>NZ_CM145752.1:0-3793262 GCF_055632855.1 Acinetobacter sp. SW-226 | reverse complement strand
TCCATCACCTCGTCAGTGATAGAAGCTGGACTCAATATACTTAACAACTCAGCACTTCGTGCTTCATTCGTTTCCGTCTATCTCGTCGGTATGGGGTGCATTCTAGTGGATTTCTAAAGCTTTGCAAGTGCTTTTAACTGGTTGTTTTATCGGGTGTTGTATTTTTATGCACTAAAAAGATTCAAAAATATACAACAACCAACCTAACTTAATAATTTTAAAGTAGAAATATAGATTTAATATTTCTACGTTCTTTTTTCATTACTTTTGCACTGTTGCTGCTTTAATATTCACACTGAGAATTTGAACAGGTTGTTTCGGTACATCTTGGTACGGTCCTGTACGTCCTGTCGGTACTTTAGTGATCTTATCCACCACATCCATACCTTTAGTGACCTGACCAAATACCGCATAACCTGCGTTATTGGTACTTTTATCTAAAAAGTTATTATCCACTACATTAATAAAGAACTGACTGGTTGCAGAATGCGGTAGGTTTGTTCGTGCCATCGCCAAAGTGCCACGTTTATTAGATAGACCATTACTTGATTCATTTTGAATGGCTGGTCGTGTTGATTTTTCTACAAGGTCAGCAGTCATGCCGCCACCTTGCACCATGAACCCCGGAATGACGCGATGAAAAATTGTGCCGTTATAAAACTTAGCTTTCGTATAGTCTTCAAAGTTTTTTGCTGAGATTGGCGCTTTATCGTTAAACAGTTCAATCTCGATGTTGCCCATTGATGTTTTCATTTCAACAATCGTGTTATTTGCCATGACCACCATACTCATACATGTAGCCGTCACTGCAACTAAACTCTTCTTTAACATTTCGTTACTCACAGCATTCAGATGTTATTAGATTTCGGTATATTAATCGTTCAGTATAAATAAAACACTACTTCTTCTAAGAAAACGAGAATAACGATGAATGAAGCTCTAATCCTTTCTCAATTGAGTCAATTTCCACCTTGGCATTTACAAGGTGAAGCTTTTATTTTGAATTATTGGATCAGTCCGCAATTTATTCGACAATATAAAGCGTTTCGTATCGCCCCTTCACCTATTGGCCGTGTGGTTCAAGTCATGCTGGTTCGTTATCATCAATCCCCTGTTGGTCCTTATGATGAACTGCTTTTACTTGATCATCCCTTACTGAGTAAACGACGCTTAAGTTCAATTCCTAAAATTTATGTATCGACACAGATTTCGGTTGAACATGGTCAACACCTTTGGGGCATTCCGAAAGAGTTCGCTCAGTTTGATTGGCATACGCAACATGAAACAACACAATGCCAACTCAGCACTCAAAACCAAACGCTACGTTTAACCTTAACTCAATGTAAAAAGGCACGTCCGTTTTATATCAATAGTCATCACATTCCACGTTCCATGCTCAAAATACAGCAAGCATGGCAAGGTCAACGTTATGAGTTTTCTCCACAGTTTCGCGCAAAGCTAATCAAACTGAAAAAATTTGAGTGGGAAAACCATACCACCCTCTTTCCAGACTTTGGTCAAGCCAAGGCACTACAAAGTTTTTATGTCCCGAGCTTTCAACTTGTTTTTCCAGAAGCCAAAGTCCGCGTTAAATAAAAAAAATCGTTCCACGTGAAACATTCTTTTTAAAATTCATGCATCTTTATTTGGCATTCTTATCCCAGAATTTTCTAAAGTTCTTTGCCATTTCTATGGTGATTTTTTTTGCCCGACGAGAAATGATGGTGAAGTTCACAAACCCATGGGGTTGATCGAGATAATTTTGATAATGCACCTTATTGCCCTGCTGTTTTAATTTGATGGCATAAATCTCACCTTCATCATGTAATAAATCATGACCAGCTGTAATGACATAGGCAGGAGCTAAACCTTTTAGCACTCCATAGGTAGGAGAAACTAGAGGATCATCTAAAGCCACTTGATGCTGGTCAGCATAAAAAGCGGTAACCATATCGACATCTTGCCCAGTTAAGGTGAGTCCGTCTTTATATGCAAAGAATGAAGGATGGCGACTTTTGAAATCAACCACAGGATAAATTAATAATTGCGCACTTGGCGCATAAGCTTTTGCCGCGCTTCGCTGTGCCACCACTGTACTGATATTGCCACCAGCACTATCACCTGCTACTGCAATTCGATCTTTCAAAATTTTAAGTTGACGTCGGTTTTGATACACCCAAGCTAAAGCGTCTTCACAAGATTGAATCAATAACTGCGGACTAGCTTCAGGAGCTAAAGGATAATCTATGCTTAACACTTGCACTTTGCCATGGACAGCCAAAAGTCGGCACACCTCGTCATGAGTATCTAAGCTACCCACCACAAAACCACCACCATGATAAAATACCAACATGGGAAGCTTTTATTGGGTGCAGGATGGTAGTGTCTAGCAAAAACCGTCCCACTTTGCAGGGGTAGGCGTAAATCCTCTACCAATTTGACAGTGGTCGGCTTACTGGTCAACATTTGAATTTGATGGTCGAAGAGCTTACGAGAACAGTGAAAGTCCTCAAGAATAAAACCTGATTTACCTTGTTTATATTGTGCAGCCATCAGGCATTTTATGAATGGATCCAGTTGTTCAAAAGGATAAGGATAACCTAGCGCTTTCACTAGTCCTTCTTGGGCCGTACTTGGTAAATGATCAATTGCTCGCGCAACATGACCTTGTCCTTTTTCCATCCACTTTTGTAAAGTTTTATTCAATCCTACCATGTCAATCATATCCTTTTTTTTCGTTCTTCATATTCTCTACATGATCAGTAATTATGTGACCATTCTCTTATATAAGTCTTCACATCAAGATACATAACAATATGCCCTATACGCTAATCTTCTTTTAAGAGCTTGTCATTGACAATTTTTATGCCGATTTAGGAGTGTTTTGCTATTCCGCTTTTGTAAGGAGACTCACCATGACTAAAAAAATAATATTGCTCTCACTCGTCAGCAGCCTATTTGTTGGCTGTGTGGCGTTTCCTGATGATGGCTATTATGACGGACGCTACGGTCAACGCTATGACTATGATGATCGAGGATATGATCGCCATGATGACCGATACGAACGTGATCACCAACGCTGGGAATATCAACAACGACAAAACCGTATTGAACGCGAACGTCGCGAGGCAGATCTAAATCGCCTGAGACATGCTGAATGGGAACGCCAGAACCGCGAACAAGAACGACAACGTATTGAAGCTGAGCGCAAACGGATCGCCAATCAACGTCATCAAGACTGGCAACAGAAAAAGCGTGAGCAAGAGCGATTAAATCAAGAACGTAAGCGTTATGATGTTGAACGTCAACAACGACAAAATGCCGAACGCCAACGTCGTGAGCAAGAGCGTCAACGGACTGAAGATCGACGTAAACAATCCAATAACGATCGTAAGCAACGTACCGATGATCAACGCCGCGATCAAAACAAAAGTTGGGATAACGCACGTCAAGAACGAGAAAATCGTCATCGCACTTCAGACTGATGAATAACACGGCTGAGTAGCTTGAGTGATTTACCCTCCAAAAAAGACCTTCACGGCATCCAGTGAAGGTCTTTAACAAAGCGAATGTAAGAGAACGCTCTCTTTTAAGCTTTATTGTTGTGTTATCGCAGGTGTAGATTGGATCGGTTCAACCTGAGCAGCAGGATCCGCTTGAACCTCTACTCCAGTACTTCCCTCAACGGTTGCTGTTGCATCTGGTGCAGTGGTCACTTGAGCAGACTCAGGCGCTGTAGTAGTTTCATTTGAGCTACAACCAGCTATTGCAAATGCTGAACCTAAAAGCGCTAGAGACAATAATGCAGTTTTCTTCTTTAACATTTTTTGATTTCCTTTTACGTCATACAAAATAGCAAAGCCAAACTTTGCCCTGCCTATCTTTGTTAAATCCAAAAACTTTTACACACATCTTGAGTTGTAGTTTCTACAACTCCCAGTACAACTTGTGCAATTTTTTATTAACCTATAAAAATTGAAAACAACTCAAGTCTAGATCAAAAAGATTCGTTTAACTTTCTGATTCTGCATTCATTATATCGCTTGTATTTCATATTTCGGAGCAGCAAGACATCACTGCAAGTATTCCCCTTAATTGCAGAACTATCTTATGTTGATACACGATTAAATAATGTATTTAGCCCATTTCAAACCCAAAAGTTTAATCAAAGTAATCTTCAGGACTAAAATCAAGCAAGGATTTACATATACAGATTCAGCTTTTTGAGTGTGAAAAAAGCGGATTTGAAATGTTCAATATAAAAAAGCCAAGGCTTGGGGCACTTGGCAAAAGTGTTACAAATTTAGATGCAGCCACCATGCTCTACTCTCTCTCCACAGAACATGATCACTGCGAACTAAGACATTATGCGGCTACACTAAAAGCAAGTAAAACAGATAAATTTTATAAAAATTATTCAATTTAACGATCAAAAGAGCTAGAACCAACCCCTCTCAATATCGCGTTAAATGCATCATTTATTTAAAACTGAGAACTACAGCACAACATTAAATCAATTTTTGCCCACAATGAATGAATTAATCGCTCAATCCGCTTGAATTTTTGGCTGTTGCCCCGACCTTTTGTAGTAATCCTGAATTCAATAACGCATGGCAGTTCAGATTAACCCAGTTAACACTGATGCCTGAAGGACTGTACATGTTTAAGAACCCATTTAAACGGAGTAAATCAATGGCAACTGAGCAAAATCAAGACGCTCAAGATCTAGGGCAAGAGCAAGCGGATTCACAAACAGCGCAAACTCAAGCTGAAACGGAGCAAGCTGAAGTTTCAGTTGAGGATTTACAAGCTCAAATTACCAATCTTGAAGAAAGCTTAAAGCTTGAAAAAGCACGTACTGCAAACGCTGTATACGAAGCACAAAAAAGTGTAGAGCGTATTCAACGTGAATCTGATAAGCATAAAGACACCGTGCTAGAAAAATTCGCAAAAGAGTTACTTGACTCAGTGGATAATTTAGAACGTGCCATTAGCGCATCGGGTGAAGAGAAAACACCAATGTTTGAAGGTGTGGAACTGACGTTGAAATCGTTACTCACTGCACTGGAAAAATTTGGTGTGGTCGCAGTTGATACAGCAAATGGTTTCAATGCGGATTTGCATCAAGCAGTCGGGATTGATCCAAATGCGAAAGCCAACGAGATCGGAACGGTATTGCAAAAAGGTTATACCTTAAATGGTCGTTTGCTCCGTCCAGCAATGGTCATGGTTGGCGCATAAGCCTTATAAATTCGAGAGTTTGTGAAATTTTTTCGTCATTATCACTTGAAAAAAATTGAACGGCTCTCATATCGAATAACAAGCAAAAACATTGCAAAAATTTTTGAGGAATCATCCAAATGGCTAAAATCATTGGTATTGACTTAGGTACAACAAACTCTTGCGTCGCTGTACTTGAAGGCGACAAAGTTAAAGTTATCGACAACGCTGAAGGCGCACGTACAACACCATCTATTATTGCGTATAAAGATGGCGAAATCTTGGTGGGTCAGTCTGCAAAACGTCAGGCAGTGACTAATCCGAAAAACACATTATTCGCGATCAAACGTTTGATCGGTCGTAAGTACCAAGACCAAGCTGTTCAAAAGGACATCGGTCTTGTCCCTTACAAAATCATCAAAGCAGACAATGGCGATGCTTGGGTTGATGTAAACGATAAGAAACTAGCACCACAACAAATCTCTGCTGAAATCTTGAAAAAGATGAAGAAAACAGCCGAAGACTACTTAGGTGAAACAGTGACTGAAGCGGTAATTACCGTTCCTGCTTACTTTAACGATGCACAGCGTCAAGCAACCAAAGATGCAGGTAAAATTGCAGGTCTTGATGTTAAACGTATCATTAACGAACCAACGGCTGCTGCACTTGCGTTCGGTATGGACAAAAAAGAAGGCGACCGTAAAATTGCAGTTTACGACTTAGGTGGTGGTACTTTTGACGTATCAATCATTGAAATCGCTGACCTTGATGGCGACCAACAAATCGAAGTGTTATCAACCAATGGTGATACTTTCCTTGGTGGTGAAGACTTTGATAACGCGTTAATTGAATTCTTGGTTGAAGAATTCAAGAAAGAACAAAGTGTGAACTTGAAAAATGATCCACTTGCGTTACAACGTTTGAAAGAAGCTGCTGAGAAAGCAAAAATCGAGCTTTCTTCATCAAATGCAACTGAAATTAACTTGCCGTACATCACGGCAGACGCAACTGGTCCTAAACACTTAGTGATCAATGTAACGCGTGCAAAACTTGAAGGTTTAGTGGCTGATTTAGTTGAACGTACCATCGAACCTTGCCGTATTGCACTTAAAGATGCAGGTCTTTCAACTTCTGAGATTTCTGATGTGATCTTGGTGGGTGGTCAGTCTCGTATGCCACTTGTACAACAAAAAGTACAAGAGTTCTTCGGTCGTGAGCCACGTAAAGACGTAAACCCTGACGAAGCGGTAGCAATGGGTGCTGCGATTCAAGGTGCGGTATTGTCTGGTGACAAAACTGACGTACTTCTTCTTGACGTGACGCCGTTGACCCTTGGTATCGAAACCATGGGTGGCGTGTTAACAGCAATTATTGAGAAAAACACCACGATTCCTGCGAAGAAATCTCAAGTGTTCTCAACTGCTGCGGACAACCAACCTGCTGTAGACATTTCTGTGTTCCAAGGTGAACGTAAAATGGCACAGCAAAACAAATTGTTGGGTAACTTCCAATTGGGCGACATTCCACCTGCTCCACGTGGTGTGCCACAAATTGAAGTATCGTTCGACATCAATGCTGACGGTATCTTAAAAGTATCGGCTAAAGATAAGAGCACTGGTAAAGAGCAATCTATCCAGATTAAAGCAAACTCAGGTTTGTCTGATGCTGAAATCGAAGCAATGATCAAAGACGCTGAAGCAAATGCTGAAGAAGATCGTAAGTTCGAAGAACTTGCGAAAGCACGTAACGAAGCGGATGCATTGGTATCTTCTGCTCAAAAAGCAGTGAAAGACCTAGGCGAGCAAGTAACAAGCGATGAAAAAACTGCTGTTGAAACTGCAGTCGCTGAGCTTGAAACTTCGACGAAAGAAAATGATGTAGAAGACATTAAAGCGAAAACTGAAGCTTTACAAAACATCATTATGCCGATCACACAACGTGCTTATGAAGCGGCGCAAGGTCAAGGCGGTGCTGAAGGTTTCGACCCAAATGCATTCGGCGGTGATGCTGGTCAACAACAAAAAGCGGACGATGGCGTTGTAGATGCTGAGTTCACTGAAGTGAAAGATGACAAAAAATAATTTGTCTCTTTAATAAAAACCGCGCGAAAGCGCGGTTTTTTATTACCTAAATCACGTTGTGTCGTATTCCACTTTTACATTAGCCTGATAAAAAATTTAGAACTTAACCACCAATGAAAACTTTACAGTTGGGACTCATCGTCCTCATTACAACCTTCGGTTCTGCATGTACCACAATAAGCCCTTCCGTAGAAACAGCTAAAAATCACCAGCAACAAAGTGCGCAGCAGCAGATCCAACAAGCCTTCGATCAACTCCAAACCACGGGGGTGATTGTCATTAAGGATCAGCATGACTTACACAGCTACGGCAATGACCTAAGCCGTGCTCAGACACCGTATGTGCCCGCTTCTACCTTTAAAATGCTGAATGCCTTAATCGGACTAGAGCATGACAAGGCAACCATTAACGAGGTATTTAAATGGGATGGTCAAAAGCGTAGCTTTCCTGCATGGGAAAAAGACATGACTTTAGGGCAAGCCATGCAGGCATCTGCCGTTCCAGTTTATCAGGAGCTAGCACGGCGCATTGGTCTAGACCTGATGCAAAAAGAAGTGCAACGCATTGGATATGGCAATCAACAGATTGGCACCGTTGTCGATAACTTTTGGTTAGTCGGCCCACTGCAAATTACGCCTGTCCAAGAAGTCCTTTTTGTCGAAAAGCTGGCAAATAAAAAGCTTGCATTTAAACCAGAAGTGCAACAGGCGGTACAAGACATGCTACTGATTGAACAGAAACCGAATTATAAACTTTATGCAAAATCAGGTTGGGGCATGGACATAGAACCGCAAGTTGGTTGGTGGACAGGCTGGGTAGAATATCCCGATCGTGAAAAGGTCTATTTCTCTTTAAATATGCACATGAAAACGGGAATTCCAGCCAGCGTACGTGAGCAACTGGTTAAACAAAGCTTGACTACATTGGGTCTAATTTAAAGCCCTTAATCTGACGCATTTTTATTTAGCAATCATCCTTTTTAAGCTAAAGTAGTTAAAAACAACGATCTATGAATAAAATATGCGTCTCATTGTATTGTTTGCTCTACTTGGCTTTTTAGGGATGATTTTTTATCAAAATCTGCAACATCCTCAACTTCGGCTCAATCCATTGTTAGATCGCATCACCCACCCTTTCGATCAACGTATTCGCTATCGGATTGCAGAAGTTGACCCTCGTTTTAACCTAAGTGAAGTAGAACTGAAACAGATCAGCCAACAAGCCACTGATATTTGGAAACAAGGTCTCGGAAAAGATTATTTTGTTTATGACCCTGATGCTCGACTCAGTATTCATCTCATTTATGATCAAAGACAAGATGAATCACTACAACGCCGTGATCAACTGTCTAAACTCACGCAAAATGAAGCCAGTATCAGCCAAAAGAATAGTGAACTCAAAGCGATGCAAGAAAATCTCGCACGTCACGAAATCGCTTTAAATATGCAACAACGCAGTCTACAAGAACTCAACCAAAACTATAACGCTATGATCCACCAGTACAATCAATATGGTGGCGTGCCTGTCGCACAACAGCCTGCGGTACAACAAAGTTTAGCGCGACTTCGTGAACAGCAAAACTTTTTAGAACAACAAATTGCAAGCTTTAACACGCGTGTTAACGAATATAATCAAAGAGTGAATGAACTCAATCGCTTAGATCAAGGCCTTAATCTTGCGATTGATCAGTTTAATCAGCGTTTCCAACCCCGGCCATTTGATAAAGGTCTGTTTAATGGGCGAGAAATTCACATTTATGAGTTCGAGTCAGATGATGACCTACGCATGACCTTGGCACATGAATTTGGTCACGCCTTAGGCATGAAACATCATAATGCCCCCAAGGCACTGATGTATCCCATGTTAGAAGAACAAGATATGCAGCATTTTCGTTTACAAAGTGCCGATATTGCGTTGTTTAATGCCCGTTGAAGTGATGGATTGCTAAAAATAATCCCCTAATTTTAATGGGGTATGAAATACAATCACAGCACATCTTGACTCGGGTTCGTGTTATTGTAAATAATTGAATATCCACTAGAAGCTTTGGAGACGAATGTGAGTTACTACCATATCTTAATCGAAGTAAATGACCACATCAGTACGATTGAAGAAACTCGTGATATCGAAATCTTTGATATTGTTGAGATTCAACCTTATCTCCATTCTATTCTATTGCCCTATTTCAACGAGCAGCTGTTAGAACTTGAAGATGAGAATTTAGAGTTTAAGGATATTTTACATCTGGAAGTGAAACAGACGCTTTTGCCGATCAATGATTTGATTGAAGAAGAACAGAAACTGTTACCGAGTGACACCGATGTCACGATTACTGCCTATGAAGTTTTTAATAACCGAGACTTAAGCCAAGATGTCACCACGATTATTTTTGACTTACTCGATGCAATTAAACTCGATTGAAAGCGAATGATTGCACATAAAAAAGCCCTCATCATGATGAGGGCTTTTTTAATCCGATCAGGTTTAGATCGAGAAAGATGAACCACAACCACAGGTCGTTGTTGCATTTGGGTTTTGCACGACGAAACGTGAACCTTCCAAACCTTCAATATAATCCACCACTGAACCGACCAAATATTGATAACTCAATGAGTCAACCAACATTTTCACATCACCATTGATAAATTCTGCGTCGTCTTCATTTTGGTTTTCAGCAAAGTTAAAACCATAAGAAAAACCTGAACAACCACCGCCCGTAACATATACACGGAGCATTAAATCTTGATTCCCTTCACTGTCACGTAATTGACGTACTTTATTTGCGGCATTGTCGCTTAGTTCAAGTGCTTGGGCATTCATCTTAGATTCCTCAGTTCGGTTCAGCTGTCTTTCAAATCAAAAAGACCATATTTCGAGTATAGCATACTCAATATATGGTCCCTATTTGAATATTTAAAGTCAAATCAGACTAATTTTATCAAGATTGTTTGTAATTCTCATCTTGTAAGCCACATTCAAAGTTTTTCGCTGCTTGCTTACAACGGAATTGCCATAACAGTTTCATCATTCGCTTATCGTAAATACCGCGGTTGGTGAGATCAATCCGTGCTTCACGCATCATCTTTTGATAGCCAGGTTGATCGGCTGCAGGCACCTGCATCCAATATTTTTGTGGGATTTCGGCTTTCATTTTACCCAAAATACCAAATGCACGCGGTAACTGTCCTTTGACCCATTCCCGTGATTTTTGTCCATAACCTGCAGGGAATTTATCCGGGCGAATAATGATATTCCCTGTGACCTGTAAAATCGGATAATTCACAATGGCGCCTTTCGTTCCTAAACCTTTATGTAATTCCAAAGGTTTAAACACGGCAGCAGGTGCACCAATAATATCAACCTGACCATTATTAAACTTAGCCCCAAAGTTAGTGACATCAGCACTGACAGCTTGTGCACCAATTTGTTGAACCATGACTTTTTGTGCTTGATCATAGTCTAAAACCGCAATTTTCTTGCCTGCGGCTTTCGCTACGGTATTGATGCTACGGTCATTCACCAATAAAAAAGCGTCTCCAACGGGGATCACACCTGCGACCTCGTACTTACCATTCACCATATATTTAGCAAAAGCTGGGCTGGCCAAGCCTTGCATGACTTTCACTGCTAAATTGAGATCGGGAATCGCACCAATCGCGTCGAGTGAACCTGTAAACGCGTTAAATTGACGCCCACGCATACCTGTGACACTAATGGCATCACATTTTCCTGCTTTAAAATCCTCAGCAATCACGGCTTCATTTTGTCCCACGCGCAGTTCAATATCCGCGCCCCAGTTTTTAGCCGCCAACTGATAATCTTTCATCAAGCTATAGACATCACCATTTTTGCCAACCAAATCGAAGACACAAACCACTTGTTTGGCCTGTACCATCGCTGTTGCAGAAATGACTAATGTCCCAACACTGAGGCTTTTCATCCACTGTTTCATACATCTTCCTTTAGACTTATTGTTGTTTATTGTGATGAGCCATTCACTTGTGCTCTTTGTTATTTTTTGATGCCTCGAATGAAACTTCACTCGGTTCACAACCACTCATTTCCTACACGCTATACAAATTAGCTGCGTCAAAACCATTTAAATCTGTCGATTAAAAACAAAAAGAAAGCTCAATTTAAACTGAGCTTTCTTAGAACACATTGGGAAAATTATTCACCGCCCAGTGAGCATTCAAAGTTGGCTTTATCGACCGAGCAACGGGCTTTTTTCAAGACCGACATCATCGCTGGGTCATAAATGCCTCGTTTGGTCATATCCATACGACCATCACGCAACATTTTTTGATATTTGGTTTTGTCTTCTGCGCTGAGATTCATTTTATATTTTGCTGGAATGCCTGCTTCTAAACGACCAATCATCGCGATGCTTTTCGGTAGGTTTTTCACAAACCAATCTCGCGATTTTTGCCCAAAGCCTGCGGGAAATTGATCTGGGCGAATCACAAAATCAGCGGTCACTTGTAGTACAGGGAAGTTAAACATGGCACCATTTGTGCCTAAACCTTTATAAATTTCTAGGGGTTTATAAGCATAAGCAGGTGCGCCGACCATATCGACTTGACCATTATTAAACTTTGCCACAAAGTTAGACACATCAGAAATCACCGCTTGCGCACCGACGCGTTGTACCATGATTTTTTGCGCATCGTCATAGCCCAAGACTGCAAACTTTTTACCCGCCGCTTTTTCAATGGAATTAATACTTTTATCTCGTACAAAAATAAAAGCTGAACCTAAAGGTGCAATCCCGGCCACTTCATATTTTTTGCCCCCAAGATTGGTCACCATTTTGGTCGCATTACGCTGATCCAATGCAAAAGTAATCGCACGTTGTGCAATGGCATTGCTTGGAGCACCACCCAATGCATCAATAGAACCGACAAATTTATTGTACTGCCGTGCACGCATAGCGGTCATAAACACACCATCACACTTACCTGCTTTAAAATCGTTGTCGGCAACGGCTTCATCTTGACGAGGAATTAAATTAATTTCAGCCCCCCAGCCTTTTGCAGCTAGAGCCCATTCTTGCGCCATTTGATAGGACTCACCTGATTTGCCAAGCAAGTCAAATACACAGATGTCCACTTTAGCCGCTTGTGCCGTCGACGCCACACCCAAAGCAGAAAAAGCAGCGAGTGCGAGGGTTAGTTTTTTCATTCTTATGTCCTTGTTCATTTTGTTGTTTGACAGGTGTCCATACACATGCAAAATATTAAGCAAGTTAAAATTAAAAAAATAGAGCATTTACTCAAAAATCACTGTCAATTGGGCAAATTTTTTTGCTTTTCTCAATCTCTTATTTTCGGATGATTTATAAACTACTTTAAATTCATCATTTTAGAATAAAAACCAGTATCATCCGCTTTACATGAATAATGCTTAATATTACAAAGAAATACAGCTTTTCGCCTTATTCACCACCCAATGAACATTCAAAGTTGGTGCGTTCAACCGTACAACGGGCTTTTTTCAGCACGCGCATCATGCCTGGGTCATATACTCCTTGTTTGGTTAAATCAATGCGCCCTTCGCGTAGCATACGCTGATATTTTTCTTTATCTTCTTTACTCAGTTGCATTTTGATTTTGCTTGGAATGGCCGCTTCTAGTCGCTGCACCATGGCAAAGGATTGCGGGATTTTTTGTAAAAACCATTGTCGCGATTGCTCGCCAAATTGGGCAGGAAAACGCTCGGGTCTGACAATTAAATCTGCAGTGACATTGACCACGGGAAAGTTAAGCATAGCCCCTTTAGAGCCTAGACCTTTTTCAATTTCTAAGGGTTTATACGCATAAGCAGGTGCAGCAACCACATCCACTTCACCTGTATTAAACTTTTTTATAAAGTTGGAAATATCCGACATCACAGGAACAGCGCCTACCCGCTCTACCATCACCCGTTGTGCACGGTCATAATGCAGGATGGCAAATTTTTTACCTTGTGCTTTCTCAATAGTATTCAAATTTCGGTCTTTGACAAAAATATAAGCTGAACCAATTAAGCCAATGCCTGCCACTTCATAGTTTTCACCTTGCAACGTGGTGGTCATGCGCTTGGTATTACGAGGATCGAGTACATATTCCACAGCCTTTTGTGCAATTTTATTGCTCGGCACTCCGCCTAAGGCATCAATTGAACCTGCGAACTTGTTATACGTTCGCGCGCGCATCGAAGTCATATACACCGCATCACATTTGTCATTTTGAAAGGCTTTATCGGCCAAGTCTTCGTCCTGAAACGAAATCAACTGTACCTGTGCGCCCCATTTTTTACTGACCAAAGCCCATTCTTCTAAGAATTTATAAGATTCACCTGCTTTACCCAGTAAGTCAAAGACACAGACTTGTTGCTTCGCCTGTACCATACTGGAGAAAGCGCACAGTGCGAGTGTCGATAAAATAAAAATTCCTTTTCTTTTCATTATTATCCCTTCATGTTTTTTGTTTTACTGGGGAAATATATCTGTGTGCTATTTCTCAATATAGGTCAAAAAAGGTCAACTTTTAGCTTTCCGACCAAAGGTCAAAGGGTTTCATCCTCCCCTTAAAAGTAACTATTCAAGATTTCAGTTCAGATAAATTTTGAATGTTTAGTCTTTTGCTGACGCATCCATTAGAATAGGCGCACCTTTTTCTGATATTTGATAGTTCCATGATTCAGCTTGATCAAGTTTCATTGCGCCGTGGTGGACGAGTGTTATTTCAAAAAGCCTCCATGCAAATCCATCCGGGTTGGAAAGTTGGTCTCACCGGTGTCAATGGTGCTGGAAAATCAACTCTGTTTGCTGCGCTCTTAGGCTCAATCGGTCCTGATGATGGCACCCTGAGCCGTCCTGCTGTATGGACAGTGGCGCACATGGCGCAGGAAGTAAAAGCCTTAGATATGGCTGCAATTGATTTCGTCCTGACCGGTGATGAAGAATATTGGAACATTCAACAACAGCTCAACCATCCTGAGCAGTTAACTGACACTGAACTGGCTGATTTACATGGCCGATTCGACGAAATTAACGGTTATTCTGCACCCGCTAAAGCCGCTCAGCTTATGGCGGGTCTGGGTTTTATGGAACATCAAAACCAACTTTTGGTTTCGAGTTTCTCTGGTGGATGGCGGATGCGTTTAAACTTAGCACGTACTCTGATGAGCCGTTCGGATTTATTATTACTGGATGAACCGACCAACCACTTAGATCTCGATGCTATTTTATGGTTAGAAGATTGGTTAAATGCCTATACAGGTACCTTGATTTTAATTTCACATGACCGCGATTTCTTAGATGCCATTACTAACCGTATTTTGCATATCGAAAATCAAGAACTTACCCTCTATAGCGGTAACTATTCTACCTTTGAAACCACTCGTGCAGAACGTTTGGCACAACAACAACAAGCCTATGAAAAGCAGCTCGAAACACGGGCACATATTCAAAAATATATTGATCGCTTTAAAGCTCAAGCCACTAAAGCGCGTCAAGCACAAAGCCGAATTAAACAACTGGAACGGATGCAGCTGCTTGCTCCTGCGCATGTCGATACCCCATTTACCTTTAGCTTCCGTGAACCCACCAAAATGAGTTCACCACTACTCACTCTAGAGCAGGCTGATATTGGTTATGGCGATAAGCTGATTGCCACCAATATCAACCTACAAATCACCCCAACGAGCCGGATTGGCTTATTGGGGATGAATGGTGCTGGTAAATCAACCTTAATCAAATCCTTGGTTGGTGATTTACCTTTACTCGCAGGACAACGCAAAGCTTCCGAACTGCTGAATATTGGTTATTTTGCCCAGCATCAAATGGATTCACTGGATGAATCGGCCAGCCCAATGCTGCAATTGGCACGAATTGCGGATAAAAAAATCAGTGAAGCGACCTTACGTGCCTTTTTAGGCAGTTTCGGCTTTAGTGGCGAACGGATGGATACCCCTTGCGAGAGCTTCTCAGGCGGTGAACGTGCGCGTTTGGCATTGGCGTTAATCGTGTGGTTACGCCCCAATGTTTTGATTCTAGACGAACCGACCAACCATTTAGACTTAGATATGCGCCATGCTCTGACCATGGCTTTACAAGACTATGAAGGTGCTGTGGTCTTGGTTTCGCACGAACGCCAACTGATTGCCAGTGTGTGCGATGACCTCATTTTAGTCCATGCTGGAAAATCTACCGAATTTGAAGGCGATCTACACGATTATGCCAACTGGTTACGCCAAGCGCGCCTAGAGATGATTAAACAAGGTGGACAAATAGCACCTGTAGTGTCTAAAGTCAGTGAGCAAAAAACGCTCGTTTCCAAAGTGGATAAAGAAGCGCAGCGTAAATTGGCTGCACAGCGCCGTGAACAAACGCGCCCGATTCGTAAAAATATCGAAAAATGTGAAAGCCTGCTAGCAAAGCACCAGCCACGTTTAGTCGAAATCGAAAGTTTACTTGGTGATGCTGGCCTATATGACGCTGCACGCAAAGATGAACTCATGAAATTGATGAATGAGCAAACCGAACTGAAAAACCAAGTCAGTGAAGCTGAAGAACAAATGCTAGAGCTGATGATGGAACTTGAAGAGCTCGAAAGTTCATTCGAAGACTAAAACATTCTATCTAACACAGCTACCACTGCCCGTGATGCACAAGCATCGCGGGTTTTTTTATGCTTTTTCATTTTTATCGGCGGACTTTGGCTGAATGTTTTTCAAACACTCTCCAAACGGACCTCTTTGATATAAAAATCAATCCAGTTTTCCATCAAGAAAATTATATTTTTTTAAAATAAAACATATACTTATAAAAAATAATAACTATTATTTAGATATTCTTAAAAAGTGATTTTTCGATTATTTAATTCTGCTAAATTAATAGAATATTCAATCATGTAAACTCAAATAAACTTAATTATGCGTGTCCAAAGCACAATTTTCTGTAGCAAAACATCTCGGCCACTAAACAACAGCAACATTTCAAATTATTCAAAAACAGTTTGTTTTGAATTTAAAAGGACAAGGTAAACAGGAAAGCGGTTTTTAAATTCAAAAAATATCACAACTTTTAAATTTAGATTCTTCAGATCACATCCATTGTGGATAAAATTATACATATTTTGACACCCAATATAAAGCGTATTTATATTTTATCCACAGCTTGGTGATGTTTATTTATTCGATTCTTTTAGCTAAAGTTAACCCTTTTTAGCCGTTTTTTTTTAATTTAAAACGGCTCTTTTCGCCTTTAAAAAACGTAATTCTTGTATTTTCCAGCCCCGATCAAAGATCCATGTTTCTTGGATTTGTTGGCGATTTTCAACCAAACCAATCAAAACCTGACAGCGTGTTTGGTCTCGGTTAAACTCAAATTCTTCAAATTCGACGTCGGGTTTTTGAGGTTTCCAAACCCCATTTTTCACCGCATGTGCGATCTTTTCATAGCGCGTATAGTTACTCTCTACACGATCAGCTTGTTCATAGACCACTTTAAAATGCTCATCTTCATATTGAGCTAAAACTTCATAATTACCGGTGAAAAATGCATTCACCCAAATGTCGCGTACTTGTTCTAGTTGGTTATCCATCATAATGACCTCACATTTTGCACTGTGCAAAAAGACTTGATACTTACATCATGACATCGCTATAAGTCAGTTTAATAACATTGTACATTGCTTATATTTTATTCAAAAGCATAAAAAATGCTGTAAAAAAAAGCACTCTAACGAGTGCTTTTTTCTATGTATTTTGTAAAGCATTTAAGCATCAATATCCGCATTCAGTGCATTCTCTTCAATAAATGCACGACGTGGTTCCACGTCGTCACCCATCAAACAAGAGAACATACGATCAGCCTCAATCGCATCCTCAATCGTCACTTGCAGCATGTTGCGGTTTTCAGGATCCATTGTGGTTTCCCAAAGCTGGTCCGCATTCATCTCACCCAAGCCTTTATAGCGCTGAATCATCATACCGCGACGTGAATCAGACAAAATATGCTGCCAGACTTGATGGAAGTTGGTGACTGCAATTTTACGATCACCTTTTTGCAGGTAAGCACCGTCTTCAAGCAGCGTGAACCAGCTCTTAGAGTTTTTCAGCAAGCGTGCATATTCACCTGAACCCAATAAACCCGCATCTAGTAAATAACTATGCGGTAAATTGTGTACATAGATGGTGATACGAGGCAAATAAGTCTCGATCTTTTGACCATCTGCCAGCTCTTTTTCAAACGTTTCTAAGCTCAGCTCAGGACGCAAGCTTGGCTGAATTTCTGCCACAGCGCTACGCACTTGCTCAGCCCACTGCTCGACATAAGCTCGGTCATGATTGTGATCAAGCTTAAAGCCTTCCACAGAAATCAACGCATCTAGAACACTGGCAGGATAACGAACTGTTAGACGCTGCAAGCTCTTCTGAGACGTTTGATAATCTGCAATCACATTCGCCAAAGCTTCACCACGAATTGCAGGTGCAGCTTCACTAACGTGTAATTCAAGCTCATCAATTGCGTTTGAAATTAAATAGGTTTCAAGCGCATCATTATCTTTAATATATTGCTCTTGTTTGCCTTTTTTCAGCTTGTATAACGGTGGCTGTGCAATATAGATATAACCCCGTTCCACCAGCTCAGGCATTTGACGGAAGAAGAAGGTCAACAATAGGGTACGAATATGCGAACCATCCACGTCAGCATCGGTCATGATGATGATTTTGTGATAACGCAATTTGTCCGGATTGTACTCTTCACGACCAATACCACAACCTAATGCCGTAATCAGCGTGCCCACTTCTTGAGATGAAATCATCTTGTCAAAACGCGCACGTTCCACGTTTAGGATTTTACCTTTCAACGGTAAAATCGCTTGCATCTTACGGTTACGACCTTGTTTCGCACTACCACCCGCAGAGTCACCCTCGACCAGATACAATTCAGACAATGCAGGATCTTTCTCTTGGCAATCCGCCAATTTACCAGGTAAACCAGCAATATCTAAAGCACTTTTACGACGCGTCATTTCACGCGCTTTACGTGCCGCATCACGTGCACGTGCTGCATCAATAATTTTGCCTGCAATGGCTTTTGCCGCTTGCGGGTTTTCAAGCAAATATTCAGAGAATGATTTGTTCATTGCCTGTTCAACCGCAGGTTTCACCTCACTTGAAACCAACTTTTCTTTGGTTTGTGAAGAGAACTTCGGATCAGGAACTTTCACTGAAACAATCGCAGTTAAACCTTCACGAGCATCATCCCCTGAAACGGCTACTTTCTCTTTTTTGAGTAAGTTTTCATTTTCCATGTAGCTGTTTAAGCCACGGGTTAAGGCTGCACGGAAACCTGCTAAATGCGTTCCGCCATCTTTTTGTGGAATGTTGTTGGTGAAGCAACGGACATTTTCTTGATAAGTATCATTCCACTGCAATGCCACTTCGACCCCAATGCCATTTTCCGCCTGTACGGTAAAATGAAAAATGTCATTTAGATGTGTTTTGCCTTGGTTAATATATTTCACAAACTCAGACAGACCGCCTTCGTAGTCAAACACATGTTCCGCATGAATACGCTCATCGCGCAAAACGATGCGCACGCCTGCGTTTAAGAAAGACAATTCACGTAAACGGCGTGCCAAAATATCGACATTGAAAATAGTCTGACTAAAAGTTTCAGCACTTGGCCAAAAACGTACAGTTGTTCCTGTCGTCTCGGTATCACCAATTACTGCTAAAGGATAAACAGGATCGCCATGTTTGTATTCTTGTTGGTGAATATGGCCGGCACGGTGAATCGTCAATTCTAACTTACGTGACAATGCATTCACCACAGATACACCTACACCATGTAGTCCACCTGAAACCTTGTAACTATTGTCATCAAACTTACCGCCTGCGTGCAGAATAGTGAGAATAACTTCTGCTGCAGAAACTCCTTCTTCAGGGTGAATATCGGTCGGAATACCACGGCCATTGTCCGATACACTGACAGATTCATCTTCGTGAATCGTCACCAAGATTTCATCACAGTGACCTGCAAGCGCTTCGTCGATCGCATTATCCACCACCTCAAACACCATATGGTGTAAGCCTGAACCATCATCCGTATCACCAATATACATACCTGGACGTTTACGTACTGCGTCCAATCCACGTAATACTTTGATACTAGAGGAATCATAAGCTTTTTCTGTGGTTTGTTCCGTTTGAGAAGCAGCTTGTTGATCTTCTGAACTCATGGTTTCTCCCTAGCGAAAAATAGGTCTATCCCGTGATGGGTAAAATCTAAAATCATTGTGCGACAACTTGAACTTGACCATTTTCAACACAGAATAATTGATAAGAAATAGATAAATCATGTAAGTGATTTTTGACTGATTCATACTCTAAAGTGGTAATAAAAACTTGACTACCTAGTTGGCTCAATCGCTCAATTAAACGTTGTTGTGCTGTTAAATCTAATTCTGCTGTCAGATCATCTAATAATACCACAGTTTCCTTATTACAGGCATGCAGCATTGCAATCTGTGACAGTTTTAAAGCTATGATTAACAGCTTTTTTTGTCCCCGTGAAAGCACCACGTCTGCATCACCTAGGCTTGTTTTTAAACGTAAATCTGCCTTATGCGGCCCATATTCCGTATAGCGGCGGTCAAGGTCTTTTTGATGGTGACTTTGCAGGTCATGCAGTAACCCTACATCGGTGTGAAACCCTGGACTGTATTCCAAGTCAACCTGAATATGTGGCAAAAGTTGTTTTAAATCTTGCTCAAAAAAGTCCTTCCATTGCTCCACAATACTCACTCTTTGCGAATGTAGCATTTCTCCATAATCACTGAGCATTTTGTTCCACGGTTCCAAGTCGACCAAACTTAAATTTCGTCGTGTTTTAAGTAAACTATTCCGTTGTTTTAAGGCACGCGAGTAATATTGCCATGCATGATAAAACTCTGGTTCCACGTGGAACATCAACCAATCGAGTAGCTGCCTTCTCGGCTTCGCACCATGATCAATAATATCGGTACTTTGTGGATCAATCAGTTGTAGGGGAAGAATTTTGGCTAACTGCCCTTGGGTGGCAATGTTGTCACCATTGACCTTAATCAACTGTTCACCTGACAACAGCTTTTGCATGCCAATCTTTTCTGTACTGGACTGCGCGAAAATTATGGCATCTTGGGTATCGGTTTGAATGTAGTTTTTAGGAATATGGGTACGGAAGGAGCGCCCTGTCGCCAGCAGATGGATGGCTTCCAAAATTGAGGTTTTGCCTGAACCATTTTGCCCATAAAAAACATTAAACGGTTGCAATCCATGGAGAGCAACCGTCTTTAAATTTCGAACACGTTCGATATTTAAACGCGTAATTTGCATGCGTCAACCTAAGTCTTAAACACGCATTGGCATAACAACATAAGTCTGATCTTGATGCGCAGGATCTTGAACCAAAACCGACTGATTGGCTTCGGTCATGGTCATAGACACATCATCACCATCCAATGCACCTAATACATCCAAGATATATTGTGCATTAAAAGACATTTCCATTGGTGCATTACTATATTGAATCGCCAAGTCTTCTACGGCTTCATCTTGTTCTGGGTTATTCGCACGAAGCTGTAGCGTATCGGCATCAAAATTTAAGAACACACCACGTAGTTTTTCATTACTTAAAATCGAAACACGTTGTAAAGATTGCTTAAAGACATCATGTGCAATTAAGACATTTTTATCACCACCACGTGGAATCACACGGCGATAGTCAGGGAATTTACCATCAATCAGTTTCGTCGTGAAACGAACAGTGGTTTCACCTTGTTCTTTGTCACGACTAGCAATTGAAATGGTCACATTCAACAGCTCACGACCAATCAACAATGCCAATTGCTCATCTTCAATGCTCAGTAAACGTTGTAATTCAGCTACAGCTTTACGTGGCACAATGGCTTGGATCAACTGGGTTGCATTTGAGCTGGCGACAGTTTCACACAGCGCCAAACGGTGACCATCAGTCGTGACTGCACGTAATTGATTGTTATCAATCTCAAGTAAAGTCCCTGTAAGGTAGAAACGTACAGTCTTGTACCGCCATAGCAAAAGCAGTTTTTTCAAATAAACGCTTTAATTCACGCTGCGTCACCGCTACTTGGGTGCCTTGCGTGTTTTCTGTGCTTAAAAGTGGATAATCTTCAGCTGGTAAAGTCCCGAGAACAAAACGGCTATTGCCTGACTTTAAAATACAGCGTTGATCTTCAGTAATCTGTAAGTCAATTAAGGCTGCAGTTGGCAAAGATTTACAAATATCCATCAACTTACGTGCAGGAACAGTTGTTTCACCCGCTTGTAAACATGCCCCATCAGCAAGTGTGGTACTGGCAACCAGCTCAACCTCTAAATCAGAGCCTGTAATAGTCAAAGACTCTTGATTTACTTGAACTTTGACATTTGAAAGAATGTTTAAAGTATGGCGACGTTCAACCGCTCCTACGACATGTGATAGAACATTAAGTAAGCTTTCTTTCGCGATTTTTAAACGCACGATACATTCCTCGAAATACTGAAGATAAAAGAATAAATAAAAGTGTTTTTAGCAGTGTACTATGCGGCAGAACATGCCGCATTGCAAGAACAGAATTTGAACAACCACACTTAACTTTGTAGTAAGCGCTGTAAGTTTTTATAGTCCTCATTGAAGATCGGATCTTCATCTCTCAGACTGACCACTTTTTCACAGGCATGCATCACCGTACTATGATCACGCCCACCAAAAGCCATCCCAATTTCAGGGAAACTGTCGCCCGTTAACTCACGCGCCAAACCCATCGCCAATTGGCGTGGGCGTGCATAAATACGGGTACGTTTAGGTCCAACCAACTCTTTCAGTGGAATTCTAAAGTACTCACTCACCACACGTTGAATATTTTCAGTACTGATGGTTCGTGCACGAATCGCCAAGACGTCTTTTAAAGACTCACGCACGACATCTAAGTCAATCGCTGTGCCTTTAAAGCGCGAAATGGCCACCACTTTATTCAACGCACCTTCAAGCTCACGAACATTCGCAACGACTTGTTGTGCAATAAACAAGGCACAATTTCGCGGCAGTTCGACGTCATTGCTTTCTGCTTTTTTCAGCAAAATTTCAATTCGTGTTTCAATATCTGGTGGTTCAACCCCCACCGATAAGCCCCACGAAAAACGTGAAACCAAACGAGGGTCTAATTCAGTCAATTCTTTTGGATAGCGGTCAGAAGTCAAAATAATTTGCTTAGACTCATCTAAAAGTGCGTTAAATGTATAGAAAAACTCCACTAAACTTGCCTCTTTTCCTGCAAG
The DNA here is from genome assembly GCF_055632855.1 of Acinetobacter sp. SW-226. NCBI lineage: Bacteria > Pseudomonadati > Pseudomonadota > Gammaproteobacteria > Moraxellales > Moraxellaceae > Acinetobacter > Acinetobacter sp. SW-226. Next base: position 3,770,631 of record NZ_CM145752.1, on the reverse strand, counting down.
TAAGTGAATATCATCGACCAATAATAGATCTAAAGATCGGCAATTTTTCTTAAATTCTTCCACTTTGCCCTGTTGCAAAGAGCTGACAAAATCCTGCACAAAACTTTCAGCCGTCATATACATGACGCGCGCATTAGGCTTGGCTTGCAATAAAGCATTACCAACCGCCTGCATTAAATGCGTTTTACCCAATCCAGTCGGACCATATAAAAATAATGGATTGTGCTGAGAAGCCCCCAACTGAGTCAAAACCTTACGACATGTTTCAGCAGCCATCTGGTTTGAACGCCCCTCAACAAAAAGTGAGAAACTAAATAAAGGGTTAAGCTGACGTTTACGATTATTTTTAGCAGGACTTTCGTCTTTTTCTTTTTTAGGGCGCTGCACAGGCGTAGGTGCTGACTCTAAAGCTGCAGTTGTGGTTGCAGGTTGTTCAGCCGCAGATAAAATCGCCCCAGGTCTTGAATCGACTAAAATTTCAACCTTACGCACACGTCCTTCAGAGAGTTGTTCAACTAAAATAGTAATCAACTCAAGATGGTGTTCTTGAATGTAACGTGTCCAATAGGGATTCGGCGCATACAGACGTAATGTGTCATTTAACTCTTCTGCAACTAAAGGGCGTATCCACATCGTAAAGACATTCCCAGATAGCTCTTGTCGCAAGCGAGTTAAGCAGTCCGTCCAAAGCATGTGAAACCCCTATTCATTCCATCGATAATTAATAAAAACACGAAGCACCCACCGAAGCGGGTCGCCATTCTAACCAAGTTATCCACATCTGTCATGGGAAATTCAGTCGATATTGCTCAAAAAGACTACTTATGAAAACAAATTTAAATTCAAATGCTATTGTGGATAAGTTTATCCTCAAGCTGTGGATAGAATATAGCACAAAGTTATCCACAAACTATTATTTTTGTAAAAACAGCTTTATCCACACCATATAATTATGTTTTTTAAATAGAAAAATGCAATTTCCACAGAAAAATACAACCCTAATAGTAATAAATTTAAATTTATAAATTTGAATTTATTTATAAGAGCGCTGTTTTTTGGGGATAACTTTGCTTGAGATATGAATTTAAATTTAAAACATTGCAGTGTAATTAAATTTAAACAACTGTGGATAATTATGTGAATAATCTTGCTGATAACTTATATCACTTTAATAAACAATAATCTAGCTTGTGTATAATAAAAAATGCTGTGTATATAGAGATTTGAGCTTTTATTGCAGGGATGCATTAAAAACAAGTTAATTTTGCAAGAAAATCTGTTTTTCATTGACAGCTCAAGCAATGAACACTAAAATCGCGAACCTTCATTGAATGATCATTTTTGGAGTTTCGATATGAAACGTACATTCCAACCATCTGAATTAAAGCGTAAGCGCGTTCATGGTTTCCGTGCTCGTATGGCTACTAAAGCTGGTCGCCAAGTATTAGCTCGTCGTCGTGCAAAAGGTCGTCACAGCTTAACTGTTTAATCAATAGTTAACGCTTAAAGCGATTTTGGGTGTTATGACTACACTTTATGGCTTCAGCACAGAGGTTCGTATTCGCTGTGCTGCCGATTATAAAAGTGTCTTCGATGGTGCGCTTTTTAAAGTGCATCAACCCCATTTCTTATTTCTAGCAAAACTGACCGAACAACCTCATAGTCGTTTGGGTATTGTTGTTGCTAAAAAGAAAGTGCGTCGTGCACACGAAAGAAATAGAGTAAAACGTTTGGCTCGCGAAAGCTTTCGCTTGCATCAACAGCAATTAACTTTAGATATTGTGGTTATGCCTAAAATGGGGATAGAAACAGTGCCTAATGCAGAGTTGCACCAGCAATTACAATTTGCTTGGCAAAAATTACAACGTCTTGCCAAAAAGCATCAAAAAATAGCTCCCTCCCTGCAAAAGTAGAGATGGCCAATGGTCCAGTTACTGCATTGGTTAATTCGATTTTATCAAATTGCGATTAGTCCTTTACTTGGACCGCGTTGTCGTTATATCCCTACATGTTCTCAATATTCATTGGAAGCAGTCCATACACATGGTGCTGTGCGTGGTGTGTGGTTGGCTACTAAACGTATTTGCCGTTGTCATCCTTGGGGTGGATCGGGGTATGACCCTGTTCCAGCTAAAAGGATTCGTTTTATCTCTTTTCAGCAAATAGATTCTCAAAAGCGTCTGCTTGCTGTACCCTTTCGTGATTGTTTCTTGAACCAAAATCACTCTAACCACTTGGGGTAATAGATATGCAACAATGGGCCAGGTTTGCCATTCTCGGGGCCATGTTTGTTGTCGCTTATTTGCTTATTTTGGCTTGGCAAAAAGATTATGGACATGCGGCAACTCAGCAACAGCCTCAACAGGCTGCTGTAGTTTCGCATGAAGTATCTGCAGATTTGCCAAATGCTCAAACGGCTTCAGCAGCGTCTGATATGCCACAAGCAAATATCGCGACTCAGCAACCAGTTACAGAAGCTAAAGCATCTGTAAATCAACAGCTTATTTCAGTACAAACTGACCTTTATCATCTTTGGATTAACCCTAAAGGTGGTGATATTGTTCGTATTGAATTGTTAAACCATGACAAAAGCAAAGACAGCAATGAAGCATTTGTCATGCTGGAAAGTGATGCGAAACGTACTTATGTGGCGCAGTCTGGTTTAATTGGTCTTAATGGTCCAGACAGTAATCGTAGCGGTCGCCCAATGTATGAGATTGAAAAATCTGCTTATACATTAAACGATGCCAAAGCGGTTCAAACGGAAGATGGTAAAAGCATCAAAGTGTTAACTGTACCGATGGTACTGAAAACAGCGGATGGTGTGGAAATCATTAAAACCTTTACCTTCAAGCAAGGTGACTATCCTATTGTTGTGAACCATAAAGTGGTGAACCGCAGTGGTCAAAACTGGCAGGGTCAAATGTTTGGTCAACTCAAACGTGACAACTCTGAAGATCCAGGTAAGTCAGACCAAGGTATTTTCACATTGGGCACTTTCTTAGGTGGTGCTTGGGGTTCGCCAGATGAACATTATAACAAGCTGAAATTTGCTAACTTCAATGAAGAAAAATTGAATGTTGAAGCGAAAGGTGGCTGGGTTGCTATGGTTCAGCACTATTTCGTCAGTGCTTGGATTCCAGGTGACTTAAAGCTTACGCAAGGTAACGGTCAACCGTATGTTGCAAAATTAGAATCGCGTAAGTCGACTGATGATATGAATATCATTGGTTTTACTTCACCAACAATTACTGTGCCTGCAGGAACAGTGGCTGAGATTGATGCGACTTTCTATTCAGGCCCTAAAGTTCAATCTGAGCTAAAAGAATTAGCAACAGGTTTGAACCAAACTGTTGATTATGGTTGGTTATGGCCAATTGCGAAATTGTTGTTCTTGGGTCTTGAGTTCTTCCACGGTTTAGTGGGTAACTGGGGCTGGGCAATTATTCTGTTAACGGTCTTGGTGAAACTGATTCTGTGGCCATTGTCGTCTAAGAGCTATCGCTCAATGGCGAAAATGCGTGTTATTGCACCTGAAATGCAACGTATGAAAGAAGAGTTCGGTGAAGACCGTATGCGCTTCTCTCAAGAAATGATGGCACTGTATAAACGAGAACAAGTCAATCCGCTTGCTGGTTGTTTGCCATTGTTATTACAAATGCCAATCTTCCTTGCATTGTACTGGGTATTGATGGAGTCTGTTGAACTTCGTCATGCACCATGGTTACTTTGGATTCAAGATTTGTCAGCAATGGATCCGTGGTTTATTTTACCGCTGTTGATGGGCGCAACCATGTTCATTCAGCAGTCTTTAAATCCACAGCCTGCAGACCCGATGCAAGCCAAAGTATTCCGCATCATGCCGATTGTTTTTACAGTCTTTATGCTGTTCTTCCCTTCGGGCTTGGTGTTGTACTGGATTGTCAACAACAGTATCACGATCATTCAACAAACGTTGATCAACAAATCTGTTGAAAAAGATCGCTTGAATAAGGAAAGTGCGTCGAGCTAATCGAGGCAACTTTTCGCGAAAAGCTGAATAAATCCGCTTAAGATGGTAATCTTAGGCGGATTTTTCTTTGCGCGTTTTTAAGATTTTTAGGTGAATGTTATGTACAACCGAACTACGATTGCTGCCATTGCAACACCACCTGGGCGTGGTGGTGTCGGGGTCATTCGCCTATCTGGTCCTAAATCGTACGAGATTGCACAAGCCTTGACTCAAAAGGACTTACCGAAAGCGCGTTTTGCAGGTTTTCGCCAGTTTTATGATGCATCTGGTGAAGTGATGGATGAAGGCTTAGCGATTTGTTTTCCGAACCCGAATTCGTTCACTGGTGAAGATGTGGTTGAGTTGCAAGGGCATGGTGGCCCTGTGATTCAAAATGCTTTACTGGGACGTTTGTTGGAGCTTGGTGCAATTGCTGCAAAAGCCGGTGAGTTTTCCATGCGTGCTTTTGAAAATGGCAAACTGGATTTGGTACAGGCGGAAGCGATCGCTGACTTGATTGATGCGACATCACAAGCGGCTGCACGTTCTGCAGTACGTTCATTACAAGGCGCATTTTCAACTAAAGTAAATCGCGTGCTGGAGCAATTGATTCATCTACGTTTGCATGTGGAAGCTGCAATTGATTTTCCTGAAGAAGAAATTGATTTTCTTGCGGACGGGAAAATTTTAAATCTTTTAGATGGTGTTACGGCTGCCGTGAACCAAGTACAACAGTCAGCGCGTCAGGGACAGTTGTTGCGTGAAGGTTTACAAGTAGTCATTGCAGGGAAACCGAATGCGGGTAAGTCATCACTACTCAATGCTTTAGCGGGCATTGAACGGGCCATTGTGACGGATATTGCAGGTACGACGCGGGATGTCTTACATGAAAAAATTACCCTGAATGGTTTACCTATAACACTAACCGATACCGCGGGTTTGCGTGAAACAGGTGATATTGTAGAAAAAGAAGGGATCCGCCGTGCCATTAAAGAAATTGAGCAAGCCGATCTGTTACTTTTGGTTTATGACTTAAGTCAAGGTGAAGACCCACTCAAACTGGCGCAAGCATATTTTGCTGAGCATATTGAACCGAAACGTTTAATGCTGATTGGCAATAAGTGTGATTTGATGGAAACAACATCACATATCGAAGATTTTAACGGCTTCCGTCATATTATGGTTTCGGCCAAGCAAGAAACTGGCGTTCAAGCGCTCATAGAAGCGATTACAGCGCATGCAGGCTTCCAGCCAGAAGAAGATACCTTTATTGCGCGTACACGCCATTTAGACGCAATGAAACGCACTCAGCTTTATCTTGCTGAAGCCCGTGAACAATTGGTGGTGTATAACGCAGGTGAGTTAGTCGCAGAGTCGCTCCGTTTGGCACAAAATGCCCTCGGTGAAATTACAGGGGACTTTAGTGCGGATGATTTACTTGGGAAAATTTTTGGATCGTTCTGTATTGGAAAATAACACTGCTATTGATGAAAAAACCCTCTGATTAGGGCTTTTTCATATTTAAAGTTAGAGGTGTACTGCTCTGATGTGAAAACCACAGATAAAAACACAATATACCAATAGCAATACAAAAGCTGATCACTGCGAAACTTAAGCCAAAGTGATCTGCTAGATAGCCCACAGCTACAATGGGCACAATCGTGCCCAAATAACCGATAAAAAGATAGGTTGACATTACAGCCGCTCGGTTTTCTGTGGTGGTCATGGCATAAATCAGACCAAAAGCACCAATCAAAGTTAAACCGTGCCCAATTCCCACTAAAAAATCGCTGATAAAGAAAAATATACTCAGTTGAAACAGCATACACAAAGCTAAAATGCCTAGGCTTAGGATCAAGGTGATTAAGCCATAGTTGAGACACTGATTAGCAGGTATGGCTCTGGCAAAATACTGCACCACGGCAGAGATAATCAAAATACTGGTAATGGCTGAGCCACTGACGAGTGGGCCATGCCACGGCAGAATATCACTGACAAATGACGGAGATAAAGAAGCAAATAAGCTAAATGCAGCAAAGGCACTAAATGCGGTAAATCCAACAATCAAAAACAACTGATGATATTGTACTTCTGGTCGGAGTAGTTTCGGAGAAAGACTAAAGGGCTGTACTGTAAACGTGGGAGATTGAACCCAAAATAAGCCAAAGAAACACACTACAGCACCAAGAATAACGGGGAGATAAGGGCTGACCAAAGGGTATTCTGAAAATTGAGCAATCAGGCCACCAATCAGCGGGCCTAAGCCAAAACCTACTGCGGTAATCATCGAACTCAGTTGTGGCGCAATTTGTTGATGACTTTTCGGTACGGTATACATTAGTCCCAATAAAGCTGAAGTGGTCATCAAACCAGACGCAATACCAATAATAAAGCGCCCCAAAGACAGGATTAGAGCATTAGAAGCATAGACAGAAATCACCAATCCCACGGTGATAAATACCAACCCCACTTGTAAGGTACGTAGATAGCCGATGCTATTACTGGTCCGTCCAAGAAAGAGTAATGTGGCAAGACAGCCGAACATATATGCCACAAAAATATAGGTGATTTGGCTCGGCAGTAAATGCCATAAGGCTTGGTATAGAGGGTAAAGCGGACTGGCCAAAGCTGTCCCCATTGTTCCCATCATTAAAGCAAGGCTAACCATGCAAAATGGACGCCAAGATGTGGTTGTTGTCATGCAAATGCCATGAGGCTCTCTGTCAAAACAAGTGATCTGTTTAAACAGTGAGAAGAAAATGATAGAGAGCAACAGTGTATCGGCTTGAGGAAAAAATGGTCAACTAAAAACTTGAAAAAGAACGCAATAAAACTTAGCCGTAACGTTTCAGCAGTTTTAAGAACTCAGCTAACTCTTCTTCATTGACCTGTTCTGCATGTGCTAAAACATGATGGCGTAAGTGGGCTTCAACGAGTTCATTCATTAGCCCATTGACTGCACCTTTTATGGCAGCAACTTGTTGTAAAACGTCGATACAACTGGCTTCTGGATGCGCAATGGAGTGCTCAACAGCGTTCACTTGCCCTTGTAAACGTTTTACGCGGTTTAAAATTTTTTTATCTTTATGCAAATGACTCAACACATTGCTCCAAAAAATAAATATACTGTATGGGAGTATATTGGTGAATGATTTTAAATGCAAAATAGCCCATCACGTCAGCACACGCATCATTTTGATGAAGGTAATCCACTGGCCCAAAAACGGATATTAATCGCGACCATTTTAACGGCAGTCATGATGTTATTAGAAGTGATTGGTGGATGGATTTTCCAATCAATGGCTTTACTGGCAGATGGTTGGCATATGAGTTCACATATGCTGGCACTGGGTTTGGCGTATTTTGCCTATCGTGCTGCACGGCATTATGCCCATGATCAACGCTTTAGTTTCGGCACATGGAAAATTGAAATCCTTGCTGGTTATAGTAGTGCAATTTTGTTGATGGTGGTGGCGGGTTTTATGGCTTTTCATTCAGTTGAACGCCTATTTTCTCCTGTACAAATTCATTATAACGAAGCAATTCCAATTGCGATTTTAGGCTTATTGGTTAATTTAATCTGTGCATGGTTGCTGCACGATGGCGACCATCACCATCACCATCACCATCACCATCACCATCACCATCACCATCACGCTCATGATCATGCAGCAGAAGTACATGCCCATCATCATGATTTAAATCAGAAAGCTGCATTTATGCATGTGGTGGCAGATGCTGTGACGTCTATTTTTGCTATTATTGCTTTGATTTTTGGTAAGTATTTTGGTTGGGATTTTCTTGACGCTGCCCTTGGGATTGTGGGGTCAATATTGGTGGCAAAATGGGCATGGAGCTTAATGCAAGAAACGGGAAAAACCTTGTTAGATGCTGAAATGGACCATCATGTGGTGGAAGAAATTCGCGAGGTAGTGGCAGAACTACCACATACGACTTTGACCGATTTACATGTTTGGAAAGTAGGTAAAGGCAAGTTTTCCTGCATTTTGGCTTTAGAAACGACATTGGACTTAAGTGCAGATCAGGTGCGTGAGATGCTGTCGATTCATGAGGAAATTGTTCATGTTTCAGTCGAGATCAACTCTATTTTATTTGATGTTCCACGTGAAACTTTGGTCGGTTGATCGTTCTGTCATGTTGGGTTTCGGTAAAGCATAAGAAAAAATGATTCAATGCTTGAATAATACACTCTACACTAGCGCCGTGGTTCTCCGATTGAAAGAGCAAAAAGTGATGATAAAAAAACTGGGTTTGGCACTACTTACAAGTGCAATTGCAAGTATGAGTATGGCCAGTGTAGAAAGTGTTCAAGCCAACTTAAAAAAGAATTATCCAAATATTAATGTTCAAAATATTCAAAAAACAGAAATGTCGGGCATTTATAGCGGATCTTTAGATGGCGAAATTGTGTATTTAGGTGAAGCGGCTGAGCATGTAATTGCAGGTTCAATGGTGCGCTTAAAAGATCAGAAAAATTTAAGTGCAGCTTTATATGTGCAACAAAATTCGCTCGATTGGAATAAGCTGCCGTTAAAAGATGCCATTAAAATGGTTAAAGGCAATGGGAAACGCCAATTGGCTGTTTTTTCAGACCCGAACTGTCCTTACTGTAAGCAGTTAGAGGCTGAGTTGAATAAGCTGAATGATGTGACCATCTACACTTTTATTTACCCCATCAAGGCACAATCAGTTGCACCATCGAAGCAAGTATTTTGTGAAGCAGACCCTGCCCTTGCGTGGAAAAATTTGATTGCGAAAGGAACTCAGCCGACATCGAAAAAACCGTGTACTAATCCAATTGAACGTAACTTACAATTGGGACAGAGTTTAGGCTTACAAGGAACGCCTGTGGTTATTTTCTCAAATGGTTTTAAAGTGAATGGCGCTGTGCCTTCAACCACCATTGAAAATATGTGGCGTGAACTGGGCTTATAATAGTCCAAATATAAAAAGCACCTGCAAAGGTGCTTTTTTTAATGGATGTTTTAGGCTTTTTTGGTGACCATGTTATAGATGAATAAAATAATGATGGCCCCAATAACTGAAGCAATAAAGCCTGCTGCCGAGCCTTCACTATAGAGACCAAGTAAACGACCGCCATAGGTAGCTAAGAGTGAACCTGCAATCCCCAGTAACGTGGTAACAATGAAGCCTGCTTTATCATCACCAGGATGAATGGCACGCGCGATGAGACCTGCAATAAAACCTACGACAATAGCAACAATAAGTGACCACATGAGCCAACTCCTTTTTTTATCATGTCTTTGTTTTTAAATCATGTGCAAAAATATCATCGGGTATAATGCGACTATGCAGTAGAGTGAATCTGCTAAAAACTGTATGTTTTATGTACTTATGTGATAGTGAAAATAAAAAAAGTGGCCTTCGGCCACTGCTGTCCCATAAATATTACAAGAAGAACCTCAACTGAGGTTCTTCTTGCTTATTCCACTTCTTATCAGGAAGAAATAGTGCTTTTAAGAGCTTCCTTTCAAATAAATTCACCTGAATAATTCTTAATAATCTTTGAACACTCCATCCTTCATGTGCCATATGTTTCGCAAAACTCACCAGTAAATACGCGATTAGTGCAATCCATATTTGTGTTTGGATCGCATTGCGACTTCGACTAAGAAACGATTTCAATTTTAGGTTTTGCTTGATCGCTTTAAAAAATAGTTCCACTTTCCAACGATCTTTATAAATTGCAGCAATGGTTGATGCAGCGAGATGAAAATTGTTGCTTAGGAATTCAAATGTCCTTTTCTTTTCAGTATCATAAAACTCTATACGTCTTAATCGCTTAGGTGCACCACGCTTTTTAGCATAATCACTACTCAACTCAATATATTCATCCGCAAGAATCCCCTTACTGACTAACACATCTTGTTTTGATTTCACCTCATAAACTGTCTTTGGTCTCAGCCTAGTGACAAAGCTGACTTTTTGGTTGGTCATTTCTGCAAACCACTGATAATCAACATACCCTTTATCAAATACAATGATACTTCCAGGTGGGAATTTGAGTCGTCGACCTTGTACCATGTCATTTTCAATACCATCACCAAGCGCAACAAATTCAGGAATGGTGTTGCTATGATTTAACCCAACTGTAAGTTTTATACTGGCTTTGGACTCATGTACTTTTGCCCATTCACACAATGACAGTGAAAGATCAATATGACTCGCATCAAGTGAATATAATGGATTTTAAAATCGAAATTTATGAGCAATCTTGGAATTCTCACAATGTTGAAGTAATTGGATAAACAATTGTTGATACAAGCTAGCTGGTTGCTCTTCATTGATTCTTGCTAGCGTACTTCGTGCAATTCTTTTGGCACCAAGGTGATAAAGCTTTTCCTGTTGTGATTCGAGATTAGATTCAATATCCCTAAAGCTTTGACGACATGATAATTGAGACATCAAAATAGCAATAAATTGATCCCATCGTGTTGCAGATCTTAATTTTTGTCCTTGATGGTATTGTTTCGCAAGACGTTCAAAATCTTGTCTTAAAATGGGTTTGAGTAATTGATGAAATACAGTATTCTGATGTGACAAAACCTGAATCCTTGTAGTTGAAGTGTTTGTTCGCACTTATATTTTAACTACTTTGGACTCAGGTTTTTTATTTAAGTCTAACTATGGGACAGCAGTGGCCTTCGGCCACTTTTTTCTCGATAGGTCTTAAAGACCAATTTCACCAATAAAGGGCAAATGACGGTACTTTTGGTCGTAGTCTAGGCCATAACCAACGATGAATTTATCTTCAACGTCAAAACCTAAAAACTTCACATCGAGTTCAATTTCACGGCGTGAAGGCTTACTGACTAAGGTGCATAGCTCAATTGAGTTTGGAGAACGTGTTTCTAAAATTTCTAATACTTTGCTCAAAGTGTTGCCTGAGTCGATGATATCTTCAATCACTAAGACATCTTTACCGCGAATTTCACCATCTAGGTCTTTTAAAATTCTTACATCACGTGAAGATATCGTACCGCCGCCATAACTCGATACCGTCATGAAATCGAGTTCATGTGGTTTTGAAATGCTACGACATAAGTCTGCCATGAAAATGACTGAACCACGTAATAAACCAATCAGTACGAGTTCCTTATCACTGTTTGCATAATGCGCATCAATTTGTGCACCAAGCTCTTTTACTTTCGCTTGAATCTCTTCAGTAGAAATCATTACGCTCATTTGAACGGTCATGGGTAGATACCTAAAAATTAAAAAAAATCAAAAATAAAAAAGGCGTTGACCTGCAACACCTCTATATATGCATTAATTTTAATATATCTCTAAACGAGATGCACCCCCTTTTGCCCGCTGAAAATGTAATCATTGCATTGTAGGCGGGATGCAGCTTGGTTTAGAGGCAAAAATCAAAGTCGTTTCAAAACTTGATTAACCGCTTAAATTTTTGCTATTTGCTGCTTAGTCTTGCAGATAAGCCTTCTGACCAAAAATATAAGTCGCATGAATATTGCGGTCATCACCCATAGTCATCAGAGCAAATAAAGCATCTTCAATCCCTTTTGCACGTTGTTGACGTAATGCTTGCAATGCGGTTGCTTTGAGGTCGAGCACCACAAAGTCGGCTTCTTTGCCTATATTAAAGTTACCGAGCTTATCATCCAAGCTCAGTGCTTTGGCACCGCCCAGCGTAGCGTGGTAGAGCGACTCAAATGCGGACAGTTTATCACCTTGAAGCTGCTGCACTTTATAGGCTTCATTCAGTGTTTGCAGTTGGTTAAAAGAGGTTCCTGCACCAATGTCTGTACCAAGCCCAACTTTTACCTGCTTTTCCCAAGTCTTGTTTAACGGAAATAAACCACTACCTAAAAAGAGGTTGGAGGTCGGACAGAAAGCAATGGCCGAGTCAGTCTGATGCATGCAGTCCCACTCTGCGTCTTCTAAATGCACGCAGTGGGCAAAGACCGAATGTGAACCGGTTAAGCCAAAGTGATGATAAACATCGAGATAGCCTTGCTGTTCTGGGAATAAGTCTTTCACCCAAGCAATTTCATTTTTATTTTCACTTAAATGCGTATGCACATATACATCTGGGTATTCAGCTTTGAGCTGCCCTGCTTTAGCCAATTGCTCTGGTGTTGAGGTTGGGGCAAAACGTGGCGTAATTGCATATAGATTACGGCCTTTGCCATGCCATTTCTCAATCAGTGCTTTAGAGTCTGCATAAGCACTTTCAGGTGTGTCACACAGACCTTCAGGTGCATGACGGTCCATCATAACTTTACCTGCGATCAGACGCATCTGGTGCTGCTCTGCCGCTTCAAATAGTGCATCGACTGATTCGCTATGCACAGTACAGAAGACTAAGGCTGTGGTGGTGCCATTTTTCAGCAGTTCTTGCACAAAGAATTGGGCAATCTGGTCGGCATAGGCTTTATCGGAAAATTGTAATTCGGTTGGGAAAGTATAGGTATTGAGCCATTCGAGGAGCTGTTCGCCATAGGCCCCCACCATTTCTGTTTGTGGAAAATGAATGTGGGTGTCGATAAAACCCGGCACAATCAATTGTTCAGGATAGTGCTGAACCTCGACGCCAACAGGAAGGTGCTGTTGCCCCTCCTGCCAAGATCCAAACCATTGGATTTTGCCATTGTGGCTAATCAGTAAACCATCTTCTACGTAACGCACTTGGTCGTGAATTTCACGCGCTTGGGCAACCGTATTCTGAATATCTAGGAAGCGACCGCGAACCGCCGTCGTTGCAACTACAGAAGACATTTTAAACCTGCGTTTTGACTTTTTTTCGATTGATTGTACCGCAAACTGGATATTTTTCACGGCTATTTACGGAAGTTTTTTTATGCTATGCATAAGCACACACTTTGGACTTAAATGATTCAATCTATTCGCAAAATTTTGCTGAGAAAGCCTTTATCTTTAAATGCTGAGTCAGTACAGTGTCGGCATTGATAAAATAAGAGACCATGACCCGCATGTATTTTTGGAATACCAAAGCATTAGCACATGAATTATCTAGCAATACCCTCGATAAAAAGCATTATAAAAATTATTACTTAGTCACCGCCTTATTGGTTTCAGTGGTGTATTACTACGGCATGTATTCACCCTATGGTGATGTTCGTGTGATTGGTGTTGAGGGACTTTTGACTTTATTGATTATGTTTATTGGGATTCAAAGCGCTTATAAAGCCAATGGCGGCGATGAGGGTGAGCATTTCTTAGGTCGAATCACAGCCTTGTCTTTTCCCATTTTGGTACAAACCACTGTGGCGGGTGTGGTGTTTGGTGCAGTGCTATTGGGGCTTTATTTTGCTTTTAATCTAGAAGGCACGGCGTTTGATCATTGGTATGAATGGACTATTTCGCTATTTACCATCTTCCTGCAAATCTTGTTTTTCACGCGTTTGGTGTCTTATATGAAGCGGGTTAAAGCGCATACCATTTAAGCTTGAAAAAAATATTGTCTTCGAATCTATGCCTGTCAGTTTTAGCGTTGACAGGCCTTTTCTTTTTCAATTTAAACTTTATTTGATAGACGCAAGCGTCATCCGAAACCTGCGTAGTGTTTGGAATAGATTGTTTTTGCAACACAAATTTTTTAATTATAGAACGTGAGCAGGTTTTGCAGAGGACAAATGCTTTCTTTACGAAACTTCGCTTCTCATTTGGCGAAACAAAAGAATGATTGAGCTCCCAATATTGAACTTGAAAAAGATAAGATTCCGCCGTGAATAACCTAAAAGTGATAGTGCTTCTACTAAAACGCCTGAAAAGACCCGCATTAATCTTTGGACATCTATTTTAAATAGGTGATTTAGAGCGCCACTTTATTCCACAAAATAATGCGCAGCAAAATGCGCATCATTGCCAATCACATCAAACACATCTTCACGCAGTGACATCCCAGCACATTCATCCCCGACCATCCAAAGTCCCAAGGTGGGCAGCATGCCTTCATGCAACGGAGTTTTTACCCAGCGTTGCATGACATAGCCATATTTATCGTAGTCATCGAAGTAAAAACTACCTGAGGCTGCGCCACAATCGACATTGTTTTGTAGGATATGAATATTTGCGCCTTCGCGCGCTAAGATGGGCTTACGCACCCATTTCCCTGCATAGTGAGCGTGTGCATCATAAGCATGGGTTTCTAACAACAATGGATGATTTGGAAAGCGTTTCCATAGCTCGATCAATAGGGCTTTATTGGAGAGTAGCATTTTCCAACACGGTTCAATCCATTCAGTTTCGGGTTTGAGAAACTGCGAAAAACTTTCTTCCCAAATCCATTCCCACGGATACAGCTTAAATAAATGCTGAATCTCTTGCTGATGCAAATCGACGAAGGCTGTGCCATTCCAACCGATGTTTTCCATCGACAGTTCGCTGACATTTAAGCCTGCCTGAAAAGCAGTATCCATGAGGTATTCTAAATTGCCCCAATCTTCACGCCCTGCTTCTTGGCAGGCTGCGAAATGGACGCGGCTACGCGCAGGATAGAGCTGTTTCCAACGCTCAATCAGCTTTTCATGAATGCTGTTGAATTGATCACGGTTTGCAATGTTTTCGACCTGTTCAATCCAATGCCACTGTGCAACAGAGGCTTCGAGTAAACCCGTTGGCGTATCGGCATTGTATTCCAGCATTTTAATGGCTTGACCATCATAGGCAAAATCGAAACGGCCATAGAGCATCGGCGCTTGGTTTTTCCATGAGTGCTCAATCAAAGGAATCGCTGCTGGGGGGATTTGAAAATATTCGGGATAATGACCGCGTTGAATCATATCCCCTGCCACTTCAAGGCACATCTGGTGTAATTCGTTTGAGGCATCTTCAAGCTGTTCAATTTGCTTGAGGCTAAACTCATAAGCCACCCTTTCTGACCAATACATTGAACCATCTCGCGACGGCAAGTTGTAGTAGTCAAAACCAATCTCTTGATGTGCTTGTTGCCAGTTTGCACGCTCAGGCAGTAGAACTCGTTTCATGTATTAACCTCCGAACGAGCCTCCGCCACGGCCGAAGCCTCCCCGAATGGGTTGGGATTTGGCATGGCTAAAAACGTGAGTCGAGATTTTGGGTGCGCCTGTCGAATGTCGTCCACGTGCTTTCATGACTTGACCTAAGTAACGGACTTTACGGTTATTTTTATAATATTGAGGGCCGATATAAACCCCAGTAGAACCACTATAGCTTGATTCGCCATTTTCATTAGCAGGTTCGCACAGTTCAAAATGCCAGTCTTGGTAGCAGTTGTATTGGTTATTGTAAACATCCTGCTGTAGGGTTTTAGAACCGCTACATGCCGTGAGTAAAACCGGCACCACAACAAGAGTTAATTTTTTGGTACGCATGGATGAGCAACCTTCGGGTTGTTTTATTATTACAGGTAAAACCAAGGGTTTTAAGCCCGCTTATCATAGGGAGCTGTCTGCACAAAGTACAGTACATTTACACAGAAAATCATAGGATTAAGTCTTGTGCATACTAAAATTTGGTCATAAAAAAGCCTTCACAGTGGAAGGCTTTTTTAAAACATTAGAGGGTGGTTTGATGATGTTTCTTACTGTATCGAATCGACAAGATCGCAGTAATGGTCAGCACCAACACAATAAAGCCCAGTGAAATCCAAATTGGCATATGGAACACATCCAACATCAGCATCTTAAAGCCAATGAACACCAAGATAATACCTAAACCATACGGGAGATAATGCATCTTGGTTGCTGCACCAGACAACAAGAAGAACATCGCACGTAGACCCAAAATCGCCATTAAGTTTGCTGTTAACACAATAAACGGATCAGAAGTCACCGCGAAAATTGCAGGAATGGAATCCACCGCGAAAATTACATCCGACGCTTCAACTAAAATCAACACCAAGAACAGCGGCGTTGCCCACAACATCCCGTTTTGACGGACGAAGAATTTATTGCCGTGCATTTGCGGGGTAATCCGCATATGTTTACGTAGCCATTTTAAGATCGCCATATCTTCGATATTGGTTTCTTCTTCGTTTTGCCCTTTGAAGAATTTGAAGCCCGTATACACCAAGAACGCACCGAAGATATACAGAATCCATGAGAACTCTTGCACGAACCACGCGCCAATAAAAATAAAAATGGTACGTAGAATAATCGCGCCCAAGACACCGTAAAGCAGTAATTGGCGTTGTAATGCAGGTGGGATGGCAAAAGCAGCAAAGATCATCAGCCAGACAAAGACGTTGTCGACGGCTAAAGATTTTTCAAGTAAATAGCCTGCGAAGTACTCCATGACCTTGGTATTGGCCACAGTGACACCTGCAGTTTGTTGTAGATACAGCCAGAGACCTGCACCAAAGAGTGATGCGACGGAAACCCATGCAATACTCCATAACGCGGCTGTTTTGATTTTAACTTCTTGGCCTTCTTTTTGTTTAAAGCCTAAAAAGTCGATCAGTAGCATCACGGTAACAATGCCGAAAAAAGCAAGGTATAGCCATAAATTGCCGATAGATTCCATGAAATCCTCCACATCCAGCAATCGGCCACAAAAAAACCTTGACCTGCTGCCAGATGAAATAAAACATCTGTGACAACATGATCAAGGTCTTGCCTACATTTTAGCGTATGTAATTTGTGCGCTAAAATGCTCAGATACCGACTTTTTGCAAAGTGTAATGACGATAATCTGACACGTGAAAGTGATGCATAGCATGGATTTTTCACGTTTGGAGGAGGCTACTCCCCTTGTTCAACATAAATTTGGTTTTGGATTTGATCCAAAAGTGAGCTAAGCATCGCATATTTTTATGGTTTGAGCAAATAATAAAGAAAATTGTAGATGAAATATAAATGAGACAAAATTTTGCTTCAATTTATGGCAAGCTAAAAAAACTGTAAAACGAAGAGGAATAATAATGAAAATTCAACATCAAGAAACAGGTAGTAAAGGCGAAGTTTTTGTCGAGCAAGACCATGATCGTGTGGCGGAAATGACCTACAGTTGGGCTGGGGACGATAAATTTATCATTGACCACACTTGGGTCAGTGAGTTACTGCGTGGGCAACATGTGGGGCGTCAGTTATTGGATGTTTTGGTTAACTTTGCTCGTGATAAGGGCGTGAAAATTTTACCTTTGTGTCCTTTTGCCAAATCGGTATTCGACAAAGATCCATCTATTCATGATGTTTTATTCCACTAAGATAGAAAACTATAAATCAATCCATTCAATGAGTGTGCTATGCAATTTCAACATGTAGATCGTGATCAAAAAGGTGAGTTTTTCTTAAATAATGCAGACGGTCAGCGTATTGCTGAAATTAGCTATCTTTGGCGAGATGACACAACCATTGATGCCAACCATACTTGGGTCGATGATTCACTGCGGGGGCAAGGTGTAGCACGTTTACTGTTAGATACTCTGGTTGATTTTTCACGTGAGAAAAACCTTAAAATTATCCCGACCTGTTCTTATGTCGATGTGATGTTTCGCCGTGAGAAAAGCTTTGAGGATGTTGCGGCTTAGTTGTTCATGGCATTCACTGCGGTTCTAAGCGTTAAGCTAAAATGAGATCAATATAGCTGCCATTGCAGTTCTAATTTGTACTTTGCAGTGCTGAAGATAATGGAATTAAAGTATATGAAGACGCTTTTATCTATTGGTCTATTTAGTTTAGTTGCCCCCTTATTGCATGCTGAAGACTGTGTAAAATTTGAGGAAAAGGCCGAACAAAAAGAAGTCCAGATCATCCCACGTTGGGGCATGAAAGTGATTGTTCCAACCAGAGTGTATTTTCATTCAGCACCGAGCAATACTTGTAAAATCAAAGATCTGTTTATGATTAAAAATGACCATATCACTGCTTATAGCACCTATGATGATGGCCAAGAACAGTGGGTTTCGGTCATGTATTTCAGCAAGCGTTTGGGAGACACGGTTCAAGGTTGGGCAAAACTAAAAGACTTTGAATATACGGGCACGATGTCTGGTTTTAATTGAATAAGCTTGTAAAAAAACCGCAGATTGAACTGCGGTTTTTTTCGTCTAAGAGAGAATAGCTTATTCTGCGTTTAAGGCGCTGATCAATTTCTGGTGTAAACCACCAAAGCCGCCATTAGACATGATCACGACCGCATCGCCCTCACCTGCATCACTGACAATGGTCTGGATAATGTCATCTAATGTACGTGCAACCACAGCCTTGTTCGGTGCAGCCGCAATGACAGGTTGTAAGTCCCAGTCCAAACCTTCTGGTTGATACCAAATCACCTCATCGGCCAAACGTGCAGAGTGCGCAAGTCCATCTTTATGGCTTCCCATGCGCATGGTATTTGAACGTGGTTCAATAATCGCCCACAACTTACGTTGGCCTAAACGCTTACGTGCGCCTTCTAGCGTAGTATCAATTGCGGTTGGGTGATGGGCAAAGTCATCATACACTTCAACGCCACGTACCGTGCCTAAAAGCTCCATACGGCGCTTCACACCGCCAAAGTTAGACAGGGCTGCGCAGGCTGTTTCAATGTTCACGCCAACGTGTTCAGCCGCAGCGATAGTCGCCAATGCATTGGCCACGCTGTGCTGCCCTGTCATGTTCCATTGCACGATGCCTTTTACCACGCCGTGTTGGAGTACTTTAAAATGTGAACCATCTGCACTCAGTTGTTCGGCATACAATTCAGACTTGTCGTGAGCCTCTAAAGAGGTACGAACCACAGGTGTCCAACAGCCCTGTTCTAAAACTTCATCAATATTGCTTTCAGTAATAGGCGCAATAATACGACCTTCGCTAGGAATGGTACGAACCAAGTGATGGAATTGTTTTTGAATCGCTGCTAGATCATCAAAAATATCGGCATGGTCAAATTCAAGGTTATTTAAAATGGCTGTTTTGGGATGGTAATGCACGAACTTCGAACGTTTGTCGAAAAAGGCAGAATCATATTCATCAGCTTCGACACAGAAGTATTTGCCAGCACCTAAACGTGCACTTTCAGAGAAACCTAAAGGTACACCGCCAATGAGGAAACCTGGCTCTAAACCCGCCTGATCCAATACCCAAGCCAACATGGTGGTGGTGGTGGTTTTGCCATGCGTGCCTGCTACGCCAAGTACGTGTTTACCTTGAAGTACATGATCGGCCAAAAATTGCGGGCCTGAAATATAGGGCAAGCCTTCATTGAGCATGTATTCAACGGCATCAATCCCGCGTTTCATCGCATTGCCCACGATGACCAAATCTGGATGAGGTTGTAAATGACTGCGGTCATAACCTTGCATTAAAGTAATGCCTGCATTTTCGAGCTGGGTGGACATAGGAGGATAAACGTTTAGATCCGAACCCGTCACTGTATGGCCAAGATCACGTGCTAAAAGCGCTAAAGACCCCATAAAGGTGCCACAAATACCCAAAATATGCAGATGCATTCCGCCTCACTCCACTGCTTTTATAGACACATCACGTATTGTTGGTGCTGTTGTCGTGATTAATTCGATGTGAAAGCAACCATAGCAAGGCGCTTAGCGAAAAGATAGTGATTCTTGTATCTAATCGTTTAATTATTCTGCGGCTTGAACAGCGCTTTTATTTTGTAAAAAAACCATCTGAAAAGTGCAATATTTGCTGAATTTTTTAATGAAAAACGTAAAATAAATGTTCCTAATTCCAGTGAAGTTTCTTCATGTCCCTGCCCTTTATTTTATTGATTATTGCCAACTGTTTTATGACACTTGCATGGTATGGACATTTAAAATTTTTACCGGGGGTGCCGCTTTGGCAAGCCATTTTATTTAGTTGGTTCATCGCGTTGGTGGAATATAGTTTTATGATTCCTGCGACCCGTATGTTGTCACAGCAAGGCTGGTCGATGGGCGAAATGAAAATCACCCAAGAAGTGGTGACGTTATTGGTTTTTGTCCCCTTTATGCTTTTCTTATTCAAACAGCCTTTTAAGCTCGATTATTTGTGGGCGGGACTGTGTTTATTCGGTTGTGTGTATTTTGTTTTTCGCAGCCAATAAATCAAAAAATGAGCTACTGCCCTATTTTTATTTAAGTTTTATGCTACGCCATAAAAAAATAAGAAAAATCTGCATTTAGTTTTACGGTTAAATTTTGGAGAGTTGAAAAATCAGTCTATAATACGGGGCTCTTATTAAAGCTTGGCGCTAGTCGAGATTTATCTCTCTTAACTATCTCTGGAAACATTGCAATGAATGCGGCCGCTTCACAAGACACTCCTCTCGTTGGAATTATCATGGGTTCTCAATCAGATTGGGCCACTCTCGAACACACTGCTAATATGCTTAAGCAACTTGGCGTCCCATTTGAAGCGGAAGTTGTGTCTGCGCACCATGCGCCAGATCGTCTTTTTGAATATGCTGAACAAGCACGTGACCGTGGTATCCAAGTGATTATTGCAGGTGCAGGCGGTGCGGCGCATTTACCAGGAATGTGTGCGGCGAAAACTGATTTACCTGTACTGGGTGTACCAGTGAAGTCTTCGATTTTAAACGGTGTTGATTCACTGTTATCCATTGTACAAATGCCAGCAGGTATTGCAGTGGGCACCTTGGCGATTGGTCCAGCAGGTGCAACCAATGCTGCGATTATGGCAGCGCAAATTTTAGGTCTAACACGTCCTGAGATTGCAAAAAATGTAGCAGATTTCCGTGCTGCACAAACTGACAAAGTCGCAAGCAACAATATTCCAGGCCAAGCTTAATACGGGGCATTCCTCATGAATAAAACCATCGGTATTTTTGGTGGTGGGCAGCTGGGTCGCATGATGGCGCAAGCGGCTTTGCCACTAAATATTCAATGTACGTTCTTTGATGTGAGTACAGACTGTCCTTCAGCGGCTTTAGGAACGGTGATTTCAAGCAAAACTGAAAACGGTTTACAAGACTTTATTGCTAGCGCAGATGTCTTCAGCCTTGAGTTTGAAAATACGCCTTTGTCTGATGTTGATGTTTTGACCAAGCAAAAAGATATGCATCCGCCACGTCAGGCTTTAGCCATTGCACAGCATCGCTTGTCTGAAAAAGCGTTATTTGATGCGCTTGAGATTCCTGTTGCACCTTATAAAGCGGTAGATTCACTAGAAAGCTTAAACGCTGCGGTTGCTGAGTTAGGTTTACCGATTGTGCTGAAGACAGCCACAGGCGGCTATGATGGCAAAGGTCAGTTTGTATTGCGTTCTGAACAGCAAATTGAACAAGCATGGGCTGAATTAGGTCCTGCAGGCAGTTTAATTGCAGAAAGCTTTGTGACTTTCTCACGTGAAGTCTCAATCATTGCGGTACGTGGTCAAAATGGCGATGTAAAAACGTGGCCATTGGCTGAAAACCATCACCATCATGGTATTTTGTCGCACTCGATTGTCCCTGCGCCGAATAGTGCGGACTTACAACCCGTTGCACAAGACTACATCACTCGCCTATTGAATCATTTGAATTATGTTGGCGTATTGACCTTAGAACTGTTTGTTACAGACCAAGGTTTGTATGCCAATGAAATGGCGCCACGTGTGCATAATTCAGGACACTGGTCGATTGAAGGCGCAGTATGCTCTCAGTTTGAAAACCATATTCGTGCAGTCGCAGGCTTACCCTTGGGTTCCACTGAAGTGGTTCGCCCTACGGTCATGATCAATATTATTGGTCAGTATCCACAGTCTGAACAAGTCTTGGCCTTAGAAGGTGTACATCTACATCTTTATAATAAGCAAGAACGTGAAGGTCGTAAGATTGGTCACCTGACTTTAATGCCGAATGATACCGCTCAACTCACGACGCTATGTCGTCAGTTGGCGAAAATTTTACCGAATCCATTGGCACTGAGCGAAGACATGACCATCTAAAGCTTCAGTTGTTGTTAAAAAAGGCGATCACAAGAGTGGTCGCTTTTTTATTTGGATTCATTCAGGCATGATTGCGCCTCTTCGATAAAAGTAACCGTTAATCGGATCAAAATTAAAATAAATTGCGTGTTTTTTATCCGTTTAGATAAAATTAGCGCATAGAAAAATAAACTGAAAGCAAAATAAAGCGAGTTTTGTACAGAGATGCACGTTTAAAACAGAGCCCACAATTGAATGTGACACTGATTTTCACCTAAAAAAGCTGAACCAGCAGAAATCTCAGTTAACTTGATTCTGTGGATATCTTTTTAGGCGTGTTTTGAATTTAAAAAATAGAAGTAAAAAATTTGAATTCAAAAGCGCATTTTAAATTTAAATCGAATGTTTAAATTTAAAAGCCTTGATGCTGTTTGAATTTAAATTCAAAAGAATAAATTTAAAGACCGCTGAATGAATTTAAAGTTTTGAATTTGAAAATGTTGAGTTTGGTTTCTGATGGTTGATTCTTTTTATATTATTGATTATTAAAATTAAAGATGAGTTGTGGATAAATAAATTCAAATCAAGATGATTGAATTCAAAGCACTTGCTAAGCTAGAGATTATTTTTTGAATTCAAAAAGTTGAGGTTTGTGGTGCTGTGGATAATTTGGTTTAAATTTAAAAGATGATTTTGAATTTAAATTATTATCAATATTCATTTACGTTTTGATTCAGAAAAGTGAAATTGAAAGTGTTAAGGTAAAACGCATAATTTAGAGATAAAGAATCATTAGGGATTTTATGCACCGTTTTGCTTTTCTTTTAGGTTCAATTTTTTTAGCGGTGACTCAGGCAAATGCTGAGCTTATTATTAATGGTCAAAAAGTTGCGGGCGGTTCAAATGTCGCAAGCTCCGATTATAGCCCTCAGAACTCATTTCAAAGCTGTATTGCCAACTTAAAAAGCCAAGCGATGGCGAATGGTGTGTCTGCATCCACTTATGATCGCTACACGCAAAATTTAACGCCTGATTATTCTGTGATTGAAAAATTAAATTACCAACCTGAATTTTCCACGCCGATTTGGGATTATTTGTCAGGATTGGTGGATGATGAGCGTGTTGCGGTGGGTCAGCAAAAATTGGCGCAGCATCGGGAAGTGTTAAATCGTGTTGCGGCCGCGTATGGTGTGCCTGCGGAGACTGTGGTTGCCGTGTGGGGCGTTGAAAGTAATTTTGGTGATATTTCAGGTAAATATCCATTATTACAAGCTCTGGGTACATTGAGCTGTGAGGGGCGCCGTCAAAGCTATTTCCGTGGTGAGTTTTTTGCCGCGATGCGTATTTTACAGCGTGGCGATTTAACTGAGTCGCAACTGAAAGGTTCGTGGGCAGGTGCGTTTGGTCATACCCAGTTTATGCCATCGACGTATGAAGAGCTGGCGGTCGATTTTGATGGTGATGGACGCCGTGATTTGGTGTCGAGTACCACAGATGCTTTGGCATCAACAGCCAATTTCCTCAAAAAACGCGGCTGGCAAACCGGGCAACCTTGGGGATTTGAAGTAAAAAATCCGCAAGCGATTTCTCTGAGTGGTGAAAGTCGTCGCAATAAAAAGCCCTTATCTTACTGGATGCAAAATGGCTTGGTACGCGCAGATGGCTCAGCGTTAGTTCAAGGCAATTTATCCTCTAGTTCGCAAGCGGGGCTGATGGCGCCCGCTGGTGAAAATGGTCCACTGTTTTTAGTCTTTAAAAACTTTGATGCAATCTATAGTTATAACGCAGCAGAAAGTTATGCATTAGCGATTGCGCATTTGTCAGACCGCTTACAAGGGCAAGGCGGGTTTACTACAACTTGGCCAACTGATGATGCAGGCACTTCGCGTTCTGAACGTCGTGAAATTCAGCAGTTTTTACTGAATCGTGGCTATGATATTGGCGCGGTGGACGGTTTGATCGGTGATAAAACGCGCCAAGCGATTCGACAGGAGCAGATTCGTTTAGGTTTAAGTCCGACGGGACGAGCAGGGCAACAAATCTTAAAAGCCTTCCGTCAGGAAAATGCCAAGTTAATGATGCGTTAACATTAACAGGAAAAAATCGTTGATATAGATAAAAAGCCAGTCAGGTGAATAACCGACTGGCTTTTTTGATTTGCTTATGTTGCGTCTAAAGGACTAGAAGCGCTGTGATGTTTAAACCGCAGTAATCGTTCCAAGAATACGGTCGCCCTGTGCGCCTGTCACTGCGGGTAAGTTGCCATTGAGTTGCTGGATAAAACGCATAGCCAACCAAGCAAAGGCGGTGGCTTCCACCCATGTTGGGGCTAAGCCAATCGCGGAGGTCGTTTGTACAGACCAATTGTGCTTACGTAAGCGCCAGCGTAGTTGTTCTAAAAGGTGTGAATTATAGGCACCACCACCACAGACATAGACTTCACCGGTATCCATGTCAGAGCGGTAGATGGCTTTTTTTATGGCGCGTGTGGTGAGCTTCATTAAGGTAGCTTGAACATTTTCGGGGCTGTCTTCAAGCTCATCGTATTCAAGGTCATTGCGCCAGTCAGCAATTTGTTCATCTAACCATTCGAGGTTGAAGTCTTCACGACCAGTGCTTTTCGGTGGTTCTTTGGAAAAATATTCATGGGATTGTAGACGATCAAGCAGGCTGCGAATTGGATGGCCGTAAGCTGCCCAATTGCCATTTTCATCGTAAGGCTGCCCAGTAAAGCGTTCACACCAAGCGTCCATTAAAATGTTGGCTGGGCCTGTATCAAAACCGTAGACCTGATCAGGTTGGCCTGCGGGCAACATACTGACATTTGCGATGCCACCTAGGTTTAAGATGACGCGATGAATGCTTTCATGTTGGAACATATCTTGGTGAAACGCAGGAACCAGCGGGGCACCTTGTCCACCTGCGGCCATATCACGACGTCGAAAGTCTGAAATCACCGGAATTTGGGTGATTTCAGTGATGATGTTTGGGTCACCAATTTGCAGGGTAAAGCCATGCTCTGGGCGGTGGCGAATGGTTTGTCCATGTGAGCCAACAGCTTTGATTTGACTACGATCTAAATGACTTTGTTCAATCAGCTGATTGATGCCTTCGCCAATCATCTTTGCTAAAGCCACATCTGCCTTACCCATACGGTCGATTTCGTTGTCACCAGGCAAAGTGAGTGCCATCAGTTCATCGCGTAAATCGGGATCGAAAGAAAGAGTAAGGGTGGCATGAAGCTGCAATGGATCAAAAGAAGCAGCAACAATATCAACACCATCCATGCTGGTGCCGGTCATTACCCCAATATAGATCGCTGTCATGATTATTCTAAAGCCTGCAATGTGCTGAAAAAGTGTTAGTATATCGCACAAATTGAATAACTGATGTGTTTGGGTTTTGTGATGTCAAATTTCCTGCCGGCTGAAGAACAACTTGCTCTCATTCAACGAGGCACGCATGAAATTATTTCTGAAGAAGATCTTCTGAAGAAATTAAAAGAAAATCGTCCTTTAAAAATTAAAGCAGGCTTTGATCCGACTGCGCCTGACTTGCACTTGGGGCATACGGTTTTAATTAATAAACTGAAAACTTTCCAAGACTTGGGTCATGACGTGACCTTTCTGATTGGGGACTATACCGCGATGATCGGTGACCCGACGGGCAAAAGTGCAACACGCCCACCATTGTCGCGTGAGCAAGTGCTTGAAAATGCAAAAACGTATCAAGAACAGGTGTTTAAAATACTTGATCCGAATAAAACCAAAGTACGTTTTAACTCTGAATGGTTTGCCGAAAAAACGGCTGCTGACCTGATTCAATTGGCTTCACAGCAAACGGTTGCTCGTATGCTTGAGCGTGATGACTTCACCAAGCGTTATAACAACCATCAACCGATTGCAATTCATGAGTTTTTGTATCCATTGGTTCAAGGTTATGACTCGATTGCTCTTGAGGCAGATGTGGAGTTAGGTGGTACAGACCAAACCTTTAACTTATTGATGGGGCGTACACTGCAAGGTCGTTATGACCAAGAAGCGCAAGTCTGCATTACGGTGCCCATCCTTGAAGGTTTAGACGGTGTGAACAAAATGTCTAAGTCTTTGGGTAATTATATTGGGGTATTTGATGCACCAGGGGCGATGTATCAAAAAGTTCTTTCGATGCCAGATGCTTTAATTGAACGCTATTTCGATTTACTCAGCTTTAAATCCGTTGAAGAAATTAAAGTCCTGCTAAACGAAATTGCTGAAGGGCGTAATCCACAAGAAGTGAAGAAGATTTTAGCACTTGAGTTGGTAGAGCGTTTCCACGGTGCAGAAGCTGCAGAAAATGCACATAAAGGTGCAGGTAACTTGATTACTGAGGGTGAATTACCCGAAGGGACACCAGAAGTAACGATTTCACGCGCTGAATTTGGTGGCGAGTTATTTATTGCAACGATTCTTCGCGTAGCGGGCTTAAACCCAAATGCTGCAGCAGCAAAAGATGCTGTGGGTCGTGGTGCGGTCAAAGTTGACTGGAAAGTGGTTGATATGAGTTTCTCTGTTAAAGAAAATGTCACTTTAATTATCCAGTCGGGTAAAAAAGCCATTGCAAAAGTCACTTTTACGGACTAATGCTATTCATCTATAAATGTTAAGTTGTTGATATAAAAGCAGGCTTCGGTCTGCTTTTTGTTTTTTATGCGTTATAAAAAAATCAAATAACCAAATTCAAAAAAAACCTTATAAAAACAATACTTAAATTTTCCCTTAAATATTGCAATTTAAAATGAGAGTGTATAAGATTTCAACGTCTAGTTTGTGTTTTAACATATCTAGAGGGTCAATAGGAATAACTCTCCACAGTTTTCAAGTCTCTTCCCCAAGGGACTTTTTTTAAGATAACTATAATAATGACATCTATGGATCAGATAACGATCTAACTCAGAGGAAGAGGTTTTGGGAGAGATCTCTTCCTTTTTTATTGGCAAAAATTTAGTTTTTAAAATCAATTACACGCAGACAAAGAACGAATTGCCATAGATGTTGAGTACAACGGACTCATTTAATACGAGTTCGTGATATAGCACTGTGTTTTCTACTTATATCCAGATACTTCGTATTATTAAGTTTTATCGCAAATATTGTTGCAGCACTGTTTTGAATTATCTTGAATGAGGTATAGATAGAAGAGGGCTTTTTATTATTTGCATTAAATAAAAGACAAAAGAAATATTTGCTCTTATGGAAAGCAGAGTCCTTTCACATTTTTAACTGGAAATGTGGGGGAATATAGTGATTTTGGGATGTAATCTTTGTACTCAATATAAAAGAGCGACATCTTTAAAAAAAATACTGTCTTGAAATATACAAATCAAATGAATCGCGGAATGTTCAGTCTGAAAAGGGTTGCTCAAAATTTACTGGAAATTAAGTGGCAAGCCAAAAATAAAGCCTACTGATTGAATTTTAAGCCTGAAAATAGATTTAAAGATTGGAAACGAAAAGCTTATCTTGTAAAAAATAAGAGAAAAAATTATAAATATGATCAAAAAATAGATGAAAAATACGATTTTTGCTGGGTTTTGTAGAAAAAACCAACGCCTGTTTCAAATAAGTGAATTTGGGGGTTGCAAAGCTTTAGAAATCCACTAGAATGCACCCCATACCGACGAGATAGACGGAAACGAATGAAGCACGAAGTGCTGAGTTGTTAAGTATATTGAGTCCAGCTTCTATCACTGACGAGGTGATGGAAAGATCATTAAGAGATTATGAAGAACAACTTGTGTGGATTTTTACTGATTGATCGATCGAAAATATTTCATTGATTGATGGTAGAAATTACTCGAAGTTTATTTGAGCGAATTTTTAGTCAGAAAATTGATGAGCCAGAATTGTGACCTTAAGTCACTAAATGATTTTAACTGAAGAGTTTGATCATGGCTCAGATTGAACGCTGGCGGCAGGCTTAACACATGCAAGTCGAGCGGGGGGAGGTAGCTTGCTACCTAACCTAGCGGCGGACGGGTGAGTAATGCTTAGGAATCTGCCTATTAGTGGGGGACAACATTTCGAAAGGGATGCTAATACCGCATACGCCCTAAGGGGGAAAGCAGGGGATCTTCGGACCTTGCGCTAATAGATGAGCCTAAGTCGGATTAGCTAGTTGGTGGGGTAAAGGCCTACCAAGGCGACGATCTGTAGCGGGTCTGAGAGGATGATCCGCCACACTGGGACTGAGACACGGCCCAGACTCCTACGGGAGGCAGCAGTGGGGAATATTGGACAATGGGGGGAACCCTGATCCAGCCATGCCGCGTGTGTGAAGAAGGCCTTTTGGTTGTAAAGCACTTTAAGCGAGGAGGAGGCTACCGAGATTAATACTCTTGGATAGTGGACGTTACTCGCAGAATAAGCACCGGCTAACTCTGTGCCAGCAGCCGCGGTAATACAGAGGGTGCGAGCGTTAATCGGATTTACTGGGCGTAAAGCGTGCGTAGGCGGCTTTTTAAGTCGGATGTGAAATCCCCGAGCTTAACTTGGGAATTGCATTCGATACTGGGAAGCTAGAGTATGGGAGAGGATGGTAGAATTCCAGGTGTAGCGGTGAAATGCGTAGAGATCTGGAGGAATACCGATGGCGAAGGCAGCCATCTGGCCTAATACTGACGCTGAGGTACGAAAGCATGGGGAGCAAACAGGATTAGATACCCTGGTAGTCCATGCCGTAAACGATGTCTACTAGCCGTTGGGGCCTTTGAGGCTTTAGTGGCGCAGCTAACGCGATAAGTAGACCGCCTGGGGAGTACGGTCGCAAGACTAAAACTCAAATGAATTGACGGGGGCCCGCACAAGCGGTGGAGCATGTGGTTTAATTCGATGCAACGCGAAGAACCTTACCTGGTCTTGACATAGTAAGAACTTTCCAGAGATGGATTGGTGCCTTCGGGAACTTACATACAGGTGCTGCATGGCTGTCGTCAGCTCGTGTCGTGAGATGTTGGGTTAAGTCCCGCAACGAGCGCAACCCTTTTCCTTATTTGCCAGCACTTCGGGTGGGAACTTTAAGGATACTGCCAGTGACAAACTGGAGGAAGGCGGGGACGACGTCAAGTCATCATGGCCCTTACGACCAGGGCTACACACGTGCTACAATGGTCGGTACAAAGGGTTGCTACCTAGCGATAGGATGCTAATCTCAAAAAGCCGATCGTAGTCCGGATTGGAGTCTGCAACTCGACTCCATGAAGTCGGAATCGCTAGTAATCGCGGATCAGAATGCCGCGGTGAATACGTTCCCGGGCCTTGTACACACCGCCCGTCACACCATGGGAGTTTGTTGCACCAGAAGTAGGTAGTCTAACCGCAAGGAGGACGCTTACCACGGTGTGGCCGATGACTGGGGTGAAGTCGTAACAAGGTAGCCGTAGGGGAACCTGCGGCTGGATCACCTCCTTAACGAAAGATTGACGATTGGTAAGAATCCACAACAAGTTGTTCTTCATGACGATGTATCTGAGGGTCTGTAGCTCAGTTGGTTAGAGCACACGCTTGATAAGCGTGGGGTCACAAGTTCAAGTCTTGTCAGACCCACCAAATCTGACTAACAAGCATTGTTAAATGCTGAATACAGAAAAACAGAGACATTGACTTATTGATAAGCTGGGGACTTAGCTTAGTTGGTAGAGCGCCTGCTTTGCACGCAGGAGGTCAGGAGTTCGACTCTCCTAGTCTCCACCATAGATTATAGAAATTAGTAAGTTAAAGCTTATTAACTTCTGTGATTTATCGCAGTTTCCTGACCTGACGAAGGCTGGAAAAATCATTAACAGAATATATTTGAGTTGAAATAATTTGTTCATACTCGTTTTTAAGATCGACATTAACAGTGATTTATTACTGGATGGTGAAGATTGAAGAAATGAGTTACTAGCGAAATTAACTGAATCAAGCGTTTTGGTATGTGAATTGAATTGAAGCTGTACGTAGTTAAATCTACAAGGCTCCAACTGTAGCGATTAAGTTCGCGACGCAATATCCTACTTGTAGGGATTAGCGACTGTTTGGGGTTGTATAGTCAAGTAATTAAGTGCATGTGGTGGATGCCTTGGCAGTCAGAGGCGAAGAAAGACGTAATAGCCTGCGATAAGCTCCGGGGAGGCGGCAAATATCCTGTGATCCGGAGATTTCTGAATGGGGAAACCCACCTGTCATAAGGCAGGTATCGTATGATGAATACATAGTCATACGAGGCGAACGAGGGGAAGTGAAACATCTCAGTACCCTTAGGAAAAGAAATCAATTGAGATTCCCTCAGTAGCGGCGAGCGAACGGGGAAAAGCCCATTAAGTCATATAAGTTTTAGTGGAATGCTCTGGGAAGTGCAACCATAGTGGGTGATAGTCCTGTACACGAAAGGGCTTATATGATGATGTCGAGTAGGGCGGGGCACGTGAAACCTTGTCTGAATATGGGGGGACCATCCTCCAAGGCTAAATACTCCTGACTGACCGATAGTGAACCAGTACCGTGAGGGAAAGGCGAAAAGAACCCCTGTGAGGGGAGTGAAATAGATCCTGAAACCGCATGCATACAAGCAGTGGGAGCCGACATGTTCGGTGACTGCGTACCTTTTGTATAATGGGTCAGCGACTTACATTCAGTAGCGAGGTTAACCGCATAGGGGAGCCGTAGAGAAATCGAGTCTTAATAGGGCGTTTAGTTGCTGGGTGTAGACCCGAAACCGGGTGATCTATCCATGAGCAGGTTGAAGGTTGGGTAACACTAACTGGAGGACCGAACCCACTGTCGTTGAAAAGCCAGGGGATGACTTGTGGATAGGGGTGAAAGGCTAATCAAACTCGGTGATAGCTGGTTCTCCCCGAAAGCTATTTAGGTAGCGCCTCGGACGAATACCATTGGGGGTAGAGCACTGTTTCGGCTAGGGGGTCATCCCGACTTACCAAACCGATGCAAACTCCGAATACCAATGAGTACTATCCGGGAGACAGACTGCGGGTGCTAACGTCCGTAGTCAAGAGGAAAACAATCCAGACCGCCAGCTAAGGCCCCAAAATTATAGTTAAGTGGGAAACGATGTGGGAAGGCATAGACAGCTAGGAGGTTGGCTTAGAAGCAGCCACCCTTTAAAGAAAGCGTAATAGCTCACTAGTCGAGTCGGCCTGCGCGGAAGATGTAACGGGGCTAAAACTATATGCCGAAGCTGCGGATTTGCAATTTATTGCAAGTGGTAGGGGAGCGTTCTGTAAGCCGATGAAGGTGTATTGAGAAGTATGCTGGAGGTATCAGAAGTGCGAATGCTGACGTGAGTAACGACAAAACGGGTGAAAAACCCGTTCGCTGAAAGACCAAGGGTTCCAGTCCAACGTTAATCGGGGCTGGGTGAGTCGACCCCTAAGGCGAGGCCGAGAGGCGTAGTCGATGGGAAATTGGTTAATATTCCAATACTTCTATGTAATGCGATGAGAGGACGGAGAAGGTTAAGTCAGCCTGGCGTTGGTTGTCCAGGTGGAAGGTTGTAGGCATGTATCTTAGGCAAATCCGGGGTACTCTATGCTGAGAACTGATAGCAAGCTGTACTTGTACAGTGAAGTGGCTGATACCATGCTTCCAGGAAAAGTCTCTAAGCTTCAGTTACATAGGAATCGTACCCGAAACCGACACAGGTGGTCAGGTCGAGTAGACCAAAGCGCTTGAGAGAACTCTGCTGAAGGAACTAGGCAAAATGGTACCGTAACTTCGGGAGAAGGTACGCTGCCGACGGTGATAGGATTTACTCCTTGAGCTATTGGCAGCCACAGAAACCAGGCCCCTGCAACTGTTTATTAAAAACATAGCACTCTGCAAACACGAAAGTGGACGTATAGGGTGTGATGCCTGCCCGGTGCTGGAAGGTTAATTGATGGGGTTAGCGTAAGCGAAGCTCTTGATCGAAGCCCCAGTAAACGGCGGCCGTAACTATAACGGTCCTAAGGTAGCGAAATTCCTTGTCGGGTAAGTTCCGACCTGCACGAATGGCATAATGATGGGGGCGCTGTCTCCAGCAGAGGCTCAGTGAAATCGAATTCGCCGTGAAGATGCGGTGTACCCGCGGCTAGACGGAAAGACCCCGTGAACCTTTACTGCAGCTTGACATTGAACTTTGATCTTACTTGTGTAGGATAGGTGGGAGGCTTTGAAACCGAGACGCTAGTTTCGGTGGAGCCAATCTTGAAATACCACCCTGGTAATATTGAGGTTCTAACTCTGTCCCGTAATCCGGGACGAGGACCATGTCTGGTGGGTAGTTTGACTGGGGCGGTCTCCTCCTAAAGAGTAACGGAGGAGTACGAAGGTGCGCTCAGCGTGGTCGGAAATCACGCGTAGAGTATAAAGGCAAAAGCGCGCTTAACTGCGAGACCCACAAGTCGAGCAGGTACGAAAGTAGGTCTTAGTGATCCGGTGGTTCTGTATGGAAGGGCCATCGCTCAACGGATAAAAGGTACTCTGGGGATAACAGGCTGATACCGCCCAAGAGTTCATATCGACGGCGGTGTTTGGCACCTCGATGTCGGCTCATCTCATCCTGGGGCTGAAGCAGGTCCCAAGGGTATGGCTGTTCGCCATTTAAAGAGGTACGCGAGCTGGGTTTAGAACGTCGTGAGACAGTTCGGTCCCTATCTACCGTGGGCGTTGGAAATTTGAGAGGATCTGCTCCTAGTACGAGAGGACCAGAGTGGACGAACCTCTGGTGTACCGGTTGTGACGCCAGTCGCATCGCCGGGTAGCTATGTTCGGAAGGGATAACCGCTGAAAGCATCTAAGCGGGAAGCCTACCTCAAGATAAGATTTCCCTAGGACTTTATGTCCTCTAAAGAGCCGTTGAAGACTACGACGTTGATAGGTTGGATGTGGAAGCATAGTGATATGTGAAGCTGACCAATACTAATTGCTCGTGAGGCTTGACTATACAACACCCAAACAGTTGGTGTTGTGGTTCAAATCACTGCAAATACCTTGATTTAGTTATAAAGCTAAGTACAATGTGCAAATTAAATTAACTCAGATGTTCTGTTAATAACTCATTTGATGAAAGTTAGGCATACACAATGTGTAAATAAGACCAAACGAATAGTCATAAACAGTTGTGCTGGCGACAATAGCAAGAGTGAACCACCTGATCCCTTCCCGAACTCAGAAGTGAAACCTCTTAGCGCTGATGGTAGTGTGGCGTTTGCCATGTGAGAGTAAGTCATCGCCAGCTCATTATTCAAAAGCCCCCTAACTTAATTGTTAGGGGGCTTTTTTTATTATGCGGTTAGTGAAATAGTGAATTTATTGTCATTGATTAATGCTGATGTCTTATCAGTATCTGGTTTTTGGTTTGGATCAACCTCATTCAAAAAATAGAGCTCAGCTTTTCATTGAAGCAGGTTGATGAAATCGTTTAATCACGCACCGTAAACGTCTAAGTACCTATAGTAAAAGAACATGAATTTGGCAGAACTTTGATCAAATTTTACATGATGCTCAGAATATAAAGGGGCATAGAATTGCCATAAAGATTATTCGGCAATATGAGAAGAAGAAATAAAATTCTTTTCCAAAAAAGAAACCCCGACATCCTGTCGAGGTTTCTTTGTATTTCAGTGCTTAGATACAACTCCTGTCATATCTCACATCCTGATGCTCAAACTGATTATTGTTGTTTTTCGTTTGGGAAACGTCCTGTCTCCTGATATTTTAAATATACGTTTTCGCTTATTTTAAAGCTAGTGATTACTTTCTTCAGTAGTTGTAAGCATTCACTTACAAGGATTCATCTTGTTACTAAAGCTTATACTGCAAGCATTTATTTCTCTTCTACAATGGATTGTAAGTAGTGTGATAGAAGAAATGAGACAAGGATGAATATTAAAGCCTTTCATAGACTGATTACATTGAGTGTGCTGTCTGTTCTAACGGCATGCCATGCGCAAACTCCATCAGAAACTCAGTCGAAAGAAAATCAGCCTAGTTCAGTTGTTGCAGTAACATCTATACAGATGAAACGTATCGCTGAGTTTAATGAACCATGGGCATTGGCTGTGTTAGCTGACGGGCGTTTATTGATTACTGAAAAGTCGGGGCAATTGATTTTATTTAATCCTAGAGATCAGAAAAAGACTTTTATTAAAAACCTACCTAAAGTGGCTTATGGTGGTCAGGGTGGATTCGGGGACATTGTTTTACATCCTAAGTTTGAACAAAACCATCAAATGTATCTCAGTTATGCAGAAGCAGGGCAAGGTGGCTATGGTGCAGTGGTGATTCGTGCAGATTTGAATTTAGATCAAGCACAGCCACAATTAGATAATATAACAACCATTTGGAAACAGGTACCTAAGGTTCGTGGGCAAGGGCATTATGCACATCGTGTACTGTTTGATGGTTCTGGAAAACTATGGATTAGCTCTGGTGAGAGACAGAAATTTGATCCTGCCCAAGACTTGACATCGAATCTTGGGAAAATCATTCGGATTAATGATGATGGCTCAGTGATAGTGGATAATCCTTTTCAGTCGCAAGGTGAAGTAGCGAAACAAGTCTGGAGTTTCGGGCATCGTAATCCTTTAGGTATGGCTTTTGATGAACAAGGTCAACTTTGGGTGGTTGAAATGGGTCCGAAAGGTGGTGATGAGCTTAATTTGATCCAGAAAGGGAAAAACTATGGTTATCCAGTGGTTTCCAATGGTGATCATTATAGTGGTTTGAATATCCCTGACCATGTTACGCGACCTGAGTTTGAAGCACCGAAATTGGACTGGACCCCTGTGATTTCTCCATCGAGTTTGATTTTTTATACGGGACAGATGTTTCCCAAGTGGCAGGGTAAAGCCATCATTGGCGGGCTTTCATCTGAAGCGTTGATTATTGTAGACACCACAGCACAGCCAGCAAAAGAAATTCAACGGATAGATATGAAACAACGTATCCGTGGTTTACAACAAGCGAAAGATGGCAGTATTTGGGTGATTGAGGATGGGAAGCATGCTGATTTAATTCAACTGGGCAAACCTTAGTCATATTAAAAGAAATATGACTAAGCGATGAATTTTAAATAGCAGAGTGTAGATCGGCATGGAAAACATTGGCTTGAATTTGAAGCAAGTTATGGCTTTCATTGCCATCATTGATACGCCAATGTGCAATTTTAATATTATCGACTAAGGCTATATCTCCTTGTTGCCATTGAACTAAAAGTGCATCACGATAGAGTGCATCAAAGTATTGCTGTTTTTCCTGATGCGTCCACTCAATTTTTTCACCTGTGTATGTGAAGAGTTCCCAAGACAATTGCATGTGATTCGCTGTAAAACCTGATTGAAGTGATCCGCGATGCTTACATATAGTTTGTGTCGTGTGATGTGCAAAGGTATGGGTATTATTGGCAAAGACCCATGGTTGGATCGCTAGTCTTTGAGTATCAGGATGGGTGATGACGAAGGGAGAGCGTTTTAAGGTGAGTTTGGCTCTTTTATTGGCTAGCTTGCTTAAATAAAATGGGCTGTTCTTTAATAGTAAACGGTCTAATATATTGAGTTTACGGATTGAAATATAAGAAAAATGGCTCCACGCGCCTAAATATTTTTTTTGAATACTGGTTGGAAACTGGTTCCAAATTTTTTCTAAGTCATTAAAACCTGTTTCGGCCAGATGAGTGGAAGTCTGTTGGCAAAACAGTGCAACATAACGTGATCGGGTTGAATGCATACTTCCTTGGATATGTAAGTTTTGAATGGCATTCTCACGAGGTTTCAATTGTACGATATTGTGATTGTGGTACAGCTTCTCATTATTTATACCGAAAAGTTTTTCACTGTGCTTACGCATAAGTGTGGCAAACCAGCCCTGCGTATTCGGAGTAATACTATTCCTTGGTTCAAGTTGTAAATGTTGTTCAATAAGTTCGTAGAATTCATAGCTGCGTTCTATCTTGAAACCGCGGAATAATAAAATCCCATGCTGATGGAGTTGTTGCATGATTTCAGTACGATGAACTCTACAATAGGCTGCTAAAGCATCTGCCTGCGTATATTCAGGGTCTGCGACATAGATTTTGCAATAATCAGTTAAATATGTAGTACTCAGTTGCATGAGGTGTTCTCTGTTCTTCTTGTTTTTAATTGATTTTATATAAAAACGTTTTGCGCAAAACTGCCCGACGTTCAGATGGGCAAAAGTATAGAACGTAGTGCGTTATATTGATGTAATATTTGGTTGCTATGCCTGATATAACGATAAACGGTCAGCTTAATCGCACTGTGGTTACGAATATCAAAAATGAAAAACTTTAATAATAAAAGAATAGAGGATGTGTGATGCCAAGTACCCAAATTCATGTTCGTAAAAACTATAGTCAGGATGAAGCGCGAGCGATAATTGAAGCAGTCCATACGGCATTATCTACTGCGTTTCAACTCCCCCAATATGATCGCAATATTCGTTTAGTTGAGCATGCACCTGAGCATTTTGCGTATCCACTTTATTTAACACAACCCGCTTCTTTTACTTGGATTGAAGTTGATTGCTTTGTTGGAAGATCGCTAGAGACTAAACGAAGACTGTATCAACTCCTAGTTCAGCATTTAGCAGAGTTAGGTATTCCACAAGACCATATTTCTATTTTAATTCGTGAGTCTAACTTAGAGAATTGGGGGATACGAGGTGGTCAAGCCGCATCTGATGTTAATTTAGGATTTGATGTGAATATTTAAAATATCAAACTGGAATTAAAAAGCCCCCAACATCCTGTCGGGGGCTTTTTAAATTCTTTCAAACGGTATAACTCCTGTCCTACCGATCAGCATCCTGCTATATATTTTATTATTTTTGTTTTTAATTGAGACTTCCTGTCTCTGTATGATTTAACTATAGCGTCGATACTGTTGATTGAAAAGCCGACAAATACTCAAGTTACTGTAAGCAATCGCGTACATAAGAATCTCATCTTTATGCGCTGACATATTTAATCAGTTTATCAATTGCTGCTTTTAGATTTTTCTCATCAAAAGGATTCGGTTCAAAATCTTCGGTTTTATTGCGTGAAAAAATATCCCGAATTTCAATCACGGCATTGGTATCGACTAGGCCGAGTTGAGTACCGACTTGGCGAATTTGGTCGATGGAGCGTGAGCCGTTGGTGCCACCATAACTAATATAAGCTGCAGGTTTGCCTTGCCACTCTTTGCCTAAATAGTCCAATGCATTTTTGAGTGCTGGACTATAGCCGTGATTATATTCAGGACTAATAAAAATAAAGGCATCGCCTTGGACAATGTGATCGGCCCATGCTTGTTGTTTAGGTTGATCATAAATGCCCGTCATTGGGGGATTTGCACCTGCAAAAATTGGCAAATCCCACTCTTTTAAGTCGACCAATTCGAGTTGGACCGTATTGAGCCCAAGTTGTTCAAAGCCTTTTTGCACCCATCGCGCAACTTTAATGGCAGTACGCCCTTCGCGGACACTGCCAATAATGACTTGAATTTTCATGCAAAATCCTTGGAAAATAAATGTGATCACGTTACGGTAGTATGAAAATTAAGCTTTGCATAGATTGAATATGTATCTGATGGATAAATGTTTGAGGCATTAAAAAAGCCCCCGAAGGAGCTTTGAATGACACACAGACGGTCGATCTGTGGCTTTACATAATTTTGATGCCTTGTTGTCCGGCAGGGGTCACTTTGAAGATTTCAACTTCAAAGGTAATATCTTTACCTGCCAATGGATGATTAAAATCTACTTCGGTGATGTCATCACCTACAGTTTTAACCACACCATAAAGACTTTGTTTGGCTTTGTCTTCAAACTCAATCATGTGACCTTCGATTGGTCGCTGTTCAAATTTAACCGTATCAAACTTTTGTACATTCTCAGGGTTCCAAGGACCAAAAGCATCTTCTGGTGGTAGGCTTACGGTACGGCGGTCACCAGCTCGTAAACCAAACAGCGCCTTTTCAAAACCGGGCAATAGGCTACCATCACCCATCACGAGACTCACAGGTTCTTCACGGCTACGCGTATTGTCAATTTCCACGCCATTTTCAATGGAAACAGAAAAATGTAACTCAACTTTTGAGCCTTCGCTTACGCGAGTTTCTTCATTAGGATTAATAAAATCAGTCATTTTTTACTTCGGTACGTTGGATACGATTTTTTTCGAGAAAAAAGGTATCGATCAACAAAAGGATAGTTCCAAGCGTAATTGAGCTGTCAGCAATATTAAACGCAGGGAAGTGGCTGTTTTGATAGTACACATGAATGAAATCAACCACATAGCCTAAGCTAATACGGTCGATTAAATTGCCTATAGCACCACCTAGAATAAGCGCAATTGCAATGGGCAGGACTTTTACTGTTTTTGGCATACGCATCAGCCAGAACAGGAAAATGACAGACACAATACCAGCAAGAGAGGTAAAGAAATAGCGTTGCCACCCACCAGCATCGGACAAGAAACTAAAGGCTGCGCCATAGTTATGCAATAAGGTCCAATTTAAAAAGGGCAGAACTGGTACTGGATCTGCATAATTCAGATGGGTACTGGCAATCCATTTGGTCCATTGATCTAAGACAATGGCTAGAATAGCCAAGCCTACCCACACTAAATTATGCGGATAGAATTGGAATAAGCCCTTTTTCTGTTGAGGGTTAGGCATATTTTCTCTCTTCGCCTTGGCCTGTAGGAAGGTTGATAATACAACGTCCACATAAACCTGGATGTGTAACATGTGTATTCACATCTGGTAGAACATGCCAGCAGCGTACACATTTTTCACCATCAGCAGCTGAGACTTTAACATTCAGACCTGCCAGATCAGAAGCTTCGCCTTGAGTTGCATCGAATGTATTCACAAGTACTTGCGATGTGATCAGGACAAAGCGAAGTTCATCATCTAGACGATCAAGTACGTCTTTGAGTTCGGCATCTGCCCACAGTTCAACTTTGGCAGAGAGATTTGAACCCACGATTTTCGCGGTACGCGCGGTTTCGATGAACTTGTTCACCGCAGACTTCACCGCAATGAGGGTTTGCCAATCGGCTTCAGACAACAGGTTTGCTTTTGAAGCCACAGGAATCTCATACCATTCCGCAGTGAACACATATTTCTCAGTTTGTTCTGGAATCAGTGGCCATGCCTCTTGAGCGGTAAAGCTTAAGATTGGTGACATCCAACGCACAAAGGCTTGTACCAAATGATACAACGCAGTTTGAGCCGAACGACGCGCTTGCGAATCTGCTTTAGTGGTGTACTGACGGTCTTTGATGATGTCTAGATAGAAACCACCCAAGTCGTTGATACAGAAGTTGGTCAGCGCATTGGTCACGATATGGAAGTTCATATCTTCATAGGCTTGCTGAATGGTTTTCTGTACATCTGCTGCACGTTGCAAGATGTATTGATCAAGTGCGATCAATTGATCTACAGGCAGTGCATCGGTCGATGGTTTGAAACCATTGAGGTTCGCCAACAAGAAGCGCAAAGTATTACGAATACGACGATAGCCATCTGATGCACGGTTAAAAATTTCTTTGCCTGCAGTCATTTCATAACGGTAATCTGCCGATGCAATCCAGAAACGCAAGCCGTCTGCACCCATGTCTTTAATGATGTCTTGTGGGGTGATGATGTTGCCTAAAGATTTTGACATCTTACGGCCTTTTTCATCCACCACGAAGCCATGAGTTAGCAAGCCTTTATACGGCGCACGTTGATTGATAGCGACAGAGGTTAATAATGAAGACTGGAACCAACCACGATGTTGGTCTGAGCCTTCAAGGTATAAATCGGCAGGATCAGTGAGTTCTTCGCGTTCACGCAGCACGGCATAGTGGGTTGTGCCTGAGTCAAACCACACGTCTAAAGTGTCACGCACACAATTGTACTGTTCCGCTTCATCACCAATAAAATCTTTCGCTTCACGGTTATACCAAGCATCAATTCCTTCTTGTTCGATTAGTTTAGCAACTTCTTCGATCAATTCCGCTGTGCGCGGATGTAGCTCATTGGTGTCTTTATGCACGAAGAATGGGATTGGTACACCCCAAGTACGTTGACGCGAAATACACCAGTCTGGACGACCTTCGATCATAGCTTGAATACGGTTTTTGCCCCAATCTGGCACGAAGCTGATTTCGTTTTCAATCGCATTTAAAGCATTTTGACGTAAGCCTTGTGCATCCATGCTGATAAACCACTGCGGGGTTGCACGGAAAATAATTGGGGTTTTATGGCGCCAGCAATGCGGATAGCTATGTTTGATCGGTTGATGCGCCCACAAGCGACCGACTGCACCCAACGCTTCAATGATTTTTGGATTGGCTTTGTAGATGTGCTCACCAGCAAAAACGGGTGACGTTGGTAAATATACACCATTGCCACCGACTGGGTTTTCAACTTTTAAGTTGTACAGTAAACCGACTTTATAGTCGTCCACACCATGACCTGGCGCAGTATGAACCGCACCTGTACCACTGGTTGCGATGACGTGCTCACCTAAAATCACAGGCACTTGACGGTCTGTAATCAAAGGATGTTGTAATAATAAGTTTTCGATAGCCGAACCCGTGAAATCAGCTAAAACGATAGGGTTTTCAAGCTTATAACGCTCAACTGCTGACGCAACTAAGTCTTTGGCCAAAATAAAGTTTTGTGTCCCGCGATCAGTTGTGACTTGAACCAATTGATAGTCAATTTCTGCATGTACAGCAACCGCTTGGTTCGCAGGTAAAGTCCACGGTGTGGTGGTCCAAATCACGATATCGGTTGGGTCTTGAACATCCACCCCTAAGCGTGCGCTTAAATCTTTTAAGTCGACAACTGTGAAACCAACATCAATTGCATCTGATTTTTTATCTTCATATTCGACTTCTGCTTCAGCTAAAGCTGAACCACAGTCGAGACACCAGTTTACTGGTTTGAGACCTGGTTCGATATGACCTGCTTTCGCAATCGCGCCGACAGAGCGCACAATGTCTGCTTCCTGTTTAAAGTTCATGGTCAGATAAGGATTGTCCCAATCCCCAAACACACCCATGCGCACGAAGTCTTTCTTTTGTAATTCGACTTGGGTGTAAGCATATTCGCGGCAGGCTTTACGGAAAGTCGAAGCATCCACTTTTACACCGACTTTCCCGACTTTTTCTTCAACTTTGAGTTCAATCGGTAGACCGTGACAGTCCCAACCTGGAACATACGGTGCATCAAAGCCATCGAGCACGCGACTTTTAATGATGACGTCTTTGAGGACTTTGTTTACCGCATGACCCAAGTGGATTTGACCATTTGCATACGGAGGGCCGTCATGTAGGACATATTTTTTCTTGCCAATACGCGACGCACGAATCTGCTGATAAATGTTGTCGGCATACCACTCTTCTAACCATTTTGCTTCACGCACCGCAAGATTTGCTTTCATGGCAAAATCGGTACCTGGGAGGTTAAGTGTGGCTTTATAATCCACTGCATTTTCAGTAGTTTGCTTGTCGCTCATGCAAGTTTTCTTCCAATTTAATCAGCTTTTAGACTGACGCGTTTTACATAAAATTGATTGGGTATTTAAAAGGGAAATGTTGGGGTGTTTTGACGAAACTCAAGCAGTTTCACCACATCATCATCAATTCCTGCTTTTAGTGCTTCCAGCGAAGGGTAATTCTTTTCACCATGTAAATAGTTTAAGAAGGTGACCCGCATTAATAAGCCATACAGATTAGCAGAAACATCAGGGAAATGTACTTCTAATCGCCATTCAGGATGATCTTGCTGAATGGCTGGCCGTGTTCCAACATGACCTGCGCCAAAAAGGGCAGAAGGTTCATATCCAGCAATGCCCAACCGTTCAGGCTGGTCTGCTTTGACTTTGTCGCGTAGGGATGTGGTTTCACAAATTACATCGACACCATAAATGCCGTTTAAACAAGGTTTGTGACGGTTTAAACGCACATTAATGGTTGGAAAATCTAGGGTTCGACCAATTTGGTCGCCATACTGCACTCGACCTGTAATGCTATAAGGTCGGCCTAATAATTGTGCTGCGAGTGCCAAATCCCCTGCTGCAAGAGTTTGGCGAATCCGGGTTGAACTGACGCGTTCACCTTCTGCGAGGACGGTTTCAAGATTATGCACTTGAAAACCATAATTTTTAAGAAATTCACTATTGCCTTGGCGATTTTTACCAAAGTGGAAATCATCGCCTAAAACCAAACTTTGGGCATTGAGTTTGTCTTTTAAAATATCGGCAAATGCTTCGGCACTTAAACTCCGGAAGCTA
The DNA here is from genome assembly GCF_055632855.1 of Acinetobacter sp. SW-226. Taxonomy (NCBI): domain Bacteria; kingdom Pseudomonadati; phylum Pseudomonadota; class Gammaproteobacteria; order Moraxellales; family Moraxellaceae; genus Acinetobacter; species Acinetobacter sp. SW-226. The sequence continues at coordinate 3,728,485 of NZ_CM145752.1, read as the reverse complement.
TTGTCAAATTTAGCAACTGCAATATAGTCCACACCTAGCTCAGTTAAATATTCGACTTTTTCACGTAAGGATGAAATCCTCGGTGGAGCATCATAAGCTTTAAAAAATTCAAGTGGTTGAGGTTCAAAAATCATCACCACTGTTTTTAGGTTGTGTTGTTTTGCAACGGCTTTGAGCTGATGAATCATGGCTTGATGACCCAAATGCACCCCGTCAAAATTACCGATGGTGACAACGGTTTTTTCTAATTCAGAGTGTGAGGGCAAAGCATGTAGACGGAGCAGCTTCATGGGCAAATCAAGTGCTTAGAATAAATAACGGCTTATATATTGCCATATTCTTGGGCATTCGTCTTGTGGTTGTTTTTTGACAATGCAAAATTTCGTAGAAAGTTCACATATATTATTTTAATTGATTTATTTAATGTGAATTAATCAATTTTTCTTATTTATGGTTTTGGTTAGTATAGATGTAGTTTCTAATGAGGACCAACTCATGCAAAAACCATTTACACAACTTGGACAGCGGCAAAATCTGATCCGTCAATTTACCCCCAACTGGTTTACTGTCAGTATGGGAACAGGTGTGGTGGCGCTTATTGTATCAGAGTTTCCGATTTTAAAGTCATTCACATGGTCGTTCGGCACAACGCTTTGGTGTCTCAATATTGCGCTTTTTGTACTTTTTACTGTGCTTTATGGACTGCGTTGGGTATTTTATCCGCACGAAGCCAAACAGATTTTTCAACATCCAAGCATGAGCCTATTTTTAGGTACGATACCGATGGCACTGGCGACGATTCTAAATGGCTGTTTAAAGTATGGGCAGCCGATTTATGGAGATATTGCGGTTCATGTCGCCAAGAGCCTTTGGTACGTAGACGTGCTCCTTGCACTATTGGTGGCATGGGGTGTTCCTTTTGTCATGTATCAGCGTCAGCAACATAGTTTGAGCAATATGACAGCAGTTTGGTTGTTGCCGATCGTGGCCTGTGAGGTTGCAGCCAGCAGTGGCGGTCTATTGCTGGGGTATTTGCCAACAGATGGTCATGCTGTTGCGATTTTATTGGCTAGTTATGTCCTTTGGGGTATTTCTGTTTTACCTGCTTTTGCTATTTTAACGATTTTAATGTTGCGTTTAGTCTTACATAAACTACCCGAAAAAGAGCTGGCAGTCAGCAGTTGGTTGGCTTTGGGGCCGATCGGTACGGGGGCTTTGACTTTATTGATTTTAGGACAGCAAGCACCGACAGTTTTGGTGAGCATAGATTTGGCTGAAATGGGTCAGCTTTTTCAATATGCAGGAATTTTCGGTAGTCTCATTCTGCTCGGTTTTGGGTTATGGTGGTTAGGCATTGCTGTGATGACCACTTTACACCATGCCAAACAGGAATTACCTTTTAACCTCGGCTGGTGGGGACTGACATTTCCGTTGGGCGTGTACACCCTCGCGATTCTTAATTTAGCGCAGCAATTGAATTTAGCTTTCCTCTACGCTGTTGGCTATGCCTTTGCTGCCATTCTGCTGATACTTTGGTGTTTAGTTGCAAGCAAAACCGCGCATGGTTTTTATCAAGGCCATTTGTTTTTTTCACCCTGTTTAAAAGCCTATTTGGAACAGCATTAAAGTCAGTGAAAATGCTATTTTTTACTTAGATCAAAATGCTGGATACGATTTTGGGTCGTGGTGTTTAAACTACTTTTCTTTCGCATAGATTTGCTTTCTAATGGGCTGAATGAAGTCTGTTATTTGAGTATGTTATGTCAGATGTTGCACTGATCATGGCTTTGCCGAATGAATCCAAAGGATTATTTGAACAAGCAGGGATTGAAGTTCATTACAGTGGTGTGGGCAAAGTCAATGCGGCCTATAAAGCATTTGAAGTGATTCAAAAAACAGGTTGTAAAACCCTGATTAATTTAGGTACCGCTGGCAGTAGTTATTTTGATCAGCATGAGTTGATCGAAGTTTCTCAATTTGTACAGCGTGATATGGATGTTTCACCACTCGGTTTTGCGGTCGGCTTTACACCATTTGACAGCATGGACCCCGCTGAAATTCATTTGGAGCCTTTTTTTCAGCAGTTACGCACAGGTATCTGTGGGACTGGCGATAGCTTTGAAACAGGAACACCCAAAGTCGCGTGCGACTTGGTGGATATGGAAGGTTATGCCTTGGCAAAGGTTTGTAAAAAGCTCGATGTACGTCTGATTTCAGTTAAATATATTTCAGATGGAGCTAACGACACTGCTCATTTGGATTGGGAAGACAATCTACTATTGGGCGCTCAGAAATTATTGAGATTATTTGAAAGTATCTGAGGTTTTGATTTTGTCTTTTTAAATTTGGCGACCATAGAGTGCTATGGTCGTATGCCAAAACTATTCAGGTTTGAATAAGTCAGACGGAGTTCTTGGGATCACACCATATAACATCATATGTACAGTGTGTTGAATTACACGCTGTTGCATACTACGGTTACGTAGGGTTTTACCTGTCACCATTTCCATTTGTGTGGCAAAGTCAGCATAGTTCTGTGTCAAAGCCCAAATATTCAAAATGAGCAATTCAGGATCAATTGCTTTTGAAATTTTGCCTTGTTCTTGCCAATTGCTAATCACTTTAGCTTTACGTTTGACCAATTTCTTTAGAGGCCCTTTGAGGATTTCCAGAATATGTGGAGCACCTTGAATGACTTCTAGCGCAAATAAGCGTGAGGCTTTAGGTTGAGTCCGAGAAACCTCAATCTTTTGCAATAAGTAGTTGGTGATCGCTTCTTCTGGCTCTAAGTCCGCTTCTAGCATTTGCAGTGGCGCTAACCACTTTTGCAGAACCGTCGTTAAAACTTCAACGTACAAAGCTTCTTTATTTTCATAGTAATAGAAAATATTCGATTTGTGCATCTCAGCAATCTGTGCGATCTCATCTAAACTCGCTCCATTAAAACCATAGAGTGAAAAGACATCTAGTGCAGCATTCAGCAGCTGGTGGCGTTTTTGAGTACTCTTTTTCTGTTCCATTCGCTAATTTAAAAAACAATAAAAAGGGGGAAGGACAAATTGTACGGCAAATCATCAGACTTGTGCACAAAGTGGAAATTTAATTTTTTGAATAATGATCATTTATTCTGTAGATTGACTAATAAATTGCGATAAATTCTAAAACTTGTCCAATAAAATATCATTATGTAAAAACTATTTTGTATCACAGACACGAAATAATGGATTTTTTTCAGGGGTGTTTTGTAAAAATAACGTGAAATTTCACTTTTTAAATATGTAAGTGTTTGAAATACATGAGCGTCTCATATTTTCACGCCTGTGCAAAAAGATCCTTAGCACCATGCTAAGGATATTGAATAAAGTTAGGTGGCCAGAACGGCATTTAATACTTGCTGTTCAAGTGAGTTAAAAGCGACATCTTTGACCCGAGGACGGGGTAGGTTGACTTGAAACTCTTTGGCAATATGACCACGGTCTAACAAAATAATTCGATCTGCCAGTTGAACGGCTTCGCTGACATCATGCGTAACTAAGATGGCGGTAAAACCTTGTTCCGTCCATAATTTTTCAATCAAATTCTGCATGTCCAAGCGAGTGAGGGCATCCAATGCACCTAAAGGTTCATCCAGCAGTAAAATCCGTGGCTTATGGGATAAAGCCCGTGCTAAGGCAGTGCGTTGGCGTTGTCCCCCAGAGAGCTGCGAAGGCCAAAGCCCCGCTTTGTCTTTAAGCCCGACTTTTTCCAACAGACTAGAGGCATTGGCATGTTGTTCTTTGGCTAAGCCCAGTTGCACATTTTTTTCTATAGAGCGCCATGGCAGTAAACGTGGATCTTGAAACATGACCCGTATATCGTCTGCGGTAATCCCTTCGCGGAGGTGTCGCGCGGATTTAAACTTAATTTCACCATAGCTTTGTTGTTCTAAGTTGGCAATCAGACGCAGTAGCGTACTTTTACCACAACCACTACGTCCGACAATGGCTAAAAACTCACCTGGCTGAATATGCAGGTCTAAGTCTTCAAGAACTTTAACTGAACCATAAAACTTATGCAGTTGTTCAATAATAATTTCGGCCCCAAGCACCGCTTGAGGGTTAATGTCTTGATTATGATTTGGCTGCGATGTAATAGTGGCATGGCGACCAAGGCTTAAATCAGTCATCTCAGACTCCTTATTTTTGGTATCCTGCATGCCAACGCAGCAGGTATTTTTCTAATGTGACGGCCAGTACATCAGCCAGTTTTCCAAGTAGGGCATACAGTAAAATCCCCACCAAGACGATGTCAGTTTGTAAAAATTCACGTGCATTCATGGTCATATAACCAATGCCCGCTTGTGCAGAAATGGTTTCGGCAACGATCAGTAACACCCACACCAAACCCAGTGAAAAGCGCAGACCAACCAAAATAGAGGGCATCGCGCCGGGTAAAATAATTTCTTTATACAGTTGCCAACGGGTCAAGCCATAGCTTTTCCCCATTTCAATCAGTTGCGGATCTACCGAACGTATGCCGTGATAGGTGTTGATGTAAATGGGGAAAAACACCCCGACCGCAACCAAGAACAGCTTGGCGCTTTCATCAATTCCGAACCACAAAATCACCAATGGAATAAGTGCCAGTGCGGGAATATTTCGGATCATCTGTAGAGTGGTGTCGAGCAGGGTGGACGCCATTTTCGATGAACCATTTAACAAACCCAGAAATAGCCCTAAACCGCCACCCACCAATAAGCCGAGTAAGGCGCGGCCTGCACTGACTTGAACATGCTTCCATAGTTCACCACTCAGTAGCAGGTGCCAGAAAGCGCTAACCACTGCGGTAGGTGCAGGTAAAATGCGACTTTCTAAGAGTCCTGTGCTGGAAGCAATTTGCCAAAGCACAATTAAGCCGATAGGAAAGAGCCAAGGCAGCAATAGCTGCCCCAACTGGGTTCCACGTGAAACCTTTTCCTGCTGGAGGGTTTGCACTGAAACGATTTTGGACATTAGGCAGGCTCCTGAATCGCTTTTGTTTTTTTGTTTTCATCGGGTGTGTAGTTGTTTGCCACAATCTCACCAAAGGGACCTGTTAAATTTGGTTGTGCTAACTTTGTTTGAGTTTCAAGCGGCAGGAGTGGGAACACTAACTCGGCAAAACGAATCGACTCTTCAAGATGTGGATAGCCTGAGAAAATAAAGGTACTGATGCCCAAGTCAGCATATTCTTGAATACGCGCTGCAACTGTTTCAGGGTCACCGACCAATGCCGTACCTGCACCCCCACGAACCAGTCCTACACCAGCCCAAAGGTTGGGAGATACTTCAAGTTTACTGCGGTCACCATTGTGTAGTTCGGCCATGCGACGTTGGCCGACCGAGTCCATGCTCTTAAATTTTGCCTGTGCTGCAGCAATGGTGGCATCATCGACATATTGAATGAGCTCTTCTGCCGCTTGCCATGCTTGTTCATTGGTTTCACGTACAATCACATGCAGACGGATACCATAGTTGAGCGTACGGCCTTTGGCCTCGGCTTTGGCACGTACAGTGTCAATTTTTGCTTTGACTGCCGCAGGAGGTTCTCCCCATGTCAGATACGTGTCAACCTGATCCGTCGCCAACTCGATGGCATCATCCGATGAACCGCCAAACCAAAGTGGAGGGTAGGGTTGTTGTACAGGTGGATACAGCAGTTTGGCATCATCTACGTTTAGACGTTCGCCGTGAAAGGTAAAGCTTTCACCTGTATGGGAGCGGGTTAAAATCTCACGCCAAATCTTGACGTATTCATTGGCGGTTTTATAGCGAGTCGAGTGGTCTTCATAGACACCATCGCCTTGCAGTTCTTTTTCATCGCCACCTGTCACCAAGTTCAATAAAACTCGACCATTGGAGAGACGGTCAAAGGTGGCTGCCATCCGTGCAGCCAGTGCCGGCGTGGTCACGCCTGGACGTAATGCAACCAAGAATTTTAATTTTTTCGTGGCATCAATCAGACTGGCTGCGGTCAACCATGGATCTTCACATGAACGACCCGTTGGAATCAGTACACCTTCATAACCTAAATTATCCACGGCAACCGCAATCTGTTTCATATAAGCATGGTCCACTTGACGAGCACCTTTGCTGGTACCTAAGTAGCGACTGTCACCGTGAGTTGGGATAAACCAGAAAATTTTCATTTTTAAAAATCCTTAGATAGAGTCGTTTAAGGTTTGCTCGGTGCAACCCAAACGGTACTTTGAACTTGAATGTGTTTCGGAATGAGCTGGACTTGTTGAAACAAATCGGCAATCTGTTGTTGGGCTTGTACCACTTCAGGCGTCAGGGTTTGAATCGGAGACGGTTTTAGACGTTTGTCGATGACCCGTTGAGCAATAGAGGGCTGTAAACCCGTACTTTGGGTATAGACCGAAAGTGCTTGTACTTGGTTTTTCAGCACCCATTGATCGGCCTGATTCAAGCCGTGGATGAATTGGGCAGTCGCTTCAGGATAGGCCTGAATAAATTTTGGATTGCCAATATAAAAAGAATAGGTTTGTGGAAATGCTGTGCCATCAATCAAAACTTTGGCATGAGCATCTTGTTCTGCTGCACTGAGGTAGGGTTCCCAAATGGCCCATGCATCAATGGATTGTTTATCAAACGCGGCACGTGCATCCGCAGGGGGCAGCCAAATCGGTTGAATGTCCTGCCAACTGAGTCCTGCTTTTTGTAAGATTTTCGCCAACAACTCATGCGCGCTTGAACCACGCTGAACGGCAATGCGTTTGCCTTTTAAGGCTTGGATTGAACCAATGCTACTATTTTTAGGAATTAACAGGGCTTGAGAGTTAGCGGGTACTTGTTCGTAGCCGACATAACTGAGTGCTTTGTCAGCAGCTTGGGCAAAGATCGGTGGGGTATTGCCCACAGCACCAAAATCGACAGCACCAACGGATAATGCTTCTAACATTTGTGGACCAGCAGGAAATTCTTTCCATTCAATTTTGGCTTGAGGAAATTGCTGCTCAAATAATTTTTGCTCACGCGCGACCAATAGGTTCAAAGACGACTTTTGGTAGCCAATTGACAGTGTTTTAACTGGAGCTGCTGCCTGTTTTTCTGGCGTGTTCGGTGCTGCTGTGTCTTGCTTTTGGCATGCCCCGAGTCCAAGACTCAAGCTGACGATGCCAATACTAGAAACTGTTTTCAGTGTTTTCATAATGATCTCTATATTTTTATTTAATAATGGCAGCGTCAATATTCAGCTTGTTTGGAATGAGTTTTTGTTGATAGAAAGCATCGGCAACGTACTGCTGTTTTTTTGCGACTTCGGCTGAAATGGGCTGAACGCCAAAGCCCATACGACCAATCGAGCTTTGTAAAATGTCTAAAGACAAGCCCGTTGGTTTTTCTAGCAATTGGGCAGCTTGTTGTTGATTTTGTTTAACCCACTGTGTTGTGGTATTTAATTCTTTCACGACTGTTTTTAAGACTTCGGGGTGAGCTTCCGCAAACTTACGATCGGCCAAATAGAACTGATGATTACTCACCAAGTTTTCTCCAGTAGCAATCACACGCGCCGAAATTTGATGTTCAGCGGCCGCAAAGAAGGGATCCCAAATGACCCATGCATCGACTGCACCTCGTTCAAACGCAGCACGTGCATCTGATGGGGGTAGATACACTGCTTCAATATCAGAAAGTTTGAGGTTATTCGCTTCTAATACTTTAAGTAGCAGGTAATGCACATTTGAACCTTTGTTGAGTGCAATTCGTTTACCTTTTAGGTCTTGAATGCTTTGAATTTTCGAATCTTTTTGTACGATCAGTGCTTCTGCTTTGGGTGCTGCTGGTTGGTTGGCAATATAAACCAAGTTAGCGTTCGCGGCTTGAGCGAAAATTGGAGGGGCTTCACCTGCTTCACCAAAGACCACACTGCCGACATTTAAACCTTCGAGGAGCTGTGGACCTGCGGGAAACTCAACCCATTTGACTTGGACATTTTGTGCTTTAAGCGCCGTTTCTAAAGTGCCTCGCTCTTTGACGATTGGCAAAATGCCATATTTTTGAAAGCCAATATTCAGTGTGACGGTTTCAGTCTCTTTTTTTCCACATCCAGATAACATCATGGCACCCGCGACTGTTGCAGCAAGAACGCTTGTTTTGATCCAGAACTTTGCTTGAGAGGTGCTCATGTGTTTCTTAACTCCAAATAAATAAAGTGGTGAGTTGGTGAACACATACGCTAAAGGGCTTTTCTTTTCAGAAAAAATAAGAAATCAGGCTTTAGACATGAAAAAAAAAGATAAAAACAAAAGTGCAAAACTTATGTGAAAATGAGCAATATAAAAAACATAAAATATAAAATTTATTAAGATTAACTTATTGATATTTATTATTTAAAATGCATTTTTATTTTTTGAATAAGCTTAGTCTTTCACGCTATATGGACTTGAGCGATTGGGGTGGTATTTTCTCGATAAAGATATGAGAAATAAAGATATCCATAATCCTGCAAAAGCCACTTAAAGTGGCTTTTTAAAGACCAGTGAGTTGCGCTGATAGTTGTATAAGGCTTGGCGGGCATTGGGAAGTTCATCGACATTGGCGGTTTCAAAGCCATGTTCTAAGAACCAATGTGCAGTACGTGTGGTCAGTACAAACAACTGCTGAATCCCCATACTGCGGGCTTTACCTTCGAGATAATGCAAAATTTGGCTGCCGCGATTAGATTTGCGATAACTCGGATCGACTGCAACACACGCAATTTCAGCACTGTGTATTTCACCTTCCGCCGCTGGTAGTGGGTAGAGGGCAGCACAGGCCAAGATCATGCCATCACGTTCAATCACGGCAAATTGACCAATTTCGTTTTCGAGACGTTCACGTGAGCGATACACCAAGATACCTTCTTCTTCAAGCGGACGTAATAGGTTAATCAGCCCGCCGACATCCTGAATGTTGGCCATACGGACTTCTTCATAATGGGCATCGGTAATCATGGTGCCTGAGCCATCCCGCGTGAAGAGCTCTTCAACCAAGGCACCATCATAAGCATAGGAAATGAGATGGACCCGATGTACGCCATGCGTCGAGGCCTTTTTGGCACCACGTAAATGTAAGGCAATGTCTGGATTAGAGTCTTGATATTTCTCAATTTGTGCATCGAGTTTGTGTGGAGAAATTTCGCGTTGCAACTGACTATGTTCATTGAGCAGACCATGTTGCTTGCCCAAGAAAATTAACTTGTCTGCTTTAAGATGAATCGCCGTACGGGTTGCCACTTCTTCTGCTAGCAGGTTGAATACTTCGCCTGTGGTGGAGTAGCCAGTTGGCCCGAGTAGCACAATATTGTGGTTATCCAAATGGCGTTGAATGGCATCGGTATCGACCGTACGGACTTCACCTGTTAACTGAAAATCGACCCCATCGCGAATGCCATAGGGCTTGGCTGTAACAAAATTCCCTGAAACCACATCAATGCGTGCACCATACATCGGTGAGTTGGCCAACCCCATCGACAGTAAGGCTTCAATTTGCAAACGAATTGAGCCTACCGCGTTCATCACGCAACTTAGGGATTCTCGCGTGGTCACGCGGCGATGTTGATGAAATGGTGTCTGTAGCTGGCTTTGTTTTAGATTGTGGTTAATTTGCGGACGTGCGCCATGCACCAAGATCAGACGAATCCCGAGTGAATGCAGTAAGGCAATATCGTGAATAATATGTTGAAAGTTATCATGCTGAACGGCTTCACCATCAAACATGATTACAAAGGTTTTATTGCGGTGAGCATTGATATAAGGCGCAGAATGTCGAAACCAATGCACATACTGCAAAGTTGTACTGTGATGTGTTTCGATGGAATTTGCGTGCATGCCTGTCTCAAAATGAACTGCTTAGCATGATTTTAATCAAAAAATGCAGAAGAGGAAGTCTTAAATTAAAAAACACCTGATGCAAAGATCAGGTGTTTGATTGGCTTGCCGAAATGAATGGCTGATTAGTTAATAATGCGGAGAATACGGTTATTACGCTCATTGACGAGGACATAGTCGCCATTGATCTTGTACCACTGTTGGTAACGCCCTGTGTTGGGTAGGCGACGCGCTTCGCGGTTACTGACATGATAACGTGATGAATCATAACTTCGGGGAAGATATTGACCTGAGCGCCAGTCTCGGCTCGGGTTGACACGGCTGTTTTTATAGCGGTCGTTTGTATTAGAGCGGTGATCATTACGTTGATCCCAACGCGAGTCATGATCATGAGAGCGATTATAATTCTGAGGTGCTGCCATGGCAGATGTTGTTATGAGTGCACCTAAAGAGAGGGTGATTACAGTCAGAATTTTTTTCATTGCTTTCATCCAGTATTTATCTTGTTTCGATGATTCAAAATTAGCGAACAACTCTAGAGAAAGCGTGAGGGCTATTTAGGTGAATTGTGAAATGTATGAAGAGACTGAGGAGATTGTTATTTCTTTGAAATATTGTCCATTACAGGGTTTTAGACATAAAAAAACCTGAAAAACATCTTTTATACTCCGCTTCACTATCATCTCTAGACCCCAGTCTAAAATTGTGTGAAAGCGAATAAAAGTATGATGATTCAGGTTTAAATAGTGGATTTGCGGTGCAAGATCAACGAGGAAATTAAAGTCCCATGATACGCAAAATATTGTTGCTATCTGCATCGACTAAGATGTAGTCATTATTAATTTTGTACCATTGTTGGTTACGGTTTGGTTTAGGGAGATTATGCTCTTTGTATTCGACCTTATAGCCATTACCACGGTAATGCTGTGGCATCACATAACCTTGTTGCCATTTATGCTGTTGCAAACGTTTGACACCCCGTTCTTCACGCATACGTCGACGGTCTTGTTGATCATCGTCATCTGAACCACGAAAGTCTCGACCACGTGATTCATTACCAAAGCGTGGATGGTCGTTGTCAAACTGAGGGGCAGCAGTACTGAGACTACTTGCCATCAAAGCACTGAAAGAGATTGCCAATACTGTCAAAATCTTTTTCATGTTGAATCCTCATTAGGGTAATTTCACTCTTTCCTATAATGTACGAAAAAAATGCAGAGAAACTGTGAAGATAAATTGGGCATTTATTAACAAATGCAGAGATATTAAGAAGATTATGCCTAATTTTGACCGTTAATTAAATCACCAATTGATTCAAAGTCGAAAGCAATCGGTCAAATATTTCTGTTTTTCTGCATTGTGGTATTGCATCGCTTGGCCTTGCTGAAGAAAGCAAAGGCGATTATTTAATACCATTGCTTGGTCAGATTTTGCAATGAAAAAATCGCGTTTACAACGGATTCGGCTTGAACAGCATCCTCCAAAGCCGAAATTAAGCTTTCAGGCAGTTGTAAATTGTGGATATGACGAATGGTGTCATGTTTACGTTGTACATCAGTCATGCTGAGCCCTGATTTTAAGTTCTTGATGAATCAGAATGATAAGCATGAAATGTTCATCTGTAAAACCGAATATTTTCATTAAAATAATTTAAAAATACGATTTAAAGTAGAGGAAGAGCCAAGTTAAAAATGCAACTTGGCTGGTTCGGCCTAATAAGCGTAGTTGAGGTCGGTATAATCACTCAACGACTTCTGTACATGGGCTTGGATAAATTCATGTACATCGGCTGCGGTCATTGCTTCACCATTTTTACGAATGGCATGCTCAATGTCGGGCTGACCTTCAATTTTAATCCTATAAACAAAATTTTTCTTCGTTTGATATTGGTCGTCGTTTTTTGCAATCACGGTGACATAGTGGTAGCTATGTTCAAAGTTTAAGTCGGTATGGGCAAAAACAAACTGATCAAAGAGTTTCAGAGTCGCACCATTTTCCAGTGCTTGCAGTTCTTTGACAATACTGGCTTCAAACTTCATTCCATATTTTTCTGAAATCGGTTGTTGGTCAATCAATAGACTCACCATCCCATCTTCAGTGGGTTGTACGGTGATGTTGCTCAAGTCCGTCATGGTATGCTCTTAGCAAATAGAATTGGACATCAGTATCCGCAAAAATTGGGAAAAGACAAGCGCTGCCAAAGTCTAAAACATTCTATATGAACACAAAGCCAAAGTTTGATGCATAAAAAAGGAAGCCGAAGCTTCCTTTTAAATGAACGATTTTAGTCTTGTGCATCAATACTTTGACCATTCATATGCAAACTGTCATCGCCCATCAGGTACAGATAGGCAGGCATGATATTTTCAGGTGTCGGCAATGTTTTTGGATCTTCATCAGGATAGGCTTTGGCACGCATCGCTGTGCGGGTCGCCCCCGGATTGATACAGTTAAATCGGATATTCGGTGCGGTATTTTCTTTGGCGAACAGTTGACTGACCGCTTCAATCGCGATCTTAGACACGGAATATGCGCCCCAACGTTCACGCGTTTCCCGCCCGACACCTGAGCTGGCAAAAACCACAGAGGCATGCTCAGATTTTTTCAGGAGGGGCATTAATTCTTGAGTCATAACGAATGGCGCACGTAAGTTGACCGCCATCACGTCATCCCAAACATCGACAGGATAATTTTCCAGTTCAGTACGCTCACCTAAAATACCTGCATTATGCAAAATACCATCTAAGCGCCCAAACTGACGTTCTAGGGTGTCGACCAATAATTCATAGTCACGAGGAGAGGCACTTGATAGCTGCAAGGGTAGAATTGCAGGTTGCGGCGCACCTAAGCCTTCAATTTCATCATAAATGACTTCGAGCTTATTTAAGGTACGCCCATGCAGCACCACGGTTGCGCCGTGTAGGGCATAACTTAATGCAGCAGCACGACCAATACCATCGCCCGCACCTGTAATTAAGATGATACGATCTTTGAGTAGATCGGGGCGAGGTTGATATTCTGAATATTTCATCATTACCTCCTCGTTATTGTGATTTTTTAATTGTGATCAAGTCAGTGAGCTTGCTTTTGATGTCTGGTTGACCAGGGACTGAATGACCTCATCTAACTCAGCTACATTCTTCACTATACAATCTGCTTGCCAAGCTGTTAAGTCATCTTTGTGCGCGAATGGTAAATAGCCATAAGCGGCTAAAATGGTATACATCTGCGCGTTACGACCTGCATCTATATCACGTGGATGATCCCCGACGTAAATACAGTTTTCAGGTGCAATTGCAATCTGTTGGGCTGCCAAATACATCGGTTCAGGATCAGGCTTGGTTTTGCTGACATCCTCTGGGCAGACCAAAACAGCGCAGCGTTTTGTCAAATCCAGCGCGTCTAATAATGCTTCACTGAGCCAACGTGGTTTATTGGTGACAATGCCCCATGGAATTTCTTGGTTTTCAAGTTTTTCAAGTAGCGGATACATGCCGGTAAACAGGTCGGTATCTACCGCAATATCCGCCCCATAGGTGTCTAAAAAACGCTGACGATGTGCCAGAAAAATTGGGTCTTCGACTTCCAGTTCGGGATAAACCAATTTCACCATAGCCCGTGCGCCTTCAGAGACTTGGCTACGGATCAGGTTTGCATCGACCACAGCAACACCTTTTTCACGGCACATGTTTTGAATAATGCGAATAAAGTCGGCAGCCGTGTCGATCAGTGTGCCGTCAAGGTCGAATAAGACGGCTTTCATGCAGCACCTTCTTTGACAGTGTAGACCATATAGTTGACGTCGACATTCGGCGCTAACCAATAGCGTTTGGTCAATGGATTGTAATGTAAACCTGTCATGTCTTTTAGTTTGAGTCCAGCACCGCGAATATCATGTGCAAGCTCTGATGGTTTAATGAATTTATGATAATCGTGGGTGCCTCTCGCTAACATACGCAGTACATATTCAGCACCAATAATGGCAAACAGATAGGCTTTGGGATTACGGTTGATGGTTGAAAAGAACACATGACCACCTGGTTTAACCAGTTTATGGCAGGCTTCAATGATTGAAGCTGGATTAGGTACGTGTTCCAGCATTTCCATGCAGGTCACGACATCGTATTGTCCTGCGTGTTCTTCTGCGAGCTGTTCAACTGGAACTTGGCGATACTCGATATGCTTAACACCTTCTTGCTCTGCATGTAAACGCGCCACATTCAGTGGGGCTTCGCCCATATCAATACCAAGAACATCTGCACCACGACGTGCCATACTTTCAGCCAAAATGCCGCCACCACAGCCGACATCAAGGACTTTTTTCCCACTGAGTCCACCAGCATGCTCATCAATCCAGTTTAAGCGTAATGGATTGATCATATGTAAAGGACGGAACTCCGAGTGCTGATCCCACCATATGGCAGCAAATGCTTCAAATTTGGCAATTTCTTGTGGATCAACATTCAGTTGCGACATCATCGTCACCTCAATCAGGTTGTAATATTTAAAAAAATTCAATAGGGCCTAGTGTAGCGTTTATTCTGGAAAAAGCGATAAAAGCCTGAAAAAAGTTCACAGAATGAAAACGAATTTGGCATATTTGATTTATAGTATTTGCATAAACTTATCATAATGATTTTGAGGACAATAAGTTCAATGAAAAAACTCCTTTTGAGTGGACTAGCAACCGCTGTTTTCGCTATTTCTGGTAGTGCTTTGGCTGCAAACTTTGTAGCAGGTCAAGACTATACTGTGGTACCAACACCAGTACAGGTCGAAGTACCTGGAAAAATTGAAGTGCGTGAGTTCTTCTGGTATGGCTGCCCACACTGCTTTAAACTTGAACCGCATATGCAGACTTGGTTAAAGAAATTACCTAAAGATGTACGTTTTGTACGTACACCAGCAGCGATGAATCCACTTTGGGAGCAGGGTGCTCGAGCTTATTATGTGTCTGAAGCTTTAGGTGTGCGCAAGAAGACACACCTTATGTTATTCCATGCGATTCATGATCAAAACCAACCAATTTTAGAACAACCTGCTTTAGCTAAGTTCTATACTCAATTTGGTATTCCTGAAGCGAAATTTAACAGTACGTATAAGTCTTTTGCGATCACTTCAAAAATTGCACAAGCGCAAGACTTAGCGAAACGTTATCAACTGAGTGGTGTCCCTGCGGTCACAGTTAATGGTAAGTACATTGTTCAAGGCGAAAATGAGAAAGTTGTGCAAGTTGTAGAATATCTCATCGAAAAAGAACGTGCGGCAAAATAATGAGCGTATAGTTCGCCCATAAAAAAAGCCTGCTGATGCAGGCTTTTTTTATGGGGTGACAAAATTTATTGCACACTTGATGCAGGCTGTAATAAATCCTCATAACGCAGATCAATTTTTCTTAAAGTTTTTAAGCGCCAAAGTTGGTGACGAGCCTCAGCCTCATAGCCATTGAAAGCCAAGAGTTTAGCAAACTTGGTTAAATCATAAGGAATCGGGTAGTTCAACACCATTTCCTCATAGTCCCGAATTTGCTTAGGGCTGACTTTACTATACGGATTTAACTGAATCCATTCGATACGACGGTTAAACTCAGACAGCAGTAAAATTTGATCGTGATTGGTGAATTTTTCAGGTGTTTTTTCATAGCGAGAGGCTTGATTCAGCTTCGGCACCATCAGTTCATAATCACGGATAATGAGTCCGACCAAGATCACACAGACTGTAAATACCACTGGCATAACATAACTTGCTACGGTCCATGTTTTTACTTTTTGCTGGGCTTGAATAATCCCGAGAATAAAGCCGAGCGGCAACAAGAAATAGGCATAGAATAAAGGAAATTCGAGCATCGCATGAATGAGTACAGCCCCTACCATGAGCAAACCCACCACAGATTCGGATGAAGTTGCATGCTTTTGTAGTTGATAACCCCAATAGCTTATGTAAGCAAAAAATGGAACTGCAATCAGTAGACCATTCCATAAAATGAAGTCGAGAATGAAGTTGTGCGCACTTTTCACCCAAACTGGACCTTGGAACTGATCACTAATCAATGTGTAAGCGACACTGGTTTGATGCCAACCATAGCCAAACCAAGGGCGTTCTGCGATTGCATGTAGCATTTGCTGCCAAATGGCAAGACGTGACATATCCCCCTTGGTTGCTCGAGCAACGACATCGCGAGTTTGTGTGACATCAACATTAGAAAGTTGAGCCAACAACTGATTGAGCTGAGGAGTTAACACAATTAAAGAAACAAAGAGCACAAACCATGCAAGAGCACTATACCATTTGAGTTGTAGTGTGCCTCTGTATTGTTGATAGAGTAAATACAGTAGTACACAAATACTCGCGACCCATGATGTGCGAGATTGACTCAGTGCGACAGCAAACAACATCAGTACGGCACTAGTGCAGAGAAGAAGAGTATTGAATTTTTTCTTCTCAAATAAGTAAAGAGTACCCAGTAAGGACAGAATTAAGAAGCTTGCCATATTATTCGGCTGAGCGAAGTTGGCATACGGGCGATCACCTTTTAATATGGTCATCCCCGGTATTTTCTGTTCAATATTGAGCCATTGGCAGATGGCAATCAGAGCAGTGACCACACCAACCAACCAAAAAACCGTACTTAAACCAGCAAACAATTGTTCACGCGCGAGCGGTCTTTGACTGAGGTTAAAACCTAAAACAATACTGAGCCAAAAGGCAAAAATGTATAGGCCGCACATCAACGCTTTGCTGAAAAAGAACAGCTCACCAAAGCCGTACTGTATAAAGGGTACAAGGCTTAAGAGCAATAGAGGTAGTGTGATCTTGGGGAATAAAATTTTTTCTTTTAGAAACAGTGCGGAAAGTGTAAATAATGACAAAAAGGCAAACAGCTCACCTGTATAAGTGACCCATGGTCGATAATGAATGGGCAAAAGCCATGCTAAGGCCATACATACACTGGCAGCTAAAAAAAGAAAAAAACGCATAAGAGGTACAGATGAAAAAACTGGCTCTATGATAGTGAAAAAGCGTCTAAGTTTGAGCAAACAGTGTTAAAAAATTTGTAATGTATTAAAACATCATTCTAGCTGGAGTTTAATGCAGTGTCGGGTTGGCTTGTTCTGTTTGTATTGTTGGTCGATGCCAATTGGAAATACCACGAAACATGAGTTGAATCTGTACCACTGTTTGCATTTTAAAGTCATGTTGTTGCTGTTGTAATTGTACTGATGGTACATCTCGGCTAAAACCCATCCAGCGCATGGCCCAGTTAAAAGAGGCGTTCATTAGAATATTGGCTAAAACGTTAAGGTCTTTTGAATCGCGGATATGCTGCATACTTTCAATACGGGTGAGAGCATAGGCAAAGTCGTCGATTAAAAACGTGATCTCTCGTTCGATGGCTTTACGAACCAATGTTGAGCCTCCCCAACGCTCGCCGATGAGAAAGATCCATTGTTCGGGGTGTTGCTCAACGGCATCAAAGAATAAATCGAGGCTGTGCTCAATGGTTGCATGTGGGCGGTAAACATAGCTTTGACCTAATTGGGTCAGCACATTTTTGATATGTAAGGCAGCTTGGTCGACCAGTTCAAGCCCTAGTTCATCCAAATCACTAAAGTGTCGATAAAAGGCGGTTGGCACTAAACCGACTTGACGGGTAACTTCACGGAGACTGATCTGACTAAAGGAACGACCAGAGGTGCTGAGCTGTAAGGCTGCATTGAGCAATGCTTGGCGACTTTGTTGTTTGCGCTCTTCACGAATCGACATAGATGTGGCCTCAAGCTCATTTGTCTTTTAGTTTAACAAAGAATCAAGATCTAAAGTGAGGTTGGCGATCAATTACAAAAGCGAGCTTGTGGAGCAAATGCTTTGGCTTTGCTTCTGCTATACTATGCGCCAATCAACTTAGTCAGATGAAGGACGTATTATGCGTATCGACCAACGAGCATTAGATCAATTACGTGATGTTACTATTACGCGTAACTATACACGTTATGCAGAAGGTTCGGTATTGGTTGAGTTTGGTCATACCAAAGTTCTTTGTACTGCGAGCATTGATAACTCAGTTCCGCGTTTTTTAAAAGGTAAAGGTCAAGGTTGGGTAACAGCAGAATATGGCATGTTGCCACGTTCAACCCATACCCGTAGTGACCGTGAGGCGGCACGTGGTAAGCAAAGTGGTCGTACTCAAGAAATTCAACGTTTGATTGGTCGTAGTTTACGTGCCATGGTGGATTTAAAGAAACTCGGTGAAAATACGATTACCATTGACTGTGATGTGATTCAAGCAGATGGTGGTACGCGGACTGCTGCAATCACTGGTGCTGCGGTGGCCCTTATTGATGCGATGAATACGCTGCTTGAGAAAAAGAAAATTAAGCAGGATCCACTCAAAGGTTTGGTTGCTGCCATTTCAGTCGGTATTTTCCAAGACGAAGTGCTTTTAGACTTGTGTTATGAAGAAGACTCAAACTGCCAAACAGATTTAAACGTGGTGATGACCCAAGCAGGTGAGTTTATTGAGATTCAAGGTACAGCGGAAGATAAACCATTTACCCGTGTACAGTGCAATGCCATGTTAGAAATGGCGGAAAAGGGCATTCAAGAATTGGTGAAAAAACAACAGCAAGCGCTGGGCTGGTAAGTTCTCACGCAAAAAAAACGCACTATCTAGTGCGTTTTTTTATGGCATGTTGACTAAATGCAATCTTTTCAAATTAAGCATTAAAACGCATGGAAAGATCGACGGCTTTGACATCTTTGGTCAACACACCCATCGAAATATAATCCACGCCTGTGGTTGCCACTTCACGTAAGTTGTCAATGGTGATGTTACCTGACGCTTCCAATTTACAACGTCCTGCGACATGCTTGACCGCATCAATCATTTGTTGCTGGCTAAAGTTGTCTAACATCACGATATCCGCTTGGGCTTCTAATGCTTGGTCTAATTCAGCCCATGTTTCGACTTCGACTTCGACAGGTTTGCCCGGGGCAATTTGATGCGCTTTGGCAATCGCCTGAGCAATGCCACCAGCTGCCATGATATGATTTTCTTTAATTAAAAAAGCATCGAATAAGCCTAAACGATGGTTTTGCCCCCCGCCGATCACGACCGCATATTTTTGTGCAATGCGCAGACCCGGTAGCGTTTTACGGGTATCTAGCAACTTTGTATTTAAGCCGTCTAACTGTTTGACATATTCAGCCGTTTTGGTTGCTACCGCAGACAGGGTTTGTACAAAGTTGAGCGCAGGGCGTTCAACCGTAAGTAAGCTGCGTGCTGAACCCGCCAGTTTAAAAAGGGTTTCATTGGCACGAACTAGATCGCCATCGTTTTTTAGCCACGTGATTTGTACACTCGAATCAAAAGCTGCAATTAATGCATTGACCCAAGGTTGACCTGCAAGAATCATGTCTTCACGGCTAATAATGGTCGCAGTTGCTTGCTCATCTTCAGGCGTCAAAAGTGCCGTAATGTCGCCATCACCGATGTCTTCTTGTAATGCCTGTTGAATATTCAGTTGAATAGATTGTTCAAGCAGTTGCTGCGATATGCTCATCCGATTGTCCGTATCTTTATAGAAGCCATGAAAATTGCGCAATATATTAGCATTTTTCCTGAAAAGGCGTAAAAATTTCTAAAACGAAACACCATAGATTTGTGAAATGATAGGGAAAGATTTAGCATGGACAACAAAGCAAAAATATTGCCCGAAGGGCGCAATGGGTTTAAGGAATAAAAATATGCAAGGCATTCCATCGTTTCAAGTGCAAGCTGGTCAATTGCAGGGAGCGAGACAAATCCCATCGCCTAATTTTAACGCACGTCCTGCAGATGCTGATATTCAACTGATTGTCATTCATAATATCAGTTTGCCCCCCTCACAGTTTGGTGGTGGCTATATTGAACAATTTTTTCAAAATCAATTGGATT
Source organism: Acinetobacter sp. SW-226 (assembly GCF_055632855.1). Taxonomy (NCBI): domain Bacteria; kingdom Pseudomonadati; phylum Pseudomonadota; class Gammaproteobacteria; order Moraxellales; family Moraxellaceae; genus Acinetobacter; species Acinetobacter sp. SW-226. The sequence continues at coordinate 3,708,704 of NZ_CM145752.1, read as the reverse complement.
GGTCAGTACATCCATATTTTCAAACTATTCAAGGCATGCAAGTCTCAGCACATTTACTGATTTTAAGAGGCGGGGAAGTCTTACAATTTGTTAACTTTCATGACCGTGCATGGCATGCAGGGCGTTCGAGTTATTTGGGCAAAAAAGAGTGCAATGATTATTCGATTGGCATTGAGCTTGAGGGCAGTGATGACATGCCTTTTGAAGATGCCCAATATGAAGCATTGGTACATGTGACTGCCTGCTTACAGCAAACCTATCCTCAAATTCAACAGCATTTGGCGGGGCATTCCGATATTGCTCCAGGTCGAAAAACGGATCCTGGCCCATTTTTCGATTGGTACAAATATAGAAGTCGTTTGCAGCAGTTAAAAAGTCAATAAATTGAGTGCAGACAACAACATTAAACAATCAAATATTCGTTGAAGTTTCATTACAATAGCGGCAAATGAAAAACTAGGTGGATACGATGGCGCTGTGGCGGTCAACCGTAATTGTAAGTGCAATGACCATGCTTTCTCGGGTCTTGGGTTTGGTACGAGACATTGTTTTACTGAATGTCTTTGGTGCAGGTAAAGATTTCGATACCTTTGTGGTGGCCTTTCGTATACCGAACTTCTTCCGTCGGCTGTTTGCTGAAGGGGCATTCTCACAGGCGTTTATTCCAGTACTGACCGAATATAAAACTGGGCGTACCCATGCGGAAGTTCAAATCCTGATTAGCCGTGTCTTTGGTTGCTTGATGACGATCATGACAGCTCTGACTTTCTTGGCTATGGTTGCGGCGCCTGCCGTATTGTATATTTATGCACCGGGCTTCCATGCTGACCCTGAGAAGTTTGATCTTGCAGTTTCGATGTTCCGCCTCACTATTCCTTATTTATTGTTTATGTCGCTGACAGCCTTTGCCAGCAGTATTCTAAATAGTTATGGTTCCTTTGCTTCACCCGCATTTTCACCAGTATTGCTGAATGTTGCGATGATTGCAGGAGCATGGTGGTTGACGCCGTATATGGCGGAGCCGATTATGGCACTCGGTTGGGCAGTGATTGCTGCGGGTGTATTGCAATTAGCGATCCAAATTCCTGAACTTTGGCATAAAAAATTACTGATTCCGCCGAAAGTCGATTTTAAACATGAGGGTGTAGATCGCATCATGAAATTGATGTTGCCTGCACTATTTGGTGTTTCTGTTACGCAAATTAACTTACTTCTAAACACCATTTGGGCTTCGTTTATGCAAGATGGTTCTGTGTCTTGGTTATATAGTGCAGAACGTATGACTGAATTGCCTTTGGGGTTGATTGGGGTGGCGATTGGTACGGTAATTTTACCGGCATTGTCGACCCGTCATGCAGAGCAAGATATGTCGAAGTTTCGTGGCATGATGGATTGGGCTGCGAAGGTGATTGTTTTGGTTGGCGTGCCTGCCAGTATTGCACTGTTTATGTTATCGACCCCTATTATTCAGGCCCTATTCCAACGCGGACAATTTACCCTTGAAGATACTCAAATGACGGCTTTAGCGTTGCAGTGTATGAGCGCCGGGGTGATTTCATTCATGTTGATTAAAGTCTTTGCACCTGGGTTTTATGCACAACAAGACACCAAGACTCCTGTCCGTGTGGGGCTAATGGCCGTTGCTGCGAATGCGATTTTAAACGTAGTGTTTATTGGTTTCTTTAAATTGATTGACTGGCATGCAGAGCATATGGCACTGGCTTTAGCGTCTTCTGGGTCTGCACTTGTAAATGCAGGAATGTTGTATTTCTACCTACATAAGCGTGATATTTTCCGTTTTGGTGCTCACTGGAAAAAACTGTTTATTCAGTTTGGTATTTCTAACGCCGTGATGATTGCAGCATTGTGGTACGGACTGACTTGGTATAATGGCGAAATGTCACAGTGGATTCGCGTTGCTGAAGTGGTTGGGCTGTGTGTGGTCGGTGCAGTGGCTTATGCCGTTGGTTTATTCATTACGGGTTTTAGACCACGCCATTTAAAGCATGAAGCATAAAACAAAAAGCACTACTTGATTTTATGCTGCAAGACCAGTGAAGCGCGTAGCTTAAAAAAGCATGGCTTGATTTGAGAATAGATTGTAATTCATAAAAAGCGTAATCAATAAAAAGCCTGATCACATGTCAGGCTTTTTATTTTATCTATAGAATTATTTTGCCTAACTGCCTTAGTTTGGCAATACTGCAATCAGTTCCACATCAAAAATCAGCGTGCTGTTCGGTTCAATTACATCACCTGAACCAATTTGACCATAACCCAGTTTAGATGGAATAAAGAAACGGTATTTCGCTCCTTCTTTCATCAGTTGCAAACCTTCAGTCCAACCTTGAATGACTTGGCTGACTTGGAATTCTGCAGGCTGTTGGCGGGCAATCGAACTGTCAAAAACCGTTTGATCAATCAAACGTCCTTCATAATGGACTTTGACTCGACTGTTGGCCTTGGGTGACTTGCCTTGACCTTGTTGTAAAACCATATATTGCAGGCCTGAAGCTGTAGTTTTCACCTCAGGTTTTTTTGCATTCTCAGCAAAAAATGCTGCACCAATTTTGGCATTTTTGTCTGCCAATTGTTTGACTTCTAATAATTGTTTCGCTTCGGCTTGACGCTTATATTGGGTGAGTACACGCGCCATATCTTCATCACTTAATGAGGCAGTTTGGCCTTTAGATGCTTCTCGTAACCCTTGGACAAAAGCATCTATATCTAAATCTTGAATAGACTCTGCATTACTGCGACCCATCAAATAACCAAAGCTATAACCGACCTGTTGATGAACACTACTTTTATTGGTGATAGGCGCCGCGAAAAGAGGAGTTGAAAGGAACAAGCCACAGAGTAATGTTGTTTGAATTTTCATAAATTGTTCTCAATAAAAACAGGAGAGCAAAAGCTCTCCTTGAGTTGGCATTGTTATTTTACTTTGATCAGTTCTACATCAAAAATAAGTGTGCTGTTGGCTGGGATCATACCAGGTACCCCTTGTGAACCATAACCTAAGTTGGACGGGATATAGAGGGTCGCTTTGCCACCTTCTTTCATCAGTTGTAAACCTTCAGTCCAACCTGGAATGACTTGATTCAATGGGAACTCAATTGGCTCGCCACGCTCAATTGAGCTGTCAAAGACTTTACCATCGACCAACTGGCCCTTGTAGTGTACCGTCACTACCGAGTTTGCATTTGGTTGCTTACCTGTACCTTCTTGGGTGATTTTGTACTGTAAGCCCGAAGCTGTAGTTTTCACCCCAGGTTTTTTTGCATTTTCAGTTAAGAAATTATCGCTAGTGGTCTGTGCTTGTTGAGCAACATTAGCCTGTTTTTGTTGCATTTCTTGTTGGAACTGTTCATAGGCTTGTTTTAATTCTTCTTCTGTATACGCGGGTTGGCTACGTGCATGACCTGCGCGAACACCAGTGACAAAACTGTTAATGTCGAGTTCTGGTGGGGTTTGATGAGCAACTTCATAGCCTAGTGCATAGCTAATTTTTTCTACGGCAGATGCATTTTTTGAAACTTGCGCTTCAGCCGAAGCAGGGTGTTGAGATGCATAATAAACGGGAACAAGTGCAGCACCGCCTAGAAGAACAGCTACAGCAATCGGTAAGGCTTTACTCATGTGAAATTTTTCCTAATTCTATTACATTCAAAAAGTTTTCAGCATCTTAGCAGACTTCATGAATCACGTGTTTTGTACCTAGAGTACATTTCCAAATTAATATATGCCGAAGTCCTTAAAAAAACTATAAGGATTTGAATATATAAACGTTTGTCATACAAAATAAAAAGCCAGAACTGTCATTCTGGCTTTTTATCGGCTAATAGCTGTCTTTAGTCTGATTCTTTATTGGCTTTATAAGCATAAGCATAATTGTAGCCATAACCTGAACCAGCTGTACGTTGAATGTCATTCAGAATGAAGCCATTGACTTTAACACCTGCTTGTTCAAAGCGATTGATGGTTAACTCAAGCTCTTTCATTTGTGTTTTCGCATAACGCGCAATCACTAAATTAACGCCTGTATATTGAGAAATAATAATCCCATCCGTTACAGCCAGTACTGGTGGTGTGTCGATGATCACATGATCGAACTTTTCAGACAGTTGTTCCAAGACGTTCTTAAACTGAGCCGAGCTTAAGAGTTCAGATGGATTGGCTGGACTTTTGCCTCTGGAGATGACGCTTAAGCCAGGTACTTCAGTATTTCGAATCACTGTCTCTAAGCTGTGTTGGCCATTGAGTAATTCAGTGAGACCTGGTTGAGTGTCGTAGTTAAAGTATTTATGTAAATATCCACGACGTAAGTCAGCATCTACAATCAAAACACGTTTATCGCTTTGCGCCAAAATTGTGGCTAAGTTGGTCGAAATAAAAGATTTCCCGACTTCTGGTGCTGGGCCTGAAATCATAATCAGGTTATTTTTTGCAGAACTTAAAGCAAAATGAATGGCGGTACGCATACTACGTAAGCTTTCAATCGCAATATCATCACTGTTTTTAACAGCCAAAATAGGAATATTCTTTTTCTTCTTCAAAATATTGATGCGACTTTCTTGCACGGGTGAACGAGGGACTGTTGCATACACAGGTAGATCCAGCTCATTTTCAATTTGAGCGGAGTCTTTAATGCCTGAGCGCATCATATTGCGTAATAATGCTAACAGCGTACCAAGGAAACCACCGACAAAGAGCGATAAAATTAGAACGATAAGTGTCTTTGGCTTAACTTTTTCAAAAGGCTTAACGGCTGTATCGACAATACGTACATTACCAATCTCACCGGCATTTGCAATTTTCAACTGTTGATAGTTGTTTAGCAGAGCAGTGTATTGTTCTGAATTTACTTTAACATCGCGATAAAGCTGTAAATATAAGCGCTGGGTTTCTGGAAGTTGTTTCAAAGCTTGATTTAACTGTTCTTTTTTACCAGTCAACTCTTTCAACTGAGCATTAATTTCTGCCATTAAAGGGTGATCATTGGTATATTTTGCAGAAAGTTCAGCTTGTTTTTGCTTGAGCTCAATCATTAAGCGTTCAAGCTCAATATTTTGCTTTAATAACAGTTCAGATTCTTGGGTCACATCAATGGTGTTGTATTTTTCACGGAATCTATTGAACTTAATCTCAGAATCTTCGAGTTGTTGCTTAAGTAAAGGTAATTGTTTATCTAAGAAGGCAAGTGTTTGCGTTGATTCTAAGGACTTTCTTTCAATGTTTTGTTTGTGATAGACACTCAGAATATGATTCAGAACTTTGGTAATGTGTTCTTTATCAGTACCTTGGTAGTTTAAACCGATTACACCTGTCATTTTTCCACGTTCGGCCACACCATAATTTTGCATGAGGTTTTTCATGGCTGAAGGTAAAGAGTATTTTGTGAGTCCAAGTTCGTAAGCAAGCTTATCTTTTTTAATTATATAGACTTCCCATAAGCCATACGGACTAGGTACTTGATTCTTGGCATTGGTTTTGCCTTCAAGAACAACTTCATCTTCATATAAAAGTTGAAATGTACCTTGTTCATTGAACTTTAATTGAAGTGCTTTATCTTGATAAAAATCAGGAACTTTGAATTGTTTAATTTGGACTAAAGAAGATGGATTTTGATAAATTACTTCAGTCGGAGTGTATTCTACTGTTGACTTGTTCTTTGAAATTAGACGATTAAATACTGAACTTTCTGAGTCAGTGATGTGGAGATCAAGATTTAAATCTTGAATCACTTGTCCCAAAACCATGCGAGATTTTAGGACTTCAATTTCAGCATCGGCTGGTGACTTTTGCCCCATCGCTCCTGAGAGTTGACTGAGCTCACCTAAAAGAGCAGCAGAGGCTGCGCTCTTACCATCTTCAACAAGAACGAGAGCGTCCGTGGAATAGACTGGTTGAGTGACTCTTAAATAAAGTAATGCACAAATTAAACTGAAAATAATACAAAGAGCAATGAGTTTCCACTGAGCAATCAGAGAAAAAAATAACTCTTTTAAGTCGATTGTATCTTCGCTAGTGCTAGAGTTTTGATTCATAATTTAATATCGTAATAATTTAAAAATGTGATTTCCAATCAGCAACAAAGCTTTGAATATTGCTACAGGTTATATCAAAAAAAGCTTGATCATGCTGGTAGGGGTCAGCAACATTTTGTTTTTGCCAATGACCTAGGCGAAAGACTTTACCTTTAGCAAAAGGCCACTGTTTTTCTATATGTTGAGCTTGGTTGTTACTCATCACCAAAATCAAATCGGCAGCTTTAATGAGACTGGCATTGATCTGTTTTGCGACATGCTGACGCATATCAATCTTAAATTGATCCATACAATGAATAGCCTTGTCATCGGCACCATGCCCCACCATGGCGGATAGACCTGCAGAGTCAATATTGAGCTGTGGATTTTCCTGTTTGAGGAAATATTCCGCCATTGGACTTCTACAAATGTTTCCAACACAAACCACTAAAATATTTTGTATCCCCATGACTTATTTTCCAAGTTGATCAAAACTATATAAAGCACTTGAGAACGGAACAATTTGATTCATCACACGCTGCCAACGAGTTAAACCTGTTGCATCAATATAGACAATATCGTTCTTTTTCATGTCGAATTGATTGGCTAAGGCCAAATTACCCAGACTACTCAAGTTTAAATGATAAATGGTTGATTGTTTGGACTTTAAGTCTGTGCGCATTACATAAATTCGTGCTGCACTTGCAGAATATGGATTAATACCTTCACTTTCACCCAATACATCACTTAAAGACATGCCTTGATCTCTTAAGCTAATCGCTTGGCTTTTACTTGACTCACCCATGACATATAGTTTTTGGTCTTGTTTGGTGTTAACGAAAATGGTGTCGTCAGGTTGGATCAGTAGGTTATGGAGTGATAAGCCTTGTTTTTCTAACTGAATGGTATTGAGATTATATGTTTGACCATTTCGGATGAGTTGAATATTGGTCGTATCTCCAGTCTTGGTGTCGATCCCGCCCGCTTGACCTAGGGCAGTATAGAGACTGATTGGAAGATCATTGATGGTGTATTGTCCACTTTTAAGCACTTGCCCGTTGACATAGTAGCGTTTTGCTTCAAAAGACAGAACGCGGACAATCACGTCAGGATTCTTGAGATACTTGCTAAATTGGCTACGCAAGAATGTATGTGCTTCAGCAAGCGTTTTTCCAGCAATTTTGACAGAACCAATTAAAGGAAGTTGGACATTCCCGTTTGGATCAATCGGGTAGCCTACAGTTCGCACACTGGTCGCATCTTGAATAGGCGGAGTAATTTCTGGATATGCCCAAAGTTGGATAGATAGGACATCACCATAGTTCAAGCGATAAATACCTTGTTTTTTATTAAACAAAGTTCGAATATCTGAAAAATTGTTGACAGGTGCTTGCGCTATATTAGAGATATTCTCTTGTGTTAACTGTACAACATTAAGTTCAGCACCTTGATTTGTTTTATAGGAGCCTTGTTCAGGAAGATCATAAGTTTGAAGTCCTGATGTTACGGCACAACCAGTTATGCTTAAACTGAGTGCTAACAATATGCTATAGCGGTAGTAACTCACTCGAAAATAAACCCTATTTATAAATAATTTGAATAATGGATCAGGGCTATGACAACCCGAAGAATTTATATAAAACAGTTAGATTTTATACCAATTAATATCTTTAACATAGCCTAAGATGTTGGTGAAACGTACTGTTTCTATAATTAATCGAATAATTTTTTGAGGACTAAGTAACATAATTTAGTCATTAAAAGAAATCAAATTTCTGCTATATTGTGCAACGTTGAAATCTCTGCTCCTATCCTATTCAAATTGCACAAGGCTGTACCATGCTACAACTCGCTGATCTAAAAATTGCCATCATCGGATTAGGTTATGTTGGTTTACCTCTGGCTGTAGAGTTTGGTAAAAAAGTTTCTGTGCTGGGTTTCGATATTCATCAGAAGCGAATTGATGAGTTAAAGTCTGGTCAAGACCATACCTTAGAAGTGTCTCCAGATGAGTTAATGCAAGCAACTCAGTTGAGTTATAGCGCAGATTTAGAAGATCTAAAAAGTTGTAACTTTTATATTGTGACCGTTCCAACACCAATTGATGAATTTAAACAACCCGATCTCACCCCATTAATCAAAGCATCACAAAGTATTGGTCAGGTATTATCTGCGGGTGATATCGTTGTCTATGAATCGACCGTTTACCCTGGTGCAACAGAAGAAGCCTGTATTCCTGTCTTAGAAAAAGTATCAGGTTTAACATTCAATCAAGATTTTTTTGCGGGCTATAGTCCCGAGCGGATTAATCCAGGGGATAAGCTCCATCGGGTTACGAATATTCTAAAAATCACCTCAGGTTCTACACCTGCAGTCGCTGATTTTGTCGATGAAGTATATAATCTTATTATTGAAGCGGGCACGCACAAAGCGCCAAGTATCAAAGTCGCAGAAGCAGCAAAAGTGATTGAAAACACGCAACGTGATGTGAATATTGCTTTAATTAATGAACTTGCTTTGATCTTCAATAAAATGGGCATTGATACAGAAGATGTACTCACAGCCGCAGGAACGAAATGGAACTTTTTACCATTCCGTCCAGGTTTAGTGGGTGGGCACTGTATCGGGGTTGACCCGTATTACTTAACTCATAAAGCACAGTCGATGGGTTATCATCCTGAAATTATCTTGGCAGGTCGTCGTCTGAACGATGGCATGGGTGCTTATGTCGTCACCCAACTTGTTAAAAGTATGGTGAAAAAGAAGATTCAGGTTGAAGGCGCAAAAGTTTTAGTCTTGGGGCTCAGTTTTAAGGAAAACTGTCCTGATATTCGTAATACCCGTATCATCGACATTGTGAAAGAACTTGAAGAATATCATATTGATGTTGATGTATATGACCCGTGGGTGAGCCCAATTGAGGCTGAAAGTGAATATGCGATTAGCCCAGTACAGTCTTTAAATCAGCAAACGTATGATGCGGTGATTCTTGCGGTTGCCCACCAGCAATTTAAGGTGATGGGCGCTGATGCAATTCGTGCTTTAGGTAAAGAAAGCCATGTCTTGTATGATTTAAAATATGTATTAGATCAATCAGAGTCTGATTTACGTCTATAATTTATTGAATGTTTTTGGAAAATTTACGATGAACCAATATCAAACGGTCTGCGAGCAGTTACAACAAGCACCGAAGACATGGCTAATCACGGGCGTTGCTGGATTTATTGGTTCAAATTTGCTTGAAACATTATTAAAGCTGGATCAGATCGTGGTCGGGTTAGATAATTTTGCGACAGGCTATCAACATAATCTTGATGAAGTGAAAGGATGTGTCTCAGAGGCACAGTGGTCAAATTTCAATTTCATTGAGGGTGATATTCGTCAGTTTGCAGACTGTCAAACAGCTTGTACTGGTGTGGACTATGTTTTGCATCAAGCTGCTTTGGGTTCTGTACCACGTTCGATTGTTGATCCGATCACGACCAATGACACCAATATCAGTGGCTTTTTGAATATGCTGACCGCAGCACGTGATGCGCATGTTTCAAGTTTTAGTTATGCGGCAAGCAGTTCAACCTATGGTGATCATCCAGGATTACCTAAAGTTGAAGAAAATATTGGAAATCCACTTTCACCCTATGCCGTAACTAAATATGTGAATGAGCTATATGCAGATGTGTTTGCCCGTAGCTATGGTTTTAAAGCCATTGGTTTGCGCTATTTTAATGTTTTTGGACAACGTCAGGATCCAAATGGTGCCTATGCAGCCGTGATTCCCAAGTGGACTGCGTCGATGATTGCAGGGGATGATGTTTTCATCAACGGTGATGGAGAAACCAGTCGCGATTTCTGTTTTATTGATAATACGGTACAAGCCAATATTTTGGCAGCCACAGCCCCTGACGAGGCCAAAAACCAAGTTTATAATGTAGCTGTGGGTGATCGTACCACCTTGAATGATCTATATGCTGCAATTCAAGTTGCATTGTTTGAAAACTCAATTCGCTATGAAAAGTCTGCAGTGTATCGTGAATTTCGTGCAGGGGATGTGCGCCATTCACAAGCCAGTATTGCCAAAATTCAACAGGCTTTAGGATATGCGCCTGGATACCCGATTGCTGAAGGCATTCAGTTGGCAATGCGTTGGTATGTCAACAATTTGACCTGAACGGGTTGACATGATTGCGCGCCTGTTCGCCAAATACCAGTCGATTGGTTTAATCACCAGCAGTTTATTAGTGGGTGCGATAATGACATTTATCGCCCTGCCTTTTTTAACGCGTTTATATTCGGTTCAAGACTTTGGTGAATATGGTATTGCTTTAGCCATCGTTAGTGTCTTATCGACGGTAGCGAATTTGCGTTTGGACCAAGCGCAATTGGTGGCCGAACAACAGCATCAAAAAAGTCTGATTTTCGAAGGTGCGATTTTTGCCACCATTATTTCCTTGCTTTCGGCAGGTGTTTTGAGTTGCTTTTTTGATGGAGCAATGGTTGGGGCAATTTGTAGTGGAATACTTGCCAATACTTTGATTCAAAGCCTTTATAACTATAAGTTTTCAGTACATGCCGAATATTTTTGTGCAGGGCTGAATATTTTTAGAAGCCTGATTGTGGTGGTGGTGCAGTTAAGTTTACCTTTATGGATGAGCATTGGCCTGGTGAGTAGTTATGCGGTCAGTTCAGTGATCATGCTTATGATTGTGGTGCTTTATATTCTAAAAAATCAACTCTATAGCGTGAGTTGGCAGGCATTTAAGCATTATAAAGATTTTATCTATAGCAATACACCACATGCACTTTTAAATAGTTTTTCACATAACTTGCCATACTATGTGGTTTCACATTTTGTCGGGGTGCAGGCAATGGGTTTTTACGCCATTGTTGAACGTACGCTCCGTGTCCCAATTAACCTAATGTCGCAAACCCTTCGCCAATTTTTTATTCGCAAATTTAAACATGCACACACCAATCGTCAGGCTTTGCATAGCAGTGTGATTTTAAGCCTGATTTCGCTGCCATTTTTTGCAGTATTTTTTGTATTACCTGAAAGTGTTTATTTGTGGGCTTTTGGCCATGAGTGGGTCGGTATTTCAACCTATTTCCAAATTTTGGCATTGGGCTATTGGGCGGTCTTTTGTAATCCGCCCAGTTCAGCTTATCTGATTGCGAAACGAAACAGCCAAGTTTTGTTTAGACTGCAAATTGTGGAATTGATTTTAAAGTTCATTTTGTTTGCTGGGCTCTATGTCATGATGAATGATAAAATTTATATGCTTTTGGCTGTTCCTGTAGCACTCATTTTTTATAATTTTTCCATTTTATATGTGGTGTGGAGAGCAAAATTGTGATGTTTTTTAAAACTTTGAAGTTGCTCAACTGGTTCTCTGCACAGTGCCGTAAAGCGCTGTATAACATGGCGTTTTCAAGTCGGTTCAAATATTTTGGGAAGCGGACTAAGCTCGATATTAGCGGTGTCGTGAGTATCGGGGAAAATGTCTATATTGGCGATGATGTCACGATTATTGTGGAAAAGGGCGCCACGCTTTGTATTGGTGATCACAGTTTTATTGGTGAAAGCTGTTATATCAAGTGTTTTGGTGGCAAGGTTGAAATTGGACAGAATGTCAGTATCAACTCCAAATCTTTTCTCAATGGCTGTGGTGGTCTAAGCATTGGGGATAATACCCGGATTGGCACGCAAAGTATTATGATCGCCAGTAACCATAAGTTTGATGATCCTGAGGTTTTGGTCAAAGACCAAATTACTAAACAGGGGATTCAAATTGGTGAAAATATTTGGTTTGGTGCTCGAGTAACCGTGCTTGATGGTGTCAATATTGCCAATAATGTGGTCGTGGGCGCCTGCTCATTGGTGAGTAAAAGTATTCCCGAGGCGGGGGTTTACGTGGGAACACCTGCAAAAAAAATAAAATAAAACTCTGTTGGACAGAGCATATCCGTGTTGCACAATTGAGAGTAAAATAGCCCGTTGCAGTACTTTTGTTGCACATTTATCTATTTATCTTGGGTCTTTTTGATACATGGCATTGATTCGGTCAATTTTCAACACAGTGTTTGATTTAGCCTATTTTATGTTCAAGGGCAGTATTGCTTATGCGCGTAAAAAAGGGGTGACTATCGGTGAGCATTGTCGAATTTATATCAAGAGCTGGGGCTCTGAACCTTTTCTGATTCATCTAGGGAATCACGTTACAGTCACCTCAGGCGTTAAGTTTATTACGCATGATGGTAGTACCTGCCTTGTTTATGATGCGCAAGGCAAGCGTTATCAACGTTTTGCCCCTATTCATGTGGGTTCTCATGTTTTTATTGGGGTCAATAGCATTATTATGCCGGGGGTCACGATTGGTTCAAATGTGGTGATTGGCGCAGGTTCAGTGGTGACTAAAGATATTCCTGATAATAGTGTAGCAATTGGAGTACCTGCCAAAGTGGTGAGCAGTTTTGATGACTTTCAAGCCAAAATTAAAACCACTTGTGCCAGTGACTCTGAGCTTGCAGGGATTCAGGACTATACTCAACGTGTGCAGCGTGCGATTGAGCTTCAAGCACAAAAACAATCTCAGCTTTAGCTTTAAGTGGATTTTATGATGTTGAATAAAGTGATGTTCTTTTTACCAACACTGGGTGGTGGAGGGGCTGAGCGAACCGTCATCCAGCTGGCCAATAGCTTTGCTGAGCAAGGTATTCAGGTGGATTTGGCTGTATGTAATATACAGGGTGAAAAGGGAAAATTACGTCCTGAGGTCAGCCCTAAAATCCAACTGCTTGATTTGAACTGTGGGCGAGTGGTGAATGCTTTGATGCCACTAAAACAACAATTAAAAACAGGGCAGTACCTTGCAGTCGTTGCCACCCAAACCCATAGCAATATCATTTGTGCCTTTGCCAAGAAACTGGCAAGAGTCAAAACCAAATTAATCTTCCGTGAAGTGTCGACACCTTCGAAAAATATGAAGTTGCAAGGTTTTGCCAAGTTTGTCTTGAAAAGCCTCGTGAACTATAGCTATCCGATGGCGGACCGAGTGGTTTGTGTATCCAATGGGGTGTTAGAGGATTTTCGCAAATACTATGGCTATCAACAGCCTAATTTAGTCACCATTTACAACCCTGTGATTGATGACAGTTATTTTACTAAACTTCAAGCACCTGTAACGCATCGTTTTTTTGAGCCTAATCTTAAAGTCATCATGGCGGTTGGACGTTTAACGGAAGCAAAGAACTTTGCTAATTTAATCCGTGCTTTTGCTAGGTTACATCAACAGCAGCCCAATACCCGTTTGATCATTTTGGGTGAAGGTGAGTTGCGTCAGGAACTGGAACATTTACGTGCTGACTTGGGTCTACACGATGTTGTGGATTTACCCGGTTTTGATGCCAATCCTTATGCTTATTTTAAATATGCTGAACTGTTTGTGCTGAGTTCAAATTGGGAAGGTTTGCCAGGTGTGCTGATTCAGGCGCTAGCTTCAAAAATTAAAGTGGTGAGTACCGATTGTCCAAGTGGCCCGATGGAAATTTTGGATAATGCCAAATTCGGCTTATTGGTGCCTTGCGATGATGCACCTGCATTAGCAGAGGCTATGCAGCAAGCGCTTTGTGCAGACGGTGTGCAATATACTGCGACTGAATTTGAACAGCACTGTCAGCAGTTCCATAAAGATACGGTATTGCAACGCTATGCTCAGATGATGGGGTTGGCAGTATGAACAAACCTGTGGTTGTACATGTGATTACCAACTTCGCAGGTGTGGGTGGCGCTGAAATGATGCTGTCCCGTTTGGTTGCGCAAACGCAGGCAGAGTATGAACACATTATTATCTCATTAATGCATGTATCCAATGTTTATGCCGAAACCTTGAAGCTGTGCTCTTCACACTACAGTTTAAATTGGAAGGGTATAAACAGTTTTAGTGTCATGCTTAAACTCAGAACACTACTGCAACAGATTCAACCGAATGTGGTACAAGGTTGGATGTACCATGCCAATGCGATGACCAGTCTAAGTCTGTTGGGCATGCAACAAAAACCACCTGTTTTTTGGGGGGTTCATCATTCACTGGCATCACCTAAAGAAGAGTCGCTGAGTACCAAAGTGGCATTAAACCTCAGCAAGCTTTTCTCTCAGCAGCCGAAAGGCATTGTGTATTGTGCGCATTCATCCCTTGAGCAACATCAAGCGTTTGGTTTTAACAATGCAAATCAGCAGGTGATTGCCAATGGTGTTGCCTTAGATCAGTTTCTAGTAAATGAGCAATTGCATGAACCGATCACAATTGGTTTTGCAGGGCGCTACCATACAGCTAAAGGGTATGCATATTTATTGCAAGTGATTGCTGCTCTCAAAGATCAGCCGATTATTTTTAAAATTGCGGGAAGTGGTGCCAATTTAGCCACCCCTGAAATCAAACAAGCCTTTGCTGAGCATCAGTTAGATCCACAAAAAGTACAGCTCTTCGATCAGGTTTCGGATATGCCAGCTTTTTATCAATCGTTGGATGCTTTTTTGATGACTTCGATTACGGAAGGTTTTCCCAATGTTTTGGTCGAAGCGATGGCATCAGGTTTACCCTGCATCACGACGGATGTTGGGGATGCTAAATATATTGTAGAAGAGAAAGGTTGGGTGGTTGCGCCACGCGATGTAGCAGGGTTGAAAGCGGCGATTTTAGACTATGTAAAATTGTCACAGGCTGATAAGCGCAGTTTAAAGCAACAAACACGGGCGCGGGTAGAGCAGAACTTTAGTATTCAGCACGTAAGCCAGCAATACATGACGGTATGGGGACAAGGTTGATGAAATTTTTGATGATCAGTAGTTATCTACCGTCTGTACTGAACTTTCGCGGTAAATTGTTAGAGGCGATTCATGCTCAGGGTTTAGAAATACATGTCTTAGCGCCTGATTTACACGACTATCCTGATGAGTTGAATAAACTGCAGCAATTGGGTTATCAGGTACATACGCTGCCCATGCAACGTACAGGAACCAACCCAATCCAAGACCTCAA
Organism: Acinetobacter sp. SW-226; assembly: GCF_055632855.1. Classification (NCBI taxonomy): domain Bacteria; kingdom Pseudomonadati; phylum Pseudomonadota; class Gammaproteobacteria; order Moraxellales; family Moraxellaceae; genus Acinetobacter; species Acinetobacter sp. SW-226. The sequence continues at coordinate 3,693,643 of NZ_CM145752.1, read as the reverse complement.
AACCTTAAAAGCGATGTATCAGCTGATTCGCCAAATTCAGCCTGATTATGTGCTGTCTTATACTATCAAACCGGTGATTTATGGCACATTGGCTGCAAGCCTGGCAAAAGTGCCCCATCGTTTTGCATTGATTACGGGTTTGGGGTATGCCTTTCAAAATGCGGAATCGGGTCAACGCAGTATTTTTCAAAAAATGGTGCATGGTCTGTATGCGCAAGCGCTCAAGCATGCACACAAAGTCTTTTTTCAAAATCCCGACGACTTAAAATTATTTCAAAGTATGCAACTCCTATCACCTCAAAAACCGACGGTGGTGGTGAATGGTTCTGGGGTGAATGTGCAGGATTTTGCAGTACTGGATTTACCTAAAAATGAACATGGCCAAGCAAAGGTTTCTTTCTTGCTGATTGCTCGTTTATTGGGGGATAAGGGGGTGCGAGAATATGCAGAAGCGGCTCGCATCATCAAAGCAAAGCATCCAGAAGTCGAGTTTCATTTGGTGGGTTGGATTGATGAAAATCCTGCTGCGATTGCGCAAGCTGAACTAGATGCTTGGGTGGCAGAGAAAGTCGTCAATTATTGGGGTAAACTCAGTGATGTACGACCTGCTATTGCAGCCAGTTCGGTCTATGTCTTGCCATCTTATCGTGAGGGTACACCTCGCACCGTACTTGAGGCGATGGCGATGGGTCGCGCCATTATCACTACGGATGCCCCAGGTTGCCGAGAAACAGTGATCCATGGTCAGAACGGGTATTTGGTGCCAGTGAAGTCAGTTGAAGAATTGGTGCACGCCATGCAAACTTTTATAGATGACCCGCAACTGATGGTACAGATGGGGCAACGTTCGCGTGAAATCGCTTTAGAGAAATATGATGTCCATCAAGTGAATGCCCACATGATGTCCGAGATGGGAGTTTAAGCATGCTGAAACGAATTTTAGATGTCGCGATCGCCTCAACTGCTTTGGTGCTGCTATCTCCTGTCTATGCGTTGGTGGCGTATAAAGTAAAAAAGAATTTGGGTTCTCCTGTACTTTTTCGCCAAACCCGCCCGGGTTTACATGGGCAACCGTTTGAAATGATTAAGTTTCGTAGCATGAAAGATGCACTGGATACAGCAGGCAATCCGCTACCCGATAGTGAGCGTTTAACGCCCTTTGGTAAAATGCTCCGCGCCACCAGTTTGGATGAAATGCCAGAGCTATGGAATGTGATTAAAGGGGACATGAGTATCGTGGGACCACGCCCGTTGTTGATGGAATATTTGCCTTTATATAATAGCGAGCAAGCCAAACGCCATGATGTGCGCCCCGGTATTACGGGCTATGCGCAGGTGAATGGACGTAATGCCATTTCATGGGAAAAGAAGTTTGAACTCGATACATGGTATGTCAACAATCAGTCCTTGTGGCTCGACTTTAAAATCATGCTGAAAACCGTCAAAAAAGTGCTCGCGAAAGATGATATTAGTGCCGAAGGTGATGTCACGATGCATAAATTCACAGGCAGCAAACATGACTAAGCTGTATGCCGTATATGGTGCTTCGGGGTGTGGACGTAGTTTGATGCCAGTAGCACGTCAACAATTAGCACGTCAGCAAGAGCCTGCTGAAATTGTGTTTATTGATGATGCCTTGACTGAAATTACGATAGTGAATGGTCATCGTGCCATGAACTACCCACAATTTAAAGCGGAGCCTGTATCTTTCAAAGCGATACTGATTGCAATTGCCAACAGTCAAGTCCGTGAAAAAATTGCGCTGAAACTGGAGCAAGATGGTCTTCCATTGTGGTCAGTGCAGGCAGATAATACGTTGCTGATGGATACGGTAGAACTTGGCGCAGGTGCTGCGTTGAGTCCTTTTGTCGCGATTACATCCAATATTAAAATTGGCAAATGTTTTCATGCCAACTTATATAGTTATGTCGAGCATGATTGTGTGATTGGTGATTTCGTCACGTTTGCACCGAGCGTAAAATGCAACGGTAATATTCATATAGAAGACCATGTTTATATTGGTGCAGGTGCCGTGATTAAACAAGGCACACCTGCACAACCTTTGGTAATTGGTCGTGGTGCTGTGGTGGGTATGGGCGCTGTGGTGACCAAAAGCGTACCTGCGGGCGTAACAGTGGTGGGAAATCCTGCCCGTATACTGACCAGTAAATGATAAATTTAGGAAAAACTCATGTTAAACACTGCATTTGAACCGTGGCCAAGTTTCACCTCAGCTGAAGCAGATGCGGTGTCAAAGGTCCTTTTATCCAATAAAGTCAATTATTGGACAGGACAAGAGTGCCGTGAGTTTGAAAAAGAATTTGCAGCATTTGCACAGACGCAGTATGCCGTCGCTGTAGCGAATGGCACAGTTGCACTGGATTTGGCCTTAAAAGCCCTTGGCATTGGCACAGGCGATGATGTGATCGTCACTTCACGGACATTTCTTGCATCTGCCAGTTCAATTGTGACAGCAGGGGCTAATCCTGTTTTTGCCGATGTTGAATTGGATTCACAGAATATTTCACGCCGTACCATTGAAGCTGTGCTTACTCCGAAAACCAAAGCCATTATTTGTGTGCATTTGGCGGGTTGGATGTGTGATATGGATCCGATCATGCAGTTGGCTGAGGAAAAAGGGATTTGGGTCATTGAGGATTGTGCTCAAGCCCATGGTGCATTCTATAAAGGTCAATCCGCAGGTTCAATCGGGCATATTGGCGCATGGTCATTTTGCCAAGACAAGATCATGACCACGGGTGGTGAAGGCGGTATGGTCACCACCAATGATGAAAATTTATGGAAAAAAATGTGGTCATATAAAGATCACGGTAAAAACTTTGACAGCATTTATAACAAACAGCACCCGCCCGGCTTTCGTTGGTTACATGACAGCTTTGGCACCAACTGGCGCATGATGGAAATGCAGGCTGTTATCGGACGCTTACAACTCCAAAAAATGCCAGAATGGACGCAAGTGCGTAATGCGCATATGCGTCGCGTTTTAGCAAGTTTTGAAAATAACCCCTATTTTACTGTGCCAATGCCACCTGCGAATTATGTTCATGCGGCATATAAGGCTTATGTACACGTGAATACAGCACAATTGCCGGAAGCTTGGTCGCGCGATCGCATTATGGCGGAAATTAATGCGCTGGGTGTACCATGCTTTAGTGGTTCATGTTCAGAAGTGTATTTAGAAAAAGCCTTCGATGGAACGCCGTGGCGTCCTGAGCAACGACTGGTTAATGCTAAAAGCTTGGGAGAAAGCAGTTTAATGTTCTTGGTGCATCCGACTTTGTCCGACAGCAATATGCAAAAAACGGTGGATGGTATCCAACAGGTGATCTCACAAATCTCCATGTGAAACAGCGTATAATTTGTTATGCAACTTTTTGCCTTTATCTAAACCATTGAGCCCATCGTGAAAGACATTATCCGAGTCATTGCATCTTTGCCGCGCCGTCAAAAACAAGCTGTGTTAGTGGTCATGGATATCTGTGTTTTGCCTTTGATGATGTGGCTGGTTTATGCCATTCGACTAGCCAAACCCAATGTTCCCGTGATGGAAGGCTTAGATTTCTGGTATCTGTATGTAGGTGTTTTTGGTGTTGCAATTTTTGCCTTACTCGGCATTTATAGCGCGATTGTACGCTCCTTCAATGAAGACTATTTGCTACGGATCTCGATTGCGACATTTATTCAAATTGTTGGGTTATATGCAGTTAAGAAACTTGGTTTAGCCTTTATTCCTATGAGCATTCCGCTCATGTACGGCTTTGTGCTGTTTTCTTGGATGTGGTGGAGCCGTGCTGTGATTCGCTATGCCACACTGCGTACTTTTGTGAAAAAGCAAAACCGTAAGCGTGTCGCGATTTATGGTGCAGGACTTGCGGGGCAACAAATTGCGGCCGCATTATATCGCTCGGATGACTATTTGCCCGTCTGTTTTATTGATGATAAAGCTTCGCTACAAGGGCAGTCTTTAAGCGGACTAAAAATCTTTTCACCGAAAAAGGCGCTCGGAGCATTTCGTAAGTTTCACATCGAAGAAATATTACTGGCTATGCCATCTGTAAGTCGTGCACGTAAAAAAGCAATTATTGAGTCTTTTGAACCGTCTAATGTCAAAATTATGGAACTGCCTGGTGTCACCCAACTGGTAGGTGGCCGCGTTCAAGTCTCTGACATCAGAGAAGTCGACATTATTGACTTACTAGGACGTGATCCAGTACCACCAAAGTTAGCGCTTTTAGAAAAAAATATTAAAAATAAAGTGGTGATGGTAACTGGTGCAGGTGGATCAATTGGTTCAGAACTTTGCCGTCAGATCGTGAAGCATCAACCAAAATGCCTTGTTTTATTTGAAATGTCTGAATTTGCACTGTATTCCATTGATCGCGAATTACAAAACGCAGGTGTAGAAGTAGTGCCTATACTAGGTTCTGTGACTCACCAAATAAAATTGGAACGTATATTGCAACAGCATGCTGTGCAAACGGTTTACCATGCAGCAGCTTATAAGCATGTGCCCTTGGTTGAGGCCAACCCGTTTGAAGGGATCTATAATACTTCAATTGGTACGGCCCGTAGTGTTGATGCCGCTGTGGCTCAAGGGGTAGAAACTTTTGTCTTGATTTCTACGGACAAAGCTGTACGCCCAACCAATGTTATGGGTGCATCGAAACGGATGGCAGAATTGTATTGCCAAGGTTTAGCTGCCACAAAACCGCAAACACAAATCAGTATAGTGCGTTTTGGTAATGTATTAGGTTCATCAGGTTCTGTCGTTCCTTTGTTTAAAAAACAGATTGAAAAAGGTGGACCTGTTACAGTAACGCATCCTGAGGTGACTCGTTATTTTATGACCATTCCTGAGGCTGCGCAGCTAGTGATTCAGGCGGGGGCAATGGGAACAGGCGGAGATGTTTTTCTACTGGATATGGGTGAACCCGTTAAAATTGTTGATTTGGCTAAACAGATGATTCGTCTAAGTGGGTTTAAACCTATGGATGAAAAAGGTCTAGGTGATATTGCACTTCAGTTTACTGGACTGCGTCCAGGTGAAAAACTATATGAAGAGCTACTCATCGAATCTGAAAATGTTAGCAAAACTGACCATGAACGAATTTTAAAATCGTATGAGCATTTTTATTTTTTTGATCAAATTAACAGCGTATTTTTGCAGTTATCTGATTTATCTGAACAAGGAGATAATCAGGCAAAAATTAAAAATATCTTACAAACCTATGTAGAGGGTTACAAAACCAAAGATTTGCACAAGAATTGATATATTTTATTGATGTTAATTTGATAAAGCCTAACGTGTTCAATTAAACTATTTATACAATTCATTCACATATTTTGAATAAAATACTGAAATAGTTTTAGAATAAAAGACACATCTTATTTATCTATAAACGACCTAAAATTATTTTGCTATCAATCAATTTAAATTAAGAGCAGGAAAATATGAAATTATTGGTAACAGGCGGTGCTGGTTTTATTGGTTCAGCAGTCGTTCGCCATATTATTCAAAATACACCCCATCAGGTACTCAATGTCGATAAACTCACTTATGCGGGTAATTTAGAATCGTTGGCATTGGTTGAAAATAATGAGCGTTATCAATTTTCCCAAACTGATATTTGTGATCGCATTGCATTAGATCAATTATTTGAAAGTTTTCAACCAGATGCTGTGATGCATTTGGCTGCTGAATCGCATGTTGACCGTTCAATTACAGGCCCTGCTGCATTTGTTGAAACCAATATTATTGGAACATACCAGTTGTTGGAGGCTGCTCGTCATTATTGGAACGGTTTAAGCGAAGATAAAAAGCAAGCATTTCGTTTCCACCACATTTCAACGGATGAGGTTTATGGTGACTTAGAAGGTACAGATGACTTGTTCCTTGAGACAACACCGTATGCTCCAAGTTCACCATATTCAGCAAGTAAGGCTAGTTCAGATCATTTGGTTCGTGCATGGCACCGAACCTATGGTTTACCTGTCGTTTTAACCAATTGCTCTAACAATTATGGCCCTTATCATTTCCCAGAAAAGCTGATTCCATTAATTATTTTGAATGCCCTCAATGGCAAAGCATTACCTGTATATGGCAATGGACATCAAATTCGTGATTGGCTATTTGTAGAAGACCATGCACGTGCTTTATATAAAGTGGTTACTGAGGCTGCTGTTGGTGAAACTTATAATATTGGCGGTCATAACGAACAAAAGAATATTGATGTTGTTAAAGCCATTTGCACATTGTTAGAAGAACTTGCACCAAATAAACCCAATGGTGTGACTCGTTATGAAGACTTGATTACTTATGTGACAGATCGCCCTGGTCACGATTTACGCTATGCAATTGATGCAAGCAAAATTCAAAAAGACCTTGGTTGGGTGCCTGAAGAAAGTTTTGAAACGGGTTTAAGAAAAACCGTTGAGTGGTATTTGAATAACCAAGCGTGGGTTCAACATATCCAAAGTGGTGAATATCAAAATTGGATCAATCAACAGTATCAGGTTGCAGAAGAAACAAATTAAGTTGCGTAATACTATGAAAATACTGTTGTTAGGAAAAAATGGCCAAGTGGGGTGGGAGTTACAGCGTGCACTCCAACCACTTGGAGAGGTGATTGCTTTAGATCGTCAAACAAACCCTGAGGGTTGGTGTGGTGATGTTGCAAACTTTGCAGAAATCTCAAAAGCCTTTGAACAAATTCGCCCAGATATTGTTGTGAATGCAACCGCTTATACCGCTGTAGATAAGGCTGAATCTGATGCTGAACAGGCACATCTTATCAATGCTTTAGCGGTTAAACATTTGGCTGAGGAATGTCAAAAGCATAGTGCATTGTTGATTCATTATTCAACAGACTATGTGTTTGATGGCACAGGTGTTTTGGCATGGAAAGAGGATGACCAAACTGCCCCAGTTAATTTGTATGGTCAAACTAAACGAGACGGTGAGCTTGCTTTAGAGCAAAGCGGAGTTTCATTTCTAAATTTCCGTACCTGTTGGGTCTATGCGGCGCGAGGAAATAATTTCATTAAGACCATGCTCAAATTGGCGCAAATGAAAGAAGAGCTGAATATCATCCAAGATCAAGTTGGTGTACCTACTGGGGCAGCACTGATTGCAGATGTCACGGCTCAAGCTATTCGCTATTATACTTTACAGTCGGATGAACAAAAAATACTGCTGCACGGTCATTACCATTTAGCGCCTACAGGCGAAACAACATGGTATGACTATGCTCAATTTGTGTTTGCGCAGGCACGTGAACATAATCAACCGTTGATCTTAAAACAAGTGAATCCCATAGAAACACAAGCTTACCCAACACCAGCAAAGCGCCCTTTAAATTCACGTTTAAATACAGATAAGTTACAACAAAATTTTAAATTACACCTGCCACATTGGCAGCAAGGTGTAGCACAAGTATTAGAGGAACTTCTTCCATGAGTCAAATAAAACGCAAAGGCATTATTCTTGCGGGTGGGTCAGGCACACGTTTGTATCCAATTACTATGGGAACGTCAAAACAGTTACTCCCAATTTATGATAAGCCTATGATTTATTATCCTTTGTCAGTTCTGATGCTGGCAGGGATTAATGAAATTTTGATTATTTCGACACCAGAAGATTTACCTAATTTTGAAAAACTTTTAGGTACAGGTGAAGAGCTCGGAATTAAACTTTCTTATAAAGTCCAACCTTCACCAGATGGTCTTGCTCAAGCCTTTATTTTAGGGGAAGAGTTTATTGGTGAGGATAATGTTTGTCTGATATTGGGCGATAACATTTTCTATGGTCAACACTTTAGTGATCAACTCAAACGTGCTGCGTCACAAGTTAGTGGTGCAACAGTCTTTGGTTATTATGTAAATGATCCTGAACGTTTTGGTGTGGTTGACTTTGATGCGGAAGGAAAGGCTCTCAGTATTGAAGAAAAGCCTGAACAACCAAAATCAAACTACGCGGTGACGGGATTATATTTCTATGACAACAAAGTCGTTGAAATTGCTAAAAATATTCAGCCATCGCACCGTGGTGAGTTGGAAATTACGGATGTAAATAACCTTTATTTACAGCAAAATGAGTTGAATGTTGAAGTGCTTGGTCGTGGTTTTGCGTGGTTAGACACAGGTACGCATGACTCATTGCTCGAAGCAAGTCAGTTTGTACAAACCATTGAACACCGTCAGGGTTTGAAAGTGGCGAGTTTGGAAGAAATTTCTTTCAACAATGGATGGATCAATGCCGATCAGCTCAAAGCGCGTGGCGAGTTCTTTAAAAAGACAGGTTATGGTCAGTACTTGCTGAAACTATATAAAGAGCGTCAAGCATAAATATAGTGCTATAAAAAACTAGATAAAACTGAGTGATACGAATGAATATTATTGAAACAAAAATTAATGGCCTACTTATACTTGAACCACGCGTGTTTGGAGATGACCGTGGTTGGTTTATGGAAAGCTTTAACCAAAAAAACTTTGAACAAGCTTTAACAGAGCGCGGTCTTGAGGTTCCAAATTTTGTTCAGGATAATCATTCGTATTCTCAAAAAGGTGTACTGAGAGGGTTGCATTACCAACTGAATCCACATGCTCAGGGCAAATTGGTACGTGTAGTACAAGGCCGTGCTTGGGATGTGGCTGTTGATATTCGCCAAGGTTCTCCTACATTTGGTCAATGGGTCGGTGTAGAACTTACTGGCGAAAACCATAAGCAGTTCTGGATTCCAGCAGGTTTTGCACACGGTTTCGTGGCTCTTGAGGATAATACGCAGTTCTTATATAAAACAACGAACTATTACTCTAAAGAATGTGAGTGCTCTATTGTTTGGGATGATGAAACCATTAACATTGAATGGCCAATTGAGCATGGACTTGAGCTGAAATTAACAGATAAAGATAAATACGCATTGAGTTTAAAGCAGGCTATATTAGAAAATAAAATTTTTTAATCTAGCTAGATGAAATATTGTATAGAAATTAAGTCGGTACAAAATTATAAACCATGAAACTATTTTCTTTATTAAAAGGCCGGCTTTTTTCTAATTCGCTTTGGATGATATCTGAAAAAATTATCTCAATCTTTGGGCTAATCTTTGTGACATCATTTGTTGCTAAATATATAGGTCCTGAAAATTTTGGGAAGCTTACATTTGCTGGATCTTTGTTTGCAATTGTCCAAACAATTTCTCTTTTTGGCTCTGAAAGTGTTATTTTCCAAAAAACAAGTAAAGATCCCAAAATGGGGATTAAAATTATTGCAGCCACAAGGATTATACGGAATATATTATTCTTAATAAGTAGCTCGATATTACTAACATACTTATATTTTTCTGTTGATTTACTTACTTTTATTTTTTCAGTTGCGTCTTGTATTGCGGTATTCTTTTCATTACATGATGTTTTTAATATATATTTCAATGCTGTCTTAGAGTCAAAAATAAATGCATTTTGTAACGTCATCGGTATTATCATATCTTTGATTTTGCGCTATATCATCGCGGTACTAGAATTAAATGTAGAATATTTGGTAATACCAATTATTGCTGTTGCGCTTATTCCTTTTCTTCTCCGAAGAGTAATATTTTATAAGCGAGTAAAACAAAAGAATGTTTTGCTCGACTCTAAAGATAAAAGATACAGATCTTATATGATGCATGTGGGATCTAAACTAGTTTTTTATAGTTTATCGGTAGCAATTTTTACTAAAACCTCGCAAATATTTTTAGGTTTAAAGTCGGCTTACGATTTAGGTATTTACACTGTAGCGGCCACACTGGGAACAAGTTTTTATTTTGTACTGGTTGCTCTAATCTCTTCTTTTATGACAGATATTTATCAAGAAAAGTCATTGGAAGAGTCTCAAAAGAAAGTTGCTCGATTAAATGCATTGGTCATATTTATTAGCATAGGTGCATTTGTCTTTTTCTTGCTCTTTGGGCAGTGGATTATCAAAGTATTGTATGGCGAACAGTTTCAACAGGCGGCACAGATCATCTTGTGGATGGTCGTTGTTTGTTTATTTTCTGGTTTATCAACAGTTGCTGAAAAGTACTTATTAAAATTCAATGCTTATTCATATCTACAAAAGAAAACAAACGTTTTGGTTGTATTTAATATTGTGCTGGCATTTTTAATCATTCAAGCATACGGAGTATATGGCGCCGTATTTGCCATACTTGTTACTGAAATTCTTTCGACTACTGTTTTTAATTATTTCTTTAAAAACAATATCATTTTTGATACCCATAGACGAATTTTCCTCAGTTCAACCTATAAGAAAGCAGGTGCATAGTGAAGTTGAGTTTAATTGTACCTGTTTATAAGGTACAAGATTACATAGAGGAGTGTCTTTTAAGCATAGTAAGACAGCTCCCAAGTGATGTTGAAGTTATTATTATAAATGACGGCTCTCCTGATGATTCGATGTGCATAGTCGAGCAGGTTCTTAGAGGCCTTTCTGAAAATCAGCAAAAACAGTTCGTCATACTTAATCAATCAAATCAAGGACAGAGTGTCGCAAGGAATAATGCAATCAAAATTGCGAAGGGAAGATATATAGGCTTTCTTGATTCCGATGACTATATTGCAGATAATTACTTTGAAACAATTTTGACTCATATTGAACAACAGCCAAACGTAGATTTATTTAGTTTCTCAGCGATTCATTTTGAAGATGTTAGCAATAAACAACTAGGAATATTAGGGGATCAATTACCAGAAGGCTTGTTTAAGAATGATCATATTTTTTTAAAAAAGTATTTGAAGAGTGCTCATGGCAATCTTGGAGTCGGATTGTTAAAGCAGAAATCATGCAAAAGAATCTTTTTCCTGAAAACATCCTGCTTGAAGATGTACAAGTCTTTTCGAAGATATATCTTGAAGATATTACTATATACCACATTAACAAATCATTGGTGCACTATAGACAAAGAACGACAAGTTCAGTTGCGAAGGCAAATCAGAAACTAATTGATGGCTACAAAAAAGCTATTTTGTTTTTGGAAAAGTACGATAACAGTAAAGCTGATATTGTAAAATTAAGCTTAGTAAAGCTTAAAGTTGATTACCTAGTACACTGCTTTACATTCTATGGAGTAAATGCATTTTTTAAAGAAATGATTAAATATCATGCTTTTACAGATCGAAAAGTACTTTTTCCAGTGATATATACCATTGGGCGCCATATTAGCAAGTTGGTTAAATTATAGTCGTATGTTCATAAAACTAATTAAAGATATTTTTTTCTTTCTTAAAGCTTTAATCCGCTTCATTTTTGGTATGCCTAAAATTGAGGAAAAATGGATTTTCCCAATTAGCATGACAACGCCCGAACAAACTAAAGAGAACATTGTCCCAAAAATTATCTGGATGTATTGGGATGGAAATAAAGGAAATGCTTTAGTCGATTTATGTATATCAAACACTAAAACAGTATGTAATGACTTTGATGTTAGGGTTTTAAATAATCAGACTATTTCAGCGTATATTGAATTACCAGTATTTAATGAGGAACTTCCTATCGCTGTCAAAGCGGATTATATTCGACTTGCACTGTTGAAAAAATATGGAGGCATATGGATGGATGCTAGTATTTTTTTAACAGAAAACTTAAATTGGGTTTTAGAAAAGATCTCAAATAACTCGACTTTTGTTTTTTATTCAGACCATTGTACAACTGATTATACAAACCCAATTGTTGAGAATTGGTTTATAGCAACAACAAAAGATAATGAATTTATTAATGATTGGTTTGCTGAGTTTCAAAAATGTATTTTTGACAGTAATCCTACTCAATATTATAAAAATTATGCTCAAGATCGAGATGTTATACAAAACATACCAAATACAGATTATTTGATGTGCTATATAGCGGCAGCAATTATTCGAAAAAGGAAAAATTATAATGTAGTCACTTTGAATTCAGGGTCTCAAGGGCATTACTATAATTATGTTTTATATTCGAATGGATTTTTTATTGCCAAAAAATTATTAAGTGCTAATAAGATAAGCGTATTTATACCTAGGCTGATTAAGTTCACATCTGAAACTAGGTCAGTCGTAGAAAAAGATATTCGGCTAAAGAAATATAATCCAGAGAGTTTGCTGGGTGTTGGTATTAAAGAGCAAGCAGGAGGATTAGGATGAACTCTATTTTGATTAAAAAAACTAGTTTTGTTTTTTTCTTTATATTATTGATTTTATTTTATATTTCGTTATGTGTTGCAAATAAACCAGATAATCTTGATAATGATTATTATGTTTATTTTAATGCATTTAATACAAATGAAAGCAAGGAAATTACATATTATATAGTTACTCAAGTTTGTAAATACTTTGGTCTTGCGTTTTCCTACCTTCTGTTTTTTTACTGTTTTGTTAGCTTGGTTATTAAGTATAAACTATTTGTTGATGTATTTTATCGTAAGAGTATTTTAACATTTATTTTTGTTATTATAATGTATATGACCTGCTTTTTTCCTTTATGGGAAGTAACACAGATTAGGATGAGTGTTGCAATTGGCATATTTATGTATGCAATCTTTTGTGTGAAATCTGAAAGAAATAAATATTTGCTCTTGATATTATCTTTACTGTTTCATAATAGTATGTTTGTTTTAATAGGTTTTTATTTAATAATAAATTTCTTATATAAGTATAAGTGGTTGGCTTTAGTTGTTTCTTTAGTTTATATATATGTCTGCGGTTTTGTAATTGGCCTGACTGATTATGATGTATATAGTTCTTCCAGTTGGGGTGAGTCATATAATATTTTTTCATTTAAAAATTTCTATATATTTTTAACTAATTCAATTTTGCTTTATATTTTGATTAAAAATAAGTCAACGGAAATTTTCTTTAAAGACACATATAATTTAGTTATTTTAAATTTTATGCTTTTTGTATTTTGTATATATATTGGGATTTATTACCCAAGTGTGGCAATTCGATTCTCCGATTTGTTATTATTCAATACAATTTTTGCTTTAGCATGTTTTTCAAATGTTTCCTTTTTGCGTGCATACAAGGTAATAACTGCACTTATTTTAATACCCTTCTACTTAAATATATTTTTCTTTGGGTCAGATCCAATGTTTGATTTTGATTTATTTTTAGGACTATTTATATGAAAAAAACTACTAATGTTGGTGTGGTCGTTATATCTTTTAATCCTGAAATTGAAAACCTAAAAAATCTTGTTAATCAACTGCTGATTTATAAAAATATTTCAGTATATGTCGTTGATAATGCATCTTCATTCAATGTAGATGTTGGAATTCAAGATGAAAGATTAAAACTAATTAAACTTAAAGAAAACACTGGAATAGCAAAAGCGCAGAATGAAGGAATTGAGCATGCGCTAGCAGACCAAGTAGAATATGTCTTGTTTTTTGATCAGGATAGCACTATTCCAGATAACTACTTAAATGATCTTTTAGATGATTATATAAGCTTGCAGAATCAAGGTATAAAAGTTGGTGCAATTGGACCAAGATTTATAGATGAACGTTTTGGATTTTATTATAAAACAGTAAATATGTCGAAACATGGCTTTCGAGATAAAATGGATACATCCAATATAACGGAACCATTACATTCTAGTTTACTGATATCTTCTGGCTCTCTAATTGCTATTGATACATTGAAAGTCGTAGGCAATATGAGAGAAAACTATTTTATTGATTATGTAGATACTGAATGGTGTATTCGTGCAGAAGCTATGGGTTACAAAAACTACGTTTCATCTAAAGCAGTTATGAAGCATGCTATTGGTGATAATATATTAAAGTTTAAATATTTTAATGTGCCTGTGCACTCGCCTTTTAGACGTTACTATCGTGTTAGAAATGCATTTTACATGGCAAAAGAAAGCCACGTACCAACTTTGTTAGTGCTACGGGAAATGTTATTTAACTTTATTCATCAAGCCATACTTGTCACATTTGAAAAGCAAAAAATGAGCTATATAAAATCATATTTTAGAGCTATTCGTGATGGTATTTTATACTGGGTAAAATAATTTTTGGAATTATGAAATGTCTAAAAAAGTTTCTTTTGTAATATTAACTTGGAAACGTGCAAATATGTTAAAAATTTGCGTTCCAAAACTTATTGAATCTATTCAGAATAAAAATGATTGTGAGATCATTATTTTTGATAATGCTTCAAATGATGATACTGAAGCCTTGTTGAAAGACCTTGTTTCAGAATTTTCATCTCAGATTGATATTAAATATTATATTTCTGACAAAAATTTACGTTTACTTGCTTATAAAAAGTTATTCAAAATGGCGACGGGAGATATTGTCATTGAGGTTGATGATGATGTTTTGGCATATCCTACTGCCGTTGATCAAGTTTTTATAAAATACTTTGACAATTTTAAGAATTTTGGATTTTTAGCGCTCGACGTTATTCAAAATGAACATACAAATGGTTCTAAACCTGAGTCACATCATTATACCGATGTCACCGTCAATGGTTTGACTGTAGAGAGTGGACCGACAGGTGGCTGGTGTGCTGGATTTAGGGCCAAGGATTTTAAGAAAATTTCTTGGTTGTTTAACATGATGCCTTTGACTATGAAGTCTGGCGAAGATGGAGCCTTGCAACACTTATTTAAGCTTTTTGGTAAAAAATCGGGCATTATTAAAGACCAAAAATGTTTTCATGCATCGGGTTCGTTTTATTCAAAACAGTTTGATCAATTAGAGCGTGATGTAGAAAAATATCAAGCAGCAGGGCTTGATAACTTTGTTCAGGACTATACGCAAAATAAATAATATATTCTTGAAGAAATAAAGCATTGATTAAATATGGATCAATGCTTTATTTTAATTGATAAGGTTGTGGGTTAATCAAACTGCTGTAAGCATGTCTGATTCATTTTGTTTCGCCCTGTATCAAAAAACCACCCCCATTTATTAAAATATTGATAAGCACTTTTTAGATGGGCTTTTAATAAAGTTTTGTTCTTATGCGAGCCTTGTTCATGGAAGTGTGTAACATGAATAGAAGGGCAGTAAATCGTCCCAAATTTTTCTGCACATCGTCTAGAAAGATCGACATCTTCCATATACATAAAGAAGCGTTCGTCAAAACCACCAAGCGCTAGTAATTTCTCACTGGAAAATAACATAAAGCATCCAATGAGATTTGGGGCAAATATTGGTTTTTCTATAGAATATGTCTTGAGTAGATATTGTTGATCAAGTTTTTCTGCAAGAGCTGGAGAGAAACGACGAGCAAATAAATTCATAGGTGTAGGGAGTAGGCGTGCTCCATGTTGATCTACGCCATCGCCTTTAAAGATACGCGGTAAGTACATACCAGCATCATTTTGAGATGCAAAATCTAGCAACTTCTCAAATTGTTGAGATTCAAACTCGATATCTGGGTTACAAATCAAGAAAAAATCACTTTCTGTTGCATATTGTTGTATTGCAATATTATGACCATAACCAAAACCAAAATTACCCGCAGTTTTGATATAAACTATTTTTTCATGAGAAAAACTACCAGCCCAATTGCTTGCGTCATTATCAACTAGAATTATTTTTTGTATAGAATTTGTGTTTAATAGAGAGTCTAATGTGGGTTTTAATTCTTCATAAGAATGTTTATAAATTACTATAGATGCAAAAACTTTCATGGCACTCGATGGCTTTTTATTGGTTAATCATGGGGTGTACTTGTTTAAACTACAGCAGACCTTTTCTGAGGTAATATACATTATGTGTTAATCTCTGCAACTGTTTGTGATTGCATTCTTCTTCCATTGTACCTTCCATAATGACCAATAGCCATAGTCGTTGCTGTCCTACTCTTGTAACTTTACTTTTTTAAAATTGATGAAATGTATGAATTATGGTTTTGACTGTATCTTGCACATACTAGTGAAAACCAAAAACTGTTAAATTTTTGTAATGTTATGGGGAATGATGTTTACTCGTCTTTGACTAAGTCTTTGTCCAAAAGAGTTTTTGGTATAAAATACAGCACAGGACGCAAGTTTTGATAAGCTTGTTGACTTATGAGTCGATAGGGCTAACTTTAGTTCTTTTGGTGGGTTTCTGATAGTAATCAACCGAAAGAGTTGTCGAGTCTAATGTTTACTTGAGAAGACGTTAGCCCATAATGACTGAAACCGAAAATAAAAGCTAAGCAGAGGAAATGTATAAATAATTTTTTATTTTAAAATAAATTATATTCCAAGAGCTTGGTTTAAATTAGTTTGAACGATTAATTGATATTTTTAATACAATTTATTATAGGTGAAAATTGAATTATTAGTATTACTTCTAAATAAAATAAGGTCAGAATAGTTTTATCTGTGGGTTATTTTAACCTAACTATTCTTAAAGAGTAGATAGGTTTATCTTTCATTAAGCCTGCGCAACAATATTATAGGCAAAAAATGGCTTCAAGGTTACACGCATCATATGTGTCAATATTACAACGTTTTTGTGATGTTGTAGCAATTTATTTGGGCTTTTATTTTATTTCTAAAATAAATAATATTCCTGTAGATAATAGAACGCTTTTAATGTTTTTAAGTGTGGTTAGTTTATTTCAGCTCATTGGTGGCTTGACTGATTTTTATCGCTCATGGCGTGGCGTTAGCCTATTTAATGAATTAATTTTTTGTCTTAAAAATATTCTATTAAGTGTTGTTTTGGTGAGCCCAGTTCTTTTTCTTTTAGGGAAAATAAATCTACAGATTGTTATATCTTACTTTATTTGTGTCGTTTTTATTATGTCTGCGCTGCGCGTTTTTATTCGATTGGCATATGCATTATTTTTTAAATATTTTATTCGCGCAAATGATGTCCTGATATTGGGTAATACAGACAAAGCGTTGAAGCTTTTTCAAGACTTAAAGCACTCAGAGTGGACAGGTTTTAACCCAATAGGTGTGTTTTCATTTAGACAGGACTATGACCGTTTTGTTTATTCTGGCGGACTTGATGAGGCGATGGAGATTGTTCACAAACAAAAAATTAATAAGGTTTATGTGGTGATCAATCAAGATAATATTGAACAAGCTGATCAAGTTATTAAGTCTTTAGCAGATACTACATGTTCAACAGTCATTATTCCTGAGTTGTTCTCGCATGACTTTTTATACTCGCGTGTTGAAGATATTAATGGTACGCCGATCATTCCAATTATAGATACTCGTTTAACAGGTATTAATACTTTACTGAAGCGCATTGAAGATATTTGTTTTGCACTGGTTATTTTATTGTTGATTTCTCCAATTTTAATTGGTATTTCAATTGCTATTAAATTGACATCTAAAGGTCCAGTTTTCTTTAAGCAGACGCGTTATGGTTTAAATGGAAAGCCGATCTTAGTTTACAAATTTAGAAGTATGAATGTCATGGAAAATGGAACAAAAGTGACTCAGGCCATTAAAAATGACCCCCGGTTAACCCCAATAGGTGGCTTTTTAAGACGGACATCTTTAGATGAACTACCGCAATTTTTTAACGTTTTATTAGGCAGTATGTCTGTTGTAGGTCCGCGTCCACATGCAGCAGCGCACAATGAAGAATATCGCAAACTAATCACGGGCTATATGCTTAGACATAAAGTGAAGCCTGGTATTACGGGCTTAGCACAGATTCGTGGGTGGCGTGGAGAAACAGATACTCTGGATAAGATGGAAAAGCGTGTTGAATGTGACTTGGAATACATCCGAACTTGGAGTCTTCTATTGGATATTAAAATTATATTTTTAACGGTGTTTAAGGGTTTCATTAATAAAGCTGCATATTAAATATTTGTGTTTTCAATATTTGATACGTTTATACAAACTTTGGGTTATTTGCACTATTTTTAAACATTTTGAAATAAAAAATAGTGTAGTGTTAATAAATAATTTTTTGATGCAAAAGTGTGTTTTATGATTAAAAAAGCGATTCTTCCTGTGGCTGGACTAGGTACCCGATTCTTGCCTGCAAGTAAAGCGATTCCTAAAGAAATGGTTACTGTGGTAGACCGCCCAGCAATTGAGTATGTCATCAAAGAAGCAGTAGCTGCTGGGATCGAGCAAATCATTTTAGTCACACATTCATCGAAAGCATCTATAGAAAACTACTTTGATCGTAACTTTGAATTAGAAACGACATTAGAACAAAAAAAGAAGTTTGATTTACTTAAAGAAATTACTGAGATTTTACCTGCAAGTGTAAGTGTTGTTAGTGTACGCCAACCACAACCTTTAGGGCTTGGCCATGCTGTTCTTTGTGCTAAATCTATTGTTGGTGATGATGATTTTGCTGTGCTCCTGCCTGATGTCTTGGTTAAAGATAGTGATACGCGTAACGATTTAAGCTTAATGATTGAGCGTTATACTAAGTCAAACGCAGCCCAAATTATGGTTGAAGCTGTCCCTGATAGTTTGGTTGATCAATATGGCATTGTCGATGTTGCTGAAATTCCTGCTGAAGGCGAAAGTTATGTCATGCAAGGAATTGTAGAGAAACCTGCAATAGGTACGGCTCCTTCTAATTTGTCAGTTGTTGGGCGTTATGTATTGCCTGCACAGATTATGACTTTATTAGAACAAACACCGAAAGGTGCTGGGAATGAAATTCAACTGACAGATGCGATTGCAATGCTACAGCAATCAAAGCCTGTTGAAGCATATCGCATGAAAGGACGAACGTTCGACTGTGGTAGCAAAATTGGCTATTTGAAAGCAGTTTTACATTATGGTGTTGACCATCCCAAGTTAGGTGATGAGTTTAAAGCACTGATTAAAGAGTTAGAGTTATAAAAAAAAGAGGGATGAGCCATGAAAATCGCAATGTTTGGTACAACGCTGTATGCGGGTGTTATCTCATCATTACTTGCAGAGAGTGGACATCAGGTCTTTATTTGTAATGATTTACAAGACCATACAGCGCTATTCAATCTTAGAGATCAAGATGTTGTTCGTGCTTTAGAAAAACAACATCAAAGTGGTTTTCTAAGTTATTGTAATTTTGCGGCTCTTCCCTTGGATATTGATGCGTATTTTTTTAGTTTCAATCCAACTCAAGAGGCTGAGGCACTTGATGTTGTACAGAAATTAAAAATGCGCACGATTATTCATCCTAAATTGATGATTAATGCCTCTACTTTTGGTCTTAATGGTACTGAAAAATTAAAAGCCGTATTAACAAAAGATCATTGGGTTTATTTCCCGGATATTATTCAGGAAGGTCAAGCTTTTAAAAGTGTGACGAGTGCCTCTAAAGTGATTATTGGCTGTGCTGACCAACAAGCACAGGGTGACTTAGAGGAAATGTTGCGACCTTTATTCCCACGCCAGCAACAATATTTATTTATGCCTGTTTTAGATGCTGAATTTACCAAACTCAGTATTTCAGGCATGTTGGCGACTCGTATCAGTTATATGAATGATTTGGCAGATGTTGCTGAAAAGTTGGGTATTGATATTGCCCATGTTCGAGATGGAATGGCAGCAGACAGTCGGATAGGTGAATCGTATTTATATTCAGGTGCAGGTTTTGGTGGTGAAAACTTTTCACATGATATTTTGACTCTATCAAATACTATTAGTAATACTGGAACAAAAAGTCAGCTATTGGGACAGGTTTGGGATATCAATGAGCAACAAAAAGAGTTTCTTTTTCGCAAGTTGTGGAATTATTTTCATGGAAATTTAGCTGGAAAAACGATTGCGATTTGGGGGGCTGCATTTAAGCAACATACCTCAAGTACCAGTTTCTCACCTATTCATCCGATGCTTGCCGCACTGTGGGCGCAAGGTGTGACTGTTCGTTTGCATGATCCACAAGCCTTAGAAGAAATACACACAATTTATGGTGAACGTGATAATTTAATTTTATGTGAAGATCAGTATGACGCGGTGAATCAAGCACATGGTTTATGTGTTCTGACTGCATGGAAGCAATATTGGTCACTTGATTATACGCAATTAAAACTTAAGTTAGCTCATCCTTTAATTTTGGATGGACGTAATATTTATCAACCTGATTATGTTAAAAGTCAGGGTTTTGCATATATGGGAGTAGGAAGATAATGATAAATTTAACTATTTTTCCTAAAAAAACATTACCAACAACACTTGAGCATTTACAAGATTTAAGTTTGACCGTAGGTCAAAAGCATTTAAACGAGTTTTTTGCCGAAGATAATCAAAGATTTAAGCATTTTTCTGTTCAGTATGACGAAATTACTTTTGATTACAGCAAACATCGTGTTGATGAGTCTGTAATAAGCGCATTGATTGACTTTGCACAAGTTCGTGATCTTTCTACGTGGACGAAACGTTTATTTTCAGAAGAAGAAATTAACTATACAGAACAGCGTGCAGCTATGCATTGGGCGCTTCGTTTACCGAAGCATGATGAACAGCATCCTAAATTAGCAGGCAAAGTACATGAGCAATTAGAGCGAATGTATGCATTGGTTGAGAAAATTCATGCGGGTCAGTACCGTGGTGCAACAGGTGAAGTTATACAAGATGTGGTCAATATTGGTGTGGGTGGGTCTGATTTAGGCCCATTGATGGTGAGTCATGCTTTGTCTGATTTTAAAGTTAATACGATTAAGCCTCTGAAGGTGCATTTCGTGTCAACGATGGATGGCACTCAACTTTCAGATCTGTTGCATCAGTTACGTCCAGAAACGACATTGTTTATTATTTCATCCAAGTCCTTTGGAACGATTGATACATTATACAATGCGCAAACAGCACGCCAATGGCTCGAAAAGCAATTGGGGCAATCTGAAGCAGTAAATCAGCATCATTTTATTGGGGTATCGACTAAGCCTGAGAAAATGACAGAATGGGGTATAGCAAGTCATAATCAGTTTTTACTCTGGGACTGGGTGGGTGGCCGTTACTCTTTATGGTCTTGTATTGGTTTGCCGATTGCATTAAATATTGGTGTGCAAGGGTTTAAGCGATTACTTGCAGGGGCCTATGCAATTGATGAGCATTTTCAAAACGCACCTTTACAGCAAAATATTCCTGTTCTTATGGGTATTTTAGGGATCTGGAATCATAACTTTTTGGGAATTCAGACGCAGGCTATTTTACCTTATGATGGTCGTTTAAAGTATTTTTCTGCATATCTACAACAGCTTGAAATGGAATCGAATGGTAAATCTATTCAGCGTAACGGAAAGAAAGTTGAGCTAAACACTTGCCCAATTGTCTGGGGGGAAGTTGGTCCGAATGCACAGCATGCTTTTTATCAGCTGTTACACCAAGGTGCGCATAAAGTGAGTTGTGAGTTTATAGCACCCGTTAATCGTTATGCAGCGAACCAATTTACCTATGTTAAAAATGCCAATGCATTAATTGATCAGCATCATTTAGCACTGTCGAATTGTTTGGCTCAGTCTCGACTATTGGCCTTTGGTAATCAAGCATTAGACGCTGAAGAGGTTTTAGGTTTAGAAAATTATCAAAAATATGATGGTAATCAACCAAGTACAACAATTTTACTTAAAGAACTGAGCCCTTATACACTGGGAATGCTTGTGGCATTGTATGAGCATAAAGTGTTTGTGCAATCTGTACTTTGGAATATCAATGCTTTTGACCAATGGGGTGTTGAGAAAGGAAAACAAATTGCAAATCAAGTACTTCCGATTTTAACAGGTACAGAAAAAGATTACTCTGAATTCGATAGTTCAACGCGAGGGCTGTTGGATATTTTACTAGGTAAATAGGATTCAGACTGCCTAAAATTTGTTTCTTTCCTCAAGTTATTCGTTTTATTTTTAGACAAAAATTTAATGATTAAAAGAATATTATGAGTGATTTTTTTATTTTTATCATGGCTTTAGTTGATCGAAGTTAGATGTGTTGAATAAAAAATCTCATGAGTCTTTAAAATATGATTGAATCATGTATTGATTATGCAAACAATCATGTATTTATTCCCTTATTTTAAAAAACATCGCTATGATGTTTTTTAAAAATGAACTTAGATGAAGAATATTTATGAGATATCAAAGTATTAGATTTTTGTCACTTGCGGTTTTATCTGCACTTGCTTTGCCAGCAGTTGCACAAGGAATTGTGTTAAATAATGAAGACTTACGAACTGATTTAAATTGGTTAAATCAACAAGGTGTGATTCAAATTAGCACGTCTACATGGCCTTTAAGTGGTGATGAAATACAACGTGCTTTATCTAATGCAAAGATTGATAATCAAGTTCAGCAACAAGTCTTGGACTCCGTGCAAGCTGCTTTAAGTGCGGAAAATACAACGGCCAAAGCCAGTTTATATGCTGAATCTGATCCCCAAAATGTACCGCAACATTTTGCAGATGAACAAAAATCACAATACCAAGCGGCTGTTGAGTTCAATGCTGGTGGGGCGCAATGGGATGCAAGACTGCGTATTAATGCTGAAAAAGACCCTATTATTGATAATGGGCATGATGTGAATGTTGAAGGGTCATATTTAGCTGGAAAGTTGTGGAATCAATGGTTGATTGCAGGGCAGATTCCGACCTATTGGGGGCCTGGACATGATGGTAGTCTAATTCGAGGGGATGCAAGTCGTCCAGTATACGGTTTTACAATGCAACGCGCTGAGCAAAAGGCATTTGAAACGAAATGGCTGTCTTGGATTGGCCCTTGGCAGTATCAAGTTTTTGCTGGCCGATTAGATGATTATGAGGCCGTGCCAAATACAAATCTCTTGGGAATGCGTTTAACAGCCCAACCTTTACCTTATCTTGAATTGGGTGCATCACGTACATTCCAAATAGATGGTCAAGGTCAACCTGATAGTTTCAAAGCCTATTGGAATGCTTTTATTGGTAAAGATAACGAATGTGATGATAGTGGGTGTACTGGAGAGGGGAATGCCTCAAACCAAATTGCAGGCCTAGATGCGCGTTTAAATCTACAACAATGGTTTAAAGTTCCATTGAGTTTGTATGGGCAGTTTGTCGGTGAAGATGAATCAGGTTTACTGCCATCTCGGAAAATGTATTTGGCAGGACTCGATTATTCCTCACAAGTGAAGAATATGCCGTTCCAGCTTTATACTGAATGGGCAGATACACGTACCAATGGTGATGTTTGGGGTTATTCATATAATCATCATAATTATACGGATGGTTACTACCAACATGGATTCCCTTTAGGTCACGCTATGGGCGGTGATGGTCAGATGTATAGTTTAGGTGGGGATATTCGTTTCGATAAAATGAATCGTTTAAATGGTCGCATCTTGTTGGCAAAAGTGAATCAGTCAGGACTTGAAATCAATCATGCTTTTCCACAAAAAGATGAAATCAAAGCTCTGGATTTAACGTGGACACATTATCTTCGTCCGAATACGCCGTTGAAATTAAGTGGTTGGGTCAGTGACTCTGACGTGTATGGTGGAGATAGCGGCGTGTCTTTAGGGGTTGAAATTCCTTTGGATCGCTCTTTATTTTACTAAGTTAAAAAGACTTTCTTAAAAAACGTATCTATACATGAACCATTCAAACGATGTTAAATCGTTTGAATGGTTTTTTATTTGAGGCTAAATATTGCTTAAGCTTGGATAAGTTGGGTCAACTGATCGACATAGACTTGTATTGGTTCAGGGTTTTTACTTGCATCACTTTCAATGTTTAAGCGTAATAGTGGTTCAGTATTTGAAGCCCGTACATTTAGGCGCCAAATACCAAAATCTAAACTCACGCCATCAGTTTGATCAATTACTGGATTTTGGTCAGCAAAATGATCAAAGATCTTTTGAATGGTGATTTGTGTATCGGCAACTTTGAAGTTAATTTCACCTGAGCACGGGAATTTTGCAATCATATCCTCAACCAATGAAGATAAAGATTGACCTGTTTCAGATAGTACAGAAACAGCCAATAACCACGGAATCATTCCACTATCACAGTAAGCAAAATCACGGAAGTAATGGTGGGCACTCATTTCACCACCATATACAGCATTGTGCTCACGCATTACATCTTTAATGAATGCATGGCCTGATTTAGATTGGACGGCGATCCCTTGATGTTTCTCAACAATATCTAATGTATTCCAGGTTAAACGAGGGTCATGCACAATCTTTTCACCTGCTTGTTTGAGTAGAAAGGCTTGTGCTAAGAGGCCAACAATATAATAACCTTCAATGAATTGGCCTTTTTCATCAAACAAGAAACAACGGTCAAAGTCCCCATCCCAAGCAATCCCCATATCTGCACCATGCTTAAGTACTGCTTGGCTGGTACTATCACGGTTTTCGATTAAAATAGGGTTAGGGATTCCATTTGGGAAATTGCCATCAGCTTCATGGTGGATCTTGATGAACTCGACTGGGATATTTAATGCTTTAAATTTTTCTTCTATCGCATCAATCACATGCCCTGCTGCACCATTACCTGCATTGGTGACAAGTTTCATTGGGCGAATCTTAGTCGGGTCAATGTAGGTCATGAGGTGATCTACAAATTCAGGTAGGATATTGTATTTTTCTACAAGCCCCTTTTGAGTAGCGTCGATAAAGTTGCCTGATTCAGCAAGCGCTTGAATCTCTTTTAAACCTGTATCCGCACTAATTGGTCGTGAGTTCTCGCGAACCAGTTTCATCCCATTGTAATCCATAGGGTTATGGCTGGCCGTTACTTCAATACCACCTTGGACATCTAAATGGAATGCGCCAAAGTAAACTTCTTCTGTACCTGTCATACCCAGATCAAGAACATTTACGCCTGCATCATTTAAACCCTGAATGGTTGCTTGTTTAAGGCTTTCACTGGTTAGACGAACATCGGCACCAATCACAACTGTTTTTGGTTGATAAATTTGCCCATAAGCACGACCAATTTTATATGCAATATCTTCATTGAGTTCTGTGCCAAGCTTTCCACGGATGTCGTAGGCTTTGAAGCAGGTTAAAGTCATTTTATTACCCTATTTAAAAATGAAAGGGCTGGAAGTCAGCCCTTTAAACGTTATTATTCAACAGTTACGGATTTAGCTAAGTTTCGAGGCTGATCGACATCGGTTCCTCGAAGTACGGCAACATGATAGGACAAGAGCTGTACGGGAACGCTATAAACAATTGGAGCTAATACAGGGCTGATGCTTGGCACATAGACCACATGTTGGCGGTCTTTGGCTTGGATGCCACTGTTTTCATCGGCAAAGACAAAGAGTTCCCCGCCCCGCGCTTGGACTTCTTCCATATTGGATTTGAGTTTATCGAGCATGTCATCTTGCGGTGCGAGAATGACCACTGGCATCTCATTATCAACTAAAGCGAGTGGACCGTGTTTAAGTTCGCCTGCTGCATAGCCTTCTGCATGAATATAAGAAATTTCTTTTAGTTTCAATGCACCTTCGAGTGCAATAGGGAAGTGAGTCCCACGACCAAGGAACAAGCAATGCTGTTTCTCTACAAATAGTTCAGAGAGGCGGAGAATTTCAGCGTCGTTCCGTAAAGTATCTAAAATGACTTTAGGTAAGTGCCAAAGTCCAGCGGTGATCTCAGCCACCTGTTGTGTAGAGATACGATTTTTAATCGTACCTATTTTGAGTACCAATAACATAAGCGCTGCAAGCTGCGTGGTAAATGCTTTGGTGGATGCAACACCAATTTCAGGACCTGCCAGAGTTAATAAGCTATGGTTGGTTTCACGTACCATGGAAGATGTTGCGACATTGCAAATGGTCATCGTAATGATGTCTAAGCCTTTTGCTGTAGCACGCTTTTGAGTATCGCGCAGGGCAGCTAAAGTATCTGCTGTTTCGCCGGACTGAGAAATACAGACATATAGGGTATTATTGACAATCACTGGTGTGCGATAGCGAAATTCACTCGCGATTTCCACTTGGCAAGGCAGATCAATGAGCTGTTCAAACCAATATTTTGCAATCATACCCGCATGGTAACTGGTACCACAGGCAATGATTTGGATTTGCTGAATTTGAGATAAATCTGCAACAGCATTCGCAAGGAAATCTTCACGTAGGGCATTGCCATTTAAGGCTTGTGAAATGGTTTGTTGAATCGCTTCAGGTTGCTCATAAATTTCTTTGAGCATGTAGTGTTTATATTCGCCTTTTGATGCATTGCTGACGGTCGCATCTAACTCTTTTACTGGGCGATGAACCAATTGACCATCAACAAAGATTTCAATGCTATTACGAGTGAGACGCGCAATATCACCTTCTTCGAGATAAATAAATCGGTTGGTAATCGGAAGCAGCGCCAATTGGTCTGAGCTGATAAAGTTTTCACCAATACCTACGCCAATGACCAAAGGTGAACCTTCACGCACGGTAATCAGTTCATCTGGATAATCAGTATGTACGATACCGAGAGCATAAGCTCCTTTAAGCTGTGGCACGACTTGTTTGACTGCTTCAAGTAAACTTGGCGTTGACTTCAATGCATCATGAATCAGGTGGGCAACCACTTCGGTATCGGTCTGAGAGGTAAATACATACCCCCGTGCTTCAAGATCATCTTTTAGTTCTTGATAGTTTTCAATAATGCCATTGTGTACGATAGCAACGTTGCCTGAAATATGCGGATGTGCATTGTTTTCAGTTGGTTTGCCATGGGTTGCCCAGCGAGTATGTGCAATCCCTAATGAACCGATAATCTGTGATTCTTCAACCGCACCACCCAGATTGGCTACTTTACCGACACGACGTTCACGTAGAACATGGCCTTGGTTAATGAGAGCTAAGCCCGCAGAGTCGTAACCACGATATTCTAGACGCTTTAAGCCTTCGATGAGGATATTACTAATATTACGTTCTGCAACGCCACCGACGATACCACACATAACAAATTCCTCTTATTTCTTGATCTTTTGCGGACGTTGGTAGTTTTCTTTCGTAAACTGCTTAGAACGTTCTACCGCTAAACTATTTTCTTCGACATCGCGGGTGATGGTTGAGCCAGCCCCGACAGTTGCGCCGTTACCAATGGTGACTGGGGCAACCAAAGCACTATTTGAACCAATAAAGGCATGATCGCCAATGATGGTTTTAAATTTGTTTGCACCATCATAGTTGCAGGTAATGGTTCCTGCGCCAATATTAGAGCCACTGCCCACTTCAGCATCACCCAAATAAGTAAAGTGGTTGGCTTTAGACCCGACACCGACTGTTGAGTTTTTGACTTCTACAAAGTTGCCAATATGCACTTCAGCCGCGAGTTTGGCACCTGGGCGTAAACGGGCAAAAGGTCCAATCTGCACATCTTCACCGACAATAGCTTGATCAAAAATACTATAAGGCTGAACTTTGGTGCCTGCCGCGATTTTGGTATTTTTAATGATGCAGCCTGCGCCAATTTCTACATGGTCACCGAATTCACATTCGCCTTCAATGATGACATTGATATCAATGCGCACATCTTGTCCAACGACTAAGTTACCACGAAGATCAAAGCGACTAGGATCAATTAAATGCACACCTTGTTGCATGAGTTTTTTGGCTAGATTTGCTTGGAACTGGCGTTCTAAAGCTGCCAGCTGAATACGGTCATTGACCCCTTCAACTTCGAAGGCTTGTTCAGGCTCAACTGAGGCAACGGTCGAACCATCAGCCAATGCCATTGCCACAATATCTGTCAGGTAATATTCGCCTTGCGCATTGTTATTGCTGAGTTTGGGTAACCATTCGTGTAATTTGGCATTGCTCACACAGTAAATGCCAGTATTAAACTCTTTGATTTGGCGCTGTTGCTCTGTTGCATCTTTATGTTCAACAATCGCCTGAATCTGACCATTCTCACGGACGATACGACCATAGCCTGTTGCATCATCCACAGTGAGTGTGACTAAGCCGATACCAGTTTGGCCCGATGCATCTAATAGTTTTTGTAGCGTATTCTGGCTAATGCAAGGCACATCACCAGAGAGAATGAGGGAAATACCATCTTGAGGTAAAACGGGCAGGGTCATTTGTACCGCATGCCCAGTACCGAGTTGTTCTGCTTGTTCAACCCATTTAATGTCTTGATCTGCAAAAGCTGATTGAACCCGATCGCCACCGTGACCATAGATCGTAATGATGTTTTCAGCGTGGATTTTTTTTGCTGTTTCAATCACATGACCGAGTAAAGGACGCCCTGCAAGTGGTTGTAGCACTTTGGGTAACGTCGAACGCATACGCGTTCCTTTACCTGCAGCAAGAATAATAACAGTCGTTGACATGTTCTAATCCTAAAAATGGCCTAGGCCACGGTGAAATAAAAATAAAGCCCAATACAAAGTGCTGCCCAAAGACCAGCAATAATGTCATCAAGCATGATGCCGAAACCACCATCGACTTTTTGGTCAATGACACGAATTGGCCATGGTTTCCATACGTCAAATAAGCGGAATAAGGCAAAACCAAGCAACAGCCAGAGCCAATTCATTTGCCCTAAATACAGTACAGGCAAGAAAGTGATGGATTGGCCTGCAAATTCATCCCATACGATACGTCCATCATCATGTACCCCCATGACTTTGGCGGTATGGTCGCAAATATAAATGCCGATCAGAGACATGAAGATGATGGCAATAATGGTGTTGGATAAGCCAATTGCAAGCCAGATTGGGACGAACAGCAGTGCAAAGGCTGAACCAAATGTTCCTGGTGCTTTGGGTGCTAGTCCTGAGCCAAAACCTACACCGCAAAACACGATGAAACGGTCGTACCCAGACATCTGACGAAAGAGGATAGGAGGCTTATGCAAAGTGTTGATATCCAGTAAATTGCAATGAATGGTCTAAGCCATTTTGTTGAAAACGTAGACCGCTTTGAGCGTCAACTTTTCCAATCACGTTGATCTTAGTATGGTTTTGTTGTTGCAAAAGTTTTTCATAATTCTGCGGACTTATTGTAAAGCATAATTCATAGTCATCGCCACCCGCCAAAGCATATTGCCATTGTTGTTCTCGTGTTAAATCTTGTAGAGCGATGTTGATGGGCAATTGATCAAGTTGTAGGGTCGCACCGACATTTGAGGCCTTTAAGATATGACCTAAGTCTTGTGCTAAGCCATCGGACACGTCAATCATACTATGTGCCAAGCCTTTGAGTACTTGGCCCAGTTCACAGCGTGGGGTGGGGTAGTCCAAACGTTGTTGTAGAGGGTGGCCCAAGTGTTGCAGTGCGAAGGCGGCATCACCAACCGTACCACTAACACAAATTAAATCACCCACTTGAGCGGCGGAGCGGGTGACGGCTTGGCCGATATCGACCCAGCCCAGAGCAGTCACTGAAATGGTGAGATGTGGGCTTTGGGTGGTGTCTCCACCAATTAAACTCACGCCAAATTGATCGCAACAATCATATAAACCCTGACTAAAGCCTTTAAGCCAGTCATGATCAATTTGGGGTAAGCTCAAGGCCAGTAAAATACTCTGAGGTTTCGCGCCCATTGCGGCGATATCAGATAAATTGACCGCGACAGATTTCCAGCCAATCGCATGAGGACGGGTATCAAGCGGGAAGTGACGTCCAGCAACGAGAGTATCGGCACAGATGACCAATTGTTGCTGTGGAGGGGGGTGAGCAAGGCCGAGTCGTCACCGACGCCTAAATCGACAGAATAAGGACTCTTACGATTAAAATAGCTATCAATGATCGAAAACTCAGCCATACAACAAATCTACTACTGTGAGTTCGCTTGTTGCTTTTCTGCTGCACGTAAAGTTGTTGCTAAACGATCTAATACACCATTGATGTATTTATGGCTGTCTGCACCGCCAAAGTGTTTAGCAAGCTCGATTGCTTCGTCTAAAACCACACGATATGGAATTTCAAGATGTTCCTTGAGTTCATATGCGCCTAAACGAAGGGTCGCAAGTTCAACGCCGTCAAGCGCAGAAACGTCGCGATCAAGCACAGGGATTAAGAGCGCATCCAATGCTTCATGATTGGCAACCACTTGGGTTAACAATTCATGATAATAGCTCAGATCCACTTTGTGCATGGCATTTTCCACACGCGTACGTGCTTCAATCTCATGGACTGGATTGTGGCTCATTTGCCATTCGTAAATTCCTTGTACAGCAAAGCGACGTGCTTTACGTTTTGCTGCATAAGTTGCTTGCAATGTTTGCGACATAGCGTTAAATAGCCTTTAACAAGTTAACCATTTCAATTGCAGTAAGAGCAGCTTCGCCGCCTTTATTACCTGCTTTTGTACCCGAGCGTTCAATCGCTTGTTCGATACTATCCGTAGTCAATACACCATTAATCACTGGAAGACCAGATTCTAGGCCAACCACGCCTAAACCTTTGGCACATTCACCTGCAACAAAGTCGAAGTGAGGTGTGCTACCACGAATCACAGCACCCAGTGCAATGATGGCATCAAAGCGTTCAGACGCCACTAATTTCTTAGCTACGACAGGAAGTTCCCACGCGCCTGGTGCATGAACAACAGTGATATTATCCTCTGATACACCATGACGTTTCAATGTATCAATTGCACCTTCTAATAGATGTTCGACAACAAAACTATTAAAACGACCCACTAAAATCGCATAACGGCCTTCGCTAGCGAGATGTAACATACCTTCAATACGGCGAATTGCCATAGCAACCTCGATGATTTTTTAAGTTGTTTGATGTGCGGTGATATATTCCACCACTTCTAAATTAAACCCAGAAAGTGCATTAAAGCGTAAAGGTGAGCTCAAAAGCTTCATCTTTTCTACGCCTAAATCACGTAAAATTTGTGCGCCAACCCCAATGGTTTGGTACTGCTGAGATAAAGCAGCATTGGATTTGGTTGGTTTTGGTGCGGTAAGGCTGTCTAAGGCTGGGCCTAGGTCTTGTAAGTGACGTTGACCAATCCAAACCAAAACACCCCGATCGCTACTTGCGATTTCTTGCAGCGCTTTGTCGAGATTCCATGCTGGCTCGCCGTCCTTTTTATTGAACTTAAGCAAGTCACGAACAGGGTTGAAACCATGAACACGAACGGTGGTTACCCCTTCTTTCGGTTCACCTTTCACCAAAGCCAAGTGAATATCTGGATTGCCTAATTCGCGGTAACGATATAAGTCAAAAGTCCCATATTCGGTATCAATGCTTTGCTGATCAATCCGTTCAACCGTTTGTTCATTGGTCATACGGTAGTGAATCAGATCCGCGATGGTGCCAATTTTTAAACCATGCTTTTCAGCAAAAATTTCAAGATCGGCACGACGCGCCATTGTGCCATCTTCATTGATGATTTCACAGATGACGGATGCAGGCTCTAAACCCGCTAGGCGAGATAAATCACAACCTGCTTCGGTATGCCCAGCACGGTGCAGTACACCGCCAGGCTGCGCCATCAATGGGAAAATATGACCCGGTTGAACGATGTCTGATGGTTTGGCATGTGCCGCTACAGCCGTTTGAATGGTATGCGCACGTTCCGCAGGTGAAATCCCTGTAGAAATACCTTCTGCCGCTTCAATTGAAAGCGTGAAGTTGGTGCCATGTTGTGCGCCATTGGCATCGACCATTAATGGAAGATTCAATTGTTTACAGCGATCACGGCTGAGCGTTAAGCACACCAAACCACGGGCATGGGTGATCATAAAGTTGATGTCTTCTGCGCGAACATGGGTCGCTGCAATAACTAAATCACCTTCATTTTCACGATCTTCGTCATCCATCAGGATGACCATCTTACCTGCACGGATATCTGCAACTAGCTCTTCAACAGTATTGAGCGGCATCAACCTTCACCTTCATTGTTGTCGTCATGGACGACGTATCATTTGTTTTCATTGGCACATAGTTTAAGCTTTTTTCAGGCTTTTGCCTATGCGCGAATCATTTCCCTGAGTTGTCCATTGTTATACACAGTCAATCTCAGCTTGAAAAGAGACCTTTATTTTAAAAAGCCGAAAAGTGCTTAGTCTTTAAACAATTGAAAAGCATAAAAAAGAACAATCTTATCGAAAATAAGTCAATCGGCGTAGTAAATAAGGGGGCTAGACAAATGTTGTGTTGGTACTGGTGTGTCGTTGAGCGCTCAAGTCATTCTTTTTTGCATTTGAGCATCAGGTTTAATTCGAGATGGACACGGCAATTGCGTAATCCGATCAGGGGGCACTCATCGGGTAGAGGGTGAGTTAACGAAATATTAAATGTGCCGTAGTGAATAATCAGACGATTCGTCATCTCTTTTTGATTTGTACTATAATTCTTCTTTTTTTAATCCTCTGGATTATTTCTCCTGTGATGTCCTTACTTGCTCAATATTTTGCACAGCAACAATTTTGCGTATTGGTTGAATACTTAAGCGTGCAGCAAGCCCAATCGCCTGTCAAAACTCAATTTGCAGGTTTTCCTGCGGCTATGACGCTGGCCGATCGGGTACATGCGGATGACGATGAAGCGCCTTTAATGGTCGCCAAGCAGTATCCACAAGCGATTGAAAAAGTCATTCACTTTTCGGGGAAAGCGCGCGATATACGGGACTTTGAGCAGTTTTTGCAGGATGCAAAAATACAGGGTCAAAAGAACCTGTTGCTCTTAACGGGTGATAAATTAAAACAGCACCACTACAGCCATGACTTAGAGCCACGGACACGTTATTTGGAGTCTGTGAATGCTGTCATGGAAGCCAAACGCCAAGGCGGTTTTCATATTGGTGTGGCGTTTAATCCGTTTAAATATGCGGAAGCGGAAAAAGAGGCACAATATCTGAAACTGCATAAAAAGATGAAAGCAGGGGCGGATTATGTGATTACCCAATTGGGCTATGACATGGCTGCTTTACAGGATGCGCATGCATTTTTAGCGCAACATCAGTATGCGCAGAAAATTTTAGCCTGCGTTATGCCACTGACCTTGGCGCGGGCTAAGTTTATGCTGAATCATAAAGTAGCCGGCATTGTGATCACCCCGCATATATTGAAGGTGTTGCAGCAGGAAAAAGAACAGGGTTTAAGTGATCGCGTTTATGTGCGCTGCGCATTACAGATTCTCATGTGTCGACATTTGGGCTTTGCGGGAGTGCATTTATCGGCTTGCCATCAGCCTGAAGAACAAATGTTGTTGGAACGCTATATTGAAGAATATCGGCACTTGAGTTTTGCTGAGTGTGAACGACTTTGGAATACGCTTTGGCAGGTGCAAACAGGTACAGAGTTTCATCCGAAGCTGACTTATTATTCACGGCCTGCGACCTCTAGTCAGATCATTAAATACCAACATCTGCATCTGATGCACGATGCTTTATTTGAATCTAAACTGGCTAAAGGAGTAGGGCGGTTTATTTTTAATTTTAATGTTTGGGATCGAACGAAAGCCAACAATGCATTACTGAAAACGGAACATTTGAGTAAGCATGCGGTGGTGGGCTGTGAGAGTTGTGGTCAATGCCGTTTAGGCGAGACCCTGTACATTTGCCCAGAAACTTGCCCTAAAGGATTGGCTAATGGTCCTTGTGGTGGAACCAGCTTAGACCGCTGTGAATTTGGTGACCGTGAATGCATTCATTCCGTCAAAGCACGCTTAGCCAAAGCGGTTGGACAAACAGCGATTTTAAAAGAAAAGCTGATTCCGACCGTGTCGATTGCGGTACGTGGAACCAGCTCTTGGAAAAATTGGTATGTGGAGTCTGCGAACTAAAATCAGCTGTCCTGATCCATAGCATTTGAATAGAACTTTTCTCCGAGTTTGATGCGCTCACGGCCTTGGCTCATGCGCCAGCGGTTGCTATCCCGCAGTGAATACACGCAACCACAGTATTCTTGTTGATAAAATTCTTCACGTTTGCTGATGTCTAGCATGCGTACCGCACCGCCATGTTTGCGCCAGTTATAGTCCCAGTACTGAATGCCTGCATAATGTGAAGCAGAACGGTGTCCGCATTCATTGATCTGTTGCATATTCTTCCAACGGGAAATGCCGAGAGAGCTACTGATTAGGCTAAAGCCATGTTCTGCCGCATATAACGCCGTTCGTTCAAACCGCATATCAAAACACATGGTACAACGGATGCCTTTCTCTGGCTCATTTTCCATCCCTTTGGCACGTGCAAACCAGTTGTCTGTGTCGTAATCACAGTCAATAAATGGAATATGATGTTTTTCTGCAAAGCGAATATTTTCTTCTTTACGAATTAGATATTCTTTCACGGGATGAATATTGGGATTGTAAAAAAAGATGGAAAAATTGATACCTGACTCAATCAGGGTTTCCATGACTTCACCTGAACAAGGTGCACAGCAGGAATGCAGGAGCAGTTTGTCATGACCTGTGGGGAGGGTAAGTTTCTGACGTTCGAGCTTCGACATATTGAATGGTTATATATTTAAACCAGACAGTTTAAAACGTCTAAGAGACAGATCAATCCAGATTGGGTGAAGAATTCTCAGGATGAGCTGATGAATTTTCATGATCAAAAGCGAGTTGAGTCGATGATTAAGATATGCACTTAGCCTTGTAATGGATATAGAGAGAACATTTGAGAGGCCTAAACTTGCATAATGGATCGAGATTCGTCATCATTTACACAAAGGGTGTTTAACAGTTGTGTTAGATAGGTATTCGTTGAAGGCGGGCCACTTCAACAGCAAGAAAGAGAGTATCTAACAGTGCTGCATTTTTTTACTACGCCTTCTAATAAGGAATTGGAGTGTCGTCATAATTTCCAATTTGAAACTGATATGCGTTTGATCCAACGCTGTAAATTTCTTGAAGATCAAGATGAGAAAAAAGCCATTCAACATCTTTTAAAAGAACGTGGTTATACCAAAGCTGAGATTTTAAAACTCACGATTGATAGTTAAGTTAAGATTGAAAAGAGCTTCCAAAATAGGAAGCTTTTTTGTTTTTGCATGCCTTGTTTTGTATCTCGTTAGTTTGAGATACAAACGACTTTTGCTCCCTGCTTACATGATGCTTCACGTGGAACATCAAAAACCAAGGCTGAGGCAAATAATGTAGTGTGCTTTAGTTGATTGGAGGTGTTCGAAAACATCAGCTTTATATAAATGAGATGAATATTACTCAGGTATACAATAGGGAGGGTTGAGCTTAACCCATAAGAAGTGTTTAGCTGTGGTTTTTAACTTGTAGTTGATCGTGCCAATCATTTTCTTTACTTGTTTGAGAGTTGCTTTCATGTCTAAAACAGGCTTCAGCAGTAAATTGTGGCTTGCATCTCTGGGTTGTTGATCGTGTGCTGAATATATTTACATACCGTGTAGGGCGGTAAAATTTTTGTTATAGACAGCATGATTTAAAATTAAATAATGAAATAAATTAATAAGTTTAATTTAAAGGTGAAAAATATTAAGTATTAGGCGTAATTATCAGTTAAGCTATACCGTATCTATTAAAATTAAACCTTGAGTTGCGCCAGATGTTAGAACTCCGCCATTTAAAAACTTTGACCGCCTTAAGAGAGCATGGCTCATTGGTCGCTGCTGCAGGGGATTTGTGTTTAACCCCTTCAGCACTATCGCACCAGTTGCGTGAGCTTGATCAATGGTTTGGTGTGGAGGTGGTGAATCGTCGCAGTCGCCCTGTTAGTTTTTCGAATGTTGGACAGCGTCTATTAAAGCTAGCGGATGAGGTGTTACCACAGGTACAAATTGCACAAAGTGACATTACCCGTATCGTACATGGGCAAACAGGACGCATTACCTTTTCTTCTGAGTGTCATAGTTGTTTTGATTGGTTAATGCCGTTGTTAAATCAATATCGTCAGCAATATCCTGATGTTGATTTGGACTTTGCTTCAGGCTTTGAGGCGAACCCGCATGAATTACTACAGACGGGCGAATTTGACCTATTGATTACAGCCGACCCGATTGCATTAAAAGGGGTAGAATATTTCCCAATTTTTGAGTACGAGTCACGTTTGGTCTTATCCAATACCCATCCTTTGGTTCGCGCTAAAGAGATTACTGTACAAGAGCTTGCCGAAGAGACTCTTATTACCTATCCAGTTGATAAACATCGTTTGGATATTATGTCGCGTCTGTTTATTCCAGCCAATATTCTGCCAAAACAAATCCGTACCACCGATCTGACTCAAATGCTGATCCAGTTGGTGGCAAGTGGTCGTGGTATTGGTGCGTTGCCAGACTGGGTAGTGAATGAATATGAACAAAAAGGCTGGGTGACTTCACGTCGTTTGGACTGTGTAGCACCTGAAGGTTTGCGTCGTACTCTCTACGCTGGATATCGTACTGAAGAAAAAGAAAAAGACTATTTTGAAGGCTTTTTAAAGCAGCTCGATAAATTTGCCAAAAAAAGAGCGCAATACTATATCTAGTTGAAAAATAAAAAGAGGAGGAACATATTTCCTTCTCTTTTTTTAACTATTCTTAACTATTTATAATTTATGAAAATTTTTCTTCATAAAATATTAAACCTTTATTCACGATAACAATCATTTAAATGATTGACTAAAATATACAGATTTTCGGGTAAATCCTGAGTAGAATTCGACTTTTATTTTTTCTCCAGTAAAAAAGGCATGGCTTCTCACTATGCTGCTTTGCAAGGACGTTTTATGCTCGCGCTAGATATACAACATGTTCGAATGAAACAACACGCCACTGATAAGGCACAAGCGTTGCAATGTCTAGTCGATATCTTAGTCGAAGACCAATTGGTTACCCCTGATTATATTCATGGCTTGACCGCGCGCGAACAACAAAGTGCAACGTATTTAGGGCAAGGAATTGCCATTCCGCATGGGACGCCTCAGTCGCGCCAATCTATTTTAAAAACAGGTATTCGTCTGGCGCACTTTCCTGAAGGAATTGTTTGGGACGGTGAAAATAAAATTTATTTAGCGGTGGTGATTGCTGCGAAATCAGATGAGCATTTGCAAGTCTTACAAGTTTTGACACGGGCTTTAATTAACGAGGTCGCTGACCAAGTGAAACAGGCTCAATCTGCAGAGCAAATTATTGCATTATTACAAGCCCAACCAGCATCTTTGGCATTGCATGAAAATTTAATCGCCACTCAAGTTCCCGCACTAGATGTAGAGGATTTGATTTGGCAGGCAACACAGCTGCTGAAACAGCAAAAAATGGTGGAGTGTGGTTTTCTGTCGGGTTTAAACCTAAAAAGCATGATTCATTTAGGGGAGGGGGTCTGGTCGATCACTTCGAACCAGCATGTTTTGAGCCCAGCTGTAAGTTTGGTAAAAGCGGAACAGGTTTTAAGTCATCAGCAGGAAATGCTCAAGACTTTGGTGTGTATTGCCAGTAATGAGCAACTGGATATGCCACGGTTTCAACAATTAATGGATATTTTGTTTGATACTGAACAAGTTCATACCCTCAACCAAGAGCAAGATAGTCACCAGTTGGCGCAGTTAATTGGTGCTGAACTGATTCCTAATTGGCCATCTCGTCGTATTGTCTTAGCCAACGCTCATGGACTACATGCGCGTCCCGCGACACACTTGGTCAATATGACCAAGAAATTTGCAGGGGATATTCTCGTTGCTGTAGATGAGGGGGCTTACGTTTCGGCAAAAAGTTTAACCAAATTATTAGCCATGGGATGCCGTCGTGGTCAAACTCTGACTTTTATTGCACAACCTGATACCGATGCTGTAGCAGGCTTAGAACAGATTATTGATGCAGTTCAACAGGGCTTAGGAGAAGAGGTTGAAGCTATTGACCTTGTATCTCATCAGCATAGCAGTAGTGACCCAGTCGGAAATACTTTGGAATTACTGCGTTTTGAATCACATGGCGATACGGGGAGCTGCGGTATTGCAGCATCAACTGGCCTTGCTTTTGGTCCTGCACATGTGGTGAAGCCACGTGAATTTAGCTATGAACGTCTCGGACAGAGCTTTAAAGCTGAGAATGAAAAGCTTGAAATTGCGCTTCATCAGGTGAAAAACAGCTTACGTCAATTCATTGCACATACTGAATCTACCGCCATTAAACAGATTTTCATGGCACATTTGGAAATGCTGGATGACCCAGACCTCATCCAAAGTGTGCAACGCGGTTTAAAACAAGGGTTGTCTGCTGCGGCGGCTTGGCATGAGCATATTGAAGTGGCTGCGACTGCGCAGGCTGCACTTAGTGATCATTTACTGGCAGAGCGTGCGGCTGATTTGAGAGATATTGGTGAGCGTGTTTTGGCTGCTTTGTGCGGTGTTGCTGAGGTCACAGAACCCGAGCAACCTTATATCTTAATTATGCATGATGTTGGTCCAAGTGATGTTGCTCGTCTGAATAAAGACCGGGTTGCAGGTATTTTGACTGCGGTTGGTGGGGCGAGTGCCCATAGTGCTATTGTGGCACGTGCTTTGGCTATTCCAGCGGTCGTAGGTGCGGGTGCAACTGTTTTAAGTATTGAGAACCATGCCACCGTGCTGATTAATGGGGATACAGGTGAGTATGTGGTCTCACCAGAGCCAAGCCAGATTGATCATGCCATTGCAGAGCGCCAACGCCAGCGTGAGTTACGAGAACAAGCGGAACAGCACTGTTTAGAACCTGCCATTACACTGGATCAACATCAAGTTGAAATCGCAGCCAATATTGGCAAAGTGGGCGCTACGATACAGGCTGTGGCAGATGGGGCAGAAGCAATTGGTTTGCTACGCACAGAATTGGTCTTTATGTCACACAGCAGTGCGCCTGATGAGGCTACACAGGAAGCCGATTATCGGGTGGTGTTAGATGCTTTGGCGGGTCGTCCATTGGTGGTACGTACACTTGATGTTGGCGGGGACAAACCTTTGCCGTATTTGCCTATTGAAAAAGAAGAAAATCCATTCTTGGGCTTACGTGGTATTCGTCTGACTTTACGTAAGCCAGAATTGTTACGTCAGCAATTGGTTGCTTTACTTAAAGCGGCGGATAATCGCCCATTAAGGATTATGTTTCCTATGATTGGGCGGGTTGAAGAATGGCGAGCAGCAAAAGCGATTTTGGATGAGGTTCGCATACAGCATCCATGTGAAAACTTACAAGTCGGTATTATGATAGAGGTTCCTGCGGCAGCATTGTTGGCTCCGATTCTTGCTCAAGAAGTTGATTTTTTTAGTATTGGAACCAATGACTTGACTCAATATACTCTGGCGATTGACCGTGGTCATCCGCTGTTGTCTGCTGAAGCTGATGGCTTACATCCGAGTATTTTGTTATTGATTGATCATACTGTTCGGGCAGCACATCGGCATGGTAAATGGGTGGGCATTTGTGGTGAATTGGCTGCTGACCCAAAAGCTGTGCCTGTATTGATGGGCTTGGGCGTGGATGAGTTGAGTATGTCGAGTACCAGTATTCCATTGGTGAAGGCGCAAATTCGTGGTTTGAACTATATAAATTGCCAACAGGTCGCACAGCAAGCCTTAAGTTGTGACAGTGCAACCGCCGTACGTGCATTGGTGGAGTAATTACCGAATGGCTAAGATATTAAGCATTACCCTGAATCCTGCAATTGACCTCACCGTGCAATTGGATCAACTAAAAATTGGCGAGGTCAATCGTCAGTTAACGGCCCAAAGCCATGCAGCAGGTAAAGGCTTAAACGTGGCACAGGTCCTTAAGGATTTGGGACATGAACTGATTGTGAGTGGCTTTTTGGGGCAAGAAAACCGTCAAATTTTTGACCATCATATCCAGCAAGAGCAATTTGATAACCAATTTATTTATGTTGCAGGTGAAACACGACAAAACATTAAAGTTGCAGAAGCCTCTGGTCAGATGACAGACATCAATGGCAAGGGCTTTTTTGTGGATACCGCCGCAAAACAACAGCTACGTGAACGCCTATCACAACTGATTTTTGCAGTGGATGCGATTGTGATTGCAGGTAGTTTGCCACAAGGTTTTTCTGCAGAAGAGCTTTCAACGCTGATTATATGGTTACAGTCTGAGGGTAAAAAAGTCGCAGTGGATACCAGTGGTATTGCATTGAAAGCGGCAATTGCTGCCCATCCTTGGTTGATTAAGCCCAATACGGATGAGTTGACGGAAACTTACCATTTGCCAGCAGAAACTTTTGCAGAACAACAGCACCTTTTTGCCCGTTTAAATAGTCAGATAGAACACATTGTGGTCTCGATGGGTGAAAACGGGGTGAACTGGCTTCACCGCACACAATCCCTGCATGCTACTGCACCGAAGGTCAGCGTCCAAAGTACGGTGGGTGCAGGAGACTCCTTAGTGGCAGGGATGATTCATGGCTTGTTGAGTTCAACTTCCCCAGAAGAAACATTGAAAACAGCAACCGCAATTGCGAGCAATGCCGTGACCCAAATAGGGTTTGCCCTTCCAGAATTTGCTGTTATTGAAGATTTGAAATCGCAAATCTCAGTCCAATCATTGAGTTAATACGATGCAAGAGATAAAACATATTCTATTTGTGCCACATAGTCCCGAGCAGCCGATTAATGCAGTGATTTTGGCCAAAAAATTGTCCAAAGCAGCAACAGCACTTGGCATTTCCAATCATGTAGCGACGTCAGTCGAACATCTCGATTTATCAAATGCTATTGATACGGTTGTTTTTGTGGGACAGAAGTCGACAGATACAGATCAACTGCGTGACAAAGTTGTGAAAGTCATTCGTTTGGGTGCCGCACAACATGATGCGACCATACTTTTGCAACAAGTCTTTGAGTATTCAGATGCTGTAGATGAACCTATTGCAGACAATGCTGAGGTTACACGGTTTGTCGCAATTACAGCATGTCCAACTGGTGTTGCACATACGTTTATGGCGGCCGAAGCCTTGCAACAAGGTGCAGTAAAGCATGGTTATCAGATTGATGTTGAAACCCAAGGTTCGGTTGGGGCTAAAAATATTTTATCGGCAGAATGTATTGCCAATGCAGATGTGGTGATCTTAGCAACGGATATTGAGGTCAATACCGATCGCTTTGTAGGCAAACGTGTATATCGCTGCGGTACGGGATTTGCCCTTAAGCAAACCGATAAGACTTTTGCAAATGCAATTGCTGAGGCCAAAGTGCTTGAAACGGGTAAGCAAACAGCCACCAAGACAGAAAGTGAAAACAAAGAAAAAGCTGGAATTTATAAACACCTTTTAACGGGGGTGTCTTTCATGCTACCGATGGTGGTGGCGGGCGGTTTGATCATTGCGATCTCGTTTATGTTTGGCCTCAATCCTGTTGAAGGGAGCTTTGCAGCATCCTTAAAACAAATAGGCGCTGCAGCATTTACCCTCATGGTGCCTATGCTGGCAGGTTACATTGCCTATTCTATTGCGGATCGTCCGGGCTTAACCCCTGGTTTGATTGGAGGCTTGCTTGCAACACAATTAGAGGCAGGCTTTCTCGGTGGCTTAGTTGCAGGTTTTATTGCAGGTTATATTGCGTTATTTTTATCGAAACAATTAAAACTCCCAAGTAGCCTAGAAGCCTTAAAACCAATTTTGATTATTCCACTATTAGCCAGTTTAGCTGTTGGTTTAATCATGATTTATGTGGTTGGACAGCCTGTTGCACAATTGTTTGAATTACTTACACACTTCCTTGCCAATATGGGTACGACCAATGCCATGATCATGGGGATTATTCTTGGGAGTATGATGTGTATTGATGTTGGGGGGCCAATTAATAAAGCCGCTTATGCGTTTACAGTAGGCTTACTGACGTCACAAACATACGGACCGATGGCGATTACCATGGCCGCGGGTATGGTACCGCCATTGGGTATGGCAATTGCAACTTTTCTGGCAAAGCATAAATTTGCCAAACCTGAGCAAGATGCAGGGAAGGCTGCTGTGGTCCTTGGCCTATGTTTTATTTCGGAAGGAGCTATTCCGTTTGCAGCCAAAGATCCGATTCGAGTGCTTCCATGTACGATCGCAGGTGGTGCTGTAACGGGGGCTTTGGTTGCATTGTTTAAATGTGAATTGGTCACTCCGCACGGCGGTGTAATGGTGCTGATCATTCCGAATGCGATGAATTATCCATTAAAATATTTATTGGCGATTGCGATTGGAAGTGTGGTGACTGGTGTAGCTTATGCCGTGATCAAACGCCGTTTGCCACAAACTGAGCCTGTCATTGCTCAAGCTTAATGAAGATCCTTTCTTGTTAAGCCTTTGGTTTGCCAATAGATATAATCAAAGGCTTATGGTGCGATCTTTTAAAATGATACAACGTGTAGGTTAAATGTAGTCCATGTTACGTGGGGATACTAAAAATCCGCCAATTTAGAGGTATTGATAAAAAAAGCGGCAATTTTTTATTGATAAGTGAATGGTATTTCACATTTTTATTTTTGAAAACAACGTGGTTTTGTTATTTTTTGTGAAAAATTTGGCTCGGTGCTATAATTGCGCGCCTGATAATTTGTCAATTTTTTAAACACTGATCATGATGATGCAACTCCACGTATCCCGCTTAAATCTAAGTTCGGTTGATCAAGAATTATCAGCTATAGAACACATTCCTGCGATGCAACGTCGACGTTTATCGCGTCTGGCAAAGCTGGCTTTGAATAGTGCCATACAAGCTTTAGATACCTGCAATGTCGATTATATTGTTTGGGTGTCGCAATATGGCGATGAAGCCAAAACGCTGAATATATTAGAAGATGTCTTGAGAGAGCAAACGCCTTCACCGACACAGTTTTCAACCTCGGTTCATAATGCAATTTCAGGCTTGTATTCTATTTTATGTCAGGATGCGACACCTGCGACCAGTTTGGCAGGCTCGTGGAATGACGGGTTGATTGAAGCCTATGCGTGGTTAAAAACACAGCCCGAAGCCCGTCAGGTTTTGCTGGTGTATTATGATGATGCACTACCTGAAATTTATATCGAGCATCAGCCATTTGCTGCTTTTGCGATGGGTGCTGTGATTTCATTAGCGCCAGCAAATTTGATTTTAGAGTCAGAGCATCACATCGCTCAAGATCCTGCTTATCAACAAGCTTTAGCGTTTAATGCGTTTTGGAACAATAACAACGAAACCGAATTTGAAGTGTGGACAAAATGCTGAAACTAGATGAAATCAAGCAAAAAGCCAACTATGCATGGCGTGTTGGGGCAACGGGCTTTAGCTTTGCCAGTTTTGGCTTAGGCGGTGTGGCGATTGGTAGTTTGATTGCACCAATGGTCAAGCTGAGTTCACAAGACCCAGAAGTTCGCAAGCAGCGCACCCAAAAGGTCATTAAGCACAGTTTCAAAGGTTTTACCGAGATGATGGTAAAACTGGGCATTATGACCTATACGGTTGAAGGTTTAGATAAGCTACAGCACAGCCAGCAAGAGCTGGTGATTGCCAACCATCCGACACTGATTGACGTGGTGGTTTTAATTGGTTTAATGGAACAAGCGAATTGCGTTGTGAAACAGGCGCTGTGGTCGAATCCATTTACCAAAGGTCCTGTACAAAGCGCAGGCTATATTTTAAATGCAGGTTCCGAGCAGTTTATTCAGGACTGTGTACATAAATTACAACAAGACCATGCTGCCTCATTGCTCATCTTTCCTGAAGGAACACGGACGGCCAAAGGTGAGCAGTTGAACGAGTTCCAGCGTGGTGCAGCCAATATTGCACTAAGGGCAGGGGTACCGATTCGGCCTGTGCTAATTAGCTGTACGCCCTCTACACTCACCAAAAACGAAAAATGGTATCACATTCCAGAACAGCCTTTTCATATCCATGTAAAAGTCTTGGATGCGATCCGCGTGGAAGACGTATTGGATGACGTAACGGTCAATCCAAAAAATGTACGTCAATTAAATCAACAATTACAGTGGTTTTTTAACCAAGAGTTATCCCTAAATGACTAATCTTGCTGATGAATTAAAGCAAATGATTATTGATGTCCTTGCCCTTGAAGACATCAGTATTGAAGACATTGATACAGACGCGCCTTTGTTTGGCGATGGTCTGGGTTTGGACTCGATTGATGCCCTTGAATTAGGCTTGGCATTGAAAAAACGTTATGGCATTCATTTGAATGCAGAGTCTGCAGAAACCAAAGAACATTTTAAATCAATTCAAAGCTTAGTGGCTTTGGTTGAAGCACAGAAAACAGCATAAGAGGTTGCTATGCTTGCACAAGAAACCGTGTTAGAAAAATTACGTGAATGGATGGAAGAGCTGTTTGAAATTGCGCCTGAAGATGTGCAATTAGAGTCAAACCTAGCTTCAGACCTCGATGTTGACAGTATTGATGCCATTGATTTGGTCGTAAAAATTAAAGAGTTGACCGGCAAACAAGTCAA
The DNA here is from genome assembly GCF_055632855.1 of Acinetobacter sp. SW-226. Classification (NCBI taxonomy): domain Bacteria; kingdom Pseudomonadati; phylum Pseudomonadota; class Gammaproteobacteria; order Moraxellales; family Moraxellaceae; genus Acinetobacter; species Acinetobacter sp. SW-226. Next base: position 3,649,438 of record NZ_CM145752.1, on the reverse strand, counting down.
CCCTGAAGACTTTAAAAATGTGCGCACCGTAGAAGATGTGGTGGTCGTCATTCAGAATATGTCAGTTGCATGAACAACATCTTAAAAGGGGTAGCAGGGATCGGATTGATCCTCTATCCTTTTTTTGTTGCTTATGCTTTGGCACATGGACAGTATGTCTGGGTCAGTGCTGTATTGATTGCACTGGGCATTTTACGTCTCTTGAGTAAGGGCAATGCCCTGCTGTGGCCATTGACAGGTTTTGCCATTTTATGTGGCGGGCTGAGTTTGATTTTAAAAGATCATGCGTGGCTTAAACTCTATCCTGTCTTTATGAGTCTCGGGGCGCTGTTTATTTTTGCCAGCACCTTGATTCGACCGCCTTCAATGATTGAACGTTTTGCACGTTTGGCTGAACCCAATTTGCCCGAAGAAGGGGTAGAATGGACCCGTCAAGTGACCAAAGTTTGGTGTGGTTTTTTTTGCATCAATGCGGTCATTGCCCTGATCACTGTTTTCTTTGCACCGATGAAGATTTGGGTGCTGTATAACGGTTTGATCTCTTATGTCTTGATGGGTGGACTGTTACTGGGTGAGTTTGTGTTGCGTAAACGCCAGCAACGACTGCATCAGGCACAGAAATAACAGCATTTCCGTCAGGGCAGCTCAAACAGTGGCCTCGAACTATAGCGATTAGAAATACGGTTTTTAAAAACAAATTTTATGTCTTGTCATTTTCAACACCATCTCCATTCATCGCGTCCCTTGTGTATTCAGGCGGACTCAAGTTTTGTGTCCTTTCACACTTTTTGGTTGGATGTAGCTGTGCAGGCTACGCAAATTCAGCAGTTGGAACAGCCAGTATGGGCGCTTTGGGAACAAGACAGTTATGAGTTTTTGGTATTGTTGTTTGCAGCCTTGCAAGCAGGTAAGCAAGTGCTGTTGCCGCCGCATCGGGTCAGTGACTTAGAAAAAGAATTGGCTGAACAGCAGATTTATTTTTTACAACGTTTGCCGTCGACAGCATCGTCAACCTTTGAGCTTCAATTTGATGCTGCCTTTCTCAATCAGGCACAGCTGTATTTCTATACTTCGGGTTCAACAGGGCAGCCGAAAAAGATTCCGCGCACCTTGCAACAATTGTTCAATGAAGTCTGTGGTTTGGAAGCCAGTTTTGATTTGCCTGAGCGGGCAGTTGCGATTGCCACGGTGAGTCATCAACATATTTATGGTTTGTTGTTTAAGCTGTTGTGGCCCTTAGCCAGTGGACGTAGTTTCTACCAAAAACAACTGGCTTTCCCTGAAGATGTGGTTGATCTTCAAAAGAAAATTGCCCATCTGCAACTGCCCAATTATCTGATTTCAAGTCCTGCATTGTTGAAGCGCTGGACCACAGATGTGGTGTTGCAAGACTGCCATCGGGTCTATTCCTCTGGCGGAAAGTTGGATGCAGGTGTGCGTCCTTTGCTGAACCGTCCCATTACCGAAGTGTTTGGTAGTTCTGAAACAGGCGGGATTGCTCACCGTCAGGCGGATGATGCACTATGGACACCCTTTGCCAATGTCGAAATTAACTGCGCCGAGCAGCAAGATTTAGCCGTTAAAACCAACCATGCCTATAGCGAGGATTGGATTCTGACGGGAGATAAAGTGCAGGTTATGGATGCAGATAATCCCAAAAGTTCGTTTCAGTTGTTGGGGCGTTTGGATCGCATTGTCAAACTCGAAGAAAAGCGGTTAAGTCTCGATGCGATTGAAGCAAAAATCGCTGAGTTGGCAGAAATACAGCAGTGCCATGTTTTAATTCATGAAAAAGAACAGCGTCAGATGTTGGCGGTGGTGGCAGTGTTAACGGATGATGCAAGGGTGCTGCTCATTGAAAAGGGCAAAGCCGTACTCACCGCACAACTGAAAAAACACTTACAACTGAAATTGGAAAGTATCGCGATTCCGCGGCAGTGGCGGTTTTTAACGCAAATGCCACAAAATGCACAATCGAAGCTGAACAAACAGTATTTAAAATCACTCTTTCAGCCGATGACTCTGCCTGTGGTATTGACACAGCAGTCACAGGATATGCAGATCACTTATGCTTTGGAGTTTGTGCCTGAGCTGGAATGCTTTAAAGGGCATTTTCCGAACTTCCCGATTTATCCGGGCGTAGGGCAAATTGGATTTATTCAACATTTTGCCAAACAAAATTGGGCAGATTTACTGTGGTGCAATGGTTTTGAGCAGTTAAAATTTCAAGGACTGATCCAACCCTATCAAACGCTGGAACTGGTGCTCAGCCGTAAAGTACATAAGATCAGTTTTGAGCTGAAAAATCATGACAAAATATTGGCATCAGGACGTTTGCTGTTTGCTGTCCCTGTAGACGTTTAAGCCGAGAGACAAAAATGAAACACTGCTTTGTGATTCCTGTGTATAACCATCCGCATTATTTGGCTGCGTTACTGTCACATTTAAGCGCTTTTGAGTTACCCATCATTATGGTGAATGATGGCAGTGATGCTGATTGTACAACAGTGTTACATCAGCTTGCGCAGGACTACCCAAGGGTCGATTTGGTTGAACATACCCACAATCAAGGGAAGGGGCAGGCGGTGATCACGGGTCTCAAGCATGCCTTTCAATGTGGCTATAGCCATGCTTTGCAACTGGATGCGGATGGACAACATGATTGGCAGGATGTGCAACGCTTTTTAGACACCTCTATCCAGCATCCCGATGCCATGGTTATTGGTCAGCCGATCTTTGATGCGACTGTTCCAAAAAAACGTCTCTATGGCCGTTATGCAACCCATATTTGGGTGTGGATTAACAGTCTGTCTTTTGACATTAAAGACAGCATGTGTGGCTTTCGTGTTTATCCTTTGGCGCAGACAGTGAACATTCTAAATACAGCCAAGTTTCAACCGCGGATGGGCTTTGACTCGGAAATTTTGGTGCGTTTGAAATGGGATAATGTGCCGTTTATCAATTTGCCCACGCATGTCGTTTACCCTGAAGGTGGCATTTCACATTTTGATGTTTGGCGTGACAATTTGGGCATGGCGCGCGCGCATAGTCGCTTGTTAGGTGGCATGCTGCTGCGGTTCCCCAAACTGATTTATCAGAAAGTCAAAGGTTAAGGCGGTCAGAGAAGCATATGCAGAAATGGAGCGCCGTGAAAGAGCGGGGCGGGATGTTACCGCTGATGCTGATGCTGGGTTTCTACCGTTTAGGTGGGCGCTGGCTGTGTCGGGTCATCTTGTACTTTGTGATTTTATGGTACTGGCTCTTTTCCAATACCGCGCGTCAGGCTTCTCTGTTGTACTTAAAAAAACTGCATCATTTTGCAGGTGCACAGTCACCGTTTCAGGCTGAGCCGCAGCTTTGGCATAGCTATACGCATTTGATGCAATTTGGCGAATGTATTTTAGATAAAATTGAAGGTTGGCTTGGGCATATTCCTGAACAGAACTTAAAGCTACATGGTCATGCGCACTTTCGCTCGCACTATCAAAAAGGTGCGGTGATTGTGGTGTCGCACTTTGGCAATATTGAATTGTTGCGCGCCGTCAAAGCAGAGCATCCGCAGAGAATTAATGTGTTGGTCTATCAAAAGCATGCCACCAAGTTCAATCAATTTTTAAAAAAGCTGAATGAACATGCCGATGTCAATTTGGTTTCTGTGGATGAGTTGGGGATCGAAACAGCACTGATTTTGCAGGATAAATTGGATCAGGGTGAATGGGTGATTGTGGCAGCAGACCGCGTACCCGTGCAGTCAGATCGGGTACAATCGGTTGCTTTTTTAGGTGAGCAGGCGCTGTGGCCACAAGGCGCATGGATTTTGGCCAGTTTGCTGAAAGCTCCTGTGCTGGCTGTGTTTTGCTATCGAGTCGATACACATTTTGAAGTGCATATCCATCAAGTCGCGGAGCAGTTAAACTGGCCACGTAAAGAGCGTTTACAGGCCATGCAACAGACCACACGACAGTATGTGGAACTGTTGGAACAACATTGCATACGCGCACCCTATCAATGGTTTAATTTTTATAATTTTTGGAATAAAGGATAAGTCTTGTGTTAATTGTTGGGGAAACTCCGCTCAGTATTGAAGATGTTGTGGCTGTAGCGCGTAAAGAAAAACAGGTGGCATTGCCTGCCTCTGCTGAATGGACAGCATTGATTCAACGTGGCGCAGATTTCCTCGATCAGCTGTTGCAAGACGAAGGCGTCATTTATGGCGTGACCACGGGCTATGGCGATTCGTGCTTGGTCGAAATTCCAGCCCATCAAGTGCATGAGTTGCCACTACATTTGTCGCGTTTTCATGGCTGTGGCATGGGACAAAACTTAGACTTAATTACCGCACGTGCTGTCGTGGTGGTGCGTTTATGTTCTTTAGCACGCGGTTATTCGGGTGTTTCGCATGCCTTGTTACAGCGTTTGGCCTGGATGCTGAATGAAGATGTGATTCCGGTGATTCCCTCGGAAGGTTCGGTGGGTGCCAGTGGTGACTTGACGCCTTTGTCTTATATCGCTGGGGCCTTGGTCGGTGAGCGTGATGTGTACTATCAAGACCAGATCGTACCGATTGCACAAGTGTATGCCGAAAAAGGTGTACAGCCTTTGGTGATGCGTCCTAAAGAAGGCTTAGCCCTGATGAATGGTACAGCGGTTATGACCGCGATTGCCTGCCTGAATTATAAAAAAGCCGAACAGATTTCTTTTGCCAGTACTTTGATTACTGCCCTGAATGTCTTGGCTTTAGAAGGGAATCCAAGCCATTTTGATGAAGTCTTGTTTGCGCAGAAACCACATCCGGGACAGCAACATATTGCAGCTCAGTTACGTGACTGGTTAAACAGTGAAGTGCAGACTGAACACCAAAGTTCGCGCCTGCAAGACCGTTATTCATTGCGCTGTGCACCGCATGTGATTGGGGTGTTTGAAGATTCTAAAGTCTGGCTACGTCAGTTTATTGAAAATGAGCTGAATTCAAGTAACGACAACCCATTGATTGACCCAGTGAACCTACGGGTACTGCATGGTGGACATTTCTATGGCGGACATATTGCCCAAGCCATGGACAGCCTGAAGATTATGATCGCGAATATTGCAGACTTGATGGATCGTCAGTTGGCGCAGTTAGTCGACTATAAAATGAACAATGGTTTGCCACGCAATTTAACCGGCTCAAGTCCTGAGCGTTTGCCGCTGAATCATGGCTTTAAAGCGGTACAAATCGCGGTTTCGGCATGGACGGCAGAAGCATTAAAACAAACACTCGCTGCGTCGATTTTCTCACGCTCAACCGAATGTCATAATCAAGACAAAGTCAGTATGGGCACTATTGCTGCGCGTGATGCCAGCCGCGTGATTACCCTGACTGAACAAGTGATTGCGGCACTCAGCTGTGCAGCGGTTCAGGCGGTCAAACTCAAAGGGGTAGATACAGAACTCAGCCCTGTTTTAACAGCATTTCAACACTGGGTACTTCAGAGCTTCACCTATGTAATGGAAGATCGTCCTTTGCAACAAGAGCTTCAGGCATTGGTTCATCGCTTGGAGCATTTAGAACTGTTAGACAGCATTGCTGTTCAATATTCATAGGAAATGGGCATGCATGCTGATGTAATCATTGAAGTGCCTTTTCATGATGTCGACACCATGAATGTGGTGTGGCACGGGCATTATTTAAAATATTTTGAAATCGCACGTTGCAAACTGCTGGATCAATTTCACTATAACTATAACCAAATGCGTGACTCGGGCTATGCATGGCCGGTGATTGAAAGTCATGTCCGCTATGTACAAGGCATTGAGTTTGAGCAAAAAATTCGTGTGCGCGCCGTTTTGAAAGAATGGGAAAATCGCTTAAAAATCGAATATCTGATTTTCGATGCGGTTTCAGGCAGAAAGCTGACCAAGGGTTATACCTCACAAGTGGCAGTACATATTGAAAAACGTGAAATGTGCTTCCAGTCACCACAGGTGTTGCTGGACTGTTTAAATGCATGGCCTGAATTTAAAGCGGAGTAATGCAAGCATGATTCGATACAAATTTTTTAAGCCGATTTTGGTTGCATGTACAGCCAGTATGATGACACTGCTTGCTCCCGCAGTGAATGCACAAAATACTGAATTGAAGCAGGTGTTTGCTCAGCTCGGTGCAACGCCTGTGGTGCGTGCCCAATTTGAGCAGCAGAAAAAACTGGCCGCTCTGAATAAAACCTATGTGTCCAAAGGTACGGTGCTGTTCAGCAAAAACCAAGGGGTGCTGTGGCAGATTCAAAGTCCAGTCAAAGCCGATTTGGTGGTGACACCGCGTAAGCTGGTACAAAAGACGCAGCGCACGTCCAGTCAAATTGAAGTCGATAAGACTCCTTATGGCTCTGTAGCGACGATGTTTTTACAGTTGATGTCGGGCAATGAAGTGGCACTCGCTAAAAACTTTAACGTGGTGTCTGCCAATTATAGTCCGACGCAGTGGAATGTCAGTTTGACACCGAAAAGTGGTCTGTTTAAAAAGCTTTTTGTCCAAGTTGATGCGCAAGGTCAGCGTTATGTAGACCGTATTACGATTTTGGAACAAGCCAATAACCGCACCATCATTCGTTTTAGCCAACAAACGGCTCAACCTCAAACTTTAACGGCTGCGGAAAATGCGCTTTTCCAATTGGCAAAATAAATTTAGCGCCCTGTGGCTGTTGGTGCTGTGTGTCATTGCTTTGGCACTGGGCGTGGCTTGGCTGAATAAAGGCATTAAGATTGAGACCAATATTTTTGCTTTGTTGCCTGAAGCCCATCAAGATGCTCATCTGGAACAAGCACAGCAATATGTCAGTCAGCAGTTAAATGACAAAGTTTTTGTGGTGCTGGATGCCAAAACAGATCAGCAACTCGAACAGGCAACGCAAGCACTCAAAACCCAAGCCGACCACAGTCAGCTGTTTTTACCTGTTCGTCCACAGCTTGATCCTGATCAATTTGCCCAAGCGCTGTATCAGCACAAAGCAGGGCTATTATCTAAGACAGATCAACAGATTGTGCAAGGGCAGGATGATGCCGCGTTGATGGAGCAGGGCTTATTACAACTGATGAGTCCGGGCATGCCAATCACGGCTGACATGCTCAAGCAAGATCCTTTATTGCTGTTTCCGCGTTATGCAGTGGGTTTAAGTACTTTACAAAGCAATGCCGATGTCAACTTAGAGCAGGGCTTTGCGACCATTCGTGATGAGCAAGGTATCTCGCGCCTGATGGTACTTCAGCTCAACAACAGCCCCTATAACATTGCCTACCAAGAGCAAACCGCTGCTTTTATTCAAAATATCAATCAGCAACTCAACCAGTTGCAGGTTAGACCACACTGGACAGGCACACTGTTGTTTGCACAGTTTGGCACCAATTCTGCCAAAGAGGAAATCTCGACTATTGGCGTGGGTTCGACCATCGGAATATTACTGCTGGTCTGGTTTGGCTTCCGTTCGATACGCCCGATGCTGACGGAAATGGTTGCAGTAGGTACCGGCAGTCTGGTGGCCTTTGCGGTGACGTATTGGGTTTTCGGTGAAATTCACCTGATGACACTGGTCTTTGGCGCCAGTCTGATAGGGGTCTGTGTCGATTTTTCATTTTACTTTATGGCCATGCAGTCTCAGCATCGAAAGGTGGATGGATTTGCAGTTCTACGGCCATTATTGCCAAGCCTATTTGTGGGTTTGATGACCACATTGTTGGCTTATGTAGTGCTGAGTTTTACCCCATTTCCGGGTTTTAAGCAGATTGCGGTCTTTTCCATGGTTGGACTGAGCGCCGCATGGGTGACCAGTATTTTATTGCTGCCACGTTTGCCTGCGTTGAATGCGGAACCTGCGATACGTGCACTGGGCTTTATTGGCAAAGCACGCAGTTATGTGCAGAGTCGAAATACGCTGCGTTATAGCATGATTGCACTGATTCTACTGGTGATGGGTAGTAGTCTCGCCTTGCTGAAAAGCAATGATGACATCCGCAATTTACAAAGTATGGATGCCACTTTAAAGCAGGAAGATCAATATATTCGTTCGCGTTTTATGCAACAGCAAAGCAGTGAATACTTTGTGGTACAGGGCAGAACCCCAGCAGAGTTGGAGCAGCGCGAACAGCAACTACTGGCAGAGCTTGCGCCCTTGCAGCAGGCTGGAAAGCTAGATGCTGTACAAGCTTTAGGGCAATGGATTCCATCGCTTGAGCAGCAAAAACACAATATTGCGATGTTACAGGCGATTCCCCAGCCTGCTTTGGTGGAATATGCGCAAGCGTTACAGCTCAATACCGCCGATGTTTTAAACTGGCAAGCGCATTTAAAAGACCAGCCGTTGCTGACCGAAGCCATCTTTAAAGATCATCCTCTGCATTTTTTGCAGATGAGTCCGACAGAACGTTTGGTGATGCTGCAAAATGTGCATGATGTACATGCCGTACAGCAGCTTGAGAATGCTGATGTGCAACTGTTACGTCCCGTTCATCAACTGTCTGAATTGTTTAAACAGCACCGTGAGCAGGCACAGTGGCTATTACTCAGCGCTTTGCTGATTTTAGCCATTGGCTTAGGGGCACTATATGGCAAAAAATCAATTCTGCCTTTGGTGTTGCCTGTCAGCATGGCCTTAATGACCACGTTTGCGATTCAAGCATGGCTGGGTGTCGAGATTAATTTATTCAGCATTATGGGTACCTTCCTAATCATTGGGATTGGGGTGGACTATGCGATTTTCTACCGCCACGGACATGATCATCCGCAGGTGGTGGGGATGGCTTTATTCCTGTGCATGATGTCGACGTTTTTTAGTTTTGGTTTGCTGTCCTTTAGTCATACCTATGCCATTCACAGTTTTGGCTTAACAGTGTTGCTAGGCGTTATTTTTTCATTTATTTATGCCACACTTTTTACATCCTCCGATGCAAAACATGTGGTGGTTCAACAATATCAGCCAAAGAGCTGAGTCAAAGGGTACAGTGCAATGAGCACCATGCAACAGACAGATGTTTTAATTATTGGGGCGGGACCATCAGGCAGCTCGGCTGCAGCTTTGCTACGCCAAAAAGGCCATCAAGTCACGGTGATTGAAAAGCAATATTTTCCGCGTTTTTCCATTGGCGAGTCTTTATTGCCGCAGTGTATGGTGTTTTTAGAAGAAGCGGGTTTATTGGAAACGGTGCGTGCACATGCCGACGAATATGCCTTTCAGTTTAAAAATGGCGCGGCTTTTTTAAGAGGCAGACAGCGTAGTTTTTATGACTTTACCCAAAAATTTAGTGAAGGCCCAGGCACTACATGGCAGGTCCGACGTGCCAACTTTGACCAGCTTTTGGCACAGCAAGCCGAAAAAGTGGGCGCGGACATCCGTTTTGGCCATGAAGTCTTGGCCGTCGATGTCAAATCCACACAGCCGATTTTGACGGTCAAAGATGCGCAAGGCAACAGCTACCAAATTCAAGGCAAGTTCCTGTTAGATGCCAGTGGTTTTGGCCGTATTTTGCCGAAGTTTCTCGACTTAGAAAGCCCATCGGACTTTCCTGTGCGCCGTGCGGTCTTTACCCACATTGAAGACGGTCTATTGAATGACCCTGAGTTTGACCGTGAGAAAATTTTAATTACCGTACATGAAAAAGACCACCGTGCATGGTATTGGCTGATTCCCTTTGCCGATGGGCGTTCTTCATTTGGCATCGTGGCGGAGCAGGATTTCTTTGAAAAATATGGTTATGACGGTAGTGCAGATTACGATTTAGAAGCCTTGCAAAAACGTATTTTGGCCGATGATGCCAGTTTGTCGCATGTGCTGCGCCATGCCAAACATGATACTCCTGTGCGGACTTTGGTGGGCTACTCTGCCGATGTGAAACATTTGGCATCTGAAAACTACGTGCTACTGGGCAATGCCGGTGAGTTCCTCGATCCTGTCTTTTCTTCGGGAGTGACTATTGCTTTGAAATCGTCCAGTCTAGCTGTGCCATTGGTTGAGCAAGTGCTGCAAGGTCAGGCAGTCGATTGGATGGAGCAATATGAAAAGCCGCTGCGTAAAGGCATTCAAGTGTTCCGTGCCTATGTCGAGTCATGGTATTCAGGTGAATTTCAGGATGTGGTGTTCTCTATCCATCAGGATGAAAAAATCCGCCGTATGATTGCTTCCTTACTGGCAGGTTATGCGTGGGATGCAAGCAACCCGATTCATCGTAATGCCAAGCAACGCTTGAGCACTTTGGCCGAATATTGCCGAGAAGAACAACCAAAAAAAGAGTCGCTGACCGATGAAACTTAAGCTGCGTTTAAAGACCGTCAGTTGGGTTTTAGTCAGTGCTCTGCTTTGTAGTGCTTGCCAAAGCTGGATCCCAAAAGCGCAAGGACTCGCGACCCCGCAGTGGGCTGCGCAAAATTACCAGCGCCAAGACCAAATTGAAGTACAGTGGAAAACTCAGGGTTTCAGCTTTTTGCTGTATCAGCAACAACGGGGGCAGTCGCTTGACATGCTGGCGCTTAGTCTCACAGGGCAACAGTTGTTTAAGCTCAGTTTTGATGGTCAAAAGGTCGAAGTTGAACAGCGGATTGATCCAATGAAACGGTTGCCTTTTGATTATGTGGTGCGTGATATTCTGTATGCCACTTATCCAAATTTTGCTGCCTTACATGCTGCTCAAAGTAATGTATTACAGAAAGCAGATACCATTTATATGCAGCAACAGCCAGTGTTGAAAATTCAGCAAAATGATGGGGTAATTGAACTGGATAATCTGCAAGTGCCTTATCAAATGGTCATCAGTGTGGTGAGCAATACTTTAGAAGATGATCAAGGTGACCATCATGACTAAAAATTTACAACCTGTTCCAGCTGTTGGTATTCAGTTCAGTGCGGCGCTGTCGGCTTTGGGACAAAATGCCGTTGAACTTCAACATGCCTTAACACACACAGAAAATACTTTGTCGCAACGAGAGGATCTGATCGCGGGGCGTTCGGTCTGGGTCGGTGCATCGGATCAAGCCTTGCTTCAAGCAGTGCCTGAAAGCTTGAGCGGTGCAGATTCACGGAATCTACGCTTTGCGCTGACGGCTTTGGCGCACATTGAAACTGAAATTCATGCTTATACAGCACAGTTTGCTCAACAACGTCTTGCTGTGATTATCGGCACGTCAACCTCAGGCATCGCAGATAATGAGTCTACTTTAAAAGCGCAGTTTCAACAGTCTGTACCGCAGTCTGTACAGCACCAAAAGCAAGAAATGGGCAGTTTAGCGAAAGCCTTACAACAGTATTTGGGCTGGGAAGGGCCCGCCTATACCATTTCTACTGCCTGCTCCTCGGCAGCTAAAGCGCTGGCGGCGGGGCAACGTCTGCTGAATGCCGATTTGGCGGATGCTGTCTTAGTCGGTGGAGTCGACACCCTATGCAAACTGACCTTAAATGGCTTTGATAGTTTAGAAAGCTTATCGAGCGGAATTTGTCAGCCCTGTGGTGCCAACCGTGACGGTATCAATATTGGTGAAGCCGCAGGACTGTTTTTACTGTCCAAAACGCCCGCTCCTGTGATGTTACTGTCGAGCGGCGAGTCAATGGATGCATGGCATATTTCAGCACCACATCCAGAAGGACGAGGGGCTGCGGAGGCGATGCAAAAAGCTTTAGATATGGCACAGCTTGAAGCAGGCGATATTGGATATTTGAATTTACATGGGACTTCTACACCGCAAAATGATGCGATGGAAATGAAGGCGGTGCAGACTGTTTTTGCAGATTATCCAGTTGCACTTAGCAGCACCAAACATAAAACAGGGCATTGTCTGGGGGCGGCGGGTGCAATAGAAGCCTTTATTTGCCAGCAAGTTTTATTGGACCAATCCTGGTTGCCGCTACATCATGCAGGTGAGTTGGACGATGCTTTGGCTGGGCAAAATTATGTGCTTACACCGCATTTGAATACACCCATTCGCTATGCGATGAGTAATTCTTTTGCTTTTGGGGGGAGCAACATCAGTTTAATTTTCGGGACGGCTTTGTCATGATGGACGCAGTACAGTTTATTCCACATGCGAAACCGATGGTTTTTGTAAGTCATCTGATTGAAGCCAATGATACATTTGCGATTGCAGAACTTCATATCACAGCTGATTTGATGTTTTGTGAGCCAAATGGCTTGCCCACATGGAGCAGTATTGAGCTGATGGCGCAGACCATTAGTGCCTATGCAGGCTATAAAGGGCAAACCAAGGGTTGGCCACCGAAAATTGGCTTTTTATTGGGAACGCGTAAAATGCAGTTACCCTGTGCCTATTTTAGTTTGGGTACAACCGTGCAGATTCGGGTCGAACAAAGTTATCTGCACGAAGGTTTGGGGCAGTTTAATTGTGAAATTGAATATCAAGAACATCGGTTCAGCGCTATGTTGAGCGTATTTGAGCCTGAAAATATGAATGAAATCATTGGAAAATTAGTGTGAACAGAAGAATTTTAGTCACGGGTTCGAGTCGAGGAATAGGTAAAGCGATCGCTTTGGAGTTGGCAAAGGCGGGCTTTGATGTCACGGTACATGCTCGTTCAAGACAGTCTGAGGCCGAAACGGTGGCTCAGGAAATTCAAGCACTTGGACAGGCCAGCCATGTACTGATGTTCGATGTGAATGAGCGTGAAAATATTGCCGCTATTTTAGAGCAAGATATAGCACAGCATGGTGCTTTTTACGGCGCTGTGTTGAATGCAGGATTAACCCGTGATGGTGCTTTCCCCGCACTGACTGATGAAGACTGGGATGATGTGGTCTCGACTTCTCTGAACGGTTTTTATAATGTGCTGAAACCCCTGATGATGCCGATGATCCGCTTGAAAAAGGGCGGACGTATTGTGACCTTATCTTCAGTGTCTGGGATCATGGGCAACCGTGGTCAGGTGAACTATAGTGCTGCTAAGGCAGGCTTGATTGGTGCGACCAAAGCATTGGCACTGGAATTGGCAAAACGCAAAATTACGGTGAACTGTGTGGCTCCGGGCTTGATTGAAACCGAAATGGTCACGGAAGAAGTGAAAGAACATGCTTTGAAAATGATCCCGATGCAGCGCATGGGGCAGGTGGAAGAAGTCGCAAAAGCGGTGAAGTTTTTATGTAGTGATGATGCCAGTTATATCACTCGCCAAGTGATTTCAGTCAATGGAGGCTTGATCTAATGAAACGTGTTGTCGTAACAGGCATGTCTGGGATTACCTCTTTGGGTGAAACCGCAGAGCAAATTTTTGAGCAGTTTGCACAAGGCAAAAGCGGTATTCGCTATATGCCTGACTGGGAAATTTATCCTGATTTACGCAGTAAGTTGGCTGGCCCAGTGGAGTCATTTACTGTACCGAAGCATTTTAACCGTAAAGTGACCCGTGGCATGGGGCGTGTTGCTTTAATGTCTACAGTATGTGCTGAAAAAGCATTGGAAGATGCAGGTTTACTGCATACGGATATCTTAAAAAGTGGTGATGCAGGTGTGGCCTTTGGTTCCTCTGCGGGCAGTGTGGATGCTGTGCGTGAGTTTGGTGCCATGTTGATTGAGCACAATATGAGCCAACTGAATGCCACGACCTACATTCGTATGATGTCGCATACCAGTGCAGTCAATATGACGGTGTATTTTGGTTTAAAGGGTTTAACCCTACCAACTTCGAGTGCTTGTACTTCAGGTTCTATGGCGATTGGCCAAGCTTATGAAGCGATCAAATATGGCAAGCAAACTGTGATGATTGCAGGTGGTGCGGAAGAGCTCAGTGCAGCGGGTTCAGCCGTGTTCGATGTGCTATTGGCGACCAGTGTGCAAAATGACCATCCAGAGAAAACCCCACGTCCATTTGATGCAAGCCGAGATGGTTTGGTGGTGGGTGAAGGCGCAGGTTGTTTGATTTTAGAAGAGTATGAACATGCGCAAGCACGTGGGGCGACCATTTATGCCGAGATTGTGGGGTATGGCAGCAATACCGATGGTCAGCATGTGACCCGACCTGATTCTGAAATGATGGGCCGTTGTATGCAGTTGGCACTCAAAGATGCACAGCTTACAGCCAAAGATATTGATTATGTTAATGCGCATGGTACCTCGACCGATCAGGGGGATATTGCTGAATCACTAGCGACTGCGCGGATCTTAGGCAAAAAACCGATTAGCTCATTAAAAAGTTATTTTGGGCATACACTTGGGGCGTGTGGCGCCATTGAAGCATGGCTCAGTATTGAAATGATGCGACGCAACCAATTGGTGCCGACTTTAAATTTAGATCAGATTGACAGCGCCTGCGGTGATCTGGATTATGTGGTATCGGGCATGCGTTCAGCAGAAACGCAAACCATGATGAGCAATAATTTTGCTTTTGGAGGGATTAATACCTCCTTAATTTTTAAACGTTTCAAATAAAATGAGGGAAAAATGATGTCTTTTAAAAAAGCTTTTGCAGTAACAGTATTGTCTTTATGTGGGATTGCATCGGCTCACGCAGCTGACCAAATGCATGATTTCAATTTCCAAGAAGCCGTAAACCGTGCTGTCGCTGATGGGGTGTTGGATGGTTCAGTCAAGTTTTATTTAGCGGGCACTAAGTCAGGTGGCAAGGTCATTCAAAAAGGCTTAGTGACCAATAAAAAAACCAATGGTTTTGCTAAATCGGCAGAAAGTTCATGTGATCATGTGCTACGTTCTGCGTTGATTCAGTTCCAAAATACGGCAAAAGCAAAAGGTGCAAATGCCGTGACCAATTTGGTGAGTTTCTATAAGTCCAACGAAACACGTAGCACCACGACTTACCAATGTGCGAAAGGTACGGCATTAGCAGGGGTGGCGTTAAAAGGTGACTTAGTAAAGTTCTAATGTGACTGGTGGGCTGGGTCTTTCTATAAACAAGAGAAAGGCTCGGCTTGATATAAGATAATCATGGTTTTATCGCTCAAGTTAGCGGTTTTCATGAGAGGTTAGGCTCAGTGGCTTTATCTTGTTTAAACAGTAAGTGTGAAGCATGAATAATGATGAAAAGCTGTTCTAGTATGCTGAATTCTAAAATCTTTTTGGCTGGGGGATTGATGCTAAAAGGAAAATTTCAAGCACTTCGTATAAGCGTATTATGTTAATTTAGAGAAAATTAAGAATCAAGATGATAAGCGACGATTTAAAGAAACATCCTAAAGCAATGTGGGTACATTTTTATAAAAACCGTATGGATTTGATGTCAGGGGATGGTACTGTCAAAGCAACAGAAGTTCCTCAAATACCTTATGATCATCCGAGAATGATTTTGGCAGATTTTGAAAGTGCTACAACAACATTGAAAGCTTTAATGAAACATCATTCTAATAGTTTATCTTTTTTCAAGTTTACAGCTCCTATTGCGATTGTCCAAATAATGGAGCCAATACAGGCTAATTTAGCTAAGATTGAAATACGAGCTTTTAAAGAATTATTTCTTGATACTGGTGCACGAGCAGTAAATCTTTATGACCTTGATGGAAATCCTATTGAGAATAGATAACTAGGGGTTTAGGAAGTTAAAGAGGGTTGTTACGAAGTAGTTTCAGCAAATCGAGGTATAAATTACCATACAGATGCATCTTGCGAAGATTCTGCGTCAAGATGTGACGTTAGCTTGCTTAATTTTATTTCAATAAAGATGGGATGAAGATATTTTAATAATAACGCCTCTTTAAAATTGATAACAATAATGGAACAACTTAATCCTTCCGATTTAAAAGTAATTTTACATTCTAAACGTGCCAATCTTTACTACCTTGAACATGCACGTGTCATGCAAAAAGATGGTCGAGTTTTATATCTCACAGAAGCCAAAAATGAAAACCAATATTGGAATATTCCAATCGCCAATACCACGGTCATTTTATTGGGTACAGGCACATCCATTACCCAAGCAGCGATGCGGATGCTCGCCAGTGCAGGAGTATTGGTCGGTTTTACAGGTGGCGGCGGAACACCTTTATTTATGGGGGGCGAAATTGAATGGATGATGCCACAAAGTGAATATCGTCCAACAGAGTACATGCAGGGATGGATGAGCTTTTGGTTTGATGATGCGAAACGTTTAGAGGTCGCAAAACAATTTCAGTTCGCGCGTATCGAATTTATCCGTAAAGTTTGGGCTAAAGATCGGGATTTACAAGCCGAAGGATTTTATCTGGATGACCAAGATATCACTCAAGCATTAACAGGATTTGAAAAGAAAATTCCGCCTCAAAGCAAAGTTGGTGATTTGTTGCTTGCTGAAGCACAAATGACCAAGCAACTTTATAAAATTGCGGCAACACGTTGCAAACTTAGTTTTGAACGTAATCCTGAGCAAGGGGATTTAGCCAATAATTTTTTGAATCATGGTAATTATCTCGCCTACGGTTTAGCTGCAACCACGCTTTGGGTGTTAGGCATTTCTCATTCATTTGCAGTGATGCACGGTAAAACTCGACGTGGTGCTTTGGTGTTTGATGTAGCGGATTTAATTAAGGATACTGTGGTTTTGCCTTGGGCATTTATTTGTGCCAAAGAGGGCATGAAAGAGCAAGAGTTTAGACAGCAGTTACTACAAAAATTTACTGAATATCGCTGTTTGGATTGGATGTTTGATCAGGTGAAAACGCAAGCTTGTAAAAACTTTAATACAGAGGCAAGTGAATTATGATTGTGACCTTCATTAGCCAGTGTGAAAAGAAAGCGATTGCTCGTACTCGCCGCGTACTCGATGCTTTTGCGGATCGAATTGGTGACAATACATGGCAAACAGTCATGACCGAAGATGGTTTGATTGCTGTTAAAAAATTATTGAGAAAGACCGTTACTAAAAGTACAGCGGTCAGTTGTCACTGGATACGTGGTCGTCGTAGAAGTGAGTTGCTGTGGGTCGTTGGAAATCGGAATAAGTTTAATACGCAGGGGATTGTGCCTGTGAATACCACGAAGAAAAAACTAGATCAAAATAAATGGGAAAATGACTGGCATTATTTACCTCTGATTAAAGCGTTGGTTGCAGTGTCCGCACTACTTCACGATTGGGGCAAAGCAACGGTTTTATTTCAGCAGAAACTCCTCAGTAAAAACAATCAATTTAAAGGCGATCCTTTACGGCATGAATGGATTTCTTGTCTTTTGCTCAATGCATTGGTTCAATCATCGGGCAATATTGAAACTGATGAAGCATGGCTAAATTTATTTATCAGTCAAAGTTGGAATGAAGACGTACTCAAACAAAGGATAGTGGAAAATTCAGATCAATCAAAAGCTTTAGACCAACTTCCACCTTTAGCGCAATTAGTCGCATGGTTGATTGTGTCACATCATCGTTTACCTAATTTAAAAGATGATAAAGCGTTAAAAGAATATACGGTTCAACCTGCAAATAGCATCGTTGAATTATTTGAATTTATCGAAGCAGATTGGGGTTATCAAAATAAATTTGAGGAAAAAGAGTATCAACAACGTCTTAAATTGTGTTTTGAGTTTAAACAAGGTTTGTTGACTCAGTCATCTGAGTGGAACAAGCAAATTAAAAAATGGTCAACACGTTTATTACAAGAGTCTCAAGCATCACAACAGATTTTTGTTGATGGCAGTTGGCGAGTGATTTTACATCATGCACGATTATGTCTCATGTTGGGTGATCACTATTATTCATCTTGTGAGGCAGATAAAACGTGGAAAACCAATTTATCACTCGTTGCAAATACTGACCCAAAAACGAAACAAGCCAAACAATTTTTAGATGAGCATTTAGTACGGGTCAGTGACAATGCAATGCGAGTTGCTCAGTCTTTAAGTCGCTTAGCTGATGACATGGAACCCGCTTATGATATTCAAAAATTAAAAAAGAAAAGTCCTCAAGGTTTTGAATGGCAAGATCAGGCAGTGAAAGGGATACAACAGTTTATTCAAAAAAATGAGGGAGTGGAGAAACAAGGTTGGTTTATTGTCAATATGGCGAGTACGGGTAAGGGTAAAACGATTGCCAATGCTAAAATTATGCAAGCTCTATCCAAAGATGGGCAATCATTACGCTATATCTTAGCTTTAGGACTCAGAACATTAACTTTACAAACTGGTGATTCATATCGTCATGATATTGGTTTGAGCAATGATGAGCTTGCTGTTTTAATTGGTTCAAAAGCTGTTCAGGAATTACATCATCAAAATATAAAAAATACTCAGCCAGATGAAGTAAGTATTGAGGAAATAGGTTCAGAGTCACTGGAAGAACTATTAGACAATGAACTTGATTATGACGCTATGCCTCAAGCAGAGTTTATGAATGCTTTATTTCCAAAGCATCAGGAACAACGTAATAAAGCTTTTTTATATAAACCTGTTTTAGCTTGCACCATTGATCATATGATGGCAGCCACGGAAACCAAACGAGGTGGAAAATATATTTTACCCAGTTTGAGACTTTCATCTTCAGATTTGGTGATTGATGAAGTTGATGATTTTAACGGTCAGGACTTAATTGCGATTGCTCGACTTGTACATTTGGCAGGGATGTTAGGGCGAAAAGTGATGATTTCCTCGGCAACCATTCCACCTGCATTAGCTGAGGGTTTCTTTAATGCGTATCAGCAAGGTTGGTCATTGTATTGTGCGTTTAAAAAACTTAAAAATACAAATATGACTGCAATGTGGGTTGATGAATTTAAAACTAAAATTCAAATCATTGATTCAAGCAAATCAAAAGAAACGATACAGCAATATAAGAATACACATGATCAATTTATTGAGCTTCGAGTAAATGCATTAAGTAAACAAATCGTAAAACATAGAGCTTATATTATAGATTGCGCTGACCTTGTTGCAGAAAAAGAAGTACAACGTTTAGATCAAAGTTTACAGTCGCAATATTTTGAACGAATTCAGCAGAATGCTGAACAATTGCATCTAAATCATTACAGTATTGATATTAAAACAGGCAAAAAAGTTTCTTTTGGTGTGGTACGCATAGCGAATATTTCGCCATGTGTCGCGCTCACTCAATATCTATTAAATGCCGAGTGGTCACAAGGAATTGCACCTCGTGTCATGGCATATCATAGTCGTCAAGTTTTGCTATTACGTAGTGAGCAGGAGCGACATTTAGATCAGGTTTTGAAGCGCAAAGAAAAAGTAGGAGAGCAGGCAACTGCATTTTCAGAAAATGTGATTCGACAGCATTTAGATTCAACAGAGCATGAACATGTTGTTTTTATCTTGGTTGCTACGCCTGTAGAGGAGGTTGGTCGAGATCATGATTTTGATTGGGCAATTGTAGAGCCATCCTCTTATCGCTCTATCATCCAACTTGCTGGGCGGGTATTACGGCATCGAAAACTGGAACAGGATATTCAAAAACCAAATATTGCTTTGATGCAATATAATTTGAAAGGCGTACGAAAGGCGAAGGTCGCATTTGAAAAGCCAGGTTGTGAAATGAATAATGATAAATTCAAATTACAGACCAAAGATCTAAAAGAATTACTCGATATTTCAAATGTTGATTTTAATATCAATGCCGTTCCACGTATTCAGGCAAATCAACCTTTACAAGCTGTAAAAAAATTGGCTGATCTTGAACATGCGGTCATGGCTGATGCTTTAACTTCATATAATAAAGTAGGTGCGAAGCCCCTCAATGCGTGGTTGACTCAAAACTGGTTTTTAACGGCTTTACCTCAGCAATTTACGCCTTTTAGACAAAGTTCACCTAATATTCAGCTTTTTGCAGTGTTAAAAAATCACAAACTTGTATTTTGTGTAAAAGATGATTTTGGAAAATATATTGATCGTAATGGTTTTTATAATATTCATCACATGCAATTAAACGAATTAGAACAACAAAGATTATGGTTAAATCGAAATTATCACGACATTTTGTGTCGTCTTTCTCTTGATAAATTGAGCGAAAATGAGGATATTTCTGAAAAGGTAGAAACATTATCAGAACGCTATGGGGAAATTATGTTACCTGAATATGATGAGAATAAAAGACTTGTTTATTCTGAACAATTTGGACTTGTAGTTTTAGATAAATAATAAGTGGGGGATATATGGCTGAAAGCATTTATACATTTTTGAATGAGCGAAAAGAACTTTGGTTAAAAGAGCGAATAAAAAAGGCTGAAAATGAAACGGTAATAAGCGAATTACAAAAACAGGCAAATGATAAGTTTAGTTTAAATGAGTGGTTACCTGATGCAGCAAAGCGAGTTACACAGCTTTCTATGGTCAGTCACCCAAGTAAATTCAGTCACCCAAGTGCAAAAACTTCAAGCGTGATTGCTAAAGTAGAACAATCTAATGATGGCTATTTACGAAGTGGGAATGTGGATTATTCATTAGATGTATTTGGCAATGCTGCTGCAATGGATGTATTTAAGTTTTTGTCCTTACCATTAAATGAAAAGTTCACGGTATTGGACGGTTTTGAACAGCAAGATCAAGCATTGAAAACTCTAATTACTCATGCAAAATTAAACTTTGATACTTTAAGTACAGAATTTTTAAAAATAAAAGTAACAGATCATTCTGTTAAAACAGATCACTTAGTGAAACAAGTTTATTTTCCAGTTCGTGAAGCACAATATCATTTACTCTCTATTTTAACGCCATCAGGATTAATCACTCGACTAAAACAATCCATTGATGCGATACGTTTTTCTGAAGACACTAAACAAGCTAAAGAGTCACGTAAGAAAAATGAGCATCATGAAATAGGCTATTCCGATATTTTTGATTTAACTGTAACGGGGTATGGTGGAACTCAACCTCAAAATGTCAGTGTTTTAAATAGTCAAAATGCAGGACGAGCTTATTTATTATCAACTTGTCCACCTAAGTTTGAAAACCGTAATATTAAATTACCCAGTCAAGATTTTTTTCAACAGTGTCTATATTGGAAAAGATTTGGTAGTGAATTTGAAAGCTTACAGAAATATGTCACTGGAATTAATAATCAGCATACACGTAAAAAAATTAAAAAAATTTTACGTCAAATGGTTGGAGATATTTTATTTATTGCCTTTTGTATACGTAAAAATGAAAAGGGATGGTCTAAAAAGGAGCATTATCAATCCTTAGCTCTAAAGCAAAAAATATGGCTTGACGATGCATATTTAGATGTAAGAGAAACTGAAAGTGAATGGCGAGATGAAATTGCTCGAAGAACTGCAAAATGGATTTTAGACAGCTTTGAAGACTTTTATGGTTCTAAGTTATTTGGTAGCCCTGAAATTATTGAGTTAAAAGGTATTGTATTTGAAGCACTGGATGAAGATAAGGAGTTTTTTTAATGCGTCATTTTTTATTGATTTCACATTTAAAACTTCACAATGCCAATGCAATGAGTAGTCCATATACCATCGGATTTCCTGCAATGACAGCGTGGCTCGGTGCAGTTCATGCCTTGCAACGTAAATTACAAACTAAAACGTGTGATGTGGCTTTAACTAAAGTGGCAATTAGCTGTCATGAATTTAATTTGCAAACCTATAAAGGGCAAGGGGATTTTGTTCACTCCATTATAGGTACAGCGAATCCATTAGATAAGGATGGGAGTAGACCTGCTTTTATTGAAGAAGCTCGTTGTCATTTAGAAGTTTCACTTTTAATTGAAATTGAAAATTTGAGTAAGAAAAAAAGAGATCAACTTTTAGAGCTTATCCCTGATCTAGTGTGCAGCATGAAATTTGCGAGTGGAGATGTTTTAGCAGTTAAGAATTGTCAAATATTGGATTTTGATGAAGATGAAAGTCAGGATAAGGAATTAAAACCCATCTTAAATAAGCTCATGCTTGGACATGTACTGATTGAGCGTCGTGATCTTGTTATAGAAAGTATGAATCAGGGCAGAGATGCGTTAGATGCGGTTTTAGATTATTTAAAAGTCATACATAGTTCTAGTCTAGATCAAGATGACAAAGTGACATGGACATCAAAGCGTAAAGCTCAAGGTTGGCTTGTGCCTATTGCTGTTGGTTTTCAGGGAATTTCCGAACTGGGACAAGCAAAAAATCAACGTGATGCCAATACTCCGCATCGATTTGCAGAAAGTGTTTTAACGTTAGGTGAATTTGTGATGCCATATCGTATAGAACACATTGATCAACTGTTATGGAAGTATCATGTTGATTTAGAAAATAATTTATACCTTTGTGAAAATTTTACAACAAACTAACTTGATATTGAAAAAAGGAAAAACTCATGGCTAAAAATGAAAAAGCAGTTGCAAGTGTATTGGCATTTGAAAAGAAACTTGTTCCATCAGATGGTTATTTTTACGGAACAACTTGGACTAATCGTAATGAACAAACAGCATTAAAGCTGATTGAAAAATCTGTACGAGGAACGATTTCAAACCGTTTAAAACCTGCTGTTGCAGGTGACCCAATGAAACTGAATGCAGAGGTTGAGAAAGCCAATTTACAGACTGTAGATGCATGTGCTTTGGGAGAAAATCAGGACACTTTAAAAGTTGGATTTACCTTAAAAGTGCTCGGTGGAATTGAAAATCCATCTGCTTGTAACAATGAAAATTTCTTTGATTCTTATCAAGCTGTAGCAAAAAACTATATTGAACAATATGGCTTTACTGAGCTTGCTAAACGCTATGCACTCAATATAGCCAATGCTCGGTTTTTATGGCGTAACCGTGTTGGAGCTGAAAAAGTAGAAGTTGTTGTTACGATTAATGATCAAGCAGCAATCACTTTTAATGCTTTGGAATATCCATTGCATGACTTTGATCAGATTGATGAGAAAGTACAAAACTTAGCGAACCAAATTGCACAGGCTTTAAAGGGTGAAACCGCTTATCTATTAATTAAAGTTGAAGCTTATGCATTAGTTGGTAAAGCGCAAGAAGTTTATCCAAGTGAAGAGTTGGTATTAGATAAAGGAAAAGGCAATAAGAGTAAAATTCTTTATCAAGTGAATGATGTTGCTGCAATGCATTCTCAAAAAATCGGTAATGCACTACGTACAATTGATACTTGGTATCCTGAATTTGATGAGAAAAAAACAGCAATTGCGATAGAACCGTATGGCGCGGTTACAAATCTAGGAAAAGCGTATAGAACACCGAAAGATAAAGTCGATTTTTTCAATTTATTTGATAAGTATGCTTTAGGTGAATCATTGGCTAATGCTGAACAAGAACATTATGTTATGGCAGTTTTAGTTCGTGGTGGAGTATTTGGTCAAAGTGGCAAGGAGTAATCAATGGATTATTACCAAGAAATCACCTTGATTGATCAAGCTGAGATTTCACCTTATTTCCTTTGGTCAAAAATCTATATGCAGTTACATTTTGCTTTGGTAGAAATGAAAGATCAGCACAATCAAGTGCCAATAGGAATTTCTTTTCCTGATTATGTCTATGAAACACAGGAAAATAAAAAACCTAAAGTTAGTTTAGGTGGGAAACTACGTATTTTTGCTATATCTGAAATAGATTTACAAAAATTGGACATCAGAAAATGGCTAGATCGTTTGTTAGACTATACTCATATTACAAGTATACGTCCTGTTCCTGAAAGTAGGGTTACAGGCTATGCCATTTATAGGCGTAAACAGGTGAAAACTAATCCACAGCGTTTGGCTCGTCACCGTGTGAAGCGTGGTGATATTGGTTTTGATGAAGCATTGGCTCGTTATAGTAATGTTGTAACAACAACGGATTTACCTTATATCCAATTGCAAAGTTTAAGTACTTCTGATGAACAAAATAAGAGATGGTTTAAGTTGTTCATTGAAAAGAAATCTGCTGAAAAATCTGAAACTCAGGTTTTTAGTACTTATGGTTTAAGTTCACAGAGTTCTGTACCTGAATTTTAACCCAATATTTTTTATACTCTTTAACAGCTTAATAAAATCAATAAGTTATAAACGTGGGTTGAAACTTGGGTCTTTTACTAGATTTGAAGCTTAACTCACTGTTATAGCTTTATTTTTTGTGTTAATTTTACTGTTCACTGCCATGTAGGCAGCTTAGAAAAAGGCCATAGACAAATAATGACGGCCCGCTTGGTTCACTGCCATGTAGGCAGCTTAGAAATCAATAATCGCAAGAATAGCAGGGCTATTCGCGTTCACTGCCATGTAGGCAGCTTAGAAATTTTCAGCCAAATCATTGTTGTATAGTTCTATGTTCACTGCCATGTAGGCAGCTTAGAAATTAAAAAAAAGACGCCGGAGCGTCTCATTTATGTTCACTGCCATGTAGGCAGCTTAGAAAAATCCGAAGCCTAGCCCGATCCAAAAGCCGATGTTCACTGCCATGTAGGCAGCTTAGAAAGCTAAAATACCATTTGAGACGGACGGCCCCGAGTTCACTGCCATGTAGGCAGCTTAGAAATGAGGGTGCAGAGATTTTAACAAAATTTAGCAGTTCACTGCCATGTAGGCAGCTTAGAAATGCAAGCATAGTCACCTCAATTAATCGAATTTGTTCACTGCCATGTAGGCAGCTTAGAAAACGACTAATGGATTTAAACTCATCCTCGCTTTTGTTCACTGCCATGTAGGCAGCTTAGAAATTATTTCAGCGAAATTTACGTGATAGAACTATGTTCACTGCCATGTAGGCAGCTTAGAAAAACTGCGCAAGTCTGCGGCTTTGACCCCGAAACGTTCACTGCCATGTAGGCAGCTTAGAAAAATGAGTCGGCCCCATTCAATCAGGGGCACCAGTTCACTGCCATGTAGGCAGCTTAGAAATGTATCTGATCCACCTGTTTGAACGCCACCGTGTTCACTGCCATGTAGGCAGCTTAGAAAGACAGGACAGACATAAGCGGCAGCACGCATTTTGTTCACTGCCATGTAGGCAGCTTAGAAAATTTCCCGAAACAATAGTTGCAGATACCCTTAGTTCACTGCCATGTAGGCAGCTTAGAAAAAGTGGATAAGATGATTTTCCTAGAATTGACTGTTCACTGCCATGTAGGCAGCTTAGAAATCTCGAAAGCTGTCAACTCAAACTCAAAAATAGTTCACTGCCATGTAGGCAGCTTAGAAATGCTGATATTACCTTTGATGTTGATGGCTTGCGTTCACTGCCATGTAGGCAGCTTAGAAAAGTTCGACAAGTTGCAAACCCTACATACGATCGTTCACTGCCATGTAGGCAGCTTAGAAAACAACAGGCATGTAATAACGGCTTAGCTACTAGTTCACTGCCATGTAGGCAGCTTAGAAAACTTTCTAAAATGGTTTTCAGACCATACACGCGTTCACTGCCATGTAGGCAGCTTAGAAACTTGACTAAAATATTCCAAGCAATATCATAATGTTCACTGCCATGTAGGCAGCTTAGAAAAGCTGGTGAATCTAAGCCAACAGAGTCTTCATGTTCACTGCCATGTAGGCAGCTTAGAAACTGGGGTGGTTTGATCATTGCAGGGATTGGTCGTTCACTGCCATGTAGGCAGCTTAGAAATTCTGCTAATGCCGTTAATATTTCTGCAAACTGTTCACTGCCATGTAGGCAGCTTAGAAATTTAGAGAGCTATACTAAAGCAAGGCTTTAGAGTTCACTGCCATGTAGGCAGCTTAGAAATTACATTAGTCTCTCTCTCTCTCCTTACGTTCACTGCCATGTAGGCAGCTTAGAAAAAGATAATTTTAGTAAATTGCTCGTTTGTCAAGTTCACTGCCATGTAGGCAGCTTAGAAATAAAGCAATTTATTGACGGTGTTCAGGTTGGTGTTCACTGCCATGTAGGCAGCTTAGAAAATATTTAATCTTCTTCTTCAAAGCATTCGGTGGTTCACTGCCATGTAGGCAGCTTAGAAAATAATCTCACCGTGTGACAGCTTTCTGTAAGAGTTCACTGCCATGTAGGCAGCTTAGAAAATAATCTCACCGTGTGACAGCTTTCTGTAAGAGTTCACTGCCATGTAGGCAGCTTAGAAATGAGCAATAGCAGCATAGAGGTTTCCGCCTCCGTTCACTGCCATGTAGGCAGCTTAGAAAATTAAACTTAAAAATACATCGTTTATCCCGAGGTTCACTGCCATGTAGGCAGCTTAGAAAATCCTGACAATGCCGAAGGCAGAAGGGTCAACGTTCACTGCCATGTAGGCAGCTTAGAAAAACCA
This sequence comes from Acinetobacter sp. SW-226, assembly GCF_055632855.1. Lineage (NCBI taxonomy): Bacteria > Pseudomonadati > Pseudomonadota > Gammaproteobacteria > Moraxellales > Moraxellaceae > Acinetobacter > Acinetobacter sp. SW-226. Next base: position 3,623,350 of record NZ_CM145752.1, on the reverse strand, counting down.
AAATACAGTCTTCATTTAAGGGTATTAGTTCACTGCCATGTAGGCAGCTTAGAAAAACTGATAAATCCAACTTAATTGCAGTCACAAGTTCACTGCCATGTAGGCAGCTTAGAAATTGATTCCTCGTGAGCTTGATTCGACTCATAGGTTCACTGCCATGTAGGCAGCTTAGAAAAGTTGAATCAATTGTTAGGCTAGTTGTTGTCAGTTCACTGCCATGTAGGCAGCTTAGAAATTTTGATGGGCGCAGGCTTATCAATTCTGACTGTTCACTGCCATGTAGGCAGCTTAGAAATTTTCGCTATAGATAAACCCGCCACCGCTTTCGTTCACTGCCATGTAGGCAGCTTAGAAATGAACACCCAAGCAATCAATACAATTATCAGTGTTCACTGCCATGTAGGCAGCTTAGAAATTAGACAGAGACAACGTGATAAGAGGTTTAGAGTTCACTGCCATGTAGGCAGCTTAGAAATGTAGCTGTTACCTGTGGCGCATCTAAGATAAGTTCACTGCCATGTAGGCAGCTTAGAAAATTCACGAGCATCTGCAATAGCTTGCTGAACAGTTCACTGCCATGTAGGCAGCTTAGAAAAAAGCCGGGATGGTTGAGACGCATACCTACAGGTTCACTGCCATGTAGGCAGCTTAGAAATTTTGGAATTACTCCACCTGACAGCTTCAAAAGTTCACTGCCATGTAGGCAGCTTAGAAAACAAGTATGTGAGTTTATTGACTGGGTAAGAAGTTCACTGCCATGTAGGCAGCTTAGAAATACTTGGAGTCAATTCTAGGTAAATCATCTTATGTTCACTGCCATGTAGGCAGCTTAGAAAGGGTGCAGGTAAAACACTTTATGCCGTTTCACTGTTCACTGCCATGTAGGCAGCTTAGAAATGAATTCAAATATAGCGATTGGATGTTTATCAGTTCACTGCCATGTAGGCAGCTTAGAAAATTGATATAACAATCGGTCTGATATATGTCGTGTTCACTGCCATGTAGGCAGCTTAGAAAGTCAAATCTCTTTGAATTGATCAAGTTACAACGCTCACTGCCATGTAGGCAGCTTAGAAAAGTTGCTGTCGCACCCGATACTGCGACAGCCCGTTCACTGCCATGTAGGCAGCTTAGGAATTCAACTTCTGAATTTGATATAGAGATTGTTTGTTCACTGCCATGTAGGCAGCTTAGAAATGAGCGTATGCTGTCAAATCAAATTTATGCTCGTTCACTGCCATGTAGGCAGCTTAGAAAAACTGAAGGTAACGTCAATTGAAAATCAACCGGTTCACTGCCATGTAGGCAGCTTAGAAAAAGTACAAGACCAGTAAAAACGAAATGTCGCGGTTCACTGCCATGTAGGCAGCTTAGAAATTATCAAAGAAGTCACCACCACGACCTTCAGCGTTCACTGCCATGTAGGCAGCTTAGAAATTGATGTAAAGGTGACACTATCTATGGTAAGACTTTGCTGAAATTGTCTATACTGCCTTTAGATGTTAGAGAAAATTGTAATCAAATCAATAAAAAAGCCCCCATCTTTCGATGAGGGCTTTTTTGAATCTGGAGCGGGAAACGAGACTCGAACTCGCGACCCCAACCTTGGCAAGAGTCACCGACATAAAATACACTAAATAACATAATTGGTATTTTAATAAACTCTATATATAACAGTTATATAGGGTTTTTATTTTGTGTGGTGTAATTTAAGGTAGGGTGGAGTACTTTGATTTTTGGTCACTAATTTATTGTGATAATCAACAATAATAACCAACATACACATGCTTAATCTAAAGGTATTTTACTGACTGGTATAATTTTATGATGAGAGGGGTGTTGCCTGGGGCTACGGTTTCTGTTTTGCCTTTTGACGTAATACGTACAAATATAAGCTTTCTACTTTTTCACGTGCCCATGGTGTGGTACGCAAGAATCGCAATGATGATTTAACACTTGGGTCTATGCAAAAACATCTAATTTCAATTTTACGACTTAAACCTTCAAAGCCACCGTAGTAATCCAATAATTCATCCAAAATGTCAGCAAGTTTTTTGCCGTGTAAAGGGTCATTGGAGGTGTTCATAATAGATCAATAGTATTTTGGGTGGTCATTATTATAACCTGGGCTAGTTGGAAAACTAGAGAGTTGGAATGTAGGTAATGATGGACTAAATAGCCACCAAAATTCTGGAGCACGCCTAGCCATCGGGTGATGTATCATATTTATGACTTTGTAATCCCATTTGCTGTGTAGGAAATTTTTTCTTAATGGGTCACCTTTTTATGGAAGTAGGTAAGAGAAAAGCTCTAAACCTTTACGGATCGCTGCACTGTACTTAAAGGCAATTAATGGTTGACCTGTGATTACTGTTGAGGCGACCAGTGTACCCTAAAGCCAATATTCACCCCATCCATTGTAGTAAACATTAAGTTTTTTGAGCATGGGTTTATTTTCTTTTGATACGTTGGCGAGCCGTATTGCTCTTATAGCGAAGAATGTCATCTACACTGTTTAAATGAGGTTTGAAGAGTTCCTCTAATTCTTTTAATCGGCCTAGTACCATGGCAACGCGTACTAAATTTTCAAATGAAACATTTCGACCTGCTTCCAGATTGGATACTGTATTCACACCAATACCAGCACGTGCAGCAACATCTGCCTGAGTCATTTCCAGATAAAGCCGTTCTTTACGAAGCCTCTCACATTAATAATGCAACAACTTCTTCAGGTTTTCTGAATCTTAAATCCATAATATTGGGTCTTATGTTTAGATATAGCTATTAAGCCACAAAATAATGGAGTTATAAAATGTGTCGGTTGATCGGTGAAAAGGTGCTTTATTGGCCTGATTAGATCCTATTAGATTAAAAAAATCTAATTAGACATTTACAATCTAATGGAGTCTAATACAATCTATGGTAATAAATAAATCATTGCCGAGTAATTAAAATGATGACCATCTCCAATGACCCTTGGCACTTTCCACGTACCGAACTGGCGAAACAAATTTTAGGCATGTTTGAGACTGGACTAGCTAGTTCTCTGACTTTTTTTGCCCCACGCCGGATGGGAAAAACTGAATTTTTACGAAAAGATATTACGCCACTAGCAGAACAGCTTGGATGGCGCGTTTTTTATTTCAGTTTTTTAGATGCAGGCCTGCATAGTGAAGGGCAGTTTGTAAAAGCTCTTGATGAGTTTTCAAAACAAAATGGCTTAATGGGGAAAGCCACACATTGGATTAAAAATATTGGTTCTTTAAGTACAGAGGTGGCAGGGGTAAAAGCTGAAGTGACACTTCTACAAGGACAAGTGAATTCCAGTATTTTGTCTAGCATTACTAAACTGGCTCAGCAGGGGAAACCTATTTTACTGTTACTTGATGAGATTCAGGCTTTAGCTAGTTCAAAATATAAAACCACGATTGCCAGTTTACGTACCGCTTTAGATATGCATAAAGAAACAATAAAGGTGATTTTTACTGGTTCAAGTCGAGAAGGCCTGAGACAAATTTTTTCTGTAAGTAGTGCTCCATTTTTTCATTATGGACAGAATTTACCTTTTCCAAATCTAACAAAAGCATTTACAGATCATCTGGCAGATGTATTTAATCAAACAACAGGACGTAGTTTGAATAAAGAAATTTTATGGCATGCTTTTTTAGATATGAAGCAAAGTCCTCAACTAGCAAGATCATTAGTGGAGCGTTTAGCCTTAAACCCGATGCTGGCTATAGATTTTGCCAAGGAACAGCTTATAGCCGATACAATGGGGCATCGTGACTTTTCGGGATTATGGGGAGAGTTTAAGTTATTAGAACAGCTAATTTTAAAAGCCATAGCGGAATCGCAAGTTGAACTTTATAGTAGTCAATTTAGACAACATCTGGCTGATTCCATTGGTGTAGATAACATTGCGGTATCAAGTATTCAATCGGCCCTACGTTCTTTATCAAAAAAACAAATTATTTTTAAACCAGAAAATGGTACTTATGAAATCGAGGATGCTCTTTTTAAAGAATGGATTATGGATGAAGCATAATTTTGAAAACTCACTTGGATAAAAATAATACTTTACTACTATAATAAGTATATAATAGGCAAAACTGCCTGTACTTTACTATTTAAATAGAATTATGAATGATTTTTGATCTTTCCAAATATTTCTGAATAATCAATCGATCGATTGTGCCACTATTGAAGTAATAGGTGAAAAAGCTAAAGGTTGGAAAGCTAGCTGCGGAACATATTATTCAATGGATTACGCAATTGAACATAACCAAGATGAAATCTATCGGGATAGATGATGAAATTCTAGAAAATTGTGCATATCGCATTGAAGGTATTTGCGCACAATTAAAGGAGATTTGTTATGGATAAACGTTTTATTCCACTCTCTCAAATAGAGCAAATTAAAAAAAGACAATATGTCTTAGAACAGATTCAACTGAATCCCGATTGGCCGATACATGTCATTGCAAAATTCATTAGAACAGAGCTGCATCTGACATTACATGAAATGTCCAAGATCACTAAAATTTCGCTTCAAACTTTACAGAAACTAGAGCGATCAGATGCAAATCCAACTCTAGAAACAATGCTAAAATTTTTAACCCCATTTGGTTTAAAATTAACGGTCGTGAAGAAATGATCACTTCTATCAGGATATTTTCGACCTCAATGATCTGTTTAACTTCTCGGATTTGATTGTCTTTACTCACAATATTCCTATTGAGTGAGTCGAATCTGTGCTCGGGTTGAGCAGTTCGGCTACTGTTCTGAAATGACAGCTTTGTCCGTTATAATTGTATAAACATTTTTAGTGTCTGGTAATTATGTCCTCATTGATCAATTTTCTATCTCGCTTTAGTACTGCAACTCTTCAGCGCAGCCAGAGCTATGCTAAACACATTGATAGGAAAACGATTGAGTTCTTTGAGGAAAATGACGATGTCACGATGTATGCCCAAATTGAAGGGACAGATTATTACGATACTGCAATTACCTATAATCTTAAAAAAGACCGTTTAATTGATGACGACTGCACTTGTCCGGTTGGATATAACTGTAAACATGCTGCTGCTTTAGCCAAATTATTTTATCAAGAATATCGAGAAGGATATCTGAAGAGCTATGTTGACTCTCAGTCATCATCTCACACTCAAAAAGATCGGGTTGCAATTAATCAAGCACAACGCTGGTTAAGTGAGTTTAAGCAGTATTTACAACATACCCAGTTAGAGCAGCAAAAGACAACGAGTAATTATTTACTTTATTATTTAGATCAGCCTTTAGGTCTATTCGGGTTAAAACTTGAGGTTCGCAAAGGTAGACGTAATAAAAGTGGGACGATCACAGGTGTCAGTTCTTATACTGAATATGGCAATATTCTAAAAAAACGTCTGTCTTTGCCTGATGGGAAGCGACAATTATTTAATCAAATTTATTATTATGCCAAGCTCAATCAGAATGAGTTTTCTTATGGAAATAGTCTTGATATATCAGGCATTGTTTTAGAGCATTTTAAATCTTTCATTCAGAGTGGCGATGTCTATTGGAAACAAAAAAGTGATGCTCCACTTACATGGTCAGAACAAAGCTATCAGCTTGAATTTTCTTGGCAAAAGAGCATTGAAAAACAGACTGAGCACTTAGATTTTGAGTTGGTCAATGGAAATGTTCGACTCAATTTAAAATCGAATCCACATCTTCAAATTCTTGTAAGTCAGCCACTTTGTTATATCGATATTCACAAGAATACGGTAGGGCAACTCTATAGTGAATATACATCGGATTTACTGTACTACCTTTGGCGGATGCCAGAGATGCCTGCGACGGTTTTGACTGAGTTCGAGCAGCTTACCCATCAATCTACAACGATACATAACTTGCCGAAACCTGGGTTTCTTCAAGAGATTGAAGTCTTACAGGGTAATCCCCAGCCAATTTTACGCTTCGGTGTTTTAGATAAATTTGATTGGAAATGGGAGGAGTCTGTTTGTGCTGAAATTGAATTCTCCTATGCAGGCGGGCGAATAAAAGCAGGTACATCAGGTGACAGTTTTATTGGTGAGCAGCATGGCAAAATGGTGCGACAGCTTCGGGACTTAGTTCAGGAACAACAGGCAATCCAGCGTTTACAGCTATTGGTCGAATCACTGGAGTGGGTGAAAGATCTGAGCAATGAACAGCAATTAAAACTTGATAAACAACGTCTCGATTCTATGGTTTTTGCTTTCTATGGAGACTGGATCAGGCAACTCATGCCCATCAATCAAATTGAGTTGATGGGCTGGCAGATAGAGCATCTGGAAAACAGCCCCTTTAACCTGCAATATGTAGAAAATTTAAATATTTCCATCACTGAATCTGAAAGCCAGCAGGACTGGTTCAATATCGGGGCGACGGTTCAGGATAGTGCAGGCAATTGTTATAATTTGCTTGATGCGCTCGTAGCTTTGGTGCGAGAAAATCCTGATTTACTTGATCCGCGGACTTTTATTCATCTGCATGACAGTCAAATTTTCACCCTGAAAACTGCAGTGGATCAACCTGATTTGGCTCTATCCGCCAGGGACATTAAGCCGGTATTGTTGCATCTGCAGAGCATTTTACAGCAAGAAGAGCGCAGTATCGATCGCTATGATGCGAGTCAACTATTAGAATTACAGCATAATCTTGGGATGACATGGCAGGTCAGTGACCAGCTGCAGCAATTTGTACAGAAATTCAAACAAGGCTATCAGCAACAACTGCCGACACCACAAGGTTTTCAGGGGGAATTGCGTCCATACCAGCAGCAGGGCTTAGGCTGGTTACAGTTTTTAAGGGAAACCCAGCATGGCGGGATTCTGGCGGATGATATGGGATTGGGCAAAACAGCACAAACTTTAGCGCATTTACTCATGGAAAAGCAGGCTGGACATTTGCAGGACAGACCTGCACTAATTGTTGCGCCAACATCGCTGATGTATAACTGGTTCAAAGAAGCGCAGAAATTTACCCCTGAGCTCAAGGTACTGCTGCTACAGGGCCCCGACCGCCATCAGTATTTTGAGCAGATTCCGCACTATGACATTGTGTTAACCACCTATCCGCTCTTGGCGAGAGATGAAGAACAACTGAAACAATATGAATATCATCAACTCATTTTGGATGAAGCACAGAATATCAAAAATCCGCGTGCCAAAGCTGCACAGGTGGTACGACAATTAAAAGCACGACATCGTCTATGTCTAACCGGTACACCTATGGAAAATCATTTGGGTGAGCTGTGGGCACTATTTTATTTTCTGATGCCAGGATTTTTATATTCACAAGAAATCTTTAATAAAAAATACCGCTATCCGATTGAAAAACGCGGTGATCAGCAGTTAAGGCAAAAGTTGGTAAACCGCATTAAACCCTTTATTTTACGTCGCTTGAAAACTGACGTCGCCAAAGAATTGCCAGAAAAAACCACGATTGAAGTCAATATTGACATGAATGAACAGCAATCCAAGTTATATGAGGCTGTTCGCGCCACGATGCAGGCAAGCATTCAGAAAATTGTGGCAGAAAAAGGCTTTAAACGTAGTCAAATTCAAATTTTAGATGCCTTACTGAAGCTACGTCAGGTGTGCTGCCATCCTAGCTTACTGAAACTGGATTCAGTGAAAACCGGGCAGGCACACTCTGCCAAACTTGAACAGTTGATCGATATGGTCGTTCCAATGGTGGAAGAGGGGCGAAAAATTCTTATCTTCTCTCAGTTTACCTCAATGTTGGAACTGATTGAGCAGCAACTTCATCACGCAGAAATTGGCTATGTGAAACTGACTGGGCAGACCAAAAAGCGAGATGAAGTTATTACTGCATTTCAGTCTGGACAAGTGCCTGTATTTTTAATCAGTCTGAAAGCAGGAGGGGTCGGTCTGAATTTAACAGCCGCAGATACAGTCATTCACTATGATCCATGGTGGAACCCTGCTGCTGAGGATCAAGCTTCAGATCGTGCATGGCGGATTGGACAGGACAAACCGGTATTTGTGTATAAGCTGATTACCAACCAAAGCATAGAAGAGAAAATTATTGCCTTGCAGCAAAATAAAGCCGAACTGGCACAGTCAATTTTAAGCACCGATCATGAGGGAGAAGCGAAACTGACGGAAAATGATGTGATGAACTTGTTTGAGAAATTTTAGTTTGGTTACTGGTTGCCCTAATCACCTGTAAGTATCTGAAAGTCTGGATGCAATTTTTTCCAATGTTCTCTTAATTTTTCTTTATGAGCGGAAATCATAGGTAAGTCTAGTAATAGCGCTGGCCATAATGATCGAGCATTATCCATAATATCGTGAAGTTGCTTCTCGATGATACGCCATGGAACGCCGACTTTTTCTGCCCATTGCTTAAAATGCTTCATCTCAGCTAAATACCAATCTTTATTTTTGGCAAGATTTAATGCGAAATGATGCTCATTTTCAATATATACACTGGTCATTAATATATCGTATGCGGGTGATAATCTTGGTGCACTTTTATCGTAATAAATCATACTCCAGTTCTTTAAGTGTGCATCTCCATTGGCGAGTAAAATATTTATGAGTAAACGGCTGGCAAATTGCTGAATATCAATAATTTTGTTATCTGATAATTGATAAATGATCTTTCCTATCTGCTCATAATTTGTGGTGCTGTATTTCTGATGTGGATATGCGCCGAAGATCTGAGCAAAATCTTCGATGTGAATAAGCTCTGTAGTATCAGCAGTACTCTGTCTATCAAATCTTTTGATTGCGAAAGCATATTGCTCTTGGGGTAAATTTAATGGTGGAAGGTCTTGTAAAAGGGCCATATCCACCAAGCGAATCTCAGGGACATCTATTCCGACCGTTTTGGCAAGGGTCATCATAGAATATTCATTTAGCGGAACAAAAGCATGTCTGGAAGAAGGAGTTTTGATAATCCAGTCCCCGAGTAGAGTCGTTTCCGTTGCCTGTGCTAGTGTAAAACGCCCATCTTTGGCTTTCATGGAAAACTTCATTTGGACGCCGGCCAAGGAAAACTTATTATCTGTTCGAATCTCTTGCTTTAAAATTTGATCTGGATTCGAGATCTGCAGTTTGAATTTTATTTCATCTGGAATTTCTTCTGGATCTAATGGAGTCGCAATGAGTGCTCCAGGTAAATCATGACCTAAAGCTGCCAATAACTGAAATTCATTGTCTATATGTACTTTGAGGCTTTGTGCAATCAGTTCACGTAATGCACCTTCTGGTAGCAAGTTTGATAGCAAGGGGTGTAAGCGCTGATGTGTAACATAGGTCTTTTCTAAAATTTTATCCGCTTGAGGATACAAGGGGGAAGTCAGCAGGCTCAAGGTCGGACGTTGCTGATCAAAGCGGAAAGAATCTGTAAAAACCAGAATATTTTTTCCGCTCTGAAATCCTGCCAAGTATCCAACGATACCGTGATGTAATGTTAATTTCAGGACGGCAACAGTATTCATGGTTCCTCTCCTCCGAGAAGACCCTTCCATGGGTTAGTCATTAAGTCATCCTGATCTTCAATAGTGACTTTAATTTCATCATTCAATAATTGTCTGATCAAATGAACCTTATCATCAGGGATGAGCATCAGTTGAGCATTTAATCCTGCCGCTATAATTTCTAAGGTCTCTAATCGAGGGTTGCCCTGACTTTCCAGTTTTTGGTACTGCTGTCTTGAAATGCCTGTACGGGATTGCATATCAACTTGCTTTAAGCCCAATTGGGTTCGTCTTTTTTTGATTTGCTGAAGTAAAGACTTATTCATTGTAGATACATTTATTGCTTTTAGGTCCTATAAGAAACATATTAGTTTCTTTTTTTTGAAAAGCAATTTATGAATTTATCATTTCGATCTGTAAAATAGCCCTACTTGTATGAGAAATGGGTGTTCAAGTTGTTGTTGATTTTGCATTGTTGGATGTAAATACCAAATGATAAGAGCCTGTAAATAATTTCATTCATCATATTCTGAAAATATTTCTTCAATTTCATCCCACTGTGGCAATTTAAACTTTTTTTTATTCACTTCGAATTGTAAACCCACGCCATCAAGCACACGTTCAAATATGTCAAATGAACCTGTAAAACGGCCATTCTCTATCTCTGAAATTGTTGTTTTATTGACTTTAGTCTTTTCTGAAAGACTTTTCTGTGTATAGCCTAATCCTTTTCTTGCCAAACGTATTTCTTTACCTATTTCGCCTCTTGTAGCCATATCAATTTTTCGCTCCCGAAACTTGTTAGCCATATAGCAAACTTTTAACTAATTATGGTGAATGTTTGCTATATAGCAAACTTCTATAATGATTGTTGAATAGTTATTGAATTTATAAGGGGGATTTACCTCGCATCAGGTTAATAAAATCCAATATATAGCAGCAGTTCGCAATTAATTGACGGAATTAGGCCAGACATATACATCTTGAGAAGAAGGGGGATTCTTATACCTCGCATTTGAATTATTGGAGAGGACTATCACTTTCAAATTTTTCTATAATACTTTGCTTATCTTAAAGTTTAGCCCGAAGACCTTCCACCAATTGTAAAACAGAGGCCAATCCTTGAGGGTTCTGAATCTGTTCTATTGGAATACCACTCATCAATTTATTGGGTGATTTCATAAAATGCTGCATCCAGGCTGTATCCCCACCTGTAAGAGCATCTAGTGATGTGGTAATACGGATTAAAGTGAGGGCGATTTCTCCCTGTTTTGAAGTGGGATCTAATTCAAGAGAGGTTAATTTTTTCACTGAATCTATATTCAGTATTAAGGCTAGTTGATCTTGTGTAAGACCAAGGCGCTCAGCAGCAGCTAAAACTGCCTTAGCTAATATCATTTTCTGTTTTGCAGTTTTTTCTGATGTTGTACGCATGACTGATCCCTGTTTCAGACGCTGCTAATTCATAGAGTTTATACTATTTAATTATCGTTGATCAGACATCCAATTTTTACTAAAGATATATTAAATTTGACTTTAGATAAGGAAACAACGGTTAAATTATTTAACAGCATGTAGTGATTTCTAGTCCTGCAACTTGGAGTTCAAGAGATCGAGGTCTACCGATACAGGCTAAATGTAAACAGAATTTAAACGCTGCCAGTGCTTTGGCATCTTTTGTTGAGTAAAGCTGGAGACGAACATAATCTTCTTGAGTCGTAGGATGCTCTGTTGTGCTCGATTTAGTCAGCTTCAGTAATAAAGGTTGTTTCTTTTTATCTAACAATTGTACCAAGTCTTGTCCAAGCAAATGCCAAAATTGATGGGGAAACAGGTCTTTTACCTTGGAATAAAATGATTCCAATTGATCGATTTTATTCCATCGATAATGAATGCCGGTATGAGAAACTGTAACACGACTTAAAAATGTCTCAAGCACCGCTTTTATTTGATCTGGCTTTTTTTCAAATATATTTTGAATATTTTCAAAAAAATAGTTCCTTGCTGTGCGCTCTTCAACGGTATCTATCATGGCGGGTTTCAAAGGTTTATCCAGATGATTTGTGTTGTTGAGATCAAATAATCTTGGGTTATTTTTTTGAGACTTGAGCTGGCCTAGTTGTTTTGCATTTTCATACCAGTAGTTAACCAGTTCTACAGGTAAACACATTTCCTTTGAGACTAGATCTGGATCATGATGAATTTCCAGTAAATTTAAGCATTTAAAAAACCATGCAAATGAAATTTTGGATTCCTTTGTTCCTGCAAAATATTTAAAAAAATCATGAGGCTGAGCGTTAAATGAAACCTCATCTAGAATATCTTCTACGTTACTTTTTAACCAGTCAGTTTGATCGTTGAGTAACTGCTGACTTAAATGGACAGCATGTTTTTCGAAATTGAATGGAGCAGAATCTTTTACTGTGTTTAAAAATTTGAAAGAAGGCAGGTAGCCCATCATTTTCTTTGCTAATTGAGTATCTATGTCTGGGTGATATTGCAGTATTTTATGTCCAGCGATCAGGTAGCTCAGATGAATATAGCTTTTAAAGGTTTCCGTAGGGTCAATGTGACCCAGTAAATGGGCAATCATAAACCAATGATTTTGACCATGCGTATTACGGAGTAACTCTGTCCGAATGGACTGATATTCTTCTGCAGTATAATCCGTAAGATTCTTGACCAGTGGAGCATAATCGCAGTTGAGCAGAATGGATAAGTGATTGGCAGCCGTGTGTCGAAATGAGTGAAAAGAATAGTCATGAGTTTTAAAAAGCTCGTTCATAATCATTCTGAAAGGTGTTGTCACCGTATGTTTGTTCAGCTTGCTATTTTCATTCCAGTTGCTGAATAGGTATAAGTTTTCCTGATTGAGTAATCGTTGCTCGACTACATGATTATGAAATATTTGATATTCATCGGTTTTTAATAAGCAATATACAGGGACTTTGCGTTCAGCACTATCTGTTTTAAGTTGATGTAAGTTTCCTTTCTTTTTTGAGCCGTAGGGCTGAATCCAAACGGATAAACAGCTCAAGCCCTCGATATCCCGCACACGTAAGCCGAGAATTTCATTAATACGCATACCGGTACGGTAAGCTAAAATATAGATGATTTTTAATGTCTTATACGTATTTTCTTGACTATTAGCCCCTGAAAATAAGGTATCTAACTTGTTCATGAAAGCTTGATAAGTCATGGGACCAATGATACGTGCTCTCGGTCTGTTTTGTATGGCAATTGACTCTAATTCGAGAGACTCAGCGTCAAAAACTGTTTGTTGAAAGCTATGGAAGCGTTTCAACATTCTGACGGTCTGACCACTGGATTTTTTAAAGTTAAGCTCGCCTGCCTCATCTGCAAGTCGGGTATTCGTAATGATTTGCTGATAGATATTAGCCAGTATCGTATTCAGATCATCTTCGCTATCTAGATATTGTAAAGAATGGGTTAGCCAAGGCTCGGCAATACGCGAATAATAAGTGTAAATCGAACCGTCTTTTAAACGCTTATTCTGCTGAAACGATTTTTGAAATTGGTTTACGCAAAAATTAAAACGTTCAGCCAGTGGCTGAATCTGTTCTAATTCTGGTTTATAAAGGCTGATGAGCCATAAGGCGACACGTTTACTATACTCATTAAATTTATTAGTATTTTCAATGCAATATTTAATGATTAATGCATCGATACTTTGATCAGTTTGTGATGTACGAATCAGTTGTAAAAGGTCTTTGTGAATCTTTATAACATCATCCAAGGCTTGCTGAATGTCATCATTAGAGTAGGATTCCCTCACAGTAGATGGTGATTTTTCTACATTTGAATCAGTAAGAGTGTCCTGCTGATATTTAAATTTTGGATGAAGAAATCTTTCAAATTCTATTTCTGATAAGCCACAGGTTGCAGTATTCTCAATGAGGCATTGTGAAAGTGCAGGATCAATGTCAACTTTCGGGAGTTGCATCCAGTTAAAGTTGGCGTAGTCGCGTAACAATTTATAAGTTTTGAGATTAAATGGTAACTTAATCTTATTAAAAATAAGCTGTAGATAGTCTTCTACATTCTGGTTTACTGTACGAATATTTCTGCTATTAAAATGAATTAACCATAAGCGTGTAATTTGATCCGGAATAAAATTACGCGATTTACGGATGGTTTTTTCATCAATAAAGAGATCTCCATAAGAGGGGGAGAGCGGTTCTAAAAATATAATGTTCAGATCTTCGATCTTTCTGATTTTTGCCGGATCTTTTAAGTGTTCAAGCAAAGCTTCTAAAGAGGATTTTTGATTTAAGCCTGAGTAAAGCAGGGCAGAAATAACAATATTTCCAATGATTTCATCATCAGAAAATGTCTTGCTATCTTTCGCTAGAATCCAGTAGTCCCAAAGCTTATCAAGAACTTCATCAACCTGATGTCCCTTCTCGATCCAGTCCATTGTAAAAACCGGCTGATCACGCTGCATCTCAAATGTCAGATTTGGTAGGGGCAAAGTCTCACGACGATTTAAATTGATTTGCTTGATATATGACCGAAAAAATTCATGCGCATATTTTTTCCAGGCCAAGCTTGGAGCTTTGCGTTTAATAAACTCATAAATTGCTGGATAGAAGGATTCAAGATGCCCTTTTTGTTCCAAATCTTGTTCTTGGAAGTATTGAATTAGCTCCTGTTCTACATCTGCTCGAAGCTGTTTTTCCTGATCGAGTCGGTCTTGTTTTCTACGTGCTTCGGCATATAGTGTTCGAGTTTGCTTAGTACGTTTATTGAGTGAGGACATCTAGTTCAATACCGGTAATATTAAAATGATCTTTCATTTGTTCAAGAATATGAGCAATGCTTGAATATTGTGAAATAGATAAGCTGGAATAAGGATGAGCAGCTTCTTGCTGCATCGGTTCATGACCGAATAAAGCTAAAATTTCAATTTCGTTAATTTTATTGCTGAGAAACGCACGGGCAGTATGCCGGTGCCAGTTTTCATGCTCCAAACCTAACTCAGGATGAAAGTTTTTTACAATTGATGGCCTTAATGGGTGCCATTGACCATCCTGAAAGATATTCAAAAGTGGAAGCTTGCTCTCTAAAATATGTTGAATATATTGTGGAATTTCTGGCTGACTAGGAGCAATTTGAGTTTTAAAATAATGTAAAAATTCTATGAATTTCTGGAGTTCTTGTGCGACAAAATGACCCAGTGGAATTAAACGTCCATAGCCTTGACGCCCACCCACCTCTTTATCAGAAACCATGCATATTTTTCTTTTCAGGTTAAAGCTTTTTAAAAAACCTGGAAATTCAGCGACGGGTCGTGCAGCAGTAAAGAGCAACAAGAAATGCCACATCCACAGATTGTAATGATTGAAAATTGCTATCCAGTCGTCTTCTTTTTGTGAAATTATTCTGAATTTGAGTGTGGCAAAGATATTTTGAATCACATTTGAAGTAGGTGCTTTGCGGCTACCAAAGTTTTTTTCTGCAGCATATTCGATATTCTGGTAGTCATCGGATAACGACTCACACAGCTCTTTTAAAATTGAGACATATTCAGTCTGTAAAGTCAGGATATTTTGATGACAATAAGAAGTAGAAGAAGACTTATTTGCATCAATACCGGTGAGAAGGTCAGCAAGCTGTTTATTTCCAGTGCGTTGCAAAATAGTCTGATGTAAAAGAGAGCTAATTCTTATTAATGATAATTTTGGAATATAAAGTTTGGCTCTCAGCTGTTTCAAATGTTGCTGAATGTCCTCTTCCGTAACGGTGTTACCATCTCGTAGCGAAGCAATAAATGAATTCGGGATCGGGATGTCCAGATGAACTGTTTGGTTGAGCAAGCCATCTGGATAAGCAAAATCCTTATTTTCAAAAATTGAAAATTTACTTCTCAGAAAATATTGCCCATTGCTTTGCTTGATCTGTTGGCGAGAATTCAATTTTTTAGCACGTTTACTTTGTAGATGTAGCCACTCCTGGATTTTATTTCCGGTCAGAAATGACAGCATCAGGATCAAGGATGCCTTCTTTTTTTTGGTTTCTTTATCCTTGTCTTTAGAGTCTTCTTCAATTTCAACAATGTAATTTTTATATAGTTCAGTAAGTAGAGCACTTATACTTGTGATATTAGGAAAGAGGCTGCTGTATGGCAGCAAATGTTCTTTTCGTTGAATATGTTTGGCAACCAGAGGCAGCACATAGCTCTGGCTGGATTCTGAATATTCAGCCAGAGGGGTAACGATGGTTGGGTCTACAAGTATTTGACGTGTATCTTGGTCATCTAGTTGTTTTTCTATATTGAGAGCTTTAGATTTTTGCCCTTTTTTAATTTCTGAACTTTCTACAATCAGCTGATCTTCGTCTAAAAATTCATGTTGCAGTTGAGTCTCGATGCTCTCTTTGGCAATTTTTGCTTTATTTTCCAAAACATAATTAAAGGTGATGCGGATCACTTTGAGCAGGTTTTGCATAAAATCATTAGATGACTCTTTATCACGTTCTTCATCAATAACCTCATTCAAATACCGAATAAATTCAACTAAGGAAAGGGATGGATCTTTAAGATACTTTTTCCAAAGAAGCATATATTCAGGAGTATTTTGATATTCTTTTTCGGAACTCAGAACCCGATTGGCGGTACGGAAGCGCTGGAATAAACGTTTTACAGTGTTGAAATGTTCTGTGTGATCATCTTTAAAAAGTTCAGGTTGAATGTCTGGAAGCGCAATTAGGTAAACTGCTGCTTTTAAGACCAGGATATTCCAGATTAACGCATTTTCTTCTGACTTTGCTAATTGTGCAATTGAGTTCACATACCAAGTGACTGGTGTTGCGCGAACAGTATGTTTTCGAGAGGAGACCAAGGCAGCGGGTCTAGCAACAACAGAACTGGTTTCTAGATCAAAATCTAATAGATCGAGATTCAGCCCTTCCAGACATTGATCAGTTGGATATGAAATCAGTAAATCAGCAACATATTGAATATGTTTGGTACGTTGGAGCTGCTCGTCACCAAAGAGTTTTTCCAGTGTCTGTTTTAATGATACCCGCGTAATATCAGCAGCATTTTGATGGCTTGGGTTAGATTCTGACATTATGCTTTCCATAGCTGATCTGGCGTGAGAACGAAGTCGGGATTGTTTAGAAGCTGCTGCACAATTCCACTGGTTTGCTGCAGTTGATCAAGCACATTCTGTCTTTTCCGGTTTATAACTTTATTGCGGTAATTCAGTTGATTTTGTGTGCATGACAGCAGTTCTGCAAGCAGATCCAAGCTCATAGTACGGTGAGGTTTGAAAGAATTTTCTTTGTTTAAAGCCAGGATAACTTCAGATGAAATATGGGCATTAATCAGCGATTGCATTTTTTTAGGGTTAAGTCGGTCCAGTTCATGATAAAAGGACAGAAATTTTATGAATTCTGAACTTGCCACTTTTTTTAATAGCTCAATTTTGTCCTCATCTTGAGGAAAAGAATGAACAAGTACGTTAATATTTTTTGGTATATGCTGAGACCAATATAGAAACCACTGAAAATTATTTGTAATGGTAAAACCAGAGAAATTAGGATCTTTCCATACGTGAAGTTCGAGACTTGGATTTAATGTAGACAAATCAGTTTTTAAGGATTTAAAAGCCTCTTGATAGCAAAGATAAATTCCAGAAAAATAAGGATGTACACTGATTTGGATTTTATTAAAATTTTTACACAACAATTTTTTAGGTGTGCCAAATTTTTCATTGAAATCAAAAGCCGTTTCCATAGTCCCCATAAGTGTAAAAAACAATCAATTGAATATTCTTATAATTTTTTGAAATATTAAACAAGATTGATATACCCCATATCTTGTGTATATTTACAATTAATATACAATATATTGTTATTTTTATATAATTTTAAGAACTAAATAACAACCTATAACATGCTGTATATTTGAAGATATAGAGGTTCTTACTTGGGAAATTAAACAATTGAAACAGGTAGAAGTTGTTACAGATATTCTATGCAATCAATCTCCCACTTGAGTTTTCAGCCTTATTCGCACATTGGAGGTATAGTTTCAAGCCTGATGAAAACGGAGCTTGGAAATTTTTATTAGCTAAAGAACTGAAAGAAGTTGAATATTAAATTAATACAGCCTCAAAATTAAAATGGACCTCTTTACCTAGAGGGCTATTATTTTGAGTTCATAGGGGACAGCTCTAGTTATCCCAGTATGAGACAGCCTCATTCTGCCCTGTTTCAAATGCTTTTGGACTCATTCTTTCGAGATGCTAATGGCACCTGATTTGATTATAAAATATCTTTATATAATCTTATAAGTTTTCTAAGTGACCTAAATTTTTATTTTGTACGCTATGAAGGATAGTTTGCAAAATTTCAATTCGTGCAGCATATTTACTATCATTGGCAATGATGTGCCAAGGAGAAATATCTGTGCTCGTATATTTGAACATATCTGATGCTGCTTGTAAGTAGGCATCCCACTTTTCTCTATTACGCCAATCATCTTCTGTTAATTTGAAGCTTTTTTGAGGTGTATTTTTTCGCTTGTAAAAACGACGTAATTGTTCATCTTTTGAAATTGCTAGCCAAAATTTTATAACAATTGTATTTGTATCAGACAGTTGTTTTTCGTACTGATTTATTTCTTCATAAGCATTTTGCCATTCTATTGGGTTAATTAAATCTTCTACACGTTCTACAAGTACACGTCCATACCAGCTGCGATCAAAAATATTAAGTGCCCCATTCGTTGAATGCTTATTCCAAAAACGCCACAAATAAGGACGTAATCGTTCAAAATTTTCTGGTGCTGAAATACTATGAATATTATATTCGTGTAGCCCTAGAAATTTAATGATGCGCTTAATTGAACTGCCTTTACCTGCGGCATCCATACCTTCAAAAACTAATACAACGTTATGTGATGAATAACGTAGAACATCTGCGACTTTCCTTTCTAGTTGTTTAATGGTTTTTTTATACTCTATGTGGCTAATTTCACTTTTTTTTATTTGAGTTAAACTTGAAGGAATAGGTGCCGCCTGATATTTTAATTTACTCTTAATTTGTACAGGTGGTAGTTTTAGATGTTTAAGTATTAATTGAGAAAATTGTGTATTTCTTTCTATATTGTTTTCACTATTAATGATTACCCAATCGTGGGTGAATCTATTTCTTAAAGTTTGAATTTGATTGTATAAGGTTTTAGTTTTCCATTTTTTTTGTGGAAAATCATCCCATGTAAAACGTGGAACTCTTTGGATTTTATTAATAATATCAATATTTTTTGTGCGAATTTTTACTTTGCTCCATGAAACATCAAACCAAACTTTAATAATATCTACATTATTAT
Source organism: Acinetobacter sp. SW-226 (assembly GCF_055632855.1). Taxonomy (NCBI): domain Bacteria; kingdom Pseudomonadati; phylum Pseudomonadota; class Gammaproteobacteria; order Moraxellales; family Moraxellaceae; genus Acinetobacter; species Acinetobacter sp. SW-226. Next base: position 3,604,523 of record NZ_CM145752.1, on the reverse strand, counting down.
TTTTTAAGTAACTTTCAAATTCATATATACGCTTTAAGTGTTCGTTGAATGCATTATTTTGTATTTTTTCATCATTTAATATAGTTGACGCTAGTAAATCAGTATACCAATTCCCATAAAAAAACAGGATTTGTCCATTTTTTGGAATGTCATTTATGTATGGTTGCCAAATTAATTTATTTTCTTTGACTCTATTTGGGGTTTCAGCCTTAATTTTTAAATATCTAGGATCCATTAATTCACTTAGCTTTTTGATTGATTGATTTTTTCGCGTTAGTTCAATTCCGCCAATTATTACTAATATACTTTTTGATTTAGAATTCTTGAGTTTATATTGTTCTTGAATTAATTTAATGGAGAGGTCTTGATAATTCATTTTAAGTCTCGTTTAAAAAAATTTTAATAAAATAATTATAAATTCAGTTACAGTCAATGTTATTTTTTTATGGTTAAAGTTGTTTTGCAACAACTTTTTTTTGTGCCATTGAAACAAAGCCGACTAAAAAGATCGGTATTTTTTATTATTATTTTTATTAGTATGTTTAATATAAGTTATTGTTATTTATTGATATTTAAAATATTATAATATAAATTTTGACCTTTTATTATTTTAAGTTTATATTCTTTTCAGAAAATTTGTTGACAGCAATATTTTTATATGTCTTTGGAAGGGGGCTGTTGTGAGTCTTGAGATTTCAACTGTTTTAGAACATAAAGAAAACTTGAATAATGATTTTTTTAAGAAAAAGACACAGGTTAGAGCAATTGAATCTGATTTTAAGATGGTGAATCAGACTATTAAGCTTCTATCAGAAGGTGGCGTTAATGCAGTTACATTAGAGGCAGTAGGTGTGAATGCTGGATACAGTCGCGGTTTAGTTTCTCGGCGCTATGGTTCTAAGGATCAATTACTTGTTCGAGTTTTAAATTATTTGGAAAACTGGTTAAATGAGAAATCTAAAATTGCAACTAATAATAAATATGGTTTAGATGCTATTAATTCATTTATTTTAAGTATTTCAGATGATTTTTATTTGTATCGTGAAAAATATAGAGCATATTTTTGGTTGAGATTTTATGGTTTAGAGCAAAATAAAATTTTAAATGAATATCTGGTAAGATCTCATAATATGCGTGAGGAAAACATTATTAAATGGCTTAAAGAAGCATTAGCTCTAGAGGAATTATCACGAAATGTAGATATTGAAATGGTACATGATTTTATTAAAACATCATTGATGGGTTTAGTTCATAACTGGATGGTAGATCCTAATTTTAATATTGAAATTAGATTGAAGCAGTTAGTTTATATTCATTTAAAAAATATGTTTTCAAATTCTCATTTTTATCATTCTGTTAATTTTTGGGGTGAATAATATTATGCAATTTACCCAATTAAAATATAGTAGTTTTTTAATTATATTCAGTATTACTGGTTGTCAACAAATAGATCCTTATCAAAAGCCTAAAATTTCTTTATCTCATAATTATCCGATTCAAACTCAGCACTCTTACCAAGCACTTTCTTGGATTGATTATGTCAAAGATCAACAACTTATTAATATTGTCGATCTGGCACTAGTGGCGAATCAGGATTTAAAGATTGCTTCATTACGTATGCATGAAGCACAAGCGGCTTATAACATTCAACGTGCTGAACTTTTTCCGAATATAGGTGGTACTGCGAGCATGGAACGCAGTCATGTGCCTGCCGACTTATCTTATGTCGGTAGAGAAGTGACATCCAGTCAGTATTCTGTGGGTCTTGGCATGAACCAATGGGAGCTGGATTTGTGGGGTCGTATCCGCAGCTTGAATGAAGCGGCTTTGCAGCAATTTCTTGCAGTTGAAAGCAATGTGCGTGCAGCACGCAATAGTATTATGCAGCAAACTGTTCAAAGTTATTTAACGTTATCTGAACTGGATAAACGCATCCATTTTGCTCAGCGCTCTGTACAGAATTATGAAAAATCAGTACGAATTTTTAAGCGCCGTTTTGAGGTGGGTGCAGGCTCTAAAGTGGAATACATGCAAGCAAAAACAATGCTCAGTAATGGTCAAGCTTTAGTGGCTGAAATACAGAAATCCCGTGCACTGACTGCAAACTATTTAGTGCAATTGGTGGGACAGCCGATTTCTTTGCCTAAAACAGATTTAGATCAAGTGACTTTTAAAACAAGTATGCTACAAACGGGTTTGCCTTCAGACTTATTGTTGAACCGTCCTGATATTCATGCTGCGGAAGCAATGCTTAAATCTAAGCATGCCAATATCTATGCGGCACGCGCAGCATTTTTTCCACGTATCGCACTGACGGGCAGTTTTGGAACAGCCAGTGCAGATTTAGACGATTTATTTAAATCTGGCAGCAGTGTTTGGTCGTTTGCTCCAAGTATCAGTGTGCCGATTTTTACTGCGGGTCGTCTAAAAAATAATTTGACCTTAGCAGAAGTGCGTAAAGAGATTGCAGTGGCAGAGTATGAAAAGACGGTACAGAACGCATTCCGTGAAGTCTCTGATGCACTGGTTCAACAGAAATATTTAGATCAACAATTACGGATTCAGAAACAAGGACTCAGTGCTTTCCAGGAAACTGCACGGCTGGCACAACTGCGTTATGACAACGGTGCTGTGGGATATTTAGACGTTTTGGATGCACAGCGCAATTTACTTAGTGCAGAACAGCAATGGATTGAAACGCAAAGTAGCTTAATGCAGTCCTATGTCAGTCTTTATTTTGCCTTGGGTGGTGACACCGCATTTGCAAAAAAAATTTAAAATATTGGGTAATTAAACATGAATTTTAAGAAAATAACCATTGCTGGGTTCATCGTTGTTTTAGGGTTGGTCGCTTATCTGATCTGGAAAAATATGAATAAGCCAGACACTGATGCCTTAGTCAGTGGCAATGGACGTATTGAAGCCACTGAAATTAACGTATCTAGTAAGCTATCTGGTCAGTTAGAAGAAATTTTGGTTAAAGAAGGTGACTTTGTCGAGCCTGGTCAAATCTTGGCGCGGGTTAAAATTTCTGCTTTAGAGGCCCAATTGCGTGAATTGGAAGCACAACAGCGTCAAGCCCAGGATGCGATTGCGACAGCGGAAGCACAAGTGTCAATGCGCATTAGTGAAAAATCTGCTGCTGAGGCAATGGTACAGCAGCGTGAAACCGAATTGATGGCCGCTAAAAACCGTTTGGCGCGTACTGAGGTTTTAGCCAAAGAGGGAGCCTCATCAAAGCAGCAACTCGATGATGAACGTGCCTCTGCGCAGCAAGTAGCAGCGGTATTAAGCGCAGCTAAAGCACAAGTGCAAAGTGCGCAAGGTGCGATCGTGGCCTCTAAAAGTCAAGTTTCAGCGGCTCATTCTCAAGTTGATGCAATCAAAGCATCGATTGAACGTATTAAATTTGATATGGATGATGCGCAATTACGTGCTCCATTAAAAGCAAGAGTGCAGTTCCGTGTTGCACAGCCGGGTGAATTGGTGGCAGCAGGTGGACGTGTTTTAAATCTGATTGATCTGTCTGATGTGTATATGACCTTCTTTTTGCCGGAAACTGTCGCAGGGCATATCGCCATTGGTACAGAAGTTCGCATTGTGTTGGATGCCGCGAAAAATGTGGTGATTCCTGCCAAAGTGTCATTTGTTGCAGATACTGCACAGTTCACACCAAAATCGGTGGAAACTGAAAGCGAACGCCAAAAATTGATGTTCCGTGTTAAAGCGAAAATTGATCCGACTTTATTAAACAATAATATTGAACAAGTCAAAACAGGTTTGCCGGGTGTGGCATATATCAAAATTGATGATCAGGCAGTGTGGCCGACATTTTTAGAGAAAAAAGCTAAATGATGACACAACAATCTGAAAAAGGATCGTTTGTTGCAGAAATTGAAAATGTCAGCCTGAAATATGGAAAAACAGTCGCGCTTAATAAAGTGTCGTTAACGTTACCTGCAGGTTGCATGATTGGTTTGATTGGTCCAGATGGGGTAGGTAAATCTAGCTTATTGGCTTTGCTGTCAGGTGCTAAAATTGTGCAGCAGGGGAAAGTAACAGTCTTGGGTGGTGATATTGCAGATAAATATCATCGAATTCAGGTCTGCCCATATATTGCCTATATGCCGCAGGGTCTAGGAAAAAACCTCTATAAAACATTAACTGTTGAAGAAAATTTACAATTTGTGGCCCGGTTATTTGGACATGATGCCATCGAGCGCCGCAAACGAATTGATGAACTGACCAAGAGTACAGGTTTATACAATTTTTTAGATCGCCCAGCAGGAAAACTTTCTGGCGGGATGAAGCAGAAATTGAGTCTATGCTGCTCTTTAATTCATGATCCGGATTTTCTGATTTTAGATGAGCCTACAACAGGGGTTGACCCTTTGGCGCGAGCGCAATTTTGGGAATTAATTAACCGTATTCGCAAAGTTCGTCCACATATGAGTGTAATTGTTGCTACTGCTTATATGGATGAGGCACAAGGTTTCGACTGGCTTGCAATGATGGATGATGGGGAAATTTTAAAAACTGGCACACCGCAGGAGCTGCTCAGTCAAACCCAAAGCATCAGCTTAGAAGATGCATTTATTAAATTGCTGCCAGAAGAAAAAAAAGCCGGTTATGAACCTGTCGTGATCCCGCCCTTGCCAGATTATGGTTCAGATACCTTTGCACTTGAAGCGAAAGATTTAACAGTAAAATTCGGAGATTTTACTGCTGTAGATCATGTTAATTTTCAAATTAAACGTGGTGAGATTTTTGGCTTTCTAGGTTCAAATGGCTGCGGTAAATCTACCACCATGAAAGTGCTGACGGGCCTCTTAGAAGCATCGGAAGGGCAGGCATGGCTGTTTGGTCAGCCCGTTGAAGGCAGCAATATTGAAACCCGGCGTCGTGTGGGCTATATGTCGCAGGCTTTTTCCCTGTATAGCGAACTGACTATTGTGCAGAATTTGGTATTGCATGCCAAATTATTTCATGTGCCACAAGAGCAAATTGAGCCGCGTGTACAACTGATGCTCGAGCGTTTTGATCTTGAGAATGTGAAAGAAAAACTGCCTGATGATTTGCCCTTGGGGGTTCGTCAGCGTTTATCACTCGCAGTGGCACTGGTGCATAATCCTGAAATTTTAATTCTGGATGAACCAACATCTGGGGTTGACCCGATTGCGCGTGATAATTTCTGGCGCTATTTAATCAATTTGTCGCGTAATGATGGGGTCACGATCTTTATTTCAACTCATTTTATGAACGAAGCGTTGCGCTGTGACCGAATGTCAATGATGCACGCTGGACGAGTGCTTGACAGTGCGTCACCAGCACAGCTGATAAAAAACCGCCATGCTGAAACACTTGAAGAAGCTTTTATCGGTTATTTGATTGATGCTGGTGCAGGCACTAAAGATCAGCCCAATGATTTGGCGAAAAGTATTGCTGAAACAAATGGCAGTAAAGAACTGAATGCCAAGCCAAAAAAATTCAGTTTGCGCCGGTTATTGAGTGTTGCCTGGCGTGAATCTTTGGAGTTGGCGCGTGATCCGATTCGCGCCACCATGGCTTTAATGGGGTCATTAATTTTACTGCTGGTCATGGGCTACGGCATCACCATGGATGTTGAAGACCTCAAATTCGCTGTGTTGGATCGTGACCAAACGAGCTTAAGTCAAAACTACAGCATGAGTATTGCAGGGTCGCGTTATTTTATCGAACAGCCAGCGCTGCAAAGCTATGATGATATTGATCAGCGTATGCGTAGTGGGGATATTTCCTTGGCGATAGAAATTCCGCCAAATTTTGCTCGTGATGTTGCTCGTGGTGAACAGGTGCAAGTCGCTGCGTGGATTGATGGTGCGATGCCACAGCGTGCAGAAACTGTGCAAGGTTATGTGCAGGGGATTCACACGTATTGGCTGATGCAAAAAGCATTGGAACAAAGTGGTTATAAAACATCTAGTACTGTGAGTGTTGAAACTCGTTACCGCTATAACCCAGATATTAAAAGTTTACCTGCGATGACCCCCGCAGTATTGCCTTTATTATTACTGTTGATTCCTGCCATGTTGACTGCTTTATCTGTGGTGCGAGAAAAAGAATTAGGTTCGATTGTGAATTTGTATGTCACACCAGTGACGCGGACAGAATTTTTAATTGGTAAACAGATTCCATATATCTTGTTGGCAATGTTGAACTATTTCCTTATGTGTTTGGTCATGGTTACTTTATTTGATGTACCTGTAAAAGGTAGCTTCTTTGCTCTGACCTTAGCTTCTTTTTTGTTTGTAATTTTTGCCACAGGTATGGGCCTATTGGCATCTACTATTACCAAAAGCCAGATTGCTTCAATGTTTTTAGTCATGATTGGGACTTTGATACCAGTTATGCAGTTTGCTGGAATTATCAATCCTGTATCGTCTTTGGATGGGTTTGGACGCTGGTTTGGGGAAATTTATCCGGCAACGCATATGGTCAATATCAGTCGTGGAATTTTTAATAAAGGTTTGGGCTTTGATGATTTGAAACAGGCCATTTGGATCATGGCCATGGCTGTTCCGGTAGTAATGTTTGCTGCTATTGCCTTGCTGAAGAAACAGGAGCAATAAGATGTTCACAAAATTACAGAATATCTACCAGCTCGGCTGTAAAGAGCTTTGGAGTCTCTGGCGCGATCCAATCATGTTGGTGTTAATTATTTACACCTTTACTGTATCAGTTTACACATCATCAACTGCTGTAAAAGAAACATTGAATATGGCGCCGATTGCGATTATTGATGAGGATCATTCAACTTTGTCGGAACGGATTTCTTCAACATTTTATCCTCCGAATTTTACCAGTAAAACCACAACGCTTAGCACGATGGATGCGGGTATGGATGCAGGTGAGTTTACTTTTGCAGTAAATATTCCACCCAATTTTCAGCAAGATGTATTGTCTGGCGAAAGTGCAGAGATTCAAGTGAATGTTGATGCGACTCGTATGATTCAAGCCATGTCGGGCGCAGGCTATATTCAGCAGATGATTCAGTCTGAAGTGAATGAATATGTGCTGCGTAACCGTGAAGTTACTAATCTGCCTATAGATTTGGCGATACGCTCCCGTTTTAATCCAACACTGGAAAATCAATGGTTTATGAGTGTCATGCAGATTATTAATAACGTGGCAATGCTTTCAATTATTCTGACTGGTGCAGCGCTGATTCGTGAACGTGAGCATGGCACCATTGAACATTTGATGGTGATGCCAGTAACGGTATTTGAAATCATGATGTCCAAAGTCTGGTCAATGAGTCTTGTGGTATTGATCGCAGTATTTGTTGGCTTAAAAGTCGTGATTCAGGGTGTATTGCATGTCCCGATTGATGGTAGTTTGCCGCTCTTTTTCTTTGGCGCCTTACTCACACTGTTTGCAACCACTTCGATGGGTATTTATATGGCAACCGTTTCAAAATCTATGCCGCAGTTTGGTTTGTTAATGATGCTGGTACTAATTCCAATGCAAATGCTGTCAGGCGGATCTACTCCACGCGAAAGCATGCCGGAAATTGTGCAGCAGGTCATGATGATTGCCCCAACTACACACTTCGTCTCTTTGGCTCAGGCCATTTTATACCGTAATGCAGGATTCGATGTGGTGTGGCCATCATTTGTATGGTTGTTAGGTATTGCGTCAGTGTTTTTTTATGTGTCTTGGAAGCGCTTTAAAGACACGATTCATACCATGGCGTAAAGAGTTTCCCTTTTGCAGGCAGATGACTCCCTGAATAGTCTGCCTGCTTTTTTTTATTCTTTGATAATAATTCAATGGCGCAAGATTTAAATAAATGTCATTTAATAGCATAATTTTTTTGAAATTTATAGGGGAATGTAGTGCTTCAAATTCTCTCTGAACTATGTGGCGGTGTCGGTCTATTTTTAATTGGTATGACGTTACTGACTGATAGCCTTAAAGAAATTGCAGGTCAGACCTTGAAGGAGTTACTGACACGGTTTACGGCAACACCGTTTAAAGCCATGCTGTCAGGTTTGGGCATGACATTGCTGGTGCATTCATCTACAGCAACAATTGTCGCCGCGATTGGTTTTGTCGGAGCAGGGGTACTTAGTTTCACGCAAGCCATGAGTGTGGTGATTGGTGCCAATATCGGCACAACCAGTACTGGTTGGATTGTGGCATTTTTGGGCATGAAATTTTCCATTTCCATGTTGGCATTGCCGATGATTGCTTTTGGCGCTCTACTTAAACTCATTGCTAAAGGTCAAATGGCTTTATTGGGTTTTGTGATTGCAGGCTTTGGTCTGATTTTCTTTGGCATCGATGTTTTGCAAAAAGCCATGGCGGGGTTTGCTGCACACTCAGATTTATCCTTTTTTGGTTATGACAGCTTGTGGTCACAATTGGTTTTGGTGCTGATCGGCATCATTATGGCGATGCTGCTGCAGTCCTCTAGTGCATCTATTACAGCGACTATGGCTGCTTTAGTCAGCGGTGCAATTGATTTACCGCAGGCACTATATATGGTGATTGGGCAAAATATTGGTGCAGTCGGCATTACCGTGATTTCGGTGATTGGTGCTTCGATCAATGCCAAACGTACAGTTGCTGTGAACGTGATTTTTAATCTCATCAGTGCGATTGTGGCATTTTTCATGTTGGCTCCGTTTTTTCTTTGGTTGATTAAACACAGTGCATTTTTCAGCAGCATTGATCAGGTGATTATGCTCGCGCTGTTTCATACCACGTTCAGTGTGTTGGGGGCATGTATATTTATGCCAAGTCTGAAATTTTTAGAACAGAAAATTATCCAATGGTTGCCAAGTAATAATCCTGCCATTTTAGACAGTCTGGATGATGCTAGTTTACAAGTACCTGCTATTGCAGTAGAGGCTGCGGAAAAGGCAGTATATTTCAGCATATTTGAGATTTTTAAAATTCTGCAAATGGTTTTTCAGACCGGTACATTACCTAGACAGCAGCAGCTGAATACGCTGAATGAGATTATTCAGCATATTGAGCAGTATTTAGAAAAAATAGCGATTCCTGAGCATCCTGCACTCAAACAAAAATTCTTATCATTACTGCGAGTAATGGTCTATGTACGTGTCTTACATAATGATTTAGAGCGTTTAGATAATGCCATATTGCTACGAACACAGCCGGCAATTTTTCAGTTAGCACTAGATTATTGCAATATTTTAGAAAGTTACTTTTCACATATAGAACAGTTAGCAGATCGGTCAGTCATTGAAAATCTTAGAGCCGATTTAAATCAGTTAAAAAAATGGACCAGTAGCCATCGTGCCGAAACGCGTAAAAAAGTCATGGAATATACCGAAGTAAATCAATTAAGCGCATCCAAAGGGGTGGAATTATTAGCTGCACAGCGTTGGATGGATCGCTTAATTGCACATAGCTATCGTTTCTCTAACGTGATGTATGAGCGTCTTTTAGAGGAGTCTTGATGAATGTGGTTCATCGCATTTTTTATCCAGCTGTGTTGAGGCTAAGAAATTGAATACTGTATTACTAGATTTGTCCTTTCAAGAATTATTGAGAGTCATGGTATCTGCATTAGGCTGCGGTTTATTAATCGGTTTAGAACGGGAAAGGCATAATCGTAAAGAAAGTGAACCCAGTTTTGCCGGACTGCGTTCATTTACCATTTGCGCCTTGCTTGGGGCAGTATGTTTTTTACTACATCTTGCAGTAGGTATCTTAGGTGCATTTTCAGTCACGACTTTTTGTGTTTATAGCCTGATTAAACAAAAACAGGATATTGGTGCGACCACTGAACTGGCATTTTTGATGACCTATTTGATTGGTGCATTATGTGTGTTTAATGTGCCGCTTGCTGCAGGGTTAGCGGTAGTGTTGTGTCTGATTTTAATGGGCAAGCAGTCATTGCATTATTTTGCTGGCAATTGGATTCAGCATTTTGAACTGCGTGACGGTTTGTTTTTACTGGCACTGATTTTAATTGCCTTGCCACTGATGCCGGATCAGGCAATGTGGGGCACAGTACTCAATCCATATGTGATTCTAAAACTGCTGATCATGATTTTAGGCGTACAGTCCTTGGCACATATTGCTAAACGTCTCTTGCCAAACAATAAAGCCTTGATGTTGTCATCTTTGGCATCCGGTTTTGTTTCTAGCACCGCAACTATTGCCAGTTTGGGCATGGAAGTCCGTTCAGGCAAAGCAGAAGCCAAATCTAATGCTGGTGCAGGCTTAATTTCCTGTATTGCGACCCTGTTACAGCTGCTGATTATTGTCGCAGGGATTAATTTTGCTTGGTTTAAGGTTTTATTGTTGCCTTGCAGTATTGGCATTGCAGTGCTTTTGATCATTGCCTTGATGTTAATTCATTCATCCAAAGCGACGATGGGTCAACAGGCTACACCACAAAATGATATTACGCATATGGACAGTCGGATGTTCAGCATTAAGGAAGCCTTGATCATTGTGGTAACACTGACAGTGATTCAAGCAGCGGTATATGGCTTGAATGTAGTGTTGGGTGATAGCGGTTTGATTATTGGGGCATTCTTCGCTTCTTTATTTGAAGTGCATGCCGCCATGGCAACGGTGGTGATGCAAGGAACACCACAGCAGATGACGTTGGTCTACGCTATGATGATTGGTTTGGCTGCACATGCATTTTCTAAAAGCATCAATGCATTTTTAACTGGTGGCGGGAAATATTTTCTATATTTTGCCCCCGCACAAATGCTGCATATGGCGATTTTAATGGCGGTACTTTGGATGGTTATTCAGTAAATTTAGGATTTATTTTCAATATTTTAGAATGATATAGGACTTACGCACTATTACTTATAGATTCTCTGTGGTAGCAGATGATTTTTATCGAGAATAAAGTCATCAATGAAGTTTTTGATAATTGGTCTAAATAATTTCTTCTGCCAACGATATATATTTTCAAAGATCCGCTCAAACTGGTTCTTTTGTATCTCAACGTAGGCCATCAAGGCTGAAAAAATATGATTCAAAATCAGTTTAGATCGTCTTACTTGAAACTTTTCAATATGACAAACCTGTTTAATCACCCGGTGATATTGCTCTATTTTCCAATGACTTGAATGTAATTCATGAAAACCTTCAAAGGACAATAAATCATCTTCATCTTGATGCACAATATAAAACCTCTGCTGTTCTTTTAACTGAGTCTTAAATAATTGTACAAAGCCAAAATCTTTGAGCCAGATCACTTGACCCTGATGGAAATCTGGCAATAAGCGCAGTTGAAACCATTGTCCTTTTTCTGGGGAAACCTTACGGTTACAGTCGATACCAAACATAAATCGAATACCATATTTTCTTATGGTTTTTAGATTTCCAGTCGATGAATACCAACTATCACCTGTAATAAATTGAATCTTTGCACCCCAACTGAGTACTTCACTTAACATATCCATAAAGTAATCATTCTTGGTTTTACTTTCAGATTTGTCATAAATTCGGAAATTAATTGGAATATTTTGACCATTTCGATCTGTCGCATACAAGGTAATGAGATTAATACCCTTGACGGATCGGTGGTGTTTGCCTGACCAAAAATAGCTAACCAAGTCCATATGTTGACTATATGGTTTATCTAAAACAGTATCATCAATACTGACTATAAGTTTATTATTATCAATATGTTGAATTGATTCTTGATATAGGTCGTGAGGTGTGTAGTCTTCACGCTCTAGAAAGCGATTTACACTATCATGCGAGATATTATAAGTCTCGGCAAGTTGTGTGCAGCTAATAGAGTTCGGTTCTGTCATGAGAAAGCCCATATAAATGGGTAATGTACAAGTTGCTGTAGAAGCATGTTTAATTCGTCTGATCACAGATACTTTATAAAGTATTTTAATACTTTTTTGAATCCGTCAATGCGTAAGTCCTATGATATTTAAGTTTTTGTTTTGTAATTCTATTTATTTTTAGCCAACTAAAAATGGCATTGCTTTTAAGAAATATGGGTAGTATATGAATTCCGTAGTTACACAAGCCTCCCCCCCGGTATATGGTCAAGTTGAGCGATATATTAATCGCGAGTTGTCAATTTTAGATTTTAATTTACGTGTCTTAGAACAAGCGGTCGATCCTTTAAATCCACTCTTAGAAAAATTGAATTTTTTATTAATTTTTTCTAGAAATTTAGATGAGTTTTTTGAAATTCGTGTTGCAACTATGTTGGAACATTTTGTTCAAGAGCGAGACATACAAACGGCTGATGGTTTATCCCCACAAGAAATTTTACATCAAATTTCGGAGACAGCACATGCTGCGATTGAACGCCAATATCAAATTTTAAATGAGCAAATTTTTCCGCAGTTAAGAGAAGAAGGCATCAGCTTTTTAAGACGTGGAGAGTTAACTCAAGCACAATCTAATTGGGTCAAAAAATATTTTCAGGAACAGGTTGCACCAGCCTTAACACCAATAAGTTTAGATCCTGCGCATCCCTTTCCACGCTTGGTCAACAAATCACTTAATTTCATTGTGACTTTGGAAGGTAAGGATGCCTTTGGCCGTCAGATCGATTTGGCAGTGGTTCCTGCACCACGTTCATTGCCACGTGTGGTGCGTTTGCCAGATGAGTTGACCGAAGGCAAAGAGCATCATGTGATGCTCTCTTCAATTATTCATACTCATGTGTCTGATTTATTTCCGGGAATGACGGCAACGGGTTGCTATCAATTTAGAGTAACCCGAAATGCAGATTTAACGTTAACTGAAGATGTTGAAGACTTAGCGGAAGCCTTAAAAGACGAACTCAGTTCACGCCGTTTTGGTCGGGCAGTACGTTTGGAGGTCAATAAAAATTGTCCAACACATATTTATGAATACTTACTCAAAGAATTCGATTTGGATACGCATCAATTGTATCGTGTCGACGGGCCTGTTAATTTGGCTCGATTGGTCTCGGATTTTAAACGCCCATATTTACGCTATGAGCCACATACTCCTGTGATTCCAAAAATACTGAAAAAATCTGCAAATATTTTCAGTGCGATGCAGAAACAAGATATTTTATTGCATCATCCTTTTGAATCATTTTCCCCTGTAATTCGATTATTACGTGAAGCCGCGCAAGATCCGCATGTTTTGGCCATTAAACAGACCTTGTACCGTAGCGGTGCAAATTCAGAAATTGTGCAAATTTTGGCTGAGGCGGCAAGAAATGGTAAAGAAGTCACCGCAGTGATTGAATTACGGGCACGGTTTGATGAAGAGTCCAATATCGCTGTTGCCAATGTTTTACAGGAAGCGGGTGCCGTGGTGGTATATGGCATTGTCGGCTATAAAACTCATGCCAAAATGATTTTGGTGGTACGCCGAGAAAATCAAAAACTGGTGCGCTACGCACATTTAGGTACAGGAAATTATCATGCTGGCAATGCCAAAATTTACACTGATTACGGTTTATTAACGACCAATCAAGATTTGTGTGAAGATGTACATCGTATTTTTCAAGAATTAACCGGTATGGGCAAAATGGTGAAGTTAAAGAAACTTCTACATGCACCATTTACTTTGCATAGTCAGTTGATGAATTTTATTGAAAACGAGATTGTGCTTGCGAAAGCAGGGAAACCGGCAAAAATTATCATTAAGGTCAATGCACTAACCGAAGTTCAATTGATTAATAAATTATACGAAGCTTCTCAAGCTGGTGTGCAAATAGAATTAATCATTCGTTCTATTTGTTGTTTACGTCCAGGCCTAATTGGCTTATCAGAAAATATTCGTGTTCGCTCAATTGTAGGGCGTTTTCTTGAGCATACTCGTGTCTATTATTTTTACAATAATGGTGATACACGTGTGTATTGTTCTAGTGCTGACTGGATGGAGCGTAATTTATTTAAACGTGTTGAAGTGTGCTTTCCTATTGAAAATACTAGACTCAAAAAAGAATTTATCAGCAAGGGTTAGAAAATTATTTAATGGATAATCAACAAGCATGGCTATTACAAAGTGATGGTAGTTGGAAGCGTAACTCATGCATAGAAAATGAAAAGCCACATAATGCGCAGCACTTTTTGTTAAGCGTTATAAAGTAAATGCTTAACTTAAAGTTAACTCTTTTTAGGCCTATTCAACAACATTTAAGAAATTATGATCTTTCGATACAGGTGGAATGCCACTAATTTTAAAGTAGCAAGCACTTTGCCACCTTTTGTCAAATAAAGTTATAGGCAGATATAATATTTTAAGTTGTTGGATGGTCATTGTTTTTTGATTTAACACATTTAAATAGGATAAACATTTTTGGGTACTTTATATTTTGATCAAGTCTTACCTGTCCAGATGCCGAAGTTGATCTTTTTGCCTTGGTAAAAATATTTCATTTGGCTTATTTTATTTCATAGCGAATGAGTACGATGAAACAATAATGACATAATTTGAATATATCTAAATTATGTCGGTTTTCATTTGATCTAAATTTTTTAAATTCTTTTCATATCATTATATGAAAAATTTCTGTATTAGCTGATAGTAATACGGTAGAGAATAATTAAAAAACTGCTGATTAAAATGATAAGAGTAAAGGGAATTAAAAATTTATTAGATGTGAGCTTCATTTTTTCATTTTCCTATCACAAGATGCTGTTTTATATATTATAATTATACTATAAGTTATGTTGAAAATAACAAAAAATATGTAATTTTTTAACATGATTTTAAAAATTTAACTGAAATTGATAAGGGTTATTTTCGATTTTTATTTTCTCAATTTGATGAAAAAATATGAACCAATTTTCATAAAAGGTAGTATAGATTTAACTCTTAAAAAAGCAATTTTTGATATTGTTAAATTAATTTTGTTATATTTGAAAATTAGATGGTATTGAATTTGGATGGAGAGAATTCTTACTACTTCTAATTATCTTGATATTAAGTGTAAAACCAATACTTATAGGTTTTACACTTATATAGATTCTAAATCTAAATTATTTTACTGATTAAATCTTAGATCATCCCAATAACATGGCACTACAATCAAATTGTTCTCATGTAACCGTGACCATAATCGGGCACCTAAATCCCGCTGCATATTTTGGATTGTGAAATTGGAAATCAGCAGTGTAGATTTCATATTGTCATAACGACTATATAAAACCTTATGCACCATCTCCAGGCGTTTTTCATGTCGGTCATGCAGGCCATATTCATCTATCACCAATAAATCAAAACTGGAGAAATGCTCGATAACTTCCTTTTCAGAGCGTGAAGCATCTGACCAGGTGTCCATCATTTTTTGAGCAATTTCTGCACTGGTATAGTAGCGTGCAGATTTTGTACTGTTATGCAGAATGTTGCGAATGATTGACGCACTCAGATGAGTCTTTCCTGTACCTGGTGTACCAATGAGCAGCAGGTTTGGATAATGGTCAGAAATAATTTGCTGTGCAAAAGCCTGACATAGTTTTATGGCATTGTCTTGAGCAGGACATGCAACTACATAATTCTTGAAGCCACGGTCCAGGTAGCGTTTATTGAGCCCTGAGTTTTTGATTTTCTGTTGCAGCAACCGTTGTTGCAGCTCATCTGCATAGGCTGCATGTGAGCGATGGACCATTTCTTTTGCACACAATTTGCAAAGCCTGTGACCGGCGATTTCCATCAGGGGTATATGATGGGTAGGGCAGAGTGCTTCTGTTGTTTCTGCGCGAAACTGGAGCGTTTTAAGCATGGTATTCATGATTGTTCTCCTAAATCCATTTTGAATTTTCTAAAAAACTCTCATTTTTTTCTTCAAAATTTGAAGATGAAGATGAAGATGAAGATGAAGATGAAGGGCATGGTTCAAGCATGACTTGAGTAATACTCGGGCTCTTCTCAGGAGCTGCTTGAGCATTTACTTTTCGTTGCTTGGCTGATGCTTGAGCATTAGTTGCGGATTTTCCCCAACGTGCTTGAGCTGCATTTTTAGCTTTATCAGATTTCATTTGCTGATTTTGCAATGCCTGGCTTTTTAAACTGGTTAAAAAACTTGAATGAATTTGCTCAGATTCGATTTCAAACAATTCCAGGGCTATTAGCGTATTCAACAAAGTTTTAGCCTTGGTATGTTGCGATAATTTTGTGATGCTACATACCGTAGCTAGGTCATGAGGAATAGCACCGTTTTTCCAGAAATCCATCATTAACAGCAGTGCCGCACCAATTTGTTCTGCTGTCATTCGTGCAAATTTCGCCTGTAGGTCGCCAATATAGAGTGGCATCCAAATTGAAATATGTTTATGCATGTGTTCACCTTTTTTATAGGTATAGAGGGCTAAGGTCATCAATCAGATGACCTTGTATATTTATTTGATCAGGGAGCTAAGCTCATTAACCGGAGGCGAGCCTGTTGGGCTAGGTCATCGTAATGGGCTTGTCCATCATCCAGCAGTCGCTGTAGCCACAGTCTTAACGCCTGGTGATCATCGAAGCATTTGTTGATCTCCAGCAAAAACGCCAGATTGTGCAGTTTGGGAATGTGTAGCTCATGGATTAATTCACGAGCGACCGTATCCGCTTCAGGACTGACGACCACACCACCAAAGAAAGCTTTACTATTCATGTGCAAGCTCCTCTGTATTTAGTTTTTCCAGCATGGCTTCAAATGCACTGCCATCACGACGGGTAACATTGGGGATGTAACGGCTATAGACCCGGAATAGCATTTCAGTCGTTGAATGTCCCAATTGACGTGCGATCCATTCCGGATTCTCTCCTGCCGACAGCCAGAGCGTTGCTGCTGTATGACGTGTTTGGTAGGCTCTTCTAGGCTTTAATCCTAGAAAGCGCAAGATCGGATGCCAGACACGTTTATTCACCAAACGGTAATCGAGAGGTCCACCATCACGATTGCAGAAAACAAACTCTGATTTACCATTATTTAAGCTTTTCTGTTGCAGAAAGGCTTGGTAAACGCGGTCACTCATCTGGATTGTGCGGTCAGAACCATAGGTTTTGGTTCCACCCAGTTCCCCATTCACCAAGGCTTCACGAATATGGATTTCCCGACGTTGCAAGTCCACATTTTTCCATTGCAACCCATCAATTTCACTGGTGCGCATACCTGTGAAAAACCGAACAGTGTAATAAGGCTTAAAATCATCACGAACTGTGGCCAAGATTGCATGTACTTCCTTTAATGAAAAAGGCGTGACTTCAATTTTCCCTTGCTTTAAGTTCTTGATATTCTTATAAGGACTGTCAAAGTCATATCGTTCGGCAGCACTATCGAGTATCATACGAAGTGCTATCATAATCTGGTTGATTCTTGATGGTGAAAGGCATTCTTGGTTTTTCCCGTGAGTCACTTTGGCGAGGGATGAACGGAATCCAAGAATGTCTGACTTTTTGATATTAATAACCGGAATTGTGCCAAAAAAAGGAATTAAGTACTTTCTGATCACAATTTGAATTTTTTCCTTGTAGCTTGTACGCCATTCTATTTCTTTATCAGTGAACCAGATTTCACAGAACTTAGAAAATAGAGGTGTTTTTGAGCTGATTTCATTTACTCTGTTTTCTGCATTTTTGATTTCTTTCAAACGAGAACTTTTTGGAAAGTATTTAGCATAGTCAAAAATACCCAATAAGATTTCTGCCTCCATTCGTTCAATCGCTTTTTCAAGCTTTTTTCGATTTTGAGCATTGTCTTCAAGAGCGGTGGTTTCACGGCAACGGATACTTAAGTATCGAAAATCGACACATAACTTACCGTATCTAGTACCAATAGCAGCCATAATTATGTTCTCCTTACAGAAGTTGTAGGCTGTGTAGCGAGCCTAAAGTTGTTTTAGTCATATCTTCTTCAATACGCTCCCATACATATAAAATTTTGCGACCACCAAAAGGGCGAATGTAATGAATGCCTTCGATCAAAACGCTATCTTTTAACTGATTACGGATAGTACGTTCGTTATAATGGATTCGTTCCGCCAATTCTTTTGTAGTAATATAAGTAAGATTCATGTTTGTATCCTTTTATAAAGTATCACAATGGTGTTATTTAAGACCACAATGCGATAATAAATGCATTTAAGACACTATGCAAGTACTTTATTACACAATGGTGGTAATTAATGATAGTTTGTAACTTGCCAGTGCTTTTGGCAGAGCGAAGAATGAAAGTTGCGGATGTAGTTCGAGCGACTGGAATGAGTAAGACAACATTGCATAAGTTATATAATGGTCAATCGACTCGAATAGATTTTGAGACCTTAGAAAAATTGTGTGTATTACTTAATGTTGAAGTGGGTGATTTATTAAAATTTAAGAAAAATGAAGAGCAGAATGATTGATTAAAATTGAGTTTTTTGATCATAAGTAAATGTTTTAACTATGTATTTTTGGTGACCAAATTTGGTCACCATCAAAATAAAGCAAATAAAAAAATACTAAAATAGATGGAAAAAAGGGAAGTCAAGTGTATGGGGAAGGTGTTCTGATTATCTATACTGAAATTGATTAAAAAAATACCAGAATAGCGAATGAATTGATTCGTATATGATAAAGGGAAGGCACGTTTAGGGCACTTTTGGTCACGCAGCGAGCTTATACAATACTTTTTCTAAAATTTTTAGAGCTTCTTCCAAAGCTGGAACATATAGGTTTTAGAAAAAATATTATTAATAATCAACAAGAAAAAAGCCCCCATCTTTCGATGAGGGCTTTTTGAATCTGGAGCGGGAAAGGAGACTCGAACTCCCGACCCCAACCTTGGCAAGGTTGTGCTCTACCAACTGAGCTATTCCCGCGTATTGAGCAGTTTTATAAAAACTTACACTAAAAAATTTGGAGCGGGAAACGAGACTCGAACTCGCGACCCCAACCTTGGCAAGGTTGTGCTCTACCAACTGAGCTATTCCCGCGTATTGAGCAGTTTTTACGAAAACTTACCCTGAAAAAAATTTGGAGCGGGAAACGAGACTCGAACTCGCGACCCCAACCTTGGCAAGGTTGTGCTCTACCAACTGAGCTATTCCCGCATAGCGCTGTATGATACAGCAAGCAAGTTCAGGGTCAATAGCTTTATGAAAAAGCTGAGTTTAATTGCATAAAATAAAGCCAGTTTAATGCAGTCTGTTCCGACTTTTTGATTTTTTACCGCTGAAAAGTAAAGTCTTGGTTCGGATGATGATCGTTTTAACCGTCGCATAGCAGCAAGGAACAGGTATACTCTCAGAATAATCATTTTTGGAGACAGGCATGAGCTTAGAGCAGCAATTAATTGAGCGCTTACAGCAGTTTTCCCCATCCCATTTAGAAGTGGTGAATGAATCTTCGGGGCATGGTGGATATTTCCCCGGTAAGGAATCACATTTTAAAGTGATTGTGGTGAGTGAAGCCTTTGCTGGTCTGCGTTTGGTACAGCGGCATCAAAAAATTTATGCCGTAGCAGGCGATTTACTCAGTCCTGGAAAAATTCATGCTTTAGCTATTCATGCTTTTCTACCAGAAGAGTGGGAAGGGCAAGACACTTCTAGCCCAAACTGTGCGCATGCACCGAAAAGCTAAACAGAGGCTTGCGAATGGAAACACAATTACTGATTAAAATTGTACATATGAGTGCAGTGAGTATTGCATGCATAATTATTTTGGCACGTGCGATGACCTTGTTTAAGGGGGTTCAGGGTAACCAGCCCAATCCTACAGGTCGTATCGCTTTTGTTGCATTTCAGCATTTGAGTATGACTATGATTGTACTCACAGGCATCATCTTATTGGTGATGAAAAACTTTGAAGTGCAAACATGGTTCTATGCCAAAGTGGTTTTATTTTTAGTCATACTGTCTTCTTTATCTAAAGCCTATAAAAAGGATGACACAATTTTATTAGCACAGCGCCGTGCAGGCTTATTTCTCGCTGTAGTGTCGATGGTTTCGATTATTGGTTTAGTCATGATTAAACCAAACTTTGGCTAATTGTTAGACATAATGTTCGGCACGAAACCTGTTCTGCGCTACACTGCTAGATAAGGTGGAAAAATAACAAGATGGAGGGGATTTTATGCATACACGTGTGGTATTTAATCAAAAAGGTGGTGTAGGCAAGTCCAGTATTGCTGTGAATTTGGCTGCTATCAGTGCGCATCAAGGTCTAAAAACATTATTGATTGATCTCGATCCACAAGCGAATTCGAGTCAGTATGTGTTGGGCGATGATGCAACCTATACTGCGGATAAGCCTGCTTTAGAGCCAAATATTGAGAACTATTTTGAAGAAGTTCTGGGTGCTACACAAAATAAAAGCTTGCTCGGCAATGCGATTGGTTCGATCCTGAAAGGACGTGCCAAAGGCTTAGAAAGCTATGTGCATCAGTCTCCTTTTAAAAATCTTGATGTGATTCCTGCCAGCCCAAATTTGGGTGCCTTGGCCCATGCATTAGAATCCAAACATAAAATTTATAAATTGCGTGATGCCTTACAACAACTGGTTGGGAAGTACGACCGAGTTTATATTGATACACCACCAGCCTTTAATTTCTTTACCTTATCGGCATTGATTGCGGCCAATAAAGTTCTAATTCCGTTTGACTGTGATGTTTTCTCTAAACGAGCACTACAAACCTTGATTGAAAATGTACTTGAAACCCAAGATGATCATAATGACCATTTGGAAATTGAGGGCATCGTGGTCAATCAATACCAAGCACAGGCTAAACTGCCACGTGAAGTGGTGCAACAGTTGAAAGATGAAGGTCTACCTGTTTTAGAAAGTATGTTACCGCCATCGGTGATGATGAAAGAGTCACATCATAAAAATTTACCGTTGATTCATTTGGCGCATGATCATAAATTGACGCAGGCCTATCAATCATTGTTCAATGAGATTGAGAATAATAAACTGCGAGATTCAGCATGAAAAATATCTTAGTTGCTTTTTTAGCGGGCAGTACGTTGTTATTAGGTGCGTGTGCCACAACGGTTAAACCAACCTATGTTTCTCCTACACAGTACCAAGCGCTGAACTGCCAACAGCTACAGGCAGAGTATAATCGTATTCAACAACATTTAGATGAAGGTGTACCGACTGAAAAACGCACGGGTATGGGTGTAGGTGTGGGACTGGGTGGTGGTTGGAGTCATGGTGGCGGCTGGGGCTTTGGTCCAAGTATTTCGCTCAATATGGGACAATCTTCGAATACTAAAAAGACCGAAATTTCAAGGCTTTTGGGCCAACAAGAAGCCATAGTACAAGCTGCAAAGTTTAAGGGTTGTACGATTACTGTCCGAAATAAGACAAATTAAACACGGATAGATTCATTCTGCTGAAGTGTTTGTATCTTTAGCAGAATGAAAATTTTAGCAAAATGTTTCAAAAATAATCACAATAAAACAACGTCTTATTATTTTTTAAGGTCACTTTTCAGTAAGTAGGTTCTGTCTTTTTGTCTGCCTTGACTTGAGGAAACTGCTCTTTTTCGGCTAAATTGCGCATCTTGAATACTGTTGTTGGATGTCTATGATTGAGAGTTGGCTGTTTGTATTGGCAATGATTGCTGTCCTTATGATTCCGGGACCAACCAATGCTTTACTCGCAAGCTCTGCACATCAGCAAGGTCTGGCGAAAACCAGTGCGCTTGTGCCTGCAGAACTGTTCGGGTATTTCTATGCCATCAACTTATGGGCATTGTTAATTCATTTGAGTACCCCTATCTGGCCATATCTGATTGATATTTTGCATATTATTAGCGCAGGTTACGTATTTTGGCTGGCCTTTCACCTATGGAAAAGCTCACATTTAGAAAAACATAATCAACGTTTTACCTCGATTCGACCAATGCAGTTGTTTTTTTCAACTTTGAAAAACCCAAAAGCTGTACTGTTTGCTGCAGGTATTTTTCCTTATGAAACATGGGATAATCCGACGAATTTTTTATGGGTCTTTATTGTATTTAGCTTAGTTTTATTACCTACGGCTTTGTTTTGGATGTCATTTGGTCGTGCCATTTTATCGGGTGAGTCCAAGCAAATAAAAGCCGATCTCTTGTACAAAGGATCGGCCATGTTATTGGTGGTATGTATGTTCCCTGTGATTTTACGCTTTTTTGCCTAAGCACGAGTGGTTGATTTTTTCTTCCATTTCGCCCGAATAAAACCAATGATTCCAGGCAAGACACTAATAATAATGATACCGAAAATCAGATGCGTGAAATTGTCTTTGACCACAGGCACATTGCCAAAAATATAACCTAAAGTAATGAATGAACCAATCCAGCAGAATGCACCAATCAGGTTATAAGACAGGAAAAATTTGTAGTCCATTTTTCCTGCGCCTGCCACAAAAGGTGCAAAGGTGCGCGCAAAGGGAATAAAACGCGCAAAAATAATGGTTTTACCACCATGTTTTTCAAAGAATTTTTGTGTATTTATCAGGTGTTGTTTATTAATAAAACGTGACTCGATTTCAAAAACACGCGGCCCAATATAACGACCAATGTGATAGTTCAATGTATCGCCCAGTACGGCTGCGACAAAAAGTAAAATACCAAGGAACCATGGATTCATTGCACCCGTTGATGCAGCTAAGGCACCTGCGGCAAACAATAAGCTATCGCCGGGTAGAAAGGGCATGACCACCAAGCCTGTTTCCACAAAGATGATAAGAAACAAAATTGCATAAATCCAAACCCCATAGTTGGTGATAAACTCGAGCAGATGGTCATCGACATGTAATATAAAATCAATCAGTTCCATGGGGCACAATTAAACAGAAGAGTGCAGAAATCCTAGCAGTCTCATTGTCAGAAGTCAGTATTAAAACGTAAATAAATTCGGCTATTATTGTTCTCTATTCGGAACGATGCATAATGAAAATGCATATTTATTCTAAAAACAGAGATTATTAAGATAGCTACAACTTCAAATAAAACGTATTTAAAGGTGTAAAAATGTTTAATCCAAATGTTGTGGTCAAAAATATTGTCAATCAACCCAATACCGATGCTGTTTTAGCTTTAATTGCACGCGTGCTGATGGCTTATATTTTCCTTGTCGCAGGTTGGGGGAAAATTACAGCTTATAGCGCAACTGTAGGGTATATGGAGTCTATGGGCGTTCCCGGAGCGCTATTACCATTAACTATTTTGGTTGAGTTTGGTGGTGGCTTAGCGCTGCTGTTTGGATTCCAAGCGCGTTTTGCTGCGTTTGGTTTGGGTCTATTTAGTGTGATTACCGCTTTTATCTTTCATGATGGCACACAAGACAGTATTAATTTTATGAAAAACTTTGCCATGGCAGGAGGTTTGTTTTTTCTGATGCTACATGGTGCAGGAAAAATGAGCCTAGATCATCTGATTGAAAAATAATTCAAAATGAAAAGTAGCATTTACGATGCTGCTTTTTTTATTTACAAAAAAGTACCGTCTGTTGGTGCTTTTTTTGTTTTGATTAATAGCAATAAGACATGAGGAAAAATAATATGAAAAATCTTCTAAAAATTGCGCTTTGTATGAGCAGTTTAAGTCTAGCTGTAGGCGCATGGGCAAATGATGACCATATCATCATGCAAGAAGCGGCAAACAATCACGTCACTGTTTCAGCCATTGCAAATCTCAAAGATGAAACGGCGGTCACTTTAAAAGGTACACTGTTGAAACATCTCAATGAAGATCATTATGAGTTCAGTGATGGTACAGGGGTTATTTTGCTGGATATTGATGAGGATTTATGGAAAGTATCCAATATTAAAGCAGGCGATAAAGTACAGGTGGTCGGTGAGGTCGACACACATCGTTATAAACCGACCGATATTGAAGTTGTTAAAATAGAGAAAATTTCGCAATAAACATAGCACATAATTGCGTGCTTTTTTGTTTAAACACCACCAAATGTTGGCCTTGCATAAAGCTTGTCCGAATTATGTGCGTTATGTGTGGAAAAATGCTAGAATACGGCGCTTATATTCGTTTGCCTTTCATAGTTGTTTGTCATGACTACCAATACTCAAATTACTGAAGATCGTATCCTTATTTTGGATTTCGGTTCTCAATATAGCCAGCTTATTGCACGCCGCAGTACGTGAAGCTGGTGTATATTCTGAAATGTATGCTTTTGATATGTCTGAAGAAGACATTCGTGCATTTAATCCAAACGGTATCATCTTGTCAGGTGGTCCTGAGAGCGTACACGAAGAGGGCAGCCCACGTGCGCCAGAAGTTGTGTTCAACTTAGGTGTACCAGTTTTGGGTATTTGCTATGGCTTACAAACCATGTCGGCACAACTTGGCGGTAAAGTTGAGCCAGGGACAGTACATGAATTCGGTTATGCCGAAGTAAACATCCAAGTTCGTGACAAGTTGATTGGTGATCTTGAGGACACCAAAGACCAGCTTAAAGTATGGATGAGTCATGGCGACAAAGTGACGGCGATTCCTGAAGGTTTCCAAATTACTGCAAGCACGCCAAGCTGCCCAGTGGCGATGGTTTCTGATGAAACACGTCGTTTCTACGGTATTCAGTTCCACCCAGAAGTAACGCACACTGCAAAAGGTGCAGAGTTATTGTCTAACTTTGTACACAGCATTTGTGGCTGTCGTAGTCTGTGGAACTCTGAAAACATTATCGACCTGCGTGTTGAACAACTACGTCAACAAATTGGCGATCAGAAAGTTCTTTTAGGTTTGTCGGGTGGTGTGGATTCATCCGTTGTTGCGGCACTTTTACACCGAGCAATTGGCGATCAATTGACTTGCGTATTTGTAGACAATGGTTTGCTTCGTTTAAACGAAGGCGAGCAAGTGATGGACATGTTTGCGAAAAACATGGGTATCCGTGTGATTCGTGCCGATGCTGAAGAGCGTTTCTTGACTGCACTTGCGGGTGAAGTTGATCCTGAGAAAAAACGTAAAATCATTGGTCGTGAGTTCATTGAAGTTTTTGCTGAAGAAGCGCGTAAACTTGATGGTGTAAACTTCCTTGCACAAGGGACGATTTACCCAGACGTGATCGAATCTGCTGCAACCAAAAATGGTAAAGCACATGTGATTAAATCTCACCACAATGTGGGCGGTTTACCAGATGACTTGGCTTTTGAATTGGTTGAGCCAATCCGTGATTTGTTTAAAGATGAAGTACGTCGTTTAGGTACAACTTTAGGCTTACCGCATGAAATGCTATATCGTCATCCATTCCCAGGTCCAGGTTTGGGTGTGCGTATTTTGGGTGAAGTGAAGAAAGAATATGCAGACATTTTACGTCTTGCAGATGACATCTTCATGCAAGAGCTTCGTGCAAGTGGTTGGTATGATAAAACTGCACAAGCTTTTGCAGTATTCCAGCCTGTAAAATCTGTAGGTGTCGTAGGTGATGGTCGTCGTTATGCATGGGTGATTGCACTTCGTGCAGTAGAAACTGTAGACTTTATGACAGCACGTTTTGCACATCTTCCTTATGATCTTGTCGATAAAATCTCAACGCGTATCATGAACGAAATCAAAGATGTTTCTCGTGTTGTGTATGACGTGTCGTCTAAGCCACCAGCAACGATTGAATGGGAGTAAAATCGGGGTTTTAAAATGCAACGCATTTTACCGATTTTACGCCAAAGGCTACGCCTGCGTCAGTGAGGGCTTTCAAGAAGAGAAGCTTCTTGCCTAAATTACGCCAAGAGCTATGCTCGCGGCAGTGAATGAGAAATTACTCTTTGAAAAGGACGCTTAGGCGTCCTTTTTTATATAACGAGGTAGGGAGAGAGGGATGAATTTTTATCATTGGTTAATACAGAATAAGAATCTTTCAAAGGCTACAGCTTTAAAATATGATTTAGTTATAAAAAATAGAATTAATGAGTGGTTACCTAGTTATGAGTTACCTCAAAACAGCATTGAGTTTGAAGCATTAAAGCAGACAATTTTTACTTTTAGATATCTATCAAGATAGAAACCGAGTGGGGAATAATATGTATTCTTCTGCATTGAAGCATTATGGTGACTTCTTAAAAGAAATTGATGTTAATGATGAGTCAATATTTACGGAAAAACAAATATTTACAACAGATGCTGAGCGTTTAGTTAAAGTCAGACTGATTCAAAATAAGTTCAGGAAAAAGCTTTTTGATTTTTATCCCTATTGTGCAGTCACAGGCTTTAGTCATAGTAGATTGTTAATTGCATCCCATATTAAGCCTTGGGCAAAGTGTGATGGAAATGAAAAAGTAGATGTTTATAATGGATTCTTATTGTCTCCAAATTTTGACCGTCTATTTGATCAAGGATTTATTACTTTTCTTGACACGGGGATAGTTCAGATTTCGAAAAAGCTCAATGAGATTGATAAAGAGTTCTTTTCTATTCCAACACATTTAAAATTGCACTTGGATGTAAAACATCTGCCTTATCTACACTATCATCAGAATGAAATTTATATGGGATAGGCATGAAAATTGAGAAATTTGTATATTTCATTTATCAAAAGGGCTTACACAATAATATTTTTCTTATTTTCAGGTGGTCGTAATCTTTAAAAAATAAAGATGTAACAACATTTTTACATCCACGCATTGCCTTTTACTTAAGTTTTGAAAATACAAGATATTGTCCCATGTTTAAGAATCAGCATTCTATTTTTAGGGATGTGCAGTTGGGAATCTGCTTGTTATGATCTAGGACATATGGATCTGTAATGAGTAAGCACATGACGAATAATAATTATACTGAACTTTCGCATTCGGATGACTGTGAAAAATACGTAAATCAATTCATTCAAGAGTTTCCACTGAGAAGTGCTGAAATCGGCCAAGGGACGGTCATCAAGCGTGCACTACCAAGTCGCCATAAACGAATGATTGGCGCATGGTGTTTCTTAGATCACGCTGGCCCTGTAACTTTCCCACAAGGGGACGGTTTAGATGTTGGTCCACATCCACATATTGGTTTGCAAACTTTTACATGGATGATTGAAGGCACCATGATGCATACCGACAGTTTGGGCAGCAAACAACTGATTCGTCCAAAACAGGTCAACCTCATGACCGCAGGACATGGGATTTCCCATACAGAAGTCGCACCAGATACAGAAACCAAAATGCATGCGGCACAATTGTGGATAGCATTGCCCGATGCACAAATTGCTGTTGAACCCCGCTTTGAGCATTATCCAGAGCTGCCTGTGGTGGAAAAAGATGGGGTAGCATTTACCGTTTTGGTCGGAGAGTTTTTAAATACCACCTCACCTGTGAGTGTTTATACCAAGCTATTAGGGGTGGACTTAAGTGCAGCAGAAAGCACCAAGACTCGTTTAACACTCAATCCAAACTTTGAATATGGATTTATGGCTTTAGAAGGAACGGCTACGGTCAATGGGCACGAACTGAATGAAGACAATATGGTGGTGCTCGAGCAGGGTGTAAGCGCGATTGAGATTGAAATTCATGCGGGTAGTCGCTTGTTACTGTTAGGTGGTGAGCCGTTTGAAAGTCCAATTCTACTGTGGTGGAATTTTGTTGGTCGTACTCAAGAAGAATTGAAAATTGCACGTGATCAGTGGATTGCACAAGATGAACGTTTTGGCTCAATTCCAGACTATGAAGGCCCGCGTTTGGAAGCACCAGCATTTCCAGACCAAATGCGCGCTTCAAAATAAGAGGAATACTGCGAAAAATCGTTCAACAACAGCATAGGTGGACAGTTTCAGTACGTGAAACCTATTCAAAAAAGATAAATGAAAAATAGGATAATAAAAAAATGGCAATCATTGCGAATGCAGAAGTGAAAACATGCGTCGAAGCATGGTCTGGTGAAGTAAGTAGTGGGCGACATCAATTCATTACCGATAAACCAGCGTCTTTTGGCGGTCAGGACAAAGGCCCTGCACCTTATGACTTTATTTGTACAGGCTTGATTTCCTGCACCATGATTACCCTACGGATGTATGCGCAGCACAAAGGGATCGAGTGGGGGGCTTTTAGTGTCGAAGCAGACTTTAATGCCAACAAAGAAGGCCGAGAATGGATTAGTCGTCGTTTGTCGTTTGAGCAAACATTGACAGAAGAAGCGCGCCAAAAAATCTTAGATATCTGTCAAAAAACACCAGTTACTAAAACTTTATTACGTTCTGTTGAGATTGAAACCTCAATCGTTTAAGTCACTTGGCTGTTTTTAGAGGCAGTAAAGGATTTTGTACGACTGCAGATTCATGTACATCTACAGGTGCAAAATCCAAATTTTCGCGTAAAGTGAGTGCTAGATTTCAATTAAAACAAAAGGCAAAACAATGATCACTCTGCACCATTTGGAACATTCACGTTCTTTACGCATTTTATGGGCTTTGGAAGAGTTAGGGTTGGAGTATGAGGTGAAGTTTTATAAACGGCTGCCGACTTATGCTGCGCCACCTGAGTTAAAAGACATTCATCCCTTAGGCAAAGCCCCCGTTTTGACTGATGGTGATTTGGTCATAGCAGAATCTGCGGTGATTTTAGAATATCTGCAAGCCACTTACGATACGGCGCATAGGTTTAAACCGCAAAATCCAAAGGACTTAATGCAATACAACTACTGGATGCATTATGCCGAAGGGTCGTTGATGCCCTATTTGGTCATGACCTTGGTGATGACCAATGTACCGAAACATGTTCCCTTTCTAATTAAGCCGATTGCCAATAAAATTTGTGATGGGGTGAAAGGCAGCTTTATTAATCCACGCTTGAAAGAGCACAGTGCATATTTAGAAAATTATTTATCTCAACATGAATATTTTGCAGGTGATTTTTCTTTTGCCGATATTCAAATGAGCTTTCCTGTGGTGGCGATGCAAGAGCGAGTCAAAGCCCATAATCCTCAAATGGTTGCTTATGCACAGCGTATTCAGCAACGCCCAGCCTTTAAAAAAGCCAAAGAACTCAGTGGGTTATAGTGGTGAGTGATGGTTTGAACCTGATTTTTTTGCCCGGTGCATCGGGTAATACGGCATTTTGGCAACCTGTCATACAGCGCCTCCCAGAGGACAATTCAAGCATGGTCGTCGCTTATCCGAGCTTTGGTGGCTATCCGGATGATGTGAATGTGCAGAGTTTTGAGGGCTTACAAGACTATGTATTGAATCAAATTCAACAGCCTTCTGTGGTCATTGCACAATCTATGGGTGGCATTTTTGCAGTACAAGCTGCCCTACAAAAATCTGAACAGGTGCGGGCCTTGGTGCTCGTGGCAACCTCAGGCGGCATTGATTTAAGTCCTTTTCAGGTGGCGGATTGGAGAGAGGATTATCAACAGAGCTTTACTGTTCCTGATTGGTTTGTTCAGTATCAGTCTGATTTGACGAGCATTCTGGAGCGTATCCAGTGTCCCGTTTTGTTGATTTGGGGCGATGCAGATCCGATTAGTCCTGTTGCGGTGGGGCAGTTCTTACACCATCAAATACCACATGCTGAATTGCACATCGTGTCACAGGGGCAACATGATTTGGCTTATGTGCATGCAGAGCATGTTGCGCAATTGATTCAAAATTTTCTCGTCAAACTCAGAGTATAAAAAAGGATGCCGAGGCATCCTTTTTTTTGTTTTAGCGTTTGACCACAATCGAATCAATGCCGCTATGTTGTAGGGTTTGCTGTGCAATTACTGCAGCTTCTTGCGAGTCATATGGCCCTGAAATCACGCGATACCATGTTTGGCCGCCTTCAACGGTTTTGACGACATCGGCCGAGAGACCATTTAAGATAATTTCTGCGCGACGTGCATCGGCACTGTCTGGGTCAGGGTAGCTACGCACTTGCAATATAAAACTTGGCGCTTGCGGTGTTGGTGCTGCTTCGGTTAAACCTGGTTCAGCAGGGGTGCTTTCTTCGGCAGCAGGTGCTTCAACAATCACCACAGTGCTTGGATTGTCTTTAGTTTCAGGAATGGCTTGATCTGGAATCGGAGTCACTTGCTGCTGTGGCAGTAAGTCGTAGAAACGGTAGTCTTTATTGGTTTCTTCTTGATAATGTTCCGAGGTGATTTGACCTTTCGGCTTCACTGGCGCCCAAGGCTTCCACAGTAACAGTGCTACAGCAAAACAGAGCACGATTAAAATGACCACAAGTGTACCAAGCCAAGCTGGAATCAGTGGCTTTTTGGGTTTGTTCGGTCTTTCAGATACACCGCGCTGCGTTTTTCCAAACACGTGGAAACCTCTTTTCTTCTAATCAATATGAGGGACTGGCCCATTCTTTTCTTTATTTTAATACTTGGCCTCAAGGGATTAAAAGAGGCATCATCGTAAAATAAAGAATCGCTTTGCAAAATTCAAGTTTCACAAAGCGAACAATACATCAGGGTTGATATGGCTACTTCGAGCATAGCCCTTCATCTTGCGACGATGTGCAAAGCGTTGCTTTTTACATCGTTACCTCAAGCATAGCTTTCGGTCTTGCAGCCATGTGTGAAGCTTTGCTTCACTTATTACATGGTTTCAGGTGCAGACACACCCAGTAACTCTAAACCATTACGCAAAACTTGTTGTACGTTTATTGAAAGTAATAAACGGGCTTGCGAAAGGGCAACATTCTGTTCGTCGATAATTCTTGTATTATCCAAGTTATACCAACCATGGAATAATGCTGCGAGTTCTTTCAAATAGTTGCCCACTTGGTGTGGTTCATAGCTATTTGCAGCACGAAGCACAATTTCAGGATAGGCTGCAAGTTTAGCCAGAATTTCAGTTTCAGCGTCAAGCGTTAATAAGGTCGCATCGTAATCAGCCGTTTTGCTACGATCAAAAGGAATACCTTTTTCAGGGGCTTTCACATCGACCATACGATTGACACGTGCGTGCGCATATTGGATGTAGTACACCGCATTGTCTTTGCTTTGTGAAACCGCAAGGTCTAAGTCAAAGTCAATGTGTTGTTCAGACTTACGCATCACGTAGTAGAAACGCGCAGCATCGTTGCCCACTTCTTTACGTAGGTCACGTAAAGTCACGAACTGACCCGAACGAGATGACATTTGTACCATCTCACCACCACGCCATAAGCTGACGAACTGAACCAGAAGTACAGTCAGTTTTTTCGAGTCATAGCCCATTGCATCAATCGCGGCTTTAACCCGTGAAATATAGCCGTGGTGATCTGAACCCCAAATATCAATCAGGTCGGTATAGCCACGTTGTAATTTGTTGAGGTGATAAGCGATGTCAGAAGCAAAATAAGTGGTTTGTCCATTACGACGCTTCACAACACGGTCTTTTTCATCGCCAAATTCAGTTGATTTGAACCAAATATTGCCGTCTTTTTCGTATAAGAAACCACGTTGTTCTAAAGTGGCTAACGCTTCATCAATTTTATCAGTGAGTGATGCTTCGCTGAACCATTGGTTAAAGGTTACGCCAAACTCGCCTAAGTCATCTTTAATGTCATCTAAGATGGCATGGAGTGCTGCTTGGTGGAATACACGGTAGCCAGCACCAATGAGTTGCTGTGAATTGGCAATTAAACCATCAATGTGTTTTTCTTTGTCGCCTGAAAGGACAACTTTATTGCCTTCAGCATCGAGCTCTTCTGCATATTGTACATCTTCAAGGACATCCTTATAGACGTCGGCTACAGGGCGAACGTAGGCATCGCCATCAGCATCAATAATGCTTTGCGCGATTTCTTTAACATAATCGCCTTGATAGGCATTTTTTGGGAAAACCAGTTCCTGACCTGTTAATTCGAGGTAGCGTAAATAGGTGGATGTTGCAAGGATGTCCATTTGACGGCCTGCATCATTCACATAATATTCACGGTCTACCGTTGCACCTGTTGCTTCAAGCAGGGTTGCAACGGTCATCCCGTACGCTGCGCCACGACCATGACCAACGTGTAAGCTAGACGTCGGGTTGGCAGAAACGAATTCTACTTGGATTTTTTTCGCAGCATTGGCTTGAGTGCGACCAAATTGCTTGCCTTGCGCTTGAATTTGCTCAAGTACAGCAAAACGTTGGTCAGCATTTAAAAAGAAGTTAATAAAGCCAGGGCCTGCGATTTCTGCTTTGCTGATGTCTGCCACTTCAGGCAGTGCAGCTAGAATTTTTTCGGCTAAATCACGTGGCTTCATCCCCGCAGCTTTAGAGGCAATCATTGCGATATTGGACGCGAAATCCCCGTGGCTTCGGTCTTTGGTACGCGTCAAAGTACTGCTGTTGTTCCAGTCTGCTGGAAGGATACCTTCAGCTTGAAGGTTTTGTACTGCGTGCTCGAGAGCTGCTTGGATTGCCGTGTTCATATTCAGTCGAAAATTTAATGTCGCAGAAAAACGCTAAATATAGCAAATTTCCGCGTCTTTAGGTGAATCCATTTTTATAGAGTAAAAAATGTCCGAAAACTGCTAACGATTGCGCTGCAACAAAGATGAAAAGTGCAGTATGATCAGAACCAAAATTCATGTTTTTAAGGATGAAACGTGTCTGAA
Organism: Acinetobacter sp. SW-226; assembly: GCF_055632855.1. NCBI lineage: Bacteria > Pseudomonadati > Pseudomonadota > Gammaproteobacteria > Moraxellales > Moraxellaceae > Acinetobacter > Acinetobacter sp. SW-226. The sequence goes on along the minus strand of NZ_CM145752.1, from coordinate 3,572,128 downwards.
CAGCGCCCCATGATCATTGGCAATATTCCCAAGTTACCCGCAAAATACGCCATGTTTATTTTGCCGTTTTTTATCTCATTTTTTATGAGTGGCATTATTTCGATGATCAATCTGTGGCGTAATTTGGGCTGGGTGGACAACTTTCTACAGGTTTGGCTGTCTGCATGGATGATGTCTTGGGTGGTGGCCTATCCTGTCGTGCTCATTGTACTACCGATTGTGCGCCGTTTGACTGGTGTGTTTGTCGATATGTCACATCTGAATCCACCCAAATAAGCACCATTTTAGCTATTTTCACGGCATGAAACAGGTTTGCTGAGTAGTTCCGCATTTTGGTTTTGAAAACGATACAGTTTGCCTGCATGAAAGAGCTTAATCACTTGGGCACTGGCAAGCTGTTGTTGAAAACGACTCAGGCTTTGGTGTTGAAATGGATCAAAGGGATTGCCGTAGTTTTTGTTGTCGAGTAAAAACTGAATCTGTCCTGCTTCTTTATCATAACCATATAAAATACGTTTGCCGTGCGCATTTTGAAGCTCAAACGTAGGCGGATGACTGCTGATTTTACAATTCAGACGCAGTGAGAGCACAAAGCCTTCGGTCGATTTGTTTTGTAGTTGATAAATGCCTTGTTTTTCATTCTCCAAATAGACCCATTGGTTCAAGGGTAAATTGGCACTGAGTTGCTCATATTGCTCGATGGTGGCTTTACTGATATCGACAATGCCTTTTTGATCAATTTCAGGCAGTTTCTCGTGATTACCCAATAGCCCTGTAATTTTATGACTCACGGTATTTTGAGCCTTAGAGACAGATTGGCAAGCGGTCAGTTGAGCGGTAACAACGCTTATGAGGCCCAACAAGAGCATTAATTTTTTTATTGTCATTTTTTTGCGGATAGAGTACTACGAAAGGCGCTAGCTTAGCTTGTGTAATGGTGAAGTTCAATTTTTATCCATTTTGAATTTTGCGAAAAGTCTGTTTCAGTCCCTATATTTAGTTGTATGACTCAGTATTTTTATTTTCAGACTAAATCGCTTTGATAATTGCATCACGCTTATAAATATCAAAACATGAGTAAATGGCGCTAAGCTAGTAGCCGAAATAGATGTACAGATTCTCCCATAGGTTCATCTAAATCTATGTATAACGAGATAGGTAATGACGACAGAATATTTAAAGACAAAACAACCCTTATACATCCCTTATGCGGGCAATACTTTACTTGAGTTGCCGCTGTTAAATAAAGGATCCGCATTTACGGAAGAAGAGCGCACTCGCTTCAACTTGCATGGTTTAATTCCGCATGTTGAAGAAAGTATTGAAGAACAAAGTCAGCGTTCTTATCAACAGTACTGTGCTTTTAATGATGCGATCAATAAGCACATTTACTTGCGTAACATTCAAGACACCAACGAAACCTTGTTCTATCACCTTATTGAAAACCATTTAAGTGAGATGATGCCGATCATCTATACTCCAACGGTGGGTGAGGCCTGTCAGCGTTTCTCGGATATCTATCGTCGCCATCGCGGCACATTTATTTCCTATCCAGACCGTGCGCATATTGATGACATCTTGCATAACATTAACAAGAAAAATGTCAAAGTTATTGTGATTACCGATGGCGAGCGTATTTTAGGCTTGGGCGACCAAGGCATTGGCGGGATGGGTATTCCGATTGGAAAATTATCGCTATATACCGCGTGTGGTGGTATTAGTCCAGCGTATACGTTACCAATTACCCTCGATGTCGGGACCAATAATCAACAGTTATTGAATGACCCGATTTATATGGGGTGGAATCAACCACGCATCAGTGGTGATGAGTACTATGCTTTTGTCGATGAAGTGATTGCGGCGATCAAGCGTCGTTGGCCGAAAGCGCTGATTCAATTTGAAGATTTTGCGCAAAATAATGCCATGCCGTTACTGAATAAGTATCGTGATGCAATCTGTTGTTTTAATGATGATATTCAAGGTACGGCAGCCGTTTCTGTGGGCAGTTTGATTGCTGCATCACGTGCGGCAGGTAAACAACTCAAGGATCAAACCGTTGCCTTCTTAGGTGCAGGTTCAGCAGGCTGTGGGATTGCTGAACAAATCGTTGCACAGATGAAAGTTGAAGGTTTAACTGATGCCGAAGCGCGTGCACGCGTGTATATGGTCGATCGTTTTGGTTTAATCACTGAAAATCAGCCGAATCTACTCGACTTCCAACGTAAATTGGCGCAAAAGCCAGACGTGATTGCGCAATGGGGAAATGCGGAAGAGGTGATTTCACTGCTCGATGTCGTGAAAAATGCCAAACCTACCGTGTTGATTGGGGTGTCGGGTCAGCCGGGCTTATTCACTGAAGAAGTAATTCGTACTTTGGCTTCGAACTGTGAGCGTCCGATTGTGTTGCCACTGTCTAATCCAACCTCGCGTGTCGAAGCTGTGCCAGCAGATATTATTCACTGGACGGACGGCAAGGCTTTGATTGCGACAGGTAGTCCTTTTGCTCCAGTCAACTATCAAGGCAAAATTTATAATATTTCGCAGTGCAATAACTCGTATATCTTCCCAGGCATTGGGCTGGGCGTGATTGCGGCCAATGCAACCCGTGTGACGGATTCTATGCTGATTGCATCGAGTAATGCTTTGGCCGATTGCTCACCGATGTTGGTTAATCCTGAAGCAGACTTGCTACCTGAAATTGATGAAATTCAAAAAGTATCTAAGCTGATAGCTTTCAAGGTTGCGAAAGCAGCGATGGATGCAGGTGTAGCCCCGATTATTAGTGATGAGCAATTGCAACACGCGATTGAAAAGAGCTTCTGGAAGCCAGAGTATCGTCACTATAAACGTGTCGCCTTCTAAAGCTGAAATGAGATAATAAAAAAAGGAGCAGAATGCTCCTTTTTTTATTATCTCAGGAATACGTATTGATTAACATTATTTTACTAGATTAAAAATTAGACATTTTGTACACTCCGCGCACAAATATAAAAACCAATAACTTAAATAATGATCATGTTCAATTCTATTTATAAGATGCTGGAATCCTTTGGATTTGGCTCGCAAAAACGTGCCTTGCATATTCATTTTTCCAATCTGGCCTTGAATACACAGGTGTTTATTCAGCGCATTGAGGGTAAGCACCGTATCAATCAAGGCCTAAAAGCTGAAATTCTATGTCTATCGACCAATGCTTATCTGCCTTTGAAACAATTCATTGGTGGTCGTGTCGCCGTAGATCAGGTTACGGATGTTGGGCAGCTCTCGCGTCTCACTGGCGTAATTACGGGTGCTAGTCAAGGCCAAAGTGATGGTGCACTAACTGTTTATAAACTGACGATTGAAGATGCAACCTCACTGTGGCATAAGCGCAGAAACAGTCGCGTGTTTATGAATAAAAGTGTTCGTGAAATTACTGAAACTCTGTTTAGTGAATGGCAAAACAATAGTGCCTTATTCGCAGCCAGTTTAAGCTTGAATTTAGAGGGTCTGAGCCGCGATTATGATATACGTCCGTTTGTCATGCAGTCTAATGAAACCGATGCAGAGTTTCTTACGCGCCTATGGCGGAGTGAAGGTATCAATTGGTTGATTGATGAACAAGTTCCGGTAGTGTTCAGTTCGTCTGAACCGATTCAGGCACAGCAACTTCGTTTGATTGATGATAATCAAGTGTTTACAGTACTGGGTCGTCGGACGATTCGTTTCCACCGTAGCCATGCCACCGAGCCATTTGATAGCATTACCAGTTTTATTGCAGAGCGGCATTTACAACCAACACGGGTACAAACGCAGCGTTGGCATGCGCAACATTTGGTTCAAGATCAAAGTCATACTGCACTCAGTACGCATCAGCATAGTGATCAACAGGACAATGAAAGTTTAAGCTTAGAACAAGTTTGGTGTGTTAGTCCAGCATGGACGGGTGATCTGCAGGGAGGAGATCAGACGACAGTTGCAAATAGCAACCAACTAGAACGACTGAATCAGCAACTGAGCCATTCTTACGAGCTTCAGGCCAAATATTTCACCGCAAAAGGTGGCGTTCGAGATGCGCAAGTGGGCTATTGGTTTGAAATGGTGGGACATCCTGAAATAGACCAACATGTATCCACAGAGCGTGAATTTCTCATTTTAGGGAAAACTTTTTATAACCAAAATAATTTACCCAAAGAGTTGCTACAGCAAATCAATCTGTTATTAAAAGGAAGTCGCTGGCAAGGTCTGAGTGATGAAGAACGACAAGCCAATGAACTCTTTGTCGTACGCCGTGAGGTTAAAATTGTTCCTGAATATCAAGCATGGATCCACCGTCCAGCAGCCTACCCTTTACGGGCTAAAGTCGTCGGGCCCGAAGGGGAAGAAATTTATGTGGATGCATGGGGGCGGATTAAAGTTCGCTTCATGTTTACCCGTAGTGATGACCATACCCATGATGGTGGTGCGGGGGCAAATGACAATGACACAGATTCGGCTTGGGTCGATGTATTGACCCCATGGGCGGGTGAGGGATATGGCGCACGTTTTCATCCGCGTGTCGGAGAAATTGTGGTTATTGACTTCTTTGAGGGGGACGTTGATCGACCCTTTGTCGTAGGGCGTATTCATGAAGCCGAGCGCCACCAAACTATGTTTGATGTGAAAGGGACATTGCCTGCGACGAAAAAGCTCAGCGGAATCCGTTCACAAGAGGTTGCAGGACAAGGCTTTAACCAACTGCGTTTTGATGATACGACAGGGCAAATTAGTGTGCAGTTACACAGTAGTCATGGAGCGAGTCAGCTCAACCTTGGTAACCTCAGTCATCCAAAAGAAACTGAAAACAGTGATGGGCGTGGTGAGGGGTTTGAGCTAAGAACGGATCAATGGGGAGCCATGCGTGCAGGTAAGGGTCTCTTGATTAGTACCTATGCTCAGGATCAAGCGGTCGCAGATCATTTGGCTGCGTCAGAAGCCCAGTCCATCTTGCAGCAAGGTCATGACAGTATGCACATGTTGAGTACTTTGGCTGTCAAACAACAGACCGATGCACTGAATGTCGTCAATCGTCTGCCTAAGTTGATTCAATCTTTAGAGTTAAAAGGAGCCAATCAAGCACTCCAAGCAACTGTTGGTTTATTTAAAACGGCAGTTAGTCAAGATCCGATTTCGGCACTAAAAAGCTGTGGTGGCTTCATTGAGGATATTCAAAAATTTGGTCAAGACACAGACAATCTGATCAATGAATTTAAAGACTTCTTTCAAGACGCGAATAACTCAATCGAAAACTTAAAAGCCTTTATTGATAATCTCGAAGAACATGGTTCAGATGCTTTAAAGAGTCAGTTGCAAAGTGTCAAAGAAAAATTGAATGCGGATCCTTTCTCCGCTTTAAAAGATGTTGGCAAAGTGATTGCTAATGTCGAGATGAATGACTTTGATCTGACCAGTGTTTGCGGAAGCTTTAATAAAGGCAGCAAGCTAAATGTTAATCCTATGCAGGCATTGGGCTCCATGCAAGGCTTTATGGAGACATATGCTCAAGAGGCAGAGCAAACGCAGGATACTCACAATCAAGCTCAAGCGAAGATCTTTCGTCAGGCTTTAATGTTGTTGGCTTCCCCCAATGGTATTGCCCTCACGACACCCGAAGATATTGTTTTACAGGCTTCTCAAGACATTGTTGAAAGCGCACAGGGGTCTATTAACTTAAGTGCACAGAAGAATATTATTGCGCATGCACAGGATAAGGTGAGCTTATTTGCTGCACAAAAAGGGCTAAAGGCATTTGCTGCAAAAGGAAAAGTTGAATTACAGGCGCAAGATGATGCGATAGAGGCGATTGCGCGCAAGGTGATTAAGCTAATTTCAACTGAAGATAAAATAGAGATAACCAGTCCAAAAGAAATTGTGCTTACTGCTGGTGGTTCACAGCTCAAAATCAATGGGGATGGAATTTTTACGACAACAGGTGGAAAGTTTGAAAGTAAGGCGGGTCAGCATAGTTTTGTGGGTGGGGCAAAAGTGTCTTATGAGGTTCCTGAATTACCTTGCTCTTCTACTTTTAGCAATCGGCTAGATATTTATAATTTATTTTGGGCAAGTGATTTTAATCAGCTCAGTTACAAAGCTTTTATTCCTGAGACAAATGTATTTATTGCAGGGGTAATAGATGAACATGGCCGTACAGGAAAAATTAACACATCAGACCCAACAAAAGTCCAAGTGCTTGTTGGATCTGATGATGAATGGGGCTTACGAGTCGAAAGTTTTGATGAAGATGATTTTAGTATTGATAAAAATGTAAATGGTGAGAATTTAGAAATAAATCATAATGAAAATAATAAGGATTAGAAATGAATAAAAAATCATTAGTGACTATACAAATTTTAGATTTATTTGGAAGCCCAATTCCTAAAGCTCAATATAAAGTGACGAACCAAAGGACTGGACAGGTTATTGCGGCTGGTGCAACAAACTCTAAAGGGTGCATTGTCGAAATTAGCCGAGATAAAGGTACAGCATTAGATGTTCATGTCAAAAGTATGTTTGATGGTTTAATGCTAAAAGTCCAAAGCTTTGTTATGTCTAGAGATAGGATGATTGTAAAGATTACGAGCCCTAAAGTTCTTTTAAACTTAACGACATTCACTAATCAGGGAAGTAATGGAGAATATAAAAGAAAAACACATGTTGTGAAAAAAGGAGAAACTTTATTTGATATCGCTCAGAAAAATAATACGACAGTTCGCGCATTAGAACGCCTAAATAAGATAGATGATCCAAATAAGATTTATATTGGTCAAGTGATTAAGTTGGAAGTAAATATTCCAGCTGCAGGAAATCATGTGCATCAACAAAAAGAAAAATCAGCCACACAACCAAAAAATCAATCGTCCCCTAGTACAACATCAAAAATATCTCAGAGGCAAGAAGCAAAAAAGCCTTCTCAGGCGAGTCCGCAAAAAAAGCAAGGTGATGGACTTTTTTCAGGAAATTTAGGTAATGAAATCCTAAATAAGGTGAATGAACTTTATGAAGAGGGTAAGAATATACTCAATGAAACTGCCAATTTAGGCTCTAAAATCCCGACAGTTGAAGACCGTAGCCAAGAGAGTGGAACACCCAAAACGAATACTGAAAATTTATGTAAAACCAATCCTCAATGTATTTCATCAGGTAAAAGTGAATTAATTAGAGAAATTAATATTCGTTTAGCTGGGTTTGGTGGTGCATTACCCACAGATGAGTTTACTAACTTAACAGCTGCTTGTATTAGGCAATTTCAGAGAGATTATATGGGGGTGATTGAAACTGGAAAAATTTGTGGAAGCGTTTTATCTGCTTTGGATAAGTTTTACTATGAGTATCCAATAGCAAGTTTTATGGCGAAGGCTTCTTGTCCGTGTGGTGAGTGTTTAGGGTATGGTAATAATATTAGAGGGGTGAAGTCAGGATTAAATACTGCAAATGAGTATCCAGGTTTACATAGGTCTTTAATATGGGTGTTGAAGGCATTAAGTTTTTATCTAAAAAATGATTTTAAATCTGAAAATATCGAAGTAGCATATATAGAGTCCGGGTATAGGTGTATCGAGAGTAATAAACAAAAGAAAAGAACTAGTGTTAACCATATGGGACTAGCTTTAGATATACATTTTAATAAAAATGGAGTTAGAACTACAGCTTCTCAAGATATGAATAAAATACGTAAAAAAATATTAGTAGCTAAGATGAATGCTTCAGAACAAAGACAAGATGGTAAAATTTATCTGGAACCAGAAAAGTTTAATGATGGTTCTTCGGGAGCAAGTACATGGGTGCATTACGATGTGACAAAATTTTCAATGGTTGCTAGAAATGAAATTTATTTTAAAAAAACAGTTAAAGATCTAAATGGAGAATTATTCTCTGTTCTACTAAAAGAAATAAATAAGCAATCTTTACTCAGTTGTTCTGGTATTATCTTTAAAAATGAAGATCCTAAATCTAATATTTTAGAAAGTGAGTTGATTTTATCGAATCAAGATATTATTGATATTATGAAGGTAACGGAGACTGAAGTAATTAAATTTAAAAATGAAAATAATTTTAAACAACAAGCTGCTGGAGTTGTAGATACTATATTAAATAGGACGAAATCTGGTGTATGGGGAGGTACTGTGAGAAATGTTGTCAATGCACATCGTCAGTTCTCTAAAATAACAGGACCTAAAAGTTTAGAGCCATATGGTTCTGTTCAAAATATGCCAATGTCTGCTGTTAGCTCAAGGATAAAAAATTTCGTGAATAGTTATTTGATTGAAAGAGCAAATGGTCGCCCATCCATTGTAGGGGGACATTTGAATTATGCAAATAAATATTATTCTGATGAATATAATCGAAAAGCATGGGTCAATGTTTTTCATGATAAAGCTGTTAGAGAGGGTCTAATTTTTGGTCATGGAAAAGCAATTCATGCACATGGTACAGTTTCTGAATTAAAAGATAGTATTCCAAAATCATTTAAATTAAGACTTCCAGATAATTTTAAAGGAATTTAACACCATGTTTAATTTTAATTTTTTTTATTTAATTTTTTTTATAGGATTAGGTTTTCTGAATGTGGCATGTGCAAAAACTAGCACAAAAGGTTGCAATTCAAATAATGTTGAGGAAAAATTTCAATGTATTAGAAAAGAAAATTTTCTTCTTGAAAAAGAGTTGAAAAAGTTAAAAAACAATGAAAGAAAAGATTTTACTCTATGGAAAAAAAGTATTGAGAATAGATGTGAGAGTAAAAAATCTTATACTCTTGGGGAAGGTGTTGGATTGGTAAAGGAAGAGTGTTATAGGGGTGAATACATAAACAGGTTAAATGAAATTGGCAGAGATAATGGTAAGGTTTTAAAAGAAATTAATAAAAAAAATGATGATGGATTTTCTGTAACTTTATTACCTTATAATACTGATGATCACATCAACTGCATTTTGAAAAACAGTAAGACTAGTTGTGATAAAGTAAATTTAATTGATGTTTCTGCTTTATTGGAAGTTTATAACGAACTTGATGAAAACTATGGTAGTTCAGTTATCTTTCCTGAATCAAAAAATGGTGTGATCTTAATAGCATCTCCATCGTCTTCGGATTCTGGTCGCTCTGTAATTAATCTTACCTCAGTAAATGCATTGGGACTATTTAAAAAAATTACTATAGATGGGCAGAGTAAAACTTGAAGTGCGACATAAACCACCTAATTAATTTAAAGGGTTTATGGAGTATATAAAATTGTCATACCATCATCTTAACTTTGAAGATCGTACTGCATTAATGCTTGAGTCAAGAAAAGAAGGCTTTTCAGCCAGAAAATTTGCTGAACTTATTAAAAGACATCCTAGTACGATCTATCGTGAGCTTAAAAGAAATAGCATCAATGACGTTTATCAAGCTCAATATGCTTCTGATAACACTTTTGCTAGACGTAGACGTGGTCACAGAAAACTCAAAATCGATTCAATCCTCTGGAAATTTATTGTTGAAGCGATCCGTTGTTTATGGTCTCCTCAGCAAATAGCAAAGCGTTTAAAGACATTTCCTGATTTGGATCAAACAATGAATGTAAGCCATACAACGATTTATTCAACGATACGAGCATTACCCAAGGGTGAGTTGAAAAAAGACTTATTATCCTGTCTACGTCATGAAAATAAAAAGCGAAAAGCTAACGGTGAACCTAAAAAAGATTCTATATTACAGGATATTAAAACTATTCATGAGCGCCCAGCCGAAGTTCAAGAAAAGAAAAATACCGGGTCATTGGGAAGCTGATTTAATTAAAGGTAAAGACAATAAAAGTTCGATAGCAACACTTATTGAACGAAATACACGGCTCTGTATCTTGGCAACATTACCTGATGCAAAGGCAGAATCAGTGCGCAAGGCTTTAACTGAAGCTCTGAAATATTTACCTGCAGAACTGCGTAAAACGTTGACCTATGACCGTGGACGTGAGATGTCAGAACATAAAATACTCGAAGAAGATTTAGGCATAGATGTATATTTCTGTGACCCACATTCACCCTGGCAAAAAGGCACATGCGAAAATATGAATGGTTTAATTAGGCAATATTTACCTAAAGGGATTGATTTAAATCAGGCAGATCAGCATTATTTAAATCAAGTTGCCATGTCACTGAATACTCGTCCTAGAAAGGCGTTAGATTGGCTTACACCATTAGAGAAATTTGCTCAGCTTGTTGATTATCATATGGCTTTTGAAACTGTCGCACCTCATGTTTGAATTCGCCATGCTTCTAACAATATAACAATTAATAAAAACTATGAAATATTTTATACAAAGAATGGAAAGCTGTTGAAAATTACTCTGAATAATAATGGAGAGTTTGTTATTAATTGATTAAATTAGGAGTAACTAGCATTTTTAGTTACTCCTAATTTAAACTCATCCTTCCAACACTTCTTCCAGTAACTCCTCACTCGGTGCAAAATAATAAGCACCGTCAACAGGAGTTACAAAATGAAGCATGCGGCCATGGACTCCATCACCACTGGTGCAAAACATACGCAATAGCATCGAATCAATAATGCTTAAATCTTTAGTATAGGCAATAAAAATAAGTCTTGCTTATTTTACCATAGCTATAAGACAGTGGATGGACCCATAAAAGAAATAATGCTGAAGGAGTGAATTTTCTGAAGCAATGTATTAAAAATAATGCATAGGAGATAATGTGGTGGATAAGCCAAGGTATTCAAACCATGTTAGGAGAATGGCAGTAGATATAAAAATATCTAATTATATTGGAAAATTTTTGACTATTAATATTGAAAGAAAAAGAATACCAGCTGGTCTACATTTATGCAATTAAATAAAAATATAGTGTAATTGGGTACGGCAGTAAAGATGCACTGCATTGGTCACACACAGGTAGGTAAAAGTGATTTATAAAACATTGATTTTTATGTGCTTATTAATCTTAAATGCTTGCGACACTAAATATTTAGGTGAGACTGCTCATGCTAAATCGATTGAACAACAGAAAATAGAGAAGCCACAATCAGATTTATTAGCTGGTAAAATTTTGCAGAGCAGTAAAGGCGTAAAGAAAGCCTTAGATAATAAAATTTATGTATTATTAAACTCTAAAGAAGGATGTATTGTAAGTGAAAAACCAATTAATAATGATGTTGTTGTTATATATAAGGAAGATGAAAAGTTTAAATATGATATGGTGAAACCAGTATCTAAAAAAGATGATACTGATTGTGTTTCGAACTTGACTTTTGTAACTGATGAGCCTAATTATTTTTATAATATTGATAAGAAAACTAAAACGCCTCTTCGAGGTTATGGTTTTGAGTTAAGTAAAAACCAAATTATGTATAGTAATGGAAAGATTAGAGGGGTGGATCTAATTGGAAATGGTATTCCAAATATTATAACTGAATGTTTTTCACATGAAGGTTCTAATTTTAATATCTGGGGAGGTCATAATAGTGAAGAAAAACTATTGCACCGTTATACTTTCTTAGATATGGATATACAGCCATCATGTACTGAAAATGATAAAATAGTTAGTTTAGGTTTATTGGATCTAAAAGAATAATACCTTGTAAAAATTCTGTGTCAATGAAATCTTCTACGCCAGTGTAAATAACTTTAGGGGTATTTTACAATAAATAATAAGATATTTATTCTATCAAAGAGTATTACTTTTTGGGTTTTTAATAAAGGGACGATTTTATTGGATCCTAAGGCTACTTTAAAAAGGGTTAAGGAGATATTGCTATAAATAAAAAATTAAGATCTCTATATTAACTATATTTATCTATTTATATGTATTTTTAGATAAAGATGGTTTGGTATGTAAGCCTGATAGCGCCCCTTTTAACGATATATTGAGTTGTTGTTTAATTGATTATAAGAAAATTACCAAATATTAAACTTCCTTATAAAAAAAGAAAATATCAAAATTATCTGAAGAAGAAAGAGTAACATTAAGAGATTCCCAAAGAACTTGGATAAAAAAGAAATATGTTGCTAATGATGAGAAGTTCACGCGAGAATTTCAAACAGAAATGATAAAAGACCGAATTTTATTGTGCAGGAAATGAATTGAGTCTAAGAGAATTTAAAATAATGAATTATATATTTTTCCTTTTTTTAATGACAATTAGTAGTTGTATTTATGCTGATTTTGGATTAATTCAAGATAAGGATGGCTATGTTAATGTTCGTGAATTGGCAGATTTGAGCTCTAAGGTTATATCTAAACAGAAGAATGGAGAAATAGTTTCATGTGTAGATGATATTGTGAATAATTTTTGTTTTATTAACTCATCGTCTGGTGTGAATGGTTATATTTATAATAATAGAATTAATAGATTCGATGGTTATAACAAAATAAAATTAAAAAAATATGATGTTAGAACTGCTTTATATAGGAGTTCTTTATATACAGTTGAGATCTCATCGAAGGATGCAGATTTGAATTCAAAAAATTATTCCAAAATTTTAAAGGGGAGGGAGTTATATAGTTTGTATAAAGGGAAGGCTTTTTATGGTACGGATGGTGACCTCCCTGCTGCAAATTTTCTTCAGTTGAATAGAATAGTAGTTAAAATACAAGAGCAAAAAATTATTATTAATTCAGATCAATTAGAAAACTATTTTTTTCCAAAAGATGGGCTCACTAGTAAGAATGAACTTGTTGATTTTCAGATTTATGAGAAAAATAATGATTTATACATAATCAACTCATTAAGTAGTGGTGGGGCTGCTCAATATAATATTGCATTACATATTAAAGATGGGAAGTTGGTGAAAAATAAAGTATGGAAGACAGAATTGTAAAAACTAGCTTAACTACAGTAGACTCTTACTGTAGTTAAGCATTAAAAATCACCCTTCCAAAACTTCTTCCAGCAACTCCTCACTCGGTGCAAAATAATAAGCACCGTCAACAGGAGTCACAAAATGAAGCATGCGGTCATGAATTCCATCACCGCTGGTGCCAAACATACGCAATAACATCGCATCAATAATGCTTAAATCTTTCGTATAGGCAATAAAAAATAAACCTTGCTCACCTTTACCATCGCCATAAGGAAGAGAGTGACGTAGGATTTCCATTTCCTCGCCCTCATCATCTTCAACCACGACACGTGCAACGTGAGAATTTTCAGGTTTAACGTCATCATCTAGTTCAATACTTTCAAGTTTTGTTCGGCCAAAAACTTGCTCTTGAGCATCAACTTTTAATTTTTTCCACTTTTCCAAATCATGGCAATAGCGCTGTGCAAAGATAAAAGAGCCATCTGCGAATACTCCGGAATTTTCACCTAATAATGCTGTTTCAGCACGATCATCGGGGAACTGCGGGTTTTCAGTACCATCAATAAACCCAGTCAAATCTCGACCATCAAAATTGCGGAAACAGACTCGTTCATCTAAAACATCCACTTTATCTTGGATGCCTTCAAAGAACGATTGGCTAAGGGAAAAACAAAGATCGGTACGCTGAGCCGCAATATGAATTAAAACATCCGCAGGTGCGACAGGCATGTTAAAAGAACCATAAATGGGCTCTAGCTGTTTAAACCCTGCAGGCGCTGTAGGATGAAGTTGTGCCCAAAGTTCAGGGCCAAAAGCAACCGCTGTTTTAATTTGAGCATGTGGATGTTGAGTAATAAGACGATCACGGGTTGAAAATAAATCTTCTAATTTTTCTTTAAGTTCTTCAATACTTAAATCTTTTAAACGTAAAACAATAAAACGGGCATGATCTGAAGGTAATGGTAGAATTACAGATTGGGCGGTCATTCATGGCTCCTAAAAAAATTGTTATTTCTATTGGCTACACTTATTGTGCCTTATGCTGTTTCAGCTTCATAGCCTTTAAGTGAAAAATTCATTGATGAATTATGGGCCCCTGAAAGCATGAAAGATCATATAATTGAACAGTCATTTTCTCTCAATATCTTTTATGTCATTTCAAATTTGGCTTGGTTTCGTACTTGCATGTTGGATCATTAGTATCTCCCCTGGGGCAGGGGCCATTGCGTCAATGTCGAGTGGTGTCAACTACGGTTTTCGGCATGGCTACTGGAATGCACTGGGCCTACAACTCGCCTTATTGGTGCAAATCGGTATTGTTGCGGCTGGGGTGGGGGTGCTTTTTGCCACAACGCCGTGGGCATTTTGGGCTGTGAAATGGTTTGGTGTGGCTTATTTAATGTATTTGGCTTATTTACAATGGACGGCACCCATCCAGTCGATTGACATTCAACAAGAACAACCGACTAAATCACGTTCCAAATTGGTGATGTATGGCTTTCTGGTCAATATGAGCAATCCGAAAGCCATCGTATTTTTATTGGCTGTTCTACCGCAATTTTTGGATTTGTCTAAACCGCAGTGGTCTCAATATGCGGTGATGGCTGTCACGATGGTCACGATTGATTTGATTGTGATGGCGGGATATACAGGGCTGGCAGCAAAAGTTTTAAAACTCTTAAAATCCCCGCGACAGCAAAAATATCTCAATCGTACTTTTGCCGTGTTGTTCAGTTGTGCGGCGGGATTGCTTAGTTTAGTTCATCAGTAAATTTAGTCTGCGTCAGTTCTGCTAAAAACTGTTGTTCAGTAACCACATGTATACCGTGCTGACGAAATAGGGCGGCAGTGACTCCTTCACCCGCAATTTTTTGCCCTGTAAATGAACCATCATAAATGCCATCACTGCCACAGGATGGGCTATTGGCTTTGAGCACAGCATGGCTAACATGATTGGCTTGTGCCAATGCTAAAGCTTTGTAGGCGCCTTGAATAAAGACATCGCTAAGCTGATGGCCATCTTCGGAAAAAACCTGTGCGCGGCCAAATAAAACATCAGCACCTGACCCGTGGCGAATTTCTGCTGCGGGACGTGGGGTGGGAAGTCCTGCACTGACTTCAGGACATAAGCTGACATAATTTTTATCGAGTAAGGCTTGAGCTAATTGAGAGACTAGGCAGTCTTTGCCGTCATAACGGACTTTTTGTCCGAGTAGACATGCGCTGATAAAATAACGTTTATGGCTCATTTAGTTATGTCAGTTTTTTAAACTTCTGCGCGATAAAAATCAGCGCAAACAGAATCGACATGGTTAACACGATGCTAAGCCCTGTGGAAGTGTTTAGCCCTGCACTGGACCATAAACCAACCGTTACTCCAATTTGCGCAATCACAAAGGCCCAAATCACCATTTGTTTTGGAGAGTGGGCAAGCAGTCGAGCGGTGAGTGCTGGAATGACAAGCAATGCACCCATCAGTAAAGAACCCACTGCACGAAGCGCTAAAATGGTAAATAGAGCCAGTAGCAACATAAAAATCAAACGTTGCCATTTCGCACTAACACCTTCACTGACAGCCATATCAGGATCAATAGCGATTTGAATTTGAGCCTGCCAACTCTTATAAAGCACTGCCAAAGCAACAACAATAACGCTTGCAAAAACAGGGAGGTCTGCCCATGTAATCGTGAGCAAATCACCAAACAAATAGCTGAGCAACTCAGGTCTTAAACTTGGAATGTGTTGAATAAACATTAGGCCTGAGCAGAGCAAGGTCGCAGAACAGAGTGCGAGTAAGGCGTCATTCGGTAAACGTGGATCATGCAACACCCAAAGAATCGCCACCAACAGCACCGCAATAAAAGCTACACCCATCCACAGGGGTAACGTCATTGCTCCTGCAATTGCGACACCCAATAGTGTGCCATGTGCCATGGTGTCGGCAAAGAACGACATACGACGCCATAGCATCAAACAGCCCAGTGGAGCTGTGAGGAAGACCAATAAGGTTCCCATAATCCATGCAGGCAATAGTATTTGTAACCATTCCATCATGATTTAAGCTTCCGGTTCAGGGTGAATGTGGGGGCGAGTGTCATGCTGACAAGGCGTTGCACTATCACCATGTGCACAGTGATCATGATGATGCTGATAGAACACGCGGTTGGTGCCAAATATTGCTTGGTATTCGGGGTGCTGTTGCACATTTTCAGGTAAACCGCTACAGCAGATGTGTTTATTGAGACACACCACACGATGTGTCCCTTGCATCACCCACTGCAAGTCATGGGAAACCATAAGCACAGCACAACCGTATTTGACGGGCAGACTGCGTACATAATCATATAATTCAGCTTCAGACTGGATATCTAAGCCTTGCATGGGTTCATCGAGAACTAAAATATCGGGTTGGCGTAACAGCGCGCGCGCCAGCAAAACCCGTTGTCGTTCCCCACCTGAAAGTTGTTGTACTTTGGAATTTTCAAGTTTGCTGATCCCCGTATCGTGGATAATTTCTTGTTTGATTGTGGGATCACATTTTTCCAAAGCTAAGAGGTCTTTCACCCTAAGTGGTAGGCTATGTGAAGGATTAAATTTTTGTGGCACATAGGAAAATTTCAGGGACTTTGTCGTTTTAATTTCACCAGCATTAGGGCGCACAATGCCCAATAGTACTTTAATGAGCGTGGATTTCCCCGCCCCATTGGGGCCGATCAAGGTCACAATTTCTTGCTCATGCAAAGAAAAATCGACATGTTTTAGAATGTCGCGTTCATCAATGCGAACACTAATCTGGGAGAGTTCGACCAGAACGGGATCCGAGTTTATTTGTTGCGGCACTGCTGACAAATTCCTGAAATTTCAATAATACTATGCTGCGCGGTGAAACCATCTGCTGCTGAAAGGGCGTCGAGTTGTTGTAATAACCCTTGAGCAGAGGCTTCCGTCACTGACTTGCAATCGGTACAAATAAGAAAGGCCGCTTGATGTCCCTCGCGTGGATGACAGCATGGAATATAGGCATTAATTGAGGTTAAACGGTGAATCAGGCCTTTTTCTAATAGAAAGTCTAAAGTGCGATACACTGTTGGTGGGGCAGCAGGACGGTCAGCATTACTTTTAATTTTAGCCAGCAAGTCATACGCCCCCATTGGGCCTGTTGCATTGAGGATCAGTGCCAACACTTCTTTTCTTAGCGGGGTTAAGCGTGCCCCTGTTGTTGTGCACAAGACTTCCGCTTCCGCCAAACGCGTCTCAACGTTGTGATGACCATGCACATCATGTAAAGCATGGTGGTGTTCGTGAGAACAAGCGCTCATAGCAAACCTCAAGTGCAAAATCTATAAAAGAAAAACGACATTAAATCTTAGCATGAAGCGAAGAGAGTTTCGATTGGGCATAGGTATTTTTGTTGATTTGTTATATTATAACACTAATTGTCTTTCTAGTGATTGCTCCCCATGTCCCGTTTTTTGGCTTTTTGTGCGTTTGCGCTGTTTAGTAGTGTTGCTTGGACGCAAGACTTGGTTGTCTCTACGCAGCCCATTTACTTGATCGCACAGGAAGTGACGAAAGGCATTGAAAAACCAACCTTATTATTGGCAAATCAATCTGGACATGATGTCAGTCTGACCCCAATGCATCGCAAAATTATTCAAGATGCAGATCTGGTGATTTGGTTGGGTAAAGAACATGAGGCACCTTTAGATAAGCTGTTGTCACAGAATGAAAAAGCCATTTCTATCTTACACTCGGGCATTATTCATGCATTACCTCAGCGAAATACCCGTGGCATAGCACTCAAAGATACTGTTGATACTCATGTCTGGCTAGATCCCAATAATGCAGTTCGCATAGCTTTCTTTATTGCAAGTCTTCGCTCGCAGCAAATGCCTGAATATAAAGACCGTTATTGGAATAATGCTAAAGTCTTTGCGCAGAGCATGTTGCAAACCTCCAATATATATAGTCAAAGTACCCAAGCTCGCCCATATTGGTCTTTTCATGATGCTTATCAATACCTCGAGCGTCCTTTAAACTTGCGTTTTGCAGGTGCGCTAACGGATGATCCACATGTTGCACCTACTGTTGCGCAAATCAAATACTTAAATGACAACCGTCCTTATTCTAAGATGTGCCTTTTGGCTGAAGTGCATGCCAGTCAAGCACAATATCAAAAGTTGAACCCATTGGTTTTCCAAGCGGTCGATGAAAGTATGACTGGGGCAGGGGATTTTGTCAGTGCGTGGAAGCAATTAGCTGATCATGTGCATAAATGTGTGCTAAATACCCGAAAGTGACGCAAAAATTAAACAATAATTGATTAGTTTAAAAGCAATTTAAACATAGAAAAAAACTCGACTTAGGTCGGGAAAAGATTGCATGTTCAGGGGTGTAACCCTATAATGCCTGCGATTAAAAATAATCATCAGCTAAACTTGTCAAGCATGATTGTTGTGAGTGAGTAAAAAATGAGCCGAACTAGTCGCTTGATTGACCGACGATTAGCGAAAGCTTTAGTCCTCTTACAAGCATGTATGATTCCTGTTTCAGCCTTGATCGGTTGGGTCTTGAAAGATTCAACTGCAGCCCTGAGTGCAGCATTAGGTGCACTCGTGTGTTGGCTTGCGACTTGTTATTTTTCATGGCAGTCGTTTCGAGCAGCAGGAGCTCGCGCTTCTAAACAGGTTCTTGCGAACATGTATAAAGGCATGATGGGTAAGTTTGCAATTGTGATTGTTGGTTTCATTTTAATTTTAAGCAATGTCAAACCGTTGTCAGCGGTGGCGTTGTTTTGTGGTTTTATGCTCGTTCAAACCATGACGTGGGTTGCTCCATTTTGGGTGTCGCGTCAACAAAAACGAGTTTAATAAGCACTACAAAAAATTGAAAAGTTTTTTAGGAGAAGAACGAGATGTCAAGCAGCACGCGATGTTCGTTCTCTCTATTTGTATTTGACATTGACCAGGTGTGATTTATGGCTGCTGAAGAACATGCCCTTACTTCGACCGAGTATATCAAGCATCACTTGACGAATATGACCTATGGCAAAATGCCAGATGGTTCATGGAAGTTGGCTGAAACTGCTGATGAAGCTCAACAGATGGGGTTCACTGCTATTCACTTGGATTCAATGGGTTGGTCTATCACGCTTGGTGTGATTTTCTGTTTGTTATTCTGGTGTGTAGCGAAAGCTGCAAACTCTGGTGTTCCAACCAAGTTCCAGTCTGCAATTGAAATGATCATTGAGTTTGTAGACTCAAGTGTTCGCGACACTTTCCATGGCAAATCACGCTTAATTGCTCCACTTGCATTGACTATTTTCGTGTGGATTTTCCTCATGAACGCAATGGACTTAATCCCTGTTGACTGGATTCCATTCATAGCTCAACAAATTGGTGCAAGTGTATTTGGTATGGATCCTCATCACGTTTACTTTAAGGTTGTACCTTCTACAGATCCAAACATTACCTTAGGTATGTCTTTATCTGTATTTGTTCTGATCTTGTTCTACAGTATTCGTGAAAAGGGGATTGGTGGTTTCGTTGGCGAATTGGCACTTAACCCATTTAATCCAAGTAACCCAGTTGCAAAAGCGTTATTAATTCCAGTGAACTTAATTCTTGAATTGGTAACCTTCCTTGCACGTCCAGTTTCATTGGCTCTACGACTTTTCGGTAACATGTATGCAGGTGAGTTAATCTTCATCTTGATCGCATTATTACCGTTCTGGATCCAATGGGCGTTGTCTGTGCCTTGGGCGATCTTCCACATTCTTGTTATTACGCTACAAGCATTTATTTTCATGATGCTGACTATCGTATACTTGAGCATGGCAAGCGAAAAGCATTAATGGTAATGCCCAACTATCACTGGATGGTTGGGCGCATAATTTTTTATTTTAATTTGGTATAAACCTAACCTCTGAGGAATTATCATGGAACTCACTTTAGGTCTAGTTGCAATTGCATCTGCTATCTTGATCGCTTTTGGTGCTTTAGGTACTGCGATTGGTTTTGGTCTTTTAGGCGGTCGCTTCCTTGAAGCTGTTGCTCGTCAACCAGAATTGGCTCCACAACTTCAAACTCGTATGTTCTTAATCGCAGGTCTTCTTGATGCTGTGCCTATGATCGGTGTTGGTATTGGCTTGTTCTTCATCTTTGCTAATCCATTTGTAGGTTAATCAGCTTAATTCCTAAATTAAACTATTGAGGAATAGCAATGAATATCAACCTCACATTGATTGGCCAAGCGATTGCATTTGCGATTTTCGTCGCATTCTGCATGAAATTTGTATGGCCACCACTAATCAATGCGATTAGTGAGCGTCAGCGTAAAATCGCTGATGGCTTAAACGCTGCTGAAAAAGCAAAAGCTGACCTTGCGGATGCGCAAGCTCAAGTGAAAGCTGAATTAGACGCGGCTAAAGCACAAGCGGCTCAATTGATCGAACAAGCGAACCGTCGCGGTGCACAATTGGTAGAAGAAGCTCGTAATCAAGCGTCAGCTGAAGGTGAGCGTATTCGTCAACAAGCAAAAGAAGCTGTTGATACAGAAATCAATTCTGCTCGTGAAGAATTACGTCAACAAGTTGCTGATCTTGCAGTAACAGGTGCTGAGAAAATTCTTAGCCAAAAAGTTGACGCAGAAGCTCACAATGCCATGCTGACTCAGCTGGCTGCTAAACTTTAAGAGAGGCGGATTATGGCTGAACTCTTGACGTTGGCACGCCCTTACGCTAAAGCAGCATTTGCTTACGCTTCTGAGCAAAATGCAACTGACAATTGGTCATCTGCATTGAATTTGCTCAGTGCTGCGGTGCAAGACGAAGCATTTTCAGCTTTCCTAACTCGCCCTGAGCTTACTCCTGCTGAGCAGGTAAGTCTTTTTGCAAAAGTATTAGGCGAAGACCAAACTGCAGCAGTGTCAAACTTTTTGACATTGCTTGCTGAAAACAACCGTTTGGCGCTTCTTCCTGAAATTTCTGCAGAATACGAGCAGCTCAAATCACAGAATAACAATACTGTGGATGTAGTGATTGAATCTGCATTCCCATTGACTTCTGTACAAGAACAATTACTGACTCATGCTTTAGAGAAAAAATTCGAAGCTGCGGTAAATGTAACTGTAGAAGTTAAACCAGAGCTTATTGCTGGTGTTGTTATTCGTGCAGGCGACCAAGTGATAGATGATTCTGCACTTAACAAGCTAGAAAAAATGCGGACTCGTCTTCTTGCTTAATTGCATAAGAAGACTGAACTTTAAAAAGATTGAGGTATAGCGCAATGCAACAACTGAATCCATCCGAGATCAGTGCGCTCATTAAACAGCGTATCGGCGATCTGGACACCAGCGCGACCGCTAAGAACGAAGGAACCATTGTTATGGTTTCCGACGGTATTGTGCGTATTCACGGCCTTGCTGATGCAATGTACGGTGAAATGATCGAATTCGACGGCGGCTTATACGGTATGGCACTGAACCTAGAACAGGATTCAGTGGGCGTCGTTGTTTTAGGTAACTACTTAAGCCTTCAAGAAGGTCAAAAAGCTCGTTGCACAGGTCGTGTATTAGAAGTTCCGGTTGGTCCAGAACTTTTAGGCCGTGTAGTAGATGCTTTGGGTAACCCAATTGATGGTAAAGGCCCAATTGATGCAAAATTAACTGATGCAGTAGAAAAAGTTGCACCAGGCGTAATCTGGCGTCAATCAGTGGATGAACCTGTACAAACTGGTTATAAATCAGTAGATACAATGATTCCAGTTGGCCGTGGTCAGCGTGAGTTGATCATTGGTGACCGTCAAACTGGTAAAACAGCAATGGCGATCGATGCGATCATCGCACAGAAAAACTCTGGCATTAAATGTGTATACGTAGCTGTTGGTCAAAAACAATCAACAATTGCTAACGTGGTACGTAAGCTAGAAGAAACTGGCGCTATGGCGTATACAACTGTTGTAGCAGCAGCGGCAGCGGATCCAGCAGCAATGCTTTTCCTTGCTCCGTACTCTGGCTGTACAATGGGTGAATACTTCCGTGACCGTGGTGAAGACGCATTGATCATTTATGATGATTTGTCTAAGCAAGCTGTTGCTTACCGTCAAATTTCATTGTTATTACGTCGTCCACCAGGTCGTGAAGCGTATCCAGGTGATGTATTCTATCTTCACTCTCGTCTACTTGAGCGTGCTTCTCGCGTTTCAGCTGACTATGTTGAGAAATTCACGAATGGTGAAGTTAAAGGCCAAACTGGCTCATTAACTGCATTACCAATCATTGAAACTCAAGCGGGTGACGTATCTGCATTCGTACCAACGAACGTAATTTCGATCACTGATGGTCAGATCTTCCTTGAAACATCATTATTCAACGCAGGTATTCGTCCTGCTGTGAACGCGGGTATTTCTGTATCTCGTGTTGGTGGTTCAGCGCAGACTAAAGTTATCAAGAAATTGTCTGGTGGTATCCGTACTGCACTTGCACAGTATCGTGAACTTGCAGCGTTTGCTCAGTTCGCTTCTGATCTTGACGAAGCAACGCGTAAACAGCTTGAACACGGTCAACGTGTAACTGAGCTTATGAAGCAAAAACAATATGCTCCATACTCAATTGCTGACCAAGCTGTTTCAGTTTATGCATCTAACGAAGGCTATATGGCTGACGTAGAAGTGAAGAAAATCGTAGACTTTGATGCTGCGTTAATTTCTTACTTCCGTTCAGAGCACGCTGCGTTAATGCAAAAAATTGACCAGACTGGTGCTTGGGACAAAGATATCGAAGCTGAATTCAAAGCTGGTATTGAAAAGTTCAAAGCGACTCAAACTTACTAATTTAGCAACTTGCTAATTAGTGTTGGTTTGGTTCACGGAATCAACCTTCGAGGGCTCGAAAGGGCCTTCGAATACTAGGTTAAGCGTATGGCAAATTTAAAAGAAATTCGCGCCAAAGTAGCTAGTATCAAAAGCACGCAGAAGATTACTCGCGCGATGCAGATGGTAGCAGCTTCTAAGATGCGTCGTGCGCAAGAGCGCATGGCTCAAGGCCGTCCGTATGCCGAAAATATGCACCGTGTAATTGCTCATTTGGTTCAAGCGAACCCTGAATATAAACACCGTTATATGGTTGAACGCCCAGTTAAGCGCGTTGGCTATATCATTGTGTCTTCAGATCGCGGCCTTGCTGGTGGTTTGAACATTAACTTGTTCAAAAAAGTGGTTAAACACGTACAACAGCAACAAGAGCAGTCAATTGAAGTTCAATTTGCTTTGATTGGTCAAAAAGCGGTTTCGTTTTTTAAAAACTACGGCGGTAAAGTGCTGGGTGCTACGACAAATGTCGGTGATACACCAAGCCTTGAACAGTTATCTGGTTCTGTACAGGTGATGTTAGACGCATTTGATAAAGGCGAGTTAGATCGTATTTATCTTGTGTCAAACGGCTTTGTCAATGCCATGACTCAAAATCAAAAAATCGAACAACTTGTTCCTTTAGCAACTGCTGAAGAAAACAAGACCCTTAACCGTCAATACGGTTGGGATTATATCTATGAGCCTGAAGCTGAAGAGCTTTTAAATGGCTTATTGGTTCGTTATATCGAGTCTGTGGTATATCAAGGCGTGATCGAAAACATCGCGTGTGAGCAGTCAGCTCGTATGGTTGCAATGAAAGCCGCAACCGACAACGCAGGTGATTTGATCAAGAGCCTACAACTTATTTATAACAAGCTGCGTCAAGCCGCGATTACTCAGGAAATTTCTGAGATCGTTGGTGGTGCCGCTGCCGTTTAACATTATTTTGAATTGAGGAGACAGCAATGAGTAGCGGTCGTATCATTCAGATCATCGGCGCGGTTATCGACGTCGAGTTTGAACGTAACAGCGTTCCTAAGATCTATGACGCTCTCCACGTTGATGGCACTGAAACTACATTAGAAGTTCAGCAACAACTTGGTGATGGCGTAGTTCGTACTATTGCAATGGGTTCTACTGAAGGCCTTAAGCGTGGTTTGAACGTAACGAATACTAACGCACCAATCTCTGTACCAGTGGGTACAGCGACTTTGGGTCGTATCATGGATGTTCTTGGTCGCCCAATCGACGAAGCTGGTCCAGTTGCGACTGAAGCGCGTTTGCCGATTCACCGTCAAGCACCTTCTTATGCTGAACAAGCAGCTTCTACTGACCTTTTAGAAACTGGTATCAAAGTCATCGACTTACTATGCCCGTTTGCTAAAGGTGGTAAAGTTGGTCTGTTCGGTGGTGCCGGTGTTGGTAAAACTGTAAACATGATGGAGTTGATCAACAACATCGCGAAAGCGCACTCAGGTTTATCTGTGTTCGCTGGTGTTGGTGAGCGTACTCGTGAAGGTAACGACTTCTATCACGAGATGAAAGACTCAAACGTTCTTGACAAAGTAGCAATGGTTTACGGTCAGATGAACGAGCCACCAGGTAACCGTTTACGCGTAGCGTTGACTGGTTTGACTATGGCTGAGTACTTCCGTGACGAGAAAGACGAAAACGGCAAAGGCCGTGACGTACTATTGTTCGTAGACAACATCTACCGTTATACACTAGCAGGTACTGAAGTATCAGCACTTCTAGGTCGTATGCCATCTGCAGTGGGTTACCAACCAACACTTGCAGAAGAGATGGGTGTTCTTCAAGAACGTATTACATCGACTAAGTCTGGTTCGATTACGTCAATCCAAGCGGTATACGTACCTGCCGATGACTTAACAGATCCATCGCCTGCAACGACATTTGCTCACTTAGACGCAACTGTTGTATTGAGCCGTGACATCGCATCTTCTGGTATTTACCCAGCGATCGATCCACTGGATTCAACTTCACGTCAGTTAGATCCACTAGTTGTGGGTGCTGAGCATTACGAGATCGCTCGTTCAGTTCAAAACGTTCTTCAACGTTATAAAGAATTGAAAGACATCATCGCGATTCTTGGTATGGACGAACTTGCAGAAGAAGATAAGTTGACTGTTTACCGTGCGCGTAAAATCCAACGTTTCTTCTCTCAACCGTTCCACGTAGCTGAAGTGTTTACTGGTGCTCCTGGTAAACTTGTACCGCTTAAAGAAACGATTCGTGGCTTTAAAGGTCTTTTAGCTGGTGAATACGATCACATCCCAGAACAAGCGTTCTACATGGTTGGTGGTATTGACGAAGTAATTGCTAAAGCTGAGAAACTTTAATTAGTTACCTAATTTAGGAGATTCTCATGGCGACTATGCAGTGTGATGTTGTAAGTGTTCAAGAGTCTTTGTACTCTGGCACTGTAACGATGCTAATTGCTAAAGGTGCTGGTGGTGAGTTGGGTATTATGCCTGGTCACGCACCACTAGTAACTTTACTCAAGCCGGGCGCAATCCGCGTTCTACTTGAAAATGGTACAGAAGAGTTAATCTATGTATCTGGTGGTGTACTCGAAGTTCAACCGCATGTTGTGACGGTTCTTGCAGATACTGCAGTCCGTGCAGAAAACTTAGATGAAGCAGCAATTATTGAAGCGCGTAAACACGCTGAACAATTGCTTGCAAATCAAAAGAGCGACTTGGACTCTGCTGCCGCTTTGGCTGCTCTTGCAGAAACTGCTGCTCAGTTGGAAACCATCCGCAAAATCAAGAACCGTGCTCAGTAAGAGACGGTTTGAGATTAAAAAAGCCACCCGAAAGGGTGGTTTTTTTATGTCGAAAAAATTTAGTATAAATGGCGTTAATTCGAAAAGTGTGAAAATTTATGTTCAATGTTTCTGGCATTAGCATTGATCAACTTGCCGAGAGTGAGTTGGATGTTTTAAAAGTATCAAATGCATATTGTGATGCTGTGATGAGTTATCAAGGAGCACAAGTACTCGAATTTTATTCCAAAGTGAAACAACAGCCTTTGCTTTGGCTCTCTGAACTAAATTCTTATCAGGCAGGGACAGCCATTCGAGGAGGGATTCCTTTATGTTTTCCGTGGTTTAGTGCCCACTCACAACATGCCGATTTTCCTGCACACGGCTTTGCACGGAACCTGAAATGGAAACTTGTCAATGTTATTGAGAGTGAAGCAGGGCATGAAATTATTTTTGAATTGAGGGATTCAAATGTAACGCGTAGATATTGGGATGTTGCATTTAAGTTGAGTATGCATATTTATTGTGGTGAAAAATTGCAACTCATGATGCAACTGAGCAATTTAGATACAGTGGATATAGAATTTAGCTTTGCATGGCATAGCTATTTTCCTGCCAAAACAGAAATTGCTAAAATTTCGGGATTAGACAATACAACTTATATTGATCAATTGAATAACAATAAAGTTCAGAATCAATTTGAGCAACAGATTGAGTTTAAATCAGAATTAGATCGCATTTATCCTCTAACAAGGGGGCAGTTTGTTTTAGAACAAGACACGCAGCACCAGATTTTTATTCGTAGTACTGCAAAAAGTGCAATTATCTGGAATCCTTGGATAGATAAATCGAGGCGTATTCTTGATATTCGAGATGATGCTTGGCAAGATTTCGTTTGTATTGAGTGCGGGCAAATTGCATCAGAGAAAGTATTTTTAAAAGTGGGAGAAATGATCCAATTTGAACTATGTATAGAGTAAATGGGAAGCCTTCGCGCAGTAAAGCCATCTAGATTGAGGCCAACGGATAGTACTCAAGTGAATATGTAGCTAAAGTTGCATATATTTCATTCAATAAAAAGTATAAGTTGATACAGTATTGTTAAGTGAATAAGACCATGAACCTGATTGCCTATGAAGCTCATTTTTGGGAGCTTTACCAAGACTTTGAGCGCTATTATCTGAGTATTGCCATTGATATGAGTTCGGTTGTGTCTTGTTGGGACTTGGTTTTGACGCAAGAAGAAATTTTGCAATATGAACATCGTGGCCGAGTCAGTATTCAGGAATTGGCCAAGTGCATCATAGAAGCCGCCTATAAAGGTGATTTTTCTAGCATAGAATCTCGTTTAGCCAAGCCTTATGAACGACAAGCGATGCAATTGGCCTTTAGAAACTGGATGAAAAGCACTCAAGTTTAGCAGTAAGCTAAATTTATTTTCTATTATGGTGGGTGGGCTTAATTCTTTTTAAGAAAGGCCTGACTGAGCTGATGGAGTAGCATCTGGCTTACAGCATCCTGCTGTTGCTGGATGAGTTGTTTGATTTGGTCGATCTGTGGCTTCTCTTGAGGAATGATGATGTCTTGGTCTATTTCTAGTTCAGAGATAGCACTTGGCTGTTCTGCGACCAAGTTAGAGGATGGATGTTCAGCATGCCAAAGCTGTGTTTCAAGTGACATGATGTACTTATATTCATCGGTATTTGGGTTAAACCGCTTATAAAGCCTTAAGTCTTGCATCGCATCTTGACGGCTTCGGTGTGGTGTATCTGTTTCGGTTTTTAGCCATTCAGATATCACGGGGTGAATTTCATGTTGCATCTGTTGGTAATAAACCCAGTCACTGAGTAGAGCATGGTCTATGTCCGAGACATAAGGATTATTCTGTTGTAGCAGTTGCTGTAAATGTTCTAAGACCAAAATTTCCTGCTGCTGTAAGGCATAACGCGCTTCTGTGTTGATCTGTTGATATTCTTCTACGGGAATTTCAGAGAAATATTGTTGATCGACAAAGGCATCGACAATATGTGTCTGGAACAGGTCATTCCATTGCTCTAGCGCATGTATTTCTAATTGCTGTAGTTCTTTAAAGCCTTTACTTTGATAATGATTTAACTTGATACGCTGAATATTTTGCTGATTAAGCTCAATTTTCTGTTTGATATACTCAGCATAGGCGCCTTGCTGTTTGGGGCTGACAGGGATTAGCACATCGACCAAAAGTAATTGTTGTTGCTGTTTGTATTTCAACCAATCTTGAGTGCGTTGGGTTTCTTTGTACTCTTTAGAGAAAAAATGGGTCAAATGTGGTGTCGTTTTTTCAGGCATTACAAAATGCATCACGCCAAAAACCATGATTGCTAAACAGACCACCACAAGAATGACTTTTTTCATTATAGAAATGTTTTTCTGTGTTTATTATTTGTAGATGTTAGCTCAAAAATGAGAAATAGTTAATATTTTTTCATCAAACTATTAAGTATGTATGGGAGAAATGGAAAACTCCCCATGACCTAGAATATTAACTTTATATAAAGCATTAAAGCCCTCAGCATGTTGTGGCTGCTCAAATTTTTTATAAGTGGCACGAACACCGACATCGGGAATGCAAGCTTTGCCTTCGCGTAAGCGATTACGTTGTAGAGCACTACTGAGTTCAGTTTCGAAACAATAGCCAATGATCTCGAAGCCTGCGTCCTTTGCCCTTTGAATATAGCGGGCTCGGTCAGCGATGGTTGGGTTGGTATTATCAATCACCATTTTGGTTTTTGAGGCCAGTCCTGCTTCAAACATGATCTTTTCACGATGCCTTGTTTTCAGCATGTCGAGGTTGATGCGTAAATGGCTATGGGCCAAATTTAGCAGATAATAGCTCGATTTTCCTGAAGCTTGGATGCCCATAAAAATAATCAGTTGCATATGTGATTTAAATACTCGCTGTGCGAGAAAGCCTTTGAATAATTTTCTCTCCTTATTGTTAAAGTCGCAAGACTTAAAATAATTTAAGACTGCTTTTCAGCTGCCACATCGTTGTCCGCTTGTTGAGGAATCATCATAGAAGCCAGTTTCAGCATTTCGGATTGGATTGTGCCCATTTGTTGTTGAATTTTCTTAAAATCCACTTGGCTGAAATCCACTTGTCCATTTAAAAATGGTGAAGCCAAAACTTGTTGGTTCGCGGAGAGTAAAGTATTACGAATATCGTTAATTTCTTGAGTTTTGAGGTTTAGGCTGTTCAAAGCAGCATTAAACCCAGTCAATTGTTTTTGTAAGGCAGAGGCTGCCTGTTGCAATTGTTGTTGATCGTGCTGATTAATTGCGGTTTGTAGATCGTTTTGGGTTTCTTGAAGTTGGGTGACATATTCTCCTGCTTTTAATTGCAGATCTGCTACATCACGGACGATATACAGCATGCTCCCTGTTTTGAGTTCAGGTTTTTCAGTGTTTTGCACATGTGCTGTTGAGCGCTGATCAGCGTTTTCAGTTTGAATATTTTGCTGGTTTGGTTCGGCTGCTTGTTCACAGCCAATCAGCAAAATGCCCGCACTAAACAAAGCAAAAGGGAGAATTAAGTTTTGTAAAAATTTTTTCATCATCAAATCAATATTGCGGCTATCTATTTTTAATATAGAGGCAAAATGTGCAGATAAAATAGAGTGTTTCAAAGTCATAACAAAACTATTTGAGAAGCTAAAAAAAAGAGTGCCGTGGCACTCTTTCTTCTGATTCGATATCAGCAGATAACTTAACCTGCAATAATTTTGATAATGGCATGTGTACGAATATCTGTCAGTACATAGTCGCCATTCACTTTAATCCATTGTTGGTTTTTACCTGGTTTGCTCAATTTTTTAAACTTTTTATGGTCGACTTTGTAGCCTTGACCACGGTATTGAGTTGGTACGGGATTGCCTGGCTTCCAAGATGCTGATGGTCTTGGCGCTTTATCGTGGTTTGGTTTTTGTTGACTTGGTTGCTGTGCAGCTTGTGGAGCAGGTTTATGCTCGTCAGCATGATGGTTAGATGCATCTTTATGTGCATCATTGTGATTTGGCGCATCATTGTGATTTTGTGTTGCATGCTCTGCGTTGTTACGTTGATCTTGTGGAGCAGCAAATGCAGGAGCAGCAACTAATGCAGTTGAGAATGAAAAAATTACAGCTTTAATTAAACGATTCATAATTGACCTTTTTAAATATTGTATGCGTTGATGGCGTAAGTTACAGAGGCAATAATGCAATATTACGCAGCTTTAACTGGTTTTTTTTCGCCAGTTTTGTGTTGCGGTTGTGTGTGGTTCTGAGGTGTAACTTTCTTGCTTGTTGCCTTTTTAGGTGTTTCTTTTTTCTTTTGTACAGCTGGTGTTGGTGTCTTAGATTGCTTTTTTACAGCTACTGGCTTACTGGCGTCAGCTGCTTTATGTACGTGCTGTTGAGTTGCTGCTTGAGTTTTAGCAGGTTGCTGTTCTGCTTGTGCTGCAAAAACAGGTGCAGCGACTAATGCTGTGGATAATGAGAGAATAACTGCTTGCACCAAATGTTTCATAATCGACCTTTCAATTCATATCTGTCTTGTTCTGATGTTGCTATTACAACAGTAAGTGTTCGAGTTAATTTGGATTTTATGTTGTATAAAGTTTAAAACTGTGGAGGAATAAAGGAGACGAATGAAAAGTAGGTCAGAAAGTAAGAATCTCACTTTCTGAGCATAGGAGCTGTTTTTACTTTAATAGTTCAGCATTGATTGCATCGACGATACGAGGATCATTGGCTGTAATATCGGGTGCGAAGCGCGCAACCACTTCTCCATTCTTATTGATTAAGAATTTTTCAAAGTTCCACAGTACCTCAGGTGGTTCATTTGGTGTTAAACCGTAGTCAACTAAGTCTTTCCACCATGGACCTTCTCCAATACGTTCAGGAATGGCTTGGGTCAGAGTTTGGTATAGCGGATGTTTGTCATCGCCTGCAACTGAGATTTTTGAGAAGAGTGGAAAATCAACTTGGTAATTGAGTGAGCAAAATTCTTGAATTTCAGTATCTGAACCAGGCTCTTGTGCTAAGAAATCATTAGCAGGGAAGCCTAAAATTTCTAGACCTTGAGATTTTTTGTCTTGGTAGAGTTTTTCTAAACCTTCGTATTGTGGTGTCAGTCCACATTTAGATGCAACATTCACCACCAGTAGTACTTTACCTTGGTACTGGTTTAGGTTGATGTTTTCACCCTGAATGGTTTTGACTGGAATGTTATAAATCGAAGTGCTCATTTGAGTGTCCTTATATAAAGTCTATTTTATTGTGTTGTAAGCGTTCGCCAAAGTCACGTCAATTTGATGTCTCATCACAACAAAAAGCAAGCCGAAGCTTGCTTTAATGTTTTGCTTTAAGGTTAAGGAGCATGAGCTGCTTTGACTTTGGCTTCTAAAGCCGTGACATCAGCCATGATGGTTTTCTGTAGTTCCATGGCTTTGTTTTGAAGCTCGGTAATTTTTGTGCTATCTGGCTTTGTTTCAATACTCTCTTTAGTCAGCACAATGCCAAGGTTATTGGCATCCTGCATTTTTTTACGTAAGGCATCCACCTCAGTACTTTTTAAAGTTAAAGCGTCAAGCTCATCATTAAATTGTTTGACATAGGTTTCTGTTTTTTCAAGCACTGCTTTAAGTTGTGTCGAATCTTTCTTTTCGACAACTGCGGCAACTTCTTTTTGGAATGCTGTGGCTTCCTGTGCTTTTGCATTTGATAAGGTTTCTACGGCCAATAAATCGGCTTGAATATCAGCAATGTTATTATTGCTATGATTAGCAACGACGGTGGTTGCCTCGGTGGAGGTTGTTTCAGATGCAGACGTTGTTTGTTCAACGACCGGTTCAGTTCCTTTTTTTTCACATGCGGCCAAAGATAGCGTGGCCAAACAGACTGTGGTTAAAAGTAACTTTTTCATAAGAACATCCTTCTATCGGGAAATATGCTTGGTATCTGCCAAAGTCGCAGTGCAATGACAAATCTATTCAGAATGCGTTTCTCATACGCTATAAATAAGATGCAGAGATGGCCGAATGCGTTCTATGGTGTTTTTGTAGAGTTGGCACGTAGAAAGTGATGACTGTAATCTGTTTTGCACTTATGATTAACGCTAATACTTTGTTTTTTTATTGATTTTAAATCTAAAAAATAAATGTATCAATTATGTTGAATACCCAAATGATATTCGAATAAACTGAAAAAATGCTTTAACATTCATCTAAATTTTGCATACAAAAGTTGAACTGGATTAGGCATGAGTACTACACAACAACGAATGTATTGGGCTTTGAGTTTACCCATCATTGCTGTACTGATTTGGTCAATCAATATTGTGGTCACGCGTTATGTGGCAGATTTTATTTCACCTGTGAGTATTAGCTTTTATCGTTGGTTCTTTGCTTTTATCCTTTTAACTCCTTTTGCACTCATTCCTTTATGTCGTAAATGGGTATTGATCCGAGGACATATTTGGCAACTCGCGGTATTGAGCGCATTTGGTCTAGTGTTGTATCAGGGCTTAGCTTATACGGCTGCCCATTATACCACTGCGACTAATATGGGGCTGATTAATGCCTTTATTCCGATCTTTACCATTTTTGTTTCATTGTTGATTTTAAAAGATATTCCAAATCGCTTTGCGATTATTGGCAGTATTCTCTCTTTTGCTGGTTTGGTCTATATCATTGGGCAGGGCAATCTGGCGGGCTTAGTTCAGTCTGGCGGACACTTTGGTGATGTCTTGATGGTGGTTGCTGTCTTTTTCTATGCCTTTTATGGCGTGTTTTTAAAGAAATGGCAATTACAGATTCCACTCATGTTGAGCCTTTATGTCCAAATCTTTTTTGCGCTGCTTTATCATTTACCATTTATTGCATATTTCGGACTGGATTCAATCAATAGTCAAAATGCAGCGAGTGTCTTATATGCCAGCATCTTTCCTTCATTGGTGGCACCGATGGTTTGGATGCTTGCAATTACGCGTTTAGGGCCAAACCGAACCAGCATTTTTATGAACTTGATGCCTGTTTTTACTGCAGTAATTGCATTTTTCTGGTTAAAAGAAGCGTGGACGGTCTATCATACTGTTGGTGGTATAGTGATCATCTTGGGTATTTTACTCGCACAGCGAAAAACGCTACAAAAGGTTTCTACGTTGACGGGTCATTTAGATTAAAAGGTTGAAAAATGTACAAACAGATGTATTTTGAATAGAATAATTCATTCATTTTTTTGTTTGTAATAGTATTTTTAGATTAACAATGTTCTTTAATATGCCTAAAAAATCATTAAAAATAGACAGATAATTTTAATTATCTTTCAATTATTCAGATTAATCATGCTTTTAGACGCATGATTAATACAAAAAATCTATTTGTTAGAAGTTACATTTTGCTACATAATACGCGCACTGCGAAACGATGATGCTTTTAAACAGTGCATTTGCTTTTGCTCAACGGTTTTCAGACCCTCTGGATGTGATTACACATCCTTTTTTATGCTCAGCCATCCCTATATGGCTGAGCTTTTTTTTGTCTATTTTTCCTATAAGTTCTGACCAGAAGCCTATTTTTAGGCACGAACCACTTCACCGGTTTCTGCATCAAGTATGCGACTTGGTTCTTGGCTTAGCCCTAAGTCACCATTTAGATAACTTACCTGTTGGGCAAAATATTGGCTTGCATCTTGTAATGAGCGTGCAGGATCGAGTCCAGCAGGATTGGCGCTGGTGGAAACAATAAAGCCCTGAAAAGCATTGCACAGGGCAACGCAAATGGGATGTGTGGTGACGCGAACCGCAACTTTAGGATGATTGCCTTTAATCCATGTCGGAATATGTTCATTTGCAGGCAAGAGCCATGTGGTTGCACGTTCAGATGGACTACGATGACTCCAGCTATCAATAACTTGCTGGCGAATAGTAGGATCTAGATGTTCTAAAAGCGGTTCAACTTGAGAAATTTGCCCGGCCAGTAAAATGACGCCTTTTTCTATAGGACGCTGTTTAATCCGTAGAATGTCCAAAAATGCCTGTTCGTTATAAGGATCACAGCCTAAACCCCATACTGCTTCTGTTGGATATGCTAAAACTTGACCATGTTTTAAACATTGCGCCGCTTCAGTCACAGAGGTGGTAATCATTACACGTGGTACCTTTTATTGGGGAAAGAGGGACTATTGTGAACTTTATTGGTGAGAACGGCAACGCAGATAATTTCCAGCCTGTTGTTGTGCAAGTCCCAAAATTTCCAGTTCCATCAATTGACTGGTGAGTGTGGCAATATCCACCCCAAGTTTAAAATTGAGCTGATCCATATTCTGTCCAACCCAATCCAGTTGATTATAGAGCTCAAGTAAATCGGGGGGAATTTCAAGACCTACATTTTCATGCAGTCCATTTGCTTGAGATTGGCTATGCCACTGGGTAGGGAGTGCTAAATCTTCAATGACCTGTTCAGGGTGATCAACCAAAATAGCTCCTTCACGAATCAATTGATGGCAGCCTTGATGGTGTTCACTGTAAATATGCCCCGGAATGGCAAAAATGGTTTTCCCTTGCTCTGCGGCTCTTTGTGCGGTTCCTATAGAGCCACTTTTTAAGGCTGCTTCTGCAATCACAACCCCTAGACTCAGTGCACTGACGATACGATTCCGCCGTGGAAAATTACGCTGTAAAGGTGGGGTGCTGGGCAGAAACTCTGTAATAATGCAGCCATTATTTTCCAATATTTGTCTGCGGAGCGTTTGATGTTGGGAGGGGTAAGTGAGATCTAAGCCTGTACCTATCACCGCAATTGTACGTTGATGTTTTAATCCACCCTGATGCGCCGCAGCATCAATGCCCTCAGCTAAGCCACTGGTAATGTAAAAGCCTTTTTCTGCCAAGTAATAAGCAAAGTCATACGCGATTTGCTTACCTTGGGGGCTCGGCTTACGACTACCGACGATAGCAACTTGAGCTTGCATTAAGTTTTGTAGATTACCCTGACCAAACAAGACTGGCGGCCGATCTGCATAAGGGAGTAGTTGAGAGGGGTAATTGCTTTCGGTTTCTAGCAAGATAAAATCACAACTGGTTTGAATGTTATGCAGTACACTTTGCAATCTGTTTTGTCCAGCAGGCGTTTGTAGCTCTGCTACACGTTGCAGGTGGCTTTTGTGCAAACCGAGTTTGGACCAAGTATTGAGATGAGCTGGAGCAACGGCTTCACTGCTTGAGCCAAAATGAAATTGTAATTTTTGAAAGCTCGATAAAGAATGCTGAACTAAATACCACAGGGTGATTGTTGCAATCTGTTCATGTGATAATGAGTTCAGCATATATGTACCTTAAAGCAACGGATTATTCATCCACAACCGATGGATAAATATGAGCGCCCAAGTTCATTGGTAACTCGCTGTCGAGTACATAAGCATAACTAACGCGGTCAAAGGTTTTGAATACCATGATGTTGCCAATACGCTCAGTTGGAAGAGTGAGTTTTTCATTGGTCTTCGGATCACGAATTTCTTGACCCTTTTGGCTGACCGCGAACACATAGCCTGATTGAACGCCATCCATTGTGCCACGGTCAATGGTTACAACTGAATGCTTCGCTGCCAAACCAATCGAACCTTGAACACGAATCACTTGACCGCCACCAGTCACATCTTGTGCATGTGTTGGGTAGAACAAGGTTGGAAGCATGGCATCATATTCAGGTAGGACACGATAACCACGACGGACTTCAGAATTATATGAGTCTGTAATTTCTAAAGTTGACATGTCATTTTCACCACGGATGGCAATGGCTGAACCAACCTGAGTCAACTCTAAACCTAGATTTTGTTTTTTACCTTCTGCATCCGTCACAATATACGGTTCGCCTTCACGGTAAATCGCGTAGCGCTGACCGACTTGAATGCCTTGACCACGTGCATAAACAGTTTGGCCTTTACCTGCAATGACTCGTTGATCTGCAGCACCGACAATATATGGTGTATCTTTTAATGATTCTTCAGGCAGAATAGTACTGTGTTCTAGCCAGTTCTTAATATATTCAAGTGGAATCACTGGAATTGCATTGTTTAATGATTCAACGCGAGCTTGTGGTTGAAGTTTGGTGCCACCTGCATAACGACGAATAATCCCTTCACAGCCATCGCCTTCGTCTTTGCCAATGATTGGGCGACCTTCATAGGTACACATCAGCAAGCGGTCACCTGGGAAAATCCAATGCGGGTTTTTAACATGTTTATTACTTGCCCAAATTTCAGGCCAGCGAACAGGATTATTGAGAAAACGTTTAGAAATATCCCACAAGGTATCGCCTTTTTTCACCACATAAACATTCGGTGCATTGGCTTTTAGAGCAGGTGGATTGGTATTTCGAGCAGGTGCTGCATGTGCTGTAGAAATAACGCTTGCTCCAACGCTTACACAAATGGCAAGAGCTAGTATGTGTTGCTTAAACCCCAAGGCACTAAAAGATGGCATGCCCATAAAAACCTTTTTCATTATCATAATTCCTAAAATTATGTATGTAGTTGCGTTATAATAACGATATTACACACATTTTTTTGATCAAGCATTCCCTTCATTTGGTTTTTTGATCAATGGCATAATTGAGGACGCAGTATGGCCTTATTACCTATTTTAAGTTTTCCTGATCCCCGTCTTCGTACCATTGCAGAACCCGTCGAAGAAGTTACTGATGAAATTCGTCAGCTGGCTACAGATATGTTTGAAACCATGTATGAAGCGCCAGGCATTGGACTTGCCGCGACACAAGTTGATCGTCATATTCAGTTAATTGTCATGGACTTGTCTGAACATAAAGACCAACCTTTGGTATTCATTAACCCCAAAGTCACCCCATTGACCGAAGAAACACAGCCCTATGAAGAAGGCTGTCTATCAGTTCCTCAAATATACGATAAAGTTGCGCGTCCGTCACGTGTAAAGATCGAAGCAATTAACCTTGAAGGTCAAGCATTTGAGGTCGAAGCTGACGGACTTCTCGCTGTTTGCATTCAACATGAAATGGATCACTTAAATGGCAAATTGTTTGTCGATTATCTGTCGCCGCTGAAGCGTCAACGTGCACGGGAAAAAGTGGAAAAAATCACGCGTCAACGTCAAAAAGACAAAGTAGCCGTAAAACGTTAATTTTTCCTAAATTTCATAAACAAAGCCCAATTTTGATTGGGCTTTGTTATATACTTCGCACGTCCTCAACTTAGGTGGAATGGATTGTTCTTTAGAGCTGCGTTGCTACTGTCTTGTGTAGCCGTGTTTTTACAGATTGCTGTTTTTTTACAGCCTTTGCTTCCGACGCAATATCAAATTGCGCCGGTCTGTGAAACCATTACGCGTGCGCTTTTACTCAAGCCAGTTGAACATCTCAGTTCTCATGCTGAAAAGCATTCCACGCATCATCATGATATGCAGACTCAGCATGAACTCAGTTCACAACATGCTGAACACAATCATCATGATGCCAGTCATCAATGCCAATACTGTACGGTGTACGGTAATTTAGTCTTACCGCCCGATTTAGAGTTGAAATCGGTACTCGATCGTATTCAAGTCCGTTTAGTTGCATTTCAAAAAGCCTTTGTGCATGTTTGGTTTGCGCTGCAACAACTTTTCTTATTGCCTCAAGGGCGAGCACCGCCACTGTTTGTATAAACCTAGACATTTATTTTTCGGGTCTTAACGGACTCTAGCCTAGTTGTATTTATAGATTTAGTGAGAATAAAAATGGCTCAGCCTACATTCTTTTTACAGCCTCTTGCGGCTGCGATTTCTCTTGCTTGTTTTTCAAGTGTCGTATTTGCCACAGAGACAGACAGTGCGCATATTTTAGCGCCGATTGTGGTGACGGCTCAGCAGGGCAATGATGCCAATGGTCTCATTGTACATGCCGATCCGAAGCAACCCACGCAGCCAATTCCTGCAGTTGACGGTGCAGCCTACCTACAAAGTATTGTCGGTTTTAACCAGATCAAAAATGGCGGTGCGAATGGCGATGTCACCTTCCGTGGTATGTTTGGTTCCCGTATTAAAATCCTCACCGATGGTACGGAAAACCTAGGCGCATGCCCAAGCCGTATGGATAATCCAGCGTCGTATGTTTCTCCTGAAAGCTACGACAAAATCACGGTCGTAAAAGGGCCGCAAACTGTTCAGTATGCGCATACTGGTTCAGCCGCAACCGTTATTTTTGAACGTGAACCTGAACAGCTCACTTCGGCGAAACCTTATCGTGGACAAGCCAGTGTCATGCTTGGCTCTTATGGTCGTTTAGATCAAAATGTTGAAGCTGCTGTTGGTGATGAAAAGAAATATGCACGTTTAAATGCTAACCGTTCGATTGCAGGCAGTTATCAAGATGGAGCGGGCGATACGGTTCCATCAGATTGGGAAAAATGGAATGCAGACCTTGCATTAGGCTGGACTCCGAATGAAGACACATGGATAGAGCTAAAAGGTGGTAAAAGTGATGGTGAGGCTGTTTATGCTGGACGTAGCATGGATGGCTCTAAATTTGCCCGTGAAAGTTTAGGTTTGCATCTGCAAAAGAAAAATGTCAGCGAAGTGATTAAGAAGGTCGAAGCACAAGTTGACTATAGCTATAACGACCATGTTATGGATAATTTTCGTTTAAGAACGCCACCAACAACGACTATGACGATGAATGGCATGAGTATGACTGTGCCAAATAAGATGGAGATGGAGGTGACACGTCGTACGTTGAATGCACGTGCTGCAATGACTTCTGAATGGGACAAAGTCAGCCTGATGACAGGAATAGACTCACAGCTTAATAAGCATGGTGGCAATATGATTATGTACGCTATGCCGAGTATGAACTCTCCCTTTAAAACCAATATGGAATTTGAGTCTTATGGGGCTTTTGGCGAGCTGAGTTATGCATTCAATGATCAGCATAAACTGGTAACAGGTGCACGTGTCGATCAAGCGAAGATTGATAATTTAGCCACTAATACAGAGCGTAAAGAAACTTTGCCAAGTGGTTTTATTCGAATTGAAAGTGAGCTTGCGGAACATCTTAAAACTTACGCAGGTTTAGGTTATGTAGAGCGTGTGCCTGATTATTGGGAATTGTTTAGTACCAAATATCATCAAAGTGCAGGTACGACCTTTGCCGATTTAGAGAATGAAAAAACCGCGCAGTTTGATGCAGGCTATCAATATGAACAGGGTGCATTTAAATCATGGGCTTCTGTTTACGCAGGTTTGATTCAAGACTATATATTAGTGGTGTATACCCCGACAGGTTCAATGGGCAAGTTAGAAGCCAAAAGCCGAAATGTCGATGCAACCATTGCAGGTGCTGAAGCAGGTGTGGCTTACCAGTTGACGGATCAAATTCAAGCGGACATCAGTGCCATGTATGCATGGGGTGAAAATACAACGGATCACACCGCTTTACCGCAAATTGCACCATTAGAAGGACGTTTCAATCTACGCTATGTGCAAGAAAAATATAACCTTGGTTTATTATGGCGTGTGGTTGCAGCACAAGATCGTACTAGCTACCGAGAAGGCAATATCATTGGATATGATTTAGAAGACAGTAAAGGTTTTGGAACGCTGTCTTTAAATGGGACTTATAATATCCAAAAAGATCTAGACCTTTCAGTCGGAATAGATAATGTGCTGAATAAAAACTATGCCGAGCATTTGAATAAACTTGGAAGTTCAGGTTTTGGTTATGCTGCAACAGAACAATTCAATAATATTGGGCGTAATTATTGGGCACGTATCAGTATGAAGTTCTAAAAATATAGAGTAATCATCGCAACAGCCTGTCTAGAAATAGATGGGCTGTTTTGCTTTGTAAGTTAAAAAATGTTTGATAAAACAGCATGCTGAATAAAGATTCAACAGAAAGTGGCTAAGGAAACAGCAGTTTAAAGATAGTAATTGAGTTTATTTTTAAAATATATAATATAAACAATATGTTAGGGTGTAAAAAATGTATACCGCACGGGTTGAATTTAAGTGGTTATGAAAATGAGTTAAAATTTATAAAATATATTTTATATAAATAACAACAACTTAAATTCATGCGAGTTTGAAAAGTAAACATGTGAAAATATTTATTCAGAATAAGTGTTGCAAGGGGATAGAAATGCTGTAGAATGCACATCCATCGGCGGTGATTAAGATTAAAACTTCTGATAAAACAGTAACTTAGTTGAAAGTGATTGAGTTGGGTTTTAGAAAGAGAGTTTAAAATAATTTAAATTACCAGTTGACTTTTAAGAGATTGAGAGTAATATAGCCGACCTAGCTTGATGGTGACGAACCATTGAGAAGATCATTAAGAGATTATGAAGAACAACTTGTGTGGATTTTTACTGATTGATCGATCGAAAATATTTCATTGATTGATGGTAGAAATTACTCGAAGTTTATTTGAGCGAATTTTTAGTCAGAAAATTGATGAGCCAGAATTGTGACCTTAAGTCACTAAATGATTTTAACTGAAGAGTTTGATCATGGCTCAGATTGAACGCTGGCGGCAGGCTTAACACATGCAAGTCGAGCGGGGGGAGGTAGCTTGCTACCTAACCTAGCGGCGGACGGGTGAGTAATGCTTAGGAATCTGCCTATTAGTGGGGGACAACATTTCGAAAGGGATGCTAATACCGCATACGCCCTAAGGGGGAAAGCAGGGGATCTTCGGACCTTGCGCTAATAGATGAGCCTAAGTCGGATTAGCTAGTTGGTGGGGTAAAGGCCTACCAAGGCGACGATCTGTAGCGGGTCTGAGAGGATGATCCGCCACACTGGGACTGAGACACGGCCCAGACTCCTACGGGAGGCAGCAGTGGGGAATATTGGACAATGGGGGGAACCCTGATCCAGCCATGCCGCGTGTGTGAAGAAGGCCTTTTGGTTGTAAAGCACTTTAAGCGAGGAGGAGGCTACCGAGATTAATACTCTTGGATAGTGGACGTTACTCGCAGAATAAGCACCGGCTAACTCTGTGCCAGCAGCCGCGGTAATACAGAGGGTGCGAGCGTTAATCGGATTTACTGGGCGTAAAGCGTGCGTAGGCGGCTTTTTAAGTCGGATGTGAAATCCCCGAGCTTAACTTGGGAATTGCATTCGATACTGGGAAGCTAGAGTATGGGAGAGGATGGTAGAATTCCAGGTGTAGCGGTGAAATGCGTAGAGATCTGGAGGAATACCGATGGCGAAGGCAGCCATCTGGCCTAATACTGACGCTGAGGTACGAAAGCATGGGGAGCAAACAGGATTAGATACCCTGGTAGTCCATGCCGTAAACGATGTCTACTAGCCGTTGGGGCCTTTGAGGCTTTAGTGGCGCAGCTAACGCGATAAGTAGACCGCCTGGGGAGTACGGTCGCAAGACTAAAACTCAAATGAATTGACGGGGGCCCGCACAAGCGGTGGAGCATGTGGTTTAATTCGATGCAACGCGAAGAACCTTACCTGGTCTTGACATAGTAAGAACTTTCCAGAGATGGATTGGTGCCTTCGGGAACTTACATACAGGTGCTGCATGGCTGTCGTCAGCTCGTGTCGTGAGATGTTGGGTTAAGTCCCGCAACGAGCGCAACCCTTTTCCTTATTTGCCAGCACTTCGGGTGGGAACTTTAAGGATACTGCCAGTGACAAACTGGAGGAAGGCGGGGACGACGTCAAGTCATCATGGCCCTTACGACCAGGGCTACACACGTGCTACAATGGTCGGTACAAAGGGTTGCTACCTAGCGATAGGATGCTAATCTCAAAAAGCCGATCGTAGTCCGGATTGGAGTCTGCAACTCGACTCCATGAAGTCGGAATCGCTAGTAATCGCGGATCAGAATGCCGCGGTGAATACGTTCCCGGGCCTTGTACACACCGCCCGTCACACCATGGGAGTTTGTTGCACCAGAAGTAGGTAGTCTAACCGCAAGGAGGACGCTTACCACGGTGTGGCCGATGACTGGGGTGAAGTCGTAACAAGGTAGCCGTAGGGGAACCTGCGGCTGGATCACCTCCTTAACGAAAGATTGACGATTGGTAAGAATCCACAACAAGTTGTTCTTCATGACGATGTATCTGAGGGTCTGTAGCTCAGTTGGTTAGAGCACACGCTTGATAAGCGTGGGGTCACAAGTTCAAGTCTTGTCAGACCCACCAAATCTGACTAACAAGCATTGTTAAATGCTGAATACAGAAAAACAGAGACATTGACTTATTGATAAGCTGGGGACTTAGCTTAGTTGGTAGAGCGCCTGCTTTGCACGCAGGAGGTCAGGAGTTCGACTCTCCTAGTCTCCACCATAGATTATAGAAATTAGTAAGTTAAAGCTTATTAACTTCTGTGATTTATCGCAGTTTCCTGACCTGACGAAGGCTGGAAAAATCATTAACAGAATATATTTGAGTTGAAATAATTTGTTCATACTCGTTTTTAAGATCGACATTAACAGTGATTTATTACTGGATGGTGAAGATTGAAGAAATGAGTTACTAGCGAAATTAACTGAATCAAGCGTTTTGGTATGTGAATTGAATTGAAGCTGTAC
This sequence comes from Acinetobacter sp. SW-226, assembly GCF_055632855.1. Classification (NCBI taxonomy): domain Bacteria; kingdom Pseudomonadati; phylum Pseudomonadota; class Gammaproteobacteria; order Moraxellales; family Moraxellaceae; genus Acinetobacter; species Acinetobacter sp. SW-226. The sequence goes on along the minus strand of NZ_CM145752.1, from coordinate 3,530,100 downwards.
GTAGTTAAATCTACAAGGCTCCAACTGTAGCGATTAAGTTCGCGACGCAATATCCTACTTGTAGGGATTAGCGACTGTTTGGGGTTGTATAGTCAAGTAATTAAGTGCATGTGGTGGATGCCTTGGCAGTCAGAGGCGAAGAAAGACGTAATAGCCTGCGATAAGCTCCGGGGAGGCGGCAAATATCCTGTGATCCGGAGATTTCTGAATGGGGAAACCCACCTGTCATAAGGCAGGTATCGTATGATGAATACATAGTCATACGAGGCGAACGAGGGGAAGTGAAACATCTCAGTACCCTTAGGAAAAGAAATCAATTGAGATTCCCTCAGTAGCGGCGAGCGAACGGGGAAAAGCCCATTAAGTCATATAAGTTTTAGTGGAATGCTCTGGGAAGTGCAACCATAGTGGGTGATAGTCCTGTACACGAAAGGGCTTATATGATGATGTCGAGTAGGGCGGGGCACGTGAAACCTTGTCTGAATATGGGGGGACCATCCTCCAAGGCTAAATACTCCTGACTGACCGATAGTGAACCAGTACCGTGAGGGAAAGGCGAAAAGAACCCCTGTGAGGGGAGTGAAATAGATCCTGAAACCGCATGCATACAAGCAGTGGGAGCCGACATGTTCGGTGACTGCGTACCTTTTGTATAATGGGTCAGCGACTTACATTCAGTAGCGAGGTTAACCGCATAGGGGAGCCGTAGAGAAATCGAGTCTTAATAGGGCGTTTAGTTGCTGGGTGTAGACCCGAAACCGGGTGATCTATCCATGAGCAGGTTGAAGGTTGGGTAACACTAACTGGAGGACCGAACCCACTGTCGTTGAAAAGCCAGGGGATGACTTGTGGATAGGGGTGAAAGGCTAATCAAACTCGGTGATAGCTGGTTCTCCCCGAAAGCTATTTAGGTAGCGCCTCGGACGAATACCATTGGGGGTAGAGCACTGTTTCGGCTAGGGGGTCATCCCGACTTACCAAACCGATGCAAACTCCGAATACCAATGAGTACTATCCGGGAGACAGACTGCGGGTGCTAACGTCCGTAGTCAAGAGGAAAACAATCCAGACCGCCAGCTAAGGCCCCAAAATTATAGTTAAGTGGGAAACGATGTGGGAAGGCATAGACAGCTAGGAGGTTGGCTTAGAAGCAGCCACCCTTTAAAGAAAGCGTAATAGCTCACTAGTCGAGTCGGCCTGCGCGGAAGATGTAACGGGGCTAAAACTATATGCCGAAGCTGCGGATTTGCAATTTATTGCAAGTGGTAGGGGAGCGTTCTGTAAGCCGATGAAGGTGTATTGAGAAGTATGCTGGAGGTATCAGAAGTGCGAATGCTGACGTGAGTAACGACAAAACGGGTGAAAAACCCGTTCGCTGAAAGACCAAGGGTTCCAGTCCAACGTTAATCGGGGCTGGGTGAGTCGACCCCTAAGGCGAGGCCGAGAGGCGTAGTCGATGGGAAATTGGTTAATATTCCAATACTTCTATGTAATGCGATGAGAGGACGGAGAAGGTTAAGTCAGCCTGGCGTTGGTTGTCCAGGTGGAAGGTTGTAGGCATGTATCTTAGGCAAATCCGGGGTACTCTATGCTGAGAACTGATAGCAAGCTGTACTTGTACAGTGAAGTGGCTGATACCATGCTTCCAGGAAAAGTCTCTAAGCTTCAGTTACATAGGAATCGTACCCGAAACCGACACAGGTGGTCAGGTCGAGTAGACCAAAGCGCTTGAGAGAACTCTGCTGAAGGAACTAGGCAAAATGGTACCGTAACTTCGGGAGAAGGTACGCTGCCGACGGTGATAGGATTTACTCCTTGAGCTATTGGCAGCCACAGAAACCAGGCCCCTGCAACTGTTTATTAAAAACATAGCACTCTGCAAACACGAAAGTGGACGTATAGGGTGTGATGCCTGCCCGGTGCTGGAAGGTTAATTGATGGGGTTAGCGTAAGCGAAGCTCTTGATCGAAGCCCCAGTAAACGGCGGCCGTAACTATAACGGTCCTAAGGTAGCGAAATTCCTTGTCGGGTAAGTTCCGACCTGCACGAATGGCATAATGATGGGGGCGCTGTCTCCAGCAGAGGCTCAGTGAAATCGAATTCGCCGTGAAGATGCGGTGTACCCGCGGCTAGACGGAAAGACCCCGTGAACCTTTACTGCAGCTTGACATTGAACTTTGATCTTACTTGTGTAGGATAGGTGGGAGGCTTTGAAACCGAGACGCTAGTTTCGGTGGAGCCAATCTTGAAATACCACCCTGGTAATATTGAGGTTCTAACTCTGTCCCGTAATCCGGGACGAGGACCATGTCTGGTGGGTAGTTTGACTGGGGCGGTCTCCTCCTAAAGAGTAACGGAGGAGTACGAAGGTGCGCTCAGCGTGGTCGGAAATCACGCGTAGAGTATAAAGGCAAAAGCGCGCTTAACTGCGAGACCCACAAGTCGAGCAGGTACGAAAGTAGGTCTTAGTGATCCGGTGGTTCTGTATGGAAGGGCCATCGCTCAACGGATAAAAGGTACTCTGGGGATAACAGGCTGATACCGCCCAAGAGTTCATATCGACGGCGGTGTTTGGCACCTCGATGTCGGCTCATCTCATCCTGGGGCTGAAGCAGGTCCCAAGGGTATGGCTGTTCGCCATTTAAAGAGGTACGCGAGCTGGGTTTAGAACGTCGTGAGACAGTTCGGTCCCTATCTACCGTGGGCGTTGGAAATTTGAGAGGATCTGCTCCTAGTACGAGAGGACCAGAGTGGACGAACCTCTGGTGTACCGGTTGTGACGCCAGTCGCATCGCCGGGTAGCTATGTTCGGAAGGGATAACCGCTGAAAGCATCTAAGCGGGAAGCCTACCTCAAGATAAGATTTCCCTAGGACTTTATGTCCTCTAAAGAGCCGTTGAAGACTACGACGTTGATAGGTTGGATGTGGAAGCATAGTGATATGTGAAGCTGACCAATACTAATTGCTCGTGAGGCTTGACTATACAACACCCAAACAGTTGGTGTTGTGGTTCAAATCACTGCAAATACCTTGATTTAGTTATAAAGCTAAGTACAATGTGCAAATTAAATTAACTCAGATGTTCTGTTAATAACTCATTTGATGAAAGTTAGGCATACACAATGTGTAAATAAGACCAAACGAATAGTCATAAACAGTTGTGCTGGCGACAATAGCAAGAGTGAACCACCTGATCCCTTCCCGAACTCAGAAGTGAAACCTCTTAGCGCTGATGGTAGTGTGGCGTTTGCCATGTGAGAGTAAGTCATCGCCAGCTCATTATTCAAAAGCCCCCTAACTTAATTGTTAGGGGGCTTTTTTTATTATGCGGTTAGCGAAATATAGAGGAAAGAAGAAGAGATCAGAAACCATATAGTATAAAAAATTTATATTCATGCATGATCATGTGATTCCATATCTTTGTCTGCATTCTGCTCAGTCTGAAAGTTTAGAACGGCTTTCTTAATCTACCCGAATCCTGTTTAAGTCAATGATTCCACAACCCGAATGATTGGCTTGTTTTGATGACATAATTGGTAAGCACATAAAGAGGCATAAATACCAGCTAAATAGCCTTCAACACTTCTCGCGTTACTTGTTACCAAATTATATTTCCCTTTGAGCAAACTAAATAACGTTTCTATTTTGTTGCGCTGCTTTAGATAATATTCATCTTCTTTTGACAATTGAACTGCCTGCATGTTTTTACGATGATATGTAATTAAATCAATATCTTGTTCTTTAAGCCTAGCTTTCAGTTCATGACTAATATAGCCACGATCAGCATAAAGCTTTGCTTTTAATCCTTCTACCAACTGTTTAACCATTTTGATATCCGCTGTATGTCCATTAGATAAAACTGAGTTCGCAATCTCACCTGATTGATTCATCAGTAAATGTAGCTTACAACCAAAGAACCATCCCATTGAGCTTTTACCACGCGTTGCAATTGATGATATGGATTTATGTCGCTGAATACGCTGATTTTTACAGACTGGCAAAGTAGTTGAATCAATCCATAAATACGAACTTTGATCATCTTTCATCACAGCGAAATGCAAGGCATGTAAAGCGAGTTGATGTGTATTCACTAAATGAATCATGCGCTGATAACAGGGTAAACTTTTAAATAAATGGCTTTTGTCTTGTTTCAACGATGAGAAAAATGCTTTGAAGTTATTAAAATGAGAACATTTATACCAAATCGCAATGAAGATGATTTCTGAAATATTCAGTTGAGCGGTTCGAATTCTTAGACAATGGTGACATTCTTTAAGAAATTTCCAGTAAGTGGCTTCAAATTTTAAGAAGAAATCATCAATTACACAAAATAATTCTGTACTATCGAACATAAGGACTAGAGTTGTGAGTTTGGTGTGGTAACTCAACTGATAGCTCTAGTCCTCTTCTTTTTCAAGCCTATTTCTTATCCATGATTCGGGTTAATCTATATATTTCATTTATTAAGCATTTTATCTTTTTTATTGTGGTTTTCATAAAAGAGATAGGTTTGCTTGGAATAATTCTTCTCTCTGTACACGACAAAAATAGATAACTCATTGAAATAATGGCATAATACTTGTTTTCTGACGACGAATATGATGACACATTTCAATGAGTTACATCTCATCTTAAACAAATATCTAAAGTGGAACAAGTCACATGTAAAATGTTTTACACTGATTATGATTGCATTAATTGTAAAACAGACCTGTAATCTTTCTTCTGCATCTAAAGCCTTACCCATCAAGTGCTTACCACAATCATTTTATCGACGTATACAACGCTTCTTTGCAGGTCAGTATTTTGATTATCGTCAAATTTCTCAGTTGATTTTCAATATGTTTTCATTCGACAAAGTGCAACTGACTTTAGATAGAACCAATTGGAAATGGGGAAAACGAGATATCAATATCTTGATGTTAGCCATCGTCTATCGTGGAATAGCGATACCTATTGTTTGGACATTGCTCAATAAACGTGGAAATTCAGATACAAAAGAGCGTATTGCTTTGATTCAACGCTTTATCTCTATTTTTGGTAAAGACCGTATTGTGAATGTGTTCGCAGACAGAGAATTTATCGGTGAGAAATGGTTTACATGGTTAATTGAAAATGACATCAACTTCTGTATACGTGTTAAAAAAACTTTATTGTGACCAATCACTTAGCCAGGAATCATAAAATTAGTGATTTATTTCGTCATCTTCAAGTTGGTCAAACTGAATGTCGTAAACGACGTATTTGGGTTGGTCGAGTGAAACTGTATATTAGTGCGCTACGATTAGAAGATGGGGAACTTTTACTTGTTGTTTCTCCTATGTTTAATGCTTCTGCTATTCGTGATTATGCATTACGCTGGGAAATCGAAACCTTATTTAGTTGTCTCAAAGGACGTGGATTCAATCTTGAAAATACTCGTTTAACAGACCCTGGACGAGTCAAGAAATTGATAGCAGTGCTAGCTATCGGTTTCTGTTGGTGCTATTTAACAGGTGAATGGCAACATGATCAAAAAAAAGCGATAAAAATAAAGAAGCATGGACGACTCTCAATGAGTTTATTTCGCTATGGTTTAGACTATGTTCAAATGGCGATTCAGCGTTTAATTGGTTTTGGGAAAAAAGAAGAGTTTAAGGAAATTTTGGCAATTTTAAGAAGGCAGAATCCTGATAGGATAAGGGTTCTGTGAAATTTGTCGTGTACAGAGAATTCTTCTAATAAGTTGATTATGAATTAAGCCAGGTTGTATAAATTATAATCAAGCAAGGTGAATATAATTCATGGTAAAATGATCGGCTTTCATCTTTGATCTCTATTTGAGATCTTTCATCTGCCAGCCGAGAATTGCTAGCCATGTCTACTGCTTATACTATGCAGACCGCGCCTACAGCGTTGTTTGATTACGACAAATATTGGGCGTCATGCTTTGAACCTGCGCCATTTTTGCCGATGTCGCGCGAGGAAATGGATCAACTCGGTTGGGATAGTTGCGACTTTATTTTGGTCTGCGGTGATGCTTATATTGATCATCCATCATTTTGTTCGGGCATTATTGGTCGTACGTTAGAGGCACAAGGTTTCCGTGTCGGCATTATTGCGCAACCAGATTGGACTAATGTTGAAGCTTTTCGTGTTTTAGGTAAGCCCAATATTGCTTGGGGGGTGACTGCTGGGAATATGGATTCGATGATCAACCGTTATACGGCTGATCGTAAAATTCGTTCTGATGATGCCTATTCGCCAGATAACTTACCCAATAAACGTCCAGACCGTGCAGCAACCGTGTATTGCCAGCGTGTGCGTGAAGCATTTCCAGATGTGCCTGTATTGCTAGGTGGAATTGAAGCGTCTTTACGTCGTATTGCACATTATGACTATTGGTCAGACAAAGTTCGTCGTTCAGTGTTGATGGACTCAAAAGCCGATCTCTTGATGTATGGTAATGGCGAGCGTTCGATTACTGAGGTGATGCATCGTTTAGCCAAAGGCGAAAAAATTCACGAAATTACCGATGTTCGTGGCACGGCATTTATTGTGAATAAGTTAAACCGCCCATCTAAAGCCAAGTTTGTGGAAATTGCATCAAATGATGTAGATACTGTTGGTCGCGTTGATCCGATTATCAATCCTTATGTGATGACTGAAGATTTAGATGGCTGTGAAATTGAAAAAGATAAGGGTAATTCTTTAACCCAATACCAAAATTTCCAAAAAGAAATTGTGACAAATCAAATTGTTCGTGAAGGGGATCAACTTGATCCTGATACACAAATTGTGCAATTACAGCCGTCTTCAAAGGCAATTAAACATAAATTACCGCCACGTGAACTGGCTGTGATTCGTTTGCCTGCATTTGAAGCAGTGGCAGATGATCCAGTTTTATATGCACATGCCAACCGTATTTTACATCTTGAAACCAATCCAGGAAATGCACGTGCTTTGGTACAAAAGCATGGTGAGCGTGATGTTTGGTTAAATGCGCCACCGATTCCGTTAACCACGGAAGAAATGGACTATGTGTTTGATTTACCGTATGCACGTCTACCCCATCCTGTGTATGGGGATGCGCGTTTCCCTGCATTTGATATGATTAAGTTCTCTGTGAACATCATGCGTGGCTGTTTTGGTGGCTGTACCTTCTGTTCGATTACAGAACATGAAGGGCGTATTATTCAAAACCGTTCAGAAGAATCAATTTTGCGTGAAGTGGAAAAGATTCGTGATACCGCACCAGGTTTTACTGGCATCATTTCTGACTTGGGTGGACCTACAGCAAACATGTATCGTTTGCACTGTAAAGACCCTGAAATTGAAAAGAATTGTCGTAAACCATCCTGTGTTTATCCAGGGGTGTGTCAAAACTTACATACCGATCATGCACCTTTAACGCAGTTATATCGTAAAGCACGCGCCATTAAAGGCATCAAGAAGATCCTGATTGGCTCAGGTTTACGTTATGACTTGGCGGTACTCAACCCTGAATATGTCAAAGAATTGGTACAGCATCATGTCGGTGGTTATTTAAAAATTGCCCCGGAACATACCGAAAAGGGTCCATTGTCGAAGATGATGAAACCGGGCATTGGCACCTATGATCGTTTTAAACAAATGTTTGATCGTTTCAGTAAGGAAGCGGGTAAAGAGCAGTATCTCATTCCGTACTTTATTGCTGCACATCCGGGTACGACTGAATATGACATGATGAATTTGGCGATTTGGCTGAAGAAAAATGGTTTCCGTGCCGATCAAGTACAGACTTTCTATCCATCGCCAATGGCAACAGCGACCACCATGTATCACACGGGTAAGAACCCATTAGCCAAAGTGGCGCGATATACTGAAGATGTAGATATTGTGAAAGGTGAGAAGCGTCGTCGTTTGCACAAAGCATTCTTGCGTTATCATGATCCAAACAACTGGCCTTTGCTGCGTGATGCTTTAAAAGAGATGGGCCGCCAAGACTTGATTGGTAACTCGAAACAGCATTTGATTCCAACCTATCAACCGCAAGGGACAGAGGGGCAGTATCAATCTGCGCGTAAAAAGAACTCAACCGTGGATGGTGATTCGCAAAAGCGTAATGGTGAGAATCGTAACCAACAAGCGAAAAATCAATCTCGTCCGTCAAATACCAAGAAGCGTCCTGAGCGTGGTCAGATTTTGACGCAACATACAGGTTTACCACCGCGTGAAACAGGTGATGCCAAGAAGCCATTTGGACATTCAAAATCAAAACCGAAGTCTAAGTCGCGTGCTTAATCGGAACTGAAACTAAGAAGGGTGCCTTGGCATCCTTTTTTATGCGATATTATTTTTATAAGCAGTTAAAAGACTTTACTCTAGGGATTTTTGTCATTTGTCGGGAAAAATTTGGCATAGACTAAAATAGTATTGCACCCTAAGGATTGAGTCTATTACAGTATGAACTAGCTAAATAAATGATGTCGTTGTTTGCGCAGTTGCAATAAATGTTACATCAAATGACATTGAAAAGATTTGTTTAGTTTTATAACCATTTGGTCAAATTTAGCTGTAATTTTTTATTTCGTGGTTTGGGAAAATGATCAGCACGCTATACTGATCGCATAAAAATCGGTGTGAGACCGGAAATTATAATAAATATGAGAAGGATACGAATATGACAACTTATATAGTAATTGGTAGTGTGATACTACTACTGTCCATGATTTTGGCGAGTAAGGGTTTAATTCCAAAAACAAAACAACAGGATAGTGCATTAAGGCAGCGCGCTATTTTCAATGTAAATGAACAATTAACCTATACACGATTGAAAGAAATTTTACCTCATCATACGATACTTGCACATGTGTCTTATGATGCTTTATTGACAACTAAATTTTCACGTACACGAAGTAAATATCGTAACTTGGTGGCCGATTTTGTGGTGGTAGATGCGATGCAGCAAGTGGTTGCTGTCGTGGCTTTAGATGACCCACTTTCCTTGAAACGCCCACAAAAGTCCCAATTTCAGGATGCGATACTCGATATGGCGGGCTATAAAGTCATCCGTTATGAAGAAGTACCTGAATATCATCAGTTACGTGAAGATTTTTATGGAGATGTCTATCTCCCAACACGTTCAAACAAAGATAAGAAAACCTCAAAAAAGTACGACTATTATAATGATGCACAAACACGAAAATTACGTGTGCTTGGCTAGTTGAGCTTTGAAGTTCATCATAAAAAACATGCGATCCATGTCTTTTATGATGAATAATTTATTTATTCAGGTTTAACCGCAACAACTGTTAACTCGACCAAAACACGTGGATCATAGAGTTTTGCTTCAACACAAGTACGAGGTAATGCATCAATATCGGCAACCCATGCATCCCATACTTCATTAAACGCAGCATAATCTTGTTCAATATCTTTTAAATAAATTGTCACAGATAAAATATGGCTTTTGTCTGTGCCTGCATCGGCAAGAAATTGGTCGATCATGTCGAAAGTCTGTTGAGTTTGTCCTTTAATATCTAAATCAAAGTCAGAAGCTAATTGTCCTGCTAAATGAATGAGGTTTCCAGCAATTGCTACTTCAGAAAAGCGATTTGAGACATGCAAACGTTGAACAGCCATGTGAGAGCCCTGTGCGCGTAGAATTAAAGATCATGATATATACCTCGATAGCCTATCACAAAGTCAAGTGCGGCAGATGATCACTCGCTCGCAATCCCGTTATTTATAGTATTAAGGTTTTTGGAGTTCTACAATCACTCAGAAGAGAGTGGTACTGACTTTGATAGTATATGGTTATGATTTGAAAAGTGTGGTGTAAAAATAAAAAGAAGTGTTTAGTCTGAGTTGGAATGGGGTATGAAAATTAATTATAGATAGTTATTGTTATTTTGATAAGGCTAAAATGCTACACGATGTAAAAGCAGTATGTCGTGATGAGCATCAGAGATGCCCTGTAATCTTTGGATTTGATCGTCACACCAATCACAGGACGTTATGCTAAAAGTAAAGGTGAGTTTTAGCATCTCAGCGCTTACATGGATAAATGTAGTGCGCCATTAGATTACTCTAAAAAAGGATATTGTGAATGCTAAATTGCATTATTTTTGTTCTTTTGGTTAAAAAATAGCTCATTTGGGTATTTCATCTTCCCACAAGGAGAGTTGAGGAAGTACTTCTTTGTGAGAAAGTGCATAAACACCAACACCCACTAATCGAAAGCATTGCTCTGGCCTGATATGCATGTCTTTGAGCAGGCTGTCTAAGATGAGTTGTAGTTCTGCCTGATGTTTAAGAGGTGTTTTAAAGCTTTTGCTATGCTGTAAAGTCTGAAAATTCTTGAGTTTAAGTTTGACGGTGACGCCACGAGCATACAGTTGTTTTTTCTCGAGACTTCGCCAAACCTGTTCAATCAACTGGGGCCAAAATGGCATGCATTGTTCAATGCTTAAGTCATCATCAAAGGTCGTTTCTTTTGAGATTTGCTGACGTTCACGTTCTGCTTGTACAGGACGTTCATCTATCCCTTGCGCATATAAAAACAGTTGTTTGCCGTATTTGCCAAAATGGTGAATGAGTACATTTTCATCTAATTTTTGTAGATCGCCTAAAGTCTCAAGATTTAAGCTTTTTAACTTTTCTTGCATGACTTTACCGACACCAGGGATTTTTTTAAGCGCTAAGTGCTGAATAAACTGCTGAACGTGTGAGGGTTTAATCACACAGATCCCATTGGGTTTATTCCAGTCCGAAGCAACTTTGGCGAGAAATTTATTGGGTGCAACACCCGCCGAGGCGGTCAGTCCTGTGCTTTGAAAAATATCAGCGCGAATGCGCTCAGCCACTTCTGTGGCGCTGGCCAGTTGTTGTAAATTTTCAGTGACATCTAAATAGGCTTCATCCAAAGAAAGGGGTTCAATGAGGGTCGTATAACGTTGGAAAATAGTATGAATCTGTTCTGAAACTGCCCGATATTTAGAAAAGTTGGGTTCAATCACGACCACTTGAGGGCAGCGTTTTTTGGCTTGAGTCATCGACATCGCTGAACGGAGACCATATTGACGTGCAGGGTAGGATGCGGCTGCAATAACGGCACGAGGATGGTGCGAAGAAATGACCACAGGCAAGTGCTTTAAATCTGGACGTTCAAGCAACTCTACAGATGCGTAGAAGGCATCCATGTCGATGTGAATGATTTTTCGCATACTCGGTTTTGATGTAGAGGTTCAGCTAAAGTATGGCACTATCTCTCTCGATTGCGAAGCCTTTCATCCGCTATGCGCGACATAGTTTGTCTTCATGTTCTTTTTTTTGTTAAAGATGAAGGTGGGTGACTTATTTAATGGGTAAATTTTGTGGCAGTTGATAAAGTCCTTGGCGTTCTAAAAAGTGTATCCACTCTTGTTCTGAACCATGAAATACATTGAGATCAACCAAGGTAGGAACACCTTTAATTTGTCCTTGGCTGGTGTGTTGCCAAAAGGTCCATTTTGGATTGCCCTTGAGTTCAGGTTGCCCTTGATATTCACGAATCCAAAGCGGTGTATTCTTAAACTTATCGACTAAAACAATATTATAAAATGCCTTAGAGGTATAAAAGATCGGCTGTAAACCATAATGTTCGTGCAGTTTATCATGCATGACCTGAATTTCTTTGAGCAGCTGTTCTTTGGTGTAGGTATTAATACAGTTACTGTCATATTCCAAATCAATCACAGGTGGCAAGCTATCTTTTTTCTTTGGCACGGTTTCAATAAAGTTTTGCGCTTGAATCTGCCCATCACGACATAAACGATAAAAATGATAGGCTCCGACTAAGAAGCCGTGCTCACGTGCTTTAAGCCAGTTGTCCTGAAACTTTCGATCTTTAAAATCGCCACCTTCGGTAGCTTTTAAATAGACGAATTTAAACTCTTTGGGAGAAATAGATTGCCATTGAATATCACCCTGATGATGAGACACATCAAAGCCTTTTACGGGATACTCTTGAGCAGATGCGACATTGTTCTGCAAGAAAAAATAGGTGATTCCGAGACCGATACAGAGCACTATTACACAGGCGACTGTGTAATAGACTAATGATATTTTTCGAGAAGCGGTGGCTTTTTTTCTTGCAGGCATGCTTTTGCAGGTGTTGATTTTTAGCTCATCATCATAGCTTGAATTCACTGAACTGACCATGATGATTATGCTCAGTGAATGGCCGTACTTTGTATCTGTTGTTAATCTGCGGTGTCTTTGGGGATATGCCAAAAAATAGCAGCAGTAATCAGGTTAATACAGCCCAATACAATCAAGGTATTATGGAATGCCATGACGATATGCTCTGTGCCCAAATACGCCGTAAAGACATTGACCAAAGTACCCGCCAAGGCTACACCAATACTCATCGACACCATCATGATCATCGACAAGAAACTGTTGCCACTGCTGGCATCTTGTTGTGGCAGATCTTTCAGGGTAAGGGTATTCATAGACACAAATTGCAGTGAATTCAGCATACCAAAAATAAAGAAATGCAGTGCGCGTAGCCAGGTTGGGGTATCTGCGGTGTTGAGTGCGAAGCTGGCAATACATGCACCAACCAATAGGGTATTCACTAAAAGGACGTGGCGATAACCAAAGCGTTGTATCAGTTGACGAATGATGGGTTTGGATGCCAATGAACCTAGCACTGTGGGAATCATTAATAGCCCTGTAATTAAGGGTTCAAAGCCAAAGGCCAGTTGTAACATCAAAGGCATGAGAAAGGGCATGGCATTGCCACCGAGGCGAGCAAAGAAATTGCCTAAAATACCTACGGCATAGATGCGGTTACCAAACAGCTTGCTACGAAATAAGGCATTTTGATGCGTATGCGCATGATAGGCATACCAAAGTGCAGTGACCAAACTCAATCCAACTAATCCGAGGCTCCACCATAAAGTCAGATGTGGACTAGCAAAATTTTCAATGCCTAAAGAGAGTCCTGCCATGGTAATGACCAGTAGGATAAAACCCCAAAAGTCAAAACGTGGCACATTCTGTTCGGTGACATTCGGCATGGCTTTAAAACTAATCAGGACCCCTAACAGCCCCATGGGGAGGTTAATCAGGAAAATCCAATGCCATGTGCTGACTTCGACCAGCCAGCCACCAAGTGTTGGGCCAATGAGTGGGCCAATCAGTCCCGCGAGGCTCATTAGGCTCATTGCGGATAAGAACTGCGTCCGCGGGATGACCTTGAGCATGGCTAAACGGCCCACAGGCAATAATAATGCACCGCCTACGCCTTGGAGTACGCGATAGAACAATAATTCATTTAAGCTTTCAGAAAAGCCACAGCCCAGTGAAGCAAGAGTAAAAATGATAATGGCACTGAAATAGGTATTGCGCACCCCAAAACGGTCTGCAAGCCAACCACTCAAGGGAATACAGGCAGCCACGGCAAGCACATAGGCCACCACCACGCTATGCATTTGCAGCGGGTCCTCATTTAGGCTGATGGCCATAGCAGGTAGAGCGGTATTCACAATGGTGGTATCTAAGCCTTGCATAAAAAAGCCAATCGAAACCAGAAGTACCAAAAGACGGTACTCAGGAGCGAGCGCTTGATGGGTTGGCGTTTGATTCATAGATACAACAAAGTGAAATTTTTAAACAGTTTAGCCCAATTTATACAGAACTGATGTTGTGAAAGTGCATTTATCACCTGCCATCAAATTGACATCTATACGACATTGAACTGCAACGCTTGCGTCATACATTGGTCAAATTTGAACCGATATTTAGATCATGATGAACAAAACATATAGTGCCGTATTTTTAGCTTGGATGGGACTGGGTTTAGTGGGATGTAATGGCAGTGATGATGAACAAACCATTACATCCCCACCTGTTGTTGAGGAAGTTACGCCGAATAGTATTGAACTGGTCAAGCTTGCAAGTTATGCGTCGGGGGTATTTGGGCAGAGTGCAGCGGAGATACCCGCTTATGATGCTGCGAGTCAGCGCCTATTCGTGGTAAATGCTCAAAAAGGCATGGTCGATGTTTTGGATTTCTCCAAACCAGCGCAGCCGACATATATTCAGTCTTTGGATGCCAAAACTTATTTAGCCAATTCCGAAGTGAATAGTGTCGCGGTGCATAATGGTATCGTTGCGCTTGCGGTTCAGGCTGAGGATAAAACCCAAACTGGTATTGTGGCTTTCTTTAAAGCACAAGATTTGTCTTATATTAGCCAAGTCAAGGTCGGTGCTTTACCCGATATGCTAACCTTTACACCTGATGGTCGAAAGGTGTTGGTTGCCAATGAGGCGGAACCGAATGAGGGTTATCAAATTGATCCTGAGGGTTCGGTTAGTATTATTGATGTTTCTGACATTCAAAAACCAACAGCAAGCATAGCAGGCTTCCAAGCATGGAATGACCGTAAACAAGAATTATTGGATGCAGGGATTCGTATTTTTGGTCCAGACATCAGCCAATACTCAAATGTCGCGACCGTAGGTATTCAAACCACCTCTGTAGCACAGGATTTGGAGCCTGAGTACATCGCGGTGAGTGCTGATGGAAAAAAAGCATGGGTCAGTTTGCAGGAAAATAATGCGATTGGGGTTTTAGACCTAGAAAAAAATCAATTTGTTGATCTTTTCCCGATGGGCTACAAAGACCATAGCTTGCCTGAAAATGCCTTAGATGGCAGTGACCGTGACTGTGCTATTGGTCAAGACTCGTTGGGGCGTAGTATTACAGAATGTGCAAAAGATGCAGGCATGATCAATATCCGCTCTTGGCCGGGACTATATGGCATGTATATGCCCGATGCCATTGCACAATATCAAGCCAAGGGTAAAACCTATTTGGTCACGGCCAATGAAGGGGATGCCCGTGAATGGTTAAAGGATGAAGCCAAATACTTTGAAGGCGCGGACTTAAATGCTGGTTATGCAGAAGAGATACGTATCAAACACTTGTTTAAAAAAGCAGGTTTTGATGCCAAAGGCGATTATGCAGCACATTTACGTCAGCTTGCGCCAGGTGTGAAAGGGGCGAAATTAAACCCAGAGGTGTTTAAACCTTGTCAAACGGCTGACGCAACAGAAGTCTGTGCGGACAATTTAATTAAAGACGCACAAATTGGACGTTTGACCATTAGTTGGACTCAAGGTTATCAAAAAGATCCACTGACAGGTCTGCCGAAGTTGGATGAAAATGGTCGTCTGACGTATGACAAATTATATGCTTATGGTGGTCGTTCGGTAAGTATTGTCGACCCTGAAACCAAGCAGATTGTGTGGGACTCGGGCAGTGAGTTTGAGCGAAAAATTGCGGAGTTGTTTCCAAATCAATTTAATAGCAATCATGAAACATTTAAATTTGATGACCGTAGTGACAACAAAGGCCCTGAACCTGAAGGAGTGACTCTGGGTAAAATTGGTGAAAAGACCTTTGCCTTTATTGGACTTGAGCGTGCCAGTGGCATCATGGTCTATGACATTAGCAACCCGAATCAGGCTAAATTTGTTCAGTACCTGAACCATCGCAACACCACCGAAACAGAAGTCACGAAGCAAGGAGACCTTGGCCCAGAAGGTTTGATCTTTATCGCGGCGAAAAATTCACCAAATGCTCGACCTTTATTGGTAGTGGGGAATGAAGTCAGTGGTACGACGTCAGTTTATGAAGTAAAGCTAAATTAATAGCTTAGTTTAAATAAAGAGCACAGTGGTGCTCTTTTTTATGGCGCTACAAAAAATATATGACAATAATGTCATGAAAATGAAATAAAACCGTCATAATCTCTGCCAAAGCTTCAATGGCAGGCTGTTGGAAAGATTCTGCAAAAGGTTTGTTTTATGACAATCGAAATCTTGATGGTGATTGGCTTCTGTTTAGCAGCTTATTCTATCGTCGGAAATGATGTGCCACAGACATTAGGTACCTTTATTTCATCGAATGCACACCGCCCATGGTGGGTGCTTTGGCTCTTTATCAGCACCATTTTAGTTGTGGTTCTGATCTATGGTTGGTATGCATCAGGTGTGGGAGATGCCTCTTACGGTCGCTTAGAGACGATTCCATTTCCAGATAATGGGATTACGTGGCTGTATATCGTACCGCCAATTTTACTGTTGTTTTTGACCAAATACGGCATTCCTGTGAGTACCACTTTTTTGGTTTTAACCATTTTCTCGCCTGCAAGTTTGGGGGCGATGATGGTGAAGTCAATGATGGGCTATGCCGTGGCTTTTGTGGTTGCGATTATTGTCTATCGTTTTGTGATGCGACAAGTGGCAAAGTACTTTGCCAAAACCCGTCATGAAGAACCTTCCCATATTTGGATTGGGTTACAGTGGGTATCGACCGCTTTTTTGTGGAGCCAATGGCTGATTCAAGATTTGGCCAATATTTTTGTATACGTGCCACGCCAAGTTCCGTTGGCATTTTTGCTGTTTGCTATCACCATCTTTGTGGTGTTGTTGGCGCTGATTTTGTACCAACGTGGTGGGGCGATTCAAAAAATTGTCGATACTAAAACAGGTGTAACGGATATTCGTGCTGCAACGATTATTGACTTTATGTATGCCCTGATTTTGTTGGTCTTCAAGGAGTGGAGCAACATTCCAATGAGTACCACATGGGTATTCTTAGGTTTACTTGCTGGTCGTGAGTTTGCTATGTCGATGATTTTTGATGAGGTGAATAAGCACCGTACTTCGCGCAATGTCAGTAAAGATGCCATGAAGTTGATGTTTGGTTTAGCCATGTCGGTGATTTTGGCGACCACTTTGCCGTGGTTCTACAACTTTGTCACGAATTATGGTCAATAGACGAAGCTGTTAAAAAAGCGAGCCTTGAGCTCGCTTCTTTGTGTATGGAGAGTTTTGAGGTGTTTAAACAACTTTAAACCACAAAGCGCTTTGGGCTCCCTAAGTTTGCAATTGCTGAATAAATCTGTTCAGCATGGTTACACACAATGAGTTTGGCGCGGTGCTGTGGAGGCAGAAACCCTTCTTGAACGGCATGATCAAGTTGGGCAATCAGTGCATTATAGAAACCATTGACGTTATAGAGCATCATGGGTTTTTGGTGTTGATTGAGTTGTCCCCATGTTGCCACTTCTAAAATTTCTTCAAAAGTGCCTAAGCCACCGGGTAGTGCGACAAAAGCACTTGCACGTTCAGCCATCAATGCTTTGCGTTCATGCATGGTTTGTACAATATGTAATTCAGTCAATTGGTTGTGTGCAATTTCATAATCCAGCATAAACTCAGGGATGACGCCAACGGCTTCCCCCCATGAGCAATCATGGCATCTGCCACTTGTCCCATCAGACCAATACTCGCGCCTCCATAGACCAGTCCGAAACCGTGGTTTGCTAAGCCTTGGGCTAGCGCAATTGCTTTTTCTTGATAAATCGGTTTGTTGCCTGACCGAGAGCCACAGTAAAGTGCGATCAAGGGTTGAGTAGTTTGAACGTTTGATTCAGTGTTGAGAGATGATATTTTTAATTCACTATTCATGGCGTATGTTTTTACCTTTTCTTTATCTACTTTTTCTCTCTTAGTTTAAGCAAGAAATGTGACAAATCACTGTATCTAATCGAACAATCAGGTAATAATTTGTTAAATCTCTAAAAAAACGACATTTTTAAAAAAGATGAATTTTATGTAGATCTTGCCTATACTGAGCTCTTGTTTCACAACACAAGAACGAACATGGGTAGTGGTAGTTGTCACTCAAGACATCTTCAGTTTTCCGAAAATAATTTACAGCGAGCAGTGCTGAATCTTCATTTTTATTCGCCTAATCATTATGCGCGTTATACATTCCTTCGACGGGGGCAGATCACATGATATTTGAATGGATGTCTGATCCTTCTGCATGGGTGGGCTTACTCACCTTGGTGGTGCTGGAAATTGTGCTCGGGATTGATAACCTCGTTTTTATTGCGATTTTGGCAGAAAAACTTCCTCCTGAACAACGTAATACAGCCCGTATCGTTGGTCTGATGTTAGCGCTACTCATGCGCTTGGTTTTACTCGCGTCTATCGCTTGGGTGGTGACGCTGACTGAACCATTGTTCCATATCTTCGACCATCCATTCTCAGGGCGTGATCTGATTTTGCTGTTTGGTGGGGTGTTCTTGCTGTTTAAAGGGACGATGGAGTTACATGAACGCATCGACGCCAAAGTGATCCAAAAAGAAGAAAATCCTGCCAACGCCGTATTTTGGATGGTGATTGTCCAAATTGTGGTTTTGGATGCGGTATTTTCTTTAGACTCGGTGATTACTGCAGTCGGTATGGTCAAGCACCTGTCTGTAATGATGATTGCGGTGATTATCGCCGTGGGCATTATGCTGTGGGCATCCAAGGCCTTGATGGAATTCGTCAACAAACATCCGACCGTGGTGATTTTGTGTCTTGGCTTCCTGATGATGATCGGTTTCTCTTTGATTGTAGAGGGCTTTGGTTTCCATATTCCAAAAGGTTACCTCTATGCCGCGATTGGTTTCTCGGTGATTGTTGAATTTATCAACCAAACCATGCGCCGTAATCAAGAAAAAATGGTCACCACCACAGACCTTCGCTATAAAACTGCGTCTGCGGTACTGCGGATGTTGGGCGGTAAAAGTAGTGATCATGCTTCTGAGCCTGAAGATGTGTTGGCAACTCGCGCTTATGCGGATGAAGTATTTGATCCTGAAAATGGGGTCTATCACAGTGTTCTAGTACAGGGGGTGTTGGGTTTGTCTGAGCGTCCTGTGAAGTCCGTGATGACACCACGTCCAGAGTTGGAATGGATTGATTTAGAGGATGATGAAGCCTCGATCAAATCACAATTGCTCAGTATTACGCACTCACGTTTAATCGTAGCACGGGGCGAGCTAGACAACATTGCAGGTGTGGTATTGACCCATAAAGTTTTAAACGAATATATCGAAACGGGTGTCCTCGATTTTGATAAACATTTACGTGAACCTGTGATTGTGCATGAAAATGCGCAAGTCCTGATGGTGATGGAACAACTGCGTCAAGCCCCACTACAAATGGCTTTGGTTTTGAACGAATACGGCTCGATTGAAGGGATTGCCACCCCGATTGACGTATTAGAAGCAATTGCAGGGGAGTTCCCTGATGAAGATGCTGAAGACAATGTGGCTGAAAGTTTAGAAGATGGCAGCTTGATGCTCGATGGCTCAACCGATATTCGTCATGTGTCGTTATTGTTGGATCGTGATTTGGTCGATGAGTCCGATCAGTACTCAACCTTGTCAGGCTATATCCTCTTTCATTTAGGTCGTTTACCCGAAAATGGCTCTAGCCTTGTAGCAGATGGTTGCATTTTTGAAGTGGTGACGATGGATGGGCACAAAATTGAAAAAGTGCATGTAATTCCACAGTCAGATCTGCACAAAGAATCATCTTAAAACCCGTCCTCAAACTGGGGTGAACAGGTTAAAATAGCTCGCAATGTCGAGCTATTTTTTTTATGGAAAATCATGAGCCATATTGAGTGTCCGTGTGGGCAAGGAGAATATGTACAGTGCTGTCAGCCTTTGCATTTGGGACAAAGTCATGCGCAGACAGCTGTCCAATTGATGCGCTCACGCTATAGTGCTTTTGCCAAACAGCAAATTGATTACATTGTGCAAACCACAGCGTTGGGGCAGCAACAAGCACTCGATATTGTCGCCATAGCGGAGTGGAGTCGAAGCAACCAATGGTTAAAGTTAGATGTCGTAAACGCCAATGAGAAACTCGATAAAAACCACGCTATGGTCGAGTTTAAAGCGCATTATCATGATGGAAAATCACCACAGATACATCATGAAATTTCACATTTTGTGAAACATGCTGAGGCATGGTATTTTTTAGATCCGACCACTGAAATGCAAATCACCATGAAACAAGCGTGCATTTGCGGTTCAGGGAAAAAATTTAAACAATGTTGTGCACAATTTTTATAATTTTCAGAAAATTTGGCTTAGAATAGCGCGCATCAATTAGCCTATATGGAATCCAGGCGATGTTACTCACTGTTATTTATATTATAGCGATCACGGCAGAGGCGATGACTGGTGCACTGTCAGCGGGTCGGCGTAGTATGGATTGGTTTGGTGTGGTGATTATTGCCTGTGTCACAGCACTGGGCGGTGGTTCTGTTCGTGATGTGTTATTGGGACATTATCCGCTGACCTGGGTCAAGCATCCTGAATATTTGATGCTGACGTGTTTTGCCGCTTTTATGACGATTTTGATTGCCAAGTGGATGCGTCATTTACGCAATATTTTCTTGGTGCTCGATGCTCTGGGCCTGATCGGTTTTACCATCATCGGCTGTCAAATTGCCTTAGAAATGGGACATGGTTTTGTGGTGTCTGCGGTTGCTGGAGTCCTTACAGGAGTCTCGGGCGGTATCTTGCGTGATATTTTGTGTAATGACGTGCCTTTGGTGTTCCGCCGTGAACTGTATGCCAGTATTTCTTTTGTCGCAGTGATTTTCTATTGGGGCTGCATTCAACTCGGTTTGTCGCTTGAGCTGACCGTGATTTCGACTTTGATCTTTGGTTTTAGCTTACGTTTAATTGCAATTTACTTTGGTTTAGAAATGCCGAAATTCATTTATCAAGATGATGATGAACAGTCTGCTTCTTCCAAAGATGCCAGCTAAAACAAGGGATATCAAACTGTCCCTTGTCCCCAAAAAAAGCACATAATGATAAAGCCTGTTGAGAAAGCAGCCCGCTATCCTTTTTCCGCTTTAGAGGTCAAGCTATGGATTTAGTTTCCCGTATACAACGCTTACCGATCGGTAAATTCCACTACACCTTGTTATGGGTGATTGGCTTGGGCTGGATGTTCGATGCCATGGACACGGGGCTGATTTCTTTTATTTTGGCGAAAATGGCTGAAGACTGGCACATGAGCCCAACTGAGAAAGGTTGGGTCGTCTCAATAGGCTTTGTCGGAATGGCGATTGGTGCGGTGTGTTCAGGGGGCTTGGCCGACCGCATCGGACGTAAAACGGTTTTTGCTGCAACATTAGTGATTTATAGTTTGGCGACGGCAGCCTGTGCTTTTGCTCCCAACTTAACGTGGCTATTGCTGTTTCGTTTTATTGTGGGTCTTGGTTTAGGTGGACAGTTGCCAGTAGCAGTGACCTTGGTCAGTGAGTATATTCCTGCACAGGTACGTGGGCGTTTTATTGTTCTGCTAGAGAGTTTTTGGGGCTTAGGTTGGCTCTGTGCTGCCTTAGTGGCGTATTTTGTGATTCCAAAGTTTGGCTGGCACATGGCTTTTTTGATGGGCGGGATTCCTGCACTGTATGCCATTGTCATTTGGTTCAAAGTGCCTGAGTCGATTCCTTATCTTATCAACCGTGGTCGAATTGTAGAAGCGCACGCTTTGGTGCAGCAGATTGAACGTCAATGTGGCGTTGAAGTCGTTGAACATATCATTGTCAAACCTGTGGCAGAAAAAAAGAATGTGTCTTTTACTCAGCTTTGGTCGGGTGCATTTGCACGTAGAACCTTGATGTTATGGCTGATTTGGTTTGGCATTGTGTACTCTTATTATGGCATTTTTACGTGGTTGCCAAGTTTGCTGGTGAAGCAGGGGTATAGCATTGTTCAGTCTTTTGAATATGTACTGGTGATGATTTTGGCACAGCTTCCAGGCTATGTGGCTGCAGCATGGCTGGTCGAAAAACTTGGACGTAAAGCAACCTTAGCTGGTTTTATTGGCATGTGTGCAGTTTCGGCCTATTTCTTTGGTCAAGCTGACACTGTGAGCATGATCATGTTCTGGGGCTGTCTGATGTCATTCTTTAATCTCGGCGCATGGGGTGTTTTGTATACCTACACTCCAGAGCAATATCCAACCAATATTCGGGCTTTTGGTTCGGGCTGGGCATCGGCCATTGGTCGTATGGGCGGCATTGTCGCACCGATGGTGGTGACGCATATGATGGTCATGAGCAATGGTTTTAGTGCAATCTTTATAATGTTTACCGCAGTACTGCTTGCGGTGGCGGCGGTGATTTTGATTTTGGGTGAAGAGACCAAAGGCAAAACATTGGAAGAGATTGGTTTGTAAAATGTACAGACTGAAGATAGAGGGATGTGTTTTAGATCCCTTGATCTTCAGGAACAATCAAACCGCGTGCGCGAGCAGAATTGAAACTTTTCTGTTACCACAATATCTTTGAAATGTGGGACTCGCGGAGTATCAAATTCCGGTTTAAGACAGCTCGCATATCTAGTTGAAAGTGTGTGATTGGCGATGTGCTCGATCATCATATTCAATGTCATGACATAAGCGTAGAGGGTGTGTAGTTACTCTATTTCAATCCTAAATAAGAGCAAGATAGGAACTTCGAAATAATTAGTTGCTCATTTTAAAAAAAATGGATAATTTTACGACATTAGGAACATCTAAAGACGCAATTTGTCGTAGTGGTGTACGCTTTCACTTGTATAGGCTGAGCCTGCGACATAGCATAAGAACTTAAACAAAAAACGATTAATTAGGATGACAGGTTGTTATGACAAGCCTTGCGCATCAAGCGACAGAAAACCGTTCCGTAGCAGAATTTACTGAACAAGCCTATCTCAATTACGCCATGTACGTGATCATGGATCGTGCCTTACCGCATATCAGCGATGGTTTAAAACCTGTACAACGCCGTATTGTGTATGCCATGAGTGAATTGGGGCTAAAACATAGCGGTAAACCCAAAAAATCTGCGCGTACCGTTGGTGATGTGCTCGGTAAGTATCACCCGCATGGTGATTCGGCCTGCTATGAAGCGATGGTGCTGATGGCACAGCCTTTTAGTTATCGTTATCCGTTTATTGAAGGTCAAGGTAACTGGGGGTCGCCCGATGACCCGAAATCGTTCGCAGCGATGCGTTATACCGAAGCCAAATTATCTCAGTATAGTGAAGTGCTGTTGTCTGAGTTGGGACAGGGGACTTGTGACTGGCAGGACAACTTTGATGGTTCGATGAAAGAGCCAGTGACTTTACCTGCACGTATTCCGAATATTTTGTTAAACGGTACCACAGGTATTGCAGTAGGCATGGCTACGGACATTCCTCCACACAACCTGCGTGAAGTCGTAAAAGGCACCATTGCCTTAATTCGTAATCCAAATTTAAGCGATGACAAAGTTGCAGAATACATTCCTGCGCCAGATTTGCCGACCAAAGCTGAAATTATTACGCCACCTGAAGAGTTATTAAAAATACAAAGCACAGGTCGGGGCAGTTACCGTATGCGTTCGGTATATAGCATCGAAAAAAATGAAATTGTGATCACGGACTTGCCTTATCAAGTTTCAGGCTCGAAGGTCATTTCGCAAATTGCAGATCAAATGCAGGCGAAAAAATTGCCTTTGGTGAGTGATGTACGTGATGAATCCGACCATCAAAACCCAACCCGCTTGGTGATTGTACTGCGCTCAAATCGGATTGATGCTGAAGCGGTGATGAGCCACCTTTTTGCAACAACCGATTTAGAGTCGAGCTATCGTGTCAATATGAACATGATTGGTGCGGATGGCCGTCCACAAGTGAAATCAATTCGTCGTATTTTGTTGGAATGGATTGAAATTCGAAAGGAAACGGTTACCCGTCGTTTGCAATATCACCTGAATAAAATTGAAAAGCGCTTACATATTTTGGGTGGTTTGATTATTGCCTATTTAAATATTGATGAAGTGATTCGTATTATTCGTGAAGAAGAGCATCCCAAAGCAGAGTTGATGTTACGTTTTAATATTGATGACATTCAGGCCGAAGCTATTTTAGAACTCAAGTTGCGTCATTTGGCCCGACTTGAAGAAATGGAAATGCGCCGTGAGCAAGAAGAGTTAGAAGCCAAAGCTGCATTGATTCGTGAACAATTGGCCAATCCTGAGTCTTTGAAAGCTTTGATTATCAATGAACTTAAAGATGACGCGAAAAAATTTGGTGATGACCGCCGTTCGCCAATCGTACATCGTGCAGAAGCGACAGCGATGAGTGAGCAGGACTTTATGCCTGCGGATCCTGTGACGGTGGTGTTGTCTGAAGCGGGATGGATTCGTTCGGCCAAAGGTCATGATGTAGACGCAGAGAACTTAAATTTCCGTGCCGGCGATCAATATCTCAGTCATGCGCAAGGAAAATCTAATCAGCGCGTGTATGTGTTGGATGAGTCAGGGCGTAGTTATGCCCTAGCCATAGCGAGCCTACCGTCCGCACGGGGTCTGGGAGAACCGTTGAGTTCAAAATTATCGCCAGCCAGTGGTGTAGGTTTTAAGCAAATTTTTATTGCTGAAGATGAAGCTGAAGTTGTGGCTCTGAGCAGTAAAGGCTATGGTTTTAAAACACAGGCAAAACAGTTGGATACCAATGCAAAAGCGGGTAAAGCCTTCCTAACTTTACCTGAAAAAGCCACAGTCATGCCGTTGACTAGTGTTGATCAAGCCACCCATTTGGCGTTATTGACCTCAACGGGTCGTTTGTTGATTTTAGAGTTGTCAGAGTTGCCTATTTTAAATAAAGGTAAAGGTAATAAATTGATACAACTTGAAGAGAAAGATCAAATTGTATTCATGACAAGATTAACGCTAGATGAAATACTGCAAGTCGTTGCAGGACAGCAGCAATTAAAATTGAAGGGTGATGATTTAGAAAAATATGTGGGTAAACGGGCATCCAAAGGGCAGTTATTACCACGTGGTTATCAAAAAGCAAATAAACTGTTAGTTCAGAGATAAAACTAGCATCCATTGATCAAAATACGTTATATATGGTATGTATGCGGGAAATGGATGCAATATTAAGCAACACAAGTTAAATAAAGAGCGCTTAATATTGAGAACAACAGCTGAGAATTTAAGGATTACTGATAGGAGAATCGGGCGATATGGAAAAGATTTGGTTCGCAGAATACCAAAAAACGGGGATTCCAGAGACTGTAGAATTGCCACCAGAAAATACGTCATTGGTTGATGTATTTGAAAGAAATTTCCAAAAATTTGGCTCACGAGATGCCTTTATCTTTATGGATAAAGTATTGACTTTTAGTGAGTTAGAAGAGGCAAGTCGTAAATTTGCAACCTATTTGCAAAGTTTAGGTCTTGCAAAAGGTTCACGTGTCGCTGTGATGATGCCAAACGTTCTTCAGTATCCTATCGTTGCTTTGGGTGTCTTCCGTGCGGGCTTAGTACTGGTCAACGTCAACCCACTGTATACCGCACGTGAGCTTGAACATCAGTTAAATGACTCAGGCTCAGAAGTTCTTGTTATTATTGAGAATTTTGCATCTGTTTACCAAGCAATTAATGGTAAAACGCCTGTTAAACATGTTGTGATTGCCTCTGTAGGTGACATGTTGGGTGCATTAAAAGGCACACTGGTGAACTTTGTATTACGTTCAGTGCGTAAGCAAATTCCAGCATGGAATATTCCAGGTCATATTCGCTTTAATGCTGCTATGTCTAAAGTCAGTGCAAGCAATTATAAGCGTCCGAACTTAACGTTAAGTGACACCGCAGTGCTTCAGTATACTGGCGGCACTACAGGGGTGTCTAAAGGTGCAGAACTGACGCATCGCAACCTTGTAGCGAACATGTTGCAATGTGATGGTATTTTCCAAAGTAAATTTGGCGCACAAGATGGTCAGCCCGATGACCGTATTTTCTGTGCCTTACCGCTTTATCACATTTTTGCGTTCATGGTTTGTGCGATGTACGGTATGTACAAAGGTCAAGCCAATGTTCTCATTCCAAACCCACGTGATTTACCTGGGGTAATGAAAGAATTACGTAAGTATCAACCATCGTTCTTCCCAGCAGTGAATACTTTATTCAATGCTTTGGTGAACAACGAAGAGTTTAAACAACTTGACCACAGCAAATTAAAAATGGCAATGGGCGGTGGTATGGCGGTTCTTCCTTCTACCGCTGAAGCATGGAAGCGAATTACTGGAACCAACATTATCGAAGGTTATGGTCTATCTGAAACTTCGCCTGTTGCAACGGCAAATCCACCTGCATCTGAAGAATTCAGTGGCACAATTGGTATTCCATTGCCATTAACTGAAGTTGCGATTTTGGATGATGATGGCAACGAAGTTGTACTGGGCGAACAAGGTGAAATTTCAATCCGTGGTCCGCAGGTGATGCGTGGTTACTGGAACCGCCCAGATGAAACCGCTAAAGTGATGACTGAAGATGGTTTCTTCCGTACGGGTGATATCGGTGTGATGGATCCTCGTGGCTACATAAAAATTGTAGACCGTAAAAAAGACATGATTTTAGTATCAGGCTTCAACGTTTATCCTTCGGAAATTGAAGAAGTGGTTGCAAAACATCCTAAAGTCTTGGAAGTTGCAGCAATTGGTGTGCCAGATGAAAAATCAGGTGAAGTGCCAAAACTATTTGTAGTGAAAAAAGATCCATCTTTAACCACAGAAGAAGTTCTGGCATTTGCTAAAGAAAACTTAACAGGGTACAAACGCCCGCGTTATGTTGAATTTATGGATGAATTACCAAAATCAAACGTAGGTAAAATCTTACGTAAAGATTTGCGTAAAACAGCATAAGTTGAGTTCTAAAAAAAGCGCCGAATGGCGCTTTTTTTCTATTTATATTTTTAGTTTTTCATTAGCCAACGGTCGATATAGGGGCGGCCAATACCCAAAATACCGATAAAGGTCAACATGGTGCCACACTGGCGACTAAAGGCTGGGAATGCAAATGTGCCATAGCTAAGTACATTGTCGATGAAGCAATAGATAGTGACAGCAATCAGCCAATACCAAAGTGTTTGGCGTCTAATCCCAACCATCCAAAATGCGATAATCAGCATAATCAATGTACCGATTGTTGAGCCGATATTCATATTGGCACAAATAACCGTCAGTAGAAAAGCTGTGATGGGGAGAACAATTTTTAAAACACGATCCACTTGGCGTTGATGTTGACGCTGAATGTCGAGTACGTCGAACATTTCTTTTTGATCTGGGCTAGCCATAGTGGGTCTCATCGGGAAATTATAAAAACACTATAATTTAACCAAATTTATCTTTGGAATGCCATGCTATGATAGCCTTCGAAATGATCTTGATGAGAAAAAACCAATGCAAAGCATTAGCGGGATTATTTATCTCATTTTAGTTGCTTGTTTACTGCCATATGTATTTACCGTTATTGCTAAAAAGTCGGCAGGATTTCGTGCTAAAGATAACCAACACCCTCGCGAATTTCTAGCTAAAACCACAGGTCTAGCCGCGCGTGCCAATGCGGTACAGCAAAATAGCTTTGAAGGTCTACCTTTATTTATTGCTGCGATTTTAATGGCTGAATACATGGTAATTCCACAAGTGGTCACTATGACTTTTGGTATCGCTTATCTTGTTCTGCGTGTGTTGTATGGCATTTGCTATTTGGTCAATTGGGCAACGCTACGTACGATCATTTGGTTATTATCATTGCTTTGTCCGATTTGTTTATTGCTTTTGGTGATTAAGTTGACGACGGGTTAACGTATGAAACATACATATTTTCACCTAGTGAATGTATAATCGCCGAAATATTTTTTCTGAAAACCCGTTATAATCAATGTGGTTTTTAAAAGATTTAACTTGTTAAAGAGTGATGTTATGAGCTACAGCAATATCCCAGCGGGTAAAGATGCACCGAACGATATCTACGTGATCATCGAAATTCCTGCAAATGCAGCACCAATCAAATATGAAATTGATAAAGATTCGGATGCGCTTTTTGTAGATCGTTTCATGGGTACAGCAATGTTCTACCCTGCGAACTATGGTTATGTACCAAACACGTTGTCTGAAGATGGTGACCCATTAGACGTACTTGTTGTGACTCCTCATCCTGTAGAGCCAGGTTCTGTAATTCGTTGCCGTCCAGTAGGCAAACTGAATATGGAAGATGATGGTGGTATTGATGCGAAATTGATTGCAGTACCACACGAAAAATTAACACCAATTTATAAAGATGTGAAAGAATATACAGACCTTCCACCTTTACTGATTCAACAAGTTGAGCACTTCTTTGCGCACTATAAAGACTTAGAGCCAGGGAAATGGGTTAAATTAACAGGTTGGGAAGGTTCTGAAGTTGCTAAGCAAGAAGTGCTTAAAGCAATCGAAGCAGCAAAATAATCCTGTCTGTGAAGCCTAAATTGACTCGTGTTTGATTGATGGCTTCAATAAAAAACCTGCACAATGTGCAGGTTTTTTATTAGACTAGCTTTTCCGTAGAAATTAGAAGAATTTCACAGGAATGTCTAACCAAATACGCCATTCGTTGGTGTCACCAAAGTAGTAATCTTTTGCGTAAGCATCGTCATTACGATAGTGAGAATAACGTAAACGTAAGCTTGCATCTTTAGCAAAACCAGATTGAACTGTATATTTCACTTGGTTAAAGAGTTCGCTTTCTTTCGCATTGTCATCAGTTGCTGTATCAATATCCCAACCATAAACATACGCAGTGGTCCAGCTGAGACCAGGCACACCGTAATTTGCAAAGTCTAGGCTATATTGAACTTGAACAGATTTTTCACCACGACCGTTAAAGTCAGAAAGGTATGAGTTTGGTAGATAGATACTTTGGAAACCGTCAGCATTTTCACCGTATGCATAGCCTGTGTTGCCCGTACTTTGTTGGTATGCAAGCATAACATTGTGTGCATCTTGGTTATATGTACCAGACAATGCCCAAATATTGTTGCTACGCTCAGATGAAGTAACAGGCAAAGTAGAAGAAGATACCTCTACACCCTTATCCCATTCAGTGTGGTAACCGCTGAAGTCATAGGTTAAAGAGCTGTTGTTTGCCAAAGCTTGCTTATAGTTGGCATTTACATAATGGCGTTCAAGAGCATTCTTGCTGTCTAAGCCAAAGTAAGATGCATTTAGGTCACCATTAAATTTATATTTCGCGCCCCAAACGACAGCGCGGTCTAAATGGTTGCCATCACTGTTAATTTGTTCAGACATTTGATCTTTGGTAAATTTACCAGCAGTCAACTCAAGACCATTGATTTCACGGCTTGTTGCTAGCACACCTTCAAAATATTCAGGTACTAAACGAGCAGTGTTGCTTGCGAGTACAGGTAGGTCGAGTACTTGAGTACCGTAACGCACTTCTGTGTTTGAGATACGCGCTTTTACAATACCGCCACCACGTGTCCAGTAGTCATACGCATCTTTGGTACCATCAGCATTGTCTTGCGGATGGGTTGGGATCATTTGGTTAGCTGTATGACCATTTTTACCCAATTTAAATGATGTATCGCCAATAATGCCGACACCAAAGCCTACAAGACCTTGAGTATAACCAGACTCAATTTTAACCATCGCTGTTTGAGCCGCTGAACTTGTATCAGCTACACCATTTTTCTTGTCACGGGTTAAGTAACCTGTACGGAATAAAACTGATCCTTCAGCGTCTTCTACGAAACCTTTAGATTCGCTTTGCTCACTTGCAAAAGCTGTTGATATAAGTGCAGTTTGAACTAAAACTGCTAATGCTAATTTTTTTGTGTTTTGCATTGGGGAGCGAACCTTATACAAATTGGATGGAAAGAGAGCAATAATTGTATAAGTAATCGCAGAAAAATTGTCATTTTTCTTTAATATATTCAACTAAAGTAATGCACTTTTTTGTAAGTGATATGTTCTAAATATTTTATTTTTAGTTAAAATACTCTGTTTTTTAAAATAACTCTTTATAAAACATTTAATTATTTTTCTTTTCTTAATTCTCTATTCTGATATAGATCGAAGAATATAATATATAGATCGTCCAGTCGCTTTGCCTTTTAAACAAAGGCTTTGTTTGATTTTTATCCAATCAAATACTGCAAAGATAGAAAATATAAAAATGAATGTGTAAGCATTTATGTTGTTCTTTTTCATATAAATTTTACCAATTATTAAAAAACCGTTTTAAAATTTATGCATAGCGAATCTTTGAAAGATTTTTTTAAGTTAAATTTGAGAGTTTAAATGCATAAAGATTCACATAAAGTTGCACTGTTTTTTGGTTTGATCTTTAGCAGTACGGTGACAATGGCGAGTGATGAACAAAAAGAAAGTTCAAAAAATAAGGTCAGCGGAGGCCTTGCTGTGATGAGTCAGTATATCTATCGCGGTGGTGTTGAGAATGATAACCCAACTGTACAAGTGGGGCTTGAATATGCAGATGCCTCGGGGGTATATGTCGGGTATTGGGGGTCTACACTCAATTATGATGCAGCAGATGCCAGTAAGGATCACGGCTTTGAACACGACTTCTATATTGGCTATGCAGGAAGCTTGAGTCCTGATCTAAGCTATCGTTCACATATTGTCACTTATTTATATAATGTTGGTGGCTCTGTTTCGAGTGAAGATGGCTCACAGCGCAGAAGCACTACAGGTGCAGAATGGGTGAGTAATCTTTCGTATCAAGATTTTGTTTTAGGTGTCAGCATAGCATTGGCTAATGTAAGTTATGCCAATGCAGGAGATACTTATTTAAATCTGACGCACCATTATATACTTCCACACGACATTAGCTTCAACAGCTCTTTAGGGGTATCGCTTTATCAGCATGGCAACGATGTGATGTTCTCCACTGAGCGACGCTTAACTTTAAATGAAATTCGACTAGGTTTGACTAAACCTATTGCAAATACAGGTTTTGAGCTGTCTGCTGATTATATTTATGGGGTATATGACCGAGCAGGAAATGATTTAGATCGTCATGTAGTGTTAGGGCTAGCCTATAATTTCTAATATTTTCTGATTAGAAGTGCATCAGCTTATATCATGCTGGTGCACTTTTTTTATGCATTTAAAAAGAGCAAGTATAAAAGCTGGGTTCAAAATAGCGCATATTGTAAACAATTATGTTGAACTAAATTAAATTACATAAATTAACAGCGAATGTTATTGGCCATAAAAGGCAGATGGTGTTTAATTTTTTTTATTCTTAATAAATTTTTATAAAACAAATAATTATTCTATTTTTTATGAGAGTGTAACTGGTTTTAATTTGAGTTTGGCATAGCTATTGCTAATTCCTACATGAGTTTATCGAAATAACCAAAAAAACGTCGGATACGATGTAGGGGAATCAAACAATGAAATTTGCACTTAAAGCATTATCTTTAGCTGTAGTGGCTTCAGCTTCTACATTCACTTTCGCAGATGACGAGCCAGCACTACCGTTTGGTTTCTCTTTTAGCGGAAGCGCTGCTGTAACAACCGACTATCGTTTCCGTGGTTTAACTCAAACCCAAAATGATCCAGCGGTACAAGCGGGCTTTACTTTGGCACATGAATCAGGCGTGTATTTGGGCCTTTGGGGTTCAAATGTTGATTTTGGTGAAGGTTCACCGAGCTTAGAACTCGATCCGTCAATTGGTTTTGCAACGACCTTAGAGAGTTTTGCTAGCAAGCCTGTACTTGATGTGGGCATGGTGTACTACAACTACCCAAGCGCAGATGATCTGAACTGGTTAGAGTTTTATGGCAAATTAACCTTTGCGAGTGTCTTTACTGAAGGTGATAGCTTACTGACCAATGTAAACTATACCAATGACTATGTTGCAGCAGATACAGACAGTTGGAACATCAATGCAGGCTATGCAATTCCATTTGGTTCAACAGGCTTTGGTGGTGTAGCGAATGTGGGTTATACCGTGGTGAGTGATGAAGATAAATATTCATTCAATGGTGATGATAACTATGTAGATTGGAAAGTGGGCGTGACCTATGCATTCAAATCTATCTCTGGTGCAACAGCAGAGTTAGCAGCAATAGGTACCAATATTGATACCGATGATCTAGATCATGTTACAGCACGTGGTGTAGAAACAGGCGCAGTGTTTACCTTGACTAAAACTTTCTAAGTTTTAACCCCTTCAAAAACCCTCTAGTCCTTAGGACTAGAGGGTTTTTTTATATGGAGTTGGGTGATGCTTAGGTATTTTGCTGTCGGTAAGACAGCGCTTCGGTTAAATGTGTTGTTTGAATGTGCTCTGACTCAGCCAAGTCTGCAATGGTTCGAGCTACTCTTAAAATACGATGATAACCACGGGCAGATAAGTTCAGACGTTGCTGTGCTTTTTCAAAGATAAGAGTAGTTGCTGTATCTAGTAGAGCAAACTGTTCGAGTTGTTTGGGTGATAATGCCATGTTGAGACAGGTTTGGCGCTGGATTTGTCTTTCATAAGCTTGAATGACCCGCTCGCGAACGGTCGCTGAGTTTTCAACAACCTGTGTGTCCTGTAGCTCTGAGGCATGCAATGGTGGCACATCAATATGCAAATCAATACGGTCTAATAATGGGCCAGAAATACGGTTTTGATAGCGTTTTATGGCTTCTGCTGAACATTGGCAACGACTATCTTGATTAAAAGCATAACCACATGGGCAAGGGTTCATTGCTGCAATTAATTGAAAATTTGCAGGAAAGGTAATTTGCCGCGAAGCACGAGAAATCACAATTTCTTTGGACTCAATGGGTTGCCTTAGAACCTCCAAAACTTTTCGATCAAATTCAGGTAGTTCATCTAAAAACAGCACGCCTTTATGTGCCAATGTAATTTCACCAGGTTTGGGTTGCGACCCGCCACCGACTAAGGCAACGGCAGAAGCCGTGTGGTGCGGTGCGCGAAAGGGACGTTGCCCAAAAGGATGTTGATGATTGGCCACCGAGTAAATACTCGCCACTTCCAAATTCTCTTGTGTGTTTAAGGGCGGTAGAATACTGGCTAAACGTGATGCCAATAGGGTTTTCCCTGTCCCAGGAGGCCCCTTAAACAACAAGGAATGTCCACCTGCTGCCGCAATCTCTAAAGCACGTCTTGGACGTAGTTGGCCTTTAACATCCGCCAAATCAAATTTGTAATGCTGAGAGGCATTTAGTGCCGCGGGTTGAAACTGTTGGATAAGATGATTTTGCGACAGATGTGCACAGACTTGTTTTAAATGTTGCGCTGCAAACACTTGGAAGTTGGGCAATTGAGAGGCTTCTTGCGCATTGGCTTCAGGTAAAATCAGTTGATGCCCAGCTTGCTGGCAAGCTATCGCAATACTTAGAGTGCCCGAAATGGGTCGCAATTGCCCATCGAGTGCCAATTCACCAATAAATTCAAAATTTTCAGTCCCGTGTTCGGGGAGCTGACCAGAGGCAATTAAAATACCCAGTGCAATAGGTAAATCTAGTCGTGAACTGTCTTTGGGCAAGTCTGCGGGAGCAAGATTGATGGTGAGGCGTTTTGTCGGAAATTGATAACCACTATTAATGATGGCAGAGCGGACTCGATCTTTACTTTCTCGAACGGCTGCTTCCAGGAAGCCCCACAATGGTTAGAGAAGGAAGTCCTTGGCTGAGATGAACTTCAACTTCAACGGATGGTGCATATAATCCGAGCAAAGCTCGAGTGTGAATTTTGGCAAAAGACATATTTTGTTCCATTATAGTGCATTATTTTAATTCGTTAGTGTCTTCTGTTGCACCAAGCAGGTGCTTATTTTTTGTTCTGAATGCGTAGTTCTAATGCTTCAACCTGTGCAAGTAATTCAGTTAAGCGTAAATTTGCATTGTTTAGTGCAGTTCGTTGACGTTCAATTTCATCTTTTGAGACTAAATCCATTTTGGTGACTGCTTCGTTTAATAATGCTCGAAGATTGTGTTCTAAGTCTTTTTTAGGTTGGTCGACTTGTTCCAGTATGGCTTGTAATAAAGTTTCGATCATTTCTATATCCATGGGTTGGAGAAGTGACAGCAGTGTACCATTGCTGCTTCTGACTCTATAGCCTTTCAGATGAAATATGATTTCATGGATTGTAAAAAATTCTAAATCTTCGACTAAAAAACCTGAATTTTGAAGCTCAAAACGCATTTAAATGTATAGAATAGGGTATAAAGAAAACTCATGTCAGACTTTCTTTCTCCCCCAACCTAAGAATTTTTGGCATGAAATTTGAACATAAAACCTTACTGGTGAAATAAGCCGAAGGAAAACAAACATGAAGCTCGTAACTGCAATTGTAAAACCGTTTAAATTGGATGATGTGCGTGAAGCACTATCTGAAATTGGTGTTCAAGGGATCACCGTGACTGAAGTCAAAGGTTTTGGTCGTCAAAAAGGTCATACTGAACTTTATCGTGGTGCTGAATATGTCGTTGATTTCTTACCAAAAGTAAAAATTGAGATCGCAATCAGCGATGAAATGGTTGATGCGGTAATTGAATCAATCACTCGTGTGGCTAGTACTGGAAAAATTGGTGACGGTAAGATTTTCGTAACGAATTTAGAACAAGTCATCCGTATTCGTACAGGTGAGACAGGTGCTGATGCCGTTTAATTTGGCATGAAGTTTGCTGAGTAACACATAACTCGCACAAATTAGGTTGGGGGATACGAATGAAAAAGATGCTATTCGCGTTGGGTTTATCTAGCGCACTTTTAGGTGGCTCTGTTGCATGGGCTGAAGAAGCGGCAACAGCGCCAACTCCATCAGAACAAGTCACAGTGGTTGAAACAACGGATGTTGCTGCCCCAGCAGCACAAGCGGTAGAAGCCGTTACTGCCTCAGTAGAAGCGCCAGCACCTGCAGAAGAAGAACCAAAATTAGATACAGGTGATACAGCGTGGATTTTAGTTTCTACGGCACTCGTTTTACTGATGACTATTCCTGGTTTAGCGTTGTTCTACGGCGGTATGGTTCGTAAGAAAAACGTTTTAAGTACGATGGCGCATAGCTTTGTAGCTGCAGCTGTAGTAAGTATTGCATGGGTTGTAATTGGCTATATTTTAGCATTTGGTGAAGGCAATGCCTTTATCGGTGGTTTAGATAAGTTCATGTTGACAGGCATTACTACCGATGCGTTAACGGGGACAATTCCTGAGATTTTATTCGTCATTTTCCAAATGACCTTTGCCATCATCACGGTTGCAATTATCAGTGGTTCAATTGCTGAACGTATGAAATTCGGCGCATTTGTTGCATTCACTGCGATTTGGGTTGTGGTGGTCTACGCACCCATTACCCACTGGGTATGGGGTGGCGGTTGGTTAGGTCATGATGGTGCTCTAGACTTTGCAGGCGGTACGGTTGTTCATATTAACTCAGGTGTAGCGGGTCTAGTTGCAGCGTATATGCTCGGTAAGCGTATGGGCTTGGGTCGTGAATCAATGGCTCCGCACAATTTGGCTTTAACCGTGGTCGGTGCAAGCTTACTTTGGGTAGGTTGGTTTGGCTTTAACGGTGGTTCTGCATTGGGTGCAAACGGTTCTGCAGGTTATGCATTACTTGTGACTCAAGTCGCAGCGGCTGCAGCAGCAATTTCTTGGTTAATTACTGAAAAAGTTGCGCGTGGTAAAGGTTCTGTTTTAGGCGCTGCATCAGGTGCAGTTGCTGGTCTTGTGGTGATTACACCAGCAGCAGGTTTTGTCACTGTAGGTGGCGCGCTAGCTATGGGCCTTATTGGTGGTGTAGTGTGCTTCTGGGGCATTAGCGGATTGAAACGTATATTAAAAGCAGATGATTCTTTGGATGCCTTTGGTCTACATGGTGTGGGTGGTATCGTGGGTGCAATTTTAACGGCCTTCTTTGCTAGCGATTTCATCATGGGTGATAAAGCACCGACGGATATCATGCATCAACTTTGGGTTCAAGTTGAAGGCGTATTAGCAACAATTGCGTACTCAGCAGTATTAACTTTCATCATTTTAAAAGTGATTGACCTTGTGATTGGAATTCGTGTTGAATCTGATGATGAGCGCATGGGTCTAGACTTGAGCCAACATGGTGAACGTGTTGACTAAGCAATAGAATAATAAATAAACAGTATAATCAATATATTGTGTGAAACAGCCCGAAAGGGCTGTTTTTTTTCTATATCTAGCGTAAAACTCTACAAAACACAGAATTTTTGCTACACTTTAAATCCATTCAAATTTGTTCAATTTAACCACTATGCATTGTCCATTTTGCAACGTTGAAGACAGTAAAGTGATCGACTCCCGTTTGGCCGCTGAGGGTTGTCAAATTCGCCGTCGTCGAGAATGTATTGGTTGCGGTGAACGATTCACAACTTTTGAAAGTTATGAAGTGGTTATGCCTCGTGTGCTTAAGTCTGATGGAAAAAGTGAACCTTTTGATGAAGCAAAACTGCGTCGTTCCTTGATGCATGCTTTACAAAAGCGTCCAGTGACCCAAGAGCAGATTGAAACCGTTTTGAGTGATATTCAACTGCAAATTCGCCGTTTAGGTGAGCGCGATGTAAAGTCTCGCACCATTGGTGAAATTGTGATGCAGGCTTTATTTGCACTGGATCATGTTGCCTATGTGCGTTTTGCATCAGTCTATCAAGATTTCCAAGATGTGGATGCATTTCGTCATCAAATTGAACAAATGCAACAACGTGAACATTAATCGAGTTTTCATCCATGTCTGAATTACAGTCCAGTTCTTTACAAGCTGACCAAGCTTGGATGAAACAAGCGATTGCTTTAGCAATGCAAGGTCAATACAGCACTAAACCAAATCCAAATGTAGGCTGTGTCATTGTCAAAAATGGACAGTTACTAGGCACAGGTTATCATCCTAAAGCAGGTCAACCCCATGCAGAAGTTTTTGCCATGCGTGAAGCGGGCGAACAGACTCGGGGTGCAACCGCTTATGTGACCTTAGAACCGTGCGCGCATTATGGGCGTACACCGCCATGTGCTAAAGGTTTGGTTGAGGCAGGGGTGGCACGTGTTGTGATCGCCTGTCCAGATCCCAATCCCTTAGTGGCAGGTAAAGGTGTTCAAATTTTAGAAGAAGCAGGTATTGAGGTTGAGGTTGGTACTTGCCAAGCCGAAGCGCATCAGTTGAATTCGGGTTTTTTAAAAGCCATGGCAACAGGCATGCCCTATGTGCGTTTAAAAGTCGCTTCTAGTTTAGATGGTCGAACCGCGATGGCGTCGGGTGAGTCAAAATGGATTACAGGCTCAGCAGCACGTTTAGATGTTCAGCATTTTCGTGCCATTTCTGGCGTCGTGATCACGGGGATTGAAACGATATTGGCCGATGATCCTCAACTCAATGTGAGAGAACTTCAGGGTGTAGCTGATATTAATACTGTGATACAGCCAAAACGTCTGATCTTAGATCGTCAAGGACGTCTACCTTTGACTGCTCAGATCCTACAACAACCTGATACCGTAATGGTGATGGGGCCTTATCGTCAAGCATTAGCCGATTTAGGCGTGCTGCAGTTTGCTGTACAGCCTTTAGATCAGTTATTAAAGCAGTTGGTTCAATCACATCAGATTTATGATGTCATGGTTGAAGCAGGTGCAACGTTATCGACAGCTTTTTTACAAGAAAAGTTGGTTGATGAAATGATTAGTTATGTAGCACCGACCTTATTGGGTCAGTCTGCACGTGCAATGTTCAATGCTGAGTTTTCTCAGATGGCAGAGCAACTCCGCTTTAAGCTGCTGGATGTTACCCGATTGGGTGATGATGTGCGCTTAACGCTTATTCCATCTCAAGAGTCATTATGAGTTCAGAGTCTACGGTTTATCATAAACGTCGTCATGCGGCACGTACTACAGATGAATACCTATTTCATCAACTTGTTCCTTATTTGGGGAATAAGCGCCGTCTGTTGCATCTGATTTTAGAAGCACTTGAGAGTACTGGAACGTTAAACCGTACAGATGGTCGTGCGCCTATTTTTGCAGACTTCTTTGCAGGCTCAGGTGTGGTCTCACGTTTGGCACGCCAAAATGGTTATCGGGTGATTGCCAATGACTGGGAACCGTATAGCCATGCTCTGAATAATGCCGTGTTATCTTGCGTTGATGCACCTGCATTTAAAGAGTTGGGTGGCTATCAAAAAGCCATTGATTATTTAAATCGCCTGCCTGAAGTGAAAGGCTGGGTGACGCATAATCTGTGTCCGCGTAATGATGAAATTTATGATCCGAGCCGTGACCGTTTATTCTTTAAGCGTCGCAACGGCATGCGTATTGATGCGATTCGTCAGCAAATTGCGACTTGGCAAGCACAGGGTGCTATTGATGATGTGGAAATGTCAGCACTGTTGGCGCCGCTACTGTACTCTGCCAGTTTTGTCAGCAATACTTCAGGCGTCTTTAAAAGCTTCCACCACGGTTGGGGGGGAAAACTCAAACAGCGTTAGAGCGGATTGAGTCCTTGCTTTGGTTAACGCCGAGCCGTTTTTGTGAAGTGGGTGACCCGAAAAAACCTGCGGCGGAAATGTGGTGTGTCGATGCACAACATTTGGCCAATCAAATGAGTGGTTTTGAGGTCGATGTGGCGTATTTAGACCCACCCTATAACCAGCATGCCTACAGCAGTAATTATCATGTGTTGAATGCTTTAACGCTATGGGATCAGGTTGATTTACCAACACCCGATACCAAAGGCTTTAAAAGCGGGATCGACCGTGCATGGCGTAAAGAACGCCCGAGCCCATATAACTCTTCGAAGTATGCCAAAGAAGCTTATGAGAAGTTACTTTCGACCATCAATGCACGTTACATTTTAACCAGCTATTCAACCGATGGTAATATTGAAGCAGGTGATTTGCTCAAGGCGAATCTAGAGCGTGGGCGAGTGACTTTATTGACACAAGATGTACCTCGTTATCGCGTGAGTAAGCAACGCCAGTCGGAGCGTGCACGTGTGTTAGAGTTTATTGTGATCACCGATACCCATGCCAAGTCAGGGCCACCAATTCGACAGTTACTTGGGCAATTATACCATTATGCAGAATTGGGCGGGGTCGATACATCTGGAGTCACCACGCAGTTGGCATTGTGGTAAGAAGATTGAGGTAAAAATAAGTCATGTTTACAGGGATCATTGAAAGTCTAGGCACTGTTGAAAGCCTGCAAAATGTCGGTGGTGACGTGCGTTTACGCATTGGTACTGACCTCGATATGTCAGATGTACATTTAGGTGACTCGATTGCCACCAACGGTATTTGCCTCACGGTGATTGATTGGGGGGAGCATTGGTATGCTGCAGATGTTTCGCGTGAAAGTCTGAACCGAACCACACTGGGTGGTTGGAAAGTGGGGCAACGGGTCAATGTAGAAAAGGCGATGTTGCCAACCACACGCTTTGGTGGACACATTGTGTCAGGGCATGTCGATGCGGTGGGTGAAATTACCGTTGTACGTGAAGATGCACGCTCGCTGTATTTTGAAGTCACAGCACCGCCTGAAATTGCCCGTTATTTGGCAGAAAAGGGTTCGATTACAGTTGATGGCATTAGTTTGACCATTAACCATTTACGTGGGCATATTTTGAGTCTCAATTTAATTCCGCATACGGCGGAACGAACCAATATTGCAACGTGGAAGTCAGGCAGTAAAGTGAACCTTGAAGTAGATGTGTTAGCACGCTACATCGAACGCCTGATGATGGGTGATAAAGCAGCTGAAATTACCCCACAATCTAAAATTAGTTTAGACTTTTTGGCACAAAATGGTTTCTTGAAATAGAAAAATCGTTTAGATTGCAGCAAGAATAGACAAAAGATGAGCTCCCTATTTTGCCAAAATGAGGGAGTTTTTCTTTTGAAATGAATAGGTAAGCAATTGAGTATGATGAAAGATAGTACGCAGTTTATTGCACGGATACGTGACAATGATTGATTTTTTTCTCCATCTAGAACAATTATTGCCCGTACTGCTTGCAGAATACGGCCTTTGGATTTATGCGATTCTTTTTCTGATTATTTTTGCAGAAACGGGTTTCGTTTTTATGTTCTTTTTGCCTGGTGACAGTTTATTAATTGCCATTGGTGCACTGTGTTCAAGCTCAGATTTAATTCACATCCATACTATGGGTATTTTGATGATTATTGCTGCGGTATTGGGCTATAGTGTCAATTATTATACGGGCCAAAAACTAGGCTTCAAGTTTGCACATCAACATTCACGTTGGTTGAAACCTGAATATATGGTGAAAACCAATCAGTACTTCCTAAAGCATGGTGGTAAAACCATTTTAGTAGCACGTTTCATTCCTTTTGTCCGTTCATTTGCTCCTTTTGCAGCAGGTGCAGGACATATGAGTTTGAGTAGTTTTATGTGGTACAACGTCACAGGTGGTTTGATTTGGATCACCAGTTTGTTGGCGATTGGTTATGGTGTGGGTAATACTTTATCGTTCATGGTTGGGGTGTTCGCTTAACGACTAACAATGGAGAGCGTGATGCAGACATATAAAGAAACTCACCGAAGTGAGTTTACATGAATGGGTCACTTATTCGGCAGTGTTGGATACCACCTCATCTGAGAAACTTGAGTTTTTCAGAATATAATCAATTTCTTCTTGTGCCGCAGCTTTCAGCTTGCTGCGGTAGGCGGTCACAGATTCCTCAATTAAGGTTTCCGCTTCAAGTTCCAAGCGTAAACGGACACTTTCAAGTTCAGATAAAATCTGTGCATCGTTAATGCTGAGCTTAGCTTTGGCATAATCCAGTGCGTGCTCAGGTGTTTTTTCATAGCGTGCAGTATAGTTTGAAATTTCCTGATCAACGCTTTGTCGCATGACATTTAAAGCTTGGGTTTGCTCATTAAACTGACGAATTTCATCTTTTTTCAGGCTTTCAGCATAAGCTTCCTGTGCAGCACGTTTATCTGCCAGTGATTTTTCCAACGTTTCTTGCTTACGAATTCGCGCTTCTTCAATCAGCTGTGCTTTCAGGTCAGCATAGGCTTGCTCAATTTTTTGGGTAGAGACGGCTTGAGCGCGTTGGTCTTGTTCAATCCAACTGTGTAAACCTGTTTCAGGTTTGAGTACATCACAGACGCGACTCAGGTCATCAATAAAGGCCTGACGAACAGCATCAGGGACATTTAACCAGCGCTGTTTAAAATCTGGACCAACATTCAATGCCACTACGCATCTCCTTATGTCAACGGTGGAAAGGTTTAGAGCTTGAAGGTTCGAGCTTCTACACCTAAACGTCGATACTGTTTAAATTTTTCACGACCTTGTTGTTTGGCCGACTCGTTATTTTCAATAATTTCTATAATGTGGCTAAATTTTTCGAACTGTTCAATAGCTCGATCGTTAAAATTGAACACAATCCAATCGGATTGTTCGGGCAGTTGGCCTGAAATACAGATTCGAGCCTCAATTTGATCAATGCCATGCGGAATAAAGCTTGTACGATCAAAACTCCACAACCGTTCATCTAATTGCTGCTGTCGTTCAGTGTCACTTGCATACAACCAGATTCGCTCTGGTTGGCGCAAGATTTTTCGGCATAAACGACAAGCACTTTCGACTTGTCGTTCAGGACTTTGTTCAAACAGGTAAAAGCTAATATTAGCCATTAGATTGCGCACGGTTGGCTAAGAATTGCATCAGTAAAGGCACTGGACGCCCTGTTGCACCCTTATTGGCGCCCGAATTCCATGCTGTACCTGCAATGTCTAAGTGCGCCCAACGGTAATCACGGGTGAAGCGTTGCAAGAAGCAAGCCGCCGTCACAGCACCAGCTTTAGGCCCGCCAATGTTGGCAATATCGGCAAAGGGGGAGTCGAGTTGTTCTTGATAATCATCAATCACCGGCATGCGCCAGACGCGGTCAAAGCTGTTTTGACCTGCGTTGGATAATTCTGCTGCTAATTCATCATCAGGAGTAAACATTCCTGTGAGTACAGAACCGAGTGCAACGACACAAGCACCTGTTAAGGTTGCAATATCAATCACCAGTTCGGGATTAAAACGTTTTACATAGGTCAAGGTGTCGCACAGCACCAAACGACCTTCAGCATCAGTATTTAAAATTTCAACGGTTTGGCCACTCATGGTGCTCACAATGTCACCTGGGCGCGTTGCCTTACCTGATGGCATATTTTCAGCCGCAGCAATCGTACCTACGACATGAATGGCTAAACCTGATTCACAAAGAGCCCGTAGGGTACCTAAAACCGAGGCAGCGCCACACATGTCGAATTTCATTTCATCCATGCCTGCACCTGGTTTGAGTGAAATACCACCTGTATCGAAAGTGATGCCTTTACCAACTAAGATCACAGGTGCCTCAGGGCGGTCTGCTTGATATTCAATCGTGATGATACGGCCTGGGCGATCTGAGCCTTTGCTCACTGCAAGGAAAGAGTGCATACCCAAGTCAGCCATTTGCTGTTCATCGAGGACATTAACGCGGAGCAGGTCAGGGTATTGGGCTGCTAGAGCTAAAGCTTGTTCAGCTAAATATTCAGGGAAGCAGATATTGCCCGGACGATTACCTAAGTCACGTGCAAAGCTTTGACCTGATTGCACTGCTTCAATCAATTTGAGCTGTGCATCATTCAGTGTCGAGTTGGTTGCAATGAAGCTAATGTGTTCAAGCACAGCCTCTGTTTTTTTCGATTTGAATTCGTCAAAAGCATACGCTGCTTGCGTCAAGCTGAGGGCAAATAAATAATGCAATTCAGTCGGGAGGGCTGAAAGATCAATACTGATGTGTTTGAATTTTTTTTGTGAAGCTTTGATAATAGTTTGTGCAACTTTAGCCAGTTTTGCTGTTTGTAATTCAGCAGCTTTACCAATTCCTAACAATGCTGCATTTGGGCTTGTTGGGATTTGAGCAATGAGGCTTAAGGTTTCATTGAAAGCGGCTTTAAACTGAGCTGCCTCAACTAAGTTGTTTAAATCATTAATTTGATAACTATTTGTAAGCTGTTGAGTGTTTTCAGAATCTACTAATATCAACAAAAATTGGCTAGACGTATTCTCTGCGAATGACGTATTAATAGAGAGTTTCATAAGTTTTATTTAAGCCTTATAAAGTTTGAAAATGATTAAACCACTGAAACATTAACATGAATAGAGTTGCAAAGTGCAACAAGAGTACAGGTTTTATATTTTCACTATTCGGGTAAACTAGCGCTAGTTTTTATTCACCTATTTTTGGAAGCATTAATTTGATTATTCGGCGTTATCTGGTCAAACAAGTGGTGTCGACATCCTTGGTTGTGATTGCCTTATTGACCTTGATCATGATGGGCGGTCGTTTGATCAAGTATTTTGGTGTAGCCGCACAAGGTCGCTTGGATGCAGGTATTTTATTTAGCATTATTGGCTATCGTTTGCCTGAATTTTTAACGCTCATACTTCCTCTAGGCTTCTTCATTGGTTTGATGCTGGTGTTTGGTCGTTTATATGTCGATCATGAAATGGCGGTACTTAATGGTAGTGGGGTTAGTCGTAATCAGTTAGGACGGCTTCTGATTCCACTTACGGTGGTTTATCTTGCTGTCCAAGCAATTTTAATGTTGTGGATGGCGCCGTGGGGTGTTCGTCAATTTGAACAACTCACCACCAGTCAGGCAGTACGAACAGGGTTTGATCTGGTTCGCCCTAAAGAGTTCATTTCATCTGGCCCTTATACTATTTATGCAGGTGATTTGTCGGAAGACCGCAAGAATCTCAAAGATATTTTCTTTTATCAGCGTGCTGAGAAAGAGGGTAAGCCTGATGTCATGATTTTGGCCAAAGAAGCCACACGTGTTGAAATTAAAAATGATCCTGCCAATGTGGTGGACTTGGTACAGGGTCGACGTTATGAAATTTATCCAGGACAGCCGCGTTATACGCAAGCGGAGTTTCAGTCTTATCGTCTACGTTTAGAAAATGATAAAGAAGCGAAGTTTGAAAGTGCTGATGTTGAAGCACTGTCTACTGTGAAACTTTGGGATAATCGAAATGATCCTGTCGTGGCGAGTGAATTGGGTTGGCGTATTTTTGTGCCCTTTGCGATTGTGGTCGCATTGATGCTTGCTGTAGCCTTATCTGAAGTGAGTCCACGTCAAGGGCGTTATTTAAAGCTGTTTCCAGCATTACTGATTTTTGCCAGTCTGATTGTGGCGTTAATGGCCATTAAAACTCGGGTCAGCAAAGAAGAAATGGGCATTTGGGCTTATCCACTGATTTTGGTGATTTATGCGATTGCAGCAGCACTGTTTTCTCGTAAACAAAAGCTTGCACCCAAAATTAAGAAAACATTACAACGAGCGGGGTCTTAATCATGTTCGCACGTCGTATAGTCGCAAAACATGTGACCAAAACCACCGCGATGGCAATGATAGGTGCCACAGCCATTTTATCAGTTCTACAAATTCTATTTACTTATTTAGGTGAGTTAGGCTCTCTCAAAGATGGGTATGGGGCGTTGGATGCTTTACGCTACGTCCTATGGGGGGCACCACAATATTTGTATGAAATTCTGCCGATTGCAGCACTGATTGGTTCTGTATTGGGCTTGGGCACTTTGGCATCGAACAGTGAGCTGATAGTGATGCGCTCTGTTGGTGTGAGTCTTTGGCGGATCGTCGGTTGGGTGATTCGTTCGGCATTGATTTTAGTGGTGCTGTCTTTTGCTCTAAGTGAATGGGTGATTCCCTATACCAATGAGCAAGCCAAAAGTGTGAAAAGTCATCGAACGGCTGCTGAGTTGGGCGAAGTCCGTGGTTATTGGACGCGAGAAGGGCAACGCTTTATTTATGTCGATTATGCCAACTCTCAAGGTCAATTGAAAAATGTGCAAGTGGTCGACTTTGATCGGGATGCTCGTTTAAAAGGGGTATTGAATGCCGAACAGGGGCAATTTGTACA
The DNA here is from genome assembly GCF_055632855.1 of Acinetobacter sp. SW-226. Lineage (NCBI taxonomy): Bacteria > Pseudomonadati > Pseudomonadota > Gammaproteobacteria > Moraxellales > Moraxellaceae > Acinetobacter > Acinetobacter sp. SW-226. Next base: position 3,485,453 of record NZ_CM145752.1, on the reverse strand, counting down.
AGATGGCCGTTGGATTTTACAGAATACTGCACAAGTCGATTTGCTAGTAACGGGGAATGCGTCTTTACAAAAAGCAACTGAGATGCCTTTGGCCTTAGCTTTACAACCGAAATATGTACATATGGTGACTATTGATCCTGAAGATCTCTCACCGAGTCAATTGGTCAGTTTCATGAGTTATATGCATGAATACAGCCAAGTGCCTAAAACGTATCAGTTGGCTTTTTGGCAGAAAGTGGCCTCTCCATTTGCTTTAATTGCCTTGGTGTTGATTGCTTGTTCCTTTATTTTTGGTCCACTTCGCCAACAGTCGATGGGCTTTCGTTTGGTGATTGCACTGTTTACAGGTTTAGGATTCTTTTACCTACAAGACTTCTTGGGGTATGCAAGTTTGGTGTATTCACCATCACCTGCGTGGTTTGTTTTTGTGCCGATCTTGTTGATGTTTACAGCAGGCGGTTATTTATTACAACGTGCGCGTTAACTGTACGATATTGAAGAAAACAATGCGAATGATGGTGTTAAACCATCATGCCTGCATAGAGTCTTGACCGAAAATTCGGTAAGATATAGCGATTAATTTGTAGACAAAAAAGAGTGTTTATTATGGCGGATGCAACTGCTGGCAAAATTCCTCACGTATTGGTGATTATGGATGGTGTGGGTCATCGTGAGGCGGTCGAAGACAATGCATTTTTAGCAGCAAATCGACCAAATTTAACAGCTATTGAAGCAAAGCATCCGCATAGCTTAATTTCAGGCTCTGGTGAAGACGTCGGCTTACCAGATGGTCAAATGGGCAACTCTGAAGTGGGTCATATGAACTTGGGCGCAGGGCGTGTGCTCTATCAAGACTTTACCCGCATCACCAAAGACATTCGCACAGGTGCTTTTTTTGAGCATGAAGTGTTGGTCGATGCTGTTGAAAAAGCCAAAGCAGCGGGTGGTGTGGTACACATCATGGGCTTGTTGTCTGAAGGTGGGGTACATTCACACGAAGATCATATTGTGGCTATGGCTGAACTTGCGTTAAAACGTGGTGCAACCGTGTACCTTCATGCCTTCTTAGATGGTCGTGATACGCCGCCACGCAGTGCTCAACCCTCTTTAGAAAAATTAGATGCATTGTTTGCTCAATATCCAAATCAAGGACGTATTGTCAGCTTGATTGGTCGTTATTTTGCGATGGATCGTGACAATCGTTGGGACCGTGTAGAGCAAGCTTATCGCTTACTCACAGAGTCTGAAGCTACACGTACTGCGGCTACGGCAGTTGAAGGTTTGGAACTGGCTTATGCGGCTGATGAGTCGGATGAGTTTGTCAAAGCAACACGTATTGGCAATGCTGTGAAAGTTGAAGATGGTGACAGTATTGTCTTTATGAACTTCCGTGCCGACCGTGCACGTGAGATCACTAAAGCGTTTGTTGAAAAAGATTTTGCAGGTTTTGCACGTAAAGTCGTACCCAACTTATCGAAATTTGTCATGTTGACACGTTACCAAGCTAGTATTGATGCGCCTGTAGCGTATATGCCTGAAGCATTGAAAAACTCGATTGGTGAATATCTTTCAGACCTTGGCAAAACCCAATTGCGTATTGCTGAAACTGAGAAATATGCACATGTGACGTTCTTCTTTAGCGGTGGTCGTGAAGATGAATATCCGGGTGAAAAACGTATTTTGATTCCTTCACCGAATGTTGCGACTTATGATCTCAAGCCAGAAATGAGCGCATATGAAGTAACCGATGAATTGGTGGCTGCGATTAACTCAGGCAAGTTTGATCTGTTGGTGGTGAACTATGCCAATGGCGACATGGTTGGCCATACGGGCGTGTTTAATGCTGCGGTGAAAGCAGTGGAAGCCGTTGATTTATGCTTAGGCCGTGTCTATGAAGCGGTGATGGCACAAAAAGGTCATATGTTAATTACAGCTGACCATGGTAATGTTGAACAAATGCAGGATTATCATAGCGGTCAGGTACATACTCAGCATACCACAGAGCTCGTGCCGTTCATTTATGTAGGACCAACGCAAGCAACCATCGCTGAAGGTGGCGTATTGGCTGATGTCGCACCAACGCTACTCAGCTTAATGCACATTCCTGTTCCTACAGAAATGCAAGGTCGTAACTTAATTACATTAGACGTATAAATCAATTTGGGTGGATAAATGGCAAAAGCATCGTGGACTTCAATAGGTGTAATGATTGCTTTAGGTTTTGCTTTGATCCACCCAGTGGGTGCTGTTGCAAAAACAGCGACTGCACCTGCTTTTGATGATGAATTGGAACAGGGCTATGTTGAGGTTCCAATAGAATCTATTCAACAATTTGTGCAAATTTATGGTTTAGTCAAAGATAATTATGTGGCTGAACGCAGTGATGATGCTCTTTTTCAACAGGCCATTAAAGGCTTGGTCGGCGGTTTAGACCGTTATTCCCGCTATTTATCACCGCAAGAATATAAGCAGTTGGTGCAATATACTGAAGGAGATTTGGCTTCGGTAGATTTTGGTTTAGTATTTGATTCCCGCTTACAACAATGGCTGATACGTGGGCTGAAACCTGATTCAGACTCGAGCAAATTGGGTTTAAAAAATGCAGATGCCATTTTTAAAATAGATGATCAGGAATTACATAAGCTCAGCCATACTCAGGTGAATGATTTACTCAGTGGTGCCATCGGCAGTACGGTGAGCCTTCAATTGAAAGCCAATTCTGTTCCAATCAATGTGGTGAGAACCCGAAAGGTTGAAACAGATATTCAGTCTCAGTTATTGAACAACCAAGTATTGGTGCTGAAAGTTCGTGTTTTCCAACAAGATACCGCCAACGAAATTCAACAGTTGATTGAAGAACACCATTCGTCGCGTCTAAAAGCAGTGTTGATTGATCTCAGGAATAACCCGGGAGGATTGTTGTCTGCTGCAGTGGAATCTGCTGATCTATTTTTAAATCAAGGCGTCATTGTTTCAACGAAAAGCCGCTCTGAGGGTGATCAGCAGTTTCAGGCCTTACCAAGCTTTGAGTTTCAAAACTTGAAAGTAGGAATTTTAATTAATGATCGCTCTGCATCAGCGGCAGAAGTATTTACTGCGGCGCTCAAGGAACATGGGCGAGCATGGGTGATTGGTGAGAAAAGTTATGGCAAAGGGGTCGTGCAGAAACTTTTTCCACTGTCCAATGGTGCAGCTTTGCAAATGACCGTGTCTCACTATTACACGCCAACTGGTCAGATGATTGAAGGGGTGGGAATTGCGCCAAATCAGGTTTATCCAATGCCACACGAACTCAAAGACGAAAGCTATGTTGAACATGTGGCAGAGATTTTAATTAACCGTCGTTAAGTCTTTAAACGGAATCGTCTTCACCATCGAGTCCGAATTTCTTCAAGCGATAACGTAAAGAACGGAATGACATGCCGAGCTTTTTAGCCGCCAGTGTTCGGTTCCAGTGGGTGAGATTGAGTGCATTCATCAAAATTTCTTTTTCAATTTTTTCTAAATACAGCTCTAAGCCTTCTTCAGGTAATTTGCGTGAAGGCACAGGGCTAAGTTGATCAGTACCAATCGCACCCTGTTGTGTGGCATTAGTATAGTTGGCCTGTGCAATCGGTCGCAGTGGGGCGGTTTGCAAGTGCGGTAAGTCAATACTGCTTTCATCACTTAAAGTGATGGCACGTTCCATCATATTGCGCAGTTCACGCACATTGCCCGGATAATATTGGGCCAATAAAAACTCACGTGCACGTTCACTTAGGGTTTTGACCGGGATGTCCCACTCTTGACAGATTTTCTGAATGAAATGCTGTGCCAAAAGAATAATGTCATTACCGCGCTCACGTAGGGCAGGCAGTACAATGTCCATAACATGGATGCGGAAATATAAGTCCTGACGGAATTTACCTTGTTGTACTAAGGCTTCAAGGTCTTGGTGGCTGGCACTAATCACACGGAAATCGACATCAATTTCGGTATCGCTACCAATGGGACGAATACGCTTTTCTTGTACTGCACGTAAGAGTTTGACTTGCATGGTTAGTGGCAGTTCTGCAATTTCATCTAAAAATAGACTGCCACCATGTGCAGAAAGGATCAGGCCTTGTTTGTCTTGGGTTGCCCCTGTGAAACTACCTTTACGATGTCCAAATAGTTCACTTTCCATCAGTTCTGTTGGGATAGCACCACAGTTGATGGCAATAAATGGCCCTTCATTACGGTTACTCAGGCGATGTACCAAATTGGCCACCACTTCTTTACCAGTTCCTGATTCACCTGTAATAAAGACAGGGGCTTGTGAGCGGGCAATTTTTTTCAAGGTCACACGAAGCTGTTGAATAGGAAGGGATTGACCAATTAACAGTTTGTGTTCAAGCGTATCTTCTTGAATATGTAGCTGGCTGATAGGCTGGTTAAAGGCCTTTTGTAAAAGTTGCTCTAAATGCTTTTGGTTGATTGGTTTACTGACAAAATCAAAAGCACCCGCTTTTAATGCGGCAATCGCGACATCCATGTTGCCATAAGCAGTTAATACAGCTACAGGTAGATTAGGATAATTTTGAGCAATAAAATCCACCAGCGTTAATCCATTACCATCAGGTAAATTCAAATCTGTCAGACAGGCATCATATTGATGTGTTTTAAGTGCTTGAACAGCCTCCTGTAAGCGATAGGCAATATGCGTATCAATCCCCATTCGACTTAAAGACATTTGCATCAGTGTACATAAGTCTTGTTCATCATCCACCAATAAGACAAGTGGTTTTTTTTCCACGCTTAACCCCGAAAATTACACGTCATTGTTTATACGAGGGCATTCAATCCGAAAGCATGCCCCTATTTTTTGTTCTACATAGTATAGCTTAGCTTGGTTGGCTTCGCAGAAACTATGGGATAAATATAATCCTAAACCAGTTCCATTGATTGAGGTACTGAAAAACGGTTGAAACAAGGTCGTTTGATCCTGAGTGGCGACCCCGTCTCCAAAATCGCAAACCTCAATGTGAACAAGGTTTTTATAGCTATAGACGCGAATTTGAATATGTTCAGCTTCCGTTGCATTATGCCGGATGGCATTTCGAATCAGGTTGATCAGCACTTGTCTCAGTTGTTGTTCGTCGAACTGAATATAAGCTTGATCTGAAATACGGCAGTCAATTTGCTCTTTGACATCGGGCAAATCTTCAATGATAAAACGTTCTAAAAAAGCTGCGACATCAATTAAAGTCGGATAGGTTTCTTTACTTCGTGCCATGCTCAGTGTGTCGCCAATAATTTTATCAATCCGTGAAGCTTGTTTGGCAATCATGTTATGCAATAGTTCTTGTTGTGGGCCATTGACTTGCATCAGTTCATTGGCTTGAGTGATGGCTGCCAAAGGATTGCGAATTTCATGTGCAATGCTGGCAGAAAGTTGGCCCAGTGCAGCCAGTTTGAGTTGTTGTACGCGTTGATTAATTTTCTGTGCGTCTTGCAGCACAAATAAAGTCAGCGTTTGATTCGGGACTTGTAGTTTTTGAATTTCGATTTGAATTTGAAAGCGACTCAACTGTGATTTAAATTGGAATTTTTCCCCATTTTTCAGTTGGTCGAATTTGAGTAGCTCGAATAAATCAGGTTGTGCTTTATACAAAGGGTATTTGTCATTGGCATAAATCGGAGAAATACCCAAGAGTGCACATGCTGCAGGGTTACTGAGTACAATATGGCAGTTTTCATCGAGAACCAAATAACCCAGCTCGGTTTGCTCAAGAATATAACGGTTAATATTTTGCAGTTGATCTAATTCTTGAGATTGGTAAAAGTTTATTTTTTCAAGGAATTGGAAGCGTCGAACAGCAATTTGACCTGACCCATACACCACAAAAAATAAAAAGGCGAGCACTGCACTATTGCCAATGGTGTTGAGTGAACTAATTGAAAATAATGTCCCAATAAAATGCTGATAAACCAGTGTAATCACTGCGATCAAAGTAATGATGAGCGCTTTTTGTTTATCCACCAATAAGGAAGAGGCAAAAATCGTGATCACAAATAGTAAACTTAATTGTAAGTTAGGGCCATCTGTGGCGAAGGTGAGTAAACTGAGACTGACAACATCGACAATGAACAGTAAGGTAAGCTGAAGCGGAATATGTGTCCGTATATTCTTGAGACTCAGGAGCTGAAAAGCACTGATAAAAATAAAGCCAATCAGTACATAGCGATATAGTGCTGGATACTGGTAGTTTGAAAACAGTTGCGCATAGGTCAGTAAAAATACCAGCAGTAAACAACAGCCAATAAACAGTCGATACGACGCATACCAAATGCCTAAGCGGTATTGGTTGAGTTGAATATTGCTATTGTGTCGAGCCATGTCGGTCTTTAGTGAGCAGACATTAGGGTTTGATCAGCCCGTAACGAATCGCTAAGTGAGTGAGTTTTACATCGCTGTCGATGTTGAGCTTTTCAAAAATGCGATAACGATAGGTATTGACTGTTTTTACACTGACAAAAAGTTTATCAGAAATTTCCTGCGCACTGATGCAATTCACCACCATCATCGCGACCTGCATTTCACGTTCAGACAAGGCATCAAAAGGTGACGTCTGTGTATCGGATAGATAAGAACTGGCCAGTTGCTCAGCAATATCAGCACTGAAATATTTACCGCCTTGCATCACTTTATTGATGGCACGAACCATTTCAGTTACAGGTGCGCCTTTGGTAATGTAACCTTTAGCCCCAGCTTTGAGTAATAACGATGGATAAGGCTCTTCCGCTAAACCGCTGACGGCTAAAACTTTAGTGTCAGGTGCGGTTTGTAGTAAACGGCGTGTCGTTTCTACCCCACCAATCCCAGGCATGTTGACATCTAATAAAACGACATTCGGATGATGTTGACGAACAAGGTTAATGGCTTCTTCACCAGATTCAGCTTGGCCAATGACTTGAACATCGGCATGGTCCTCGAGCATTCGACAAATCCCTGTACGCACTAACTCATGGTCATCTACTACTAAAACTGTGATCACCTAGCACTTCCTCACTATAAAAACCATATTTTTTGTTACATAAAGCAAAATAAGCTTGCAATGAAACGACAAAATTAGCAATCCTATTCTTAGGCTTATTTGAAAAGATATGCGCACTGTTGATGGCAATGCTATTCGCATTGTGTACAAATGTAAGGCAATGGGCGTGGATACGCAAATGTATCTTATGGGTTATGAAGTTGAGTGAATAAAAGTGAAAAAATCAAATAAATTTTTAATGCATCTATTGGGATGGTCAATTGTAATGACTAGCAGTACCCATAGCTTTGCAGACTTGGTGGTCAACCCGGGTTCGGGATCGAGCCAAGCAACTATGAGTTGGTCTGCTGCGGATGCAGAACAGCTTCTTAATGATCAGATGATGGAAGATCCTGAGGAGTACGCTCCGCAGGGTTCAACAAAAGTCACCACCAGTATTCGAAGCTCAAATGGTGTTGTTACCAATAGCACAGCTAAAACTGCACAAATTTTCGACACATCGAAATATTCTAACCAGCCAACTGTCAATGCACGTGCAGCATTAGTCATGGATGGCAATACTGGGGAGGTGCTGTACAGTAAAAACAGTAATACCGCTCTGCCAATTGCGTCCATTACCAAACTGATGACCGCGGTGGTGATTTCAGATGCACGTTTAAATATGTCTGAGAACATTACTTTACAGCAAGCAGACTTTTCGTGTTCAGGCTGTAAAAGTTCAAGTTCATCTCTACGTGCGGGTGATAGTATGAACCGTGCAGAGGCTTTGTTATTTGCTTTAATGAAGTCAGAAAATCCTGCAGCATCAGCACTTGCTCGGACTTATCCAGGTGGACGTTCAGCTTTTGTTGCTGCGATGAATGCCAAAGCAAAATCTTTGGGCATGAATTCAACGCATTATATGGAGTCAACAGGTTTACATCCAGGTAATGTGGCTTCAGCACGTGACTTGGGTATTTTGGTTAATGCCGCATCACAATATGGTCTGATTCGTCAGTTCTCAACCACAGCAAGCTATGATTTTAACTTGGGTTATCGTGTATTAAAATCAAATAATACCAATGCCTTAGTTCGTAATGGTGGCTGGAATATTAATATTTCAAAAACAGGTTTCATTAATGAAGCCGGTCGTTGTGTGGTGATGCATACCACTTTAAATAACCGTCCAGCAGTGGTGGTATTATTGGGCGCGGACTCATCTGCAGCACGTACGAATGATGCAACGCGCCTAATGAACTGGGCAAGCCAATTACCAAAACGTATTTAACCTGACTTTGTTTTTGTTCACTCAACAACAAAAATTGAGTCACAAAAAAGCCCTGCATATGCAGGGCTTCTTCTTTTAATTCAGCTTACATATTCGACAAAATTGAATCACGAACTTGTTCTAAAGTTGCATCAATTGAAAGCATAACTGCGTCAGAACATTGCTTGATCGCAGTATCAGGATCTTTTAGACCATTACCTGTCACGGTACAGACAATCACAGAACCTTCTGCAATTTTACCGGCTTTGATGTCACGGATTGCGCCACCAATAGATGCTGCAGAAGCAGGTTCTACAAAGACACCTTCATACATTGAAAGTAAACGCTGTGCGTCTAAAATTTCTGCATCAGTCAGTTCGTCAAACCAACCTTGAGAGTCACGAACCACCGCTTTCGCATGGTTCCAGCTTTGTGGGTTACCAATACGAATTGCTGTTGCAACTGTTTCAGGGTTTTCAACGGGTGCACCACGTAAGAAAGGTGCAGCACCTGCTGCTTGGTAACCCACCATGGTTGGTAGGCCTTCAGGTTTTGGACCTGTGAATTGATCAGTTTCAGCATTGTAAATCACTTGCTCAAATTGATCTGCAGGTTGATTGGCAACTGCTTCGGTATAACCCATCCAGTGTGCAGTAATGTTTCCTGCGTTACCTACTGGTAGGCAGTGGTAATCTGGTGCACGACCTAACTCATCGACGATTTCATAAGCAATGGTTTTTTGACCTTGCAAACGGTATGGATTGATTGAGTTTACGATGGTTACTGGCGCTTTATCTGCAATTTCTTTAACCAGACGCATACCGTCATCAAAGTTACCGCGAATTTGCATGGTGATCGCACCATACATCATCGCTTGTGCCATTTTACCCATGGCAATTTTGCCTTCAGGGATTAAAACGAATGCTTTGATACCAGCACGTGCAGCATAAGCTGCTGCCGCTGCAGAGGTATTCCCTGTAGATGCACAAATAATCGCTTTTGAGCCTTCTTCAACGGCTTTAGTGACTGCCATGGTCATACCACGGTCTTTAAATGAACCAGTCGGGTTTAAGCCCTCGTACTTCACATAAATTTCAACATTTTTGCCAATTAAACGTGGAATGTTCTCAAGTTTAATCAGTGGCGTATTACCTTCACCCAAAGAAATAGCGCGAGTAGTTGCAGACACTGGTAAACGGTCGCGATAACGGTCAACTAAACCAGTATAACGATTGGCATTCGACATGATGATGTTCCAATTGTGTGTAGAGCTTGGTGAGAAAGAGAAGAGCGTTCTTTTCCTCAACCCGATTAATTATCAAGCGATTCTAAACGAATTCGCACGATTTCGCCATGAATGACGGGTAAGGCTTGAATTTGAGCAAGAGCCTCATCCATTTTTGATTCTTTGACTGGATCAGTCAAAATCACGATTGGAATCAGGTCTTTTAAGCGAGATTGCTGCATGATGGCATCAATACTAATACCAGCACGGCTTAGAATTGTGGTGACATCGGCCAAAACACCTGTTTGATCTTCAGCATTAATACGGATGTAGTAGCCTGTGGTCATTTCTTCACGTGGCAGAATAGGTAAGTCTGCTAATGCTTCAAAAGCCAATTGTGGAATTGTTCCTGCACCATCTTCGGTATAAGAAATGTCACGGACAATATCAATCACGTCTGCAACCACGGCAGAAGCAGTTGGGCCTGCACCTGCACCTGCACCGTAATACAATGTTGGGCCGACAGCATGTGCTTGAACCAATACGGCATTCTTCACACCGTTCACATTGGCAATCAATTGCTCTTCAGGAATCAACGTTGGATGTACACGGAGTTCAATGCCGTTTTCAGCACGACGGGCAATACCCAAGTGTTTGATACGGAAACCTAGTTCTTCAGCATATTTTACATCTTGCGCAGTGACCTTGCTGATGCCTTCTGTAAAGACTTTATCGAATTGAAGCGGGATACCAAAGGCAATAGATGCCAATAGTGTCAGTTTGTGCGCAGCATCAATTCCTTCAACGTCAAAGGTTGGATCTGCTTCGGCATAGCCGAGTTCCTGCGCTTCTTTGAGCACATCTGCAAAAGCACGACCTTTTTCACGCATTTCAGTGAGGATGAAGTTTCCTGTCCCGTTGATAATACCTGCTAACCAGTCTATACGGTTGGCAGCTAAACCTTCACGCATGACTTTAATGATCGGAATACCGCCTGCAACCGCAGCTTCATAGGCGATTTGCACCGCATTGTCATCCGCTAGTTTGAACAGCTCATTGCCATGTTCAGCCAGTAAGGCTTTGTTTGCTGTAACGACTTGCTTACCGTGAAGAATGGCTTCCTTAATCACTTCATAAGCAGGGTGGATGCCACCCATAACTTCAACCACAACGTCGACATCAGGTTGACGCACAATATCTAACAAATCTGAGCTTTGTTTAATACTTGGATCAAGCTCTAAATCTGGACGTGGACGACGTGTGCCGACATAGGTAATTTGAATTTCTCGACCGGTGCGACGTTTAATCTCAGCAGCATTTTCTTTTAGTAGTTTAAGGGCACCACCACCCACAGTACCAAGACCGAGGATTGCCAGACGAACTGGTTTCACGTCACACTCCAATTTACTTATAAATATTAAATCAAGCTTAGATCATAGCTAAAAAAACTGTGAGACTCTAGGAAAGAAATAACTTTATGTTTAACTATAAATATTAGTTAAATAACAAATAAAAATTAGTTATTTAAGTCGATTTAATAATTCACTTGGTGTCAAATAGCCACCGAGATATTCACCATCTTCGTTATAAATCGCAGGCGTACCATTTACACCCATGTTTAGACCTAATTGGTATTGATCCCGCACTGGATTTTTACAAGTTGCAGGTGGCAGTTGAACACCTGAAATGGCTTGATCAAACGCAGCTTGACGGTCTGCACTACACCACACGCTTTCCATAGCAGGCATGAACTGCTCGCCACGTGGCCATGCAATGTAACGCACCTCGACACCTTGAGCTGTGATTTCAGGGATGTGCTCATGCAGTTTATGGCAGTAAGGACAACTGGCATCGGTAAAGACATAAACCACATGTTTGGTCTTGCCTTTGGCTTTATAAACCAGTAGGTCTTCAGTTTTCAGTTCTGCTAATAGCTTTTTATTGGCCTCAGCCTGTAGGTTATCACTAACATTGTGGAGGGTTTTATCGCCTAAGCGAATCACATCCCCTTGGATAATATATTTGCCGTCTGCTGTGGTATAGACAGAACTCATTCCTTCAAGATTCACCCAAAATAGGTTGGGTACTTCGGTGGCTTTAATATCAATGATTTTGGCATTGATGTTGGCTGTTTTGAAATGCTTTTGAAGCGTGTCAATTAAACGTTGTTTCGCATTGCGTTCCGACAATGTCGATGCTTCACCCGTGGCCGGAGCGCTTGCTGTTAAAGAGTCTTGTTTTTTTCTTCAGTATTGTTTGAACATGCTGTGACCAGAACAGAGGAGGCAAGGACACAGGCAATGAACAATGGCTTACGGGTAAATAACATAGATAACCCTTTTTCTTTTGACTTTATAAAAACAGAGCGCCAAGCATAACAAAAAAAGCAGAAGACTCGGTAATACTTCGTAGCCTTCCTGCTAAAAATAGTCTTCCGTGTATATTTGTTAATGGCTTTAAGCACGTGGATGATGCATGGCATGCAGTTGCTGCATACGCACTTGTGCGACATGGGTATAAATTTGTGTTGTCGACAGATCACTGTGTCCTAGGAGCATTTGTACCACACGCAAGTCCGCACCGTGATTGAGTAAATGGGTTGCAAAAGCGTGGCGTAAGGTGTGTGGCGAGAGTTCTGCTTGAATCCCTGCTTGTAAGGCATAGCGTTTAATGGCGTACCAAAAATTTTGCCGACTCATAATGCCCCCATGTTGAGTGAGAAACAGATAGTCGGTTGCAGATTTATATAACTGTGGGCGAGACTCTTGCAGATATTTCTCGACCCATTCCACTGCGATTTGCCCTAAAGGCACCAGTCGTTCTTTATTGCCTTTACCTGTAATTCTTAAATAGCCTTGTTTTAAATTGATTAAGTCTAGGCGGAGGTTCAGTAGCTCAGATACACGTAGCCCACAAGCATACAATACTTCAAACATGGCACGATCACGCAGTCCGAGAGCGGTTTCAATATCGGGTGCTTGAATCAGGGCATCGACATCTTGTTCAGATAAATCTTTAGGCAGTGCGCGGCCAATTTTGGGCGTTTTATGCAGTGCGACGGGGTTGTCGGAGCGTAGTTTTTGTTCCCGTAAAAACTTAAAAAAAGAACGCATGGCGGATAGACAGCGCGCAATTGAACGTGGACTTTTGCCTTGTTTCGTAAGTGCCAGTAAAACATCAGCGATATCATCACTGCTCCATTCGGGCATGCTCACAGCACAGCACTCACTACATTGTAGTAAGTCGGAAAGATAAGCATTTCGCGTATGCGGACTGACAGTTTGTGCAATGAGGTAATCTTTAAAGCCATGTAAAAAGCTGAGCTGGGTTGGAATTTGAACAGGCGCAGGTATACGCGGTTTTTTATTTAGCATAACTTTTCAGCACATCAGCAAAAAATACAAAACAATGATTGGGGTTTATTCAATGTAGTGTAATCATTCTCGCTTGTCGATGTGTTATAACAGATGCGAATCATTATCGAATCTGATTTGGTAATTATTCTCATTTGTTTGTATACTGTTCAAAATATTAAAGGGTTGGATGCGGTGCGTTTATCTGATTTAAAAGTCAAACAAACTGCCATCATTAGCAAAGTGAATCGTACTTTGGATGGCGAAGCTCAGACTGACTTGGTGGCTAGTCGTCTTGAAACACTAGGATTTGTTGCAGGTACTAAAGTACAGGTGATTACCAAAGGCGTTTTTGGAGGCGATCCCATTTTAATCCAAGTGGGTTTTACACGTTTCGCCCTAAGAAAAGTTGAAGCTGAAAAAATTGAAATTCAAGTCGAAGGAGCACCTAGATGAGTGATGCCTTGCGTGTTGCCCTTGTAGGTAATCCTAACTGCGGTAAAACTTCGTTATTTAACCATCTGACTGGAACCCGTCAAAAAGTCGGCAACTACGCGGGTGTAACGGTTGAACGTAAAGTTGGTCAGTTTAGTTTGCCTTCAGGTCAAGCGGTTCGCGTTCTGGACTTGCCAGGGACGTATAGCTTAGATGCGACCAGCCCTGATGAAATGATTACCCGTGACGTGGTGATGGGGAAAATTGCTGATGAAGGTCAGCAAGATGCTTTCTTGTGCGTTGTTGACGCAACCAACCTCAAACTTCACCTTGGTTTAGTGATTGAACTGATTGCATTGGGTCGTCCAATGTTAATCGTTTTAAACATGATGGATGAAGCACGTCGCCGTGGGATGCAAATCAATACCCAAAAGCTTTCTGAGCGTTTGGGTGTGCCCATTGTTGAAACCGTTGCAGTACGTAACTCGGGTATTGAAAGTCTCCTCAGTGCTTTAGAGCAGGGCAAATATGCTGTGCCTTATACTGAGTTGACAGGTTTAAAAGGTGATACGGCACATCAGAAGGTTGAGAATGTATTGCACGATGTGGTGCAGTATGTTGATGAAGAAGACAAACGAACAGATTTTCTGGATAAAATTTTCTTGCATCCTGTTCTCGGTTTAGTCAGCCTCGCTGTGATGATGTTTATTATTTTCCAAGCGGTTTTTGCTTGGGCAGCGCCGTTTATGGATGGGATTGAAACTTTCTTTGGCTGGTTGGGTGAAACCGCAGGTGGGGTGATTAGTCAACCTTTACTCAACAGTTTGGTGGTGGATGGAATCATCGCAGGTGCAGGTGGTGTGGTGGTATTTTTGCCACAGATTCTGATTCTATTCTTCTTTATTTTAGTGTTGGAAGAATCAGGTTATTTGCCACGTGCTGCATTCTTGCTGGATAAACTGATGTATAAGGCAGGTCTTTCAGGACGTGCCTTTATTCCACTCTTGTCTAGTTTTGCTTGTGCGATTCCGGGCATCATGGCTTCACGAACCATCAGCGATCCCCGTGACCGTTTGACCACGATTTTTGTTGCACCGTTGATGACTTGCTCAGCACGGTTGCCTGTATATGCATTATTGATTGCAGCATTCATCCCCAATCAAACCGTTTGGGGCTTGTTCAACCTACAAGGCTTGGTGTTGTTCGCTTTATATATGGCAGGGATTGTGAGTGCACTGTGTGTATCTTTCGTTCTGAAATTCTTCCAGAAAGACAAGTCACAACATATGTTGATGATGGAGTTACCAAGCTATCGTTTCCCTGACTTGAAGAATATTTGGATTGGTTTACTTGACCGTGCCAAGATCTTCTTACGTCGTGTAGGTGGTATCATTTTCGCCTTGTCTATTTTGCTGTGGTTCTTGTGTACCTTCCCGCAAGCCCCTGAAGGCGCGACTTTACCTGAAATTGATTATTCATTTGCAGGCATGCTTGGTCATTTACTGCAACCGATTTTTGCGCCACTGGGCTTTAACTGGCAGATTTGTATTGCTTTGATTCCAGCCATGGCGGCCCGTGAAGTGGTGGTGGCAGCTCTAGGTACGGTATATGCCTTATCTGCTGTCGATGATGATGCCATGTCACAAGGCTTGGCTTCACTGATCAGTAGTGGTGGTGAGCTCGGTTGGTCGGTAGCGACAGGACTATCTTTACTGGTGTGGTTTATTTATGCACCGCACTGTTTGGCTACCTTAGCGACGGTCAAACGTGAAACAGGTTCATGGAAAACCGTGAGTTTTATGACCATTTACTTGTTTGGTTTGGCTTATTTAATGTCATTCCTGACCTATCAAATTGCAACGCACTATTTGGGCTAATCAGTGTAAATAGGCGAGGAGATTGAGATGATTGAAGTTCTAATTGTTGCTGCTCTAGTGATCTGGAGTGCGGTGGTGGTGTTTAAGAAAGTATTTCCTCAGACATCAGGTTCAGTTTTCACATCCTTGGCGGAGCTATGTGAAGCACGCGGTTGGACGCGTTTAGCAGCGTGGTTAAAACCTGCGATGTCTGGTGGGTGTGGTGGAAATTGTGCCTGCCCAGCGACAGAAGACAGCAGTGCGAAAAAGCCTGAAGTTCAGGCGGTGAAGTGGAAATAAAACGATTTTTACTCACAAATAAAAAAGCCGTCCGATAGGGACGGCTTTTTTACGCACTGACACAAAAAAAGTGCGGGAAAGTCAAAACAGAAAAAGCATTCAAAACAGCAAAGTGCTAACATTTCCGCAGATAAATTTCAGACCAAGCATGGGGCGAAAATGTTAATACAACGTGGTGGACTTAAGGTCGTTGCAGGACTCGGTATTTCAGGTGTTGCAGCGGTCAATTTTTTACATAACCAAGGCTACCGCGTTGCAGTAACGGACTCTCGATCGACCCCGCCCGGTCATGACCAAATTCCAGCAGAGGTACAAACCAGTTTTGGTCAGTTTGACGCAGAGCTGTTGTTGTCTGCTGAAGAAATCATTATTAGTCCTGGGCTTGATCCGAAACTACCTGAAATTCAAGCTGCGATTGCCAAAGGCATTCCTGTGGTGAGTGAGATTCAAATCCTACGCCGTGCAACCGATAAACCGATTATGGCGATTACAGGCTCTAATGCAAAAAGTACCGTGACGACCTTAATTGGTCTGATGGCTGAACATGCAGGTGTGAAAGTCGCGGTGGGAGGCAATCTTGGCCGTCCAGCTTTAGACTTAACCAAGGATGATCCAGACCTATATATTTTGGAGTTATCCAGCTTCCAGTTAGAAACCACATCAAATTTACAGGCTGAGGTTGCGGTGGTGCTGAATATGAGTGAAGACCATCTTGACCGTCATGGCGATATGATGGGTTATCATACCGCGAAGCATCGCATTTTCCAAGGCGTGAAAAAAGTCGTTCATAACCGTGATGACTCGCTCACTCGTCCTTTAGTTCCTGATGCTACACCAATGCAAAGCTTCGGTTTAAATGCGCCTGATATGAATCAGTACGGTGTGTTAAGAGATGATGATGGTACGATTTGGTTGGCTCGTGGCCGCACACGGTTATTGAATAGTGCAGAGATGTATATTCAAGGCACACACAATGTTGCCAATGCTTTAGCCTGTTTGGCTTTGGGGGAGGCAATCAATCTTCCGCTTGAGTCGATGTTGGAAACGCTGAAAGGCTTTAAAGGCTTAGAGCATCGCTGTGAGTTTGTGAAAGACGTTGAGGGTGTCCGTTACTATAATGACTCTAAAGGAACCAATGTCGGCGCAACTTTAGCTGCAATTGATGGCTTAGGTGCAGCAATTGCGGCCAAAGGTGGTAAGGTCGCGATCATTTTAGGTGGTCAAGGCAAAGGGCAAGACTTTAGTGCCTTACGTGAAGCTTTGAGCAAATATGTGAAAGTGGCAGTATTGATTGGTGAAGATGCAGTATTGATTGAAAAAGCCGTGGCAGGAACAACGACTTTACTGCATGCTGACACTTTAGAGCAGGCGGTTGCCCTTTGCCAAGCCCATACCCAAGCCCACGATGTCGTGTTATTGTCACCTGCATGTGCAAGTTTTGATATGTTCAGTGGTTACCCACAGCGCGGACATCAGTTTGTCGCTTGTGTGCAAGAACTCCACTAAAAATAATAAGGAAATTGAGATGGCTGAGTTTGCTCAGACAACGATCAATAAAATTAACCAGTTTTATAGCCGTTGGGCGCCACGTGTACCCAGTGAAGTGACACCGCGTAATGTATTGATCTTTTGTGTGATAGCGTTGTTGTGTTTAGGCTCGATCATGGTAGCTTCGGCTTCTATGCCGTATGCTGAACGCCTTCATGAGAATTCATTCCACTACGTATTGCGTCATGGGATTTCCATTGTTGTAGCGGGTGTTTTAGCCTACGCCGTCTACCGAATACCACTCAATGTCTGGTTTAACAATACTTTTCCGTTGTGGATCTTAACCATTTTACTGCTGGCCGCGGTATTGGTTGTTGGTACAGAGGTGAATGGTTCGACCCGCTGGATTCGTGTTGCGGGCTTCACCTTGCAGGCCTCTGAGGTTGCCAAAGTAATGATGGCGATTTTCACGGCAGACTATGTGGTACGCCGTGCTGAAGAGGTAAGGAACAACATCAAAGGCTTGATTCGTCTCGGCATCATTATGCTGTTGACGGTGGGTTTGATTATTGCGGAGCCCGACTTAGGTGCAACCGTAGTGATTAGCTTGATGATGCTCGGCATCTTCTTTCTTGCTGGCGCACCCCTCATTCAGTTTGGTATGGCTTTTGGTGCAATCTTTGCGGCCTTTGTCTTTTTGATTGTGTTTGAGCCTTACCGTTTTGAGCGCTTAATGTCGTTTTCTAACCCTTGGGAAGACCCACTAGGTACGGGTTATCAGCTTTCCAATGCCTTGATGGCCTTTGGGCGTGGGGAGTGGTTTGGTGTAGGGCTTGGGCATAGCGTGCAGAAAATGGCGTATTTACCAGAAGCTCATACTGACTTCATGCTGGCTATTTTAGGTGAAGAGTTTGGTTTTTTCGGAATTACGACAGTCTTAATTCTGTCCTTTACCATGTTGGTATGTTGTATCAAAATTGGTCATCGTGCACTGAAAAACCAATACCTGCGTGCGGGGTATTTGGCTTATGGGGTGTCGATTATTTTCTTACTGCAAATTTTGGTCAACGCAGGTATGAATATGGGGATGCTCCCAACCAAAGGTTTGACCCTACCTTTCATTAGTTATGGCGGTTCATCACTGATTATGTGTGCAGTGATGATTAGTTTGATTTTAAAAATTGATGCCAGCACACAAAGCACTAACCCAACGAAAGAAGAATCAAGCTTCTAAGCTTGATTCTTCTTTCATCATGTTATTTGCATACTGGACATGTTTTTTGTTATGCGAATAGCGTTTGAGCTGTTCCTGAATTCTGTTTTTCATCAGTGCATTTATCCCTCATGCTTTTATGATGGATATAACTGTAATGGTTTACATCAGTTTTGAATTTGCTTTAATTGAAACGTTGAATGCTATGCCTAGTGTTGAGTTTCTGCCGTAATCGTTTTGCTATACATAGGTGCCGTGCAGGGTGGTGCAATGTGGAATCAGCGAAACATCCCATTGTGTGATGGCTTGTTGCAACATTTGTTCAGGGTGGTCTAACTCGACAGCTGGCTGATTTAAAGCGCGTATCGCTTGAGCGAGTAGAGCAGGTGCTTGGTTGAGATCGAGTGCATGTGCCATGTTTTGTTTAGACAGTTTTTGCCCTTGATCATTCATGGCTAAAGGCAGATGCATATAGTTAAGATGCGGGTAATTTAAGAGCTGACCTAAATAAATTTGTCGCTCGGTATTGTCTAAAAGGTCTGCACCACGAACCACATGGGTGATACCTTGTAGGTAGTCATCTACTACGACTGCTAACTGATAGTTGATAATGCCATCACGGCGTTTCAGTACAAAGTCACCGAGCTCATGTGCCAGCTGCGAGCAGTGTCTGCCTTGCAGCGCATCATCAAAACAAATCTCGAGATCTTCCACTTTGACGCGAATGGCTTGTTGCTCAAAAGGCAGAGCAAGGTCACGGCAAGTACCTGCATAAATGTGATTAGAACCGAGCATTTTGCGGGTGCATTGACAGGCATAGACCAGTTGGAGTTGATGCAGTTGTTGAATGACGTTTTCGTATAGATCGAGACGATCTTTTTGGAAAATGATCTCTGCATCGGGTTGAAAGCCGAAAGCTTCGATACAACGCAAGATATGGCTTTCACTGCCAGGATAAATGCGGGGAATGTCAGTGTCTTCAATGCGTACTAACCATAAGCCCTGATGTGCTTTTGCTTCGCAATAACTGGCAACGGCTGTAATGAGTGAACCAAAATGCAAAGGGCCGGTTGGCGATGGCGCAAACCGACCCACATAAGCCATCCTGTTGTCCCCCTCCTTTTGTAAAGGAGGGGTTGGGGGAGGATTATTAAATAACATGATTAACCGTTATTTTGCTTCTCTTTGATTTCTGCTAATGTTTTGCAGTCAATACATAAAGTTGCAGTTGGGCGAGCCTCTAAACGGCGCAGACCAATTTCGATACCACAGGTTTCACAGAAACCATAGTCGTCGTTTTTAATCGCTTCAATTGATTGTTCGATTTTGCGGATGAGTTTACGTTCACGGTCACGTGTACGTAGTTCAATTGCAAACTCTTCTTCTTGTGTCGCACGGTCATTCACATCAGGCAAAGCGGTGTTTTCGTCTTGCATGGTGTTGAGTGTACGGTCAACTTCTGACATCAACTCTGCTTTCCAAGCCAATAAGATCTGGCGGAAGTGCTCCAGCTGACCTTCAGACATGTATTCTTCATTTTTTTTCGGCTGATAAGGTTCAATACCAAATAAGCTAGCAGTAGAACCACCGTCAGTCGCTTTGGGCTTAGTTTTGCGCACGCGTTTTGTAGATTTTTCATCTACAACATCAGTTTGTTCGTCTAAGACAGTATTTTGGTTGTCATTCGCCATTTAGGGCAATCCTCATCATATACGTATTCAATACGCAAAAAATATGGTGATATGCAAGTGTTTTTATCCACCCTCGAGTAGATTCCACCCTCGGGGGTCGTCATCATATAGACTTTTTAAGTATTTTGATAGTCTTTGATGTTTGGATTAAATTGATCACTTTTTCGTAAGAGCAACTAAGGTAATTGAAAACGAGAAAAATGAAAAGTTAATAACCTGAAATTTCAACATTTATTTTTTGTTGCGCGTGTGACACGCGCTGTACCTGTGTTTCGTGTGTTCCATCTGCATTTAATTGTAAAATACGATAACCAGGTGCTTGCTCATCTAAAGCAAAATGATCACTTAAAGGCTTAAATTGCACACTGGTTGAAGGTGTCGAATAAAACTGAATATTGTGCCATTCACGCCATGATTCTTGATGTACATGACCTGATAAGACAATTTTGACATTGGTATGTCGTGCCAACACAGCAGTGAGGTCTGGGGTATTCTTGAGTTTATGCTGATCAATCCATTTGGACTGCATTTCAAAGGGATGATGATGACAAGCAATCAGAATATGCTGTTGTGCAAAATCTTGTAAAATCTGTTCCAACTGAATCAACTGAGCCTCATCCACCCATCCATCAACTTTTCCTTTTACTGCGCTATTGAGTAAGACTACGCTCCACGGACCAAAGTGAATAACGTGGGCTTTATTCTGTTGCTCATGAAAAGGGAAGTGTTCAATATTGTCATGATTGCCAGGCACTTGGTAAAACGGCGTCTTTAAACTTTGCATAAAGTCTAGATAGCGCTGATAAGTCCGAGGCACGGGAACCTGTGCCAAGTCGCCTGTATGGACGATGGCATCAATTTTTGGATGGCGTTCAACAATGTGTTGCATCACATGATGAAAGCTTTGCTCTGGATTCATATGTACAAATTCCAAATGATCTTGATCCATCAAGTGCGTATCGGAAATTTGGACAATGATCCAATTTTTTTCATTATTTAAAGTCATGTCTGACCCCTTAGACATTCCTTGTCGTTTTAATCTGTTGTTGTAGCCATTGCAAGGCCATTATGACAGGCGCATTTCTGAGCCGACCATTGGAAAGTAATGTACCAATCTGCGCATAATCAATTAGGTGCAATAAAATGTTCTCACCTTCATCTGGCATACCGAAGACACCGCCTTGTTCAGGTAAATTGGCTGCAGCACTATACAGATGGAACAGTTCAGCACAGGCACCCGCAGAAGGATAGAAGCTGAACAGATGTTGTAATTGTTCAATCTGACAACCTGATTCTTCTAGTGCTTCGCGACGAATACAACTTTCGGGTGATTCATCTCCATCTAAAACCCCTGCAATAATTTCTAGCTGCCAAGCTGAATCTTGGTCATCCATAGCGCCGATACGAAACTGTTCAATCAGTGCAAATTTTTGTTGTGTATCGTCATAAATCAAGACACCAGCCGCTTCAGGGCGCTGAATGAGCTCACGTGAAATCACAGAGGTGTACTCAGTTTGATTAAACAGACGATGACGTAAATTTACTTTTTCTACTTGGATAAAACCCCGAAACAGAAAGGTTCTGTCTACAATTTGGACATCTTCACGGTGATATGTAGCTTGCTTAATTATGTTCATAAAGCTCAATCAGGATGAAATTTATCACTTCATCCTAACTGAGAATCGCATGATTACAAAAGGTTTTTTATGAACTTACACTTTTTGGTACAAGTTTTGTCCTGTTGCATGGAACTGTTTTTTCATGCTTTTGAGGCCTGATTCAACCTCTTCTTGCTGAATTTTATTCAGTTCAGTGTTCTGTTTATTTTGTGCATAATCCCTGACGTTTTGGGTGATTTTCATCGAACAAAACTTCGGACCGCACATCGAACAGAAGTGTGCAGATTTGTGTGCTTCTTTTGGCATAGTCTCATCATGCATGCTACGCGCCGTGTCTGGATCAAGGCTTAAATTAAACTGATCTTCCCAGCGGAATTCAAAACGTGCTTTAGACAGGGCATTGTCACGGACTTGCGCACCTGGATGACCCTTGGCCAAATCTGCCGCATGCGCTGCAATTTTATAGGTGATGATGCCATCTTTGACATCTTTCTTGTTCGGCAGGCCCAAGTGTTCTTTGGGGGTGACATAACACAGCATGGCAGTCCCGTACCAACCAATCATCGCTGCACCAATCGCAGAAGTAATATGGTCATAACCTGGGGCAATATCGGTGGTCAATGGACCTAAAGTATAGAAGGGCGCCTCTTGGCAAACTTCAAGTTGTAGATCCATGTTTTCTTTGATCATATGCATAGGCACATGCCCTGGTCCTTCAATCATCACCTGAACATCATGTTTCCACGCACGATGAGTGAGCTCACCTAATGTGCGTAACTCAGAGAATTGTGCTTCGTCATTGGCATCTTGAATACAACCTGGACGTAGACCATCACCGAGACTAAATGACACGTCATAGGCTTTCATGATTTCGCAGATTTCATCGAAATGTGTGTAGAGGAAGTTTTCCTGATGATGGGCCAAACACCACTGCGCCATGATCGAACCGCCACGAGAGACAATGCCAGTGAGACGATTTGCAGTCATCGGTACATAACGTAATAAGACACCCGCATGAATGGTGAAATAGTCTACACCTTGCTCCGCTTGCTCAATCAGCGTGTCTTTGAAAATTTCCCATGTGAGGTCTTCCGCAACCCCATCGACTTTTTCTAAAGCTTGATAGATAGGCACGGTACCAATCGGAACAGGTGAGTTACGGATAATCCACTCACGGGTTTCATGGATATTTTTACCGGTCGATAAGTCCATGATGGTGTCTGCACCCCAACGGGTTGCCCACGTCATTTTTGCGACTTCTTCATCAATTGAAGAACCGAGAGCCGAGTTACCAATATTGGCATTGATTTTCACCAAGAAGTTTCGACCAATGATCATCGGTTCAATTTCAGGATGGTTAATATTGGCAGGAATAATCGCACGTCCTTCAGCCACTTCTTTACGCACAAACTCAGGTGTGATTTCCATCAAGTTATGCGCGCCAAAGTTTTGCCCCACGTGCTGACGTGCATCGACCCCTTCACGCTGACGTTGATTTTCACGAATAGCGATGTATTCCATTTCAGGCGTAATGATGCCTTGTTTAGCATAATGCATCTGCGTGACATTGTGGCCCGCTTTGGCACGACGTGGTTTTTGAATATGCGCAAAGCGAATCTCAGCGGTACGAATATCCCGTAAACGTTCTTGACCAAAGCTTGAGCTGAGGCAGTCTAATATTTCAGTATCGTCGCGCTCTTCAATCCAACTTTCACGGACATTTGGTAGGCCTTTATTCAGATCAATACTGACATTGCTATCGGTATATACGCCAGAGGTGTCATATACCATGACAGGCGGATTGTACTCACCGCCTAAGCCTGTTGGGGTTTCGGTCAGTTCAATCTCACGCATGGGGACTTGAATGTCTGGGCGCGAACCTTGGATATAGACTTTTTTAGAGGCAGGCAAGATACGGGTCAGGTCTTTGGCATCTTGTTCATGTTGTGCTGAAATTTCAGCGGAAAGATTCGTTAAATGGTTCATTGCAATGATCCTTATGAATGACATCAACGAATCAAGCACGACCAAAAACGATGGCAATTGAAACTATTTCTATGTGTTGTTGATTTGTGGATACAAATGCAACGAATGTATTTCTACTGGAAATAGTTCAATGAAAGGCGTTCAGTTTTTAGATGGCTTGATTCCTACGCAGGTCTTAACCTGATCAGGTTCAACGGTACTCATCTTCAAAACTTCATTAAAAAGCTTTAGATGATCTCAGCGAGTTGTTACTCGCGCTCCGTCAAGCGATGCATCATCTTAACATGCATGTTAAGCAAAAACAGCGATCTTTTTACTCAAAATATGAGCACAATTTGAGAGCGTATATGTTAGCGGTTCAGGCAAATGGCATCACTTAAGCAGTCTTTGCCTTGGTCGGGTTGAACCATACGGAGTTGAATAAAGTGAGCGAGTTGAGCTTGTAATAATTGCTCTGCACCTAAACGCTGCGGATGAGTGGAAGCAGGCAAGATGATTTGAGCTGCTCTTTGTTCAGGGCTAAGTTCAATAAATTTCAAAAATAAACGTGCATGATCGGTGACTACTGAATTTTTGAGTTCAGCAAGACGCTCAATTTCCTCTAAATAACTGCTTTGTACGGTATAGCCATCATAAACAGCTTGAGTATTTGGTCCAATAAACAGCAAGGTGCTATATAGATTCAATAAATGGCGGGCATCTTGATGATAGCTACTTTGAGGATATTGTCTTAAATAACTTTCCCAATACAATGCACGATCTGCAATTTCTTTAGCATCAATTTTAACTTGATGGTCGATCACGGCAGGGTACTGATTTTGTGCTGCTAAATGTTCAATAAACGCTTGCTCTGCAACAGGTAAATAGGGTGCAAAAATTTTAGCTAAATATTCAGGGCTGCGGCGGTAATGGACTTCCCCTTCGCCTGCGTCGAATAACTCCACATAAGATTGGCCTTGATGTTTGATTAAGTATTGGTCACGAAGCGTTAATTGTTCAAAAAGACTCTGTTGAATGGTCGGGTGCTGTGCCATTTCTAAAGCATAACTTTCAAAAGCACGTTGTTGCTGTGGCGTACGATCGACGGCTAAGAAGTCACTGTACATTTTATTAGATAAACTCAATAAATGTTTTTGCTGTTGGAAATCAAGTAAAGGTAGACATAGTTTCAAGTCTTGGTTGATTTGTTCTAAAGCAAAAGTGGTACGTTGAGCATCTATTTCGGACATGTTTTTGCCAATTTTTTGGCACAAATCTGTGAGATCCATCGTTTGTGACGAAGATGGTTCAATTCTGGCTGGTTCCTGAAAACTCACTGGCTCTGGTTTCTGACAGGCAGCCAGCATTACGCACAAAAATATGAGCGTATATGTTTTAAGTGAAAAGAAAGAAAAATGATTCACAGCAACTCGATTTAGAAAACTCAGTTCAGCGACAACAAGATATAGAGACACTCCGTTTCTCCACGCCTCATTTTATAGAGGAATCAGATTTTTAATGTGTAGTATTGTGAATGAATGTGGTTCAGGGTTTATGACGCTGGAAAATATTTACTTCATAATGAATGCATTAAGATATGTCAGTGTAATGTATGCAATAAAAAATATACGAAACTAATAACAATTCGTTTGAATAAACTTTTGCTTTTGATGATGTTGGCGAAAGCTAAGTTGTGACAGGTGTAATTGAATTCGATGCATGTCAATTTGGTTAAAAGTTTAGTGCTAAAAATGGACATTCATGGGGAAGGAATACTGTTTTAATCAAAATACAATGCGGATACTTGAAAGGTGATTTGCGCATTATCTTGCATTTAAAGGCATCTGTGGGTAAGTTGACTGACTATGAGATGCGAAAAATGAAAGCATTGTGGATCGACAAAACAAGCTCAGAATGAGCTCTTGTCATCAAATCTTCATAATTGATATGTTTTAATATCGCTCAAACTTTAGTCCCTCATGATGTTGCTGTGGAGTACGTCCTTTGCCAAATAGTCCTGTTTTAAACCATCACATTTCTTCACAGTTCAATGAAGATTTGCAGGATGTGAATACTAAATTTATGACCATGGGTGGTTTGGTAGAGCAACAAGTGGCAAATGCAATTCATGCTTTACTCGACACCGATGCCAACTTAGCGGTAGATGTACAGTTTAAAGACAATGCAGTGAATCAATTAGAGCGTGAAATTGATGAAGCATTGACCTTGATCTTAGCCCGTCGCCATCCTGCTGCGATTGATTTGCGTATGGTGATTGCAATGTCGAAAGCCAATACTGATCTAGAGCGTATTGGTGATGAGGCTGCGAAAATTGCTCGTATTGCGCAAAGTTTATGTGAAGATGGCGAATCACCACGTGGTTATATGGAAACGCGTCATATTGGTAACCAAGTTCGTGTCATGATTCATGATGCTTTAGATGCGTTCGCGCGTTTGGATGCTGAGCAAGCGTTACGGGTGATGATGGCCGATGCTGATATTGACCGTGAATATCAGTCTGCAACGCGTACTTTGATGACGTATATGATTGAAGACCCGCGTCATATTGCGCGCGTGATTAATGTGATGTGGGTATTACGTTCATTAGAACGGATTGGCGACCATGCGCGTAACATTTCTGAGCAAGTGATTTACATGGTGAAAGGCTTGGATGTGCGTCATACCAGTTTTGAAGAAGTTGAAAAACATATCCAAAAATAAAAAAAGCGAATTTTATTTTTCAAGCACAACTTCGGTTGTGCTTTTTTATGGTTGCTTAATTTTTGGATAAAAAAAATCTCAGATTTTGGGGGAAATCTGAGACTAAAATCGGGGATATTTATCGTTATAGATAAGAGGTTTCCCTCTATCCTTGAATGTCATTATAGGAAAGATGTTTTTCTGCGTCATGTAGGTTCTTGTAGTGTAATGTTGAGTTTTATACAGGTTCTGTAGCGCTATGTTTACACTCAATCATTTGGATACAAATAATCGGTTTAAACAGTAATTAAGTCATCCACGTGTCATCTATCTTCTTTTTTACTTTAGAGATTGATTTAGTCAATCGACATGCAAATAAAAAAAAGAGTCCTTTTACAGACTCTTTCATGACATTTGAAACGATGCGCTTCGCTTGTCTTACGGCGTGCTGGAGCAGTACTCCGCTTTATTACGCCTCAGGCTTTAGGCCTTCAGCTTTTTCTAAGCTTTCATCATTGTTAAAGAACTTCTCACGTTGTTCTTCAAGAAACTTTTTCGCATCAGGTTCAAACACATTTAGGCGCTTTTCATTGATTAACGTGGTTTGGTGCTTTAACCATTCTCCCCAAGCTTGCTTGGAGATGCTTTCAAAAAGCTCTTGACCTTTTACACCTGGAAACGGTGCAAAGTCTAAACCTTCCATTTCTGTTTGATATTTACGGCAAAAAACTTGTCGAGTCATATCTAGACGTCCTTATTGAGCATAAAGTTTTTCTAAACGCGCATGGGCACGTTCAATGGCAGCTTCTACTTGCGCAGGTGCAGTTCCACCAATGTGGTTACGCGCATTGACTGACGCTTCAAGGGTCAGCGCTTTTTCAAACACATCAGCTTGAATTAAGTCAGAGAACTGTTGAAGTTGTTCTAAAGTCAATTCAGAGAGGTCTTTGGACTCTTGAACACCTAAAGCAACAGCTTTACCCACAATTTCATGTGCATCACGGAAAGCCACGCCATTTTTAACAAGGTAATCAGCTAAGTCGGTTGCGGTTGAGAAGCCACGAAGCGCTGCTTCACGCATGATGTCGATGTTTGGCACCAAAGCCGGAATCATGTCGGCAAAAGCCATGAGCGAGCCACGCACGGTATCAATCGCATCAAACAAAGGCTCTTTGTCTTCTTGATTGTCTTTGTTATACGCCAACGGTTGACCTTTCATGAGTGTTAACAAACTCATCAAATCGCCATAGACACGGCCTGTTTTACCACGCACTAACTCAGGCACATCTGGGTTTTTCTTTTGTGGCATGATGGATGAGCCCGTACAGAAACGGTCTGGAATGTTTACAAACTTAAATTGAGCAGATGTCCACAGAATGAGTTCTTCTGACATGCGCGATAAGTGCATCATGATCAGCGAAGCTGCAGCATTGAACTCAATACCGAAGTCACGGTCAGACACTGCATCAAGCGAGTTTTCAGAAACAGCTTCAAAACCCAGTAACTCTGCTGTAAATGCGCGGTCGATGGGGTAAGTGGTACCTGCCAGTGCTGCTGAACCTAAAGGCATACGATTAGTACGTTTACGACAGTCAATGAGACGTTCAGAATCACGGACTAACATTTCAAACCATGCCAATAGGTGGTGACCAAAAGTCACAGGCTGTGCCGTTTGTAAGTGGGTGAAACCTGGCATAATGGTATGCGTGTTTTGAGCCGCAATACTCAAAATACCTTTTTGTAATTTTTTTAGTAATTCTAAAATGGCATCAATTTCATCGCGAACATAGAGGCGGATATCGGTTGCCACTTGGTCGTTACGGCTACGACCTGTATGGAGCTTTTTACCTGTGATGCCAATCCGTTGAGTCAAACGCGACTCAATATTCATGTGCACATCTTCTAGGTCAATACGCCATTCGAACTGACCCGCTTCGATTTCAGCTTGAATGGTGTTTAAGCCATTGATGATGTCATCACGTTCTTGTTCGGTCAGAACGCCAACTTTTGCAAGCATGGTCGCATGGGCAATAGAGCCTGCAATATCTTGTTTATAAAAGCGTTGGTCAAATTGTACAGATGCTGTAAATTCAGCAACAAAGGCATCAGTAGCTTCAGAGAAACGACCGCCCCACATACCCGAAGTTTGGGCTTGTGACGGATTTGAGGAATTAGAAGATGTGGTCATGTCGGCTCAATAAGATAAAAAGCGGTAGAACTCGCATGAGTATAACAAATTCAAGACAACTTGCCGAAGTTCAAGATGCGCAAAGTTTAACTTCCAGTATGACCAAGCCCAATATTTCCTATTTATTTAGTAAAATTGTGCAATGGCCACATTTGCTGGAGCTGTTTGTTGGTGGAAATTTGTTGGCTATGCTGTTGGCTTTGGCCGAAGCACAGTCTTGGTCAGCTTTGGTGTTTGGGCATGTGCTGAGTTATATGCTTTACATTAATTGGGTGTTGCTGTCGTTTACCGCACTGATGCAATATGCTCAAAAAAAGTTGCAAAATTTAAGTTTGGGTATGACTTTATTGTCAGGCTTTTTTTTATTACAGATCATTGTTTTGGCAACCACGCTGAGTCTTAATATACTGATCTTCTTTGGCATCAATTTTAGTCTCAAAGGTTTAACTTCGCCAGTTTTATTCGAGGATGTGGCGCTACATTTGGGTTATGGTCTGCTGTTGGGGACTTTTTGTTTTCGTTATCTATATTTAAGAGAGCAGTGGTTCAGGCAGCAACATAGTGAATTGAATGCGCGGGTACAAGCTATGCAAGCCCGTATTCATCCACATTTTTTGTTTAATAGTTTAAATAATGTTGTCAGTTTAATTGCGATTGATCCAGATAAAGCAGAGCAAATGCTACTCAACTTGTCGCGCCTGTTTAGAGCCAGTTTTCAAGAGCTGAAGTTGGTGAAGTTAAGTGATGAAATTGAGCTATGTCAACGCTATTTGGCAATCGAGCAAATTCGTTTGGGAGATCGTTTACAGGTTGAATGGAAAATCGAACATGCCGAGTTATGTCCGCAGGTACATATTCCACTCTTAACTTTACAACCTTTACTTGAAAATAGTATTTTTCATGGAGTTGAAAAATTTTTAACTAAGAGTACGATAAGTGTACTGATTGAAATATTGCAGAATCAAGTTAATATCGTGATAACTAACCCATTTACAAAGGAAACAATTCATAAACGACAGGGACATGGTATTGCCATTGAAAATGTGAAGCAGCGTCTAGAAGCATATTTTGGGCGTAGTGTCAGTTTTCAAACTTATGCAGGGGAAGGAATGTATACCACTGTTGTGCAGTATCAATATAAATAAGCCACAGTGAACCTATAAAAATAAACAAGGTGACTGTTGGGGGGAGATAAATGGACATCCTAATTTGTGATGATGAGCCTTTAGCAATTGAACGTTTATCTCGATTGGTGAGTCAGCTTGGACATCAGGTGGTGGCAACCGCATCGCATGGTCAACAAGCTATAGAACTCACTCAACAATATGAGCCAGACGTTGTACTTTTGGATATTCAAATGCCAGAAATGGATGGTTTAACCTGTGCGCATTTTTTGCGTCAGCTTGAGCCCATGCCTGCTTTGGTGTTTTGTACAGCTTACGATGAACATGCGCTTGACGCATTTAAGTCACATGCTGAAGGCTATTTATTAAAACCAGTGATGCAACAGGAATTGCAACAGGTGCTTGGTCACCTCACTAAATTAACCCAAGCTCAAATGAGCGAGATAAAACAAAAAGAAAATATGGACGAATTTAATGTAAAGCGACATCAAATCGCAGCGAAAACCTATCGTGGTGTGGAGTTGGTTCCTGTTGAAAATATTTATTATTTTTTAGCGGATCAAAAATACGTCACTGTCCGTCATAGAAATGGCAGTGTTTTAATTGATGAAACCTTAAAAGACTTAGAACATGAGTTTGGGGATGCCTTTATTCGCATCCACCGCAATGCTTTGGTTTCAGTTCACTTTTTAGAAGGGTTAGAGGTGGTTAACTCTGGACAGTATCAAGTGCGTTGCCGTGAGCTAGATGAACGTTTGGCAGTCAGCCGACGGCATTTGCCAGGATTGCGTGAGCGCTTACATAAGCTCTAACTTAAAGCCATCGGTAATGCTGCAAGAAATGAGACTCAGTGCTTTAGGCTGAATACATTTCCAATGGGGGAAATTCAGTTTAAGATAGTTTCATTCTTATTGGCACATACTAAAATTTATGAAAACCCTAAAGATCGCTACTCGACAAAGCCCACTTGCTCTTTGGCAGGCTGAACATATTCGTGCTCGTTTAGAAGCATTGCATGAGGGGCTCACCGTAGAGTTGGTAACTTTTGTTACTCAAGGGGACAAAATTTTAGATACGCCATTGGCAAAAATTGGTGGCAAAGGTTTATTTGTCAAAGAGCTTGAAGCAGCGTTATTGGATGGTCGTGCTGATTTGGCAGTGCATTCGATGAAAGATGTTCCAATGGCTTTGCCTGAAGGCTTATCACTGGCGGTCATCTGTGAGCGTGAGGACCCTTTAGATGCCTTTGTGTCGAATAGTTATGCGAGTTTTGAGGCATTGCCAGAAGGGGCAAAGGTTGGTACTTCGAGTTTGCGCCGTAAATGCCAAATCTTAAAACAACGACCAGACCTAGACATTATCGACTTACGCGGCAATGTGGGAACACGTTTATCTAAACTGGATGCGGGTCAGTATGATGCCATTATTTTGGCCAGTGCAGGATTAAAACGTTTGGGTTTGGCAGAACGTATCCGCCATACCATTCAACCAGAGTTGAGTTTACCTGCTGTGGGTCAGGGGGCTTTAGGGCTAGAGTGTCGTGGCAATGATCAAGTAGTCTTGGACCTGATTCATCCCTTACTACATCTAGAAACAGATACTTGTGTACGTGCTGAACGCGCTTTCAATGCTTATCTTGAAGGTGGCTGTCAGGTACCGATTGCAGGCTATGCCACTTTAGCAGATAACCGCATTCAGCTTGAAGGCCGCGTGGGCAGTGTCGATGGGCAAACCTTACTGAAAGCACAAGTGGCAGGTGATGCTACTGAAGCAGAGCATTTAGGGGTTGTACTGGCGCAAGAGCTATTGGCACAAGGCGCTGGTGACTTGCTCAAAGCTTTTTATCATTAATATTAGTTACGATGCTGTTTATTAATACGCGTCCAGTCGATCGGGCGAAAAGCCTGACTCAAGTGCTAGAGCAACAGGCGGTTGAGGTCTATTCTCTGCCTTTATTGGAACTCATTCCAAGGCTATGGGATACAGACTTGGCACATTTGTATGATCAGTTGCCTCAGGTACAGGTTGTGGTCGTGGTTAGTCCAAGTGCTGTACAGTTTGGTATGGATCAATTGGTGCGCAGTGGGTTAGCTCTGTCTGACTTAAAGCATCTTCAGTGGATTGCTGTTGGACAAAAGACTGCACAAGCTTTAGCTGAGTTTGGTTTAGATAGTGTTGTGCCTGAGGTGGAAAGCTCAGAAGGGATGTTACAATTACCCGTTTTGCAGAACTTGGCTGGTGATGCGAGCATTGCATTTTGGCGTGGCGAGGGTGGGCGTCAGTTTATGATGGACACCTTAATGCAACACGGGCGTTTTATACTGAACTTTGTGCTATATGAACGCCGTTGTCCTCATCAAACTTTGCAGCAACAGGCTGAATTGGTTCAATGTTTATCAGAACATAATGATTATGTTGCGCTGATCAGTAGTGAGGCTAGTTGGCTGAATTGGTTAGCTCTACTAGACACAAACATTCAACTTTTGCAAAAAGGACACTTTTTGGTATTAGGTGAACGTTTGGCTCACATCTTGAAACAGTCTCAACAGCAAATGTATGTACAGTTTAAAGTGAGTGTACTGAAAGACTTAAAGACAGCCACGATTGTACAGTTGTTATGCAGTGGGCAAGGGAACGCATGAAGAAGATTCTTATAGTGGTGTTAATGGCTACGTTGGCGTGGGTTGCGAAGCTGAGTTATGACGTGTGGGGGCTGAGTACACAGCAAACTGCTTTGTTGAGTGAGATGCACCAAATCGAGCAGCGCAGTGCTAATTTGAACGATCAAGTTGTCGCCATGCAACGTCAGAAAGAAACTTTGAAGCAGAGTCCTGCAGTAGCGAATGCGACGAGTAGTCAGCTCACTGAAGAAGTGGTTGAGGGTATTGATCCAATTTTGTTTATCAAACAACAACTGGACTTGGTGGAGTTTGCCTTAAAGCAACAGCAGTATGTGGTGGCCACCGATAAATTGGCCTTTTTAGATATGCAACTGGAAAAATATAATTTGGCTGTGGCGTTGAAGCAAAGTCTGCATCAGGTCATCGCGCGAGATATGCAAACCATTCAGAAATTTGTGGCTGAGCGCAATGAACAGCAAGCACAAATTAACCGTCAACTGCAACAGATTGATCTGGCTTTAAATCGTGAAATACAGCAACCACAGTTAAGCACCGTACGTGATTCGTCTGAACCCTTTTGGAAACAATGGTTTAAGCTTGAACCTGCTCAAGCACCCGCAACAGCGTTAATGCAACGCCAGATTATTTTGAAAGAGGCCCAATTGCGTTTGTTATTGGCCCGTCAAGCCTTAATTTCAGGACAATACACCGAATACCAAAAAGATTTGACTGAGGTTATGTTGCTCATTCAGCAGCTACCAGATCCTAAAGCTAAGGAACTGCTAAAACAATTGAATAAATTAAAGACTTTGATGGTCGTGCCCACCCCGATTTTAGGCACACGTGCGTTGCTGGGGTAATGAGATGAAACAAATACTGATTGCTTATGGCTTGGTGAGTTTAATTGCGATTGCTGTACTGAGTGTTTTGAGTTACGGACATGGTGCAGGCTATGTCTATGTATTTTGGCATGACTGGCAATTGCAAACCAATCTTTGGGTGATGTTTCTTGCATTAGCCGTACTGAGTCTTGGTTTGCACCTATGTTGGCTCGGGCTGAAACGTTATCTTAGTCGGGAAAAACGTAAAGCAGAAACGGTTTTTGATTTTAAAAATTTACATCCTTACGAGCAATTGGCTGTGATCTGGTTGTTAGATGCAGGTCGAGATCAGCAGGCCTTTATTCAAAATGCGTTTGCTCAGTCGGGCTTGCTCAAAAGTATTATTGATGCGCGCTTATACTTGATGAAGGCGCAGTTTCCAGAAGCACTCAGTGCACTAAGTCAAAGCAATGCCATGGCTTTTGAACTGGCTGAACTTCAGCGTATTGAACTCTTTTTAGCGAAAGAGGATGCGGAACAAGCACTCACTCATCTTGAGTTTCTTAATCAACATGAACTTTCACCATGGCTAAAGGATGTACAAACGGCTTATGAATCCTGTTTAAAAGAGTTGTGGGGGCGTTTCGCGGTTCAGTTTCCATGGCTGTATTTGCGTTCAACCCAATATGGTCATTTGGATCAGGATGTGAAGAAAGCATGGTTGAAACGTTTGTTGATTAAATTTGATCAAGCCAGCTATGACAATTTAGAAGATTTAAAACAGCGCTATTTAGATCTATCGGATCAGATTTTTACCCGCAGTTATGATATTCAACTTTTATGGCTTAAATTATTAGCGCGCATGCCTGATTTGAGTGCACAACATGAAATTCTGTCGATTCATTTGCTCAATCAACAGTTTAATGCAGAAGTATTTTATTTGTGGTTTCAACAGCAACTTTTGAAACAGCTACCTGATTATGTCGATTTACAACAGCATATCGAAGCATGGGAAGCGAAGTATATGAGTGTGCCTGTTTTGAGTTTTGCAAAATGGCATATTTATACTGCTTTAGGGAACAAAGACCAAGCCGATGAGTTATTAAATTTATATCCAGATAATGTATTAATGAACTATTTAAGAATCAAGTCGACCTTAAACGGGGATGAGGATTTAATTAAACAGTTAAATTTAATTTTTGAAAATAATGCAAATTTTGTCGAAATGAAAATATAGGTGGATAATGCGGAGCCTGTTAGATTACCCATTGATTTATACCCAACAGGTGGCTTGGGGAGATATGGATGCCTTTGGTCATGTTAATAACGTCATGTATTACCGTTATGTGGAAAGTGCTCGTTTGGCCTATATTGAGCGGACAGGTATTTTATCTTCGGACATACTGACTGTGGTCGCATCAAATCAGTGCAAGTATTTAAAACCTGTATTTTATCCAGATCAATTAAGCATCGGTGCACGGATTGAAGAACTTAGAAATAGTGCATTTCGTATGCATTATTTACTCTGGAGCGAGCAACAACAATCTATCGTTGCAGAAGCGGAAGCGGTTATTGTTTGTGTCGATAAGGTGAATATGCAGAAAACATTAATCCCTGAACTGACGCGTCATAAACTCAAAGAATTCGAGTTAACCATCGGACATAAAATATAAATGTCTTTTTATTTATTTTAAAAGTCGCTAGACTATATAAATACTGTCTAAGTATTGTTGTTTAAGTCATGGATGAGTTGAGTCTTTGGTCTAATCAAAATATTATTAAATAGGCTCAGTAAATAAAATGTTGGTTAATGGAGTTAATGTATGCCAGATATTAGTAATTTATCCGTAGAAGAGTTAAAGCGTCTACAAATCGAAGCGGAAGCTTTAATTGCATCTAAAAAAGATCAAGCAGTTGAAGATGCATATACCCAAATTATTGCAATTGCAGAAAATGTAGGTTTAAGCATCGAACAAATTTTAGAGTTTGGTGCAACGAAGCGTAAGAAAGGCACGCGTAAGTCTGTCGAGCCACGTTACCGTAACAAAAGCAATGCTGCTGAAACATGGACAGGTCGTGGTAAGCAACCACGCTGGTTAGTGGCTCAGTTGGAAAAAGGTGCGAAGCTAGAAGATTTCCTAATCTAAGTCATCGCCTTGTCACAGATGTGACATACACTGCGAAAACCAAGCATTATATGCTTGGTTTTTTTTGTAGTTAACGTTTGGTGTTGTTGTAAAATTATGCATAATGTCTATCAAAGAAAGACAAAAAATGAAGCAAGGAAGAATAATTGAAAGTTCGTGGTGGGAGAATCACAAAACCTAAATACGTCACGTGGTGGATGTTTACAGTTGTAGTATTTTTAATCTTCGTTTTGCTGCAAATACCGGCAGCATGGCTCATTGCAAAATTTTATAAAAACAATCAGATTTTGCAGAATGTCAGCGGTAATCTTTGGCATGGACAGGCCGATTGGCAAACTGGAAAATTACGTGGAACCGTTGTTTGGACAACCCGACCTTTAGATTTACTGTTACTGCGTGCAGGCGCCAATGTTGAGATTTATAGTGCCAATACCAAACTGGATGGTGTGTTGGCCTATGGTTTCGGGAAAAAAGTCATCGTGCGGGATTTGAACGGACAAATTGCTCCAGAAACTTTAAAGTCGATCGCCAATTGGCAATGGCCTAGCAATGCAATCCAGTTGCAAGAAATTGATTTTAATTATAAAAAAGAGCAAGGTTTTAGTCAGGTAGGTGGTGGCATGCAGTGGGCTGGAGGGGAATTGATGTATATCTTTGCGCAACGTCCACAGCAAATGCAAATTCCATCGTTGGCAGGAAAGTTATCGCAAGATCAAAATAAACTCATGATTAATTTGCAGGATCAACGTCAACAAAAACTCATGAATTTAACGGTTGATCCAGACTTGATGCTGGATGTGCAATTAACCCAACGTTTAATGTTAAATGTGCCATCTTATCAAGGTAAAGCAGGTCTAGATAGTTATGTGGTGAGTTCGCGTCAGCCTCTGCTGAATGGGGGCTTTTAATGGGTTTTGATCTACAGAAATTACCAGAGCTGAACCTTAAACAGTTTGAGCGCCTAGCACCACTGTGTTTAATGCTTTTGATCTTAGCACTATGCTGGAAGTTGGCTGGCTTATTTTGGCTCTGGGTAGCGCCACCACAAGTTATGCAAATGCCACGTGTTGAATTGGGTTCACAGCAACCCCAAGTCCCGAATATTACCAATTTTGCGTTATTTGCAGAGCAAAGTAAGAATCCTGCAGATGATCAGCTCAATCTACAGCTACAAGGTGTGGTGGTTGGGCAACCTAGTCAGTTTTCATCTGCTGTGATTAAGTCAAATAATGTAGCAGATCGTTATCGGGTGGGGGAAAGCATAGAAGGCAGTTCATATTATTTGGCTGAGGTCTATTGGGACCGCGCGATTCTCAAAAATAACAGTGGGCAAACCCGAGAATTGTTGTTCCAAGGAATTGATAATCTAGATCAGCAAATTGTGGCTCCGACGACTGCACCTGTTGCAGTTCCTCCTGTGAGTCAAGAGCAGCAAGCATTAGGCCAAGCAGTACAGGGCTTACAACAAGAGCGCGAGCAATATTTAAAGGATTTGGGTGTCGGTACCAACAATAATACTGGCCAAGGTTATCAAGTGACGGAACAAACCCCTGCTGCACTACGTAGTCGTTTAGGCTTGCAGGCGGGAGATCAGATTATGTCTTTAAACGGTCAAGCGATCGGACAGGGGCAAAATGATGCGCAGTTATTGGAGCGTGCGCGTCGTGAAGGACAAGTAAAAATAGAAGTGAAACGTGGTGATCGTATCATTACGGTACAACAAAATTTTCAGTGATCAAGCATCACCAGTATCAGTTAGGAATGATTTGGATTTATGGCTTTATTGAATCACCGCTCAGCATGGGCACTAACAATTGCAGCACCTTTGCTTGCCACGGTGAGCACAGCCAGTTATGCGCAAACATGGAAAATTAATCTACGCGATGCAGATTTAACCGCATTTATTAATGAAGTTGCAGATATCACTGGGAAAAATTTTGCGGTGGATCCAAGGGTTCGTGGCAATGTTACGGTCATTTCAAACAAAGCACTTAACAAAGAAGAAGTTTATGATTTGTTCTTAGGGGTGCTGAATGTGAATGGTGTAGTGGCAATCCCATCTGGAAGAACCATTAAAATTGTGCCTGATAGCAATGTAAAAAGCTCAGGCATTCCCTATGACGCACGTCACCGCGCCACAGGTGATCAGATTGTGACGCGGGTGATTTGGCTGGAAAATACCAATGCCAATGATTTAATTCCAGCATTACGCCCGCTGATGCCACAATTTGCACATTTATCGGCAGTGAATGGAACCAATGCACTGATTGTTTCCGATCGTGCTAGCAATATTTATCAGCTTGAAACCATTATCCGTAATTTGGATGGTACGGGACAAAATGACATTGAAGCGGTGTCGTTACAGTCGAGTCAAGCTGAAGAGATGATCGGGTTGCTGGAGAGTATGAGCGGCACAGGTTCCATCAAGGACTTAAAAGGCTCAAGAATACGTATTATTGCAGATAACCGCACCAATCGGATTATTTTAAAAGGGGATACCGCTACACGTAAACGTATTCGCCAAATGATCGAGATGCTCGATGTGCCTGCTGCGGAACGTCTGGGTGGCTTGAAGGTTTTTCGTTTAAAATATGCCAGCGCCAAAAACTTATCTGAGATTTTACAAGGCTTAGTTTCGGGACAAGCAGTCAATAGTAACGAGTCTGCTGATAATAGTGGCAACACTAATGCGGCCTTTAGTCAAAATAATAACAGTGAGGGTTCGTCTTCACAGATTTCTACACCCAGTATTAACTTAAATAGCCAGTCTAATCGCAATCAAAACAACATCACCAGTTTTAATAGTAATGGAGTGAGTATTATTGCTGATAGCTCACAAAATGCGTTGGTTGTTAAAGCCGATCCACAGCTCATGCGTGAAATTGAGTCTGCTATTCAGCAATTGGATACTCGTCGTCAGCAGGTCCTGATTGAGGCAACTATTCTTGAAGTGGAAGGGAATGATGCAGATCAACTGGGCGTACAATGGGCGATGGGTGATTTAAGCAGTGGTGTGGGAATTATTAACTTTGACAATATTGGTTCAAGTTTACAAAGTATTGCGGCGGGTTATTTAGCCAGTGGTGGTGCAGGGGCAGCCAGTGCAATTGGAGCTGGTGCTTCACTCATTTTGGGTGATTACAAAGAAGGCAGTGATGGTTCTCGCCAGTTATATGGTGCCATGATTCAGGCTTTAAAGAGTAAAACCAAGTCGAATCTGCTTTCCACACCGTCTATTGTGACTATGGATAATGAAGAAGCCTATATCGTTGTGGGGGAGAATGTACCGTTTGTGACGGGTTCGGTTTCTACCACATCTTCAGGCACAGCCAATCCCTATACAACGATTGAACGTAAAGATGTGGGTGTAACGCTTAAGGTGGTGCCACATATTGGGGAAGGCGGAACGATCCGTTTAGAGATTGAACAAGAAGTCTCAGATGTCAAAACCAATAAGGGTGAAGCGCAAGATTTGGTTACCAGTAAGCGTGCGATCAAGACTTCAGTCTTGGCAGAACATGGTAATACCATTGTTCTAGGTGGTTTGATTTCTGATAATACAGCCTATTCACGCCAGTCAATTCCTGGTCTAGGTGCAATTCCTGGTTTGGGGCGCTTATTTCGTTCAGATGGTAAGACGGATCAGAAACGCAATTTGTTGGTTTTCATTCATCCAACGATTGTTGGTGATGCTGAGTCAGCACGTCGCCTTTCCCAACAGCGCTATAGTCAGTTATACAGTTTGCAGTTGGCTATGGATAAAGATGGTAGTTTTTCAAAATTACCAGAAAATGTCGATGATGTCTTCCAACAACGTTTGCCTGTTAGCTCAACGAAACCAAGCTTGCCACAATCTTATCAGCGTGTACCGAGCAGCCCGACAGCAACTCAACCTAAGGTAGAAACAACACCTGTTGCGATTGAACCTGTGATTCAAAAACAACCCGTTGCTAAAGTGCCTCAGAAGACCCCGTCAAGTCAGTTGCCACAAGTGCAGCAACCTGAGTCTGTATGGAAGAATTTAAGTGTTGATCGGATGCAAGGTGCCATGCTTGGGCAGATGACACAAAAGTCGGTCTCGACAACTTACTTTAAAATCTGAGGATTTACAGTCGAATACAGCATAGATGATTTTACTTCATCTGCATAAAAGGCAAAATGGTAAAGAATATTCACTGTGTTATGATAAATCAGCACATAGAGAGATAAGTCATGACTTGGAAAATACAAGCAATTTCTGGTGAGTTAACTGGTCAAGAAATTAATATTGATCGTGATATGTTGGTGGGTCGTCATCAGACGGCAGATATATTATTACAACAATCTGAAATTTCGCGTAAGCACGCAGCCTTTTTACTGAAAGAGCAAGCACTCTGGTTACAAGATCTCGGTTCGTCAAATGGCACGTTTGTCAATGATGTGCAAATTGCTGTGGAGACCTTGTTAAAGCAGGGTGATATTGTCCAGTTTGCCAGCTTAAAGTTTTCAGTACTTGAGCCTGCAAAGCCACTTGAGCAGGTGGTTGAGTCAGTAGATGATGCGACGTTGGGTGCGGCTGTGGTAGAAGAGACGATTGCCCAGCCATCGGAAGCTGTTGCTACTTCGGAAACAGCACAAGCAGAACCTGAGCAACCCAAAACAGTAGCACAGCAAATGAATGATCAGGGAATGCCAGAGCTGAAAGAGCGTGATGCTAATGTGAGCCTAACACGTGATGGTATGCCACAAAATGTTGGTATTCCTAAACCTGCGCCTATTCCTGAAGGTGTAGATGTTACTGCTTCAAATGAGTCCCCAGCTGAGGTTAGTGAAGTTTCAATACCCGTTGCTCAAGCGGCTGAGACGCAAAAGAATGCCTCTGTTGGGCTGATCTCGATCATTGTCTTGATTATTTTAGCCATTATTGCGTGGCTGATGTTCAAATAAGATTCAGATCACACTACAATCAAGGCATGCAACAGCATGCCTTGATTGTTTTTGGGCAGCACATGATAAAAATGGGTGAGGGTGAATGAATATTGCTAACTTGGCGCAACGAGAAGTTTTACTTTTTGATTTAGACGGAACCTTGGTGGATTCTGCAACAGATTTACATCGTGCCATGAACATGAGTCTCAACGCCATGCAACTACCAACCGTGACGGAAGAACAGGTGCGGATCTGGATAGGAAAAGGAACGGCACTGTTTTGTCAAAGTACCTTGCAGCATTTGACTGGTGAAGTTGATCCAGCCCAGCAACAACAATTATTGGATACGTTTTTAAAGATTTATAATGCTGACCCATGTGTGGAAACGCTACCTTTTGATGGCATTGTGCCATTTTTGGAATGGGGCTTGGCGCAAAAGAAAACCATGATTTGTGTGACCAATAAGCCTGAACAACCTGCACGCGCCATTGTCGATCATTTGGGGATGAGTCATTATTTTGCTGATGTCATCGGTGGAGATCGTTTTGAAGAGCGCAAACCTCATCCGCGTCAGTTGTTACACTGTGTTGAACAATATGCGCAAAACAAAGACCAGGTCTTAAT
Organism: Acinetobacter sp. SW-226; assembly: GCF_055632855.1. Lineage (NCBI taxonomy): Bacteria > Pseudomonadati > Pseudomonadota > Gammaproteobacteria > Moraxellales > Moraxellaceae > Acinetobacter > Acinetobacter sp. SW-226. Next base: position 3,444,913 of record NZ_CM145752.1, on the reverse strand, counting down.
GATTGGGGACTCATCCAATGACGTTGAGGCTGCACGCCGTGCGGGTATTGATTGTGTTGTGGTCAGCTATGGCTATAATCATGGTGAAAATATTTTAGACTGTCAGCCACAACAAGTGGTGGATAATCTGTGTGAGCTGATTGGGTAACTTTGTAAACGAAGGAATGAACATGAGTAAACATATGGCTTTTCGATGGCGAAACTCAACCTGCTAATTTTAAAAACTGATATCGCCATATTGAAAAAATAGAGAAACACTCATGACAACACAAGCTCAATTCAATCAACTCAAAAACTCAGGTTATAACCTAATTCCTGTCTATCGTCAGCGTTTAGCTGATACCGAGACGCCATTATCTGTTTTTGCTCGCCTAAAAGAGCATAAGCAAGCCTATTTGTTTGAATCCGTGGAGGGTGGTGAAAACTGGGCGCGCTACTCGATTATTGGTTTAGGTGAATCGACAGTTTTCTCGTGCAACGCAGGTGAGCTCACCATTCAACAAGCCGATGGAGCGATAGAAAAGCAGCCTTGCGTAGATCCTTTTCAATATATTCGTGATTTTCAAGCTCAATATAAAGTTCCAACCCAAGCAGATTTACCTGCTTTACCAAGCTTTACAGGGGGCTTGGTGGGTTACTTTGGTTATGATGCAGTACGTTATATTGAACCACGTTTAAATAACGTGCCAGAAGCGGATCCTGTAGGCTTACCAGATATTTGGATGATGCTGTCTAAAACAGTAATTGTGTTTGATAATTTAAAAGATACTTTATTCCTGATCGTGCATGCTGATGTCAATAATGCGGAGGCTTATCAGCAAGCACAGCAGCAACTAGATGTTCTAGAGGATTTGTTGGCAACGCCAATTAGTCTTAAAGCGACTCCACATACTGCACCACATTTTGAGTCACTCACTGGAAAACAGAAATTCTTAGAATCCATTGAGACGGTGAAAGAGTATATTCGTGCGGGTGATGTGATGCAGGTCGTACCAGGGCATCGCATGGTTTCTGACTTTGATGGAGAACCTCTGCAAGTATATCGCGCACTACGTCATTTGAATCCATCGCCTTACTTGTTCTTGGTGCAAGGGCAAACTTTGGAAAATAATCAGCCTTTTCATATTGTCGGCTCGTCCCCTGAAATTTTATCGCGTCTTGAAAATGGCATTGCAACGGTACGTCCGCTGGCAGGAACACGCCCACGTGGTAAAACCAAAGAAGAAGACTTAGCTCTTGAGCAAGACTTATTATCGGATGAAAAAGAGATTGCAGAACATTTGATGTTGATTGACTTGGGGCGAAATGATGTCGGTCGCGTCTCAAAAATTGGAAAAGTGCAAGTGACAGATCAAATGGTGATCGAACGTTATTCACATGTCATGCATATTGTGTCCAATGTTCAAGGCGAAGTCCGTGATGATGTGGATGCATTGGATGTTTTTAAAGCAACTTTCCCTGCAGGCACTCTTTCAGGTGCACCTAAAATTCGAGCAATGGAAATTATTGACCAAGTTGAGCCCGTAAAACGTGGAATTTTTGGTGGTGCTGTTGGTTATTTGGGCTGGCATGGTGAAATGGACATGTCGATTGCGATTCGTACCTGCGTGATTCGTGAAAATAAGGTCTATGTACAAGCAGGAGCAGGGCTTGTTTATGACTCAAATCCTGAATCTGAGTGGAATGAAACCCAAATAAAAGCTCGCGCAGTGATCAAAGCGGTTGAATTATCATCAAACGGATTGATTTTGTGAGTTTTTGACGTTTTTTTTGAAAAAAACACTTGCAAGGATTTTGAGTTTTGCTAAACTGCACACCGTTCCGATACGAAACGTGCGAAACACTAAGAAACGCCGGCATAGCTCAGTTGGTAGAGCAACTGACTTGTAATCAGTAGGTCCACAGTTCGAATCCGTGTGCCGGCACCATCTTAGAGAGTTGAGTAAGTTAAGTAAAGAGCGACACTGAAGTAAGTGTAAAATGGTGAGGTTCCCGAGCGGTCAAAGGGGGCGGACTGTAACTCCGCTACGAAAGTTTCGAAGGTTCGAATCCTTCCCTCACCACCAATTTTAAGACTTCAAAAAGTGGTCTTTGTACCAACATCGTGCGGGAGTAGCTCAGTTGGTAGAGCGGTAGCCTTCCAAGCTACATGTCGCGAGTTCGACCCTCGTCTCCCGCTCCATTTGAAGTTTTATATTTGCTCTTATAGCTCAGTGGTAGAGCACTCCCTTGGTAAGGGAGAGGTCTCGAGTTCAAATCTCGATAAGAGCTCCAGATTACAGTTTAGTAGATTATCTACAAGTTTTAAGAAAGCAGGCTTATTAGTCTGCTTTTCAAGTATTTGGTGTCTGATTTTTTTAGGCGATGTGTCGATACTGAGTTGTTTATACCTGTGTTCGACGTAAACGAGGAAGATGAACATGGCTAAGGCTAAGTTTGAACGTAATAAGCCACACGTTAACGTGGGCACAATCGGTCACGTTGACCATGGTAAAACAACTTTAACAGCTGCAATTGCAACTGTATGTGCGAAGAAATTCGGTGGTGAAGCGAAAGACTACGCTGCAATTGACTCTGCACCAGAAGAAAAAGCACGTGGTATTACAATTAATACTTCACACGTAGAATACGATTCACCAACTCGTCACTACGCACACGTAGACTGCCCGGGCCACGCCGATTATGTTAAAAACATGATTACTGGTGCTGCTCAGATGGACGGCGCGATCCTTGTATGTGCTGCGACTGATGGTCCAATGCCACAGACTCGTGAACACATCCTTCTTTCTCGTCAGGTTGGTGTACCTTACATTCTTGTATTCCTTAACAAGTGTGACCTTGTTGATGATGAAGAACTTCTTGAATTAGTAGAAATGGAAGTTCGTGAACTTCTTTCTACTTATGACTTCCCAGGTGATGACACTCCAGTTATCCGTGGTTCAGCGCTTCTTGCACTTAATGGTGACGCTGGTCAGTATGGCGAAGAAGCAGTTGTTGCGCTTGTTGATGCGCTTGACACTTACATTCCAGAGCCAGTACGTGCAATCGACCAAGCATTCTTAATGCCAATCGAAGACGTATTCTCAATTTCTGGTCGTGGTACAGTAGTAACTGGTCGTGTAGAAACTGGTATTGTGAAAGTAGGCGAATCAGTTGAAATCGTTGGTATCCGTGATACACAAGTAACAACAGTTACTGGCGTAGAAATGTTCCGTAAACTTCTAGACGAAGGCCGTGCGGGCGAGAACTGTGGTGTTCTTCTACGTGGTACTAAGCGTGAAGACGTACAACGTGGTCAAGTACTTGCTAAACCAGGTACAATCAAGCCGCACACTAAATTCGATGCAGAAGTATACGTACTTTCTAAAGAAGAAGGTGGTCGTCACACTCCATTCCTTAACGGTTACCGTCCACAGTTCTACTTCCGTACAACTGACGTAACTGGCGCGATCAAACTACAAGATGGCGTAGAAATGGTAATGCCTGGTGACAACGTAGAAATGTCAGTAGAATTAATCCACCCAATCGCAATGGACCCAGGTCTACGTTTTGCGATCCGTGAAGGTGGTCGTACAGTTGGTGCTGGTGTAGTTGCTAAAGTAACTGCATAATCATAAAATAAAAATGCAAATTGGGGTTTAGGCTCCAATTTGTTTTGCAGGCTAGTAGTTCAATTGGTAGAGCGTCGGTCTCCAAAACCGAATGTTGGGGGTTCGAGTCCCTCCTGGCCTGCCAACTTTTTTATAAAAGATCTTGATGTCGGCAAAACTGGTCATATAATAAGTCGCGAAACCTACGACGAGTACAAAAATGTCGAATGAAAAATTACGTGACGCACAAAGCGACGCGGCAATCCCTCAAAGAAATAATTCTGCTGAAGTAGTTAAATCGGGTTCTCCTTTAGACGTGGTCTTATGGATTATTGCATTGATTTTATTAATTGGTGCAACCATGGTGAATCAACATCTACCAGCATATTGGGCACCAGCCAACGATATCTGGGTGCGCGTTGGGGTAATTTTGGCTTGTATCATCGTGGCATTCGGTTTATTATACGCCACCCATCAAGGCAAAGGCTTTGCTCGTTTGTTGAAAGACTCGCGAATTGAGCTACGTCGAGTGACTTGGCCAACAAAGCAAGAAACCGTGACCACATCTTGGCAGGTGCTTGCAGTAGTTGTTGTTGCATCCATTTTATTATGGTGTTTTGACTACATTTTAGGCTGGTTAATGAAGTTTATTATCGGGTAAGAGAGCTATGAAACGTTGGTACATTATTCATGCCTATTCAGGTTATGAAAAACAAGTGATGCGTTCACTTAATGATCGAATCCAGCGTAGCGCTGTAGCCGATAGCTTTGGTGAAGTCCTTGTTCCTACCGAAGAAGTGGTAGAAATGAAGGACGGTAAGAAGCGTAAATCTGAACGTAAGTTCTTTCCAGGCTATGTATTGGTCGAAATGGAAATGAATGATGAAACTTGGCACATTGTTAAAGAATGTCCAAAAGTTTTAGGTTTTATTGGGGGTACGGCTGAGAAACCTGCACCAATTACCCAACGTGAAGCAGATGCGATTCTTGCTCGTGTACGCAATACTGGTGAAGCACCACGTCCGAAGACGATGTTTGAACCAGGCGAAGAATTACTCGTAATTGACGGTCCATTCACAGACTTTAAAGGTGTGGTGGAAGAGGTTCTATACGAAAAGTCACGTTTAACGTTGACTATTAATGTATTTAATCGACCAACTCAGGTTGAACTGGAATTTCGCCAAGTCGAAAAATCAGTTTAATAGATGTTGTTTGAAAACGCCTGACTTATTTATAGGTCGGGCATTGTTGTTGTAACGATATCGTTACTTATAAATTGGGGAGCCTTCACCGGCGTTTGTACCCAGAGGTAATTTGAAATGGCTAAGAAGATTGACGGCTATATCAAGCTGCAAGTTCCAGCTGGTAAAGCGAATCCATCTCCACCGATTGGTCCTGCACTAGGTCAACGTGGTGTTAACATCATGGCATTCTGTAAAGAATTCAATGCTGCAACACAAAAAGTTGAAGTTGGTTTACCAATTCCTGTTGTGATCACTGTGTACAACGACAAGTCGTTCACATTCATCATGAAAACTCCTCCTGCATCTATTCTTCTTAAGAAAGCTGCGGGCATTCAAAAGGGTTCATCTGTACCAAACAAAACTAAAGTTGGTAAGTTGACTCGTGCTCAATTAGAAGAAATCGCGACTACTAAGGAACCAGATTTGACTGGTGCTGATTTAGACGCACGTGTTCGTACCATCGCTGGTTCTGCACGTTCTATGGGCTTGGAAGTGGAGCTATAAGACATGGCAAAGTTAACTAAACGTCAAAAAGCCATTGCTGCTGCTATTGAAGCAAACAAAGTTTACACTTTAGAAGAAGCAGTTGCTGTTCTTGCTGGTCTTCCTGCTGCGAAATTCAAAGAATCTTTGGATGTTGCGGTAAACCTAGGTGTTGACCCTCGTAAATCTGACCAAGTTGTTCGTGGTGCAACTACACTTCCTGCAGGTACTGGTAAAACTGTACGTGTAGCTGTGTTTGCTCAAGGCGCTGCTGCTGAAGCTGCTAAAGCTGAAGGCGCGGACATTGTTGGTTTTGATGACCTTGCTGAAAGCATCCAAGCAGGTAACCTTGACTTCGACGTTGTGATTGCTGCTCCTGATGCAATGCGCGTTGTAGGTAAATTAGGTACGATTCTTGGTCCACGTGGCTTAATGCCAAACCCTAAAGTGGGTACTGTAACTCCTGACGTAGCTACTGCAGTTAAAAATGCAAAAGCTGGTCAAGCACGTTACCGTGTAGACAAAGCAGGTATTATCCATGCTGCGATCGGTCAAGTAGGTTTTACTGCTGAAGCTGTTCGTCAAAACGTTGAAGCGTTAATCGCTGACCTTAAGAAAGCAAAACCTGCAACTTCTAAGGGTGTTTACATCAAAAAGATCACTTTAAGCTCAACTATGGGTCCTGGTCTTACTGTTGATGTACAGAACGTTTCTAACTAAGTTTAACTTAGACAGAATTTTAAAGCCCTGAGTAAAAATCAAAGCGCTGCTTTGATTTTTACGCAAGAAACGCTCTGTCGTATTTTGCAAACTTAGGCAAACTTTGAATTGATAAATGTAAATTTGTCAGCGTCAAAGACCTCAGGCGAGAGTAATTTCGATTACTTTCTTAATCTTCCAGCCTGCGTAGACGCGGTGGTGTGATTTGTTCATCCTCCGCGTGTAAGTTCAGTGATGAACTTGCGAATTGGGAGTGTACTTCGCGTAAGTACATAAATCACCGTTAGGAGGTTTTACAATGGCTCTTCTTATCGAAGGCAAAAAACAGATCGTTGCTGAAGTAACTGAAGTTGCTTCTACTGCGTTTGCTGCTGTTGTTGCTGACTACCAAGGTTTAACTGTTGAGCAATTAACTGCTCTTCGTGTTGAAGCTCGTAAGTTAGGTGTTGCTACACGTGTTGTACGTAATACTTTGGCTAAACGTGCTCTTCAAGATACGCAATTCAATATCTTGAACGACAACCTTGTTGGCCCAACAATTTTAGCTTTCTCAACTTCTGCAGATGATATGGGTGCTGCGGCACGCTTATTCGAAGAATTTGCGAAAACTAATAAAGCATTTGAACTTAAAGCTGCTGCATTTGAAGGCAAACTTTATCAAGGCGAAGAAGTTAGCGTTATCGCGAATCTTCCAAACCAAGAGAAAGCGCTTACTATGCTTGCAAGCGTTCTTCAAGCTCCTATTTCGAAATTGGGTCGCTTACTTACAGCGCTTCAAGAGAAAAACGAGTCAGAAGCTGCATAAGCTCAAACTTAAACACACATCATTCAATACCCATTTGGAGTTACTCTCATGGCTTTAACAAACGAAGAAATCTTAAACGCAGTTGCTGAAAAAACTGTTCTTGAACTTGTTGAACTTATTTCTGCTTTCGAAGAAAAATTCAATGTATCAGCTGCTGCTGTAGCTGTAGCTGCAGGTCCTGCTGCTGCTGCTGCTGAAGAGCAATCAGAATTCAACGTTGAGTTGACTTCTTTCGGCGCGAACAAAGTAGCTGTAATTAAAGCAGTTCGTGAAATCACTGGTCTTGGCTTGAAAGAAGCTAAAGACATGGTTGAAGGTGCTCCTTCAGTTCTTAAAGAAGCTGTTTCTAAAGAAGAAGCTGAAGAACTTAAGAAGAAACTTGAAGAGACTGGTGCTACTATTACTATTAAGTAATGTTACCAGGGGGAGAATATTATTTTCTCCCCAAAAATTGGCTGATGGCTCTTGGGTCATCAGCCTTTTTGCGTTACAATAATCGGCTCGATTTTTGTTTGCTTGGTGGAAAATCCATCAAATTAAAATAAAGATAAAAATCAAACGCTTACCAATATTTTTCAAATTTAAAAATATTGGTAAGCGTTTCAATACCACTGAAAATTGCAGCATTTGTAAAAAGTGGTGGCCATATCGGCCTGCGTAATTCCTTCTGAGCCCGTTCTGCAGGCGGGCTCGGTTTACTTTCCGAGGACTCCAGATGGCATACTCATATACCGAAAAGAAACGGATCCGTAAGAATTTTGGTAAATTGCCTAGTGTTATGGATGCTCCGTACTTGCTCGCGATTCAAGTCGACTCGTACAGAACATTTTTACAAGATGGCAAATCACCAAAAAACCGCGAAGATATCGGTCTGCAAGCCGCGTTTCGTTCAGTTTTTCCTATAGAAAGTTATTCTGGCAATGCTGCTTTAGAATTTGTTGAGTATAGTCTTGGTAAGCCTGAGTTTGATGTACGCGAATGTATTCTTCGTGGCTCAACTTATGCAGCACCAATGCGCGTAAAAATTCGTTTGATCTTAAAGGATCGTGAAACGAAGTCTATTAAAGACGTGCGTGAGCAAGAAGTGTACATGGGTGAAATGCCACTCATGACGGATAACGGTACTTTTGTGATCAATGGTACTGAGCGTGTAATCGTATCTCAATTACACCGCTCTCCAGGCGTGTTCTTCGATCACGATAAAGGCAAAACCCACTCAAGTGGTAAAGTACTTTATTCTGCACGTATTATTCCTTACCGTGGTTCATGGTTAGATTTCGAATTTGATGCCAAAGACCTTGTTTATGTACGTATTGACCGCCGTCGTAAATTACTTGCGACTGTGGTTCTACGTGCACTCGGCTATGACAACACGCAAATCTTAGATCTATTCTATGAAAAAGTGCCTGTATACCTAGACATGGGTAGTTACCAGATTGACCTCGTACCTGAGCGTTTACGCGGTGAAATGGCACAGTTTGACATCGTAGATAACGATGGCAAAACGATTGTTGAGCAAGGTAAACGTATTAACGCACGTCACGTGCGTCAAATGGAAGCTGCAGGTCTTGAAAAACTTTCAGTACCTGATGAGTACTTGTACGAGCGTATTACTGCTGAAGACATCACTTTAAAAGATGGTGATGTGATTGCAGCAAATACTTTGCTTAGCCATGAAGTGATGGTGAAGTTGGCTGAAGGTGGTGTTAAACAATTTAACATTCTATTCACCAATGACATTGACCGTGGTTCATTCGTTGCAGATACTTTACGCGCAGATACAACGACAGGCCGTGAAGAAGCACTGGTTGAAATCTACAAAGTGATGCGTCCAGGCGAGCCACCGACGAAAGAAGCGGCTGAAAATCTATTCAATAACTTGTTCTTCTCTTCTGAACGTTATGACCTCTCTCCAGTCGGTCGTATGAAGTTTAACCGTCGTTTGGGCCGTCCTTACGAAGTGGGTACAGATCAGAAGTCGCGTGAAGTTGAAGGCATTTTGTCGAACGAAGATATCACTGATGTACTCAAAACATTGGTTGAAATCCGTAACGGTAAAGGTGAAGTCGACGATATCGACCACTTAGGTAACCGTCGCGTACGTTCCGTTGGTGAAATGACTGAAAACCAATTCCGTGTTGGTTTAGTTCGTGTAGAGCGTGCAGTTAAAGAACGTTTAAGCCAAGCTGAAACAGATAACTTGTCTCCGCAAGATTTAATCAATGCGAAGCCAGTTGCCGCTGCAATCAAAGAATTCTTTGGTTCAAGCCAATTGTCTCAGTTCATGGACCAAAACAATCCATTGTCTGAGATTACGCACAAGCGTCGTGTATCTGCACTTGGTCCGGGCGGTTTGACACGTGAGCGTGCAGGCTTTGAGGTACGTGACGTACACCAAACTCACTATGGTCGTGTATGTCCAATTGAAACGCCTGAGGGTCCAAACATTGGTTTGATCAACTCGCTTTCAGTTTATGCGAAGTGTAATAACTTCGGTTTCTTGGAAACACCATACCGTAAAGTCGTTGATGGTCGTGTAACTGATGAAGTTGAATACTTATCTGCAATTGAAGAAGTGGGTACTGTCATTGCACAGGCCGATTCTGCAGTTGATAAAGATGGTACGTTAACTGAAGAAATGGTTTCTGTACGTCACCAAGGTGACTTCGTTCGTATGTCACCTGAAAAAGTAACGCATATGGACGTATCTGCACAACAGGTTGTTTCTGTTGCAGCATCGCTTATTCCATTCCTTGAACACGATGACGCCAACCGTGCATTGATGGGTTCAAACATGCAACGTCAGGCTGTTCCGACATTGCTTGCTGACAAGCCGCTTGTTGGTACAGGTATGGAAGCAAACGTAGCACGTGACTCAGGTGTGTGCGTGATCGCAAACCGTGGTGGTGTGATTGAGTTTGTTGATGCATCTCGTGTAGTCATTCGTGTCAATGAAGACGAGATGGTTGCTGGTGAAGCAGGTGTAGATATTTACAACCTGATCAAATATACCCGTTCGAACCAAAATACATGTATCAACCAAAACGTTGTTGTACGTTTAGGTGATAAAGTGGCTCGTGGTGATGTTCTTGCCGATGGTCCTTCGACTGATGGCGGTGAGCTTGCACTGGGTCAAAACATGCGCGTTGCGTTCATGACGTGGAATGGTTACAACTATGAAGACTCGATCTTGTTATCTGAGCGTGTACTTCAAGAAGACCGTTTAACCTCGATTCACATCCAAGAATTGTCATGTGTAGCACGTGATACTAAGTTAGGTGCAGAAGAAATTACTGCCGATATTCCTAACGTTGGTGAAGCTGCACTGTCTAAGTTGGATGAGTCTGGTATTGTTTATATCGGTGCTGAAGTAACTGCTGGTGATATCCTTGTGGGTAAAGTAACCCCTAAAGGTGAAACACAGTTAACACCTGAAGAAAAATTGCTTCGTGCAATCTTCGGTGAAAAAGCTGCTGATGTGAAAGATTCATCATTACGCGTTCCATCGGGTACTAAAGGTACCGTGATTGACGTTCAAGTGTTTACACGTGATGGTCTTGAAAAAGATGAACGTGCTCAAGCAATTGAAAAAGCGCAACTTGATGCATACCGTAAAGACTTGAAAGAAGAATACAAAATCTTTGAAGAAGCAGCACGTGAACGTATTGTTCGTTTGTTGACAGGTCAAGAGTCGAACGGTGGTGGTACAACTAAACGTGGCGACAAGCTTTCTGAAGATGTGTTGTCTGGTTTAGAGTTGGTTGATTTACTTGAAATCCAACCAAGTGATGAAGCGATTGCTGAACGTTTAACACAAATTCAAGTGTTCTTGAAAGAAAAGAGCTTTGAAATTGATGAGAAGTTTGCAGAGAAAAAACGCAAACTTTCTACAGGTGATGAATTAACAACAGGTGTATTGAAAGTTGTTAAGGTTTACTTGGCTGTTAAACGTCGCATCCAACCGGGTGATAAGATGGCGGGTCGTCACGGTAACAAGGGTGTTGTTTCTAACATCTTGCCAGTTGAAGATATGCCGCACGATGCCAATGGTGTTCCAGTCGATATCGTATTGAACCCGCTGGGTGTACCGTCACGTATGAACGTGGGTCAGATTCTAGAGACTCACTTAGGTATGGCAGCGAAAGGTCTTGGCGAAGAAATCGACAAGATGTTAAAAGCGCAACGTACTGTACTTGAGCTTCGTGGATTCTTAGACAAGATTTATAACAAAGTTGGTGGCGAGCAAGAAGATCTTGATAGCTTAACTGATGATGAGATCTTGGTTCTTTCTGGTAACCTTCGTAAGGGTGTTCCACTTGCAACGCCTGTATTTGATGGTGCTGAAGAATCACAAATTAAAGACTTATTAGAGCTTGCGAACATTTCACGTACTGGTCAAACAGTATTATATGATGGTCGTACAGGTGAACAGTTTGACCGTCCTGTAACTGTAGGTTACATGTACATGCTGAAACTGAACCACTTGGTAGACGACAAGATGCACGCGCGTTCTACTGGTTCTTACTCATTAGTTACTCAACAGCCGCTTGGTGGTAAAGCACAATTCGGTGGTCAGCGTTTCGGTGAGATGGAAGTCTGGGCGCTTGAAGCATATGGCGCAGCTTACACGCTTCAAGAAATGCTTACTGTTAAGTCGGATGACGTTGAAGGTCGTACCCGTATCTATAAGAACATTGTAGATGGTAACCATTATATGGACCCAGGTATGCCTGAATCGTTCAACGTATTGACCAAAGAGATCCGTTCTTTAGGTATCAACATTGAACTGAAAAATGGTGACTAAGAAATCTCCCCCCAGCCCCTCTTTATTAAAGAGGGGAGAAAGTCCCCCTTTATAAAGGGGGATTTAGGGGGATTAGATATTCCCAAATTTCAGTAAAAACAATATTTGTGACCCAGTTGGGAGAGCGTAGCTCCCCAACACACGGAGAAAAAAATTGAAAGACTTGCTCGATATCATGCGCAAAAAGACGGATTCAGACGGTCATGCTCCAGTTGAGTTTGATCGCATCCGTATTGGTCTTGCGTCACCAGAAATGATTAAGTCATGGTCTCATGGTGAAGTTAAAAAGCCTGAAACCATTAACTATCGTACGTTCAAACCAGAACGTGATGGTTTATTCTGTGCCAAAATTTTTGGTCCAGTCAAAGATTACGAATGCTTGTGTGGTAAATACAAGCGTATGAAATACAAAGGCGTCATTTGTGAAAAATGTGGCGTTGAAGTAACAACTGCGAAAGTTCGTCGTGAGCGTATGGGTCACATCGAGCTGGCGTCTCCAGTTGCACACATTTGGTTCTTAAAATCACTTCCAAGTCGTATCGGTCTATTATTAGACATGACTTTACGTGATATTGAACGTGTATTGTATTTCGAATCTTACGTGGTTACTGACCCAGGTATGACTCCATTTGAGAAATACCAACTTTTAAACGATGAAGAATACTTCAATGCTTTAGAAGAACACGGTGATGAATTCACTGCGAAAATGGGTGCAGAAGCTGTTCAAGACTTGTTAAAAGACATTGATCTTGAAAACGAAATTTCACGTTTACGTGAAGAAATTCCAAACACAACGTCTGAGACGAAGCTGAAAAAAGCGTCTAAGCGTTTGAAGTTGATGGAAGCGTTTAAAGAGTCAAACAACAAGCCAGAATGGATGGTGATGAATGTACTTCCAGTACTTCCACCAGATCTTCGTCCGTTAGTACCACTGGAAGGTGGTCGTTTCGCGACTTCTGATTTGAATGACCTTTACCGTCGTGTGATCAACCGTAACAACCGTTTGAAGCGTCTTCTTGACCTTGCAGCGCCAGACATTATCGTACGTAACGAAAAACGTATGTTACAAGAGTCTGTCGATGCATTGTTAGACAACGGTCGTCGTGGTCGTGCAATCACAGGTTCGAACAAACGTCCGCTTAAATCTTTGGCTGACATGATCAAAGGTAAGCAAGGTCGTTTCCGTCAAAACTTACTTGGTAAGCGTGTAGACTATTCAGGTCGTTCGGTCATTACCGTAGGTCCTACTTTACGTTTGCACCAATGTGGTCTTCCGAAGAAAATGGCACTTGAACTCTTCAAGCCATTCATTTTCGCGAAACTACAAGCATCTGGCCAAGCAACCACCATTAAAGCTGCGAAGAAAATGGTTGAGCGCGAAACGCCAGAAGTTTGGGACGTTCTTGCTCACGTGATTCGTCAACACCCTGTGATGTTGAACCGTGCGCCTACACTTCACCGTTTGGGTCTTCAAGCATTTGAACCGATCCTGATTGAAGGTAAAGCGATTCGTCTTCACCCGCTCGTTTGTGCTGCGTTTAACGCCGACTTCGACGGTGACCAAATGGCGGTACACGTACCATTAACACTTGAAGCGCAGTTAGAAGCGCGTGCGTTAATGATGTCGACCAACAACATCTTGTCTCCTGCGAACGGTGAGCCAATCATCGTACCGTCTCAGGACGTTGTCTTAGGCTTGTATTACATCACGCGTGATGCGATCAATGCCAAAGGTGAAGGCATGGTGTTTGCAGATACTCATGAAGTGAACCGTGCACTTGCAACAGGTCAGGTCAATTTACACGCTCGCGTAAAAGCACGTGTACACCAGACTGTGATTGATGAAAATGGTAACCGTGAACAGCAAACCATTGTTGTGGATACCACACCTGGTCGCTGCTTACTTTGGGAAGTTGTGCCAGAAGGTATGGATTTCCAACAAATCAACGTTGAGATGACCAAGAAAAACATCTCTAAATTGATTAACTCTTGCTACCGTAAATTAGGTCTTAAAGATACAGTGATCTTTGCGGACCAATTGATGTACTTAGGTTTCCGTCAAGCGACACGTTCAGGCGTATCGGTCGGTATGGAAGACATGGTGATTCCACCTGCGAAGTACTCAATTATTGAAAAAGCGGAAGTTGAAGTTCGTGAAATTGAGCAACAGTTCGAACAAGGTTTCGTAACTGCGGGCGAACGTTACAACAAAGTGGTCGATATTTGGGCACGTACCAACGACCAAGTAGCGAAAGCGATGATGGACAACTTGTCTTTTACCACTGTTAAAAACAAACAGGGTGAAGATGAGAAGCAAAAATCATTCAACTCGATCTATATGATGTCTGACTCAGGTGCCCGTGGTTCGGCAGCTCAGATTCGTCAGTTAGCGGGTATGCGTGGTTTGATGGCGAAACCAGATGGTTCGATCATTGAAACTCCAATTAAAGCGAACTTCCGTGAAGGTTTGACCGTACTTCAGTACTTCATTTCAACACACGGTGCGCGTAAGGGTTTGGCCGATACAGCACTGAAAACAGCAAACTCTGGTTACTTGACACGTCGTCTTGTAGACGTAGCGCAAGACTTGGTTATTACTGAGCCTGACTGTGGTACTTTGGGCGGTCTTGTCATGACTCCGTTCATTCAAGGCGGTGACGTGATTGAGAACTTAGGTACTCGAGTACTGGGCCGTGTTGTTGCTGAAGATGTGAAGAAAGCAGGTTCTGACGACGTTATTCTGCCACGTAACACTTTGATTGATGAGAAACTTGCAAACTTCTTGGAAGAGCAAGGTGTCGATGAAGTTAAAGTACGTTCAGTGGTTGCGTGTGAATCTACATTCGGCGTATGTGCGAAATGTTATGGTCGTGACCTTGCACGTGGTCATCAGGTGAACCCTGGTGAGTCTGTGGGTGTTATGGCTGCGCAGTCGATTGGTGAGCCGGGTACACAGTTAACAATGCGTACCTTCCACGTAGGTGGTGCTGCAAGCCGAACGTCTGCTGCAAACAGCGTACAAGTTCGTAACAAAGGTACCGTACGTTTCCACAATGTGAAAACAGTACAACATGCTAAAGGTCACTTGGTATCGACTTCTCGTTCAGGCGAAATTGGTATTGCAGATGATTTAGGCCGTGAGCGTGAGCGTTATAAACTGCCATATGGTGCGTCTATCTTGTTGAAAGATGGCGAAGCTGTAGAAGCAGGCGGTATCGTCGCAACTTGGGATCCGCACACTCACCCACTTGTAACAGAAGTTGCAGGTAAAGTACGTTTCAGCCAAATCGCTGATGGCGTCACTGTTACCTCTAAAACTGATGATGCAACAGGTATGACGACGATTGAAATCTTACCTGTGACTGCACGTCCTGCATCTGGTAAAGATTTACGTCCTGCTGTTGTTCTTGATACGACGGATGGTGGTGAGCAGTTCTACTTCCTACCACAAAACACGATTCTTTCTGTCCGTGATGGCGAAACAATTGGTGTGGGTGACGTTATTGGTCGTGTACCACAAGAAACTTCACATGCGCGTGACATTACCGGTGGTCTACCGCGTGTAGCTGACTTGTTCGAAGCGCGTAAACCGAAAGAGCATGCAATTCTTGCTGAAATTTCAGGTGTTGTAAGCTTCGGTAAAGAGACTAAAGGTAAGAACCGTTTAGTGATTACTCCGGATGATGGTTCTGAGATCTATGAAGAACTGATTCCTAAATGGCGTACTATTAACGTGTTCGAGGGTGAGCATGTCAACCGCGGTGAAACCATTTCTGATGGTCCACAAAACCCGCATGACATCTTGCGTTTGAAAGGTGAAGTTGCAT
Source organism: Acinetobacter sp. SW-226 (assembly GCF_055632855.1). Lineage (NCBI taxonomy): Bacteria > Pseudomonadati > Pseudomonadota > Gammaproteobacteria > Moraxellales > Moraxellaceae > Acinetobacter > Acinetobacter sp. SW-226. Next base: position 3,429,440 of record NZ_CM145752.1, on the reverse strand, counting down.
TAACCAACTACATCGTGAACGAAGTTCAAGACGTTTACCGTCTGCAAGGTGTAAAAATCAACGACAAGCACATTGAAGTCATCGTACGTCAAATGTTGCGTAAAGTTGATATCACTGATGGCGGTGATACAAGCTTCATCAAAGGCGAACAAGTGGATTACATCCGCGTGATGCAAGAGAACCAAGCTGTTCTTGCGCAAAACAAGTTCCCTGCGAAGTTTGAACGTCAATTGATGGGTATTACTAAAGCGTCGCTTTCTACTGACTCATTTATCTCTGCTGCATCGTTCCAGGAAACCACTCGCGTGTTAACTGAAGCGGCTGTAACAGGTAAAGAAGATGATTTACGTGGCTTGAAAGAGAACGTGGTTGTAGGTCGTTTGATTCCTGCAGGTACGGGTCTTGCGTATCACTTAGAGCGTCGTCGTCAAGAAGCTGAAGCTGCAGAGCATGAGCTTGTAAACGACTTCTCTGATGTGGATCAAGCATTAAGCCAAGCATTTAGCGATGAGTTTAACGGTCTGTAATTAGCCCTTTAAATGAATAAAAAGCCACCTTCGGGTGGCTTTTTTATGCGTGCTAAACAGCAATGCTATGCTCATTTTTTGAAGTAAGCGAGTTACATTAATCACATTCAGTTAATGAGTTTGTATAAATTGATTCACCGCTTCGGTATATTTATAATTTTTTCCTAAAGAGTTATTGATTTCAGTATGTGAAAGCGGAATAGCGAGTAATTGTGCCTGAGTACCAACGCTTTGTGCTTGTTGAATGAATTGCTGTGCTTGAATACAGGGTTGGTCTGGACGAATTGTTGAACAAACAGCAAGAAATGCAGGTAAGCTTTGATGAATTTGTAAGACAGGAGAAAGCGCTTTCCAATTTGAGGGTTGAGTGCCAAAGGCTTGATCATAAAATCGAGCATGCCGAGTTTGCATGATCTTTTCGATATTGTAAGCGGCACTATCTAAAGCAATGGTGGTTCGCCAAACTTGAGGTTGTGCTATTAACCAAGAGGGACGTGTGCTCAGTAGGCTCACTAAATGAGCGCCAGCCGAGTGTCCCATCAGCACAAGTTGTGTGGGGTCAGCATGCCAATCAGAGGCATGGTTTTGAATATAAATTAATGCTGTTGCGACATCTTGGATTTGTTGTTGTACTGTCGCCTCAGGAACTAAGCGATAATTGATTGAAATAAATATCCAACCTCGTTGTCCCCAATAATCCACTTTATTTTTGATCACCGCAGTATTATTTTTATCACCTATGCTCCAAGCACCGCCATGGACCATAACCATTAATGGTGCGTTTTTTTGATCTGCTAAAGGCTTAGATGGAAAATAAACATCCATCATTTGCTTAGCATGATGGCCATAAGCAACATTTTTGAGTGATTTTACTGTAGATGAGCTTTGATTATTGAGTACATCTGCACGTGAAGAAGGATTGAGGCAGAGTAACAGGAATATTGAAGTAACAAGTATTTTCATTCTTTTTTCCTTTAAATTCAAAGGTTAAAATGAGTTAAGGATTCTTTCTACAATTTCTTGAATTAAAAGATTTAAGTTATTTACTCGGGGTGATCTCAAATGAACAAAGTGATATTTCATAGATCAAATGGTCTTTTTAGTTGGTTTGCATTATTACAAAAAGAAAATAATGCACGGGGTGCAATTACATAATTTGATCATTTTGTGTAGAAAATAAGACTATGCTTTGATCATAGTGTAAAGGAGTTTTGAATATGAAAAAAATAATGGGTGTAGTCTCGACTTTGGTTTTATCAACACTGATGTTCACAGGCTGTGAAAATATGAGTCCTTCTGAGCAGCGTATTGGTACAGCTGCTTTAGGCGGTGCCGTGGGTGGTGCTGCGGGTAATAGTCTTGGTGGTGGAGTCGGTGCTGCGATTGGTGGTGGTGCAGGCGCAGCGGTGGGAAGTAAAACCCAAGGTGGCTCAAACCGTAATGCAACCTACAGTGGTGTTGGTGGTGCGATTGGTTCTGCTGTAGGTAAAAGCGTAATCGGTGGCAATACAGGGGCTGCGATTGGTGGCGCGATTGGTGGTGGTGCAGGCGCTGCAATTGAGGAGCGTAAATAATCTTTTCAGCTCAGCAATATAAAGGCACTTCATTGGGAAGTGCTTTTTTATTGCTGAGCTGGTTTTGGTTTTTTACGACGGATATATAAGGTTTTCTCCACTTGTGCAATTCGGATACCCGCATCATCATAAATATTCAGCGTATAAATACGGTGGACAGGGGCATAATTTTCAGCCAGTTGTTTGATCGTTTCAATTTCTTGGGCATCGAGACGAAAGTCTGCGTAGACGGTACTACGCCCTGGGCTGAGAAATTGGATAGTGGCTGATTTGTCCCAAACAATATATTTAGTCCCAAGATGATACATCAGTAAAGTCATATAAAAAGGATCGACCATCGCATATAAACTCCCACCAAAATGTACGCCGACAATATTGCGGTTTTGACGAGTGAGCGGCATTTTGACTCGGATGAGGTAGTTTTTAGGGTCAAACTTCTCAATTTGAATACCTGCACCTTTAAAGGGGGCAAAATGGTTAAGAACGTATTTTGTGACAATAGGTGTTGTCACCAATTTTTTTAAAATGCTCATTTCGGTCAATGGTATCTGATGAACTTCTATCCATACTAGAGAAGATGGAAACAATTGGCATTGATCGTTTTGCCAGTGAAGGATAAAAAACAGTCAATAACAATAAGGAGCTAAATATGGAGCTGCAAAGTTACTGGGTACAGACCACAGACCAGCAGAGACTTTATGTGAAAACATGGGGCAATGCGCAGAATCCTGCCTTGGTCTTGGTGCATGGTTATCCAGACAATCAAGAGGTTTGGGAGCCTGTGATTGAGCATCTGGTGGAAAATTTTTATATTGTCACTTATGACGTTCGTGGGGCGGGGATGTCAAGTGTTCCCCGTCATACACGTGCTTATGCATTGCCTCAGCTGTCATTGGACTTAGAACGTGTGGTGAATAGTGTCATTCCAGAACGTAGTTTTCATTTGGTGGCGCATGACTGGGGTTCGATTCAGTCATGGGAGTCTGCGACTGAGCCAAAATTTAGAGAGCGTATGCTGTCATTTACTACCATTTCAGGCCCATGCTTAGATCATGCTGCATTTTGGATGCGGGAACAGTTTAAACAGCACAAGCCTCAGTTTTTGAAGCAGTTGAGTAAGTCATGGTACATTGCGGCTTTTCAGTTGCCTTTTTTGGCACCGACTGTTTGGCAGTTTTTTAGCCCTGAGCATTGGGGTAAAGTTTTATCACGTTTAGAAGGGCGTTCAGACTTACCACTGAATCATCACATTGTGGCAGATGGTAAACATGGGGTTGCACTTTATCGAGCTAACTTCATTCCACGTCTGACCAAACCACGAGAACGCTTTGCCATTTGCCCCGTACAGGCGATTGTGTTGGAACAAGATCAGTTTGTGAGCCCTGCTTTAATTGATGAAATGCCGAAGTGGGCTGAGAATTTCCAACGGGTGAATGTGAATGCTAACCATTGGGCAATCTTGAGTCAGCCTGAAACGATTGCTGGCCTGATTAGCAAATTTGTGGGTAAAGCATAAATTTACCATGGGCTTGTTATAGGACTAAAACTGACTGATAACAAGCCTATCGAAGTGAAAAATCAGACCTTGGGGTTATATAATAGCTTTGGATAAAGCTGAGCAAATTACAGTTTCGACCAATTGAATCTGCTAAAATACCGTTTTTTTTATCATCTTAAGTTTTCCATGAATGCAGTAGTAATTGCGATTGCCGTGATGTTTATTTTGTCACTGGCACGAGTTTCTGTTGTTTTGACTTTGGTCATTTCAGCAATTATTGGTGGATTGGTTGCGGGGCTCAGTTTATCCGATACTGTAAGCGCATTTAATGCAGGTTTAGGTGATGGTGCTGAAGTGGCTTTAGCCTATGCGGTGCTTGGAGCATTTGCTTTGGCGCTGTCTAAATCAGGCTTACCTGATTTATTGGCGCATAAATTGATTGGTTTGTTAGGAGTCGAAGTTTCACATCAACGTGCGCGTAAGGTGAAATACTTACTGTTGACGATTTTACTTGTTGCGGCCATTTGTTCACAAAACTTAATTCCAGTCCATATCGCATTTATTCCAGTATTGGTTCCACCACTGTTAAAAGTGATGAATCACTTGAACTTAGACCGTCGTGCGGCAGCCTGTGTACTGACTTTAGGCTTGGTCGGAACCTATATTTTCCTGCCCGTTGGTTTTGGTGCGATTTTCCTTGAACAAATTTTGATGGGCAATATCAACAAGATTGGTGCTGCATATAATTTGCATGTTGAACGTTGGATGATGCCTGTAGGAATGGCCATTCCTGTATTGGGGATGGTGATTGGTACTCTAGTGGCGGTATTCGTTAGCTATCGTAAACCGCGTCATTATATCGACCGTGAAGTGGTACGTGTGACCACGATTGATTTGGATAAACCGATCCGTGCAGGTGAAGTGAATCTGGCTCAAGATGCTGAAGAGCTCAAACGTGAAGCCGAAAATGTACCCGTGATTGCAAAGAAAACCATCTTCATGGCGCTTCTAGCGATTGTTCTAACCCTCATTGCGCAGTTGTATTCAGGCTCTATGATTTTAGGTGGCTTGGTTGGTTTTGCGGTGTTGTCTGGGGCGGGTATTTTTAAATGGCAAGAAGCGGATGATGTCTTTGTACAAGGCATGCGCATGATGGCCTTGGTTGGCTTCATCATGATTTCTGCGGCAGGTTTTGCCTCAGTGATGACTCATACGGGTGATATTAACCAACTGGTTAATGGCGTAGTACACGTGATTGGGGATAACCATGCTTTGGCTGCATTCCTCATGCTGTTCATTGGCTTATTTGTAACCATCGGGATTGGTTCATCGTTTTCCAGTGTTCCTGTCTTGGCCGTGATTTATGTACCGCTGTGTGTCCAGTTTGGTTTTTCTCCTTTAGCGACTGTGGCGCTGATTGGTACCGCAGCAGCACTCGGTGATGCTGGTTCTCCAGCCTCAGACTCCACTTTGGGGCCGACTGCGGGTCTAGGGGTGGATGGTCAACATGATCATATTTGGGATACAGTCGTGCCGACCTTTATTCACTTTAATATTCCATTGCTGATTTTTGGTTGGATTGCTGCCATGGTGTTGTAATTTAAACCCAGATTATTTTAAAGGGCGATTTTAATGAATCGCCTTTTTTATTATTAAATCAGATTAAAATAATCAGGTTTATAATATTAATTCGTATTAAATGAGTCGGAATTTAAAATCAATATATTTTGATTTTTTATTGTTCTTCTAAAACCAACCAAAATGGTCTATTTAAAATAAAAACATAATAAAAACAAAATATTAAAACATGTATATAAAATACATTATTATTGTCATTGCATATTAAATTTACTCTTGTTTATGATTAATTAATGTTTATTTTTATATTAATTATTTTACAAACAGAGGTTGTTTGAAATGTTAAAGCAAATCGCTCTAATTACATTAATGGGTCTCTCTACATCTGCTGTAATGGCAGGTCAATGGCAAGTCAAAGTCGGTGGCTCTGCTATTGCGCCTACACAGGATACAAAAATTGCCAATGGTGCATTAACTGTTGAAGCAGATAGCGAATTGGCGTTTACACCATCCGTTGAATATTTCTTTAATGACAATATTTCTGCAGAACTATTACTGGCAACTCCGATTAGCCATGATGTTACAGTGAATGGATCAAATGCAGTAAAACTCAAACATTTACCCCCAACAGTAACAGCAAAGTATAACTTTAAGAACTCAACAGGTTTCACGCCTTATATTGGTGTAGGTGCAACGGCATTTATTCCTTGGGATGAGGAAACATCAGGTGTACTTGAAGGGACTAAAGTTAAAGTTAAAGAAGATTATGGTTATGCGGCGCAAGTTGGCTTTAACTATCAACCTGCTGATGCGAAAAACTGGGGGGTGTTTGTCGATGTTCGTTATGCAGACCTAAACCCAAAAGTAGAAACTGTGGTTGAAAACTTTAAGTTAGATATCGACCCAGTGATTTATACGCTTGGTTATAGCTACAAATTTTAATAATCAAAAGTAGCTTTTTAAGAACCTCATCTATGATGGGGTTTTTTTATGCAACGACTAAAGTTGAATAGTGATGAAAGAGTAAATAACTCACCATCAGTCAGTATTAAAATAAAACCATAGATAAAATGTACTGAAGCAGAATAAGAGAGTCATAAGAAATGAAATATATGCGGTATCTAACCGTGCTCTGTGGCTTGACATGGAGTATCAATATTCAGGCAGCCAGTTTTAATTGCGATAAGGCACAAACGATAACCGAGCATGCGATTTGTGAACATCGTTCAGTCAATGATGCGGATGTCAAAATGGCAACCACCTATAACATTTTAAAACGTTTGGTTCCAATGGGGACGCGTGGCATGATTCAAGATGAGCAGATGAAATGGTTGAGCCTACGAGACCGCTGTGGCGCATCACAAAGTTGTTTAATGGATGTCTATAAAATGCGTCAGCAAAAGCTCGATCTTCTTTTGGATCGTATTTATCGTCAGGGGCCATTTTAAAAAATTGGAAAAAAAATACTGGTCGCTATTGAAAAACTCATTCCTCACTCCAATTCATTAAGCATTCTCGATAAGACTTAATATATTAAGGAGCGATTGATGAGCGAGCAAAACGCGCACAAACATAGTTTCCAAGCTGAAGTAGCACAGCTCTTACATTTGGTGACGCATTCACTATATTCCAATCCTGAAATTTTCCTGCGTGAGTTGATTTCAAACGCGTCCGATGCCTGCGACAAATTGCGCTTTGAAGGTATTAATCACCCTGAATATTATGAAAATGACCCTGACTTGCATGTACGCGTCAGCTTCGATGAAATCAATAAAACTCTCACCATTTCAGATAATGGGATCGGTTTAACGGAGCAAGAAGCGATTGAAAATCTAGGTACAATTGCCAAGTCTGGAACCAAAGACTTTATGTCGAAACTTACAGGTGATCAGAAATCAGATGCACAACTGATTGGTCAGTTTGGTGTAGGTTTCTACTCAGGCTTTATTGTGGCGGATAAAATTACTGTTGAATCACGCCGTGCGGGTGTGGATGCGGATCATGCTGTACGTTGGGTTAGTGCAGGTACAGGTGAGTTTGAAGTCGAGCAAATTCACAAAGATAGCCGTGGTACGGACATTATTTTACATCTGCGTGAAGATGCGTTGGATTATTTACAGTCTTATAAAGTCAAACAAATTATCAATAAATACTCGGATCACATTAGTCTGCCGATTGAGATGCAAAAAGAGGTTTGGCAGCAAGAAGAAGCTGTCGAAGGTGAAGAAGCAAAACCGGGTCAGTATGTGAAAACGGATGAGTGGGAAGCGATTAACTCAGCTAGCGCACTCTGGACACGCAATAAAAATGAAGTCACTGAAGAGCAGTACATCGACTTTTATAAGAACTTGAGTCATGACTTTGAAGCTCCGTTAGCGTGGGCGCATAATCGGGTTGAAGGTAGCACTGAATATACGCAACTGTTGTATGTACCCAGCAAAGCAGCAGCCAATATTTTTACTCGTGAAGCCAAAGCAGGAATTAAGCTCTATGTGAAACGTGTCTTTATTATGGATGATGCGGATAACCTAATTCCAAACTATTTGCGCTTTGTACAAGGTGTGGTGGACAGTGCGGACTTACCACTGAATGTGAGTCGTGAGCTGTTGCAAGAAAGCCGTGATGTAAAAACCATTCGAGAAGGCAATGCACGTCGTGTATTGACTATGCTGGATGGTTTAGCGAAATCGGAAGATGAAAAAGATCAAGAGAAGTTTAAAACTTTCTATAGTGAATTTGGTTCAGTGTTGAAAGAAGGCTTGGGCGAAGACTTTGGTAACCGTGAGCGTATTTTAAAATTACTCCGCTTCCCAACTTCAAACAATGATGCGGTGACCACATCATTTGCGGACTATAAAGCACGTATGCAAGACGGGCAAAAAGCCATTTACTATGTGACCGCAGACAGTCTTAATGCCGCGAAGAACTCACCACAACTAGAGTTATTTAAGAAAAAAGGCATTGAAGTTCTGCTTATGGCAGACCGTGTCGATGAATGGGCAATGGAGTTTGTCCATGAGTTTGATGGTACACCACTGCAAAACGTGGCGAAAGGCGCTGTTGACCTAGGTGATTTACAAGATGCTGAAGAGAAAAAAGCACTTGAAGCAGCGGCAGAACAATTCAAGCCTGTGGTTGAAAAACTGTCTGATTCATTGAAAACCAAGACCAAAGAAGTACGTGTGACTACACGTCTGGTCGATTCACCTGCTTGTTTGGTCACTGGTGAGGGGGAGCTTTCACCACAACTGATTCGTATGTTGAAACAAGCAGGACAGGCTGTACCTGAGCCTAAACCGATTTTAGAGATCAATCCTGAACACCCGCTAGTGAAAAAGTTGGAAGGCTCGACACAGTTTGATGATTTAGCCAATGTGATTTTTGATCAAGCCGTGATTGCAGAAGGGGGCTTACCAGATGACCCTGCTGAATATATCAAACGGATTAACAGTTTATTGCTTCAGTAAAGCATGACATGTTTTAAAAAAAGCCTATCTCTAAGATAGGCTTTTTTATGTCAATGAATCGAATATAGAGACTTCAAGGCATTCTGAACTCGACTCAATCTGTGGGAAATCACATGGTGTGGGTATCCGTGGATAAGTTTGGACTTATCCACAGTTGTGTTTAAAGATTCAGCATTAGACTAAAAAAGTGCCTCAAAACGAACTAAGGCACTGAGGTAATGACTTCGGTCTTCACGTTTATCATTAAAGTAGTTTAAATCCCCTTGGATATAAAACCATTCACGTAAGAACGGTTGGCGCCATGATACAAAAGGCCCCCATCTATTCAACCTTAAGTCATCGTCATTATAGTATCCACCTGTGTAGAGACCGTAGTTAAAACGATTACCATGAAAGAATTGATGCTGTCTAAAGCTATAGTTGTCCCAAGTGAGGTCATCATCCTGCTCATCTGCATAGGTCAGGCTGAATTGGTTGGATAAAAAAGCCTGATTCGGGCGGGCATGTGTCAACTCTAAGTTCGTTCTTAAATAATTTTCACTGTCGATGCCATAGCGGTAAATTTGTTCTGCATAGGCACGGAAATCATTGTCCAGTTTCCATTCCTTAGAGAGTTCAATACGTGCATAAATATCATCGCCTGAACGTACCCCTAAGTCGAAATCAGTGTCAAAAGGCAAACGATCTGACAGTTGAGACCACCTTAAAGCAAGTGAGCTATTGGCATCACGGGTTTGTCGACGGTCAAAGGATTTATCGTTGTCTGCACTTGGTGGGTTTTCATTGGTAATCGCCACATTGTTTTGCAGTTCGTTATCCAGAGAGTCATCTCCAAACACCACACTCAGTTTATTTTCTAAAGTGGGAAGTTTGATTCGTCCTCGAATACGTGGTTTTACATCGTATTCATCATGTTTATTCCAGCGGTTATCGACCAAAATCCGTAGAGTTGCTGTGGCTGGTTTATTGGGATCCGTGTCTCCAAACCAGTCATCAATTTGGGTTGCAGTTTTATCTGCCCAATTCCGAACGCCTTTTTGTTGGCGGTCAACCCAAGTTCGCTCTTCAGTCACGTCGGTGGTGGGCACAATTACTTCGTCAGACTCTTCGGGTAAGAGCGTTGGAAGTGAATCAATCCACTGTGGAATTTGATATAAAAGTCCACTCCCTTTGGGAGGAGACGCAATTTGGTCAATTTCAGCCACATCATGAGGTGGCACGAAATGTTGGGTGCTATCTGTATTGCTTTCCGCCCAAGCCACGTTGACGCATGTACCTAAACTTAGGCAGAAAAATAAAGAGATGGGACTAACATGTCGAGTTCTTTGCATGCTTTCATACTTTATTGTTCTTCGATGTTTTAGTGTTGTAAATTTCACGTAAGAACACAAGTAGAAAATACAAAACTCTACAACTCGTTGGTGAGTTGTTTTTGAATAGAATCAAATAATTGAAATACCGTAATCGGCTCAGCTAAAGTCGAAATTGTATTTTGAATCAGTTGCCAACTGACCCCGTGCTGGCGGTCTAAGACTAAACAAGGGTAGGCGATCTCAGTGCGTGAGAGCTCGACACGTCTTTGGCCATGAATGACCCGAATTTTTTGTCGTTCTTTAAGTACTAAAATAGGGGTATTGAGGTCTGCAGAGCTTTCTTCAAACTGAATAAATTTACGACTATTCAGCAGATCCGCCAAAATAAAGGGATGATAATTTTCGATATGCCAGACCAGTTTGGCTTGCTGGGTATACACTTGAAAAATAGAAAATACATCATGTACATGACCCTGTAATTTCTCCCACTCAATTTCACGGATGGCTGCCAATTGATGATGATTGCTTTGTGCAAATTGTTGGCTCAGGCGAACGGCTTGAGCAGAACTATCAGCACCGAATAGCGCCAAATACTTAATAAAACGTCCCTGTAGACTGGTTTGTTCAGCCAGATAAATCGGATAGTCAGACCAATGATCCAGTTGGTCAGAGTAGAGGAGCAAGTCGACATTTTGGCTGATATCAGTCTGCACCGAAATGTCTAGACGATATAGTTTTGGGTCTAAGTGGGTCTGATCTAATTCAAGCAATTGCGCTTGATACTGACCAAGATGGATCTGTGTAGGCAGTATACCTGGCGATGCTGTTGATGATATTTCAGAGTTTAGAAGGCGTTTAGATGAGTCCGCATTTGGCTCAGGCACAATAGTTGGCACATCGAGTCGAGCTGATGTAGCGAAGGGCTTAATAGAGGGGCTCTGAGGCTGAACTTGTGAATCATTGCTAAGGGTCAAATGATCTAGACCCGAATGTGCTTTTGCTATTTGTGCCAGTGGCAAGTTTAAAGCTGTATCAATAGGGCGGGCAGCTTTCTTGTCTTGTTCGATCTTTTGCAGAGGGGCCTGAGAATGCTGTAATTTCCCCGCATTTTTTTCCTCAGCTATGCGCGGATTCACCGCTTCAAGTTGACTGGTATATGGTCTATCGTCGGATTCTAACTTTATTTCAGCTAAGGTGAGGTCAAATGCCAAATTAGATTCGGGGAGTCGTTTCTCTGGCTCCTGAGACTGTGTTACAGATATATCGACTGTTGACGAATCTAAAAGCTCAATATCAGAAAACACAAAAGATTTAGAAATAGCTGCGTGTTCAAGATCTACCACATGATTTGTTTTGTTAGATGCTATTGCAACGGGCGTTATAAAGGGATTAGCTTCTGCAACTTCTGCAACTTCTGCAACTTCTGCAACTTCTGCAACTTCTGCAACTTCTGCAACTTCTGCAACTTCTGCAACTTCTGCAACTTCTGCAACTTCTGCAACTTCTGCAACTTCTGCAACTTCTGCAACTTCTGCAACTTCTGCAACTTCTGCAACTTCTGCAACTTCTGCAACTTCTGCAACTTCTGCAACTTCTGCAACTTCTGCAACTTCTGCAACTTCTGCAACTTCTGCAACTTCTGCAACTTCTGCAACTTCTGCAACTTCTGCAACTTCTGCAACTTCTGCAACTTCTGCAACTTCTGCAACTTCTGCAACTTCTGCAACTTCTGCAACTTCTGCAACTTCTGCAACTTCTGCAACTTCTGCAACTTCTGCAACTTCTGCAACTTCTGCAACTTCTGCAACTTCTGCAACTTCTGCAACTTCTGCAACTTCTGCAACTTCTGCAACTTCTGTGGTCGAAATAAAACTCTTCGGCACTTCAGTACTGTGTGTACTCAGCGTCGTCGGAACAGGCTCCATCATATTCAATTGCTGATCGACTGATGAATGATCAATCAACCATTGGTAAACCTCTTTAAACTTTGAAAACCAAGGGCTGTTATACACATGAGTTGAAGCATCTTGAAAGCTAATTTGCCAACCTAAACCCGATTTATATAAAACGCCCCATGCAAAATGTTGTTGCTGTTTTAAAGCACTGCTAAGGGCAGATTCATACTGAAAAAGACCAACATATAAATGTCGATATGGGCTCTGCTGTAACCAGTGTTCGGCCGTAGCTTGAGGTTGAGTGAGGGCTTTATAGGCTTCGAGTTGTTTGTGGAAAATGGGCTCATCACAACGGGCAAAGATTTCACGAATGCGTTTTTTTGAGCGCGCAATTTCAAAAAAGACAAATGCTGATGTTCCAAACCGTCAATCAATTGATGCAGTTCTTTGATCAGCAGTGCTTTTTCGATTGCTTTCATGTGCTGAGCTCTAAAGTTGTTTTTGTGCTTGTTCCAAATAACTTGCTAAAATCATATTGAGTGCAAGTTCAAGTAATTTATATTCGGCTGAAGTTGGTTGTGTGTACTGCTTTGCTAAAGCAATCAATTGATCTGGATCAATAGTTTGTGGAGAAATACGACCTTGAATTAAAGCTTGTAAATTTTGCATAGGCATATGGTCTAAGAAGGCATTTAGTTTTGGTTTTACGGTTTAGTATTCTTTTTGATCATAATTAGAAAATCTTAAATAGGCAAAAACTATTGCATATCCTATACGAGAAAAATGTTGTAAAAAATGTAAATAACTTCGATTAAAACACAGATCACTCTAAATATTTTTGATCTAGATGCTAAATATTTGAAAATTTTTGTCAGTTATTAACCTTTTTAGGCAAAAAAATAGGCAATATAAATTGCCTATTTTTTATTTAATTTTACAAGAATTAAGCTTCTTGATGGGGTGCTTCGGCAGGTGCCTGAGCAGTTGCCGTTTGTGCTTTTACTGGTTTTTTTACAGGAAAGCTTGGGGTATAAACTACTTGTGCAGATACAGTTGCAGAAAGAGCGATTACAGCAACAGCCAAAGTATACTTAAGAGCGTTCATGATATTTCCTCGATGGAAAAGGAAGTCTCGAAAGAGACTGGGAGGTTAAAAAAAGATAAATTTCGCATGAATAATATCAAAAAATGAACAGTTTTAGCGGAGCTAAAGTTTGAAAAAAGATGAATGGTGAGTTCATTTATCATTAAAAAACAATGAATTAGAATAAATGCTCTAGTTGGTTTTTGAGTTTTTGCTCTATCGCTAAGCTACTTAAATTAAAAGTGAAAATCTAAATTTTCAAATTGAGTACGGGCATGCGTGATATGCTCTTTTTTGCTCAAAATCACAGCGGAAAGACCCTTGAACTACATGATTGTTTGATCAAATAATCATCAATAGGTGGAAAGCCTATTGTGTGCACTACGTAAGTTTTTGCTGTGGAATGTTTAATCAATCCAATCTTGTATAAAAAATCACCTATGATGGAAAACCAAAACAAAAAAATCAGAGGATGAACCCATGGCCATTGCAAAAGTGGTAGAAGTCAATTCGAGCAGCGTAAAGAGTTTTGAAGATGCCATCCAGACAGGTATCGCTAAAGTCACTGAGACGGTAAAGAATGTGCAGGGTGCTTGGATTAATGAGCAGAAAGTGGTGGTGAAGGACAATAAAATTGTAGAGTATCGGGTCAATCTTAAAATTAGTTTCTTGGTCGATTAAAGCCACAGCGAACCGCATTAACCTATAAAAAATCCCCAAAGTATGGGGATTTTTTGATTTTAACTATAGGCGCTTTTAAAACATCGCTACAGGGCTTGAATTATGGTTTGGGTGTTTCACACGAGTCGTCTGTACACTGTGCTGCTTGCTCTTGTTGTTCAGCAGGTGCTTGCGCTTTTTCTAAGACTTGTAGGAATACTTCACGGGGTTGAGCACCCGCTAAAGCGACACGTTGATCGAATACAAAAAACGGAACGCCCGTCACCTTGAGTTGTTCACGTGCTACTTCTTGGTCAAATTTAACGAAATCTGCATATTCGTCAGAATCCAGCACATCATCCACTTCAACAGGGCTTAAGCCAATTCGGGATGCGACATCTTCAATGGTTTCACGTTCGCCAATTGGGAGACCTTGTGTCATATAACTATAGAAAAAGGCTTCCTCTGCTTCATTGCCCAAGCCACGACTTTGTGCCAAGTGAATAATACGGTGGGCGTTAAAGGTATTGCCTGAGTTAGCGTTTTCCCAGTTAAATTCAATTCCTTCTTCGGCAGCCATCGCTGCAATATTTCGCTGCATTTCTTCAACTTCAGCAACAGTACGACCATATTTTTGTGCAAGACGTTCTGAGTTTGATATTTCTTGACGTGTTGGCGCTTCAGGGTCGAGTTCAAAACTATGCCAGTGGACTTCTAGTTCAACACCTGCTTGTTCAGCTGCAGCTTCTAAGCGTTTTTTGCCAATATAGCAAAAGGGGCAAACAACATCTGACCAAATATCTACACGCATGGAATTTCTCAAAATAGTAAAAAGCAATTAAAAAAATGATGGGGGTGAGTTCTAAAATTTAAAGCAAAACACATGAAAAAAGCCAGCAGATGTTCGCAGCTATATTATAAGGACAATGTTGAGTTGTACCGTTTATCTGACAACGCTGCTGCATAATGGACGAAAAATATACAATAGAGGTGCTGGTGATGCTATGACATCTGCCTTTTTATATCTCTTATTTTTTGGGATTGTTTTATGAAATTTTTACATTCTCTTCCTATCGTTTGTTGTGCTTTTATTTTTATGCCGACTGTGGCTAAAGCTAATGGTGATATTGTTAGCCTTCCTACCTTTAAGACTATGGCAGAATCAGAACTTCGTGCCGAAACGGGTGTCATTCCGTACCAACAAGACGAAAATATTCGTAAAGCTTTACAGCATCGGATCATCCAATTACAGGGTGATGCACAATCTTTTGTGGTCGATCCGACCATCACTCAAAATGTGGATATTTTACCACCCGCAGTTACCGCAGATTTGAACTCTGTACCTCCGCTATTACGTGAGCATGTTTTGAATATTGCTGCAGGTTTACAGTCCTCCAACCCGACTGAAGGTTTATATATTATGTTGCAGCCGTTTGGTATTGACCGCAATGCAACCAATGTACAAACAGCCCGCGAGCAAATTTCGATTGGGCAAATTGACCATAACTTTATGCAAGGGATTCAACAGAATATCCAGCAACAGAGAATAACCCCAGCCAAGTAATGGCTTCTTCATTTATTGATCGCTCATACACTCCTTTTTAACTCGTGGAGGATATGAGCGATGTGCTCTGAAAAGTTTGATAAAATGTTTAAATATTGATCATACTTCGATATTTGCTATGATAAAAAGAAATGAAGAGGAAGCTGAACATGCGACGTATCGTGTTGATTTTAGTTCTTGCGACCAGTGCTATTTTCGGTTGGATGTATTATCAGTATTCTCAACAACAAAAAGAACAGCAGCAACTACAAAGCTATGAAACGGTACTATATGAAAAGACCGAACAAATTTACAAGCAAGCCCAAGACTGGACCACACCAATTCAAGTCGATGTAAAAGACCCACGTCTGACAGGCGACTACAAAATTATGGCTGAGTTTGTGCTGAGTCATATGTTGCAAAATGCCGAAGCGCGTAATCAATATCTACGTGATTTAAAAGCCTTGAATTGGGATCAATTCTTAAATATTGACCGATTAAGCAAAGACAAAAACAACAAGTATGCTGAAACGGAACAAATGCTGAAAGACGTACATACCGTTGTCGATAGCTATGCCCAGCAGGTCGAGCAACGTCAGAAACAGGCGATTGATCAAGCCAAGGATTTACCGATCTCTTCTCGGTTTCGTCATCAGTTAACAGACAGTATGCAAGCCAGTGACAAGAGCCAAGAAGCGATGCGTTTGTTTAAGCTGGAACAGCAGAATTTAGCCAAGGCAGATCAAATCTTCTTGGTGCTCAAAAACAATCAATGGGAAAAGAAAAACAACACCTTTATGTTTTATGAAGATATACCACTTCAACAGTTTAATGCGCTGTATAAAGAGATTTTAGCCTTAAATGGTCAAATGCAGCGGGTAGAGAAACAAACCCAAAAAGAGGTAGAACAAAAGTTATAACCAAATACAAAGATGACAGTTTTGTAAGCAGACTGTCATCTGCTGTTCAAAATAGCTTGCTAGATTAAAAGCATCACAAAGATGACGACTTTTCAGTGTAGGCAGGTGAGTCATGAGAACCATACACGTTTTTGCTGATATTCAGCATGTGTATAGTGAGTTTGTAGAAAATAAAAACTATCCAAAATTAGAAAGCTTAAACAACTGGGGAAAGAATCGTTTCTTCTTTAACCAATATTTTGAAATGATCGAAGACTGGCACCATACTGAACAGATCGTGATTCAATTCAATCAACAGTACTTTAGTTTAGACACAGGCAATGCCCCTGACTTTATGGACAAAGAAAAGTATATGGCGTGGTTGATGGGCGAGCTTTTAATTTAAATCTATCCTAAAACTACACAGCGCCTAATTCGTTCTCAGCGCTGTGTCTTTATTGGATTAATCAAAGATTTTATCGGCAGCTTGGAAAGGTAGGCTGACCACGTCGATTGCCACGGCAAAAGGCAACAGTACTAACTTTTCAAAAGGATTCATGCCTGACTTGGATTTATAACTTTCCTCTTGATGGGTATAAATACTCACCTGATAAGGCTTACTCAAAGCTTTTAAAGAGGCTAAATTATTCGCGGCAGGGTAGACGACACCTGCTAGTTTGATCTCAAAACAGAAACGCTGTGCCAACATGCGTTCATCACTGGAACTCGAACATTCCTTTGCCCCATTTTCAATAAAAAATTCCAGATCTTTCTTGCTGATGTCTTCTTTGAGTTTCACATAAGACAATGGCAGTGTTCCTGTAAAATGACCATCATTCTTTTCTGAGTAGAAGTTTAGTTCTCGGGTGACTTGAATATTTTTCGGGTCCAATTTGCCAATCAAACTGACAAATTGAGGCCCACCTTGGGTCAATACATAACTTTTTTGTTGCCCAGCAATCACTAAACTATGCGCAGGTAAATTCGGTAGAGGCTGAGCAGGTTTGCCAAAAGCCACCACTTGGTCTTCGATCAAGGTTACTTTGTTGGTACGGGTATAGGTTTTATTGTCTTTGGTCATTAGGGTTTTAGTAGCACAGCCTGTGAATAATGTTCCTATGACGCCTAAACAGATGACGGTTCTTAAAGGTGATGCAAACATCGTTAGACTCCAAATCATTTGAAATATAGTTAAGCTGAATTTTTATTGTCTTTAAGCCTATCATTAAAATGGGTAAAAAGGCGTCAAAGCCAAAAAATTGAAGTAATGTAAATTTTATAAGTCGCTCAATGCAGTGGGGTGATCGCTTTTATTTCTTATCCACTGGTAGTTTCTAGTTACTGAATGAATGTTCATTTGAGTCTGAACTGGCTATGATCATACAAGCGTTCGATAAAAACGATGGACTAGCGAATACGTCATAACAAGGTGGGAAATCGGCTGATGCAAAACTTGATTTGTTATAAAGAACTGCCTGTGTGGACTGCGCAGACCATTCCGCAAGGGTTTAAAAATCAACACAATACCAAAGCGGGCACGTGGGCCAAGTTACAGATTTATCAAGGAGAGCTAAGCTTTGCTTTTTTAGATGAGACAGGTCAAGTGCAATCTGAACATCTGTTTACCCCTGAGCAACAGCCACCATTTATTCAGCCTCAAGCATGGCACAAGATTGTTTCGACCAGTGATGATATAAAGTGTCAGCTACAATTTTACTGTACTCCGCAGGATTATTTTTATAAGAAATATCAGCTTTCACCTACGCATTCAGAAATTTTGACGGCTATGCCGTATTTACACTGTGGTTGGGCTTTGGATGTCGGCTGTGGGCAGGGGCGAAATTCGCTGTATTTAAATCAGCAGGGTTTTGAGGTGGATGCTTGGGATGTGAATCCGCAAAGTTTGCAAAAACTACAGCAGATAATAGATGCTGAAGGTATTCAAAAGATTCATCTACAACAGCGTGACCTCAATGCTGACTCAAGCATTACAGGCACATATGACTTTATTTGCTGTACGGTGGTGATGATGTTTTTAGAAGCCCCAACGGTGAAACCGTTGATTGCGCAGATGCAACAAGCCACAAATATAAATGGGTTTAACTTGATCGTGTGTGCGATGGATACCGATGATATTCCTGCACAGCCTGACTTTTCATTTGCGTTTAAAGCAGGGGAGTTAAGCGCTTTGTACGATGGTTGGAACATTGTGAAATACAATGAAAATGTAGGTGAGTTACATCGGGTTGATGCGCAGGGTAATCGGATTAAGCAGCATTTTGCGACGTTGTTAGCGCAGAGGAAAATATTAGTTTAATAAAAATCTTTTCTGTGTTTTCAAGTGAGTGAAATTACTTAATTAATTATAAGTTGTTACGCATAATTTTTAGAATATGTTGTATATTTATTATAAATTTACAAAAAAATTTAAATACTTATGATCAAACTTAAAAACATTGAAATCTTAAAATTTAAATCCTTCACTTCACCTCAAAAAATTGTAGTTGAGAATGATCTAACTGTTTTGGTAGGCATGAATGAGTCTGGTAAAACCTCAGTTCTAGAATGTTTGGCAAAGACGAACTATTTTGAAAGTGATGAAAAATTTACCTTTAATCAAACTTTAGATTATCCAAGAAAGGAAAAGAAAGCAATTGATAGATCGGGAGAAGATCCTAAAGCAATTATTTGTGTATACGAGCTTTCAGATGAATTAATAAATTTAATTGAAGAAGAGGTTGGGAAAGGCAGTTGGATTGGAACTAAAGAAATAGAAATTACTTCGCGATATTCAGACAATAAACTAATAGGAGGCGTACAAATTGATTTTGAGAAATTTATTGCCCATCTAAATATTATTGGATTAGCGGATGAATTGATAACTAGATTAAAGCAAACGAAATCTGAAGAAGAGTTTGAAGCTTTAAAAGTGAGTTATCCAGACTGTAGTGAAAATTTAGAAATTTTTTCTAAATATTTTTCTAAAGGTTCTCAATGGCAAAATTTTATAGAAGCCTATGTTTATAGAAAGATAATTTTTAAAAATCTACCAAAATTTATTTATTATGATGAATATTATCAGTTACCTTCTCGTATTGTATTAGAGAGTTTGATATCAGAAGAAGAAGAGATAACTGATGAGCTAAAAACAGCGAAAGCTCTATTGGAGTTAGCTGAAATTGATATAGAGGAATTAATAACGGCTGATGATTTTGAAGAGTATATAGCTGAACTTGAAGCGACAGAGGCTACTATTTCCGATACGTTGTTTGAATTTTGGTCTGCAAATAAAAATTTAAATATTGAATTTAAAATTGATAAAAAATTGAGGAAGGTTAAAAGAAATGTATCTATTCATGGATATAGTCAAGAAGTTGATGACATTCAAATTGCAGAACATGTGTTAGATATACGTGTTAAAAATTCTAAAACAAGAGTTTCACTCCCACTCCAAAATAGAAGTAAAGGTTTTAACTGGTTTTTTTCATTTTTAGTATGGTTTAATAAAATTCAGGCTGACAATAATTCTACCTATATTTTATTGTTAGATGAACCAGGTCTTAACTTACATGCAACAGCACAAGCTGATCTACTGAATTTTTTAGAAAATTTAACGGATCGCTATCAAATTATATATACAACTCATTCTCCTTTCATGGTTCAAGCTGATCGCTTGCATAGAGTGAGAACCGTATTTAGTGACTCAGATACTTCTATAGTTACAGATAGTATTCAACAAAAAGATCCAAATACGCTTTTCCCTCTTCAAGCTGCATTAGGATATGATATTGCTCAAAATTTATTTATTTCTAAGAAAAATTTACTAGTAGAAGGTGTTTCAGATTTAATGTATTTGACGCAAATATCTGAATACCTTAAGTCAATTGATAGAATTGGTTTGAATGACGATATAACAATTGTTCCTAGTGGGGGGTTAGATAAAGTAGCAAGCTTTATTTCTCTTTTAAGAGGTTCTAAACTTTCAATTTTTTGTTTACTTGATTCTTTTACCGACCAGAAAGCTAAATCTAAGTTGGATAGAATGATTAGCGAAAAAATTATTGCTGATAAAAATATTAAATTTTTTCATGAATTTCTAGAGGATAGAGTTAAAGCTGATATTGAGGATATATTCTCAATTGATGAATATCTGAAATTATTTAACCTCAGTTTTAAAGAGCAATATCCAGAAATAAATGAAAAAAATCTAGATTCAAATATTGAGGGTATTTTGTCTCAAATAAATAAAGTTATCAATAAATCTAGATTTAATCACTATTTACCTGCTAAGTCTTTTACTATGTCCACAGAATATTGTGAACAATTATCTAAAGAGACATTAGAAAGATTTGAAAACATATTTAAAGAAGTTAATAAACAGCTTAAATAAAAAAGAAACCCCGCAATAAGCGGGGTTCTTTTTTATCTCAGTATTTAATTAAACATTAAACACGTTCGATAATGGTTGCAATACCTTGACCAAGGCCGATACACATCGTCGCAAGACCAATTTGCGTATCTTGTTGTTCCATCACATTCAACAACGTCGTTGTAATACGCGCACCAGAACAACCCAATGGGTGACCCAACGCAATCGCACCACCATTTAAGTTAATGATGTCTTGCTTCTCATACACGCCTAAGCCTTTCATGACTGATAAGCCTTGAGCAGCAAACGCTTCGTTTAACTCGATGGTTTGGATATCTGCCATGCTTAAGCCAGCACGTTTAAGCGCTTTTTGAGTTGCAGGTACAGGACCATAACCCATGATCGCAGCGTCACAGCCTGCAACAGCCATAGAGCGAATCACAGCACGTGGCTTAAGACCTAAAGCTTGAGCACGTTCAGCAGACATCAGTAGCATTGCAGAAGCACCATCAGACAAAGCTGAAGAAGTCGCAGCTGTTACTGTACCGCCTTTTGGGTCAAATACAGGACGTAAACCTTTGAATGCTTCAAGGTTTGCATCTGGACGAATTACTTCGTCGATGTCGCACAGGATTTTGAAGCCATTGGCATCATGACCTTCAACACCTACGATTTCATTTTTGAAACGACCTTCTTGTGTTGCAGCCCAAGCGCGGCGGTGAGATTCAACACCGAACGCATCTTGTTCTTCACGTGAAATGCCGTTCATACGACCTAACATTTCAGCCGTTAAGCCCATCATGTTAGACGCTTTTGCATAGTGCTTAGACGCTTCTGGGTTCAGGTCGATGCCGTGCATCATCCCTACGTGACCCATGTGCTCTACACCACCAATGATGAAGATATCACCTTGGTTGGTTGCAATCTGTGCAGCAGCGGTGTGAAGCGCTTGCATAGATGAACCACAAAGACGGTTAACCGTTTGACCTGCCACAGTTTTTGGAAGGTCAGCCAATAAACCAATGTTACGGCCAATGTTCATACCTTGCTCTAGAGTCTGGTTTACACAGCCCCAGATCAAGTCTTCAACTTCATTGGTGTCAAACTGGTTACGAGCAACTAAAGCACGAACCAATTCAGCCGATAAGCTGTCAGCACGTACATTGCGGAACATACCGTTTTTGGTTTTACCCATTGCTGAACGTACGCCATCAACGATGACAACGTCACGTGGATTTAAAGTAGCCATTCACGTTGCTCCTTAACCGTAGAATTTTTTGTTGTTAGCAGCCATGTCACGCAACATTTGTGGCGCTTCATAAGCCTTACCTAAGTGTGCGTATTTGTCGCAAAGTGCAACGTATTCAGCAACACCTGTTTGGTCGATGTAACGGCATGGACCACCACGGAATGGAGGGAAACCTACACCCATAATCATCGCCATGTCTGCTTCAGAAGCAGTCGCTACGATGTTGTCTTCTAGGCAACGAACAGTTTCGTTACAGAAAGCCAGCATCATACGGTCAATGATTTCTTGAGCATCAAACTCACGTTTTTCCGCAGTTGCCACAGTAGCAACAAGCTCATACGCAGTTGGATCAACCACTTTGGCTTTTTTGCCTTTACGGTCAAGTTCGTATTTGTAGAAACCAACGTCGTTCTTTTGACCCAAACGTTTGTTTTCGTACATGATTTCGATTGAACCTTTGAAGTCTGGCTTCATACGGTCAGGGAAACCTTCCGCCATGACTTCTGCACCGTGAACGCCCGTGTCGATACCCACCACGTCGATCAAGTAAGCAGGACCCATAGGCCAGCCGAATTTTTCCATGACTTTGTCGACTTGTTGGAAGTCAGCACCGTCTTTCAATAGCAGGTCAAATGCACCGAAGTAAGGGAACAATACGCGGTTTACAAGGAAACCAGGGCAGTCGTTTACAACGATTGGTGTTTTACCCATTTTCTGAGCAAGAACTACAGTAGTCGCAATCGCTTCAGCAGAAGTCTTCTCACCACGGATCACTTCTACCAATGGCATCATGTGTACTGGGTTAAAGAAGTGCATACCGACAAAGTTTTCAGGACGTTGTAGGTTTTCAGCCAAACGTGTGATTGAAATTGTTGAAGTATTTGAAGCAATGATCGTGTTGTCACGAACATTCTTCTCAGTTTCAGCAAGTACAATGCCTTTTACTTTTGGATTTTCAGTCACCGCTTCAATCACGATGTCCACTTCTTTAAACTCGTCATAGCTTAAAGTTGGACGGATGCGCGCAAGAGTTTCACCCATTTGAGCAGGTTTCATCTTCTTACGTTCAACTTGTTTGGTCAGTAAGCCATTTGCTTCTTTCATACCCAAAGCAAGTTGTGGATTACCAATGTCTTTCATGATGATTGGTGTGCCTTTGCTTGCCGCTTGGTAAGCAATACCGCCACCCATGATACCCGCGCCTAATACAGCCGCTTGGTTTACAGGGTGCGCACCTTTTTCATATTTCTTCGAAGTTTTCTTCACCACTTGGTCATTGATGAATAGACCAATTAATGCACCTGCTTGTGGTGTAATCGCTGCTTTTGCAAAACCAGCTGCTTCAGCTTGCAGTGCTTCATTACGTGGAAGGCTTGCACCAGCTTGTAATGAGTCAAGAAGAAGTTTAGGCGCAGGGTATTGAGCAGGATTTGCTTTTGCAAGTACTGCACCTTTCGCCGAGTTGAACGCCATCATTTGTTCGATTGGGTTCAATTTAACTGGGTCAAGTTTTTCTTGGCGTTTTGCTTTCCAGTCTACACGGCCAGCAAGGGCTTGTTTAACCAAGTCAATTGCAGCGTCTTGTAGTTTATCCGCAGCAACCACTGCATCAACAGCACCATCTTTCAGTGCAGCAGCTGGTTTTTTAGGATTAGCCATGGCCATCCATTCAACTGCATTGTCGATACCAATGAGACGGCTTAAACGAACCGTACCACCGAAACCAGGGAAGATGCCTAGTTTGATTTCAGGAAGACCGACTTGAGCCGCTTCTGACATCACACGATAGTCACATACGAGACACATTTCAAAGCCACCGCCCAATGCCATACCATTGATCGCAGCAACTTTAGGAATCTCTAAATCTTCAAATGCGTTGAAGATGTCGTGAACAGGCAATGCCCAATCCACAATCGCTTGTTCGCCTTGAGCGAAGTTTGCACCAAATTCAGTAATATCTGCGCCAACGATAAATGTAGATTTAGCCGAAGTAACGATTAAACCTTTGATGTCGCTGTTTGTTTTAACAGCGTCAATCGCGGCTTTGAAATCTTCAATCGTTGCACGGTTAAATTTGTTGACCGACTCACCTTGTAAGTCAAAGCGGAATTCTGCAATTCCGTCCGAAAGCATTTGGACGGTAATGGCATTGCCAGCGTGGATCATGCCTGATCTCCTTTATTTTGGAGGACTTCTAAGTTGATGTTGTGAAGCGAGTACGTCATTCCTACGTACATCTATGCTCCGCCAATCTTACGATAACTATATCGAAAAAGAACATAACAAGTTGTATCAAGCCGTGACGCAAGGGTCATCTATTTTTGTTCAATTGTTTTCTATGTTTATGTGCAGTGCTTTTGCTTGATTGTGCTTCAATATAATGAAGCTTTTGTTTCACTTCATGTTTTTAATGACAAGTATTTGAAAATAAGATGCAGAAGTTATTCTTATTTTCGTTCATGTTTTATTGTTATTTTGGGCAATTCAGTCAATTTTGAGAAATCTAGTTTGATTGAAAAGCTTGAAAACTTGTTCCTAAAAACATGAAATAGGCTGTATTTTGTGGCTTATGTTAAAATAGATATCAGATCACTTTTAGGTCTTCTCCTACTCTAGTCTTTTTATTCGCTTTCAGGTTTTTATATGATTAAGTGGATCATTCTGGCGATCTTTATTCTTTCTGCCCTTTATATTCAGCAACGTGGGAAAGTTCGTCACTCGTTTTATCGTCAATTTTTCGATCACTCAACGATTCTTGCACCGATTAATTACCTCATGTACATGTTTTCAAAAGTACCGAATCAGCCGTATATCGAGACTCAGCATTTTCAAGATTTAAAAGTTTTGGATGAAAACTGGAAAATGATTCGAGATGAAGCGAAAGCTTTATATGAAAAAGGCGGTATTAAAGCATCAAGTAGTTATGATGATTTAGGCTTTAACTCCTTTTTTAAAACAGGCTGGAAACGCTTTTATCTAAAATGGTATGACTCGGCACACCCATCTGCTATGGAGCTGTGTCCAAAAACCACAGCGTTATTGAAAACCTTGCCGACCATTAAAGCTGCGATGTTTACCGAACTGGCTCCCGACAGCCGTTTAGTTCGTCACCGTGACCCCTATGCAGGTTCATTACGTTATCACTTGGGTTTGCTCACACCAAACGATGACCGCTGCTTTATTGATGTGGATGGTCAGCGCTATTCATGGCGTGATGGTGAAAGTGTAGTCTTTGATGAAACTTATATTCACTATGCCGAAAACACTACGGATCAGAATCGCATTATTTTCTTTGCTGATGTCGAGCGTCCTTTAAAAACACGCTTTATGCAAAAGTTTAACCATTGGTTTGGTAAAAAAGTCATGACCGCAGCCAGCTCTCCAAATGAAGCTGGCGATCAAACAGGTGGGTTAAATAAAGTTTTTGGTTATGTCTATCAAGTGCGGATCAAAGCCAAAGCTTTAAAAAAACCAACCGCCAACTGTATTATTTTTTAAAATGGTTCTTGATGCTTGGAATTTTTTTCCTGATTTTTGTTCGCCCTTATATTTTTTGATATATGGGGAATTTAAAAACGTCTTTCGAGGCGTTTTTTTATGGGCCAAGGTTTTGATTTTATGATCTTACAAGCGAGATATTTTTGTGTAAGATAAGCATAAATTAGGGGGAAATATGCAAAAATTTCGTTCAAAAAAAGACTGGTGGGTGATTGGATTTATTATTGCCATGACAGGTCTGTTGCTACAGTTGTTATTCACAATGTATGCCAAAGCTACAATGTCACAGTATCCAATTCACACGGTGACCTATGTCCTCACAATTGCCGTGTTATGGTGGCCTGTTGTAAATACTCAATATCGAATTGAGCAAAATTGTTTGGTGATTACCAGTATGTTTTTGAAATGGACTATTCCTTTGGCAGATATTCAAAAAGTCAGCCCAAGTAATAACTCGGTTTCTTCACCAGCATTGTCCTTAGATCGCCTCAAAGTAGATTATCAAAAAGATGGAACTGTGAAATCTGTTTTGGTTTCACCCAAAGATCAGCAGAAATTTATACAGGCGCTACAACAAAGCGCTTGATGCTAGGTCAAGCGCAATTTAAGAGCCCTCGATGCGATGATGTACGAGGGCTCTTTTGATCTTAGAAATCAGCCAATACAATTTTTCCCTGAGTGTGTTCAGACTCGATGGCAGCATGTGCTTGGCGCATATTCTCCGCATTAATACGTCCCATTATATGCTTGAGTGTGCTATGGATTTTTTGACTTTCGACTAAGGTTGCAATTTGTTGTAATAAGTGTCCTTGCGCTTGTATGTCAGAGGTTTGGAACATGGAGCGTGTGAACATAAACTCCCAATGTATCGCAACAGATTTACGTTTCAGTAAGCGAATATCGAGCTGCTCAGGGTCATCAATGAGCCCCAACTGACCTTGCGGTGCAATTAACTCTGCAATTTGGCTTAAGTAGTGGTCAGTATGTGTCGTTGAGAAAACATAACGTGGAGCAGGTAAATTCTGAGCTTGGATTTGCTCAACTAGAGATTGGCGATGATCTAACACGATATCTGCCCCCAATTGTTTAACCCATGCTTGACTCTCGGGACGGGAGGCTGTAGCGATGACTTGTAATTGGGTTTTAGCTTTGAGTAATTGAATGGCGATAGATCCTACACCACCAGCAGCACCAATAATTAGAATTGACTCATTTGCAGCATCATGTTGTTGTACTTGAAGTCGATCAAATAGCATTTCCCATGCAGTAATCGCGGTCAGCGGAATGGCAGCAGCTTCAGCAAAAGATAAGTTATGCGGTTTTAGACTGATAATACGCTCATCGACCACATGAAATTCAGCATTGCTGCCTGCTTTAGTCAAATCACCTGCATACCACACTTGATCGCCTACTTTAAAGTTTTCCACGTCTGGACCGACAGCGACGACTTCACCTTGCAGCATCCCATCCTAAAATCTTGGGCTGTCCATGTTCAGGTGAGACTCGGGTTCTGATTTTACAGTCGACGGGGTTTACAGAAATGGCTTTTATTGCCACTAAGACTTCTCTATTTTGAGGACTGGGTATATCGACTTCCATATCTTGTAATTGTTCGGCAGAACCAGCATGTAAATATCCAACAGCTTTCATAGTTTTCATCTCAAATTGGGTTTATGCTGAAAATGTTATCGTAGTTTTAAAAGTGCTATATACGGTTAAATTCTGCATATAGTGTAAAAAAGGATACTGTTGAAATGGGTAAAGCAAAGCATTCACGCTTTAACTGTAGTCCAGGATGTTCGGTCGAGGCAGCAATTGGGATTTTGGATGGGAAATGGAAAAGTATTATTTTATGGCATTTGTTGACTGAAGACACTTTACGGTTTGGTGAGATTCGAAAACGAATACCGAATGTGACCCAACGGATGCTGACCAATCAGCTACGGGAACTCGAGGAAGATGGCATGCTTCATCGGGAAGTATATCCGCAGGTGCCACCCAAGGTAGAATATAGCTTAACCCCTTTGGGGCGTAGTTTACGCCCCATCTTATTGGCACTTAAAGCCTGGGGAGATGAACATCTTGATTTATATGGGCAAGTTTTAGTTGTACAGAAAGAGTATAACGTAGCTGAAACCCCAGACGCTTCAGCAGAAGTCGTGGATGTTATTAAGTCGTAAACGGTCCTGACTATAATTTCCCTGCTTAAAAAGTCAGAAATCTATCCATATCAGCCCATCAGTGCTCCGAGGTTTGAACGTATTGTGAACGAAAACGCACGAGAACATATCGAAAAAATTTTAGCCAATATGACCACATTACCGGGCGTTTACCGCATGCTCGGTAAAGACGGTGAACTGCTGTATGTGGGCAAAGCGAAAAATTTAAAAAATCGTGTTTCCAGTTATTTTGTCAAAACCATTGAGCACCCGAAGACGCAGGCTTTGGTGGCGCGGATTTATGACATCGAAACCTTAGTCGTTCGTTCTGAAACTGAAGCACTGCTGCTTGAACAAAACCTGATTAAGCTACATCGTCCACCGTATAACATCATGCTCAGGGACGATAAGTCCTATGTCTATATCTTTGTCTCTGCCGACAAACCGTATCCACGGATTGCATCGGGTCGGGGCAAAGGCAAACACCAAGTGGGGAAGTTCTTTGGACCGTATCCGAGTGCATATAATGCACGGGATACTTTGTTGGTTTTGCAAAAACTGTTTAATGTTCGCCAGTGTGAAAATAGCTATTTTTTGCAGCGTAAGCGTCCTTGTTTGCAATATCAAATTAAACGTTGTTCAGCGCCGTGTGTGGGACTCATTAGCCCTGAAGAGTATAAAAATGATGTCGATAACTCGATTCGTTTTTTACAAGGAGACACCAAAGAGCTGAATCAAGAACTGATTGCGAAAATGGAGCAAGCGGCCGAAGCCTTAGAGTTTGAGAAAGCGGTGTTTTATCGTGACCGTATGGCGCTATTGCGGGATGTCCAGTCACAACAAGCCATTTATAAACTCAAAGGTGAAGCGGATATTTTAGCGATTGCTTATCAGGCAGGGGTGACCTGCGTGCAGATCATGCATGTGCGCAACGGCAAAATGTTGGGAGGTAAAAGTTATTTTCCAGATATGCTTGGAGATGATTTGGGGCAAATGCTGGCTGACTTCATGGCGAACTTCTATTTCCAAGTGGCAGATGAAGTGCCTAGCGAATTGATTGTCAATGTCGAACTGCCCGATCGAAAAGAACTGGAACAGGCGCTACAACAACAGTTTGATAAGAAAGTACAGATTAAGCATAGCTTGCGTGAGACACGTGCAGAATGGTTAGAATTGGCACAGATGAATGTGCAGCATGCGATCAAAGGACAATTGGCCAATCACTTTGAGCTGAATGAGCGTTTCCATCAACTTGAACAAGTGGTGGGGCGTCCGATTGATCGGATCGAATGTTTTGACATCTCACATACCATGGGCGAAGAAACCGTGGCTTCGTGTGTCGTGTTCGACAGCGGTGGCATTCGTAAGCGCGATTATCGTCAGTTTTCAATTCAAGACATTACCGCGGGTGATGACTATGCCGCAATGCGCCAAGCGCTGACTCGTCGTTATAAAAAAGCCATGTTGCCTGATTTACTCTTGATTGATGGTGGTAAAGGACAGTTGCATATGGCGATGGACGTCATGCAAGAGTTGGGTTTAGAGGCCTTTATGGTCGGGGTGTCAAAAGGCGAGGGACGTAAACCGGGCCTTGAAACCCTACACTTTACTGATGGAACAAAAATTCAGTTGCCTGAAGACCATAAAGCATTGCATTTGATACAACAGGTGCGTGATGAGGCGCATCGCTTTGCGATTACTAAACACCGGGCTAAACGTGATAAAAAGCGTGGTTCATCCATTTTGGAAGTGATCCCGGGTTTGGGGCCGAAACGGCGCCGTGATTTATTGACTCACTTTGGTGGAATCCAAGGGGTGTTGAAAGCCTCGGAAAAAGATTTAACTTTGGTGCCTGGTTTGGGCGAAGTAATGGCGCGCACTATTTATAAAGTTTTACATGAATAGAACAGCAGTCACTGGGTTGGCAAAAGTGCTCATTGACGCATGGGTCACTGATCATTCACATCAGTTGAATTGTGTTGTAAAGATATGGAGGGAATTTAAAACAAGGATGCTCTATGTCACTTCAACACAGTTATCAAGCTTTAGCAGAACAAGAATGGATAGATATACCCACAGGTTGGTTGCAAGGACGCACCATTTATGGGGGATTGGTTGCAGGCTTAATGATGCAAAAAGCATTGTTGACTGTTGCTGATGATACGAAACATTTACTCAGTTGTAGCGTAACTTTTGTTGGGCCAGTACAGCAGGCCAAAGTTCGTTTAACCAGCGAGATTCTACGTCAAGGCAAGTCAGTGACTACTTTGGAAGTACGCTTATGGCAGGATGATGCGGTTCAAAGTATTTTAGTGGCAAGCTTCGGGACTCAGCGTGAATCGAGTATTCATGTGCATCAAGAACCTGTAGCGCCAACGTTTCCATCGGTTGAAGGTCTGACAACCGCACCGCATCATCCACTTGCACCCGAGTGCTTTAAGCAGTTGGATATGGTGTGGGTGACAGGGCAGTATCCGTGTACAGCCAGTCCAAAACCTGACTTTTCAGGCTGGTATCGTTTTAACCCCAATTTGCATGAAAATCGTGACATGACTGTGGCAGACTTGATGGTGTCGATGGACATTTGGCCACCGGGCGTCTTGCCCATGTTTAAAACGATGGCACCTGCAAGTTCGTTGACCTGGCATTTGACCTATATGCATCCACTGAAAAATCAGTTACATGATTGGATGAAATTTCAAGTTGAAACGCAATATGCAGCAGACGGCTATTCGACGGAGTCTGCTTATTTATGGGATGCAGAAAACCGTTTAATCGCCATCTCACGGCAAACAGTAACCGTGTTTGCCTAGTGACACTGTACCTCAATTCGTATAAAGTGAGGCCTAATTACGATGAGTCGCATGCGAAAATAGATCGATGGTTTCATCGCGCATGAAGGGGAAAAATTGGCGGTGTCTATGACAGCAGGTCGAATCCTGAATATTCCAAACATCTTGACCTTGGCGCGTATTGCCCTAATTCCGGTCTTCTTATTGGTGGCTTATTGGCCTCCTGTAATGGGTATTGCTGAACACGCAGGCAATATGTCTCGTCATATTTTATTGACGTCTATTTTTGTTGTTGCTGCGGTGACAGATTGGTTTGATGGTTATTTGGCGCGGACTTTAAATCAGACTTCTGCATTTGGACGTTTCTTAGACCCTGTGGCGGATAAGCTGATGGTGGCAGCTGCACTGATTGTATTGGTGCAGTGGAAACCTGAAATTTCGATGGCATTTGCAGCGATTGTGATTATTTCTCGCGAAATAACAGTATCTGCCTTACGCGAGTGGATGGCCGAGTTGGGTGCACGTACCAATGTAGCTGTATCAACGGTTGGAAAATATAAAACCGCTTTTCAAATGATTGCAATTACGGTGTTCTTGCTGAATTGGCAACCGCTTGAAATGTTAGCTTATGCACTGTTGTATACCGCAGTGATTTTGACTTTGTGGTCGATGTTTATTTACCTCAAGGCAGCTTGGCCATATTTAAAACAGCCTTGATTTTTAGATGTCAAAAAGCTCCTGAGGGAGCTTTTTTTATATTGAAGAGAAGTCAACTGTGCGTTTCTTCCTCAGTATCATCTTCAAAAGTTTTGGCAATTTTTTCAATATTTAGGCTCTTGGCCATCGCATCAAAAATTTCTTTATAAACGCCTTCCTGACGGTACAGTGCTTCATGTTCCCCATGTTCTGCAATACAGCCTTCTTTCATCACATAGGTATAATCGGCATCAATAATTTGCGACAAACTGTGTGAAATAATAATCACCGTTCGCCCTTGTTTGATCTGATCGAGGCTATGTTTAATCTGCTCGCTAGTAATTGCATCGAGGCTGGCGGTTGGCTCATCAAGAAAAATAATCGGTGGGTTTTTGAGGAACATGCGTGCCAGCGCAATGCGTTGTTGTTGCCCGCCTGAGAGCATCAGGGCATCGGATTGATAGGCTTCGGGCAATTGAAGAATTTGCTTGTGAATGGACGCTTTTTCTGCGGCAGCGTAGACTTCATCATCTGTGGCATTGATTTTTCCATAACGAATATTGTCTAAAATACTGCCTTGGAAAATGTGATTTTTTTGTAAGACGAGACCAATGTGATCACGTAAATAAGTGGTGTCTATGTCTTGTAGATCAATCCTATCGAGCTCAATTTTTCCTGCATCAGGCTGATAAAACTTATCCAATAAGCTAATTAAAGTGGATTTGCCTGCGCCCGATAAACCGACCAACGCTGTGATTTTATTCGGTCGAATTTCCATGTCGATTTGCTTTAATGCATGATGACCATTGGGATAGAAAAAATCGACATGCTTTAATGTGAACTTACCTTGAATTGTGGGTTTGAGCGTACCACTTTGCTCGATTTCATCATCGGCTTCTAAAATTTTAAAAAAGCTTTCCGCGTAAATCATCGCATCATTCACTTCATCATAAATACGGTGCAATGAACGAATGGGTGCGGAGACATTATTGAACAATAAAATATGAAACATGATCATGCCGATGCTCATCTGTCCATCGAGTACAAAGTACGCCGTGAGGATGATAATCAGCACAATCCCTATTTGTTCAATAAAGGTCTTTAAGCCATCAAATAAAAAACTGAGCTGCCGTGTTTGCATCTGGTTTTCGGTCAGTGCTTTTTGCAGTTTCAGTTGTTTGGTGGACTCAATAGACTCTCGGTTAAAGGATTTAATCACACTAATCGACTGTATAATACTCAGAATGCCTTGGCTCTTTTTTTCACGACCATCACGCAGTTTACGCCGCCATCCTCCTAGTTTTTTTGCCTGTTGAAAGGTCAGCCAAAAGTAAATCGGAATAATACTGGTTGCTACTAAACCGACATAAATATTGGCATAGTACATCAGTCCCAGTGCCACAATCGCACTGCTAAAGAGCGGTAAAATATCAATAAAAAAGATTTGTATGAGACGGGTGAGCGAACCAATGCCACGGTCAATTCGCGTTTGTAGCTTACCTGCTTGGTTCTGATCGGCATTAAAAAAGGTCAAACGATAGTTCAGGAATTTTTCAATAATACTTTGCGCCAAGTCTTGTGATACCAGAATGCGCAGTTTTTCCCCATAAAATTTTTGACCAAACTGCACCAAGGCACTGATGATTTCTTTGCTGAGTAAAATCACAGAAATGGTGATCAAAATGTGTAGGCCTTCGGTCAGTCCTTGGCCTTGTTCGACCAGACGGTTGATACTGTCGACGGCATATTGCAAAGTCAGGGCATTGACCTGCGCGGTGAAGGAACCAATCAGCGTCAGGATCAAGGTCGCAATCACCAATATCCGATAGGGGTGGACAAAGGGGCGAAGCTTTTGAAACAACTGCCAAAGGTTCATACATGCTTCTTTTTATTGTGAAAGTTCAGATGAGTGTATGCATAAGGAGGCTAGGCGACAAGCTGTGACTTTGTTTTGATTTGTGTCGTTCTAAATTCAGTTAAACTGTTTGCAGAGGAGGAACAGTCATGACCTTAGATCTGTTTAGTCCTGAACCGCAAGCAAACGTGCTCCCATGTGATGGGCAGGTGCAGGATTTGGGCTTGATTTTAACTGCGGAGCAAAGTGCAAAATATTTGGATTATTTTTTAGCGCATTTGGCATGGCAACCTGACGAGGTCGTGTTACATGGCAAGCGTTATG
Source organism: Acinetobacter sp. SW-226 (assembly GCF_055632855.1). Classification (NCBI taxonomy): domain Bacteria; kingdom Pseudomonadati; phylum Pseudomonadota; class Gammaproteobacteria; order Moraxellales; family Moraxellaceae; genus Acinetobacter; species Acinetobacter sp. SW-226. Next base: position 3,396,460 of record NZ_CM145752.1, on the reverse strand, counting down.
TCACGGAACGAAAAGTGGTGTGGTATGGCGATGCTGAGTATCAATATCACTATTCGGGGAGTGCCAAGCAAGCACTGTTATGGCATCCTGCTTTGTTTCGTTTAAAACAGCATATTGAGCAACTGGTGGGACATCCATTTAACTCATGTTTAGCCAATTTATATGAAAATGGTAGCCAAGCTGTGGGCTGGCATAGTGATGATGAACCTTCACTACGTTCGCCGCAGCAAGACAATGTGGTGATTGCCTCACTCAGTTTTGGTGCAACCCGTAAGTTTTGCTTTAAGCACAAGTTTAAACAGGAAAAAGTTGAGCTTATGCTACACAGTGGGCAATTGATCGTGATGCGTGGACAGACTCAGCGCTACTGGAAACATGCGTTGATGAAATCCAGTAAAATCACTGAGCCACGACTGAATTTAACCTTTCGCTATTTCTATCCCGCACAGCAAGGCTAAATAAAATTTAGGTCTCAATATTATGTAGCAGGTTGCATTTCTGTTCGATTTGTAGTGCGCTATGTCTTAATATTTCGACCATTTTTTTCAGATCGACAAATTCAAATCGGTTCTTCGAAGCCAATAAGGTCAGTGCCAACGGCGTATCTTTGGGTGAAAATTTGACAGGTACGGAAAGACTGGCAAGATTGGGGTCAAACTCGCCATTGGAAAAATAATAGCCCTGTTTCTTAATGGCTTTCATTTTCTGTAAAAATTCGTCTTGGCTCGCGGCAAAATTGACCTCAGCCAGTTGAGTAGCAAATTTTTGATAATATTCAATAATTTTGGCTTTGCTAAGCTGTGAGATCACCACTTTCGGCGATGAACCCAAATACACGGGACGTGGGCAACCCCGCCCATAGGAAAATAACTCAAGATCTTTAAAAACTTCACCATATAGGTCAATACAGTGCTCTGCGTTGAGCTGGGTGAGGATACAGCAAAATTCCGTTCGCTCAACGATGTCTTGCATAAAAGGAATGCTGATTTGTAATAACGGATCTGTGGTTCGAGAGATGTAGTCCAACACAGCAATTTGAGAACCCAAAGTATAGTCACCGCTGGTTCCGCTTAAACGCTGTAAAAGTCCTGCGGACACCAACTCTTTTAAGTAGCGATAACTTGTAGGTTGTGAAAGCCCCAGTTCGGCACTGATAGTATCGACATTGATAATCGGGCGTGACACAGAAAAGAGGCCTAAGACAGTGAGAATTTTACCAAAACTTGAAAGTGCCATAACAACCTACTGAGTCAAAAATCATCTATCTGAGCAATAGTGACTATATAACAAAAAACACATAACTTTGACATGGTTTTCTGTTTACGCAGAAGGCTTGAGAAACTTTTAATATGCAGAATTGGTCTGAAAAACAAGCGATAAAACACGGATAAAAAAGATTGTATTATCATATGGAGATATTTTTATTGACAAAAACAATTAATTTTGGAAAAATTGTCTATAGAAATGTCTTTTAATGAATAATGTTTCATTATTTTTTTGAGCATTTTCTTTCCTGTCACATGGTGCTGTCTTTGCCCATGTCTGTAAAAGACTTCATTTATTGGAATTATTTTTGATTCGTTTTCGCTTCTGGTGAGGATGAAGTGTTGCTGTTTGCTTGAGCAATACTGCGTTGAAGAATCCTGTAGATGTTGTCATTCAGCGCATTTAGAGATGATTTATGTTCCTGACCAAACAGTTAATTGCATTTCGTCCAAATAAATTGGATTGGATTTTTGCGAGTAAAACTTTTTTGGCAGGCATGCTCTCACTGTATGTGGCATTTTCCTTAGATCTGGCTTATCCCATTTGGGCTATAGGCACAGTCTTCGTGATTGCCAATCCTTATACTGGAATGGCCGCTTCAAAGAGCGTATATCGTGTTTTGGGAACGCTGTTGGGCGCTATTGTTTCACTTGCGGTTACCCCAAATCTGATTAATACCCCTGAACTATTCACCTTGTTTTTGGCGACGTGGGTCGGATTTTGCTTATATTTTTCTTTATTGGATCGAACGCCACGTAGCTATATTTTTATGTTGGCTGGTTATACCACAGTCATTATTTGCTACAACATTATTTATAACATTGAAACTACGTCAATGTTTGATATGGCGATTGGGCGCTTTATCGAAATTACGGTTGGAGTGTTATGTAGTGCCGTGGTGAATGCGGTACTGTTCCCTATGCATATTGGTCCTGTGGTGAAAACCCGTGTTTCACAGACTCTTCAAGATACCCGGGCAGTTTTTGATAAAATCCTCAATGCGGACGTAAAAGCCATCAATTACAGCGCTACGCTCAGTCATATCACGCGTGATATTACTGATATTCATGTGATGGCTGTGTACTTGAGCTATGAAAAATCAGCATTACAAGGCATGACCAAACCCTTACAAGAAATGTTGCATCAACTGAGTATGTTGGTGACCAATCTGGTGGCGATGGCAGAGCGGATTCAGCAGCTAGACCACATTGATGTTGCGTACCGTCCTGCTTTAGAAAAAGTGCATGTGCAGATCGTCGAGTTTTTGCAAGGCGATCAAGCCATTTTAGAACAAGAACTAAACCATTTGCCTGAACAATTTGAGTCGAGTTTCCAAGACGTGTTTGACAGTGCCTTGCCACAGCAGCAAGTCATATTGGCCAGTTTAAAAATGGATGTGCGTCATTTTATTCAAAATATACGTGCCATTAAGTTGATTTGGCAACGTATTCAACAAGGCGATGACAGTTTACCTGCGACAGTGATCCCGATGAGTACGACTTATCCTAACCTACATCGCGATCATGGTGTTGCAGTACGTGGTGGTGTTTCTGCTTTTATCGTGGTGATTGTGGCAACTGGCTTTTGGATCGTCAGTGGCTGGAAAGCAGGTTTTATGATGGCGGAAATGGCGGCTATTTGTGCTTGCATTCTCACCAGTATGGACAACCCCGTTCCTGCCTTAAAAATTTTTATCCGTGGCAGTTTGTATGCGGCGATTATTGTCTTTATTTATGCTTATGGCATCTTCCCGCAAGTCAGCGCTTTTTGGATGTTAGCGATAGTGTTGGCCCCTTTTTGTATGTACTGCCTGATGCTGTTTTTACATCCGCCACTTACAGGCTTGGCGTTGCCTTTATTGATGGGTGTGGTCATGGGCTTAAACCTGCAAAACCGTTATCACCTAGATCAAGTAACGTTCTTTGATGCCTCGATTGGTACAGTCCTTGGTCCGATCATTTCTGTCTATGTGATTCATTTGGTTCGTGCGATGTCGCCGGACATTACAGCCAAACGAATCCTGTCTTTACACTATAAAGCGATACGACAAGCGCTATATTTGCCTTATGGGGTCGAGTTTAGAGTGCATTTGCGTAGTATGTTGGATCGGATAGGTGTGTTGAATACCAAGTTGGTACAGTCCGATGTACTGAAGCAAAAAATCAATTTGGCATTGATTGAGTCCAGTGCAGTGATTGATTTGACCCGAGTACAAGAATTAATGGATCAGTTAGCAGGCTATACAACCCTTACTAGACATTTACAAAAATTACAAAGCCAAATAGATGTATTTTTTCAGGCAAAGGAGCGACATACGGCTGACTCAAAGTGTAGGCAAGACATTTTAGATAAAATTCAGGATATTCAAGCCGAATTGGTACAGATTGATGATTTGAGCATTGCACGTCGTTTGCAGGTTTCTCTAAATAATATTCAAAGTAGTTTGTGTCATGCGACATGGGATGAAATGCCCCAAGTCGGTTTGTTGGGAGCATAACGATGGGTGAACTCAATATCTATGGCGTATATGTCCCTGTTTTGGTCGTTCAGGCACTTTTGGCCTACATCGGTTTAAGGCTACTCATGCGGGTGACTGACCCTTGGGTTGATAAAGGTTGGATTTTTTTACCCAGTATTTTTTATTTATGTCTATATATCACGCTGCTAGGCATAGTCCATTGGGGTTTTATCGTGAGCTTTTCTTAAGCACACATTTGATTGAAATGAATGAGGTAAAATGAACATGGCATCCTTTGATTGGCGTAAAGTCAGCCGACCCTTAACTTTAGTTGTCATCGTGGTTGTTGCGATTTTGGTAATCGCCCATCTTTGGCACTATTACAATGCTGAGCCGTGGACACGTGATGGGCGGATTCGAGGTGATGTGATTCAAGTCTCTTCAGATGTTTCAGGCTTAGTCACTGAGGTTTTGGTGCGTGACAATCAAACGGTAAGAAAAGGGCAAGTGTTGTTTAAAATTGACATAGCACGTCAAGCATTGGATGTCGAACAAGCCAAATCAGACTTAGCTAAAGCCAAAGCCAGTTTGGCTTCTGCTGAAGCAGAATTGTTTCAAAGCAAAGCTAACTGGGTCAAGTCACAGGCCAATAGCCTTTTGGCTGATAAAAATGCAGATCGCTATGCTAATTTGATGGAGGGTGCGATTTCAAAACAAGAACAAGATCAGATGTTTGCTGTACGAGATCAATCACATGCCGAACAGGAGCAAATGCAAGCCACAATTCAGCAAGCCAAAGCCAATATTGCCCAGCAGCAGGCACTCATTGACGTTGCAACCAGTAATTTACATTTGGCGGAATTAAACTTGAACCGTTCCGAAGTGGTAGCACCTGCCGATGGCACATTGTCTAACTTTGAGATGAAAGCAGGCAACTATGTGAAAGTGGGTCAAGCGGTAGCAGCATTGTTGGATCGTTCACAACTTTATGTGGTGGGCTATTTTGAAGAAACCAAGTTAAATAAAATTTATCTCGGTGCTCCCGCAACCATTCAGTTGATGGGTGATTCGGGAAGTTTAAAAGGTCATGTGCAGGGCATTGCCTCAGGCATTGAAGATCGTGAACGAACATCTAGTACAGGTCTACTGGCAAATGTAAATCCAACTTTTAGTTGGGTGCGTTTAGCGCAACGCGTTCCTGTAAAAATTGCATTAGATGAAATTCCAAAGAATGAATTGGCATTTGTTGCGGGGCGAACTGTGACAGTACATATTATCGAGAAGAGCCACTAAATTGGTCTTTCTTCATCTCTTAAAAAAGCATCCTTATTGGATGCTTTTTTAAGATGATTCGCTATGTTTCGATAGACTTTGAACTAAGGAGTAAGTCCTTTGGGTTCACGATACCAACTTTCAATAAATAATGCAGCGGCAAGGCTATCTGCAGAGGAGATTTTTCCCTCTGCCTTGTGCTTGGTAGTGACTTAACTCATCGCGGGCAGAGCGGGTACTTAAACGTTCATCCACCATCCACGTTTCAATATTGGTCTGATGACGTAAACGACGCGCAAATTTACGCGCGCGGGCCGAGAGTTCTGACTCACTATCATCCATATTCAGCGGTAAACCGACTAAAAATAGATTAGGTTGATATTGCTTGATAATTTTATGCAATTCATCCCAATTGGGAATGCCATCTCTCATGGTAAACAACGCCAAAGGTGTGGCACTTTCAATCAATGCTTGACCGACAGCCATGCCCATTTTTTGTGTACCAAAGTCAAATGCCATAATCATTTGGGGTGTGTTTAAATCAGGCATGTCCAATCTCAGATGACAACCAGGTTCTGTCGAGCCCCAACTTTTTGTAGGCAGCATCCCAACGGTCGTTGTAAGGAATATTAAAAATCAAATCCATATCAGCATCACAGACCAGCCAATCACCACGAGCGAGTTCATCTTCCAATTGGTTTTTGGTCCAGCTGGCATACCCCAAAGCAATTTGATAACGACCTACACCTTCGTTATGGGCAATAGCATCTAGAATATCTTTAGAGGTAGTGATACAGATGTTTTCTCCCACCGCAATAGATGAGTGCCATGTTGGTTGGCCAGTATGTAAGACAAAGCCTGCTTCAGGACGTAAAGGGCCACCTTGGAGTACATCATGAGGGCGGACATGATCTGCTTCAATTTCAAGATCATTGAGCAATTCCTTAACAGAAAGTCCTGAAGGTCGGTTGATGATGATGCCTTGAGCACCTTCTTCATCGTGTCGAGCCAAATAAATCACCGTATTGGCAAAAAAATCATCTGCCATATCGGGCGGGGCAATGAGACAGCGATGCGTCAGATATTGTTTGCTCACCTAAAGGCTTCTCCTTGAAATTGAAATGCTTCTAGTAAATGTTCCTAATTACCACGTTACTAGACTAATGCCTATTCTCCAAATCTTTTTTTGTGATCCAATCTACATATTCTAAGCAGACTGGAACTTTAGCTGGCGTAATTGCTTGGCATGTTGCAGTGTGGTGTCGTTGATTTCAACCCCCCCTGTCATGCGTGCGAGCTCATTGATTCGCTCATCTTCTTCTAAACTTAAAATGGTACTGCTGGCAGGATCAGTTTGGCGCTTTTTCACCAATAGATGTTGGTCGGATTGTGCTGCGACTTGGGCTTGGTGGGTAATACATAAAATTTGCACGTGTGAGCCTAAGTCGGCCAATAGGCGTCCCACAATTTCCGCCGTGCCACCACTGATCCCGACATCAATTTCATCAAACACCAAAACTTCTGCTTCAGTTTTTTCAGCATTCATTACTTGCATGACCAAGGCAATACGTGAGAGTTCACCGCCTGATGCTACTTTGGCTAAGGGCTGAGGTGGGATACCTTTATTGGCTGTAAATAATAGTTGGATAAAGCTGAGTCCCTCACTTGAAGCCTGTTCCAAAGGTTCAAACTTAAACTCAAAATGAGCTTCAGGTAGGGCCAGTTGTTTCACTTGTTCGGTTAAATGTTTGGCCAGTGGTGCGGCTGCATCTTGGCGAATTTGATCCAGATGGTGTGCTTTATCTAAAAAGTCTTGATGCGAGCGCTCGACTTGTTCTGCCAGTGTTTCAGGGTCTTCTAATAAGTGAAGTTGTTCTAATTCGACTTGCCATTGTTCATATTCTTGCTTGAGCAATTCAGGTTGCGTGCGATATTTACGTGCAAAACGGTGGAACATTTCAAGCTGTGTATTGAGCTCTTCCATGCGTTCAGGGTCGTAGCTTTGACGGTCAATAAACTGACGTAGGTTGGCTGTGGCATCTTCAAGTTCACTTTGCGCATTCAGCAAAGAGGTGTGAATCTCAGCCAATTGCTCACTACGGCCTGCATGCGACTCTAAACGACGAAGAATACTGGAAACTTCTTGATTAATGTTCTGCTCTGCATCATCTAATGCATTTAAGGCATAACTGCTGTCTTGCATGATGTTTTCATGATGTGAAAGACGGTCAAACTCTTGTTCAATCTCCTTGTAGTCGATTTGAACCACATCTTCGAGTTCTTCAAGTTGTAGGTTTAGCGTGTCGATACGCTGTTTTCGTGTGGCTTGGGCATCCAATGCTGCTTGGTGCTGACGGATGTCTTTTTGCCAAGTACTATAAGCTTCACGTACAGCCTGCGCTTCAGGGTAGAAGTTGTGATACAGGTCTAACCAGCGCTTTGGATAAGGTGGCTCTAACAGCTGTTGCTGACTGTGTTGACTGTAGAGTTGTACCAACAAACGGCCAATTTCTTTTAATTCAGCTAAGCTACTCGGACGGCCATTAATCCATGCTTTGCTTCGTCCTGTAGCAAAGATCACACGTCTTAAATGAATTTCGCCTGACTCATCATCGAGTTCATGTGACTTTAACCATGTTGCTTCAGGACTATGTTCTTGATAACTAAAAATAGCGGTCACATCGGCTTTGTCTGAACCAAAACGAACATAGTTAGTGTCGGTGCGTTCACCTAGACATGCTGACAGTGCATCAAGTAATAAAGATTTACCTGCACCTGTTTCACCCGTTAAGACATTAAAGCCTTGATCAATATCAAGGGCTAAGTGATCAGCTAAAGCAAAGTTAATTAAAGTTAAATGTGTCAGCATAAACGCATCCGAGCTGCGAAAAGTTTTAGTTTAAGATAGTCAAGTTTTATTCAGCCGACAAGACGGCAGTGCTATTGGTTTTAGTTAAAACTGGACTATTTTAGCTTGAATCCCAAAGACGACCTAATAGATTTTTAAATCGCGTCGTGAATCTAAAATTGGTAGCAAAGTTGTCCTTGGTTTCTAGATATATTCAAAATGACTATTTTAGAAGGCTTAGACAGGCAAAAATTAAGCCAAAGTGTAGAGAGAATAGGTGCAATTGTACAATGGTCGGGCTTTAACAAAATATTGATTGAATGGAATAAAACATGGATTGATTAGTTAATCGCACATCTTTAAACTAGCACATCAATATGATTATAAATGCGCATTATCTGGAGTGTATGCATGTCAACTCAGTTCGATCATGTCTCTGTCATTAAAAAATCCAATGTTTATTTTGGCGGTTTATGCATTAGCCATACTGTACAGTTTGAAGATGGTACCAAAAAAACGTTAGGTGTCATTCTACCGACAGAGCAAGCATTGACGTTCGAAACACATGTGCCAGAGCGTATGGAAATTATTTCAGGCGAATGTCGTGTGCAGATTGCAGACAGTGAAGAGAGCGAATTGTTCCGTGCGGGACAGTCTTTTTACGTGCCTGGCAATAGCCGTTTCAAAATTGAAACTGATGAAGTTTTAGATTACGTGTGTCATTTAGAAGGCTAAGCTTTCAGACGATACTCACTAAGTAATTTTAAGCAAAATCAGTTAAACTAGATATTGCACAGCAATCCTGTAAAGTCAGCTTTACAGGATTTTTATTTTGGCACATCGTGTCGATGGTGATTTATCTTTTAGAGGTCCTACATGGCTAAACCTGAATATTTTTATGGCGTTCATTCGGTGGAGTCATTGTTGGAGCTTGAGCCTGAACGTGTGCTCACACTTTTTACCTTAAAAGGGCGTGATGACCAGCGTTTAAAGCGTGTACTTGAGTTGGCTGAACCGTTTGGGATTAGCGTACAACAAACGGGCCGTGATCGCTTGGAAAAAATGGCTGGCTTGCCGTTCCACCAAGGAGTGGTTGCCGCTGTTCGTCCCAATCCAGTTTTCAATGAAAAAGATCTAGAAGCTTTACTTAAACAGTCGCCAAATTGTTTATTGCTGGGTTTAGACCAAGTCACCGATCCGCATAACCTCGGCGCATGTATCCGTACTGCTGCTGCAATGGGCGTTGAAGCTGTGATTGTGCCTCGTGATCGTTCTGCAAGTTTGACCCCGACTGCGCGCAAAGTTGCGGCAGGTGGTGCTGAAAAAGTTAAATTTATTCAAGTAACCAATTTGGCTCGGACGTTAGCGCAAATTAAGGAAGAATTTAATGTGCGTGTGGTTGGTACCATGTTGGATGAAAAAGCCTTGCCGCTACAACAGTTCGATTTTACGGGCACTGCTGTATGTGTGGTGATGGGTGCTGAAGATACAGGCCTGCGTCCAATTACCCAGTCTCAATGTGATCAAACAGTATATATCCCGATGGCAGGCAACTTGCAAAGTCTGAATGTCAGTGTAGCAACGGGTATGGCTTTGTATGAAGCATGTCGTCAACGTAATATCTAAAATTTTTTAATTTCCGATTCAATTTAAATCCAATGATGACCCCTCAAAAACAAGGCTATGTATTTATTGCCATCACCATGTGTATTTGGGGGGGATTTACCTTAACGGCTCGGCTCAGTGCTAATTGGGGCATTGGGGCTTGGGATATTACTGCCTTACGTTTTCTCTTGGCATTTTGCATCTTAATGCCGATCTTGATCTATAAAAAGGATACCGCCTTTTTGTGGAAGAAAGAGCCTTTTATTTTGGCGATGATTGGTGGGGTATGTTATTGCATCACCGCTTATAGTGCCTTTCATTATGTGCCTGCGGCACATGCTGCGATCTTTCTCAATGGCTGCATTCCACTTTGCACGGCTGTCGCGGCTTATCTTTTATTTCGGCAGCCCTTTGACCGGCATACTTGGCTTAGCCTCAGTATAATGTTGCTTGCACTGACGGTCATGAGCGGGTTGATGTATCAAGAAACAGGTATCGCTTTTAGTTTAGGGGATGGTTTATTTTTCCTCAGTGCTGTGCTTTGGGGAACATTTACTGTCTTGCTTCGGCAATGGAAATTATCTGCGTGGCATTCCATGGCAGGTGTTGCGGTTTGGGCTGCGATTGTATTTGTACCAATTTATGTTTTGTTTTTGCCCAAAACCCTCGCACATGTGCAACCTGTGCAATTGATTGCTCAGGTCATATTTCATGGCATATTTGTGGTGATTGTAGCGACTCTTACTTATGTGGAGGCTATTAAACGTTTGGGGGCATTTAAAACAGGCAGTATTGTCACCTTAGCACCATTTATTGCTGCAATAATTGCGGTTCCTCTGCTCAATGAGCCGCTGAGTATTGCCATTTTATGTGGGCTTGTAGGGATGGGGATTGGTGCCTTGCAGCCTTGGCGCTGGATACGTAAGGACAGTTTGAAAGCCCAACTCGTGCAACAAAAAAAGCAGTCATAATCGACTGCTTTTTTTAGGCTTCTGAACGAGCTAAATACTTTAAATGCAAAGGTCTGAGCTGTGCGTATAAGTGCTCCAAATGTCCATCATTTATCACAATATCATTGGCTAAAGCCTGTTTTTGCTCGCGTGGCATTTGAGCTTGAATGATGGCCTGAATCTGCTCAATATTTTGATGGTCACGTTGAGAAGCACGCAAAATTTGTAGATCTATAGAAGCATCAATCAACAGGGTGTGTTGGGTTAGTTCATGTTGATTGGTCTCAAACAGTAGCGGTGAAACCAAAATCACATAAGGGCTAGTCGCATCTTGCAATTGTTGTCTGATGGACTGGCGAATAGCAGGGTGGGTGATATTTTCCAATTGCGTGCGGGCAGCTGGGTCTTGGAAAATGTGTTCGCGCAAAGCGCGGCGATTCAGTTCGCCGTTGTCTAGGAGCACCCAATCTCCAAACTGGGCTTGAATTTGTTGCAGTGCGGGCTGACCTACAGCCACAATTTCTCGAGCAACCACATCTGCATCAACCACGTGAATGCCTTGTTGTTCAAACCAGTGACTTGCGGCAGATTTCCCGCTACCGATTCCGCCTGTCAGACCTAAAATAAATGCCATAGGTTTTATTAATTGCCTAAATAAATTTTCATAATTTGCTCTCCCCAAAGAAAAGCAATCCAACCTGCAATAGCAATATATGGACCAAAAGCAAAAGGTTGATTTTCTTTTCGAATTTTGAGCAAGATGATGCCGATGATTGCACCAACAAAAGATGAAAGTAGCACAATCAGTGGCAGTAACAACGGCCCCATCCAGGCACCTAAGGCAGCAAGTAACTTAAAGTCGCCATAGCCCATGCCTTCCTTGCCAGTGATAAGCTTAAATAGATAATAGACGACCCATAAGCACAAGAAGCCAATGATATAACCCCAAATGGCAGCGGTGGGAGAGGTATAAATAGCATAACTATTTATTCCTAAACCAAGTGCTGCAAGTGTGAGAGTATAGCGATCTGGCAGGAGCTGCGTATCAAAATCAATAAAGGTTAAAGCGATGAGAATGTAGGTTAAGACTAGGCCAAAAAGCATTTGGATGGTTGGACCAAAGACCGCGACCACGATCAATGCACACATGGCTGTGAGCAGTTCAATAGCAGGATAACGGATGCTAATTGGGTTATGGCAGGTGCCACACTTTCCACGTAGTACTAACCAACTAACCACAGGGATATTTTGATACCAGTGTATGACGCTGTTGCATTTGGGGCAGGTGGATGCTGGTTTGCTTAAGGTGAGTTTCGTTTCATCAATGATGGGTTGCTCAGGATGAAGTAACAGTTGACAATCAGTACGCCATTCTTGCTCCATCATTTTTGGGGTGCGGTAGATCACCACATTGAGGAAACTGCCGATACACAAACTAAAAACTCCAACCACGAAATAAAGTGCAGTTGGAGTGTTGATCAGAGAGGAAATTATTTCTTGCATTAAACCACAGAACCCATTTGGAAGATTGGTAGATACATGGCAATCACGAGACCGCCCACAAGTACACCCAAGACCGCCATGATCAAAGGTTCCATCATTGCAGTTAAGCCATCCACGGCATTATCAACTTCATTTTCATAGTGAGTGGCAACTTTATCTAGCATGGCATCAAGCGCACCAGATTCTTCACCAATGGCAACCATTTGTACTGCCATGGAAGGGAATTTATTGGTGGCACGCATGGCAAATTGAAGTTGTTGACCGGTTGCTACATCCTCGCGGATTCTCATCACAGCTTCTTCATAGACCACATTGTTGGTTGCCCCAGCTGTAGACTCAAGTGCATCAATTAAAGGAACGCCAGCAGCAAAGGTTGTGGAAAGAGTACGGCTATAGCGAGCAATAATTGCTTTATAAACCAAATCACCAAAAATTGGGGCTTTCAGCGCGGCCTTATCTAATAAATTACGAAATTTTTTACTGCGTTTTTTGGTCTCGAGTAAAGCTGTAATTACGATACCAATTATAATAATCAAGATAAACCAATATTTTTGCATCCATTCAGACATGTTGACGACCATTTTAGTGAATGCTGGTAATTCTGCGCCAAAGGAACTAAATAAATCTTGGAAGACTGGTACGACTTTGACCATTAAAATAATGGTCACGATTAAAGCAACTACAACCACTGTTGCTGGATATTTCATGGCTTTCTTAATTTTTTGTTTGAGTAGCTCACTTTTTTCTTTATAGATAGCCACACGATCTAGCATCGTTTCAAGTGCACCAGATTGTTCACCTGATTCGACCAACGAACAGAATAAATTGTCGAAATATTGAGGATATTTTCTGAGAGCCCCAGCAAAGGTATTACCACCTTCAACTTCACCCTTAATGCCGAGGACGACTTCACGCATAGAGGGATTTTCTAAGCCTTCAGCCACAATTTCAAAACCTTGAACCAATGGTACACCGGCTTTCATCATCGTTGCGAGTTGTCGGGTGAAAATCGTGATGTCCAGCGTCGTCACTTTTTTCTTAAATACACCTTCAAGAATATTCTTTTTCTTTTCTCTAATACTCTTGATGGTAATCCCTTGTTTGCGCAAAGTGACTTTGGCTAGAGCTAGATTACGTGCAGGCAATTCCCCTTTGATTTTTGCCCCTTTACGATCAATCCCTTCATAATTGAAGGTTGGCATCATCTGTGCTTTTTTGACAGCCATGCATTTATCCTTATTCTTTCAATATTTCAATTATTCGCTGGTTACACGATTCACTTCTTGTAAGGAAGTGACCCCCTGCATAACCTTGAGTAAACCTGAACGACGTAAATTGTTAAATCCTAATTTTGCTGAAGCTTCTGCAATCTGTAAGGCATTGCCGTCTTCCATAATAATTTTTGAAATTTCTGATGTAACCTTCATAACTTCATAAATGCCGACACGACCTTTATAACCTTCACGACATTCAGCACATCCTACAGGCTGATAAACTTTGAAGTCTGGGTCTTTGATATCTTCTACGGTAAAGCCCATTTCGAGTAAACTTTGTTCAGGAATGTCAGTAGGTGTTTTACATTGATTGCATAAACGACGTGCCAAACGTTGAGCGATTACAAGGTTGACAGAAGTGGCAATATTAAATGATGGCACCCCCATGTTGCGTAATCGTGTCAGGGTTTCAGGGGCACTGTTAGTATGCAGTGTCGACATCACCATATGACCTGTCTGCGCAGCTTTAATGGCAATTTCTGCTGTTTCAAGATCACGTATCTCACCGACCATTACAATGTCTGGATCCTGACGCAGAAAGGACTTGAGTGCGGCTGAGAAAGTGAGGCCGACTTTATTATTCACGTTGACCTGATTAATGCCTTCTAAGTTAATCTCAACCGGGTCTTCGGCAGTTGAAATATTCGTATCTTCTTTATTTAAAATATTCAAACCCGTATATAAAGATACCGTTTTACCTGAACCTGTTGGACCTGTAATCAGTAGCATGCCTTGTGGTTTGTCCAAGGCTTGCATAAAGAGTTCTTTTTGATCAGGTTCATAACCTAATGCATCAATCCCCAACATAGCGCTAGATGGATCAAGAATACGCAGTACCAGCTTCTCACCAAATAAAGTCGGCAGAGAGTTGACACGGAAATCAATCGCTTTGCTTTTTGATAGCTTTAATTTAATACGCCCATCTTGAGGAACACGCTTTTCGGAAATGTCCATTTGAGACATGACCTTCAAGCGCGAGGCAAGACGTGTTGCGAGCTGTAGTGGTGGACTGGCAATATGACGAAGTACACCATCGACACGATAACGAACGCGATACGATTTTTCATAAGGTTCAAAATGTAAGTCTGAGGCGCCCATACGAATCGCATCAATTAATAATTTATTGATGTATTTAACAATCGGTGCTTCATCTTCTTGAGGTGAATCATCATCATCGTCATTTGAATTCTGATGATCCTGATCTAAGTCTAAATCAATGTCTTCATCGGAAAATTCGAAACTATCTGCTTGGGCAAAATTTTGTTCGATAAGTTTTTCCAGTTGTGGGTATTCAACAATAATCGCCTCAATGTTCATTTTAGAGTTGAAGCGAATTGCATCCATGGCATCCATATTGGTCGGATTGCTGGTTGCGAGATAAAGGATATTACCGCGGCGGAAGATGGGTAGGATACGGTGTTTAGTGATGAGTTTATCTTCAACTATATCTCGCAGAATTTGAGCCGAGTCATAAACACTTAAGTCAAAAACAGGTTCACCAAACTCCAAAGAAATCGTTTCAGCAATTACATTTGGGGAGAGTTTATAATTTTCGATCAGATAAGGAACAATATCTTGTTGAGCCTTTTTGGCAGCAAGCATCGCCTGCTGCATATTTTCAGCAGTCATGCGTCCGTCTTCGACTAAGCGTCGAATAAAGCCTGTGAATTTAGGCAAACCATTTGATACTGACATTCCCCAAGTCCTTAACTTCTCAATTGTTTATAATTGGTATCGTAAAATTATACTTTTGTTGCACAAAAATACCATATCTGAAAGTGTTGTCACCACCTTAATATCGATTAAAAGCATGAACTGGTCGTAATAGCAGGCGGTTTTTTTTACAAAATGCTCTTTGTTTTGATCGGTGTAGTTTCCATCAAAGAATAAATTCTGGAAGAAAACTATCTTTGAAAAATAAATAACGTGTAGAATGAGGCCGTTTTAATGAACTGTTTTGAATAGGGTGCTGTATGTCGGGTTCGACGATTAAGCCATGGGTTGTCGGCAATTGGAAGATGAACCCAATGCAGGCAGATGCCAAGCAATTGCTTCAAGAATTTAAACAGCTCTTGCAAGAGAAAGAAATAGCACAAGAAAAATGTAATATTGGCATTGCACCTGTTGCAATCGCACTGGGCGCAACACAAGTTGAGCTTGCGAAAGCTGTACGCCCAGTTTTTACCGTAGCTCAAGATGTTTCACGTTTTGCCCATACTGGTGCATATACAGGTGAGGTGAGTGCAGAGCTACTGAAAGATAGCCAAATCGAATATGTTTTGGTGGGGCATTCGGAGCGCCGTGAATATTTTGCGGAAACCTCTGCTGTTTTAAATGCCAAAGCACAAAATGCATTAAATGCTGGTTTGACTGTCATTTACTGTGTAGGTGAAAGTCTAGAACAACGTGAATCGGGTCAGGCTGAAGTTGTTGTTTTACAACAAATTTGTGACTTGGCTAGTGTGGTGGTGGCGGAACAGTGGCAAAATATTGTGATTGCTTATGAGCCGATTTGGGCGATTGGCACAGGCAAAACTGCATCGCCAGAAGATGCACAGGCCATGCATGCAAAAATCCGTGAAGGTTTAACCCAAATTACCTCGTATGGCGCAAGCATGGCCATTTTATATGGTGGTAGTGTTAAAGCTGAAAATGCAGTAGAGTTAGCGGCTTGTCCAGATATCAATGGTGCGCTCGTCGGTGGGGCATCTTTAAATGCAACGTCTTTTTATAAAATTGCCGAAGCATTTGCAAATACAAAATAATTAGGAGTTCAGCATGCAAACTTTTGTGCTGGTAGTACATATTATCTTAGCTGTGTTGATGATCGTGCTGATTTTAGTCCAGCATGGTAAAGGTGCAGATGCTGGCGCTTCGTTTGGTGGTGGCGGTGCGGCAACTGTATTTGGTGCATCGGGTTCAGGGAACTTCTTGACACGATTAACAGCGATTTTAACGGCATTGTTTTTTGTCACCAGTTTGACATTGGCCGTGTTTGCTAAAAAGCAAACTACAGATGCATACAGCCTAAAGTCGGTACAAACGACAACTTCTGTACCTGCGCAATCGAATGAAACTTCACCAACTGCACCGAAAACAAGCGAATAATTGGAATTAGTCCTTTCTTTTTTGTGGCGATGCTACTAGAATGCGTCACAGCTGCGGTGGTGGTGGAATTGGTAGACACGCTACCTTGAGGTGGTAGTGCTTTCGGGCGTGGGGGTTCAAGTCCCCCCTTCCGCACCAACTTATGAATCCAGAAGATTAAGTTGGTGTATGCAGCAAATCTGTTGATGCGGGATGGAGCAGTCTGGTAGCTCGTCGGGCTCATAACCCGAAGGTCGTTGGTTCAAATCCAGCTCCCGCTACCAATCTTATTTTAGAGGCAAACTAAAGTAAGTGGTTTAAGTGATTAAACCAAGAATATTTTTGCATGTTGATGCGGGATGGAGCAGTCTGGTAGCTCGTCGGGCTCATAACCCGAAGGTCGTTGGTTCAAATCCAGCTCCCGCTACCAATTTGATTTAGGTGCAACTAAATCAAAGCAAGTATGAAGTATTTAGATTGAAAAATAGTTCATATTTGTATATAATTTTTGCACGTTGATGCGGGATGGAGCAGTCTGGTAGCTCGTCGGGCTCATAACCCGAAGGTCGTTGGTTCAAATCCAGCTCCCGCTACCAAGTTTCTAAAAGAGGCTCACAACAAGGTGGGCCTTTTTGCACAGTGGATATTGATTTTCTGTGCAATAATTGGGGCGATTACGCCCTTTTTTATTGGCTATCGTGTAGTGTCGATGTGCGCCGGATACGGTGAAAGTCAAAGTGTCATGTTCCACTACTACTATAGTTTGTATTGGTTTGTAGTGGTCAGTTTCGGCCATTGAATCGCACAAAATTGACGAGAGTAAATGAAGCTATCAAATAAAACCCAAGCACTCCAAGACTTAATTGCTCCTGCAGTGCAAGCCTGTGGTGTGGATCTTTGGGGAATTGAATTCCTTCCTCAAGGCAAACGTTCTTTATTGCGTATTTATATCGACAAAGCGGTCGATGAACATGCAGAACCTGTTATCAATGAAGATGGTGAGCTTGAACAAGGGCGCGGTATTGGTGTTCAGGACTGCGTACGCGTGACTCAACAGGTCGGTGCAATGCTCGATGTGCATGATCCAATTTCAGGTGAGTATGCGCTTGAAGTATCTTCACCAGGTTGGGATCGTCCATTTTTCCAACTTGAACAATTACCAGCATATGTTGGTCAACAAATTGCGTTCCGTTTGATCAGTGCAGTTGATAATCGTCGTAAATTCCAAGCAAAATTGGTTGCTGTAGATCTTGAAGCAGAAATGATTCAAGTTGAAGTGGAAAAGCAACAAGTACTTGAAATTGATAGTAATAATATTGATAAAGCCAATTTGGTCTATCAAGATTAATTCATTTAATAAATAAGAATCTGAACGAAATAGGTGGCTTATGGCACGTGAAATTCTTACCGTCGTTGAAACGGTTAGTAATGAAAAAGGTGTAAGTCGTGAAGCGATTTTCGAAGCCTTGGAACAAGCGCTTGTTGCTGCGACTAAAAAGAAGTTCTACGAAGGAACAAACTCTGAAGAAGCGCAGCTTCGTGTAGAGATTGATCGTAAAACGGGTGAATATAGTACTTTCCGTCAATGGACCGTAGTTGCGGATGAAGATCATGAAATGCCTGCGTGCCAAGACGCCATTTCAGATGTTGATCCAGCAAAATGGTCGATCGGTGATGTACGAGAGCTTGAAGTTGAGTCAATTGACTTCGGTCGTATTGCAGCACAAATTGCGAAACAAGTGATTGTTCAGAAAATTCGTGAAGCAGAGCGTGCGTTGATTGCAGATGCGTATGAGTCGAAAGTGGGCGAGTTGATCTACGGTGAAGTGAAAAAGCAGACCAAAGATGGCTTTATCATTGATCTTGGTGACAATGCAGAAGCGTACCTTGCACGTGAAGAAATGATTGCAAAAGAAATTTTGCGTCCAAAACAACGTGTAAATGCGATTTTGTTTAATGTGAACCGTGAAGGTCGTGGCGCACAGCTTCAGTTATCTCGTGCCAAGCCAGAAATGCTCATCGCGTTGATGAAAAAGGAAATTCCTGAAATTTCTGAAGAAATCATCGAGATTAAAGCAGCGGCGCGTCAACCGGGCGTTCGTGCTAAAATCGCTGTGAAAACCAACGATCATCGTATTGATCCGGTGGGTGCATGTATTGGTATGCGTGGTACACGTATCCAAGCAGTTCAGCAAGAGTTGAACGGTGAGCGTATTGATGTAGTGGTATGGTCTGATGATCCTGCTCAGTATATTGCGAGTGCTTTAGAGCCAGCAGATGTATCGGGTATCGTGATTGATGAAGAAGAACGTACAGCTGACATTATTTTCGCAACCAGCGATCAATTAGCGCGTGCGATCGGTTCTCAAGGTCAAAATGTTCGACTTGCATCTGAATTGACCGGTTATAAACTGAACATGATGCTTGAAGAAGAGTATCATGCTCGTCAGCAAAACGAAGCTCAACAATACCTAGACTTATTTGTATCACGTTTAGATATTGAAGAAGATTTGGCAATGGCTTTGGTTGAAATGGGCTTCACTTCTTTGGAAGAGATTGCTTATGTTCCGGCTGAAACATTTGACGAAATTGAATTAGATGCTGAAGTGGTTGAATTACTTCAAGGCCGCGCAAAAGAAGTTGCATTGGCTGATGCATTGAAACAGCAAGAAAACATCCAAGATCCAAGTGCAGAACTCGTTGCAATGGAAGGGATGACACAAGAGATTGCATATGCACTCGCAGCACGTGGTGTAATCACGATTGATGACTTGGCTGACCAAGCGACTGACGATATTTCAGATATTGAAGGTTTAGGTGCAGAGAAAGCGGGTCAACTTATTATGAAAGCGCGCGAATCATGGTTTAACTAGGAGATCATACATGACGGACAAGACGATACAAGAGTTAGCTCTCAGCGTGAACCGCCCTGTTGAGAAGCTCCTAGAGCAGGTTCGTGATGCAGGTTTACCACAGCGTAAATCGGACGATATTATCTCTACTGAACAACAAGATGCCCTCGTGCACCATTTGAAGAAAATTCATGGTCAAGACGATGGTCAGGCAGGAAAAATCACGTTGAAACGTAAAACGACCAGTACGGCTAAAGTAGCCAGTACATCAGGTAAGGCGAAAACAATTAATGTAGAAGTTCGCAAGAAGCATACATTTACTAAGCCAGATCCAGAACAAATTAAAGCAGAAGCTTTGGCGAAAGCACAAGCTGAGCAACAAGCGCGTGCAAACGTACAAGCTATGGTTGAACCAAAAGCTGAAACGCCAGTTGTAAATAAAGCAGCTGCAAACTTTGAAGCAATGCGTGCTGCTGCTAAGCAAGAAACGACGAAGCAAGAAGTCGCAAAAGCAGCAGTTGTGGTGAAACGTAAATCAACCAATAAACCTGTGGTTAAAGCACAAGTTAAAGTGATTGAAACACCAGAACAGAAAAAAGCGCGCGAAGCTCAGGCAGCTCAACTTAAAGCAACTGAAGAAGCAGCTCGTCGTAAAGCAGCTGAAGAAGCACAGCAACGTACACTTGAGCAAATGCGTCAAATGGCGTCTAAATACTCAAATGAAGATGCAACAGCAACGATTCGTGTCGTGGATGATTCTCCACTTGCAGCGGGTCTTGTTGGTCAAGCATATGAAGATTCATTTGCCAAAGAAGACCGCGATATCAAACGTGGTACCAATACACCAGGTGCGCGTGCACCGAAGAAAGGTGGTCGTCGTGGTGAAGAACAGTCTTTCCGTGACAACACGCATAAACGTGGTTTAAAAACCAGCCAAGCAAACAAGCATGGCTTTGAAAAACCAGTTAAAAAACAAGTTTATGATGTTGAAATTGGTGAAACAATTGTGGTTGCTGACTTGGCTGCGAAAATGGCAGTTAAAGTACGCGAAGTGATTAAGTCGCTCATGAAAATGGGTGAACTTGTAACTCAGAACCAAGCGATTGATCAAGAAATTGCAGCGTTGATCGTGGAAGAAATGGGCCATAACCCAGTTCTTGTATCGGATACACAAGCTGAAGATAACTTACTTGAAGCAGCAGAAGAAGCACGTGGCGCTCAAACGACTCGTCCTCCTGTTGTAACTATCATGGGTCACGTTGACCATGGTAAGACATCATTGCTTGACCGTATTCGTCGTTCAAAAGTGGCAGCTGGTGAAGCGGGTGGTATCACTCAGCACATCGGTGCATATCATGTAACGACTGATAAAGGCATTATCACATTCTTAGATACTCCGGGACACGCAGCATTTACTGCAATGCGTTCACGTGGTGCGAAATCGACAGACATCGTGGTATTGGTTGTTGCGGCGGATGATGGTGTAATGCCACAAACAGCTGAAGCGATTGATCACGCACGTGCTGCCGGTACGCCAATTATTGTTGCAATCAACAAAATGGATAAAGAGTCTGCTGATCCAGACCGCGTATTGAATGAATTGACTGTGAAAGAAATCGTTCCTGAACAATGGGGCGGTGACGTTCCTGTTGCAATGGTTTCAGCACATACAGGTCAAGGTATTGATGAGCTTCTAGATATTATTTCAATCCAAGCTGAATTACTTGAGTTGAAAGCATCTGAAGAAGGTGCTGCTCAAGGTGTCGTGATTGAAGCACGTGTAGACAACAGCCGTGGTGCGGTCACGTCTATCCTTGTTCAAAACGGTACATTGAAAGTGGGTGATCTGGTTCTTGCGGGTGCATCTTATGGTCGCGTACGTGCGATGACAGATGAAAACGGTAAACGTATTCAATCTGCAGGTCCTTCAATTCCAGTTGAAATTTTGGGTCTTCCAGAAGCACCGATGGCGGGTGATGAAGTTCTTGTTGTGAATGACGAGAAGAAAGCACGTGAAGTTGCGGATGCGCGTATGGATCGTGAACGTCAAAAACGTCTTGAGCGTCAAAGCGCAATGCGTCTTGAAAATATCATGGCGTCTATGGGCAAGAAAGATGTGCCTATCGTCAATGTCGTATTGAAAACTGATGTACGTGGTACATTGGAAGCATTAAACGTTGCTCTTGCTGACCTTGCAACAGACGAAGTTAAAGTCCGTGTCATTGGTTCAGGTGTTGGTGCGATCACTGAATCTGACGTGACACTAGCTGAATCTTCTGAAGCAGTTCTTCTTGGCTTTAACGTACGTGCGGATAACGCAGCACGTCAAAAAGCAGATGCTGACGGCATCGACATTCGTTACTACTCAATTATCTATCAATTGATTGATGATGTGAAAGCAGCGATGAGCGGTAAACTTGCACCAGAACACCGTGAAACAATTCTAGGTGTGGCTGAAGTACGTGAAGTGTTCCACTCAAGTAAGTTTGGTGCTGCAGCAGGCTGTATGGTACTTGAAGGTGTATTACACCGTAACAAACCAATTCGTGTCCTTCGTGATGACGTGGTTGTGTTCCAAGGTGAGCTTGAATCACTTCGTCGTTATAAAGAAGTGGTTGAAGAGGTTCGTGCTGGTATGGAATGTGGTCTTGCGGTGAAAGGTTATAAAGACATCAAAGCACTAGATAAGATTGAAGTGTACGATGTTCAATTGATCAAACGGAGTCTTTAATGGCGGGTAGTCAACGTCTTAAGCGTATGGCGGATACAGTACAACGAGAGTTGTCTGAATTGATCCGTCAAGAGCTGAAAGATCCACGCTTAGGTGGTCTTGTGACCATCTCTGCGGTGAAAGTAAGTCCAGACTTAGGTTATGCTGAAGTGTATGTGACTGTAATGGGTCGTGAGCTTGGCGATGAGCAAAGTGAGGCAGCAAATAAAGAAACACTTGATGTGTTAAACAAAGCATCTGGTTTCTTGCGTCATGAACTCAGCCGTCGTATTAAGACACGTATTACACCGCGTTTACGTTTCCATTACGACAAAACCAATGCATATGGTAACTATATGTTTGGTCTGATTGCAGAAGCAGTGAAGGATTTACCTGCTGACGAAGCAAAAAAAGATGATGAGTAATTCAGTTTAACTGAGCATAAAAAAGCCACCCGAGGGTGGCTTTTTTATTTGCTTCATTTACATTTACAAATTGAATGAGTCAGAAATACCGAGTGTGGCCGTGATTTCTATGTTACTGAGAAAGATCATCATTATGCTGCTTTTGGAAAGCCCTACGGCGCGTGCGTTGCCAAGGTAAGGGGCGATTTAAAGCTTCTGGTACATCACCACTGAGTGAGCGTAAACGTAAATGCAATGCTGCTTGTGCCATTAAGTTAGCAGATACTGGCGCAGTCAAAAATGCAAATAAGGTGAGCAATAGTTCAGGAAAACCAAAGCGACCTTGAAATGCAGAATAAATCATGGCAGCAATCAAAAAACTGCCCAAGCCAAGCGTACTTGATTTTGTGGGTGCGTGAAGACGCATGAATAAGTCGGGTAGGCGTACCATTCCAATCCCTCCAACCAGCATGAAGAAAGTGCCGATCATGAGAAAAATTGAAACCAGAATTTCCATTGTGAGTTGCATCTATATCGCTCCTAGTCAATCACATGACCTGAGGTGAAGTAGCGTGCTAAAGCGGCTGTAGATACAAAGCCTAACATCGCAACCAATAGCGCACCTTCAAATAATGAGGTGCTGGCCCAGTAAATGCCTAAAATGATAATCAAACAGGTGGCATTTAAAAATAAGGTATCGAGTGCTAATAGTCGGTCCACGATGGATGGGCCAATGATTAAACGAATCAAGCACAGCAGCATTGAGATCGTGACGGCAATTAAACAGATGCCGAGAGCATACGGTAAAATAGTCATGCATTATCTCCTGCTTGAACACCAAAAATTTGCATCAACGGTTTTTCATAGCGCGCTTTAATATTTTGGATTTCGGCATCAGCATCATCAGTGCTGAGTGCGTGGACCAAAATATCCCCACGATCTTGGTCAATCCCTGCTGAAACGGTTCCAGGCGTTGTGGTAATAATCATTGCCAATAGTGTATTGACTTCCTCATGCTGCGTTTCAAGCGGAACACGAAACCATTTGGGTTGTAGACGATCAATCGGCCCTAGAACTTGTTTTGCCACGGTAATATTGGACATCACAATATCGTAAAGTACGACAAAAAGTAGTTTAACTGCTGATTTCCATTCAATATTTGGCGTATATGCAATGAAAGGTTTAATGAAACGTGGAATAAAGATACCGAGTAAAACTGCCATGACTAAACTCGCTACTTCAACACTATGCGCCAGCATTAGCCAACTAAGTGCAACCACAACCGAAACAAAAGGGTGAGGAAGCCAGCGTACTAGAAAAGAAGTCTTTTTCATGTTTAAGGCTCCACCGTAGGTTCTAGTCGTTCTGTGTTTGGTTGCTCTTCAGCCTGATGCTGCTGTTGCATTTGACGCTGTTTGTATTCAGAAATATGTTCACCTTCCAGTGTTTCTTCCGAAATTAAATATGGAATCAAATGTGCATTTGGATCCACGCGTTCGCCACCATATTTGGTTTCAGGTAAATTTTCACTATCGAACGGTTGTACGCTAATGGTTTGCCCATGCTCATCGGTTTTAAGCAAAGTTTGTTCATAGAGCGCATTATTTTGGATTTGCATAGCGGTTTGGTAAGTGTACTTCTGAATTGGACTTGCAAAGACCATATAGCCAATTAAACTGACCAATAAAAGATAAATGGTTTTGTCATTGCGTTTTGGTGCTTGCTCAGGCAAGGCTTGATAGGTGGTATAAGTAGGCTCGATAGGGTTATCTTCAGGCTTTGTTGCACGCCAGAACAGAATAAAACCCACGCGAGTAAAGGCGATAATGCTGAGTAAGCTGACGACCAAAACCGTCAAAATGATCAACAACTGATAAGGTGAATTAGAGGTTGCTTGTAATATAAAAACCTTACCTAGGAAGCCACTAAATGGAGGCAAACCAGCCATCATCAAAGCAATTGTAAAGTAGGTAATAGAGAGTATCTTCTGCTGTTTCATTTGAGGTGCGATTTTAAAGTGGTCTTTAAATTCACCGCGTTGTGAAGTAATCCAACCACTTAAAATGTAAAACGCTGCTGCAATAATAGTACTGTGTACCAAATAATACAGTGCCGCTGCCCATGCCAAAGTATTGAATAGGGAAATGGCGATTAAAATCGTGCCTACAGAAGACAAAATCATAAAGCCAATGAAACGACGTAAGCGTTCCGCACCCATCGCACCAATCACACCATAGACAGATGTAATCAAACCAATTGGTAATAAAATGTATTGCAGAATTTCACGACTAATTGCATCGTCAAATACGGTGCCGTTGACACGTAAAATGGCATAAATACCGACTTTGGTCATGATGGTGAACAGAGCCGCCACAGGCGTCGTTGCCACCGCATAGGTTTTGGGTAACCAAAATCCGACAGGTAGCATGGCTGCTTTAATGCCAAAGACTGTAAACAACAATAGCCCACCTGCAACCGCGATACGGTGTTGATCGGCTTCTAATACAGGCATCAAACGTGCAACATCCGCCATATTGAGGCTGCCGACACTGCCGTAAATCATGCCAAGGCCAATCAGAAATAGGGCTGATGCCAACAGGTTAATGGTGACGTAGTGAATGCCCAGTTGAAAACGCGCTTTGCCTTGACCATGCAGTAACAAGACATAAGAGGCCATCAACAAAATTTCAAAGAACACGAACAGGTTAAATAAGTCGCCTGTCAGGAAAGCGCCTGTGAGACCCATCAGCAGGAAATGACACATGGCATGAAAGTAACGTCCACGCTCATCCCATTCTTTACTGGCAAACCACATTACAGGAACTGCCAAAGCATAGGTTAAGACCAACATGAGTGCAGACAATTGATCGAGGACCAAAACAATACCAAACGGCGCTGCCCATTCACTCAGGTTGTAAACGCTGATTTGCCCTGAGCTTGCAAAGATCAGATAGTTGGCTGCGGTGAATAAACCGAGCAAACCTGAAGTATAACTGATACCCCGACGCCAAGGTTGTCGCCAATCTTGTGCTAAAGAACCTGATCCCGGATTACCCAATAACACCAACACAAAAGCGGTAAGGGCAGGGATTAGAATACTAAAAATTGGGGTGTGTTCGGTCCAAAAGTGGATGAAGTCATTCATTATGGCTCATCCTCACGTGGGTCAATTTGTGGTATTTCTTCTTTAGAGTCAACGTGGTCGGTTCCTGTTTCATAGCGACTGCGTAAGGCCAGTTGTACAATAAAAGCAGTGGTGGCAAAGCCAATCACAATTGCGGTTAACACCAAAGCTTGCGGAAGGGGATCGGTTGCTTTGCTGGCTTCGGTGAGTACCGCAGGCGCATTGATTTGGAGTCGGCCCATAGCAAATAAAAATAAATTGACGGCATAGCCAATCATGGCAAGCCCAAGCACCACAGGAAAGGTACGAGCACGTAAAATCAGATAAATACCTGTTGCAGTCAATAGACCAATAGCGGAGGCAAGTAACAATTCTAAACTAATCATATTAATCCCCCTTTGGTACGACTGGACCAGACATGCTGGAGTGACGAGAGTCACCTAAAACAGAAATGAGCAACATGGTCGCGCCTACAACCGTAATATAAACACCGACATCGAATAGTGCTGCGGTTGCAAGATGCATTTCGCCTAAAATTGGTGGCGACACATAAAAGTGTGCGCTGGTGAGGAATGGGCGTCCCCAAAACCATGCGCCTAAGCCTGTTAAGCCTGCGATAACTAAACCTGTACCAATCCAGATTTCATACAAACGACCTGATTTGGCTTTGAGCAGCTGTTCCGCATGGTCTTGACCGAGTGCCATGTACTGAATAATCAAGGCCAAAGCGGTAATTAAACCCGCGATAAACCCACCACCCGGCAGGTTATGCCCGCGTAAGAAGATATACAGACTGACCACCAAGGCAATCGGTAAAATCCACGATGCGCTAATGCGAAGCATGAGTGGCGATGGATTGAAACGGTAGCTGAGACCTTGGGTCATGGTGGTACCGTGAGCACGCATACCATCCATTAAACACAGTGCACCGATGCCTGCAATACCGAGGACTGTAATTTCACCAAAGGTATCGAAACCACGGAAGTCAACTAAAATGACATTGACGACGTTGGTTCCACCGCCTAGTGGAATCGACTGTTGCATGAAGAACCATGAAATGGAGTTGTGATCACGGGTTAAAATGAGCCATGTAATCCATGCAATGCCAAGTCCGCCACCAATCGCAATGAGAGCATCGCGCCAACGACGTGAGACACTTGATTCATACGGTGTGAGTTGCGGTAAAAGCGATAAACTCATCAATAGCAATACGGTAGTGACCACATCGACGGTGATTTGTGTCAGAGCTAAATCTGGTGCAGAGAAGCAGACAAAAATCATGGTCACGACTAAACCAATCGCGCCACTGATCAATACCGCTTTAATGCGTTCATGGTGAAACCAAAGCATCATCCAGCATGAAGAGAATAACAGTAGCCAAAGTACGATCGCTAAGGCTGGAGCATGGGCGAGTTCACGTGTACCTGTGCTAATGCCTTGGCCCAAGAATGGAATGGCTACTAAAACAATGCTAAATAGTACAATCCAGAGCAGATAGCTCTGTAATTTACCGTTTTCAGTCAATCGTTTAAATTTGCGTGAGTTGAGCAGGAGTGACTTTAGGAATAAGTCAAAAGCCACTCGACCTTGCAGACGACCTAAATATGGATCAAGATCAATTTCTCGAATTTTGCCGCCTTTCGCCAGACTGAAATAGAAAATTAGACCGCCGACCAAGGCAATAGCACTCATCAACAATGGCAGGTTAAAACCATGCCATAGGGCAAGATGTGTGCCTTCAAAATTCATCATTTGGGTACTGGCGCGTGCTGTACTGTTAACGATGTTTTCAACCATTAGGGCAGGGAATAAGCCGACTAAAATACATAGAATCGCCAGTAAAGTGGCTGGTGCACGCATGCCAAACGGTGGCTCATGTGCATCTTTGTTTGGGACTTGTTGGCCTACAGGACCATCGAAAAAAACGCCGTGAACTAAACGTACAGAGTAAGCTACCGCAAAAATCCCCGCCAGTGTCGCGACAATCGCAGAGCAGATGAGCACAGGGCCAGACAGGTTGCTGAGCAGCTCAGTAAAGAACATTTCCTTAGATAAGAAACCATTGGTCAAGGGCACGCCAGCCATCGACGCGGCAGTGACCATGGTTAGCGTAGCGGTATAAGGCAACAGTTGCCATAGACCACTAAGCTTACGCAAGTCACGTGTGCCTGACTCATGATCAATAATGCCCGCAATCATGAACAGCGCTGCTTTAAAGGTGGCATGGTTAATAATATGAAAAATCGCCGCAGCGACAGCCAATGGGGATCCGATGCCCAAGAGACACATGATTAAGCCGAGATGGCTAATGGTTGAATAGGCCAACAGGCCTTTTAAGTCTTCTTTAAAGATGGCGAAAAATGCAGCCATACACAGGGTAAACAGACCAATAAAGGTGACCAAGTTATGGAACAGTGCCGCACCTGCAAAAATCGGTAACAGTCGTGCCACCAAGAAAAGCCCCGCTTTGACCATGGTTGCTGAGTGTAAATAAGCAGACACGGGGGTCGGGGCTGCCATCGCGTTGGGTAACCAAAAGTGGAATGGAAATTGCGCACTTTTGGTAAAAGCACCGAGTAAAATCAGCAGCAGCGTCGGTACAAATAAAGCATGACCTTGAATCTGTGTGGTCATTGTCAAGATTTGATCAATCTCGTAGGTGCCAGTGATTTGGCCCAGCAAGATGAAACCACCCAGCATGGCCAGTCCGCCCATACCCGTAATGGTCAAGGCCATTCGTGAGCCACGTTGCGCCGCGTCGTAATTGCTCCAATAACCGACCAACAGAAAAGAGGAGATACTGGTCAGTTCCCAAAAAACGAGGAGTAAAATTAAATTATTGGAGAGTGAAATTCCGAGCATGGCTGCCATGAACAACATGAGCAGTAGATAGAGTTTATTGAGAGAATTTTTGGGGCCTAAATAAAAATAGGCATAAATATAAATGAGGGTTCCGATGCCGCTGATGAGTAAGGCAAAGAGGAGGCCTAAAGCGTCTAGACGGAAACTGAAGTTAATGCCAAGCTGCGGCAACCACGACCACGACTGCGTAATGACAGCGCCATTAAACACGTCTCGTGCTTGGGTCAGTAATAAGCCTAAACTTGTCATACTGACCCCAACAGCTGCGAAGGCGGTTAGCCTACGTGAGCTCTGCTTCAGTAATGAGACAAGGGTTGTGCCAAGTATTAACGGTAACAATATAATAATCGGTAGCACACTCGTTTCCATTGTCGTGAATAGGTCAAAACCTATTGGTGAATCTCATCTTTCAAGGATTACAGGACTGCAAAGAGCAGCCCAAGAGTTTCAATCTTGAAAGCCAATGTGAAATTTAAAAATAATGAAGTTGTGTTGCGCAACTCATGAAGCGTTATAGCAAAATCCGATTTCAGTTAGAAATTTGCAAGTAAAACCGATCATATAACATGACTAAAACAACATCAATCTTTTTTGCGCTGACGCAAAACATTATACGCATGATGGTCGTTTCTTGGTGGCTAGGAGGTACTTTCTCAGTGCAAGAAATGTAAAAAAGCGACCATTGGTTGCCTGTTTTTAGAGTTGAAATGGTGATACTGATGAAGCCGGCTAAGATAATGGATTAGTAGATGAGGCATCATCTTCAGCACTGAGTAAAGCAATCAAATGCTGTTGCTGTTCGAGAGAGAGTTGCTGCTGTATTTGTGTGAATAATTCAGCCACATTTAAATCTTGAGGTTCAGCCGCAATCGGTTCGATGGTTCCATTGGTCGCTTCATGATTGGCAAGGTTTTGGTAAATGGCATCGAACTGATGTTGCAGTGCATCAAGCTGGATCGGACTTAATTGTTTATTTTCCAGTTTGAGGCATTGAAACTCGTTGGCTTGTTCCAGCAGCTCACTTCGGTTACCTGAAGCGATAATTTGCAGTCGAGGAAAAGCCTGATTTAAACGTTTTAAAATGACTTGTGTCATATTTTGATCCAGTTGATGATCAATCGCGTCAATCAACAGCACACCGTCACCTTCTAAACAGGGGAACAGGCTTTCAGGGTTGAGTAGGCATAAGCGTCGCACAATATCACCAACGAGTGCCACCCAGTTGCGGATACTATTGGAAAGCTGTTGATAGAGCATGCTGTTGCCCTGATAGCGCACCATCAGTTGTAATTTGGGATGATATTGCAGATACATATCTTCAATCTCAGGCAGCACGGTTGCTAAAGCCTGCTTGAGCGCTTGTAGGCTGGGCGACTGGATGTGTGCTTGAGCCTGAGTGAGTTGATAGCTTAGAGGAATATCGGGTGGCATACTTTTGGGCTGATGCAGTATCGTTTGTAAAAACTCGCGCAGTTTGCGCATTTTCGATATCGCTGATTTCACGAAACCATTCAAAGAAACGGGCAAAGGTGGTATAGGGAATAGCTGAAATTTCATAGGCATGTGCATGTTGGAAAATCAGGGGATTGTTCTTGCTGAGAATATTCATCTCATTGACAAAACGTTCCGCAGGATAATACGCAATCAACGGTAAACCTTGCAGTGGATCTTGTAGGGTTGCCTGCTGATATAGATTGACCAGTTGTTCGAGTTCCAAGGTTTCCACTCGACTGATGCCAATCCCTTGTTGGTTTAAGGTTTTGTAGAGTTGCCATTTATAAGGTTCGGGTGCAGCATCGGCTATTGTAGGTTTGAGAGCATACAATTCAGCGGGTACAGAAACTTGAATATCAATTTTGGACTGTAGGCGGTTCAGCATAATATCGTGATCTAACATCACCACACCCGCAGAGCGTAAATCTTTATAACGGGCCGCAAACCAAGTCAGAGCCTGATAACTAAAACGCAGAATAGAGGTTTTGCCTGAGGCTTGATCACCTAAAATTAAAGTGACAGCTTTGTCGTGATAAGAAAAATCGACTTTGAGGTCAGCAAAATGCAGGATGTGTTTCAGGTGAATGGATTGAATTTTCATAGAACACCCGCAGACGTGGTTGCTATTTTTACATTCGATTATCCAGCTACTTTACGCAATGAGCTTGGCATTCTGTTTTTTGAGCTGTTGCATCAGGTCGTAAATGTGATGAATATTTAGACTTACTTTAGCACGTGTACAAGCTACGTAAAGCAGTCTTAACTCTTCATCACTAATTTTATGGTCTTTATCGTTGACCTTAAATTGGTAATCATCTTCGATGTGAACGCGGTTCCACTCTAAGCCTTTGGCTTTGTGGGCGGTGGAAATAATATAATCCGCTTGTTCAATCGGTGTAATCTTCGCAAGGGCTTTTTTGAGTGGATCGGTGCCATGATCATCCACCAATTTTACTAAAGGCTTGATGTCACTGCCGTCATTGGTTTCGCAGTATTCATGTACATCGTGCCAAGAATTAAACCATGCCAGTTCAGGCACATCGGTGACGCGCTTACCTTGTTTCAGCATCGCTGCGGCATCGACAAAGCGGTTCAGTTTGACATGGTCGGCTTGTAGGCTGACTTTGTCGCCATGGACCAATCCTGAGAGTAACAATTCCATAGCGCGGGCATTAGTGCGACATAAAATCGCATCGCGCATTTTGGTATGGGGTTTGTTGACCACTTTAGAGTTGAGCTGAGGGTTACCCATTAACGGCACGGTTTCATTCAAGGCGCCTAAAATAGCATTG
The DNA here is from genome assembly GCF_055632855.1 of Acinetobacter sp. SW-226. NCBI lineage: Bacteria > Pseudomonadati > Pseudomonadota > Gammaproteobacteria > Moraxellales > Moraxellaceae > Acinetobacter > Acinetobacter sp. SW-226. The sequence goes on along the minus strand of NZ_CM145752.1, from coordinate 3,365,459 downwards.
GCATGCAATGCAATTTCTTCACCAAAACGGAACGAGGTGGTGAGGCGTGACTCAGGCAAAGGCAGTTGTTGCATGGCATTCACTGCACCGCGCCATGCATAAATTTGTTGGTGTGCATCACCGACATAGATCACTTGCGTATTGCGCTGTTTCAGTAAGATGCCCAACATTAGCGGATCGGCATCTTGGGCTTCATCAAATAACACATAGTCACTTGGGATATTCGGTTCAGACAGCGCCCATAGTTTTAAATAAATGTCGTGACCAATCCCCGCTTGATGATGAGGGTCGATGGATTCTAACCAACGACGTTCAATGGCAGGGTAGAGGTGCTTTTGTAGTGAGTCGATATCATCGGGATGCAACCAGCTCGGTGCTTGTAAATGACGCGGTGCTGGGTACTGAGAACTGGTTGAACAGAAGTGACTCACAGCATTCGCCACAAGGCTGGCCAAGCGTGATGGCATCAACACATATTTTTCATAACGTCCGCCCATCATCCGTCTTAAGGTAATCGGTTCAAGACGGTATTCTTTTGCGATAAAACTCGGACTTAAGCGAGGTAGACGAAGTTTGTCGGTCACTCCACGTGGAACACTGCGAAAAGCAAGCGAGTGGAAAGTTCGGCAGTCGACATTGCCATGAAACTTCGTTTGCGCTTCGCTGGCAATGGCTTTGTTGAATGCCAAATACATGCCACGTCTTTGTGGCATGGCATCGCTAATCATTTGCAGGGTAGTGGTTTTACCTGTGCCTGCATAGGCAATCACTTTAAACGATTTGCCCAGACGTGCGTTATCAATGGCAATGGCTTGCTCATAAGTCGCGCTCGGTTTGATGATATTCGACACAGGCAATAAACTTAGTGGTTACGGTTGGCTTTTTCAAGCAAACCAGAAAGCCCTTGACGACGTGCCAATTCATTGAGAACCACTTGAGGGTCTAAGTCGAAATAACCTAAAACCACAATCGTATGGAACCAAAGGTCTGCCACTTCATAGATCAAATCATTTTTATGGTCTTCATTGGCTTCAGATTTAAAATCTTTCGCGGCAATAATGGTTTCAACCGCTTCTTCACCGATTTTCTCTAAAATTTTGTTGAGACCTTTGTGGTATAGCTTTGCCACATAAGACGAGTCGGGATCAGCCGCTTTACGCTCAGCCATCATTTGACCGAGGTAGGACAAAACTTCAACTTGCTCAGACTGCGCTGTTGAGGCATTCATTGCCAATGTATGTGGGTTGGTCGATTTCTCACCATAAATCGCGTTCGGGTCTTTGAGCTGTGCATCCACAATTTCCCAGCCACTTGGCGTGAGTTTACGGTAGAAGCATGATTCGCGACCTGTGTGGCAGGCAATCCCGCCGTGCTGTTCAATTTGTAGCACAATTACATCAGCATCGCAGTCGAGACGAATTTCATGTACGGTCTGAAAATGTCCAGATTCTTCGCCTTTATGCCATAACTTGTTGCGTGAACGAGAGAAATATACAGCTTGGTTTTTCTCGGACGTCAAAGCCAAAGCTTCACGGTTCATCCATGCCACCATCAGAACACGACCCGTTTGATGATGCTGTGCAATGGCAGGGACTAAACCTTGTTCGTTAAATTTTACTTCATCGAGCCATTGCAAATTGTTCATAAGATTTCACCAAGCGAATAAATATTGAGAGTGTTACGATGTCAACGTAGCGCTATAGTCTACGTGATTTAAACAGAATAGAGGAGAAACTTTCTACAGTTATCTCACAGCGGCTTAATTGCTGTATTTTAGAAATTCAACTATCCGTCACCCATCCAAAGCGGATGACGATGATTGTCGTTGCATTCTACGCAGAATGATTGTTTTGTTTTGCAATATCCTGATAGTTCATTTGACTGAACATGCCTAATTTTAAACCTGAAATCGTCACCGCCATTTCTTTACGGAAATAGGGGATTCGATACATCCAAGCAAAGCTTAAATCACGTAAACCCCCTGTCCACCATAGCTCAGACTGGTAAAGGGGTGTGAGTAAACGACTTAAAAATTGATAGAACGCCGTCGAACTTTGACGGTGTTGATGATACGTTTGCCAGAGTTGAACATAATCAATGTTCTCATTTTTCCTTGCGCTTTGAACCGCTTGCCCCAAAGCCCATGCATCTAAAAGGGCCATATTTGCACCTTGTCCAAGTTGTGGACTCATCGCATGTGCGGCATCACCCATGACACCAATACGACCCTCACCAAACTTAGACAGTACCACATCACGATAATTTGCAGTTAACCATTGCGATTTTTGCTCAGGCTGGGCAATGACTTGTTCTAACCAATCCGCAGCAGGTTTCCAGCGCTTAGACACTTGGTTTAACCAGTCGGAATGCGCTTGTGAGTTGTGTAGAAAATTATTCAGTTGATGGCTTGGAAGACTCCAAAACACACTCGACAGTCTTTGCTTGGGTTCATGTGGCACTGTGCCTGTTGGTAAGATTCCCAGCATCATTTTAGAGCGGTCATGAAACTGATGTAAAATTTCTGTATCTAGTTCACGGCATTCAGGAACAATTGTCCATTTGGCTCCCCAAGGATAAGCTTGATCAACCTTTACCCATTTTTTTGGTCTTAAAAGGCTACGTGCACCATTGGCGATGATCACAGCATCAAAAGCTTGATCAAATACTTCGCCATTTTTTGTACCCAAAACTTGGATATGATTTGATTTTTCTTCTAATTTTTGAATGTCGGTATTCATCTGCCAAGTAATGAATTCAGAATATTCACAGCATTTATTTTCTAAAACATGGCATAACGTTGCTCGGTGGATACCGACGCCATAAAAATCAGAATGCGCTTGTTGATAATGACTATTGACCAGTAAAGTTCCACTCGGTAACTGACCTTTGAGTCCTGTGACTTTTGCACCCAGTCTTAAAACTTCATCTAAAAGGCCTAAATGCTCAAAAACAGCTAAACCAGAGGGCTGGAGTAACAGTCCTGCGCCGACAGGTTCGAGTTCTGAGGCTTTCTCTAAAATACTGACTTGAATATTTTGCCGAGCCAGTAAAATCGCAGTGGCTAATCCAGCGGTTCCTGCACCGATGATGGCGAAGTGGGGGGAGTGATTAGAAATCATAGATCGAATGATTTAACCATTGTCTAAAAATGAGTTCATAACGAATATCATCAGATTTTTTTAATTGGTCGATATTGATTTGAATGTAATCCTCTAACGAGCTTGCAATAACATTTTTTCCGCACGATTCGTTTTTTAATTCAATGGCTTGATCATACTTTTCTTGTTCACTTAAAATTATTTTTAGCATAAAAAAAATGTAATCTCGATTTTTCTTTATTTGGTCAGATTAAACAAGATTACATTAATGCGCAAATTTTGTTTATAAATCTTGTATGACCTGTGCAAAATGCTGTTTTTCCACCATTTCCAAGAACTCATCACCTAAGCGCTGACTTTCAGAAATACATTGGTTCCACATTTGAATGCGCTGTTTTGGGTCGAGCCCTTTGAGGGTGAAATCTTTACGATCAGGCAGGCGCCCTAAAGGTAAGCTCTGTAAATAGTCTTGGGATGGAGACAGGAGCAGGGTACGGGCTTGATTTTCAGGATTGGCGCGACGCTTAAACAGTTTATCAAACCAGCCCGGCGTAATGCTGTCCGTAAAGTGCGGATAAAGCACAATATCTTGACTCTCAAAAGGCAGATCAATGTGATAGTCAATCAGACCACCATCGCGATAACTGCCTTGGGGTGCATCTGGAATATCGCGAATCGCGGCCATCACGCCTGGAATAGAGGCTGAGGCAATCAGCCAAGGCAGAACATTTTTCGCAGTGAGGCTATGATAATGAGTGAGGAAATCATCTTCTACTTTAAATTGTTTGCCAATGTTGGGTTGACTAATCACCCGTTGCATAAAGTGGCGGCTATGTTTCCGTGCAACAGCGGTTGTGCCGATGATCCCTGCTACAGAGGCCAAGAGCGGTAGAACTTGGTCACTTTGGAAGATGTGCTGTGCTTTAATCGAGAGGACTGCAAGGTGGTAGTCTGGATGATCTACTAGTTCCTCTTCCTTACCTTGCACCAAGTCGAGCAGCATGCCACGGCAAATATCACTGACTTCTTGGCGTTGCATTTTTTTGTCAAAATACAGGTTGGTATAGAGTTCACCTAAACGTTCAGTACCTGCTTTTGCACCGTGCGCCAAGATGCTGGCAAAGCGCCAACTGCCAATAGACGAACCAATCAGTGTCCGTCTTTGTGGTGCATGGGCAAAGAACTCACCAAAAATGGCTTGGTCTAAACCTTGAATCCCGATGCCTTTGGGCCCACCTGCGGCGCCGGGTACAATATCGACCTGTTCAGCTTGTAAGCCTTCGCTTTGAATGAGTTGACGTGCTAATTTACCTGCACGAATGCTTAAAGCTGGAGGGTGTTTATGCAGGATTTGAGTCATCGTGATTATTCAAAGAGACAATATATGTTGTCATTTTAACTGACGAGAGAACGAGCGCATTGGCAAAAGTGATCCAATAATGACTTGGAGGTCACTTCCTACTTAAACGTTCAACATAAAAAAGCCTGAGAGACTCAGGCTTTTAATACAGCAGAACACGTTTATTTAAACACGCGCCACACCGCCAGTAAGCCAGTGAGTACAATTAAGATCACTGAAATAAACCATGGTGAGATAATCGCAATCGACAGCAAAATGGCCATGAGACTGCCAAAAATCCAGCTCCGTTTTTGCTGATGCTCCATTTGCAAGCGCATACTTTGTAGTTCATTGAGCTGTTTGGCATGCCAAGCTGATTGGTTTTTAAGACCATTTAAGCTATCGACCAACAGCGTTGGGAAGTCTTGCGCCCCTAAAAGTAAGTCCGGAATTTTTTGTCCCAGCTCTTTTAGGTTCTTCTGTGGATTCATTTGTGCTTTGATCCAATCGGTCAGGATTGGCTTTGCTAAACTCCAAATGTCCAGCTCAGGGTAAAGGTCTGTGCCTAAACCCTCAACATGCACGAGGGTTTTAAGCAGTAGCATCAACTGTGGTGGAATTTCCAAATGGAAACGACGTGCAATATCCATCACTTGAATCAAAATGCCTGCGAACTCCAATTCATGCATGGGTTTGGACACCATTGGCCCGACCGTGCGACGCATTTCACGTGCTAGAGCATCTTGGTCTGTGCCCGGTGGAATCCAACCAGCTTGATGCACGATTTGAATCAGTTGCATAAAGTCGCTGTTCATGACCGCAAGCAGCATACGTGCCACAGTCATTTGGTCGTGCTTCGACAACTCTCCCATAATGGCACAGTCCAACGCAATATAACGTGGTTGGCTTGGGTTTAGGGTTTCAACGAAGACATTGCCCGGATGCATGTCGGCATGGAAAAAGTTGTCACGGAAGACTTGGGTAAAGAAAATGGTTAAGCCTTTTTCCGCCAGATCTTTACGATCCATGCCCAGCTTTTCAAAGGTTTCAATGTCTGAAATAGGAACGCCCGTAATGCGTTCAGCCACCATCACGTCTTTGCTGTCCATATAGACTTCAGGCACATACATCATGCTTGAGCCTGTAAAGTAATGGCGCATATGACGAGTATTGTCAGCTTCTAAGGTCAAATCCAGTTCATTTAAAATGACTTGACGATAGTCCTGAATAATTTCAGATAAGTGCAGTGCACGCGCGGCTTCTAAGCGTTTTTCTAGAAAATCACCTAGCCATTCTAAAATTTCAAAGTCTTGTAAAATTTGACTACGAATATCGGGACGGGTGACTTTCACCACCACTTCGCGGCCATCATGTAAAGCCGCCGTATGGACTTGAGCAATCGAGGCGGCTGCCAATGGCTGTTCGTCGAAGCGTGCAAACAGCGTATTTACATCGGCTTTCAGTGATTCCTGAATACGCATTTTCGCCACATCAGAACCAAACGGTTTGACACGGTCTTGGAGTAAAACCAGTTGTTGTAGCACTTCAGGTGGAATCAGGTCACGACGAGTAGACAGGAGTTGTCCCATTTTAATCGCCAGTGGTCCCATTTCCTCTAAAGCGAGTTTCAGTTTCAAGGGGTTTTTGCGTTCACGGCTGGACCATGCCGCTGGATGCATACGAATTAGCCCTAGTGCATGACGTGCTTTTTCAGGCAATTCTTCCGCAGGAAACAACGTGTCGAGTCTATAGTGCGCGGCAATGCGCCAAAGTTCGAGTAAACGTGAAACGTGCGGAATCATATATGCAAATACCTAGTTTTGAGTTGAGTCTTGTGTGTCAATCTGTGCTTGAAGCTGTTGAATTTTGGCTTCGGCACGATCTAAGTTTTGATTCAGAATACGGGTGTCTTGGTGTAGATCATCCATTTGCCAACGCGGGGCAAATAGACCACTGTCTTCTTTTAAGGCATCTTCAGCAAAAAACAAATGACTTTGTAAGGTTTGTTTGATGTGCTTCGGTGCCAGTTGGATTTTGGCCAGTTCATGCGCCAAACTTGGGCCAAGCCACGGGCTTAGATGCGCAGCCAAGTCTGGCTCAGCTTGTTGCATAATCCGTTGAATATCTTGCAGAAGGTGATAATCGCCTTGGAGCGGGATATTGCCAACATCATCCGCCAGTAAAAGCTTGAGCAGCTCAACCACATTGGCCACCGTTAAAGTGGCGGTTGCTGGGGTGTGAGACTGAGCTTGATCAAAAGGGCGTTGTTCAAAAATGGATGCTGTTTCACTATGCCCTGTAACGGTAGGTTCTAAGCGCACTTTAGCGTGGTCAAAGAACACATCTACAGACAGTTGCGGGGATGCGATCACCACACGTAACATCTTGCCTTGTAGTTCATTGAGCTGGATGCGAGTGATCGCATCCAAATTAATCACATGATGAATTAATCGTTCAACTGCACCGAGTGCCAGAATCGACCACATAATTTGCCCTTAAACGTTTAATTTTAAAGTTTAAAACCACGGTGTACAGCAACAATACCACCTGTCAGGTTGTGATAGTCACAGTTTTGGAAGCCTGCATTTTCCATCATGCCTTTGAGCGTGCGTTGGTCTGGGTGCATACGAATCGACTCGGCTAAATATTTATAGCTTTCTGAGTCATTGGCAATGATTTTGCCCATGATCGGCAGTGCGGTGAATGAGTATAGGTCGTACAGTTTTGAAAATGGCTCAAATACAGGTTTAGAAAACTCTAAGACTAATAAACGACCACCTGGCTTAAGGACGCGGTACATCGCAGCAAGTGCTGCATCTTTATCGGTCACATTACGTAGACCAAACGAGATGGTGAGTAAGTCGAAGCTGTTGTCTTCAAATGGCTCTAGGGTTTCAGCATTGGCTAATACGAAATCAACATTGGTACAGCCAGCATCAATCAGGCGGTCACGGCCAACATTAAGCATAGATTCGTTAATGTCTGAAAGTACCACATGACCAGTAGGACCGACTTCACGACTAAATACTTTAGCCAAGTCACCTGTCCCGCCTGCAATATCCAGTACGCGTTGACCACGACGTACCCCTGACATATTGATCGCAAAGCGTTTCCACAGACGGTGAATACCAAAAGACATCAAGTCATTCATAATGTCGTATTTGCTCGCAACCGAGTGGAAAACTTCAGCCACTTTTTGAGCTTTGTCTTCACTGCTGACCGTTTGGTAACCAAAGTGTGTGGTACTACCGACATTACCTGTGTTGGCACCACGAGGAAGATTGTATTTGGGTACAGAACCCGTCACTGGGGTATCAGTCAACTGTTGTTGTAATGATTTTTGCTGACCTTGTGCTGTGCCTTGGGGTAATGGTTCAGTTAAAAATGGACTCACTTTGTCTGTGTTTTGTGCCGACTCTGGATTAGCGGTAGGCGTTTGATTTTCATTCGACATGGGAGTCACTCCTAACATAGCAATAGGGTAAATGTTGCAGTGCATGCATGATGACAGATTCTAAGACGTTGTACAGTAACCATCATGCAATTGTGCTGAATAATATACAGAAAAACAGCAGAGCTATGCAGCCACTGCCTTATTTTTATCAAGGAATAATCTGAAATTTACTGAAATGGGTATAGATGACCCGAATGTACTTTGTCAATAATTTGACGTTCCACCGCAGTAAAGTCTTTCACAAATTTCTCCGCCGACTTTAGCGGTTTCATGGCCAAAAAGCCATCTTGCATAAAATCATACATGATATTGAAGTTGTATTTATTGGCTGTCCCTTTACACATCTTAAAAGCGGTATAGACCATAAAAGAGCGCATGTATTTATCGAGGTTTTTACCGAGTTGGTCGAGTAAATACAATTGTTTGAGACGATCTTCGCCTTGTTCCAGTTTTAAATAGGCTTGGCGCATTAAGTCGTCGGTTAAAGGCTCGTTAGGATGATGTTCCTTGAGGAGCTGTATCGCCACTTGTTCGTCTAGTCGTACGGCCAAAATCGCCAATTCAACTCCCGAGGTACCTGTTTTAATGGCATTTTCAGGAATCAATTTTTCAGCTTTGTGTGCATAGCGATTTAAACGTGCAATTTGTCCCGCCAAAGCATCAAAATCTGGGCCACCATATAAACGGTTGATAAAATACTCGGCCATCAACAGATTTTGCTTTTCTGCGAAAGCTTTGTTGTGAGTGCGCTGCATTCGCTGTTTTTGCCAACTTTGTACATCCTGCAAACGTTGGAAGAGCACCGAATCTTGATGATAATGTAACTGGTAATACTGTTCTAAAAGCTCATCGAGGGCGGCGAGTTTGGACATTTGCTGTCTCAGTTCTATTTTAAGATAGTTAAATCTTAGTGTGTGATGATTGAACTCGCTATGACAAAGTGACAAAAAAACTATTTATTTGCAGTCAGTTTGCTGTAGAAGTAGTCAAAAGGTAGCTTTGAAAACCATGTATAGCATGATCTTTTGGGGTCTAGTGATCTGATTAAATACAAGAAAGGCGGGGTTATGAACACAGAAATAACAGTCAATACAGAGCTGAATGAAGAACAACTTTCATTGGATTTAATTGAAGCGCAATATGCGTTGATGAATACCCGTGATCAGAGTAATGCAAAAAGTTTAGTGATTCTGGTTAGTGGAATCGAGCTTGCGGGCAAGGGCGAAGCGGTGAAGCAACTGCGTGAATGGGTCGATCCACGGTTTTTATATGTCAAAGCAGATACTCCACATTTGTTTAATCTAAAACAACCGTTTTGGCAGCCTTATACCCGATTTGTACCTGCTGAGGGACAAATTATGGTGTGGTTTGGTAACTGGTATGGAGACTTGTTGGCTACGGCCATGCATGCTTCCAAGCCTTTAGACGACACTTTGTTTGACGAATACATCAGCAATATGCGGGCTTTTGAGCAGGACTTAAAAAATAACAATGTAGATGTATTAAAAGTCTGGTTCGATTTGTCGTGGAAGTCTCTGCAAAAACGTCTAGATGACATGGACCCGAGTGAAGTGCATTGGCATAAGTTGCATGGGTTAGACTGGCGTAATAAAAAACAATACGACACTTTGCAAAAACTACGTATGCGCTTCACTGACGACTGGCAAATCATTGATGGTGAAGATGAAGATGTGCGTAATTACAATTTTGCACAAGCCATTTTAACGGCGTTATGTCACTGTCCAGAACACGAGAAAAAGGCGGCATTAAAGTGGCAGCAGGCCGCTGTACCAGAAAGTTTGACGCAGTTTGCCCCTGTGACCGCGGAGGCGGACAGCTATAAAGCAGAGTTAAAGAAATTGACCAAACAAGTGGCTGATGCCATCCGCTGTGATGACCGTAAAGTGGTGATTGCTTTTGAAGGGATGGATGCTGCGGGTAAAGGGGGAGCGATTAAGCGCATTGTGAAAAAGCTCGACCCACGGGAATATGAAATTCATACTATTGGCGCACCTGAAAAATATGAGTTACGTCGTCCATATTTGTGGCGTTTTTGGAGTAAGTTGCAGTCGGATGACATTACCATTTTTGATCGGACGTGGTATGGGCGTGTTCTGGTTGAACGAGTCGAGGGTTTCGCAACCGAGGTGGAGTGGCAACGGGCCTATGCGGAAATTAATCGTTTTGAAAAAAATTTGGTGAATAGTCAAACGGTGCTGATAAAGTTTTGGTTGGCGATTGATAAAGATGAGCAAGCGGCGCGTTTTAAAGCCCGTGAAAGTACTCCGCATAAACGCTTTAAAATTACGGAAGAAGATTGGCGTAATCGCGACAAGTGGGATGACTATTTAAAAGCAGCTGCAGATATGTTCGCACATACCGATACGCGCTGTGCCCCTTGGTATATCATTTCTACCAATGATAAGCAGCAGGCACGAATTGAGGTTTTAAGGGCAATTTTAAAACAGCTCAAAGCAGATCGAGAAACCACAGATTAAGTAAGAGACCCAGAGGAAGGTCATTTGGTCTATTCAAGGCTGAGCAGGTTGCGAATGATATTGTCGCGTATGGAAAGAATTTAGGGTTTAAAAAGAAATGCCAGTCAGGTTTCTAATGGACTGGCATGACGGTGATTTGACCATCTTTATATAGAGAATAATTCAGCTCTAATTATTAACCCAAAGGAATTTGGGTCACCGGCGCTGCAACAGGAACACCTTGTTCAACGGCCTGTTTTAGTTGAATACCTTTAGCCAACTTATACGATTCCTCGACATGGGTTTCTGCAATTTTTTTCATCACAAAGTAGCCCAAACTTGCTGCAATCATCTGTCCACCAAGGGGAATGAATTTGGTGACTTGTTTGGTAATGAATTTGGCTGCCATGTTATTGATGGATTTTTTCACGGCTGTACGTGCGACCACCAGTCCAGAGAATTCCACGCCACGTTTACGCAGTTCTGACCAATGTATTTGCTTGGTTTCTGGGTCGTAAACACTGACTTGCTCAGGGGTTAGGCCAAAGCGGGCATTAATTTCTGGGATTAGTTGTGACAAAATCCCGACATCAATCACCACATCGAGAAAAGGAACAGGAATGACCGCTACACCTGCGGAAACATAAGCCCGTTTTTTAACCAGTTCTAAACATTCTTCGCGAATTTGTTCTAAATTTAAAGCGGGATCAATTTTTTCTGGAATGTGCTCTAATTTCATCTTTTAAACCCTAAAATATCCTGATTCACATTGATTCTAGTTTTGCTTAAAGTGTCTATTTTAAAGCAAATTTTAAATAGAAATATGTCATCAAAGTGACATAGACAGAACCAGAAGTATAGTCAATAATCTGTGTGCTTTTGTAGATTTTTCATAAGATGGTCATTTGAGGGGAAACATGGCAATACACGTAATACAAAGTCAGCGTATTGATGTTCTGTTGCAAGCCATGCAAAAAACCGTCTTTAAACCGGCCAAAAATGCCTTTCAAGTACTGCAAGCACAGCACTTTATTGTCCCTTCACCTGCGGTTGAGGCGTGGCTAACGCAAAAGTTGGCGGAACAGCAGGGCATCAGTGCCAACACACAGTTTCATCATCGTATCCGTGGCTTTCAGTGGTCGGCTTATCAGTGGGTTTTGCTCGATCAAAAAGATGAAGTTCGTAAAGCCAATATTCCGCGATTGATTATTAAATGGCGCGTCTTCCAAGCCTTAAAAGAATTTATACAGGCTGAGCTGAATCCTTTAGAGGTTGCCCATCCTTTATATCCGATTATTCAGCGGATTTATGCCAGTGCTGACCGTTTGCAACAAGGTATTGATAAACAGCTGAAAAAACAAAGCATGTTGTACTGGGTGGCGGAGCAGGTTTCACGGCTGTTTAGTTTTTATATGGATTATCGTGGGCATTGCACCAAAGGTTGTCCAGCGCAAAGCTGCCGTTGTCAGACCAATTGGTTACAAGCGTGGGGCAAAAACCAGCCACTCGATTTGGAGCAGATGTTCTTTAAAACTCAGCAAGAACTCAGTGCTTTTCAACTCAATCAAGCGCATGAGCTAGAGGCTTGGCAACGTTGGCTCTGGCAGGTGGTGTTCCATGCCGACTTTGAACAAATTCAGCGTATTGATACGGCATTTTGGGGCTTACTCGATCAAGCAGAGACCCGAGAAGCTGCGCTGAAAAAGTTACCTGCGCAGTTGGTGGTGTTTACTGTTCTAGATTTACCGCCAAAGCAATTGGAGTTTTTGCATCGCTTGGGGCAATACCTTGATATCTTTATTTTTCACTATAACCCATCGCAAGAATACTGGGCGGACAGTGTTGATCCTAACTGGAAAGCACGTTATGACGCGCGGGTGAAGCAGCGTTTTATTGAAAAAAATCCAAATGCCAATGATGCAGAGATTCAGCAGTTTTTTGATGAGTTTACCCTCAATTTTAATGCAGAAACCCGAGAGTCCCGACATCCTTTACTGACCCGATTTGGTAAACAGGCACGAGATCATTTCTCTTTACTTTCCAGTCTTTCTTCAGGTGAAGATGGGGTATGGGCCGATGTCTTTGTGGATGAATACCCAGAAACTTTACTTGGTAAAATTCAGTCTGATGTCCTGTATTTGGTAGAACCTGAACAGTATCAGTATGTCTTGGCTGAACAAGATGATTCAATTCAGATTCATGTCTGTCATTCCAGCCACAGACAGCTTGAAGTCCTTAAAGATCAACTGACGCATTGGTTGGCTCAGGGTACGGCTGAAGCACCGCGACGTCCAAGCGATATTTTGGTGTTGACACCTAGTTTGACTGAGCTAGAGCCGTTTATTCGCAGTGTTTTTGCGCCGCCACCGCATGAGCGTGAGGCTTTGCAAAAGGGCCATCAACTGAGTAAAGACAGTATTTATTTGCCAATTAAGCTGGCAGGCGTGACTCAACTTGATGCTTTAAATGCATGGCGAGCTGTGTTGGGACGGATGGTCTTGGTGCGGGGGCGTTTCAGTATTGAGGACTTTGCCGATTGGCTCAGTTTAAATGCAACGCAGCAACGTTATGGCTTAGACATGAATATGATTGAGCGGATGACTGAGCTGTTGATCAACGCAGGCTTTAAGCGTGGATTGGATGCTGAACATTTAAAACGCAGTCTGGCCGAAGGGGATGAGGACTATCGTTATAGTCTGAAGTTTGCTTTAGATCGTTTGGCTTTAGGCGTCGCTGTACCAGAACATGTGCTGTTTCATGAGACCTTGAGCTATGCCCAAGTACAGTCGAGTGATTTTGAGCTGATTGGTGTTTTGATTGAAATTTATCAGGATTTTAAACACCGTTCCGAGTGGATGATCGCGCATGAAACAGGACAACGGACGACGGCAGAAACTTGGCTGAATCGTTTGATGGCGGATATTCGCGAGTTTGAAGTCGCGGGTGTCGAGTCTTTGGCCGCAGTGTATAAGATGGTCAAAAAACAAGAACGTATGCTGACTTTGGCAAGTTTCTATGATGAACACGACCATCATGCACTGCGCAGTTTAAGTTTACCTTTGCCTTATGTGTTAGAGGAAATTCAAAAGACCTTAGAAGCGCAATTGGACTATGCAGAACCTACAGGGCAGATCACATTTAGTCAAATTGGTCAGATTCGACCTGTGCCGTATAAGCTGATTGTGATGTTGGGCTTGGACAGTGGCAAGTTTCCTAACCGCAGTGCGCATTTGCCTTTTGACTTGATGGATTTACTGAAGCCACAGCTGGGGGATCGTTCCCGTTTGGAAGACGATCAAGGGGCTTTTCTAGATGCGTTGTTGTTGGCACAAGAGAACGTATGGTTATTTTATAATGGCTTTGATATTAACGATGGTGAAGTCCGGGATCCGTCTACAGTATTGCAAGAACTGATTCAGCATATGGCCTTTATTGTGCAGCCTGACACACAGACCAAGAGTGTCAATGCAACGGTTGATCAGCATGGTGTGACTGTCCCTGCACAGTTAGCATCGCTATATCATGTTCATCCTTTATTGCCTTTTGATCCACGTGGTTTTGAGTCTGAGCACAGTATCCGTTTTCAAGATCAATGGTTTCAGGTCGCGAAACAATTGCAACATGCATCGGGGCAACGCAGCAGTTGGGTCAACACGCCGTATCCAAAATTAGAGCAAGACATTCAAATTCTTGACAGTCAGCAGTGGATTCAGGACATCACTTTCCCTGCACGGCTGTATCTCAAGACTTTAGGCGTGGAAAACTTAAAACCAGAAGAGATTCCTGCAACGCAAGAGCCGTTATTGCTCGATGGTTTAGGACGTTATGCCATTCGTCATTTTTTACAACAACATGAAGCAGAAGCAGATGCCAATCTTCTGATGGATCAGTTGCCGATTGGTAAAGTGCAAGATGGGGTCTGGCAAATGAGCGTGCTTGAGCAGCAGCGCTTGCTGACCCGTTTACAACGCTATGCACCTGAGGCCACAGCCACGACCCAACAAGTCTGGAAGGTGAGTGAACATTTACAGATCAATATTACCTTAGCCAAATACAGTGCTGAAAAATGGGTCAGTCTGGAAGCGTCTAGTGCAAGAGCAAAGCGCCGTGCCAAAGTTTGGTTGGAGTATTTATTGTGGTTGGCTTATGTGAATTTAGGTGAGGGCGGACAGCAATATCAACGCATCGTGGTGTTTAGTGACCGAACCATTTTATGTACTGGTGTGAGTTCAAATCAGGCGCGTGAATGGCTCAAGCCTTGGTTGAAAGCATGGGAGTATGCACAAACTCAGCCCTTAGTTTTACCTGCGGCCTTGCTGTTGAAAATTGCAGAAAAAGATAAAATGCATGAATGGCAATTGAATGATCAGGAACAGATGGTGATTGCTGATATGGATGCCATTTATAAAGTTTGGGAAGAAGATGGTCGCTTTAGTGGTTTTTCAATGACTGAAAATGAAGCCAATAAAGCACATCGCGACTGGCAGTTTATTTTACAAGAGCAGGACGCCAAAGCATTACTTGCCCATGCCTGTGAGCAGTTTTCTTATGAGCTATATCATCCGATTTTTTTGCATCAGCAAAGCCTTGAGGACTAAGTCATGACAGCCCAATCTCAGGCCACTCCATCGAACATGTCTTATCAACCCATTGCCGATATGAGCTTTCAGGGCTTGCATTGGATTGAAGCTTCAGCAGGTACAGGCAAGACTTTTACTTTATCCAGTTTGATGGTGCGTATTTTTCTCGGAGCCTATTTGCCGAATCAGGTGATTGCAACCACCTTCACCCGTGCTGCCGCCGCGGAGCTGAAAAGTCGCGTTCGGGCACGTTTGATTGAAACCTTACGTTATTTTGAAGGTTGTCAAAGTCTAACCGAGCGAGAAATACAGGCCAAAATAACTGTTGAACAAGATCCGCTTTTTATCAAAGTACTCACAGACTATGCACAGCGGGTCGGTTTCGCTCAAGAGCGTTTGAAGTTAGTGATTGATCAGTTAGATGAGTTATTTGTCGGGACATTGGACAGTTTTAGTCAAAAGCTACTGCGTGAGTTTTCTTTTGAAAGTGGCAAGATTGAGCGTGCGGATATCACCGATGATGCGCAGAGTTATACTCAACAGCTCATTCATGATGTATTACGTGAGTGGATTCAGGCGCAGCCACAGCCTGTGGTGAATTATTTACTGTTAAAACAAAAATTAAAAACCGAACAGGCTTATGTGCCGATTGTTGAAAATAGTTTGAACTTTGCATCAGCACAGTTTCAACAGGTGGAAAAACCTGCACTTGATTTGACACAATTTGAACAGGCCATTGATCAATTTACTGCGCTGGATGTGACGCAAATTGAAAGCTTGAAGGACTATTATGCCCCTGAGGGGCAGTACCATGCAGTGCTGGGGAAAAAGTGGCGCACCGATGCTTTGATGCAGCGTATTTTATGTCAGGACTTACCTGCTTTTTTGACTGCACTGAAAGAGCAACGGGCTTATGCCTTGTTTGCGCCACATTTTGAAAAAACCTTAAAGCACTTGACCGACCTCGCGACGAAAAAAGTCTTAAACAAATGTGCTGTAGATGTGTTGGAACAGTTTGAACAGCATCCAGTGTGGCGACAGGTCCGCAGTTTCTTAGAGGCGTTGGTAGAGCTAGAGCTTAATTTGGATGTGCTGGATGCGTATTTGAAATATCACTTAAGCTCTGAGGTGAAAAAGCGTTTACCGCAAGTGTTGCAGCAAAAAAGTGAAACGACTTTTGCCCAGCAAATCCGTACCTTGTCAGAAGCTTTACAGGGCGAGCAGGGCAGGCGCTTTGCCCAGTTTGTACAGGCACGCTATCCACTCATTTTAGTGGATGAGTTTCAAGACACCAACCAAGATCAAGATGATATGTTGGCGCGGATTTGGCGTGATGCCGAGCGTTATCATCAAGGCTGTATGATTATGGTCGGTGATCCGAAACAAGCTATTTATGGCTTTCGTGGGGGGGACATGCTGACCTATAACAAGGCACGTTTAGATGTTTTGGCAAAGCAAGGTCGGCAGTATAGTTTGAAATATAATCATCGCTCTGTGCAAAAACTGGTACAGGTGGTGGATGCTTTATTCCAACGCCAACAGGACTTTGGTGAGCAGGTCTATTACCAACCTGTCGAAGCAGGGACTCGACCCCATCCCGCTTTGGTCGATGCACAGGGTGAAAACCATGTTCCGCTGCGTTGGCTGTTACTTGAAGATAAAAAGAATGAAGCTCAACAAGTGGCATGGAAAATCCGTGATTTAATCAACCAAGGCATTCAACAGCAATTGTATGTGGCAGATGATCCGCCACAGTTTATGGGGGCAAATGATATCGCGGTGTTGTCGAAAAACCATGATGGCTTGGACAAAGTTCAGTTTGAACTAGAGCGTTTGGGAATTTTGGTCAACCGTCCGTCTAAACGCAGTGTATTTGAAAGTCAGGTCGCAAAAGATGTCGGTGCGCTATTGACCGCAATGATGCATCCTTTTGATGAAGCCAAAGTTCGCCGTGCGCTTTTGAGCAGGCTATTGGCAATTGATTTAAAACAGTTACTGGAACTGGAAAAGCAAGCCAACGGTCTGAGCCAGTTTATGGCGGATTTTGATGACATCCGTGACATGTGGATCAATAAAGGTTTTTTAAGTGCATGGCAGTATGCTTTAAACCTGTTTAAGGTGTGGAAAAACTTAGTGGCTTACCAAAGCCGAGACAACGAACGGACTGTGGTCAATCTACGGCATTTGACCGAGTTATTGAGTCAGCATAGTGAGCAGTTTCAAGGCGCGCAGAAACTGTATCATTGGTATCTCAAACAGTTACATTTACCTGCGGAGCGTGAGTGGGAGTTGGAGCGAAAACTCTCCAATGCCACAGGCGTACAGCTGATGACCATTCATCAGTCCAAAGGTCTAGAGTTTAAAATTGTGTTCTTGCTGGGTGCCGACAAAGACTTTAAGGAAATGAATAAAACCTTAAACTTTTCAACGCTGGAACAGATCAATCCGAATACAGGTCAGAGCGAGTTACAGCGCATCGTTGCGGTAAATGATACCAATCAGTTAGATCCCGCCGCAATTGATCAACACAATGAGCGAGCCGAAGCAGAACAGCATCGCTTATGGTACGTCGCACTGACCCGCGCCAGCCACCGCGTATATGCCTTACTGCAAGATCAGGAATATAAATCAAATACGGCATTGGCATTTTGGCGTGGCCAAGCCGGTAATCTGTTTGAGCATCCTGCCAGTGGTGATGAGGTGCTGCTGACTGAAAAGCCGATCCGTTTACAGCCAGCGGAGCAGCAAGAGGTGATTCAGTTGCAAGCTTTGGCCTTTCCTGAACAGCGTTTTTATCCACGTTCCAAAACCAGTTTTAGCGCGTTGGCACAGCATTTGAGTCGTAAAGAGGCAATGGATGCCTTGGCGGTTTTGAATGAGAAAGTTGGCAGTGCGGATGATGAGATCAATCATCCTGTACTTGAGGATGTGGAACTGAGTCAGCCTTTGGCGTGGATTAAACGGCAGTTTCCAATGGGGACGACTGCGGGAACTTTCCTGCACGAAATTTTCGAGCATATTGACTTTCAGGACTCACGTGACTGGGGACTGGAAATTCATCGTCGTTTTAAAAATGATAGCCCCTTACTGTGGCAAGAGTTATTGGGCAAATATCAACACGAATTTGGGCAGGATGATGAAACTCAATTGGTGCTGTGGATGCAAGAGTGGTTAGCAGATGTGCTCGAAACGCCTTTGCATGCAGGTTTTCAGTTGAAGCAACTCAAAGCCGATGAGCACTTGGCTGAGTTTCCTTTTTATTTATCCTTGTCCGATCATGTGTTGGCGATTAAACGCATACAGGCATTGTTTCAAGAATATGGTATTGATCTGCTCGACTTAAATGAAGCCAACTCTGCTCGTTACCTGACGGGTTCGATTGATTTGGTTTATTTTGATGGTCAGCGTTATCACATTGCCGATTATAAAAGTAATTTCTTAGGGGCAGATCAGCAGAGCTATAGTTATGAGGCAATCCAATTGAATATGTCACATGCCAGTTATTGGTTGCAGGCGGGCTTGTATTTGGTGGCTTTGCATCGTTATTTAACAGTGAATTTGCTGGACTATGATATTGAAGAACATCTGGGTCAGGCGAGTTATCTCTATTTGAGAGGAATGAATGGGCAGCCCAATCAAGGCGTATTAAGTTGGCATGCTAGCCCAGAGTTTATTTTAAGACTAGATGCCATCTTGGGTTATTTTGCTGAGGATACTTCTACTGAAAATCATGTAGGCAAAACTTCTGAATTAAGTGAAATTAGTCACCCATAAACAAACAATTAAGCTGTGGATAACTTTGAGGATAACCGTGTGGAAAATGTGTGTAAAGCCACTATTGATCAGGCTGTCGAGATAGATACATGGTTAACGCGTTGGAGTCAGTTTATTCAGCAGTCACCGCTAAGTAAAACAGGCCCCACCGAAGCCCGAAGTGCAGTGATTCAACAGGTCCTTGAAGCCATGCTACGCGGTGAGAGTTGTATCTCGGTTGCAAGTGAAGCCATCACTGTCTTAGATGATCTGATGATAGATGAACAGCAGGCACAGCAACAAAAAGCGCCGTTTGTCTATGATCATGGGCAATTATATTTGTATCGTTATTGGGCTTTAGAGCAGTCCTTGGCCGAGCAAGTAGCACGGTTAAAACTGCAAAATTTAACGCAAGTTGATCTTTCAGCTTATGCCGATTTACTTGAAGATCCCTATCAAAAACAGGCTTTGGCGATGGTGGCCGAGCAGGCGCTCGCGATCATTACAGGTGGCCCAGGCACAGGGAAAACCTATACCTTGGCGCGGATTATTGCGGTGCTTAAGCAGAGTCTGCCTGATATTCGTATTGCGATGGCTGCACCGACAGGTAAGGCGGCGCAGCGGATGAAAGAGGCCCTTCAGAATTCTTTTCAGGATGAAAAATTACAAGACTTAGTTAGCCCAGATTTGAAAAACTTAAACCCTGTGACATTGCATCGACTCTTGGGCTTAGGAAACACGCAACAGCCGCGTTTTCATAGCAGACAACCCTTGCCTTATGATGTGATAGTCGTTGATGAAGCCTCCATGTTGGATTTAAATTTGGCGCAGATGCTATTTGCAGCCATGCCGAACCAAGCCCGTTTGATTTTATTGGGAGATGCCGATCAGTTGGCTTCGGTCGATGTCGGTTCTGTACTTGCTGATTTACAACACGTTCCAGCCTTAGCTGAGAATAGAGTCAATTTGGTCAATAGTCGTCGTTTCAAATCAGACGCATGGATTGGAAAGTTGGCACAATTTATTCAACAGCAATCGTGTTTTGACTTAATGATGCATCCTGCCGAAAAACAGAACGTATTGCATAATTTTCAACAGCAAGTAGTACATGCCACGACTTTGAAGGCTGTTGAGCTGGATCAGGTCGAGGTTGATTGTCTACAACTCGAATTTTTGCCTGAGCTGGCTTTATCTGCAGAGCAGTTACAACATTATTATGATCTGTTGATGCTCGGCTTTCAGCGTTATATCGAAGCTTTAAAGCAATATCAGCAAAATCCTAATGAGTCTCTCGTATCCAAAGTAGTTCAATGTTTTGATGATTATCGAATTCTCGCTGCGATACGTCATGGGCATTTCGGCTTAAAACAGCTGAATTTGCAAATTGAGCAACGTCTATTGGAACAATTAAAACAAATCAAACAAGGCGAATGGTACTTGGGTCGTCCAGTAATGATGACCTATAACGACTATCAACTGGGGTTGTCGAACGGAGACATTGGCCTGTGCTTAGAGCGTATTCAACAAGGTAAGTTACAGTTTGAGGTCTATTTCCCCAGTCTGGATAAATGGGTTATGGCGACACGATTACCCAAAAATATAGAAACAGCTTTTGCGCTGACCATTCACAAATCGCAAGGCTCTGAGTTTACTCATACTGCGGTGGTTTTAGATCAGCAGGCTGAAAAATTACTCAGTAAAGAGTTGATTTATACTGCAATTACACGTGCGAAAAAAGTAGTGAGCGTACTAGCGAATAGTGATGCATTTGTGCACTCAATCGTGACACGAACGACACGGCAGAGTGGTCTATCAAGAAAAATTAACCAACAAATTCAATTGTGAAGTTTTAATAAACAAACAAGAGCTTTGTACGAAATGGCTTACATTGATTCAGGAGATTTGCGCATAGAGCTTTATTGAGGTTTTTGAGAAGATGGCTTCACATAAAGAGCTCAACACGGAATGTTGAGTATAATCGCAAAAAGATAATAATAACGTCAGTAGACAGCGAACTTACAGTGAAGTAAGTGAAAGAGGAAACTTACAGCCGCTAAGCCTTGTAGTTTTGGGAGAGACTACAAGGCTTTTTTATGTCTGCTGGATTGGCAGATTGTGACAAAAATTGTTTATTCATTTATCCAGAGAGATTTGACCCATCATTGCAACTGAGAAAAATATTGTGCGTACTTGTGTGAGTATATGTTTTTTAAAGGAGATAGGGGAAGAGCTTGAAAAGATAGTTTTTTGATCTAATATTTTGTTTTTAATATGTATTTAAATTTATAAGTGGATTTTTCCTCTACATGTTTTGAATAAATATGGATGAATTGAGGATTTTTTGTAAGCAATCGCTTACATAGAGATGCGAAAAATACGACTTCTTTCTCATGTGGTATGTGGCAAAATATGTCACATAAGGACGTGATTGATTAAACATGGAATGTTTAATAAAAAACGCGGAAAAGCGCATAATTATAATGATAAACAAAACAACAAGAACAAAAATAGAAGAAACTACAGCGCAAAAAAGCCCAAGTTCTACTTGGGCTTTTTTTTATATTTAAATGAAATCTTTTTCTGTCTGATCTGTAGCAAACAATAAGCGACGCTGACTCTTTAAAATTTTTGGACAATGCTTTGAGATCTGATAAAGCATTTTTGCTAAAGCGGGTAAGTGAGTCCCGACGACTGATTTGCCTGTCGTTAACAGTGACACGCTAATATCACGCTCTGGGTCGGCCCAGCAAAGAATATTGGAAAAGCCTAAATGTCCAAAGGCTTGTCCCGTCATGGGTCCAAATAACCCAATAGGATTACTGCCTAACATTGGGCCTAAGGCATAACGCATTGGGACTAATAATGTCCGATCTAAACTGACTCCTGATGTAGCCAATGTCGAGCGTAATACAGTTTGGCTACTCATGATTTGTTTGCCTTGGTATTCACCACCACTCAAGAGCATTTCAAAGAAACGACCAGCTTGTTCGGCACTGGTATAAATGTTGCCCGCGGGGCAAATCGTGTCCATAAAACGGCTGTCATTGGTGATATCGACAGCGAGCTGTAGACCACCACCAAGGACGCGACCAAGATAATGATCTGTGCCTAAACTGGGATGTAGACCTGTGGCATAGTTTAAAGCGACATCTGCCCGATACTCAGGTTTTAGACCATAGTTAAAATAATCTAGTCCCATAGGTTTTTCGATATTTTCGGCCAGAAATTCACGAGCCGTCTGACCTGTGACCCGCTCGATAATTTCTCCTAAAATATAGCCAGCGGTAACTGCATGATAAGCCAAGTGTGTGCCCGAAGCTGAAACAGGTCGTGCGGCATAAAGCTGTTCTAAAATTTGATATTTATCAAATAGCAGTTCGGGTGTGACTTGACTGTCTATACGAGGAATGCCACCACGATGTGCCAGCAAATGAAAAATGGTAGCACGCTGTTTGCCATTTACCGCATATTCAGGGATATAGTGGCTAATCGGATCCAGTAAATTAAGTTGGCCCTGTTCATTCAACAGATGAATCAACATGGCTGTGACGATTTTAGAGGCAGAAAATAAGCAAACTGGTGTATCGGGTGTGCCAATTTTTGCATCTGCCGCTAAACCATCGGGTGAGTTGCCTTGGGCATAACCAATGCTGCGATTTAACAATATTTGTCCCTGACGACGTAAGCAGAGGCTGATAAAAGGGTAGTTTCCTGTTTTATATAGGGACTCTACACTGGCCCAAATCCTTTGAATTTGTACGTCATTCATGCCACCCAAAGTAGCAGAGACCTCATCCTTAGAACGAATCACGTGGTTGAGGTCTTGGGGAACATAACAGGTATTGGCGGATAAAAATTTCACAAATTTCTCACTATTCTTTGTTTTTTATTTGACTTGAGTCTGCGATTGAAAATCCTCATTGTCACTAGTGTGCATGATTTGTACAAAGCAGTCAGTTGCTGAATTGACTGTGAACTTAAAACATTTTTGCAATATAGCGCCATATCCCTTAAAATATCGAACTTGCTGTAGTGATGCACGGCAGTCAAATTGGTTTTGAAGAATCAATTTGATTTGTATCAAATGTAACTTATAAGCATCTCGGAGAAATCGAATGGCTTTAACAAACGCAGATCGCGCAGAGATCATTGCTAAATTTGCTCGCGCTGAAAACGACACTGGTTCACCAGAGGTTCAAGTAGCTCTTTTAACTGCTCAAATCAATGACTTACAAGGTCACTTCAAAGAGCACAAACACGACCACCATAGCCGTCGCGGTTTAATCCGTATGGTTAACCAACGTCGTAAGCTTCTTGACTACCTTAAAGGTAAAGACGCTACTCGTTACAGCGACTTGATTGCTGCTTTAGGTTTACGTCGTTAATTCGATTAAACTTTTATTTTCGGGCTATCGCATCTTGAATGCTTTATCGCTGAAAAAGAAAGTCTACCTCGCTTTCGCGAGGTAATGGGGAAGGGGCGAATGTTTCGCTCCTTCTTTGTGTCTTAAAATCATGTTTTTAATTTCTGGTGAGGTCGGCTTCTAAGCTTTGTCATTTCCACCGTTACTTGAAAAAAGTAATGTGAATGCCAAACCTTAGGGGTCTCCACTAGATAAATAACTGTTCAAAAGAACTAGGAAAAAACAATACATGTCTATGTTTAATATTATTCGTAAAGAATTCCAATATGGTCAACACACGGTTGTTTTAGAAACAGGTCGTGTTGCTCGTCAAGCCAACACTGTAGTGATCACGATGGGTGGTGTACAGGTTCTTGTTGCAATCGTTGCTCAACCAAAAGCAAAAGCAGGTCAAGACTTCTTCCCATTGACTGTTAACTACCAAGAAAAACAATATGCTGCAGGTCGTATCCCAGGTGGTTATGGCAAGCGTGAAGGTCGTCAGTCTGAAGCTGAAACTTTAATTTCACGTCTTATTGACCGTCCAATCCGTCCATTGTTCCCAGAAGGTTTCTACAACGAAATCCAAGTAACAGCGACTGTTATTTCTTCGGACAAAACCATGGAAGGCGATATCGCTGCAATGTTGGGTGCTTCAGCTGCGATGTCTATTGCTGGTGTTCCATTTGCAGGCCCAATCGCAGGCGCACGTGTTGGTTTAATCAACGGTGAATACATCCTTAACCCAACTTTAGAACAGCTTAAAGAATCTGATCTTGACCTTGTGGTTGCAGGTACTGAAGCTGCTGTATTGATGGTTGAATCTGAAGCGAAAGAGCTTTCTGAAGACCAAATGTTAGGCGCTGTACTTTTCGGTCATGACGAAATGCAAATTGCAATTCAAGCAATTAAAGAGTTTGCTGCAGCTGCGGGCGCAGTTGAATCTACTTGGGTTGCGCCAGTTAAAAACGAAGAACTTCTTGGTAAATTGAAAGAAGCATTCGAAGCGAAAATCTCTGAAGCATACACAATTGCTGTTAAGCAAGACCGTTATGCAGCATTAGATGCGCTTCACGCTGAAGCTGTTGCTCAGTTTGTTCCTGAAGAAGATGAAACTGGTATTGCTACTGAAGTTGACGAATTATTTGAAGACTTAAAATACCGTACAGTACGTGACAACATCTTGTCTGGTAAGCCACGTATTGATGGTCGTGACACGAAAACTGTACGTGCAATTGACGTTCAAGTTGGCGTGTTAGATCGTGCTCACGGTTCTGCATTGTTCACACGTGGTGAAACTCAGGCATTGGTAACCACGACTTTAGGTAATACACGTGATGCGTTGATGGTTGATACCCTTGCAGGGACTAAAACTGACAACTTCATGTTGCACTACAACTTCCCTGCATACTCTGTCGGTGAAACTGGTCGTGAATCTGGTCCTAAGCGTCGTGAAATTGGTCACGGTCGTTTGGCGCGTCGTGGTGTTCAAGCTGTTCTTCCTGCGGCTGACCGCTTCCCGTACGTGATTCGTATTGTATCGGATATTACTGAATCAAACGGTTCATCTTCTATGGCTTCTGTATGTGGTGCTTCATTATCACTCATGGATGCAGGTGTTCCATTGAAAGCACCAGTTGCAGGTATTGCAATGGGCCTAGTCAAAGAAGGCGAGCGCTTCGCAGTTCTTTCTGACATTTTAGGTGATGAAGATCACTTAGGTGACATGGACTTTAAAGTAGCTGGTTCTGCGAACGGTATTACTGCACTTCAGATGGATATCAAGATCGAAGGTATCACTGAAGAGATCATGGAAGTTGCATTGAACCAAGCGTATGCGGGTCGTATGCACATCCTCAATGAAATGAACCAAGTGATTTCACGTGCGCGTCCTGAAATTTCAATGCATGCGCCGACATTCCAAGTCATCAACATCAACCCTGACAAGATTCGTGACGTGATTGGTAAAGGTGGTGCAACCATCCGTGCCATTACAGAAGAAACCAAGGCAGCGATTGATATCGAAGACAATGGTACAGTACGTGTATTTGGTGAAACTAAAGCAGCCGCTTCTGCTGCTGTTGCAAAAATCCAAGCACTGACTGCTGAGATTGAACCAGGTACAATTTACACTGGTAAAGTTATTCGTATCGTTGAATTCGGTGCCTTTGTTAACATTCTTCCAGGTACTGATGGTCTACTTCATATTTCACAAATCTCAAACGAGCGCATTGCGAACGTGGCAGACGTGTTGAAAGAAGGTCAAGAAATTAAGGTACAAGTTGCGGACGTAGACAATCGTGGTCGTATCAAATTGACGATGAAAGACATCGAGCAAGTTTAAGTTCTGCCAATTCACAGAGTATGTTCTATGTGAGTTGAGTGATATTGAAAAGCCCTGAGCTTTGCCAAATTAAACTTTGGCTTGCTCAGGGCTTTTTTTATGGCATCATGCTGGCTAAGACAGACAATAATAAATGAGATATGCAAAGCTATTATTTCTATCAACATCCTACTGCACAGCATACCTATGTGCAGAAACAACCGATTGCAGAGCAGGAAGCCGAATTTATCTGGGTGGAGTGTAGCCGTGAAGACGTAGTAAATCGCGCTGAACATTGGCAACAAGACATTTATGCGGCAACAGGGATATGGGTAAATGAATACCACCTACGTGATATTTTAAATTTAGAACATCCTTGTGCATTCGACACGTTGGAAGACTATGATTTATTGATCTTCCGAAAGCTGATTACACCTGATGACCAAATCAAGATTGATGCACAGGCTGTTGAAAAGCATGAGCGCGTATTTGGTTTGGCGACGACACCCATTAGTTTTATGCTCACGCCACAAGTTTTGATTACAGTTAGAGAGCAGGGCAATAAAGAAGTTGAAAGTTATATTCAACGGATTGAAACTGTTTTGGGGCGTCCGATTGAAGAACATAATAAGCCACGAAAACTCCCATCGACTCCATTAGATTTAGCACTGCGTTTATTAAACCATATGGTCGATGGTTATTTGGACTTGCGAGTTCCGCTCACGCGGCGGGTCGAGTTTTGGCAGCAGGAGCTTTTGCAAGGGCATCGTCGTTTTACCAGGTGGCATCAATTATTGCAGGAGAATATGGCTTTTCAGCAGGTGGAAAATTTGTGTGAAGAACAGATCGAAACTTTACAGGAATTGCGCGATGAAATTGTGGATAATTATTCGCACTTGAAAGGGAAAAAGCGCAGTGAAAAACAAGACATCATGTTGGTGCGTGTGGACGATTTGACCAGTCATATTGAACGTATTCAAAAGCACACGATTCGTTTGAGAAGTGCGGTACAGGCCGCTATTGATCTGCATTTCTCAGCGATTGCTAATCAAACCAATGAAAACATGCGTATTTTGGCGATTATCACTGCTATTTTTGCACCACTGACCTTGTTGACTGGGGTATATGGAATGAATTTTGAGTTTATTCCTGGGCTGAAGTCACCTACAGGGTTTTGGATTATGCTCGGCATTATGCTTATGACCACCATGACGTTGCTTTATTATTTCTATCGACGGCATTTGGTCGGTCGCGGGGAAAAGAGTGTTATTGATATGCTGGCTCAACAACATGCGGATCAACATATGAACCTGTTTTGGTTTATGGATTATGAGCCGATTAAACAAACCGTGAAAGGCACGATTAAAGATTTAGAGAAAATCACCAAATTAAAATAATTGGGTGATTTTCTGTATCGACAGTTAAAGCGAATGCGCTTTAACCAGACGCTCTTGAGGCAAACGCTATCCTTGTTCAATTTATTAGTCGGATATGTGGGCGTTGCAGAGCATTTAAATTTAAGAGGTTTTGAGTTGAGCTCCTTTTAAAATGCGATAAAGCTGATCTTTGATGAACAGTTTTTTGCGTTTGAGGGGCTCAATCTCTCCACGATGAATCCGAACAGGATCTTGTTCGAGTAAACAAATTTCCTTGTCCAGCGCTTCATGGTCATCAAACATTTTAGAAAAATGTGGATTGTCTTCTCTAAGCTGTTGAATCATGTCTCGGTATTCAGGAAACATGTGCTTGGTCTTTTTATTACAAACTTTAAGTTTCATGGTTGCCGTCAAATCCTCTTTTAGCATAAAAAAAAGAAAGAAAGGCATGCGCCAATCTTTCTTTATAGAACTAGTGCTGAGTTGGTTTAACTGGGTCGGTGAGGTGTAAGTGTTTCACTTCACGACGGAGTTTTTGAACCTCATCAATTAAATCCAGCATCATTGCAACAGCAGTAAAGCTGGCATCAAAGTCACGTTGTAAGCGATAGGCTCGCCGTGCACGTGAGACATCATCACCAAAAAACTGGTGAATACGGTTATCGGGTCGGTTAGGCAGAATGTCATATTCCAACAGCTGTAAAACCCACTCCGGACTTTGTCCGCAAGCTTCAGCAAAATGCTTTAAATCAAAGCTATGTTGTTCATCAACAATTTCAGCGTGTCGACATCCGTCTAAAATAATTTCACGATAATGAATAGTCGTCATAATTTTCTCCTTAAGACTGACGCGGCTTGAAGTGAGGAAAGGCTTCAGCAAAGGCTTGGTAAGCCTGTTGCTCTTGCTCACTTTGCGCAGGAGGTTGAACAATATTTAAAATTAAATATAAATGCCCAGCGGTTTTGGCTGGAATCCCCTGATCTTTTAAACGTAGTTGTTGCCCATTTTTCGCGTTTTTAGGAATTTGGATTTGTAGTGTGCGGCCATTTGGCAGGGTGGCAGTTGTGCTCAGTCCTAAAGCGGCTTCCCACGGGCTAATGTTGAATTGGTGATAGACGTCGACCCCTTCAACACGTGTGGTGTCTGTGTCTTTGTAGTAAATTTCGATATAGAGGTCGCCATTTTCACCCCCCTGAATACCCGACTGTCCTTGACCACTTAAACGAATCTGTTGTCCTTCTTTCATGCCTTTAGGAATTTTAACTTCCAGCGTTTTACGCTGAATTTCGGCCTCGCCATAAGCATTTAAAGTAGGGATCTGTAAGGTAATGGTTTGGGTGGTGCCGTGGAAGCCTACATCCAAATCTACATCTAAACGTGCATGTTGGTCTTCACCTTTATGGGGTGTGCGATTTTGGCGTTGATATTGATAATTTGATCCACCAAAGCCTGATCCAAAACGACCAAATAAGTCTTCAAAGCCCGAAAAATCATGTGCCTGTTGACCACCCTGTGCATTCCGAAAGGCACCCTCAAAGCCACCAAAGCCTGTATTTTGATTAAATTGGTGAGCACCTTGCGGATGGTCAAGCTCAAAGTCGTATTCCGCTTTTTTTGTTTCATCACTCAAGGTGTCATAAGCTACGTTGAGTTCTTGCATACGTGTTTCAGCATCGGCTTCTTTGCTGACATCAGGATGGTACTTACGCGCCAATTTACGGTAGGCTTTTTTAATTTGATCGGCTGTCGCATCTCGCGTTAAACCGAGTATTTCATAATGGTTCTTCGGCATAAGTAAGAATTTATAAATTGATTAAGTTTTAATCATTATTCAGCCTTTTAGTCGATTTCTACAGTAAAGATATGTTCCTTATTGTTTCAAAACATGACAAGAAAAAAGCCCTCAATGAAAGGGGCTTTGATTGATGAGGGATACTTAATATTTGACCCAGATGATGTTGCGTCTACCGCCATTTTCGGTCGAAGTTCCTCGAATCCGTAAGTGCTTACCATTATTACTGAGTCGTGCCTGAGCGTCATAGCGTAAACCTGAGAGCGGGTCGAGCAGTTGACCTTGAATATACGTGTTGCCTTGCGTCTCATCTGCTTTGAGATGGCTTAAAGTCGTCATCCCGATGATCGGCTGGTTTTTATTCACACCATCACATTTTGTGCAATTTTCTATTTTGGTTGCTCCTGGAATTTCACGTGTACTCAGGATGATAGCTCTATAGAGATTATTTTTATCTTTTTGAATTTCAACATCTGCAAGCGAGTAGCCCGTCTTATCATCAATAGTTTTCCATTTTCCAAGTAATGGGTCGGACGCTGCAAAACAGGAGAAAGCCAAGCTACTGGTGAGTGCCAAAAGATAAACAGATCGTTTCATAACAACCAAGCCCCGAGGAAAAATAAATATAAAAAAGGCATAAAAAAATTATGGTTTTATTTATAACGAAATTTAAATGGAATGACCAGTAAAATATCTATGAATAAGAGTGATGGTTTATGTGAAAAATATGACTTTTATGAAACTTAAGACATAAAAAAAGAGCAGCGATGCCATTGCTGTCCCACAATTTTTCACAAGAGGAAGCTCATTTGAGCTTCCTCTTGTTTTATGGGTATTTTATCGGGTGAAAATAAAGCTTTTAAAGTTCTTCTTTCAAACAAATTCACTTGAATTATTCTGAGTAAACGTTGAACTGTCCAACCTGTTTTCCCTAAATGTTGAGCGAAACTCACCAATAAATAGGCGATCATCGCAATCCAGATTTGTGTCTGAATTGCGTTCCTGCTGCGGCCTAGAAACGCTTTTAATTTGAGATTCTGCTTAATCGCCTTAAAGAACAGCTCAACTTTCCAACGATCTTTATAAATCGCCGCAATGGTGGAGGCGGCTAAATGAAAGTTATTGCTGAGAAAGCTAAAGTGCTTGCCACTTTGCTGATCTCTATATTCAATTCTTCTTAACACTGGGGCTTTTCTTTTTAGGGCATGTGCGCTATTCAGCTGAATGGTTTCATCTTTTAGAATACCTTTGGATTCAAGCACTGGATGTTGCTGGATCACCTGATACACAGATTTAGGCCTAAAACGTGTGACAAATCCAATGTTTTGAGCAGTCAGATTTGCATACCATTGGTAATCGACATAGCCTTTATCAAAAACTACAATGCTGCCAGCAGGAAACTGGAATTTGCGACCTTGTACCATGTCATTTTCTTTGCCATTTTCAACTGCAACAAACTCAGGAATATCATTGCTGTGATTCAATCCTATGCTGAGTTTCATGCTGGCTTTTGAGTCATGAACTTTGGCCCATTCACATAAGGAAAGCGACAGGTCAATATGACTGGCATCCAAGGAATACAAGGGATTTTTAAAGCGAAATTTATGAGCTACTTTTGAGTGTTCATAGTATTTAAGCAACTTGTAAAATAGCTGTTGATACAAGGCAGCAGGCTGCTGCTCATTGATTCGTGCCAGCGTGCTTCGGGGAATAGATTTTGCTCCGAGATGACT
Source organism: Acinetobacter sp. SW-226 (assembly GCF_055632855.1). Classification (NCBI taxonomy): domain Bacteria; kingdom Pseudomonadati; phylum Pseudomonadota; class Gammaproteobacteria; order Moraxellales; family Moraxellaceae; genus Acinetobacter; species Acinetobacter sp. SW-226. Next base: position 3,335,130 of record NZ_CM145752.1, on the reverse strand, counting down.
TAGCTTTTCCTGTTGGCACTCCAAATTGGATTGAATATCTCTCAGACTTTGCCTACAAGAGAATTGAGACATCAATATGGCAATAAACTGATCCCAACGGGAAGTCGCTCTAAATTTCTGTCCAACATGGTGTACTTTAGCAAGTTGTTCAAAATCCTGTCGCACAACAGGTTTAATTAGCTCATAAAATACGGTATTCTGATGTGACAAAACCTGAATCCTGGTCGTTAAAGTGTTTGTTTACACTCATATTTTAACTGTTAGGACTCAGGTTTTTTTATTTAAAGCAAACTATGGGACAGCAGTGGCAGCGATGCTACTCTTTTTTTATGTCTAGGAGAAAGACTTAGCTTAAGTGCTCACCAAACAAGCCGAGCGCTTCTTCTGCACTAAAGCTGTATTGTGTGTTACAGAACTGACAGTCCATGGTAATGGGGTTCTGATGTTCTAGTGTTTCACGTACAGCTTCTACACCAATTTGCTCAAGCGCATGAGCACAACGTTCTTTTGAGCAGGTACAACCGAATTTCAATGCTTCAACTTCGGGTAAACGAACGTCTTCTTCGTTATAAAGACGGTAAAGAATTTCGCTGGTGTCTAACTCAGTCAACTCTTCTGCTTTAAGTGTCTCCGTCAACATGGTCAGACGTGGCCAAAGGTCTTGGTCAACACGTTCTTGTTCTTCTTCACTATTTCGCGGTAACAGTTGAATGAGTAATCCGCCTGAACGCTGAGCTGAGCTGGCTAAGACGATACGTGTTGGAATTTGTGCAGATAGGTCATAATACTGCATTAAGCAACCTGCAAGATTTGGCTTATCTAAAGCCACAATTCCTTGATAGCGCTCACCAAACTCAGGTTCAATATTAATAAACAGCACTGGGCTGACGAGTGTGCTCAACACGGTACTGCTACTTTCAGCGCTGTTAAAACGTGGGTCAGCTTCATAATCCGCCAAAGCACGTACTTCACCGAGGTGATTGCATTCCGCCATAGCCCATTTAAAGCTACCTGACGCCTGAATTTGTAAACTAATACGGCCTTTAATTTTTAGGGTGCTGGCAAGCAATGCCGTGGCACTGAGCATTTCGCCTAACAGTATTTGGATTGCTGGGGCATAATCACGCTGTGCCAAGATGGTTTGTAGGGTTTCTTCAAGATGAACCACTTCACCACGAACAGGACTATCTTCAATATAAAAGCGTTGACGCAAATCAGACATAAATTTCTCCAATATCCTGTCTTAATGGTGACGATATTGTAAAACACAAGTCATTTTACTTCATCCCGTGTCACATCTATTCGGTCATGTTGTAACTCACGTTGTAGGTCAACCCCCACAGGGCTTTGGCGCAATTGGGTATCACTTTCAAACAGATGTTCTAATTCGGCTAAAGCGTTACGATGTGTTTCATACACTTTCTGCTCATCGTTATAAATGCTTTGCTGCTGTGCGAGCAGTTTTTCATCATAATCGCGGAATAATTCGATGCTCTTATAAGCATCAGCTTCAGCAATTCCGAGATTGCGCAGCGCAAAATAAGCCATCCCCAAGGATGATAAATAGGTTTCACGCCAAATATGTTCGACCCCTAGATCACGCAGCAAGTGCACATGATGTCGGTCTCGTGCCCGCACCAGTAAGTTTAGGTCAGGGTAGTTGAGTCGAATATGGCGTGCCACATTCATTGAGTCCTCAATATCATCAATGGCTAACACAAAAACTTTGGCATGTTCGATCCCTGCGGCACGCAGGATATCGGGTTGAGTGGCATCTCCATAGTAGAGTTTACCACCGTAGTTTCTGACAAAATCAACCTTGTCGATATTGCTATCAATGGCTGTAAAAGTCTGGTGTTGTAAGTGCACCAGTCGCGCTACAATTTGTCCAACACGCCCGAAACCCGCAATAATCATTGGGTTGTGTTGATCGGGAATGTCGTCATAGACGGGAGTAGTTTCTTTTTCAAATAGCGGTACCACCCAAGAACTCATTAGCCAGTATAGAATAGGCGTCAGAATCATCGACAAGGTCACGATCAGGTTGATCGGCTCTAAAATGGCCTGTGTAATCACATGTTCACTCATGGCCACATTGAGCACTACAAAAGCAAATTCACCGCCTTGTGCCAAACAGGTTGCCAGCATCAAACTGTTGCGCCATGAAAACTCGAAGTAGCGAGCTATGGCCGTTAATGCCAGCAGTTTGACCAACATCAGCAATAACGCACCGCCAATAATCAGACTTGGGGTTTCCCACAGGAGCGAAACTTGGGTACTCATCCCGACGGTCATGAAAAACAGACCGAGAAGTAGACCTTTAAATGGTGCAATACTGGCTTCCAGTTCATGGCGGAATTCAGAGTCAGCAAGTAACACTCCCGTTAAAAATGCGCCCAAGGTGGTACTGATACCTAAGACATCCATCAGCGCGACCACGCCTAAGACAATAAATAAGCCGACTGCGGTAATCAGTTCATGCGCGCCACTTTTGGCCACAAAGCGAAAAAATGGACGCATGAGATAACGACTAAATAAGAATAAGCCTGTAAAGGTAGCAACAATAGCGGCAAAGTAGGCAATGCCATGATGGGTTGAGCTTGTTCCCGCAAGAAGGGGAATAACTGCAATCAGCGGAATTGCAGCAATATCTTGAAAGAGTAAAATGGAAAAGGACTGTTGACCAAACGTGGTGTTGAGTTGTTGTTTTTCGCTCAGAAGTTGCAGAACGAAGGCTGTCGAGGAAAGAGCGAGGGCAAAACCAATCACAACACTGGCTGCAATCTGTTGTTGCAAGGCAAAAAAGACGATGCAAGCGAGTAGAATTCCGCAGACAGCGACTTGTAAGCTCCCCATCACGAATATGGATTTACGCATTTCCCATAAACGTTGTGGTCGGAGTTCCAGTCCAATAATGAACATCAAGAAAATCACACCGTATTCAGCGAGTTTATGAATATCCTCAGGGTCATGGACGACATTTAAAACACTGGGGCCAAGTAAAATACCTGTAAATAAATAGCCGAGTACGGTGGCAATCCCGAGCCGTTTGGCCAGCGGAACGATCATCAGTGCCGCAGCCAAAAAGAGGGTGATTTGAAGCAGTAGAGACATTGCCCTGTCCTAAATTTTTTTCTTTATGTTTAAAGTTTAAGGGAGAATGCGACTCAGGTCTAAGCCTTATTCGCCTACGGTCTTAACTTAACTCTTGTGGGTCAATATCGAGACTTAATTTCATGCCATGCGGCTTGTTGTGCCAGACATTTTGCCACCACTGACGAATATAGAAGTGCATACGTGCACGGTCTTTTGAGAGCAGTACCATATGCGCCTGATAGCGCCCAGCTTTACGTTCCATTGGTGCAGGAATAGGTCCCCAAATATCAATAGTGTTTTCTGAGGCTTGACGCAGGGCTTGTGCATGCTCTTGTAAAAAACTTTGGTTCAGTTCTTGTTGTTTAGACTCACAGCGCAATAAAGCTGCATAGCGATAAGGTGGCATCCATGCAGCTTTACGCTCTTTCAGTGTTTGCTTGGCAAAGCTACGATAGCCCGATTCCAAAAGGGTATTCAGCAAAGGATGATCTGGACGTAGAGTTTGTAAATAGACCTCACCTTTTTTCTCACCACGTCCAGCGCGTCCCGCAACTTGGATGATGAGCTGTGCGGTACGTTCTGTGGCACGAAAGTCAACACTGAGTAAGCCTGAGTCGATGTCTAAAATCGCCACCAAAGTCACATAAGGAAAGTGATGTCCTTTGGCTAACATCTGTGTGCCGAGTAAAATGATCGGTTCGCTTTTTTGGATTTTATTATAAATTTTTTGCCAACTACCGACTCGACTGGTGGAGTCGCGATCAACCCGAATCACGTCAAAATTGGGAAATAACGCTTGTAAGTTTTCTTCAACTTTTGCGGTACCTAAACCAACCGGTTTCAGTTCATTATGTTGACACTGCGGGCAGTGCTCAGGCATACGGTGGATGGTGCCACAGTGGTGACAGTGGAGATGCTGATAAGGCTGTCGATGTACGGTGAAATTGGCATCACAATGTGGGCATTTTGATTGCCAGCCACAACTCTCGCAGATTAACACGGGCGCATAGCCTCGACGGTTTAAAAAAACCAAGACCTGTTCTTTTTTGTCTAAACGCTTCTGTATTTCATGAATCAGTTGTTGGCTGATACCATTTTGCTTTTGTGCCACTTTCAGATCAATCACATGCATTTTTGGCATGACTGCTGCACCAGCCCGCTGGTTCAGTTCCAAGCGGATCATTTTACTTTGTTCGACCAGTGCATAACTGTCGATACTTGGCGTTGCAGAACCAAGGATAATTGGACAGTTTTCTAAGTGTGCACGGTATAAGGCCACATCACGAGCGTGGTAGCGGAAGCCCTCTTGTTGCTTGAATGATAAGTCGTGCTCTTCATCTAAGACAATCAAACCCAGATGTGGAAGGGGCGTATAGATAGCAGAACGTGTGCCAATCACAATTGAGGCTTTACCTGTTTGTGCGCTTTGCCAAGCTTGCAGGCGCTTAGAATCATTCAAACCTGAATGTAGTAGCGCAATATGACAGTGAAAACGAGATTGAAAACGACTCACTGTTTGTGGGGTGAGACCAATTTCAGGCACTAAAACCAAGACTTGTTTGCCTTGTTTTAAAACCTCTTGCATGACTTGCAAATAGACTTCAGTTTTACCACTACCCGTTAAGCCATCGAGTAAGAACGCTTGATAGCTGTTTCGTACTTTTAAAATACGCTGAATGGCATGCTTTTGGTCCTCATTGGGGGTGAGAGGCATTTGTGCCAGTGTCATGGCTTGCGGTTTAAAGTCTTGAGCTTCAAGGATGCACTGGGTGATTTGCTTTTTTTCTAAGGCTTTTAAGGTTGCTGTTTCTACACCAGCCAAATTTAAAATGTTTTCAGAAGTTCCTGTGGGATGTAGTTTTAAAATTTTATAGGCATCTTGTTGTTTTTCAGAACGCTTTAATTTGTCTTCGGCATGGTCATCAATCAGCTTCCACATCCGTGCCAATAAGTTATAAGGCTTACCTTGGCGTAAAAAGCTAGGTAACGCGGCATGCATCACTTCACCAATCGGAAATTGGTAATATTGTGCTGCCCATGTCAATAAACTTAAAACTTTAGCATCTAGAATAGCGCTGTCATCGAGCAACTCAGTTATGGCTTTGAGTTTAAAGCCTAAATCGAGTGGTTTCTCATCAGTGAGTTTCTCAACAATGACACCGACCACATTTTGGCGACCAAATGAGACAGCCACACGTGCACCGACTTCAGCTTGGTGGTATTGTTCAGCCGTTAAACTATAGTCAAAACAGTCATATAGATAAACAGGAACAGCCACACGAATACGGTAGCTCGGTGTGGTGGAAAGTGTATTCTCTGGCATAAAAAGCTCAAAATGTCCTGATGAAATTGTGATTGTGTGATGAATGAGTTGTGTTAGAGTGATGACATAATTTATAACTTAGAATATGAATGATTTTGATGCTGACATGCAACAGCACCAAATAACTAAATGGACAATTAGAAAGCGTAATCATGCCAGCATATCAATTTACCGCACTCGATGCCGCAGGAAAGCAGCAAAAAGGCGTGCTCGAAGGGGATTCAGCGCGTCAAATTCGGCAACAACTTCGTGATAAAGCGCTGATTCCAGTCTCGGTTGATCCTGTTGAACAAAAAGATAAGCACAGCAGCAAAACATGGTTTCAAAAACAAATTACCGCTTATGATTTGGCTTTATTGACACGTCAACTTTCTGTCCTTGTCGCTGCGGCCATTCCTTTGGAAGAAGCCATTCGTGCGGTCGGAAAGCAGTCAGAAAAAGCACACGTACAAAACTTGTTGATGTCAGTCCGTTCTAAAGTATTGGAAGGTCATTCATTAGCACAAGGTTTACAGCAGTCGGGGCGTTTTCCAGAGTTGTACATTGCCACGATTGCCGCTGGCGAGCGTTCAGGACATTTGGACTTAATTTTAGATCAGTTGGCAGACTACACTGAAAACCGCTTTGCGATGCAAAAGAAAATCCAAGGCGCGATGATTTACCCGATTATTTTAATGCTGATGTCTTTTGCCATTGTGATGGGACTCATGACTTATGTGGTGCCAGACATTGTCAAAACCTTTGACCAAAGCAAAGATGCCTTACCATGGATTACTGTGGCTTTGATGAAAGCCAGTGATTTTATTCGCGTGGCATGGCCGTTTCTATTGGTGGGCAGTGTACTGGGCATCGGCTTATTATTGCGATTTTTAAGAACTACAGCAGGGCATTATGCCTTTGATCGTTTAACGCTCAAACTGCCATTATTTGGTAAACTTTCACGTGGTATAAATGCCGCACGCTTTGCTAGTACTTTATCAATTTTGACCCAGTCAGGTGTACCCTTGGTGGATGCATTAAAAATTGGCGCGGCGGTGAGTAATAACTGGGTGATCCGCGATGCGGTCAATCATGCCGCAGAAAAAGTGACCGAAGGTGGAAACCTTGCGACCCAGTTGGAGCGTAGTGGTTATTTCCCACCGATGATGGTACAAATGATTAAAAGTGGTGAAACCTCGGGTGAATTGGATCGGATGTTAGAGCGCGCATCGACCATGCAAGACCGAGAAGTGACAACGCTGATATCGACCTTGCTGGCTTTACTTGAGCCACTGATGTTGGTTTTGATGGCAAGCATTGTCTTGGTGATTGTGATTGCCGTGATGCTACCGATCGTCAACATGAACAATATGATTTAATTTTAAAAATATAAGATGGAAGAGAAAATTCACATGCAATCAAAAATCTATAGACGCCAAGCTTCAGGTTTTACTTTAATTGAAGTTATGGTGGTGATTGTTATTTTAGGTGTGTTGGCAGCCTTAATTGTTCCCAATGTGATGGGACGCGGTGAAAAAGCCAAAGTGGATACCACCGTTATTACGCTTAAAGGGGTTGCTGCGGCATTGGATCAATATAAATTGGACAATGGTAAATACCCTTCGATGCAAGAGGGTGGACTTGACGCTTTGGTGAATAAGCCTGAGTCTGCAAAAAATTGGTTGCCAGGCGGTTATGTGAAAGGTGGATATCCCAAAGATAGTTGGGACAATGACATTCAATATGTTGCACCTGGGAGCGATGGACGACCATTTGATTTATATTCTTTTGGTGCGGATGGACAACAAGGTGGTGAAGAAACCAATGCTGATATTCAGTATCAACCTTAATTGAGAATTATTATATATTGGCTTTAATTGAATATATCATTACAGTGCATAGCTTATGCCAATAGACACTGTAATGATAATACATCTTAATTTAAAATTAATGTCTAAGATTTTGATTTTAAAATATTAAATATAATAAGAATGGTTGAGATTTATAATAAGAATTATTCCCATATTTGTTGATTACAAATAATGTAAATTATGGATAAAAATAGGCTTTTTATTTATTTAAATCCTTGCATAATGTTCTTAATGGCAACTGATTTGCCTGAGGAGAATAGAATGAAAGCATTAACCTTGTTGGATGACGTTAGCCAATTCCATTGGTCGATGCTCAAATCTGTTCTTTTGATTTTGAGTATGCTTCCTGTTGCTCAAGGTGTTTTAAGTCTCTGGCAATCGACTGAAGGCAGTAGTCAAATTATGGTAGGCTTCTTTGCAATCAGTCTGTTCAGCACATGGGCAGTTTTGAGCTTTTGGTCCGCTTTAAAAGCAACCGTACTCACACTCGATCAAGTACAGATTACAGCATTAGAACAAAAAGTGGTTATGGTTTATCGTTATACCCCGATGCTCTTTTTAGCCGGTATGGTGTCCTATTTGGTCAGTCAAATTTAATACTGACATGCATCGTTGTGATAAAAAAGCCGAGCATATACGCTCGGTTTTTTATTGCGTCATGAAGAATGGCAGAAAGATAGGATTGCTTGTCTGTTTCGTCGTATATGATCCTAGTGTTCGCTCTCTATACTGTAAAAAATATAAAGATAGAGTGAAATATGGAACAGATTGATTGGGCAGATTTTTTAAAAGTCGAGCTCCGAGTCGGACGTATTATTCAGGCCGAAGTCTTTGAGCAAGCACGTCAGCCTGCTTATATTTTACATGTCGACTTTGGTCATGAGATTGGCATTAAGAAATCGAGTGCACAGATTACTGAGCGTTATCAACCTGAACTGTTATTGGGTAAATTGGTGGTGGCAGTGGTTAACTTTCCGAAGAAACAAATTGGTCCTATCCAATCTGAGTGCTTAGTGACAGGCTTTCATGATTCAGATGCAGGCGTGGTGCTGTGTGTGCCTGATACAGATGTTCCAGTAGGTACCAAGTTACTGTAGCTGAAAAAGGAAAACCCAAGCGCAGCTTGAGTTTTCCTTGGAAAAGTCTGATCTAATAATAGGAATTATCGACGAGACTTAAACGATACATCGACTTTACGTGGACGATAGATCCAACCCAAGATCAGTAAAAAGACTGAAAAACCTAAAATTGGCCAGTCACTTAAACGGGTATATAAGGTTTGACCTTGCATAGCAGGTAGTTCGCCGCGAAGCACGGTTGCCACATCTTGCGGCGCACGCTTTACGATATGTCCCTGATGGTCAATAAATGCCGTCACACCTGTATTGGTGGCACGGATAAACCAGCGTCCATTTTCTTTGGCGCGCATCTGCACCATCTGTAAATGTTGTAAAGGGCCTGCGGTTCCCGTAAACCATGCATCATTGGAAACCGTCACCAAGAAATCACTTTGGCTGGCATTGCGACGCGTCAAGTTCGGATAAGCCACTTCATAACAAATCGCAGCACCTAAATGTTGTTGATGAATAGACAGCGGTTTTTGCTGTTGCTCGCCACGTGAGAAACCACTCATCGACGGATCATTTTGCATAGCTGGCAAGACCCATTTCAGTAAACCAGATAGCGGAATATATTCACCAAAAGGCACCAAACGTTGCTTTTTATAGAGGCCTTCAGCTTCAGCACCATTGGCCATAATGCTGTTGTAGTATAGGGGGCGACCTGCCGCTTCAGAGCCTGAAATATCCCAATACGGAATACCCGTGACCCACGCGGTGTTGCTTTTCTTGGCTTGCGCAGTCATCGCAGCTAAAAAGGGTTCGATATCACTTTGGAACATCGGAATAGAGGATTCAGGCCAAACAATGAGGTCACGTCCCCATTCTGTTTTAGTCAAATCGGCATAGATTCCGAGTGTTTTCAATTGATATTCAGTGAGCCATTTTAAGTCTTGCGGGATATTGCCCTGAATTAAAGAAACCGATAGTGGTGGCGTATTTTTTGCGGAGACGAATTCAATTTTTGATGCACCCCATGCACCAAGTACCAATAAGGCAGAAGGAATGACCCAGAAGATGCGGCGGTTTAAAACTTCGACCAGTGCACAGGCCAAAACCAAGACCACAAACGACACCCCGAAGATACCAAATAATGGCGCATACCCATCCAGTAAACGTTCGGTAAAGGCATAGCCTGCAAACAGCCATGGGAAGCCTGTGAAGACCCACGTTTTTGCCCATTCAAAAAGCACCCAAAGCGGGGCGAAGGTCAGTGGCGTTTCAGGGAAAAAACGGCGGTAAATAAAGCTTTGGACAGCCGTGAATAAGCCCATGACCAAGGCCATAATCCCGATCATGCCGACACTTAAGGCACTATTGGTATCGCCATAGACATGAATGGAAGTATAGAGCCAAAAAGCGCCCACGAACCATAGGCCAAAACCATAGGCCCAACCAATGCCAAAGGCCTGCTTTGCACTGCGTTTGCGTAAAGTCGCATAGAGCAGTGCTGGGGATAGAATTGCCAACCACCAATAGTAATACGGAGCCAGTGCAAAACTAAAAATAGCACCAGAAAATAAGGCAATTAAAAGCGGATAAATTAAAGGTAACTGTTTTTGTTGTGAAGTAGGGGTTAACAGTTTGTCAAAGTAAGCTCTCATTTACGAACGGCTCGAATCAGATGAATAGAACGTGCATCTGCTTCTACAATGGTAAATTCCCAATTTCCAAGATCAATCACCTGACCTTGTAAATCACTCACTAAACCAATTTCTTGAAGCAATAAACCGCCCACAGTTTCAACCTCATCATCAGAAAAGTCTGCATCTAAAAGATTGTTAAAGTGTTCGATTGGTGTAAGTGCCTGAACTAGCCAAGTATTTGCCGTGGTTGGGTCATTGTCAGGAATAATATATTCCGCTTCTTCATCAATTTTGTCGTGCTCATCTTCAATTTCACCGACAATTTCTTCCAAAATGTCTTCTAGCGTTACCAAACCTGAGGTTGTACCGTATTCGTCAATCACCACTGCAATATGCGTTTGGGTATTTTTCAACATGCGAAGCACTTGGTCTGAACGTGCGCTTTCAGGCACAAATAAAGGCTGGCGCATTAGCGCACGTATATCCACTTTATTGTTGGGTTCAGTCAAGAAAGGCAATAAGTCTTTCGCTAACAAAATGCCGACGACATTGTCAGGTTGATCTGATGAAAAGACTGGGAAACGTGAATGTGCTGACTCAACCAAAGTATGTAAAATGTCGAGTAACTCATCATCTTCTTGTAGGCTGATCATGGATGTACGCGGTGTCATGACCTCGCGGACTTTGGTTGCTGGAAGGTCTAATACGCCTTCTAACATCGCAACAGTGTCGGGTTCTAAAAAACGACGTGAATCTTGAACTAACTTTAACAGTTCATCGCGAGTTTCTGGCGCGGTACCTAACCATTTGCGTAAGCCACGCATTCCCCACGACGGGCCTGATTCCTCGTGCATGATCTTTCCTAAAGACGCTTAATATCTAAAAAACTTAATTTTATCATACCGTAGAAAACACAGTTGTCTATTGTAATTAAGCAAGGATTGAGTGAATGATCAGATCAAATGTTTTGAAATAGCAGACTTGAGCCGTCGAAGGGTGATTGAATTGAAATGTAGAAAGGTGAGTTGTGTTAAAATTGGCAGGTTTTTAAATTTTTGAGTTTGAATATGTCTGATTTGGAACGAAGCCCAAGCATTCAATTAAACACCCGTGGTTTACGTTGTCCTGAACCTGTGATGATGCTGCATCAAGCCATTCGCAAGTCTAAATCGGGAGATGTGGTTGAGGTGTTTGCAACGGACAATTCAACTTCTTGGGATATTCCTAAATTTTGTATGCATCTTGGGCATGAATTGTTATTACAAGAAGAACGTTTAGATGAAAATGGCAATAAGGAGTTTCATTATTTGGTTAAAAAAGGTTAGGAGATTTGTCTTGGTCTTTTAAAATGAGCTTGAGTAGAGAAAAAGAAATAACGTTCATCCAAGCAAATCAGAATGAAAAAAGTAACTGTATTCTTATGGGCTCATCTTTTTGCATTATTTTGTTCAGTTTCTTGGGCAAAATCTTGTGAAGTTCCTGTAAGAACGATGAATGTTGCAGGTTTAAAAATTGGACAGCATATTCGTGAATTTCAACAGAACCATCCCACCGCAAAAACGGTTATTTTAGGGGGCGATAATTATCAGTTTGAATTTGCACAAGGTGTGGATACACCAATTAAAAAAGCAGGTGTGAGCTGGGTTCAGCATATTCGTTATGATCCACATTCTAAAATGATTGTTTCATACAGTTTAAATTTTTTAGATGGGCCACTTGCGACGTATGAAACCGATTTAGATGTTTTTAAAAGTCGAGTCTTAAAAAGATTTCAGGTGGCGCAAAACGGCTGGAAACAAGTTGAAAATAAATATGTCTATCAGTGTGATAATTATCGGATTGAAATTTATCAAGATCATGGAGTTGGGCATACTGCGATAGGGCCAACGGTGATGGTTTTTAGCAGAAAGTCAGATGCCTATTAAGTAAAAAAATCCCTTCAGTGCTGAAGGGATTTTTTTAATCTAAAAGAGATCACCTGTGCGGAAATATGCCTCAGCGTAAGTCTTTTCTAACATTACATGTTCGGGTATGAGACACGGTTAGCAAAGTAACCGCTTTGCCGTGTCGCAAGGAATTACATATTAGGGTAATTCGGACCACCACCACCCTCAGGAGTCACCCAAGTAATGTTCTGAGACGGATCTTTAATATCACACGTTTTACAGTGCACACAGTTAGCCGCGTTAATTTGGAAACGCTTCGAACCATCATTCTCTTCCATAATTTCATAAACACCAGCAGGGCAGTAGCGCTGAGCTGGCTCGTCCCATTTTGGTAAGTTTACATTTACAGGAATAGAAGCATCAGTCAGTTTCAAGTGTGCTGGCTGATTTTCTTCATGCACCGTATTCGATACAAATACTGAAGATAAACGGTCAAAAGTCAGCTTACCATCTGGTTTTGGATAGTTCGGCTTAAATGTTGCCGTATCTACAGTTTTCAGTGTACTGAAGTCAGGCACTAAGTCATGCAATGTAAACGGGACTTTAAACACGTTCTGGTCGATGAAGTTAAATGCACCACCACCGAACGTACCAAATTTGTGCATTGCTGGGCCAAAGTTACGAGAACGATATAACTCTTCTTTTAACCAGCTATTGTTGAACTTGTCTGTATAAGCGGTTAACTCTTTTGCAAAGAAGTCTTCACCTTCAAGCACACGTGCAATGGCAAGATCACCACCTTTTTCAACGCCTGCTTGAATCGCTTCGAATACCGCTTCGCCGCACAACATGCCAGACTTCATAGCCGTGTGAGAGCCTTTAATTTTAGCGAAGTTTAGGAAGCCTGCATCATCACCAATTAAAGAACCACCAGGGAAGCTAAACTTCGGCAGTGAGTTGAAACCGCCTTTCACTACAGCACGTGCGCCATAAGAAATACGCTTACCACCTTCAAGATACTGCTTAATCAGTGGATGCGTTTTCCAGCGTTGCATTTCTGCAAATGGATACATGTGTGGGTTTTCGTAAGATAAGTCCACGATCATACCCAAAGTAACTTGGTTGTTTTCAGCGTGATATAACCACCAACCACCAGAAGAACCTGTTTCAGCTAGAGGCCAACCTGCCCCGTGCATCACCAAACCTGGCTTGTGTTTCGCAGGGTCAATTTCCCACAGCTCTTTGATGCCGATACCATAGTGTTGAGGGTCTGCATCTTTATCGAGATCAAACTTGGCAATCAGACGCTTACCTAAATGACCACGACAGCCTTCCGCAAAAATCGTGTATTTGGCATGTAGTTCATAGCCCGGGGTAAAGTTATGCGTTGGTTCACCATCTTTACCAATCCCCATATCACCGGTTTGGATGCCTTTAACCGTACCATCAGCATGATAAAGAATTTCAGATGCAGCAAAACCTGGGAAAATAGAAACTTCTAATTCCTCAGCTTTTTGGCCTAACCAACGCACCACGTTACCAAGTGAAATCACATAGTTGCCATCATTGTGCATGGTTTTAGGAACCATCCAGTGCGGCGCTTCTTGTGACTTTTCAGCAGACATTAAGAAATAGGTTTTATCTTCAGTTACTGGAACATTTAAAGGCGCGCCTTCTTCTTTCCAGTTTGGGAACAACTCATTGATCGCACGCGGTTCGAGCACAGCACCTGAAAGGATATGCGCACCAACTTCAGAGCCTTTTTCTACGACACAAACGGACAGATCATTAAGGTTGTTTTCAATTGCAAGTTGACGAATTTTAATCGCAGCAGAAAGGCCAGCAGGGCCTGCGCCAACGATGACTACGTCAAACTCCATCGATTCACGTTCGATGTGTTCCATGTAGGACTCCTCATATGGTTAAAGGTGGCAACCGTTTTGACTCAAAGAACGGTGCTGCCATGAGTGTTCTTAGTTCCCAGACACAAAATTTATCATCGTGTCTTTTTATTGTGAGCTAGTATAGGTTTAAACCGAGTTCTAGCCAATTGGCTGAATCATATTATTTTTCCGTCAGACAGGCATGAATTTTATGGATAAGCAGCACAACTCAGCAAATCCGACGAAAAAAGTAGCTATTGCTGATAATAAAAACTTAACTGATATTGCACAATACATAAAAGATGGACAGTCCGGTCACAAAAGGTCAATCCCCCCTTTAGATCAATGGCACCCAAAGCATTGTGGCGCAATGGATTTGAAGGTTTTGGCCAATGGAGAATGGTGGCACGAAGGTCAATTGATCAAACGCCCAGCCATGATTGAGCTATTTGCAACGGTACTTTGGAAAGAAGAAGATAAGTTTTATCTTAAAACCCCTGTCGAGCAGATTGAAATCGAGGTTGAAGATGAGCCTTTATTTGTCAATCAGGTCGATCAAGTCGAAATTGCAGGAAAAATCTACCTACAACTGACCACGACCACACATGATGTAGTGATTGTTGATGAAGCCCATCCCATTTTTATGCGTGCCTTCCAAGGGGAGCTACGTCCTTATGTGCATGTTCGCTTTGGGATTAATGCATTGATTCAGCGTGCTGCTTTTTTTCATTTGGTGGAAATGGGTGAGCTAAGCGACGATGCAGATGGACAGGCTAAACTGTGCTTACAAAGTGGTGATTTGCTATTGCAATTAGGCACCTGAGGTTTAAGCTTGATTGATCTTTTAACTTTATACTGCAACGAGTCCTCATGAGTGCCATTCAGCCCTTATTTCCCCTGATCAACCCCATGCCAAAAGCGACAGCCGATGCGCCAATCGGGATATTTGATTCGGGAATAGGTGGCTTATCCATCGCTCAAGAAATTGCCAAGCATTTGCCGAATGAACGCTTTATTTATTTTGCCGATACTGCACACGTGCCTTATGGTCCACGTGATGACCAAAATATTCGAGAGCTGTCTGCACATGCTATTGAATGGTTGTACCGCCAAGGCTGTAAAGTTGCCGTTGTAGCATGTAATACCGCTTCAGCCTTTAGTTTGGATTATTTACGTGAACATTATGGCGATAGCTTTCCGATTATTGGCCTTGTTCCTGCCTTGAAGCCTGCGGTACTACAAAGTAAATCTAAAACCGTGGCTGTACTGGCCACTCCTGCGACTTTTCGTGGACAGCTCATCAAAGACGTCGTCGAAAAATTTGCGCAACCTTCGGGCGTTAGCGTAATTCCTGTGACTTGTTTAGATTTAGTGCCTTTTGTTGAGAGTGGCGCACAGATGAGTGTGGCATGTTTAGCCATTTTAAAAGATATTTTACAACCTGTTGTCGATCAAGGCGCAGATTACTTAGTTTTAGGCTGTACCCATTACCCTTTTTTGAAAATAGCGATACAATCTATTTTTGGTCAGAAACTGACATTAATTGACTCTGGGCAGGCAGTTGCACGACAAACAGCCCGTATTTTAATCAAAAATGAGTTATTATTTGAACAAAATCATGGTGATGATGTTCGAATCGAATGTTTTGTCAGTGGAAATAACGCAGAAAGTTTAAGACCCATCTTAGAACTTCTGCTTGAACCAGAATTAAATTGGACAATTTCGAATATATCGGATTGATTTTTATAAAAATGAGTCTAGTATTTTGATATATAGTCAAAAAATTGAAACCTAACATGCTTGAGTTAGTCGCTGTATCCATCTAGTTAAAATTGGGGGATGGGATACTGCGAAAAATAATGAGGATAACCGATGCTCGATAAGCGTTATCAAGTTTTTATTACGACCTCTGGAAGTGAAATGCAACCAGAACGGATGATTTTGGCCCAGACTTTAGTAGGCATGGGTTTTTTTTCTTGGGGATTAGAACAACGGACACCACTTTCAACGGCTTTTGCACGCCGTCAGATTGATGACTGTGACTATGTCATTTTGTTGCTTGGAAGCAAGTACGGTGAGCAGTCTGTATCGGGTGTGGGCTATATGCATCTCGAATACATTTATGCAGTGACCAAACAAAAGCCGATTATTGTCTTTATGCATGATGATCCAGATGCACGTGATCCTAATTTGCATGATGACAAGCCTGAGTTACGTGAAAAATTCAAAGATTTTAGAAAACTACTGCAACAGGAAGTTGATCAGGTTTTTACGTATAGAACGATGCGTGATTTGGAGATGGCTGTTCGTTTGAATATGACCCAGATGTTGGAGCGTTATCCTGTATCGGGCTGGGTTCGTCCGCAGAATACCCAAGTATTGCATGACGAGATAGATAAGCTCAAAGCGAAGGTGATGCAGTTAGAAACCGAAGCAGGTAAACGCGAAGTCGATCCATTCCTGACATTGCCGAAAGTAGCTATGCATGAGTTTTTTGTATTTGATTATCGGATGCATGCTTATCAGGATGGAAACTTTAAGGAACTGAAAATTCAAAAGCAGATGACCTGGGCACAGTTACTCTCGGTTCTGGGTTCGACATTTATTCATCCAACGCCTGAAGAGTATTTTTCAAAACGCATGAATGAATATTTAAATGAAACGGGTTTAAATGATGCACGGCAAGAAATGCCACGTGCGCATGCGGTTGCTCGTTCACAAATTAATATTCGTGCCTTACATAGTATTAAAATGCAAATGCGTCAAAATGATTGGATCATTCAGTCGGGTCGCGACGATCGCCAACGTATGCTTTGGCAGTTGACCCCAAAAGCCAGTAAGCTTTTGGAGAGTAATTTATTGGAAAATGATCGGGCTTTCCAATTTCAGTCTTCGTAGTTATCCATTTAGAAAATGAAAGGAAAACTGTTACAGTAGGGACATTCAAAAACGAGCAACGAGGGCTGAATGTCTACTGCAGCAAAAGCAAAAGTGACTGTTATTTTGGCAAATTTGGGGACGCCAGATGCACCGACGGCTTCCGCAGTGCGTCGCTTTTTAGATCAGTTCTTATCTGATTCGCGTGTGATTGAAATTCCCAAACCGCTTTGGCAGATTATTCTTCGTTTATTTATTTTGCCGTTTCGTCCGAAGCGTGTTGCCCATGCTTATGAAATGGTGTGGGGTAATGACTCGCCAATGCGAGAGATTTTGCTAACCCAAGTTACTGCATTAGAACAGCAACTTCTTGTGGATAATCCCGAATTTGAATTGAATATCATCCCTGCAATGACCTATGGCAATCCTGGTATTCAGCCTTTGCTTGCTGAGTTGAGTCAAAAGCCTCAAGATCATATTGTGCTTTTTCCTTTGTTTCCGCAGTATTCTGCAACATCTAGCGCGCCTTTATATGATGCTTTCGCGAAGTGGATTCCCAAACAACGCAATTTGCCGGGGTTGAGTATTATTCGCGATTATTATCAGCACCCTTTATACATTCAGGCTTTGGCGCAAAGTGTGCGCGATTTCCGTACTGAACATGGGGGGGCTGAAAAGCTGTTAATGTCTTTTCATGGTATTCCACAGCCTTATGCCGATAAAGGCGATCCCTACGCCGACCGTTGCCGCATCACAGGGCGGTTGGTGGCAGAAGAGTTGGGACTGGCAGAGAATGAATGGGCCATCAGTTTCCAATCCCGCTTTGGCAAGCAAGAATGGGTAAAACCATATACCGATGCCTTACTGACCGAATGGGCAGAGCAAGGAGTGAAGTCGGTACAAATTATGAGCCCTGCGTTTTCAGCGGATTGCTTAGAAACTTTAGAGGAATTGGCGATTCAGAATGCTGAATTGTTTTTGTCTCACGGTGGAGAACGGTATCAATATATTCCAGCCTTGAACAGCCGCGGAGATCATTTGCAATTGCTCAATACTTTGGTTCAAGCTAATCTTGATGCCTTAAAACAGACATTAGCCAGCAAAACGAATTGAGGTTGACACGCTATGTTGCAAGTTAAAATTGTGCCTGTAACGGCATTTCAGCAGAACTGTTCGATTGTTTGGGACAGTGACAGTAAAGAAGCAATTTTAATTGATGCAGGTGGAGAGCCTGAGAAACTTAAAGCTGAAATCGAAGCGTTGGGTCTGACAGTAAAAGCGCTGTGGTTGACGCATGGACATTTAGATCATGCTGGAGCAGTCGGGGCATTAAAAAAACTGTGGGATGTCCCTGTGATTGGCCCGCATAAAGAAGATGCTTTTTGGTTGGATATGATCCAAGAAGTTTCGCAGCGTTATGGTTTTCCTATTCCAGAAAAGGTAGATGTCACGACATGGCTTGAAGGCGGGGAAGTTCTTAAACTGGGAAATGAAGAGTTTGAAGTGCGTTTTGCCCCTGGGCATACTCCTGGTCATGTGATGTTTTATAACAAAAACTATGGATTACTGTGGACAGGCGATGTGTTGTTTAAAGGCTCAATAGGTCGTACCGACTTTCCGCGTGGTAATCATCAGCAGTTGATTGACTCTATTCAGCGCGAATGCTTTAGCTTACCTGATGAGACACAGTTTATTTCAGGACATGGCCCAATCAGTACCATCGGCTTTGAAAAACAACATAACCCTTTTGTGGCAGGAAAAGCAGGCTAAGTGTTTCGCTGTTTAGTTGAAAATAAAAAAGTCAGCTGGTGCTGACTTTTTTATTTTCGAAATGGATTATTCAAAATGTGTTGAGTTTCGAGAGCAAACACGATGGAGAATAAGGCGAATAAGAGTCCAACCGAAAGGATCAGCAGATCTTGTATATAGATGCCAAACATCAAGCTACTGACCGAAAGTAAAGACGCAATAATCACAATAATTTTACTGAGTAGATTCATCTTTTCCTCCTCCTATAAGGTTTATTTTTATGATTTATTCAAATGTGAGTGAGTAAAAAACCTAAGGAGGATTATAGATGAAGAATATTGTTTTTGAATAAATGTTGATCAATTAAATGGTGAACAATTCTCATCAAAATATGAAAAATATCATGAAATAAGGCAGATTATTCTTCAGAATTATCGGCCTGTGGAGCATCTTGTGTTGGGAGACGATATTCATCGTTTGCCCATGCGCCTAAGTCAATTAGCTTACAACGCTCTGAACAAAAAGGACGAAAGGCGTTGTCTTCCCATTGGCTCATTTCACCACAGCGCGGGCATGGAAACGTATGTGGCATGATGTGCTCCAGATAAAATTTTCGGATTGAAATAGGCAAAAACGTTGGCAGTTGTTAGACTGATGCGGTTTTTTCTTAGTTTGATCTGATTATGCCAATTCGTCAATTTCAAGCCCAGCGTATGCAAGCCCCTCGTGATTTCAAAATGATCAGCCGTGATCCTATTTGTGTGGAAATTGGGGCGGGCAAGGGTAAACATGCCTTATTGTTTACGGCCAATCACCCTGAGAAAAAGCTGATTGCGGTTGAGCGAACCCGTGAAAAGTTTGTAGCGATGCAGAAACAACATGGCTTGGAAGGTCAGCAGAATTTACAACTGGTACATGCCGATGCTCTGCCGTGGGTGGTGCATGCTTTGCAGCCACAGCAAGTTGAGCAGTTCTTTATTCTTTATCCGAATCCTGAACCGCATAATCCTGCGCAGCGCTGGTTGAATATGCCATTTTTTGAATTTCTGATTTCACGTTTACAAGTGGGTGGACAAATCACTCTAGCCAGCAATATTCCAGAATATATCGAAGAAGCACAGCAACAGTTGATTGAGGTATGGAAATTACCGTTTGTGAAAGAGCGCATTGCGGATCATTCTGCACGTACGCATTTTGAAATTAAATATTTAGAACGAGGCGAGCTCTGCCAACAGTTGATCATCACCAAACCTGAAGGGTATTGCACACGTTTTGACGTGTTTCAGGCTTTGCAAGGTCTGAACCCACAGGCGCAATCTTCAGATCAAGCTGAATAAACCATGCCAAAGCGTATTGCAATTATTGGGGCGGGCCCAGCAGGTTTGATGGCGGCAGAGGTGTTGAGCCAATATGATGTTCAGGTCGATGTATTTGAACAAAAACCATCAGCTGCACGTAAGTTCCTGATGGCGGGTAAAACAGGACTGAATATCTCTCATGCAGAACCTGTGGAGCAGTTTATCGGTCGTTATGATCAAGCCGAATGGTTGGCGCCTTGGATTCGTGAGTGGGATGCCGCATGGATTCAAGCATGGATGAAAGGTTTAGGCATTGAGTCCTATGTTGGAACGTCTGGGCGTATTTTCCCGATTGAAATGAAAGCCGCGCCTTTATTACGTGCATGGTTGAAACGCTTGGTTGGATTAGGCATCAAGTTTCATTATCGTCATCAATGCCTCAGCCTCAAAGAGCATACGCTTGAAATCAAGTCTTTGGTCAGTGATCAAGTACATAGCCAGAGCTATGATGCCATTGTCTTGGCCTGTGGAGCAGTGTCATGGTCTCAGCTCGGTAGTGATGGTGCATGGCAAGATTGGTTGGATGGCGATGAAATTGAACCTTTTCAAGCCAGTAATGCTGGGGTAGAACATGAATGGTCAAGCTACATGCAACCCGTTTTCGGTCAACCCCTGAAACGTATCGCAGCATGGGTGGGTGATACAGAAAAAAGTATGGGCGATATCGTGATCACCCATTACGGTCTAGAAAGTGGTTTGGTCTATAAGCAAGGACGAGCGCTTCGCGCACAGCAGAAGCAACAACAGTCTTTAATTTTGAAGCTCGATTTGCTGCCTGATGTCACGGTTCACGAATTGGCTGTACGGTTGAAACCCACGAAAAAACAGTCGTTAAGTAATGTTTGGCGTAAAGCTGGTTTAGATGCAGCCAAGGCAAATTTAGTACGAGAGTTGGTTGCAAAAGAACACTGGAATCACCCTGAGCAACTGGCTCAGCAGATCAAGCAACTCCAGATTCCTTTAACAGGTTTTCGTCCGATTGAAGAAGCGATTAGTTGTGCAGGTGGTGTGCGCCGTGAAGTGCTGAGTTCGCAGTTGCAATTAAAATCTAATCCCGCCGTTTTTTTATGTGGGGAAATGTTGGACTGGGATGCACCCACAGGGGGCTACTTACTCACTGCATGTTTTGCAACTGGACGTGCCGCGGGTAATGGGGTTTTGCAGTATTTGAATGTGGCAAAAAAATCGCCATAAGCAATGCAACTGAAAATCAGCTGTGCTAATTTGAATAAAAAATTCAAGGAGCATCATGATGTCAGATCTTCAGCAGTATGTGGGCAGTTGCCTATGCGGTGCAGTAACTTATCAAATTGATGGGCCGATTGGCGATATTGTCCAATGCCATTGTCAAAAATGTCGCAAGGCCAATGGAACCGCCTATGCAACCAATGCACCGATTGCTAAGGCGGATTTCAAACTGACGTCTGGTCAGGATGTTGTGAAAAAATATGCATCGAGTGCAGGCACAGAGCGCTGTTTCTGTGGCAACTGTGGTTCACCGATTATCAGTATTAAGGCCGACACTCCTGACTTTTACCGTTTGCGTATTGGCACTTTAGATACCCCTTTAGCGCAAAAGCCGACGCAACATATTTTTGTGGCATCTCAAGCTGAGTGGGACAACATTTGTGATGCATTACCACAATATGCAGAGCGCCCGTAGTTCATTACTTGAATTCAGGGGATCGTATGATCCCTTTTTTTGTCACTTAGTAGCCTGTAGCTGTTGTATCTTTTTGCTTAGAGTATTGCGACTGCCAGTGCTCAAGCTGTTCTTGAGCATGAATAAGTTCACCAAGACCTTTCACGTTCTGCTCTGGCGTAGCATTTTTATTCTGGATAATTTTGGCTTGGTTGTCCCAATATTGGTACATCAACGTTTGAATGTAGCGTCCTTGCTCTGTTTTCAAATCCAGCTCTTTCAGCATATTCAGCGCTGACTGAATGTTGTCTTGTTTACGTGTTTTTGCAAACTCATCTGTCAGTGTACCTGCTTCGCGCATTTTGATGAGCTCATCTTCCATTTCGTCACTCATGCTGCTAAAGCGTTGGTCATAGTCGACCAAGAGCGTAATATCGTGTGGATCATCAGCTGTTTGAGCAAAGTTTTTAACGGGTTCGGAGCTGAGTTCTTGCAGAACTTTATCATCGCTCGAAAGCGTGTCTTGCTCAGCACGTTCATCGGCCTTGTTACAACCTGTCAGGATTAAACTGCCACCTAAAACAAGCGGCAGTAGAGCCTGTTTCAATGAAAGGGTATTTGGGTTCATGTCGGTGTCCTATTATTCTGCTATTTTTTGAAAGTGATAGGCATAGGTGATGTAAGGAAAACTGATTTCGTCCTGTGGCTGTTTGCCCGTGTACTGCAGCACAATTTGTTCAAACTGATGTTTTAAATCCTGTTGTTGCTCCGTAGGCATTGCGGCAATAAAACTGGTCGAAAGGAGACGTTTTGACACGACTTGCTCCACTGTACCTGTTTGCTGCTGTGCAAACTGATGCAAGCTTTTAAGCTGAAATAAGGGTTGATGTTCAAAAACTTTTTGCCATAGCCCGCTATGATAACGTGGGGTATCTCCTTCTAAAGGAGCAAGTCGTTCTGCCAGAGCATTGACCCAGTTGACTTGAGTATCACGTTGATTCCAGACCAAGCCCAAATGCCCTTGCAGTTTTAGGACACGATGGATTTCGTTTAAACTGTCCATGTTGGCAAACCAGTGGAAGGCCTGCGCAGATAAAACTGCATCAATGCTTTGCGAAGGCAAGGGAATATGGTCACTAAAGGCTTGTAAAGTTTCCACCTGTGGATAAGCCAGTTTGAGCTGAGCCAACATTTCGGTGACAGGTTCGATGGCAGTGAGTTGTCCACTATGTGGAATAAGATAAGGCAGAAACTTACCTGTACCCGAGGCAAGATCAATCACATGTGAATCTGTGTTTAAATGCAGTTGCTCGGTGAGCCATGCATGGATCTCTTGTGGATAACTTGGACGCACTTGTTGATAAAGTTCAGCAGCCGCGCTAAACCCGTGTTGCGCCGAAGGATGGAGTAATTGTGTCATATTTTGCGCTTTTTTATCTGCTCTGCATCTATAAAATAACACATTTGGTTCGATGAAATCGCTTATGCTGTATGGAACGAACATGACCTCACTTTATAGGAATGAAATCTCTCAGCATGGACATGGCGAAACAAATTATTTTTGAAGATGAACAGATTCGTGTCATTTTTTTACAGGGTTCATCGGACGAACTTATTTTCTCTTTTGGCGACCTGATTACCCGTGCCAAGGGAACGTCGATCAATGCAGAAAAGTCGCTGGCGAAGTTTGGCTTCAATGTGGTTGGCATTATGCCCAAACAAAAGTCATGGTTTCCAGAGTCTTCGATGTTGGCCATGTTGGACGCGATTCGCGCTTGGATTGCGCCCTTTCAAACCCGTATTGCCTATGCAGGGTCAATGGGGGGCTATGCCGCGATTAAATACTCAAAGCTGCTTGGATTTAAGCGTGTGGTGGCCTTGGTGCCGCAGTATTCGATCGACCCTGAACAGGTGACGGATAACCGCTATAACATGTTCTATCAGCCTGAGCTGAACCATGACATGCAGGTACAGCCGAAGGATGTCTCGGCAGAGTGTGAATACATCGTTATTTATGACCCTTACTGCCCTGAAGACCGTGCGCACTATGAAAAATTACAAACGGTCGTGCCGAATCTGAAAACCCTGAACTTACCTTTTACAGGGCATGATGCGATTGCCGTTTTAGCCAGTTCAGATTTGCTACATGACTTTCTACGTCATGAGTTTGATGCGCCGTATTTTTATAAAAAAATTCGTGAAGTGAAAAAGAACAGCAAGTTTTATTACCGGAAAGTGATCGAAAACTTGTTGCCACGTCACCGCTTTTCTTTGGGACGCATTCTGAAAAATAATGACCTTGAGTTAGATGGTCAGTTTTTTGATAGCAAACTCAAACAAAGTATTATCCGTGAGTTACTCAGCAATCGACAAGTGAGCCAGACCGATCTACTGAAACTGGGCATTCAGGTCAATTTGCCACAAGAAAGTAGCTGTCAGTTGATGGATAATTTTGGACATGGTTTAGTGTTCAATATGATCAGTCAGAAGATTGAAAGCTATGCACCAGATGCCATTGCACTGAATCATAAGTTTCTGCTGCCGATTTTTGCCAAGGGCAATGGGTTAGTACATATTTACTATAACGATATGCGCTATACCATCGTCATG
Source organism: Acinetobacter sp. SW-226 (assembly GCF_055632855.1). Lineage (NCBI taxonomy): Bacteria > Pseudomonadati > Pseudomonadota > Gammaproteobacteria > Moraxellales > Moraxellaceae > Acinetobacter > Acinetobacter sp. SW-226. Next base: position 3,311,152 of record NZ_CM145752.1, on the reverse strand, counting down.
AATGACAGACAGATCATGAAATTGGTACATGAACAAGCCGAGTTGAGCGCTGGAATGCATCCATTGTTAATGAAAAAATACAGTGATTATTATCTGATTAGCTATAAGCAGTTTAACTTTAGCTGTGATGAATATGGTGGCTTTGATTTGGTCGAGGATATTCCAGAAACAGCGCAGTTTTTAGTCTCAAGCGATACTGAATCAGATGTGTTTCTATAATGTGCTCATGTGATTTATTCATATAGGGCTTTGGTCTAAAGCCAAGCGCTTGTTTTCCGTCCTATTTGGTTTAATATGAAAGTATTGTTTATATTTTAAAGAATACGGATAAAGATCAAATAGGGTGGAAGCAATGCAAAGACATTGGTCGGCTGTATTTATAACATTATTGTTTATTTCAACATCCCAAAGCGTACTGGCACAAAGTTTAGACCCCGCCTATCTGACATTCGGTGGTGGTCTGATTCTCTTGTTGATCCTGACGTTTTATGTGATTAAACAGATCAGTATTTCTATTCGTATTCATCGTAATAAGCCCGTTAAATAGCGGGCTTTTTTCTGTGTGTGGTGGCTGTTTTCAGGTGGTCAAGACCGTGTTTACATTGAAAAATGGGGTTGAGTTGGTTTAAATAAGCGCTCTATCATTATGCAGAACAACAGGACGTGAGCAATGAAAGCCGTATTTTTAGATTATGCATCCTTAGATAAAAATGATTTGGACTTTCAAGCACTGCATGCTGTTTTTGATGAACTGATCCTCTACCCAAGTACCGATGCTGAGATGCTTGTTGCGCGTGTGCAAGACGCAGATGTGATTATTAGCAACAAAGTGATGGTGAATGCCGACACCTTAAAACAATGCCCTCAGTTAAAGTTGATTTTAATCTCTGCTACAGGCAGCAATAACATTGATTTGCAGCAAGCCAAAGCACAAGGTGTTGTGGTGTGTAATTGTCAGGGTTATGGTACGGCAGCAGTGGCACAGCACACTTTAATGTTGATGCTCAACCTTGCAACCTCATGCTTGCAATACGACCGTGCAGTGCAACAGGGCGAATGGAATAAAGCTTCGCAGTTTTGCCTACTGGATTATCCAATTATTGAACTTTCCGGTAAGACCTTGGGTATTTTAGGGTATGGGGAATTGGGGCAGGCAGTGGCTAAACTCGCTGAAGCCTTCGGCATGCGGGTTCTGGTGGGCAATTTGCCGAACCGTCCACATGCTGACTCAACACGAGTGGGCTTTGATGACTTGTTAGCGCAATCGGATTTTGTCAGTCTGCATTGTCCATTAACCGATGACACGCTTAACCTGATTGATGCTCAAGCTTTCAAAAAAATGAAAAAAAGTGCCTTTTTAATTAATTGTGCACGGGGTGGAATTGTCAATGAAGCAGCTTTAGTCGATGCGTTAAAACAGGGGGAAATTGCGGGTGCAGCTACTGATGTACTAACCGTTGAGCCACCTAAACAGGGTAATGTTTTATTGGAGGCTGGTCTGCCGAATTTAATCATTACACCACACAGCGCGTGGGGCAGTGTCGATGCACGTCAGCGCATGGTGCAGCAATTGGTGGAAAATGCTCAAGCTTTTCAAGCTGGACAGCCAATCCGTCGGGTGAATTAAAGCAAATGATGACAATGAAAAAGCCCATCAACTGATGGGCTTTTTTTTTCATTAAAGCTTAGTCACTTTAATTTCTTCTTCTGTTTGAGCAGGTGTAAATGATGACGGTGCTTGGGTAATCGTAGGTTCATTTACTATTTGTGGTGCGACAGGCTGTGGAGATGAGAATGAAGGCGCTTGAACCGCAGGAGCATCTACGGGTGCAGATGAAGGTTGACTCAAGCTGCCTTGGTAAATGGGAGCGGGTTGATCCGTTTGACCAGTAATCACTTGCTTGGTTTCATGCAGCTTTTTATTCACATTTTGAGTGACTTGCTGTCCTGTTTCTTTGGCCTGTTCTGCGGTGTTGTTGGTAATAGTTTTTGCGCTGTCCAAGGCTTTGTGTGCAGAAGGGCGAATTTTTTGGATGCCTTTTTCTGTTGCAGTACCGACTTTTTCCGCCGTGTTAATCACACCTTCTTGAGTTTTATAAGCCCAAACGTGAAAGATATTGGGATTTTTACCATAAGGCGTAATAGGCTTTTGTGCTTGCTGAGTAGTGGTTTCTGTTTGTGCCCATACACCTGCTGTTGTCATTAAAAGAGTGCAGAAGAGTGTTGTTTTCATCATGTTCATAGAGCAGTGTACCTCTTGGGCTATCGTGCATAAATCAGCGTTTTAGCATAAAGCCTCTTTGTGTGAATTTCATGTGCTTGGTTGTAAATAAGCGTTGTGTGCAAACGTCTATAGCTAAAAAAAGAGCCCAGCATGTGGGCTCTCTCAACTCTGGAGGAGTTTAACTTCTACTTCGCGCCAACGGCGGCATCCGCAGATGAACCGACTTTGGCTTTAGCAACAGGTGTATCTAGTTCTACTTGAGCTTGCCCATTTAAGTCAGCACGTTTGGGTTGACCACTGACAGCTTGCTTAGTTTCCTGCCATTTTTGTTTGGTCGCTTGTTGGCCTTGTTTCGCTTTATCCGCTATATAGTGACCACTTTTTTTGGTGTTATGCTCAACAGAGTCTTTAACGTCACCAGCCTTATCTTTTACGACAGCAGATTTTTCAGCTGAAAATTCTTTGGTGTCTTGCCATTTTTCTTTGCTGAATGCTTTGGTTTTGTTGGCACCTTGTTCAACCGTTTCACCTGTAGCATGTGCGGCATGTTTGACATCATGTTTTAAGTTTTGCAATACGCTTGGCTGCGAGGTTTGAACTTGAACATTGGCCGATGTATTGGCTGTGGTATTTGCAAATAGGGAAGTGGAGGCTAAAAGTGCAGTGGTTAAAGCCGAAGCGGTGAGTGTTTTTGTTAAAACTTTCATCTTTGATTTTCTACCTCTTATGACAGAACCCGATGAGGAGTTCAGAACAGCAGTCATCATAGACAGAAATGAGCTCAAAAATAGCGTTTGATATGAAAGTCGCACAATGCGGCAACAGCGCATGAACACTGGGCTGAAAATTGTGTTGTTCGGTTAATTGATTAAAATTATGTAAATTTATGCGTAGTCGTTGTTTTAAATGTAAAGAATATAGAGACTGATATTGAAGTAAAAAGACACGATGCAATAGATTTTTGAGAGTAGTCATCACTGATGTTGTACCAGTGATGACGATTTGCTTAGTTACATTGCGCTAGGGCTTCTTTTGCAAAGTGATTACGTAGTGCGAGGAAGTTTTTCTGTACTTCTGCATCGTGTAATTCAAATTTGGTTGCTGTGCTTGTACCATCGAGTGCAAAGGTTGCTGAACCACCTGTGATGAGGGTGTAGTCACGGAACGCCCACTGTTCTACGACTTTGCCTGCTTTGAGGTTGCCCGTAAATTCGATGACACATTTGTCTTCAAATTTGGTCAGTTTTGCTTTGTTATTGGTTGTGTCTGGATAGACTTCAATGTCTTGGACTTCTTGTAATACACCCGCTGTCAACTGTGGAATCGTTGGTTGAGATGTACATGCTGTAATAGAAAGGGCAGCAAAAGTAGCGAAAAGTACAGTTTTTAATTTCATAAGGTTCGTTCTTGTTGCGAGTTGTTAGGTTGAGTATAGGGAATTGAGGCCTTATTGCAAATATTCATCTCGAAGTATGAGTAAATTAATACAGGTTAAGGAAGAGTGATTTAGGCATAGAATTTAGGAAATTTTAATTTTGGTGAAAAGTGTCTTAGGGTAGTGTCGTGATTGGGTGGTTAACAAAACTACATGATTGTGTGAATTAAGAATGAAAACAATATATCTAGATACAAATTATTTAACTCTTTCAACGCTATTTGTAAATTCAATAAGGCAGTTGTCTTTTCATTTAATCAGAAATGCCAAGTTGTGTTTGGCTCAGTAGAGATATTTTTATGCTGTTCTAAACCACAGGTGCATTGGGATTGGTCGGTGTCGTTGAGCAAGCGGTGGGGGGATTACTGTGATGGTTAGTAATAGTCTATATAATTTAGTCATTTGTACTTCTTTAAAATATTTTAACATGATGGATGAATTTCATTTCGGTAAATTATTTAGGAGATTACTCCCGTTTCTTTTTAACAATATGAAGGCGAATTCAAACATGAGGTGCGACAGTTTCAAAAGCCATATGATAATCAACAAGCTGAGCAAATTTCTCTAATGGTGTAAGCCAATCTAACGCCTTTCTAGGACGAGTATTCAGTGACATGGCAACTTGATTTAAATAATGCTGATCTGCCTGATTTAAATCAATCCCTTTAGGTAAATATTGCCTAATTAAACCATTCATATTTTCGCATGTGCCTTTTTGCCAGGGTGAATGTGGGTCACAGAAATATACATCTATGCCTAAATCTTCTTCGAGTATTTTATGTTCTGACATCTCACGTCCACGGTCATAGGTCAACGTTTTACGCAGTTCTGCAGGTAAATATTTCAGAGCTTCAGTTAAAGCCTTGCGCACTGATTCTGCCTTTGCATCAGGTAATGTTGCCAAGATACAGAGCCGTGTATTTCGTTCAATAAGTGTTGCTATCGAACTTTTATTGTCTTTACCTTTAATTAAATCAGCTTCCCAATGACCCGGTATTTTTCTTTCTTGAACTTCGGCTGGGCGCTCATGAATAGTTTTAATATCCTGTAATATAGAATCTTTTTTAGGTTCACCGTTAGCTTTTCGCTTTTTATTTTCATGACGTAGACAGGATAATAAGTCTTTTTTCAACTCACCCTTGGGTAATGCTCGTATCGTTGAATAAATCGTTGTATGGCTTACATTCATTGTTTGATCCAAATCAGGAAATGTCTTTAAACGCTTTGCTATTTGCTGAGGAGACCATAAACAACGGATCGCTTCAACAATAAATTTCCAGAGGATTGAATCGATTTTGAGTTTTCTGTGACCACGTCTACGTCTAGCAAAAGTGTTATCAGAAGCATATTGAGCTTGATAAACGTCATTGATGCTATTTCTTTTAAGCTCACGATAGATCGTACTAGGATGTCTTTTAATAAGTTCAGCAAATTTTCTGGCTGAAAAGCCTTCTTTTCTTGACTCAAGCATTAATGCAGTACGATCTTCAAAGTTAAGATGATGGTATGACAATTTTATATACTCCATAAACCCTTTAAATTAATTAGGTGGTTTATGTCGCACTTCAAGTTTTACTCTGCCGAAGCTCTGTTCGATACTATAAAGGTAATTTAAAAATGGCTCTAAAGTATCAATCATTAATTTTTTTGAACGATTAAGCTCCGTAGTCATCCGTGGCATTTGTTTAACAGCATTTAAAAAGCCTGAAATACCATTACCCATTGTAGGTATAGATTCAATAATATGATCGAAACCTAGGATCATTGTTTGGAAACCTATTGCATTGTCATTATTATGAATTTCAGGGTATATTTTATAAAATTTTTCAAATTTACCAATTGTGAGGTCTAAATTTAGCTTTATGTCGCTAAACTTTTCTTTTGATTTAACACAATATTCTGTTAAGTTTTCACTAAAATTATTAATAATTCGCTTTCGTGCTTTAAAATCGTCAGGGATATTATCTAGTTGTTTAGTATAATTATTAACTAGAGCACTGTGAGAATTGGTTAAATCACTAAAATTATTTAGTGCATTTGTAGCATTTTGAAAGAGTTCATTCATATTTTCAAATATGTCATAAATTCCTTCATCTTCGACTTCTATTATTTTGGATTGTTTAGTGGCTGTTTCTTTTAAAGATATTTGTGATTGAACGATGTTCGGTTTTAATAACCATTTTTGACTAATTTTTATTAGATGATCTCTTAGTGTTTTTATAAAATTTTGACTATTAAACTCCCAATAATACCCACCTAATTGAGGTAAACTATCTTTAAAGTTTTTAATTTTTTGAAATTGTTCAAAATTGATTTTATAAGGATCAATAGGATCTGTTTTGAAATAAAAGCAAATCTCAAGTTGTTCGTTCTTTAATCTTCTGGCATTTGCACGTTCAAATTCTTCTATAGTTCCTGACTCAGCCTTATTTGTTGGTGTTCCGAATCTTGACCAAAGAATACCAAGGAAAATATCGTAATCATCACCAATTTGTTTATTGATTACATCTTGGGGATATTCTCCAAAACTAGGAAAAGTAGAGTTTTCCCAGCTTAAAAGTTCAAAATTTAAGTTAAGTACCTTTAAATAGGATTGATTCAGATCATTAATTACTTCTTTGACAATACTTCTTTCATTAGATACATCAGAAGGTGATGCTAGGAATATGCTTAAAGTTGTTATTTGTTTTGCCATAGAGTTTTTTAATTTGATACTCAAAGAATAGTTATAGTCGCAAAACATTAATTTTTCAATAAAAGAACCCGCATTTAGCGGGTTTTCTTATTTCAAATATTTAGCTTAGTGCTGCAACACTGAAATATCCGCAACACTTGTAAACAAGTCACGTAACTGAGCCAGCAAACGTAAACGGTTTGCTTTCAAGTCGCTATCATCTGCCATCACCATAACGCCATCAAAGAAAGCATCAATTGGCGCACGTAACGCAGCTAACTTAGAAAGTACAGCAGTGTAGTCTTTTGCAGCCAAAAGCGGTTGAACCACAGGCAGAATTGCTTGAATCTCTGCATAAAGTGCTTTTTCAGCATCTTCAACCAGTTTAGATTCAATAATTTCACCCGTAGGTGCAGCTTCTTTCGCTAAAATATTGGCAACACGTTTATTCGCAGCAGCTAAAGCAGCAGCTTCAGGCAAACTACGGAAATAATTCACCGCAGTCACACGCTTATCAAAATCAAGAGGTGATTTGGGAGAAAGTGCTTGAACGGCTTGGATCACATCAACAGCAACGCCTTGATCTTCGTATTTCGCACGGTAACGACCTTCAAGGAATGCAACCGCATCCGCTAAAGTTTTATCGTGGTCTTTCAATACATCGCCATAAGCAGCCAAAGCAAGCTTGATCAATTCTTCAATCGAAACATCAAGATTGTTTTCAGTCACTAAACGCAAAATACCAATCGCAGAACGACGTAGTGCAAACGGATCTTTCGAACCTGTCGGTGCTTGACCAATGCCGAAAATACCAGTCAAAGTATCTAAACGGTCCGCAAGGGCAATCGTAGTACCTGTTTGGGTTTGCGGTAAAACGTCACCTGCAAACTTAGGTAAATATTGTTCACCTAAAGCTTCAGCAACTTCATCATTTTCACCTTCAATACGTGCATAGTAAGTGCCCGCAATCCCTTGAAGTTCAGGGAATTCACCGACCAATTCAGAAGTTAAATCACACTTTGCAAGAAGTGCTGCTTTTTCAGCATCGGCAGGATTTGCACCTGTGATTGCAGATAAAGCCACAGCCAATTTAGCAATACGTTCAGATTTATTCCATAACGTACCTAACTGTGCTTGGAAAACCATATTGGCGAGTTTTTCTTTACGAGATGCAAGCGGTTGCTTTTGGTCTTGTAAGAAGAAGAATTCAGCATCAGACAAACGAGGGCGTACAACTTTCTCATTTCCTTCAATAATTTGAGTCGGATCTTTAGACTCAATATTTGAAACGGTGATGAAATAAGGCTGTAATTTGTTATCGCTATTCACCAAACAGAAATACTTCTGATTGTCTTGCATGGTGGTAATCAGCGCTTCTTGAGGCACAGCAAGGAAACGCTCTTCAAAGCTTGCACGAAGCGCAACAGGCCATTCAACCAATGCCGTTACTTCGTCACGAAGGTCCGCAGGCACAATCGCAATCGCATTGACTTCATCCGCAAGCGCTTTAACTTGTTGATCTATGATCGCTTGACGCTCTTCAAAATTCGCCACAACTTTTGCCGCACGAAGTGCATCTAAGTAAGCATCAGCATTGGCTAAAGTAATCGCTTCAGGCGCATGGAAACGATGACCATAAGTCACATTCGCTGCTTTGTGATCTTGAATTGTTGCATCAACCACATCGTTATCTTTTAGTAATACCACCCATTTTACAGGACGAACGAATTCAGTACGGCTTGCCGCAGAACGCATACGTTTTGCAATTGGAAGATTATCCAGTGCAGTTTGTAAAATTTGTGGCAGTAAAACGTCAAGACTTTGGCCTTTGACATCTTTTAAGTAGCAAACTTTTTCAACTTTACCTGCTTGGAAAGTTGAAACTTGATCCGCAGTAATGCCTTGACCACGCATAAAGCCTTCAAGTGCTTTGGTTGGCTTACCTTCGGCATCATAAGCTGCTTGTACAGCAGGACCATCAAAGCGTTTTTGCGTATCTGCTTGCGCAGCATCGACATTGATAATTTTCAATGCCAAACGGCGCGGTGCTGCATAGGCTTCGATAGAATCAAAAGCCAAGCCTGCATCTTTTAAGCCTTTGATGGTTTCAGCTTGCAATGCATCACGTAAAGTTTTTAAGCTTTTTGGGGGAAGTTCTTCACAGCCAAGTTCAAATAAAACGGTATGTTTAGACATTATTTGTTCTCCGCTGATTTTTCTGCTTGAGCCGCTTCCGCTTCAACCTGAGCTTTCAATTGAGCTAAAACTTCATCACGTAAATGTGGTTCTGCCATTGGGAAACCAAGTTTGGCACGAGCCGCCACATAACTTTGCGCAATAGAGCGCGCCAAAGTACGTACACGTAAAATATAACGTTGACGCTCAGTTACAGAAATCGCACCGCGTGCATCGAGTAAGTTAAAGCTGTGTGACGCTTTAATCACTTGTTCATAGGCAGGAAGTGGAAGTTCAGCTTCCATTAAGCGAGTTGCCTCTGCTTCATAGAAATCGAATAATTCAAACATTTTTTCAACGTTGGCATATTCAAAGTTATAGGTCGATTGCTCAACTTCATTTTGATGGAATACATCGCCATAAGTCACAGTACCGAATTGACCTTTGGTCCAAACCAGATCGTAAACGGAATCGACACCTTGTAGGTACATTGCTAAACGTTCAAGACCGTAAGTGATTTCACCCGTCACTGGGTAGCATTCAACACCACCGACTTGTTGGAAGTAGGTAAACTGAGTCACTTCCATACCGTTGAGCCAAACTTCCCAACCTAAGCCCCATGCACCGAGCGTTGGAGATTCCCAGTTGTCTTCGACAAAACGGATGTCGTGGGTCAGGGTATCAATACCAATGGCTTTTAATGAGTCTAGATACAGTTGCTGGATATTGTCTGGGTTGGGTTTCAGTACTACTTGGAACTGGTAATAGTGTTGTAAACGGTTTGGGTTTTCGCCATAACGACCATCTTTAGGGCGACGTGAGGGTTGAACGTATGCTGCGTTCCAAGTTTCAGGCCCAAGTGCGCGTAAGAATGTTGCAGTGTGGAATGTCCCTGCACCCATTTCCATATCGTAAGGTTGTAAAATCACACAACCTTGTTCAGCCCAGTAGTTTTGTAAGGCAAGAATTAAGCCTTGGAATGTATCAATATGCGATATGGCGCGACTCATGCAGCATCCATTATAAATATAAGAAAAAATTGGTTCTAAGTATAAGGATTTTAGGTGGGAGTGGCAAAGTTTCTGTGCAAAATACAGAATAGTAATTTTAGTGATTATCTTTAGGTTTTTGGCGAAGGTTACTTTTTTCCTCCATGATTTGTTTATGGCTTTTTAAGCTGAGGAAAACAAAAAAAACAGCTGTGGGTAAAATGAAAAATAAGACTAACACTGTTAGGGTAAATACATCTAAAAAACGATGGGGATAAGAAATGTAATAAAAGCTGAGGAAGCCGAATAGCGTTGCCAACCCTATATTGAAGAGATTGAATTTATGAAAATGCTGTAATACTAAAAAGAGCAGAAGATAGGGGGTATAGAAAAAACATAAATAGAATAAAAAAGCAGGAAGAATCATCATAAATAGATACAGCAAAATTTTGGCGTTGGTCACCTGACCACTCATGATTGCAATAATCAATGTAGCCATACAAGTAGCTGGTAGTCCACCAATGGGGGCGAGGAATAAATTTGCTGTTATTCCCTTTTTCGTTTGTTGTAGTGGTTGAAAGAGCTTTTTAGTAATGGATTTCATGTTGGCCTGATTATGATTTTATAGTTAGATTGGCACTTAAAGTAGCAAACTATTACGTTATGAAATAGCACATGAGGGTGTGTTATTGCAATGCTTGAAAGTAGTCTAAATAAGGCATCAATATACAAAAAGAGAAACAATGAGAATACACATGATATTGAGGACAAAGCTGACTTTCATTATTTCAATCTAATGGTATTTATCGGTGTTGTTATAATGAAGTGATGCTGACCGGGTTGTGCAGTTACAGCAATACGTTCACTAAAGAATTCAGCAGAATTACTCATAAAAATAAGATGTAAAATAGATGCATCTTATTGGTGAGACCACGTATAATTTTGCACCAGTTGAGTGCGAAAAAATAGAAGGGTGGCTGTGTTTCATATGCAACTTGAATGGTTAAATACCTTAAAACCGAATTTTAAAGTGTTACCGCTAAAGGAAAGAATGCTCTGTGGTCTGGGTGCATTATTGGGTTTAGCCTTGTCTTCGCTTATCAGTTGGTGGGTGTTGGGGGGAATTAATGCATGGTATATCGCACCGATGGGAGCATCTTCTGTACTGCTTTTTGCTGTGCCTGCCAGTCCTTTGGCTCAGCCTTGGAATATGGTTGTTGGCAATATTATTGCGGGTATTATTGGGGTCAGTTGCGCACTCTATATTCCCAATTTAACGGAAGCATTTAGTATTGCTGTTGCATTATCTATTTTTTTAATGATGACGACAGACTCATTACATCCGCCAAGTGGTGCTGTAGCAATCACTGCTGTTTTGGGGGGAGATGTAGTACATCAGTTAGGATATTATTTTATTGCTTATCCTGTATTGCTTAATTCTGGGGTATTGCTGTGCATTGCAGTTGTCTTTAATCGTTTAATTGGGCGTCAATATCCGCAAGTTGCGACCCAGCTTAATCGGCGCTCCAAAGATCCAACACCAACTCAGAAAGTGACGATCCAACCCGAGGATATTCATCGCGTTTTAGCGAAAGAAACACAGTTACTCGACATTAGTGAATATGATTTACAAAAATTGATTTTAAAGGCCCAAGCTCAAGCGGATACGCGTTTTCAGATAGACTTACGTTGTCAGGACATTATGAGTAAGGATGTACTGTGCTTATACGATGATGAAGATATTCAGGTTGCTCTAGATAAATTTAAACAGATTAATTTAATGAGTTTGCCAGTGTTGAATCGTGCAGGACATTTATGCGGTACCTTGGCTTTATATGAGGTCGTGGAGTGGTTCCAGAAGGCGACAGACTTACGTACATCTTGGCAAGATCAGGTGAAGCATATTATGAGTCGTCAAGTGGTGACCGTACAGCCAGATCAAGCACTGCAAGATTTAATTCCTTACTTTGTTGAGCGTTCTTTTAACTATATCCCTGTGGTTGAAAACAAAGTCTTGGTTGGTATTATTAGCCGAGCAGATATGATTGCAGCCTTATACCGCCAATTGCAGCATCGCTAAGTCGTGTGAATGTTGTAGGCAAAAAAAAGCTACGACACTTTGGGGGAAGATGTCGTAGCATAAAAAGAAACTTTTTTGAGACGAAAGACAGCGTTTATGGGTTGCGATGATCTGGGTTAACGGTACGCATTGTATTGTGATAACCAGCTTGAGCCTGTGGAGAGTGCTCAATATAGTCTTTTTGTTTCGGCATCACTAACCAAAGGATGAGATAAACCAAAATTCCAGGGAATGCGGCACTCAATAGTGAAATGGTGATGAAAACAATACGAAGTAAATTTGCGTTCCAACCAAAACGTTCAGCAATACCACCCATCACACCAGCAATCATGTTTGAGCGGTTAGAGCGATATAAACCAACATTGGCCATCTAGGTCTCCTTAAAATATAAAATGTGAGTTACTTGATGAACTCATACTTTAAAAATGGTGACACAAATACGTTTTTAAAGGTGCTGGAGGCAATTAAAAAGTAAAGTTATGTAACTTACGAAAAGCTTGGGTTTTATACGGATTAAAATGTCCCGCGCTTATGTATTCAGCTTTAGCCATGAAAACGAATTAAGTGTTAAGTATAGTGAATGGTTGGAATAGAAACTCATGATTTGTATGGAAATAAATCACGTTGATGTGGTGAGTGTGGAATGAACTTAAAACCAGAACATCAAGGGGTAATGGCTATATTACGACGAGGAATCGTGGTGGGGCTTATTGGTGTATCGCTATTTGGTTGTGATAATGGGCATTCCGAGGCATCACAGCAACATGAGCCTACCAGCATGAAAGATACACCTGCTAAGAATGAACATTCCGGTAAAAAGCTGACGGAAGTCGCTGGACGCGCCACCATGCAGGATGACTCAGATTATGCACCGCGTAAGCTTGACATTCGTGAGCAGCAGTTTATCGGCCGTTATCGTACACAAATTCAATGTGATGGCTATTTTTTCCCATGTGAAACAGGGAAAGCTGATTTTATTCTGAATTTTTTGCCCGATGGTACTGTACACCGCAGTATTGTTCGTTTAGGGAAGGTTTTTTCTGAAAAACAACGGCCAGGTTTTACACACTTAAATTATCGCCGTGATACGTGGACCATGGACAAAGAACGGACCGAGCTGATTGTGCATCGTAAGGAAGGCCTGAATTTCTATTATCGAGTGATTGATGCACAGACTCTACAGATGGATTTGAATAAAAGTAATAATTTAGATGAAAATAACCAAAAGTTGTATGCACGTGGTTTTCCAAAGTTAGAGCGGGCATATACTTTAAAACGTGAGCCAAATAACTAAGATATTGTATTCTATGGTCATTTATTTGCTAAAGCAGAGTCTTTGTTGATACTGAGATATATCGTAAAAGGAGAGATTGTTCTTTGAAGATAATGCTGAATATATGAAGCACTATTGAAGAATTATAAGAAAGGATTTAGATAAATGGTGGGTCGTCCGCGATTCGAACGCGGGACCAACGGATTAAAAGTCCGCTGCTCTACCAGCTGAGCTAACGACCCTGAGCAAGGTGTACGAAGAAATATTCGCTGAAAGTTTAAAAAAGGATTTTAAAGCATTCGAACCTGAGCAGGTTTGTAAAACCAGATTTTACAAAAAGATGGTGGGTCGTCCGCGATTCGAACGCGGGACCAACGGATTAAAAGTCCGCTGCTCTACCAGCTGAGCTAACGACCCATCAAGGGTATCAAAGAAGTGGTGGGTCGTCCGCGATTCGAACGCGGGACCAACGGATTAAAAGTCCGCTGCTCTACCAGCTGAGCTAACGACCCATATCATTTGATGGAGCGTATTGTAGCAAGATATGCATCTAGCGCAAGTAAAAAATCGCAAACTTGTTGATGTTTGATTATAAATACAACAAATTTGCGATTATCAAGTTAAAAAACAAACAATTTGAACTTAGAACCGATACTGGTAGGCTTGAATATTATCAAAGACTTCCTGTGTGATATCTGTATATGCACTGCTGTTTGGAAGTAAAACCAATAAGCGTTCGCTGGTTTTGGCTGGGTCAAAAGCCTGCTCTTTGAGTTTACTTTTTTGGTATTTAAATGTACCTGTCGTTTCGACCTGTTTTTGTATGCGTAAAAAGACGGGTACAGCATAAGCTGGAAGACATTTTTTAAATGTGGCAAACATTTGCGCTAAGTCTTGCGTATTGAGTTCAGCCCCGTCTGTTAGCGTAATTGCAGCCATCCCCGCACGACCGTTGGTGTTCGGTATTTCAACACCGTAGACGACTGCTTCTGTAATTTTGTCATATTCGCAAACCATGTTTTCTACTTCAGTTGTAGACACATTTTCACCTTTCCAGCGGAAAGTATCACCTAAGCGATCTACAAATTGAGCATGGCGGAAGCCAATATCACGGACCAAGTCACCAGTGTTGAAATAGGCATCTCCAGACTTGAAAACGCCTTTTAAAATTACCGATTTATTTTTTTCAGGGTCAGTATAGCCATCGAAAGGGGAGCGACGGGTAATTTTTCCAATCAGTAAGCCTACTTCCCCTTTTTTGACTTTGATGCAGTGGCCTTCATCATCATGTATCGGTGCATTTTTCTCTTTATCAAACTGAATAATGGCATAAGGGGTTGGTGAGAAACCGACAGTATTGTCAAAGTTAAAAACATTGCTAAAGCCGACATTACCTTCGCTTGAGGCATAAAGTTCTAAAATTTCTTCAATACCAAAGCGTTGCTTGAATTTATCCCAAATATTGGGGCGCATACCATTACCGATCATTTTAGTAACACGATGGCCTTTTTCTAGCTCAGATGGCGGTGCATCCATGAGGTAGCGACACAGCTCACCGACATAGCCAATTGCTGAAGCATCAAACTTTTGTACGTCTTTCCAAAATGCAGAGGTGGAGTATTTACGACGCAAAGCCAAGGTTCCAGCCCCTGCAATTACACCGCACCAACACACCACAATGCCTGTCGCATGATACAGCGGCAAGGTGACATACATGACATCATCTGGGCCAAGGTTAAGCACGTGACCATAAGTACCATAAGCCAATGTCCAGCGACTATGTGTGAAAATAACCGCTTTAGGTAGGCCAGTTGTGCCCGAAGTATAAATATAAAATAAGCCGTCTTTACCTATGACACTGTTCGTGGTTGGTGTATTAAATTTGGCGAAGGTATCAATTTTTTCAGCAAGGTTACTAAAACCTTTTGGGGCATGAGCTGCTTCTTTTCGTGTTTCTTGGTCGGCAAACCAGTAGAAGCGATCGGTCGGAATATTTAAATCTTGGCGGATTTCATCAACCACCGCACGGCATTCTTCACCTACGATGACGGCAATTGGGTTCACCAGATTAATGCTATGGGCCAAAACTTTGCCGACTTGCGAGGTATTTACAAGAGCAGTGGTCACTCCAATTTTTGCTAGGGCAATTACGGTTGCCACTAGTTCAGGGCGGTTTTCAATCATCACAGTGATGACATCGCCTTTTTTTGCCCCAATAGATAAATAGTAGTGTCCAATCTGATTTGCCCATTCATTCAGCGCTTGGTAACTAAATTTTTGATCTTCAAAAACTAAAGCTAGACCTAATGGATTACGTTTCACTGCTTTTTCAAAAGCAATGCCCAGTCCTGTCGGGGTGTTCGGCGTACGTAAATATGCTTGCTTTAATCCACTGAGTAAGTTGGGGACTTTACTGATGAATTGGGGAAGTTTTGCTGCAACGTCGGTAATACCAATGAGGTCATGAGATGGGTGTTGGCTCATATGAATCCTAATTATTTTATGCAATCCAATGCGTTTGAGTAGTGCTCAGTTTATACACTTGTTCTTTTAATCTTTTCGGTCTAGTGCAATCAACCTAATCCGACAAAAATAACAAAAAAACCTAGCCACTGGCATGACTAGGTTTTTAAAATTTACAGCTCTAAGGCGAATTACGACTCAGTTGGACTGGCCTTTTTCGGTGGACGCCCACGTGGACGACGCGGACGAACTGGCTTGTCTTTATCAGACTTATCTGATTCGTCAGCTTCTGCTGAAGTTTCAGCTTTCTCTGCTGCATCTTCAGTTATTTTCGCAGCTTTTGGCGCTTTAGTTGGTGCTACAACTGGTGCTTCTTCAACTACTGGCGCTTTAGGTTCGGCCTCAGCTGTTTCAGCGACTGCAGCCACAACTGTGTTTTCAGATTGAACCTCAGCTTCAACAGGGCTTTCCTGAGTCGTTTCAACTACGGGAGTTTCTTCGACTTGAGCTTCAGGTGCCTCCACTTGCGCAGCTGCAACAGTTTCTTCAGGAGTGGTCACATCAGCAACAGGTGCAGTTTCACGTGCTTGTTTCACTTGATCCAAGGCTTGTTCAGCAGCAAGTTTTGCTAAACGACGACGCTCGCGAGGGTCATTTGCAACACGCTTTTCTGACTCAGGCTTTGGTGGTGTTAAGTCCAAGACTGCAACAGGTTCTGCTTCAGGTTGTGCTTTGGCAACTTCAACATCACGTGTGACAGGTTTTTTCTCAGCTTCTACAGCAGGCGTTGAAGCTGTTTTGCTTAACGTTGCAGCATACTCTTCAGTAAATTTCTGAAGGGCACGGTTGAAGGTTGGAATTAAGCCAAATTGCTCAATCAACACTGAACAGTCTTCACCATAGACATGACGAATCAAGCTGCTGATGGTGTACTGTCCTAACGTTGGTACCTGTGAAGGTGTGAGTTTCGGTGCTTCAGCTTGCTGTGCCTGGGCAGCGCGTTGTTGGCGACGGCGTTGACGTGGATCATTGCTGGCACGTTTTGCGCTTTCACGTGTTTTCTGCTCTGCGTGGTGTTCAGCTGGAGCTTCTACAACCTCAGGTGCTTTTGCTGGTTCAACCGTCTCAGCTTTTAGATCAACCTCTGCTTTCACAACAGCAGTTTGCTGAGGCTTGGTTTCAGTTGTCGTTTGAGCTGGTGTTAACGCCACGATTTCACTTTGCGCTTGATCGACATTGACCACATGGGCTGTTGTGATCATCTCTTGACGAGGTGCTTCAATCAGCTCAACTTTGAGTTGAGGTCCTTGAGCGACCACTGGCGCTGTTTCAACCGCTTGCTCGTTCAGGACACTTGGGTCGCGGTGGCGATTTGGACGCTCTGGACGTGGTTGGTTGCGACGGTCACGACGTGGCATTGTATTTTGTTGTTCATTTTGAACATCATTACTTTGCTGTTGTTCACCGTGTTGGCGACGTGATGAACGCTTGTTTTCACGCGGTTCTTGGCGTTGCTGTTCACTACGCTCAGGACGGTCACGGTCTTGGCGTTGTTGCTCGTTACGCTCAGAACGTTGTTCATAGCGATCTTGACGTTGTTGCTCTTGACGTGGTACTTGCACAATTTCTTCATGAACTTGGTTTTCATGTTGTGCATTTTGCTCGCGAGGCTCTTTATGTTTAGAACGCTTTTTATTGTGGCGTGTACCGCGTTCCTCTTTCTCGACATGCTTCTCTTCACGGTGTTCAGATTTTGCATGTACAGGAGCAGAAGTCATGTACGCGTTATTGCTTGGTGTTGTTACTGTTGGGACGGCAACTTGACCAAATTGGCCGCGACTGACCGCACCACCATTGACCATTTGTTCAATGGCCGCAGCAGCATTGTTTGCAGAGCGTGATTGATCAACAGTTGCAGCTTGTTTTTGTACAAACAAGTTTTCTAACCAAGCACATGGGCTGCTGGATGCTACAGACGGTGCTGGAGCAGGTTGAGCTGTTTGTTGCGGATTATTATTGCGTTGCTTTTTATTGCCTTTTTCTTGTTGTGCAGGCACTGCCGGAGCGGCGTGTTGATGTGCGTGATCTGCACCATCCAAATGCCATTCTGATGACTCGTAGCCCAACTCTTTTTCGCTTGAACGCGTTGCTTCTGTACGTTCATAACTGGTTGGTGCAAAGCCTTCAGGGTTATACGAAATTTCGTAATGTGGTGTTTCTAAGTGTGGGTGTGGAAGCACAGTCACACGAACACCAGAGGTTTGCTCTAGGTAAACTAGAGTGTGACGTTTTTCATTCAATAAGAAGGCTGCAATTTCAACAGGTACTTCAACTTGAACTTCGCCATGACGTTCACGTAGTGCAATTTCTTCGACTTTACGCATGATCGAAAGTGAAAGTGAACGTAGATCACGAACCATACCTGTGCCATGACAGCGCGGGCAGACATAACCTGTTGCTTCTTCAAGCGAAGGGCGTAGACGTTGACGGCTCATTTCCATCAAGCCAAAACGAGACAATTGACCGAATTGGATACGGGCACGGTCACTTTGTGTTGCTTCACGAAGTTTCGCTTCAACCATACGTTGGTTGCGGTCTTTGGTCATGTCGATAAAGTCGATGACAACTAAACCACCAATGTCGCGTAAACGAAGTTGACGCGCAATTTCTTCTGTTGCTTCAAGATTGGTATTGAGCGCTGTATCTTCAACGTCACTACCACGGGTTGATTTTGCAGAGTTAATATCAATAGAAACCAAAGCTTCTGTTTGGTCAATCACGATTGAACCACCAGAAGGCAACTTCACTTCACGTTCATAAGCTGTTTGAATTTGGCTTTCGATACCAAAATGAGCAAATAACGGTTCATTCAAGGTATAGGTTTTTAACTTGTCGATTTGACGAGGCATCACTGCTTTCACGAAGTTATACGCTTCGTTATAGGCTTGTTCTGAGTCAATTAAGATTTCAGCAACATCATCACGTAAATAATCACGAATCGCACGTGTCACCACGCCCGCTTCCTGATGAACCAACATTGGTGATGGACCAGAACTTGCTGTGTTTTGGATTTGTGCCCAAAGATCGAGTAAGTGTTGTAGGTCAAGCTGTAGTTCTTCTTGAGAACGCCCAATCCCTGCGGTACGAACAATTACGCTCATACCACGTGGAACATTGAGTGAAGCCAACATTTCTTTCAGTTCGTCACGCACAGAACCTGAAATTTGACGACTAATACCACCACCTTTTGGATTGTTTGGCATGAGTACCAAATAGCGACCCGCTAAAGAGATGAAGGTAGAAAGGGCAGCCCCTTTGTTGCCACGTTCTTCTTTCTCAACTTGAACCAAAAGCTCTGTGCCTTCAGTAATCAATTCGCGAATGTTTGAAGTTTGGCGTGGGTCTGCTTGATAATATGAGTTTGCGATTTCGCGCATAGACAAGAAGCCTTGACGTCCTGCACCATATTCGACAAAGACAGCTTCTAAAGAAGGTTCAACGCGAGTCACGTGACCTTTATAGATATTAGATTTTTTTGTTCACGGGTACGATTCTCTAAGTCAAAATCGTAAAGACGCTGCCCAGTGACAAGTGCAACGCGAATTTCTTCGGCATGTGTTGCATTAATCAACATACGTTTCATGGGTGTAACACCTAATAGTGATACACAACAAATTATCGCTAAAACACGTAGCGAACATCAAACATCACGGACCAATTTTGCTCAGATCTCAAATAAACCGATTGTGGTCTGAGTTTTATTACCTGCCTTTTTGATCGGCTTCGGTTTTGATTCACATATTGATGATGGCAATACGGCTTCAATCTTTAAACGATTAAAGTCTCCTGCGCGTTTCACTGGCGGACAAGCGGTGCATTGGATGTAAGTAACTTTCACTGTCACATTTGCTCGAAGAGCAACCCTTCTTTTTGGATAGGGTGTCTTGATACGGAATTATCATCGTATCTTTACAACTGTACAGATCCATATGCATCAACGCTGTGGCCTGAATACGAGATCAGGGAGCGACTAATCTGATGTGTATCAGTTTACGTTTAAAAACCAACTTGAGGTTGGTCACATATTTTTTTGGGGCAAACTGATTTATGTGCAGATGCACAATTAAACCTAACAGTTTGCAGTTTTGCCGATATAATAAGCCTTCGGCGTCGGCATAATTCTTTTGGGACCGTTCCAAGCTGAGTTGAGTTTTTCTTAATTATCCAATTTAAAATTGAAATGATTAAGCTTTTAACTCACTTATGGTGGTATCCGTGCGCTGACTATATCAAACCTTGTACCATCTGCCTATGGGCTAAGCTAGTCTTTCTTGTGTAAAGCATAGCCTAAATGGTCATTTTTTATCCAAATTCCGTATTTTTTAGGTCGCAGTAACTGTATGAATTCTACCCAACAATGGCAAAACGTGACGTGGTTTGAAGTGGACGAGCATCAAGCAGGGCAACGGATTGATAATTTTTTATTTAGCCGTTTAAAAGGTGTGCCTAAAAGTCGTATTTATCGTCTGATTCGTGAAGGTCAGGTTCGGGTCAATAAAAAGCGTATAAAAGCAGAAACTAAACTGTCGATTGGGGACCAAATTCGTGTGGCCCCGATTCGCTATGAACAAAAAGATGAAAATGCGGCGCCTGTTTCTGACAAAGTCGCACAGAGTTTGCTGAGCCGTGTGGTGTATGAAGATGAAGGCTTGATGGTCGTCAATAAGCCATCCGGAATTGCTGTACATGGCGGCAGTGGTGTGGCCTATGGTCTGATTGAAGGCTTACGTGCGGCAACAGGTAAAAAATATTTAGAACTGATTCATCGTATTGACCGTGATACCTCAGGTTTGGTGATGATTTCTAAAAAGCGTAGTGTATTAAAAAGCTTACAGGACATGCTACGTGAACACAAAATTAAGAAAACTTACGCCGCTGTCGTCAAAGGTGTGGTGAGTTTAGACAAGCAGTTAATTGATGCGCCTTTGCACCGCTATGAGTTGTCCAATGGCGAGCGTCGTGTACGTGTATCGAGTGAAGGTAAAGAGTCTAAGACGCAGTGGAATGTGGCTGAGCGCTTTATGCATGCAACCTTAGTCTATGCCTCGCCACTTTCAGGGCGTACCCATCAAATTCGTGTGCATGGTTTAAGTATCGGTCATCCATTGGTTGGGGATGATAAATATGGTCATGAAACAGAATACAAGGGACCGAAACCACGTCGTTTATGTTTACATGCGATGCGTTTAGACATCCCTGGTTATGAGACGATTGAAGCGCCGTTGCCTGAAGATATGCAGAGTATTGTGGCGCAGTTAAGAGCACAGAAGAAGGATTAAGCCTTTTCCACTTCATTGTAGGAGCGTTGGTAAAGACATGACTTTTGTTGGTTGTGATTAATTTAAAATGATGTTGTATTGGTCATCTTTAATTTTCAAAAGATGAAAAGTAGCAACAGTCTTTTGTTGAGCTGATTGAACGTCCTAAATGCGCTTTAAGCACTGCTTTAAAGCGAAGTGCAAATCAGCTCAACGGCGACACTTCTGTTGCCATCGTTAGCAAATGCATCGTGTAAATTGTTTTCATAAAAGTAAATATTGGAACCCCAGCATGAATAAACCTGTAGAACTGATTATCTTTGATTGGGATGGCACATTATTTGATTCAGTGGGGCAGATTGTGGCGAGTTTACAATTTGCAGCACAGCAATTTTCACAACCGCTCACCCGTGAAGATGCCAAAAGCATTATCGGTTTAGGCTTGCCAGAGGTTGCACAGCGTCTATTCCCTCAAGTGCCTGAGTTACATACTGAAATTTTGCAATGCTATGCAGAACATTATGTAGCGAACTCAAAAACTGATGTCTGGTTTGATGGTGTTGCAGACATGCTGAATGGCTTACGTGAAGCGGGGTTATTGTTGGCGGTGGCAACGGGTAAAAGCCGTAAAGGCTTAGACCGAGTGTTGGCACAGACTCAGAGTCAATCGTTATTTGTGGCAACCCGTGCTGCCAGTGAAACCAAGTCCAAACCACATCCTTTGATGTTAGAAGAAATCTTAACTGAAACGGGTGTGTCCGCTGAACGCGCGATTATGGTCGGTGATACCAGTTATGACTTGGAGATGGCACGTAATATTGCTATGCCGAGAATTGGGGTGAGCTATGGTGTGCATACACCTGAAACCTTAAGACAGTATCAGCCTTTGACGATTGTAGATGATGTAGCCAGTTTGGATCATTTTTTAAGACAGCAGTTGAAGGCTTTCGATGTGGCGTAAGCAAAGTTGACCATTTTTCAAGGCGTATAAGGATATATGCCTAAACTTAATTTTGAAGAACAAGAAATACGCTATGAGTCGTTCTATTCGATTACTTCATTTGTTACAGCATCTGCGGGAACAGCGTTATCCTGTTACAGCCCAATGTTTGGCTGAGCACTTGCAAATCAGTGTGCGAAGTGTGTATCGGGATATCGAAAGTTTACGTGATCAAGGGGTCAATATTGAGGGAAGTGCAGGTTTAGGATTTCAATTGAAAGAAAACTTTCTCCTGCCGCCAATGAGTTTAGATGAGTCAGAAATTGAAGCGATGTATCTGGCATTACAATGGGCTAAATCCATCCCTGATCATGCATTACAGCAGGCTTCACATTCAGTATTAAGTAAATTAAAAGCAGTATTGCCACAAAGAAAACAAGAATTTTTAAATGATACTTATCTAAAATCAATTCATTCATGGATTGAGGTTGATCAAACCATTGTGGAACAAGTTCGTGTTGCAATTCGCTTACAGACTAAAATTCAGATTGATTATGTTGATGAGCATAAACAGATTTCGCATAGGCAATTATGGCCTTTTGCATTGGGGTATTTTAACGACAAAATGTTGTTGGCTGCATGGTGTGAATTGCGAGAAGACTTTAGAAACTTTCGTTTAGATCGAATTCAAACACTCATATTCACAGAGCAAATTTATCCCCAATTTAAACGCCATTTATTTGAACAATGGTGTCAAAAAGAATTTTCAAATTCAGGACAATCGGCAAACACTGCTGACAAAAACTGACACAACTCAGTTCTATTCTAAAAAACAATAAACACAGAGGATAGAACAATGGCTTTAACTTTATATACCAATACGCAATCTCGTGGCGTTGTGGTGGACTGGCTTATTCTTGATTTGGGGATTGAGGTCGAGCGTATAGAAGTTGCCTATGGCGCAGAAATGAAATCAGCCGAATTTTTAAAACTCAACCCTTTTGGTAAAGTGCCTGTTTTGGTGGATGGTGATGTGGTGATTTACGAGTTGGATGCCATTTGTGCATATCTAGCAGATCAATTTTCTGAAAAAGGTTTGGCTCCCGCACTGGATGATCCGAAAAGAGGTTTATATTATCGTTGGTTGTTTTTTGGTGCAGGCCCGTTTGCAGCAGCCTCCGACAATCAACATTTAAAAGTACTAGTTTCGCCAGAACAGAAGATGTTTATGGGGTATGGCGATTATCAGGATACGTATCAAGCGTTGATTCAAGGCTTGGAGCAAGCCAGCCCGTATCTATGCGGTTCGCAGTTTACGGCAGCCGATATCAGTTTAGGAGCAATGATCATGTGGCAATTAAAAATGAATTTATTAAAGCCACATCCAGCAATTGAGCGCTATGTATTGGCTATTCAACAACGTGAAAGTTTCAAGAACAATCCTGCTTTATTTGCAGCATAAAATCATTTAACTAGAAAAACCTCTTTGATAAGAGGTTTTTCTAGTTATAGATTTCTTCAAATAGGTTTCTCACGTATCGTTTTTTAGTCGTAGATGAAAAAATTTGATTGAAATATACATAGCGAAATTATGGGTGATTTTGTCGTTTTTCGTTTTGATTTTTCTATGCTGTTTATTTTGATGGCTAAAATAGAAAAGATTTATAGGTTCTAACTATTGTAAAAAATAAAATAAGTATTGGCGTAAAACCCGCAATTTTCCGATGCTTGAGTGGTCTAAAACATACTCGTTTTGAGTGGTCTTAGGGATAAGCCATCAGGTTCTTCTTCAAGTATATGCTCGCTTCATTTTGAACATCTCTGTCTTTCCCTTGCTCGATAAAACAGTATTTTGTCTCTATTTTGCAGTTTAAGGAAAGTTAGATGTCGAATTCTGCTGTTGTTGAATCTGTTGCGCAGGCTTTACGCAATGCCGAATTATCAAAAACTGCGATTGCACCTATACGTCCGCAATTAGGTGCGGAACAGGCAGATGTCGATATTGCGTATGCGGTTCAGGAAGTGAATACCCAACGTGCCTTACAAGAAGGGCGCCGCTTGGTAGGACGTAAAATTGGTTTGACCTCTAAAGTCGTGCAGGCGCAACTAGGGGTTGATCAGCCCGATTTCGGCATGCTGTTTGCCGATATGGCTTATGGCGATGGTGAAGCCATTCCTGCAGGTTTATTGATTCAGCCTAAAGTAGAAGCAGAAATCGCGTTAGTGATTAACAAAGACTTAACTCAAGAAAAACATAGCTATGCAGACATTATTAGTGCCACAGCCTATGCCTTGCCTGCAATTGAAGTGGTGGATAGTCGCATTGAGAACTGGAAAATTTCATTGATTGATACCGTGGCAGACAATGCGTCTTCTGCGGCATTTGTTTTGGGTTCACGCCCCGTGAAATTGGATCAGCTTGACTTAGTCAACTGCAAAATGACCATGACTCGTGGCGATGAGGTGGTTTCGCAAGGCATTGGTAAAGCCTGTTTAGCCAATCCTTTAAATGCTGCGGTTTGGCTTGCCGATGAGATGGTACGTCGTGGTCGTCCATTGCTGGCTGGTGACATTATTTTAACGGGTGCTTTGGGGCCAATGGTGATTGCCCAAGCAGGGGATGAATTTAAAGTTGAAATTGAAGGCTTTGGTTCAGTAGTCGCTGCGTTTGCTGCGGAATAAATTGGATTTTTGAGAGAGTAGATGCATGAAAAAGATTAAATGTGCATTAATCGGTCCGGGAAATATCGGAACAGATTTATTGTATAAGTTGCAGCGTAGCGAATTCCTTGAGCCAGTATGGATGGTCGGGATTGACCCAAGTTCAGAAGGTTTAACCCGCGCAGCGAATATGGGTCTAAAAACCACAGCAGAAGGTGTAGACGGATTACTGCCACATGTAGTTGCGGATGAAATTCAAATTGCCTTTGATGCGACCTCGGCTTATGTGCATGCGGAAAATAGCCGTAAGTTGAACGAATTAGGTGTGCAGATGATTGACCTAACACCTGCTGCGATTGGCCCGTTTTGTGTGCCACCTGTCAACCTTCAAGAACTCTTGGATGCAGGTGAGTTGCCGAATGTGAACATGGTGACCTGTGGTGGACAAGCGACCATTCCTATGGTGGCTGCCATTTCTCGCGTACAAGCGGTGAGTTATGGGGAAATTATTGCGACCGTTTCGACCAAGTCGGTTGGCCCGGGTACACGTAAAAACATTGATGAATTTACCCGTACCACGGCTGGCGCGATTGAGAAAGTCGGCGGTGCAAAACAAGGTAAAGCCATCATCATTATCAACCCAGCCGAGCCACCACTCATGATGCGCGATACGGTGCATTGTTTAGTTGAAGGTGAACCTGATCAAGTGGCCATTACGGCATCGGTTCAGGCCATGATTACTGAAGTTCAGAAATATGTACCCGGTTATAAACTGGTGAATGGTCCAGTATTTGATGGCAACCGCGTTTCGATATTCCTTGAAGTAGAAGGCTTGGGTGATTTCTTGCCAAAGTACGCAGGAAATTTGGACATTATGACTGCGGCAGCTGCGCGCACTGCGGAAATGTTTGCGGAACGTTTATTGGCTATGGCTGAAGTATAAGGAGCAACCCATGTCTAAGATTATTGTGCATGATATGACTTTGCGTGATGGTATGCATCCACAGCGCCATCAAACCACTGTTGAGCAAATGATTGCAATTTCCACTGCATTGGATGATGCCGGTGTACCGCTGATTGAAGTGACGCATGGCGATGGCTTAGGCGGTTCATCCGTGAACTACGGTTTCGCTGCGGCAACGGATGAAGAATACTTATCTGCTGTTGTTCCGCGTATGAAAAATGCCAAAGTGTCAGCCTTGCTGTTACCCGGCATTGGTACAGTCGATCATTTAAAAATGGCGCATGAAATTGGTGTTTCTACCATTCGTGTAGCAACCCACTGTACCGAAGCCGATTGTTCAGAGCAGCATATTACTGCGGCACGTCAGTTGGGTATGGATACTGTGGGTTTCTTGATGTTGGCACACATGGCATCGCCTGCTCAATTGCTTGAAGAAGCGAAAAAGATGGTGTCTTATGGCGCGAACTGTATTTATGTGACTGATTCAGCAGGTTATATGCTGCCACAAGATGTCACAGACCGTGTCGGTTTACTGCGTCAAGAATTGGACAGCAGTATTGAACTGGGTTTCCACGGGCATCATAACTTAGGTATGGGGGTGGCAAATACGGTTGCTGCAGTTGATGCTGGGGCTATTCGTGTCGACTTGGCGTCTGCGGGTTTAGGTGCTGGTGCAGGTAATACTCCATTAGAATTGTTCATTGCGGTGGCAAACCGTATGGGACTAGAAACAGGCGTGGATCTGTTTAAAGTACAGGATGTGGCAGAGGATTTGGTGATTCCAATGATGTTGAACCCAATTCGAGCGGACCGTGATGCGGCGACTTTGGGTTATGCAGGGGTGTATTCATCGTTCTTACTCTTTGCAAAGCGTGCAGAAGCCAAATATGGTGTGTCAGCGCGTGAGATTTTATTGGAATTAGGCCGTCGTGGTACGGTCGGTGGTCAGGAAGACATGATTGAAGATTTGGCTTTGACCATGTCGAAAGCGAAGGCTGCTTTGGTTTAATCTGATCTTGAATGAGTAAAAACATCTAAATTGGAATGCCCGTCAATTAAGAAATTGACGGGCATTTTCTTTTTAAAACTTGGGATATTATTGGATACTTGGAAGCATCATCCGCAACCTATCTGGCCTTTGAAGTAGACTGTTTTTGCAACAAAATTATTTAAATGTAGAAAGTGAACAGGTTTTGCGGATGATCAATCTTGAATACACATGCATAAAATTTTAACGTTATTCAACTTCATCATGCACATATAGAAAATTTCTGTGATATGAGCGCTTTTTCTTATAACGTTACGCTGAAATAAAAAAACTGACTCGAAAAACTTAAACAAAAAAACACTTAAATTATTCAAACTATTTAGAAAAGAAAGTGGTTTAAAACGAGAAAGGTTGGAGAGGCTCCATCTTTCATCATAACTTGCGAAATTAGGTTAAAAGTGAGTTATTGTAATTTTATCTAAATGAAAAAAGAGCGGTGTCCAGCTTGGTATTTATAGTCGGTGATGTGGCATTTTCTTAAGACTGTGGTCGGATTTTTTCTGTTCAATGAGTTCCGCATGATGACGTTATAGCTTAATGTGATTATTGGAATATATCTCATGCGTCGTCAAACTTTATGGACAGCCATCTGTGTCGCAGCTGCGGCATTAGCTACAACTGCAACGAATGCAGACTTTATCGACGATAGTCAAGTCCAGTTAAAATTCAGAAATTTTTATTTAGACCGCCAGTATGAAACCCTGCCACAAAATAATTGGGGCAGTTGGTCGCAGGCCATCAGCTTAGATGCCAAATCTGGTTATGCTCAAATTGGTGCATTGCAAGTCGGTGCGGATGTTTTGGTACAACATGCTTTTCGTTTAAATGGGCGTGATAAAAATGCCGATTGGGTACTTCCACAGAATGGACAGGAACAAGCCCGTGATTTTGGCAAAGTCGGTGCCACTTTAAAAGCCAAAGTATCGCAAACGGAACTAAAAGTCGGTGAGCTGCTACCTGTTTCCCCAGTTTTAGTATTTGATCCATCACGTCAGCTGCTGACCACCTATCGCGGGGCATGGTTGGAGTCTAAAGAGCTGAAAGATACCAAACTGAGTTTGGCGTATATTGATGGGATTAATGCACGTTATGACAATCAGTTTCAGGACTTAAGTTTATTTCCGAACAATAATCCAAATACCGCCAAAACAGCGGATGGTATGTACATCGCGGGGATTGATCATCAGTTTAATCCAGAGTTTGGAGCAAGCTATTGGTATGCCGATGTCAAAGACATTTATCAACAGCATTATGCAGGAATCAGTTATAACACCACGCTGGGGACAAATACGAAGCTGACCAGCCATGTTCGTTATTTTGATAATTCTGAGTCAGGCGATAAGTTGTATGGCGAAATTGACAACCAAGCCTTGTCGATGGGCGCTAAATTCAGTCATGGGTCACACAGTGTAGGTTTGGGCTATCAACAAATGTTTGGCGATAACAGCTTCCCAACCTTGGCAGGATGGGTACCACAGCCATATCTGGTGAATTGGTCCGTGGCAACCTTTACCAATGCCAAAGAGAAATCATGGAATATCTCTTATGGCTATGACTTTGCTGAATTGGGGTTAAAAGGTTTGAATGCCAATGTAATTTATTTTGCTGGTTTTGATGCGACAGCAGGCGGTAAAACCGATCAGGACGAACAAGAATTGAATCTGATTGTGAATTACACCGTACCTGAAGGCAAATTCAAAGGTCTAGGGATTCAAGCCATGTATATTGACACAGACTATGATTGGAAAAGCGATTTAAAAGAATATCGTGTTGCTACGACCTATAGCTATAAATTTTAAGTATTGAACTGAAAGCGGGCGATTTGGGCACAAGTCGCTCTTTGTTGAATCACCTTCAAATAATAAACAGATTTTCTGATTTAATAAAAATATTGTTGTAAAACATTTATTTAAATAATCGTTTTTTTGTAGTGTCTGATCGAAAACAAGTATCAGTGGAGTCGTTTTGAACAGGTAAGATGGAACAGTAAAACTGTCGAAATGAATGAATTGACCTGTCCTGAATACAGAACATCAGACGGGTCTTAGGCTGTACGAGGAGTAAGTATGAGCACGGTCCAAATCCCCAATTACACCACCGACCCATTCTTTGGCTTGGAAGATAAATGGATTGAAACAGCGGAAGGTGAGTTAACCCATTATCATGAAGTGGGTGAGGGTACACCAATTTTATTTTTACACGGCTCTGGAACAGGTGTTTCGGCAGCAGCGAACTGGTGGTTAAATTTACCACAGATTGCGGAGCAAGCCCGTTGTATTGCTATTGACTCAATTGGCTATGGTCAAACAGTGGTGGCTGATGGTACGGCTTATGGCATTCGCGCATGGGTCGATCATGCGGTGCGTACACTGGATGCTTTAGGCATTGAAAAAACTTGGTTGGTGGGCAATTCACTGGGTGGGTGGTTAGCTTTTCAAATGGTGCTCGATTATCCAGAACGTGTCTTGGGTATTGTGTCGATGGGGACAGGCGGAGCCAAACAAACTGCTGCACTGAAAGCCCATGCTAATCCTGTTTTGACCGAAGAAGGCATCAAAAATACTTTGTCGATGTTTGTGGTGGATAAGAGCTTAATTACCGATGAGTTGGTCAAAGTTCGTTATGAAGCAGCCAAGAATGACTATGCCTCAGACCGTTTAATGGATGTGGTAGGCGCACGTGACCGTGATCGTTTTGAGTTCCCACTCGATTTTGAAAAAATGAAGGACATCCAAGTGCCTGTATTGCTGATTCATGGTGTCCAGGATGTGGTGATTCCTGTATCTCGTACATGGGATATTTTAAATACGGTTCCATTTGCGGATGCCCACATTTTCAGTCAGTGTGGACATTGGTCACAGGTGGAAAAAGCTGAAGAATTTAATACGGTGATTAAAGATTATTTAAGTGCACGTGGTGTGAAATAAGCGATTGAATTGAAAAAGGATGGTTGAACC
Organism: Acinetobacter sp. SW-226; assembly: GCF_055632855.1. Taxonomy (NCBI): domain Bacteria; kingdom Pseudomonadati; phylum Pseudomonadota; class Gammaproteobacteria; order Moraxellales; family Moraxellaceae; genus Acinetobacter; species Acinetobacter sp. SW-226. The sequence goes on along the minus strand of NZ_CM145752.1, from coordinate 3,281,951 downwards.
ATCCTTTTTTTATGTCCGAAATTTCAAAGAAGAAGCATTAAACTTAGAGTGTAATAAAGCCTGCCGCTACATTGATGCTAATGGCCAAAATCGAGGTGTTAAAACCATAGGCCAAAATAATGTGCAGAATATTGAGAATACGCATGGAGCGGGAAGTAATCGAAACGTCCGCAGTTTGCGCTGAAGTGCCAATCACATAACTAAAGTATAAGAAGTCAGGATAAGTCGGCTGTGCCGTTTTTGGAAAGTCCAAGCCAGCATCTTGTTGGTCCGCAAGAGCGAGATAATAGTCATGCGCATAATGAATGGCAAACACAGTATGTATAAAGAGCCATGCACTTATAATGGTCAGTAAGGACAGAGCCAAGTGACCATATTTGATAGCTGGGTCATTAGGAAGATGAGTTAACTCCAACACAATTGCAATCAAACACATAACTAATGTCATGATCACCAACAGTAGAATAATCCATTTACTGGCATCTTGTTGCTGTGCATGTTGAAGAATGTGTCTATGGTCAACAGACCAAAGCGTTGTCATGGTTTTGAGCAAATAACTTGAGACGGCAATATTCCAACTGATCAATAAATTGGTAGACCAAGACCAGTCAGTCAGGGTATTGAGCAGAGCATAAAAAATAGCCGTAACCAAAAAACTAATAAAAAAGAAGGGGCGAAACTGCATGGCCGTTTTTAAACGCTGTAAAGTGGGCATCGGCATGATTTTCTCCTTTTCTATTTTATTTTTTAGTGCAGCTAAAATCGTAATAGCTAGCTCAGTATATGCTTATGTTTAGACTTAAGTTGTAGGTAAAACCTGACAAAAATTCTGATTTTTATTCGTTAATCTTCCTTTAAAAAGTAGAGGCAACAAAAGTCGAGAGCTGATAAGTCTGGTTTAAAACTGAAATACTCTAGATACGCTTGTAGTTCAGGGTACTTTTTTATGAAAAAGGTACACCGCCATTTATTCAGAAAATAGTGGTGTCTCGTATTTGAGGATTAATTTGAACTCATTGGGGATTTATTCACGGTTAATGTTCAAATAAAACACCCGAGTCAGCAATTCTAGAAATTTATTTACGGCCAGTGATGTGGTGTTTTTACGATAGCTTACATATAAATCTAAGTAAGGGAGTTCAACCTCAAGCGGACGAATCACGGTATTGCTCATGGTTAAGGGTGCAACATAGCCAGGTAAAATAGTGCAACCGAGCCCCATCCCAATTGAGTTGATATTAAATAGAATATTATCGGCCTTTTGAACAATATTGAATTCAATACTATTATTTTTGGCAAACTCTAAAATAGTCTGGTGCAGGGTCTGTGACTGTTCGGCTGCGGGAATGATAAAATCAATACCATTTAAAGCCTTAACAGGAATGCGCTCATATTTTGCTAAAGGGTGATCTTTAGGAAGCAGGAAGATGAGTGGCTCACGTAGAACAAATTGGCTCTCAAGTTCATCATTATGAAAGTTATGTCGGGTAAAGGTAATGTCCAGCTCACCTTTTTTCAACAAACGCATCTGCTCAGTATTGTTCATACTGAGTAACTCAATTTTTAAGTCGGGGTTTTGTACACGCAGATTTGGCAACACATAAGGGAATATTTTCATTTCCGCAACTGGCACGAAACCTATGCGCAGCATTTGCTGTTTGGCTTGTGACACTTGACGTGCCATAGCGACCGCTTTGTCCGCTTGAGCTAGAGTCAGGCGTGCCTGTTCTAGAAAAACAGCACCTTCTTCCGTGAGTTCAACTTTTCGCTTGGTTCGATACAGCAACTGTACGCCGACATCTTCTTCGAGGTCTTTAATTTGCTGACTGAGTGAAGGTTGGGCGGTATAAAGTTTCAATGCAGCCTTACTGAAGTTCAGTTCTTCAGCAACGGTGATGAAATAGCGAAGGTGTCTAAGTTCCATATAAATAACCCACTGAGTAATCCAAAAAATGTCTTACCACGACTACAACAAAGTATAATCTATAAACAACTATGCCGTGAAGATGATTCAAGTATTTATAAAATAAATGGTCTTGAGATGAATGCGGAGATTTTAATATAAGAAATAACTTTTCTAATAATTGCTAAAACGTATTAATTAAAACAAAAAAAATATTTCACTAAAGCTGTCTAAAAAATCATGATGCCTCAAAAGTTGAGTCTATTTACGTTGTGCCGTGTATTGGTCGCAGGAGAGCTTTTCATGAGTGGAAAAATTGATGTGCGTGAAATCGACGCTTTGGTCGATGCACAAAATGGACGTATCTCGCCATCCATCTATACAGACCCAGATTTATACGAATTAGAACTGGAACGCGTGTTTGGGCGTACATGGCTATTTCTCTGTCATGAAAGCCAAATTCCAAAATCAGGTGATTTTTTCAATACTTACATGGGTGAAGACCCAATTATTGTGGCACGTCAAAAAGATGGCTCAATTAAAGCATTTCTAAACCAGTGTCGACATCGTTCTATGCGGGTCAGCTTTGCAGACTGTGGTAATACTCGCGCTTTTACCTGTCCATATCATGGCTGGTCTTATGGGGTAGATGGCTCACTGAAAGATATTCCACTTGAAGATCGTGCTTTCCCACAAGGTGCCTGCAAAGAACAGTGGGGCTTGGTTCAAGTCAACCGCGTAGAGTCTTATAAGGGGCTTATTTTTGGCTGCTGGGATGAATCGACTCCAGACCTGATTGAATATATGGGGGATATCGCTTGGTATTTAGATGGCGTGGTCGATCGTTGTTCAGGTGGGACTGAAATTATTGGTGGGGTACACAAGTGGGAAATCGAGTGTAACTGGAAATTTGCGGCAGAACAGTTTGCCTCAGATCAGTACCATGCCTTGTTCTCCCATGCCTCTGCGATTCAAGTGTTGGGTGCAAAACCCGATGACGACTCATCTAAAAAACTCGGTGCAGCACAAACCGCTCGTCCAGTTTGGGAAACTGCCAAAGATGCCATTCAGTATGGTTCACGTGGTCATGGCTCAGGCTTCTTCTTTACCGAAAAACCCGATGCCAACGTCTGGGTGGATGGTGAAGTAGCCAACTACTTCCGTGAAACCTTTGAGGAAGTTAAAGAGCGTTTGGGTGAAGTACGTGCATTACGTCTTGCGGGGCATAACACCATGTTCCCGACCATGTCGTGGTTAAATGGAACGGCAACGCTTCGAGTCTGGCATCCGCGCGGTCCAAACAAAACTGAAGTCTGGGCATTCTGCATTGCCGATGCCGAAGCCTCTCAAGAAGTGAAAGAAGCCTTTGAACGTTCTGCAACGCGTGCTTTTGGACCTGCAGGTTTCCTTGAGCAAGATGACTCGGAAAACTGGATTGAAATCCAAAAAGTACTTCGTGGCTATAAAGCACGTAACAACCCGTTGATTATGGAAATGGGCTTGGGCAATGAGAAAGTTCGTGAAGATGGCATTCCAGGCATTACCAACTATATTTTCTCCGAAACCGCAGCACGTGGCTTATACCGCCGTTGGGCAGATTTACTGATTCATGAAACATGGGAAGAAGTCGAAAAAGCCGCGGAAGACTATGAGAAGGAGTTGATGAAATGAGTCAGATCAATTTAGAACTTCAACATCAGATCAGTCAGTTCCTTTACCGTGAAGCAAAATTGCTCGACGACTGGAAATTCCGTGAGTGGTTGGATGTCTTGGCAGATGATATTGCCTATACCTTACGCACGACACCGAATGCGCAAACCCGTGACCGTCGTCGTTCGGTTGAGCCGCCAACCACGTGGGTGTTTAACGACTCTAAAGATTTGTTAGAACGTCGTGTCGCGCGTTTGGAAACAGGGATGGCATGGGCTGAAGAGCCACCGTCTCGTACCACACACATGGTGTCCAATGTGATCGTTGAAGCGACTGAAGTCGACGGTGAGTATGATGTTTACGTGACGTATTTACTCTACCGTACTCAGAAAGAAAAAGATGTCACCCTCTACTGCGGGAAGCGTCATGACAAACTTCGTAAAGTGGATACCAAGCAAGGTTTCCAGATTTTCAATCGTAAAATCACCCTAGACCAAGTGACTTACAACTCCCATAACCTGAGTGTGTTCTTCTAATGAATAAGATTTTTGTGTGCCAAGTCGATGAGTTAGACGAAGGCGAGGCATTGAAAGTGGACTGCGGTGTGAATGGGATTGAGGCACTGGCTGTTTTCAACAATGGCGGTGAATTCTTTGCTATGAATGACCGCTGTTCACATGGCAATGCTTCCATGTCCGAAGGTTATTTGGAAGAGGACGGCACAGTGGAATGTCCATTACATTCTGCTCGTTTCTGCCTAAAAACAGGTCAGGCTTTATGCCTGCCTGCAACTGATCCTATTCAAACCTTTCCTGTGATTGTGGAAGATGGACAATTGTTTGTCGAGATGGCGGGAGCATAATCATGGGCTGGTTACAAGGTGAAGTTGCCCTGATTACGGGGGGAGGTTCTGGTCTGGGCTGGGCATTGGTCGAGCGCTTTTTAGCAGAAGGCGCACAGGTGGCTGTGTTACAGCGTTCACAAGCCAAAGTGGAGGCATTACAGGCACATTTCGGTGATCGCATTCTTGCGATTGCGGGTGATGTGGCTTGCTATGAAGACAATGTCCGTGCCGTGAATGCCACGCTTGAGCGTTTTGGCAAATTGGATTGTTTTGTCGGTAATGCTGGGATTTGGGATCATTATGCCGATATCGTCAATACTTCGGGTGAACAGTTAGACAAAGCCTTTGATGAAATTATGGGCATTAATACCAAATCGCTCATCTTGGGGGCAAAAGCCGCACTGGAGGCATTGATAGCTTCTGAAGGGTCGATCATATTTACTTTGTCTAATTCAGCCTTGTACTCGGCAGGCGGAGGCCCTGTATATACAGCTTCTAAGCATGCAGGCGTGGGTGTGATGAAAGAATTGGCCTATGAACTTGCGCCTAAAGTACGAGTGAATGCGGTGGCGCCGTCAGGTATGAATGTCAATATCAAAGGAGCAGCATCTTTGGGTCAAGAAAATTTGGGGCTACTCGATGCACGTGACCCTGAAAAGATTGCTCGTGGTATGCCATTAAATTTCTTGCCTGAACCTGAAGAGATGACAGGTTCATACGTTCTATTGGCATCGCGTCAGAACAACCGTCCACTGACGGGTGTTTTGATCAATGCTGAATGCGGTTTAGGCATCCGTGGTTTACGCCAACCTCGTGCAGGGTTCTTTGATGAGTGATTGATTCACTGAACTGCTCATCATCTAGGGATCTTCAGCGCTTTTAAACGTAAAGAAATCTCAAATCTAAACTCAATTAGGTTTGATGAGTATTTCAAAAATTTTGGGTACGCGGAAAAGTCATTCGCAATTGTTTGAGGCAGGACTAAAGCTAAAACGAAATGTTTCTGCGACCTGTCAATGTCGTGATGGTTGTTGCCGAGTTTTGCGAATGACAATGGTTTTGCCTACTTTTCCCAAAAGAAAAGTAGGTCGAACCGAAGGTTAGTCCGGAAGTTGATGCTTTATTGGAAAGACTCCGCTTCTTCATTTCAACGCTTAATTTTGACCCAGTCTTTATATTGAGATCTTTGCATATATTAAGGAAACACAGTCATTAAGCGACGGTTTCTATTTTGGAGTCACACATGGCCGTTAAACTCATTTGTGCATCGCACAGTCCCTTAATGGAATTCGCTTCACCGCAAGAACAGCGTAAAGAACAGATTGTACGTGAGACTTTTGCCCAGCTTGCGGCAGAAGTCAAAGGGTATGATCCAACTCTCATCATTACTTTTGGCCCAGACCATTTTAATGGCTTTTTCTATGATTTGATGCCAAGTTTTTGTGTGGGTATTCGTGCAACTGCGGCAGGTGATTGGGACTACGGTAAAGATAACGACAAAATCAATGTGCCTGAAGATACTGCGATTGCTTTGGTGCGTCGTGTACTCGATGAAGGTGTGGATGTTGCCTATTCCTACCGAATGCAAGCCGATCACGGCGTGACGCAGCCGTTACATTTTCTGTGTGGTGGACAGCTAGACCGTTATCCAACCATTCCTATTTTTATCAATGGTGCAGCGGCGCCGATGCCAACCACCAAGCGAACCATTGCTTTGGGGCGTGCTGTTGGACAATTTATTCAGTCTTTAAATCTTGAAAATGAAAGGGTTTTAATTTTAGGAACAGGTGGACTTTCACATGATCCTCCGACACCACAAATGGGTGCTGTACCGCCAGAAGTGGAAGAGTTTTTGATTTGTGGACGTAATCCGAGTGAAGAATCACGGAATCATCGTCAAGCCAAAATTATTGCCGTGGGGCAGAAACTGGCAGCAGGTGATCAATCTGTTGCCGTGCCACTCAATCCAGAATGGGATCGTGCATTGCTTGAAATATTGGCCAAAGCAGACTTCGCCACAATTGAAGCGATGACTGAAGCCGATATTCGCCGTGATGGTGGGCGTGGTGGTCAGGAAGTCCGTTCTTGGATGGCGGCATTTGCTGCATTACATGAACTTGGCGAATATGACATGACCACACATTGCTATGAAGACATCAGCGAGTGGATTGCGGGCTTTGGTATTGTATCGGCAGAGTTAAAAGGGTGAATCAAATGAGCAATATTGAAACCATCGTCATTGTTGGTGCAGGCCAAGCAGGTGCGAGCGCGATTTTAGAACTCCGTGGCAATCAGTTTGCAGGCAAAATCATTTTAATTGGGGATGAAGTTCATTTGCCTTATGAACGTCCACCTTTATCCAAAGATGTGATTTTAAAGCCCGAAGAAACCAAGGTTGAGATTTTATCAGAAGAGAAATTGGCGACTTTAGGTGTCACGCATATCCGTGGTAATGGCGTGGTGAAAATCAACCCTGAGGAAAAAACTGTTGAATTGCAAAAGGGTGATGTGATTGCTTATGACAAACTGTTGCTTGCGACTGGCGGTGCAGCACGTCGCTTGCCGAATTTTGATGCACTCAGTCAACATGTTTATACCTTACGTAATTTGGAAGATTCACAAGCATTGATTCCAGTCCTACAAGCAGGAAAGCGCATTGTGCTGATTGGTGGTGGTGTGATTGGTCTTGAATTAGCTTCCTCTGCGCGCTTTAAAGACTGTCAAGTGACGGTGATTGAAATGGGGTCAATGGTGATGGGGCGTTCATCCCCGCAGATTTTGAGTGAGTTTTTATTGGCGCAACAACGTCTTGCTGGTGTCGATGTGCGCTTGAATAGCACCATTAATCACTGTCATTTAGATGGTGAAACCGTGGTAATCACTCTTGCAACAGGGGAACAGTTACGTGCAGATGCCGTGATTTATGGTATTGGGATTGTCCCGAATGCGCAACTGGCAGTCGATGCTGGTTTAGCGGTTGATAGTGCCATTCAAGTGAATGAACACTGCCAAACTTCACATCCAGATATTTTTGCTGCGGGTGATGTCGCGACCCAACTTCGTGCTGATGGTCAGTACCGTCGTGTGGAAACATGGGAAAATGCCAATTTACAGGCTGGAATTTTTGCCCGTCACGTGATGAGTGTAGAGCATCCAAAAGCAAATCCTGCATGGTTTTGGACGGATCAGCTCGATATTAACTATCAGTTTGTTGGTGATATGGCCGCAGCAGAGTGGATTGTTCGTGGCGAAATTCGACCTGAACTCCGTGCAGCCTCTTCGTTTGTTCTGTTTGGAGTGACCGATGGCGTTATCGTGGGGGGAATCACCGTGAACGCAGCCAAAGACATGCGACATTTGAAAAAAATGATTGGCAAACAAGTCATCTTTGATGCAGAAAAACATTTAGACGTGTTGCAGGATTTACGTAAAATTGCCTGAGATTTAAAGCTTTGCACTTAAATGGGTGTATTTAAACAGACCAAGGTTTGCTTAGGTCTGTTTATTATTTATGAACTACAAAAACCTGCGCTATGCGCCACTAAATTTCGATATGATAAAAACATAAATAGAATACAGCTTGGGCTAAAAGTCGATATGGCAGATTCAAATAAACTGGTGGTTTATGCCGCACTCATAGGTAATTTAGCGATTGCCTTGGTGAAGTTTATAGCAGCTTATCTGACCAATAGTTCTGCCATGTTGAGTGAAGCGATTCACTCTGTTGTAGATACCTTAAACGAAATTTTATTGTTATATGGGCTAAAAAAGTCGAATAAACCTGCCAATTTTAATCATCCTTTTGGCTATGGGCGAGAGCTGTATTTTTGGGCCTTCATTGTATCTCTTATGGTGTTTGCCTTAGGGGCATTGGTCTCTATGTATAATGGGATCATGCACATTTTACACCCTGAACCGATTTTAAATCCGATCATCAATTATGTTGTACTTGGTTTTGCATTTGTAAGTGAGGGGGCGTCATGGTGTGTTGCCCTGAAAGTGTTTCGTAAAGCGAAAGGTCAGCAAGGTTATTTTGAGGCTTTTCGACGCAGTAAAGATCCCACCACGTTTACCGTTTTGTTTGAAGACTCTGCTGCATTGATTGGACTGTTGATTGCCTTTTTGGCTATTTATTTGGCACATCGTTTAGATCTGCCTGAACTGGATGGAGTAGCGTCCCTCCTGATTGGGCTGGTTCTGGCGGTGTCAGCTTTTCTTTTGGCACGAGAAACCAAAGGCTTGCTCCTCGGGGAAACCGCAGACGTGCATGTACGGCAAAACATCTTAAAAATTGCCCAAGACGATGAAGGCGTACTGTCGGCCAATGGCTTATTGACCGAACAAATGGGTGCCAAACAGGTTTTGGCCTCATTGAGCGTGGAGTTTGAAGATCACCTGACTACCGATGAGATAGAAGCCTGTGTCAATCGAATTGAAGCAAAAATTAAACAAAATCATCCTGAAATTGTGGCACTCTTTGTTAAGCCACAATCAAAAAAAGTGTGGTTAGAGCGAATGCAAGGACGCTTGGAATAGGTTAAGGTAGAGGTCAGTTTTCAAAACTGGTCCTGTTACTGGTGTATTGCAATAAAGATAACGACGTTAAATGAAGCCAAAATCAACTGAACTCCATTATCAAATTCTGACTGAAAATACGATGTCCCATACGTGGCGACAACCTGAATTTCAGTTTCTACACTCCGACCATTATAACGGGACACGCTTTTTCAATTCGGTTCGTCGACCCGAAGGGCGTAGTCGTGGCGATTTACTGAAATGGTTGATGAAACGTAAGTCTTCGACATGGAATGTCGATTTAGCACAAGAATATGCGCATTTTCATGCCGATAAAAAAAGTCTACCGCAAGACCGTCCTCATGCCGATTTAAATGATTGGCAAGTTTGGTTTGTGGGGCATGCCACGGTATTGCTCCAGATTGGCCCTTATAATTTATTGACCGATCCTGTGTGGGCGGAACATGTCAGTCCGAAGCAAGGGCGAGGGCCACGCCGTGTCATGCCTGCGGGGATTGCCCTAGAAAATTTGCCGACCATCCATGCGGTGCTTTTGAGCCACAATCACTATGATCATATGGATATAGCCAGTCTGAACTGGTTGTATGAGCGTTTCGCCATGCCCATTTATACGGGTTTGGGCAATGGATGGTATTTACCCAAGCATTTACAAGTGTTGGAAATGGATTGGTGGCAGTCAGCACGCTTGCATGATTTGAAATTGGTCTATACCCCAGCACAGCATGGTTCTGGACGTGGACTACGTGATCAAAACCGTGCGTTATGGGGCGGGTTTAGTATTCACTGTGGCGCTGACTATGCTTATTTTGCGGGGGATACAGGTTATTCGCCGCACTTTAAAGAGCTGCATCAGCGTTTTGGCGCACCGCGAATTGCACTACTGCCTATCGGGGCGTATGAACCGCGTGAGCTCATGCGCTATATGCATATGAATCCACAAGATGCCTTTCAAGCACATAAAGACCTGCATGCTAAATGCTCGATGGCCATTCACTATCGCACCTTTCAACTGACTGATGAAAGTCGTGAGCAACCTGAGATGGATTTGAAAGTGGCGATGAAAAATAGTTCGAAGCTGATGAATCCGTTTGTTTGCTTAAGAGAAGGTCGACGCTTAAGCGTGTAATGGGCACTTTATGTAAAGATTAGGTGATGGCTGGCAAAATACAGTCATCACCAAGACCATAACGACATCACTAAAATATCTTTCAAAAAAAATCTAAAAACCGAAAGTATGCCTTTTTTATTGTTTGATTTTTACTCAACCTGAGCCGCACTGATTGCTGGTAGGAATCGTCTAAGTTTTAAACGATAAACTCAATTGAAAATGCCTATTAACTCTGCATTAAAGGCTTTTCTTGCTGTTGCTTTTTCGTCGACTTCTATCTTGTTGAAAAGTTAAAAATCTTTCTTTCTTAAATATTTACATGGAGTAATCCGATTGTTTTTATTCGTAAAACTCGCTTTAGATTGTCATAAAAAAGGGCTATGTTAGAAAAGTAATAAATACTTTAAACGGTTCATGATAATCATAATTTGATGATCAAATTTGGAGCTCGACATGACACAGAATATGCAAGCATCAGGTTGTCCATTTCACCAGAAAGATGGTGGACAAACGAGTTTAGCCAGCACCAATAATTCTGATTGGTGGCCCAATGCGCTCAATTTAGACATCCTGTCACAACACGATAAAAAAACCAACCCGATGGATCCTGATTTTGACTATGCAGCCGCATTCAAATCATTAGATCTAGACGCGGTGAAACAAGACCTACGTGAACTCATCAACAGCAGCCAAGAATGGTGGCCATCTGACTATGGTAGCTACATTGGGATGTTTGTACGTACCGCATGGCACTTGGCGGGTTCTTACCGTAAACAAGATGGACGTGGCGGTGCAAACACAGGAAACCAACGTTTTGCGCCCCTCAACAGTTGGCCTGATAACGTCAACACCGATAAAGGCCGTCGCCTGCTTTGGCCAGTCAAACGTAAATATGGCAATAAAATTTCATGGGGCGATTTAATCGTTCTCGCAGGGACCGTAGCTTATGAAGAAGCAGGTCTGAAAACCTTTGGTTTCGGTGGTGGTCGTCTAGATATTTGGGCACCTGAAAAAGATATTTACTGGGGCGAAGAGCGCCAATGGCTGGCACCAACAGCAAACCGTTATGCCAATGACCAAGACCGTAAATCGCTTGAAAATCCATTGGCTGCGGTACAAATGGGTTTGATCTACGTCAATCCAGAAGGGGTTGATGGCGTTCAAGATCCCCTCCGTACTGCACAAGACATGCGTGTCACTTTTGACCGTATGGGAATGGATGATGAAGAAACCGTGGCATTGACTGCGGGTGGTCATACCGTAGGGAAAGCCCACGGGAATGGTAAAGCTGAAAACTTAGGGGCAGATGTCGAAAGCGCAGACGTTGAGTTTCAAGGTCTTGGTTGGCATAACTCTGAAGGCACAGGCAATGGTGCGAACACCATGGTCAGTGGTTTAGAAGGGGCTTGGACCACACACCCGACCAAATGGGATAACGAATTTTTCTATCTGTTGTTCACTTATGAATGGGAAAAAACCACCAGTCCTGCGGGTGCGAAACAATGGGAGCCGATTAACATCAAAGAGGAAGACAAACCTGTTGATGCGCATAACCCAAATGTACGCCGTAACCCAATGATGACTGATGCTGATATGGCATTAAAAATAGACCCTGAATACCGCAAAATCTCAGAGCGGTTCTATAAAGACCCAGCTTATTTGGCAGAAGTGTTTGCGCGTGCTTGGTATAAGCTGACGCACCGTGATATGGGACCAAAATCCCGCTACTTAGGTGCAGATGTTCCGAGTGAAGACCTGATTTGGCAAGACCCAATTCCATCGGTCGATTATGTTTTGTCTGAAGCTGAAATAGAAGAGTTAAAAGCGAAACTGCTGAATAGTGGTTTAACTTCGGTTGAATTGATCAATACTGCTTGGGACAGTGCGCGTACTTTCCGTGGTTCAGACTACCGTGGTGGCGCCAATGGGGCGCGTATCCGTCTTGCGCCACAAAAAGACTGGGTGGGCAATGAGCCTGAGCGTTTAGCCAAAGTTTTGGCGAAACTTAAAGAAATTCAGGCAGGTCTTGCGAAAAAAGTCAGTATTGCGGATTTAATTGTACTGGGTGGCACAGCAGCTGTTGAAAAAGCGGCGCATGCTGCGGGTGTGAATATCAAAGTTCCGTTCCTTGCCGGACGGGGCGATGCGACTCAAGAGCAAACTGATGTGTATTCTTTTGAAGACTTATTGCCTAAGCATGATGGTTTCCGTAACTGGGTCAAAGAAGATTACAGCGTACAACCTGAAGAAATGCTGTTAGACCGTGCACAATTACTCGGTTTGACTGCACCTGAAATGGCGGTATTGGTTGGTGGTATGCGTGTACTTGGTACGAACTATGCAGGTACACCAGAAGGTGTGTTGACAGATCGCGTAGGGGTACTGAGTAATGATTTCTTTGTGAACTTAACCGACATGAAATACAACTGGAAACCTGTGGGTAAAAACCGTTATGAAATCGTGGAGCGTGCGACAGGGGCAACCAAATGGACGGCAACACGTGTAGACTTAGTCTTTGGTTCGAACTCGATTTTACGTTCATATGCGGAAGTTTATGCGCAAGATGATAACAAAGAGAAGTTTGTAAAAGACTTTGTTGCCGCTTGGGTGAAAGTAATGAATGCAGACCGTTTTGATGTGAAGTAGGTTTCACAAGAACAAAAGACCGCTCAAAAGAGCGGTTTTTTTATATTTGAATTTTTATAATAAATTAACCAAAAATGAGAATAGAAATGTTTGCCCAAATATATAAATCCATTAAATATCCATAATTGATTTATAGCATTGGAATAATAATTTATAGCATAGAGGTACATCACAATGAAAAAAGTATTAACGGGTCTAATTCTAGGTTTGGGGACACTTGCTCTTGCTGGCACAGCCTTAGCCGCAAGCTCACAAAATACGCAAATACAAAAACAACCTGCTTCAAATCAAACGCAAGATTGTCCTCCACCACCAAAAGATATGGATAATAAAGATAGACCACGACCTCCTAAAGACGCACAGGGGAAAGACCATCCGCAGCCTCCTAAAGACGCAAATGGTTGCCCTATGCCACCCAAAGATTTGAATGAAAAAAATCGTTCGTAATGATTGAAGCCTCAATGTTTATTGCTTCTTAAATTATGGAATGGATATATGCCGTTTTGATGCGAAGTAATTTTCACTGGAATAAAAACTGCCTGTAAGGGCGGTTTTTTTATGGATTATAAGATGCTAAAATTATTTGATTTACAAGATGTTATTCTCCAATTAGTTTCATCTCTCTTTCATCCCACCAGTGTTGGGCATAAATCGTAGGATTAGTTGTAAGTATTTCATTCAAAATAGTAGCTAGGAATGTAAGTTGCTCTGATATATCAATTTTCTTAAAAAATCCTTTCTTAATTATTGGCTTAGATGGGTTTATAAAAACTAAGAAACCATTCTTATACTCTTGATAATGATTGCAACCAATCCAAATATCTTTAAAGCTTTCATCTGCTAAAGGTATTAAATATCCCCAATCCTCATTTAAGAACTCTGATACAGTTACACCATGTTTAGGAAGTTCTTCTGATAAGTATTTGGCTAATGTGTAGCCCCAAATTTGCCCATCCCAATTTTTTTGTTCTTCAGAAGTTTGAGGGAAGTTATCAGATCGAAACTCTATATGTGTTTTTAATAAGCTCATAATTTTCTTATTCTTTAATATTGAATGATTAAAATAAGAGTTCTTATAGAAGTTGTCTATCTTGTAAACTAATTTTTAAAAATTAAGTCATTAATTGAGTTGTATTCCCTTCATTTATATAATAGAGCTGATATGAATATTTTTTAAAACGAAAATATAAGTAAATAATGAAGTAAGTCTATATTTTTACGAAATTTATCGCTTTTGTAAGTAACTTAATTATGTTCTGTCAACCTAAAAGGATCTTTAACTTTTAATAAAGCTGTTTGTATTCAAAATTAGGTTTAACTAAATTTTGAAGAATATCTTTCTCCAATATTACCCATTCTGCAAACTCTGGCTCAATCAATAATGTCTGCGACACAAAGCCATAACACACACGTTGCAGATTTAAACTCAATTGCAGGAGTTGCTCTGCATCATCAACATAAGGCTCAAGGATACTGCGCCACATTTGCACCATCATTTCATAACTCTTTCGATAGCTTTCAATGTTTGAAACCTGCCGTTCCAGCAAAAAAGTCTGCGCCCAGAGAAACTGTCGAATCTGAATCTGTTCGAGCTGAAAGTGAATAATTTGTTGTAAATAGTCTTCAAAATTTGATTTTGTGGATAACTCTATCAGGCTTTGTGCATAACTTTTTAGTTGCTCCGCATTGGTTTTTACGTGCTGATGAATGGTTAATGCAACCAAATCTTCCTTCTTTGAAAAGTACTCATAAAAAGTCCCTAAACCGACACCTGCCACATCGGTAATTTCCCGAATGGTAATTTCATGTGCATGACGCTCATGCAAAAGCCGAACAAAACTTTCTTGCAAAGCTTCTTGGGTGAGTTTAGCTCGCGACTGGCGCGGTCTACGGCGGACTTGGATCTCAGGATTCTTCATAGCACAAAGCTGAACATGGCAGACTCAATTTTTCTCTATACTGAAATGAAAAGCACAGCATAACAAGAGCAAAGTGATATGAATACGACAGGGATGACCCATCAAATCAGCAATCAGTTTGATGAACTGGAAAATTACAATCTGTTTGAAACTGATATCGTTTTACAAAAAATATTGGCCCGTTATGGCAGTCAGGATCAGGCAAGACTCACAGAGATGGGGAAAGTAATTGGTTCGGTGGAATATTATGACTATGCCGATCTGGCCAATAGGCATACACCTATTTTACATGCCTTCGATGCTCGCGGACGCCGTAAAGACTTTATCGAGTTTCACCCTGCATGGCATAAATGGATGGGACTGAACCGTCAGTTCGATACCCATGCACATCCGTTTAATCATCCGAATTCATCCTCAAAATGGGTCGAGTGGGTAGCACGTTTTTATTTGGCAGGGCAGGTCGAGTGTGGAAACTTGTGCCCAAATTCGATGACTTTGGGCAGTATTCCACTGATTCAACGTGAGCCTGAACTGTGGGCCAAAATCGGCGATAAGTTACTTTCGACCGAATACGATGAACGTGATGTGCCCATCAGCCAGAAAAAATCAATTTGGCTAGGGATGGGCATGACTGAGAAACAAGGCGGTTCGGATGTACGTGCCAATGAAACCATTGCAGTACCTGTCGCAGAGTCGGGGCGTGGACAAGCCTATTTGCTCACAGGGCATAAATGGTTTTTCTCTGCACCGATGTGTGATGCACATTTGGTGGTGGCAAAGACGGAACAAGATGGTTTGGCCTGTTTCTTTGTGCCACGTTGGCTAGAGGATGGCAGCAAGAACCCAATTCATGTGCAACGCTTAAAAGACAAAGTGGGCAACCGTAGCAACTCCAGTTCCGAAGTCGAATTTAAAGACGCGTGGGGCATTATGATTGGGGAGGCTGGACGCGGTATTCCCACCATTATTGAAATGGCGAATTACACCCGTCTGACCTGTTCCGTAGGCAGTACTGCCATGCTTAGGCAAGCCTTGGTGCAATGTATTGTTTATACCCGTCAGCGCAAAGCTTTTGGCAAACACTTAGCACAGCAGCCTTTGATGCAAGCGGTATTGGCAGATTTAGCCTTAGAAACGGAAGCGGCGATGCAACTTAGTTTCCATCTTGCACATTGCTATGAAGCGGATGACGCATTGTCCGTAGCATGGAAACGCATTATGACCCCAGCTTCGAAGTTCTGGGTATGTAAGCGTGCAGTTGAGTTGACTGGCGAGATGATGGAAGTCTTTGGGGGCAATGGCTATGTCGACAACGGCATCATGGCGCGCATTTTTAAAGAAGCCCCAGTCAATACTATTTGGGAAGGTTCGGGTAATGTCATGTGTTTGGATGTATTGCGTGCCATCAGCCGTGATGTAGAGTCGATTGAGATCTTGTTTCAAGATTTAGCATCCACCGCGATGCAAGATGACCAGTTGAAGCAAGAGCTACAAAGTCTATTTAAATTATTCCAGCAGGCACCTGAAGAGCTGCAATTTATGGGGCGCAGTTTGGTCAGTAGGCTGGTGATTTTGACTCAAGCAGTCCTGCTAAAACGGCATGCACCAGACTATGTGGCTGATGGTTTTATTCAAAGCCGTTATAGTCCATTTCATGGTCGGGTTGTCGGGATGCTTGAGATGAAACAACCCGACGTAGAACGACTGCTGCATAGAGCATTTGCGGTTTAAGGCACATTATTGTACTGAAAGTTTTTGCGCCTCATGTTGTTCGAGTTTGACGTTGGGGCTGTCCTCAGCCTGAATAATATCAATCGGAATAAAACGGACTTGGACGATACTGGGTTTATTGTTTGAGTCTGACGAAAGTTTCTGATTGAGTGTTGCAATTTGTGCAGGGCTAGGCGGGATATCGCCACGGATAGAGACACGGACTAAAGTGAAATCATCTCTTTTATCGAATTGGATGGTATCAATAATATTATTATCATGATTCAGCGCAGTACTGATGGTTGCTTCAGTACTGCTTTCATATAGTCGAGCATTGAGCAGAGTATAAAAATTAAAGGAGAGATAAATCCCTAAGAGCGCCAAGAACATTAAGCTAATAGCATTACGTTTGAGAAACTCTTTGACATTACTCTGCACTTCTTCGCTGGAACCACGTCTAAAGCCTGCAATCCAAAGGACTAAAGATGAGCTAATCTGAATGGCAAAGATATTGGTCACCGCCAGTAAAAAAGCATTGGCTGAATTTTTCCATTCCATATGTGCAAATAAAATCCCACTGGCCACCAAGGGCGGAACCAAAGCAGTGGCAACAGCGACACCGACGACTGCTACAGACAACCGAGGTGAAACCGAAGCAAAAGCTCCTGCTGCACCACCTGCTAAAGCAATCATCAAATCTAAAATGGTCGGTTGCGTGCGCGATAGAATCTCATTGGTCATAGGCAGGTCATAGTTTACTAAACCAATCACGATTCCAATGCTATAAATCATGGCAATGCCAAGGAGTAAAGTGGACAGCGCGGTTTTAAACAGTAAAAGGCGGTTGTCAATTAAAGCCAAGGCAATACCTGAAATAGGCCCTAACATCATCGCCACTAGCATCGCGCCAATCACTACCGCAGCCGAGTTTGAAAGCAGGCCATAACCTGCAATGATGGCCGCCAAGGCATTCATAATAAAAAAGGTTTTACTGGGAAGAGCATCCGCTTGAATATTCAGCCGAACTTTTTGATGGTCAATTTTTTTTGAATTTTCGCGTAAAGCTTGTTTATAACGAATCTTCTCTTTTAAGAATTCATACTTTTCTTGGTCAGGGGTGTCGTTGACCACAATAGTTGCATCTTTGTCTTTTTCTAATGGCATGATGATGCTCTTATTTTATATCGAGTTAAGTATTAATTTAGCGCTTTTAAAGAAGGAAACAAATATAAACAATAGTGAAAAATAAGATAAGTTGCGTATAAATTTTCAGCATTCGTAAATAGAACTTTTTCTCTTTATACGCGTAGTATGGCTTGGCTCATTTACCTTTAGGTTGGATTGGTCTTTTGTCGTTCAGCTCATCCATCGAACTAGGGTAAGTATTGCGTTGTATGACGTTTCTCACTAAATGGTAGGGTGGATACCACTGTATAGTGTTCTTTTTAGAATAAAACACTCCGATTCGAAATAATATTTTTCATGACCATAGTGGAAATCAGGCGTTGCACATTGGGGAGTGCTGACAGTTGTTCATCATAGAGTTTCTGATAACTTTCCAAGTCATAGGTGACAACATGCAGTAAGTAGTCGGGGTCACCAAAAAGCCGTTGTGCTTTTACAATTTGAGGAATCTGCAAAATAGCCTCTTCAAGGCTGAGTACTGAATTTTTATCGCCATTTTTGAGGGTGACAAAAACAATGGTCGAAAAATTTAAACCCAACTGAGAAAAATCGAGCTGTGCACGATAGCCTTTGATAATACCCGCATCTTCTAAGGCTTTGACTCGTCGATGACAGGGTGAAAGACTCAATCCAACTTTATTTGCCAACTCGGTAACCGATAAACGTCCATCTGCTTGTAGTTCAGCAAGAATCTTCTTATCAATTTTATCCATGTGGAAGAATCTCCCTTTTTTAGCCGTTATTGCACAAAGATTTGAAAGCACATTTTAGAGCCTAAAGGATATCCTTTCAAAATTATTTGAGGCTGTTTGAATGATCAACTCCCCAAATTTTAACAACGATAACCGATAAAAGGGGAAAGGGATGTCACTCAGCATTTTGATTGCGTTTTGGAGCGTTTCTATACTTTTCGTGATCACACCAGGTATAGATTGGGCTTATGTGATTTCTTCAGGAATCCAAGGTAAAAGAGTCTTACCTGCGGTGACGGGGCTATTAACTGGACACTTGATGGCGGCTTTGACTGTTGCGGCTGGTGTTGGAACTTTGGTTGCGAGTCAGCCAATGTTACTTCAAGTGCTTACAGCTATTGGGGCACTGTATCTGCTTTGGATGGGTTTGAACTTGTCGATGCGTCCTGCAAGTATTAGTCGTGATCAGGTGGCATTGACTTCCTCTAAATCTTGGTACATTCGTGGGGTGTATTTGAGTGGTTTAAATCCGAAAGTCCTGCTTTTATTTCTAGCGTTGTTGCCACCTTTTATTGATCCAAAATCTGCTGTATCGGCAACTTCTCAGATTATTTTATTGGCAGGAATCCATTTGGTTAGTTGTGCGGCGGTTTACTTTTTGGTCGGGTTTAGTGCGCAAAGAGTTTTAGCAACACGTCCTCATGCAGCTATGATCGTGAGTCGAGTCTCTGGTGCATTGATGATTTTGATTGCAATCATTTTATTGTTAGATCAATTTTATTTTTAAGTGTATGTTTCAGCAGACGCAAGTTATGGCGCTTAAATAGTTGTATGAGCTATCTCTTTAAAAATAGGCTACGCTAAGAGACAGAAATGACATGAAAGTCGCTTGTAAAGTATACAAAAAAGCGTAAAATTCCAGCCATATCCTATGCGATATCATCCGTTCAGTTAGGTGGGAAAATGGCAAAGAAGAAAGCTGAGCCAAAAGTTGTGATTCACAACTTCGTGGCAAAACACATGCATGAAGTCAACCAAAGCCAAGTCTTTGTAGACCGAAAGAAAAATGCAAAACGAGGCTATGACAAGCACAAAAAAGGGAGATATTCAGATGATTATCTCCCTTTTTTAATGCCTCTTTTTTGTGTTTAAAGGCTTCTAAGCCGTCACAATACGTGTTGCTGATTTGACCATATCGCCTAAACCGTGTGTTTTAAAATAATATTCCATTTGGCTTTTTACAATGAGTGGATTACTCATTTTCAATGCGTGTTCTAAGAGTTCAATCGCGTCAGGCATCGGCACATGACAAATAGCTTTGCGTACACGCAGAATGTTACTTGAGCTCATCGACAGCGTATTAAAGCCCATTGCCATCAGTAAGATCGCAGATAAAGGGTCTCCTGCCATTTCTCCACAAATGCTGACTGGTTTGTTGTACTTATGACACTCTTTGACTAAGCGAGTCAGTGCACGCAAAATTGAAGGGTGGAAATGTGAATAAACGTTAGCAACCCGTGGATTATTTCGATCGACTGCCAGTAAATATTGGGTTAAATCGTTTGAGCCGACCGAGAAAAAGTCAACCAATTCGGCAAACTCATCTATTTGCAGCAGCACGCTTGGAACTTCAACCATAATACCAATTTTCGGTTTGGTGATTTTTACTTGTTCCTCTTCTTGCACTGCGACCCAGTCACGCTCAAGAAGGTACAGTGCTTCTTCTACTTCACTGACACTGGTGACCATCGGCAGTAAAATATGCAGGTTATTTAAACCAATACTGGCTTTAAGCATGGCACGAATTTGTGAAGAGAAAATTTCAGGGTGGTCGAGCGTAAAGCGAATGCCGCGCCAACCGAGTGCGGAGTTTTCTTCCTCAATGGAGAAATAAGGTAAGTCTTTATCGGCGCCAATATCGAGTGTACGCATCACCACGGGTTTGTTGGCGAAGTGGCTCAACTGCTGACGATAAATCGCACGTTGTTCTTCTTCGCCAGGGAAGCGGTCACGGAGCATAAATGGAATTTCGGAGCGATATAGACCAACACCTTTGGCTCCGCGTTGTACACCGCGCACCACATCAATCATTAGACCAGTATTGACAAACAGTTTGACTGCGACACCATCAGGGGTGATGGCATCTTTGGTTTCATACTGTTTTAAGTCTTTGGCAATTTGCTCTTCTTCTTTTTGAATCTCTTTATAACGGGTACGTAGACGACGAGGTGGATTAATAAAGACCCGACCTTGATGCGCATCGACAATCATTTCAACGTCATCGAGTGTATTAATCGGTAGTTCAGTCACCCCCACAACGGTTGGAATGCCGAGAGCACGTGCCACAATTACCATATGCGAGTTCATGGCACCTTCTGTGGTGACAATCGCAGCAATTTTATCGACAGGAAGTTCAACCAAAGCTGCGGTTGAAATTTCCTCTCCAATCAGAATACTTTCATCGGTAAGTTCACGGTGACTCGAATCCGCTTCTTGCAAATAGGCCAAAATACGTCGACCTAAATCTTTTAAATCTGCCGCACGTTCACGTAAGTAGTCATCTTCCATTTGTTCAAACAGATCAATATGGTTATCAATGACGATACGTACTGCACCTTGTGCCCAGTTACCTTCGCGAATTTGCTCTTTAATTTCAGCAGGTAGCGCATTTTCATCCAACATGCGTAAGAACACGCTAAACAGGGCACGTTCTTCAGCCATAAGGGCGTCTTGCATCTTGTCATCAAGCGATTTGATTTCATCACGCACTGAGGTTAGGGCACGATCCAGTAGGGCTAATTCTTCACTGATATCATCGGCTTCACGGTCAGGAACAGCCGCCAAATCTGCAGGTGGGTAGAGAATGACAGCACGGCCTAAGGCAATTCCACCTGAACCAGGGACGCCTTGGAAAGTTTTGTAAGCGGGTAAATTGCTGGGCTTACGAAAAACGTCGATATTGCCCACGGCATGTGCGTGAGCAATGACCCCTGAAAGTTGTGCACAGAGGGTGACAAGGAAGGATTCAGCCGCTTCACTAAAGTCTTGAGGCTCTTTATTTTGCACAACAAGCACGCCCATGACTTTACGGCGGTACATGACGGGTACGCCAAGGAACGAGTTATAAATTTCCTCACCTGTTTCAGGTAAGTACATAAAACGTTCATGTTTCGGGGCATTGTCAAGGTTGACGATTTCTTCGCGTTGTCCGACTAGGCCGACTAAGCCTTCACTGGTATGTAGTGAAACATGGCCGACTGAATCGGGGTTCAAACCTTTCGATGCCATCAACAAATAACGTTGATTACGCTCGTCCAATAAATAAATGGAGCAAACGTCAACGTGCATGGCTTCTGCCACATGGTTGACCATAATGTCGAGTGATTCATGCAAACTGGTGGACGCATTGATTTCTTGCACAATACGTCTAAGGGTATCCAGTTGCATATTCGACATCGCATCTACTCCAAAAAAAAGTGCGTCCAACTTATTTATAACAAGAGAACCTTAAAAAATCTGTAGGACGTCTAGATTTTTTAAGGCTTTTTTTGAGGGAGCTGATTGCACAACTCCACCATCGCTTTGCGGTATACATCGCGTTTAAAATTCACCACTTGCCCCAGTGGGTACCAATAGCTGACCCACTGCCATTGGTCAAACTCGGGCGGATCAGACAAATTCAAACGAATATTCTGAGCGGGGGCAGTGAGTTTGAGTAAAAACCACTTTTGTTTTTGTCCAATACATACGGGATCGGAATCTGTACGAATGTATCGGTGCGGCAAACGATAACGCAGCCAACCTTTAGTTTGCGCTACTATTTGGACGTGTTCGGGCAGTAAGCCAACTTCTTCTCTCAGCTCACGATAAAGTGCCTGTTCAGGGGTTTCTCCATATTGGATACCTCCTTGTGGAAATTGCCAAGCATTGTGTCCAATGCGTTTTGCCCATAAAACTTGTCCAAACTCGTTTGCCAAAATGATCCCGACATTGGGTCGGAAACCTTCCGAATCGATCATTTGGCTACCTAAATATTGTGTAATTTATGACTTTGCGATCGGGGATTTTTATTTCTGCATCCAACTCGAAAAAAGCAAAGTTTAAAAATGTTAAAATTGCTATGATCTTAACGAATTTCTATCGACTAGCGGAGATAGATTTACAAATTTTTTCTTAAATTTCAGTTTTTACGAGTATTTTCATGAAATTGGCGCTATTTGATCTCGATCACACTTTGTTAAACACCGATTCGGATCATTCTTGGGGAGAGTTTTTGGTGAATGAGGGCTTGGTTGATCCAGTTCGCCATCGTGCCATGAACGATAAATTTTATGAAGATTACAAAGCAGGGCAACTCGACCCGATTGCTTATAATGAATTTGTGTTTGAATTTTTAACTCAACATGACAATACCTACCTCACTGAACTGCATGAGTTATTCATGCAAAAAGTGATTCGCCCGCAAATGCGTCCTGATGGTTTTCAAGCCATTCAACGTCACAAAGAGGCAGGGCATGCTTTGGTTGGGATCACGGCCACTTCAGACTTTATTACCGCTCCAATTTTTCGCGAGTTTGGGATTAGCGAAATCATTGCAACCAATGCTGAAGTGGTTGATGGCAAATATACGGGCAAAGTGATCAATACGCCGTGCTACCAAAAAGGCAAATTGACGCGTTTAGATCAGTGGCTAGCAGGGCGTGATGTTACCGAGTCTTGGGCGTATTCGGACTCTATTAATGATCGTTTTTTACTTGAATACGCCGACCATGCGATAGCCGTTAATCCAGATGATCGTTTGGAAGCATTGGCTAAAGATCAGGCATGGGAAATCCAAGACTGGTCCATTTAATTATTTATCTTTCGATATTGAAAAGGCTACTTTCGGGTCGTCTTTTTTATTGCAAAGACATTGAGTCAGTCAATTTCATTGAAAGCAAATCTATTGATAAAATATTGTGGTGATGGGACGACAAATCTTGGAAAACTAACTAAATATGCTATGTTAAAACTTGGCTAAAGCTATTTTGACTATGTAAAAATTAGAACAGTATCGTGGAGAATAACATGAGTGTACGACCAAGAATGACCCATCTGTTTGAGCAACTCGGTTTAGATGCAAATGAAGATGCGATTGCCTTATTTATTGTAACGCATCAGCTTAATGCGCAAACCATGATTGTTGATGCGGAATATTGGACTGAAGCGCAACGTCAGTTTTTGGCAGAAAAAATTAAATCGGATGGTGAGTGGGCAATTATTGTGGATCAACTCAATGAATCTTTACATGAAGATTCATTGATTAAAAAATAAGTGATATTTTTGGGGCGATGCTGAAAAGCTTTGCCCCCATTTCTTCAATAAAACTTAGATTAGCATTTGAAGTGCAACACCATGTTGTTGCCATAATACCTGACTCGGACTTTTAAAGCTGAGTCTTTTTCTTGGGCGATGATTCAAACGTTGAGTGATTTCTGAGATATATTCATCCGTATAGGCATTTAAATTACTGCCTTTTTTAATGTATTGTCTGATTAAACCATTTGTATTTTCATTCGTACCTCGTTGCCAAGCGCTATAAGGATCAGCAAAATACCAGTCTAGTTCTAATTCTTGAGCAACATACTTATGCAGACTAAACTCCTTACCATTATCTGCGGTAATAGTCTTTAGCTGATCTTTGATTGGCTTAAGAAGGCTGATGGTTGTTTGGCAAATTTCCTCTGCCTTGCGTGAGCTACACTTTTTCAGCCATAAATAACCTGTCTTCCGATCCACAATAGAGACCAATGATTGCTGATGGTTCTTACCAACAATCGTATCTATTTCCAGATCACCAAAGCGATTCCGCCGCTCAATCTCGATAGGTCTATCATGAATGCTTTTACGATTACTCAGCTGACCACGGGTTTCAGGAGAGCCGTATTTCCTCTTTCTTTGATTTCTGAAACGTAGGTGATGAAAGAGTGTACCGCCATTGTTTTTATCCTGTCGTATAAAGCGATAAATTGAATGCAAACTGACTGGAACATGAGAAGCAATCTGTTCAGGACTCCATTGAAGATCAAGATAAGAGATGACATGTGCCCACATTTCACAAGGGATTCTTTTAGGATTGGAGCAGTGACGTCTTCGAGCTACTTTATTGGCATGTTTAGCGAAATAGCCATTTCTAGCTCGATTACGTTTGATTTCTCTAGAAATGGTTGAAGGTGAACGATTCAGTCTCCAAGCGATATAACGTTTAGAAAAACCTTCACGTAACAATGTATAAATCTGATATCGTTCTTCTTGGGTAAGATGAGTATAGTTCATGATGCAACTTTGACTTTGGTCGGTCGGAAGCAAAATGCTAGCTCATCTTGCTTCTTTCCAATAATTTAATCTCTTTTGCACTTCATTTGAGAATCTAAGAAATAAAAAATAAGAAGCAATTTATGTCTTTAGATCAACAATCTTTTTCGTCGCCTCGTGTTTTAGAGAGTTGCGTTTCAGTCGATCAGCTCGAACTAGATCGTGCTGTATTTATCGGGGAGAAATATGCGTCGTACTATCAGGCTCAATTTGAAAAAATCACACCCAAGAAACAATATGCAGGATTTAATGTTGCGGCTTTTTTCTTGGGCGTAATTTGGTTGTTTTATCGGAAAATGTACAGTTATGGCTTTATGTCCATAGCTCTGATTGTGTTCATCGGGATTGTTGAAGCACTTTTGGGGATTGACAGTTCGGGGGCAAATATCGGCTTGGCTGTTGCATTTGGCATGCTGGGTAACACTTTGTATAAGCATCACGTCGATAAGCAGATTACTAAAATCCGCCAGTTCGGAAATGGCAATGTCGAAACAGAATTAGAAAATCGTGGTGGTACAAATCTCTTAGCCGGTGCGATTTTGTTAGCGATTTGGCTTGGACTGATTGCATTGGCTATAGGCGGTTCTTAAGTCACTCCTCGCACCAAATAAAAAAACCATCCTACAGGATGGTTTTTTTATTTGGTGCAGCGCTTATTTCATCATCGTAATCAGTTCTTGCACTGCACGCGACTGCGTTCGCCCAGGATGCCAAACCATACCCAATTGGCGGTTCATTTCAAATTTAATATTTAACTGTTGTAGGTCTTGATTGATCAAAGTCTTGGGAAGCACTGACCAGCCCAATCCAATAGATGCCAACATGCGAATTGATTCGAGTGGATTATTACTCATGCTAATTTTAGGTTTTAGCCCTTGTTTCTCAAATTCTGCCAGTGTGATTTGGCTGGTATAGGTTTGAGACGCAGGCAATAAGCTTGGGTACTGAATCAGATCTTCGAGTTTTAAGTTTTGCATTTGTGCCAGCGGATGAAAGGGCGCTGCTACAAAAACTAAGGGGTCTTCCCAAATGGTGACATATTGCAAACGCTCATCTAACTTCGGTGGAAGCGTCAAAAAAGCCAATTCTAAGTCACCCGCCAGTACTTTTTCATGCGCTTGCTCTGAGTCGACAAAGTGTACATCTAAAGTGACATTGGGAAAGGTTTGTACATATTCACGTAAATGATTGGGTAGGTGATGTAAACCAATATGGTGACTGGTGCCAATTTTAAGTTTGCCTTGAACCATGCCTTGTTCATGACTCAAGGTATGGTGAATGTCACCCAGTTCATTGAGCCAATTTTTGACTTTAGGCAGCAGTGAATGTGCGGCATGCGTGGCTTGTACACCACGACCTGCCGACTCAAACAGTTTCACACCAAAATATTCTTCTAAACTATGAATACGTTTGGTCACAGCAGGTTGCGTAATGAAGAGTTGATCTGCGGCTAAAGAAATAGAGCCGGTTTCCATGACTTTTACAAAAGCTTCGAAGGCTGCAAGATTCATAAGGATAATCTGGTTATGAAAGTATAATTGAATTATAAAATCATTTTATATGAATTGCGATCTTTAAAATAAAGCGGGTGTTATTTCATCTGCATTGAGATAAAAAAAGATCACTAAAAGTGATCTTTTTAAGTTAATGAGAGGAAATGGGGCTTAGGCAGGAATATTTTCTTCTGTGCTACGGCTTTTTCTTTCCCAAATTCGCTCATGGAAGAAGAAGGCAAAAGCTTGAACAGTCGGTTCTAGCAAACTTAAGGTAACCGCCATCCATAAGTTACCTGTGACCATATACGCAACTAACATAGCGACCGTAATATGCATGATGTAGTAGCTTAAAGTTTTTTTGAAGATGCGTTGATTTTTTGCTACAAATTTTTGAATGTTTGACATGATAAAAGTCCTCTCAATAACACTTTACATTTGTAAATAATAATTATTATCATTGGTGAAGTCAAAATGAAATTTTGATTGGTCTCGATTGAATTTTTGAATCAAGTGAAATAATGTGCTTCGTTTTATGTTTAACATTATAAAAAACAGAGATTAAGGCTTTTGCTTGAACCATCAATCCTTTTGTAAAAATACAAGTAGCTTCAAGTTATGCAAAGAATTAAGAGCGTTCATTCAGCATAAAATGGATGTTACTAGTGAATTTATGTCGGCAATGTCGAGCTGAGTTTGTTTTGTTGTTTGACTCTATTGGATTCTCAGCGCTACTTTTATGTCTAATTCAAGCATAAATAATTTTAAGCATTAACTGGGAGAAAATAAACGTTGGTTTAGGGTGGTTCAGTTGAGAAAAAGCACGGTATACAATGTGTTATGAGCTTAGGTAAAATCTGCTGAAAGCGTCTAAACTCGGTAGCAGAGCATGAACTTGAGTGATTTAAAAATAATTCCAAAAAGTTTTTAAATTAATAAAAATGATAAATTAGATTTATGTGAAATCACCGTTATAATCGTTTTTAATGAAAGAATTACCCAGTCCAGTGGAGTCAATCGACATGGCAGGCGAAAACCAACAAGCAACCCCCCAAATTCCAAAAACATTGTATGACAAATTGTGGGATGACCACTTAGTAAAACAGCGTGATGATGGCTCAGCTTTACTCTATATCGACCGTCATTTATTACATGAAGTGACGTCGCCACAAGCCTTTGAAGGTTTGCAACTTGCAGGCCGTAAGCCATGGCGTTTAAGTGCGAACGTGGCAACACCTGACCATAATGTTCCAACCTCAAGCAAAGAGCGATCAGAAGGTATTGCAGGCATTGAAGATGATACTTCACGCATTCAAGTCCAAACCTTAGACGACAACTGCAAAACTTTTAATGTAGTGCAGTTTGACATTAATGATGTGCGTCAAGGTATTGCACACGTGGTGGGACCTGAGCAAGGATTAACTTTACCAGGCATGACGGTGGTGTGTGGCGACTCTCATACAGCAACGCATGGCGCTTTTGGTTGCTTGGCACACGGGATTGGGACATCTGAAGTAGAGCATGTATTGGCAACCCAGTGCTTGGTTCAAAAGAAGATGAAAAACATGTTGGTGCGTGTTGATGGAAAATTAGGTCAAGGTGTCACTTCGAAAGATGTCGTTTTAGCCATCATCGGTAAAATTGGTACGGCAGGCGGGACAGGTCACGCGATCGAGTTCGGTGGTCAAGTCTTCCGCGATATGTCGATTGAAGGTCGTATGACGGTTTGTAATATGGCGATTGAAGGTGGCGCGCGTGTCGGTATGGTGGCTGTTGATGATAAAACCATTGACTATGTGAAAGGTCGTCCTTACGCACCACAAGGTGAACAGTGGGATGCAGCAGTGGCTTACTGGAATACTTTACATTCGGACGCAGACGCACATTTTGATACTGTGGTGGTATTACAAGGTGAAGAGATTGAACCACAAGTGTCTTGGGGGACCTCGCCTGAAATGGTGATTCCAGTTTCTCAAGCGGTGCCGACTTTGGAACAAGCCAAAGATGATGTACAGCGTAATGACTGGACGCGTGCTTATCAGTACATGGGTTTAACCGCAGGTCAGGCATTGGCAGACATTCAGTTAGACCGTGTTTTTATTGGTTCATGTACCAACTCGCGTATCGAAGACATTCGTGCAGCGGCGGAAGTTGCCAAAGGCAAAAAAGTGGCAAGTACCATTAAACAGGCGATGGTGGTCCCGGGTTCTGGTTTAGTGAAAGCTCAAGCTGAAGCGGAAGGCTTAGATAAAGTTTTGATTGAAGCGGGTTTTGAATGGCGTGAGCCAGGTTGTTCAATGTGCTTAGCCATGAATGCAGACAAATTACAACCTGGTGAGCACTGCGCATCGACCTCCAACCGTAACTTCGAAGGTCGTCAGGGCAATGGTGGTCGTACGCATTTGGTGAGTCCAGCGATGGCAGCGGCAGCAGCGATTGCAGGTCACTTTGTCGATGTGCGTTCATTTTAATTCGGGCTTGGGAGCATAGACATGAAAAAATATACCGTTGAACAGGGTATCGTTGCACCTTTAGACCGTGCCAATGTCGATACAGATTTGATCATTCCAAAACAGTTTTTGAAATCCATTAAGCGCACGGGTTTTGGTGAAAACTTATTTGATGAATTGCGTTATTTAGATGAAGGTTTTTTAGGACAAGATAATTCAAAACGTCCTAAAAACCCCGATTTTGCATTGAATCAGCCACGTTACCAAGGTGCTTCGATTTTGATTTCTCGCGCGAACTTTGGTTGCGGTTCTAGCCGTGAACATGCGCCGTGGGCATTGGAAGAATATGGTTTCCGTACCGTGATTGCACCGAGTTATGCAGACATTTTCTTTAACAACAGCTTCAAAAATGGCATGTTGCCTGTGATTTTGTCTGAAGAGATTGTTGACCAACTCTTCAAAGAATGTGCAGCAAATGAAGGCTATCAACTGACGATTGATTTGGATGCGCAAGAAGTGCGTACACCATCGGGTGAAGCTTTCAAATTTGAGGTAGATCCTTTCCGTAAGCATTGTTTGTTAAATGGCTTGGATGATATTGGTTTGACCTTACAAGCAGCAGATGAGATTCGTGCTTATGAAGAAAAGACCAAAGCATCACGTCCGTGGGTGTTTGCTGAAATTCATGCTTAATTGAAGAAACGATATAACTAGTGCTGCGGTTTATCTCTTGTTAATATCAGAGCAAAAGAATTTTAATCGTTTTGCTACTGGTAAAGGTTGGACTTGAACAATGGTGACGAGTTATGGTCGTATCGCTCTACTTGCTTTGATAGGCACATTAACTGCCTGTCAAAGCATGAATACGGCAAGTATAAAGCGTATTCATGAAACCCCAGCAAGTAAAAACAATGCACAAATTTATTGTACAGGTACAGTGAACTGTGAGTTTGAGCGATTGAATAAAATCAAAATCGTCAATGCAGACAATCACCGTGTGAGCCGTGATGCAATTCGAGAACAAATTGTTCGTTTGAAGCGAGATGATTTGAATGATGCAAATTCACTGTTTTTGTCGGTGCCTGCTGGGCAGCATGAACTGGTCATTCGCTTCTATCCAGTCTCAGCAGACCGAGCAGAAACCTTACATGTGATTCATCGCTTTAAGCCTGCTGAACGTTATACTTTTAGAATGTTTCGTGCGCGCAGTCGACATCAGGGAAGTTTATTGAATATGTCTGCACCTGACCCTTTATGTGTCGATTTAAAGCAAAACCAAAGAACAATTCGTCGTTTTTGCAAACCGTACAATGTCCTAAATGGCTTGGGTGAGTTTGTAGAACAAAAACTTTAATCGTGTGAGTTAAAACTCACCAACAATGGAATTTTTCATGTCTAAACATATTTTGATTTTGGCGGGTGATGGCATTGGTCCTGAAATTGTAAAAGCCGCAGAACAAGTGCTTACACGAGTAAACGATCAATTCAATTTAGGTTTAACGTGGGAACAAGGTTTACTGGGTGGCGCTGCGATTGACGCACATGGTTCACCTTATCCAGAGGTAACTGCAGCACAAGCCAAAAATGCAGATGCGATTTTACTTGGTGCAGTTGGCGGACCAAAATGGGACAACATTGAACGCTCAATTCGTCCAGAACGTGGTTTATTAAAAATTCGTAGTGAGCTCAATTTATTCGCAAACTTGCGCCCAGCGATTTTGTATCCGCAATTGGCAGATGCATCAAGTTTAAAGCCTGAAATTGTTGCAGGCTTGGACATTTTAATCGTTCGTGAATTGACTGGTGGCATCTACTTTGGTCAACCACGTGGTATTCGTGAACTGGAAAATGGCGAAAAACAAGGTTTTAACACTGACGTTTATGCTGAGTCTGAAATTAAGCGTATTGCCAAAGTCGCATTTGAACTTGCAGGCTTACGTGGCGGTAAAGTGTGCTCTGTAGACAAAGCCAATGTACTTGAAGTGACAGAGCTTTGGAAGCAAACCGTAACAGCCATGAAAGAAGCAGATTATCCAAACATTAACTTGTCGCATATGTATGTAGATAATGCAGCAATGCAACTGGTTCGTGCACCAAAACAGTTTGATGTGATTGTGACAGGTAACTTATTTGGTGACATTTTGTCTGACGAAGCAGCAATGTTAACGGGTTCGATTGGCATGCTTCCGTCGGCATCTTTGGATGAAAGTGGCAAAGGTATGTATGAACCATGCCATGGTTCTGCACCAGATATCGCAGGTCAAAACGTTGCTAACCCATTGGCGACCATTCTGTCTGTTGCAATGATGCTACGCTATACTTTCCGTGAAGAAGCTGCTGCAAAAGCGATTGAGGATGCGGTAGGAAGTGTGTTGGATCAAGGTTTACGTACTGCTGACATTATGTCTGAAGGCATGAGCAAAGTGGGTACTGCGGAAATGGGGCAGGCGGTTGTGGCTGCACTGAACTAAGTTAGATACACTGGAAAACGCAGCCATTCGCTGCGTTTTTTTTCCCAAGATTTAATAACCTTTACAGGCTTTGCCTTGGTATTGAACAGATTGGGCAATATTGTCTTTTAATAAGAAATGAACTTGGCATTCTAACTGTACATCATAATATGGGGTTGCTGTTGGAATAGGAATCGCGCCGACACTGCTGTCGCTTCGCATAGTGGGCATAGGGGTTGGAATTTGAATCCGTCTGACGATGGTGTAACTCAGTTGGTTTGATGTTTGAATTGGTGATCCTAAGGTTTCATAACCGAGTCTGTGTAAGTTGAGCTGACGCCGTATGCTCGATACATCTTGGCCGATATATTGATCTAAATAGTCGGGGAGCGCAATTTTAGTGGGTGAAATGACGGTGTGATTTTGCGCTGGAGCGCTGCTACAAGCTTGAAGTAGTAGAAAGCAGATGGAACTCAAGGAACTGACAATAAAGGGCTTCATGATTATCCCCTAAGCAGAGAGACATCCTTTTAGTATTCTATATCTGGATATTCGTTTGAGTATGGTTCGAGTAATTTGAGATAAACGGTATGTAGGTGGCTCAACATAACACAGCCGTTAACACGCTTTACCGATGTAGTGAATAGATTCCACAAGATCATCATGCAGTCTGAACTCAATTTTACATTTCATTTCAATATTCAGGCTACCGCTAGAAGGTGTTGGAATGGGCGCACCCATAGTGACACTGGTTCCAAGGTTGGGTGTTCCCATCGGAATAGGCATATTGCGTAATAGGGTGTAGGTCAGTTTCTCGGGTGTATGTACAGGAGCACCGAGAACTTTATAACCCATGCTATTGAGGTTGAGTTGGTTTTGAACTTGATCTGAAGATTGTCCGATATAGTGTTGTAAGGTTTGGTTGAGCTGAGTTTGGTTGGTTGTGGCACAGGCAACACATAGCATGGGGAACAGTAAAATTGCGAGCTTCATTAAAGTCGTCTTCATTATTGTTTTGGTGTATTTAGTTGTTATCGCATTTAATTATAGTTTGATTATTGGTTTAAATATAGTCGATGTATAACGTTTAGTCTAAGCGCAGACATTAAAAAAGCCACTTGAAAAGTGGCTTTTTTGCTTCGCTAAAACTTAGCGCGCACGATAAGTGATACGACCCTTAGACAAATCATAAGGTGTCATTTCTACTTTAACACTGTCGCCAGTCAAAATACGAATATAGTGTTTACGCATTTTACCAGAGATGTGAGCAATCACTTCATGACCGTTTTCTAAACGTACACGAAACATAGTATTAGGAAGCGTCTCGGTGACAACGCCTTCGAACTCGATGAGTTCCTCTTTATTGGCCATAGCCTACCTGAATGAATAAATTGGAAAGGCGCAAATTATAGTCAATTTTTTTGCATAAAACAAGGCGGAATGGGCGGTTGCATGATCATCTGTCAGTAAAATAAGCGAACAAGAGTAATAAAGATTTTCAACAAAAAAACTGCATAAGTTGTTGTCAGTTTGGTCAATCGAAGTTAATCTAATTTTAATGTTTTATGTATAAATGAAGAACATACAAGGAAGGTTCTAGCGTGGGTCAGCTAACGGATGCATCGGTTGTATTGCGATTAGGCTACCAAGCGATTCGTCGTTCAGGGTTGCCAACAGAAGAAATTTTAACAAAGGCGGGTGTGGCTTTAAACCAAGTTGAAACCAATGACCGTACGCCTTTGAACGCTCAATATGCTTTTTGGGTGGCGGCTGAAGAGGTGAGCCGCGATCCTGATATCGGTCTACATTTGGGAGAAAATCTACCTTTATACCGTGGTCAAGTAATTGAACATTTATTTATTTCATCTGAAAATTTTGGTGAAGGTTTAAAGCGTGCATTGGCTTATCAACGTCTGATTAGTGATGCGTTTCATGCCAAATTGGTGATTGAGGATGACCGGTGTTATTTGACTAACGGTGAACAGCCTTGGGCTGAAAATTTAGTCAATCGACATTTTTCTGAATGTGCAATGTCAGGTATCTTGCGTTTCTTTAAATTCATTACGGAAGGGCGTTTTGAGCCGATCTATATTGATTTTAATTTCACGAAAGGCGCATCCGATGATGAGTATTTTCGGGTGTATGAATGCCCAGTAAGTTTGGGGCAAAAAGAAACGCGTTTATATTTTGATCCAAGTATTTTGGCTTATCCCTTGTGGCAGGCAGAGCCCGAACTGTTGCAACTGCATGAGCAGTTAGCGATTGAAAAACTTCAAGAATTAGCACGTTATGACTTGGTTGGTGAAGTGCGTCGAGCCATTGGTTCAACTCTTGAGAGCGGGGAGACCACATTGGAAACGGTGGCTTCTCAGCTCAGTATTACCCCAAGGCGTTTACGGACTCAGCTTTCTGAAGCCAATACTAGCTTTCAACAGATTTTGTCCGATTACCGTTGTCGTTTGGCGAAAAAGCTCTTGGCCAATACGGCTGAAAGTGTAGAACGTATTGTATATTTGACTGGTTTTTCAGAGCCAAGTACCTTTTATCGTGCGTTTAAACGCTGGACCAATGAAACCCCAGTGGAATATCGCAAGCGGAAGCAGCGTTAAACAATTCTTCCTAAGCTCCCTTTTATCAAGGGAGGAGTCTCATGTCCTTTGAAAAAGGAGCGACTAGGGAGAGATTGAAAAATAAATTATTCTGGCATATTCAGCCAATGCGGTCCAAGGGGCTGTTTAGGTAATTCAAACTGTGCTGGATAGTCGGCATGAATAAAATATAGTCCATCAGGAGGCGCAGTAATGCCAGCAGCTTTACGGTCTTCTGCTGCGAAAATAGCCTCAATATGTTCGACTTCATACATACCTTGCCCGATTTCTAGTAAGCAGCCCATGATATTGCGGACCATATGGTGTAAGAAGCCATCAGCCTGAATGTCGAGCACTAGATATGGACCATGTTGAATTAAGCGACAATGGCTCACATGGCGTACAGGTTGATTAGACTGGCATGCTGCAGCACGAAAGCTTTCAAAGTTATGCGTGCCTTCAAACTTTTGCGCAGCTTGCATCATCTTCGCCACATCTAGTGCATAATAAGCATGCGTGACTTGTTTATGCATCAGGGCAGGTCGCTGCGGATGGTTATAGACCACATAACGATAACGACGTGCTTGTGCTTTAAAGCGCGCATGAAAGTCTTGATCCATCGCTTTGATCCATTGGATCGAGATATCTTTGGGGAGTTGGCTATTGCTGCCCATTAGCCAACCACGTTCGGAGCGAAGCGCGGAGCTATCAAAATGCGCCACCATATTGGTTGCATGAACGCCAGCATCGGTACGGCCTGCACCATGTAGGCTAATTGGTTCATTGGCAATTTTCGAAAGTACCTTTTCAATCGTCTCTTGTACGCTGATCACGCCAGTTTGCTGAGTTTGCCAGCCACGATAATGTGTCCCACAAAATTCAATGCCGATTGCAAAACGTTGCATATGTACCTCAAATTAACCCAAATCATGCCAATGGCTGAAACGTTCTTCAGCGGTGGGGTATTGTAAATACATTTTGAGGGCTTTGGCATACAGATCTGCATGCCCGAGGCAATCACTGACAATTATTTTGGCTTGGGTTGTCCACGCGGCAACGGCATAGCGCTGATCAGTGCGGCCGAAAGGAACTTGGGTGCTTAAGATAACAACACAGCCTTGTGCGTAAAGGTCATCGAAAAGCGCAGTCAACTCGGCATTCACGGCTAAATTACCCGTCCCAAAACCTTGTAGAATGAGAAAGTGGGGTGGGGCCGCTAAGAGGTTTCTTAAGTTCTGCATTTGCTGTTCTAAGCCAACAGGTTGCATCATTAGATTAAGACAGTTGAACTGTTGTGATTGTTCTACATCACGTGTTTGTACAATATGTGCTTTTAAATTGTACGAAATAGATTGTTCAGCAGGCAGACCACTAAAGGCATCTAGTTCAGTGGTGTGTCGTTTTATAGCGGTTTGGGCATGAAACAAATGTTGATGAAATGCTAAATAAACACCGATAGGGTATTTCACTACGGCATCTAAGGCAAAATTCAAATTGTTGATGGCATCACTAAATTCACGGGTGTCAGTTCCTTGTACATTGAGTAATGGGTACTGACTACCTGTGAAAATCACACGAGCTGAGTCAGCGATAAAGTGTGCTGCCACGGCACTGGCATAGCTCAAGGTGTCTGTGCCGTGAATCACGACAAAATGTTGGAACTGCTGCAACTGTAAGTGCTGGATCTGTTGAATCAACAATAACCAATCAGCGGCTGTGCATGCACTACTGTCCTTAATGACAGGTGCAACAAAACATTCTATGTCGAGATGAATCGGCAAGACATGGGTAAGTTTGGGAATAAAGTCTTCGGCAGGCATGGGTTGTAAAGGTTCACCAATACAGCCAAAGGTTCCACCCATATAAATAAGCGCAATTTTTTTCATTATAAAAAAAGCAGTCGGTGATGACTGCTTTAGTTTAAAACGAAATGACTTAGGATGCTATGCGACCTAGCAATTGTTCAGCTTGATCTCGTTGTTCAACGCTGTAGTTTGCTTCTTGTTCAGCCAGAATTTCACGTGCAGCTTCAAAAGCACCCAATTGAATATATTGCTCAGCTAACTCAAAGTTTAAGAGGATTTCGTTAACTTCGCTTAGTTGAGGGAAAGATTGTACCAGAGGATCACTTTCAGTCTTATGGGTAGGTATCGTAGACTCAAGACTAAAACTGAGGCTTGGCGTAATAACTGCAGGTGTTTCGTCTACTATTGCTGCATTTGGGCTAACAGTGTCGAAAGAAACAGGAGAAATATCTGTTGTCGCTTCAGTTGTGGGTTGGTTTGAAAAATCAAATGTAAATTCAGGACGCTCATCTGGTGTCACAATCAACGAAGTTTCAGCTTCAGTTGTTGTAGAAGGCGCATCGAGATTGAACGAAAAATCTAAAGGTTTGATATCTTCTGTAGGAAGTTCCGTTTGAGCAGGGGTGGGGTCCAATGACAACGAACCAAAATCAAGGGGCTTAATTTCCCCAATTGGTTGAGATGGTTCAGTTGCTATGGTGCTTAGGCTGGAAGTATCAAATTCTAAAGTAGGTACTTCAATACGTGTTTCTGGTTCGGGTTGAGTTGTTGTGGTTGTGAATGCTGAGGTATCAAAATCTAGTGGTTTAATGTCTTGAACTGGTTCAACAGTAATACTTTGTACCGGAGGTACTGTTGTGCTGTCTGATGACATTAGCGCATCGAAATCAGCAGTATTTGGTGTTTCTACAGGTTTTGGTGCAGGTGGTGCAATTTCAGTTGGTTTAAACTCGATCGTGTCACGGCTATTTTGATGTAATTGGTCGTAATCCGATTTTTTGGATTCTGCTTGCGCTAAAATATCATCGAGCTCTAAAGAACGTAAATGATTCAGCAATTGGCTAATTGCAAATTCATCTTTTTGTAGTAAGTGAATATCCAATAGCAGTAAATATAATTCGTGTTGTGAATTGTCTTTATTTAATGCTTGGTTAATCTGCGCTTCAGCTGAAAAGAAATTGCGATCACGAATTTGCCCTTCAATTTTATTGCGGAGATCGGTTGCAAGAGGTGTTGTGGCTTTTTTAGTGACCACATCTTCAACGACTTGAGTTTGTTGAGGTGTTTTTTTAGACGGGCTAGTTTTTTTGGCTTTATTTTTTGCAGCCACTGCTTTTTGAGTTTTTGGCTCTGCTTCTTTACTCGCCTCACGCTTTTTTAAGACTATGGCAACAACCAATAGTAAGATAAATGGAATCACATAAATCAGCATGTTTTACCCCTTTCGAACTTGTCGTTGTGCAAGTTCATCCAAAATCAAATAATCAAAATAACACTTTAGTGTGTTGGCTTTTTATCAGTTTGTTGTGCTTTCAATTGTTGTTGCAATTGTGCAAGACGAGCGTTTAGTAATTGAATTCTCTGATCTTTCTGATTAAGTGCCAGTTCTAATTGCGTTACGTTTCTCTGTAATTTAACGGTTTTTTCACGGGATGTCATAACTTTTAATGACAACTCGTTCGATGTTTGATTTTTTTCTGTCGACTTCTTGGCAGAACCATTGTTTGAATCTTGCTCTTTCTCTGCAACCAAACTCATTTCCGCTTGATTGAGGCGATACTTGGCTTTGCCTGATTGCTGTGAGCTATGTTTTGGCAGTGAAGAAACGGAGACTTTTTGCTCTGTTTTTGCTGTTTGTAGACCCGTTAAATTAAGATTTGCACCACGACGTAAACGGTTTACATCCCCCTGAATAAATGCATGTTCATTCTTGGATTTAATTTGTTGCATGACTTCACCAACAGGACGGTTTTGTTCTGTGGCAATACGTGATGCAATTCCCCATAAGGATTCATTGGATTGAACAATGTGGGCAGGCGTGCTTGATGTCACAGCCGCTTTGGGTGTGACCGTTTTCGATGTTTGAGCTGTAGAGGGTACAGATCTTGATGCCTGAGTTGAATTGGGTACAGGTTGAGGGCTAGCTTGTGTTGCTATCGGTGCTTCCGCTTTTTTAAGGGAGTTGGCATACTTTTGCACCAAGGGATCTGACGATTTCTTGTTTTGTGTAGTGGTTTCAATGTGTTGGGTTGGCGCTTGTGCAATTGTCGCGATTTGTGTCGTAGCTGTTGAGATGACCTGTGTTGGTGTTGGTGTTGGTGTTGGTGTTGGTGTTGGTGTTGTAGTGGTCGTGGTACTCATGCTCGGTGGTGTATGACCATTGAGCTTCAACGGTGTATTGCTTGTCGTTGCTGCTGTTGCTGTTTTTAAATTATTAAACTGTGTGCTAACTGGTAAGTTCAACGCAATATCTTTTTCATTGACGATCACCATAGGTTTTAACGCTTTTTCATTATTATTTGCGCGTGCTTGAAGTGATGCCGAGCGTTTATTGACTGTTTTAATATGTTGCAGTCGTGCCGCATTACCTTCTTTGATTTTGACCACAATGTTGAGTTCTGCATCAGTCAATGGGCGAGATGAGGTAATTGTAATCACACCTGTACTGGCACTGGTACGACGGGTAAAAAAGTTCAGATTACTGGGCGGCTGATGCATGACACCCAGAGACATTAAATCTTCTGCGCTGGCTAGACTGGCTTGAATGGGAGTATTTGGATCGGCATCGTGAAAGTTCAATTCTGCATATAACAGTTCCCCAGGTGCAGACTGAATTTGAATAGGATCGACAGTGATCGCATTCACATTTTGCGAAGCAATAATGGCTAAAATGGCTATCTTTAATTTGTTATTTACGGTCATCTTAATCTTTAGCTCGGTCACAGATCGCAAAGCGAAAATTATAGATTAGCGAGTTGTGTGTTATTTGTAAAACGTTAACATCGGGGTTACAAAAAAAAGCCGATCAAGTGTGATCGGCTTAATACTTTAGCGGTAAATGCTTAAGTATTTTTGTAGTCAATCAGGATGCGGAGCATACGACGTAAGGGCTCTGCAGCTCCCCAAAGCAATTGATCGCCGACAGTGAAAGCACCTAAGTACTCTTTGCCCATATTCAATTTACGTAGACGGCCAACAGGAACTGTTAATGTGCCTGTTACCGCTACAGGTGTTAAGTCAGTCATAGATGCTTCACGGGTATTTGGAACCACTTTTGCCCATTGGTTCGCGCGACGTAACATATCTTCGATTTCATCGAGTGGCACGTCTTTCTTCAGCTTTAAGGTTAAAGCTTGAGAGTGACAACGCATCGCGCCAATACGTACACAATGACCGTCAATCGGAACGATTTGCTGGTTGCCCAAGATCTTGTTGGTTTCAACTTGACCTTTCCATTCTTCTTTCGACTGACCGCTGTCTAATTGTTTGTCGATATAAGGAATGAGTGAGCCTGCTAATGGCACGCCAAAGTTAGCAGAAGGGAAACCTTCGCCACGTTGTAATTCCGCAATTTTAGAGTCGATGTCTAGAATTGGAGAGCGTGGGTCATCTAACAAATCTTTGGTGTTGTTGTACAAATAGCCCATACCAGAGATCAGTTCACGCATGTTTTGCGCACCAGCACCTGACGCTGCTTGATAAGTCATCGAGGTTGCCCATTCCACTAAATTGTTTTGGAATAAACCACCTAAGCCCATCAACATCAGTGAAACAGTACAGTTACCGCCCACGAATGTTTTGGTGCCGTTCACTAAACCATCTTTAATTACGTTCATGTTGACAGGGTCAAGTACGATGATGGCTTCATCTTCCATACGCAGTGTAGATGCCGCATCAATCCAATAGCCTGTCCAGTTTTCCGCTTTAAGCTTCGGGAAAACTTCTGAGGTATAGTCGCCACCTTGGCAGGTAATAATGACATCCATTTGCTTCAGACTGTTAATGTCTGATGCATCCATAAGTGCTGGGGCAGTTTTACCGCCAAACGCAGGCGCTTCACCGCCAGCATTACTGGTAGAGAAGTAAAATGGCTCAAAATGAGCAAAATCATTCTCTTCAACCATACGTTGCATAAGGACGGAACCAACCATCCCGCGCCAACCGACCAGACCTACTTTCATGTCACTTTGCCTCGGTGCGTTAAAAATTAAAAGGGGATTCGAGTGTATCAAAAGAGCGCTTAACTGCAAGCACTACACAATGAAAACAGCAATTATATTGTGCAATATATCTTGTTTATGTTACATGCAAAATTGATATTAATTTATGAATCTACAAAAAATTAAGAATATAAGAGTTGTTGCTTATGATCTGGGTTGAGTTGCTGGCATGTATTGTGATTTGGTTAAGCTTCTGGTCACTGATTCCACGTGATGAATGGTGGTTTCGTGGTGCAGATTTTCCACGGCTCCAGATTTTGGTATTGGGACTGATTGCATTTATTTTGATGTTGCTTTGGGATGCACCTTGGAATTGGGTACGTGAAGTCATTTTGCTGGGATTAATTGCGGCAGTGGCGTACCAACTCAAAATGGTGTTGCCTTATACCTTTGTATGGAAAAAGCAGGTTAAAACGGTTGCCAAAACAGAGTTACAGCCAGAACGCCAGATTTCTTTAATCGTATCGAATGTACTGACGCCCAATACCCAATACCATTTATTACTGCAACAGATTCATCAGCATCAACCTGACTTGATTTTGACTTTAGAGTCAGATGGACATTGGGAACAAGCTTTGGGTGAACTGGAAAATGACTATCCTTATCGGGTTGCAGTGCCTTTGGATAACTTGTATGGCATGCACTTATATAGTCGTTTAGTGCTTGAAAATATTGACGTTAAGTTTATTTTGAGCGATGAAATTCCTTCAATTCATGCCACAGCCATTCTAAGGTCAGGTCAGCCAGTACAGCTATATTGCTTACATCCGAAACCACCGAGTCCGACCGAAGCCAAAGACTCCACTTTACGTGATGCTGAATTGTTGATTGTTGGTGATCAGATTAAAGATTTGGATGAGAGTTGCATTGTAATGGGGGATTTGAATGACGTGGCATGGTCTCGTACCACACGCCTTTTTCAACGGATTAGTGGGCTGCTAGACCCCCGAGTTGGACGTCACTTTGTCAATACGTTTCATGCTGACTATCCTTTACTGCGTTGGTCACTGGATCATGTTTTCCACAGTACGGATTTTGCTTTAGTACAGATGCAGCGTTTACCCCATATTGGTTCAGATCATTTCCCCGTATATGTAGTACTGCAAACAGGTTGGGTGTTTGAGCAAGTACAAGAAGAGCTGGAACAGACCGAAGCCGATGAGCAAGAGGCGCAGGAGGCGATCGAAGAGGGAATTGAGAAAGCAGAACGAGAAGGTAAGCAGGTTACAGATGAAATTGCCAAAGATTACCAATAAACACATCAGGTGCTTGGATTTCATCAGTGTAAGATATGGCTTACAGGGATTTGGGAACCTGACGAATGGTGAGTCACTCGGTATGGCTTTATTCTAAGCTCATCAGCACATGGAGCGGGAATGGATCATCCCAGTATGGAAGTTGACGCTGATGGAAATCATCATGGATATGATGTAGGTATGGAACGCCACCGAATAAAACAAGAATAACATTGAAAGCACAACCTCATGTACCCGAGTTTTGCAGGACGCAGAACTCGGGTGATGACTTTTTATATTTAGCGTTTCTTAGAATAAATCTTCTCATAACCTTTTGGACGCGTTTTAAAGCGGCGGTGAAACCACATATATTGAGTCGGAGCAATGCGGAGTTGATTTTCAATAATTTGATTCACTCGCGTTGCGTCATCCAGCTCGTCTTCGCTAGGTAGGTTTTCGACCGCAGGTTCAATCAGCACTTTATAGTGTGGGTTTCGAATGTCCCCATCACGATAAAAATACAATGGAATAGCCGCAGCCTTGGTCATTTTCAATAAGCGACGATGTGCCGTAACCGTTGCTGCAGGAACACCAAAGAAGGGTGCCATCACGCCTTGTTTTAAACCAAAGTCTTGGTCTGGACTGTACCAAATGGCATGCCCATTTTTTAAGTTGCGAACCAAACCGCGCATGTCATCATGGTCGATTTGGTTTGCGTAAATGGTGGAACGGCAGCGGTAAATCAGCATATCCAACAGTAGATTATTTTGTGGGCGATAGACCACATCTGGCTCAAAATACTGTGCACAAAGGTAACCGCCTGCATCAAGCAAAGTCGAATGGGTCCCTAAAAGCAGCGCACCTTTACCTTCTGCTTGTGCTTTTTCAATGTGCTCTAAACCTTCAATACTGACACGACCAGTAAACCATTTTGGGCTATACCATGCATTCAGCGTTTCAAATACGCCCAGCATTTGGTCGACAAAAACTAAACGTGCATTTTCACGCACTTCTTGGGTAGACCATTCAGGAAAGCAGACTTCGAGATTACGAATGGTGGTGTCTTGGCGCGATTTGAGAAACTTAAAACTGAGGTTGCCTAAGAGGGTGGCCAGTCGGTGTTGAATTGCCCAAGGCAGAATTGCCAGTATCATAAGGAATACAATACCAATCCATATACCCCAATATTTAGGTTGCAGGAAAGACCATTGAAATTCACCGGGTTGATAGTCTGGCTGAGAACTCATAAATTGCGATAAGTGCTGAAAAAGAATGTTCTGAGTTTAGCATGAAGCATGTATGAAGGGACAAGCTGTGCTCGATGCCACCGCCATTCAAAATTGCGGATAATCATTGTTTAGAGACTTTGATAGGTGGGTTTTGAAAAGACAGGTGTACTGATAGAATTTATTTTTATTAACTAAAATTTTGATTATAAAAGAAATTTATAAGATTTCAAAATAGAAATTAAAACAACGAAGAAATGGGGCGGGAAAGGAATCAATATTAAAGGCTACATCGTGAGTAGCCTTTAATGACTAATGAGGGAATAAAGAATTCATGAAGATTATGATTTAGCAGCGGAAGTTTGGCCCTCTACTTTTTTGGTTGTCGTTTTAGCCACGTGCTGTTTTTTTGCATGATCTGTTTGCTGTTTCTTGTGGATTTGATGGGTGGCTACTTTTTGTTCTGTGGCTTTGTGAGTTTCATTTGGTGCAGAAGTTGCGGCCATTGCAGAACCTGCAAAAATTGCGGTAGTAAATGCTGCTAATACAATTGATGCTACTTTTTTCATGATCATTCTCTCTTTGAGTGTTTCGATATCTGATTAGATTCGATAGGTATATATTCAAGGATTTGTATGGAAAGATCATGGAGCCAATGTAGAGAAAAATAGTGCGATTGAAATGAATAATTGTAAGCTTTCAGTATTATGGTAAGTATCTCGTTTTTTTAAGAAATCATTAATTTTAATGTTGTTTGGGTGTTTTGAACATTCAGCTTTATTTGTAGCTGGTTTTAAATAGAAAAACAGAAAATTTCTCAATTAGATATGCAATGCTACAACCAATGAAACAATAAACAATCCGGAGTAGCGCACCGTCTATGGTGCGATGCCCGACATCATAAATCGTCACAATTAAGAAACTCGATAATGCAATGCCTGTATAGGCTCCTTCTCTAAAAAGGACGCAAACTAAACTGGTCATAAAAATACCTGTAATTAAAAAAAGATATTCTAAATTAATACTAAAATTATGAATAAATGCAGAGTGATCCAT
Source organism: Acinetobacter sp. SW-226 (assembly GCF_055632855.1). Lineage (NCBI taxonomy): Bacteria > Pseudomonadati > Pseudomonadota > Gammaproteobacteria > Moraxellales > Moraxellaceae > Acinetobacter > Acinetobacter sp. SW-226. The sequence goes on along the minus strand of NZ_CM145752.1, from coordinate 3,238,881 downwards.
GGCGAGCCAGATCAGGATGCCGACAGCAGAGCCAATAAAATTCCCTATCAATTGGTTAAAATTAATCTTTTTACCTGAGTCCATTTGAATGGTTAAAAAGGCTGTCAATGATGCCCATAGAAAGAAATTGGTATCTTTATTACTATCAAAACAGAGCGCTAAAATGACAATGACGACTGCACATCCAAGTATTTTAAAAAGATAGAGTGCATTGCTCAGGTGGTTTCGGTTCATTATCATGCAAAAACCAGATAGATAAATAAAGTTGAAGAACTGTGCTGAATTATAAGGCGAATTCTTGGGTCTAACTTAAATTTTCGTATCTGATCTTTATTTGTAGATATATTTTTCGATAAAAAAACGCTGCGTTCAGCAGCGTTTTTGAAGAAAAAAATAAATTACTTCGTTAGGTTGTCTAGCTCTTCCCAACGTTCAAGTTTTTCAAGCAATAAGTCATCAATTTCGCTCAAACGATTAGACAGTTTAAGTGCTTTGTCTGCATCGGAGATAAAGAGCGAACCATCTGCCAATACAGCATTAATTTCCACTTGTTCTTTTTCCAATGCTTCCATTTCAGCAGGCAGTTGTTCGAGTGCGCGTTGATCTTTATAGCTAAGTTTTACTTTCTTTGGTGCTGCAGGCTCTGCCTCAGCTTCGGCTTTTGCCACAGCCTTTTTCACCGCACTTTTCTGATCTACTACAGTTTGGTCTGGGCGTTGCTGTAAATAGTCTTGGTAACCGCCAATGTATTCGTCAATATTGCCTTTACCATCAAACACCCACGTTGATGTCACGACATTGTCCATAAATGCGCGGTCATGTGAAATAAGCAGTAAGGTGCCTTTGTAGTCGGACAACATTTCCTCTAACAGCTCAAGTGTCACCATATCCAAGTCATTGGTTGGTTCGTCCATCACAATTAAGTTAGAGGGTTTAAGTAGTAATTTTGCTAAAAGAATACGGTTACGCTCACCACCTGAAAGGGCCTTCACCGGTGTACGTGCACGCTCTGGAGAGAACAAGAAATCTTGTAAATAGCTGTAGATATGACGACGGTTTCCATTCACATCGACATGGTCAGAGCCTTCTGATACGTTATCTTTGACTGATTTTTCAAGGTCGAGAGCATTACGTAATTGGTCGAAGTAAGCCACTTCCAATTGCGTACCGGTTTTCACAGTACCCGTGTGTTGTTGCTCACCTAAAATGGCTTTAATGAGGGTGGTTTTACCGACACCATTGTCACCTACCAGACCAATCCGATCACCACGTAACACCAATGCTGAGAAGTCGTTGATGATAGGTGCATCATTGCCAAAGCGAACGCTTAAATTCTCAATTTCAAAGACGACTTTGCCTGAGCGATTGGCTTCTTGGGTCGCCATGCTGACTTTGCCTTGCTGGAAGCGACGGGCTTTCGACTCTTCACGCAGTGCTTTTAAGGCACGAACACGGCCTTCGTTACGCGCATCGACGGGCTTTAATGCCTTGGCGAATCCAAACTTCTTCTTCAGCTAAGCGTTTATCAAACAGTGCATTCTGCTTTTCTTCTGCTTCCATTTGCTGTGCTTTCAGTTCGAGGTAACGTGAGTAGTTACCTTCATAGCTGCGCAGAGTGCCGCGGTCGAGTTCAACAATTCGAGTGGCAATGCTGTCCACAAATGAACGGTCATGCGAGATGAACAGTAAAGTTAAATTATTTTGATCGAGTAAAAACTTTTCGAGCCATTCAATACTTTCAACGTCCAAATGGTTGGTTGGTTCGTCTAGTAATAGCACATCGGGTTGGGTAAGGAGTGCACGAGCAAGCAGCACACGACGCTTACGACCACCCGATAAATCGGCCAAATCAGCATCTGGGTCTAGGCCCATTTTACTTAAAATAGAATTGACTTTGGTTTCTAAAGCCCAGCCATCCAACTGATCTAGTTTGTGTTGTAGGTTACCCATGCGATCACACGCTTCCATGTCTCCGAGCACACAAGCATCACTGGCTTCATGATATGCTCTGAGTACATCCGCGGCTTCACCTGCGCCGTCTGCCACGATATCCGCCACTTTGCCCGAATCCATCGGTACGTCTTGCGCCAACATGGAAATGGTGATGCCGTTTTGTAGAGAAACTTCGCCAGAGTCGGCTAATAAACTTCCCTCGATCAGTTTAAGTAAAGTAGACTTACCCTCACCATTACGACCAATTAAACACACTCGTTCACCGCGTTCCAATGAAAAGTTCGCGCCGTCGAGCAAGGCAGGTCCACCAAACGCAAGTTGGACATCCCTTAAAGTAATATAGGCCATAATGTTTCCTGAAAAATCTCAAATGAGGACTTGAAGTGTCTAAACAACAAAATATTGATAATCAAGCGCCATTGTCCGCACCCATTGAAGATTTGCAAGTCCGAATTGCATTTTTAGATGATTTAGTTGAACAACTCAATGAACAATTGGTGATTCAAGGGCTGGAAATTGCTGATTTAAAAAAACAAATGCAAATTTTGTATCAACGTGTTGAATCTTCAGATTTGTCTGATGGAATTGCGACATTTGACCCGATGGCCGATCGTCCGCCACATTACTAGAAAGGATGAGATATGCTGAAAAAGTTTAGTGAAGCAATTGGTCACATTACTTGTTTTGCAACATTTCTTATCGTTTCTATAACGTTGAGTGGCCTAATATTTTTTGATTCTTTCACTAAAGGCCTAAAATACAATATATCTATTTTAGATATTGATTTTTATAGCTTATTAGTACAATTTTTAATTGTAAATCACTCTGGTCTCATAGGGTATAGTGTAAGTGTTTTTATAATACTCTTTATTTTTTTTGAGTTTTTTCCAAAAGCATTTAATTTTATTTTGGGCATTTTTCATTTTTTATATTTAATTTTACTAAAGTTTTTTAAAGGTTTGGTATTGTTGCTTTTGCAATCATTATTAATGCCAATTGTAGCAATTTTAGTTGTTGTAAATTGGATGTTAAATGATTGGCTTTATAAATCATGTATTTGGTTTTTAGATATAGTTAGGACTTACGCACTATTACTTATAGATTCTCTGTGGTAGCAGATGATTTTTATCGAGAATAAAGTCATCAATGAAGTTTTTGATAATTGGTCTAAATAATTTCTTCTGCCAACGATATATATTTTCAAAGATCCGCTCAAACTGATTCTTTTGTATCTCAACGTAGGCCATCAAGGCTGAAAAAATATGATTCAAAATCAGTTTAGATCGTCTTACTTGAAACTTTTCAATATGACAAACCTGTTTAATCACCCGGTGATATTGCTCTATTTTCCAATGACTTGAATGTAATTCATGAAAACCTTCAAAGGACAATAAATCATCTTCATCTTGATGCACAATATAAAACCTCTGCTGTTCTTTTAACTGAGTCTTAAATAATTGTACAAAGCCAAAATCTTTGAGCCAGATCACTTGACCCTGATGGAAATCTGGCAATAAGCGCAGTTGAAACCATTGTCCTTTTTCTGGGGAAACCTTACGGTTACAGTCGATACCAAACATAAATCGAATACCATATTTTCTTATGGTTTTTAGATTTCCAGTCGATGAATACCAACTATCACCTGTAATAAATTGAATCTTTGCACCCCAACTGAGTACTTCACTTAACATATCCATAAAGTAATCATTCTTGGTTTTACTTTCAGATTTGTCATAAATTCGGAAATTAATTGGAATATTTTGACCATTTCGATCTGTCGCATACAAGGTAATGAGATTAATACCCTTGACGGATCGGTGGTGTTTGCCTGACCAAAAATAGCTAACCAAGTCCATATGTTGACTATATGGTTTATCTAAAACAGTATCATCAATACTGACTATAAGTTTATTATTATCAATATGTTGAATTGATTCTTGATATAGGTCGTGAGGTGTGTAGTCTTCACGCTCTAGAAAGCGATTTACACTATCATGCGAGATATTATAAGTCTCGGCAAGTTGTGTGCAGCTAATAGAGTTCGGTTCTGTCATGAGAAAGCCCATATAAATGGGTAATGTACAAGTTGCTGTAGAAGCATGTTTAATTCGTCTGATCACAGATACTTTATAAAGTATTTTAATACTTTTTTGAATCCGTCAATGCGTAAGTCCTAATAGTTACTAAACTTTTCAAATATTTGGATCGACACTCGAAAACGGAGCAAAATCAGATTAAAAATACATACCAAATAGAAGAAGGGTATAAACATTATGAAAAGGGTAGTTTTTGGATAGTGGTCGCTTTGGGTTTGCTAATTGTTTGGTTAAAGTGGATTGTTTTATTTGGCACAACTGCTGAAAAATATATTGAAAATCTCAAAAAAGCAGATGCTAGACATTGGGTTTATCTAAAAATGGGAGATGAAAAGATCAAGCCTGTTCCAAGTATTTTACTTTTTAAAACAAGAGAAGGTTATCTAGTTATCTCTAAAGAAACAGACAATTTTAATAAGGCTGTAATTTACAGCAATAACATTGTTATAAAAATTGAGCCAAAATAATTGACCTTTGATGCAGTTCCGACTCTAATACGTGCTTTCTGGTGTATCCCATAAAAATGGCCCTATGACTTCAAAAGTTGTACTTCTTGATCTTGAAAATAATGTTCCTACGGCAAAGCTTTTGCGCGAAATAATGGAGCACTATCCAACTGTGTATTTGTTTAATTGCCAAGGTCAATTTGAATATGCATTGTCCGATTTAACTGAATTGGCAAGTTGGATCAGTAGCGGTCAAGTGGTGGTATTAGAAACGCCAAAAGCCGAACAAAAAGAATATGAATATGCGGTTGTTGTGGGGCAGTTAATGGCTTTACTTGAACCTGAGACGCATGTTGAACTTATTTCTGCTGTCAGTACAGCCGAGCTATTGTTGGCATTGATGCATTCTTCTCAGATCAGTTGTCATTTGATCCAAATTCAGACAGACTTGCAAACGGTAAAAGGACTGATTCCAAGTTTAGAGACTATTCAAAACCAGCCCTACTTGAAAATGGTCAAAAAATATTGTGATGCTTTGGGCAAAATGTCAGGTAAACCAACCACACTGGATGGTTTAAAAAACTCAATCAGTAATATTTTGCAACTCGTACCTGAAAAGACCCAACGAGTGGTCGGTATGCTGATCAACCTAAAAATTGTGAAGCGTTATGATGAGCAAATCAGTTTCCGTAAAAAAGTATTGAAACAATGGTTGGCATTGAATATCGAAAAACAAGACTCGGCTACTGAACCGAAAACGTTACAACAGGTATTGCAGCAATTAAAAAAAGATGATGAGAGCGATACTGTTGAACCTGTTGTGGAAACTTTGTCAGCACAACAAGCGTTGTTTAAAAATTTTGCTCAAATTGACCCCGTACAGCTTGAGGTCGCACGCAAATTGCGTGAGCTCAAAACCAATAAACCTAAAGATATTTATGCACTCCGTGATTTGCTTGAGCAAATGTTTCCGAAGTCAGATGTACGTATGTTACTGAAAGAGTTGCTTGATAAAGGCTATATTTATTGGAATGGACATGAAGTTTTATATAGTCATGAAATGTTCTTAAATTAATTTTATCGTTCAAACTTGCGTTTTATATTGTGCTTATGCAACTCTAATAAAGGAATAAAAAGGTTGTGCTATGGAAAATATTGGAATTTGGGTTGCTGGATTTATTATCTTGTTCGTTCTCGGCTCGATTTTTGGACTTCGTGTGAGTCCAAGAGAAAAAGCTTTGGGGGAGATGCGAGAAAAAGCCCGCAAGATGGGCTTGCACCCACGTTTAGTTGCGGCACCTGAATGGACGAAAATACCGATGGCATCGGAGAACCGTGCCAGTATGGTGGCGTACTACAGTGTCCTGATTCCAGATGCACGCCTACCTTTAATGCGTGCTCGTGTTGTTGATCAGCAGCTTGAGCTCATTACAGGTGATGACAAGTTTAAACATTTACCCATTGAATTAAAGGGTATTTATGCTATTGATATGCAAGCAAACTGCGTGGGAATCTATTGGGATGAACATTCTGACTTAAGAGCAACCCAGTTAGATGCCATGAAAGCATATTTACAGTCTTTGGCTGAACTTTAATTTTACAGACCCATTGAAACAGGATTAACGGTTAATATGGCGAAAGCTCCTCGCTCCACATCCAAAAGTACTACAGCAGATTCTCCTGAGGCTGGGAAAAAACGTGCTTTAGTAATTGTGGAGTCGCCTGCAAAAGCGAAAACAATCAATAAATATTTAGGCTCGAATTACATTGTGAAGTCTTCCGTTGGTCACGTTCGTGATTTACCGACGGGTGGCTCAAGTAAGACTGCAGAAAAAAAGCCAGCGACACGAACCAAACTGACCGATGCTCAGAAAGCTGAAAAAGCACAGAATGCCTTGGTCAATCGTATGGGGGTTGACCCTGAACATGACTGGAAAGCTCATTATGAAGTGCTTCCAGGCAAAGAGCATGTGGTTGCTGAACTGAAAAAGCTTGCTTCGCAGGTTGACGAGGTTTATCTCGCAACGGACTTGGACCGTGAGGGAGAGGCCATTGCATGGCATCTTAAAGAGGTCATTGGTGGTGCGGACTCTCGTTATCAACGTGTCGTTTTTAATGAAATTACCAAAAACGCCATTCAAGAAGCTTTTAAACATCCAGCACGTCTTGATATTGATAAAGTCAATGCGCAACAGGCCCGTCGTTTCTTAGACCGCGTTGTTGGCTTTATGATTTCCCCTTTACTTTGGGAAAAAATTGCCCGCGGTTTGTCTGCTGGTCGTGTTCAGTCTGTTGCCGTGAAACTGGTGGTTGAACGTGAACGTGAAATTCGTGCGTTCGTCCCAGAAGAATATTGGCAAGTTTTTGCAGATACCAAATCACAGACGGATGACATTCGTTTAGAGGCGGTCAAGCAAGCGGGTAAAACCCTAAAATTACGCAATAAAGCCGATACCGATGCTTTACTGAAGCTCATTCAAGACGCAGATTACAAAGTGTCAGCACGTGAGGATAAACCGACCAAGGTGAATCCGAGTGCGCCGTATATCACCTCGACTTTACAACAAGCCGCGAGTACACGTCTGGGTTTCTCAGTGAAGAAAACCATGATGTTGGCGCAGCGTTTGTATGAGGCGGGTTTTATTACCTACATGCGTACCGACTCGACCTTTTTGAGCGACGATGCGGTGAATATGGTGCGTCATCATATTGAGACAGAGTTTGGGGCAAAGTATCTGCCTGCTAAGCCGAACCGCTATGGTAACAAAGCGGGTGCACAAGAAGCCCATGAAGCGATTCGTCCATCAAATGTGGCTTTAAAAGGTGACAGTTTAGTGGGTGTGGAGCGTGATGCTCAGCGGTTGTATGACCTGATCTGGCGTCAATTCGTCGCGTGTCAAATGACCCCAGCAGAATACCTGTCATCAACTATTTTAGTCGATGCAAACGGTGTTGAGCTCAAAGCTAAAGGTCGCACACTGGTATTTGATGGTTTCACCAAAGTCCGCGGTCAAAACAAGTCAGATGACGATGTGTTATTGCCAGCGGTCAAAGTGGGTGAAATCCTCAAACTTGAAAAACTCGATCCATCGCAACACTTTACCAAGCCACCTGCACGCTTTACCGAAGCGTCACTGGTGAAAGAGCTTGAGAAGAAAGGGATTGGCCGTCCATCAACGTATGCGGCGATTATCTCAACCATTCAAGATCGTGGTTATGTCAAACTAGAAAACCGCCGTCTATATGCAGAAAAAATGGGTGAGATTGTTACAGATCGTTTGGATGAAAGTTTCAATAACCTCATGAATTATGACTTTACCGCGGATCTAGAAGGTCAGTTGGATAAAGTGGCAGATGGTGAGCGTAATTGGAAAGAGTTGCTTGACAGTTTTTATGGTGATTTCAAAAACCGACTGACCAATGCTCAAGGTGAGGGCGGTATGCGCCGTAACCAACCTGTTGAAGTCGAAGCCGTTCACTGTAAAGAATGTGACCGTCCTATGCAGATTCGTACAGGAACTACAGGTGTGTTCTTAGGGTGTTCAGGTTATAACTTGCCACCGAAAGAGCGTTGTAAAGGCACGTTGAACTTAACACCAGTTGAATCACTTGCAGCACTCTCGGACGATGATGCAGCAGAAACAGCAGACTTGATGTCGAAAAAGCGTTGTCCGATTTGTGAAACCGCAATGGACAGCTATGTGATTGATGGTGGTCGTAAATTACATATCTGTGGTAATAACCCTGATTGTGCTGGTTTTGAGCTTGAAGAAGGTGAGTTCAAAATCAAAGGCTATGATGGCCCAACCATTCCATGTGATAAGTGTGATGGCGAAATGCAGTTAAAGACAGGGCGTTTTGGCCCTTACTTTGCTTGTAACAGCTGTGACAACACGCGTAAAGTACTGAAAAGTGGTCAACCTGCACCTCCGCGTGTCGACCCGATTAAAATGGAACATCTACGTTCAACCAAGCATGATGACTTTTTTGTCCTGCGTGATGGTGCGGCGGGTCTGTTCTTAGCTGCAAGTAAGTTCCCGAAAGTACGTGAAACACGTGCTCCGAAGGTTGCTGAATTGCGTACGGTGGCTGATCAGCTTGATCCAAAGTATCAGTTTATTTTGCAAGCACCTGATGTTGATCCAGAAGGCAATCCAACACTTGTGAAGTTTAGTCGTAAGAATCAAGCGCAATATATTGGCTCTGAAACGCCTGAAGGTAAGCAAACCAAGTGGTCATTGGTGTTCAATGATGGAAAATGGGTTGAAGCCTAAGTTTTAATTGCTTAGAAATATTCAATAAAATGCTCACTTTGGTGGGCATTTTTTATATGATGCATAGCGATAAATAAAAAAATTCTGGTTAATGTATGATTCCTATTCGCTCTATTGTTGTATCCGCTGTTTTATTGTCAAAAATTGAGGGTGAAATTAAACTGTTATTGATGAAGCGTGTTAAAGGTGATTATTGGTGTCATGTCGCGGGAAAGGTTGAAGAAAATGAGACCGCCAGCCAAGCGATACTTCGCGAAATCAAAGAAGAAACCGCCATTCAGCCTCAACGTTTATTTAGTGCAGATTACATCGAGCAGTTTTATGAGCCAAGCTTGAATGTGATTGAAATGATTCCCGCATTTGTTGGTTTTTGTGCTGAAAACCAACCTGTTCTATTGAATCATGAGCATACTGAATATCGATGGTGCAGCTTATCTGAAGCTAGAACTTTGGCTGTATTTTCAAATCAAAGAAAATTATACGACTTTATTTGGGAAAACTTTGTATTACAACAACCTGTAATACATTTAGAAATTACGTAATGTGCTGATCATTGTGATAAAAAATTATTAAAAATTGGGGATCAAAGATGTGGAAAAAACTTCGTATTTTAATCTTACTGCTGATTCTATTGGTGGTTGCTGTGAATGCTTATCGGGATCAGAATCAAGATTGGAGCAAGCCCATTATTGTATTACTCCATCCAGTTAATGCAGATGGACAGGCTACAACTCAGCAATATATTCAGCAACTGAACCTTGGAAACTTACAAGGGGTACAAGGCTATTTAGAGCAGATGTCAGCACAATATCGTGGCCAGCCGATTTCAATTTATTTCCAACTTGGACGCGAGCTCAAGCAGTTACCACCTAAAGTACCCGAGCAGGCGAGCTTGTTGGATACTGTAATGTGGAGTTTAAAGTTCCGTTATTATGCGTGGAAAAATCATCAAGGTTCAGATGGCGCACCAGCTGTTACTTTGTATTTGAACTATTATGACCCTGCACTGACCAAAGAACTGAAACACTCAACAGCTTTGCAAAAAGGGCGTATTGGTTCAGTGAATTTATTTGCATCGACCAAGCAAACAGAGCAAAACAAAGTGGTGCTTGCACATGAGCTTTTACATGCCTTTGGTGCCAGTGATAAATATGACTTAGCTACTGGGCAACCGATGTATCCCGTAGGTTATGCATATCCAAATCAGCAGCCCTTGTTCCCACAAGCCAAAGCTGAGCTTATGGCTGGACACATACCAACTTCGCAAACACAAAGTAAAATGCCAGAAACGATTGATGATACCTTGGTGAATGAGATCACCGCGATAGAAATTGGCTGGAAAAAGTAACTGTGGATAATGTCGAATTTATCCACAATCCAGTGTGCTTATGTGGATAAATTCATGCCTACAAGTCTGTTGAAAAACATGTTAAAACTAAATGAACGAAATCAGACTTGAGAAGAATATGAAAACAGTAGGTAATGATTTAGTTCGCCATCAACTGCATGAAAACCGTAAGTGGTATCTGGGCTTAGGGATTTTATTGGTCTTGTTTGGTTTAATCCTTTTTGCATCGCTACCTCTCGCGACTTTATCTGCAGTCTTTATCTTTGGTGTATTGATGATGTTAGGCGGTGTTTTGCATTTGATTGCGGCTTTTAAGATTTTTGAGGGCGGTTTTCGCTGGTTATGGGCGCTGTTTGGTGTGCTGTACTGGGTTGCGGGTTATTATGCTTTCACAACACCAGTCAAAACAGCCGTTGTATTGACCAGTATTTTGGCCGTATTCCTGGTCATTGCAGGCGTGATTCGTATTTTTAATGCGATACTATTTCGTACATTCCAAGGTTGGGGGTGGACACTTTTTTCAGGTATTTTAACCCTAATCGCTGGGATTATGATTTTAACTACCCCAGATGCTCCATTTTGGGTGTTGGGATTATTTTTAGCATTCGATATTTTATTCCAAGGGATTAACTATCTTTCTTTAGCTTCTTATATCAAAAGAGAAGTCCCGAAAAGTTCAGCAGATGCCTAAATGATCAATCTGAACAAAAAAGAGTGCTTTAGCACTCTTTTTATATTTCAACACTCTTTTTATTTAAGTTTGAGAGCTGGCAAATATAATTTATGGAATATTTCACACGATGAAAACTTTTGTACTTGCGCCCGATTCATTTAAAGAAAGCATGACTGCGGAGCAGGCCTGTACAGCTATGCAACGTGGGATTCAAAAAATAATTCCTGATGCTGTATGTATACATGTACCCATGGCAGATGGTGGTGAAGGTACGGTTGATGCCTTACTCACATCATTAGCGGGTCAAAAAGTCGAATGTGAGGTAACAGGGCCATTGCCATCACAACGAATTAAAACGTATTGGGGTTTATTTGATGGTGGGCAAACGGCTGTTATTGAAATGGCCAAAGCCAATGGGATTCATCTGCTTGAATCTGCGCAGCGGAATCCACTCCTAACCACAACTTTGGGAACGGGGCAAATGATTCGGCATGCCTTGGACGCAGGTGTGTCAAAAATTATTTTGGCACTCGGAGGCAGTGTCACCAATGATGCAGGCAGTGGCATGGCTCAAGCGCTTGGAATCAGGTTTTTAGATGTACAAGGGGCTGAACTGGCCGTTGGTGGTGGTCATTTACAAGAGATTGAACGGATGGATATGCAGGCTTTAGACCCTCGCTTGCAAAAGGTTCAAGTTTTGATTGCCTCCGATGTCACTAATCCGCTGTGTGGAGCACAGGGTGCGTCGTATGTGTTTGGCCCGCAAAAAGGGGCGAGTGCAGAGATGGTTGAGCAGTTAGATCAAAACTTGAGTCACTTTGCAGATGTGGTGGAAACACAGCTGAATATGCAGATACGTAATGTTGCAGGGGCAGGGGCCGCAGGTGGACTAGGCTTTGGCTTAATGGCATTCACAGGTGCTAAGCTTCAGTCAGGTGCGACGTGGGTGATTGAGCAAACCCAACTGGCTGAGAAAATAAAGCAAGCTGATTATGTCTTCACTGGTGAGGGCAGTATCGACTTCCAAACCAAGTTTGGCAAAACGCCGTGGGCGGTGGCTCAGTTAGCCAAACAGTTGAATAAACCAGTGATTGCCTTTGCTGGACGTGTTGGAGAGGATATTGAGTCATTATTTGATGAAGGGTTTAGTCAAATTGTTTCGATCAATGAATCCGACTGTGATTTAGCCACAGCATTGAAAAATGCAGAACAGCATTTGCAAAACAGCTGTGAGGACATCACTCGACTTTTGCTTTTAAATCATGTTGAGCAAGCTTGATTTAAAATATTTGAGTCGGTAATTGATTCGAGCATAAGGCCTTGGCCTAAATTTGAAGATGTATTCCAGACAGAAATGGATAATCGTTGTTGTAGGCTCATATTGACATCATAGATTTGTTAAACTAGTAGCATCCACGAATTGATGAGTGATTATGAGTTTAGCCAGCCTAATTGATGAATTAAACCCGCAACAAAAACAAGCTGCCACGACTGAGTCGCAACACAGTCTGGTGCTCGCAGGGGCTGGCTGTGGCAAGACGAAAACCATTGTGGCACGTGCTGCATACCTGGTTGATCAAGGGATCCCTGCTAACCAAATTCAAATTCTAACCTTTACCCGTCGTTCAGCCAGCGAGATTGTGGCGCGAGTGGAGTTAGCTTTAGGTGAGCAGGCAAAAGGGCTGCGCGCATCTACTTTTCATACTTTTTGTATGTATCTGCTACGCCGCGTACCAAAAGCCTTTGGTTTGGAGCAGTTTTCAATTATTGATCGTGATGATCAGCTGATGATGTTCCGCCTGATTCGTGGGAAAGATGATAAGAAAAATCCCAATCAGTTGCCTAAACCGCAAGAACTGTGTGATCTGTATTCTTTTGCCCGAAATACACGTCAAAAATTGAGCGATGCCTTAGAAAAACAGCATCCTGAGCATTTGGCTTTTAAAGATCAAATTGCGGAAATCATGAAAGAGTACGAGACACGCAAGCGTGCCCGTAGCTTTTTAGATTATGACGATATTCTTGCGATCGTGGCTTCAGCGCTCGCCCAGTCCGAAGGTTTAGCCGACTATGTAGCATCGCTCTGCAAACACATGTTGGTCGATGAAATGCAGGACACCAATCCTTTGCAGTGGGCCTTGCTTGAACCGCTTAAAGACAAAGTGAGCCTGTTTTGTGTGGGGGATGATGCGCAGTCAATCTATGGTTTCCGTGGGGCAGATTTTGAAAATATTCACCATTTTAAAGAGCGGGTGCCGAATGCTCAGGTGTTTAAATTGGAGCAAAACTATCGCTCTACCCAAGAAATTTTAGACCTTTCTAATTGGCTGCTCGATCAATCCGAAATTCAATATAATAAACGCTTAGATGCTCATCGGGGTGAGGGCGTAAAGCCCCGCATGCATATTTTCCCAAATGAGTTTGATGAAGCAAAATGGATTGCAATTGACATTAAAGAGCGCCATTATTTACAAGGACAGCGCTGGTCGGATCACATGGTCTTGGTGCGTTCCAGCTTTGCAGCACGGCATATTGAGGCAGCGTGTCTTGCGGCCAATGTTCCCTATCGTTTTATTGGGGGCATGAAACTGCTTGAAACCGCGCATGTGAAAGATCTACTGAGCTTGTTGCGTGTGATTGCTAATCCTCTAGATGATATTGCGTGGATGCGTTTTCTCACCCTGTGGAATGGGGTGGGGGATGTGGGGGCAAGTCGTCTCGCTCAGCAACTTTTACTGGAGCCTGAGTTTGATTTGATCTTTGATAAATTAGAGAAATTTGGGCGAATTCCAGCTGAAAGCGTGTTGATCATGAAGCAAATGACGGTACTAAAACAGGAAGTGCAGGCTTGCGTCAGTTTGGGTATTCAGGCGATTGAAGCGCAATTGGCAGAAAATTATAAAAAAGACTGGAACCGTCGCCAAGGTGACTTTGAGTTAGTGAAGCAATTGGCATCTAAACATACCCAGTTGAGTGAATTTCTTGAGGAATATGTACTTGATCCAGTGTCTATTTCTGAAATCGAACGACAGTCGGATACGGATGTCGTCACATTAATTACCATTCACTCGGCCAAAGGTACAGAGCAAAAAGTATGTTATGTCGTTAATGTCACGCCAGGGCAATATCCGCATGCTCGTGCCCAAGGTGATTTTAATGATGTTGAAGAAGAGCGTCGGGTCTTGTATGTGGCACTGACCCGTGCCCAGAATGAGCTGATTTTGACCAAGCAAAATTTAAGTCTGTGGGCGCGAGATATGATTGATGAGCAAGGACGGAAAGTCGAAAGTTATTTTTTGAACGATTTGACTCGGAATTTATGTACGATGGAAACCCATCATAAGCCCCGTCAGCAAACCGTTAAAAGTGCACTGATTGAACGACAGTCGATTAATTTAGATTTTGGGATTAATCTCGATTAAACTAAACTGATTACATTGTGGTATTTGTTGTGCAATGTTCAGAAAGTAGCGTAGGCGATTGCTTTTTGATGATTTTGCCTATTTTTGAAGGTTGTTGAATGAAAATTTTAGTTCGTAGTTTAGAACGTACAGTAACAGAAGCAGAATTACTTGAGTTGTTTAAACAATACGGCACAGTTGCATCATGTACTTTAGTGCTGGATGCGGCTACAGGTAAATCGAAAGGTTTCGCTTTTGTGGACATGCCACATGCACGTGAGGCGATTAAAGCTATTAAAGGCTTAAACACATTGCGTTTGCATGGTAGCGGTATTCGTGTGAAACAGGCGGAAGATAAGCCTGAGAAGCCAGAAGCATAAGTATGAAGGAGCAATTGATGCTCCTTTTTTATTGAGTCAAGCATGAAAAAAATCTACCCAGCATTATCTATTGTTGCTCCGATGGGGCAATACATTGCACAAGGAAAAAAGACTTTAGAAATACGTTCTTGGCGCCCTACACATTTGCCGTTGAAAGATTTATTGATTGTTGAAAATCAGCATTATTTGACACAAGAGGGTGATGAAGAGTTAGGATATGCTGTGGCTATGGTCGATGTTGAGGCGATTCATCCGTGGAAAGAGGATGAGCTTGAAGTGGCTAAGGCATCATATTGGGACGAAGGATATTGGGCTTGGGTATTAAGTAATGTACGTCCAATGCTTGTCCAGACTCCCGCTATGGCCAAAAGAAAGATTTATTTTATTGAAATAGATCATGCATAATTTTCATTATGCACTGCTGTGCATAAAGTTTAATCTTGGCTTTGTAAAAAACGCCAAACATTAGGAACACCATTCATGACCCGTGTTGCCCGCTATCATGCAGATCGTACCAATCAAAAACTCTATTTTGCTCGCCTTGCCTGTCAACAAGCTGAGCAGAACGATCATGTGCAGCAAGCGCAGGCGCACCGTGAAGCAGCCGTCTTTCATTTACACGGTGCTGTACTGGCCTTTTTACAGGAATTGGTAAGATACTACCGCTTAAATGACTTTAACCCGACCTTGAAATCTATTGAGGAACAAATGGCAGTTAAAGGACAAGTTTCACCTGAGGTAACGGTGTTGCAGCAGTTATCAAAAGAAGGGTTTATCGCAGAGTTAAAGCGTGCTTATCGTTTATGCCAGTATGCGCCAGAACCAACGAGTCCTGAACCAGAGTCTGAAACATCATCGAACTTGATCATTAAAGTGACGCAAACACCGCAAGCATGGTTACCTGATACCAAAATTCTAAGAGAGTGGCACCGCGACTTGACGGCTTTGATTGATGGCTTCCGGAATGAGATGGTCGAGTTCTAAAAGCGATGACCAGCGCTTGAAGTTTGAAAATTTGTCCTTATATCAATAAGTCTAAGCGAAGCAAAGTGCAACTGCCTTTGCCACCATGTTGAACATGGAGGAAATATGTCTATAGAACAGTTGAAAGAATTATTTGGAAATCAAGAGGCCATTTTGGAATTGGTTCAACTTGAAGGTGGCGAATTGGCACTACGTAACGCAGGTTCTGAAAGTGCGCCTTTAGTCACGATACAATTTAATGATGAAGTTAAAGCCCTATTGGGTGATCAAGCAACTGTGGTTGCACAGCATATGGTGCAAGCGGCTTTATACGCCTTACTTGAAAAGCAAGTGGGTGAGTGGCAAGCTGAAGTTGTAGACGAAAAACCACAGTTCTTGAGCTAAACTGAATAAGAAAAAACGCACTGAACAGTGCGTTTTTTTTGTATCTCGTGTTTGTTCTTTAGTGGGTGGGTGCCTGATGATGCGCAATCTGAATTTGATTTAAAATATGATTGCTCATATTTTTTGCCATTTCTTCTTTGGCAAAATACACTTCACCAATGTTGTCACGACGAATTACTTCGGCTTCTTCTTTACTTTCTGCACACACCAAGACCTGAATCTCAGGATTGAGAGTTTTGGCAATATCTACGATCTTATGAATATCTAAAATATCCATTGGAGAAAGTACCAACAGGCGCGCATGTTGAATATGGGCTTGAATCAGTACTCCAGGATCGGTTGCTATACCAGAAACAGCCGCAATGCCTTTCTCACGGAGGTTCTCTACAATTTCACGGTTTTCTTCCGCAATCACCACTTTAATGTCTTCGGCCATTAACTGTTTGGTAATACGACGTCCCACTTCACCATGCCCAACAATCACCACTTGGTCACGTAAGTAGTCCTGTGAGACTTCATCAGGCAACATTGCTAGTGGATCCCCACTACGTTCCAGTAAGCGGGCTAAATGAGAGCGTTCACGAATCCAACGTTGTACAGGTTCAATGGCAGAGAACACAAAACTGTTTAAAGTGATGGAGATCAAAGCGCCTGCCAATATCAGGTTTTGTCCTTCTAAAGACAGAAGTTTGAGTGAAACCCCAAGCGTTGCCAAGATGAAGGAAAATTCTCCGATCTGTGCCAGTGAAGCCCCTACAGTGAGAGCTGTATTGATGGGATAGCGGAAGAAGAGCACCAGTGCCATAGCTGCAATGGTTTTGCCAATCATGATAATGGCAACGACAGCAAGCACATGCACAGGTTGTTCTACTAAGATGCGTGGGTCAAATAACATGCCCACTGCAACAAAGAACAAAATGGCAAAAATTTCACGTAGAGGGAGAGTTTCCTCTTCTGCACGATGGCTAAAGTCAGATTCTTTGACGACCATCCCTGCAAAGAAAGCGCCCAGCGCCATGGAAACACCAAAAATTTTATAAGCACCGAAAGCAATGGATACCGCGGCAGCCACTACGGTTAAAGTAAAGAGCTCACGTGAACCAAGGCGAGCGACGAACTGCATGATCATTGGAACCAGACGTTTCCCGATGATCAGCATAAAAGCGATAAAACCAGCCACTTTAAGTAGGGTGGTGCCGAGGGTAAGCCAAATGTTGGTATTTTCACTGCCTGCAAAAGCTTCGCCACCGAGTAAGACCGCTGTTGCAGGTAATAAAACCAGCACCAAGACCATGACTAGATCTTCAACCAAAAGCCAGCCAACAGCGATTTTACCGTTAACTGAATTGAGTAGACCGCGATCTCCTAGGGCTTTGAGTAATACCACTGTGCTTGCGCAGGATAAACTGAGACCAAAAACCAGTGCAGAACCAAAGCTCCACCCCCAGAGCATGCTGACACCTATACCAAGTAGAGTTGCCACAGCAATTTGTAAAATTGCACCAGGTAAGGCAATGCGTCGAACTTGTAATAGGTCATTCAGAGAGAAGTGCATGCCCACACCGAACATGAGGAACATGACTCCAAGTTCAGCCAACTGGTTTGCTAGATGCATGTCTGCGACAATACCAGGGGTGTTGGGGCTGATGATAATACCGGCAATCAGATAGCCAATGAGTGGAGGGAGGCGTAAGCGTACGGCAAGATAGCCGAAAATGAGCGCAAGCCCAAAGCCAACAGCAAGTAATATAATGAGATCTACGTCATGAGGCACTAAAAACTCCTTAAGCAAAAAAGTTAAGGGTGAAAAATAAGCAAAGCACAAACGGTGCCAAAAGAGATTAAAAGTTTAACAAGTCGAATGAAAAAAAGCAAAAAAAAACGACCTGATACAGGTCGTTTTTTCCAAAAAACTAAAATTATTTAATTTTAGCTTCTTTGAAGATTACGTGTTGACGGATTTTTGGATCAAATTTTTTGATTTCCATTTTTTCCGGCATAGTTCGTTTGTTCTTAGTTGTGGTATAGAAATAACCTGTACCAGCAGTAGAAACTAGGCGAATTTTATCACGCATGGTTCAGACTCCTTAGATCTTTTGACCTTGAGCACGTAGGTCAGCAACAACCTTTTCGATACCCAATTTGTCGATAATACGCATACCTTTTGTAGTTAGGCGAAGACGTACAAAACGTTTTTCGCTTTCTAACCAGAAACGGTGGTGATGCAGGTTCGGCTCGAACCGGCGTTTGGTTTTGTTATTGGCGTGCGAGACGTTGTTGCCAACGACTGGACGCTTGCCGGTAACTTGGCAAACCTTAGACATGGTGAACTCCATTGCTAGACAGCACCGATTGTGCGGCTAGTCATTAAAAGTAAACGGATGAAATCATTCAAGGGGCGTTTTATACCAAAAATGCGCTTAAAAGACAAGCGATTTTCATTAAAACTAGGCATGATCGAGTGTGATAGATCATGCCTTGATCATTTAACGAAGAAGGGTCTTTGAAATCAACTTGTGAATTGGCTTGTTAAACGGCGGAAGAATGAACTTCAAGCTATATAACTTGGGATTCGACATCACTGACCGTTCATGCGACAAACTGAAGAAACCTTCTGGACCATGATATTTCCCCATACCTGATGCACCGACACCACCAAATGGTAAATCGTCCTGTGCGACATGGGTTAAAACCGTGTTTTGTCCGAAATGCCCTGAATGAGTACGCTGTGCAACATAATCTGCACGCGCCTGATCAAAGTCGAAGTAGTATAAAGCAAGTGGACGCGGACGGCTATTAATAAACTCGATAACATCGTCTATTTGATCATATTCCATGATGGGAAGCAGCGGGCCAAAGATCTCTTCTTGCATAATGCGCATTTCAGGCGTGACCCCTGTTAGCAAGGTAGGGGGAACTTTACGTGTCTCTGTGAATATTTCATTGGCTGGATTGATTTCAATCACTTGTGCACCTTGTTCACGGGCATTTTCAAGATAGCCTTGTAAGCGATTGTACTGCCGTGCATTAATAATCGAGGTATAGTCAGGATTATGCAGAATGTCTGGGTACATTTCTTCTACGCATGCTTGGAAGTAATCAATGAACTCTGCGGTTTTACCTTTAGGCAAGAACATATAGTCAGGTGCCACGCAAGTTTGACCTGCATTCCAGAGTTTGCCTGCAGCAATACGTTGCGCAACATCTTTTAAATGAATAGAAGGATGCACTAATACGGGTGACTTACCGCCAAGCTCTAAGATTAGCGGTACCAGATTTTCAGCCGCAGCAGCCATGACCGTTTTACCGACATTGGTTGAACCTGTGAAAATCAGTTTGTCAAAAGCTAAACGACAAAATGCATCGGAGACTGCGCCCCCGCCATTGGTCACTGAAACCAATTCTTGAGGGAAAGCTTCAGAGAGTGCTTTTTCAAGAATACGACCAAAATTAGCCGATGAGCTAGAAATTTTGATCATGGCATGGTTGCCTGCAGCCAAAGCACAAATCAGGGGTCCAATCGAGAGTAATAAAGGATAGTTCCATGGGGTAATAATGCCGATCACCCCTAAAGGTTGATACTGCACCCACGCTTTTGCTGGTTGGTGAATGATTGAAACATGACGTTTCGATGGTTTCATCCATGAGCTCAAATGCTTGCTATAATATTTAATATGCTCAAGGCACGTCAGTAATTCGCCAATTTTAGTCTCGCTGGTTGAACGGTTGCCGTAGTCTTGATTAATTGCCTCTGCAAATTGATCTTGATACTTAACTAAGATACGCTTAAGTCGTGCTAGACGGTCAATACGCTCTTTTGCAGTTGGCAGTGGGTAGCGTAAATAAGCGTACTTTTGCTGTTCAAGCACATCATGCAGATGCTGAATATCATAAGAATGTGGTGTCAATGAAGTTGTTTTTGTTTGACTGTTCATACCGCACTACCATTTCACATTTCAATTTATGTTTAATTTTTAGAGCAATTACTCTAATTAGTCAAGTTACTTTATGTGTTAGTCTTCTAATGCACTGAATGAATGGTTATTTTAGGATGTCCCAAACTAAAACGTTGAAAACCAAAGAACGTATTTTGCAGCTCAGCTTGCAGCTTTTTAACGAGCGTGGAGAACGTTCTGTTACGACTAACCATATTGCTGCTGAATTGAATATGAGTCCAGGCAATTTGTATTATCACTTTCGTAATAAAAGTGAAATTATCAAAGAGTTAATGGAGCAATATCAGGGTGAGACCTTGCAAATGCTTGCACTTCCTGATGACCGAGCATTGGATGCGAATGATAAAATTCGTTATTTTCAGGTGTTAAGTAGCCAATTGTGGGCATATCGCTTTTTACATCGAGATGTCTATCATTTGGTTGAAAATAATGAAGATTTTCGTAAGATGTACCCGCGTTTTGCAGGGCAAGTAATGCAGCAAGGGCAAAAGATTTATCAAGCCTTTGTGGATGCAGGTCTGATGCAAATGACCGCCTCTGAAATTGAAGCCTTGATTATCAATTTATGGATTGTACTGACCAACTGGACTAACTTCCTTTATATGTCAGGGCATATTACTGACTCAAACCATTTAGAAGAAAAGTGGGTCTGGCAGGCGCTACGTCAAATGGTGTTCTTAGAAGGGGCATATTTACGTGGTGAGAGTCGTGAAACCTATGAGCGTTTATTAGATACCATGGGACCTTCGGAGCTGTTTTCGAGTTTGGCCGCATTTAAATCAGATGATAAGCCATAAGGTGTTTTGACAGCCGAGTAAAAAGCGCTAGAATACTCGGCTTGATTTTCATTTTACTGATTTAAACTGACATGAATATGACAACTGCTAACACAGCACGGTTACTGATTACTTGTGAAGATAAGCCAGGGATCGTGCAAGCTGTATCGAGCTTTTTGTATCATCAAGGCGCGAATATTACTGCGCTTGATCAATACGCGACCGAAGCTCAGGGCGGACGTTACTTCATGCGTGTTGAGTTTGAACTAGACAATTTGCAGTCGCGTAAAGAAAGTATCACCCAAACCTTTGCTGCAAATGTTGCAGAGCGTTATGAAATGCAATGGCGTTTGGCGCTAGTGAGTGATGTCAAGAAAGTTGGGATTTTGGTCTCTAAAGTCGACCATGCTTTATTGGAGCTCTTATGGCGACATTCACGCGGTGGTTTACCTTGTGAAATTACCAAAGTGGTTTCTAACCACGAGACTTTACGTGAAGCCGTTGAAAACTTTGGTATTCCATTTGAAGTGGTGCCTGTGACCAAAGACAATAAACGCGAAGCTTATGCAGAAATAGATCAATTAATGCAGGGTAACGATTTATTGGTACTTGCGCGTTATATGCAAATTCTAGATGAAGAGTTTGTGGCAAAGTGGGAAATGAAAGTAATCAATATTCACCATTCCTTCCTTCCTGCTTTTGTGGGGGCAAATCCATATAAGCAAGCACATGAAAAAGGTGTCAAACTGATTGGTGCAACTGCGCACTATGTCACTGCGGATTTGGATCAAGGCCCAATTATCGAACAAGACGTAGAACGTGTAAATCATGACTTTACGGTAGATCAATTACGTGAATTAGGTCAGGATGTTGAACGTAATGTCTTGGCACGCGCAGTGAAATGGCACTTAGAAGACCGTATTATTGTGGATGGTAACAAAACAGTCGTTTTCCAATAAAAATAGATTGCGGACATGATTAGAAAAGGCATACATTAAGTATGCCTTTTTTGCTTTTGTTTTATTCGAAAAAACCATAAAAAGTGATAAATTAATAGTTGCAAATGAAAACACTTCTCATTTATCATTGCGCTACTTTATTGTACTAACCGATAAGCATGATAGTGGAAACCGACAATGTCTCTGCTAAGCTTAAATTAGGTAACAGATTTTAATGAGTTCAACAGTTACTTCTCCTATGCAAACACCTAACCCCATGAAAAAGAAAGTTGTTGCTGCTTTGGTTGCGGTTGTGGTGGGGCATATGGGTGTATTGTGGGCGGTGAGCCACATGAAAGCTCCTGAACTCAGACCCATCGAAAAAGAACCCATGAAGGTTCGTTTCGTTAAAATTCAAGAACCACCAAAACCGCTACCGCCTAAGCCGAAGGAAGAACCTAAAAAGGAACCGACTAAGCCGAAGGAAGTGAAGATTGTGGAAAAACCACAACCGACTCCACCGAAAAAGGTAGAAAAGGTTCAACAAGTTAAAAAGGCGGAAGTAGTCAAGCCTGTTGTTAAACCAACAGAGACTCCTATTAAGCCGACAGTTACCACGACCATTTCAGAGAAAAAAGTCGAAAAACCTGTCGTACAACCAGAACAAGCGAAACCTGTCACGCAAGCTGAACCTGCTGATACTTCACCTAAGTCGGTGTCGATTGGTGGTTCAGGTGTGCAATGGAGCCGCTCTCCAAAACCAGTTTATAGTAATCAAGATTTACAAGGTGAAAACCGTCAAGTAGTCGTACAGATTGAAGCAAATGAGAAAGGGGTCATTGTAAGTGCCCGCATTACGCGTTCAAGTGGCGTTCCTGCTTTAGATGAAAAGATTTTAAGAGCTGTCAAAGGCGCTAAGTTTAAACCTTATAAAGAGAATGGTGTGGCTTACCCAATTCGGGCCGTACAACCATTTGATTTAGAATTGAATACAAAACGCTAACTTTATCAGGAGTTCGAGTATGAACTTTTCAGTTTATTGGCAACATGCTGATGCAGTCAGTAAAACACTGTATTTCATCTTGTTGGCAATGTCGATTGCAACGTGGACCATTTTTGTTTTACGTATTATGGGTACACGTCAATTGAAACAACAAGCTTATGCTCAACTTTCACAGGCTTTAGCTAAGTTAAAATCAAAGATTGCTACACTAAACTTTGATCAACGCAAAGCTGTTGCTGAACAAGCTTTGCTTCGTCAGATTTCTGCAGAAAAAGCAAATGCTGAGAAAGGGGTTTCTATTTTAGGAACTATCGCATCACTTGCGCCTTTCGTTGGTTTGTTCGGGACCGTATGGGGGATTTTCCATGCCCTTGTTGCAGTCGGTAAAAGCGGTCAAGCAGGCTTAGCACAAGTGGCAACACCTGTGGGCGAAGCACTGATTATGACGGGCTTAGGTTTGGCTGTTGCGATTCCTGCTGTATTAGCGTACAACATCTGCGCACGTGTGAACCGTACCTTAGCACATGAACTTCAAGATCAAGCTCATGGTTTGTTGATTGACACTATGTTGCAGCAAGATTCAGCACCAGCAAGTGCTGAGGCGAAAACAACTCAATCAGGTTTAGTTGGAGGTCAAGCTTAATGGCTTTTCAATTGGGTGACGATAACGATGCTGGCATGAATGAGATGAACCTCATTCCGCTGATCGACATTATGTTGGTATTGATGATCATCTTTTTGGTGACAGCGACCGTTGCCAACCCATCAATTCCATTAACTTTACCAAAAACGACAGCGGATATTATCGACCCGCCGCCTAAAGCGATTACTGTTAGTATTAATGCGAAGGGCGAAGTGGCTTGGGATAATCAAGTGATTAGCTTGGAAGAGCTGCAAACTCGCTTTAATGAAGCGGGTGCGTTAGAAACCAAGCCAACAGTTCAACTTCGTGCAGATAAAGAATCTCGTTACGATATGGTCGCGCAAGTGATGTCTCGTGCAAGTGAGGCTGGACTGGCAGATATTGCTTTTGTTAGCGATAACTAAAAATGTAGATGATAAAAAAAGCGACTCTTGAGGTCGCTTTTTTTATGGTCAGTTATTGAGTTATTTGCTGTCTTTCAATAAAGCCTGAAACTTAGAACGGAGTTTCATGAGTTTTGGGGGGATAGCAAAGTTGCAATAACCTTGGGATGGATTCCGCGCATAAAAATTCTGATGATAATCCTCTGCGGCATAGAAGGTTGGTACTGGGCTGAGTTCCGTTACAATATCGAGACCTTCAGCTTTTAAGTCAGCAATCGCCTGTTCCGCTACAGCACGTTGAACATCGTCAAAATAATAAATGACAGAACGGTATTGTGTTCCAATATCGTTACCTTGACGGTTAAGTGTTGTTGGGTCATGGGTGGCAAAAAACACATCGAGCAATTGCGCATAGCTGATTTGCATTTCATCAAAGTCAATCAAAATGACTTCTGCATGATTGGTATCGCCACGACAAATGTCTTCATAGGTTGGGTTATTGGTATGTCCACCTGCATAACCACTGGTCACTTTATGTATGCCTTGAAGCTCTAAATACACAGCTTCTACACACCAAAAACATCCACCGCCAAAAAGTGCCTGTTGCATTTTAAAATCCTAATTGTGTTTATATCTGTTGATATCAGGGCAGATTGGTTCACTACAATGTTGTTCGTTACGGATTAAAAAAGCCTGTGTTTACAGGCTTTTCTTAGCAACGATTTAACGTGGTTGAATCGCTGAACCAAACTGTAGCAACAAGTTGCCATGTCGATCGAGTAGTTTCAGCGTCTTGCCAAACACTTGGTAATGAGTCACTTTTGCAAGTGCCTCCTGAAATTGTTGTGGAACTGTACTGTTGTTTAAACAAGCCATACGTGTAGTTGCGAGTTGGCTCAAGGTGAGCGTATCGCGTCCTACGGTATAGCTACCCATAATACGATTACAGCCATCTGCTCCGCTGATGCGGTTATCTGCTGAAAATTGAAGGCTTGGGATGTTACGTTCATTTGGCGCTGTTTTAATTTCAGTATTGCCAATCTGTGTCAAAATCCAAGCCCTTTGCTGGAGTTGTTGAATATTGGCTATTTCAATGGTATCGGATGGGGCAGGTGTAGTTTGGCAGCCAGACATAATTAAGCTACTCGCTAAAAGACTGCTTGCAATCAGTTTTTTTAACATGGGTCAGACTCTTATTGTGATGTATGCTGAGAACTATCAAAGCAAATTTTGTTTTGAATTGCTAGTTTTAACTTGATGACTTTTGGTTGTATCTATTTACCTGTTTGGTCTACAGGTAAACCTTGGCGGATCAGTTGAGAGTACTGTGAACTGGTTAAAGGTGTATGACTGTTTACACGTGGATTAATATGGGCTTTTTGATACCACGTTTTCATATCCCATTGTGGGCTGATCGCCCCTAAATCATATAGATAATTCGGTAAATAGCCCGAGGCTAAAATACGATAGTCTGTTGGCCATTGCTCTTGGGAAATGGCTTGAACCATATCAAACACCAAGGTTGTGCAATTACTGGTGAGGGTGTTATACCATTTAGGATGTTCGGCTAACTCATCCGCCTTACGTAAATACTCGGCGAACAGTGCTTTGCTTTCAGACTGTCCAAGGCGAATGGGAAAGAAATAAACCTGTTCATGACGAATATTACTGCGGGTATACACAATATCATGTTCGTCTGAGGCGATTAAACTCAACTCATATTTTCTAAAAAAACCACCGATGGCTGAAAATTCTTCATTTTTTTCTTTACGAATTTCAATAGAAAATGTGAGTGGTGCAGTATTGGCAAAGTCAAAACTGACGAGAGTATGCGCGATTTGCGGTCCCATCCAGTAGGAGGTGATGATGTTGACACCTGTAATTTGATTCAAATCAAAACTACGTGTATCCCACTGTTCAGTATATGAGCCATCTGAATGCCAAGTGAAATTACGAACATTGTGTAAGGTGACAAGGTCGCCTTGTTTTTCATAGGACAAAATTTTAGCGACTTCTGGGTTCCAGTCACGATCTTGGCGGGCCTCTAAACCAAAATACCAAGATAAGCTCAGTAAAAAACTAAGAATATAAATAACAATATCGCGGCGGCGGCCAAAAAAGTTGTGACTAATGTAGATGCCTAATACGCTGAGTGCAAAAGCAATCCATGTTCCAATCAAAATACGACTAATGAGCCAGCCGAAAGGCTCTTGAATCCAAAGTGCAAAACATAGCCAAATAGAACTGAGCAAAACAAAAATACTAAACAGGGTGTGAATTAATCCAAAACCTAGCGTTCGCCAAAATTCTTTATTTGTCATGTTCTGCATCATGTTTTAGCAAGAAGAATATGCTTTATTTTTGATAGGTTGCGAACTCAAATGCAATCCCTGTTTTGTCATCAATATGTTGTTCTGACGCGACTTTTTTAAATGTTGACGGAATGGTAGGATAGTACGCATCACCTTGCACATTGAGCTCAACATGCGTGAGTTCTAAACGATCAGCAATGTCGATGGTTTGTTTAAAAATTTCACCACCTCCAATGATGTAAAGGCTATTCGGCTTTTCTGATGCTTGAACATCCGCAACAGCTTGTGTTAAAGCCTCTTCGATACTATATGCCACTTTGGTTCCTTCAAATGACCAAGTGCTGTCGCGAGTAATCACCCAATTGACACGTTTAGGTAAAACACGCCCCATAGACTCCAGTGTTTTACGTCCCATGATGACGACACCACCTTGCGTAATTTCTTTGAAGTGTTTGAGGTCAGCGGAAATGTGCCAAGGCAGGTCATTGCCTTTACCAATGCAACGCTGTTGATCCATGGCAACGACATGTACAACTTCTAAGTTTTGAAAGGCCATAAGGTGCTCGAATGTGAAGTTTTATTATTTATTTTTCCTCAAGCAGAGGAAGAATATCTCTTTATAAATGCGAATCTCGCTGATTGAGCGAGATTCAATGAGTCTGTTTAAACAGCAACAGGAGCTTTAATCCCTGGGTGCGACTCATAACCAACGATTTCAATATCTTCAAACTTGAAGTCGAAAATATCTTTAACTTCTGGATTGAGTTGCAGTTGGCACAGTCCTAAAGGGTCACGGCTTAACTGAAGCTTCGCTTGCTCAAAATGGTTGGTATACAAATGCGTATCACCACCCGTCCAGACAAAGTCACCAACCTCTAAACCACAGACTTGCGCGATCATGTGGGTAAGGAGCGCATAACTGGCAATATTAAAAGGCACACCTAAAAATACATCTGCACTGCGCTGATAGAGCTGACAAGACAGTTTGCCGTTATGGACAAAAAACTGGAAGAGGGTATGGCACGGAGGAAGAGCAACTTGCCCTGCTTCTTGTGGATTCCAACCCGATACAATCAAACGGCGTGAATTGGGATTGGTCTTAATTTCATTCACTAACCAAGTAATTTGGTCAAAACCATCTTGTTCATATAGACCATCGGCTTTTTTCGTTGCGCCGAAGTTACGCCATTGATGACCATAGACAGGCCCTAATTCGCCTTCTGGGCGACCGAAACGTGCAGTTTGTTCTGCGGTAGACCATTCATCCCAAATAGAAACTTTATGGTCTTTTAAATACTGAACATTGGTATCCCCTTTTAAAAACCACAACAGTTCAATTACGATCGAACGAAAGTGCACTTTTTTAGTGGTTAATAAAGGAAAGCCTTTAGAAAGATCAAAGCGCATTTGATGACCAAAGACAGACCGCGTTCCCGTACCAGTACGGTCGCCTTTGTCGCCACCGTTGTCGAGGATGTGTTGTAAAAGGTCCAAATATTGACGCATATTTCTCTCATATTTTTGGGTAATCACTTATGCGCATTCTAGCTGTTTTTTACTGAGGATGGAACTTCGCGGGATTTGAGCTTAGTGCGATTATTTGCTGTTTTGGCATGCTTCACTTTTTGCCATTAAAAAGGATTCTGATGCTTCAATGTGAGGTTTTCTTCAGGGTTGAAACCAAAGAATATAGCTATTTTTGTGCCGCAAGACGTACTCATTTGGATCTATATAGAGTTCAATATGCAGGAAATTTGAGCGAAAAATGATAGCCCACAGGAGACTTTTAACTGATAGATTGTTTGATAATTAATTTTTTAAATGAATCTTTATTTCAAAAAATACAGTGAAAATAGAACTTTAGAAAAGTGGCTTGGTTCTTTGAAAAAAAATATTACATTTAGAACATGAAAGTTCAATGCTGAGCGGTTAGTATTTCCAACTCGAAAAGATGTAAGACCCTGATGATTGGGAGGAGTGTTGGTTTTAGTATGCCTTATGATCAAAACGTGAATATGAACGAAGTCTATGCGCCTGCGCAAACCAATATCATAATACGTTCCCAGTCAGAGAGAAACGTTACAGCTTCTGAAATCCTGACCTCGAAGAAGGCAAGAGAAAGAGCAATCAATAGTAATCAACGCGTAGATATTGAAAAATTTACGGGGTTTCTAAAAAATATTACTCGTCAAACCAGTACTCAGAAATGTGCGAAAAGCATTCGCTTAGGTCTAGAGTCTGCGGGTGCTCAGTTTAAAAATCATCCTGTTGCTGCGGCGGATTGGGGGAGAACCTTAACCAGTATTGGCTACCGCAAAATCAACCTGTCTTTTGATCAGCCTAAAAAAGGCGATATCTATATTATTGACCGGACTGCAAAAAATCGTTATGGACATATTGCCGCTTATTCAGGTAATGGCTGGGTTTCAGACTTTAAACAAAGTGGTTATGCAGTTTACCGTAATCAGAATGTGAACTATAGCTACTATCGAATGGATTAAAGGATATAAATATCCCTCCAATATTCTGCTTAAAATCTTCTTTCGCGTTGTGCATAGATTGACACTAAAAATAAACCAATTCCGCTAAAGCCGATACACTGGAAGCGCAAGCACGATTTTATGCTGATGAGGTAAATAGCCGATTAAGCAAATCAGTGCAATGACGGGAAAGAATGTCACTAAGCGTGAAAAACCTTCACGATAAGGGTGATCTGGTACCATTCTCAATGGGATAAGGCGTAACAGATGCGTTGTAATACCAATCACTAGACTCAAACCAATAAAAATCGTGCCAAGCTGCTGAACTTGTGCTGCCATAAAAATCATCACACAAGTTGCAATAGACACGATCAGTTTAATTTGACGGGTACAGCGTTCAGAATACCAAAAATTCAACATGGTTTATTTGGACTCAGATGCAGTGTTGTTATGCAAAAGAGATAAGGGTGAGAATAAGCAAATACCTAATGCCATAAAGCCCACACCTTGTGCACCAGGAATAAGGAGCTCGCCATCTTTAATATTCATAAAAATCAATGCTAAGAGTAGAGCAATCGGAATCCATGTGAGTAAGCGATATAAAAAACCTGTAGGATTTTTCCCTGCAAAATGAATTTTACAATAACGACAAATCAGAAAAATAATCCCTGTGCCCAAGAACATCAAGACTGCATCAAGACGCAATGGTTCCATCCAATACAATAGGCCTGTTACGATCGCAATCGCGACAAAAATAAATAATTTTTTTAGAACAGAAATCGAGGGATTAAACCAAAATTCAAGCATGGGGATGATGTATTTTAAACTGAGATAAGCACCACTTTAGCATAATTTAGCCATAAAAAAGGGGGCGATGATGCCCCCAATATTGAATCATAGCGGTTAATTAACCATTGTTTTTTTGTGGACCCCAATCATAGATTTTCTTTTGGTAGGCATACCACATCATCCAGATTCCGACCAAGATCATTGGTAGGCTAAGGAACTGACCTTTACTCATCCATGCGATGAACAGTTGGCCATTGTCTGGTTCCCGGAAGAATTCGACGATGAAACGCGCTATACCATAACCAATCAGGAAGAGGGCAGACACAGCCATACGTGGACGTGGTTTTGAGCTGAACCACCACAAGACGATGAACAGCAGTAAGCCTTCAAAAAAGGCTTGATAGAGTTGAGAGGGGTGACGAACCAGTTGTAATGGGTCGGTTGGAAAGATCATGCCGAGCGCAAAGTTCGGGTCGCTTACAGGGCGTCCATAGAGTTCCCCACCAATAAAGTTACCAAAGCGTCCAAACATAAGACCTGTAGGTACACAGGGAGCAATGAAGTCGAGGGTTTGGAACCATGTCATGGCGTACTTCTTACACCAGAACAGCATGGCAAGCATTACACCTAAGAAGCCGCCATGGAAACTCATGCCGCCTGTCCAGACTTGGAATAGCCAAATCGGATTGGCAAGGAACTGCTCAAAACCATAAAAGAGGACGTAACCGACACGACCACCAATCACTACACCGAGAGCACCGTAAAAAATCAGATCAGAGACCATATCGGGTGTCCAGCCACGCTCTTTAGCGCGATAGCTTGCCAGTCCCCAAGCAAACAAAAAGGCCAATAAATACATCAGTCCGTACCAATGGACTTGTAAAGGGCCAAGTGCTATTGCGACGGGGTCAATATTTGGATAGGTCAGCATGCATATTCCTAGTCATTATGTTTTGAACAGATTTTAGCTGAAAGAGATGAAAAATGTTGTACATTCAATGTGTAAAGATGATGAGTATCGTTTATGTGCATTGTGGCAATTGCATGGCAGGTCTTGGATGATCTGCCATTGTGTTTGATTTCAAATCGAGATGAGTTCTATCAGCGTCCTTCGAGTCCTTTAAAACAGTGGGAAAATAGTCCGATTATTGCAGGGCAAGATTTGCAGTCTGGTGGTACGTGGATGGGTATTACACCCACAGGGCGCTGGGCGGTTTTGACTAACTTTCGTGATGGTCGTGATCAAACCAGTTATCCCACATCTCGTGGGCATTTGATTCAATCTTTTTTAGAGTCGGAACAAACGCCAATTCGTTTTGCACAAGACTTAGAGAAACAACAATGTGACTATGCGGGCTTTAACTTGTTTATGGGGGATCGTCATCAAGCTGTTTATATGAGTAATCGTGGTGAGGCACCACAGATTTTGCCTAAAGGCGTATATGTAGTGTCAAATGGTTTAATGACCGAACATTGGGAGAAGACCAAACATTTACGCAAACGCTTTACTCAAGAGTTTTTACCAATGTTGCAACAAAGTCATATTTTACAAAGTGATGTGGAGATGGCTGCATGGGATATTTTGGAAGATGAGCGTAAGCTTATCCCCGACTTGTTACCACAAACGGGGATTAGTCAGGACATGGAGGAGTTATTGTCTTCGACTTTTATTCAAAGCCCAATTTATGGCACACGTTGCTCTAACTTCCTGCGCATGACTCATGAACATTGCTCTTGGCTAGAAAAGCAGCAACAGGGCGAGTTGAAAGGGTTTATTACTGAGCAGAGGGTAGTCGTTAAGACTTAAAAAATGCCGACTCGTTGTCGGCATTTTTTTAAGGTCGGTTTTAAGAGGCTTTGGTTTCAGTCTTTTTCTTTTCAATAGATGGCATCAAGTCTGCTGTTAAATAACCCACACTTGCACTATAGCCATTATTGTAATTGGCTAAGGTTGCGGCTTTCAAATCTGCTGATAAGCTCTTCATATCACCCGCATGCTGGAAATTGCTCATGATATAAGTCCAACCATTCACAGAGTCTACCGCATGTAAACCAGTTGACTCTGCACCAGCAGGGGTCGAGAGTAAACGTACAGGATCTGCTTTGGTATCAACGTTATATGCCCATAGGAAGTTATTTGGGTGGTTCCCACTGTCTTCACCAATGAACAACGTACGTAGCGTTTCAGAGAACTTTAAGTTGTCAGGGCTTGCGATTTTATCTGGATTTGCAGTGTTGCCTAAACTATCTACTGTGATGTCTTCACCCATCAATAACATTTTAGATTGATGTGGAACCCACTCACTGTCGATTGGTTGACCATCGGTTGTGTTCTGTCCTGCTGTTAAATCATGTGCCAGCACGCCACCTGCGGTGATTTTTTTCGTAAATGAAACATTGTGCGCAGCAACCCATGCCGCATTGTCTTTGATCATTGAATCTTGAATGTTGGCTAAAGCAGAATATGCCACTTTATCCTTAATGTTGATGGTGGTGCCTTCCATTTTGGTGAAGGCCATACTGCCACCTTTGAGTGCTGCATAACGGTGGGTTTCAAGGAAGGCTGCTGCTTTTTCCATACCCGGTTTTACTTTTACCCAAAGTTTCTTCTTGGCTAAAATAATTTCGGTGTATGACGTGTCATTTGGATTGGTGGTTAAACTTTCCATAATATCGCTAGGTTGAATATTGTTAACATTCACCATGTTTTCAATTTCTTGACTGGTTGCATGACCAAGTTCAATCCATTTGATTTGACCTGTGCTACTCTCTGTCAGTTCAGATACATATTGAGCGACATAAAGCTTACCAGCCGACAAATCTTTTGCGACATCGGCAATGAACATAAAGAAACCGCCATTGGTGTAGTCATCGCCCATAATCACGGTACGGTTATCCGGCATAACATGTACAAGCTCATGCGAGATACGCCCCATGCAGAAGTGTTTTACAATGCTACCGCTACCGTCTTTGTTGACAATCACCTCAGGTAAATGACCATAGTTATATGGTTTAGCGACTGTTTCATCCCCAAAGAAGTTTTTGCTGATCCCTTTTGGACTTGGCCCGCCAATACCTTGTTCAAATGCATCAGGTTCATATTCTTCGCTCGATAAATGTGTGTTCCACGGCGACAGACTTGCACCACACGTGATCCATAGTCCATGAACTGCCGATGTATCAACATTAAAGTATTTTTTAAGCTCTAAATGGCCTGTCGTTTGGTTTTGGTCTAGCGTTAAAATCGCGATTGGGGAGGGTAAGTTGCCATACTCGCTCACGCCAGCTAAGTTTAGGGATGCATATTCAAATTGCACCACATGGAACACTGGATTGCTTACACCTTCAACCTGAGCACCTTCTAAATGGATCAGTGATGAGCCATCTGGGCAGTCTGAAAAGAATTGGCGTGGTGAGCTTGGAACAGATGTATCCATAATGGCTTCACCTTTGGCATTAAAATAGCCCCCAGCAATGATTTCACCACCGCCCCATTTAGGCACTGTATTACCCGTTTCAAAAAAGCTTTGATAGCCGAGTTGGTACTCTGAACTGGTCGAGTCATCCCAGTCGATTTTGAGTTTTGAGCTGACCGAAGTTTTAGCACGGTCAGCAATTACAATCGGTGCTGCCATTGCTGTAAATGTTGCTGTTTTTAAGTTTGCAGGTTTTGTCACTGGTGGTGTTACATTGGTTTCGTTGTCGCTGTCATTACAACCGCTTAATGCTGCTGCGGTTGTCATTGCCCCAAGCGGTAAAAAAGGAATTCCCGCAAACCATTTTAAAAGATCACGACGACTTGGCTGATTTGTTGTGGCTGTCATAGTAAGTCCATATCAATAATTGTAAGTAAGTTGAGCTAGATTGTAGGAAGCGCAAATGACGTTTTATTTACAGTTTTGGGTCAATTTAAAGACAGAAGTTGATAGGATGATGCTTTAAATTACAAATGAAAAATCCTCCATACAGTGTTGGAGGAAAGGGAAGAGAAATTGATTCTTTTTAAGCTTTAGTGGCTTATAGTTTTTCTTTTTTCTAATAGTTTTCCGAAAAATAAACCAACTTCAAATAATAACCACATTGGTACTGCAAGCATAATCATCGAAAGTGCATCAGGAGGTGTGACAAACATGGCAATGAAAAAGCATCCGACTACGATAAAGCGACGCTTTTCAGCCAAACTTTGAGTGCTAACCACACCAATTAAAATCAGGATGAGGGTAATAATTGGAATTTCAAAAGTGAGTCCAAACACTAAAAAAAGTTTCAGGCAAAAACTGAGATAACTATTGATATCTGTCATCGGTGCAACACTTTCAGGTGAGACACTGATAAAAAAATGTAATATGGCTGGAAGGGTAATGAAATAGGCGAAGGCTACGCCAATATAAAACAGTGCAATACTCCCAACGAGCAAAGGAATGGCCAAAAAACGCTCTTTCTCATAGAGTGCGGGTCGAACAAATGACCAAAGTAAGTAGATGATAACTGGCATAGCCAACATCAGCGCAACAAATAAATTTAATTTAAATGGCGCCATAAATGTTGCTGTGACATCTGTCGCAATCATGGTGGAGTTGACGGGGAGTTGTTGGCGTAATGGCTCTGATAGCAATTGATAGGTTGTATTACGAAATGGCAGTAGGCAAAAAAACAACAACAGGGTAATACCAACAATTTTAAATAGGTACTTACGCAGTACAATTAAGTGCTGCATGACAGGCATTTGTTCTAATTGTTCATCTTGGCCTGTGCTTGAGCCGGGCCTTGTTGACACTTGATTCATACTGCGATCTTCAATTCAGGTTGGATAGGTACATTCGCTGCGTTGGGCATAGGTGTAGCATGTTGTTTAAGATGGTTGATTGAAAATGGGGCTAAAGGAGAAGGGGCTAGCCACTGATATTTATAGGTTATTGCATTTTCAACTTTGACCGTTGGAGCAGATTGACTGAGATGATCAAGCTGCTTTTGTAGACGCTGTTCCAACTCAGTCATG
The DNA here is from genome assembly GCF_055632855.1 of Acinetobacter sp. SW-226. Classification (NCBI taxonomy): domain Bacteria; kingdom Pseudomonadati; phylum Pseudomonadota; class Gammaproteobacteria; order Moraxellales; family Moraxellaceae; genus Acinetobacter; species Acinetobacter sp. SW-226. The sequence continues at coordinate 3,204,663 of NZ_CM145752.1, read as the reverse complement.
CGTTCAATTTCTTTTTGGATTTCTTGACGAAATTCAGAAAGCTTCAGCTCACGATCGACTTCTGTTTGAACACTATTGATAAAGCGTTTGGCTTTGCCATACCATTTGGCTGCAAAGCGTGCCGCTTCAGGTAGCTTTTCAGGACCTAAAACTAATAATGCAACAACAGCGAAGCATAATAGTTCTGTCATACCGATATTTAGCATGGCAATGCTCGCTTAGCTTTTGATCGTACTTTCTGTACTTTTGACATGAGCATCAATTGTTTTTGGCTCATTTAACTGTGCCTGTTCTGTTTCATCATCTCGAATCGACTTTTTAAAGTCTTTTACAGCACCACCAACGTCTTTACCTAAGTTTTTGAGTTTGGCTGTACCAAAAAGAAGAATCACAACAATTGCAAAAATTAGTACATGCCAAATTGATAATCCCGCCATGGGTCGTTCCTCATCATTTTTCGTTTTCCCTATATCAACAGGCTTGTATGACATGGAGGTGACGGTCATATTTCAGTTTCAAGACAACATGCGATAAAAAAGACATTTAGAAAAGTGAACTTTCACCTATTGGATCGTTATGACTGTGCTAGGATTTAGCCTTTCTCTATATGAAAAAATAACTCAATGGCGCTCATTCTTCCTCTCATTTCATTTCTGATCGGGTACTGGGGAGCCGAAAAGCTAAAATCGTTTCGTGCACTTTTAGCTTCATTATTGGCACGTTTGCTGATTCCTGTTGTCATTATCTACAACATGGTGTTTTACAAAGAGGGAAGTCTGTGGCTGATTGCATTTAGCTTTTTTAGCTCTATTTTTTTCTTTGTTATCTTTTATGCCATGCTTAAAGATAAATTACGTGTACTGTGTTTGAGTTACTTAAATGGCGCATGGTTGGGTTTTCCATTTGCCTTGGCGATATTTGGCCCTGAAGCCAGTAGCACGATTGTCGCTTTGTATATTGGAGGGTCACTTTTTGGTAATATTTGCGCCGTAATTGCAGTGAGTGAAACCAAGCAAGATCCAAAGTTTATTTTAAAAAATGTCCTGCTTTCTCCGCCTGTAGTTGCGCTTTGTGTCGCCGCTCTACTGTCAGTTTGGGATTTAAGTCTGTGGGAACATCATCCAGTGATTCAGTTTCTGTATCAGTTAAATAAAGTTTTGGTGACGTTTTCAGGGATGTGTGTTTTGGGCATGTGGCTCAGTAAAGTCAGGATTCATTGGATCGACTTAAAACAGAGCCTCGTTTTGATTTTTAGTCGGATGTTAATTGCCGTTTTATTGTGTACTGTGGCGTATTTTTGGTTACCCATTCCGCATGTGGTTTTGACTTATGCCATTATGTTGATGTTCTTTTTATTGCCACCAGCGGCAAATATTGTGGCTTTAGAAACATATTATCAAGGTACAGGACATTCTGCGAAATACATTGCATCAGGTACGATTGCCAGTGCGATATTGATTGGTGCTTATGGTTTACTGATCCATGCTTTGATTCCGAGTTTATAAAGAATCCCTCATCCTGATCTTTGAAAAGGAGGAGAGGGATCTATTGTAAAGCTAGATTTTAGTGTTTCAAACTGGCTTTAAACAGTTGCATCGCCTGACCACGATGGCTGATTTTATTTTTTTCTTCTTTGCTCATTTCTGCACTTGAGAGCCCTAAGTTCGGTAACCAAAACAGTGGGTCATAACCAAACCCATTTTCACCGCGAGCAGCTTCGAGTACTTCACCTTTCCAAATGCCTTGGAAAATTTGAGGAAGGGGATCATCGGCATGTTGTACTAAGGCTAAAACGCATACAAACATGCCTTCAATCACTTGATCGTCTTTACGCAATGGCTTGAGTTCAGCCAATAGTTTTTGGTTATTGGCAGCATCATCGCCGTGTTCACCTGCATAACGCGCAGAGTAAATCCCAGGTGCACCACCTAAAACTGGAACACAAATCCCTGAGTCATCTGCAATGGCAGGTTTTCCTGAAATTTTAGAGGCATGGCGTGCTTTAATGATGGCATTTTCAATAAAGCTCAAACCATCTTCAATGGCATCATCAATATTCAATTTACCTTGAGCAATCACTTCGACAGGTAAGTTGAGTTCTGCAAATAATTTTTCAAATTCAGCAATTTTGCCTTTGTTATTGCTTGCGAGGACTAACGTGCCTTGAGATAACCAATCAGTTGATGCCATGTGAAAGATCCGTGCTTTAAAAATTATGCGGTTATTTTAACAAGTCCTACTCATGGATAGGCAATAAAAAAGCACCCGAAGGTGCTGAGTATGGAAATAAAAGCTTATTGGGCTTGAATCCATTTGTCTGCACGGTCACGTGCTTGACGAATTTGATCTTGGGTTAAGTTTGCTGCCAAGGCTGTTTTCTTGCCTTCAGAAAGCGTGATTACTTTATTGTCGAGCATGCCATCACGGGTTGAAAGTTCATACCATTGGTAAGCACCCATGTAATTTTTCTTTTGCTCTTCCATCATGGCTAAGTTAAAGCTTGCGCGGTTATCACCACGGCTGGCTGCTTTTTCAAAGTATTGACGTGCTAAAGATTCATCTTTTTTGGTGCCTAGACCATCTGCAAGCATACGTCCCACATTCAGCTGAGCCGCCGAAAGACCTTGATCAGCAGCAGCTTTATACCAAGCAAAAGCCTGTCGTTCATCTGCAGCAATGTCTTTGCCTTGTTGGTACTTGGTTGCAAGATAGAACTGTGCAGCAGGCTGGCCTGCTTTTGCTGCTTTAATTAAGCTATTGATATCCATAACAGAATATTGTGCAGCTTGACTCGCAACAGACGTGGTTGGGGAAACATAATCTGCATGAGCTTGAATGCTCAAAAGTCCAACCAGTAGCGTCGTGCTTAAGAATAGTTTTTTCATAGAGCGCTCACTCGATAAATTGCGACTTCACCAAACAAATTCGGGAGACGTTTACTGAGTAAACTATCTTGTTGATCCCCATTTACAGCGAGTCGATTAATAATTCTGATGTTATTTTCCGCACAAAGTGCTTCAAAATCACGGAAAGTACATAAGTGGATATTGGGTGTGTTATACCACATGTACGGCAAAGCTTCAGAAACGGGCATCATTCCTTTCAGTGCCAAGAAAGAACGGGTCTTCCAGTGGGCAAAGTTAGGAAATGTAATGATTGCCTGTTTCCCTACGCGCACCATATCACGTAATAAAACATCTGGTGCATCTACCGCTTGCAAGGCTTGTGCCATAACGACATAGTCAAAAGACTGGTCTGCAAAACGGCTTAAACCCAAGTTTAAGTCTTGTTGGATAATATTTAACCCGCGACCGACCGCAATTGCAATCTTTTCTTGATCAATTTCCAGTCCATATGCGCGAATATTGTGCTTTTTGCTCATATGGGCCAGTAATTCACCGTCACCACAGCCCAAATCGAGTACGCTGGAATCAGGTTTGATCCATTTTTCTGCCAGTTGATGATCAATACGCATTACACAGCCCCCTGAGATGTTGCTTGAAGGTGTTCAGAACCGCCCAGAAATGCACGTAATGCTTTTACATACAAAGGAATCGGGAACAGGAATGAGTCATGGCCTTGTTCAGCGTCGATATCTAAATAGCTCACTGGTTTGTGGTTGGTGATCAGCGCATCCACAATTTCTTGTGAGCGTTGCGGGGTAAAACGCCAGTCGGTGGTAAAGGACACCACGAGGAACTGACATTTGGTCTGTGACATGGCTTTAACTAAAGACTGCTCATACTCACGCGCAGGATCAAAATAATCCAAAGCTTTGGTCATAATCAGGTAAGTGTTGGCATCAAAGTTACGGCTAAATTGCTCACCTTGATAACGCAAATAGCTTTCGACTTGGAACTCGACATCGAAACCATACATAAATTTGCCTGACTTTAGGTCACGACCAAATTTCTGCTTCATGGCTTCTTCAGATAAGTAGGTAATATGGCCGACCATACGTGCCAAAATTAGGCCACGTTTTGGATAGCTGTCATTTTCAAGATAGCGACCATCATGGAAGTCTGGATCAGACAAAATTGACTGGCGTGCGACTTCGTTAAAGGCAATATTCTGAGCCGATAATTTCGGCGCACTGGCAATAATCACGCATTTTTGCAAGCGATCAGGATAATCAACCGACCATTGCAAGGCTTGCATACCACCCAATGAACCGCCAATCACCGCGCTCCAGACATGAATGCCCAGATGATCAGATAAAATGGCTTGGGTTTTAACCCAGTCACGGACGGTGACTAAAGGAAAGTCTGGGCCATAAGGGCGGTTGTCATTTTCAGGGTTTGGCGAAGTTGGACCCGTAGAACCATTACAACCGCCAATATTGTTCAGTGCAAGCACGAAAAATTTCGAGGTATCAATCGCTTTACCTGGGCCAATACAAGCATCCCACCAACCCGGTTTTTTATCATCGGCATGATGATAACCCGCGGCGTGATGATGTCCTGATAGCGCATGGCAAATTAAAATCGCATTGGATTTATCTGCATTGAGTTCCCCATAGGTTTCAACCATCAATTCATAACGAGGAAGAATACGACCGCATTCGAGCTCTAACGGCTCTTCAAAAGTAAACTTTTGTGGAGTAACGATACCCACGGAGTCAGCAGGAAAAGACACAGGAATAATACGCCTTAAATCTTTGGGATTAATAAACAAAAGGATACCACTTGAGGGTATCCTTCTAAAGTCATTTTAGTGCTAATTATTATTGCTAATACTTATACCGCAGCAGCAATGACTTGATCTGTGCTTAACACACCTTGATCAATTAAGCGGTTGGTACACGCAATAATCGCTTCAATTGATGAGGTCACAATGTTGTCGTGAATACCCGCACCGAATGCTGATTTGCCTGTGCCTTTGACTTGTAATTCAACCAAAGCCAGTGCTTTTGCATTGGCACCCGAACTAATACCACGCTCTTCATAGCTCAAGACATCAATTGGTAACTGTAAAGCATCTAACATTGCAGAGATCGGGCCGTTGCCTTCACCACGTAATTGCTGCGTTTCACCATTTACTTCAACTTCAAGCTCAACCACTTGCTTACCGTTGTTGTCATATAAACGGTAGTTTTTGGTTGAATAATGTGTATCTTTGGTATTCACATAGGTTTCTTTGAACAATTTCCAAATTTCTTGTGCGGTAATTTCAGTGCCTTCCTCATCGGTACGTTTTTGTACGGTTTGAGAGAATTCAATTTGGATACGACGTGGCAAGACCACGTTGTAATTTGCTTCTAACAAGTAAGCAATACCACCTTTACCTGACTGTGAGTTGACGCGGATTACAGCATCATAGTCGCGACCCAAGTCTTTCGGGTCGATAGGTAAGTACGGCATATCCCAAATTTCTTCGTTCTTTTGGAACTCGAAGCCTTTTTTGATGGCATCTTGGTGTGAACCAGAGAACGCTGTGAAGACCAAGTCACCTGCATAAGGGTGGCGAGGGTGAACAGGCAAGCCTGTACATTCTTCTACCGTTGCAATAATTTCATTAATATTTGAGAAATCTAAGTTTGGTGCAACGCCTTGGGTATACATGTTCAAGGCAATTGCAGCAACATCGACGTTACCTGTGCGTTCGCCATTACCAAACACACAACCTTCGACACGGTCTGCACCGGCCATAATCGCCAATTCTGATGCCGCAATCCCACAGCCGCGGTCGTTGTGACAGTGTACCGAAATGATGACACCATCACGACGTTCAATGTTACGGTGCATCCATTCGACTTGGTCTGCATAAACATTCGGTGTTGAAACTTCAACTGTTGCAGGTAAGTTTAAGATTACTTTATTGCTTGGAGATGCTTCCCAAATTTCCGTGACTGCATCACACACGTTTTTTGCAACGTCTAATTCGGTTGCAGAGAAACACTCTGGACTGTATTGGAATATCCACTCCGTTTCAGGATATTGTGCTGCATATTCTTTAACTTTGGTCGCTGCATTAACTGCTAATTTTTTCGCACCCGCAACATCGACATTTAAGACTTTTTGACGGAAGGTTGGGGCATTTGAATTATAAATATGCACAATCGCACGTTTTGCACCGACTAAAGATTCAAAAGTACGTTGGATCAAATGATCACGTGCTTGAACCAAAACTTCGATATAGACATCGTCTGGAATGTGATTTTCTTCGATCAATTTGCGGGTAAAGTCAAAGTCAATTTGAGATGCAGAAGGGAAACCGATCTCAATGTGTTTGAAACCAATTTTGACCAACATTTGGAACATTTTAAATTTTTGTTCCATATCCATCGGTTCAAAAATTGCTTGGTTACCATCACGTAGGTCAGTACTCATCCAAATAGGCGCTTTTGTAATTTCGTTGTTTGGCCATTGACGGTCTGGCAAGTCAACACGTTGGTACATGCGACGATATTTTTTACTTGGATCAGCTAACATCATGAGGTAACTCCTTACATAGTATGGGTTGCATTTGAGTGGGTAAGAAAAAGCAACCTACTATTTATATAGATTGTGTCTATGTGCTCTATTTACAAGGGAGTCTTCAGGGAGTGCGTAAACATAAATGTTTGATACGACTTAGATTTACCGTGAGTAACCTTGTAAGCTTATATTGAAGAGTTTAATGCAGTTAAGTCGAAAAGATTTTTCTTTTTTTATGGCTTTTAGTCGTATCTGAAAAAATATTTCCCGCTATTGGGCGCTATAGGGGAAATATTTCCGCATATGTTTTCAATGTGTTTGATATTTTTCTATAAATAACGAATTTGATTCATTTCATTCGCTATTTATAGAGGGTTATGAAAACTCTATAACCATATCTGTCTGTATATCTGCAAGAGTTGCAGTGCCCATCAAAGCCATGGTGATTTCAAACTCTTCTTTTAAGATTTTAAGCACGTGGGCAACGCCTAAAGCACCTGCGGTGGCCAGACCATAAATACACGGTCGCCCAACTAAAACTGCGGAAGCACCTAAGGCAATCGCCTTAAATACATCTGAACCGCGACGAATACCGCCATCGTATAAAAGCGGGAAGTCACTAGGTACGGTCTTTTTGATGAGCTGCAAGGCTTTTAATGGGGGAATGCAGGTATCTAAAACGCGACCACCGTGGTTGGAGACAATCAGGCCTTGTACGCCGTGTTGAATAGCCAGTTGCGCATCGAGTGGACTGACGATGCCTTTTAACAGAATGGGTAAATCAGTCTGTTGAACTATCCACGCGATATCTTCCCATGTAGGGGCAATTTTCATTAGGCCATTAAACACGGGATGATCACCTTCTTGCAGTTCAGGTAGCGGAATATGAGCAGGGGTATGTGGGTGTTGCATGCCTTCAGGTAAGTGAAAAAATGCACGACGTTCACGGTCACGAATCCCTGTATGTGGTGAGTCTACAGTGATGACAATGGCGGTGAAATTTTGTCCCTCAGCGAGTTTAAGCAAAGCCAAAGATTTATCGCGGTCACCTTGCCAGTACAGTTGAAACCATTTGTAGGGATTCTCTGATTTAAATGTGCGCATATCGGTATTGGTAAAAGTACTCAAAATCATATTACTGCCGAGTACTTCAGCCGCCAACGCGGTTGCAGCTTCTGCGTCAGGATGAAACTGCTGTTGATGACCAATCGGTGCAACAAAAATAGGATGTGGAAAGCTTTGTCCTAAGATTTCACAGCTCGTATTGCCTTGAGTGAGATCTCTTAACATGCGTGGTATTAGGTGCAGGTTTTGGAATTGAGCGAGGTTATTCTGAACACTGAGCTCATCCATTGAACCACCTTGCAAATAGTGCCAAACCATTTCTGGCAGATGTTTTTCTGCTTGGCGTTCATAGTCTGCAATGGTTTGCAGGGAGGCAGGAATTTGGGTGAGTGGTGCTAAGATTGGTGCAGGGTTCATAAGTCAGCCCATTGACGTAATAAATTATGATAATGGTGAGTGAGATTCAGCACTTCTTCACTGTCCCCGAGCTGTTGGCGTAGTTTTAAGATGGTCATGTCCAAGTTAAATAGCATACTGCGTTGCCAATCATCTTTGACCATACTTTGCATCCACGTAAATGAAGCAATTCGTTTCCCTTGGGTCACGGGTTCAACACGATGTAGACTGGTTGCAGGGTAAATAATCGCATCGCCTGCGTCGAGTTTGACTTCATGGCTACCATAATGATCTTCAATGATTAATTCACCGCCTTCATATTCATGCGGTTCTGACAGAAAAACGGTGATGGAAACATCGGTACGAATTGCTTGTCCTGCATCCGAGCTAAACTGTATTGCACTATCCACGTGGTTGCCGTATGCGCCAAGGGATTGATAGCAATTAAACATCGGGGTTAATACATGTTTTGCCAAAGTTGCAGATCGAATTAAAGTGTTTTGTTGGATGGCTTGTGAAAGTATAGGGTGAAGTGTTTGATAAATTGCACTATGTACATCAATTTGTAAGTTACTTTTAATTTTTTGTGCTTGTGCACCTGCGCTATCCTGTCCTGAAACCCATGCATGGCTATGATCCAGTTGGTGTCGAATTTGCGCTACTTGTTGTTTGGTTAACACAGCTGGAATATGTAGCATCATATCGTTTTAGGCTCCCCTTGGGACAAGCTGGCCATTGGCTAAGATAGATTTGAATGTAAAAATGTAGTGTATTGGGATAATACACTACATTTGTTTGAGGTCTAAACGCGTTTTAGCTTGGTTCTTAGAACTTATAGTTAAAGGTCAGTGCCGCAGAGCGTGGTTGTCCCATTACTAATCGTGCACCGCTATTATTAAGCGTACTAATGTAATCTTTATCTGCAAGATTGTAGATGTTCAGGTTTAATGAGGCATGTTCATTAAAGGTATAACCCAGTAAGGCATCAAATACGACATAACTTGGAATAACAGGCATGGTTGTTGTTGCGGTTGAACCTGTGCTAATTGCACGCTTTTGTTCATCTACATAACGCGCTCCAAGACCCGCTCTAAAACCAGCTACGCTATAAGTCGTCCACAACGTTGCAGTCCAGTCAGGCGACCAGCGAACTGAATCATTTTCAGTCCACACTTTAGTCGTTGCATTATAGGTTTGCTGGTTCTCTTGTTCTGTGTCCATAAAGGCAACACCTGCTGAGACATTCCACGCACGTGTCAATTGACCAACAGCACCTAACTCTAAACCTTTAACTGTTGTTTTTCCTTCAGGAATGTACAGTAAGCTAATCGGATCTTGAGTAATTTGGTTTTCATTTTCTGTATGGTAAGCCGCAGCAGTTAAAATGAGTTTGTCTTCATTGAATGTCCATTTTGTCCCAATTTCATAATGATGGGTTTCCTGTGGCTTAACAGTTGGATCATTCGCAGCATTTGCGGCTGAGCTGGCACTATTGTTGAGAACGAATGCCGTACCTGGTGGTGTCAATGATTTCGCATAAGAAGCATACACACTACTTGCAGGGGTTGGTTTAAACACAGAACCGAGTTTCCAACTGACCAGTGTACCATGCGTACTCAACTGGCTTGGTGTGCGGGTCACGGCTAAAGTAGAAGAATTCGTCGTGACGGTTAAAGCATCGGATTGGGTGTCGTAATAATCGACACGGACCCCACCATTAAGCTGGAAACGTTCGCCAAATTTTAAAGTATCAAATAAATAGGCCGCGACAGTATCTGTTTGGCCATTGGCATATGCCCCCGTGTAGACGAGGTCTGGTAAATTTTGATAAGGGTTAGGTGTGTATAAACTTGCAGATGTAATGCTTGGAGCAGCTTTCCCTGGGGTTTGTGTGCTTAATGTTTTATTGTATTGTTCTTCGCGTAAGAGCTCTAAACCAGCAACGATGTCATGTTCAATCGCACCCGTTTGAGTGTTGATGTTGAGTGTAGTTTGGTTGGTCAAAATCTTATTTTCTTGATCGACCCCTTGGCGAGTTCGAGCTACAGACCATGAGTCTGGATCTTTAGGTGTTGCAAGATTGCTAATGACTAAAGCATTCACTCCCGTTAAGACGCGATTCATTTCAGTTTTACCAAATCTTGAAATATTGGTGAGTTTCACACCTTTGCTTAGATCACTTTCAACTTTGGCTGTAAACATGTGGGCTTCAACGTCTTCATAATCATTAACGCTACCGTAGAAGTTCTCACGATCAACAGGTTCTGCTGCATTCACAGCAGTATTGATGATGTCTCTTTGAGCTTGGGTTAGTTTTGTATCCGTGTTGTTGTAGTAAAAGCCGTCCATGCCAATGGTTGGAATACCACCATCTGGGATATTGTTTTGTACTATATGCTGTGAATATAAATAAAAACGTGTATCGCTATCTAAGCCAAAAGCAATAGATGGAGCGATGGCATAACCATTATTTTCTACATAGTCACGACCATCTACCCCGCCTTGCTGACCCATTACATTTAGACGAAGTGCAGACCCTTCAGAAAGGGCTTGGTTGATGTCTGCAGTAAGACGTGCATGTTCTGCGGTATTGTAAGTTGCAGAAACTTCTTGGCTGTTTTCTAAATGCGGTAATTTGCTGACGAGATTAATATATCCACCCGCACCACCACGACCAGCTTCTGCCCCAGATGGTCCTTTAACGACTTCAATTTGCTCAAGATTATAGATATCACGGCTCACGGCGCCAATATCACGAATGCCATCGACATAAATTGAGTTTTTGGTGTCGAATCCACGCATTTGAAAAGAATCGCCTGCACTGGTATTACCATTTTCCCCAAGTTGTAACGTAATTCCTGGTGTATTACGTAATGCTTCAGTTAGAGATGTTGCACCTTGTTCTTTGAGTAATTCTTTTTTAATTACAGAAATCGTTTGTGGTGTATCAACTAAAGGTTGGGTGTATTTTGCAGAACTAACTTTGTCTGTTTTGTATTTACTTTCGACTTCCGACTTCACTGTAATGGTAGGTAGCACAGTTGAATCATCTTTTGTTGGCGTTGCTGCATGTGCCATCAGTGGGAGAGAAGCTGCTAATGCAACAAATTGTGCAGTACGGTTATGTTTACGGCTTTTGATTTTTGCCATTGTCGGTGTCCCAAATAATATACGACAGAGTTCCATCACTGCTCAGTTCGGGTCGAACCATAAAGTGCAGTAATCATGGAGGTATTGTTAAGCTATGTAACTGTGGTTGCGAATTCTATTGATAATAATTATCGTTAACAATGGTTTTTAGGCTGAAAAATTCACTTGTATGTATGGAAATAATGTTTAATAAATCTTTATTAATTAAGGAAAACAATAATGATTGGTGAAAAGTAAACTAAATATAATGGTGAATTAAAACAAATGGTAAAAATATAGTTAAACCAATATCTTATAATTATATGAAAAGTGTATAGCTTCCATTGAAGCATAGTCAATCCATGCTTCAAAATGGACTAATTCTATTAGTTTTACTTAAAGCTCAGCCCATTTTCGCATCAGATTATGATACAGGCTAGTGAGCTTTACCACCTCTTCATGTTGGTCGCTCAGTTGCACACGTAGGTTTTGGATAGTTTGGTCAAGATTAAACAAGATATGACGATCAGCATCATCACGAATCATACTTTGAACCCAAAAGAATGAAGCCACGCGGCAACCCTGAGTTACAGGGGTGACTTCGTGTACGCTAGTCGATGGATATAGAATCATATCTCCAGCAGGTAGTTTTACTTCATGATAACCATAAGTATCTTCTACGACCAAATCTCCGCCTTCATATTCGTCAGGCTCACTCAAAAAAACAGTACAGGATAAATCGGTACGAATCCGATCTTTGCTTCCAGCAATCCAACGAATGGCATTATCGACATGGAAGCCAAAGGTTTCCCCCTGTTCATAGCGATTAAAATAAGGTGGCAAAATATCTAAGGGTAGGGCGGCGGATAGAAATAATGGATGCTTTCCGAGTGCTTCTAGAATGATATTGCCTAAGTGTTGAGTGAGAGGGTGATCTTCAGGGAGTTGTTGGTTTTGTTTTACATTTTTTGAGAGTGATCCTGTGGTTTTTTTTCCATCAATCCATTTTACTTTCGACATTTCACTGCGAAAGTATTGAACTTGTTCTTTGCTTAACACATGGGGAATATGGTGGATCACAATACGGCCTGCTGAAAAGGAAAAACATCTTTAATATTTAAGCATATATAAAAATAGCCTCAAAGAGAGGCTATTTTTATATAATTCGATCATGAATGCATGAGATTCAGTCGGTTCACTTAGTATTTGAAGTTCACAGACAATACTGCATTGCGACCTTCAGCTTCAGTTGCATAGTGAGAAGCATACGCTTTAGTGAAATAACGTTTATCTGAAAGGTTATTTACGTTTAATTGTAAATTAACATTTTTATTTACATTATAACGTGCCATAGCATCGTAGCGTACATAGCCTGGAACCCATTTGGTATTTGCAGCATCACCAAAGACTTTGTCCATAGCGATTGCGCCAGCACCTAAAGTTAACTGAGGCATAACTTGATAGGTGGTCCAAAGAGTAGCACTATTTTCAGGAACGTTTTGAAGTTGTTTCCCTTCGTTCGCCGTTGCATTATACGCAGCCTTTGTTAACTCACTATCTAAATAGGTGTAGCCTGCACTAACAGCCCATTTGTCAGTAATTTTACCATTAGCACCTAACTCAATACCATCAACTTTGCTTGATCCTGCATTGGTATAAGTAGTCGCATCTAATAAAATACGCGTATTTTGCTTTTCAGTACGGAATATTGCAGCACTTAAATTTAAGCGATTGTTGAGTACATCCCATTTTGTACCAATTTCGTACGTTCGAGCTTCTTCAGGCTCTAGGTCTTTCGTTGTTGCACTAAGAGATGTCTCAGAGCCATCCCCTGCATCAATACCAACAGGATTTGCGGAAGTTGCAAAACTTGCATAGATACTGCTGTTTTCAGTTGGCTTGTATGTTAGACCTGCTTGATAACTAAAGAAGTCAGTATTATTTTCAATGCTTACGCCTGTTGCATTTGTTTTTAATTCGGTATCAAATTTGTCCCAACGAAGCCCAATATCTAGTAACCATTTAGGCGTAAATTCAATGTTATCAAGTAAATAAATACCAGTTGATTTTGCTGTTGAAGTCGTTACTGCTTTATTAGCAGAATAGCTACCTAACCAAGGATCACTTGAATTAGGATTGTATGCATCTGTACACCAATAGTTTGATGCTGCACCAATCAGCCCATTACAACCACCGCTCGCATTTAAATTATGTGTTGCTGCTGCACCAGGCAGAGTAGTTGTGGTTGTTCCTAAATCTTTAATTTGGTAATTACCTTTGTCAGATTTAAGCTCGCTGTATTCCACCCCTGTGTTGAAACTGTGTTTGATTGTTCCAGTATTGAATTTACCATTTAGGCTTAATTGATCTGTGAAACCATTGGTATCTGTAATACGTCCATTTGCACGACGAGCAATACTACCATTTGCTATATTTTTTTTAGAATCATCTGGTTGAGTCCAAATATAGTTATTTTTGGACTTGGTATACATTGCTGTATTGCTAATCGTAAGGTTTTCAGTCAGATCATGTTCTAACTTAATTGTGCCAATTTGATTCTCTTGTTTTTGAAAATCACGATCTTTCCAGCCATAGTAAATACCTTGTTTAACATTTAAAGGTTTACCTGTTGCTGTATTATTTGACGAATTCCAATAAGGTACACCTGAATCAGGGGTATCATCAGATTTTAAATAATAATAACTTAAGGTTGCACGTGTATCGCTATCTAAACCAAATGTAATACTTGGTGCAATACCAACACGAGCATATTCAGCTCCATCTTTTTGGCCTGCTTTCTCGTTATGGTGTCCCATCACTGCAACACGAGCTGCAATACCATTGCCGAAGTCTTTGTTACCATCTAGCGTGATACGCTGGTAGTTATCCGTTCCCGCACCAACAGAACCTTCTAGAGAGTCGCCTTTTTTAGCCACTTTAGAAATCATGTTGACACTTCCGCCAACTGAACCTGCACCACCCATAGTAGATGCAGAACCTTTCGTTACTTCAACTTGCTCTACTGCAAACATTTCACGGTTTTGAGAAGTTGAATTACGAATACCATCCACATAAATTGAGCTTTCAGAGCTATAACCACGGATAAATGGACGATCTCCATTTGGGTTTCCGCCTTCACCAGCACCGAGGGTAATACCTGGTACGGTACGTAAAGCATCGCTTAACGTTGTAACTTGAGTGTCTTCAATCAACTGTTTAGAAATAACAGCAACAGACTTTGGAGTATCCAGTAGAGGAGCAACAAATTTGCTGTTTGCAGATTTATCGACTTTCAAACTTTGTTCTGCTGCCGCTTCCGTGTGAATTGTTTCTAGTTGCGTAACTTGATCTTGTGCAACAGCATTGACTGCAATCACTGAAAGTGTTGAAGCGATTGCTGAAGAAACCAGCTTTTTACGTGTTTTGATGAAGGCCATAACGAGTCTAGTTCTAGCGTTGTAAATTAGTATGCGAATAATAATGATTCTTATTTTTTGTTTCCTAATTGTTACATTGAAATTTTAGATGTTAAGAATGAATTAAACTGGAAAAATAAATGTAATAATATAATAAAATCAACATATTTAATTGATTTTTATATCTATTGGAAAAGTAGATTGTATTTTTGTAATATTATTGAAATTTAGAATCTATATTTTTATCAGTCATATTTTTGAAAATGTCTGATGAATATGAAGGAATTGTGTTGGATCTATATGCTCCATGTAGCTTCTCAAAAAACCTGCCGAAGCAGGTTTTTTACATGATGCTAAGTATCATTAGAAATCATAAGAAATGGATAGCCAGTAGTTACGACCAGGTAAATAGGTTCCTTCAGAGCTTCTGCCAATAGATAAATATTTATAGGCTTGCTGAACATTGCCGTTGGTATCGACATAATCCATATACTCGGTAAAGTCTTTATCTAATAGATTATTTACAGCGGCATTGATGCGGACATGATGATTTAATTGATAGCTTGTCCCTAAATTGAATAGGTTGTAAGCAGAAAATTTATTGTCTGTATGTCGTTCAATATTAATTTCTCCACCAGTTGGTGTTGCTAGATAGCGAGGACGTCCTGACTGATATTCGTGTTGTAACCAGACATCAAGGCGATCATTAATATGCCAAGTCGATGTTAGGTTAAATAAGTGTTTAGCCGTTGACTCAAGCGTATAACCTTTATTTGCACCTTTAGTGATTTCAGATTCGGTAAAAGTATAGGCCGCTTTGACATCCCATTCGGGAATGATTTGATATTTAAGCGATGTTTCTAAGCCATAAATTTCTGCTTCATCGGCATTGAAACTTTTGCTATAAGAAGTCACATTGCTATTGAAGTTTGAGCAATCATTGGTTGCACATGAAAAATTCCTAGACACAATCTTGTCTTCGACGACATTAAAAAATGCAGTAGCATTAAAGTCTAAAGTATCTGTAGGTTGATAGTTTAAACCGAGTTCGTAGTTAACAGATGTCTCTGGTTTTAAGTCCGGATTACCAAGGCTTGGTGTTGTACCTTGACCGCTATAGCCAATAATACCGTTGTATAAGTCCTTGGCTGATGGTGTTTTATAACCTGTACTTACACCACCTTTAAGCGTTAAAGCATCCGTTGTATTCCATACTAGGTATGCACGTGGACTAAAGTGACCACCAAATCCTGAATGATCTTCATAACGACCACCGAAAGTGAAATGTAAGTTATCTAATAAACTCCATTCATCTTCTGCATAGACTGACCATGTATCTTGAGTAAACTCTTTGCCCATACCTGCAATATCGTCAGCAATAGTGACATCTTTATATTCTGTACCCACAGTGAGTTTATGGTTCGCAATTGGAGCAACCAAATGTGAATCAAAAACTAAATCTATATTTTCTAAGGTGCGTGGTAGGCCTGCTAAAGTAGGGAAGGCATCAGTTGGAATAGTACGACCTTTGGTCTCAGTTTTATTTTGACTAATGTACGTTTTCCATTGACCAAAATCGTAGTTACCATCGTGTCCTGCTGAGATTTGCACACGATTGAACTCTAACTCATCTTCATAGCCTGCAATGCCACCACGGCTAAAAAAGTTACCTAATCGCTGGTCAGAGTTGTCATAGGTTTGGTTTGAAGTAAAACCATCAACCCAGAAAGAGTTTTTATCATCTAATGTAAATTGTAACTTTCCACCGATATCATAGTTTTCAGCTTTGCTTGGACGTGGGTCGCGAGAGGTTGAACCCGCCACAATGCGTTCTGAACGTTGACGATCTAAATAACTCCCGCGGAGTTGTAAGCCTAAACGATCATGCATGATTGGGCCATTCAAGACAAAACTGGTTTTCCATGAGTCAGCTTCAGCATTACTTTCCATGACATTGCCACTGACAGTGACGTTACCATTCCATTCATTACTTATTTTTTTGGTAATGATGTTAATCACACCACCCATCGCTTCGGAACCATAGCGTGTTGCCATTGGTCCGCGGATGACTTCAATACGTTCAATAGAGGCTAAAGGTGGTAAAAAACCATTTGATGTTTCGCCAAAGCCGTTTGGAGTAACATCTGATGAGGTGGTTTGGCGGCGACCATCAATTAAAATCAGGCTATAGTCATTGCCTAGGCCACGCATTTTGATATTCAATCCTGATGTTTTTCCCACACCAGAACGAACGTCAATACCCGGCACATCAGCCAATAGGTCGGCAATGCTGGTCGCATTTTTCTTTTCTATATCTTCTTTAGTCACGACACTAATAGAAGCAGGTGCATTTTTAATATCTTGTTCAAAGCCAGCAGCTGAAACCACAATGGTGGAAAGCTGGTGGGTGGATGAATCTTCAGTTGTTGTTTCTGCAAAAACAGGAGTGGCTATTGCCCCGAGCAATGCCAGTGAAAGAGGGTGTAGATTAAACTTACTCATAACTAGAGTTCCAATGACGGACGAGAAAAAAAGAAAAATGTTCAATTATGGTGCAAATCTTAATGGTAGTATTTATCATTTGCAACAAAAACTATAAAAAATATAATACTTTGTATTTAATTTGGTGGGAATGTGGAGATGAGGGGAAAATAAAAAACTGCTAAAAGAATTAAAAAATATATGGTTTCAATCAGGTGTTTTGTATATCGTTCAATGTTGTCATATAATGTGGCACTTTTTAAAATTGTTATTACCAAAATATTGAGGAAGCCATGCAAGTAACTTCTGAAGCGGTTTCGGGTGTTACCCGTCGTTTAAATGTATCTGTACCGACGAGCCGTGTTAACGAGCAGTTCGAAGCTCGCTTAAAACGCACTGCTAAAACTGTGAAGATCAACGGCTTCCGTCCAGGTAAAGTGCCAGTAAATGTTGTTCGTCGTGAATATGGCGCGGGTATCTACCAAGAAGTCGTAAGCGACATCATTCGTGACACGGTATTCGAAGCAATCCAACAAGAAAAAATCAATGCTGTTGGTATGCCAAACATTGAAAAATCTGAATTAAAAGACGACGCGCTTGTATATGAAGCGACTGTTGAAGTTTATCCAGAAGTTGAAGTTAAATTTGCTGGTTTAGAAGTTGAACGTAAAGCATCTGAAGTGAACGACAAAGACGTTGACCAGATGATTGAAAACCTTCAAAAGCAACGTGCTTCTTGGACTGAAACAAAAGGCATGGCTAAAAAAGACATGCAAGTCACTTTTGACTTTGAAGGTTCTGTAGATGGTGAGAAGTTTGAAGGCGGTTCTGCTGAAGACTTTAAACTTGTTTTAGGTTCAGGTCGTATGATTCCTGGCTTCGAAGACGGCATCGTTGGTATGAAGAAAGGCGAAGAGAAAGTGATTGATGTTACTTTCCCTGAAGACTACCAAGCTGAAAACCTTGCAGGCAAAGCTGCACAATTCAAAATCACTGTGAAGCTTGTTGAAAAGCAAAAACTTCCTGAAGTTGATGCTGAATTCCTTCAAATTTTTGGTCTAACTGAAGAAGAAGGCGTTGAAAAATTAAAAGCTGACGTTCGTAAAAACATGGAACGTGAAGTGAAAAATGGTCTACGTAACCAAGTGAAGGGTGCTACTTTTGATGCGCTTGTTGCTGCAAACGAAGTTGAACTTCCAGCATCTATGGTTGCTCAAGAAGTTGACCGTCAACGTCAACAAATGATTCAACAGTTCACACAGCAGTTTGGTGCTCAAGGTGCGAAAGCATTTGACTCAAGCATGCTTCCAGATGAATTGTTCAAAGAACAAGCTGAAAAATCTGTAAAATTAGGCGTACTGGTAAGCAAGGTTTTAGCTGATGCTAAAATCGAAGTAGATCAAGCACGTGTTGATGCTTACATCGAAGACATGGCTTCTTCTTACGAAGATCCAGCTGAAGTGATCGAATACTTCAAAAATGACAAACAACAACGTTCGCAAATCGAAGCTGTTGTGTTGGAAGACCAAGTGGTTGATCACATTTTGGCATCTGCTAAAGTAACGGATACAGCTGTAAGCTACGAAGACTTATTGAAAGAGCAACAAGCTCGTCAACAAGGCTAAGTTTAGCTAAAGTAAAAAAGGCGCTTTGAGCGCACTGCTGTCCCATAGTTTGCTTTAAATAAAAAAACCTGAGTCCTAACAGTTAAAATATGAGTGTAAACAAACACTTTAACGACCAGGATTCAGGTTTTGTCACATCAGAATACCGTATTTTATGAGCTAATTAAACCTGTTGTGCGACAGGATTTTGAACAACTTGCTAAAGTACACCATGTTGGACAGAAATTTAGAGCGACTTCCCGTTGGGATCAGTTTATTGCCATATTGATGTCTCAATTCTCTTGTAGGCAAAGTCTGAGAGATATTCAATCCAATTTGGAGTGCCAACAGGAAAAGCTAAGTCATCTCGGAGCAAAATCTATTCCCCGAAGCACGCTGGCACGAATCAATGAGCAGCAGCCTGCTGCCTTGTATCAACAGCTATTTTACAAGTTGCTTAAATACTATGAACACTCAAAAGTAGCTCATAAATTTCGCTTTAAAAATCCCTTGTATTCCTTGGATGCCAGTCATATTGACCTGTCGCTTTCCTTATGTGAATGGGCCAAAGTTCATGACTCAAAAGCCAGCATGAAACTCAGCATAGGATTGAATCACAGCAATGATATTCCTGAGTTTGTTGCAGTTGAAAATGGCAAAGAAAATGACATGGTACAAGGTCGCAAATTCCAGTTTCCTGCTGGCAGCATTGTAGTTTTTGATAAAGGCTATGTCGATTACCAATGGTATGCAAATCTGACTGCTCAAAACATTGGATTTGTCACACGTTTTAGGCCTAAATCTGTGTATCAGGTGATCCAGCAACATCCAGTGCTTGAATCCAAAGGTATTCTAAAAGATGAAACCATTCAGCTGAATAGCGCACATGCCCTAAAAAGAAAAGCCCCAGTGTTAAGAAGAATTGAATATAGAGATCAGCAAAGTGGCAAGCACTTTAGCTTTCTCAGCAATAACTTTCATTTAGCCGCCTCCACCATTGCGGCGATTTATAAAGATCGTTGGAAAGTTGAGCTGTTCTTTAAGGCGATTAAGCAGAATCTCAAATTAAAAGCGTTTCTAGGCCGCAGCAGGAACGCAATTCAGACACAAATCTGGATTGCGATGATCGCCTATTTATTGGTGAGTTTCGCTCAACATTTAGGGAAAACAGGTTGGACAGTTCAACGTTTACTCAGAATAATTCAAGTGAATTTGTTTGAAAGAAGAACTTTAAAAGCTTTATTTTCACCCGATAAAATACCCATAAAACAAGAGGAAGCTCAAATGAGCTTCCTCTTGTGAAAAATTGTGGGACAGCAATGGCTTTGAGCGCCTTTTTTATTGTGATTTAGGTTTGTAAAAGCTCTTGTGTTCACAAAGCTTATGCAAAAAATATCTGTTATTTACTTGGGAATATTTTGCATTTTCAGCAATTATCCCTCATATTGTGACTATGAGTTGAGTAACAAAAAATTTAGGAATAAATAAACGTATGTATATTCCAACTATCGAAAATGCTTTAGTTCCAATGGTTGTAGAACAGTCATCTCGTGGTGAGCGTTCATTTGACATCTATTCACGTTTGTTACGTGAGCGTGTCATCTTCTTGACTGGTGAAGTTGAAGATAACATGGCAAATTTGATTGTCGCGCAAATGTTGTTTTTAGAAGCGGAAAACCCAGATAAAGACATTCACCTTTACATCAACTCACCAGGTGGTTCAGTGACTGCAGGTATGGCGATTTACGATACCATGCAATTCATTAAGCCAGACGTTGTGACTTATTGTATGGGGCAGGCAGCATCAATGGGTGCATTCTTGTTGAATGCTGGTGCGAAAGGTAAACGTTATTGCCTTGAAAATGCACGTGTTATGATCCACCAACCGTTAGGCGGTTTCCGTGGTCAGGCATCTGATATTGAAATTCATGCACGTGAAATTCTGTTTATTAAAGAGCGTTTAAACCGTTTAATGGCAGAGCACAGTGGTCAAGACTTTGAGACTGTGGCACGTGATACTGACCGTGACAACTTTATGACAGCACAAGCTGCAAAAGAATATGGTCTCGTGGACGAAGTGTTATCTAAACGTCCATAAGTTTTAAAAGTTTAGAATTGGAGTGAATATGTCCGAACATCCTCAAGGACAAAAGCATTGTTCATTTTGCGGTAAAACGCAGTCTGAGGTCGGGAAACTGATTGCAGGCGAGGACGCGTACATCTGTAATGAATGTGTGGACGTATGCTTAGACTTGGTGCAAACCAGTCAACAAGTTGAGTCGGGTGACTGGGCTGCAAAACCATTGCCTAAACCTCACGAAATTCGTGCGGCATTAGATCAATATGTCATTGGTCAAGATGTGGCAAAGAAAACCTTGTCTGTTGCTGTCTATAACCACTATAAACGCCTTAAAGCGACACATGGTGGGCATAAGCACGATGAGGCTGTTGAAATTGCGAAAAGTAATATCTTATTGGTAGGGCCAACAGGTTCGGGTAAAACTTTACTTGCGCAAACGATGGCACGTCTGCTCGATGTTCCTTTTGCTATGGCTGATGCAACGACACTTACCGAAGCAGGCTATGTCGGTGAAGATGTTGAAAATATCGTTCAAAAGCTTCTACAAAAAGCAGACTACGATGTAGAAAAAGCGCAAAAAGGTATTATCTACATCGACGAAATCGACAAGATCACCCGTAAGTCTGAAAATCCGTCGATCACGCGTGATGTGTCGGGTGAAGGCGTACAACAAGCTTTACTGAAAATGATCGAAGGTACGGTTGCCTCTATTCCACCTCAAGGTGGTCGTAAGCATCCGCAGCAAGAATTTATTCAAATTGATACTTCAAATATCTTGTTCATCTGTGGTGGAGCATTCTCAGGTCTTGAGAAAATCGTACAACAGCGTCAAGAAAAAGGCGGCATCGGCTTCACTGCTGAAGTGAAGAAGAAAGATGAAGGCAAGAAATTGTCTGATTTGTTCCGTCAAGTTGAAGCAACCGATTTGGTGAAATTTGGTCTGATTCCAGAGTTTATTGGTCGTTTACCTGTAATTGCGACTTTGGAAGAGTTAGACGAAGAAGCTTTGATGCAAATTCTGACTGAACCGAAGAATGCACTGACACGTCAATATCAACATTTGTTTGATATGGAAAATGTTGATCTGGTTTTTGAAGACTCAGCACTACGCGCTGTGGCGAAAAAAGCCTTAGACCGCAATACGGGTGCACGTGGCTTACGTTCTATTTTGGAAAATACGCTGCTTGAAACCATGTATGATTTACCAAGTCGTACCGATGTTGGCACGGTTGTGGTGAATGAAGACGTGATTAACGGTACAGCTGCGCCATTATTTAAGCCAGAGCGTTTACCAAGAATCGAACAGAAAGATACAGCTAAAGTTGATTTAAAAGTGATTAACTCAAAGTCCGCTTAAGTTGTTATTCATCTGAAACGTGTGAAAATCGAGTATTTTCACACGTTTTTTTGTATTCAAAAAAAGAGGGAATGTTACTCTGCATCATAGGCTGGGATGCCTAGATTAAAACTAAAAATTCAGTATCAAAATAAAAAATATGCCGTGAGGAATAGTCATGCGTGCAATGACGATTACGCTTTTAAGCAGTTTAATTTTATTGGGTTGTCATGGGAAAGTTGCAGTGGAGCAACCTGAATTAACATCAACCCTCAGTCATGAGGTCGATTTTGATCACGACCCTAGCATGATTGAGCAGTATCGTATTGGGGTGTTTAGCGTAGGTGGTTGGGTCAATCAAAAATTAGGACAGCGTTTTCAGCGTGTTCAACCTCAACATGAACAAGCAGCGATCGTCTATCTATACCGTCCAGATTCAAAATGGAATCGTCAAGAAATTGTGGCTTCGAGCTTATTTATCAATAAAGAACGTATTCCAAGCCTGCTTAACAATCATTACTATTGGGTCGAATTGCCCGCGGGAACTTATCGTTTATCGAGCAGTAGACCTTTGGGCATTAATCATTTCCAAAAGCCAAAATATCTCGATTTTAGTGTAGAAGCGGGGCAGTCTTATTTCATCAAGTATGATGAAGAGAACTTGGCTACCCGACGAGAGGTTGCAGGGCCTTTGGCGGTTATCCCTGAAAAAATTGCGATTCAGGAAATTGCATTTACCCAGTTAAAGTCCAACAGTTATAACTTTGTAGCTGAAGATCAACACACGGGTGAGTTACGAAAGAAAGCACAAAAACTTAAACCTGCAAAATATGACCCAAATGAAGATGTTCAACTGATGAAGCCGTTTAAGCTGTGGAATCCTTTAACCTGGTAAGTAAACTATTTTGCTTTTTTGGCTTGATAAAATAATGGTGTAAGGGTCTTTTCAATTTGACGATTCATTTCCTGCTGAATAGCAGGATCTTGCATCATTTCCGCAGACATGGCGATGCTATTGCGCATGATTTCGCTCATCATTTTACTGCTTTTTTTATTGATAGACTGACCTAGAGGTGTTTCGAGAAACTGAATGTTGGCCAACACTTCCTCTTCGGTAAAGGTCTGCATGTAGACATCTTTTAGCATTTGCATAAATTTTGGATCTGAAATCAATTTGCTGCTAAACGATGCGGTGATTTCAGCGATTTGCTTGGCAGCTTTTTGTTGTTCAGGATTAAGTGTAGATGTTTTAAAAATATTCTTAATAATTTCTTCGGCTTGTTGGTCATAGACAGGGCGCATCTCTTGCTGAGACTGCGCTAAAGTGCCTTTAATATCGCCGAGTTTGAGTGCCTTTTCTACCGATGCTTCGGTCGCGGGTTTTGCAAAAGAAGCTGTGCTGAGGACACATAAGGTAATACCGTAAAGCATGTGATTTAATTTTTTCATTGTTGGTCTATATCTTTTGATTAAGTCTATAAAAATAGGTAAAAAAATACCCTTAACATGACCTTAGCATGTTAAGGGTATCCAAAAAAGTAAAACTTAAGTTTTAGCCTGCTGCAGCATCGACTACTGGAATTTTACCAATTTTGGCTTGCCAAATTTTTGGTGCTGTTGCGTGAATAGAGGTACCATTCACATCAACTGCTACTGATACAGGCATGTCTTTCACTACAAATTTGTAAATCGCTTCCATACCTAAGTCAGCAAAAGCAACCACTTCAGCTTCACGAATCGCTTTAGACACAAGGTAAGCTGCGCCACCCACAGCCATCAAGTAAGTCGCTTTGTTGTCTTTGATTGCTTCAACAGCAGCAGGACCACGGTCTGCTTTACCGATCATGCCGAACATACCGGTTGCTTCAAGTACTTGACGTGTGAACTTGTCCATACGTGTTGCTGTTGTTGGGCCAGCAGGACCAACCACTTCATCACCTACTGGATCTACAGGGCCAACGTAGTAAATGAATTTACCTTTTAAGTCGACAGGAAGTTCTTCACCATTGTTCAGCATGTCGACCATGCGTTTGTGTGCAGCATCACGACCCGTATAAATGGTACCGTTCAGAAGTAAGGTGTCGCCTGGTTGCCAAGCGTTCATTTCTTCTTGGGTGATGTTGTCGAGGTCAACACGTTTAGAAGTTGATGAATCCCAAGTGACAGATGGGTAGTCTTCCAGTTTTGGTGCTTGAATGTGTGCAACACCTGTACCATCAAGTTGGAAGTGTGCGTGACGAGTCGCTGCACAGTTTGGAATCATCCCGACTGGTTTGCCTGCAGCGTGACATGGGTAATCTTTAATTTTAATGTCTAGAACTGTGGTTAAGCCACCTAGACCTTGCGCGCCAATGCCGAGTGCGTTTACTTTTTCGAAGATTTCCATACGAAGTTCTTCGATTTTATTTTCAGGGCCGCGACGAAGTAATTCGTCCATGTTGATTTCTTCCATGAGCGATTCTTTTGCAAGCATCATGGCTTTTTCAGCAGTACCACCAATACCAATACCCAACATTCCTGGTGGACACCAACCTGCACCCATGGTTGGAACAGTTTTTAGTACCCAATCCACGATTGAGTCTGATGGGTTGAGCATAGCCAGTTTAGATTTGTTTTCTGAACCACCACCTTTTGCTGCAACAGTAATATCCACTTTGTTGCCTGGAACAAGTTTGTGATAGATCACAGCAGGGGTGTTGTCTTTGGTATTTTTACGACCAAAAGCTGGGTCAGCCAATACAGAAGCACGCAGTACATTTGAGTTTTCTAAGTAACCTTGACGTACGCCTTCGTTGATTGCATCGTCTAAGCTCATGGTTAAATCAAATTTAACATCCATACCCACTTCAACGAATACGTTGACGATACCTGTATCTTGACAGATTGGGCGGTGGCCCTCTGCGCACATACGCGAGTTAATTAAGATTTGCGCGATCGCATCCTTCGCAGCTTTGTTCTCTTCACGATCATACGCACGGCTCATCGCTTGGATAAAGTCTTGTGGGTGATAGTAAGAAATGAACTGAAGCGCGTCTTTGACCGATGTGATCAAATCATCTTGCTTGATAATAGTGGTCATACAAATATCTCTTGAGCGGGCTGATAGCTAGCGGGCTAAATTATAAGACAAAATGTCGAGGTTGTGGATGTTTTACGCAGCCTTTGGGCGAAAGTTTAATAGTTGAACAAAATTGACGAGAAAGTGAGGTCATATAAGGTTGTAAATATGACAAAATTGCCTAAGTTGAATGAAATATTGCATGCTAAAAGTGAATCAATAGGTATAATTTTTATATTAAGATTTTGAATATATTGAAAAAATACTAACATTTAAAATATGACAATATTGTCATAAATTTGTCATAAAACTTTCGCATAATGCACTTATCAAACTATAGGACATCGAACATGTTGACAGGTTTAGTGATGGCTGCGGGCTTTTGTGTATATATCGCAGCGACTTGGATATACGGTCAAAAAGAAGATCAGGCTTAAGCTTTATCTTCTTTTTTTGTTTTAAGCTCTCTTCAAATCTTCAAATCTTCAAATCTTCAAATCTTCAAATCTTCAAATCTTCAAATCTTCAAATCTTCAAATCTTCAAATCTTCAAATCTTCAAATCTTCAAATCTTCAAATCTTCAAATCTTCAAATCTTCAAATCTTCAAATCTTCAAATCTTCAAATCTTCAAATCTTCAAATCTTCAAATCTTCAAATCTTCAAATCTTCAAATCTTCAAATCTTTAAATCTTCAACTAGCTAAAAATTGTTTAACGCCTTAAGATTCCAGTTTCAAATCTTAAAACAAATACAATGAAATATTATTTCTCGACTTCAGCCTTGCTATTTATCGGATGCTTTTTCTTGTGGTCTATTTTCCTGTTTTATTTAATGGCTCAAAGGCATGCAGGCAATGTCATTGTCGAAGATATATTTAAATTTAATTTTTACTGCATGATGCTTGCAATGTTGCCTTTGCTTTTGAAAAAAGCTCCGCCTAAAAACGATGTCGAGATGACGATTTTTGAAGAAAAGCAACATATGGAAATGCGCCATCAAGTCCTGAGCTAATCTGCTCAAGAGCGTCGGAAAGCTTATCTGATGAGTGCATTTTTCGGTTTTTTAATGTCGAGTCTAATGATGAGCTTTATTTTGATGTTAGATAAATAAGCTGAATGTGAGTTTATCCGATCTAATTTTTCTCACTTTTCCGCATTTGGGATGGAGAATAGCCAAAGTGCTTTTTAAAGCGATGACTAAAATGGCTACTGGAGCTAAATCCATACTGTTCCGAAATCTCCGTCATATTGGCAGTCGTCTGCTGTAGCGCTTGCTGTGCCAGTTCAAGTCGACGTTGCATTACATATTGGTGTGGTGGCATGTGCATGGATTGCTTAAACATATGGGCAAAATGGTATTCACTGAGCTGCGTTTGCTCGGCCAAATCTGACAAGGTCAAGCTTTGCTGAATATGTTGATCAATCCATTCTAATAACTGTTTCAGGCTATATGGAGACAGCCCGCCTTTGACTTCAGGGGCTTGCCACTCGGTATGGCTATAATTTTTAATCAAATGATTGAGCAGAAGTGTCGTGGCAGTACTCATCTGCAAATGATTTTCACGGTTCTGCCAAGCCCCATTGAGTAAAAAGTGTCGGTAGATCATCGAAATCTGTGGGTCGGCCACGAAACTTTGTGGATTTAAAATAATTTGGCTCGGCTCACGATCCCACACCTGTTCGGCGACGCGTTGTAGATGTTGCTCAGTATAGTACAGATGCACAAAAGTCAGGGGGTCACGCAAATCCCAAGTTGAC
The DNA here is from genome assembly GCF_055632855.1 of Acinetobacter sp. SW-226. Taxonomy (NCBI): domain Bacteria; kingdom Pseudomonadati; phylum Pseudomonadota; class Gammaproteobacteria; order Moraxellales; family Moraxellaceae; genus Acinetobacter; species Acinetobacter sp. SW-226. Next base: position 3,177,923 of record NZ_CM145752.1, on the reverse strand, counting down.
TCAAAATCTTGTGGCATCAGGCACATATGATCTGGCCCACCGCCATTATGCCAACCTTGTGCTGTTTTTTGATAACTGTGATATCCCCCTTGAATGTACATGCTAAGGGTATGGTGGTTACTGCAAACACTGACGCGGTCTTGGTTGTTTTGCCACATGGCCAACTGCATGCCCGAACCTAACTCGACCGAGTCGAGGAGTTGGGCTTTATGCTGTTGTAATTGATCTAGAATCTGATATTTCATCATCTATACGGAGTGCCGAATGGAAGAATGAGTGTAGGACTTTGATTTCATTTTGTCATCTATATCCGAAAACCAGTAAAAAAAACCACAAGTTCATGATAGTGACCACAAGAAGGTGCAAGCAATGGGACAGCTAAACCAAGCACAATAGCGTGAGTGGTTTGAGTTGGATTGAAAGAGTATGAATGCGCTGTTATATGCTTTGGTGGTCGTGATTTGGGGAACGACATGGATTGCGATAAGTCTGCAACAACAAAGTGGAATATCGACCAATGTGGCAGTGTTTTGGCGTTTCTTTATTTCAGCTCTGGTGCTCTTTGCTTTTGTTGTGTTGTGCCGAAAACTGCAAAAATTGGCTGTAAAAGATCATCTGTTTTGTATGTTACAAGCGTGCTGTATTTTTGGTTTTAACTTTGTCTGTTTTTACTATGCGGTGCAATATATTAGTAGCGGTTTGGAGGCCGTTATTTTTTCGATGGCGGTCATTTTTAATACCCTCAATGCCAAACTATTCTTTGGACAACAGGTTTCTACACGTTTTTACCCTGCGGCTTTGTTGGGAGGGTTGGGCATTATTGCCTTATTTTGGCATGATGTGGTGGGAAGTACCTTAAACAACCATACGCTGATAGGGATTGGTCTTTGTGTGTTGGGCACTTATGGTTTTTCACTGGGCAATATGATCAGTGCGCGTCATCAAAAATACGGTCTGGATATTTTCACCACCAATGCTTATGGCATGCTATATGGTTCACTTCTGATGGCGTTGATTGCTGGATTTAAACACGACGAGTTTTTCCCCGCTATGGAATTTAGTGCAGTGAGTGCTTTATTGTATTTGGCTGTTTTTGGTTCAGTGATTGGCTTTACTGCTTATTTCTATTTGGTCGGAAGGATTGGGGCAGGCAAGGCAGCTTATAGTACCTTGTTATTTCCGTTGGTGGCTTTGGTGATTTCGACTCTTTGGGAAGGGTATCAATGGCATATGAATGCGGTGATTGGGGTGATTTTGATTTTATGTGGTAATGCAATTTTCTTTATCAAGGCACCTAAGTTGAGGCTGAGTCAAATGTTGAAGTGAAGCTGAGAGTGTATGAGAAAATTAAAAGATATTCTGCACTATAAATGAAAGGCTTAGGTGTTTTTCATCCTGTGTATTATGCTCATTTTAGAGAACTTCATGTATGGCTTTATAAATGGATTTAAAAACGTTTGAATTATTCGCTCGTTACAACGTATGGTCTACTCAAAAATTAAACCAAGCTTTAAAAAATGTCTCTGATGAAGATTTTAATGCTGAATGCGGACTGTTCTTCAAAACTATTTCTGGAACGTTGAATCATTTGCTTGTGGGGGAGCATTATCTATGGTTTCCTCGGTTTTCATCGAAACCATCGCCTCTACTGAAGTTAAATACCATCGTAGAGAGGGATAAAGATAAACTCATGTTTGAGTTAGAAAGCAGAGCTCACCATTGGATAGACTTTTTAAAACATGTTGATGTGGAAAAATTTGGACATGATTTACACTACAAAACATCGGCTGGACTAGAAATGAGCCTACCCTATGCTGCTACATTATTGCATGTGTTTAACCATGCAACGCATCATCGGGGGCAAGTCACAGCAGCTTTAACTTCAATGGGCTATCTATGTCCAGAGATTGATATGGTGTATATGTTGATCGAAGACCGTCAGTAAATTAAACAGAATAGTTATCACCGTTAAAAAATAGACATAAAGTCTTTGTTAATAAACATTATTTTAGTTCTAACGAATATAAAATCTTTTCCAAATTAGGGTTCAATTTTTGATTTAATAAACGTTAGTAATTCTTGGAATAATGGATGCCATTCAGCGCTTGGTGACTCAAACAGAGGGTGCCAAAAGAAATTAAATTCTAATCCACCGTCATCATTGCAAAAATGTGTCCAATGCTCTTTTAAAGCTTCTGTGCTATGGCAGATAAATACATGCCAGTTCGGACCTTGCTCAGATGGATGATGTAAACCTAAATATGAGTGAATATGTGCAGATAAAATACCAGACTCTTCATAAAGCTCCCGCAGAGCCGCTGTTTCCAACTCTTCATTCACCTCAACTGTACCTTTTACGATTTGAATACCCGCAATTGGATGTTTAAACACTAATATTTCTGTTTTTTGATTGATATTTCGAAATATAACTGGGACGACTTTTTCGATTAATATCATTTTTGAATTTTATCCAAGATGCAAGTCGGTACACTACTTAAAAGGTAGATAGGGTCATGGATATGGTCGCGGGCTATATTGGAGCATCTAGTTATCAAAAGCCATTAGGGCGTTTTTCGACTAAAAATAGCATTCACCAAATATACATGAATGCATCATGACGCTGTATTGGCTTTAAGCCGAAGTGCTTCCATCTCAATCTCAACCATTTTTTGAGAATTGTCATGTTTATTACTCAACTCAGCAAACCTCTGTCGATCTGGTGAGTCCGATAGGATGATATTACCCATTTCAATTTGAAGATTATTTTCTTCTTTCAACTTTTCACGAGCGGCTGTGACTTCAGCGCTTTTGAGTGTCACAGTATCGTATTTTTGATTCAGTTCATGAATTCGTGTAGTGGTTTGTTTAACAGCCTTCATAAGCGTATTCCTATTACCGCTGTCTATCGCATGTTTCATGTCCGTAAAAGAATCTTGCGCCTTTTGTTTGGCTGTATGAGATACGGCTCTAAGTGCAATGAGGTCATGTTTGATGTCTGCGGCATTATCTTGACTCAGATGTGAGGTGCTATGTGGGGGAGTATGAGCCGTAACATTGAACTCAGGGTCTGATTTTACCTGTTGTCGCGTGTTGTTTAATGCCCCTGAATTCAGTTGAGGGTAAATCATGTGTTGTAAGGCTCTCATTTCACTGACAGAACTTTGTTGTATCACGCTGATTTGCGCTTCTAATCCAGTGATGCGATCCATCTGTGGTGGATTTTTAGTATTTTCTTGTGCGAGCTCAACTCCCAGAAGATGGACTTGCTTAAATTTTTCACTGAGCGCAGCAACCTCATGGCTTTTGAAGTGTGTTGCATCTAGTGCCGTATTAAATGCAAGAGAATGGGTTTTCAGTTGCTCAAGTAGAGCAGGCAGGGCATCGACTTGTTTATTTTGACGAGCTGCTTTAAGTGCGTCTTGTGCACTCAAAATAGCTTGAGAGTTTTTATTCGCAATCTGATCCAAGGCATCAAGATCAGTTTTAATATCCGTTGGATTGGCTGTACTTAAGTTTTTATGTGTTGGTGTTGAGTCTGATGATATTTGTTGCTGTTGATTAGACTCACTGCATGCTGTCAGAGAAAGTGTTGCTGTCAGTAGAATTGGAAGCCATTTTTTATTCATTATGAGACCAATGATTTAGAATTTAATTATATGGCTTGAGTATATTGTTTAAGTATCTGAAAAGTAAAGCCTTACTATTTTTCTGTGTTTTGATTATGCCCATAAATATAAAGCAGTTAAGCTTTGGCTTCATATTGTTATGCGCTATAAAATAAAAAAACCACCCAACTGTTTAGCTGGATGGTTTGGATCACATCAACTCGATTTAAGCGGTTGCTTGCTGTTCCGCTTGAATTGCAGTGAGTGCAATCGTAAACACGATGTCATCCACCAAAGCGCCACGAGACAAATCATTTACTGGTTTATTCAAACCTTGCAACATTGGGCCCACACTCACAACATTTGCAGAGCGTTGTACAGCTTTATAGGTTGTATTTCCTGTGTTTAAGTCAGGGAAAATAAATACATTTGCACGACCTGCAACTTTAGAATCAGGTGCTTTCGAGCGTCCGACACTTTCAACCGATGCTGCATCGTACTGAAGCGGCCCATCAATCAACAGATCAGGACGACGTTCTTTCGCTATACGTGTTGCCTCAGCGACTTTCTCTACTTCAGCACCAGCACCAGAGGTACCCGTTGAGTATGAGATCATTGCAATACGTGGGTCTAAACCGAAAGCTTTTGCTGAGTCAGCCGATTGAATCGCAATTTCAGCGAGTTGTTCTGCGTTTGGATCTGGGTTAATGGCACAGTCACCATAGACATAGACTTCATCAGGTAACAGCATAAAGAACACGGAAGAGACCAATGAATACTCAGGCGCGGTTTTAATGAGCTGAAATGCTGGACGTACGGTATTTGCAGTGGTGTGTATTGCACCTGAAACTAAGCCGTCAACTTGATTGAGTGCTAGCATCATGGTGCCGAGAACGACCGTGTCTTGCAGTTGTTCGCGTGCTTGCAGCTCATTCAGTTTGCCGTTTCGTAGGTCCACCATTTTTTCAACATAGTTTTCACGAATCAAATCTGGGTCAATAATTTCTAAGTCATGTGGAAGTTCAATACCACGTGCTTTCGCCACTTCAACCACGGCTTCAGGTTTCGCCAATAAGATACAGTGGGCAATACCACGAGATTGGCAAATGGCAGCAGCTTGAACTGTACGTGGTTCATCACCTTCGGGTAGAACAATACGTTTCTTCGCGGCAATTGATTTTTGAACCAATTCATGGCGGAAAGCTGAAGGGGAAAGGCGTGGTTGGTACGATCCGTTCAACATCTCAGTGAGCCATGCCTCATTGATATGGCTTGATACAAAACGGGTAACTTGTTCTGCACGCTCAGTATCATCGACCGGAATTTCGTTGCTGAGATTGGCTAAACTTTGCGCGGTGTCAAACGTGCTGAGTGATGTATGTAAAATCGGCAAGCCTTGTTTAATCGCTGTTTGGCAGAACGCGAGCACTTGCTCGTTTGGCGTATGGTGCTCGGTCAGTACGAGCCCTGCCAATGGTATACCGTTACTGCTGGCTAAGCTTGAAGCTAATAGCACATCAATACGATCTGATGCACTAATGATGAGCTCACCTGCGACAAACTTATGAAGTTCGTGCTCAATATTCGATGCAATTAAACTGCTATGTAATACACGACGTTGTGTTGCATCGCCTTGATTGATCCATTCTGCCTGAATATGCGTAGCTAAGTCCGACATACGCGGTACGCTAAGCGTATTACTAAACGGAACTAGACCAATTACTGGCAGTTTGTCTGAACCGAGTTTTGGATGGGTCTTTTGGAGTTCAATAATGAACTTATTGGTATCGCTAACTAAACGGAGACTTGGGTCAATCGTCACAGGAATATGTGCCGAGTCATCAGGTAAACCCTTGGTACGCATTAATAACACACCTGCGGTTCGCTCTGAACTTGCACCACCAAAATAACGGAGTTGACTATCAACTTTCTCAGCCGTCGCACTTGGTTTATTAATGTCTGCATTGCTGACGATGATCACTTTAGCATCGAGCGCTTGGGCAAGTTGCGCGTTTAGTTCAGACGCAAAAGAATCACGGTTGTTTGGGACTAAACCTTCAACGATAATCAGGTCATGCTTACGTGCAATGGTGCGGTGTAGGCGAACTGCATCTTCAAGTAACTCATCATTTTCACCTGCGCTAAGTTGCTGCAAAATAGTGTGATAATTAATGGGTTCAACAGTTTCGTTTTTAGACACATGGTGGTAGAGCGCCGTTGTACGGTCTGCACCTGTGGTCAGTTCTTGAGAAAATGGTTTTAAAAAGCCAGCTTTAACACCTTGGCATTCTAGTGCATAAACCAAACCTAGGCAGGCTGATGTTAAGCCTACACCTTCCCCAGTCGGCACAAGTAAAATTGTTTTCATATATTTATTCGTCATACAAGAAATTAAAACAGACTTGAACGAATGTAACGACCGCTTAAGCGATCGCTACATTGTCTTCAGACTTTTTTGCAGCAGTTTGAATCACCTCATTGGCTACAACATGCTCAGTCTCTTTCGCAATACGTCCTTCTTCATCGGTTGGTACAACCCAGATCTGTGGACCTGTGCCTGCATCAATACGACCTTCAGTACCACGCTTTAGATTGTCATTGGCTTCTTTGCTAAAGTTGAAACCAAAGTGTGGGAGGTAAGCAATCGTTTTTTCGCGAATATATGCAGAGTTTTCACCAATACCGCCAGTGAAGAATAGGCCATCCAGTCGTGGTAGGCCACAGCTCAGTGCAGCTAAAGATTTTGCAAGGCGATAGCAGAACACTTCAATGGCTAAAGTTGCATCTTCATCACCTTGTTCAGAGGCTTCAATCAACGTACGCATGTCATTTGAAAGATCAGACAAACCGAGTAAGCCTGATTGGCTATTCAGCATTTTATCAATTTTATAAATATCCCAACCTAAGTTGTTGGCAAGGAAACTATGTAAGCTTGGATCGACATCACCGCTGCGGGTGCCCATCACGACACCTTCAAGTGGCGTTAAGCCCATTGAGGTATCAACACTTTGCCCATTCCAAATTGCACAAGTAGAACTACCATTACCCAAGTGTGCTGTTAACCAGCCCCCTTGTTTAAAGCTACCTGCCAGTTCTGAACCGCGTTCAGACACATAAGCATGGCTCGTACCGTGGAAACCATAGCGACGTACATTGTGCTCAGTATATAAGAACTTCGGTACAGCATAGCGGTATGCATGAGCAGGCATGGTTTGATGGAAAGCCGTGTCAAACACAGCCACTTGAGGTAGCTCTGGAAATAAACGCATAGTTGCGTCAATCCCAACCAAGTGAGCTGGGTTGTGGAGTGGTGCAAGTGGTGTCGCTGCACGAATGCGTTCTACAATTTCTTCTGTTAAAAGCTCAGCTTTGGTCAATGTACCACCATGTACGACGCGGTGACCAATGGCTTGAGGGTTATAGTGTGAAAGACGTTCTAAGATCGTTTCCAATGCTTTTTCATGATCGGCGTGTGGAATCGACAATTCAAGGGGTTGACCACCCGCTGTAATGCCTTTGATACGAGCTTCAGCAGAACCTAAGTTCTCAGCTAAACCAAAAATACGATCTTCACGACGTTCAGAAACGAGTGCATATTTGATTGATGAAGATCCGCAGTTAATTACTAATACTGATGTAGACACGTTTTAATACCCGATTCTAATTGAATTATCCGTCCTAGAACTGATCTTCATGCAGTACGTTCTTATGCAATCTTGATCATTTTTTATGTTGTATCATGTGTATATTTTTAGTCCTAGATAGACTTTAGGTGATTAGACTTAAGCACTATCGACCGTCTGATGAATAATAATTAAAATTTATCGGTTCATAATTTTCATTTATTCATGAAATGATGCCGAAATATTATTCACGTTCAGCCTTTCAAAAATAGCATGCTGTATACCCAAAGCAGTTAAATAGTTTGTGGCATTCCTGTTTGTTTTTGATATTGCATCGAAGATCAGCACAACTTCAATACAATGAGTGCAATCATAAAAAGTCATGACATCACTTTAGTTAGACCATGTCATATCTCAACCATGGTTCTCCTCAGTTCCAAAGCTCTAGTCAACGACAAAGAACGAGAGGCACTTCTGATATAGATGGTGCTTTTGAGTTCTATATTTTAGGGAATTATTCAGATATAAAAAAAGTTCAGCCCTTCGAGGAGGGCTGAACTTTTTGCCTAAATATCAGTCGGAGTGACTATTGGCGAATTTGACCATCACCAAATACAATCCATTTTTGTGAAGTCAGGCCTTCTAATCCAACAGGTCCACGTGCATGGATTTTATCAGTTGAAATGCCAATTTCAGCACCTAAGCCATATTCAAAACCATCGGCAAAACGGGTCGAGGCATTGATCATGACAGAGCTTGAATCAACAGCGGCCAAGAACTCACGAGCTAGAGAGTAGTTTTCGGTAATGATTGAATCGGTATGATGTGAGCCATATTTATTGATATGCTCAATCGCTTCTTCCATACCCGATACCACTTTCACGGCCAAGATTGGACCAAGATATTCGGTGTACCAATCTTCTTCTGTCGCTGTTTTGACGTCTGAACCTAAAATTCGTTGAGTTTCAGCACAGCCACGTAATTCCACTTGTTTTTCTGTATAGAGCTCAGCGACACGGGGTAAAAACTCATCCGCGACTTTTTCATCGACCAACAAAGTTTCCATTGCATTACATACACCGTAACGGTGAGTTTTTGCATTGAGTGCAATCGGGAGGGCTTTTTGTAGGTCAGCTTGCGCTTCAACATAAACGTGACAGTTCCCATCCAAGTGCTTAATCACAGGGACACGGGCTTCATTGCTGATACGTTCAATCAGGCTTTTGCCTCCACGTGGAACAATCACATCAACAAATTCAGTGAGTGTAATCAGTTGACCCACAGCTGCGCGGTCTGCGGTGTTAATGACTTGAACCGCATGTTCAGGTAAACCTGCCAGTTTTAAACCGCGTTGAACAGCTTCAGCTATTGCTTTGTTGGACTCAAGTGCTTCAGAGCCACCACGTAAAATAATGGCATTGCCAGACTTCAGTGCCAATGAAGCTGCTTCTAGAGTCACGTTAGGGCGAGATTCATAAATCATGCCGACCACGCCTAAAGGAACGCGCATTTTACCGAGCTGAATTCCAGAAGGGCGATAGGCCATATCAGTGATTTCACCGACTGGGTCTTTCAGGCTAATGACATCTTTGAGACCTTGTAACATGCCTTTGAAGCGTGCGGGGGTAAGTTCTAAGCGATCAAGTAAGGCACTGTCTAAGTTGTTGCTGTGGGCTTTATTCATGTCTGCTTGGTTTGCCGTTAAAATTGCGGGCTCACTGTTGACTAAAGCAGTATAAATAGCTGACAAAGCATTGTTTTTAGTTTCGGTAGAGGCGCGCGCCAAAATACGAGAAGCTTGACGTGCTTGCTGTCCTACCGTGTGCATGTATTGTTCAATCGACTCTTGCATAGCGGTTTGATCACTTAGAAATTTCACTAAAGATAGTAACAGTCTAATACCCGACCGCATAGTCTCTACATGAAAAATCCAGCAGATAAGGGAACCTATACATATTTTGAAATTGTTTTTTATCTAAAACATGATGAGCGGTTGCACAACCTGTTGCGCGTAAAAGAGTGCTCTGTATAGAATGAATTTTAGGACATGAAGTCCTCGTATAATTATTACAACATTGAAACCTTACTGATCATGGTCAAGGTGCCAGTGAATTTCTTGCAAAACAAAAAGTATAGGCAAGAGTAAGAGGGAAGGAACATGAATTCTATTATTCAAATGGATGCCGAGCTAGATGAATCTAATTTACGTTTAGGTTTTTTTGATATTTACCATCGGAATAGTTTTAAAGATCCTGCGCGAACCACATGGATTGAGGGCTGGAAAATTGAATATATGGCGATTGCTCGACCAGAGTCATTCCATCGCACACCTATTGTAATCATTGGTGGGGCATTTCAAAATTTTAACTCTTATAAGTATTGTGTGGAACAGCTTTTAGATGCAGGTCCAATTATTCTGATTGATTTGCCGTCGATGGGGGCAAATCAACAAATTCGTAATATTGATACCAGTCTGTCTGCGGGTACCTTAGAACTGCGTGATCTCGCACAAATGCTCGGACTTTGGTTAGATATTGAGGGCTTAGATAAAGTGTCAGTGATGGGCATGTCGCTGGGGTCGGTGGTGGCATCCTGCCTAGCGGATCAACGCCCTGAGTTGATAGATCGCATGATTTTGATGGGTGTGATGCAAAAGACCCGTAAAAGCTGGCGGATGTTGCTAGAAGAATCCTTACACCTGATGCGTGAACAACGCATGGATGAGTTTGGTCAAGCCGTGATCTTGTATTTGGTCAACCATGCTCAAATGGATAAAACCCGAATGTCACCTACCGCCAAACGTTTGTTCTTTAGGCAGATGGCTGACTTTACTGGAACTGAGCAAGAGCGCTATGAAATCAACTGTAATCGTTTGCTCCGTTTAACGGATGTGCCAATTCCGCAGTGCAAAGTATTGGTGGCCTGCGGTCAATATGACAGCTTTACCTTACCGCATGAAAATGCCAATTTTGCTTTGCAATGCCCTAATATGGAATATGCACAGATTGCCAATGCAGACCATGTGCCACAGTTGCAACGGCGTAAAGAAACCATGCACTTGTTTGCGACCTTCCTAAAGGATGAGTCGATTCAAAATTTAGAGGGCATTATTCCATTTAGTCGAGCACAACTGCTGACGATGGAACGTCGGGGCGAAGTGCGAATTCAGATTCAACAACCTGAAACCTTTTTAAGCTATCGCCATTCAGATTTGGTCATTTCAACGGAAGTGGTGGACTTAAACTATTTTGGGGTGCTTTTACGCTTTGGGTCAGATTTGGCTGCTGTAGCGGCTGAATATCCACGTGATTTGGCTTTACACTTAAGTGATGAAGAAGGTGAGTTTCAGATCGAATGTTTAATTTTTGCTGAAGATGGTCCGTATCTCAGAGCCTTATTTAAACATGGTAGTTTTGAACTTGCTGAGCGTTTACTTCGTTTCGTTGCGCGCCAAAAACAAGAACTGGCATTGCTTGAAGCTGTAAGTTAGTTCTTGTTTAAAATAAAAAAACAGCGTTAGAGCGCTGTTTTTTTATGGATGATTTTAGCCTCTGTCTTAGACTGAATTCGGTTTTTGCCATTTGCTATGAATGATCCAGACCAAATCGCCTAAGTGTTCTTGTGCATCCAAATGTTGATATGTCTTCTGAGCGATATGAAGTGTTAAGGTTGGTTGGTGAACGGCAACGGTATGGAAGCCAGCTTGTTTGAAAAACTGAGTAGCTTCAGGTGGACTGACAAAGTGAAAGCCAAAGGCGCTACGTGACATCCATTTTAACAGTTTGCTACTGCTCCAGATAAAGTTAGCGAGCTTATTTTTTACAGGTTCTGGGTAGAGGTCAGTTAGATAATATAACTGATCGAACTGTTGCCCATATTCTACGATGCCTTGTAGTAATTGAGTCAGCATGTCTTTATTAAAATAGTTGATTAAACCTTCGCTCACCACCACCAATGGACGGTTTGGATCAAATACTTCAAAAGCACGAGCAAAATCCGCGCTAAACAAGTCGGCAGAAAGCACGGCTGGACTGGTCTGATCAATCTGTTTTAAGGCTTGGGTTTTGATTTGTGCCATATCGGGTAAATCAAGTTCTCGATAGTCAATGTCGGGATACTGTTGGCGGAAACTCCAACCCCGAGGCGATAGGCCACTGGCAATTTCTAAAATTTGTAAGTTCGGGTGTTGTTTTATCAGTGCCCCAAGTTGCTCATCTATCATTTGGTGACGCTGTTTCAAGGTGGTGCGCATACTGCCACCGACATGTTTCTCCGCCCAACTTTCAAGTGGATGTACCAGTTTGGCCAGAAACTTCCCTTTGCTGGTGGCAAATACAGGATGTGAGATGCCCATGCTATACCAAATATAACCCGTATAATGTGCAGTAAAAGAGATGTGGCGGTGAACCGATAGGGCGTCTGTCATGGTATCCGTACCTGAGATTTTATTGTTTTCGTACTGTTGTGTGGGCAATGCAGTACAAGCCATTTTATTTATTTAGTGTTTATCATAATGAAAAAAGGACATCTTGTGATGTCCCTTTGTCCGAAATATCGTGTTAGACATGGCCTAGGATATAAGTGTTTAACCTAAGCGGAACAGCTCGACTTGGTCACGGACTTTGGCCCAACTCTCACCTAGATGCAGCATCGATTGAACGTTGATGTTTGGAATCTGACCACGCATGCGCTCTAAGCGAGCTTGGTTTGGTAGGGCAAGTTGACTGATCCCTTCCAAAGCCACACATGCTGCAGCTCGGTCATTACACACTAATCCCATGTCACAGCCTGCATGGAGTGCGGCTTGAATGCGTGCATCGGCTCCACCTGCGACACATGCGGCCTGCATGCTTAAATCATCTGAGAATAAGACACCATCAAAGCCTAGTTGTTGACGTAAAACAGTTTGAATCCAATACGGTGAAAAACCCGCAGGGTTGGAATCAACTTGGTCATAAATTACATGTGCAGGCATGAGTGCATCCAACTGTGGCATGAGTTGGATAAAGGTCTGCATATCTTTTGCATAAATTTCATCATACGTGCGTGAGTCGATGGCTGCTGCGACATGCGAGTCTGCTTTGACTGAACCATGACCAGGGAAATGTTTGCCTGTCGACGCCATGCCTGCGGCTTTCATCCCTTTGAGAAAAGCACTGGCCAGTGGCACGATATCTTGAATATTTTTGGCAAAGCCACGGTCACCAATCACATCACTGATGTCATTTAAATCCAGCACAGGGGCAAAGCTAAAGTCGATGCCAACTGCGAGTACTTCTGTCGCCATCAGCCAGCCAGATTGTTCTGCCAAGTTTAAAGCTTTTTCAGGTTCGCTTAAGAATAGCTCGCCAAACTTGCCCATAGCAGGGAGTAGGCTAAAACCCTGTTTTAAGCGTTGCACACGTCCACCTTCTTGATCGACTGCAATCAAAATATCAGGGCGGATTCGACGCATATGGTCGGTCAGAGCGCGAACTTGGGCAGGAGATTCAATATTTCGTCCAAATAAAATCATGCCACCGACTTGCGGTGCTTGTAATAGTGCAATATCTTCTTGAGTAAGTTCTGTGCCTGCGATGTCAAGCATCAATGCGCCAATCATATTGGGTGTCCGTATTTGATTTTTGGTCAGTGACTGTTTTGGCTCTGAAAGGAGAGAGAAACAGGTCGTCGAAAACAATACCCGAATTTTGCAATGATTTGCTACATTTTGTCAGCACAGATTATGATAAAACTACACGACATAAACAGATTAAGTTGTTTAAGATTTTGAATATTCTCAATTCATGTCGAAAAATGACATTGTAATTTTGGTCAAAAACCAAGGAACTAAGAATTATTTATGAAACTTCAAACCATTGCTTGTGCGGTTGCAATTGCAACGGGTGGATTCTTTTTCACTCATGCCATTAATGAAGCCATTGCAGCGACTGAACCAAGTGCTGTAACCAAACAAGCTATTGTTCCGTCGCAGGAACAGGCTTTGGTGTCTCGTCAACTGGCGACCTTGGTTGACCGTCAACATTATCTTAATCAGCGTTTAGATGCGAAGACATCGGCACGGATTCTTGATTTTTACTTAGACAGTCTAGATCCAGATCATTCGCTCTTTCTTGCCCCTGAAATAGAAAATTATAAACGTCAATATGGCTCAACCTTTGGTGTGGCTTTAAAGGCAGGTGATTTAAGCGGCCCCTATGCGATTCATGCACAATACCGGGAACGTTTAACCCAGTTTTATACCTATATGCTGGATGAGCTGAAAAAACCGCAGAACTTGAAACAAGCTGATGTTTATATTGAAACGGATCGTGAAAAAGCACCGTATTTTGCCAATGAAGCAGCGCAGCGTCAGCATTGGAACAAAATGTTGGTTTCACAGTTGATCAACTTGACGATTAGTAAAGAAGAAGAGTTAGCGAAGCAAAAAGCACTGAAAGCCAATCCAGAATTGGCCAATGGTCAAGACCTAACGAGTCCTGAAGATTTAACCCCAGTACAAACCTTAACTAAGCGTTATACCCGACAGTTAGAACGTATTTCGCGGGTGAAAAGTGATGATGTGTTAGATAAAACACTCAATGCAATGACTTTAACCTATGACCCGCACAGTAACTATTTCCCGCCTGTCGATGCGATGGAGTTAAACCGTCAAACCACGTTACAACTTGAAGGGATTGGGGTGTCGATTCGACCTGAACGGGGCAATGAAGACTACACCAAGATCGAAACCATTGTAGAAGGTGGTCCTGCAAGTAAGTCAGGACAAGTGAAGTCTGGTGACCGTATCATTGGTGTGGCGCAAGACGGCGAAAAAATGGTGGATGTCATCGGCTGGCCAAGTAATGAGATTGTTGGGCTTATTCGTGGTAAACGTGGTACTAAAGTCACGATCCGTTTATTGGGTGCTGGTGCTGCTATGAGCCAAGCACGTAGTGTGACCATTACTCGAGATGTGATTCAAGAAGAAGATGCAGGTGTACGTTCACGTACCGTGAATATAACTCGTGATGGACAGCAGTACACCTTTGGTGTAATTGAAATTCCATCATTCTACTTGAACTATCGTGCACGCCGTGCGGGTACAGAATATCGTTCAGTGTCTGAAGATACCAATAATGCTTTAAAATCCCTAGCAGCTAAAAATGTATCGGGAATTATTATTGATTTGCGTAATAACCCTGGAGGGTCACTGGAAGAAGTGGCTCGTATGCTTGGACAGGTGATTAAGTCAGGCCCTGTAGTGCAAATTCGAGATGGTAATGGCAATGTCAGCGTTTTTGAAGACGATGATAATGGTGCGCAAACCTATGCAGGTCCATTGGCAGTCATGGTGAATTTGGCATCGGCATCTGCCAGTGAAATTTACTCTGCTGCGATTCAGGATTATGAGCGTGGGATTGTGATTGGTAGTACCACCACAGGTAAAGGAACGGCTCAAGTTCAGCTCGATAATTTGGCACATGGTCAAGCGACATTGACGCAGCGCAAGTTCTATCGCGTCACGGGTGGCAGTACCCAAAACAAAGGGGTGATTCCAGACGTTAAACTGGTGGATATCTATAATGACGAATTTGGTGAGCGTAAAGCCAAAAATGCGTTGGAGTGGGATACCATTCCGACAGCACCATTTAAACGTGAAGGCAGTATTATTCCTTATGTGAAACGTTTAGGTGAGTTGTCTCAAGCACGGGTTAAAGTGGATCCGCAGTTTAACTATTTGGAACAACGCAAAGAAATTTCGAAAAAGACTGAAGAGCAAAAGCGTGTTGTATTAGATATTGATCAACGTAAAGCTGAATTGATTGCACTTGAAAAGCAAACTTTGGATGCTGAAAATAAGCGCCGTCAGATTGCAGGGCAAAAACCATATGCAAACTGGGAAAGCTATCAAGCCGCGATGGAAGCCTTAGTTGAAGAACGTGCCAAAATGAAGGCAAATCAACGACCAGCTTTACCTGAAGATGAAGCGTTCGTCACAGAGTCAGCGAACGTTTTGTTAGATTATGCGAAGTTGCAAAAAGGTACAGTGAAGTAGTTCTTTTTTGGACAAATAAAATAAAAAGCCAGTTTCAACTGGCTTTTTATTTTAAAGTGTGACTTAAGACACAAATGTCAGTTTTATCGACAATCTAACCGATCTGAACTGTAAAATAAATCTATAAATTCTAATAAGATTTTTACGTTTTTTTCTTGACCTGAAACTATTTGTATAAGATTCTTAATCAGGTAACAATGCTTTTCGCCTTTGATAAAAAGGATATATAAATGAAGAAAAAGAGCAATTAATACGGACACTTTATATGATGCATGTGCATTATGATTTTAGTTTGGTATTAGGTTCAATTATTGTGGCATTGTTGGCTTGTTTTTTTGCAGTGTCAACTGAACGTCTATTGTTTCGTGCATGGCGAAAAAAGTTTCAAGCAGGGCTAATTTTACTCAGTGGTTTTTTCTTAGGCTGTGCCATTTGGGCTATGCACTTTGTGGGTATGTTGGCTTGTGATTTGCCAATACATAGTTATTTTGATCCAGCACTGACTATTCTTTCTTTTTTTATCGCATTTCTTGCGTCTATTTTTTCAATTTG
Source organism: Acinetobacter sp. SW-226 (assembly GCF_055632855.1). NCBI lineage: Bacteria > Pseudomonadati > Pseudomonadota > Gammaproteobacteria > Moraxellales > Moraxellaceae > Acinetobacter > Acinetobacter sp. SW-226. Next base: position 3,162,105 of record NZ_CM145752.1, on the reverse strand, counting down.
GTTGACCACGCGTAATACTTTACCTTTTCTCCGACTGGTTTTAGGTGCTGTGTTGATGGGACTTGGTATCTCAGGGATGCACTATACGGGGATGATGGGGCTAATGATTGAAGGCTATCATAGTGTCTATGATCCTTTACTCACGATTTTTTCCATTCTACTGGCTATCAGTGGCTCTGGTTTGACTTTTTGGTTGATTTTTAAATATAAAAATGCGGTTAATAAAAAATCCTTATTCCAGTGGTATGTCGCAGGAATGATGGCTTTGACTATCGTGAGCATGCATTATACAGGCATGCTGGCGGTCTCTTTTTATCCAGCGGATAGTGATCGTTTGGTCATGACCTTAGAGGCTGGGCAAAGTATTATTTTATTTGTAGTGATCTTCATCACAAGCCTAGTTTTGGTTGCGGCTTTTGTTGTGGCGGTCTTGGAGCAACGGTTAGAGGAACGCAATAAACAGCTATCCCAAGCGAATAGAGAATTAGCAAATCAGGCTGTACAAGATAATTTAACCAAATTGCCAAATCGTCTGTATTTGGCTGAATATGCGCATTTTCTATTTACAGACCATCGCTTTCGTGATGAAAGTATTGCCTTCTTATATATTGATTTAGACCGATTTAAAGCGGTAAACGATGTGTTTGGACATCATGTCGGGGATCAATTATTGGTCCAACTCACCACGCGTATTCATCACCACCTCGGCAAAAATGAAAAAATGTTGAGAATTGGTGGCGATGAGTTTCTGATGGTACTTGAACAAGCAACACCCGACCACGCATGTGATATGGCGGAACAAGTTTTAGAGTTAATTCAAGAGAGCTTCTTGATTGCGGGTAAGGAAATCAATGTCTCTGCCAGTATTGGTATAGCCATGTATCCTGAACATGGCAATAATTTACAGGATTTATTGATTAATGCTGATGCAGCGATGCTGACTTCAAAGTATCAAGGGCGAAATACTTTTTCTATTTTCAATTACAGTATTGACCAACAAGAAGCCAAAAGTCAGACCAAACTGATTAATGACTTATACAAAGCGGTCGAAGAGCAACAGTTTGTTTTATATTACCAGCCGAAATTCACCATTAAAGATCAGCGAATTTGTGGTGTGGAAGCGTTGATTCGTTGGAAGCATCCAAGTTTAGGTTTACTGACTCCAAATATGTTTATTAAAGGGGCAGAAAAGACTGGGCTGATTATTCAGATGGGCTATTGGGCCTTAGAGCAGGCTTGTAAACAACTGCAAATTTGGGAGCGAGATAAAGTTGAACTGTATCCAATCGCTGTGAATTTATCAGCAGTACAGTTTGAGCATAAGCATTTATTTAATAATTTAGAACATCTTTTTGATAAGTACAAAGTTAACCCGAATCATTTAATTATAGAAATTACAGAAAGCACGGCTATGCACCATATTGAGGGCAGTATTCGTACGCTTCAGCGCTTACGTGAAATGGGGATTCGTTTGGCGATTGATGATTTTGGTACAGGTCATTCTAGCTTTTTATATTTGAAAGATTTGCCTGTAGATGAGTTAAAGATTGATCGTGGTTTTATTCATGAGCTTTCTGTTGGTTCTAAAGATGAAATGATCTTAGAAAGTATTGTCCATTTGGCGATTCGGTTGGGGTTGGTCGTAACAGCAGAAGGTGTTGAAAGCCCGTTGCAAATGGAAATTTTATCCCGTTTAGGTTGCCAGCAGTTACAAGGCTATCTCTTGGGTATGCCTATGGATGTGAAGCGCTTGGAAGAGTTTGAGTATGCATCCTCGACCTATTTTAATTAGCTGTTTTGGCATCTGCAGTTCGGTTAGGGGGCTTTCTAACAGGGCTTGATAAAAGACAATAGAAGCCCAAGCGGTATTCGGATACAATTAGCCCAATTTAGAATTTCCTGTATAGCCTTTATTGATCGAGGCGATCATTCAGGCTATGTATCAATTGCAGATTTAATTTATGTTTAAAAATGAATTAGCCGCGCAAGTTGCGCAGCGTCGCACCTTTGCGATTATTTCCCACCCCGATGCGGGTAAAACCACCATGACCGAAAAACTATTGTTATGGGGACAAGCGATTCAGGTTGCGGGGATGGTAAAAAGCCGTAAATCTGACCGTGCCGCGACATCGGACTGGATGGAAATGGAAAAAGAGCGTGGGATCTCGATTACCACCTCTGTAATGCAGTTTCCATTTAAAGACAAAATGATCAACTTACTGGATACACCAGGGCACGAAGACTTCTCAGAAGATACGTATCGTACCTTAACGGCGGTCGATTCGGCTTTAATGGTGATTGACGGTGCAAAAGGGGTCGAAGACCGTACCATCAAATTGATGGAAGTGTGTCGTATGCGTGACACCCCAATTATTTCATTCGTCAACAAAATGGACCGTGAAATCCGTGAGCCTTTAGAACTGTTGGATGAAATTGAAAACGTTCTCAAAATCAAATGTGTGCCGATTACGTGGCCACTTGGTACGGGTCGTGACTTCGCTGGGGTATTTAACCTAATCGAAGAAAAGTTCTATGTTTATAAAGCTGGTTTTGGTTCAACCATTACCGATATTGAAGTTCGTGATGGTTATGACTATGCTGACTTACGTGAAAAAGTCGGTGAGCTAGCTTGGGCTGCATTTGAAGAGTCTTTAGAACTGGTGCAAATGGCCAATGAGCCACTTGACCGAGAGTTATTCTTACAAGGCAAACAAACCCCAGTTTTATTTGGTACAGCCTTGGGTAACTTTGGTGTAGACCATGTGTTAGATGCATTTAGTAATTATGCGCCTGAACCTAAAGCACACCCAACAGAAAATCGTTTGGTTGAAGCCACAGAAGAAGGTTTTACGGGCTTTGTCTTTAAAATTCAAGCCAATATGGATCCGAAACACCGTGACCGTATTGCCTTTATGCGTATTTGTTCAGGCAAATATGAAAAAGGTTTGAAAATGAAGCATGTGCGTCTAGATAAAGATGTACGTATTAGTGATGCGTTGACTTTCTTAGCGGGTGATCGTCAGCACCTAGAAGAAGCATGGCCGGGTGACATTATTGGTTTACATAACCACGGCACGATTCAAATTGGTGATACTTTTACTTCAGGTGAAAAACTGCAATTCACAGGTATTCCACACTTTGCTCCTGAAATGTTCCGCCGTGTACGTTTGAAAGACCCATTGAAGTCGAAGCAGTTACAAAAAGGCCTCAAAGAACTTTCAGAAGAAGGTGCAACACAGGTCTTCATGCCGCAGAATAGTAATGATCTGATTGTGGGTGCTGTTGGTGTGCTTCAGTTTGAAGTAGTGGCATACCGTTTGAAAGAAGAATACAAAGTCGATTGCGTCTACGAGCCTGTGAGCATTAATACGGTGCGCTGGGTGTCTTGTGATGACGACAAAAAATTCAATGAGTTTAAGAAAAAGGCACATGACCAGTTGTCGGTTGATGGTGGTGGTCACTTAACCTACTTGGCACCAAGTCGTGTCAATTTACAACTCATGCAAGAGCGTTATCCAGACATCGTGTTCCGCAATACTCGCGAACACTAATCGGAATTTAAAAAATAAAACAGCTTCTTCATGAAGCTGTTTTATTAAGTAAGACACTTTATTTTAATCATGAAATTCATGGAAAGCGCATGTTGCACAAACAGGCTATTTATACAACATTAGTGAGTTTGACTGTCTTACTGACAGCATGTGACTCATCTAAACAATCTGAAACAGATACAGATGCCAAAAGCTCGGTGTTTAAAACAGAGCAGGCTGAAGTCTTGCCGTATTTAAATATTCAACAACAAGCAGCGGATATCGCACAGCCCTTTTGTGAGACTAAGAACTGTATCGAATTAGACATTCAGACTTTAAAAACAGAAGATGCTTGGTTAAACCAATGGATTGCCAAAAGTCAGGCTCGGGTCATTCAAGACCAAATTGGCTTGAAACAAGATATGAGTTTACAACAAGCCATTAATGCCTACGTGAAAAAGTCAGATACTTGGCAGGCTGAATTTAGCCGAAACAAAGCCTATAGCTTAGCGATGTATACGCGTATACCGTATCAGCGCAATCAGTTTGTGTTGATGCAAATTGGGGTGGATACCAATCAAGAGAATGTTAATGTTAAGGAAAGGTATTATTTCTTTGTTGCGGATCGCAAAAGTCAAAAGGCGGTGGCATTATTAGATTTAATTCATCCTAAACAGCAAATTGCGATGAATGTACTGGTGCAAAAAGCGTATCAAGATTGGTTGAAGAAGCAAGAACCAGAAGTCAGAAACGTTGCACCTGCAAAATTATACTGGGGGCAAGCAGATTGGTTCTTTGACCAAGAAGGCATCGGTTTACATTATCGAACCCATGAAATTGTAAAAGATGGGACTCAGCTTGATATTTATTTGACGAAAGCACAAACTCAACAGGTATTAAAAGCCGATGTCTACACCCAGTTATTTTAAAGCATTGGTCTAAGCAAGAGTTGGCTTCAACAGCTAATAGGTTATTTATGTTAAAAAGCAAAACAATATTGACAATCAGCGTACTTGCAGCCTTAATCGGTCTGACGGCCTGCCAACCGAAAGACAAAGAACCACAAACGCCTGCGACCCAAACCACAGCCGCTTCTGAGGCAGAAACGGTATTGAAACTGGTGGGGGATACTGAAAAATTACAATTTGAATTGCCTGAATGTGATGGTAATGCTTGCCCTGAATTAAATATTGATCGTTTACAAAGTAATCAGGCATTTATTGATGCTTTTATTGATCAGAAAATCATTGACGATTTATCACAGATTATTGATATCTCACCTGTTCATAGTAGTCATGATGCAACAGTAGCAAGTTCAACTGTTGCCAGTTCAGAGCCTACAACAGTGAGCCAAGTCCTCACGCCGAAACTGAAATTAGAGAAACAAGTTCAACCCTATTTGGCCGCCTTTCTTGCTTTAGATCAGGAACTAAAAGACCTAAGTTCTAACCATCAAATCAGTTTGATGATTAAACCGAAAATCTTAAATGCCAAAGACCCTCTGGCGACGGTGGTGTTGAATACCAGTAGCTACTTAGGTGGTGCACATGGTTCATCATCACAGCATTATTACAATTTTGATTTAAAACAGCAGAAGCTCGTGAGCTTGGATGATCTATTGTTGCCCAATCAAAAAGCAGCGTTGAATAAAGTCGCACATGAAGCCTTTCGTACTTGGATTGTGGACACGAAGTTAGCGACCAATGTCGATGAATATGAGCAAGCATGGAAGTTTAGCTTGAGTAACAATTATTACTTGGGTACTGAAGGTCTAATTTTGCAATATGGCGAGTATGAAATAGGCCCTTATGTGGTGGGCTTACCGCGCTTAACCATTGGGTATGATCAGCTCCAGAAAATATTAAAGCCTGAGTATTTACCCAAAGCCAAACAGAGCGCACAGGCTGCTTCAGAAGCCAAGAGTTAATTAAGCATGAGCTTGCCTCTGTTTGATACCCATACTCATTTTGATGTTGCCGATTTTGATGCTGATCGGCAACAATTGGCTGAGCAAGCAAAACGAGTAGGGGTTGATGCACTGGTACTGATTGGTTTTCTTGAGTCGCGATTTGATGCGCTGATTCAGATCCATCAGCAATTAACAAACTGGGATAATGTTCCGTCCTCTTATCTAGCGCCAGGCTTACATCCGTTTTATATCGAACAACATCAAACTGAACATTTACAGCGACTTGAGCAGATCTTGCAACAACATGACTGTGTGGCGGTGGGTGAAATTGGTTTAGATACGTTTTTAAAACAACATAAACAGCCCGAACTTTTCGCCAAACAGCAGTATTATTTTATTGAACAATTGGCATTGGCAACACAATATCAAAAGCCTGTATTACTGCATATTCGCAAAGCACATGCGGAAACTATTGCCATTTTAAAAGCACAAAAATTTAAATTAGGTGGCATCGCTCATGCTTTTAGTGGTGGTGTAGAAGAAGCTAAAGCATTGGTCAAACTCGGTTTTAAAATCGGGGTCACAGGACAAATTACTAATCCGAATGCCAAAAAATTGCATCAAGTGGTACAGGCGATTGGTACTGAACATTTGGTGATTGAAACAGATTGCCCTGATATGACGCCGTTGTGCTGTCAAACCTCGACTGAGCATCGAACCCGTAATACCCCTGTCAATTTGCCTTATGTGTTGGAGGGGTTGGCACAGACACTAGGTCAATCTACACAGTCGCTTGCAACTCAACTTTGGCAAAACTCATTGGCTGCTCTGCATTTAAAATTTTAGAAGAATAAGACAATAATCTCGATAAAAATAAGATAACCAAAAGGGAACACACTCTTTTCTAAACAGGCTTACATTAAAGGAAGAACATCATAATAAATAAACTCGCCAATACTGGGAGGGCAACCGAATGGCCAGATATAGCAAAATCAATAGTTTTAATGCCTTACAAACACTTACGGTAGGTACAAAATCCTATCAAATTTTTAATCTCCCCAAAGCCGCTCAAACACTAGGAAATATTGATCGACTCCCAAAATCATTAAAAGTTTTACTCGAAAATTTACTTCGCTTTGAAGATCAAAAAAGTGTAAAAGTAGAGCATATTCAAGCCTTAGTCGATTGGCAAAAACATAGAAGCTCAGATCAGGAAATCCAATATCGACCTGCACGCGTATTGATGCAGGATTTCACAGGTGTTCCCGCCGTGGTTGACCTTGCCGCTATGCGTGCTGCGATGGCTCAAGCAGGGGGTGATCCGAATTTGATTAATCCTTTATCACCAGTCGATTTGGTGATAGATCATTCGGTGATGGTTGATCATTTTGCCGATGAAGATGCCTTTGCTGAAAATGTCGAAATTGAAATGCAGCGTAATGGTGAGCGTTATCAGTTCTTACGTTGGGGGCAATCTGCATTTAATAACTTTAGTGTTGTTCCGCCAGGGACAGGGATTTGCCACCAAGTCAATTTAGAGTATTTGGCTCAAGCGGTATGGCTAGGCGAAGATGAGGGACAAACTTTTGCTTTTCCTGACACTTTGGTTGGAACAGACTCACACACCACTATGATCAATGGCTTAGGTGTACTGGGCTGGGGTGTTGGGGGGATTGAAGCTGAAGCGGCAATGCTCGGGCAGCCAGTGTCGATGTTGATTCCAGAAGTGATCGGATTCAAGCTCACAGGGAAACTGCATGAAGGGATTACCGCAACAGATCTAGTGTTAACCATTACCCAAATGCTGCGCCAGAAAGGGGTGGTGGGTAAATTTGTCGAATTCTACGGTGATGGTTTGGCGGATTTACCTTTAGCGGATCGTGCCACCATCGCCAATATGGCACCTGAATATGGTGCAACCTGTGGTTTCTTCCCGATTGATGAAGTGACTTTGGCATATTTGGTACTGACAGGTCGCCAACAAGATCGAATTGATTTGGTCGAAGCCTATAGTAAATCGCAGGGCTTATGGCGCAATGTAGGCGATGAACCCGTTTTTACTGATACACTGAGCTTGGATATGACGACTGTTCAGGCAAGTTTGGCAGGCCCTAAACGTCCACAAGATCGTGTTTTGTTGTCAGATGTACCGAAAACTTTTCATGCATTGATGGAACTAACGCTAAAGCCTGCCAAAGAAGCCAAAGAGCGTTTAGAAAATGAAGGCGGTGGCACAGCTGTTGAAGCTAAAAAAGCCAATCTGCCACATGAGGAGCCATCTTGTACCATTGATGGAAAATCCTATCCCTTGAATCATGGTGATGTGGTCATTTCAGCGATCACTTCATGTACCAATACGTCTAATCCGAGTGTGATGTTAGCTGCGGGACTCCTTGCTAAGAAAGCCATTGAAAAAGGGCTACAGCGTAAACCATGGGTGAAAAGTTCGCTTGCGCCTGGTTCTAAAGTGGTGACTGACTATTTGGCTGCCGCAGGTTTAACGCCGTATTTGGATGAGTTGGGTTATAACCTTGTCGGTTATGGCTGTACCACATGTATTGGTAACTCTGGGCCTCTGCCTGAACCGATTGAAGAAGCCATTCAGTGTCATGATCTCAATGTCGCGTCAGTACTTTCAGGTAATCGTAATTTTGAAGGGCGTGTTCATCCTTTAGTGAAAACTAACTGGTTGGCTTCACCACCTTTGGTGGTGGCTTATGGTTTGACAGGCAATATCCGTACAGATTTAACGACACAACCGCTTGGTCTAGGCAAAGATGGGCAGGCGGTCTATTTGAAAGATATTTGGCCGAGTCAGGCGGAGATTGATCAGGCGCTACAGAGCGTCAATACTGCGATGTTCCATAAAGAGTATGCAGCCGTATTTGATGGTGATGCAGCATGGCAGGCGATTCAGATTCCTCAAAGTCAGACCTACGCTTGGCAAGAAAATTCAACCTATATTCGTCATCCGCCATTTTTTGAAGCGATTGGTCAGCCACCGAAACCGATTACTAATATTGAACAAGCCCGTATTTTGGCTGTGCTTGGAGACTCGGTCACTACCGATCATATTTCACCTGCGGGTAATATCAAGAAAGACAGCCCTGCGGGACGCTATCTACAAGAACAAGGTGTGGAAGCCAAAGATTTCAACTCTTATGGATCTCGACGTGGCAACCATGAAGTGATGATGCGAGGCACTTTTGCTAATATCCGCATTAAGAATGAAATGTTAGGTGGCGAAGAAGGTGGGAACACGATCTACATTCCAACAGGAGAAACCTTGCCGATTTATGATGCTTCTATGCTTTATCAGCAGCAACATACGCCATTAATCATTATTGCTGGGAAAGAGTATGGCACAGGTTCATCGCGTGATTGGGCTGCCAAAGGCACGAACTTACTGGGGGTTAAAGCGGTGATTGCCGAAAGTTTTGAACGAATTCACCGTTCCAATCTGGTTGGTATGGGAGTATTGCCATTGCAATTTGTCGATGGACAAACCCGCCAATCCTTAAATTTGACGGGTCGTGAAGTGCTTTCGATTCATGGATTATCGGATGATATCCAGCCGCATCAAACCTTGGAAATTCAGGTGCTTCGAGAAGATGGCAGCCAAGACCAATTTAAGGTGTTGTGCCGTATTGATACTTTGAACGAGGTTGAATACTTTAAAGCGGGCGGTATTTTGCATTATGTATTGCGTCATTTAATTGCAGCATAATCTCTATGGAATAAAGCCCTGTCAGCAGCAGGGCTTTATTGTTTGTAGTGATGAAATCTCTCAGCCTACATTCAATCCAAGGTCGTATTCAGGTAAAATGAACACGATTTTACCGATATAGATGTACGCATGACTGATCTGCAACATGATGAATATGACCGCCGTTTTGCTGGTGTAGCCAAAATTTATGGAGACGAGGCCTTTTCATATTATGAAAAAAGTCATGTGATGGTGATCGGGATTGGTGGTGTGGGTTCGTGGGCAGTCGAGGCTTTAGCGCGTACAGGCGTCGGCGAATTAACACTGGTTGATATGGATTCGATTGCGGCTTCGAATATTAACCGTCAATTGCCTGCGCTGAGTTCGACACTTGGACAAGAAAAAATCGAAGTCATGGCGGAGCGTTGCCGTCAGATCAATCCAAGAATGAAAGTGAATCTGATTGATGACTATTTGACTCCAGAAAACGTCAAAGAAATTTTAGAACATCGACCAGACTTAATTTTAGATTGTATTGATGACGTCAAAGCGAAATTAGCACTGATGTTGCACTGTCGTTTTAATAAGATCCCATTGATTGTTTCAGGGGGAGCGGGGGGCAAGCTCGACCCATTGAAAATCCGAGTGGCTGATCTGTCTAAAACAGAACAAGATCCAATGTTAGCAAAACTTCGAACCCAGTTGCGTGGAATGGGGATTTGTAAAAAACCTAAAGAAAAGTTTGGCATTACCTGCGTGTATTCGATTGATAACCCATTTTCTAGTGCTGAGGTTTGCCCTAGTGCTGGATTACGTTGCGGTGGCTATGGTTCAGCCGTAGTGGTGACTTCAAGCTTTGCAATGGTGGCAGTCGCGGAAGTACTGAAAAAATTAGATAGAATGAAAGCGAAACAATAAGACTGTTTTAGGTTTAATTGGACTGTATAAGTCGATATATTGATACAGTCCATAGAACACAAAAAATATTGAAATCAATAGAAAAAAGAGAAAAGAAAAATGAGCTTTTTAAAAAAATTATGGGGTTCTCAAGAGCAAAAAATGCCTGCGAATGAAAATGTATATACTGCATTTTGGCAATGGTTTCAGCAGCATCAACAGGACTTCCATCGTATTGTTGCAGAAGGCAGTAATAGCGACATTGAGCACAATTTTTTTGATCGATTAGCACCTGAATTGGAAAAGGTCCATAGTGGCATCTTTTTTTTGACCGGCATGTTTGGTGCGCAGACGGCAGAATTAATTTTAACGCCAGACGGCATCATTCAAAATATTGTTTTTGTGGAAGAGTTGATTGCGGCTGCACCTGAGATTGCAGGGTGGAAGTTCACTGCGCTTAAACCTGAAAGCGATATTCATCAAGTCGGGATTAATATGCATGGTTATGAGTTTAGTCAGGAGACTTTGTCTTTTTATTTCAATGAGCAAGCTGAATATCCCGATGAGATTGATCTAGTGGTGTTGCATGAGGCATATAATGCAGCGGAAAAAGATGAGTTCTTACAAGCCGTTTATATTTTCCTAGATAACTATTTGGGTGAGTATGATGCGGTCACCAAATTGGACAATGTTTCTGTCCAGTCTAAACAAGATGCCGAAAAAGAATTGCTACCGATTAACTTGCTTAAAAACATTTTAATTTTGAAAAGCAGTGAAATTTCAAGATTAGACAAAATTACCCGTTCAAATACGGATGCCGATGAATTTGCTAGCTTGGAAGGCGAAACCAATGAAGGCCTACCTTTGCTGGCGACTCTAAATCGTACACTTTTAACATGGGATCAAAAAGCCTCACATCCGTGGATGATGCTGATTGAAATCTCCTATGATGGTCAGCATTCAAATGGCATGCCTGCTTCTACAGATTATGAGTTGCTGAATCTGATAGAAGACGAATTATTGCAAGAGTTGAAAGATGTGGATGGCTATTTAAATATAGGACGTGAAACGGGTAATCACTTAAGAACCATGTATTTTGTGTGTAAAGAGTTTAGAAAGCCATCTAAAGTCATTGATCAAGTGATTGAAAAATATAAAGACAACTTTGAAATAGAAGTCAGCCTGTTCAAAGATAAATACTGGCGCGCTCTGAGTAAATTTACGGGTTAATCACCTAATGAATTTAAAATGAAATGTGTGTGTGACCAATATTGAAAACGTTCTTTAGTAAAGCCTTGTATCAGACTATAAAAGAAAAAAGCGAAGCATCTGCTTCGCTTTTTTCTTTTAGATTAATATTCTAAATTATTAAGCTAGAGTCTGTTCTTTTAAATAATCTTCGGTGCGTTGCATCGCGTCTTTAATGTTGAGAATTGCATTTTCAACATCAGCAAAAGTCTTAGCATTACCACCACTTAAGGCCTGGCGCCATTTGCGAGCACCCGGAAGGTTTTGAAATAAACCTAAAATGTGACGAGTGATAATTGATAACGGAGCACCCTCAGCCATACGCTGGGCAATATACGGCAGCATTTGATTGATAATGTCAAAGCGGTCTGGAAGTTCTAAATTCCACAACTGACCAAGTTCAGCCAGAAGGTAGGGATTGTGATATGCCTCACGTCCGATCATCACACCATCCACATGTTTGAGATGCTCTTGCGTTTCTGCAAAGGTTTTGACCCCGCCATTAATCTCAATCAATAGATTTGGACGCTCTTGCTTTAAACGATAGACATCTTCATAGCGTAGGGGGGCACTTCACGGTTTTCTTTCGGAGAAAGTCCCTGAAGCAAGGCAATACGTGCGTGTACGATGAAATTATCACAACCCGTTTTGGCAACGGTATCAACAAAATGTAGCATTTCTTCATAAGAATGCATGTCATCAATGCCGATACGGTGTTTCACGGTCACGGGAATATCCACAGCATGGCGCATTTCAGCGATACATTCTGCGACGAGGTCTGGCTCTGCCATAAGACATGCACCAATTTTATTGTTTTGTACACGGTCACTTGGACAGCCAACATTGAGGTTAACTTCGTCATAGCCCCAGTCTTGAGCCATTTTGGTACATGTAGCTAAGTCTTTAGGATTTGAGCCACCAAGTTGTAAAACAATTGGGTGCTCTTCATTGTTATAGTCTAAATGACGATTTGCACCACCAAATAGAATGGCACCTGTAGTGACCATTTCGGTATATAAAATTACATTCGGATTGAAGAGACGTGCAAAAAAACGATAGTCTTTTGTGGTCCAATCCATCATCGGGGCAACGCTAATTCTGAAATCTTTAGTATTTTCAAGAGTGTCTGATTTAATCATTAAAAATCATCCATTTATGTTGATGTTGATACTAAATTATTTGCAACCATTCACGCCTAATTCGCACCGTTTCGATTAGAATTTACGCCATTTTTACGCCATAATGGCGTAAATTTTTCTATGGCGTAAATTTTGTGGGTACTATAGCACAACGAAAACTCAAGGATGGAACAATCCGTTATCGTGCGGAAATCAGAATTAATAAAAAAGGGTTTCCTGCATTTAAAGAAAGCCAGACATTTTCTACAAAGCGATTAGCTAACCTATGGATTGGTAAACGTGAAGCAGAGATAGATGAAAACCCAGAAATTTTGTTTGGTCAGGAAAACTTGGTGGACTTAACCTTAGATGATGCGATTACCAAGCATCTTGCAGAGGTTGGCGATCAATATGGGCGTACTAAAACATACTCGCTTAAATTAATTCAAAAGTTACCCATTGCCCAGAATATGGTTACAGAAATAGGTTCAACCCATATTTCCAGTCATGTGTCGCTACGGAAAAAGGGAATTGATAAACTGAATTTACAGCCAATAGCCACCAGCACATTACAGCATGAGTTATTGCACATCAGGGGAGTATTAAGCCATGCTTCAATCATGTGGAATTTAAAAGTAGATTTACCAACATTTGATAAAACTACTGCTCAATTGAGAAAGACTCGTCAAATATCATCGAGTCAAAAAAGAGATAGACTACCTACTTTTGATGAGCTTGAAAGCCTTACAAAGTATTTTGTCAGAAAATGGAATCACTCATCTTACAGCTACCCTATGCACTTAATCATGTGGTTTGCAATTTTCTCTTGTAGACGGGAAGCAGAGATTACACGAATGCAATTGGATGACTATGATGAAACGAATAAATTATGGAAGATTCGGGATTTAAAAAATCCGAATGGTTCTAAAGGCAACCACAAGGAGTTTAGTGTCCATGATGATTGTCAGCAAATGATTGATTTATTGCTTGATGGAGATGTTCGTCATCGGATGTTAAAACGAGGTTATGATGAAAACCTACTCGTGCCATTAAGCCCAAAAACGATGGGGAGCGAATTTAGAAAGGCTTGTAAGTTGCTGGGAATAGATGACTTACATTTTCATGATTTACGTCATGAGGGCTGTACACGGTTAGCAGAGAAAGGAATGACTATTCCACAAATCCAGCAAGTGAGCCTGCATGATTCGTGGAGTAGTCTGGAACGGTATGTATCCGTAAAGGTCAGAAAAAATATTATTTGTCTTAATCAGATTTTAAAACTGATTGCATAAAATTTTTAAATTCCTCAAGTTGAGCTTTATATCTTTCTTCAAGCACAAAAGCCAAGTCAATAATATCAACAAAGTATGGTGCTTTCTGACTTGTATCAAGCTTAAAACAGCAAAAAGGAAATTCTCCATTCCGAGCTTTTTCAAGTCGCTTGGCTTTACTTAGGTGTGGATAATAGATATCACCGACTTGGTCAAGTGTTGGCATTGCAGTTCTAAACTGCATAAATAAGTAGTCTGAAGTCTTGATCGTTGCATTTTTCATAAGGTGCACCTTTATCTTAAAAGATTAAATAATTGATTTTTATCAAGTTTGTCTTGAATTTTTGACTAAACTGCCATCAATCGACTTGATGTGGATATTGTAAAAAAACCGAAAAAAAGGAAAATGTCGTTAAGTGGTACATCTTTGAGGGAATGCAGTGGTTCGAGTAACTGAGTGGAAGATTTCGGCGTTTAATATTTTGGACTATATTTTCATACATGACCTAGCATCGATGTCTACTTTCTCTGATTTGAAGAATGAATTTTATGGCTATGTCACTGATGAGATTGATACTATAAATTCACAGAGAGGATTTACTGAGTATAGGGCTGAAGTATATAAGCATTATCTGTTGTGTGGGATTGAATTAAAATTAAATCAGGTATTTGAGTCAAGATTTAAAAGAATTATTGATGAGGTATTGCTTAGAGTAAAGAGCAGTGGCTTCCCAGTATCTACATATTTGCAAGATGTTTTGAATATATGTGGGCACTCCAATATTTCCTGTTTGGATGGAACAGTAAAATATAAATTATTAGCTCAATTTTTGTATTTTGATTTTGACTCAGCATCAATGTCATTTTTTAATAAATTGTTGGAACTTAAAATATTAAGTACTGGACGACTTAAAGAGGATAAGATGAGCCCTAAACATAAGGAGGAAATGAATAGAGTCTTTTTAAGGGTATTAATGTTTTGTGAGTTCGAGATATTAAAAAGCAAATAATTCATAACTATGACAATATGTTCATGAAATTGGATTTTAATGAAATTATGACTGACAGTGTTAAAAAAATCAGAGGTTTATTGATTTCGATAAATAAAGAGATAAATCATAAGGAAATGCTATTTAATGGTGATGTTCGGAATGTTTCCGCACTAGTTGGGGCTTTCTTCTTTATCGAGGGACACTCGAGAAATATATATAATAATGAAGAGCAAGTTAATTATAGACCAATTTACAATATTCCAATTAATAGTATTTATGTTTGTAAAACAAAGGCTGTACATGATTTAAATGATAAAGAGAGAAGAGTTTGTACGGAGTATGCACAAAATAAAATGAAGGAGTATGGTTTCGAATTTATACAAAGAACATTTTATGATAATTCTGTTAGGTTATATAGTTTTTATAAATTTATTCATAATGTATTTGACGATGCTTCAAAATATGGAGTATGGTATTATGACTTTATAGATCAACTTTGTTATGATGATCGTTATTCAGAAAATTATAAAATTAGATTAAGACAAGCAATAGATGGCTTGCAAATGTACAAGCCAAAAAAAGAGTAATTATAAAATAAGGTTTGAGCTAGTAAAAATTAGTATAGTCAAATAGAATATACTAACTTCCCATCTACAATAATACTTTCTTCAATTGCACATTTATTAATTAAATGTTCAATCATCCTATCTTCATTTTTATTGTGTTTTGATGCGAGTATTTTAAGTAAATCTTTAGTTAAATCTGTTAGGAAATAATGATGTTCTCTTCCTTTCCTATTTTTTTGATAAGATTTTTGATACCAAGCATTAGACAATTGTTTCTTTAAGTTGATATAAGCATGTTGATTTGCATAGTACATAATATCAAAAATTGAATTAACCCAAATGCCAAAGTCAGCATCTTGTAAAGGCGTAAATTCGATCTGATTAAATTCCTTAAATTCTGATGTGTTTTTGTCGATATAGGTTTTTGCCCATTTATAGAACTCAGGATGATCATAATTTTTAAAGTGTAAAGATTTTGCACTGATAATTTCGCTATGCTTTCTTTCTATTCGTTCAAGTTCTCGACTGCTTCTATAATATTTTCTATAGGTAAACATAATATAAAGGAATCGAACATAGGGGTTTGAAATGGATGGGTTTTGGCGATAAATATCACGATTATCAAATGATATTTTATAAAGTGCAAAACTCAATAATCGTCTATTTGTTTTATATTTTGAAAAATCACGACTTCTAATCATGAGTTGTTCTTTGTACTCCTCAATCAAGTCCATGATAGTTTTAGAAAAAGTTTCTGTCTTATCCTTTAACCCATCAATTAAATAGTTTTTTAATTCATTAAGATCTTTGATTGAATTTAATTTATCAATGTCCTTATCCATTAGTTGTGGATCATGTTCATCCTCTATATCTATACGTGATTCAAACTCAATTGTGTCCTTATTGATAACATGAAGTAACCAGACACTATCTTCTGTATTCAACTCTTTAACCAGTTTGATTAGATCATCATTGCGTGATGTGTAGCTCATTGTGCTTTCCTTTACTAAGATTTATATAAACTTTATTAAAGGTGAGTATGAGTTTCAACGAATTTTTCTGTATGTTTTCCCACGATTTAGCATGATTTTTTAATAATTTTTTTATAGCTCATAGGAGGCACACCAAAGCACAATTCTGTACCCACGACCTGCAATGACACACCATACAATCCTGTATCATTTGGCTTTGTCATTCAGATGATAGGAGTGACAAAATTGAAGTTATGCAAAAGGCAGTTTTGTGATAGTCCATGACCAGATATTGTAGATAACCACAATGATAGGTCTCTAATATCAGTGAGACAATCAAAGAATACTGATGAATGACACCAGATTTTTGATATATTTACCATCGGATAACTTTAATTGGATTTATCATGTTTTATTTAAAATCTGATTATGCTGGAAGCCTTGATATTGTTATGTTTGAATAATGCTTTAGTTTATTTTAATTTTATTTTTAATTATGTGTAATGACTTTGTTTATAAATATATAATCAACTTATTAAACTATTCATTAAAAGAACTTAATTCAATAATCTCTAATCTAAAATTTAATTATTAAAATAATTGTCACTTCATATGGTTCTAAACTATAGGCAAGTGACCATGAATTTTGAAAATATACCATCAAGTAAAATCTGCGAAGCAAATCTATCCATTGAGATAGAAGATTTTATTCAATCCAGTTTATATGCAAAAAGACAACCTCGATCTTTTTATAAAAACTTTTGTGAATTAATCCTTGACTTTGATCAAGTCTATAATCCTGATTTTAGTTACTCAAGTTTATTACAATTATTTTGTAATTTACTATATGACTACCATCGCGACCTAGATTCACCAAAAGACTTATTGAGAAGTTTAAAACGCAGATCATTTGATGATTGGCAAAGATATTTCAGTAAAATGAAAAATGATCATTTAAACGAAAGACGACAACATCGTTATAACGAAAGCTTGAATACTAAAAAACTAGATAAGCGATTAACTGAATTAACTGAAAGCTATGAGGCTCTATTGGTTGTAAGCATTGAGTTGAGTTATATCCCCAATGTTAATATCCAGAGAGTAGAAGATGATCTGGAGCGTTTCCTTAGAAAAGTGAAGCGATCTAAATATGGAGATGATGTATTACTACTGGTATGGGCTTTGGAACAAGGTAGTAAGAGCAAAGGCTATCATTGCCATATTACATTTATTTTTGATGAACGAGATCGTATAGGGGCATGGACGATTGCGAATGATATGGGTGAGTTATGGGAGGATATTACAGATGGAGAAGGACGTTATTTTAATTGCCATGATCGTCGCTATTTAAAGCAATATGAAGAAAATGGAGTCGTTGGAATTGGGGTAATCTACAGTAAATTACCTTATCAGGTGAAGAAGATGCGTTCAGTCGTGACATATTCAGCACGCCCTGAAAAGGAACAACATCTCAGGATTAAAACCACCAAAAAGATGAAAACCTTTGGTATGTCACAACGTTGATCCCAAAAAATCATAGATATATATCATTAACATGAAGATTGAATATTTTCTTTTTCCCTTACATTCAAAAACATAGGCTTACCCATCGGTAAGCCTTTTTTCATTTAATGAGGATTATCCTATGAATATTACATGCCCATATTGTTATTCTGAAAATGTTAGCCGCTCAACATCAGCATCTAGAAGTTCTAATACTTATGGTTCTATGGCTGGTGCAGGAGTTGGTACGATGATTTCTAAAAGCTTGCCTATACCGATGTCACCATTATTGGGTGGGCTAGCTGGTGCAGTGGTAGGTGGCTTGATTGATAGTTTGGTTCAACCATCCCAACCACAGCAGCCTACCGCTTATTTCCATTGCAACAATTGCCAGCACAATTTCAACTAAGGATGGGAGGAAATCATCATGGCACATCAACTTGAACAAATGGCGTATGTTGGTGAAACCCCGTGGCATGGTCTGGGTAATCAGCTTACGCAAAATCAACCGATTGAAGTCTGGGCAGAGCAGGCAGGCATGGATTGGCGGATTGAATCTTCCGATGTGAGTTATATGGCACAGAATGAACGTGGGCAAAGCATCATTATGCCGTATGAGGAACAACGTGTCTTATACCGTTCTGATACCCATGCACCTTTATCAGTCGTGAGCCAACGCTTTCAGGAAGTTCAACCCAAAGAAATCCTTGAGTTTTATCGTGATCTGACCGAGCAATCAGGCTTTGAACTGGAAACCGCAGGGGTACTCAAAGGTGGCAAGAAATTCTGGGCTTTGGCACGTACAGGACAAAGTACAGCCTTAAAAGGCAAGGATTTCAGCAATGGCTACATTCTACTGGCAACAGCATGTGATGGCACACTTGCCACGACAGCACAGTTCACTTCCATTCGGGTTGTATGTAACAACACCTTGGCGATTGCCTTACGCAATGGCAGTACCAGTGCAGGCGTGGTGAAAGTTCCACATAGCACTCGTTTTGATGCAGAAAAGGTCAAACAGCAACTGGGTATTTCAGTCCGTGCATGGGATGACCACATGTATGAAATGAAGCAACTCAGTCAGCGTAAAGTCACCCAACAGGAAGCGACAGCCTATTTTGATGCGGTATTTAACAATACCAATCTCAGTATTGCTGAACAGGATGACAGCATTATCCAGTTCTACCGTAATGTGGCAAATGAAGCCAATGCAGCCAATAAAACCGAACCGAATGGACGAGCCATGTCGAAAGTCATGGATATGTTTAATGGTCAAGGACGAGGTGCAGAACTCAGTTCAGCCAAAGGTACAGCCTATGGTTTGCTGTGTAGCATCACCGAATTTGTCGATCATGAACGCCGAGCCATGAGTACCGATCACCGACTGGATTCAGCATGGTTTGGTACAGGTGCAGCCATTAAACAGCGAGGACTGGAACAGGCACTCAGAATGGTGGTCTAACTTTGGTCGGATTTAGAGCCAGTCAAATTAGCCTAAGCAGTATACGCATTGCTTAAATGATGTGTTTCCCTCTACCCAAAAACTCCCTTTTGCCACATCGCCCTGATGTGGCTTTTTTTTATGCCGCAATTTTAATTTTTACAGACATGGAGTATCTCATGAACCATATTGTTGAACCACAAAGCAGCAAATCCATACCACATTTACCGTTAGCTAAACCTAATCCTAGTCATGCCAAACGCCTTGTTAAAACCAAAGGCATGAGCCGTGAACAATGGTTACAGGTACGCAAACAGGGCATTGGTAGCAGTGATGCAGCCGCAGCCTGTGGGCTTAATCCTCACATGAGCATGTTAGAGTTATGGATGATTAAAACAGGTCGGATGCAGAACCAGCCTGATCAACCGACCCAAAACAGTTATTCCCCCTTATATTGGGGTAATCAGCTTGAGCCTTTAATTGCCAACTATTACCAACACAAGACAGGTCATAAGGTGCGTAAGGTCAATGCGGTGTTACAGCATCCTGATCCTGATAAACACTTTATGTTAGCCAATCTGGATTACAGCGTGGTTGGCTGTGATGAAGTACAGATATTGGAATGTAAATCTGTGGGGGAATGGGGAACCAAACTCTGGCGTGATGGTGTGCCTTTATATGTGATTATTCAGGTGCAGCACCAACTGGCAGTCACAGGCAAACAGGCAGCGCATATCTGTGTCTTGATCTGTGGACATGAAGCCAAGATTTTTAAGGTTGAACGCAATGAAATTGTGATTGACCAAATCATGACTTCTGAACGCATATTCTGGAGCTATGTGGAAAATGACATACCACCGAGTGTTGATGCCAGTGAATCAGCCGCCAAAGCCCTGCAACTGCTTTACCCACAACATATCCCTTTACAGACCGTTGATTTCTCCACGTTGGAGGGTGTTGATCAACTGTTTACTGATCTGCTGCATGAGGAAAAACAACTCACCGACCATCAAACCAAGTATGACTATCTCAAACATCGGATTCAGGCACTCATGAAAGATGCCGAGAAAGCCATCTTTTCCAATGGTACTGTGACATGGAAAAAATCAAAGGACAGTGTGGTACTGGATCAAAAGGCATTATTACAGGCACAGCCTGAGCTATTAAACCAGTACCCACAGCCCCGACAAGGCAGCAGACGCTTTAATATTTATTCTGCAACAACCTAAATCGTCTGACTAAACAAGTTTTAGACCTATTTCCATCACACACCACATCAAACCATTTTATTTCCCTAAATTTAGAATTTGTGCAAAGTCGCCCCTCTTGTCTATTCCCTAATACTAAGGAAAGGACGGTGGAGCAGCTTTGCATTTTTTTATGTTCGCACAATGATTTCTCCCATGACCTGTGACTGGAAATCATTTTTTTCAGGAGAATTAAAAATATGGTGTAGGAGACAGTGCATTCAATGGATTTGGGGAATCCGTAAACAAATGCAATAAAGGATAATCACCATGATTAAAGGTTTAGCAATTACCCCACCTGTGTTGGGGCGTATTAGTATTGGCAAGATCGTTGAAAAGAATGGCAAGCGGCTGCCTGAAAAGGATGACCAGTTTACCATTACCAGCCAAATCCAAGGGAAAGAGGGATGGGTCAAACATCCACTGGACGAGCAATTACGTGCCAAGGCACAAAACCAGAAACTCAGAACCATACCTGTACGAATGATTTTTAATGACCCTGAGCTCAACCTTAGAGCCGAGTACAGTTTATTCGACCGACAAACAGGACGCTTAATCTGCTCAGGCAATGGAGAAACCTGTCAGCGACTTGGACAGAATGGCATTGAGCAGCATCCATGTCTGTCACCTGATTTATGCCCATTGGCACAAGGCGGACTCTGTAAACCTTATGGCAGGCTGTATGTCAATCTGGATGAATCAGATGAGTTTGGTACATTCATCTTTAGAACCACAGGCTTTAACAGTATTCGGACATTGGCAGCACGACTTAGTTATTACCATGCGGCATCGGGTGACTTACTTTCATGTCTGCCATTGCAATTGACCTTACGAGGAAAAAGTACCACGCAAAGTTACCGTACTCCGATCTATTACGTGGACTTAACTTTACGTGATGGTGTCAATTTGCAGGAGGCAATTAGCTCAGCCAAACAGATAGATGAACAGAGCAAGGCAGCAGGGTTTTATCAGGAGGCTTTAGATCATGTGGCACGGCAAGGTTATGGCAATGCCAGCTTTGAGGTGGGGGGTGAGGAGGGGCTGGATATTGTGGAGGAGTTTTATAGTGATCAGCAAAATGCTGTTGATACACAGCCTGATCATGCAGCAAATACCTGTCAAACCGTAGACAGTGCCATGCAGATTCAAAAGGGACTTAGGCAGAGTGTTAAAGCGATAAGTTAATTCAAATTATTGAAATATATTAATATAAAAAATAAGGGAGAAAATTCCCTTATTTTTTTGTCCGTAGGTAGACCTGTAGCATTTCAGGGATAATGGTCAAAAGAATGGTACACGCATCTTTAAGTTGGCTACGATTGACTGTACTGTTAAATTTAGTGCGACAAATTTTGTCTTTCTATTTCCAATTTTGCTGAAAAAACTTTAATTTTCGGTAAACTATTCACGTTTTATACTTTTCTTCGGACTTCAATAACAATGACCCAAGTACAACTGCAACAATTACAAAAACAACTTTGGAATATTGCCAATACTTTGCGTGGCACCATGGGCGCCGATGAATTCCGTGATTACATACTGGGTTTTATTTTCTTTAAATATTTATCAGAAAAATCGGTGAACTTTGCCAACGAATTGCTCAATGGTGAAGACGTCAGCTTTTTAGAATTAGATGAAAATAATGCTGAGCATGTGCCCTACATCGAAGAAATTAAAAAGAATGCCATTGCCGAAGTGGGTTATGCGCTCACACCAAAACAGCTATTCCATACCTTAGCCGAGCGTGGTCGTCAGGGCGAATTCATTTTGGATGATTTAACTGCAACCTTAAAATCGATTGAACAAAGCACGTTAGGCACCGACTCTGCCGATGACTTTGCCAACCTGTTTGAAGATTTAGATCTAAACTCGACCAAGCTTGGCAATAATGCCAGTGACCGTAATGCACTGGTGGCGAAAGTCCTGAGTCATTTAGATGATATTGATTTTGATATTTCCAATACCGAAGCCGATGTACTGGGCGATGCTTACGAGTACCTGATTGGTGAGTTTGCCTCAGGCGCGGGCAAAAAAGCGGGGGAATTCTATACCCCGCAAACGGTATCAACTTTACTGGCGAAGATTGTCACCCAAGGCAAAGACCGTTTACGTTCAGTCTATGACCCGACTTGCGGTTCAGGTTCGTTATTGCTACGGGTAAAACGTGAAGTCAAAGATGTTGACATGATTTATGGTCAGGAAATGAACCGTACTACTTACAACTTGGCACGCATGAACATGATTCTGCATGACGTGCATTTTGCCAAGTTCGACATCAAGCAGGAAAATACTTTAACCCGTCCGCAGCATTTAGATAAAAAGTTTGATGCGGTGGTGGCGAATCCGCCATTTTCTGCAAAATGGTCTGCCGATCCGTTATTTTTACAAGATGAACGCTTTGCCGCGTATGGCAAACTGGCGCCAAGTTCTAAAGCCGATATGGCGTTTGTACAGCACATGCTGTATCAACTGGATGACAATGGCACCATGGCGGTGGTGTTGCCGCATGGCGTATTGTTCCGTGGATCCAGTGAGGGCGTGATTCGTCAGTATTTGATTGAGCAGATGAATGTGGTGGATACGATTATTGGTTTACCTGCCAATATTTTCTATGGCACGTCTATTCCGACCTGTATTTTGGTGTTGAAGAAAACCGTCAGCATACAGGCAACATTCTGTTTATTGACGCCAGCAATGAGTTTGAAAAACAGAAGAATCAAAACAAGCTGTTGCCTGAGCATTTGGACAATATTGTTGCGGCCGTTGAAAACCGTCAGGACATTGAAAAATATGCGCATGTCGCGACCTTACAACAAGTCAAAGATAACGATTACAACCTGAACATTCCGCGTTATGTGGATACCTTTGAGGCGGAAGCCGAGATTGATTTAGATGCGATTGCAAAACAGCTTCAAGCTTTGGAACAAGACAGCCAAAAGACCGATGCCATCATTGCGGATTTCTGCAAAGAGCTAGGTATTGCTTCACCGTTTGCGGAGGTGAAGTAATGGCTGTGCCTAAGTTACGATTTAAAGAGTTTGATGCAGACTATACAAATACAACTTTTGAGAAACTGAAAGGGTTTTCTATTCAGTCAGGAAAATCGGAAGAGAAAGGCGATACTGGAGAATTCCCTTTTTATGGTTCAACAGGTGTGATTGGTTATAAAGATATTTTTGACTATGAAGGAAAATCAATTTTAATTGCACGTGTTGGTGCGAATGCAGGATCTTTATATCAAATAGATGGAAAATATTCTGTATCAGATAACACTCTGAGACTCACTGTATCAGATGATACGAGTTTAGATTATTTACGAGAACTACTGATAAAATTTAATCTGAATAGACTTGTATTTGGGACAGGACAACCCCTTGTAACTGGAGGAATGATAAAAAAAGTTAATATTTTTATCCCCGAATTTACAGAACAAACCAAAATCGCTTCTTTTCTATCGAACGTGGATGAAAAGATCAGCCAACTGACGCAAAAACATGAACTGCTGAACCAATATAAACAAGGCATGATGCAAAAGTTGTTTAGTCAGGAAATTCGTTTTAAAGCGGATGATGGTAGTGAGTTTGGGGCGTGGGAGGAAACTATTTTAAGTGATATTGTGAATTTATTTCATGGATATCAATTCCGGACTTCAGATTTCACCTCTAAGGGTATCGCAGTAATTAAAATCGGGAATGTCATAGGCAATAATTTAGATTTAGCCAATTTAACTTATATCAATGAGAATCGACGTGAGGATTTCAAAAAATTTGAAATTCAGAATGGTGATATTTTGATGTCTTTGACAGGTTATATCGGAAGAATTATAGAGGTGAAAAACAAACCCTTTATTCTATTGCAAAACTATCGTGTTGGTAAATTTATCCCTTTGAATGAAAATTTATTGATAAAACCTTTCTTAAAATATCTTTTAACATCAGATTTAGTTTTTGGAAGATTTTCTCAATTAGCAAATCAATCTGCACAGGCTAACTTTGGGAAACAAGACATGGATAAAATAACAGTATTTTATCCTTCAGTGAGTGAACAAACTAAAATCGCTAATTTCTTATCTGCCATTGACCAAAAAATTGAAGTGGTGGCACAGCAAATTGAACAAGCCAAACAGTGGAAAAAAGGCTTGTTACAGCAGATGTTTGTTTAAGTCTTTTGCCAGATTTACTTTTGAATCTGGCTTTTTCACATTTTCTATCGGGGGGTACAAATGAAAAAACTATTGATCAGCCTGCTATTAAGCAGCAGCGCTTTGTTTGCTGCACCAATAGCTATGGCTAATTCACAATTTTCAGCGCTGCAAATGGCACAGGTACAACTGGATAGCCTGAGCTTTAAGAACATCATGCGCCAGTTTTATACTGGTCAGATGAGCCGTGGCTATGTCGATGACGAAGAGCTGAGTAAAATGCCACATATTACTTTGGGACAAGCGGATGAAGATGAAAATACGACTGTCGCGCTCATGCATCCAGTAATTGAATATAAAAATAATGCCAAGGAATCGCGTTATCTAGTCATGATTGAAAAGATACAGGTCGGTAGTGAAGGTAATGTGGTGTCTTGCCATGCTTGTGCAGGAACAGCAGACTTGTTTAGCTTTAAAAAACTACATAATGGTCAGTATCAACTGGTCAGCCGAAGTGCCAAAGATGCTGAATTTTCTGGTAGCTGGGGGCGTGTGGGGCTTGATCTGGAAGAAATTGCTAAGAACTTAAAGCCTTTGGGTAAGAACTTGGTTGGAAGTATCTTCCAAAACGGGTACACCAGCACAGGAACGACAGAACTGTGGTGGGAAGCGTTGCACCTCCCTGAAAATGACTTTATCAATAGTTATGGTGTAGCGGATGCTGGAGCCGATAACGGGGGAAGTTATGAAGAAGATTCACCACTGTATTATAGCTATGACAGTAGCTTAGACGTGATTAATAATGGAGCTGCTTATTTCCCACTGAAAGTGACTTATCAGGGAGAAAAACCGACTGAGGATTATGATCAGATCCGTAAAGTCAATTACTCAAAATTATTCCACTTTAATGCAATAAAGAAAGAATATAAGTGATTCAAATAGTTAAAAATTGAAAAGAGATAGGGGAATATGAAAAAACTTTTAATTGCTGTGCTTGCCTTAATGCCTATATTAAGCCAAGCACAAACATTTTATTACGATCAACCAGCAACATTAACAGGGAAATTACTGCGAATTAAAAGCTTACATCCTAATCAAGAAGCTTTTGGCGGTAATCAAATTGCATTGGCTTTAGATCGGCAAGTCAATGTCGATGGTGAAGAAGGTTTAGTCAAAACTAAACTTATTCAATTGGTGGATAATGATCCACGTTATTCTTCACTGTTTAAGAAAGAAGGGCAGTCGGTAAAAATTAAATGTAGTGAATTATTTAGATCACATACTGCCCATCACACGACTAAAGTTCTTTGTGTTGTTAAGTCTGTGGATTATAAATAATGAAATTACTGATTGTAGTTCCTAACATGGGAAAAGCTTGTTACATCAGATGTTTGTATAGGGGGCATAATGAATTTAGCAACTTCACCTTTTGAACATTTCACACAACTTTTAGATTCTGCAAAAAAGTTTAAAGCGATTCCGCGAGAAAAAACTTTTTTCGATACTGCGATTCGTAGCCATTACGAAAATCCCACCACTGAATTGCTTGAATTTTTCTTAAACCCTCAAGAATCCCATGAGTTGGGAGAGGTGTTCTGGAAAGGCTTTAGTGATGTTGTTGTAGGAATGAGCGCCCTAGAGAATTCTAGTTTAGGTCAAGTGGAAAACTTGGAGCGAGAATGCGTTACACATAACAGCAATCGTATCGACCTAATGATTGATACCGATACACATCTCATTTTACTGGAAGCTAAAATTTACCATCATCAAAACAATCCATTTGATGACTATGTGAAATATGCTCAAACACGCTCAAAAGGCAAAGCTATCCTTGGCTTGATACTCAGCATCTCTGGTAAAAGTGAAGCCCAAAATTGGTTCGGTATTTCCTACCAAGAATTGGTGAATGCTGTCCGACCTTACCTTGCAGAACAAATGATGACGAATCCCATGAATAAATGGAATTTGTTTGCTCGTGAGTTTTTGCTGCATCTTGAAAGTTATTATCGTACCCAGAATCTAGATATGAACCGTATCCAATTTATTTTTGATCATTATCAAGAAATACAAGAGTTGCAAAAGCTGAAAACTAATACTATTCAAGAAGTTGTCGATAGTATCAGTCAGCTTCTTAATCAATCCATTGATGGTTATATCTCTAGAAACAAATATGAATCATGGGGAGGGATTCGTTTTTATAACGATGCGTGGAATAACCTGACAAATAACACTTTATATATTTATGAAAATCATGGCGAGACAATCTTTGGGGTGAATACTTATATTCTGAATTTACCAGAAGCATTAGAGGAGCAAGTATTTTCTATTTTGAAATGCAACGATGATTCACGCTACCTCAACTGGAAAATTGAAAAATATAAAGGTGGTGCTGAACGCTGGTTATGTATCTATTGGCGAGCACCTGAAAATAATTTTGAAGCGATTCGAGA
This sequence comes from Acinetobacter sp. SW-226, assembly GCF_055632855.1. Taxonomy (NCBI): domain Bacteria; kingdom Pseudomonadati; phylum Pseudomonadota; class Gammaproteobacteria; order Moraxellales; family Moraxellaceae; genus Acinetobacter; species Acinetobacter sp. SW-226. The sequence goes on along the minus strand of NZ_CM145752.1, from coordinate 3,135,115 downwards.
TTTAATTCTGGAGAAAGCAAGTTTGTTAGATGTGATTGAAAAAACTTTAAGGTAAATCAGTATATTGAATATAAAGCGAATAAGAATTTAGAGAGTAGAGGGTGAAATGACAGTACAAAGCGAATATCAATTTGAAAATGAACTGATTGCACAACTGCAAGGACTGGGCTATGCAACCGTTACCATCAAGGATGAACGCCAACTACTGTCTAATCTCAAAACACAAATTGAACGTGCTAACGGACTTACAGCATTGTCAGATACTGAGTGGAAGCAGGTCATCAGTTTTTTGAACACGGGCACAGTGTTTGAACGCGCCAAGAATCTGCGTGATCTGTTCCCTGTCAAATTTGATGACGGCACTAGCAAACATATTTTTTTCCTTTCAGATGACCCAAGCAAGAACATCTATCAGGTGACCAATCAAATCACCATCGACCACCGCGACTATAATGGCAGAACCAGCCGTTTTGATGTGACTTTACTGGTCAATGGTTTGCCTTTAGTGCAGATCGAGCTGAAAAAACGCGGCATGGAAATCGCCGAAGCCTTTAATCAAACGCAACGCTATATTCGTGAAGCCTATTGGGCAGGGCAAGGGCTATTTGGTTTTATTCAGCTTTTTGTCATTAGTAATGGTGCCAATACCCGTTATTACTCCAACGGCACCACAGGCATCGAGTTTGCCTTTCCCTGGGCGGATGTCCATAACAAACACATCAATGAAATTGTCGACTTTGCCGAAGCTTTTTTCAATCAGCAGCATTTGACCCAAATGCTGACCCAGTACATGGTGCTGCTAGAAACCACCAAAAGCCTGATGGTGCTGCGTCCCTATCAGATTTATGCAGTACAGAAAATTGTGGAGCATGTGCAAAACTCCGATCAGAACGGCTATATCTGGCACACTACAGGTTCAGGTAAAACCCTGACTTCATTTAAAGCCAGTCAGATCATCATGCAAATGCCTGATGTGGAAAAAGTTCTGTTTGTGGTCGATCGTAACGACCTCGATACGCAAACCTCACGCGAATTTAATGCTTTTAAAGCAGAGAGTGTGGACAGTACCGACAGCACGCATACTTTGGTGAAGCAGCTTGATCAACGCCATGACAAGCTGATTGTGACCACCATCCAAAAGCTGAATCGTGCCATCAGTAATGACCGCTATCAGGAATACATCAATTACCTAAAAGACAAGAAAGTGGTGTTCATCTTTGATGAATGCCATCGCAGTCAATTTGGTGACACGCATCAGAACATTAAAAAGTTCTTTGGCAATGCGCAGATGTTTGGCTTCACAGGTACACCAATCTTTGAGGAAAACAGCCAATCCAAAGCAGGTTTGAAACTGACCACGGATTACCTGTTCAATCAGTGCTTACATCAATACGTGATTGTCGATGCGATACGTGACCGCAATGTATTGCAGTTCCAAATTGATTACCGTGGCAAATATACCGCTAAAGGGATGCAGAACAATCTTGATTGTGATGATGATGTTGAGGGGATTGACACCCAAGAGCTATACGACAATCCGCAACGACTGGAAATGATTGCACGTTATATCGTTGAGACACATGACACCAAAACCAAGAGTCGTGAATTCACGGCGATGTTCTGTGTTAGTTCAGTCGATACCTTGACCCAGTACTACGATTTGTTTGAGAAAGTCCAAGCTGAAAAGCAACAACAGGATGAAGCCCAAGGTCGGCTGTTTAAGCCACTGACCATTGCTACAATTTTCTCCTACGGTGCTAATGAAGCAGTCGATACTGTAGATCAGAATGGTTTGATTCATGAAGAATCTACAGACACCCCAACACAAATTAACCAGTCTAGCCGCGACAAACTAGAACGTTACATTGCTAATTATAATGCCCAGTTTGGTACTAACTACAATTCTGGTGACGGCTTCTATGCCTACTATCGAGATATTGCAGATCGAGTCAAGAAAAAGCAGATTGATATTCTATTAGTGGTTAATATGTTCCTGACGGGCTTTGATTCAAAGCCCCTAAATACGCTGTATGTGGACAAGAACCTTAAATACCATGGTCTGATTCAGGCTTTCTCACGTACCAATCGTGTGTACAATGACAAAAAGCCTTTCGGAAACATCATTAGCTTCCGCAATCTGAAACGTGCTACGGATGAAGCCTTGGCCCTGTTTTCTAATAAGGAAGCAAGAAAGACAGTACTGGTACCGAGCTTTGAAGAAATTCAACAGGATTATGCGGATGCAGTCGAAAAATTACTGAACATTACCCCCGACTATCAAGCCGTGGATGATTTGCTGACTGAAGATCAGCAACTGGAATTCATCAAGGCATTCCGCGAGGTCATGCGTTACAACGCACAACTGCAAACTTTTGTGGAATATGACCAAGATCAGACTGTTTTAGATAAACAACACTTTGCTAATTTCGCTTCGAAATATGCAGATCTATGTCGAGCAACTCGTAAAGCCACTAAAAAAGAAAAAGTCTCGGTGCTGGATGATGTCGATTTCCAATTGGACCTACTGCACAGTGACCGCATTAATGTGGGTTATATCCTGACACTGCTACAGATGGCAGTGAATGCTGAAACAGATGAGCAGCGTAAGAAATACGAAGCTCAAGTCCATGATCTGATTGGTAGTGATATTAGCTTGCATGATAAGCAAGATTTGATTCAAAAATTCATCGAAGAAAATATGCCAAAAATGATCAACGGGCAAAGCGTACAAGTGGCTTTTGCTCAGTTCTGGGATGCAGAAAAAGAACAAGCCTATCAGCATCTTTGTAAAGAAGAAAACCTGAAACCAGAAGCGATGAAAACGGTTTTAGATAACTATGAATTCACGAAGCGTTTACCACGGAAGGAAGAACTAAAAGACTTACCAAACTATAAGGTTAAGCTGTTTGAGCGGGAGAGTGTATTTAATCAGTTGTGGGATAGGACGAGAAAATTTATTCAGACTTTTTATACTGGCCTTTGAGTAGATAATGGATATGCAGAATATTGATGCTCAAGTAGATGCCTTACTGACTGATCCAGTGACAGCAAATAAATACCTTTCGTACTTTGATAAAGATATTAAAAAACGATGTATTGAAAAAAGTGAGTTCTTTGCACAAACCTTAATTCATGATGAAGATGCTGAAATTAGACAGTTATGTGCTGTGCATTATGAGTTTTTAGCCTTAAAACTTATCGCAGATGGCGATGCTACTGTTCGTGCGGCATGTGCAGAAAAATGGGAGTCTTGTGCTAAGTATTTATTTGCAGATGATAGCTATAAAGTACGTCAAGCATGTCTAGATTGGGAGTTATGTCATCCTCTGATATTGATGAATGATGCTGAGTGGGAACCAGATATATTACAAACAGTTTCCTTAACGGGAATTGATTCAGATGTACTAGAAGAGAAAGAAAGGGCTAGAGAAATTTTAGAAAATGAAATTGCTACAGATGATAATTTTGCTGATATTTGTGTAGAGTTAGAGAACAAATGGATCAAACAAAAGTGCGCTGAAAGTTGGAGATTATGTGCTTTAAAATTAGTGCATAGTGAAGATGAAGATCTTGTTGAAATAAGTATTCAGCGGCTTTTGGAAGATGATGATTGGTGCTGTTTAGATTCAGAGGAATTGGTTGAGCTGTGCCGTATTGATGAACGTCTAGCCTTACAAATTTTAGATAATCATTTAGATGATTGGTGGGTGAAATCAGCTTGTGTTCAACTTTATGAAAGTTGTGCAATTCAATTGATGACTGATGAAGATGATACCATAGCAGAGCATGCTCAATTCATGATTTTGGAAAGTCAGAACACAGAGCTAAAGTTAAATGCTTTAAAAGAATTAAATAATTACCATACTGCAGCTATCTTGATTCAAGACCGTGATCCAGAAGTTCGGAAGGCATGTATTGCAGTTGATGAAGATTTTGCCAAAGAGCTAGTTAATGATCATGATATGAGTGTTCGATTGGCTTGTTTAGAGGCTATAGATTGTGTAGATGAACTTGTGAATGATCATGAGGTAGAAATTCGCAAAGCTTGTGCTCGATATTATGAGGGTGCTACTCAATTAATAAATGATGAAGATCCAGAAGTTAGAAAAATTTGTGCTGAACATTATCAATGTGCATCAGGTTTGGTAAATGATATTGATAAAGGAGTGAGATCAATAGCGAAGATAACAGTAGAGAGGTGGTGAGACTGTAAATAAAACTAAGGAAAGCCAATCGTATCCGTACCATTAAAGGTTCACTTGCGATTGAAGGAAATACTTTAAGTACAAAACAAATCCCGGCATTTTGAATCTCTTTGTAGTCATTTACCCTTCAATTCATTTTTAAAAGAATATTTCCATGTATTCTCAATTATTTACCCTTATTTCACCGCCTTACTTGAGATTGATAATTTAGCTTGATAGGGTGCTTTAGGTAATTAAAAACTAGAGTTTTTACAGTGGCTAAAATTACAGTTTATGTATGTCGTGATTGTGGCAAGGAGGAGGATACGTGGATTGGAGAGTGTCTTCAATGTGGAGCATATAATAGTTTCAGCAAAACAACAGTTGAACGAAAGGCTCAACATCGGGCTACAGCAGGTTTAAGTCATTCTGGCTATGCAGGACAACAACATCATATTACCAAATTAAATATGGTGAAGATGAGTCAGGAACTTAGGTGTTCAACAGGTATAGGAGAATTTGATCGTGTATTAGGTGGTGGGCTAGTCACTGGATCAGTGGTATTAATTGGTGGTGATCCTGGCATAGGCAAATCAACGCTACTTTTACAAACTGCTACGCATATCGCAGAAAATCAATCGGTTTTATATATCACAGGGGAGGAGTCACTGTCACAAGTTGCTATGCGGGCTAAACGATTAGGTTTGCCACTGGACAGACTGGATGTCATGGCAGAAACGAAAGTAGAACGCATTTGTGAGATATTAACGGAACAAAAAACTTCTATGGTGATTTTGGATTCCATTCAAACTTTATATACGGAGGCTATTCCTGCTGCATCAGGCAGTACATCACAAATTAAAGAATCTGCTGCAATTTTAACCCGACTTGCAAAACAAAGAGGGATGTCTTTACTTATTGTTGGTCATGTGACCAAAGATGGTGTATTGGCTGGCCCTCGTGTACTGGAACACATGGTTGATTGCGTATTGTATTTTGAGGGGCAAAGTGACTTACAGTATCGAATGATGAGAGCTGTTAAAAACCGCTTTGGGGCTGTAAATGAATTAAGTGTTTTTGAGATGACAGATCAGGGGCTAAGGGAAGTTATAAATCCAGCAACGATTTTCTTGGATCGCTATGGTGAGGCAGTTGCTGGTTCTGTTGTCATGGTCAGTCGAAATGGGGTCCGACCATTTTTAGTCGAAGTACAGGCTTTAGTGAGTGAAACAAAAACTACACCTAGACAACTTATTTTAGGACTGGAGTATAATCGCCTTACTTTGCTGTTGACCATTATGAAAGAACAAGCCAACGTGGATATTCTTGAACATAATGTCTATGTCAATATTGTGGGTGGATTGAAAATTACAGAAACAGCGTCAGATTTAGCTGTTCTATTGGCTTGTGTATCGAGCCTAAAAAATCAACCCTTACCTCACGATATGGCTGTGTTTGGTGAAGTAGGTTTGTCTGGCGAGATTCGGTCTGTACCCAATGCACAGGAACGTATAAAGGAAGCACAAAAGAACGGATTTAAAACTGTAGTCGTACCTAAAGTGAATCAGCCAAAGCAAGCTTTGGACTCTATGCGAGTGATTGCTGTGGAGTATCTGTACCAAGTCTTACAAATTGTTTTTGATCAAAATAGTGAGCAGCTTGAGTAAGTAGGATAGATCAAATTGGTTTTACCTGACATTATCTACGGCGTTTGCTGTAAAAAATGAGCTTCATCTAGTAAAGTAGCGATTATGGTACAGGTAAAATTTTGTTGTGGTATCTACTTAATTTATTGCCAGTATTACCGTATTGAAAATCCATACTGAAGAGAATTGAAAGATAGCTAATGAATGCTGAACATCCACTACTGCTAGAAATTCAAAAAGGCGAAAGCAAGACGCTAGAGTTTAAACAGCAGTTACCTAAAGGCCAGCAAATCGCCAAGACTTTAATCGCCTTTGCAAATAGTAGTGGTGGTAAGTTGATTGTTGGGGTTTCGGATGATCGGCAGTTGGTTGGGATTCGAGAAGATATCTTTGACTTGCAAGATAAAATTACCTCAATGATTTATGAGTTGTGCAGTCCGCAACTGGCAGCACAAATCTATATTGAAAATATTGCAGGCGTAGAATTATTGGTTGTGGAAGTGGCTCGGGGAAGTTTATTTCCATACTATCTTAAATCTGTGGGGCGTGAGCAAGGTACGTATATCCGCTTAGGTGCAAGTAACCGTGTCGCATCACCTGAGAATATTCAACAACTGGAATTGCAACGCCTCAATGTGAGTTTTGATTCGTTAGCAAACTATCAATACCCTTTAGAAAAACTAGATTTAACAGTATTGGAAACGGCTTTTAAAGCTGCTGATAAGGCACTTACCTTAGAAAAAATGCTGAACCTAAAGTTGGTTATAGAGGAACAAGGGCAGCATTATGCCAGTCATGGCTTATTGATTTTATTGGGTAAATATGAGCATGTCATGACCCAGTGTGCCCGATTTAAAGGCACAAATATGAGCGTGTTTTTAGATCGTAAAGAATATACAGGGGATTTGTTTTCTCAAATTGAGCAAACAGAAATTTTTATTAAAAATCATTTGTCTTTGCGTGCCGAAATTCGTGGATTAAAGCGTTACGATTATTTGGAAATTCCAGAAAATGCCATCCGTGAAGCCTTAGTCAATGCTTATGTTCATCGGGACTATAGTAATTTTGGACGCAATATTAAAGTTGCTGTTTATGATGATTTGATCAATATTGTATCTCCAGGTGGATTACCTAATGGTTTAACTGAAGCAGATTTGTTGCAAGGACGTTCAGAAATTCGTAATCGGGTATTGGCTCGTGTGTTTAGAGAGCTAGGTTATATTGAGCATTGGGGTAGTGGTCTGCAACGGATAAAACAAATCTGTGAAGCAGAACATTTAACCACACCTGAATTTTTGGAAACTGGTGATTTTTTTGATGTGAAGTTATATCGTCCTGTGATTGAGTCATTAGGTGGTTCAATAGGTGGCTCAATCGAAGATTCAGGTAGCTCAATAGGTGGCTCAATCGAAGATTCAGGTGGCTCAATGGTAAACACTGAAATATTGACTGACCGACAAAATGAGATTTTAGTTTTAATTCAACAAAATCCTAAAATTTCTTATCGTGATATGGCGGTACAGTTGGGTATCAATAATTCGGCAGTAAAAAAGCACCTCAATCATTTAAAAGATGCAGGTTGGCTTGAGCGTGTTGGTGGAACACGTGGGTATTGGTTAGTTAAAAAAGAAATTGAGTAATTTTAGTTGTTTATCGAGCCACCGTACATGTTGCCGATCAAGCTACCGTACAAGCTGGCGATCATGTTCGACATTTGATTTTAGTGATGAATGGCTTTGTTGCACAAACCTATCTGTAAAGGCTTATCTAGCAATATAATTCTCAAATGAATAAGCCCGCACCTAAAACCTATCGCACAACCAATTGGTCTTCTTACAACCGAGCTTTGGTGAATCGAGGAAATATCTTGATCTGGTTTGACCCGACTACTCAATGGTATGCACAACCAAAAGGCAAACATGGTAGAAATCAAACTTATTCTGATGCGGCTATTCAATGCTGCCTTATGATCAAATCACTAATTCGACTCTCTTTACGCATGGTCACTGGCTTTGTTCAGAGCCTCATTAAACTTTGTAGATTAGATTGGACAGCGCCAGATTATTCGACTATTTGTAGAAGACAAAAGCATATTGATATTGCAATTCGCTATCAAAAAAGTCGTGATGGTCTCCACCTACTCGTCGACTCTACTGGCTTGAAGTTTTTAGGTGAAGGTGAATGGAAACGTAAGAAACATCAGCCTGAATATCGTCGCCAATGGCGTAAACTGCATATTGGTATAGATGCTGAAACGCTGCAAATACGGGCCGTTCAGCTCACGACAAACAATGTCAGTGATTCACAAGTACTCGAGGATTTACTTGATCAAATTCCACTTGATGAGCAGATTGATTCTGTCTATACAGATGGTGCTTATGACACGAAACACTGCAGAAAAGTCATTTCAGATCGACAGGCACATGCGGTGATTCCGCCAAGAAAAAATGCGAAGCCCTGGAAAGACAAAAAGCTGAGATCTTTAGAAAGAAATGAATTGTTGAAAACGGTTAAATGCCTAGGAAGAGCAATTTGGAAAAAGTGGTCTGGGTATCATCGCCGAAGCTTGTTCGAAACCAAGATGCATCGCATCAAATTATTGGGAGATAAACTCAGTGTACGGAGTTTTCAAAGCCAGGTGAATGAGATTCATGCACGTGTGGCAGTGTTAAATAAATTTATGGAATTAGGCCGAGCTCATACCCAAGTTGTCACTTAAATTTGAGTCGCTTAGGGTAGTTCTATTTTTTAAATCTTTGTGCACCAAAGCCATTTGGAGTTAGAAAAGTTCCGAATCCTGATCGGGATTTTTTTAGAAAATTTTTGGCAGTTTCTAAGAATATTGGATCATTTTTTGGTTTTTTTCTTATGGAAAAACCAAGCATGCAGATTTTTTGATTAAAAAAAGAGTGCAGTATTTCTATTTGAAGCTGCAATCTTTGATGCAATTTTGAGTTTAGTGAAGTTTGAATCAGACATTTTTTCTCAATACATGACGATCTCTAATCTTAACTTCGATTAAATGCTCAAATGAAAAGAGTAATTCTAAATGAGTCCTTGCGATTTAAGTTATTCATCGTCTTTGTGATGATCATTATCTAATAGCTTACAAGTAAAAATTATTGCTAATATGACTAGGCTAGAAGAAATACCAGCATATAAGTTGGCTAAAGTTCCACCAAAAACAACAATATCTTCTAAAAACAAGATGACTATAACTATAATAGATACATGTAATATAATAACTTTTAGATCATGAAACTTATTAATTGATAGTGTCTTAAGAAAAGAACTATTGTCAAAAATAGCTTGTTGAATAAATAATTTATAAAAACCTGCTGAAATTAAATGAAATGTAATAGCAATTAACGAGACATCGAGGATTTTTAAAAATTTAACAACAACTATTTTTACTTCAAAATTAGTTGCATATATATTTTTCATAATAAAAATTATTGCATCAATTAGAAGATATATAGTTGATAAATATAAAAAAATAGAAGATATTATGCAATTTATAATAACTATAATAACTAAAAATCTACTCTTTTCAAAAAAATTTTGTAGCACTTGATAACATCCCTTAAAATGAAAAAAACAAACAACTATTAATCAAAATCGCGGATAAGAAATTGATTTGAAAATGAAGAAGACTAATGTGGTTCCGTTAATTAGACCACTCAATTCAGTTTTATAAGTGATAAATCCGCTCTAAATATTTAAATTATGCTGCCATTACTTTTAGTAAATGTTGATCATAAAATTCATTCGGTGTTGCCTTATTCAAACTTGAATGAGGACGTATCATGTTATAAAAATCCAAATATTCAGCAATTGATTGTTTCGCTTGTTTAACCGTATCGTAAGCCTTCAAATAGACTTCCTCATGCTTCACGCTGCGCCATAAACGCTCAATCATCACATTATCCATCCATCGTCCTTTCCCATCAATACTGATACGGATATTTCGCAATTTTAACTCATTCAAAAATGCCTCGCTTGTGAATTGACTGCCTTGGTCTGTATTAAAGACTTCAGGACAACCATATTTCACAATTGCTTCTTGCAACGCATCTATGCAAAAGTCTGTTTCCATACTGATCGATACACGATGAGCCAGTACTTTACGACTATGCCAATCTATAATTGCACACAGATAGACAAAGCCTTTAGCCATAGGAATGTACGTGATATCTGTACACCAGACTTGATTAGAGTGATCTATGACCGTGTTTTTCAACAGATATGGGAAAATACGGTGTGCAAGATTAGGCTTACTGGTATTGGGTTTTGGATACAAGGCATGTATTCCCATCAAGCGCATTAAACGTCGAACTTTACGCCGACCTATTTGATGTCCTTGACGCTGTAGCATATCTCGTATCATTCGACTGCCCATAAATGGGTAGTCGAGATGAATTTCATCAATCAGACGCATCAAACTCAAATCAGTTAATGAAATCTCTTTGGGCTTGTAATACAACGTACTGCGATTGATTTGAATCAACTGTGATTGTTGTCGTACCGAAAGTTGATGGGTCTTATCGATCATTTTTTGCCGCTCAGCTGCCCTATTTTTCTGAGCGCACCTTCTAAAAAATCAATTTGCAATGCCTGATGTCCTATCTTGGCATGTAGAGCTTTGAGGTCAATCTCAGGTTCTTGTTGTGCTGTTGGTCCTGAAAAAATATTGACTGATTGTTCAAGCAGTTGATTTTTCCAATCAATGATTTGGTTTTGATGTAAATCGAATTGAGTAGAAAGTTCAGCGAGTGTGTGATCGCCTTTAATTGCTGCGAGAGCAACTTTAACTTTAAACTCTGCTGAATGATTACGACGTTTTCTTCGTGTCATGATTGACTCCAAAAACAAGCATTTCCCATGCTTATTGGGGAGTAGATTATCACTTATAGGCATGGTCTAAAATCCTAGACCCACATCAATTTACAGTTGTTAGAAAAGATTTGAATATCAGTACAGATTCCATTAAGGATGAAGATATATTAAAAATAATATCAGGGATATTAAGTACAGTCGACGGTATTTCTGCGCTAAGGACTCATGCGAGTTCTGCACATGGAGCGGGTATTCGGACGTATAATTTGCAGCCTAGACATGCCAGACTTGCTATTCATTCTGCTCATACTATCGCACTATTTTTACTTGAATCATGGAGTCACAAAAAGAATAAAATTGCGATCTAAAAGTATTTAGTAAAATATGTAAATATTTTTAATAGAAAATTTACGCCATTTTTACGCCATTCTAAGAATATTATTTAATTAAGTTTTTGATTTGGTTAGTTAAATTTGTTTTAAGTGTCCAATCCATCATTGGTGCAACACTGATTCGTGGAGATTGAGGGGTTTCAATGGTTTTGTCAGTATTCATTAAAAATCAGGCTCTTTATCAGTGTTTATCTGCTTTTTATACAAAGGGCTTCGTTACTTTAAAGCAGATGGAATGCAAATAAATGTTTAGGAAATTATCTGTAAACGAGTAGCCATCAAACCAAAGCCAAACTTTTTATTGGCGACAACAGATGACGTTGAAGAGTTCTAAAAATGTTCGAGATAATTTTGGAGAGATAAGAAAGAGTAAAGCGGAGGCCTTTACGTTCACGCAGAAATTTCCAACAGAATATAATAGTAACATAAAAATAAAATTCGCACATTTTGCTAAGTGCAACGTTTAGTGGAGGGCTGCCTATACTTTGTGAAACTTGAGTTCTGTTCTGTACTTATTTACTTTCTTGTAAATGATTATTCTGTACAGCCGTTTAATGTACTGTTGAGCGCTCATGTTTCTTGAGAAAAGATTAATTACCATTCTTTAGAGTGGTTTTTCTGCATTTAAATTTTGATAACTTTCTGAATCCAACGATGCCCTTGTGTAAGCGGGTCCTTATTTTGCTCCGTTGAATTTTAAATTGATGGAGAAAATATGTTTGCACAAGGGTGAGTTAAAGCAAATTTGGATGATGGTAGGAAAGATCATGACTTATAAAGCCTTTACGTTATCAAAATATCCGCAAGGACATATCACTACAGATATTTTTGAGCTAGTCACTTTGGCACAACCGACTTTAAAAGAAGGTGAGTTTCTCGTTAAGCAGACACATATGTCACTTGATCCTGCTATGCGCACCTGGCTCCAACCAAGAGAAGACAGTTATTTACCGCCAGTACAAATAGGCGAAGTCATGCGCTCTTACGGAGTCGGCGTGGTAGTCGAGTCCTTGAATGCTCAATTTCCAGTCGGTACTCATGTCGTTGGTGTCACTGGATGGAGTGAATATGTTTTAGGTCATGCCGACATGCAAGTGATTGATGCCTCGATACCAGCAGAGGCCATATTGGCTTTATTTTATTTCACAGGTCTGACCGCTTATGCAGGTTTAATGAAAGTTGGAAAACCTAAAAAGGGTGAAACTTTGGTGGTGACAGGTGCAGCAGGTTCAGTCGGTTCATTAGTCGGGCAATTGGCGAAAGCCGAAGGTCTAAGAGTCGTAGGTGTTGCTGGCTCTGATGAAAAGTGTAAATGGTTGGTTGAAGAGCTGGGTTTTGATGCCGCGCTTAACTATAAAGCGGAGGATTTTGAAGCTCAACTTCGTGTTGCCGCGCCAAATGGTGTGGATGTTTTCTATGAAAATACGGGTGGGTCAATCCAAGAAATTATTTTTAATCAGTTAAATCGGTATGCACGTGTCATCGTCTGTGGCGTGTTGGCTGATTATGACCATGAGGTGCCTGCAAAGGGTCCAAGTTGGGTGGATATCAATTTAAAAAGCCTGCGTGTACAAGGTTTTATTGTAACTGATTATGCGTCTTTTGCAGATGAGGCTATGTCTGTGTTGGGTCGTTATCTCGCAGAAGGCAAAATCCAATATAAAACCTATACGGTTGAAGGTTTCGAGTCCTTGCCTGAAGGTTTAATGAAGCTATTTAAAGGTGAAAATACAGGAAAATTTATCGTTAAGTTTTAATCTTAATGGCTCTCATGGATGTTAATGCCAATTCAATTTTATTGCTCACTATAAAAGTTCTGTCCCTTGTGTATTGGATCAACTGTTTTAGATGCAAAGGGGATGCTGGCGGCGTTGGTGCTGTGCTTAGTGAAATTTAAATTGCGATGAAGATCGTATCATTCTTGTGGACGATCAAACTTAAATCACATGGACGAATCGAGAACCTATTCTTTTAGCCCCAAGTCAGCATGGTTTGCTATGGGGCTGGGTGTTCTCACATAAATTAAAACAATGATTACAATCTGGATAGAATCAGCATGCGCATTATCCCTACTCAAGCCGAGTCTCCACCTTTAAAAAGTATACAGCTTCAAGGGCAAACGTATCGTTATCATGTGATGCTCAAACCCTCCGGTGCCCAATGTAACTTGGACTGTAGTTACTGTTTCTATCTGCATAAACAAGACTTATTGCGTCAACCTAAAACCCCACGTATGGCGGAGTCGATGCTTGAGTTGCATATCAAGCAATATATTGAAGCACAAACAGGTAATGAAGTGGTTTTTAGCTGGCAGGGTGGTGAGCCTACCCTGATGGGGTTAGAATTTTTTCAGCGTGTGGTTGAGCTACAAAATAAATATAAGAAGCCGAAGCAATGTATTGAAAATGACATACAAACCAATGGCACCTTGCTTGATGAGGCATGGTGTGAGTTTCTGAGTCAGCACAATTTCTTGGTTGGTTTATCTATTGATGGCCCAGCTGAATTTCATGACAAACATCGCTATAACAAAGGCGGCAAACCTACGCATGCCAAAGTGATGCATGCCGTGGAATTACTTCATCGCTACCAGATTCCATTTAACGCACTGTGTGTCGTGAATCGAGACAATGCGAAACGCCCAAACGATGTATATCGTTTTATCCGTGATCAGGTGCAGCCACGGATGATCCAGTTTATTCCGGGAATGGAAAGTGCACAGTTCCAAAGCACTGCGCCTGGGCATTGGAATCTTGATGATTTACCCATACTTGGCAGCTCTGCCGCACAACCAGGAACCAACGACTCTGTTGTCACTGATTGGTCTATTGTTGCTGATGACTGGGGTTATTTTCTCTCACGGGTTTGGGGGGAATGGATCAAGAAAGATTTTGGACGGGTATTTGTCGACCAGTTTGAAAATATAGTGTCCATGATGCTTGGCTATGGCGCGCAGAAATGTGTTTCTGGTCAGATTTGCGGAAAATCACTGGCAATCGAGCATAACGGTGATCTCTTTTCCTGTGACCATTTTGTCTATCCCGAATACAAGCTCGGTAACATTCAAGAGATACATCAAGGCGATCTAGTCTTTTCAGAAGAACAGAAAAAGTTTGCTTATGCGAAGTCGAATAGCTTGCCTCAATACTGTCGCCAATGCCCCTATTTACAATATTGCTGGGGTGACTGTCCCAAAGATCGCTTTTTGAAAACACCCGATGGAGAAGCAGGTTTACATTATCTGTGTTCTGGCTTAAAGCGCTTTTTTCATACTGCACTTTTATCCAAAAGTGAAATTATGAAACAGCTTAAACCCTAAAGAAATTTGCTGCGAATAAAGACTAAAAATAGTCTTTTAAATAAACGGGTTTATCTCGAATTTTGTCAATGTTGCTCAGGCGAAAGACAAATTTTCAAAATGTTATAAAAGGAAAAAGAATATGCACAAAAAAAGGATTTCGAGTTCAATCGCTGTACTGGGTGGAGCACTACTTTCAACGAGTCTAATGGCAAAGCCACCGAATATTTTGGTGATTATGTCTGATGACGTAGGTTTCACAAATGTTAGTGCATATAGTCATGGCGTTATGGGCTATAACACGCCCAATATTGATCGAATTGCCAAAGAAGGCATCATGTTCACCGATCATTATGCGCAACCCAGTTCAACAGCGGGACGTGCAGCATTTATTACGGGGCAATATCCAATTCGTTCAGGCATGACCACAGTAGGACGTCCAGGTTCTCCACTAGGTATTCAAGCTGCGACCCCAACCTTGGCAGAAGTGCTTAAACCTTTGGGTTATATGAGTGGTCAGTTTGGGAAAAACCACTTGGGCGATCGTAATGAACACTTACCGACTGTGCATGGTTTTGATGAGTTCTTTGGTAATTTATATCACTTAAATACCGAAGAAGAACCAGAACAATTTGATTATCCCAAAGATCCAGAATTTCATAAAAAATATGGCACACGCGGTGTTTTACACTGCTATGCCTCTTCAACAGATGATGAAACTACAGATTCTCGTTTTGGAAAAATGGGGAAGCAAAAATGTGAAGATACAGGGGCATTGACGCGCAAACGCATGGAAACAGTAGACGATGAGTTTATTACAGCCAGTGTTGACTTCATGAAACGCAGTAAAAAATTGGATAAGCCATTTTTTGTTTGGCTGAATCCAAGTCGCATGCACATGTATACGCATTTACGTGCGTCTCATCGCTATTTGGCTGCAAAAGCAACCTCAGAAGATGATTTGTATGGCAGCGGGATGATTGAGCACGATATGCAAGTCGGTCAATTGTTGGATGATATGAAGAAAATGGGCGTGTTGGACAATACCATTATTGTGTATACCACGGATAATGGCCCTGAACACAGCGCAAAAAATCATGGTGGTACGACACCATTTCGTGGTGAAAAAATGACGACCTATGAAGGTGGGGTACGTGTTCCGACAATGGTACGCTGGCCGGGACATATTCCTGCAGGGCAGGTGAGAACGGGTATTCAAGCCAACATGGATCTTTTCACGACATTGGCAACGATTGCAGGTAATCCAAATGTTGTCGAAGATATGAAAAACAATCGTAAGCAATATATTGATGGGGTGAATAATTTAGATTACTGGACAGGGAAATCAGTGGAAAGCAAACGCAATAATTTTCTTTATTATCATGAATCAACACTGCGAGCTGTTCGAATTAAGCAGTGGAAAGTTCACTTTGAAACCAGTGAAAATTATTATGATAGTTATCAAAAGCAAAAATTCCCCATCATGTACAATCTCCGTCAAGACCCATTTGAGTCCTTTGATAGTGTAAGAGACCGTTCTGAAATTATCCAAAGTAAACAATGGATTTCTGAACCTTTGCAGGCTTTGATTGGATCACATATTAAATCCTTGATGGATTATCCTCCTGTACAAAAAGCAGCAACACTCGATTTTAGTGAGCTGATTAAAAATATGCAGGCAACGAAAAAATAAAAGCATTCTGTATGAATAAGGCAGCTCAGTTTTCTGAGTTGCCTTTTTTATTAATATGGCATCATTTTTTTCAACCTATTTTTATTGAACGCATCAATCTTTGTTTTTGATTGAGCCTCGACTTCAAATTGATTATGGTAAATAGACGATAACAATAAAAAATGGAGGAAATATGTTTGTACTTGAGCAAGTCTTTAAGGATAAAAAAGCAGTGCATTCTGATGCCTTTAATTTAAGAATTCATCGTGGACTAAGCTGGTTTAAAAAAGCCATACAATTGGATGATGATCTTGATTTAAAGTTCATCACGCTATGGATTTCTTTTCATGCTTTGTATGCCCAAGAATTAGAACACCTTCAAAACCAACAGCATCTGAGCCAGTTCTTACAGACAATGCTTCAGCATGATGTTGAGCACAAATTTGAGATAATTTTATTGGAGAGGTCGAGTCAGCCTATTTATCGCCTATTGAACAGTTCGTATAGTATGCAAAGTTATTGGGACTATCAAAATCAGGCAATTAGCCTAGAGGCGTATAAAGCTCAACGAGGACACGAGAAGAAGAAAGTCACAGAAGCCATAGAGAATAAACATACAGAAGATATTTTGTTGATCTTATTTAGCCGTTTATGCACGTTGAACGATCAGTTCATGCAGGGTGGTTGCTCCTATAAAAGCGCGTTAAACCGAGAGCAACTCCAAGACGCATGTCTTGTTTTATCCGCGTTATTGCCTGCTTTGATTTATATTTTACTGGAAAATGCAGATGCTCTAGATAACGGGAAACCCTATTATCCAGTGGCACAGGTCAGCTAATTTACGAATAAAAAATCAGACAGTTTTAAAGCAAGCTGTCTGATTATCGGTATTAGGCAATACCATATTTTCTACTATATAGTGTGTCAATCAGTGCAAAGACACTGGCCAAGATGACCAATGAAATTCCGACCAGACAGGTGCTGCTCCAGCCACCATGATGCCATGCATACACGCCCAGCGCAGAACCACACGCCCCACCAATAAAATATAAAGTCATATAGATTGAGTTCACCCGAGACTTTGCATCGGGACGTAAACGGAAAATCACGTTTTGATTACAACTATGTGTGGTGGCTAAACCAAGGTTAATTAGTGCATAGCCTAGGACATAGCTGAGTAATGAACTGGCACCCAAATATAAAAACACCCAACTCAAGGCTAAAATGGCGCAGCCTGCCCAAGTCAGGACTAGGGTATAACCACGATCTGCCCATTTCCCAATGAACTGAGTCGAGAGTGCCCCAAAAACGCCAACAAGGGTCACTATACCCACCCATACATCGGAGAGTTCGAATGGCTTAGAGGTTAGCAGCAGGGCAATGGTTGAAAACAGCATACTCATGGCAGCAAAAGCAAATCCACCAGTCATTGAACGAAACACCAAGCGTGGCTCTTGTTTCAGTAGGCTTCCCATGGACTTAAAAATTGTGAAATAAGTGATTTTAAATTTTGGTAGTTGCGGCAACTTTCCTTTCATAATGAAAGCTAGAACAAACATGGCAATGCCACTGAGGATGTAAATCATCTTCCAGTGCCATAGATCAGAAAGTAAGCCTGCCACACTGGTAGACAGTAAGATGCCGACCAGTAATCCACTCATGAGAAAACCAACCACTTCGCCAGTACGTTCAGGTTTGACTGCCATCGCAGCTAAAGGAATCAGCACTTGAGCTGCGACAGAGAATAACCCTGTAATAATTGTCCCGATCCAGAGCATCGCTAAGTTGGTCGATATTGCACAAATAAAAAGCCCTACAGATGCACCAAACATCAGGAGTGGAATAAGCTTGGCTTTATTGAGCATATCACCTAAAGGCACAATAAATAGCAAACCTAGAGCATAAGACACTTGTGCAAACGTTACTGTTAAAGCGACTTGTTCTTCTGGAACTTGAAGGCTTTGTTGTATTGATGAAATCAAAGGCTGGCAATAATAGTTTGCCCCTGCACATAAACCACACACAATTGCCATGAGCCAAAGCAGTGATTTATCTCGACTGATGTCGAAGGAAGTATTCATAGTAAGCCTTTGATTGGGGGAGGTAGGAGCAAACAACGACAACATCACTGTTGAATGATCATGATGTAGCGTTTGGGAAATTGTATACGAAGCGAGGTTAAAAGCATAAAAATGGTGCAGAAAATAAAGTACGAGTGGATCGCTATAGGGCTGAGTAATAACCTCGCATTCTTATGTTCTTTTGATATGCTTTACTGAGATATAATCAAAAAAAAGTGATATTTCTAATTTTCTGTCAAAAAACACCGAGAAAAATGAAAAAAATTCTGAATTGATGGGGAAAAATTGTGAGTAATTGTTGCATTCCATCATTCTTCATCAGAATCATCAGCAAACAGCCAAATCAAATTGTTGAAATATTGACCTTGTAGATGCTTTTGTGGTCGATTATGGTGCATTTAGGTTTAAGTACAGACTCACAATTGGCTTTACTATCACTCCATAAAATATTGAAAAAAGTTTTTTGTTAGTCAACTCTAGCTTGAAATCAGATTGAACAGGACAAATTTTGTTTAGGGTTTTTACAGAATCATTTTCAAATACACTTTTTCATCTGACTGAAATTGGGGTATGGGTATTTTTGATCTATTCAACATAGATGTTATTCAATTTGAAGCCAGAGTCATTGCCGTGAAACTGTCACTTGGGTCAATGTCTGCAAAGTTTGCATGACAAGATGTGGAAAAGGTCTATGAATGATAGGTTTTGTTTTATGTGAATGTGATGCTTTAAATTTGTGAATTGGTCAAAAAGATCAATAGGGAAGAATTAAAGCACTCAGTCTTGTACAAAAAAAGTGCGATTTTTATGCTAAATGGCGATGAGGGGAAAGTGCTGAATAGAAATAAATCAATTTTGAATGTCATTTTCAGCAAATAAACGATATATCACACAATATTTTTTATGAATCACGAGTTCAGTATGTGGGTATTTATTAAATAAATAGTGGGTGGTATTTTAAAAAAGTTTCATTAGAATCCAAAAATTCATAAGAACATCCTGGGGGAAACATCGCCTAACTCGTGATGTTTACTTTAAGAAAAATTAGCTTGAGGGACGCTCATGCAGATCGGAATTCCAGCCGAAACGGTTGTTGGTGAAAATCGTGTAGCCGCAACGCCAGAAACGGTAAAAAAATTGATCAATGCTGGTCACAGTGTAGTCATTGAACGTAGAGCAGGTGTAAAAGCTGCTTATATTGACAGTGCCTATGAACAAGTTGGTGCCACGCTTACAGATGATGCCTATACCGGTAGCCAAATCGTTTTGAAAGTACGTGCCCCTCAGGGTGCTGAGATTCAAAAGCTTGCGCCAAATACATCGGTTATTGCCATGTTTGATCCGCACCGCAACACTGAACTTGATCAATTTGCATCGCAAAACGTGTCTGCA
The DNA here is from genome assembly GCF_055632855.1 of Acinetobacter sp. SW-226. Lineage (NCBI taxonomy): Bacteria > Pseudomonadati > Pseudomonadota > Gammaproteobacteria > Moraxellales > Moraxellaceae > Acinetobacter > Acinetobacter sp. SW-226. The sequence goes on along the minus strand of NZ_CM145752.1, from coordinate 3,115,614 downwards.
TTTGCTTTAGAGCTATTGCCACGTACTTTGTCTCGTGCACAGAACATGGACGTGTTGTCCTCACAAGCGAACTTGGCGGGTTATAAGTCAGTGCTTTTGGCTGCTGCTGAATACCAACGTATGTTCCCTATGTTGATGACGGCTGCAGGTACAGTAAAACCTGCACGTGTGGTGATCATGGGAGTCGGCGTTGCAGGATTACAAGCGATTGCAACTGCAAAACGTTTGGGTGCTGTGGTTGAAGCAACGGACTTACGTCCAACAGCGAAGGACCAAGTTGAGTCTTTAGGTGGCAAATGGTTAGACGTACCGATGTCAGCAGAAGAACAACAAAAAGCAGCCGATGCTGCGAAAAATGGTTATGGTTGGATGCCGGGTGAAGACTATATCCGTGATCAAGCCATCATTGTAGATAAAGCTGTGTCGAATGCCGACATCGTGATTACTACTGCACTATTACCAGGTCGTGACGCACCACGCTTAATCAAAGCAGAAACTGTTGCCAAAATGAAACCAGGTTCAATCATCCTTGATATGGCGGTTGAAACGGGTGGTAACGTTGAAGGTTCGAAGAATGGTGAAAATGTTGTCACTGATAATGGTGTGACCATTTTAGGTATTCCAAATATTCCATCTACAGTTGCAACAGAAGCGTCTGCTTTGTATGCACGTAATGTATTGAATTTCCTTGACACCTTGTTTGATGCTGAGAAAAACTTTGCACTCAACCCTGAAGAAGAAATTCAAAAAGCCCTTCTAGTAACTCATGGCGGTCAAGTACTGCTCAAGCGTGGTTAAGGAGATAGATCATGGTTGAAACAATTACAATTTTCGTCCTTGCCATCTTTGTAGGGTACTACGTGGTGTGGGGCGTAACGCCAGCATTACATACACCACTTATGGCAGTAACCAATGCTTTGTCATCCATCATTATTGTGGGGGCGATGATCCAAACTGTAGGTTTACCTGCGATTGGAGTTGATGCCAATGTCGCATTCCAAAGCGTTAACGTGGTGAGCATCTTAGGTGCGATTGCGGTGTTCTTAGCAAGTATCAACATTTTTGGTGGCTTCGCAGTAACAGCGCGTATGCTTGAAATGTTCAAGCCAAAGCAAAAGAAAAAAGAGGGCTAATATATGGAATTCATTCGAGACTATGCGGATTGGTTCTACCTGATTGGTGCTGTCCTCTTTATCCTAACTTTACGTGGTTTGTCAGGTCCTAAAACTGCCATTCAAGGTAACCGTTACGGCATGATCGCAATGGCGATTGCGGTGATCACTACTTTCTTTGTGGCAGATCATCCAGTGATTTGGATGATTGGCGGGGCAATGGTACTGGGTGCACTTGTGGGTATTGCCCGTGCACGTACTGTACCTATGACACAAATGCCTGAAACGGTTGCATTGATGCACTCTTTGGTGGGCTTGGCTGCGGTATTGATTGCGATTGCTGCAATTCTACACAATAACCAACTCACTGCTTTATTTGCACAAAATGAAGCTGCATTAACTGCTGCGGGTGTACAACATGCCCACATGAGCAAGGTTCATTTGTTTGAATTGTTCGTGGGTTGTTTCGTTGGTGCGATTACCTTTACAGCGTCTGTATTTGCTTATGGTAAATTGGCTGCAAAAAAATGGGCAAAAACCATTTCTGGTGCATGGGTTAAACCTGTACAAGCGCTGATTTTCCTTGCAATGTTGGCATGTGGTGTGTATTTCTTCACCACGGGTAACATGACTGCATTTTGGGCAATGACTGCACTTGCACTTGCATTCGGTTGGGTGTGGATTGCGCCTGTTGGTGGTGGTGATATGCCAGTGGTGGTATCACTGTTGAACTCATTCTCTGGTTGGGCAGCAGCAGGTATTGGTTTCACGCTTGAAAACAATATGTTGATCGTTGCAGGTTCACTGGTGGGTTCTTCTGGTGCGATTCTGTCTTACATCATGTGTAAAGCGATGAACCGTTCGATCATCAACGTTTTGTTTGGTGGTGCGATGGGCGGTGCAGCAGTGGCTTCTGCGAACAAAGGTGAACAAGCACAGCGTAATCACCGTTCTGGTTCAGCAGATGACGCAGGCTTCTTGATGTCAAATGCAGACAGCGTTGTGATCGTGCCGGGTTATGGTATGGCGCAAGGTCGTGCACAAAATGCAGTTAAAGAATTGTGTGAAATCTTAAAAGAGCAGGGCGTAAAAGTTCGCTTCGCGATTCACCCAGTGGCTGGTCGTATGCCGGGTCACATGAACGTATTGTTAGCAGAAGCAGATGTTGCGTATGAAGACATCTTAGAAATGGATGAGATCAACTCAGATTTCCCTGCAACAGATGTAGTACTGGTAATTGGTGCAAACGACGTGGTTAACCCTGCGGCGAAAGATGATCCGACATCTCCAATCTACGGCATGCCAATTCTTGAAGCACATAAAGCACGTACCATCATGGTGATCAAACGTTCTATGGCAACAGGTTATGCGGGCTTAGACAATGACTTGTTCTACAATGAAAAAACCATGATGATCTTTGGTGATGCGAAAAAAGTGGTTGAAGATATGACCAAAGCAATTAATGGTGGTGGACACTAATCCTCCTCCTGGATTGTATAAAGACCACCTTCGGGTGGTTTTTTTGTTTTAGGGCCAAAGCTCTTTAGTTACAAAAAAACCTCACAAAGACACATTTTGTATAAGAAATCAGCATGCTGATTTGTATTTAGGTGTTTAAATTGAGAATTGTTATTCTCAATTTGGCTAAACCCTATTATGGACTTGCACCCGCTATCTCGCACGGAAAAACAGAACAAAAGAAAACAACTTATTATTGATAAAGCTATAGAGTTAACTGTAGCACATGGTTTAGATCAACTTTCAATTGCAGACATTGCAAAGGCCAGTGGATTAGGTCCCGGACAAATTTATCGCTGTTTTCAAGATAAAGATGAAATCATAGAAAATATGATTTTGAGTATTACGGACAAGCGCATTTGCACTCCTGGCTTTCACCGACACGATGTACATATAAAGGCTCAGGAGCTTGCCAGTGGGCATCCTAATAATATGAGTTCTGAAGAATTATCTTTGTTATATGAAGTTCTCAATATTAGTGGCAATAATAAAATAATCGAAACTATTGAAAAATCAGAAAAAAAAATGCAGGAGCAAGGTTTGTATATTTTAAGAGAATATTACAAAACCGCATCTCCACAAGAAATAAGAGCAATTGCTGAGGTGGTTGCCACTTTAACGGAGGGCGTCATTTTGAGAACGGCGAAAGGGTATTCGCAAGATGTTGATCAGGCTATTTTACAGCGTATTTATGAAACGATGTTAACAGCAATGGATTCCTTATTTGGTGAAGTGAAAGAGAAAGAAAATAATATTCAATAAATACAATATTTTATTTCTTAAATTTAATGTGGTGGGTTCAGTCTTTTTTCAAATCTAGGTGTGCGTGTGCAATGAAAAAATCGGTAGTATTCAAAAAGGCTTTTCTGACAGGAATGATTTTATGCTGTCTTGGTCTTACCTTATCTGCTTGTGATCAAGAGCAGGTCGCTCCACAAAAGTCTGTAACTGAAGTAGAGGTGATGACGATCCAACCTCAGTCTATGGACATGAAACAAACCTTGGCTGGTCGGACAACGGCTTATTTGACCTCAGATGTCAGGCCTCAAGTGAGTGGTATTATTGAAAAGCGACTTTTTAAGGAAGGAGATTATGTACAAGCTGGTCAGGTGTTGTATCAGCTCGATTCTAAACTGTATCAAGCAGCACATGAAAGTGCGCGTGGTGATTTAGTTGAAGCTGAGGCGAGTTTGCTTGCCGCAAAGCCCAAAGCGCAACGTTATAAAAACCTTCTCGCAATTGAGGCGGTTAGTCAGCAAGATGCCCTTGATGCTCAAGCAACTTTAAAAGAACAAGAAGCAGCCGTTATTTCTGCAAAAGCGGCGTTAAATACAGCCAAAATTAATTTGGGCTATACCTCAATACGTGCCCCGATCTCAGGACGGATTGCCACGTCTACATATACTCCTGGTGCACTGGTGACGGCTGAGCAAACGACCGCATTGACAACGATCCAACAATTAAACCCAATTTATGTTGATATCACGCTATCGAGCACTGAATTGCTTAATCTGAGAAAGCAAATTGATAAGGGAACATTGAATGCCCCTAATGGTAAGGTGCCTGTCAGTATTATTATGGAAGATGGTTCGACTTATGAACATACGGGGACGCTCGAATTTATTGGAACGTCCGTTGATACTGGAACGGGTACGGTAAATTTAAGAGCTATTGTTCCAAATCCTAAATATCTATTGCTTCCAGGTGCTTATGTTAAGGCAGAGCTACCATTAGCAGTTAATCATCAGGCTATTCTGATTCCACAAAAGGCAGTGACCCGAAATCATAAGGGAGATCCTGTTGTGAAGTTGGTCGGTGCAGACAATAAGGTGGTTGAACGTACCGTCGAAACCTCGGATGCACAAGGCAACCAGTGGGTGGTGACCTCTGGTCTCAAAGCTGGGGAGAAGTTGATTGTTGAAGGTGTGAGTACTGTTTCTTCGGGGAATACCGTGAAAGTGGTACAGCAAGCAACTGCAAGTAATTCAGTGACCTCAGATCAAAAATAGGATGAACAATGGCTCGTTTCTTTATTAACAGACCTATTTTTGCATGGGTCATTGCAATTGTGATCACCTTGGCGGGTGCACTTTCTATATATACTTTACCTATTGAGCAATATCCTGACATTGCTCCTCCAACAGTCAGTATCAGTGCAACTTATACAGGTGCTTCAGCTGAAACGACAGAAAACTCAGTGACGCAAGTGATTGAGCAAAGTATGACGGGGTTGGATAATTTACTGTATATGTCATCAAGTAGTTCATCCTCAGGGAGCTCTTCGGTAACCTTAACGTTTGCTTCAGGGACAGACCCAGATACGGCACAAGTTCAAGTCCAGAATAAGTTGAAGCAAGCGGAATCCTCTTTGCCAGAATCCGTGCAGGACAATGGTCTGACGGTGACCAAGTCTTCAGGTAGTATCTTTATGGTGCTGAGTTTTATCTCAGAAGATGGCAGTATGAATGGTACGGACTTGGCAGATTACATGGTGTCTAGTGTAAAAGACCAAGTGAGTCGAGTCAGTGGTGTTGGTAATGTTCAAGTGATGGGTTCGCAGTATTCCATGCGAATCTGGCTAAATCCAGAAAAACTCAAAACCTATTCTTTAGTACCCAGTGATATTGTAACGGCTATTCAAGCACAAAACAGCGATGTTGCGGCAGGTTCTCTTGGCGCTTTACCTGCTGTAAATGGGCAGGAACTGAGTGCCACGGTAACGGCACGTAGTCGCTTAAAAACAGTAGATCAGTTTAAAAATATTATTTTAAAGTCAGATGCAAGTGGAGCGGAGGTTCGGCTGTCTGATGTGGCAAATGTTGAACTCGGCAGTGAAGACTACGCGGCCTTGAGTAAGTTCAATGGTAAGAATGCAGCAGGCATGGGGATTGAGCTTGCAGCTGGTGCAAATGCTTTAGATGTTTCAAATGCGGTAGAAGCAAAATTACAAGAGCTCAAAGCGTTCTTTCCTACGGGTGTGAACTATAAGGTTGCCTATAGCACAGCACCCTTTGTCAAAATTTCGATAGAAGAAGTAGTGAAGACCCTATTTGAAGCAATTGCGCTGGTCATCATTATTATGTATCTGTTTTTGCAAAACTGGCGTATTACTTTAATTCCTGCAGTTGCCGTTCCTGTTGTGCTCATGGGGACCTTTGGCGTGTTGTCTATTTTGGGTTATTCCATTAATACCTTATCAATGTTTGCCATGGTGTTGGCGATTGGTCTTTTGGTGGACGACGCGATTGTTGTGGTGGAAAACGTTGAACGGATCATGCAAGAGGAGGGACTATCACCTAAGGCGGCTGCTGAAAAATCAATGGGGCAAATTACAGGTGCGCTTATTGGTATTGCTTTAGTACTGACGGCGGTATTTATTCCCATGGCATTCTTTAGTGGTTCTACAGGAGCTATTTATCGCCAGTTCTCTATTACGATTGCCTCTGCGATGATTCTCTCGGTGATTGTTGCAATGACGATTACCCCCGCATTATGTGCAACCTTGTTGAAGCCAATTCATCAAAATGGAACTGAGAAAAAAACAGGCGTGCTTTCTCGATTTTTTCAGTGGTTTAACCAGACATTTAATACCAATACCGAGCGCTATAACCGTGGTGTGAAATGGATACTTGCTCATAAACGTCTAGGTCTGGTGGCTTATTTACTCATTGTTGTTTCTATTGCGGGGCTGTTTTGGAAACTTCCAACAGCATTTTTACCAGAAGAAGATCAGGGCATGTTGATGGTGTCAATCAAACTACCATCAGGTGCGACGCAACAACAAACTGTGCGTGTTATGGATCAAGTTGCTGACTATGTAGAAAAGCAACCTGAAGTGGAATCGGTGATGAGTGTTGCTGGTTTTAGTACTGGAGGTAGTGGTCAGAACTCAGGAATGGGATTCATTAAGTTAAAAGATTGGTCTGAACGTTCTACCGATGCTACAAGTGTTGGGAACCGTATTACCAAAGATATGGCTTCTAAGTTTAAAGATGCGCAGATTTTTGCCATGGCACCCTCTGGGATTCCGGGTTTGGGACAAGGCTCAGGTTTTACCATGGAGCTGACAGATTTGGGTGGAGCTGGGCATGATGCATTGGTTTCGGCCCGTGATCAGCTTCTAAAACTCGCTCAGCAAAATGAAAAGCTTACGGCTGTTCGCTATGGCAGCTTAGAAGATGCACCTACATTTGCCTTGAAAATTAATGACTCCAAAGCAGGTGCTTTAAAAGTCAGTCAAAGTGATATTGATGATGTTTTATCAACTGCTTTGGGCAGTAGCTATGTCAATGACTTTGTAAATAATGGGCGTGTTAAAAAGGTTTATGTGCAAGGGGAAGCGTCTGCGCGCATGTTACCTAGCGATATTAATCGTTGGTACGTTCGAAATGATGATAATGATATGGTGCCATTTTCTGCTTTCACTGAAAGTAAATGGAACTTTGCGCCGTCTTCTTTAGCTCGTTTTAATGGTTCTTCCGCAATGGAAATTTCAGGGCAAGCCGCAGAAGGAGTGAGTTCTGGAACGGCGATGGCAGAAATGCAAAACTTAGTCAAACAATTGCCAAATGGTTTTGGCTATGCATGGTCTGGCTTGTCTTATCAAGAACAGCAGTCGGGCAATATGGCACCCCTGCTATATGCTATTTCAATCCTGTTTGTATTCTTGTGTTTAGCGGCTTTATACGAAAGTTGGTCGATTCCTTTTTCTGTTTTACTTGTCGTGCCGATTGGTGTGTTGGGCGCTTTATTATTTACAACGTTACGAGGCTTATCTAATGACATTTATTTTCAAGTTGGCTTGCTGACAACCATCGGTCTGGCTTCGAAAAATGCGATTTTGATCGTGGAATTTGCTAAAGAGTTAGAAGAAAAAGGTGAAACCTTAATAGCTGCAACCTTACATGCAACTAAAATGCGTCTGCGTCCAATTCTAATGACATCATTTGCGTTCTTACTCGGGGTATTGCCTTTGGTGATTAGTACGGGAGCAGGTTCAGGCGGGCGTCACTCTTTAGGAACAGGTGTTTTTGGTGGAACATTATTGTCTACGGCACTTGGTATTTTCTTTGTCCCTTTATTCTATGTTCTTATCCGTAGCATTTTTTCCAAAAAGAAAACAGCTGAATTACCACAGGAGCATTCATAATGTTGTTGAACTATAAATATGGCGCAGTGGGGCTGTGTTTTCTGGGAATGACGGGGTGCATGAATCTCAATCCAGAATATAGTCAACCAACATCGCCTGTCGCAACGTCATTTAATAATCAGGCTGTGGGGGAGAGCTCTTCTCAACCAGTTGCAGATATACAGTGGCGCACTATTTTTCTTGATACTCGCTTACAAAAAGTCATTGCGATGTCTTTAGATAATAATCGTGACTTGCGTATGGCGATGTTGAATATTGATAAAGCTAGAGCACAATATCGCATTCAGAAAGCAGACTTATATCCAAGTGTAAGTGCATCTGTATCTCAATCTGCATCTAAAGCACAATCCTCATCGGGGCAAAGCCAAATCAGTCGCTCTAGTGAGTTTTCTGTAGGATTTACCAGTTGGGAGCTTGATTTGTTTGGTCGTATTCGAAGTTTGAATACTGAGTCTTTAGAAAGCTATTTTGCAACCGCTGAAACACAACGTAGTTCGCGTATGAGCTTGGTTGCAGAGGTTGCCAGTGATTGGTTGACGATTGCAGCTTATCAGCAACAATTGCGCATCGCAGAAAGCACGCTGGCCAGTCAGGAAAAAACACTCAAACTCACTTATGCCAAATATAAAGAAGGTATATCTTCTGCCCTAGACTATGAGGAAATTAAAACCAGTGTCGATAGTGCCAAGGCTGATATTGCCAGTTACAAGAAGGCTTTGGCTCAAGCGCAGAATGCATTGAACTTAATCGTAGGCACTGCTGTACCAGCTGAGTTTCTTCCCTCAAATGATATAGATTTGCAATCCATACGTCTGGCTCCAATTGCTGCAAACTTATCTTCGAGCATGCTGCAAAACCACCCCGATGTTTTATATGTAGAGCATCTCTTAAAGGGGGCAAATGCTGACATCGGAGCCGCAAGAGCAGCTTTCTTTCCAACCATTTCATTAACCACCACGGCTGGGCGAAGCAGTAGCGATTTAGAAAAGCTGTTTAGTGCTGGAACTGGTACATGGTCGTTTATACCAACGATCTCTGTGCCTATTTTCCAAGGAGGGGAGCTTAAAGCTTCTTTAGATTCAGCCAAAATTCAGAAAAATATCTATATTGCACAATATGAGAAAGCGATTCAAACCGCTTTTTCTGATGTAGCAGATGCTTTGGCTGTGCGTCAGACTATTGAAGCGCAACTTGATGCACAAAAAGACCTAGTCCGTTCCTCGGAACGTAGTTATCGTTTATCTACTGCCCGGTACAAAGAAGGTTTGGATAGCTATTTGACGGCCCTGACTGCGCAGCGAACATATTATAGTGCACAGCAAGAACTTGTTACGTTGGTTCTAGAGGAAGCCACCAATCGTGTCACGTTATATAAGGTCTTAGGCGGGGGGGCTGACGCGCAATAAAAAATTGAATGGGTTCGTTGTTTTATAAAAGTGACTCTTTCGGGCATTGCTGTCCCACAATTTTTCACAAGAGGAAGCTCATTTGAGCTTCCTCTTGTTTTATGGGTATTTTATCGGGTGAAAATAAAGCTTTTAAAGTTCTTCTTTCAAACAAATTCACTTGAATTATTCTGAGTAAACGTTGAACTGTCCAACCTGTTTTCCCTAAATGTTGAGCGAAACTCACCAATAAATAGGCGATCATCGCAATCCAGATTTGTGTCTGAATTGCGTTCCTGCTGCGGCCTAGAAACGCTTTTAATTTGAGATTCTGCTTAATCGCCTTAAAGAACAGCTCAACTTTCCAACGATCTTTATAAATCGCCGCAATGGTGGAGGCGGCTAAATGAAAGTTATTGCTGAGAAAGCTAAAGTGCTTGCCACTTTGCTGATCTCTATATTCAATTCTTCTTAACACTGGGGCTTTTCTTTTTAGGGCATGTGCGCTATTCAGCTGAATGGTTTCATCTTTTAGAATACCTTTGGATTCAAGCACTGGATGTTGCTGGATCACCTGATACACAGATTTAGGCCTAAAACGTGTGACAAATCCAATGTTTTGAGCAGTCAGATTTGCATACCATTGGTAATCGACATAGCCTTTATCAAAAACTACAATGCTGCCAGCAGGAAACTGGAATTTGCGACCTTGTACCATGTCATTTTCTTTGCCATTTTCAACTGCAACAAACTCAGGAATATCATTGCTGTGATTCAATCCTATGCTGAGTTTCATGCTGGCTTTTGAGTCATGAACTTTGGCCCATTCACATAAGGAAAGCGACAGGTCAATATGACTGGCATCCAAGGAATACAAGGGATTTTTAAAGCGAAATTTATGAGCTACTTTTGAGTGTTCATAGTATTTAAGCAACTTGTAAAATAGCTGTTGATACAAGGCAGCAGGCTGCTGCTCATTGATTCGTGCCAGCGTGCTTCGGGGAATAGATTTTGCTCCGAGATGACTTAGCTTTTCCTGTTGGCACTCCAAATTGGATTGAATATCTCTCAGACTTTGCCTACAAGAGAATTGAGACATCAATATGGCAATAAACTGATCCCAACGGGAAGTCGCTCTAAATTTCTGTCCAACATGGTGTACTTTAGCAAGTTGTTCAAAATCCTGTCGCACAACAGGTTTAATTAGCTCATAAAATACGGTATTCTGATGTGACAAAACCTGAATCCTGGTCGTTAAAGTGTTTGTTTACACTCATATTTTAACTGTTAGGACTCAGGTTTTTTTATTTAAAGCAAACTATGGGACAGCAGTGCTCTTTCGGGTCACTTTTTTTATGTGAGAGGTTTGGCGTCTTTCTGAAAAGGGTCTCAAAGCAACATCGTTTTAATATTTGAATGACATTAGCTCGAGTACGCGTGATGTAAGGCAGAATGTATGTGTTTTCTATGCAATAAGAGAAATGGGTTTTAAATTTTAGAAAGATTGTTTATGTGAAAATAAGGTTGAAAAAGGTTGAGTTACTGGAACTTTTGATCAAATAAATGTTTTGAAATATATATAGAAAATTAAGTATATCCCTAGAAATTGGCATATTTGTTGCAATTTTTATTTCGGTTCTTTGGGGGATAATGATGAAAAAACTTCAAATTTTAGCAGGGCTATATTTACTGTGTTCTAGCTCAACCTGGGCAGTTGAACCTGTGGTGAGTGCAGCCAATATACAAGAAATTCGCCTATCTTTAGACAGTGTTTGGGTGGTGCTAGGTGGTATCTTGGTGTTTTTTATGCAAGCGGGTTTTGCACTGATTGAAAGTGGTTCAGTTCGTTCTAAAAATACGATTAATGTACTCATGAAAAACTATATGGATGCATGTTTGGGGGGCTTGGTGTTTTGGTTGATTGGCTTTGGCTTAATGTTTGGGGTAAACCAAACTGGCTGGATCGGAACTTCTCATTTTGCACCCAATGAAATGGATGGATGGCATTGGAATTTATTGTTCTTCCAAATGATGTTTGCTGCAACGGCCACCACTATTGCCAGTGGCGCAATGGCAGAGCGTATTCACTTTGTAGCCTATATTGTCAGTGCGGCCGTAGTGAGCGGTTTGATTTATCCGATCTTTGGGGCATGGGCTTGGGGAAGTTTGTTTGACGGCGAGGGCTGGTTGAAGGCTCTAGGGTTTATCGACTTTGCAGGTTCAACTGTTGTGCACTCGATTGGTGGATGGGTGGCTCTGGCGGGTATTATTGTGCTTGGGCCACGACTCGGACGTTTTGGTCGCAATGGGCAAGTTCACTATTTGGCTGGACATAATTTACCGCTGGTGGCACTAGGTGGTTTTATTTTATGGCTAGCATGGTTTGGTTTTAATGCTGCTTCTACCGTTAAAGCTGAAGTGAGTATTGGACGTATAGCCCTAAACACGCATTTAGCGGCGTGTGCTTCGGCCGTTGCCTACATGGTCTATACCCTGATTCGAGGTAAAGCGATTTTAATGCGAGGCACGATTAATGCGTCTTTAGGTGGGTTGGTTGCAATCACCGCAGGCTGTGCAACCATGAGCCCACTTTTTGCAGTGATGAGTGGAGCCTTTGCTGGAATTTTGGTCAGTATTTTACCTGTATTGATGGAAAAACTTCGTTTGGATGATGTGGTCGATGCCGTGACTGTGCATGGCTTTTGTGGTGCGTGGGGGACGTTGGCAGCAGGGCTGTTTTTTGAAGGGCGAATGTTTAATTCAGAAATAATTGCAGTACAAATTTTAGGTATTATGGCTGCATTTATTTGGGGGTTTGGTGTGGCTTTTATTGTGTTCAAAGTCTTGGATAAAGTGTTGGGTGGTCTACGTGTAAGTAAACAACATGAACAACGTGGTTTAGACTATACCGAACATGCCGAACTGTCCTATCCGGAGTTTCAGCATGATGTGACTTTTGAAACAGATGATATGACTAAACGTCATTAAATGAAGAGGATTGCTCATGTCGACTGAAACATTAAGTATTTTGCAAAAACGTCAAGCGATTGAACGAGGCCTCAGTCAATACTTACCGGGGACACTTTTGGAGCAAGTGTTGAATCACTGGGAAGCCAAATATGGTGACCAACCATCCTTTGTTTTAAATCGTTTTTTGAGTGAAATTTGCACTACCGAAGAATTGCGTTATCACCGCAAAGATATGCTCAGAAATGTCTTAGCAGAGATGGCACAAGTTGAAAAACAAGTATTACTCAAGCCTACAGCCCAAGAGCTCCGAGCAGAACAGACGCAAGAGCAATTATTGGATGCTTTCATCTTTTTTATGCAAGGTATTTGTCAGTCGGTAAAAGATGTTGATATGCAGGATTTTGAAAGTGAAGTAAAGGTGGAGTTGGAAGCATTATCTATTTTGATGTCTGCAAACCAAAGGTTGGATGATCGGATGCTTCTAAATACTTTATTGATGGCTCAGTATGCTCAGATGTTGACAGCCTGCTATGAAAAGTACTGTGAATTTTACGGCCCTGCAAAAGCTGATCAGGTTTATGCCAGTATCAAGAGACAGGTTAAAACACAGTATCCGTCAGTGGATTTGCATTGGCTCATTTAGAAAATATAGCGTATAAAAAAGCGACCTTTAGGTCGCTTTTTTTGATTAGGCTACAGTTTCTTCTGGGGCTGCACGCCATAGGCTTTCGAGGTCGTAGAAACGACGTGCTGTTGGCAACATCACATGCACAACAACAAAGCCAAGATCAATCAAGATCCATTCAGCATCACGTTCGCCTTCGACACCGAGAGGGCGGAAGCCTGCTTTACGTGCTTCTTCAGCAACGTTATCAGCAAGTGCTTTAATGTGACGCGTAGATGTACCACTTGCAATTACAATTGCATCAGCAACATTACTGATTGAGCTGACATCAAGCGCTAAAATATCTTTTGCTTTTACATCTTCAAGGGCTTCGTGTACAACTTTTAAGCAAGCTTGTACGTCGGCAGCTTGTGTATTCATTGCGAGATCGTGAGAATTAGAAGCGCTGGGCGATGGTTCTAAATTCATAAAGGGAATTTTTCCGGACAATAACTCACCTTATAGTATAGAGTTTTTGGCCGAAAAATTCAAATCTGACAAGGCTTAGCTTTGAGGATGCGTGGCAAAGTATTTTGCCTTCCATGCAAAGGACTGAGTTGAAACAGTTTTTGGTCGATATTCAGCCGCAAGAAAACCATCATAGTTGCTGTGTTGTAACCATTCAAAAATATTTGCATACATTATTTGTGCAGTGTCTGGCTCGTGCCGGCCCGGACAGTCGGCAAACTGGATATGTCCAATATCTTGAATATTTTCTTGTAAGCCTTGAAGGACATCCTCACCCATCATTGCCATGTGATAGCAGTCGTATTGCATTTTAAGTGCAGGATGTTTTACGGCTTCTAACATTTCTTGTGCTTGGGCAATATTTTGTACTAAAAAGCGTGGCATATCTGTGCCGTTGATCATTTCAAAGACAGGTTGAATTTGATGTTCGGTGAACATGTGGCAGGCTAACTTTAAGTTTTTAGCCAAAGTGTTTAAACAAGGCAGGAGGTCAGCGTCCAATGGCTGTTTGCCTGCAAGGATATTCACGCTTGGTACTTTGAGTGCGCTGGCATATTGCACAGCCAACTGTAGGGCCCGATGAAACTCCAGTTCTTTGCCAGGGACACCTGCTAGACCATTACCACCTGTCATGAGGTCGCCTGCAGGAACATTAATCAAGCAGAGGCTTAAGTCATGTAGTGTTAGCTGAGTTTGAACTTGTTCAATGCTCAGTTCATAGGGAAATTGGATCTCAACATGTTTAAAGCCTGCGGCTTGAGCTAAAGCAAAACGCTCAAGCAGCGGTACTTCGGTAAAAATCATGGATAAATTTACAGCAAGTTTGGTCATGATTTTCTCCTTTTGTTATTTGGCTTTCTGTTCTACTTGTAATATGACCGAGGCAAGGTCAGCTTCAGCATAGCCTTGTTGTTGATGTGCTTGCAATTGCTGAAGTGCTCGTGCTGCAACGGGGATATCGAGTTGATGGTGGGCTGCGAGTTGCACAGCATTGTTTAAATCTTTAGAGAGGGTTTGTACTTTCCATTGTACGGGTTCAAATTGGTGTGTGGCCATACGTGGGCTTAAAATTTGAAAGGGTTTAGAATCTGCAAAACCACCTGCCAGTGCAGGTGCAAGTAGACGAGTATCTACGCCAGCTTTAGCAGCTAAAGCCACCGCTTCAGCAATCAAGGTGCTATTGGCAGCCACAATCAGTTGATTGCAAATTTTAGTGGCTTGTCCTGTGCCTGTAGCGCCCATGCAAGTAACGCGCTGTGACAGAATATTATAAATTAAAGACAAGTCCTGAATGGTTTGAACATCACCGCCAGCAAAAATCACCAACGTTCCTTGCTCTGCACCTACAGTTCCTCCAGACACAGGCGAATCAATCCATTGCACCTGTTTGTGTTCAGCACGTGCAGCAAGTTTAATCGTTTGCTCAACCGAAAGACTGGAAAAGTCGACAAGTACTTGATTGGCTGCTAAAAACGGCTCTATTTGTTCATAAACATTTTCAACCGCTTTGTCGTCAGCTAAACAGGTGAGGATAACGGGATAGAGGGCTATGTCTTGCAGGGCTAAGTCTGTTGCTCCCAAATCAATGAGTGCATCCTTGGCATTTTGAGTGCGGTTCCAGACCGCGACTTCGAAACCTGCTTGAATTAATCGGGTCGCCATTCGGCTTCCCATGAGCCCCATACCAAGAAATGCAATTTTAGTGTGTCGATCGAAACTCATGGGACTCTCTTCTAAACTGAATGCGGTTAAATGCTGTTATTTGTACTGGCGTGGTACAAATTGGACATCGGGTTGTTTGTCTTTTTTGCGCGCGATTTGGCTGTTTTTACCTAACAGTAATTTGAGTTGCCAAATTTTTTCCATGCGCAAAGATTTTTTTGGTTCATGTTGCATGGCATCAAGTACGTATTTAGAGGCCATGAGCGCATCAGGTGAACGCTGTAGCATTTCTTCTGCAATAGACTGTGCTTTTGCAAGAGGGGATTCATCTAAGTGTGTGACTAAACCGACTTCTTTGGCATATTGAGCATCAAAAATACGTGCTGTAAGCGTGAGTTCTTTCGCAAGATCAAGTCCCACTAAGCCTTTTAAAGAGCGAGTAAGCCCCATATCTGGCACAAGTCCCCAACGACTTTCCATAATCGACATTTTAGTTGCAGGGTGAGCGACACGAATGTCAGCAGCCAAAGCCAATTGCATGCCGGCACCAAAACAAAATCCTTCAATTGCTGCGATCACAGGAACAGGCAGTTCTTGCCAAATAAGAAACGCTTTTTGAAATAGACTTTGCCCAGGTTTAATCAGTTCCCATGCAGCATAGGCACGATTTTTGGGATTGTTTAAATCAGCAAGGTCAATACCAGCACTAAATACTTGCGCTTCACCAGTCAGAATTACACAGCGAATGCTTCGATCTTTTTTGATTTTTTCAGCGGTTTGCACCAGTTCGCGCAATAAAGCGAAGCTCATGGCATTACGCTTGTCTGGTCGGTTGAGTGAAACAGTCGCGATGCCATTATTTTTTTCAATGCGAAGTAAAGCCATGATGAAAACTCTTATTTTTTGCTTGCATGGAGCATAACATGCACCTTGTTAGGATACATGACAGTGCAGTCATATCAAAAGATAGACAGTACTGACTTTAGTCGAGTTTCGACCGTTTTTAGGAATTATGTTTGATTAAAATTTGTTGTGCAGCATGTTGCACTTGCTCAATGACAACTTTGAGCTCATTAAAACGTTTTATGGTTTCTTGAATGAACTGTTCATCGGCTTTACGTCGCTCTTTACGCAAGGTCGAAACAAACTGCTCAAATGTGCCAGTTGCTTCTTGCAAGTTCGGTACACCGACATAGCGCGTTGCCCCGTATAGGCGGTGTAGAACGTGTTCAAGTTGCGGAAAGTCTTCCATTTCTATCAACTGTTTCATTTCATTTAGTTCCGTGTCGAAACTATCCATCAACATGCGTAGCAGATCAATAGCAAGATCTTCTTTGTTTGCTGCCAATTGTAAGCTTTGTTGCCAGTCCAGTACTTTCGGATCCAGCGCCTCAATCATGATGGCTTTTTCAACCGCGGAGGTTTTGTTGAAACGTTCTGTAGTCCAGTGAGTCAAAATTTGGATAATTTGATCAATTTGAATTGGTTTAGTGACATAGTCATCCATACCGACTTGCAGGAGTTTTTGCTTTTCATCAGCTAAAGCATGTGCAGTGAGTGCGATAATCGGTAAGCGTTTATTATTTTCTAGAGTTGACTCTAAGGCACGAATAGCGCGTGTAGTATCTACACCTGACATGACAGGCATTTGAATATCCATAAAGATCAAATCAAAAGGTTTGCTGTCCTGTTCAAAGTGTTCTTGTAAAATTTCTAAAGCCTGTTGCCCACTCAAGGCCTTGGTGGTAGTGACATTCAATTCACCCAATAATGCTTCAAGTACAATGAGGTTAGGTAAGTGATCATCGACTGCCAAAATATGTAAACCTTGACCATTGAAAGACTCCATTTCGTTATCTTCAAACAAGGGTTGATTGCTGAGTAGTTGAATCAAGGCACTGCGGCTGAGTGGTTGGTATAAAGGCCGTGCGCGGTAGTCATTCAACATGTTTAGATCAAGTGACATTTGATAGCCGTAAACTGCAAGATTACCATTATAGCGTTGACGGATTTCTTTCAATAAGGCCTCAGTATCTCCGCTATGATCTACAATCAGCCAGGTATTTTCGACATCTAGAGGCAGTTTATTCAGATGGCTAAACAAATCCAAAATTGAGCTAGATTCAATGTGTTTGACATCATAGTCTTCTAGATAGTGGCGTAAAATATTGGCAGTTGCAGGATGCGCTAAATAAGATACGACTTGAATATTGCTAAATTGAGGATGTTCGATGAATTCATCTTCCTCATTGACCATAAACATGGCTGTAAACCAAAAAGTGGAGCCTTTTTCTGTTGGAGCACGTTCTTGGTTGTCTTCAAAGCCAATTTGGCCTTGCATCAGGTGCACGAGTTGTTTAGAAATCGCTAAGCCCAATCCTGTCCCTCCAAACTGGCGAGTGACAGATGCATCGCCTTGGGAGAAGGATTCAAATAATTTCTTACGGTCGGTACCACTCAAACCAATACCACTGTCTTGTACACTAAAATGTAATAAACACTGTCCAATATCATCTTGTTCAAGTCTTGCGCGCACAATAATTTCACCATCAGGGGTGAACTTAATGGCATTGGAAATTAGGTTGGTCAAAATTTGTTTAAAGCGTAAGGTATCGCCAACCACATGCTTCGGCACATTGTCTGCATAGTAAAAAGCCATGTCGATATGCTTTTGTGCTGCGAGTGGGGACAGCATATCCATTACATCAAAAATGGCTTCTTCAAGGTCAAAAGTGGCAGTATCGAGTTCTAGCTTACCTGCATCAATTTTTGAAAAATCTAATACATCATTAATCAGTGCTAGTAAGTGTGCAGAAGACTTGCGAATGGTTTGTAAATATAGGTTTTGGTCGTTGCTCAAGTTGTCTTGACGCAACAGCAAATGGATAAAACCGTCAATACTATTTAGTGGGGTGCGCAGTTCGTGGCTAATGTTGGCTAGGAAAACAGATTTAGACTGACTTGCTGAAATGGCTTGGTCACGTGCTTGGCGATAGGTAATGTTTTGCACTTCTAATGTGTCAAGAGTTCGGCGCAAATCGTCTTCTGTCTGCTCAGTGTGTTCCTTTAGTTCTAAAAAACTAAAGTGTAAGCGTTTCACCACATTGGCAATGTCGCGCTGCAATAAACGTAATTCACCCGTACTGTTGATGATCATGTGTTGATCAAGGGTGTCGGCATTTAAACGTTGTAACTGCATGCGAATTTCATACATGGGCGCGATCCAACGACGCGAGTAAAAATTCAAACACAATAAAAGCAATAAGAGTGTTAACAAGCCTGTCGCAATCAACACAATCAACACACGATAACGTGCAATTTGTAAGGGTTGATTGTCAACTTCAATCACTAACTGAGCAGGTGAGCCAGCAAATTGGTTGATGGGAAGACCATAGACCGTATTGCCGTTAAAAGACAAGGGGCCAAAAAAATCGGTGCCTTTTTTCAGCGCAGGCCATGGCGCCTGATCTTGATAACCAATGCTGAGTTTATTATTGCCTTTGTCATCAATAATTGCGGCACGGATCAGATGCTTTTCATCCAGCATTTTTTGCATGAGATAACGTGCATTTTCATATTGCCAAGGCGAAGCATTCAATAAATTAATGGCTGCTTCGGCATCGAGTTGATAGCGCGTTAAAATTGCAATCGCCATTTGGCGTTGCTGAGCTTTGGCTGCATTTGAAGTTTCGGTAATCACCAACAATGCACCGACACATGCCAAAATCATAATCGGCACGAAAATAAGGGCAATGAGCTGTCCATAAGCATGATTTAAGTGCAGACGATTAAATAACTTTTTATTGATATTTGACATGATGCAAGCGATTTATTCCCTATGCTTTGAAGTGTAGCATGCTTTGTAAAAAATCGACGGTGCTTTAATCACTTTCACGAAAAAGCACGCTAAATGGGTGCAGGGGCAGGCATTTTTCCATACAATAGGCGCACCTCGATCAAGGTGCAAACAATGAGTACTACATCCACTGATTTTCAAGCAGACGAATTTTTGTTAGATCACTATGTTGGAAAAACTCCACTGGTGCGTTTACAGCGTTTGGCTCGTCATACTCAAGCAACAGTATTGGCAAAGTTAGAAGGCAACAACCCTGCAGGTTCTGTTAAAGACCGTCCCGCATATAACATGATTATGCAAGCGGAAAAGCGTGGGCAAATTCAGCCAGGCGATACCTTGATTGAAGCGACCAGTGGAAATACAGGCATTGCACTGGCGATGGTTGCCGCGATGCGTGGCTATCAAATGAAACTGATCATGCCAAATAACATGAGCCAAGAGCGTAAAGATGCAATGCGTGCTTATGGCGCTGAGCTGATTGAAGTGACGAAAGAGCAGGGCATGGAAGGTGCACGTGATTTAGCGTTGCAAATGCAAGAGGAAGGCAAAGGGCTTGTACTCAACCAGTTTGGTAATCCTGACAATGTTGAAGCGCATTATTTAACGACAGGGCCTGAAATTTGGCAGCAAACAGGTGGGAAAATTACTCACTTTGTCAGTTCAATGGGCACGACAGGTACCATCATGGGCGTATCGAAATACCTCAAAGAGATGAACCCTGAGATTCAAATTATTGGCTTACAGCCATCGGATGGTTCAAGTATTGCGGGGATTCGCCGTTGGCCTGAAGAATATTTGCCGACGATTTTTGACCGCAGTCGGATTGATCAGATTATTGATATTCCGCAAATTGAAGCAGAAAAAACCATGCGTAAATTGGCACAAAAAGAAGGCATTAGCGCAGGAACTTCTTCAGGTGGTGCGGTGTGGGCATCAATTAAAATTGCTGAAGAAAACCCTGGTGCTATCATTGCATGCATTATTTGTGACCGTGGTGACCGTTATTTATCGACGGGACTTTTCTCTGTGGTTGATCCTGAATAAAACGAAAATAGAGTCTGATATATGCGCCTACCTGTGCTCACCTTTGATATTGAAACCATGACTGATTTGAGATCTGGGGCGCATTTATATGGTTTGGATTTGCCTGAGGCTGATTTGGAGGCTGCACTGACCAAATTGCGTCGCCAAGAGTCAGGCATGGATTTTCAACGTTTGGCTTTGCATGAAATTGTGTGTATTTCAGGCTTGTGGTTGGATGATCAAGGCCAGATGAAACTCTTTTCTTTTAGTCGCGAACAATACTCTGAAGCAGAAATTCTGAGTAAGTTTTTATCTATATTTGATAAGCGCTTACCAACTTTAGTGAGCTGGAATGGTGCGCAGTTCGACTTACCAGTGATCATGCTTCGTGCCATGTATCATGGTTTAACTGCACCTGCTTTGTTCGATCAGGGCGAAATTGACACACAAAAGCGCTATAATAACTATCAGAACCGTTATCATCAGCGCCACATCGACCTTATGGATGTGATGGCAATGTTTAATGGACGTCATTTCCAAAAACTGGATGATGTTGCACATTTGTTGGGTTATCCTGGCAAACGAGGCGATGGGGCTTATCATGTGCCTGAATATGTTCGGGCGCAGGAATGGCTTAAACTCACTAGTTATTGTGAAGGTGATGTGCTGAATACATGGCTGGTATATTTGCGTTGGCTCTTGCTCAAAGGGCAGTTGTTGACGCAAGACCATCGTCATTTGGTTCACCAAACCATTCAGTTTTTACAAACCCAGCCACAGCATCAAGATTTCTTAACGGTGTGGCGTGAGACCTCGCAACATACAGCTTTTACCGCTGCTGATTTTTCTTCTTCCCATATTTAGGTACACATGAAACATAGAGCCAAACCTCGTCCCACTCAACAGCCGAGTTATATCTTTCAGGTTGAGTCTCTTTCGCATGAAGGGCGTGGTATAGCACACTATGGTTCACATCCTGATCATCCTGTAGAAAAGCATGGCAAAAAAGTCTTTATTAGCTATGCTCTGCCTGGGGAAACGGTGAAAGCGCAGATTACCCACGCGGTAAAGCGTTTAGAGGAAGCCGATGCTGTTCAACTCCTCAGTGAAGCTTCTGCTTTTCGTGTCGAACCAAAGTGTCTGCATTTTAAAAGCTGTGGTGGCTGTAATATGCAGCACATTCATCCCGATGAGCAAATTCGTTTAAAGCAAAATGTACTGCAATCGCATTTGCAGCATTTTGCAGGTATTCAACCTGAAGAATGGTTGCCACCTTTGCGCTCTTTACGTGAAGACTACCGCCGTAAAGCACGCATTGGGGTGCGCTATATTCCCAATAAAGATAAGTTGGTGGTCGGTTTTCGCGAGCGCCAAACCAATAAACTGACTTCAATTGACCGCTGTTTGGTGTTGGATCAAGCGTTTGGTTCGATCACACGACTGAAGCAGTTACTCCAAAGTCTAACAGTCAAAGCCGCGATTGGTCATATAGAATTAGCGATGGGGGATAGTGATATTGCCCTTACGGTACGACATACTGAAAAATTAAACCTAGAGGATGTCAACCGATTAAAACAATTTGCGTTAGACAAAGGGTGGCAGTTGTATTTACAGGCTGAGGGCCCAGAAAGTTTAAAGCGTGTCGATGATGAACATGCAGCGATGCGTTTACATTATCGTTTAACTGATTTTGATGTGGAATTTGGTTTTAATCCTCAGGACTTTACTCAAGTCAACTCAACCATCAACCCACAAATGGTGAAATTGGCATGTGACTTGCTAGAATTACAACAAGGAGAGCGTGTGCTCGATTTGTTCTGTGGTTTAGGTAATTTCTCTTTGCCTTTGGCTCGATGTGTTGGTGCGATGGGAGAGGTGATTGCGGTTGAAGGTAGTGAGGAGATGGTTCAGCGTGGTGCGGAAAATGCAAAGTACAATGCATTGAGTCAGTTGAAGTTCTTTTCACAAGATTTAACAAAAGATTTTTCGCATCATTCTTGGGCAAATCAAGGATTTGATGCATTATTGATAGATCCTCCACGTGCAGGCGCAGAGGAAATAATGCATTATATGCCTAACTTTGGTGCAAAAAGAATCGTTTACGTGTCGTGTAATCCAGCGACACTCGCAAGGGATGCGGGGCTGTTGGTACAGCAGGGTTATCGGTTGGTTAAAGCTGGTGTGATGGACATGTTTACGCACACTGGTCATGTTGAGTCGATAGCATTGTTTGAAAAAGATAATGAGATAAACGATTAAAGAATATGAAGCGTAAAAATGTAGGAGATGGGTATGGTCACAGTACGTGAGCAACTACCTGGGCGACTTAATGAGTTGTCTCAGGAGGCGACTGTAGAGCATGCCGAACAAGCTCAACATGATTTGGCTGAATGGTTAGATCGTGTTCGAAGCATATTAGATGATGCGAAGCTTGAGCAACTCGAAGAAGTTGCCAATTTGACTTTACAAAAAGAGTTAGAAACCACAGTAAACCACCGTTCCAATATCTTTTATACAGGTATTGAGATGGCGGATATTCTGGCCCATTTGCATGTCGATGAAGATACTTTAGCTGCTGCGATGCTCTATCGTGGTGTACGTGAAGGGGTCATTCCTTTGGCAGAAGTGCAAGAGCACTTTGGTGAACAAGTACATGCCTTGGTCAAAGGCACTTTGTCCATGGGGAAGTTGTCTGATCTCATCGAGCAGAATAAACGCCTCGAAGATCATTTTAATAACAACCAGCGCGAGCACTTAAACGGCATTTATAAAATGTTGATTTCTGTGACCGAAGACGTACGTGTTGTATTGATCAAACTGGCAGAGCGAACCTATGCACTGCGTGAATTGGCGACTTCTTCTAAAGAACGTCAAGAGCGTGTAGCACGCGAGATCTTAACCATTTACTCACCACTAGCACACCGTTTAGGGATTGCGCAGTTAAAGTGGGAACTTGAAGATCTGGCCTTTCGCTATTTAGCACCTGATCGTTATAAAGAAATTGCGACGCTACTGAATGAGAAGCGACTGGAGCGTGAGCAGTATATCCAGTTTGTCATAGATAAGTTGCGTGAAGCTTTGGCTGAACATGGTATAGAGGCTGAAATCAGTGGTCGGGTGAAACACATTTATTCGATTTATCGAAAAATGAAAAGTAAGAACCTGAGTTTCGATCAGCTTTATGACATACGTGCCGTCAGGGTTTTGGTGAAGACAGTCCCTGAATGTTATCACTCTTTGGGGATCGTACATCAAATTTGGCGTCATATTCCGCATCAATTTGACGATTATATTACCAACCCGAAAGCCAATGGTTATCGTTCATTGCATACCGCTGTGATTGCGGAAAACAAATCACTTGAAGTACAAATTCGTACCAAAAATATGCATGAAGAAGCTGAGCTAGGGGTATGTTCACACTTTAATTATAAAGAAGGCGGCAAGAATACCGACCGCTCTTTTAACCACCGTTTACATTCATTGCGTGCAGTGCTTGAGCATTATCAAGAACGGAATGATGCCAATGTACATAAGTCAGATGATGATTCTGAAAATTTTGAACAAATTCAGGATTTTGAAGATTTTGAGAAGATTTACGTCTTTAGTCGTGATGGCGATATCAAAGAACTTCCACGTGGTTCGACCGTGCTTGACTTTGCTTATCATGTACACACCCAAGTTGGTAACAAATGCTATGCCGCACGGGTGAATCAGCGCTATGTTCCGCTGACTTATACCTTAAAAACGGGCGAGCAAGTTGAGATTTTAACCAAGAAAGACCGTGAGCCAAACCGCGATTGGTTGGTGAACTCTTTAGGTTATATCAAGACGGCACGTGCGCGTGACAAGTTGCGTCATTGGTTCCGCCAACAAGATCGTAGTAAAAACTTGGAAGTAGGCCGTGAGCTACTCAATAAAGAGCTTTCACGTTTAGCGATTCATCCGAAAAGTATTGATTTAAATGATTACTGCAATCATTTCAATGTCAAAGCGGGTGAAGACATCCTGATTGCACTGGTGAATGGTGATATTAGTCTACATGCGCTGATTAATCAGGTGAATCGTCATATGCATTTGGATCAGGATGAACCTGAGCTGGTGCTGAAGCCGACCTTGAACCCACGTGCTAGCCATACTTTGTCAGCACATGGCATTCTGATTGATGGTTTGGATAACGTTGAGCTGCATGTAGCTCAATGCTGTCAGCCTGTGCATGGCGAGTCGATTGCAGGTTATATCACCTTGAATCGTGGGGTGAGCATTCATAAAATTGCATGTCCAGATTACTTGCGCATGATTCAAAATGAACCTGAACGTGCAGTAGAAGCCGATTGGGAAATGCAGCCAACACGTGGTCAGAGTGTGCAAATTGTGGTGGAAGCTTATGATCGCCGTGGTTTGCTCAAAGATTTGACCCAAGTGATTTTTTCTGACCAAATCAATATTCGTCAGGTTAATACGATTTCTGAAGCAGATGGTATTGCCAATATGAAATTGTTGATTGAGGTCAAAGGCTTATCGCAACTATCGAAACTGTTGGCGCGGTTAGAGCAACAACCGGGCATCATTAGTGCGCGTCGTTTGGTGCAAGGTAACTAAGCGAATTGAAAAGAAAGAGCCTGCAATTGCAGGCTCTTTTTTTATTTAGAAAGATATAAGTTGGTCAGGCGATTCAGACATTGGGGACTGATTTTACTCAGTTGAAATAAAAGCTTGGCTTTAGCGCCCACGGCTTGATGGGTTGGAGTTAAAGCCGTATCTTTTTCAACAGCGCGTTGAAAAACGTGTTGTGCTACATCTTCCGCAGTTAAGTGTACTCCCATGTTTTGAATACTCTTCGCTTGCATATCCTGCACCATAGCAGTTTGTACAAATAGTGGCATGACATCGAGCACGCGAATGCCATATTTTTGCCATTCGGTATCTAAGCCTTCGGTGATACCGCGTACTGCAAACTTGCTGGCAGAGTACGAGACCAAATCAGCTTGACCATAGATGGCTGAAGCCGATGAAAGGTTGATGACACGAGCAAAATTTGCTTGTTTGAGATAGGGCAATGCAGCGTGGCAGCCATTCAGTACGCCATTGACATTAATCGACATGGTTTTGTGATGTGCGCCGATCTCTGTTTGTTCAAAAGGCCCTGAGAATAGAATTCCTGCATTATTGACCAAGACATTGAGCTCGCCTGCCCATGTGACAAACTCGGCTAAAGCCGTTTGCCAGTCTTGATAGTTGGAAACATCGAGCTGTCCTGCTTTGGCATTTGGGCCGAGGCTCGCTGCCAGCTGTTCGGCTTGAGCGCTATTGATGTCATAAATCCCTACTTTGTAATGATGTGTATAAAATAAGCGGGCGATGGCTGCACCAATCCCTTGAGCTGCACCACTAATCAAAATACTGCGCATTGAAACTGCTCCTTGTTGCTCTTTTTCTTAATGTTATTGTTGTGATTGGATTGAGCATAACAAATGTATGCCGTCATAATGTAATTATTATCAATATGATTTTTGAAGAGAGATAAACATGGAACAATTGCTGAACGTGATGCGTGAGTTACGTGAAAAATGTCCATGGGATCAACAGCAAACCCCAGAAAGTTTAACCCGCTATGCCATTGAAGAAGCTTATGAGGTTGAAGATGCCGTGCGTTCAGGTGAGGCTGATGAAGTACGTGATGAGTTAGGCGATTTACTGCTACAGGTGGTGTTCCAGTCGCAGATGTATGCTGAGCAAGGGGCTTTTAATTTTCAAGATGTGGTGCATGCCATCACCGAAAAGTTGATTCGTCGTCATCCCCATGTTTTTCAAGCACAGCAGTTTTCGGCGTTGTCTGCTGAAGAGGTGGGCGAACTTTGGAAGCAAATTAAACAACAGGAAAAGCAAGGTAAGGCACAGTCTAGACTTGACAGTATCAAACACGGGCCTGCCTTACAGCAGGCGGAACACATTCAAAAAAATGTAGCACAGATCGGTTTTGACTTTCCTGATGTGGCAGGTGCTTATGCCAAGCTTGAAGAAGAATTAGCTGAATTGAAACATGCGGTTCAGCAGCAAAATTCCGATGAAATAGCAGATGAATTTGGCGATTGTTTATTTTCAATGATCAATGTTGGACGTAAACTGGGCGTCTCAAGCGAAATATCGCTTTTGAGTACGATTCATAAATTTCGGACTCGTTTTGCTTTCATTGAAGATCAAGCTTTGCAACAAAACAAAAATATTGAGCACATGTCTTTAGCTGAAATGGATCATCTGTGGGAGCAAGCCAAATTACAATTGAAATAATAAAAATGGTGGTTTGAATTGATAAAAATAAAAGTAAGTTTATTGATCATTGCTTTGTTATTACTGAGTTTATTGGCTTGGGTGCCGACCAGTTATGCGCAGTCTTTTGATCAGAACTACCTGAGCTGGAAAGCTGAACAGCAAGCGTGGGATGATCGTATTCAAGTGCCCAAGAGCGTGAAACGTGCTGTGTCTCCAGTTCAGCCTCAGTCTGTAACTGATGCGGATAAAATAAGTTTAAACCAAGCCAGTGTTGAACAATTACAACAGCTTCAGGGTGTAGGTCTAAAGAAAGCCCAAGCAATTGTAGCCTATCGACAGAAACAGGGTGCATTCAAATCCATAGATGAATTACAGCAGGTGACAGGGATTGGACCTGCCATTTTTCAGAAAAATAAAGCACGTTTGAGTTTATAGTCAAATGGAATACTTTTCTTCATGAATTGCTCAGAATTCTGTTTTGCTTTCGAGAATCAAATTGCCCTTTGATTGTGTTAGAGATATCATTAGCGTCATCTTAGAATTTTACGTTTAGGCGTAGGAGACAGCGGCTTTTGCAAACTTTGCGCGCGTCAAAATGTGGTTTATCAACCGCTCAATTACCTTCTTACATTTTAGATGTGATCGATGCATTAACTAAGGCTGGCTATGAGGCTTATATCGTCGGAGGCGGTGTCCGCGACATGATGCTTGGCCTAAATCCTAAAGATTTTGATGCAGTGACCAATGCAACACCGTCACAGGTAAAAGAAGTTTTCGGACGACGTTGCCGTATTATCGGGCGCCGTTTTGAGTTGGCTCATGTCTATTCAGGTCGTGAGTTGGTTGAAGTTGCAACTTTCCGTGCACCGCCGAAGAAAGAAGTCACCTCAGCGCAAGGCATGATTTTGCGTGATAACAATTGGGGAACGATTGAGCAAGACTTTGCGCGTCGTGATTTTTCAATTAATGCAATGTACTATCAGCCACGCAAGGGCATTGTATTGGATTTTTGTCATGCCGTAGACGATATTAAAGATAAAACATTACGTCTATTGGGTGATGCGCAAACGCGTTTTGAAGAAGATCCTGTGCGCATGTTGCGTACTTTACGTTTTGCTGCAAAATTAGGTTTTTCAATTGATCAGAAAATTTTAGATGTTTTCAGTCTTGAAATGACACAACTGCTTCGCGATGTTTCTCCGCACCGCCTGTATGATGAATCTCAGAAGCTGTTTACAATGGGTCATCTGAATCGTGTATTGCCAATGCTGATTGACTTCGGAATTTGGAAACAACTATTTGCGGACATTCAGCCGAATATCAGCCCATTTATTGAGCGTGCGGCTAAAAATACGGATCAGCGTATTCAAGTCGGCAAAACCATTAACCCTGCCTTTTTCTATGCGGTGTTGCTCTGGAAACCGTTCCTAGAGCGTTGTGAGTTTTATAGCAGTAAAGGTGTGGTTGCTGCTGAAGCTCGTGCACAAGCGGGACTTGATGTATTAAAACGCCAAGCCACTCGGACGATTATTCCGCGCTTTGCTGAAACGTTTATTCGTGAAGTGTGGGAAATGCAAACGCGTTTACTTAACCCGAAAGCACAGCAAATTCAAGCATTATCAACCCATGCACGTTTCCGTGCAGGCTTTGACTTTTTATTGCTGCGTGAAAAATCGGGCGATGATAGTACGCAAGGTATGGGTCAATGGTGGGATGCATATCAATTAATGAGCACCGATGAAAAAGAGCGTGCCATTAGTCAATATAATCGCCAACGTGCAAAAGCACGTCGCAGTGGCAAAGCAAGTGCTGAAGAAGCTGCTGTTGCTAAAACAGTAAGCCATGAAATAGAGCCTCTGGTAAAAGAACAAGAACCACGCAGTCGTCGCACGCGTAAGACCAAACAGCAGTCTGAAGTTCGATCTCAAGTGGGCGCGGTGACTACAACTGGCTCTGCGGAAATAGGTTTAGATCATCCAATTTTAAAACGCAAGCGTGTGAAGCGTGACTTGAGCAGCGTCATTTTTGGGCCAACACAATGAGCATCATTACGTACATCGGTTTAGGGAGCAATTTAGGCGACTCTAAATTGATTTTAACTGAAGCAGTGCATAAGTTGGCCAGTCTCGGGGACGTGAAGATCTCCAAGTTATATCAAAGTCCACCGATGGGACCGCAAGATCAGCCCAACTATTTAAACGCCGTATTACAACTCAGTACAGATTTAGCACCTTTGGCGTTGCTGGATGAGCTACAACGTTTTGAACAAGAGTCAGGACGTGTACGTTTACGCCATTGGGGTGAACGCACTTTAGATTTAGATTTACTGCTTTATGCCGAAGAAAAAATTCAGCATGAACGTTTAACTGTGCCACATGTAGGGGTAATGGAGCGTGATTTTGTGCTTATCCCACTGTTGGATTTAGATCCTGATTTACACATTGATGGTATTGCGTTGAAGCAGTTGCCTGTTGTACAACAAGCGACATTAAGTGTGCTTGATGCAGGTAATTGGGCCGCGATTGAATTGAGCAATGCTCAAAATGTTGAAAAGGAATAGTTTGATGATTAGTTTAAATGACTTAAGAAAATTTAAAGCAGAAGGTCGCAAATTTTCCTGCCTAACTTGCTATGATGCAAGTATGGCAAAAGCAATGCAACTAGCTGAAATTGATACTATTTTAATTGGCGACTCTCTAGGGATGGCCATTCAAGGTCGTGATTCCACTTTGCCTGTTACGGTTGAGGATATGGCTTACCATACAGCAGCAGTATGTCGTGGTAATCAACATGCTTTCATTTTGACAGACTTGCCCTTTATGAGCTATGCCACTTTAAATGATGCTCTGCAAAGCTCAAAAGTTGTGATGCAGGCAGGTGCGCAAATGGTCAAAGTCGAAGGCGGTGCATGGCTTGCTGAAACAGTTCAGGTTTTGACACGAAATGGTATTCCTGTATGTGTACACTTGGGCTTAACCCCACAGTCTGTTCATGTGCTAGGCGGTTATAAATTACAAGCGCGCACACGTGAAGCCGCAGACCAGTTGATTGCCGACTGTCAGGCGGTTGTGGATGCGGGTGCTGCAATGTTGTTATTGGAATGTGTGCCTGCACAGCTCGGTAAAGAAATTAGTGAGTTGTTCCCGCATGTACCCGTTATTGGCATTGGCGCAGGTGTGGATACCGATGGTCAAGTCTTGGTGGTACAAGACATGCTTGGACTGACTTTTGGTCGTGTTGCAAAATTTGTACGTAACTTTATGAAAGAACAAGCAGGGGAAACTGCGATTTTGGATGCATTCAAGGCATACCATACAGCAGTACTAGATCGTTCATTCCCAGCTAAAGAACAAACATTTCAAGTCGAGCTGTAAAACATGAAAACTGAAACCACGATCCAAGGCCTCTCAGCATCATTGAACCCTGCGCGAACGGCTCGAAAGAGTATTGGTTTCGTACCGACCATGGGGAACTTGCACCAAGGGCATTTAAACCTTGTACGTGAAGCCAAAAAGCTTTGTGATGTGGTTGTGGTCAGTATTTTTGTGAACCCGATTCAATTTGGTCCAAATGAAGATTTTGATAGCTATCCACGTACCTTAGAGCAAGATCAGCGTTTGTTGGCTGATGTAGGGTGTGACATCGTTTTTGCACCATCGGTTGAACAAATGTATGGTAAAAATCCACGTTTGACCAATATTACTGTATCTGATATCACCAATGATTTGTGTGGTTTACAACGCCCAGGACATTTTGATGGTGTAGCGGTGGTGGTGACAAAACTGTTCAATATTGTGCAACCAAATTTTGCCTTCTTTGGTGAAAAAGACTACCAACAGCTGGCGGTGATTCGTCAGTTTGTCCGTGATCTAAATATGCCACTTGAAGTGATTGGCGTTCCGATTGCACGAGCAGAAGATGGCTTGGCTTTGAGTTCACGTAATGGATACTTAAGTGAAGAAAATCGCCAAAAAGCACCAAGCATTTATCAAAGCTTAAAAGCAGCGGAGCAATCACTACAAACGGGTATCGCTTTAGCTGATGTGTTAACAAATATAAAGGCGACATTGACACAAGCGGGTTTTGTTGTGGATTATGTGGAAGCACGTACCCCAGCTTTACAAAAAGTAGACGCGTTTGATCAAGATGTAGTGTTGTTTGTTGCGGCAAAGCTTGGTGTAACACGTTTAATTGATAACTTGAAAGTGAAACACATTTAGTTCGGGTTTGATGACAAAGGATTAAGATGAAGCGCATTTTAATTGTTACAGGACAGTCTGGTTCAGGTAAATCCTCTGCATTACAAGTATTGGAAGATCTAGGTTATTACTGTATTGATAATTTGCCTTTGGCTTTACTTCCTGAAATCGTGGCGAAACTGGATCGAGAAAATAATCTTGAACAATTAGCCTTGGGCGTGGATGTCCGCAGTACCCGTGCAGATTTGCAAGAATTTGACTTGGTGTTTGAACAATTGCAAAGACATGGTACGGTCGATATTATTTATTTGACCACACGTGACCAAGAATTGATTGCACGTTTTAGTGCTTCACGTCGTCCACATCCATTAGCAACGCGCTTTCAAAGCCTGAATCAGTGTATTCAGGAAGAGAAAACACTTTTATTACCGATTAATTTGCGCTCTACCGTGCATATTGATACCACCGATAAAAGTGTGCACGATTTAAAGCACACCTTACTCTCAAAGTTAGGACAGTCAGATAATCTGATCCTGATTTTACAGTCTTTTGGCTTTAAACATGGTATTCCACTGGATGCAGACTATGTTTTTGATGTACGCCATTTACCCAATCCACACTGGGATTTGGAACTGCGTAAGCACTCTGGGCTAGACGCATCCGTGCAACAGTTTTTGGAGCAAAGTGGGCAAACGCATGAAATGTTCCAAGATATTTATAAGTTTTTAGATAAATGGTTACCTGCTTTTGCTGAGGGGCATCGTCATTATATGACTGTGTCTATTGGTTGTACGGGCGGGCAGCATCGTTCTGTATATATTGTGGATAGACTAAAAAAAGCTCTTGAGGCAAAATGGTCTGTTCAGGTCCTCCATCGAGAAATGAAGCACTGGTCATGATTGACACAACTGTTGACGTAATTAATAAACTAGGGTTACATGCGCGTGCATCTGGCAAGCTCATTGAAGTGACCACAAAATTCCGTTCTTCTATCCAAATTGGGAAAGCAGACAAATTGGTGGATGCCAAAAATATTATGTCCCTTCTGATGCTAGGCGCAGGGAAGGGCACCACTTTACGTTTAGTGCTTGATGGTGCAGATGAAGAACAAGCTTTATCTGAAATTCAGGCACTTTTTGCAGCAAAATTTTACGAGGCAGATTAATCGTGGCACGTCGACCGCATAGTTTTACTGAAGAAGACTTTGAATCTTTAGAAGGACGTGCAAGTAAAACCGAACAGAAAAAAGCCGTACAACGTATGGCGTCTTTGGGTGCGCAACTGGCAGAGTTGAACACTAAACAAATTCAAAACTTACCTGTTGAAGAGCGTTTGATTGAAGCACTTTTGGATGTGAAACTGATTACATCAAATGAAGCTCGTCGTCGCCAATTTTTACGCATTGGCAAGTTGCTGCGTAATGAAGACGAAACAGTGATTTTGTCTTATTTGACACCGCAACAAGGCGCGAAAAAAACCGCTCAATTGCTACGTTGGGTTGATCGTATGATCAAAGATGGTGACCCTGTGATTAATGAGTTTTCCAAAACCTATAATGCAGCTGAGCGTCATACCATTCGCCAACATGTTTTGCGTATTCACCGTGATATGAAACAACAGGCGGATGAAGAACAGCTTAAAGCTTCACGTTTAAAGTTGTTTAATTACATTCAGCAAGTGGCTTTAATTTCAGATAATTAAGCCATTTAGATGTAAAAAGGCGACCTTTAAGGTCGCTTTTTTTATGTGAGGATTTTTGCTTGTGCAGACTGCTGAATGTTTAGCTAAACTCACCCATTGCACGCTCTTTCGCCCAATCGCGCAAGACAAATTTTTGTAACTTGCCTGTCGAGGTTTTTGGAATTTCAGTAATCACCACATCTTTCGGGACTTTAAAACGTGCCAGATGTTGCTTACAAAACTCAATGATTTCCTCAGGTGTGGTTTCCTTACCTGCTTTGAGTTCAATAAATGCACAGGGTACTTCTTGCCAACGTGGATCGGGTTTCGCGACCACTGCAGCCGTTAAAATAGCAGGGTGTTGATACAGAATTTCTTCCACTTCGAGTGATGAAATATTCTCGCCTCCAGAAATGATGACATCTTTAGAGCGATCAGTAATTTTGGCATAACCATCAGGTTGGCAAACGGCAAGATCGCCTGTATGGAACCAACCACCAGCAAAGGCTTCTGCCGTGGCTTCAGGGTTTTTGAGATAACCTTTCATCACAATGTTACCTCGGAACATAATTTCACCCATAGTTTGACCGTCATGCGGTACAGGTTGCATCGTGTCTGGATCCAGCACTTTCATACCATCTTGCAGTGGGTAAGGTACACCTTGGCGTGAGTGCAGCTGTGCTTGTTCCTGAATAGATAAGTCTGACCAACCCGCTTGAGAGGCACACAACGCAGAAGGCCCATAGGTTTCAGTCAGTCCATAGACATGAGTGACATTGATACCAATATGGCGCATGCCTTCAATGATTGCAGCAGGAGGCGCAGCACCTGCCACCATTACTTCAACGCGGTGTTCAAAGTGAACCCGTTGCTCTTCAGGGGTATTGATCAGCATGGATAACACAATTGGCGCACCACAGAAATAATCGACTTTATGCTCAGCGATCAATTTGAAAATGAGTTCAGGATCAATTTTACGCAGGCAGATATTGGTGCCCCCATTGGCTGCCATGGTCCATGCAAAGCACCAGCCGTTACAGTGGAATAAAGGTAAGGTCCACAAATAGGTCGCACGTGGTGTCATGCCGCAAGCAATGATGTTACTGGCCGCATTGATATAAGCGCCACGGTGGTGATAAACCACGCCTTTGGGGTTGCCTGTGGTGCCAGAGGTGTAGTTAAGGCTGATGGCATCCCATTCATCTTGAGGTAAATGCCATTCAAAGTTTTCATCGCCTTCAGTTAACCAGTCTTCATATTCAATCTGACCAATCGGAGCTGCAAAACAGTTCTCGTACTCAGCATCATCTACATCAATCACGAAAATATCGCGTCCGACCAAAGCCAAGGCTTCTTGTGCAACCGATGCAAACTCTGGATCCACCAATAAGACTTTGGTTTCTGCATGATCAAGCATAAATGCGATGGTTTTGGCATCTAAGCGCGTGTTCAATGTGTTGAGCACAGCACCTGCCATTGGGACTGCAAAATGTGCTTCGATCATTGCAGGGACATTGGGCAGCAAAACAGAGACAGTATCGTTTTTTGTGATTCCCAATTTTTGTAACTGTGAGGCAAATTGGCGGCAGCGAAGGTAAGTTTCACGCCATGAAATATGGCGGTGCCCATGAATGATGGCATCTTGATGAGGGTAAATATAAGCAGCTCGTTCTAAATAACGTAATGGTGACAAAGCCACAAAGTTTGCGGGGGTTCTTGGTAACTCATCATAAGCACTCACCATGTTGATCACTCCTGAATTTGGTATTATTTTTTCCATTGCTTAAAAGATATGCATTTTCAAGCCATCTTGCATTTATGCTTTAGTCGAGTTGTTCTTTTTAGGTGAATTTATTGAACTTTTTTGTTTAGTTTATCTAAACTGAATGTATTAATTTTACGGAATTGATCCATTTGTAGTTCGATTTTAGCTTGCTTTTTGATCGGTTTGTGTCTCCTTGTGTTACGGTATTTTTTAATAAAAATAGATGCAATCGTTATTCTGAGCCTTGTGGTGATATGCAGGTTCAACAGCAAATCCCTTATTTGAGGGATGTGATGGACTGGCAAATGAATTCAAAATGCGCCGAAAAGCGAATTTTCTAGGCGAAAAGGTTTAATCCTGTGGATAACACGTGTAAAATTCGACTGATTTTATTTATCCACCGTTTTTATCTTTTGAGGTTTTACCTCGATCATAATCTCGCGGTGACATGCTCCATGGTACGGGGCATCACTCCTTAAGGATTTTTTATGCCAATTATCACTTTGCCAAATGGCGATCAAAAACAATTTGATCAAGCCGTATCTGTGATGGACGTTGCACTGAGCATCGGTCCAGGTCTTGCTAAAAATACAGTTGCAGGAAAAGTCGATGGTCGTTTAGTCGATGCATCTGATCTGATTACCACGGATGCAAGCCTTCAAATTATTACGCCTAAAGACGAAGAAGGGGTCGAAATTATTCGTCACTCTTGCGCTCACTTGGTGGGGCATGCGGTTAAGCAATTGTTCCCTGAAGCGAAAATGGTGATTGGTCCTGTCATTGAAGAAGGTTTCTACTATGACATTTGGATGCCACGTCCATTTACTTTAGATGATATGGCGGCCATCGAAGAGCGTATGAAAAAGCTCATCGACCAAGATTATGATGTCATCAAAAAAATGACCCCACGTGACGAAGTGATTGCAGAATTCACTGCACGTGGTGAAGAGTATAAATTACGCTTGATCGCGGACATGCCTGAAGAAACACAAATGGGCTTGTACTACCATCAAGATTATTTGGATATGTGCCGCGGTCCGCACGTACCAAATACTAAATTCTTAAAATCGTTCAAGCTGACTAAAATTTCAGGCGCTTACTGGCGTGGTGATGCGAAGAATGAACAACTTCAACGTATTTATGGTACAGCGTGGGCAGACAAGAAACAGCTTGCGGCTTATATCAAACGTATTGAAGAAGCTGAAAAGCGTGATCACCGTAAAATCGGTAAAGCTTTAGACCTGTTCCATATGCAAGAAGAAGCACCGGGTATGGTGTTCTGGCATCCAAATGGTTGGACGATTTACCAAGTACTTGAACAATACATGCGTAAAGTGCAGCAAGACAATGGTTATCTTGAGATTAAAACACCACAAATCGTAGACTTTACGCTGTGGGAAAAATCAGGCCATGCTGCAAACTATGCAGACAACATGTTTACGACGCATTCTGAAAGTCGTAACTATGCAGTGAAGCCAATGAACTGCCCATGTCACGTGCAAGTGTTCAACCAAGGTTTGAAATCTTACCGTGATTTACCAATTCGCTTAGCTGAATTTGGTTCATGTCACCGTAACGAACCATCGGGTTCATTGCACGGGATTATGCGTGTTCGTGGCTTTACTCAAGACGATGCACACATTTTCTGTACCAAAGAACAAATTGGGCCTGAAGTGGCAGACTTTATTAAACTGACTTTAGATGTTTATAAAGATTTTGGTTTTGAAGAAGTGCAGATGAAGTTATCTACTCGTCCGGAAAAACGTGTCGGGGATGATGCACTTTGGGATATGGCTGAAAAATCTTTAGCAGATGCTTTAGATGCTGCTGGTTTGGAGTGGGAACTTCAACCGGGTGAAGGCGCATTCTATGGTCCGAAAATTGAATTCTCACTGAAAGACTGCTTAGGCCGTGTATGGCAATGTGGTACAATCCAATGTGACTTCAATCTGCCAGAACGTTTAGATGCGTCATATGTCACTGAAGACAATGATCGTGATCAGCCTGTGATGTTGCACCGTGCAATTCTTGGCAGTTTTGAACGTTTTATTGGTATACTAATCGAACACTATGCGGGCTTTATGCCACCTTGGTTGACACCAATCCAAGCATGTGTGATGAACATTACCGATTCACAAGCGGAAGCATGTGAGTCAGTCGTCGCTAAACTTAAAGAAAACGGTCTCCGTGCGATTTCAGACTTGAGAAATGAGAAAATCGGCTTTAAGATTCGTGAACGTACATTAGAGCGTATTCCTTACTTACTGGTACTTGGGGACCGTGAGGTAGAGGAAGGTACAGTAAATGTCCGTACCCGCTCTGGGAAAAATTTGGGTACTATGTCAATCGACGCTTTCGTTGACTTAGTAAAAGCAGCCGTTGCCGAACGCGGCCGGTACATTGTGGAGTAACAGCGATTAAACAGCCTGACCGTAATCAACAGGGCGGTAACAAATCAAACCGTCCTGCGTTGAATGATGAAATTCGTGCGAAAGAAGTCCGTCTTGTAGACGAAAATGGTGAGCAAAAAGGTATTGTTAGCTTGGCAGAAGCATTACGCGCTGCTGAAAGTGTTGAGCTTGATCTTGTTGAGATCGTAGCCAACGCTGAACCGCCTGTTTGTAAAATCATGGACTTCAACAAGCATTTGTTTGATCTAAAGCAAAAGCAGAAAGAAGCGAAGAAAAAACAGCATCAAGTACAGGTGAAAGAAATCAAACTCCGCCCGGGTACTGATGTTGGTGATTACAACGTAAAACTACGTGCAATCACTAAGTTCCTTGAAGAAGGCAACAAAGTAAAAATTACCCTTCGTTTCCGTGGTCGTGAAATGGCACACCAACAACTTGGTTTGGCTCAATTACAAAAAGTTGAAGCAGATGTGGTTGAAGTGGGTGTTGTAGAACAAGCACCGAAAATGGAAGGTCGTCAAATGGGTATGTTGCTTGGTCCTAAAAAGAAAAAGTAATAATCTATTGATTAAAAAAAGCACTGCCTATGCAGTGCTTTTTTATTACCTAACGATGAACCATTTTTAATAAACT
Organism: Acinetobacter sp. SW-226; assembly: GCF_055632855.1. Lineage (NCBI taxonomy): Bacteria > Pseudomonadati > Pseudomonadota > Gammaproteobacteria > Moraxellales > Moraxellaceae > Acinetobacter > Acinetobacter sp. SW-226. The sequence continues at coordinate 3,078,849 of NZ_CM145752.1, read as the reverse complement.
GTATCTAATCTAGCTATAAAGTAACTTGAAAAGCACATAAGCCATCTATTTCAAGTGCAATTTCAACATTACCAAAGCCACTATTCTTTAGGCTCTCAATGTGTTCATGTTTATTCATATATAATTCTCGATTACCCATCTGTCCATCGGGTTCAGCAAGATGGTCAGTGATGAAATATGTACCATTAGGCTGAATTACATGTTGCGCAATGCTTTTATGAAAATCGTTGGTATATGCTTTATGGCGAAGTTCATGTAAAGCCTGATGAATGACAACATAATCGAAGCGTTGATTAAGAAGGGCGGTATACCAGTCCTGCTGTTTAAAATCAGCGATGATGAAATCTACAGACGTATAAGCAATAGTAGCTAAACGTTGTTTGGCTAAGCTATGCATGGCTACTGAAAAATCGACGGCGGTATAATTGATATTGGGGCGTCTATCTAGAAGTTCATACGCCAAGAAACCTGGCCCTGAACCTAGTTCTAAAATACGAACATCAGGCTTTGGGTGACTTAGAATTTGTGAAATATAGTGTTTGAAGAACTCCAACCGGTAAGGACGTTTAATATTCGCTTCTTTTGCCCATTGAGTCGCTTCAAGCGGGTCTTTTAAATTGATCGGGCTTGGAATATCAATGATTTTATTCATTTTGTTGGGTGGTTTTTATTCAAATATGTGCTAAATAATATATAAAATTACATAAAAATAATCACGTTTAATTATGATATCGTGTATCCAAAATAAGCGAATAAACTTAGGAAATAAGAATGATTGATTTGTACTATTGGGGAACACCCAACGGACATAAAATTAGCATCGCATTAGAAGAAATGGGCTTGGAGTATCAAGTCTTTCCCATTAATATTTTAGAAAATGACCAATTTCAACCTGATTTTCTTCGTATTTCACCTAACAATAAAATTCCTGCGATTGTGGATCAAGATGGCCCCAAAGGTGAAGCTATTTCGGTGTTTGAGTCAGGAGCAATTCTGCAGTATTTAGGGCGTAAAACAGGGCAGTTTTATCCACGGGATGAGCAGTTCCGTGTTGAAGTTGAGCAGTGGTTAATGTGGCAAATGGGTGGTTTTGGCCCTATGCTTGGACAGAACCATCATTTTAGTAAATTTGCTCCTGAACGTATTGCCTATGCAACTGAACGCTATGTTAATGAAACCAAACGTCTATATGCTGTATTAGACAAGCAACTTTTTGGGCAAGATTATGTGGCAGGAGAGTATTCAATTGCAGACATGGCTATTTTCCCATGGATTTTGCGTTATGAATGGCAACAAATTGATTTAAATGATTATCCTAATGTCAAAGCTTATATGGAGCGTATTCAAGCACGCCCTGCAGTACAACGAGCACTGGCGATTCGAGTTAATTAGGTACAAAAGTAATGACTTGAATTGTGTTAAGCTTAGTGCCTTCAAGGTATAAGCCATTCTTTAAAGCCACCGATGGGTGGCTTTTTTGTTGAAGGTTGTTTGGACATCAGCGTAATGAAAAAAGAGTTTTTCCTCAATTTAACCCGCATTATTGAAGCGAATCCTAAAATCTATCTCAGTATTATTTTGGGGATTGCGGGATGTTTGATGCTTTTTGTAGCTGAAGCGGTACACATTCAAAAAATCATTGAACTGCTCAATACCAAAGATCAGGCGGTACTCCGTGCTGCAATTGAACCGATTGCCGATAAGTATTCATGGTCACGTTGGTTTTTGTTGATTTTAACATTGGTCTGGTCAGGCTACACCTATAACTCAACCAAGAAAAAACTGGGTTTAAAATCATAAAATGATGTGGACCTTAGGACTGCTTTTCCTTTCTGCTTTTGGAGCTGCGACACTGCTACCGTTACAGTCAGAGGCAGTCTTGGTGGGGGTGTTGACTCAGACGCAGTATCCAGTGTGGTTACTAGTGGCTGTCGCCAGTTTAGGCAATGTTCTAGGTAGTTGTGTCAATTGGTGGCTGGGTCTTAAAGTTGAGCAATACAAAAACAAAAAATGGTTTCCAGTCTCAGAGCAAAAGATGTTGCAGGCACAGGGCATTTATCAAAAATATGGTTTTTGGTCTTTATTGCTCAGTTGGGTGCCCATCATTGGTGATCCGATTACTCTGATTGCAGGATTGCTCAAAGAAAACTTTGTTCGTTTCTTATTGATGGTGAGCATTGCGAAAATAGGGCGTTATCTTTTTGTGTATTGGATGTTTAGTCAATTCTAATCGGTCTTCAAATGCTGTCATTGACCAACAGATTTTTAATGGTTTTTAGGTTTGTAATAAGTCAGGACACGAGCTATCGAAAACTCGTGTCCTTTTAGATTTTAGTGACAAGACTCAAGGTCAAATTCAATCACATCTTTAAATTTAGATTTTTTATAAAGCCAAAGCGTACTTGCGGTACGTTTAACACTGACTTTACTGTTGGCAACGGCGTGTAAAACCTGCTGATCAAGCTCATAAATGCCAGAGCCTTTAGTAATCTTGGGCTTTTTCACGTTGCCTTGTTTATCTGTTTTGAAGCTAAATTTAACTTGACGGTCATGACCATTTAACTGTGTTGAATCTAATCCAAGCATGGGTTGAGTTTGATATTGAAAAGGCACTTTTTGTTGCTGTTGTTGCGCAAGCCAGTTCTTAGAGTCAAAGGTGTAGTTACATGCTTCGGCGTCATCTGGCGTTAGTTTTAAATTAAAAACTTGATAACCAATGACGGCAGAAGCAGTATCATCTTCAACAAAAGGTTTTACTTTGGCTTGAAGCACAGCATTCACCAACTTTTCATCCAAAGCTTTGAGCCCAGTACTTTCCTGTACGGTGGCTTTGGTCACATCGCCTGTTTCATCTGCATAGATACGAATAATCGCTGCACGATTTTGCTGATTTAAATCGCTATTTTTATATTGGGGTTTGGGAAAATCGACCCATTGAATACGCGTGGTCAAATGTGCTGATTGAGCTGAACTTTTTTGAATGGTGAGTTCTAATGGTGGCTGAGCTGCATGGCTTAAATGAACGGGCAATGTTGATAATGCAAGCAATAAGAGTGGTTTCATATGATCAATTTCTTTTATAACGCATCCAGTGCGTATGACTTAAATAATGGTTGCGAGTATTTCCTGAATTGAAAAGACTCGCAAGTTATATTGTTAAATTAAAAACTATTTCTGCTCGGCTTGAGTAATGTCGACGCCAAATAAGTCTTTGGTTTTAGCCCAACTCAGTGCGACCACCAATAAGGTCATGCTGCCGCCAAAAACTGTTGCAATCACAGGACCTAAATATTTAGCTGCAAGACCTGACTCAAATGCCCCTAATTCATTACTACTCGATACAAACATACTGTTTACTGCCGCAACACGACCTCGCATATTCTCAGGAGGATAGATTTGTAAAATGGTCTGACGGATTACCACTGAAATACTGTCGCAAGCCCCTGTCATAGCCAGAGCAAACAAAGACAGCCATAAGTAGTTTGAGTAAGCAAACAAAAATGTAAATAGCCCAAAACCTGCAACAGCAAGTAGCATATTGCGCCAAGCATGTCGGGTGGGTGGAAAACGAGTCAGCGCAATCATGGTGATAAGCGCACCAATTGATGGTGCTGCACGTAAATAGCCTAATCCTTCTGGACCAATTTTTAAAATATCTTCAGCAAAGATCGGGAGTAAAGCAATCACACCACCGAACAGTACCGAGACTAAGTCGAGTGAGATGGCCCAGAGGACGATTTTAGTTTTAGCAATAAAGCGAAAGCCTTCACCTAGGCTTTGCAGCACATGTTCTGTTTCAATTTTAGGAAACGTGCGTTTACTTAAAAGATTGACGAGTAAAAAGCACAGACCAAGTAGCACTGCTACACTGATTAAACTGGTTTCACGACCTAAAAAAGCCAACATCAACCCACCCAGCATCGGGCCAATAATCACCCCACTTTGCCAACCAATGGTGGTCCATGTGGCGCCGTTGGCATAAATGTCTCGTGGAATTAAAAAGGGTTTGAGTGATGTTGCAGATGGATTATAGAAACCTCGAATCGTTCCTAGACCAAAGATCACGGCATAAACACCCCATGACAGGGTGGAGAGTTCAATTTGCTTTAAGCTATAAGCATGAAATAACCCCCATAAAACCAAGGGTAGTGGAATGGCACAGAATAAGCAGATTTTCATGATGGTTTGCTTATTAAAGCGATCGGCAAAATAGCCGCCCCATAAGGAGAGCGCAATAAAGGGGATTGCTTCTGCTAAACCAATTAAACCTAGAGTCAGTGGATCTTTAGTGAGGGTGTACAAGGAGTACGCCACAATAATTTCCTGAATTAAAATGGCAAGCGTCAGGCAAAATTGATTGAGTGTAACAATCGAGAAGTCTCGATAGCGGAGCGCAGCAAACGCATCCTGTTTGACGTTCATAAGGATACAATATTAGATGGATGAGGCATTATACGGCTTGGATGTGCGTGTGTTTATAAATTCATCGCTTAAAGCTTATCGGGAAATAGACTAAGCTTGCTTTTATTGTTGATTATTTGCTTTTGTTTTAGACAAAGTTCGATTAGAATATTCGCTCCCTTACCTGCAGGTCGTTTTGCAATGGTGCAAACGTTCCGAACAGGTGTTCAAAAGAGGTTGTTATGCCTAAGATGAAAACTCGCCGTGGTGCAGCTAAGCGTTTCAAAGCGACTGCAAACGGTTTCAAGCGTAAACAAGCGTTCAAACGCCACATTTTGACCAAAAAATCTGCTAAGCGTATTCGTCAATTACGCGGCTGTGTAATGGTTCACGTGAGTGACGTTGCTTCAGTTCGTCGTATGTGCCCATACATCTAAGGAGATTATAAATGGCTCGTGTAAAACGTGGTGTACAGGCTCATCGCCGTCATAAAAAAATTCTTGCTCGTGCTAAAGGTTACTACGGCGCTCGTTCACGCGTATATCGCGTAGCGTTCCAAGCAGTAATCAAAGCGGGTCAATACGCTTACCGTGACCGTCGTCAGAAAAAACGTCAATTCCGTGCTCTATGGATTGCGCGTATTAATGCTGGTGCTCGTCTAAATGGTTTATCGTACAGCCGTATGATCGCTGGCTTGAAAAAAGCTCAAGTGATTATCGACCGTCGCGTACTTGCTGACATCGCTATGCATGACGCAGTTGCATTTGCTGCTTTAGCTTCTAAAGCTAAAGATGCATTAGCTGCATAAGTCTTTAAGACTTAAAAAAAGACCGCTTTTTAGCGGTCTTTTTTATTGCCTATTCTTTTAATCCCATTGAGAGTTTTGATGTTTCAAAATTAGAGCGTTATAGGTATTCATCAAAAACTAAAAATATTCCATCAGGCGGGTGAGCGTTGGATATTATGATTATGTGATTTGAGCGGGATGCATCAAAGCAAATCATAGACTAGACATTAGCGTGTGATACAACCATGATGATGTATAGCGAAAAAGCTTGGATTGGAATTGGATACAACAATGAAAAGAATAAACGTAGTTGGTACATCAGCCACGGGCAAATCGACCTTTTCCAGAGCTTTGGCTGAGAAGCTAGGCTTGCATTATATTGAATTAGATAACTTATTTTGGTTGGATGATTGGCAGGAATGTCCAGATGAAGTATTTTTTGCCAAAATTGAGTCTGAAACACAAAACGCGACACAAGGTTATGTCATTGATGGTAACTATACCCGAGCCATTCCTGTGAAATGGGTGGAAATTGATACGGTTATTTGGTTGGACTTACCATTTCCAGTCAATCTGTATCGTTCTGTGAAACGTGCTGTTCAACGTGCATGGGCGCAACAAGATTTATGGGAAAACTCCAATAATCGTGAAAGCCTCTTGCGTATGTTTGGTCGGGATTCAATCATTTGGTGGATGGTGAAAACCCATGCTAAAAATAGAAAAAAATATTTAAACATGATGCAGATGCCCGAATATCAGCATATAAAGTGGATTCATTTAAAGACACCTAAACAGGTGAAAAACTTTTTAGATCAATTGGTGGTTGAGTAGAGTACAGCTTAAATTTATGAAACATGAAAAAATGAAGCCTTATATGTAAAACCATAGCTGAACTTTGGTTACATAAATCTGCTTTAATCTGAAATGTGATAGATGCCTAATAAATAAAAAGATTGATAAGACAAGGATCAGGATATGCTTGTAGAGATTACAGGGATGGGACAAGGCAGTATTGCTGTAGAGTTACAAATGGTTCCAAGGAAAGGGGAGTCGGTCAAAATTATGTATGGGCCTGATGCAGAGCTAGAAGGCAAGGTGGTTTCAGTCAATCATTATATTAATCAACATGCCGATGAACATAAAATACAAATTAAGATTCAGCCTTTTAATTATTTAATTACAGCATGATTTAGTGTGGTGAAATAAAAAAGCGCCCACGGATAAGTTTGGCGCTTTTTATATTAGCGAGGGTTATAACCCAAAGTAATAGCCCAATACACAAATTAAAAGTGTAATCACAATTAAAGCAAACACCCCAGTTTTTCCAGATTTATGCTGTGTTTCATGAGGTTTGGTTTCTATCGGACTTAATTTAGCTGCGGAATGATTGCGAGCATCAAGCGGTGTAGTTGTATTTTTGGGGCTTAGCTGTGCGGTTTGATAGTGATTGGCTACTTTTACGATGAACTTGGTCTTTAAATCATCAATCTTTTGCTCAAAATGACGTAGGTTCAATTGCTCATCTGGCGTGAGGACTTGGCCTTCTGCATTGTAAGGATGTTGAATCTTGGTCTGGATCAATGCTGATAGGGCATCTAAACGATACAGCGTTTGATGTGCATAATCAGCAGCGTAGTCTGTCGGTAAAAGAGAGAGATGGTGGGCTTCATCTATGGCATCTTGTTGTCCATAGTAAGGTAAGTCTACAGCATCAGGCTCGACCAAACCTTGCGCAAATGGCGCACTAAAGAGTTCTTGTTCGGTAAAGTTTTCGATTTCATCCCATTTCGGCGTTTGTAAATCCGCTTCAATGCGTTTGCTGAGTTTATGATTCAGTTCAAAACGCCATAAATTTTCGCTACGGATTGAGCTTTGTTGTGCTTTTGGAATTATAAAATCTTGTTCGGCGCTGTACCACTCAGCCAGTTCTTTACCGAAAATCCAAGCAGTTTTTTGCTGTGCTTGATGACTCACAATAATATGTGGTGTAGCAAGCAGTTCAATATTTGGATTGGGGTTCTTTTCATCTGCTAGCAATGTTGAACTATGTAGACTGAGTTGTTTGACCCCTTGTTTTTTTAAGGCTTCAAGCCATACTTGAAAATGCTGAGCCAGTAAATGTTGGCTATTCAGATCACGAAACTGAAAGCAATGTCGGTCAAAAATGGCGTGTTCTAACCAACGTTGGAAACTTAGGTTGTGACGCAAATATTCATTGCCATAAGTCACTAAAGTAAGTTGTTGTTGCCAAATAGGATCAAGCGACATCGTTTGTTGTTCTCTTCTGTGATGGCCCTATCTTAACCTGATTATAAAACCATGTACTAAACAAATTTTCCTGATCGTAGAGCTTCATCAACACGCTTAAAAACTGATAGAATATGGGGTTTTATTAATTTTATAAATTGTTGCTTTGAGAGTTACTATGTCACTGGAAGCCCTGACCACTGAAGCGCTCGCTGCGATTGCAGCAGCAGAGGACCTTGCTACACTCGATCAAGTACGAGTGCAGTTTACGGGTAAGAAAAGCCAGCTCGCTGAGCAATCGAAAGCTTTAGGTAAAATGGACCCTGAAGAGCGTAAAGTTTTTGGTGCGCAAATTCATGCAGTCCGCGAAGCGATTACCAGTGCTTTAACTGAACGCCAAACACAATTACAACAAGCTGCGTTGGCGCAGAAACTCGCAAGTGAAACGGTTGATATTACTCTACCAGGTCGTGGTCAAACGATTGGGAGTATTCACCCGGTCACTCAAGTGCAAGAGCGTATTTGTCAGTTCTTTACCAAAGCAGGTTTTGTGATTGAAACTGGTCCTGAAGTTGAAGATGACTATCACAACTTTGAAGCTTTAAATATTCCAGGGCATCACCCTGCACGTGCAATGCACGACACTTTCTATTTTGATGCGACCCATTTGCTACGTACCCATACTTCGGGTGTGCAGATTCGTACTATGGAAACCCAGCAACCCCCGATTCGTATTGTTTGTCCGGGCCGTGTATATCGCTGTGACTCTGACCAAACGCATTCGCCAATGTTTCATCAAATTGAAGGTTTGTATGTCGCTGAAAATACCAGCTTTGCAGAACTGAAAGGTTTGTTGGTCAATCTATTAAACGAATTCTTTGAAAAAGACTTAAAAGTACGTTTCCGTCCATCTTATTTCCCATTCACAGAGCCAAGTGCTGAAGTGGACATTATGGACGAGCGTGGTAAATGGTTAGAAGTACTCGGTTGTGGCATGGTGCATCCGAATGTATTGCAAGCTGCGGGTATTGATCCTGAAAAATACAAAGGCTTTGCTTTTGGTCTAGGTGTGGAACGTTTTGCGATGCTTCGTTATGGCATCAATGACTTACGTATGTTCTACCAAAACGATGTGCGTTTCTTACGCCAATTTGCTTAATGGTTTAAATACAAATTTAACAATTTAAAGGTTTATAGAAATCCCCCCTAAATCCCCCTTTAAGAAAGGGGGACTTCCACAGTCAAAAATAGAGTACGTGGTTTTCCCCTCTTTTATACAGAAGGGGTTAGGGGGAGATTAAGGAAATTGAATTTATGAAAATTAGCGAAAATTGGTTGCGTACATGGGTGAACCCAGCCGTTGATAGCAATACGTTATCTGACCAACTAACCATGTTGGGCTTAGAAGTCGATGACTTATCGCCTGCGGCAAAACCGTTCACTGGCGTAGTGGTTGGCGAGGTGTTGACCGTAGAACAACATCCTGATGCAGACCGTTTACGTGTAACAACCGTCAATATTGGTTCAGGTGAACCATTGCAAATTGTGTGTGGCGCGCCAAACGTGCGGGTTGGTATGAAGGCCCCTGTGGCAACCATTGGTGCGGTGCTTCCAGGTGATTTCAAAATCAAAAAAGGCAAACTTCGTGGCATTGAATCACAAGGTATGCTGTGTGGTGCGTCTGAAATTGATTTAGAAGATAAAATTGATGGTCTTTTAGAATTGCCTACAGATGCACCTGTCGGTGTGGATGTTCGTGAGTATTTACAGCTTGATGATCATGTGATTGATATCAGCATCACGCCAAACCGTGGTGACTGTTTCAGTATTCGTGGTATTGCTCGTGAAATTGGGGTGATTAATCAACTGACCGTGACTGCACCTGAAATTAATGCTGTAGCTGCAACTATTGCCGATGAGAAAAAAGTTGTGGTGAGCACTGAAGGTTGCCCGCGCTATTTAGGTCGTGTGATTAAAAATGTGAATACCAAAGCAGTAACCCCAGAATGGATGGAACGTGCTTTGGTTCGCTCAGGGATTCGTCAGCACAGTATTTTGGTTGATATTACCAACTATGTACTGATGGAGTTGGGTCAACCGTTACATGCTTTTGATGCGGCAAAAATTCAAGGTTCGGTTCAAGTTCGTCAAGCGAATGCAACTGAAAAATTTGTTCTACTGAATGAACAAGAAGTTGAGCTCAATGAAAAAGTCATGGTGATTGCGGATGATGAAAAAGCATTGGCGATTGCAGGCATCATGGGTGGCTTGTCTTCATCTGTTAGTGATGAAACTCAAGACATTTTCTTAGAGTCTGCATTCTTTGCTCCATTAGCTATTGCGGGCCGTGCGCGTAGTTTTGGTTTACATACGGATGCGTCGCAGCGTTATGAGCGTGGTGTCGATTTTGAACTGCCAATGCTAGCGATGCATCGTGCATCACAATTGATTGCAGAATTGGCGGGTGGTGAGTTCGGTCCGATTACGACTGTAGAACAAACGGCAGTTTTACCGAAGCGTGAAGCGATTGAGCTGGAACAAGCGCAAGTGGATCAATTGCTTGGTTATCGCGTAGATGCTGGATTTATTGCGGATGCATTGACCCGTTTAGGTTGTGCTGTGACGGTTAAAGCAGAAGGTCAGTGGTCAGTGGTTCCGCCTTCACACCGTTATGATATGGCGATCTACCAAGACCTGATTGAAGAAGTTGCGCGTATTCATGGTTATGACAATATTCAAATCAGTTTGCCAAAAATTGAAGCGCAATTGGCTCAATATCAAGACCAATTTGAAGTGGCTCAGCTTCGTCAAACCCTCGTGACTTTGGGTTATCAAGAAGCAATTAGCTTTAGCTTTGCAGACTTAAAGCTTGAGAAGCAACTCAATGCGGCTGTGAATCCTTTAGCTTTGGCTAACCCGATTTCAAGCGATTTAGCAGTAATGCGTTCAACACTGCTTTCTAGTTTGATTCCGTGTGTGCAATATAACGTAAACCGCCAACAAAGTCGTGTGCGTTTCTTTGAACTCGGCTTACGTTTCGACTATCAAGATGCTGAATCTATTCATGATTTGAAACAAATTCCTACCCTTGCAGTGATTGCAACAGGTGCAAAAACGTCAGAAACTTGGCATGCTAAACCTCAAGCTATGGATTTCTTTGATTTCAAAGGCGAAATTGAAGAAGTATTGGCAGCAGGTCGTGTGCAGGTTGAATATGTTCGCTCTGAACGTAGTTGGTTGCATCCGGGTCAGTCTGCTGAGGTTTTAGTCCATGGTCAATCTATTGGTTACTTTGGTCGATTACATCCATCTTTAGAAGATGCACTGGATTTGAGCATAACTTGGGTGGCTGAACTTGATCAATCGGCTGTTTTGCAAACTTGTGTATCTAATTTTACAGAATTATCACGTTTTCCGTCGGTTAGACGTGATATTGCGCTTTTAATTAGTGATAAGATAAATGTAAGTGAAATTCAGCAACTTATCGAAAAAACAGGTGGTGAGCTTTTAGACTCGACTTGGTTGTTCGATGTGTACACTGGGCAAGGCGTTGAAGAAGGTAAGCGTTCATTGGCATTTGCACTTCTTTGGCAGCACCCATCGCGCACGCTTGAAGATGCTGAAATTAAATCCGGTATGGATCATATTTTACACGTGTTGGAAAACACTTATCAGGCGACATTGAGGGCTTCATGACAGCATTAACAAAAGCGGAAATGGCTGACCATCTAAGTGAGCTCACGAGTTTAAACCGTCGTGAAGCTAAACAAATGGTCGAGTTGTTTTTTGATGAGATTAGCCAAGCGCTAATCTCTGGTGAGCAAGTTAAACTTTCTGGTTTCGGTAACTTTGAGTTGCGTGATAAACGTCAACGTCCAGGTCGTAACCCGAAAACGGGTGAAGAAATTCCGATTTCTGCACGCCGTGTAGTGACCTTCCGCGCAGGGCAGAAATTCCGCCAGCGTGTGGGAAATGAGCAGATCGATTGATCTGCTTTTTTTTGCTTCAGGTGTAGGTTTAAGCTGACTTGCTACTGATAATGGGTAGCAAAGTCTTAAACTAAATTTTCAGCATAAAAAAAGAGAGCCAAGGGCTCTCTTTTTTACTGACTAATCGAAAGTGATTAGTGAGCTTTAGCTTCAGATGCAGCAGTAGCAGCAACGTCAGAAGCAGCAGCAGTAGCGTCAGAAGCAGCAGCAGTAGCTTCAGAAGCAGCAGCAGCAGCGTCTACAGCAACTTCAGAAGCAGCTTGAACAGCTTCAGATGCAGCAGCAGCAGCAGCAGCAGGAGCTTCTTCTTTCTTAGCACAGCCAACGAAAGCTAAAGTAGTAGCAACTGCAGCAGCAATAGCGATTTTTTTGAATAACATGGCATCACTCTCTAAAATATGAGATTAAAAAAAACCGACGTTAGTCTGTTGTATGCTTTTATTGTTCCTAATTTTGTTAGGGACTAACAACGCAGGAGCAGTCTAACTGGTCTGCAAATATGCTATCACTGCGCATTTTGAATTGCTACTAGCTAAGGTGAAAAAATTGATAAAAATGGTCTAAAAACAGTGATTTTTTAACAGAAAATAACAATTAATAGCAGGGTTTATATTGGATAAATGCCGAATAAACATCTAAAAAGATGGAGCTTTTTTATTTCAAATTTTTGTTTATCAAAAACTTGCAAATAAGTTTACATACCGTGCTTTGAAATGTTTCATTGTGTAAGTGGTGTCAACCAAATAAAAAGGCTGTCCTAGAGACAGCCTTTTTATAAGATTAGTCAGATTAGCTGGTTGCTTTACGTTTCATTTGGTCAAAGAAATCATCATTGGTTTTAGTTTCTTTCATACGATCAAGTAGGAACTCCATTGCTGCGAGTTCATCTTGGGTATGAAGTAACTTACGTAAAATCCAGACCTTACGAAGGTTATCTTCAGACATTAAGCGTTCTTCACGACGTGTACCTGATTTTTTGATGTTCATCGCAGGGAAGACACGTTTTTCAGCAATACGGCGGTCTAGCGTAATTTCTTGGTTACCAGTACCTTTGAATTCTTCGTAGATCACTTCATCCATTTTACTGCCTGTTTCAATCAAGGCTGTAGAAATGATGGTCAGTGAACCACCTTCTTCAATATTACGTGCTGCACCGAAGAAACGCTTAGGGCGCTCAAGTGCATGTGCATCGACACCACCAGTTAAAACTTTACCTGATGAAGGCACAACGGTGTTGTATGCACGTGCTAAACGGGTAATGGAGTCGAGAAGAATCACAACGTCTTTTTTGTGTTCAACCAAACGTTTGGCTTTTTCAATCACCATTTCAGCCACTTGAACGTGACGAGCAGGAGATTCATCAAACGTTGACGCAATCACTTCGCCACGAACTGTACGTTCCATTTCTGTTACTTCTTCAGGACGTTCATCAATCAGAAGAACGATGAGGAAGCACTCTGGGTTATTACGTACAATCGACTGGGCGATGTTTTGTAATAACATAGTTTTACCCGCTTTTGGCGGCGCAACGATAATTGAACGTTGACCTTTACCAATGGGTGCAACTAAGTCGACTACACGTGCAGTTAAATCTTCAGTGGTGCCGTTACCAAGTTCCATCACCAACTGTTCAGTCGGGAATAATGGCGTTAGGTTTTCAAATAAAATCTTATTACGAGAGTTTTCAGGGGTGTCGTAGTTAATTTGATTCACTTTTAACAGTGCAAAATAACGTTCGCCTTCTTTTGGTGGGCGAATCGTTCCCGTAATGGTGTCACCAGTACGGAGATTAAAACGACGAATTTGAGATGGGCTAACATAAATGTCGTCTGGACCTGCAAGGTAAGAACCTGCTGCAGAGCGTAAGAAGCCGAAGCCATCTGACAGAATTTCCAAAACGCCATCACCAAAGATCTCTTCGCCATTCATCGCATGGCGCTTTAAGATGGCAAAAATAATGTCTTGCTTACGGTTACGAGCCATTCCTTCAAGGCCCATAAATTCAGCAATTTTGATGAGTTCGCCAATCGGTTTTTTCTTGAGTTCGGTTAAATTCATAGGAGGTCAGATAAGAATCAAAAATTCTAGGATACAGGATGAAAAGGAAGCAACATTTAGCCGCGGACATGCAATGAAGTAACGCAATTGTATTTGCACAATAACAATTCAGAGGACTGATTCATTGTTTGAAGAGAAGCGTGTCAAAACAATTTGTATTGCCGAGCGGCGATCTTATGTGTTGTGTCTTTTAAGAAAATGACAGGATTGGATAATCCTTTATCTCTTGAGCAAGCAATATAAGAGAGAAAGTCAAACTTGTCAATTTATAGCCGAAAAAAATACGCTGTTGTTTAAACAGCGTATTTCATGATGTGCTCTAAATCGAGGTTTAAATGTTTTCGTCGATGAAAGCAGTTAGTTTCGATTTTGGTGCAGCGCCCACTTGTTGAGCCACAACTTCACCATTTTTAAACATCAATAGTGCAGGAATGTTACGGATGTTGTAGTTCACAGCCGTTTGTTCACAAGCAGTTACGTCAACTTTAACGATTTTCACTTTACCTTCGTATTCGTTCGCCAATACTTCTAATACAGGTGCAATCGCTTTACATGGCGCACACCAGCCTGCCCAGAAGTCAACAAGCACAGGAACGTCTGATTGAAGTACATCAGCGTCGAAGTTAGTATCAGTTGTATTTACGATATTGCCAGACATGGATAGCTCCAGTTTCAATTTTTGGATAGTTTTATGGCTAATAGTATGTCATAGCCTGCTATCACTGAGTAGATGGATTACTAAATTTTCAACCTTTAGTTTGAATTTGTCTAATTGGAGCTCTCAATGTTACTGATCGTGTAACACAATTGTCATATATGCTGAAATTTTAAAAGCTCGTCAATTTCTGACCATAAATGGCTTTTAAATTGCATGGAGGTGAATTAATCTAAGCACAATTCTGTATAGGTTTATATTAAATCATGTCTGATTTTTTGATTGATGAAGAGTTACTTGCTGCCATCGATATGGGGTCGAACAGTTTCCACTTGGCAATTGCACGTGTGGATCATGGCGAAGTGAAAAAAGTTGCGTCAATGTCAGAAAAGGTACAGTTAGCTGCGGGTTTAGATGAAAATAAAAATTTAACAGAAGCTGCACAGCAGCGTGGTTTGGCCTGTTTATCCCGCTTTGTTGGTCGTTTAAGTTCAGTTCAACCAAACCGTTTAAGAATTGTGGCGACCAACGCGCTGCGTCAAGCTAAAAATGGTCATGAGTTTATTCAAAAAGCGGCAGAAATTTTACCTAAACATATTGAAATTATTGCTGGCCGTGAAGAAGCACGTTTGATTTATTTGGGCGTATCCCACACCATGGAGAACAGTGGACGTCGCCTTGTGATTGATATCGGCGGTGGTTCAACTGAGCTGATTATTGGTGAAGAATTTGAGCCGATTCATACCGAATCTTTACAAATGGGCTGTGTGGCGTTTACCAAAGCCTTCTTTGTCGATGGTGAAATAAACCAAAAAAGTTTTGATAAAGCCGTGGTCGCAGCACGTAAGGAGCTGTCAGGGATTGCCAATACCTATAAAGAAGCGGGTTGGGATACGGTGGTCGGTTCGAGTGGAACCATCAAAGCGTGTCGTCAAATTACCGTAAATATGGGCTGGAGTAATGAAAAAGAAGAACTGACCCGTGACGGTTTAGATAAGCTTAAAGAAAAATTGCTCAAATATAAACACGTCTCTGAGATGGAGTTTGATGGTTTAAAAGAAGACCGTCGAGCAGTTTTGCCAGCCGGGATTGCTATTCTTTACGCCATTTTTGATGTACTTGAACTAGATAAGTTGGTGTATTCAGATGGTGCCCTGCGCGAAGGGGTCATGTACGACTTACTGGGGCGTTTTCAACATGAAGATATCCGAGATCGTTCTGTACAAGCGTTGATGGGCCGTTATAACGCCGATCCAAAACAAGCGGAACGAGTTGTGAACATGGCTCAACATTTGTTTGATGGTGTGGCAGAGTCACTAAAATTAACTACAGAAGACAGTGATTTACTGCGTCGTGCAGCTTATCTGCATGAAATTGGTTTGGCGATTAGCCATGCTGGCTACCATCGTCATGGTGCATATTTATTGCAACATTCGGACATTGCGGGCTTCTCACAAATTGATCAAAACCATTTGTCACATTTGGTAGCGCATCATCGCCGTAAGCTGCGCAGTGACGCGCGTGTCGATGTGATGAAAGTCGGCGGCAACAAATTAGTCTATCTGTGTTTGCTACTTCGCCTTGCTGTTTTACTCAATCATAGTCGTAGCGATCAGATGCTTCCTGCCATTGAATTAACAGTAGGCAATGCGCAACAATGGCAACTGAGTGTTTCTGGTAATGCCGCGCAATGGCCTTTGCTGGTTGCAGACTTGCATGATGAGCAGGCGCAATTTAAGCATTGGGATGTTGAGCTGGATATCCAATCAGAACAATTTGTCGATGAATAAATTGGTCAATTAGGGATTTATGGTTGAGCTATGAAGAATAAAGCTGCGCAATCCAAAGCATGGACGACGGTTCAAATTGCACGTCATCCTGAGCGTCCGCAATTTTTAGATTATGTGAGTGAAATTTTTACCGAATTTGATGCTTTGCATGGTGATCGCTTATTTGGTGATGATGGTGCAATGATCGGTGGATTAGCTCGCTTTGATGGTCAGCCAGTCATGATTGTGGGTCAACACCGTGGTCGTAGTACGCGTGAAAAGTTACAACATAACTTTGGTATGAGTAACCCAGAAGGTTACCGTAAATCACAACGTTTACTCGATATGGCTGAACGTTTTAATCTACCCGTCTTTACCTTTATTGACACCATGGGTGCATATCCAGGTGTGGGTGCAGAAGAACGTGGTCAGGCTGAAGCAATTGCAACGTCTTTGGCACAACTTTCAAGCTTGAAAGTGCCTGTGATTGCAACTGTCCTTGGTGAAGGTGGTTCAGGCGGCGCACTGGGCATTGGCGTGGCTGACCGTGTGGTGATGTTGTCCCATAGTATTTATTCGGTCATTTCACCTGAAGGCTGTGCATCTATTTTATGGAAAACAGCTGAAAAAGCAGAGCAAGCTAGTGAAGCTTTGGCATTGACTGCTGAAAAATTACAGAAAATGGGTGTTGTTGAATATGTGGTCGATGAAGGTGAAGGTGCTCACCTCCACCCAGAACAGGTCATGCATGCTTTAAAAACTGTTTTAAAAGATGCTTTGGCTGAGTTGCAACCGATGGATGCGAATGAACGATGCGAAGCACGTTACCAACGTTTAATGAAGTTTGGCAGCGACAATTTAGGACTAGCGTCTTAACCGAGTTTCAGGATACACCTGAACAGCCTCATTTTTTAATCGGATGTAGTGGTGGCATGGATTCCATGTTACTACTCCATTTGATGTCTCATTTATTTCCCAAGCGCACTCGCGCCATTTATATTGATCATCAATTGCAGGATGTCAGTCCACAGTGGGGCAGCTTTGTTCAAGAACAGTGCTATGTCTTGGATGTTCCATGTGTGATTCAAGCGGTGGATGTTGATACAGGCAATGTAGAAAGCCAAGCCCGCAGTGCACGTTATGCTGCCTTTCAGAAGCATCTTCTTGCCAATGAAATTTTAGTTCTCGCGCATCATCAACAAGATCAGGCCGAAACTATCTTACTCCGATTACTCTCTGGTGCAGGGATTCATGGACTTGCCGCCATGCAGAGCCTCGACATACGAGAGCAATTTACAATTTGGCGCCCGCTATTGGCTTTGTCCAGACAGCAAATTGAGCTGTGGGCTGCTGATATGCAACTGAGAAATATTCAAGACCAAACCAATTTTGATACCAGTTATGATCGGGCATGGTGTCGAGCCGAATTATGGCCAACCTTAGAACAACGCTTTCCGAAAATGCAGCAAGCTTTGGCACGTACCAGTTATTTGATGCAAGATGCTGAATCCATTTTGACCGATGTGTTGGCGCAAGACTGGGCCAGTTGTGGAGATGCTTCAGTTTTAAATTTAACTTCATTTCGTCAGTTATCAGCACCGAGACAGCGACAGCTGTTGTCTGCTTGGATGAAAGGTGAGGACTTATATCGTCCTGCTTTTGATATGGTACAACGCCTATTTGATGAGGTGATTGAATCCAAAGTCGATGCTCAGGCCGCTTTGCATTGGAATCAATACTATTATGTGCGTTATCAACAGCAACTCTTTCGAGTCCATAAGACCGAGTATTTGGCGGAGCAATCTCAGACACTTGAACCAATTGAACAGCATTTTAGCCTACATCAAAGCTATAATCTGGCATCTGGGCAATATCAGATTGAAACACAAAAATATGGGCTGTCTGCTAAATTATTAGAGCAGCCTTTACAAATAAAACCACGTTTAGGCGGGGAAAAATTACATTTACATGGGCGTGTTGGGGCTTGGCCATTGAAAAAAGCCATTCAAAGTGCACAAATTTTTCCATGGCAACGTCACACAATACAAATATTAAGCATAGATAATGTTATGCTTGGTGTTTTTACGCCTAAAGGATTTTGGTTGATCGAGTCAGCTTATTGTGAAGCGGGTGGATGGCAACCAAATTTAATTGCTTAGTTAAAAAATTCGAGATAGAGAAATAATCATGAGCGCAGTGCTGAATCGTAATATTTGTTTTATCGGCGGTGGTAACATGGCTCAAGCCCTCATTGGTGGCTTGATTTCACGTGGTTTACCTTCAACTCGCATTACGGTTTCTGATCCTGTTGAACAAGTTCGTCATTTATTGGCTGAAAAAGACTTGGTGGTGACTGAGGATAACGCATCTGCTATTCGTGAAGCCGATGTCGTGGTCTTAGCGGTTAAACCTCAAGTTTTAGCCCATGTTTTAAAACCATTAAACGGTTTATTTGACGGTAAGTTGATTATTTCGATTGTTGCAGGTGCTGAAATTGCCACGATTGCTGCACTCGCTGGCAGTGATCGTATTGTGCGTGTAATGCCAAATACGCCTGCTTTAGTACAAACAGGTGCGCATGGTTTATATGCCACTGAGGCTGTAGATAAAGAAGACCGTGATTTGGCGGGCCAAGTACTTGCTGCGACTGGCTTAACTTTATGGGTAGGTGAGGAAGCGCAGATTGATGCGGTGACTGCGGTCTCTGGTTCAGGTCCTGCTTATTTTTTCTATATGATGGAAAGCATGATCCGTGCAGGTAAAAACCTCGGCCTAGATGAAAAAGTGGCAACGGCATTGACGTTGCAAACTGCATTGGGTGCGGCGCAAATGGCAATTACCAGCTCAAATACACCAGCTGAATTGCGTAAAAATGTCACTTCACCGAATGGTACAACCCAAGCGGCACTTGAAGTGTTTGATCGTGCACAAATTTCACAAAATATCCAAGCTGCATTGGCTGCTGCTCAAAAACGCAGTCAGGAACTTGCTCAAGAGCTAAGTGAAAGTAGCAAATAATCGTTTTATTTAGGAAAGTTCAAGTATGGGTGCAAACTCTGCGCTAATTTTTGGCATCATTATTAACGTTGCAATTTTACTGGTGTTCTTCCGCTTTCTCATGCAATTGGCAGCGGTTAACTTTTATAACCCAGTGGTGATGTCGACCGTAAAAGCCACAAAAATTGTGGATATGTTTGGTCGTATTTTTCCAAATGTAGCGAAAGGTCGCGTTAACTTAGCGGCTTTAGTGCTTTTGGTTTTATTGTACTTACTGAAAATTTTTGGTGTCATGTATCTCTCTGGAGCGATGCCAAATAGTCCTGTGCATTTGGTTATTTTAACTTTTGTGACCATGATTCAGGACTTGATTCGTTTCTGTCGTTACTTGATTTTTGCAACGATTATTTTAAGTTGGGTGGTGATGTTTACGCAGTCACGCTCGCCTTATATTGAGGTAATTCAGGAGCTTGCGGAACCTTTACTGGCGCCGTTTCGCCGTTTATTGCCGAATATGGGCATGATTGACCTTTCTCCAATTGTAGCGTTCTTGGCGCTGTATATTGCTGAAATGATTATGAATGAAGTGGCGATTGTTCTGCTCACTGGTTTATAAGATTGTAGCGAATAAAAAAGGACTCGATTGCGAGTCCTTTTTTTACGGCTGAAATTTTTTAGATGAAGACGTTGATCTTACTTTTAGGAGACAAATAGCTTCCATCCCAGCCTTCCTCCTTGGAGGAGGAAGGCGCAAATGCTTTAGTGGGCTTCATCCCAGTTTCGACCTTTGCCAACTTCAACTACAAGAGGGACTGAAATATTCAAGACCGATTGCATCACTTTAGCAAGCTGTGGTGCCAATTCATCTGCAATAGCTTCATCGACTTCAAAAACCAATTCATCGTGTACTTGTAGTAGCATTTTGGCTTGATCTTTCGGTAGCATTTGATCAACTGCAACCATCGCCATTTTAATAATATCCGCAGCAGAACCTTGTAGTGGTGCATTAATTGCAGCACGTTCGGCCGCTTGTTTGATCATTTTATTGCTTGCCATGATATCTGGCGTGTACAAGCGACGACCCAAAATGGTTTCGACAAAACCTTGTTCGCGTGCAATTTGGCGGGTGCGTTCCATATAGTCGAGCACGCCCGGATAACGTTGGAAGTATTTCGCAATATAGCCACGCGATTCTTCGCGGCTAAAACCGAGTTGACGGGTTAAGCCAAATTCAGACATGCCGTAGAGTAGACCGAAGTTGACTGCTTTGGCCTGACGACGTTGGTCTGACGTGACATCTTCGAGGGCGATACCTAAGACTTCAGCCGCAGTACGACGGTGTACATCTTGCCCATGATTAAAGGCATCAACCAAGGCTTCATCTTGTGAGAAATGCGCCATTAAACGCAGTTCGATTTGTGAATAATCGGCTGCCAATAACACGCGACCTTGCGGTGCAATAAAGGCTTTACGAATTTGACGTCCAATTTCCTCACGCACAGGAATGTTCTGTAGGTTTGGATCGGTCGAAGACAGACGGCCTGTTGCGGTCAGTGCTTGGTGGTAGCTGGTATGCACACGATGGGTATCGTTATTGGCTTGTTTTAATAAGCCATCGGTATAGGTGCTTTTGAGTTTAGATAAACCGCGATAGTCTAAAATGAGCTCGGTAATCGGGTGGTCAATTTTTTCTAAAACACTTTCAGAGGTACTGTACTGGCCCGTTGCGGTTTTTTTGCCACCCTTGAGTCCGAGTTTATCAAACAAAATCTCACCGACTTGCTTCGGCGAGCTAACATTGAAACTTTGTCCTGCCAGTTCGGTAATTTGGTTTTCAAGATTGGCCATGGTATTGGCAAACTCAACACCGAGTTGGTCGAGGAAGTCTAAGTCGAGCTCAATGCCGTTTTCTTCCATGATGGTCAGGACACGGGCCACTGGCATTTCGACATTGTGTAAAATATTGACCAGTTCAGGGTGCTTTTGCAGTTTGGCATCGAGCACTTCAAACAGGCGATAGGTTACATGGGCATCTTCGGCAGCATAGTGTGCAGCGGTTTCGATCTCAATTTGATTAAAGGTTTTCTGTTTTGCGCCTTTACCTGCTACTTGTTCAAACGTGGTGGTTAAGTGGCTGAGGTAGAGACGTGACACGTCATCCATCCCGTGACGCGTTGCTACAGCATTGAGTACATAAGATGCCAACATGGTATCGAAGTACCAGCCTTTTAGCTCGATGCCATGATTTTCTAAGACATGCGCATCATATTTCAAATGATGGCCAATTTTCTGAACCGACTCATCTTCTAAAATCGGTTTGATTTGTGCCAAGATCTGTTCACGCTCTAGTTGCACAGGTGCATTTTCATAATCATGTGCAAGTGGAACGTAATAGGCATCTTGCGCATCAAATGCGACCGAAAAACCGACAATTTGCGCTACGCGATAGTCTAAACTGGTGGTTTCAGTATCAAAGGCAAAACGTTTTTCTGTACTTAAACGTTTGAATAATGATGCCCACTGTTCTGCACTGAGCACAGTATGGTAGTTCGCTTGACCCAGTTGGTCATCGACGCTGCTTTGGACGGCTTGATCTTCCGTATTGATAACGGTTTCAGATTGTGCTGATTTAACAATTTCTTGCGTTGCTTGTTTGTAGGTTGCACTATTGGGATTATTTGGATGATCCAATGATTGCAACTGTTGGCGGAATTCCAGTTCGGTATATAGTGAACGTAAGGCTTCGGTATTCGGGTCTTGCAGTTTAAGATCGTCAAAGGTCAGCCCTGTCTCTAAGTCACAGACAATACTTGCCAGTTGGTGATCTAGGGCAATGCCATCGGCATGTTCTTTGATGTTTTGACCGACTTTGCCTTTAATTTTATCGACATTTTCTAAGATGCCACCAATCGAACCATATTCTGTTAACAGTTTTGCCGCAGTTTTGGCACCGACACCTGGAACGCCCATAATGCCGTCAGAGGCATCGCCCATTAGGGTCAGATAGTCAATAATTTGGTTTGGCCACACCCCAAACTTTTCAAATACGCCATTCACATCCATCGGCTTGTCTTTAAAGCTGTCTTCTAAGGTGACTTTATCGGTCACCAACTGTGCCATGTCTTTATCGCCTGTGGAAATCAGCACTTGCTGTCCCGCGGCCTCTGCACGTTTGGCTAAAGTCCCGATGATGTCATCTCGCCTCTGCACCTGGGAGCATGTATAAAGGGATACCCAAGGCACGAATCAAGGCATGCAAGTATGGAATTTGTTCCGATAATTCATCAGGCATGCTTGGGCGGTCACCTTTATAAATGGGCGACAGCACATGACGGAAAGTCGGTTCAGGGGTATCAAAAATGACCGCCATATGCGTTGGTTGAGTACGACGCATCAGTTTCTGGATCGCAGAAATTGCCCCACGAATTGCATTGGTATGTAAGCCAGTTGACGTGGTGAGCGGTGGCAAAGCATGAAAAGCACGAAATAAAAAGTATGAGCCATCGACCAAGACAAATGGTGGCATTGCAAGATTCCTTATCCAAATAACCTGTTCATTGTACGTGATTTTGCCACAGAACAAAGTGTATTGATGTACCGATTGGCATAGATGGTTACCGTTCAGCGCTTAAATAGTGACGCCAAGCTGATGTATTCTTTGAAGATGAGAAAAAGAGATTGAGAACGGATGCAAACTGGACAGCGTGAAATTCGCATGATGTGGTTGATGGGGCTGACCATTGTTGCAATTGCAGCATGGTTTTTAGTTGTGCCACTGTTAAGTGCATTGTGTGGAATCGCTTGGGTCATGAGTGTCATGCACTATGTTGATAATATTGAAAAACCCAGTACGACGTTGGCGGAACAACAGGGCGTTGCTTTTCAGCCAACGTCAAAAGTGCCACTTTACCTTGCGTCTTTCATCATTTTAATCGGGATGGTGGGGCAATGGGGCGGACTCATTGGGTTGGGGATCAGTGGTTGGTTGTTCTTTTTCTTTCGCTGGTTGCGTCGCCTAGAATATCTATTGTTATCTGTGCAAGCACAGCCACATCAGGGTATATCCGACCGTTTCCCAGAATTTGAAAATTCACCCCCTTTGCCCACGAAGTCCACCGTTCTAAATAACACAGATGATTTGAGTCTCAGTGAGCAAGTGAAACACTGGCTGTGGCAGGGTAATCCTGTGTTAAAAGTTGCAATCGTGGTGCTGTTGATTGGGCTTATTTTATTATTACGTTTTGCTACCGAACATTGGCAGTTGAGTCTTGCGGTCAAGCTGGGTCTTGTTGCAGTGGTGAGTGTGTCTGTTGTGGTCTTGGGTTATGTGCTTCAACACAAAAACCGCAGTTTTGCTTTGGCTTTGGAAGCACTTGGATTGTCAGGTTTATTTTTGACTTTGTTTTTTGCTTATTACAACGGTGTGATTGCAAGTTTAGCGATAGCGAGTCTGTGCTTTGTGGTGGTGATGGCAGTGACACTTTGGCTTAGTTTAAGACAGCAGTCGATTGAACTAGCGTTAATGGCGATGGTCATTGCTTATTTAGCACCTTTTACCTTGCCTGTACGGAATGCCACTGCGATAGAGCTAGTGGCCTATTATTTGGTCATCAATATTGCGGTTGCGGTTTTAAGCACGTTCAGACCGTGGAAAGTCCTTAACCAAATTGCTTTTTTAATGACGGTGGTCGTAGGTGGAGCGTATGCTTTTTATCAAGGTAAAGCGCCTGAGCGAGACATGCTTACCTTGTTGGTTTTAGCACATAGTGCCGTCTTTATTTGGCTGAGTTTTCGTTATAGTCAACTGTTGGCACGTGAGGATTTAACTCAGTTCAAGTTGAACCCGATCTTGGATGTGGCTCTAATTTTTGCGGCACCCATTGTTGCTTTTGCTTTTTTGTATGTGATGTATTTTGAGGAAGCGACTTGGCAGGCAGGCTTCAGTCTAGGCTTCGCAGCGCTCTATGCCATGCTTTATCAACTTATAAAAAGAGCTCACAGTGTTGAGCTGATTGCACAAAGTTATCTCAGTTTGTCTTTGGTCTTTTTGGCGTTGATACCTCCCATTTTACTGCCTGATCAGTGGGGTGTGGTGGGTTGGAGTGTCGAGGGTGCGCTGATCTTTATCTACGCTTTGTACCGTACCTTGAGCTTGAGTCGATATTTGGCAATGGGCTTATTGGCGGTAGCAGGACTGTCGAGCCTCTACTATGTGGTGGAGCTCAATCGTTTTCCAACGGAAGTTTATTGGGCGTTGTGTCTGAGTTATTTTGCTGTGGTTGCCATTGCCAACAGTGTAGAGCGCTTTAGACAACAGTTGTCTTTTGCCACGATTGCCTTTTTTTGCTTACAACTGCTTTCAGCAACCAGCATGTTGTTTATTTTGCTTTTAGATGAAATCGACAGTAAAAGTCAGGTAACAATAGCGCTACTGATCATTACACTTTTATATAGCGTGTTGAATGAGTGGCTACTCTACCGCAAAGCCAGTTGGTCATGGCTATTGCCCAAATGGGTTGGCCTGATTCCGTTGTATGCGGTTGCCTTTATTTTCTTGGTTGACCTGAGCCATGATGGCATCATTATGTGGCATTCTGGCTTAGACCGTCTATTGTTTGCTTTAACGAGCGGATTACTCACCTTGCTGTGGTTACGCCCGCTACAGGGTGTGGAGGATGAGCTGGAATGGGTGAGTTTGGGTGCTTTATTGAGTTTGGCGCTGACCAGTTTAACCTTCATTCCAAGTATGCCATATCTGAGCATCGTTATTTTACCGCTCGCCTTTGCCGTATGGTGTTATGCGCAGCCCACTCCAAACTTGTGGCGAAAGTTTTGGCAGGCGCGTAATACCTTAGTGCTTATGCTGTTTTGGATCGTCTGTTCTCAGATATTTAGCCAGCAAGCTTTTCAACTATATTGGTTGCCGATATTCAACCCATTCGACTTGATCAGTATTGCGATGCTGATCGGGTTTATTTGGATGCTGAATTTACAGATGAAAGCAGGTTTGGAAAAAAGTCTAGGTGCCATTTTGATGATGTCGAGTCTACTTTGGCTGAGTAGTTATGTGGTGCTACGTGCGCTGCATGTCTACTTCCTAACACCTTATAATGACTGGCAAATGTGGGAAAATGCGTTGGTGCAATTGAGCTTTACTTTGCTTTGGGTCAGTTTGGCATTCATTTGTATGTTGACGGCAACCAAGCGTAATTTGCGCTCACTATGGATTTTTGGTGGCTGTATTTTGGTTTTGGTGACGCTCAAGCTGGTCTTATTTGACTTGTCTCATATTGGCACACTCACCCGTGTGATTTCGTTTTTGGGCGCTGGCCTAGTGATGTTGGTAATCGCGTATATTGCGCCGATGCCTGAACTTGAAGAAAAGACTAATTAAACAAGTTCAGCTCCTTATGTCGGTATGAATCATAAGGAGCTGCATTGATTTATTTGATATTCGGCTCACGTTTTAGAGCTTGGGCATTGGTATATTGATCAATATCTTCATGAGACAAAGGACGTGAAAGTGGGTGATCAACAAAACCCATTTTTGGTACAGGAATTTCAATTTGGTTCTCTAAGAACCCGTTACGAACCCGTTCCTGCATTTCATCACGGACTTGTAGATAGTGATCTTGCTGGCACCACACAGCAAACAGTAACTCAATTGACGATTCGCGAAAGGCGGTGACTGTCACAGCAGGTTTGGGATCTGCAAGCACCAAAGGGTATTTGTTGGCCACATCAATCAGTACTTCACGGACTTTAATGATGTCTTCATGAAAGTTAATCGCTAAGGTGATTGGAATACGCCGTATTGGAAACTTAGAGAGGTTGTGGACAGGTGCCCGAATCAGTTGTTCATTGGGGAGTCGAACGTAAATATTGTCTTGAGTCAATAGTTTAACTGAGAGTAAGTCAATTGAGATGACTTCACCCTCAATGGTATGTCCGCGAATGAGGGTAATTTGAATGGTATCGCCAATTTCAAAAGAACCTTCACCAATAAGAAATAAACCACTGATTAAGTTGGATGCAGAGGTTTGCGAAGCAAAACCCAAAGCTACTGTTAAGATACCCGCGGCGCCTAAAAAGACGCTCAGTTTAAAACCTGCTTCTTTGAGACTTGCCATCACAAAGATCAAGAAAATGAAGTAAAAGATACCCCGCCGCCAAACCAGTCGTTGGTGGGCGTTAAATTTAGTCCCAATGGTGCGGATAAAGGTATTTGAAACCAGACGTGCCAAGACAAAACCAACAAAACACAATACTAAGGCAATTAGGATTTCTGTTAATCGCTCTGTGTTGATGTTGGTGAAAATGCCTTTTAGGCTACTGCTAATCTCTTGGGGAATATTTGAATTTGGCATATGTTCCCCCTAGAAGAATGAATCAAACATATTAAACAGTGCACTTGCCGAAGAGCGTGGCGGATGCATATAAATGACTTTACCTGCATGTGGTGGTGTTCGGTTTTCGATACGGATACGAGGTGGTCGATCAATTCCTTCATGCATGACTTTAATTTGTGAAGTCCAAAGTCGTCCCGTGCTTTCACTATAGAAGAGTGGTAATGCAGGAACGGGGACGTTCATTCGATCAAAACGTAGTTGTAAATGGCTGGTGTTTTGAAACTCAATAGGCGTCACTGCACGAAAAGCGCGTGGTTTTAACTGATGTAATTCAGTCCTCCCATCGACGGCTGTCGCATAAGCAATTTCCCCAGTACGATGATTTGGGCCAAACCACGTTTCTTTGGGTAAAATCACAGGAATATCAAATAAAGGGTCGCGCTGACCTTCAATAAAACCTGAAATTGACAAAGGTGTACTGATATAAAGTGTCCCACGTTGCCCCGCAGGAATGTAAATCGGATCGACAGGCTTAATCACCACTGAACGATCAGCTAAACGTGGCATCAGTTGAATCGTAGAGTGGGTGTTTTTAAACATGTAGCGTTTGATTTCGACAGGGTGTGGAAAGGCGAAATGTGGGTCTTCTATCGCATGCCATTTTTGCTCATAGTCATACTGCACTTGAGGACGATGAAACTCTAAACGCCACTCTTGTAGACCACGAGTGAGGCGAAAGAGTAATGAGCCAAATTGCCATGCACGGGCTTGATTCAGCTCAAAGTTGTATTCGCCCCACCATTTTAAATTGGGGCTATCCGATTCAAACAGTTCATTCATATTAGGCAACAGCACATTTCCTTATATTGCAAATCAGTGAAAAACAGACTTCACGCTGTCATACGCTTAGAGTACACTCAAAATAATATTTTTCATCATTATTATAATTTTAAGATGCAAGTGCTTAAACAATTACAAATTCCCTATAGTTTTGCTAAACGACATGGCGTGCTACTACGCTACGAAGGCGATCAAGCTTATATTGTGCGCCGTGAAAGTACCCCTTTGTTGGCTTTGCAAGAGGCACGTCGTTTTTTAGGTGTGGCAGCACAACATCAATTGTGTAGTGATGAAGAGTTTCATCAGCTTTTGAGTAGTAGCTTTGCAGGCGACAGTGGTGAATCACAGCAAGTGGCCGCAGGTTTAGAAGATCATCCTGATTTACTCAGCTTAGCCGACCAAGTGCCTGGAAGCTGAAGACCTGATGGATCAGGAAGATGATGCTCCAATTGTTCGTTTAATTAATGCCTTATTATCTGAAGCGATTCGTGTTGGCGCATCTGATATTCATATTGAAGCCTTTGAAAAGAAATTATCGGTGCGTTTACGTGTCGATGGGCAATTACGTGAAATTGTCCAACCACGCCGTGAGTTGGCACCGCTGTTGGTATCACGTATTAAGGTCATGGCTAAATTGGATATTGCGGAAAAACGGATTCCACAAGATGGACGTATTTCACTGCGTTTAGCTGGGCGTGAAGTCGATGTGCGGGTATCGACTTTGCCATCATCACATGGCGAACGAGTGGTGATGCGTTTACTCGATAAACAAGCGGGTCGTTTGAATATGACCCATTTGGGTTTATTGAAGCCTGACTATGAGCGTTTGACTCAATTGGTGCATCGACCACACGGTATTATTTTGGTCACAGGGCCGACAGGTTCGGGTAAAACCACGACACTTTATGCAGCACTTTCAGACCTCAATGACGGCTCTAAAAATATTTTGACCGCCGAAGACCCGATTGAATATCAACTGGAAGGGATTGGACAGACGCAAGTCAACACCAAAGTCGATATGACTTTTGCGAGAGCCTTAAAGGCCATGCTGCGCCAAGACCCTGATGTGGTGATGGTGGGGGAAATCCGTGACTTAGAAACGGCTGAAATTGCGGTACAAGCATCGCTCACAGGGCATTTAGTATTATCTACACTGCATACCAATACAGCCATTGGGGCGGTCACTCGTTTAAAAGATATGGGCATTGAGCCATTTTTGTTATCGAGTTCTTTGATTGGTGTTATCGCACAGCGCTTAGTACGCACCTTATGTAGCCAGTGTGCAACTTGGCATGAGGCAGATGATTTTGAGAAAAAATTATTTCAGCATTTGAATCCAAAAACAGAATTTCAGTTACCTCAACCAAATGGCTGTGAACGTTGTTCACATACAGGTTTTACAGGGCGTACCGCAATTTATGAAATTGTCCCTGTGGATGACCAAATGCGACGTTTAGTTCATGGTAACGCAGCTGAATTTGAGCTAGAAGCTTATGCACGACAACATTCAGGCTCTATTCGCGATGATGGTTTGCGCAAAGTATTGGCAGGGAAGACTACTTTGGAAGAAGTATTACGTGTGACCAATGAAGCGGCGGAATAAGCCACTTTATTTATTTTGTTGATATTTTGATCAAGAAGTTAATATTTATGATCATTTACTTACTTCATGTTTTTTCAGTAATTATTGTAAAAAGGATTTCGATGAAACTTTTAAAATCGTTACCTCTTTGAATAATGTCTTGAGGAATTATACCTCTGTATTCGATCAGGTGTATTGATTTTTCTTGGTGTTTTTCTGCCTCTAAGTTGTCTTCAATTAGCGGTTTTATTGTGTCTCCGATGTTCGTTACAAATTTTGTAAGTGGTAAAATTTCATCTGTTGAAAGTTTATATCTATCGTTTTTACCTGGATAGCGTGTAATGTCCACCGTACACAAAGCATAACGCCTATTTTCTTCAACTGCTCTTTGTAATTGTAGTTTACTCATAGAAACGGAATTTTGTGAGTTCCACCTTGATTTTACCTCTATGAAATAAACGGGATTTTTGTCAAGGAAAATAACGATGTCTTGACCGCCTTGTATATTGGTTGTTTCTGTTTCATTGTCGCCAAATGAAACTCTGTTTTGCAATTCCTTAGATAATTTTTCTCTAATTAGCTTTTCAATGTATGTTCCAATTTCGTATTTATGGTGAAAATCGGCTTCAGTTTCCCTTTGCTGTTGAAGCAAGATGGTTGCAGCGTTTAAAATCGCTGAAAAATTTTTTTCTTGCACAAGTTTTCCGAGTTTTTTTAGATCTGATTCTCCTAAAGTCACAATTGAAAAAATATCGTCTTTGGTATTTTCATTAGTAACAACTTCCAACATTACATTTGCCTTTTTATCATCAAGTCTTGGAAAAAGTTCTGCATATTTTTTTCTCTCAAGGATTTTATGATGTTTAGTATTTCAACTTTGAAAGGGTGTTCGTTTATGTTGTTAATGTCTGTCCCAAAGAAAATGTCTTCAATTTCTGTGGTTAGATATTTGCTTGTTACAAATCTATCCTCCGCAACAAATTCATTAAATTCTATGTAAACCAATTCTTTTCTGATTTCGTTCTTTGCCACCTTATTGTAAAGGCCTTTAATTTCAGGAATTATTTCAAGATCTCTTTTTAGTTCACTAATGCTTTTTAGTTGGTTTATTTGATTAGGATAAATTTTTGAAGCCAAATAAACCTCTTTAAGGCTGTCTTCATTGCAGTTTGCAATTTCAAGTAACAAGTTAATGTTTTCTTTTACCCAATTTTCGTTGTGATATTGAATTAAGTTGAAGAAAATTTGAACTAATATCTTCCTTGATGAACGAATGTCTAAATTTTCTTCTTGGTTTTCAATGTTAGATAATTGAATTAAATTTTCTCCAAAAGAATAATACTTGCTGATGATTTTTACTAATGATGAAGGTTTGCTTTGTGAATTTACATTGTTGTTCAGCTTGCAATACTTCAATAAACTTTCAAAGAAATTAGCATTAAGTTTTTGAGTTTTGTCAAATGATTGAACATTGTAAATTTGTTCATTGATAGTTTCAGGAAAATAGATACCAGTTGAAGCCTGCATTTCGTCCAATTTTGTTTTAACGCTATTTGAAAAGTCTTTTCTATTGAATTTGTCAAAATGGAATTCAAAGCAAAAATCTTTATGAATTATTCGTTCAATAGAATCTGGGATTAAAGACTTCCCAATCTCAATAAGTGTTCCGTTTAAATTTTTAGGCGTAAGTAGCAACGAAAGAAAACATAATTTCCCGTCTAAGTTTGGTAATAAAGTATGTTCTGAAAAATAATTTATCTTTTCTTCTATGATTAGATATTTGTAGTAGTTGATTAAGCAATATTTGTCAAACTTAGATAAATGTTCTTTTGATATTTTCTCAACTAAATCCTTATGTCCAATAAAGTCAGCTTTTCCTTTTGTTTTTTCGTTTGTCCATTCACTTGCAAATTTGCTCCATAAAACAATTTTTTCTTTTATCGGAATGTTGTTATAAAATGTCGAAACCAAAGTGTAAATGTCATAAAAAAACTCTGTGTTGTTTAATAGTTCCTCGTCAAAAAAATAAACTTGGTTAACGGGTTTAAAACCGTCAGAGGTTTCAACAATAGGCAAAAACTTATATTCTTCTATCCAAACTTTTTGCAGTGATTCAAAATACTCGTTTAATAAGCTATTGTTTGTATTTCTTTGGAAATTTATTTGAGCATATAAAAGCGGATTTGAAACGTTTAATAGGTTACTTTTTAAAAATTCAAAAATTAGTTGTGATGCTTTTTCTATTATTTTTCGGTTTGCTTCCTCTTGCTCCTTTACTTGGTCTTTGTTGCTTTTTAAATGTATTCCATCTCTTGGTTCTGTTGGCAAAAACTTATTACAGTTGATAACGAAGTTTAAACCAAAATCCTCTGAACCAATTAGAGGATAATATAAAAATAATCGGGCAATTCTTTCTGAAAACTGAAACAATTCGAGATTTTCGTTGATTGGAAGAATTACTTCAATTTGGTCGTCAGTTTCAATGATTGAATAAATTATTTTGTTTGTTCCATTTTTTGAAATAGTTGTTTTGTATAATTCTATTCCTTTGTCATTTTCTACTTTTATTTTTTTAATTCGTTCAAACGAAGTTTCAGAATCATTTAAAACGATTTTTACTTTTTTGAGTCGGTCATTTATCGTTAAAACAATAGGAATGTAGTCTTCTAAGTCTTTACTTGATTCTGCAATGTAATTTCGTTCTTGGTCGGTTTCGGGTAAAAAAGTGAATGTCGTTTTTATTTCAGGGTTGGCAAGAATTGCACCTTTTTGTATAAGCTCATAAACATTTTCTTTTTGCGTTCTAATGTTTTCACTTAACGTTTTCCACTCTTTCGGGCTACGGTCGATTAAAAAATCTTTAATTTCAAAAAATGTGTTGTTTGCTTCAAGAGTTGAATTGATACGAAATTTACGCCCGAATGTATGTGTCGTCAAAAAACCTGTTCCGTATTTTCCAACTTCTGGAATGTTTGTTTCCTCTCCGTATTTTCCGCTTACTTGCTTTATTAGAGAAATGAACGATTTTGTCGTAAATGGTTTTCCGTTATGAGTAAATGAAAACCCGTCCTTGTAATCTAAAACGACTTCACATTCCGTTGTAAGGTCGCAAGCATTTTGAACCAGCTCCCATACAGCACGATTTGACGAAAAATTATTAAAACTCTCAAAACCTCTTATCATCTTGTCTGCGTGTTGTTTCAAATCTGATAATTCTGATTCTGTCTTTGCATTTTCTAATATTTCATTACGGTTTATATTTTGCATTTCACTCATTTTTGTTTCACGTTATTTTGAAGTTTAGATTTTGTATTCTTTACTGTATTGTTTGTGAATATATAAACTTTCATGAATATAAGCTATATTTTTCAATAGTGATGTGCTGTTCTATCAAAATAAAATTATTTCTACCTAAAAATAAAATTGTATTTTTAGGTAGATTCTTATGAGAAAAATCAAACAATTACATTCAATGTCACATCAATATTGCCACGCGTTGCATTTGAATAAGGACAAACGATATGTGCTGCATCCACCAATTTTTGCGCTTCGGCTTGCTCTAAACCTTCTAAATGAATATTTAAAGTCACTTGAATACCAAAGCCTGTTGGAATCGGACCAATCCCAACATCACCTTCGATATATACGTCAGGTGTAATTTTTAAATGGTCACGGTTTGCGACAAACTTCATCGCACCCAGAAAACATGCAGAATAACCTGCGGCAAAAAGCTGTTCAGGGTTGGTGCCACCACCTGCACCGCCCATTTCTTTAGGCACTGCTAATTTAACATTTAAAATGCCGTCTGATGACGTTGCGCTACCATCACGACCACCTGTTGCTTTTGCGTGTGCTGTATAAACGACTTTTTCTAAAGACATTTTGATTCCCTAAATATTGTATTTGAGTCCTTATCCTGTCTTAAATCATAGAAAGAATAAGCAGTGTTTTTGTAAATTTACACAGAAAATCGTTATGATTAAATTGAGACTTTAGTCTATTAAAAATCAATCATATAGGTTCGATTGCTAGTTCTCAAAGCTTTCCTAGCTGTGGCTTATTCATGTGAACGCAAACGGAATGTAATCAGTGACATTATTCACCATTTAAAGGTAAATAGAGTTATGTATTTTTAGTATTGGAGATTTCTTCCGTAGAAGAACAGTAGATGTTCATCAAGATAATTTGGTGCGAAGAAGTCAGTAGTTTTTAAAGATTGTGACTTGATTTAAAACTGCATTAATTTTCGGTGTTGCATCAATGGCATACTTTCACGGATATGAGCTTGTTCTGCCAAGTCAAAAGGGACGGTAATTAGCTGAGCACCTTGAGTATGAATCAAATCCAAAACTTGACCACGGCTATTGGTTGCTGCCGTATGCCCCCAAGTTTGTCTTTTTTCACCATGCCAACCTTGTTGCGCAGCGCCTAATACAGTGCATTGGCTATCCATCGCACGTGCTTGTAATAATAATTGCCAATGCATTTGACCTGTGGTGTAAGTAAATGCAGCAGGCGCCGTCAAGATATTTGCACCTTTCGCGCGTAAAGTTAAAGCCAGTTCAGGAAAGCGTAAGTCATAGCACACCATTAAGCCGATATCACCAAAAGGTGTTTTCGCTACAACGACATCTGTACCAGGTTCAAAAAATTTAGATTCTTGGTAACCACCTACAGCATCGCCAACTTGCACATCAAACAAATGAATTTTGTCATAACGTGCTTCGGTACGCTCAGGACTAATACAAAGACTCACTGTACGTACACGACCATCCTTAATCACTGAACCATCTGGACGAAAGGGGCATGGCAACGTTCCGGCAACAATCCACGTTTGGTATTGATGCGCCAATTTTTCTAAACGTTTTTGAATATCTTCGAACTGTGCCGCAGTCTCACGCTGTTTGCCTGCTGCAAAACACACGAAGTTTTCTGGAAACACAATGAGTTCAGCACCATTTGCTTTACTTTGTTGAATCAGAGACTCAATGACAATGAAATTTGCGTCAATGTCATTTTGAGAATTCATCTGTACAGCAGAAAGTAAAGTCATAAATGGGCCTGTAGAATTTGTTGTTATGCGTTTTGTTGCTGCGACACTTGGTCGAGGCTGTCTTGTTCTTTTTGCAATTGTTTAACTAAAGGTTCAAACATGTTTTGATTACTTTGGTTGAGTTCCATTAACGTTTTATGTGCATCCAACACAGTAGTTAACATATTACGATGCGTGATATGTTCTTCTGTAAGTTCAAGGGTGCAAACGTTTGGATCACCGCAGTAATTTAAAATCACAAAAACTTGCCCTAGCCCCATACTATTGGCCAAGGTCGTGATATCTGAGTTGGTGGACAACATGACAGCTTGGATATTATGGATCTGTTTAAGCTTTAAGCCTAACTTCGCCAAAATGCCTAACACAGTGCTGTCAATGAATGTAGTTTGAGTTAAATCTACGATTGCACCAACAACATTTGACTGTTGTTCAATACGGTTTAAAAGTTTGTCTAGACTGATACAAGATTGGGCACGCACTTCGCCAATAAGCTTAAAAATATGCGTTCCATTCAAGCTTGCATATTCAACATGACCTGTTGACATATAAATGCCATTTGCAGAGAAGGATAGGAAATTATCCCATAGGGCAAATACTTACTCAAGTATCTAACAGTCTTAGAAACTAGGATATTGTAATAAGTTATTGATAATTTGATTAATTCATTCGACGTAAACTTAAGATAGCAATATCGTCTGCAACATGCTCTGGTGCTTCAAAGGATTGATTTTGCAAATGATAGACCAATTGTGTGAATTGATCATTTAGTCCACCACTGAACGGTTCAAGAGCTCCATCGGAACAAATAATGAAGCGGGCATGACGGTTGAGCACACATTCATGCTCTTCAACCTCTAGCTCTTCGGTAAGGCCAAGAGGAAAACTGCTGGTGTTCAATATTTTAGGTGCTTGGTTTGGTTCAAACACAATGGCAGGGGGATAATGTCCTGCACTCGACCATCGTAGTTGGTGGGTTTCGAGGTTTAAAATTCCTGCAATCATGGTAATGTGCTTTTCAATATTTTCTTGCACCAACATGCCATTAAGTTTCTTAATGAGCCCACGTGGTGTTTTGGCACGACCATGAAAAGCCGCCATCCAAGAGGTTAATAAACTACTGGTGACACCATGTCCAGAAACATCAGCCAAATAGAACATCAGTTCTTTGTCACTAATTTTCCAGTAATCAAACCAATCGCCAGACAAATAAGCAGAAGGCTGAAAAAAGGTTTCAACGGTATAGTTTTGTAATTCTATGGGATTAGGCAAAAGTCGTTTTTGCAATTCGGCTGCAGAAGGTAGATCTCGACTATCTTGGTTACGTTTATATTGTGCATCAATCTTAAGTAAGGATTGCTGTGGGTTACTGGGCAGTTTATTCCACATCCAACCAGCTAATGCACCGAGCTCCCAAGCTTGAGCTAAAGCACTTCCTTCATTTTCAAAGGCAAGCACGATCGTTGGGAGTACCCATTTGTGCTCTAAATAATCTTGGATATCAGCAATCGCAATAATCGTTGGGTCATAAAGATCAATATCTTCTATGCGAATCATTTGCACACTGGGCAGTGTGTCTAGCACCTGTTCTAAATATGGAATATGGCGAGAGGGTTGAATGAAATACATAAAAAAATTGGCTTATCCTTAGCATTAAGCTATAGCTTTACTATAACAAGCAAATTACAGCTAGAGAAAGAAAATTCAGCTCTAGCTGTAACCCATTGTTATTCCGTATCTAACATTTGATGTGATTGATTAGAAGAAGGGGAGTCGGTAGAGTCATCGTCACCAACATCATCAATAAACATACCTTCAGCTTCTACCCCCTTTTTCTCAGCAATAATGAAGTTTTTACGTTGTAAATAAATATCACGAATTGAAGAGTATTTGTCGCCTTGAATCGCACCTTCAATATCAATGAGTTGTGAGCGAACATCAATACCACGTAAAACTTGTTCGGACCAATATAGGCCTTCTTCATCTTCTAGAATGTACCGTTGCGGACGTGCATAACCATCAACGACCAAACCAAAACCATCACGGAAAGTACTAGGTCCAAAAACTGGGAGTACGAGGTATGGGCCAGAAGGCACGCCCCAATAGCCAAGTGTTGTACCAAAGTTTTCATCTTCCGTTTCTAAACCTAAGCGCGAAGCAGGATCTGCAAAGCCTAAAGTAGTCACTGTATTAATAGTGAATCGACCTAATGTTTTTGCCGCACGACCAGGTCTTCCCTGAATTAATTGGTTGACTGCATTCCAAGGCTCACCAAGATTTTTACGAAAGCCACTATACGAATCACGAACAGTTGAGGGAATCTTTTCTTTATATTCAACAGCAATAGGGCGAACGATTGCACGGTCTAATGCATCATTAACAGCAAAAATTTGCCGATTTAAGGGTTGAAGTGGATCTTTTACACTATCGGGTTGTGCTGCATTGGCATCTACTTTTAAATCTTTCGCTTTAATGTTCTTCAATTCTTTAAGCGAAGAAGATGAAGCTGCTTGTGGATCAGCACTGGTATCTATTTCGCTTGAAGCTGTAGTTACATCTTCAGCAAATGCAAAAGTCGTGAAGCCTATAAACAGAAGACCTGCACATAAATGGCGAATGTGTTGCATATAAAAGAGTTCCGGAACTTTATAATCAGCAGATTGAATTAAAAATATAATCTTTTAACTATATTAACAGCTCTTAATTGCTCATTGTTAAATCAAATTTTAAGAAATGTTAGTAAAAAGATGTATTTTTGTCGAATAAATAAACAAGTGGGAGTTTTTTTATAAATAATTGAGAGAAGGGGGTTGCAAGGGGATAGAAATGCTGTAGAATGCACATCCATCGGCGGTGATGAAGATTAAAACTTCTGATAAAACAGTAACTTAGTTGAAAGTGATTGAGTTGGGTTTTAGAAAGAGAGTTTAAAATAATTTAAATTACCAGTTGACTTTTAAGAGATTGAGAGTAATATAGCCGACCTAGCTTGATGGTGACGAACCATTGAGAAGATCATTAAGAGATTATGAAGAACAACTTGTGTGGATTTTTACTGATTGATCGATCGAAAATATTTCATTGATTGATGGTAGAAATTACTCGAAGTTTATTTGAGCGAATTTTTAGTCAGAAAATTGATGAGCCAGAATTGTGACCTTAAGTCACTAAATGATTTTAACTGAAGAGTTTGATCATGGCTCAGATTGAACGCTGGCGGCAGGCTTAACACATGCAAGTCGAGCGGGGGGAGGTAGCTTGCTACCTAACCTAGCGGCGGACGGGTGAGTAATGCTTAGGAATCTGCCTATTAGTGGGGGACAACATTTCGAAAGGGATGCTAATACCGCATACGCCCTAAGGGGGAAAGCAGGGGATCTTCGGACCTTGCGCTAATAGATGAGCCTAAGTCGGATTAGCTAGTTGGTGGGGTAAAGGCCTACCAAGGCGACGATCTGTAGCGGGTCTGAGAGGATGATCCGCCACACTGGGACTGAGACACGGCCCAGACTCCTACGGGAGGCAGCAGTGGGGAATATTGGACAATGGGGGGAACCCTGATCCAGCCATGCCGCGTGTGTGAAGAAGGCCTTTTGGTTGTAAAGCACTTTAAGCGAGGAGGAGGCTACCGAGATTAATACTCTTGGATAGTGGACGTTACTCGCAGAATAAGCACCGGCTAACTCTGTGCCAGCAGCCGCGGTAATACAGAGGGTGCGAGCGTTAATCGGATTTACTGGGCGTAAAGCGTGCGTAGGCGGCTTTTTAAGTCGGATGTGAAATCCCCGAGCTTAACTTGGGAATTGCATTCGATACTGGGAAGCTAGAGTATGGGAGAGGATGGTAGAATTCCAGGTGTAGCGGTGAAATGCGTAGAGATCTGGAGGAATACCGATGGCGAAGGCAGCCATCTGGCCTAATACTGACGCTGAGGTACGAAAGCATGGGGAGCAAACAGGATTAGATACCCTGGTAGTCCATGCCGTAAACGATGTCTACTAGCCGTTGGGGCCTTTGAGGCTTTAGTGGCGCAGCTAACGCGATAAGTAGACCGCCTGGGGAGTACGGTCGCAAGACTAAAACTCAAATGAATTGACGGGGGCCCGCACAAGCGGTGGAGCATGTGGTTTAATTCGATGCAACGCGAAGAACCTTACCTGGTCTTGACATAGTAAGAACTTTCCAGAGATGGATTGGTGCCTTCGGGAACTTACATACAGGTGCTGCATGGCTGTCGTCAGCTCGTGTCGTGAGATGTTGGGTTAAGTCCCGCAACGAGCGCAACCCTTTTCCTTATTTGCCAGCACTTCGGGTGGGAACTTTAAGGATACTGCCAGTGACAAACTGGAGGAAGGCGGGGACGACGTCAAGTCATCATGGCCCTTACGACCAGGGCTACACACGTGCTACAATGGTCGGTACAAAGGGTTGCTACCTAGCGATAGGATGCTAATCTCAAAAAGCCGATCGTAGTCCGGATTGGAGTCTGCAACTCGACTCCATGAAGTCGGAATCGCTAGTAATCGCGGATCAGAATGCCGCGGTGAATACGTTCCCGGGCCTTGTACACACCGCCCGTCACACCATGGGAGTTTGTTGCACCAGAAGTAGGTAGTCTAACCGCAAGGAGGACGCTTACCACGGTGTGGCCGATGACTGGGGTGAAGTCGTAACAAGGTAGCCGTAGGGGAACCTGCGGCTGGATCACCTCCTTAACGAAAGATTGACGATTGGTAAGAATCCACAACAAGTTGTTCTTCATGACGATGTATCTGAGGGTCTGTAGCTCAGTTGGTTAGAGCACACGCTTGATAAGCGTGGGGTCACAAGTTCAAGTCTTGTCAGACCCACCAAATCTGACTAACAAGCATTGTTAAATGCTGAATACAGAAAAACAGAGACATTGACTTATTGATAAGCTGGGGACTTAGCTTAGTTGGTAGAGCGCCTGCTTTGCACGCAGGAGGTCAGGAGTTCGACTCTCCTAGTCTCCACCAAATTTGAGGGTAAACAAAGCAACGCTTTGTCCGAGAATTTAAGCAAACAGCTATGCTGTGCGCAGGCACACATAGAACGAAGCTTAGAGCTAAAGATTACAGAACTTAGTAAGCAAATAGCTTATTAACTTCTGTGATTTATCGCAGTTTCCTGACCTGACGAAGGCTGGAAAAATCATTAACAGAATATATTTGAGTTGAAATAATTTGTTCATACTCGTTTTTAAGATCGACATTAACAGTGATTTATTACTGGATGGTGAAGATTGAAGAAATGAGTTACTAGCGAAATTAACTGAATCAAGCGTTTTGGTATGTGAATTGAATTGAAGCTGTACGTAGTTAAATCTACAAGGCTCCAACTGTAGCGATTAAGTTCGCGACGCAATATCCTACTTGTAGGGATTAGCGACTGTTTGGGGTTGTATAGTCAAGTAATTAAGTGCATGTGGTGGATGCCTTGGCAGTCAGAGGCGAAGAAAGACGTAATAGCCTGCGATAAGCTCCGGGGAGGCGGCAAATATCCTGTGATCCGGAGATTTCTGAATGGGGAAACCCACCTGTCATAAGGCAGGTATCGTATGATGAATACATAGTCATACGAGGCGAACGAGGGGAAGTGAAACATCTCAGTACCCTTAGGAAAAGAAATCAATTGAGATTCCCTCAGTAGCGGCGAGCGAACGGGGAAAAGCCCATTAAGTCATATAAGTTTTAGTGGAATGCTCTGGGAAGTGCAACCATAGTGGGTGATAGTCCTGTACACGAAAGGGCTTATATGATGATGTCGAGTAGGGCGGGGCACGTGAAACCTTGTCTGAATATGGGGGGACCATCCTCCAAGGCTAAATACTCCTGACTGACCGATAGTGAACCAGTACCGTGAGGGAAAGGCGAAAAGAACCCCTGTGAGGGGAGTGAAATAGATCCTGAAACCGCATGCATACAAGCAGTGGGAGCCGACATGTTCGGTGACTGCGTACCTTTTGTATAATGGGTCAGCGACTTACATTCAGTAGCGAGGTTAACCGCATAGGGGAGCCGTAGAGAAATCGAGTCTTAATAGGGCGTTTAGTTGCTGGGTGTAGACCCGAAACCGGGTGATCTATCCATGAGCAGGTTGAAGGTTGGGTAACACTAACTGGAGGACCGAACCCACTGTCGTTGAAAAGCCAGGGGATGACTTGTGGATAGGGGTGAAAGGCTAATCAAACTCGGTGATAGCTGGTTCTCCCCGAAAGCTATTTAGGTAGCGCCTCGGACGAATACCATTGGGGGTAGAGCACTGTTTCGGCTAGGGGGTCATCCCGACTTACCAAACCGATGCAAACTCCGAATACCAATGAGTACTATCCGGGAGACAGACTGCGGGTGCTAACGTCCGTAGTCAAGAGGAAAACAATCCAGACCGCCAGCTAAGGCCCCAAAATTATAGTTAAGTGGGAAACGATGTGGGAAGGCATAGACAGCTAGGAGGTTGGCTTAGAAGCAGCCACCCTTTAAAGAAAGCGTAATAGCTCACTAGTCGAGTCGGCCTGCGCGGAAGATGTAACGGGGCTAAAACTATATGCCGAAGCTGCGGATTTGCAATTTATTGCAAGTGGTAGGGGAGCGTTCTGTAAGCCGATGAAGGTGTATTGAGAAGTATGCTGGAGGTATCAGAAGTGCGAATGCTGACGTGAGTAACGACAAAACGGGTGAAAAACCCGTTCGCTGAAAGACCAAGGGTTCCAGTCCAACGTTAATCGGGGCTGGGTGAGTCGACCCCTAAGGCGAGGCCGAGAGGCGTAGTCGATGGGAAATTGGTTAATATTCCAATACTTCTATGTAATGCGATGAGAGGACGGAGAAGGTTAAGTCAGCCTGGCGTTGGTTGTCCAGGTGGAAGGTTGTAGGCATGTATCTTAGGCAAATCCGGGGTACTCTATGCTGAGAACTGATAGCAAGCTGTACTTGTACAGTGAAGTGGCTGATACCATGCTTCCAGGAAAAGTCTCTAAGCTTCAGTTACATAGGAATCGTACCCGAAACCGACACAGGTGGTCAGGTCGAGTAGACCAAAGCGCTTGAGAGAACTCTGCTGAAGGAACTAGGCAAAATGGTACCGTAACTTCGGGAGAAGGTACGCTGCCGACGGTGATAGGATTTACTCCTTGAGCTATTGGCAGCCACAGAAACCAGGCCCCTGCAACTGTTTATTAAAAACATAGCACTCTGCAAACACGAAAGTGGACGTATAGGGTGTGATGCCTGCCCGGTGCTGGAAGGTTAATTGATGGGGTTAGCGTAAGCGAAGCTCTTGATCGAAGCCCCAGTAAACGGCGGCCGTAACTATAACGGTCCTAAGGTAGCGAAATTCCTTGTCGGGTAAGTTCCGACCTGCACGAATGGCATAATGATGGGGGCGCTGTCTCCAGCAGAGGCTCAGTGAAATCGAATTCGCCGTGAAGATGCGGTGTACCCGCGGCTAGACGGAAAGACCCCGTGAACCTTTACTGCAGCTTGACATTGAACTTTGATCTTACTTGTGTAGGATAGGTGGGAGGCTTTGAAACCGAGACGCTAGTTTCGGTGGAGCCAATCTTGAAATACCACCCTGGTAATATTGAGGTTCTAACTCTGTCCCGTAATCCGGGACGAGGACCATGTCTGGTGGGTAGTTTGACTGGGGCGGTCTCCTCCTAAAGAGTAACGGAGGAGTACGAAGGTGCGCTCAGCGTGGTCGGAAATCACGCGTAGAGTATAAAGGCAAAAGCGCGCTTAACTGCGAGACCCACAAGTCGAGCAGGTACGAAAGTAGGTCTTAGTGATCCGGTGGTTCTGTATGGAAGGGCCATCGCTCAACGGATAAAAGGTACTCTGGGGATAACAGGCTGATACCGCCCAAGAGTTCATATCGACGGCGGTGTTTGGCACCTCGATGTCGGCTCATCTCATCCTGGGGCTGAAGCAGGTCCCAAGGGTATGGCTGTTCGCCATTTAAAGAGGTACGCGAGCTGGGTTTAGAACGTCGTGAGACAGTTCGGTCCCTATCTACCGTGGGCGTTGGAAATTTGAGAGGATCTGCTCCTAGTACGAGAGGACCAGAGTGGACGAACCTCTGGTGTACCGGTTGTGACGCCAGTCGCATCGCCGGGTAGCTATGTTCGGAAGGGATAACCGCTGAAAGCATCTAAGCGGGAAGCCTACCTCAAGATAAGATTTCCCTAGGACTTTATGTCCTCTAAAGAGCCGTTGAAGACTACGACGTTGATAGGTTGGATGTGGAAGCATAGTGATATGTGAAGCTGACCAATACTAATTGCTCGTGAGGCTTGACTATACAACACCCAAACAGTTGGTGTTGTGGTTCAAATCACTGCAAATACCTTGATTTAGTTATAAAGCTAAGTACAATGTGCAAATTAAATTAACTCAGATGTTCTGTTAATAACTCATTTGATGAAAGTTAGGCATACACAATGTGTAAATAAGACCAAACGAATAGTCATAAACAGTTGTGCTGGCGACAATAGCAAGAGTGAACCACCTGATCCCTTCCCGAACTCAGAAGTGAAACCTCTTAGCGCTGATGGTAGTGTGGCGTTTGCCATGTGAGAGTAAGTCATCGCCAGCTCATTATTCAAAAGCCCCCTAACTTAATTGTTAGGGGGCTTTTTTTATTATGCGGTTAGTGAAATAGTGAATTTATTGTCATTGATTAATGCTGATGTCTTATCAGTATCTGGTTTTTGGTTGATTTTTAAGTCAATATTGCATAATGCGATTACCAGAATTTTTTAGGGTATAGAGAAGTTGGCCAAGTAAGACATCTTTTTCGGTTAAAGTCACGATAATCATAGGATGCTTTGAAGAGGGAATAGAGGTTAAGATGGCTTTACCATTATCTGCATCTAATGTAATTGATTGACAGCCTTCAAGGTGAATTTCATGCATAAATGCAGCAACCATAGCCAAAATTGAACTGCTGACAGCCGCAAGTTTAGTCGTGTTATAACCATCTTTTTTATAAACGTGTGCTAATTCAAAACCATCAGTGCTACAGAGCATAACGTAATTGACACCGCGAACATTCATGAGAATATCTTGAATTACATTTTTTGAAAATTCAATTAACTCTTCGGGTGCAGTACGGTTTTGTGTCAATGTGAACATATAAAACCTCTCGGAGGGTTAATTTGTAATATTTGAGTTAGTTTCGATCGAAGTAATTAAAGCTTCTAATAATAGCAGTACATCATCTTTGTTTCGTGCATCAATAAAGAAAAGAGGAGAAAAGAGCTCATTTTCAAGTAGCCATTCCTTATAAATATTTGTAGATTTACCTGATTCAGAATGAAGATCGGTATGGGTAATTCCAATGGCGATATTATCCGTAAAATTCTGAAAGGTTTCTAAATAGTTCTCTAATTCTTGGATAGGATCATCCGAATGGTGGTCAATAAGAATAACCGCACCGATTGCTCCTTTGGTAATAGCGGACCAAACAAAATCAAAACGGCTTTGCCCAGGTGTGCCATAGAGGCCAATAGTGAGGTTTTCTTCGAGTGTAATTTCACCATAATCAATTCCAACAGTAGTTTCTAGTTTGCTATGGCGTTGTACATCAGTATTAAAAGCTTCCGTTTGCAGTACAGGAATCTCTGAAAGTGAGCGAATGGCCTCTGTCTTTCCTGCACCCATACCACCTGCAAAAACGATTTTAAAGCGTTGTAAAATCATACACTTTTCCTATATGCCTAATTTTTTTCTTAGCTTTCCAAAAAAACTTTTAATGAAACTTGATTCTTCTGAAATTTGTGGTGTTTCTGGGGGATTGTAGTGCTTATCCCAGATATTGATTTTCGAGAGGTTGTTTGTTGCAATATTTGTTGCAATAAAGCGTTGTACTGTGTCGATAGGTAAATCAAGTTGTATTGAAATTTTGGAAATCTTTCCACCTTGTATAAAACAACTTGAAAGTTGGAAAATGTATTTTCTATCCAAGTTCTGGCTAGGTTTAGGCCACATATGAATTTTAAAATGACCATCCTCAGGTGCGATTTCTTTTAAAAATAATGGAGAATTCCAAAAAAACTGCCATAGCCAATCACTCAGTATATGTGGTTGCTTCCGTGAGACTTTCATGAAGTTGCTGGTGCTGGCAATATCATAGTCAAAGCCAAATTCGGTGAAATCTTGTTCTCTAGTCGTATTGAGCCATGCAATATTGTTCTGTACATCAATAATTGCAATAGTGCCTAATGTGTCAAAGAGATGGAGTTTTGAGTTTCGTTCTTGATCTAGCATTTTACTGAAATATTCTAATTTATAAGGGCTTTTTTTATATTGTGTGTCAGCTTCAGTAAGTGCGTGTGATTGAGTTTCAATCGGTGTATTGAGTAGATGTTGTAGAATCCAATTAGATAAGCTTTCATGGTGAATAATGGGCAAAGAAAGCGTATTTTCATGAATCAGGTTTTGCCCTTGTTGGCGTTTGGTAATTTTCAGCCAAGGAAATTTTCGGCTTTGTATGATTTTTTGTATGCTGTCTGTGTCATAAAAATTTTCATGTATGAATAAGCAATCAATGCTTGGGTCGGCAGCAGAACTCCAGTTAATTTTATACTCTTGAGGAATGAGATTACGTAGCTGTGTTTTAAGCTCTTCTGAATGATTCGAACTTAGGCCAGTAATCGCAATATTAATATATTGCTTATTCATAGTATGTCTTTAATTTAAAAGGTTGAAGAGGGCAATACAAACAACCCCTTTCCCATAATGATGAAAAAGGGGGTAATTCAAATTAAGAAAAATCTAAGCCTTTTTCATATCCTTTAAGTTCATGACGTGCCATTGCAAGGTTGGCTTTAGAGCGTTCAAGTACAAGATATAAGAAAATCTTGTCATTGCCTTCTAATGGACGGATTAGGTGATATTGTTTGCCTAAAGTGATAAGAATGTCTTCAATCGTATCATTTAAATTTAAGGCTTGTGCAACACGACGTTTCGAGCGAACGACTTCGGTATTGCCTGCTGCTGCGAGTTCTAAATCAATGCTTCCACCGCCTTGAGTCGCGAGAGCTAAACCACTTTCTCCGTCAACCAATGCTGCTGCATAGAAACCATCAATATTTGCTAATGCTTCTAATGAGACTCTAGCCATAGTTTTTCTCTTCAATTATATGAGTTTTAGAAAATCCTTTTAACCTGTTGTTTCACAAGTCGATTTCATTATATGGACGGCGTGAAAAAA
Source organism: Acinetobacter sp. SW-226 (assembly GCF_055632855.1). Taxonomy (NCBI): domain Bacteria; kingdom Pseudomonadati; phylum Pseudomonadota; class Gammaproteobacteria; order Moraxellales; family Moraxellaceae; genus Acinetobacter; species Acinetobacter sp. SW-226. The sequence continues at coordinate 3,033,893 of NZ_CM145752.1, read as the reverse complement.
TTATCAATAGAAATAAATTGAGCTACAAATATGGAAAAGGAATTGGCGATCAAATCCGAGCTTTTTAGTCAGTTTTTACTGGTTTTTTTGTGATTTTATTGACATTTCAATTAAAATATTTTGATTGAATTTGCAATTGAATAGAAAATTGCTTAATTTATTTACAAGTGTAAGGAAATGTAAATTTTAAAAATAGCCATATAATGTTGAGGACAAGATCTATTTTTCTGATTAATTTAAGAAGATTGAATAAATATTTCTAATTTAAAAACAGAGAGATGCGTTGAATTAGAGCATCTCTCATCTTTAATCATTTAGATGAACATTTGTGAGGCTGCGCAGTAGAGTCCCCATAGAATAATAACAGCAACCACTGGTTCAAGGATTTTAGCCCACACTGGTGTTGTGTTTACTTCAGTTGCTTGGCTATGTGTGTGGTCTTGGTGGTCAGTTGTGTGTTGATTTACCATTTGATTAAACTCCTTCATCGTCTCTTCTAATGATAGCTCTTCTTCAGGCATTGGTTTAGAGCCAATCAGTTCTGTTAGGTCATTTGTTGTCCAAATCCAGTCGTCTGCTTGACCTGAAAGGTGTTCAACTTGACCCACGAGAAGTTCATGAATACCTCGTTCACCAAAATTACCTGTTTCATCAAGTTGTTTTAGTTCAGCAAACTGAAGGCTTAGCATTTCCGTTAGACTATGTTCTAAGTCTGCTTTGGCTAGCTGAGATACATTGTGAGGTGAGGTGGTAAGATGTCGAGCAAGTTCCTGAATATACAGGTGATCTTGAGTTTGAATTTCGTGGTAAAGTTTCGCGCCATCTTTACGGATAAGCGTGATAAGTTTTCCTAGTGCGAGTGTATTGGCTTCTGCTAGATACTGATTTCGTTCTTCGTGAGGAAATTTATTCAGAAGCTCAGGCTTTTGAATTTTAATCTGTTCTGAAAAATATTGTACTAAATCAAAAGCCATATACTTACTCCATTTTATTAATCTAATAGTCTGAGACTTGGTTTTTTCTTAGATGCTTCAGGTTTTTCTTCATGCTCTGATTTTAAAGCATTTTGCTCATTTTGGGTATGACCCTCATATTCAGATGGGTCGAAGAATAAACCTTGTCCATTTTCACGGGCATAAATGCCAATCACAGCATTAAGGGGGACATAAATATCACGAGATACCCCACCAAAACGTGCAGAGAAGGTAATCGCATCGTTGCTCATATGTAGCGCATGCACGGCATGCGGGACGATGTTTAAGACAATCTGCCCATCTTGAATAAATTGTTCAGGAACGAGAGTATTGGGCTGGGTTGCATCGACCAATAAATGTGGTGTCAGCTGATTATCACAAATCCATTCATATATGGCGCGAGCTAAATATGGACGAGTCGGCGTAAGGTTTAATTCTTGATCAGACATAATATTCTCTACGGCTGTTTAAATTCAGATTGATAATGGTTTTTCTCCTGCAAAGTTAAAGACTTTAAAAATGCAGGGCGGCTAAAAATACGTTGGCAATATAAATAAATTGGGCGACATTGCTGTTTGGGTAAATGCACACCCATACTGTTTAAGCGCAGAAAGATGGGCGCGAGCATGCAATCTAAAATGCTAAAGCTTTCCGACATAAAATAGGGGAAATGCTGAAACAATGGTGTTAGGGAAATGAGTGTATCTTTCAGTTTTTTTTGTGCTTTCAGTTTTGCTTGTGCATCGAGTGTATCTGGATGGCGTAGCATCATATCGGCAAGCTTTAACCAATCTTGTTCAAAGCGCCAAATATACTGACGCTGTTCCGCACGAGGCATAGGCGCGTCGGCATAGAGCTTGTTTTGACGATAACGATCGTCTAAATACTCGGAAATGATATTGGCATTAAATAGTTTTAAATCATTTTCAATCAACATCGGCAGCTGATTATAAGGGTTTAAGCTGGCGAGATCTTCATCATCTGCATCACTTAAAACCAGATGGTATTTGATTTGCTTCTCTGCAAGTACATAACGAATCCAGTGGGAGCGAAAATCATCTGCATGGCTATACAGCGTAATTCCTTGAAGCGGAGTAGTTTCGACAGACATATTTCAAGAAACTAGGTGAAGTGAATCGGTTAGAATACTAAAAATAGCCAATAAAATCATCTTAACTTTAATATGCTTATACAATCGAATAACTTGGAAAAAATTAAAGATAAGGATAAAACTATGCAACTAATGCTCAGAATCACTCAATTGATCGCAGTGATTGTATTAATGACTTCTATCTCAAATAGTTATGCTCAAAATCAAGATATAGCCGAATCAGTAGATGTAGTGCCGCAGACTGCTGAATATGCCGCTTGTATTACTGATGAAGCCTGTGATGTCGCTACCTCTGTATCTGAGGATGAGATGTATGGCGGTATTCAGCAAGAATATACGGTAAAAGGCTGTAAGGTCACTGTTTATAATGATGGAGCTGTGAAAATGGTCGATGAGCAAACGGATGAGCCGTGTAATGCACCACTTCCTAAAGATCATCAATTTTTAAAATAAGCTGAAATATGTAACTAGAGGGATATCATACGAATAAAGCAGAATGCATGGACTTTAAAGTTGAAAATGACACATAAAAAAAGCCTTGGATAAACCAAGGCTTTTTGTCCGATTCGGTAAACGAATTAACGTTTAGAGAATTGAGGACGTTTACGAGCTTTACGTAAACCAAGTTTCTTACGTTCAACTTCACGAGCATCACGAGTAACGAAACCAGCTTGACGAAGAGCAGGTTTAAGTGTTTCGTCAGAAGCGATCAACGCACGAGTAATACCGTGACGGATAGCGCCAGCTTGACCACCGATACCACCACCAGCAACAGTGATGTAAAGGTCATACTTTTCAGTAGCTTCAAGAAGCTCTAAAGGTTGACGAACAACCATACGAGCAGTTTCACGACCGAAGTATTGCTCAAGAGTACGGTTGTTAATTACGAGTTTGCCTGTACCAGCTGACAAGAAAACACGTGCAGTTGCGGTCTTACGGCGACCTGTACCATAATTAGTAGCCATGTGCTGTATCCCTTAGATGTCCAAAACTTGTGGCTGTTGAGCAGCGTGTGGATGCTCAGTACCTGCATACACTTTCATTTTCTTGATCATTGCATAACCAAGAGGACCTTTTGGTAACATACCTTTAACAGCTTTTTCTAAAACTGCTTCTGGTTTGTGAGCGATTAACTTTTCAAAGTTAGTCTCACGGATACCACCAGGGAAGCCAGTGTGGCGATAGTATTTTTTATCAAGTGCTTTTTTACCAGTCACTTGAATTTCTTCAGCATTGATTACAACGATATAATCGCCAGTGTCAACGTGAGGAGTATAAGAAGTCTTGTGCTTACCACGTAGACGACGAGCGATTTCAGTCGCAAGGCGACCTAAAGTTTTGCCAGAAGCATCAACAACGTACCAGTCGTGTTGAACTTCAGCAGGCTTAGCGCTGAGAGTTTTCATTAAACCACTACCTATTATAGTTGGTTTGGACTATGGAATCTGTCCAAACAAAAGGAGACGCGATTCTAAACGAAGTTGTTCGGAATCACAAATGAAAATATGAAATTTCAAGTGCCGTATTTTACGATATTCCGCACTATAAAGGAAGAGATTAAAGTTTATTCTTTTATTTAAATCATGAGGAAATTGGAGTGAATCGAAAATAAAAGCGGAGAGTTGGCGCTATTATCAAATTTGAAACATATTTTTATAATCTAAGATATGATATTGCTTATGAATTTTATAAAAGTGACAGTTGGAAATTTGTCCAAGATTGGGTGAGTTTTCTTTATAAAGTACCAAATTTCCCTGCTTCAATTTTGAAATCGCTCGATTAAACAAGTTTCACTGTTTCATTTTCTACAGAAGGTCTTCTAGCTCAAGAGCCATATCGACATGCTTAAAATATGTCAGCCGATAGATAGGTCTTGAGTTCATCGTTACATGATGTGCTTTGATATACGTTGTATAATATTGCATGCCTTCTATTTGAGTTAGCTATGCTTCCTTTATATGTCACCAGTGGCGAACCTGCTGGAATTGGTCCAGATATTTGTTTGAGCCTTGCAGGGCGGGTAGATGAACGCCCCATTGTTGTTTTGGCGGATCTGAACTTGTTAGCTAAGCGCGCAGAGAAATTGGGAATCGACATAGAACTCATTGAATATGTAGGGCAAAAGACGTCATCGGCTCCGAGACAGCTCTATGTTGAACATGTGCCCTTGAACCAAGCTGTGGTATTAGGTGAATTAAACCCAAGCAATGCATCCTATGTCTTAGAACAGTTACGACGTTCGGCCGATTATGCCATGTCAGGGAAAAGTGTAGGTGTTGCAACTGCACCTGTACAAAAGTCAGTCATCAATGATGCTGGCATTCACTTTAGTGGACATACCGAATACTACCAAGAGTTTGCTGGGGTGGAACGTGTGGTGATGATGCTTGCAACCAAGACGTTGCGTGTCGCGCTAGCGACTACACATTTACCTTTGAGAGCTGTGCCTGATGCAATTACCAAAGAGCGCCTGCATCAAGTGATTGATATTTTAATTCAAGATTTAAAAAGCAAATTCAAAAAAGAGCATCCGCATATTTTAGTGTGTGGCTTAAACCCACACGCAGGAGAGGATGGCTATTTGGGGATGGAGGAAATTGAGGTGATTAATCCCGTGCTAGAAAGCTACCGTGCTCAAGGCATGAATATGAGCCTGAGTTTGCCTGCCGACACTTTATTTACCCCTGAAAACTTAAAAGATGCCGATGCTGTTTTGGCGATGTATCACGATCAGGGCTTACCTGTGTTAAAATCGCAAGGGTTTGGTGAAGCCATTAATATTACTTTGGGCTTGCCGTTTATTCGTACCTCAGTTGATCATGGCACAGCTCTCTCCCTCGCAGGCACAGGTCTTGCGAAAAGCTCAAGCCTCCAGGTCGCTGTTGATTTAGCGTTAGAATTAGCTCGTCACTAATGTTCAGTGATTAACTCACGTTGGAAAATTTTATGTATCAAATTAATGCCTTAAACCCTAAAGATGAAGGGCACCATACGCGTAAGCGTTTTGGGCAAAACTTCTTACATGACCAACGTGTGATTGCCAAGATTGTACGTTCAGTTGCACCCCGTTCAGGTGATAACATTGTGGAAATTGGCCCGGGTTTGGCAGCCTTAACTTCTCCATTGATTGGCGAATGTGACGCACTCACGGTGGTCGAATTAGACCGTGATTTGGCGGCAGGTTTACCGGGGCGTGTGCCACATCCTGAACGTTTAACCATTATTGAAACGGATGCACTGAAGTACGACTTCACTAATCTATTTGAAGATGGTCGCCCTTTACGGGTTGTGGGTAATTTGCCGTATAACATCTCGACGCCACTTTTGTTTCACCTCTTGGAGTTTGGTGACAAAGTTAAAGACATGCACTTTATGCTACAAAAAGAAGTGGTGGATCGTATTACGGCTACTCCAAATAGCAAAGAGTATGGTCGTTTGTCGGTGATGATTCAGTATTTCTGTAAACCTACGTTCTTGTTTGAAGTACCGCCGGGTTCATTTAACCCACCACCTAAAGTGACTTCTGCGGTGTTCCGTTTAGAGCCGTACGCAGTTAAGCCGATTGTGGCAAAAAATGAAAAAGCTTTGGCACGGTTGGTATCACATGTCTTTACCCAGCGCCGTAAAACTTTGCGTAATAGCTTAAAAGGCATGTTGGTTGAAGATGGTTTTGAACAAGCAGGTGTTGATCCGATGGCGCGCCCAGAGACTTTAACACTGGCTCAATTTGTGGCATTAGCAGATCAAATGGTGGCTTAAGGTGGCAGGTGCAGAGATTCGATACAATTATGTCATTGGTGATGTGCAGGGTTGTTTTGAAGCACTCAAAGCCTTGCTAAAGACCATTCAGTTTGATCCTGACCAAGATTTTATTTGGTTTGCAGGGGATTTGGTTGCCCGTGGTGAAAACTCATTGGGTGCCTTACGCTTTATTAAAAAATTAGTAGAGCGTAATACTGCTGCAACAGTTTTAGGCAATCATGATTTAACTTTGCTGGCGGCTGCACGTGGCATTAAAACAATTAAAGATAAAGATAACATTCGTGATGTGATTGATGCGATTGATAGTGATGATTTGATTGATTGGTTGCGGAAACAGCCCTTGTGTGTGTTTCCAAATGCAACGACAGTTCTGACGCATGCAGGCATTCCAACTAACTGGACAGCAGAACAGGCTGCTGCTTTGGCGGCAGAAGTTGAGGCGGTCATTGCAGCGGATGATTTTGATGTTGTCGATGCCTTTTTAAAAGACATGTATGGCAAAGAACCTACTTTGTGGTCGGATGAACTCACGGGCAACGCGCGTTTACGCTGTATCGTGAATTATTTGACCCGTATGCGTTTAACCGATAGTGCTGGGCGTTTGGAGTTTAGTTTTAAGGACTCACTCAGCGACCCAATGCCTGAAGGGTTCAAACCATGGTTTGACTTCGCTTCGCAAGCAGCGCAAACCCATAAAGTTGTGTTTGGTCACTGGGCCGCTTTACAAGGCAAAACTATTTCGGACTCGATTCAAAATGTAGATGGCGGTTGTGTCTGGGGGCATCAATTAATGGCTTACCGTTTAGAAGATGAGAGCTTATTTGCCGTTGATAATCCAGTTCAATAGCCCATGCATTAAAAAAGCCACGAAGTTCGTGGCTTTTTTATTCTTAGTCGATTCTTAACCATGTTTGGTTACGACCTAAGGCAGAAACACCAATGTATGCACGTAGGGAAAGTCGCTTTCCTGTGGCATTCAGCTTCATTTTGGCATCATAGAGTTTGCCTGATAATGGATCAATCACACGACCTTTTTCATAGTTGTTGGTGCCGTCCACGTGCTTCAAATCTTTAATAATATCCATGCCTAAAATGGGTTTGTTGGTATAAGGCGATGGGCAATTTACACAAAATTCTTTAGGTGTATATCCAGGACGTGGCGTAATTTTAACAATTTTTCCAGTATAGGTGTTATTGGACTCTTTACGAATTTCAATAATGGCTTTCGGCGAGCCTGACTTATCATCAATTTGTTGCCATGTCCCTGTTAAGTCCTGTGCAAATGCTCCCCCGCAAAGCATGGACAATGTTAATCCCGCGATAAAAAACTTACTTTTCATATAAGGTTCTCTATAATTTCACAAAAATATCCAAGACACAGAAAAATAAGCAGTTAGCATAAGGCAAACTGCTTATGGTCGTTGGATATAGAATAGGCATATGCCTTTTAAAAAAATGGAAAAATCATACAGACTTAGCTGAAACCTTATTATTCATTGAATTTAAAATGATCAGTCTAAGTTTTGAAAATGTATAATTTACTCATCGTTTAGCTGTTAAATCTCAACATGGTATGATTTTACAGATGATAGCCACACGTTAGCGAGCATTAAGTCGCAATTATTCACGGATCCATGTTTGGCTACGACCCAGTGCAGATATGCCCACATATCCTCGAAGTGTTAAACGTTTACCATTCGAGCTAAGTTTTGCTTTGCAACTGTAAATATTTCCTGACAACGGGTCGATAATTTTTCCACCTGTATAATTGGTATCACCATTGTGTTTGAGCCCTTTCATGACATCCATGCCTAAAATGGGTTTATTGGTATATGGTGCTGGGCAATTGATACAATGTTCTTTGGGGGTATAGCCTGGACGAGGGGTCACTTTAACAACTTTAGCGGTATAGGTCCCGTTTGATTCTTGACGGATTTCTAGGATGGCTTTCGATGATCCAGTTTTGTCATCAATGTTTTTCCACGTACCGCTAATATCTTCAGCAAAAGCTGCACTGCCAATGACAGATGTAGCGAGTGCGATTGCAAGTGTCAATTTGCTCATGAACAAAATCCTTTTATCATTTAATAAACGACAAACTCATCATAAGTTGATTTTTTAAACAATACAATTGTTTATGTGAGGAACATATCACATTTTTTGCAAGTATAGAATAAACAACGGTAACCATATTGCAGTAAACACAGCATTGACTGCCATTCCAAAGGCAGCATAGCGCCCTGCAATACTGCCTCGTTGCCATGCTTGGGCTGTTCCAATAGCATGTGCGGCAAGACCGAGTGCTAACCCTGAAGCGCGTTCATCATTGATATGTTTTAAAATCAGTGGAGAGAATGCGGCACCGATGACTCCAGATAAAATCACAATTAAAATTGCGAGACTGATGGGTGCATGGAGGAGTGTTGCGATATTAATCGCAATTGGAGTGGTGACAGCACGTGTGGCAAAAGCCATGATGGTCGGATCAGATAAATGCAGTAAATAAGCCAAACCCATAGGCAATCCGACCGCACTAATACTTGCAAAAACTAAGATGCCAACCACTGCTTTGAGAGGAAGGTCGTCATAACGCATGGACGCTAAAGGAATAGCCAGTGCAACAGTGACATAACCGAGCAAATGATTAAAAACAGGATTTACCTGCGCCATATATTGCTCATAAGGAATGTTGAGGAGGAAGAGAAGTGCAATCACAAAACACATGCCAATCACAATAATTGGAATCTGTGGCAACTTTTTATTGATTGGTTTTGCCAGTAAATAAGCAACTAAAGTCAGGAAAAAACCGAAAATGATGGGAATCATGAGCATTCTCCTAAAGCCATTTCTTAGACATTTTGGCATAAACCCAAAGTGGGATAAGTGTGCTGACAAACAGCACCACCAAAAACATTGGGATTTCGTGACCTAAATGGGTCATCATCAGCAAGGAACCTGCACTAATGGGCAGAAAGGCGAAAGCACTTTCTTTCATGATTTTATTGTTGGTATCGACCAAACGTGCTGGAATTTTTTTGAATTTCCGCCAACCTAACAGCACGATTAATAAACTAATGAGTCCAAGTAAATTGCCCATTTCGGGGTGCCCAAAGTACCCCGTGACCCATACAGCAGATTCTCGAAAGAGAACGATGAGGGCAACCGTGCCGATCCATGCGGTCCAATCAACCGTTTTTATCCATTCCATTTTGTTCTGTCATTAACATTTTACTTATCACGTTTTAACCGATTTAGTTTTTGATTTCAAATTCTTCGAGTTCACGATGAAATTGTTTTGCTTTCAAACCTAAAATTTCATCAATTGGTAAATGTGCTTGTTTAATCAGTTGTTCCAGTTTATGTGGTGCAATGTACACTTGTAGGTGAAGATTTCCTTCATCATCATAATTTTCAGATTGAATCACATTCAGGGCATATAATTGGTTGCGCAATTTTCCATAGGCTGGCTTGAGCAGAACGTCAAAGTTTTGAATTTGTCCCATTAAGCACTCTTGTACTGCTTGGCGCAGTAGATTGAGTCCTTCGCCCGTATGTGCTGACACATAAACACGCTCAGGGACATTGGGTTCAGCATAGATAATTTTGGCTTGTTCAGCACTTTGGTCAATTTTGTTATAAACACGAAGGATAGGAATATCGGCTCCAATTTCTTTGAGCACTTTTTCAACGGCTTCAATTTGTTCCATCAGATCTGGACTGTTGGAGTCAATTACATGCAGCAGTAGGCTAGCTTCTAAGGTTTCCTCTAGTGTCGCTTTAAAAGATTCGACCAAGGCGTGCGCAAGGTTACGTACAAAGCCTACAGTGTCGGCTAAGACCAAAGGGCCAATACCATCCCAGTCTAAACGTCTTAGAGTGGGGTCTAAGGTTGCAAATAGCTGATCTGCTGCATAAACATCAGATTTGGCGAGGGTGTTAAATAGAGTCGATTTTCCAGCATTGGTATAACCGACTAAAGAAACGGTTGGAATAGCAGCTTTTTGGCGTGCTGCACGACCTTGGATTCGCGTTTGTCGTACTTTCTCTAATTTATCTTTAAGTTGTCCTACACGAACACGAAGTAAACGACGGTCAGTTTCGAGTTGAGTTTCACCTGGTCCACGAAGCCCAATCCCACCTTTTTGGCTATCGAGACTAATCCCTGTACCGACTAGTCGAGAAGACAAGTGATCAAGTTGAGCCAATTCGACTTGAAGTTTACCTTCATGAGTACGTGCGCGCTGTGCAAAGATATCTAAAATAAGGCGGGTGCGGTCAATGACGCGACATTTGATAATGCGGCTCAGGTTGCGTTCCTGACTGGGGGTTAGTGCATGGTCAATAATCACCAAACTTGCTTCTAGCTCTTCCACACGTGCTGCTACTTCTTCAGCTTTGCCTGAACCAATAAAATATTTAGGGTCAGGTTTGAATCTTTGAGCGTGAATATGCTCTAGAATTTCTGCACCTGCCGACTTGGCAAGTAAGCGAAACTCTTCTGCATCAAGATCTTCCAGAATGTGGATGGCAACACTGACTAAAATCGTTTTTTCGCCACCTTGTTTCTGTTCAAAATATTCCACTCAATATAATCTCGCACCTAGAAAGCTCTAGTGTAGATGAATTTACTCAGCTTGAGCGAAATAGTTATAGCGTGGCTTTACATGGTGCGAAAGAGCTGTACCAAAAGAACCAAACTTCCAAAGTATAAGATGCTTAACCCAAGAATAAATTTAAATGCTTGAACGGGATTTAAGGGTGCAGCAGGAGGATTCATTTGATCATTCATGGGAGAACCTTGTTTTGATATTTCGATTGAATTATTGTAATTAATTTATTTAAACGATTAAAATTGAAAATAATCATCTAGTCTTTCGGTTTTTATGATCAATGCAAGTAAGTTAAGATCAGTATAGAATGAGTTGTAATCAATGATTAACTGTTGAATAAAGCTGTGCCAAGTGAATCCTCTATGCAATCAAATACTGAAATAAAAACAACATCATTAAGTGGACTCTCAAAACTTGCGTTGTATAGCAAGAAGCTAGTAACGGGACTCGGTGCCGTTTCTGAGGGTTTTTATTTGGTTTATCGACATGGCTTGTATAAAGACATTAATAATCCTCAAAATACCCGCTACGTGCAGTATTTTTGTCGTCGACTCTGCAAAGTTTTTAACATTGATGTGCATGTACATGGCGATATTCCACGTAAACCTGCACTTTGGGTGAGTAATCATATTTCATGGTTAGACGTGGCTGTTTTGGGTTCTGGCGCACGGGTGTTTTTTTTAGCCAAAGCTGAAATTGAAAAATGGCCTGTGTTCGGCAAACTTGCAAAAAGTGGTGGAACCTTGTTTATCCAACGTGGGTCGGGGGATTCAATCAAGATCCGTGAACAAATTACTGAATTTTTAAAACAAGACATTCCTGTGCTGTTCTTTCCAGAAGCGACAACTACTGACGGCTCTAAAGTAAAAAAAGTACATGGGCGTATTTTAGGGGCTGCAATTGAAGCACAGCGCGATGTCCAAATTTGTTTAATTTGTTATGTCAATCAGCAGGGCGGGCTCGACCAAGTTTCGCCTTTTATTGGTAATATTGGTTTTGCCGAACACGTCCAAAAAGTCTTGGAGATGCCTCAAGTTACAGCACATCTGGTTGCATTACCTGCAATTTGTACTGCAGGTCATACAGTCGATAGCTTAACAGCCTTGGTACAACAAAAGATGGTGCAAGGCTTGGCTGACTTACACCAAAAGGTATTGAAACCTCAAGCGAGCGCGATGGGAAGTTGAAGGCTTACATAAAGCCTTCAATCGGGAGCCATGAAATGACTTTAATACCAGCACGTTTAAACCAGTTCATTTTCGGCTCTGTGGTATAAGTCTTGATTGAGCCATCGGCCTGCTTAATTTGCCAGTTAATATTTTTGTTGGCATCCAGAACCAGTTTATAGGCATATTTACTCAAATTTTGATCCATTGTTTGATGCACAGCCTTTGCCAAAGGCGGGCTGTTGAGTAAAACACCAATTTCGGTATTTAAGTTGGCAGAACGTGGGTCAAAATTAAATGAGCCAATAAAAACCTGTTTTTCATCAATCGTCATAAGCTTGGCATGCAGGCTAGAACGGCTTAATCCTTTGATGCTGACTTTGGCTTTTTTCGAGATTTCCTCATTGTTCTCATTAAGTGCTTCAGCCGCAGGATTTGCTAAGAATTCATACAGTTGTACACCATTTTCTAGTAAGTCTTGGCGGTATTTTCCATAGAAAGCATGGACCAAAGGTACATCATTGGCTTTGAATGAGTTGGTGAGTACACGGACTTGGATATCACTTTGCGCAAGGTTGGCAAGGTGTTTTTTGCCTTTACGTTCAGGAACGAAATAGGCAGAGATAATGTCGATGCTATCTGTTGGTTTTTCTAGATGGGTTTGCAACTGGAAGTTGAGATGTTCTTCTTTTTTAGCTCGGGATTTGATTTTACTTGGTGAGTCTTTTACGACTTCGGCCTTGACCCAGTCAAATTGGATACTATCGTTCAGCCAGTGTTCAAACGCTTGTGAACGATTGGCAAGATCCAGATAATTTTGTACCGTCACTTCTTGATAGTGCTGTTGCAACTGTGTTTTTAAGCCTTCATAACGTAAGCTGTAATGATTGGCATTGACGATTTGACGTACTGGAAAGGCATAATCATCATTCCAGTATTCATCGAATGAGTGCACAATTTCATCTGCTGCCGAACCTACAAGCATGACATCTACATCGGAAAACTGGTAATTGTCGCTGACATTATAATATTGGTTACTCATATTACGACCACCAATCAGCGCGATTTGGTTATCAGCAATAAAACTTTTGTTATGCATACGACGGTTAATGCGTTTGAGATTGAGCATCATATCCATCGCGCGATAGTGGCGGAAGCGATAGGGATTATACAGTTTGATGTCAATGTTGGTGTGTTGGTCGAGTGCGAGGTAAATGCCTTCCATTTTCTTGGCATTGTTGTCATCAATCAGTAACCGAACCTTGACCCCACGGTCTGCCGCTTTCAATATTGAATAAAGTGCCAGTGCGCCGATACGGTCATTATCCCAAATATAATATTGTAGATCTAAAGTCTTTTCTGCTTTATCAATGAGATGGATGCGTGCTGCTAATGCTTCGAGTGGGTTATAGAGAATATGGAAACCTGTCAATCCCGGATTTTGCTCACGGAGTGGTAGTACGATTTTGGCTAAGCTGGTTTGGTCCGTGGCTTGATCAAAAGCATAAACTTGAGGCTGCGGAATCTGTTTGGGCAAAGTATTACAGGCAGGAACAGAGATCACCATACAGCTGAGTAAAAGTAGTTTAGCACCTTGCTGAGTCGACGTTGAGCGGGGTAGAGCGCGCTTCACTGCGCTGTGTGGTTTTTCCATCGTCATAAAGTCTATAAATTTGGTTTGAGTATAATTCTGAGCTGTGAAAAGATAAACAGAAGATTATGTGTTCTTGATGAACTGTTTGTGAGTAAATGTCTATGCTAAATACACAATCCGTCGTGTTCTATTTTTATATTGCGATGGCCTTGCTTGCCGGTTGGGCAGTGTATCAAGCATGGATCAGTCAAACCAATACGGAGACGATTCATCCGTTTAAAGCCTTTGTGCATTTACTGGCTTTTTATTTGTCTTATTTACTGATTCCTTTATTTTTCTTTAGTTTATACGCAGGTATCCAAGGTTATTACTCATGGCATGAAGCAATTTTTGTCTTTTTAGTAAGTGGCTTATTGTGTTATGCACGTTTTATTGAGCCGCATTTTGTCCATGTTAAAACCATGCAGTATCAAATCCAAGAGGACTATAAATTACTCAAACCTGTTCGTATTGCTTTGGTTGCCGATTTACATATTGGTTTGTTTTCAGGTCATGAACGTCAGTTAAAAACCATTGTTAAACGGCTGAATGAACAAAAGCCTGATTTGGTGGTGATTGCTGGAGACTGGACCTATGAACCTGAAAATACACTGGCGGAAGAGTTAGAGGTACTACGCGAAATTAATGCCCCCGTCTATTCGGTCAATGGTAACCATGATGAACAGTATCCAGGTCCCCCGATTCAAAACCTGTTAAGACATGCTTTGAAGATCAACAATGTCATTGATATAGAGGGGCAGATTGTTGAATTTGATGAGTTTCGTTTAATCGGGGTCGGTGACTTGTGGGCAGGTAAGGCAGATATGCGTTTTATGCCACATTTACCACAGGACAAGCCATGGGTCATTTTATCGCACAATCCTGACACGGTCGATATGGTGCCTTCTTTACCAACACGTCCTTTAATGTTGTCAGGTCATACGCATGGCGGCCAGGTTGAACTGCCGTGGTTAACGGATTTTGTGATGAAAAAGGTGTCGATCTTGGGGCACAAGAAAGGCTTGTACCGTCATGAACACGCAGATGTGTTTGTTACGGTGGGTACAGGTATGGTGGGTGTACCGTTTCGCTTCCGGGTCCCACCGACCATTGATATCATTGAGCTAATCTAAAGCTCAGCTAGAACCAATAAAAAATAAAGCTTAAAACCAAAATGACCACAGCCAAGATCATCCACAGCTTGTGGTTTTTGGGCTGTAAGGCTTGAATACCTTGTGTTCGGGTTACGTCACTATTATTCACATCTTTATGTTGTGATTTTTGCAGGGTTTGATCTTCTTTGAGAGTTAATTTCGGAGGAGTAAGACGATTTATTGTTAACTCTGCAGTTGAGATATCTTCTGAGTAAAGTTGCTCGTGGTTATACATACTTTTTAGTGCTGCATCATGACGTTTTGTGAGTTCTGTGACGATTTCTTGGGCATCGTCGTATTGAAAAGCCGTGTGTGTTGCGATGTATTGGATGGCTTGAATGATTTTGTTTTCTTCAACTAATACGATGACGTCGAGGAGTTGTTCATTGGTGAGTTGTTCTATTTTTTCATCCATTTCTGTGTCCTATTCATCAGTATTCACCTTTATTTTTGAAGTTATATGCGCAATTTTAAAGGTGGTTTTTGTAGCGTTTGTTAAAGCATTGGTATAAAAAAACCAGCATCATTGTGCTGGTTTCAAATATCAAACTTAGGGTCAAATTTGATTGTTTACATCATCATTCTTGGTCTCACGGATCATTAAGAATGCACATAAAGACAGAAGGGATGCAGCTGTGAGGTAGTAACCTACAGCATGTAGGCCATAAGTGGTTGCAAGTTTTGTTGCAATTAATGGCGCAAATGAAGCACCAAAGATGCCAGCAAGGTTAAAGGTCAGTGCTGAACCTGTATAGCGAACCGATATTGGAAAAATTTCAGAGAGCACGGTACCAATTGGCCCATAGGTTAAACCCATGATAGATAAACCAATACATAGGAATAAGAATACAACAAAGGTATTGCCTGATTCCAACATGCTGGAAAACACTAAACCAAACAGTGCCGCAGCAATACATACAGCAATAGACGTTGTTTTACGACCAAACTTTTCTGCAAATACTGCAGATAAAGGGATGAACGCAGCAAAGCAGAGTGTTGCGACCAATTGAAGTTGTAAGAACTGTTCACGAGTGTAACCCAGTTGTTTGGTGCCCCACTGTAAAGCAAAGACCGTCGTGAGGTAGAACACAACAAAGGTACAGATGGCAGCAATAGTGCCTAAAATCAGCATACCCCAGTGCTTGGTGATTACTTCTTTAAATGGAATATTAACTTCTTTTTGCTTGTCTAAAACTTTCTGGAACGCAGGAGTTTCGTGGAGTTGTAAACGAATCCACAGTCCTACAATCACCAGTAGCGCACTTGATATAAATGGAATACGCCAACCCCATGTCATGAATGTTTCTTCAGACATGAAATGACCGAGTGTCAAGAATGAACCCGTTGCCAAGATAAAGCCGATGGGTGCACCTAACTGTGGAAACATACCATACCAAGCACGTTTACCTTCAGGTGCATTTTCTGTGGCAAGCAAGACCGCACCTGACCATTCACCACCTAAGCCGAGGCCTTGACCTAAACGACAGAGTGCAAGCAGTAATGGTGCAACAATTCCAATTTGTGCATAGGTTGGTAGCAAGCCAATACATACGGTTGAAAGCCCCATGGTTAGCAATGCGGCAACTAAGGTGGCTTTTCGACCAATACGATCACCTAAATGTCCAAACAGTGCAGCACCAATCGGGCGTGCAATAAAGGCAATCGCAAAGGTTGCTAATGACTGAATTGTAGCGGTCATCGGATCGGTACTTGCTGGAAAGAACAAATATGGAAAAATGATGACTGCAGCAGTCGCATAAATATAAAAATCGAAGAATTCGATTGTGGTACCTACGAGACTGGCTGTAAGTACGCGAAATTTTGAGTTTACAGGCTGCTGTTGTTCTGCAACAGCAGTATTTAATGACGCCATGGTAGACCTTACACTTACTAAAAATAATGAGACTTAGTTTTAAAAGCGTAATCTTTTTAAAAAAGGCGTAATTTCTTAAAAAAATACGAAAACCCTGCGGACAAACTACGGGATTAGGGTTGCTAAAAAATGTAGTAGGTGCGGGTTATATCACGTAAAGATAGATAGACAAGAAATGTGATCCTGCACCGATCAATACAAAAATATGCCAGATAGCGTGAGTGTATCTTACCTTTTTTAGCGCATAAAACAATGCACCGATGGTGTAGGAAAGTCCACCAATGATTAAAAAAGTGAGTGCTTGTTTAGATAAAAAGCGTTGCATATCATCCATAACCAACACAGCCATCCATCCCATAAGTAGATAGGCAATCAGTGAGATTTTTTCAAAGCGATGGATGAAAACTAACTTGAATAGTGTGCCAATGAGTGCAATCACCCAAAGTGCAATGAGCAGGTAATGTGCTTTTTGTGTGGGTAGTGCGATAGACAAAAATGGGGTATAGGTGCCCGCAATTAGATAATAAATGGCGGTGTGATCTAATTTTTTATACCAGCCTCGACGCTCAGGTGATTCGGCAAAATGATATAAGCTTGATGCGGCGAACAATAAAAATAGGCTCAAAGCATAGACCCACAGCCCGATCCATTGCGCTGTTTCTAAGTAAGACCCTTTGATAATCAATAATATTCCTGCTATGAGTGCAAGAGCTGCACCAATAGCATGGCTAATGAAATTGATTCGTTCTTCGACAGGATCGTAGTTTGCAACTGGATGAGCGTTCATAGGCAATCGTGCTTGTTTTTATAAAATATACAACTGTATCGTAATTCAAATTTGCATTTAGCGTAAGACGCTTTAAAATTTAATCGCAATTCTTTTTCTGGTTTCTATTATGACCACTTCGGTGTCTTCCTCTATACAAGAGCAGCAATTCCTGCAAGCCTTTCAGCAAGCGCTTGAATCTCAATGTTTTGATCGGATGATTTTGAGCCAGTATCAGGGGGAAATGCAACAATTAGAAAAAATGACATTTCGGGTAGTGACTGTGCAAGGTCAGTCAGTATTGAGTTGTTTATATCGTTATAAAACTCAAGATGTCACTAAAAACTATTCCTTAGATCTGGCACTTGAAACGGTGACTGAACTTTTGGCACAGTGTAAACAAGCCAATTTGATGACGACTGAACAAGAGTTTCAACTGAAAAAGAACAAGAAGAAAGCCATGCTGACCCAAAGTAAAAATAAAACGCAGGCTAAAGTAGCAGAGCAGCAAGGACATGATCGAATCAAGCAGCGTTTTGTCGATCAAGACAGTTATTTCTTACAGCCGCTTGGCATTACCGATGCAAAAGCGCACATCATTCCTAGTATGGCGCGTAAGTGGAAACAGATTAATAAATTTGTTGAAATTTTCTCAGGAGCTTTAAGTCATATTCAACTGCCTGAACAACTACGTGTGGTCGATTTTGGCTCTGGAAAAGGCTACTTAACTTTTGCTTTGTATGATTATTTGCTAAAGCAAGATCTGAATCCTTTTGTGACTGGGGTTGAGCTCAACAGCAAGATGGTGGAATTCTGTCAGGAGGTTGCACACAAGTCGGATTTTCAACAACTTGATTTTTTTCAGGGCGATGTTCGAACTTACCAACCTGAACGTCTCGATGTGATGATTGCGCTGCATGCGTGCGATGTAGCGACTGACTTTGCGATCCATACGGGCATTCGTTTAAATGCCGAAATGATCATGTGTGCGCCGTGTTGTCATAAAGAATTACGTCCACAGTTGAAAGCTCCGCTTGTATTACAACCCATGTTGCAATTTGGCATTCATGCAGGTCAGCAAGCTGAAATGCTGACCGATACTATTCGTGCCTTATTACTCAAAGCCTATGGCTATGAAACCAAAGTGTTTGAGTTTGTGGCACTTGAGCATACCAGTAAGAATAAAATGATTTTGGCAACCAAGCGTAGGGATTATCAAGCGCCCGATGTTGCTGTCTTGGCACAAATTCAAGCCTTGAAAGAGATGTATGGCATTCAAAAGCATTCACTGGAACTGTTGTTGAATGATCAATGGGATCAGCAAGGTGTTGGGTGTAAGTGTTGATCGGAACATCACTGTTACTGCAATGATCAATACAGAGATGATTTATAGGGAAATGAAAATGCCAAGTTTGAGAATTACGCACGGAACATGGGATGAGTTGCAACAGGCTGCGAAAATGATTCGTGAGCAGGTCTTTATTCAAGAGCAAAGCATTGCTGCTGAAGATGAATGGGATGAGCAAGATGAAATTGCAGTTCATTTTGTCGTCTATGAACAAGATCAAGCTATCGCCACGGCAAGGCTATTACAGAATCATAGTATTGGTCGTGTTGCTGTTTTAAAGTCGCATCGAGGTTTGGGTATAGGTCAGGTTTTGATGCAGGCTGTGATCGCATACGCCCAACAGCAACAGCGTCCATTTTTAGTGTTGTCTTCTCAAGTACATGCACAAGCGTTTTATCAGGCTTTGGGTTTTGTACAAGAGGGTGAGGTGTATTTAGACTGTGGTATTCCACATATTGATATGCGTTTATCGTCTATGAAAAAGCCCTGATTCATCAGGGCTTTTTCTTTTTAACGTAGATTAGTGACTATGTTCAGAAGACATCTGCGCATGTTCATCGGCACTCATACTATGTTCTTCAGCCGTTGCATGTTCGGTTGTATTTTCAGAAGCAGCTTGATTGCTTGTTTCACGCGCTACTTTATCAGCCTGCGCTTTTGCCATTGACTCTTCAGACATAGCTGGTGCATTTTTAAAAGCATGTTGTTGAGTGTTCTGTTTAGCTTGCTGACTTGGCATATAGTCAGGTTCATTGGTTACTGCAAGGTAGAAGAAACCTAAGAAAAATCCGCTTAAAATGAAAGCAATGATCAGTGCTTTCCAACCCCATGGTGATTTTTCAGGAGAAGTATTGTCAGTCATGTGCAACAGCCCAATTGAATAATAATAAATCTAAAACGATGTAACTTTATAACACAAAAAATGAGTTCGGGCGTGAAAATAATGCACTAAGATAGGTCAAAATTAAAAGATGAATCAGTATTTTAATTGGTTTCTCCAAGAGAATAAAAAAAGGGATCTATGGATCCCTGATTTTTAAGTCAGCATTTTAATGGATTTGCCCAGATGGCAATGATTGAATGAGTAATTGCGGTGCTTTAAAACGCTCACCGTATTTCGCTTCAAGCTGATTGGCACGTTGCAACGCTTTGTCTAAACCATATTGATTTAAAAACTGAATTGCTCCCCCTGTCCACGGCGCAAAGCCAATCGCAAAGATCGAACCGATATTGGCATCAATTACAGACTCAAGGACATTTTCTTCATAACAACGTAACGTATCTAGCGATTGTACAAACAAGAAGCGGTCTATCATTTCTTGTTCAGAAATATCAATCTCTTTTTTCCAATGGCTCAAGCCCTCCCAAAGCTGTTTCTTACCACTTTCAGGATAATCATAAAAACCTGCGCCAGCAGCTTTCCCTTTACGACCGAATTCATGAATCATGGTTTGAATCACATCATCTGCACCTGAGCGTGGTAAATCTTTACCCTCGGCCTGCAATGCCTTACGCGTTTCATTGGCAACATGTTCAGAAAGGGTTAATGCAACTTCATCTTGAATGGCTAGTGGGCCAACGGGCATGCCTGCTTTGAGTGCCGCCATTTCAATACGAGCTGGGTGTACGCCCTCATGCAGTAAACGTAAGCCTTCCTGAACAAAAGTACCAAATACACGACTGGTGAAGAAGCCACGTCTATCATTCACAACAATCGGGGTTTTACCAATTTGCTGTACATAGTCATAGGCTTTCGCTAAAGTTTCAGCAGAAGTGTTTTTGCCTTTAATGATTTCAACCAATTGCATTTTATCAACTGGGCTAAAAAAATGTAGGCCAATAAAATTTGCCTGATCTTTCGAAGCTTTTGCCAAACCAGTAATCGGTAATGTCGAGGTATTTGAAGCCATCACTCCGCCTTCAGCAAGGAAAGTCTCAGCTTCTTGAGTGACTTTAGCTTTGAGTTCTTGATTTTCAAATACAGCTTCAATCATTAAATCGCAGCCTTTTAAATCCTCGGCAGATGCCGTTGCGGTAATCAAGCTTAAAACCTGATCACGCTTTTCAGCGGTCATACGTCCTTGTGATACTTTTTTATCTAGCAGTTTTTGGCTATAGGCTTTCCCTTTTTCTGCATTTTCAACAGAAATATCTTTGAGTACAACAGGAATACCTTTGATTGCTGTTGAATAAGCGATCCCTGCTCCCATCATTCCAGCACCAAGTACACCCACTTTTGTTGCTTGCCATTTTGCAACATCTTTAGGACGGCTCGCACCTGCTTTAATTGCATTTAATCCATGCCAAAAAGTACCAATCATATTTTTTGAAATTTGACCTGTCGCAAGATAGGTAAAATAACGAGATTCAATGGTCAGTGCCGTATCCACATCCACCTGTGCACCTTCAACCGCAGCCGCCATGATGGCTTCAGGCGCTGGATAACATCCTTTGGTTTTATCACGTAACATTGCTGGAGCAATCGCAAGAATTTGCGCAACCGCAGGTGTTTTAGGATCACCACCTGGGATCTTATAGCCTTTCACATCAAACGGCTGTTGTGATGCTTTTGTGGATGGGGGATGTGCTTTCACCCAAGCAATCGCTTTATCCATCAATTCTTCAGGTGTTTCCGCCGTGTCTTGGATTAAACTTAATGATTTCGCTTTATCCACACCAAACTGCTTACCTTCCATCAAGAATGGAAAAGCATTTTGTAAACCTAAAAGGCGTACCATACGTACAATACCACCACCACCTGGCAGTAGACCTAAAGTCACTTCTGGTAAACCAAATTTTGTTTTAGGATCATTCAATGCGATACGTGCATGACAGCCTAAAGCAATTTCCCAACCGCCACCCAAAGCCGTACCATTCAATGCAGCTACAACAGGTACACCTAAAGTTTCGATATAACGGAACTCGGCTTTCATTTTCTGAATCATTTCAAAAAAAGGCGTAGCATCTTCAGGTCGTGCTTGAATCAATTCATCTAAATCACCGCCTGCAAAGAAAGTTTTCTTCGCTGAACGGAAAATAATCCCAGTAATTGACGTTTCAGATTTCAGTTTAGAAACAATATTTTCTAAAGCTACACGGAAATCCGCATTCATAGTATTTGCTGATTGATTCGGGGAATCTAAAGTTAGAATAATAATGCCATCGTCATTTTTTAAATATTGAATTGCGCTCATTATTATTCTCCTTATACCAACTCAATAATGGTCGCAATACCCATGCCACCACCCACACATAATGTTGCCAAGCCACGCTTTTTACCTTGACGCTCTAATTCATCCAGTAAGGTTCCAAGGATCATCGCACCCGTCGCACCCAATGGATGCCCCATCGCAATTGCGCCACCATTTACATTGACTTTATCGCTTGGCACTTTTAATTCTGTCATAAAACGCATCACCACAGATGCAAAGGCCTCATTGACTTCAAATAGATCAATATCGTCAATCGTTAAGCCTGCTTTTGCCAATGCTTTACGAGCAGCAGGTGCCGGCCCAGTCAGCATAATGGTTGGATCCGAACCGACCAATGCTGTCGCTAATACTTTGGCACGTGGTTTTAAACCTTGTTCTTTGACCGCTTTCTCGGAAGCAAGCAATACAAGTGCTGCACCATCGACAATACCTGATGAGTTTCCTGCGTGATGCACATGGTTAATTTTTTGCGCTTCTGGATATTGTTGTAATGCAATCGCATCAAACCCCATTGCACCCATCATTTCAAAACTTGGATTGAGTTTTGCTAAACCTTCTGCTGTCGTGGTTGGTTTAATAAATTCATCTTGGTCTAAAATGGTCACGCCGGCTTTGTCTTTGATGGCAACCACAGACTGATTAAAATAACCTGCAGCTTGCGCCGCCGCCGCTTTACGCTGAGAATTTGCTGCAAAACCATCAACATCTGAGCGCGTATAACCATCCAATGTTGCAATTAAATCAGCACCAATCCCTTGCGGAACAAAATGTGATTTTAAATTAGTTTCAGGGTCTAATGCCCACGGGCCACCATCGGACCCCATTGGAATACGTGACATCGACTCTACGCCACCAGCAACA
The DNA here is from genome assembly GCF_055632855.1 of Acinetobacter sp. SW-226. NCBI lineage: Bacteria > Pseudomonadati > Pseudomonadota > Gammaproteobacteria > Moraxellales > Moraxellaceae > Acinetobacter > Acinetobacter sp. SW-226. The sequence goes on along the minus strand of NZ_CM145752.1, from coordinate 3,011,423 downwards.
ACCACATCTTCCCAACCTGAACGTACTTTTTGCGCAGCCATATTGACTGCTTCTAAACCTGACGCACAAAAGCGATTGATTTGCACACCCGCAACATCATTGTCCCAACCTGCTGCAATTGCTGCAGTTTTCGCAATATCACCACCTTGATCAGCTATTGGTGTGACACAACCTAAGACAATATCATCTACCTTAGACGTATCTAAATGATGACGATCTTTGAGTTCATTCAATAATATGGTGAGTAAAGTAATCGGTTTTACTTCATACAATGAACCATCTTTCTTTCCTTTTCCGCGTGGTGTGCGAATGGCGTCAATGATATAAGCCTCGCTCATAGCTGTTCCTTTTTATGACTTTTAAGTTGTTATGTCCTTGAGTGTACAAATTAATCGCCGTGATGCAATGACTAGAACGGGTCAGGCTAGATGAAGATTTTTGCCAATAGCCTGAGTTTAGGGCATAAAAAAACCCAAGATCGAAATCTTGGGTTTAGCAATGTGCCGAACCGTCGTCAAACTAAAAAATTAGTGATAACCGTGTAGTTGGCGATATAAACCAGGTGTGACGCCTGTCCATTTTTTAAAGGCACGGTGGAAGGTGCTGGTTTCACTAAAGCCCACTTGTTGTGCCACATCTTCCAACGTCAAACCCGGATTTAACAGCAGGTGAATCGCGGCATCACGACGTAATGCATCTTTCACGCCTTGGTAACTTTTACCTTCAGCCGCTAAGCGACGACGCAACGTTTGAGGAGATAAATACAACATGGAAGCCACATCGTTCAGGGTTGGCATTTCCTCACCAATTTGACTTTTCAACACATCACGAATACGTGAAGTGAGGGAGTTGGTGTTTTTAAATTTCACTAACAACTGTGCAGGAGCGGCTTTTAAGAACTCTTCTAACGTTTCTTCATTCTGACGAATTGGTAAGTCCAAATAATCTGCGGCAAAAGTGATTTCGGTACGCGGCATATCGAACTGCATCACAGGTGCGAAGAATAAGGCATCATATTCATCTGCATGTGCAGGACGTTCATAGCCAAAATGTACACGTTCCAGGGGTAAACGACGTTCAATCAACCAAGAAGCAAGACCATGCCAAATCATCAACATACTTTCAGTGATAAAGTGATCTGGGTCCATTGATTTTGGAATCTGGGGAACGAGACGCGCTTCGTGCTTGTCGCGCTCTAATGTCACAGACCATTCATCACCAAAGAGCTTATAAAACTGTGAAGACAGTTCTAAAGCATCCCCTAAGGTCTTGGCATGAATAATCAACTGGCACATGATGGCAAATGTACCTAGACGACGTGGTTGTTTGTCAAAACCAACATGTTCGTCTTGGGTGACCATCCATAACATTTTAACGAAGCGAGTATATTGTTCTGGAGAAATACGGGCTTTAGGCTGACGCAGCAGTTCTGCCTCAATGCCAACGTGAGAAAGTAATGTTTCGACATCCATGCCGAGACGTTTTACGCCAGTTAAAGCCGCATTGACGAAATGGATACTAATGGTATCACGGCTCATATTTAATCCTTCAGTCTCTTTTATATTCACTTGCGTTTGACCTAAATGACGCTAAAAAAATAAGTTTAGGCAATTTACACTAAAGTTTTTTGCCTTTTTACATGTTAAATTGCCGAAATGATCAAGGTAAATGGCTGAACATGACATTGTTTTGTTGCTTTTATATTTCTAAAATAGCTAAAAAATCAACATAAAAAGAGTAAAAAGTAGCATGGATATGGCATTGAAAGGATTGAAAGTTCTCGATTTTTCTACACTTTTACCGGGACCGTTTGCAACAATGTATTTGGCAGACTTAGGTGCAGAAGTGATCCACATCGAGTCTCCAACTCGACCTGATCTGATCCGTTTAATGCCACCTTATGCCAATGGGCAGGCCACAGCACACAGTTATCTCAACCGAAATAAGCATTCTGTAGCACTGGATTTAAAAGATCCTGCCAATATTGAACTGATCAAGTCGAAAATTTTAGACTATGACATTGTGATTGAGCAATTCCGCCCGGGGGTAATGCAAAGACTGGGACTTGACTATCAAACTTTATCTGCAATTAATCCGCGCTTGATCTATTGTTCCATTACGGGTTATGGGCAAACAGGTTTATATCAAAATAAAGCAGGGCACGATATCAACTATGTGGCTTTGTCTGGGATCGCAGGACATAGCGGCCGACAGCACAGTGGTCCTCCTCCTTTGGGAATTCAAATTGCGGATATTGCAGGCGGGTCATTACATAGCGTGATAGGAATACTCGCAGCTGTGATCGAAAGGCAGCGTAGTGGCATAGGGCAGTATATTGATATCTCTATGACTGACTGTGTGGTGGGGCTCAGTAGCATGGCTGCAGCGGCGAGCTTAGCAGGACAGGAAAAGCAAGGGCCGGAGCAAAGCTATCTCAATGGTGCGACTTTTTATGACTATTATGAAACGCAAGATGGTCGCTATTTGTCGATTGGGAGTTTAGAGCCACAGTTTTTACATGGACTGGCAGAAATTTTAGAGTTGCCCATTGTGGCTGAAAAAGGCGCCTCACTGGCAACTGACGACTGTCAGGTGGTGAAACAAGCGATAAAAGCCAAGATTAAAACCCAAGATTTTGCTGTATGGAACGCAATTTTTCAGTCACGGGATGTCTGTGTTGAGCCTGTATTGAAGCTAGATGAAGCACTCGATTCGCAACTGGCAAGAGACCGAAAATGGATTGTTGCTGTGCCTTTAGAAGAGGGGAGTACAAAAAGCGAACAACAATTAGCTTGTCCAATCAAGTTTTCACGTTCAAAAATAAGGTATGAATTTATAGGGAAATCTTTGGGTTTTGACTCTTTGTAAATATCATATAGCGATAATTTAACCAGTTTTAAAACAATAATCTAACAAAAACAATGGGTCTTTATACAAATAGCAAGTATCATATCAATTGGTTGTAAAATTGTAAGAAAGGTCACCAATTATGAATAAATGTAATAGAAGTTGGTGTTTAACGGTGAGTTTATTAACACTCAGCTGTTGCCTGCAAACTGTATATGCTGCAAATGCATTCGAGGTACAAAGCCCTTGGATGCTCGGTGATTGGAATGGTCAACGCACCGCATTGCAAGAAAAAGGCTACGATTTTAGCTTTGGTTATACGGGTGAGATGGCAACTTTACTCGATGCTTCACGTTCTTCAAATCATGGTACTGAATATGCAGACCAGTTTGCATTTGGTACGCACTTCGATTTAGACAAAATTTTGGGTTGGCAGGATACTGAGGCTCAAATCACCATTACTGAGCGTAATGGACGTTCACTTTCTCAAACTTCCGATGCTTTAGATGGACATTTAAGTTCTACTCAAGAAGTGTGGGGACGTGGACAAACGTGGCGTTTAACGGATTTGTGGATTAAGAAAAAGTTCATGGATCAAAAGTTGGACATCAAAGTCGGTCGTTTTGGTGAAGGTGAAGACTTCAACAGTTTCGATTGTGATTTCCAGAATCTTGCACTGTGTGGCTCTCAAGTTGGTAACTGGGTCGGTGACCAATGGTACAACTGGCCTGTCAGTCAGTGGGCTGCGCGGGTTAAATACAATATCCGTCCTGAGCTATATGCACAAGTTGGGGTATATGAATATAACCCTGAAAACTTAGAGCGTGGCAAAGGCTGGAACTTAAGTACTGATGGTTCGCATGGCGCGATTCTTCCTGCTGAAGTAGTGTGGTCTCCTCAGTTAGGAACTGAAAAATTACCCGGTGAATATCGTGCGGGTTATTACTACAGTTCGGCAGACGCCACAAATATTCAAAACCCGCAGCAAACTTCACATAAACAAGGGGGCTGGGTGGTTGCCAAGCAACAACTCACAGCACATCACGATGATGCTACACGTGGTTTAACAGGCTTTGTAAATCTCACGCTACATGACTCAGACACCAATACGGTTCGCGACATGCAGAACATAGGTTTGGTCTATAAAGGCGCTTTTGATGCACGTCCACAAGATGAAATTGCGATTGGCTTGGGGCGTATTAGCATCAATGATGACGTGAATGAGGCGAATATTGCCAATAACAGCGTTGATGCCCGTGGCTTACAAAGTGAAGAATATGATGCCGAGATTTACTACGGTATTCATGCAGCCAACTGGTTAACCATTCGTCCCAATATCCAATATATTCGCCATGTGGGCGCATATAAAAATGGTGAAAATGCATGGGTCGGCGGAATTAAATTCCAGACTGCATTTTAGTTTCTAGATCTATAAGTATTTGTTCAACAAGGTTGATAAATACGTTTATGGTTATTCAAAGCATAAAACTGTTTGAAATAAGTCGTTTGGACAGATACTTAAAATCTAAAAACTGTCTAGGTGCTTATATCAATGTTGAAATGATATGAGCTTTTAACAGAATCTAAGAAAAAGGTGGTCAATATGAGTACTCCGTCTTCAGGTTCAGGACTTAAAACTTTTACAGCTGTGATTGCTGTGATCTTTGGTTTAGTCCTGCTGATAGGAGGGATTTATCTTGCAGTGCTTGGTGGGTCTTGGTACTACATCATTGCAGGGTTACTCTTCATCGCGACTGCAGTTCTACTGCAAAAATTAAAAAGTACGGCATTAATCGTTTATGCCTTGTTGGTCTTGGGTACAGTGGTGTGGGGCCTATGGGAAGTGGGTTCTGACTTCTTTGCCTTGGCACCACGTCTAGATATCCTTGGTTTATTTGGATTATGGTTACTCATTCCAGCGGTCACACGTGGCTTTGACAACGCTAAAGGTGCAAAAATTGCTTTAACAGGTTCATTGGCAATTACCATTGCAGTGATGATCTATGCTGTATTTAATGATCCTCAAGAAATTCGAGGTGAACTGAGCAGCAAGCAACCTGCAACCGCACAGTCCATTCCGGGTGTTGCGGATGGCGACTGGCCTGCTTATGGTCGTACTCAGTCTGGTTTGCGTTATTCTCCTTTAACGCAAATTAATTCTGAGAATGTTAAAGATTTAAAAGTGGCTTGGACCTATAACACAGGTGACTTTAAAACAGAAAATGACTCTGGTGAAACCACCAATCAGGTCACCCCAATTAAAGTTGGGGACAATATGTATATCTGTACCACGCACCAAAAACTGGTTGCCCTCGACCCAGCTACAGGTAAGGCGAAATGGACTTTTGATCCGAAGTTGAAATCGGACAATACTTTCCAACATTTAACCTGTCGTGGCGTGTCTTATTATGATGCGAACAATACAGTTGGTTTTGAAGCCAGCTTGCAACATAAAAAGTCATCGTCTGAGTTGTGCCCACGTAAAGTGATCTTGCCGGTGAATGATGGTCGTTTGGTTGCCATCAATGCTGATACTGGTGAGCGTTGTACGGACTTTGGTAAAAATGGTGAAGTCGACTTACAAAAAGACATGCCATTCCCTTATCCGGGCGGTTATATCCCAACTTCACCACCTGTGGTCACAGGCACGACGATTATTATTGCGGGTTCAACCACAGATAACTATTCAACTGAAGAACCTTCAGGTGTGATTCGTGGTTATGATGTGAATACGGGTGCATTGTTGTGGGTGTTTGATACAGGTGCCGAAGATCCGAACGCGATTCCAGCTCCGGGTCAAAAGTATGTTCAAAACTCACCGAATGCATGGGCACCATTAGCCTATGATGCAGCTTTGGATATCGTTTACATTCCAACGGGTGTGGGTACGCCAGATATTTGGGGGGTAACCGTACCGAATTACATGAGCGTTATGCCAACTCAATGCTGGCACTGAATGCCTCAACAGGTAAGTTGGTGTGGAATTTCCAAACCACGCATCATGATTTGTGGGATATGGATGTACCATCACAACCGACATTGACGGACATTAAAGACAAGTCAGGTAAAATGGTTCCTGCCATTTACGTGTTAACGAAAACAGGTAATGCCTTTGTTCTAGACCGTCGTACTGGTGCAGCCATTGTTCCAATTACGGAAAAACCTGTACCACAAACAGTGAAACGTGGGCCACAAACCAAAGGTGAGCGTTATTCTGCGACACAACCTTTCTCTGATTTTGATCTTGCACCAAAAGAGAAATTGACGGATAAGCAAATGTGGGGCGCAACCATGTTTGACCAGTTGATGTGCCGTGTGTCGTTCCACAAACTGAACTATGACGGTATTTATACCCCACCTTCAGAAAACGGAACTTTGGTTTTCCCGGGCAACTTGGGTGTATTCGAATGGGGCGGTATGTCTGTTAACCCTGACCGCCAAATCGCGGTGATGAACCCAATCGGTTTGCCGTTTGTGTCTAGACTCATTCCAGCCGATCCAAACCGTCCGAAAACAGCCAAAGGTGCAGGCACTGAAGCGGGCGTACAACCGATGTATGGTGTGCCTTATGGTGTAGAGATCAGTGCGTTCTTGTCTCCATTTGGCTTGCCATGTAAACAGCCTGCTTGGGGCTTTGTGGCAGGTGTGGATTTAAATACTCATGAAGTTGCATGGAAACGTCGTATTGGTACGATCCGCGACAGCTTACCAGGGATTCAATTGCCACCATTTAAAATGGGGGTGCCTATGCTTGGTGGTTCAATCTCAACTGCGGGTAATGTGATGTTTGTCGGTGGTACGCAGGATAATTATATCCGTGCCATCAACGTGACCAATGGTGATGAACTTTGGAAAGGTCGTTTACCAGCGGGTGGTCAAGCTACACCAATGACCTATGAAGCGAATGGCAAACAGTATGTGGTCATTATGGCGGGTGGTCATGGTTCATTTGGTACCAAGATGGGAGATGCTTTGGTGGCGTATGCCTTACCCGATGCAAAATAATCTTCTGTAGCCATTTAAACTTTAAAATAGCCTGATTCGTTAGGCTATTTTTATGTGCAGTCAGTTGAAAAGGGCAAAGTGATGAGGAAGAAAGAATAAAAATATTGAGGTTTGTCCAGAAAGCTGGGTTTAAAATTTACGCAGTAGCAATGGATGGGCTAGCGTGTATATGATAGCCTGAATGAGGTTAGCTGAATAATGTATAAGTATCTAATAAAAAATACTTTAATCAGAAAAACCTTTAGGATTAGGGACAAACAGCACATCTACTTATCCTTATCAATAAAACAGCTATGAAATATGTAAAAAACGCATTTTGTTGATAGTTTAAATCTCGTTATGCTGTCAGCCGTTATAATGAAACTACTAGCTGTACGCCATGTATTTATATACTGATTTCGATCAGCAACTGATCAATGAACGTGTTGCACAGTTCCGTGACCAAACGGAACGTTATTTAGCTGGAAAACTCACTGAAGATGAGTACCGCCCATTACGCCTTCAAAACGGTCTCTATGTACAACGCTATGCGCCAATGTTACGTATTGCTGTGCCTTATGGCTTAATGAACTCAACGCAATTGCGCAAAGTTGCAGAACTTGCAACTGAGTTTGACCGTGGTTATGCACACGTTTCAACCCGTCAGAATATTCAGTTTAACTGGCCTGCGCTAGAAAATGTTCCAGACATGCTTCAAGAGCTTGCTTCGGTACAAATGCATGCGATCCAAACTTCAGGTAACTGTATTCGTAACACGACTACAGACCAATATGCAGGTGTGGTTGCTGGTGAAGTAGCTGACCCACGTCCAACGTGTGAGTTGATCCGTCAATGGTCAACCTTCCACCCAGAATTTGCTTTCTTGCCACGTAAGTTCAAGATTGCTGTATCAGCACTTGAAGAAACCGATCGTGCAGCGACCTCATTCCATGATATTGGGGTGTATATCGTTAAAAATGAAGCGGGTGAGATCGGCTATAAAATTAAAGTCGGTGGTGGCTTAGGTCGTACCCCTGTAATTGGTAGTTTCATTCGTGATTTCTTGCCACGTGAAGACCTGATTGCTTATTTAGAAGCCGTACTACGTGTTTATAACTTACACGGTCGCCGTGATAACAAATACAAAGCACGTATTAAAATTTTAGTGAAAGCGTTAACTCCTCAAGTCTTTGCTGAAAAAGTCGAAGCTGAGTTTGCGCATACCATTAAAACTTTAAAGATTCAGCCTGAAATTTTGCAGAAATTAGACGAAGAATTTATACCGTTTGATTATCAAGATTATGCAGATGAAGATTTTTCTGAACAGTTTGCTACGCATCCAAAATTCAAACAGTGGTTCAATATCAATACCAATGCTCACAAAGTGAAGGGCTACCGTATTGTAACGATTTCGTTGAAGCGTACAGGTATTGCACCGGGTGACGTGACCACGGAAGAAATGAATTTGATTGCAGACCTTGCAGACAAATACACCTTTGGTGAATTGCGGACCACGCATGAGCAAAATATTTCTTTGGTCGATGTGCCTCAGAAAGATTTGTTTGAGCTTTGGACTATTCTTGAGAAAAACAATCTAGCACGTGCGCACATTGGTTTCTTAACAGATATTATCTGCTGCCCAGGCGGTGACTTCTGTTCATTGGCAAATGCAAAATCAATTCCTATTTCTGAAGCGATTTCACGCCGTTTTGATGACTTAGATACCATTTATAACCTCGGCAAACTGGATCTGAATATTTCAGGTTGTATGAATGCATGTGGTCATCACCATGTAGGTAACATTGGTATTTTAGGTGTAGACAAAAAAGGCGCTGAGTTCTACCAAATCACTTTGGGTGGTAATGCAGACCATGATGCTTCAATTGGTGACATCTTAGGCCCATCATTTGCAGCTGACGTGGTACCAGACATCGTTGAAGAAATTTTAAATACCTATCTTGACCTTCGAAATGAGGGTGAAGAATTCATTGAAACTTATCGCCGTGTGGGCATCCAACCCTTTAAGGAGCGTGCATATGCTTAATACAGCACTACAAGTCCTCTCTAAAGATGGCACGATTGCCGACAATACTTACCAAGTGATTGGTGAAGATGGTGTTTTACCACAAGGTGATGTGGTTTTAACGGTTGAGCAGTTAGATCAATTGGCTCAAGTTTCGGGTAAAAAAGCACTACTGGTGACAGTCGATGCTTCACCTGAAACGCATGAGTTCCCTTTAGATCAGCTAGATGCCATATTTATTGATTTTGCTGGTTTTAACGATGGTCGTGGCTATTCATTTGCAGCGCTATTACGCCGTCAAGGTTTCCAAGGCGAACTACGCGCAACAGGTGATGTGTTTAAAGATGTCTTGAACTACATGAAACGTTCAGGCTTTGATACCTTTGTTGTTAAAGAAGGCAAAGACATTCTTGAAGCAGCAGCGGGTTTAAATGATTTTAGAAATCCGTATCAAGCATCAACAGCCGTTGCTCAAGCCAGTTATCAAACAGGCGCTTAAATTTTTAGGCAAGCATTGAAAAGCTGGACTTTAGTCCAGCTTTTTTGTATTTATACGCAGCATTTTTGATGAACAAATTGAAGAAAAAAAGCAGGAAAATTGGATATGATGGCACTCTTTGCAAAGATTAATCCTGGTGTCATTTGGCTACTCATCGCTATTGCTACAGATGTGCTTTCGACTTTTTACTCTGCAAAAGGCAATGGCTTGGTCAATAAATTGGATCAAGGCATTGCGCTAGTGCTGTACATGATTTCTTTTGCATGCGCTGCCTATGCTTTAAAATTTATGCAAGCAGGCATTTTATATGTGCTGTGGTCTGGTATTGGTGTTATCGCCACTGCACTACTGGCCAAGACATTTTTAGGACAAAACATAGATCTAGCAGGATGGCTTGGTATCGGTTTTATTACTGTGGGGCTCACTATTATTGCGCAATTTTCCAATATTGATGTTTGATAATCGACAGTGAATGACAGCTATTTCATAATTTGTTATAAAAATAAAATTCTTTCATTAAAAAATAAAATGTTAAACTTTTTAAAAAAGCTCTTTGGTTTGTCTGAGCAACATATAAATGCATCTAATGTATTTGAAAAGCAGTCCGTTGAATGTTTAGAAGAACAATCTTCTTATGTAATTATGCCAAAAATAAAAAATGAAAATCTTGAAGAAAGTTCTTTAGATGAATTGCTTTGGCAGCTTAGAAGTTATGATGGGTATGTACGTCAGAGTACATTAGAACAACTGCAAGACTGTTATGAGACTGCACTTTTTCCAGCTTTATTATTTCGGTTAAGTGACTATGTTCCAATTAACCAAAAGTTGGCAGCTAGACACTTGCAACGGTGGAGTCAAAGGCCTGAATTTAGTCGGCTCTGTGTTGATTATTTTTTAGATATTGCGGCGATACAAAAGAGAATACGCGTTGTTACTGAAGTTGAAGAATTATTATTGAAAGAGGTTGCTAATAATAAAAGTTATTTGCAAGACACCTTGATTTCATTACAAGGAGAACTTCCTCGTATTTTGTTGGTTTATATCAAAAAATACCAATGGGTTGAACATGATTACTTGATTGAATTATGCAAAGTTGCGAAAGACCAAATAGTCCGTAAGTTTTGGCTTGATTTTATTATTCAAACTCAATCAAATCATGAACTTATGATTGAACTCCAAACTTTAAAATTTCGAGATGTGCAGTATCGTTTATTTGATGTCTTGTATCATAGAGGTGTTTTAACAACGGATGATTTAATTAAGCTTTGGCACAGTCATTATTTATCTATAATGGATTATGCATATTTTGCTTTAAGGCAATGTCAATTTGATTTTAAAGAATATTTTACTCAATATTCTATTGATAGTTTAAACCGACAACAGCTGAAAATTAGAGCTTTTCAATGGATTCTATGGAAAGGTGATTTACCTCATTTTTTTCATATTATTGAAAAAATGGAATCTCAAAAAGTTGCAAATGCATTGGTCTTATTTGCATTGAAACAAAAAAATATCAAACTAAATCAATATTTAGAATATTTTCATTCTACTCAACAAATAGTGTCACCATCTCAATTTATTAAAGCAAAAGGATATTGTGATACCCAGCCTACTTTAGATGAATTAAAACAGTATTTATGCTTAGTCGAAGGAAGTTTGTCATTTCAGCAAAAATTAGACTTAACGCAAGGTTATAGTTTATGGGATCAGCTTTATTGGTTTGTTACGCAGCAAAAATTTATAGAAACTGAGAAAGATCAGCAGAGCTTTTACTATCATTTACGGTGTCGTCTACAATTTCTTAGTTATGAAACCTATCCACCGAGATGGACTGTACTTCAGAAAAATGAAGTGAAACAACATTTACCAACTTTTATGAAACAATACCCTGAGATTTTTGAAGATATTGGAGTTCGTAAAATATTAGAAAACATATAAATAGAGAAATAATAATGCAATATCAATTTGAGATTGCATTATTACAAATATGCAATTATCCATCTAGTTGGCAATTCACCATCCATTTAATTCCAAACTGATCAGTAAATGCGCCATAGAGTGCACCCCAAAAGGTTTTCTCTAGAGGCATCTCTATTTTTCCATTGATTGAAAGTGCATCAAATAAACGTTTTGCGTCGGCTTGCTCATGGGCTTCCAAATTGATCGAAATATAATGGTTATTACCTACTGTAAATACAGTATTGCTTTGAGCACAAAACTGATCATTCGTGTCGGATGCCATAAGCACTGTTGTTTCGTTAATCGGTAATGAAACATGCATGATTTTTTGTTGGTCAGCTTCGGAAAGGGTGACTGAACTTTCATCTGAAGGTAAATCTCCATAACGCATGAACGTTGCAAACTCTCCACCAAAGACAGATTTGTAAAAATTAAAAGCGGCTTCGGTTTGACCGTCAAAGTTGAGGTAGTGATTCAGTTGCATTGTCTTATCCTTGTTATTTTTTTCGTCGTTATTTTAACAAGTCGTTGAGATCGACCATAATACAATCTTGTAATAGAAAATCCCCCGAAGTCGAGGGATTCTCATAAATATCGCTTTTATATCAGCTAATCATTCAATCTTTTATTGTATAAAATATGTCAATAAAAGAAGGTTGCTTGCATCTTAAAGTAATTCAATCGCGACAGCAGTCGCTTCACCGCCGCCGATGCATAGTGCTGCAATCCCTTTTTGACCACCTGTGCGTTTAAGTGCATGAATTAAAGTGAGGATAATACGTGAGCCTGTTGAACCGACAGGGTGACCCAGTGCGCAAGCTCCACCATTGATGTTCACTTTTGCAGGATCAAGCTTGAAGTCATCTATTGGGCACATGGTCACCATTGCAAAAGCTTCATTGATTTCCCAAAGGTCGACCTCTTGTGCATCCCACCCCGTTTTTTTCAGTACTTTTTCAATTGCACCGACGGGTGCAATGGTAAACTCTGATGGATGTTGTGAATTCGAAGCATAAGCCACAATTTTAGCTAATGGGGCTAAACCTTTGTTCGATGCATTCTCTGCTGAAGTTAAAACCAATGCTGATGCACCATCCGAGATTGAACTTGCATTTGCCGCAGTGATGGTGCCGTCTTTAGCAAAAGCAGGGCGAAGGCTTGGAATTTTTGCAATGTTGGCATTGAACGGTTGTTCATCTTTATCAATGACAACATCCCCTTTACGGGTTGCTACAGTCACAGGCACAATTTCATCGGCAAAGTAACCTTCGTTGACCGCTGTTTGTGCGCGCTCTAAAGAGCGAATCGCGAAGGCATCCATTTGCTCACGCGTATAGCCACGAGTATTGGCCATATCTTGTGCAAAAGAACCCATCAAACGGCCTGTTTCAGCATCTTCTAAACCATCAAGGAACATGTGGTCTTTGACATCGCCATGTCCCATACGGTAGCCCGCACGCGCTTTGGTTAAAATATAAGGTGCATTTGTCATCGACTCCATGCCACCTGCAACAACAATATTTGCAGAACCAGCTTTGATCATGTCCGCCGCTTGCATAACTGCTTTCATACCAGAACCACAGAGCTTATTAATGGTCACGGCACCTGTTGAATCAGGTAAACCAGCTTGGCGCATAGCTTGGCGTGCTGGACCTTGCTTTAAACCGGCAGGTAGAACACAGCCCATAATGACTTCTTCTACATCGTTTGCTTGTAAGCCTGCTCGAGCAATCGCTTCTTTGATGGTCACAGCACCGAGTTCAGGCGCAGTTACGCTTGCTAAACTGCCTTGAAAACCACCCATTGCGGTACGTGCACCATTTACAATCACGATGTCTGTCATTTTCTTCTCCGAAATCACTTATCTGTTTTGTTGGAAACTTAAGCAGTATATGCAAATTTTTTTGAGTGAAAAGCTGAAAACGTGATTATGGACTCATGGGTCTAGTTACAGGTATTGAGTGGCTCGGCTCGGAGCTGTCCCATTTTGCTCATGACTAGTTTAAAATGATCTGAGCTTTGCAAAGAGCAATAATAAAAAGTTCCATTTGAGCCGAGAGGGAGACCATTTTCAGCTTTAAAGCTTAAGGATGGAAGGTTGAGTGTGCCTCGCCAATCAAGATTGCCATATTTGAGCTGTTGCTGTTCTGTTCGAATAATGGTTTCAGTGGGATCTACTCGTCGGTTTTTATTATTATCGATAAATACAATAAAGCCTGTGTTCCATTGATGATTCTGGCATTGAACGAGGTCTTGACTTGGACAAATGGTGATATTTTGATGTTGTAAGTTGGCTATATTCTTGGCAGTCTGAATACTATTTCTTAATATATTCAGCGTCTTGCTTCGCTCTTGTGAGGCCATGTGTTGATGAAAATATGGCAGGGCGAGTGTGCAAATGATGGCAAGAATAGTGATGGTAATCACAAGTTCAAACAAAGTTATCCCTTTTTTATTGATATAAAACATGTATTTATCCGTATTTTTTATTTTAAGATTATTTTTTATTTATTAAAGCTTTGTTTATCAAACAAATTTTATACATAATTAGTAGTATTCAACTTGTTCAAAAAGCTGTTAAAATGTATGACAAGTGAAAATAAGCGATTCGCAACTAAAAATTGAGTAAAAAATTACCGAATTACAACGGAAATTGTAAGTAATTTTGTCAATAATTTACTTGATTAAAGTTATCAAGCACTTGGAAAAAAAATAAAGTGTTTGTATGATTCATTGCGAATAGCTTAAAAATAAAACTGGGGTATAAAAAAACCTATCTCAGAATGGTTAAATAATTTTAAGCTTAGCTTGAAAAACAATTGTTATCTCTGGAGGATAAATCCATGAAAATGAGTCGTATTGCATTAGCAATGCTCGTAGCTGCTCCTTTAGCTGCTGCAAACGCGGGCGTAACTGTTACTCCATTAATGCTTGGTTACACTTTCCAAGACAGTCAGCACAACAACGGAGTTGACCACTTAACTTCAGGTCCTGAACTTCAAGACGATTTATTCGTTGGTGCTGCTCTAGGCGTTGAATTGACTCCATGGTTAGGTTTCGAAGCTGAATACAACCAAGTTAAAGGTGATGTAGACGGTTTAGCTGCTGGCGCTGAATACAAGCAAACTCAAATCAATGGTAACTTCTATGCTACTTCTGATTTGATTACTAAAAACTACGACAGCAAAATTAAGCCGTATGTACTTTTAGGTGCTGGTCACTATAAATATGACATCGATGGTATTGCTAAAGACGAAGAAGGTACTTTAGGTAATGCTGGTCTTGGTGCTTTCTGGCGCTTAAACGACGCTTTATCTCTACGTACTGAAGCTCGTGCTACTTACAACATTGATGAAGATTTCTGGAACTACACAGCACTTGCTGGTCTTAACGTAGTTCTTGGTGGTCACTTGAAGCCTGCTGCTCCTGTAGTAGAAGTTGCTCCAGTTGAGCCTGTTGCTCCAGTTGAACCACAAGAGTTAACTGAAGACCTTAACATGGAACTTCGTGTGTTCTTTGATACAAATAAATCAAATATCAAAGACCAATACAAACCAGAAATCGCTAAAGTTGCTGAGAAGTTAGTTGAATATCCAAACGCTACTGCTCGCATCGAAGGTCACACAGACAACACTGGTCCACGTGCATTGAACGAACGTTTATCTTTAGCTCGTGCTAACTCTGTTAAATCGTCTCTAGTAAACGAATACAACGTTGACCCAGCTCGTTTGTCTACTCAAGGTTTCGCTTGGGACCAACCGATTGCTGACAACAATACTAAAGAAGGCCGTGCTATGAACCGTCGTGTATTCGCGACAATTTCTGGCAGCCGTACAGTTCAAGCTCAATAATTTGAGTTTTAACTAATAAAAAAACGACTCTTCGGAGTCGTTTTTTTATGCCTAAAAATAATGCAATTTATGTTAAGTCATGTTGATAACAATAAACCCATTACTTAATGCAAGAGCCGTTAAGACTTAGGGTCGTCATGGTTAGTTTCGTTATAGGATGATACTGTTAGAAGTTTCGAATTATAGGGATGGGGCTAAGAGGAATGATAAGGGTATTTACATTTATTCCTGCTTCATGACATTGATAATAGCTTTACCTTTAGAGTAAATGGATAATTCTAGTTATTTAACTTTACAAGGATGTGTTTGCCAACGAAATAATATTTCCAACTTGGAGCCACTTGAAACTACTTTATTTTCTGTCTAAAAAATAGATCGCGATCAGTGCTCAACAAGCTGTCTTCTTGAGTTGTGGCGGTGCGAATTTGGAGCTAAACCAAGTACGTTCTTTTTACTGCGTAAGTATGTCAATTGTTCATCTCACAAGTGAACGGATACTAGTTGCAGAATATTAACTAATTTTAGGCTAGATTCGAATTATAGCTATCGGTTTTATGTGACTTTAATAATTGAACTATCTTATTGAAAATTGAATTATTAATTGATGTGTTATGGTTTGAGTTAAACAATAAATGATGATAATAAAAAACAGCCCGAAGACTGTCTTTTATTATGAAAGGATTTTAATCGCGATCGGGGTTCATTGGACTGACATCCATCTCTTGATAAGAAACCAGTTTGGTTTTGTATTTCCACTTATAGCCTAACCAAATGATCAAGAACAAGAAAATACCAATATAGGTCGATAGAACAGAGAGCCATTCGCCATCAAGTACTGCTTGGTAGTTTTGACCTAAAACAACAATGGTACACAGAATAAAGGCAAACCATGGAGCAAAAGGGAAAAATTTGGCACGATAAGCCAGATCTTCAATTCTATGTCCTTGCGCAACATAACCTTTACGGAAACGATAGTGTGAAACAGCAATCCCTAACCAGACGATAAAACCACACATACCTGACATATTGAGCAGCCAGTTAAATACCTGCTTTTCACCAATAAAGGTAGTTAAGAAGCAAAGTGCGGCAATTGCTGTGGTCGCATAAAGGGCATTCATAGGTACGCCACGACGGTCCAATTTTGAAAATGCTTTTGGTGCGCTACCATTTTGGGCCATGTCGAACAACATACGTGTTGACGAATACATTCCTGAGTTACCCGCTGAAAGAATGGCTGTTAAAATTACAGCATTCATTACACTGGCTGCAAAGGCAAAACCTGCTTTTTCATAGAGTAGAGTAAAGGGAGAGAGTGTAATATTCTCAGATGAAGCGGCTTGAAGGAGCAAGGGATCATCATAAGAAATCAGGGTGCCAATAATGAAAATACACACGACATAAAACAGAAGAATACGCCAAAAAATCTGTTTGATGGCGATTGGAATGGTTTTCTGCGGATCTTTTGATTCACCTGCAGCAACGCCAACCATCTCGGTACCTTGAAACGAGAACCCCGCAATCATCGCCACACCAATTAGTGCAGATAAACCACCAACAAATGGGGCTTCACCTTTAGTCCAGTTTGCAAATGTAGATACACCTGGTGTCATCATGATTTTAACAATCATGAAAATACCAATGATGATAAACACGATAATGGCAAGGACTTTCACCAAGGAGAAGAAGAACTCACTTTCACCAAAGCCTTTGACGGTGAGTGCGTTGATCCCAAAGACAACAGCTAGAAATAAGGCACTCCAGTAAAAACCAGGTAGGTCGGGGAACCAGAATTTCATAATGAATTGGACGGCAACCAATTCAAATGCCACCGTAATCGCCCAGTTATACCAATAGTTCCAGCCGAGGGCGAAACCAAAACCACCTTCAACATACTTGGTACCATAGGTGAAAAATGCACCCGATGTTGGGTTGTGTGTTGCCAACTCACCAAGACTGGTCATGAGAAAGTAAATCATCACACCAATTAAGCAGTAGGCCAATAACGCCCCGCCTGGACCAGCATTTGCAATGGTTGCACCTGAGGCAAGGAATAAACCTGTGCCAATTGAACCACCAATGGCGATCATATTCAGATGGCGAGCTCCAAGCTTTCGCTTGAGTTGAGCTGGTTGAGTCGTTTCGCTCATCATTGTTCCTTAAGATTTCTTTTGTGTGCTAGCAAACAGCACTTTAAAGCCTTGTTGATCGGCTTTGGTTGTACATTGGCCAAAACTTTGCTCAATGAGTAATGGATAATTCAGAAAGCGATTGGCAACAATCCACAACTCACCATCTGATTTGAGATGGCGGCGGGATGTTTTGCATAAATTTTCGCTGGCATTGTAATCTGTATGAATGCCCTGATGGAATGGGGGATTACTGACGATTGCGTGTAAAAATAGTGGCGCATCCTCAATTCCGCGAACTGCTTTGATCTCAAGTTGTTCTGGTAAAAGATTATTTTTTTCAAAAGTCATTTTTGTTGAAGCCAGTGCAAAGGCATCGACATCCAGTGCAAAGATACGATTTTTCGGATTTAACTTGGCTAAATAAGCACTAATCACACCAGCACCACAGCCAAAGTCTGCAATTTTGCCAGAGGTGACGTGGGAAAGGTGAGGCAATAACACGGCTGTTCCTACGTCTAGACGGCTTTGACTAAACACCCCCGGCAATGCGCAAATCTGTAATTCACCTTTTGGGGTGAGCACTGTGTAGTGCTGTGCCCAATCGACCAAAGGTTTTGCGGTTACGGTTTTTTCGGTGATCAATTGCCACATTTGGCAATGTCGGGCACTGTCTAATTTGAGTGTTTTACCAAATGGTTGTAGCTGTTTTGAAGCACGTTCTACACCGCCTTTCTTTTCACCGACTAAAAAGATTGATGCGCCTACGGCCAAACGACTGACCAGTTGGTGCAAGACGTAATTGAGAAGCTCTTTTGATTTTGGAACAAATACAATGGCTTGATCAAAAGCGACATCTGGTAAATCTGTACCAAAATGCACATCACTTTGTTGGTTTTGGAAATATTGTAATTCGTTAAAATTCCATGTCCAAAAATGTGGCTCTACAACCCCAGTTAGTTGCGTATTTAATTCGTCACACGGTGCATTGACCAGTAAGACTGAACCAGAGAGAAATTCCTGCTGGCGAAGAACAACTTCACTTCGTGGATCCATTTTATATACTCCATAGTAAAAACGATGCCCAGACAGTGCTGGGCTACGTGCATACTGAAATGAAAACTTATTTCTTCGGCTCAGGAAGAATAATGTTTAATAACAATGCTGCAATACCGCCTGTCGCAACACCTGAACTAAAGATGTTACGGAATAATTCTGGCAAATGTTCCAAAATTTGTGGAACTTGTGCAACACCTAAACCGAGCGCCAGCGAAATGGCAATGATCAGTAGTGCTCGGCGGTCAAGGTGAACACCCGAAAGAATATTAATCCCTGATGCAGCAACAGCACCGAACATCACCATCACAGCACCACCTAGAACAGCTTGAGGCACTGCCTGAATCACACCTGCAGCCGCAGGCAGTAAACCTAGAATCACCAATAGCGCAGCAATCCAGATGCCGACATAACGACTCGCCACCCCAGTAAGTTGAATCACGCCATTGTTTTGTGCAAAGACCGAGCTAGGGAAGGTATTGAAAATACCTGCAAGCAAAGAATTTGCACCATTCACCAAGACACCACCTTTAATACGCTCCATCCATGTTGAACCATCGACAGGTTGGTTGGAGAGTTTAGAGGTCGCTGTAATATCGCCAATCGCCTCTAAAGAGGTTACAAGGTAAATAAAGGCCATTGGAATAAACAAGCTCCAAGAGAAGTCTAAACCAAAGTGCATGGGGGTTGGAACTTGAACTAGGGGGGCGTCCTGAACACCCGAAAAGTCAAGATGACCCATAAAGCCAGCCAATATATAACCGACAATCAGTGCGATTAAAATAGCCGAGCTTTTCACCCAAGTAATACGAATACGGTTCAAGATGATGATCAATGCCAGCACTGTACACGACATGATGAGATTGTCTGCATTGGCAAAAGTGTTGTTTGACATGGCTTGATAGCCACCACCCATGCTGATGAGACCTTCTTTGATGAGGGTCAAACCTATCAATAACACCACAATGCCTGTTACCAATGGGGTAATGAGCATTTTCACCCAAGGTAGGATGCGTGACACGCCCATTTCAATAAATGAACCTGCGATTACTACACCAAAAATGGCAGCCATGACGGATTCTACAGGAGTACCTGCAGCAACCATGGCAGAGCCAATTCCAATAATTGGACCGATAAAGTTAAAACTGGTCCCTTGAACAATCAGTAAGCCTGCGCCCAAAGGTCCAACTTTTTTACATTGTAAGAAGGTTGCAACACCTGAGATGACCAATGACATGGATAAAATCATGTTGGTATCTTCTTTCGACACACCAAGCGCTAAACAAATCAGCAAACCTGGAGTAACGATTGGGACGATAATGGCAAGGAGGTGCTGAAAAGCAGCAAGAAAAGCAATAAGTGGACGAGGGCGGTCATTTAAACCATAGACCAAATCAAGCTGATCTGGCTGATTAGGGGGGAGATTCTGATCAGACATAAGTCAAAAGATATTAGCAATGTGGCGCCATTCTAATCGCTTTACACGGCTTTACAAAATTAATTGCACACCACTTATCAAAAAAAACGAGTCTGTCAATAAACTGTCACTACTAAATTCTATTATTTTTCTGTATAATTTGCCCTCAAACTTTAGGCGTATCGAATTTACATGTCAGATATTAAAACTCTCCGCAACATTGCCATCATTGCGCACGTTGACCACGGTAAAACCACTCTAGTAGACAAACTTTTACAGCAATCAGGTGCACTTGGCGATCGTGCAGGTGAGATTGAGCGTGTCATGGATTCAGGCGCGATTGAAAGTGAACGTGGTATTACTATTCTTGCAAAAAACACTGCAATCAAATGGTTAGATGCACGTACCAATACAGAATACCGTATTAACATCGTCGACACCCCAGGACACGCGGACTTCGGTGGTGAAGTTGAACGCGTAATGTCTATGGTTGACTGTGTACTTCTTCTTGTTGACTCTCAAGAAGGTCCAATGCCACAAACTCGTTTCGTAACGCAAAAAGCGTTCGCACGTGGTTTGAAGCCAATCGTAATTATCAACAAAGTCGACAAGCCAAGCGCGCGTCCTGATTGGGTAATTGACCAAGTATTTGATTTGTTTGATAACCTTGGTGGTTCTGACGAACAGTTAGACTTCCCAGTTGTTTACGCTTCAGGTCTTCGTGGTGTTGCTGGTCCATCTCCAGAAGAACTTGCTGAAGATATGACTCCATTGTTCCAAACCATCGTAGACATTGTTGAACCACCAGCAGTTGATGTTGATGGTCCATTCCAAATGCAGATTTCTTCACTTGACTATAACAGCTTCGTAGGTGTTATCGGTGTTGGTCGTATTCAACGTGGTTCAGTTGGTCTGAACACTCAAGTTACTGTAATTGACAAAGAAGGTAAGACTCGTAACGGTCGTATCTTAAAAATCATGGGTTACCACGGTTTAGAACGTGTTGATGTTGATTCTGCTCAAGCAGGCGATATCGTATGTATCACAGGTATTGATGAACTTCATATCTCTGACACAATCTGTGATCCGAAAAATGTTGAAGCTTTACCGCCATTGTCTGTAGATGAGCCTACAGTAACGATGACTTTCCAAGTAAACAACTCTCCGTTTGCTGGTAAAGAAGGTAAATTCGTAACCTCACGTAACATCCGTGAGCGCTTAGACCGCGAATTAATTCATAACGTAGCGTTACGTGTTGAAGACACTGACAGTCCAGACCGTTTCAAAGTTTCTGGTCGTGGTGAACTTCACCTTTCAGTTCTGATTGAAAACATGCGTCGTGAAGGCTTCGAGATGGGCGTATCTCGTCCACAAGTAATCTTGAAAGAAGTTGATGGCGAAAAGCAAGAGCCATACGAAAACGTAACATTTGACGTTGAAGAACAGCACCAAGGTTCTGTAATGGAACAAATGGGTCACCGTAAAGGCGAAATGACCAATATGGAAGTTGACGGTAAAGGCCGTATCCGTATTGAGGCAACTGTTCCTTCACGTGGCTTGATCGGTTTCCGTTCAGAATTCTTGACCATGACTTCTGGTACAGGAATCATGACTTCAAGCTTCTCGCACTACGGTCCAATGAAACAAGGTACTGTTGCGAAACGTCAAAACGGTGTGTTGATTTCTATGGTTCAAGGTACTTGCCTTGGCTATGCATTGTTCACATTGCAAGACCGTGGTCGTCTATTTGCTAAACCTCAGTTAGAAGTTTACGAAGGTATGATCATTGGTATTAACTCTCGTTCAGATGACATGACAGTTAACCCAACTAAAGCAAAACAGTTAACAAACGTACGTGCTTCTGGTACTGATGATGCGTTGACTCTTGTTCCAGCTGTTGAATATACACTTGAACAAGCGCTTGAATTCATTGAAGATGATGAATTAGTTGAAGTAACTCCTAAGTCTATTCGTATCCGTAAGCGTTACTTGACTGAAAACGAACGTAAACGTAACCGTTCTGGTAAATAAGTTTTAAAAATGGTGTTGCCCCATGCGGGGCAGCGCCATTTAAAAATGCCATCAATCACTTGATGGCATTTTTTTTGTTTAAAATTAGCAAACCTATGTATAAAAACAGATGATTTCCGAGTAAATTACGTGGAAATGAAGCTATAAAATTAATGTATACTTCGTCACATAAATTAAAGTCAAAAAAAAACTGGAGATTTAAATGAGTATTATGCAAGAGTTCCGCGAATTTGCGGTAAAAGGTAATATGATCGACTTGGCTGTCGGTGTGATTATTGGTGGGGCATTTGGTAAAATTGTTGATTCATTAGTGAAAGATATCATCATGCCATTGATTACTGTGATCACCGGTGGTGGTGTGGATTTCACACAAAAGTTCTTTGTTTTAGGCGATAACCCAAACAATTTACAGTCTTTAGATGAGTTAACCAAAGCAGGTGTAAATGTCCTGACCTATGGTAACTTCCTTACGATTTTAATTAATTTCATCATTTTGGCATGGGTAGTGTTCTTAATGGTGAAAATGATCAATCGTATGCGCCGTAAACAAGAAGAAGCTGCGCCAGAACCAGCGGCAACACCAGAAGATATCGAATTGCTACGTGAGATTCGTGATGAATTAAAAAAACGTCAATAATGAAAAGACGAAGATAACAAAAATAAAACGGCACATCATGTGCCGTTTTTTTCTTTATGCTTGATGAAAAGACTGGTTTTTGTACAGATTTAATTTTATGATGCGCGCAGTTTGAACCCGTATTGTGATGCTGCATGAATCAATTATTTGTCTATGGGACCTTACGTCCAAATCATGAAAATGCTCACCTTTTAGAGCGCATTGGTGGTATATGGCAAAAAGGCTATGTGCATGGCGTGGTCCATATTTTGGATTGGGGACCTGATAAAGGTTTATTTGCGATTGTGCTTGATTCTAAGGCACCTGCTGTTGAGGGCTATTTTTTCTGTAGCGAAAAGTTGGCTGAACATTGGGATGCATTGGATGAGTTTGAAGGAATACAGTATCAACGGGTAAAGGTGCAGGGGGTGTTAGCGTCTGGTGAACCTGTTGATGCGTGGACTTATGAGATGAAGGAAGCTTAATCAAGACCATGCTTATGGTGTGTTTGGACTTAAACACACCATATCTCGCTATATTTTAAAAATCCATACGGAATTTTATTTCTAATAAATGAAAACCAAATTGGCTTTTCACTGGGCCATGAAGTACTTTTTCTGCTGCAGTAAAGACCAATTTATCAATCACTGGAACCAACTGACCTTTTTTCACTTCGCCGAGCTCACCACCACGCTTAGCCGAGTTACAGGTGGAATATTGTTTGGCAATTTTAGCGAAATCGGCGCCATCGTGGATTTTCTTTTTCAGTTGTTCAGCGAGGTCTTTGTCTTTGACCAAAATATGACGAACAATGGCAGTTTTCATTTGGTTTTTCCTCGAACTATAGCCGTTGCTTTGGGCTTGGATTGCACTTTTTTCAGCGGTTGGCATTCTGGGCAAAACACCGAAGCGCGTTGTCCGAGTTTGATGTTTTCCAGCGTGGTTTCGCAGTTCACACACATTTCACCTGCTCGGCCATAAGCCAACAAGGTTTGTTGGAAATAGCCATTTTCTCCCATGGCGTTTGAATAGTCTCTTAAGGTCGAGCCTCCCAAGTTAATGGCCTGCTGCAAAATGCGTTTAATTTCGATCACCAATTGTTCAATTTGGCTATGCGTTAAACTCGATGCCACTTGCGCAGGGTGTATGCCCAAATTAAACAAACTTTCTGTGGCATAGATATTTCCAACACCAACCACTACATGATTATCCATGATTGCAACTTTTATGCCGACCTGCTTATTTTTCAGCTTTTGACTCAAATATTCAGTATTAAAATCTGTGTTCAGTGGTTCAGGTCCAAGTGTATCAATTAACTTGGCTTGTGAGTTTTCATCTAACCATAAGATACATCCAAAACGGCGCGGGTCATGGTAGCGTAGCTCGACATCTTCAAAACGAATAATTAAATGATCATGTTTTCTTAGAGGTTCGCCAATTTCACAAATCCGAAAACTACCCGACATGCCCAAATGCCAAAGCATGGTGTCCTGTTCAAAGCTTGCCAAAATGTATTTGGATCGCCGACTTAATTGAACTAAGCGCTGTCCGACCAGTTTGTTGAGATCTGCGGGAATTGGCCAACGTAGACTGGATTGACGAACTTCAACGCTGAGTACTTGCTGATCTAACAACGGTAATAAACTGGCTTTGGTAGTTTCAACTTCAGGTAATTCAGGCATGGCAACGTAAGATGATAAAACGTGAGCTTAATATTGCGGTGTACACGCAATATTGCAAGTAGTTTTGGCATCTGTCTTATTTTTCTAAGCATTTAGAACAAAATGAAAAGCAGAATGAGTACTTAGGTAGGAGTAGAGAGCAATTTTTATAGGGACAATCTTTGAACCATTTAAATCAAATCTTATATTTATAATTGTTGACTGTATTGATAACTTATTCTGAATAAAAAATAAAAAAATGCTGAGATCTTTCTTTTAAAATTATGTAATTTTCATTAAATTTTTCATCTAAATGAGGTGGATCTATATTCATTTTAAATCAGGGCTTAGGATTTCATGCGACAGTTCACGCTTTCTTTATGTGCAACGGCAATGTCTGTTTTAGCAACAATGAGTCATGCTGAACAAGTTTTGGATGCTCATGGCCAGTACTTATTCGGTGACTGGCAGGGAAAACGAACTGAATTGGCGCAAAAAGGGATCAAGTTTGAAGCGAATGCGTTAACAGATACCAATTATTTAGCGGATGGTGGACGTAACACTGGTAGAAGTCTGACAACGACTTCTCAGTTTTGGCTAGGCACACAATTTGATTTAGAAAAGTTGGCAGGCTGGGAGGGATTCATCGTTCGTTTTGTTGCGACGTGGTGGATAATGCCTTGGTCTTGGGATTTGTAAGCTGCATTATTTTCTAAATGGATAGCCATAAAAGTGCAAAGGTTTGACAGCAGATTTGCACTTTTAGCGTTGAATGCAAGGCACTTTATTTGTTATAGATCATAGTGAGTACAGGGAGAGCTGTGATGTCATTATTATTTCAACCCATTCAATTTGGGGATTTAAAATTAACAAATAAAATTGTGATTGCGCCCATGTGCCAATACTCTGCCAATGATGCTGGTGAACTCAGCTATTGGCATGAGCAACAATGGGCCAATTATGCGTTGTCTGGTGCAGGCTTATGCATTGTCGAAGCGACAGCCGTACAAGCGATAGGCCGGATTAGTTTTGCAGACTTAGGACTGTGGAATGATTTGCAACGTGCGCAAATGAAGGCCTTACTTCAAAAAGTCAAAACACTCTCCCCAATGCCTTTTGCTATTCAACTGGCACATGCAGGGCGTAAAGCATCGACCGACCGTCCTTGGTCGGGAAAAGGTCAGATCAAACCGAATCAGACGCATGGTTGGCAAACGGTGTCTGCTAGTGATGTGCCTTTTAAGCCCGAAGAGCATGCTCCACATGCTTTGAGTGTGACAGAAATGCAAGACATCATAGATGACTTTGCCAGTGCCGCTGTGCGTGCAGTAGATGCAGGTTTTGAGCTGATCGAACTACATGCAGCCCATGGCTATTTGCTGCATCAATTCATGTCGCCCCTGTCAAACCGACGGACGGATGAATATGGTGGAAGCTTTGAAAGCCGCATTCGATTTACCTTAGAAGTGTTCCAAGCCATTAAACAAGCCGTTCCTGAAAACTATCCCGTGGGCGTGCGTTTATCTGCAACTGACTGGATGGAGTCGACCGCAACAGAAAGTTGGGATATTGATTCAACGGTAGGTCTATCCAAGGCATTGGAGCAACTCGGTGCAGCTTATATTCATGTCTCAAGTGGTGGCTTGCATGTGGAACAAAACATTCAGATCAAGGCCAAATATCAAGTACCTTTTGCTCATGCGGTGAAGCAAGCAGTGCAAATTCCTGTGATTGCGGTAGGACTGATTACAGAAGCCAAGCAGGCTGAACATATTTTGGAAGCGCAAGAAGCTGATGCAATTGGTCTGGCGCGGGCTATGCTGTATGACCCACGATGGCCGTGGCATGCCGCCGCAGAACTAGGTGGAAAAGTCTCTATCGCACCACAGTATTTACGGTGTCAGCCACATGGAGTCAAAGATTTATTTTCTGCGTTCTAAGCCCATAAGTCTTTTTAAATATTTCAACTGCGTAAAGATGTGTTCTAGGATAGGTCTTTACTTACATCATCTGGAAAAGGAATAACTTGAATGATTTTCTCGGTAATTTTTCCAGTCTTTTTTTTGCTATTTCTTGGCTTTATTTCAGTCAAAATTCAATTGCTTGCTAAAGAACAAATTATAGCAATCAGTGCCTTTGTTATTAAAATTGCATTACCTGCTTTATTGCTGCACGCCTTGGCAACAAAGGACCTGCATGAAATTTGGTATCCGTCCTATTTCTTTGTTTATGCCGTTGTGACTTTTGGTTTATTCATTTCGGCTTTTATTCTCGGTCAAAAGCTTTTTAATAATCACTTTACCCACGCTTCCAGTCTTCTCACTGGGTGCATCTATGTCCAATACAGGCTTATTGGGAGCCGCTATTTTGACGTTGCTGATGGGGAGTGAAGCGATGATTTATATTTCATTGGTGGTGATCATTGAAAGTGTATTTTTGGTTCCATTGATGCTCACTTTGGCTGAAATAGGCCGACAAAGGCAAGCCAATGTTGCTTCCATTTTAAAGACTACATTTCTTACGTTATTTAAAAACCCATTGTTCTTGTCGGTGATGATTGGCATGAGCTGTGCGATGTTTGAAATTAAAATTCCGCATTTAATAGACCAAGTGTTTGCAATGTTAGGTCAGACTGCCTCGCCTTTAGCCTTGTTTATTATTGGTGGTGGAATGGTCGGTCTCACTATTCAGTCTTTTAACCTGCAAACGGTTTATCTGGTGGTGTCTAAAAATATTTGTATGCCAATATTGGTTTATTTAGGACTGACCTATTTGACTGCATTGGACCAAAAGATGATTTATGCAGGGACCTTGATTGCAGCCTTACCGATGCCATCTCTATTTGGTATTTTTGGGCAAGTGTATGGTTTGAATGAAAAAGCACTCACCCCATTGATGATCAGCACGTTATTGAGTTTTGTGGTGGTCAGTGTCTTGATTGGTCTTTGGTGGTAAAAAAATACTCTCCTTGGAGAGTATTTTTGAAGAAAATATTTATTTTTTAACCGCTGCTGTTGCAGGGGACTTGGCTTGATTCGCCATCATGGTTTCAACCTGCGCTAATGACTCTTTCGCTTGTGGCACATTTTCTTTGGCTAGAGCAGTAAAAATTTTCTTCGCCTCTGGTAAGTTCTGCGGAATGATATTGCCATTGGCAAACATATTGCCCACGGCCATTAGGGCAGGAATGTAACCTTTTTTGGCTAAGTCTTGAATGCTGTTGAGACCTTTTTGAATCGGCGCTTCTTGTTTGTTTTTAAAGCCTGTGCTGATGTCGTACAAGGCTTGTGCATGAATGGCTTGATAGTTGCCTTTTTTCACCAAAGGATCAAGTTTCTTCAGGGCTAACTTTTCAGACTCTGGTTTATTTTCAGAAAATAACAGCACGGCATATTCAACAGTTGCATCATCAAAGCCTAGTTTAGAGGCAGCTTCAAAGTGTTGTTTGGCTTTGTTGAGGTCTTGTGGCAAGCCTAAAGTGCCAGTGACATAGTTTTTCGCAAGCACATAATGCGCAACAGGGTAGCCTTTGTTTGCAGCCTCTTGATAGAGCTGAATGGCTTTTTTCTCATTCTTCGCTGTGCCTTGACCTGTTTGCGTCAAATAAGCCAAGTTGTACATGGCTTGTGGGTTGCCAGACTTTGCCAGTTTTTCTAAAGCTTGATATGCCCCTGTCATATTGTTGGCTTTGACCATTTCTTCAATTTTGGCAAATTCGGGGTTGGTCGTATCTTGGGTGGTGGCTGCAAGTGCAAACTGGCTAGAAAGAGCAATTAAGCTTGCAAGTACGATTTTCTTCATGCTGTATAAACCTTTTTCGTACACATAAGTCCATCTATGTGCGTATTTGTTTTTAGTCATTTCACATCATAAGTTGAATTGTGTGAATGTAAATATCTGAATTGTGTTTTGGTCTTACAAATTTCCGTTGATTATTTTGATCCAAATATATTTTTCCAATACAAACCACATGCTCTAAGGTGGGAAGGATTCAAACGTGTTATGGATATTAGTAGCTGATGGCTTCGCTTTTTCATTAGGTTTATGGCTTCGATTCTGTTTAAATAGCGCTGAAAATTAGTAGTGAGTTCAGCATGTTTATTAAGTCAATTAAGCGAAATTATTTAAAAGTTTTGGCCGATGAGTCGATTCCAGATGGCGAAAAAATTGATGCCTTATTGATGAAATTGGGTGGTGCGTTTTTAGTGAGCAAAGATGACCGCGTGTATATCTTTGAAAAAGACGGTGTGACTGCAAAATTTGATGCTAAACATGCACGAGACTTTTCATTTAAAGACTATCTCTGCAAAGACATGAATAAATTGTTTCATGATTTTTGATATTTAATATTCATTGAAAATGAGTGAACTATTACATAAGGCTCTAAAAATAGTTTAAGTCCTTGGGTGAGTCTTTTATCCAAGGAATGATGCTTGCTATAGATTTCTAAAGCAATACTTTTTTATGTTCTGTTTGTAGCCACAGAACGAGAATGAAGGCTTTAACCCACTGTAAAGACGCTTGCAGTGGTTAGGCTAAAAGATAATATAAAAGAATAGTTTGTATATGAATAGCTTATGCGATTTTCTAGCAAAAGTATTTGACTCTGTGTTCATAATTCAAGTTGTATCATATAAAAAGAAGCTGTTTTTCATAAGATGAATCGAGACGTATCACAATATGAAGAAAATACTGTCAATCTTATTTCTATGTTTATGTTGCTCAATGGCAGTTTTAGCAGGGCAGCCCAATCTTGTGCCTCATCAAATCAACTTGAAAAATGGGAAGCACTTTTCTCTAAATCTCCCCGCAAATTACGAAATCATTCCTGCGGCTGAAGGTTTAAAACGCGTTCGTTTTTTTAGCAAAGCACCTGACGGTAGAATGTTTGTAACGGATATGCACGATTTGACCGACAATAAAAAAGGCATTGTTTATATTTTGGATGAATGGAATGCTGAAACGGGGAAATTCGGCAAAATTATTCCTTATATGACGGGGTTAAAAAATCCAAATTCAGTCCAATTTTATACCGATTCTTCAGGACAAGATTGGGTGTATTTGGCTGAAACGCATCAGCTCACCCGACGAAAATTTACCCAAGATGAAATAAAATCCACGGCCAAAGCTGAAGTTCTAGCGACGTTTCCTGATTATGGTTTAAGTTATAAATATGGGGGCTGGCATCTAACACGAACTATTGCCGTAGGTGGGAACGGAAAAATTTATGTTTCCGTGGGTTCGAGTTGTAATGCTTGTGTCGAGAAAGAAAAAGTTAGAGCAACTGTTTTAGAAATGAATCCCGATGGTTCGGAACAAAAGGTTTTTGCCACAGGTTTACGCAATGCAGTGGGTTTGAGATGGATAGGTAAATTTTTATTTGCTACCAATCAAGGTGCAGATCATCTAGGTAAACATAAACCTGATGAAACTTTTTATGCACTTAAGCATGATGTCGATTATGGTTGGCCATCTTGTTATTCGTCGAATGGTCAAATTTTTGCAGATCCAAAATTTAAACGTTCAACAGGATGTAAAAATGTACCGTCTCCTTATGTTTATTTCCCATCACATTCATCTGCTCTAGGCTTTGACTATTTTGATGATCCAAATACGGATGACACCATTAAAAATTCATTTTTAGTGGCTCTGCATGGTTCTACGGATGCCACGATTGGTCATGGTTATAAAATTGTGATTATGCGTAAAGGGCAAAAATTACAGACCTTTATGGATGGTTTTTTAGTGGATAAAACGGTAAATGGGCGACCCGCAGATATTTACCGAGTTGATGAAAATTCTTTTTATTTTTCAGATGATAAGGGCGGTGTGGTTTATTATGTGAGGCGGAAATAGTGTATTCATTTTTTTGATTCCGCACACCCAAATAACTATTTGAATTTAATTTTTAGCAACACATGGGAATTGATCAACTTCGACTCCTTCATGCATACACAAGTGTGTTTCGATGTAGTTAGTACTGTTGATTGTAACTAACTTTGGATGTGAACTTGGCATTTCAGCTTGAATTAAATTAATTTTATCGTCCATACCAACAAGGTAGCCTAGCTGATCACCATGAGGAAGCCCATTTTTAAAAGGCTCAATGGATGATATGTGATTATTTTTATATGTGATTTTTTGTGTATGATTTTTATCAATAACCAAAGTAAAAGTACTTCTCAGATTTTGAGTCTCACCGCCTGCAATATAAAACCCTGTTTCCTCTGTAAATGATGCCATATTCCCAATATTATCTTTATATTTCACTTCTAAAGTGATAATTGGATCGCTAAATTGTTTATTACCATCGTTTGGAGAAGTTTCGATTTTTAAATAAGTAATGAACTTAGAAAAAGATTTTGCAGTACCAACTAACTTATCATCTTTTATCATTCCCGTACTTAGTGTGGTGTTATGTATTTTCGATATAAACCTGACATTATTTGATGTATTTTTTGTATATTGTTCTAGTAGGCTGTCATATTCTGTTCGAAGTTCTACTTCGCCCATAATTTTTCCATTTACACATTCCGCTTTCATTGGAATGATTTGAACATTTTTGTTTATTATTATCGTTTCTTTTGATGGGATATTATCTGCATCTTTTCGAGTATTTGATTTATCTTCTATAGCTAGTGGTTTACTCAACAATAAATTGGCAAGTCTATTCTGTTCTTTTTGAGAGATTGGACAAGGCCATTCTTGTTTTGTGCTTGATGGGGCAAATAAATCTTCTTTTACTAAATCATTCCGATCTTTGATATACAGTTCTAGAAACTTTTGCTGAGTAGGATTAGATAGTTTAGGATAATCAAAAGCAAAAGTGATAGAAGAGACAGAAGTTAATATTACAGTCCCCAATTTTTTCATAAAGTGTCTCTTATTATAGATTTAATTATATTAATGAAAATTACAAGTAAATTATAAACTTACTTGTAATTTTAAAGGCTTACTGCGGTCGTGCCACATCACCATTTAAGCGTTCCGGTAAGTCTAAAACTGTCACATCCAGTTCGCTCAAAGACTCAGGACGAGCCACCACCAACGCGACATAACCGCCATCAATCGCAGTACTATTCACCACTTGAATACCTTTATTCAACTGTTCAGCTTGCGCAGGCGCACTGCCTGTACCCTGAATTAAATGCAACCATGCTTTTGGTTTAGCTTTAAACCATAAACGCGCAATCACTTCCTGACCCAAGTAACACCCTTTGTCATAGTGCACGCCTTCACGTTGGTGTAAACGAAGCTCTTGAGGTTGAAACACATGCTCAATCGCTTGGTCGATAAACGCTTCACCATGAGTAATGGCTTGCACTTTCCATGCTGCAATATTGGTAGGCTCAGCAGAGAAGGTGGTACGGTCTTGCGTAAAGGTTGGAAAAACTGAACTCATAGGTTCAAGTTTCATTTTAGAGAAGGCACCAAACTTTTTAATGTGTTTCGCAAACTCTTCCGACTGGTCTTGAGTGGTGACAATTTCAAAGTGCTCAGGGTTACGTTTTGTCAGCCACAAACCAAAGTGGATACGACCTTTCAAGTCACAAATGGCGGTGTATTGCGTTGTATTTTCAGCTAAAGCTTCAACGTTGACCGTTACTTGACCTTGTAAAAATTTGAGTGCATCTACACCAATTAAAGTGAAAGAGGAGAAAGCTAGATCGCTCATGAATTGCTCGCCTACCTTAAAATCTAATACTAAAGAATTAGGGCTATTTTCCGCTATTTTTCAGAAAAAATCATATTTAGAGTAAATATTTAAAAGTTAATGTAACTAAATATTTCAAAACCCCCTGTTTTTATACCTAAGCTTATGAAATATAAACGATTTGGGAAATGGGTTTTCGACAGTGTAGTATGCCTAGCAGACAAAGATGAATTGTCTAGTAAAGACAGTGAAGAAAAATGAAACACCAAAGGCAGGAACGCTATGAACAATAATCACCGCAAACCACTGCAAGGCACCCAGCTAGAATACTTTGATGTGCGAGAAGCCGTTGAACAGATTCAGCCAGGCGCTTATGCAAAACTTCCATACACCTCAAAAGTATTGGCTGAACAGTTAGTGCGTCGTTGTGATCCTGCCATTTTGGAGCAGTCACTAAAAGAACTGATTTTCTCAAAACAAGATCATGATTTCCCTTGGTATCCTGCACGTGTGGTGTGTCATGACATCCTTGGGCAAACGGCATTGGTTGACCTTGCAGGTTTACGTGATGCGATTGCTGACCAAGGTGGTGACCCATCGAAAGTGAATCCTGTTGTGCCGACTCAGTTGATCGTCGATCACTCTTTAGCTGTGGAATACGGTGGTTTTGACCCAGATGCCTTTGAGAAAAACCGCGCCATTGAAGACCGTCGTAACGAAGACCGTTTTCACTTCATCGAATGGACCAAGACCGCTTTTGAGAATGTTGATGTGATCCCAGCAGGGAACGGCATCATGCACCAAATCAACTTGGAAAAAATGTCTCCAGTGGTGCAAAGTCGTGATGGCGTGGCATTCCCAGATACGTGTGTCGGTACAGATTCACACACACCACATACCGATGCACTCGGTGTGATTTCGATTGGTGTCGGAGGACTCGAAGCTGAAAATGTGATGCTCGGTCGTGCGTCTTGGATGCGTCTTCCAGACATTATCGGGGTTGAATTGGTGGGGCAACGTCAAGCAGGGATTACTGCAACGGATATCGTATTGGCATTGACTGAATTCTTGCGTAAAGAGCGTGTCGTCGGTGCGTACCTTGAGTTCTTTGGGGAAGGTGCGGACAGCATGTCAGTGGGGGATCGTGCCACGATTTCCAATATGACACCTGAATATGGCGCAACTGCGGCAATGTTCTATATTGACCAAAACACCATTGATTATTTAACCCTGACAGGTCGTGAAGCTGAGCAAGTTGCACTGGTTGAAACCTATGCCAAAGAAATTGGTCTTTGGGCATCGGATATGAAACAAGCGGAATATCCACGTGTCCTTCGCTTCGATCTTTCAACAGTAACACGTAATATTGCAGGCCCATCAAACCCGCATGCTCGTGTATCAACTGCGGATTTAAAAGAAAAAGGCATTGCTGGCGTGGTTGAACAGCGTACCGATGGTTTAATGCCTGATGGTGCTGTGATTATTGCTGCCATTACGTCATGTACCAATACTTCAAACCCACGTAATACCGTTGCCGCAGGTTTATTGGCACGTAAAGCCAATGAATTGGGCTTAACTCGTAAACCGTGGGTGAAATCTTCTTTTGCACCGGGTTCTAAAGCTGCTGCTTTATATCTTGAAGAAGCAGGTGTCTTGGACGACTTAGAAAAACTCGGTTTTGGGATCGTGGCGTATGCATGTACCACCTGTAACGGTATGTCAGGTGCTTTAGACCCTAAACTGCAACAAGAAATTATTGATCGTGACCTGTATGCAACTGCGGTACTTTCAGGTAATCGTAACTTTGATGGTCGTATCCATCCTTATGCAAAACAAGCCTTCTTGGCTTCTCCTCCTTTGGTCGTTGCTTATGCAATTGCAGGAACGATTCGTTTTGATATTGAAAAAGATGCATTAGGAAATGACAAAGA
Source organism: Acinetobacter sp. SW-226 (assembly GCF_055632855.1). Taxonomy (NCBI): domain Bacteria; kingdom Pseudomonadati; phylum Pseudomonadota; class Gammaproteobacteria; order Moraxellales; family Moraxellaceae; genus Acinetobacter; species Acinetobacter sp. SW-226. The sequence goes on along the minus strand of NZ_CM145752.1, from coordinate 2,977,768 downwards.
CGGCAATCCAATTTATTTAAAAGACATTTGGCCATCAGATGCAGAAATTGATGCATTGGTTAAAGAAGCGGTGAAACCTGAACAGTTCCGTAAAGTGTACATCCCAATGTTTGACTTAGGTGTAACGGAAAAAGCAGCCAGTCCTTTATATGACTGGCGTCCGCAAAGTACTTATATTCGCCGTCCGCCGTACTGGGAAGGGGCTTTGGCTGCACCACGTACACTGGCAAATATGCGTCCGCTTGCCATCTTGCCTGACAACATCACCACGGATCATTTGTCACCATCGAATGCAATTATGATGGATTCGGCAGCGGGCGAGTACCTACACAAAATGGGTGTACCTGAGGAAGACTTTAACTCCTATGCAACGCACCGTGGTGACCATTTGACGGCGCAACGTGCAACATTTGCTAATCCGAAACTGTTTAATGAAATGGTGGTTCGTGCGGACGGCACGATCAAGCAAGGTTCGAAAGCACGTGTTGAGCCTGAAGGTGAAGTGATGCGGATGTGGGAAGCGATTGAAACTTATATGAATCGTAAGCAACCGCTCATCATCATTGCTGGGAAGGATTATGGTCAGGGTTCTAGCCGTGACTGGGCTGCAAAAGGTGTGCGTCTTGCTGGTGTTGAAGTGATTGTAGCGGAAGGTTTTGAGCGTATTCACCGTACTAACTTGGTGGGTATGGGCGTGTTACCACTTGAATTTAAAGCGGGTGTTGACCGCAAAACTTTAAAGCTAGATGGTACGGAGCTGTATAGCGTGATTGGTAATATTGCGCCGCGTTCGACGTTAACTTTAGTCATTGAACGTGCGACGGATGACGGTAAGAGTGAAATTGTTGAAGTGCCTGTCACATGTCGCCTAGATACTGAAGAAGAAGTGTCTGTATATGAAGCGGGCGGTGTGTTGCAACGCTTTGCGCAGGACTTTTTGGAAAGCCAAGAAGAGAAAGAGCAATTAAGAGCTTAATTATTAAAAGTATTTGAAATTATCAAAGAAAAGCCCTACATTAATGTGGGGTTTTTATTTGAGTTAAAAATGAGTATTTATTTTGACATTGCTTATGCTGCTGTTAATAATCGATTATGTCTTATAACAGGAGCTGGTTTTACAAAAGCAATTACAAATCAGAAAGCTCCAACTTGGGAAGATCTTTTAAAAGAATTATGTGCTAAATGTGATGATACAGGCGAGCTTGAGAAGAAGTTATTTAAATCAAAAATAACAGGTGAATGTCCTAAATGTAGTAAAGAGCATGAGTTTGTAGTTAATAAGCCTATACTTGCTTTAGATGAATTGGCAGAGATTATAGCTTCGAAATTAAAAGAAAAAGAATTAGATATTTATGAGGAAATAAAAAAAATAATTTTACCATTAACTATTTCAGATAATTGTGAAAATATTAAGAAATTTTTTCAAGAGCAATCATTTAGAGTCGTTACAACTAATTACGATAAACTAATACAAGAATTATGTGGAGAAGGGGAATGTCAAACAATTTCTCCTGGAGTTTTGATTCCGAGATTAAGATCTAAGGTTAAAGTTTATCATGTGCATGGTTCCATTGATTCGCCTAATAATATGATAGTAACATCAAATAATTATTTTAAATTTATGAATGCTGAAAGTTACTTTTCACGTAAGTTAAGTACTTTGCTTTATGAAAATACTATTGTAATTCTTGGTTATGCGTTTAATGATAATAATTTGAAATCTATATTTAATAGCTATAAAGAGTTTTCAAAATCATCAATGACATCACCAAATATTATTTTAGTTACTAGGCGTAAAATTGAGAAGCATATTAAGGATTTATATAAAAATAATTTTAATATGCGTGTTTTAGATGGTGTTGAGATAGATGGACTTTTTAGAAAATTAAATGATTATATCCCAAAGGCAGAAGAATGTAAGGCGAGTTCGAAGAGGGCTATTCAAAGAGTAATGAGAAATGGTTCTAATAGACGTTATCGTAAAGACTACCTTAGATCATCAGATTCTTTTTTTGAAATATTTAATGCAATGATTTCATCAGGTTATAATTTTGAAACTAAAAATGCACAAGAAAAGTTTTTAGATATATTCGAAAAAAAGAGAATTCTGACGACGGAGGATGGGGCATGGGGGCAATATACTGCATTAGCAAATTGGTTAACTTATTTTTTTACAAACATTGATATATCCAAATTTCATAATAAAAACAGTTTTATGGAAGTAGTTTTACATTCATTTAATACCATGAGTGAGGAGTTGCTATTAGGGTACTCTTGGGAAGCATATTCAATTTGGAAACAACATTGGGATGATGTTTTAAAGGAAAATAAATTACTTATAGCTGAATATCTAAGTGAAAGAGGAGTAGATGCACCTTTTTATAATGTTTAAAAAACTAATTTTTTTGGCAGTAATAAATATTGTAAATTAAAGATAAATCGATTTTCCTGACCCCTGCGGTCACAAAATAGACTCTACAACCTCAAAAGCTTGTCTATACTCTGTTCACCATTTCTAAAACACATGGAGAACAAAAATGGTAACTGCTGGCGAAAAACCTGGAACAGGCTTCTATTTTTGTGTTCAGTGCGGACACCGCGCTTATTTAGAAATTGGTACTGACCGTTTACCCCCGTGTACCAAATGCCTTGGCCATCAATTTAACAACAAGATTGCCTAAGCTGCACACTGCAAACAGTTATCCACTGTTTTGAATCAAGCCCTCTCATTAGATAGGGCTTTTCATTTGTTGGAAGTAATGTTTTGGTTAAGCTAAAAACGGATGCCATGACTCAAACGCATCTCGGCTTAAAAGAGTACATTTACGATTCAACGCTCTAAAGACAACAATATAAGCTACTGACAGCACTTTCATGACTAAATTTTATTTAGCTTAGCTATTTTTGAAATACATCATTTCTTACATTTATGACGTCATCATTTGTCAAAATGATCAATAGACATCCATCATAAAATGCATATACTAGTAAGACCATTTTCTAAACATATGGAGAACAAAAATGGTTACTGCTGGCGAAAAACCTGGAACAGGCTTCTATTTTTGTGTTCAATGCGGACACCGCGTCTACTTAGAAATTGGTACAGATCGTTTACCCCCGTGTACCAAATGCCAAGGCAATCAATTTAACAATAAGAATGCCTAAGCCAAAGATTTAACAGTTACCCACTGTTTTAAAGAAAAGCCCTATCACCCGATAGGGCTTTTTGCTAAGTTATAAAAAAGATCAAGAATATCCCAACTTAAGCCATACAGGAAAAGCACATGGAAACCATATTAGGACTTTGTATCGGTATTGGCTTAAGTGCGGCCTGTGGCTTTCGTGTCTTTGTTCCACTCTTGGTTATGAGCCTTGCTTCAATTATGGGATGGTTCGAGCCCATGCAAGGTTTTGAATGGTTAACGATGCCATCGGTATGTATCGCCTTAGCCATTGCAACTGTCTGTGAAATCGCAGCTTATTACATACCATGGGTCGACAACGCTTTAGACACCATTGCAACGCCAGTCGCGATGGTCGCAGGAACACTCACCACTATGGCGGTCAGCAGTGGGGAAATGTCACAGTTTGCCAGTTGGGCCGCCGCAATCATTGTTGGTGGTGGAACCGCAGGCGCCGTGCAAATGAGTACCGTTGCTGTTCGAGGGGTTTCAACCGCGACGACAGGCGGGGTTGCCAATCCACTGGTGTCTACCGTGGAATGGGTAGGTGCCGTTTTATTGTCCGTGCTGTCACTACTGGTTCCTGTCTTGGTGGTGGTTGTAGGCATTATTTTGGCAATCTGGGCCGTACGTTGGTTTAAACGCAAAAAACAACAAAGTATCAGCACACCCTTATAATCTCGGCAGTTTTATTATGGCGTTGCTAGGTCTCTAAGTTTTAAAAATAGAGTGGCTAATTTTCGGTTATGTGGACATCAATCCTTTTAACTTGATATGACTTAGAGCTCAGTTTCACCTTTAAAATAATGATTGATTTTCATCCGCCATCCGTTTAATTTTACAAATACATACTTTCTGTATGGTTTTGTTTGTGGTTGAACTTTATAAGAATTATTCGGGGAGCTGTAAATGATAAAATTTATTGTAAATGAACAGCCTAGTGAAAAAGGTGTACATCATATTCATAATGCATCCTTAGGCTGCGAAGACTTACCCAGCTCGGAGGATCAAATTCTGATTGGTTATTTTGCCAATTATGAGCTGGCTTATAAACGGGCAAGAATGAACTGGCCCAGAGAAAAAGTCGAAGGTTGTGACAAGTGCTGTTTTGGGTGAGAACCATCAAAAAGCTTTGCAAGTCGCAAAGCTTTTTTATTTTAGGCGGTATTTGAAATTCAGATAAACCTTATATCCTCAGCTTTAGCTTTAAGTCGCAAATTGATGAAAATACATATCTTAAATTGTTTGTTCATGCTGATCATAGAATATCAACAGTCTGTACGTTCTATTCAAGCTTATAATGCTGATGGATAAAAAGTAAGGTCTGATGTTTGCTCATAATTTTAAGGATATTTATGACTAAGTCTTTCAAGGTGGTTTTGCTTGGTGTGATTGCATTGTTGAGTTCGTCTTTATTGGTTTATGCAGATACCACTTTGAGTACAGCAGAAAAACAGCTAAAAAAAGACAGCCTTCGTTATAAGGCCTATATTCCTGCGAGCTATACCTTATTTGAAACCATTCAGGGAGACTTAAACAAGGATGGCTTACAAGATGTAGTTTTAATCGTCAAAGCTACAGATCCGAAACAGTGGATCACTGATGAATATCGTGGAAAACTAGACCGCAACCGCCGTGGCGTGGTTGTGCTGTTGAATGTAAAAGGGCACTATCAAAAAGTCGTTCAAAACCTGTCGCTATTTTCCTCGGAAAATGAAGATGGTGGTGTGTACTTTGCCCCTGAGTTGGTGCCCTCTATCGAAAAAGGCTTGTTAAAACTGCATTATGCACATGGTCGTTATGGATATTGGGCCTACCAGTTCCGTTTAGAGGGGCGTGATATGCGCCTGATTGGTTATGACAGTTCAGATAATTTCGGCCCCTATGTGAACAGTGAAACCAGTGTTAATTTTCTTACCGCGAAGAAGCTCGTCAGAGAAAACCTCAATAAAGACCTTGATAGCGACCCTAAATTTAAAGAAATATGGAGCAAGGTGAATATTGCTCCGATGTATTTGAGCAAAATTCAGGACATCGACGATCTTAGTTTTGAGTAGCCTTGGCGTGGTTTTTGCTAAGTTAATTTTAATGAATATGCTTTGATATATTGTGTGAGCATGATGAAAAGATATAGGGGAGATGATGGAAAATAAAGAAATGGCGTTGATTGAAAATGAGAAACCGAAACTGAGTACAGTTGCGCATCTCATGGCAGGTTGGCCTTTATTTTTAGTGATCATTGGGGGTGCAATCGGCGGAGCCTTAGCTGTGGTTGCGTATGTAATTAACCGAAAAATCTATCTGTCTCAGCTCAGTAATATGCAGAAAGTTTTAGCGAACTTACTCTGTGGTATGTCTGCGATCAGTTTATGGTGGTTTATTGCAACGTGGTTGCAAGGCTATATGGGAACTTAATGTTTTGAGCAGTTTAATGCCAAGAAACCGAATAAGACTGAACGTATGCAATGAAATAGAATAAAAAACTGCTGATGTGTGTAAATTTCCTTTGTTTTTCTGAATTTTTGGAAATTTTTTTCATCCTATGACGAAATAAGCGAATCTTAGGAATTTTATTTCGTATCATTTTGCCTAATATAACGTTCAAGGGCACAGGAATCGAAAAGAGTAGTTTGCGACTCGTTATCTATCAGATCAGCGTCGTACTTACCCACAAGGTCTCGATTCAGCTTAGGACGCTATAGATTATCCATCTATAGGCAAAAGTTTAGAACTTACCCAGTTTTAATCGTTGAAGTTATCTCCTGATCCCAAAAAATCATAAAGCTTTATTTCTTAAATATTTTTATCCCATTTTTTTCAAATTATCTCAAAATATTACACTGAATCAGTAGTGTGTGAGCATTGTAATGTTTCACAAATGCCTATCTAAAAACGTCTAATTCATAACACGGAAAAGCATAAGCTTCTGCTATAACCATTAAAAGTCTGATAAAAAATATGGAACAACAATGAAAATATATGTCACCAGCATCATGGTCGATAGCCAAGAAAAAGCCTGTCAGTTTTATACAGAAAAACTCGGTTTTAAAGTCAAACATGATGTACCTGTGGGGGATTATCGTTGGCTGACTTTGGTTTCCCCCGAAAGTCCTGAAGGTGTTGAACTGCTACTGGAGCCTGATGCACATCCTGCGGCACAGCCGTTTAAAACCGCACTCAAGGCAGATCTGATTCCCTATACTTCTTTTCAAGTGGATGACCTCGATGCGGAATATGAGCGCCTGAAAAAATTAGGGGTACATTTTACCGTAGCTCCCACGCGAGCAGGCACAGTCAAGGTAGCGGTGTTTGATGATACTTGTGGCAATCTTATTCAATTGATGCAAATGTTCAAAAGTAATGAATGAGTAAGATATCTGCCTTTGAAGAAATAAAATCCTGAGAAAAGCGCTTTTATGTGCGAAAAAAATCACAAATTCGGTTCATTTGGGAAAATATTTTTTATATGAATAATAATCTAGGATTTTTTTCCAAAAACAGCCAAAAAGACTTTATCTTCGGGAAACAATCCCGTCCTTGGATTGTTAAATTATATCTCAAGGGTGTGACGGGATCGAAAAGAGTAGCATGCTACCAGTGGCGCAAAACGCGTGAGTAGTACTTACCCAAAAGGTCTTGATTCGGCTTAGGACGCTATAAATCAAAAGTTTATAGGCTATAAGATCATCACTTACAAAGTTATGATAGTTGAAGTAAACAACATGTTTTCCCAGACACCCTAAAAAATTTCTCCAATGAATAAACAGCAAAACAAAAATAAAATTCTAGATTTCTAACAAAGTTTAAAAATCCTGCTGATTCAGTTCCTCATGGATCATTTCATTTTTAAGCCTCCTATTCAGTACTGACCGATCAACTGTGATTTACAGGGCGAAAAACCAATAGCCGAGAGAGTTTTCTATATTGGTGAGATGATTGACAGTAGAAACACAGCTTGTTATTTTTCGCGCTCGCTTTTCTATGCTGTTATTTTCATGGCTTTAAATGACAACTTTGTTTATGCACCTCCCCAAGAAGACTTGGTGATCGTTTATGAAGACGATGATTTGGTGGTGATTGAAAAGCCTGCGGGTTTGTTGTCGGTGCCGGGGCGTTTACCAGAACACCAAGACAGTGCCTATTTAAGGGTTTTAGCTCAGTACCCACATGCCAAAATTACCCATCGTTTAGATATGGCGACCTCGGGGGTTTTAATGTTTGCCAAGCACCGCGATGCCGAAGTTGCGGTCAGTAAAATGTTCCAAGCTCGCACGGTGGATAAACACTATATTGCTTTAGTTCAAGGCCAGTTAGATGCTGAAGGCAGTGTTGACGTACCGTTGATTACCGACTGGGAAAACCGACCACGGCAGATTGTGCACTTCGAACTGGGCAAACCTGCAAAAACGCTTTATCAAGCCCTTAGTTATGACATTGAGACCGATATTACACGGGTTTTACTGACCCCGATTACGGGGCGTTCGCATCAGCTTCGTGTGCATATGCAATATATCGGGCATCCTATTACAGGGGACAAGCTCTATCATCCTGAACCGACAAGGAGTCCTTTAAAGCGTATGGCTCTACATGCCAGCTTTTTAGCCTTTAAACAGCCTTTAACAGGGGAGACTGTTACTATTCATGGGAACGTACCTTTTTAACCAAGACACATTTTTTAATAAAAACGAGAAATACTTAAAATTTGGGATATAAAATTGCCCAAAACACAGCTAAGTTAGAGTGTAAAAGAGCCTCCTTAATGTATAGCGAATATGCCCATTTAAAGTGTCAGGTTATGTGCTTCTTCTTTGGATAAGGTATTGCTGAGCAAATTGAGATGGGCTGAGAGTACGTTTGTCTGTTATAAGGCTCGTCGTTCAATTTACAAGCTATCTAATAGATGAGCCTCAAAAAATAAAAATGACTTTCCCTTTGGGAGATAGGCTATGTTTTATCTACTTGCTGTCATGATTGCATTACTCAGTACGATTATTTTTTGGCAACTCAGGCGCAGTCTCGGCCACAAAAAGCAGATTGAAATTTTAGAATGTAATTTAGAGCGCAGTCGAAATACCTTAGAGGCTTACGAACAACAACAGCATGAATTACAACATCGACTGACGAGTTTAAGAATTGAAGTGGGAACACTCAGACAACGTGAACAAGCACTAAGTCATTATCAAGAAATCATTGATGTCGAACATTATGTGATTGAACGGCTGAGCCAAGTGGAGTTGTTTGCAGAAACAGTTAAATTTGACGCCGAACAGATGCTCAATCAATGTCGACAACGGATTGAAAAAGTAAATCACTTCTTATCGGAATACGAGCTCAAAGCCAAAGAAACCATCATGCAACGGGCAAAGGAAAAGTTAGGCGCATTTTTTCACATGGCAGAAGAACGAGAGCAGTTGGCTGAAATTTCTAAAGCATTAAACAATAAAATTGAAACACACAGTCACATTTACCAACTGCCTTCAGAGCAGTTATTAGATGAACTCATCGAAGGCTATGGGAAAACGGATGCGGCCAATCATTTACTCAAAGTCCGTCAGCAGGTGATTCGTGCTGTAGAACACAATCAAGTGGTCACTTGTGCATTTTTGGATGAGCATCGGCATTTATCCGCCATCGCACTGCTTTCTCAGTTATTTAACAGTAAAGCAGACTTTTATTTACAACGCGTTGCTCAAGACAATCTCGGTTTGCTACTTCAAGCATTGCGCGATGACTTTACTTTAATTAATCACTATGGTGCTGTCTTTGGTCATGCTCGTATTATGGACCATTATCTTGCGCTACGGTTAGAAGAGTTGAAATTTACAGCTTTATTGAACAGTTTAAAAACGGGGGATGTGCAAGGACAAAGCCACATTGTGCTTGAACATCGAGTTGTACAATAAAGTTGCAAATAGATAGAAAAAGAAAGTGTAAAAATTGGCAGAAAAAATCAGATCCACCTGCTAAAAAATGAGCAAATTATGCTATGTTAAAGTCACTATTTTGTCACTTGCCAACGTTATATTGGCTCAAAAGATAACAAGGACATTCGCATGACACGTGATTTTGAATTATATCCAGATGATGACAACGGAAATGTACTTTGGCAAATGGCTGAGGATGGTGATGATCTGTCAGAGCCGCATGAAATAGAATATTCGATTGCCTTTCAAGATCAGTCACAAGCTGAAAAATGTGCACTGTATTTATTACAAGAAGAACAAAAAATTACCTTATTTGTCGATGAGGACAATGATGTTTCCGAATGGATCATTACCATTTATGTCTATATGGAACCTGAGTATTCTGACATTGTCGACTTAGAACAGTGGTTTACCAAAATTGCAGAGCAGTTTGGTGGTGAATACGATGGTTGGGGCTGTATGGCGTATGTCTATGATGACGAAGAAGATGACGACGAAAACTATGAGCAAGGCCAAGCTTAGGTCAGCACTAAATTAAAAGCATGTTGAAAAACATGCTTTTTTATTTGCTCTATATTTACGCACAATAACGCTACAGTTTCTAATTTCTAGCGTTTTAAACTAAACATGAATATTTGAAAAGAACGAGAAAAATGATGTCAAATAGTGTTCAGTTACACCGCGTATTTAGTGCACCTGTCGAGCGTGTCTATCGTGCTTTTACCCATGCAGATGCTTTAGTAAAATGGATGGCACCGCATGGTTTCACGGCTCATGTGGAGCAGTTTGATGTACGTGAGGGTGGTCAATATCGCATGTTTTTTACCAACTTTAGTACAGGCATGCAGCATTCATTTCATGGTACCTATCATGAAATCATTGAAAATAGCTTATTACGCTATACCGATGAATTTGATGTACCTGAACTGGCAGGTAAAATTGAAGTCCGTGTAGAGTTTAAAGAGGTCTCTGTAGGAACAGAAGTTCATATCACACAGTCTGGTTTACCAGAAGTGATTCCTGTCGATGGCTGTTATCTGGGGTGGCAAGAGTCATTGCAACTCTTGGCTTTTTTAGTGAATCCAGACATTCCCGATGAATAATACTTCGTCATCGTTGAACAATTGAATAAGTTGCACAAAAGAATAAAAAGGAGTTTTGCATGCCAATACGCATGAAGCGGATTTATGCACCTGTTGAAGCCGAAGATGGTAAGCGTGTTTTGGTTGATCGGCTATGGCCACGAGGAGTCTCAAAGCTTGAAGCCCAAATAGATCTGTGGTCAAAAAACTTAACCCCGTCCAATGAGCTGCGGAAATGGTATCACCAAGACATGGTGGCACACTGGGATGAGTTTAGGGTTCGTTATATGAAAGAGCTGGAAGCACATCCCAGCGAGTTGAATGACTTACGGCAACTGGCATTGCAAGAGCAGATCACGTTACTTACCGCAGCTAAAGAAGAACAGCATAACCATGTGGTGATTTTGAAGCAGTGCTTGGAGCAAAAATAAGCTTAGGATGAGTGTTCTACGGGTAAAATTTACTTTAATCATGCATCAACGTTGTTTCTACAGAAGCAAAACCAAAGCCATAAAATAAATACGTGATTCACATTGTTTTAGCCTGAATAATGCTATATTGGCGCTTTGAGCAATGTGAATTGCTTATTTTTTATTTTTGAGGTTTTTATGTCTTTACCCAACTGCCCAAAGTGCCAGTCCGAATATACTTATGAAGATGGTGACTTGCTGATCTGCCCTGAATGTTCAAACGAATGGAAAGAGGGGGAATCTACCGAAGAAGTGGTGGCAATTAAAGATGCCAATGGCAACTTACTCGCCGATGGTGATACAGTAACGGTAATTAAAGATTTAAAAATTAAAGGTTCGTCGTCTGTGGTAAAAGTCGGAACTAAAGTGAAAAATATTCGTTTGCTACCTGATGCTGCAGATGGTCATGATATTGATTGTAAGATCGACGGTGTTGGCGCGATGAAACTCAAGTCTGAGTATGTAAAAAAAGCCTAATGCGCTGAGTTTACAGTTAGTAATTAAAATGGAGTCAATGGGACTCCATTTTTTGTTTTAAACGATTTTGAAAGTAGATGAATTGTTTAAACAAGTGCACAGCATGCTATAAAGATAAAAAACTGTTGAAGAATACGTTATGCCTCATATCCACCTTGAGTACTCAGATAATATAGACACTCTCGAAGTTAAACCGATGTTGTTGGCTTTAAACCAAGCTTTGCTTGATGGTGAGTTTGTACAATCGGGCAATGAAGTGAAAAGTCGTGCCATCAAACAATCCGATTTTGTGATTGGGGTAGATGGAGACGCAGAAGCTTATTTACATGCCAAAGTCTCTTTACTTAGTGGTCGAGATGAAGCCACGCAATCTGCTATTTCCAAGCTCTTACTTAAAACATTGCAGCAAAATTTTAAAGCCCCGACCGATTTAGCTGTACAAATATGCGTAGAAATTATTGAAATGCCAAGAAATAGCTATAGTAAATTTGTGCTAAAAGCCTAAAGTAGTTTAAGGATAATCAACCGTTTCAGCCGAGTTGAGAAAATGCAGTGTTGGCATTTTGATGTTGTCATGCATTATTCATATAGCGCTGTTATTTTAAAAAAAATAAAGATGGGTAAGGCAATAAATGGCTTTTTTTTATAAAAGAAGTCATTTATATTTTATAAAATTGGATGGTTTTTTATTCAAATCTGATTTATTTATTATTGCTTTAAAATAACAAGAGGTGAGCTTATGTCAGGATGGTACGAACTCAGTCAGGCAAATGACGGTCAATATCGCTTTGTTTTGAAAGCGGGAAATGGAGAAGTCATTTTAACCAGTGAACTGTATAAAGCAAAAGCGTCAGCCCATAATGGAATTGAGTCAGTTCAGAAAAATAGTCCAGATGATGCGCGTTATGATCGCTTAGAAGCCAAAAATGGTAAGCCTTATTTTAACTTAAAGGCTGCCAACCATCAGATTATTGGAACCAGTCAGTTTTATGCTACGGAGCAGTCACGCGATAAAGGCATTGAGTCTGTAAAAAACAATGGTGCAAGCGCCACAATTAAAGATTTAACAGCTTAATTTGCTATTAAATTATTTATGGGTTTAAGAATTTAAAAAAATCGCGTGTTAGCTAAGGAAGGCGCACGTGTTTTTTTATGGGTATTTTATGCGCATTGTTGGAGCACTATGTGGATGTACGATTAATTGGAGATGAGCATGCGGGGCATGAGATTATCTTCAAACTCAAGCAGTGGGATGATGCCATTTGTAAAATGGATGTACAAAATATTATTCGTCTTTGCCAGAGTGATGTCAGTTTGTTTGATATTGGATTTGAGTTACAAGGCGTACAAGCCTATCAGGAACTATGGCGACGCTATGCACCATTTTTTCAGGGTGAAGTGAAGGTTTTTAGGCGTAGCCTGAATATTTTTAGTCGTGATGGTTTGGCCTTTGTTCATTGTTATTCCAAACTTGATCATGCCAGTGGGGTGGCTACTCCAGAGATCCCTTGGTGCCGAACGACATTGTGTTTTCAAAAAACGGCTGGAGAGTGGTTGGTTGCACATCAACATATTTCAGTGCCTGTCGATTTTGAGACACAAATGTCGAAGCCGATCTACTTTCCTGATTGATGAAAAACTGAAAGGCAGAGGCTTTACAGGGGGGAATCAATTCATGTTCAGACTGTGTTTTAATGAATGAATGTAGCTTTGACCAAAGGAAAGTGTATGGCATTCCAAGACTTTTACCGACTAAGCTCTCATGCGGTCATCACCAATGCTGTAGGGCAGGTTTTATTACTGAAAGCCAATTATGCTGATCAGGCTTGGGGTTTACCAGGTGGTGCATTAGACATGGGTGAAACCATTCATCAAGCGTTACTGCGAGAGTGCCAAGAAGAGCTCAGTTGTGAGGTCCAAATTGATTATTTATCGGGTGTGTATTTTCATGCGGCAGTGACTTCACATGCGTTTATTTTTAGATGTCATCTGGCTGAATCGACCGAGATTAAGTTGAGCGATGAACATACGGCCTATGCATGGTTTGATTTAGATCAACTGTCTAAAGTGCAACGGATTCGTGTTGAAGACTGTTTAAATTATACAGGTACGGTACAGAGTCGAAGTTTTTAAGCACAGGGTTAATATTCCACGCAAGCGGAGTGAAGTCATATGTTGAATAGAACGTTAGGAACGCTAAGTCATTCACTCTTGGGCGCTGTTTTGATCAGCACCTTAACTCAACTGGCTTATGCAGATACGGGGAGTTACTTTATACATAAGGACTGGGAACTTGCCTGTGATAATACGGGTATGTGCCGTGCGGCAGGCTATCAGAGTGATGCTCAGTTTGGTCAACCAGTATCTTTACTGATTTCTCGTCCCGCAGGTGCAGGCGGTGCAGTGCTTATCCAACTTCAGATAGAAGAAGACTTAGTGCAAAATATGGAGGCAAATCTGAGTGTTGGCGCTACTTCGTTGGGAAGAGCCACCTTTGATGCCCACAAAAGTACCGCAAAACTGTCCAGTGCTCAAAGTACGCAGTTGCTAAAGGCCTTGGTGGGTGCAGAAGATATTCGTCTCACGACCCAAGCACAGCAATGGCAAATTTCAACCGCAGGGGCAAATGCTGTTTTGCTCAAAATGGATGATATACAAAAGCGGGTAAATACACCGAATGCCATCTATCAAAAAGGCAATCAGTCTGAGCAAAATGTTTTACAACCCAAAGCCATCCCTAAAATTGGCATTACAGGATACCGACCTGCGGTTGCCAGCCACTTTGCCGTGGACAGTAAAAATGCCCATCAACTCTTTAAAAAGTTAAAAGCAAAAACAGATGAACAAGACTGTCCAAATCTCTATGAGGCGCGGTTTTTTGAGGATGATCGGGTTTCAGTCTATCCGCTGAATGCGGAACAAGTGGTGGTTCAAGTACCATGTTGGCGTGGGGCATACAATGAAGGTCTAGGCTACTGGGTCATGGACAAAGCCTTACAAAAGATTCAGCAGCAAGTTACCACATCAGGCTCAAGTTTTAGTGAGGCGCAAATTTTCTCAGAGCAAAAAGGGCGGGGCATTGCTGACTGTGGTATTCGTTCTGAGTGGGCTTGGAATGGAAAGGCTTTTGTCCTCAGTTATCAGGCACAATCGCAGCAATGTAAAGGCTTTGCTGGTGGTGCGTGGAACTTACCCACTTATGTCGCGATCGTTGCGCGAACGGATTAAGTCACACTTGTATTTAGTTTGAGAATAATGTCATCCAGCGGCTTGATGCGTTTGACTTCATCCCAGAGGGCTTTGGCTTCAGGATAATGTTTAGACATCATGCCGAGCCATTGCTTATAGCGTCCGACCATATTCATTTCTTTTTTATACCCACCGTTTAAGAAACGGATTTGTAAGCTCAGTAGCTCATTCCATGTCAGTAGAGGTGTATCAGTATTTTGACGAATACACTGGGTTAAATCGGGAGTGGTCACGGCACCACGTCCAATCATCAAATCTTCACAGCCAGACTCTAAGCGACACTGTTTCGCGTCTGCATTATTCCAAATTTCACCATTGGCAATCACATTGATCTTTAAGGCTTCACGAATCGGGCGGAGTTGATCCCAAAAAGCGGGTGGGGTATAACCATCGGCTTTGGTCCGTGCATGCACGGTAACCCAAGCCGCACCTGCGTCTTCAATGGCATGAGCATTGTCCAACATAAAATGTCGGTCCATATAGCCTAAGCGCATTTTCGCAGAAACAGGAATGTGCACAGGAACCGCATCACGTACTGCTTTGACCAGTTCATGCACCACTTCTGGCTCATCTAAAAGCACCGAGCCACCACGGTGACGGTTCACGGTTTTGGCTGGACAACCAAAGTTCATATCAATGGCGGGTGCACCGAGTTTCACAGCACGGATGGCATTGGCAGCCAGCATTTCAGGGTCATTACCTAAGAATTGAACATGCACGGGTGTTCCCGCTGCCGTTTTTCCGTTATGCAGTAATTCAGGGCAATACTGATGAAAAATATGATCAGGTAAGACCGAATTGGTCACACGGATAAACTCGGTCACACACCAATCGAAGCTACCTACAGACGTGAGCACATCACGCATGATTGGGTCAGTTAAGCCTTCCATCGGTGCAAGGATGAGTTTCACAGCGGTGTCACCAGTCAAATAGAAAAACGGTGTTATACGCAAATCCGATCACGCTGTCCAGTCTAATGCGTTTGGGTTAAATCGAAATAGTTTTGAATCTGTGTCTCCTCGACAAAGGCATCATCATGTGAAACTAAAATAACCGCCCCTGTAAAATCGCGAATAGCCTGTGCCAACAGTTGTCTTGAGTCGATGTCGAGATGATTTTCGGGTTCATCCAGTAACAGTAAGTCCACAGGCTGTGCTGCGAGACTGATACACAGTAAGGCAACTTTGAGTTGTTCACCGCCACTAAGTAGTGAGATGGGAAGCAGAGCCTTATCTCGTCGAATTCGAAGTTGCCCCAATTGATTCCGACACTCTTCATCAGACAAAGATGGATTTAATAATTGTAAATTGTGTACCGCATTCAGTTTTGGATTCAGCAGACTAAAGTTTTGATCTAAATATAACGATGCTCCTCGCTTGAAAATCTCTCCCGATTGAACATGACTATGATTTTGGATGGCACGAAGTAAAGTCGACTTACCTGAACCATTTTGGCCGCACAGTTGGATTTTTTCTCCGCTATATAAAGCAAAAGAAATAGGCGAGATAGAAAGTGTGGTTAAAACCACATCTTTTAAACGAAGAATTTCACCAGTTTGTTGAGGTTGAAAATGGAAATCAAACTTTTGTGATTTCATCTGTTCTAGCTGTTGCTGTTTGTTTTTGAGTTCGTCTTGCGCTTGTTCCTTTTGGCGAAGTTGTTGCTGCGCGACACCCGATAGCGCTTGACTGGCACGTTCTTTTTTAAAGTCGAGCAGGATTTTGGCTTGAGAACCAGAGCTTCGTAATTTCTGCCCAGACTTTTGCCTTTTCTGGGCTTTCATGCGTTGTTCATGCTGTTGGACTTGTAATTGTTTAAGTTCGCGTTTCTCTTGCGAGATGTTGTGTAGTAGCGCCTGCTGCTGTTGCTCTGCTTGTAACTGATACTCGGCATAGTTGCAACGGAAATGTTGCAAGCCAAAATCATTTAAAACATAGGTGTTGGAGATTTGATTTAACAATGTGCGGTCATGGCTAACGACTAAACAGCCCGCAGGATGTTGAAGGATTTTTTTGCTTAACCACACACGACTTTCATGATCTAAGTGATTACTGGGTTCATCAAGAAGTAAATAATGCTCAGTTTGTAAAAATAGGCGGCACAGTGCCAGTTTAGTTTTCTGACCTTCACTGAGTTGAGATACTGAGCTGGATAGATCTGTAGGTAAGTTTGCACTTTTCAGTAATTTTAACCATTCAGAGGGTTGATGCCATGCATGTTCGACGCGGTCATAGTCTTCAAAGCTTGCGGTAGATTGTTCAATCCTCTGAAAACTTGCATGCAGGTCAGCAATATTAAGGGCTTCGGCAAGCGTACAGTTGCTTAAACGTTCGAGCTGACTTAAGTAAGCATATGGCATATGCCAAATCACTTCGCCACTCGCATAATTGGGTCTGTGCGCTTGAGTGAGTAAGGACATTAATATTGATTTACCTTGACCATTACGTCCGATCAGGGCTGAACATTGGGCAGCGGGTAATTCAAAGTTTAAATGCTGAAAAAGTGCTTCATGAGTAAATTGAACACTAAGATTTTTTACGGTACAGGCCTGTTGGGTCATTGAAGACTCCTTTGTACAGGACATACAAAATAAATTTTTTATAAGGGTATAGAGTAGTAAATAAGTTTATTTTGCACGTCAGAAAACAAATAAATTAGATTTGACGGAAAATAAGACTTACTTCATTGGCATTACTCTAAAGTAGAAGGAGGGGGCGTTAAATATTTAGCTAGTATAGCAGGTGGATGAAAAGTGATCCATTTCATTATCCTTCTTATGCATTTAAGATTTATCGATTAGTATTATTGGTTGCGAAACTCTGTCATACACTAATCGTGGCTTTCTGTAGATGTGAGTACATCACGCACGATTGCGATAGTTAGGTTTTTAGGAGTGTAAAGTTGAGGCTCACAGTGGCGTTATACGTTTTTAGTGGAGCTGCCTTTGGAAAGGCTGTAGAGTGTATAGCTTTGAGTATTTAGAGTTCGTATAAGAGATTGATGTTAAATCACTGCTTGTATTCTTAATGAGACACGGAGGGTAGGCTCTTTTTCTTTTGAGTAGATAATAAAATTAAATAAATAATGATAGTGAGGGGACTGCAATGGATGTTTTAACACGTTTTATTATTGAAATTAGTATTGCATTACTGGTGAGTAGCGCTACTACTTTTGTGATTACAACTGTTTTAAAAAACTTATTGACTGATTTATGTGGAGATGTAGTTCGTGCAACCTTCTGGTCGCGATTTAGCCTCCTTATGCTGTTCTTAACACCACTCATGTTTGTAATATTTTTTGGGATGTCATTTGACTCTGGGGCTACTGATCATCTTGTTGTGAAACGAGCTTTGGGCTTGAGTCTGCTTGGTGTGTTTTGTGCAGTGATGGGTATGGCATTTCAAATTTCACAATTTATTTCTAGTAAGAATGCTTTAGCTTCAAGAGAAGAATCTATTAAAGAAAATGAATTACCAGAGAATTGATTTGAAGTTCAATTGGATAAAAAGGAAGCACAAGCTTCTTTTTTATGGATGGGTTTTAAATTATGGATATTACGCATTAGATTAAGAGTAATCTGCATAACCGCTATGGCGCTAAATAGGCGAGTGATAAGGATTCATTACAGAAAATAAATTAGATAAGTGAGAACATTGTTATTTGTATTATTAAGGCTAATAGTAGGAATGTTATCTAAAACCCAAAAACTATTTAAAACTAGTCTCTTTACCTTAGCTGTGGGATGTAGTATCCATTCAAATGCATATGAAATAGAGGCAAAGCAAAAAGATATTGAAACTGCTGTTAACCAGTCATTTAAACCACTTATGGAACAGTATGGTGTGGCAGGAATGGCGATAGGCGTCATCTATCAGGGGAAAAACTACGAACACTATTATGGTCTTCAAGCTAATAATGATCATAAAAAAGTAGATAGTCGGACTATCTTTGAGTTGGGTTCTGTCAGCAAGCTGTTTACTGCAACCGCGGGTGCTTATGCTAAGGCTCAAGGAAAATTATCTTTTCAAGATCATCCAAGTCAATATTGGCCAGCTTTAAAGAACTCAGAAATCGATAAGGTAAACTTGTTGGAACTAGCGACTTATACGAGTGGTAATTTACCTTTACAATTTCCTGATTATGTCAAAACAGATGAGCAAATTTTAGACTTTTTTAAAAATTGGCATATAAAAAATCCTCCTGGTAAATATCGTCAATATTCAAACCCTAGTATTGGGTTGTTTGGAGAGTTAACAGCAAGATCAATGAAAGTCCCTTTCCCATCATTACTAGAACAGGTGATTTTTCCAAGTCTTCATTTAAAACATACTTATGTGAATGTTCCAGAGGAACAGAAAGAACATTATGCTTTTGGGCATGATCAAAAGAATGATCTTATTCGAGTTAATCCTGGTGCATTAGATGCTCAAGCATATGGAGTTAAATCTACACTTCCAGATATGCTAAGTTTTTTAAATTCAAATTTGGATGTAGAAAAAAATAGTTCAGAGATAAAGAAAGCCATTTTAGAAACGCACAAAGGCTATTTCAAACTTGGAAACATGACTCAGGCGCTTGGGTGGGAGACGTTCTCTTATCCGACTACCTTAGAAATTTTGCAAGAGAGCAATTCTGAAAGCGTTGTTATGCAATCAAATCCAGTTATAAAGGATATTAGCCAGTCAAAATCCAAAGTTTTTCATAAAACTGGTTCTACGAATGGTTTTGGAACTTATGTTCTCTTTATTCCTGAAAAAGGCTTTGGGCTAGTCATGTTAATGAATAAAAGAATCCCAAATGAAGAGCGGATAAAAGCGGCATACAATGTATTCAACACAGTAAAAAGTATTTAAGTTTTTCTAAAATTTACATCATACGAAATGCATTCGATAATTTTTTCTAAATCAAAATCTTGATGTTTACTAAAAAGCCCAGTCTGACCAAACTGGGCTTTTCTATTGAATGATCATGTTCCGCTTTTGCTTATAAAGCAATGTTACATATTTTTGATCAGGTAAACTAAAAAAGACGTTATCGACCTAAGATCATTTCCAATACAAACTTAGATCCGATAAAACCGACAGCCAATAAAAAGAATCCAATTAAGGTAAAACGAATCGCTTTTTGCCCCCGCCAACCAAAACGGTAATGTCCGATAAGCAAAGCTCCATACACAAACCAAGAAATAATACTAAAAGCGGTTTTATGTGCCAGATGTTGGGCAAAAAAGTTATCGATGGTAAAGAAACCAAATACCAATGCTACGGTCAGTAAAAGAAAACCTGTTTTAATCAAGTCAAATAGTAAAGATTCCATCGCTTGAAAAGAGGGCAGTAAGTTGACCCAAAAGCGTTTCTTTTGTTTGTTCTTTAACTCGCGATCTTGGAACCATAAAATTACGGCTTGAATGGTTGCCATGAGTAGTACTGCATAGGCCGACAGCGATAAAATAATATGAATATCTAAACCCAATGAGCGCTGTTCAATAAATTGAGTGGACTGACTAAAGGCAAAACCTAAAATGAGTCCTGTAGCAGCCACAGGAATGCCAATCAGGTTCAAAGCTAGAATTGGACGATAAGTGCTATAGAGTAGACTGAGTAACAACATGAGCCCAGATGTAAATGACATTAAGACGAAAACGTCATAATTCACCCCCATTGGCGTGAGCATGTCATGGTACAAAACGGTGGCATGTAGCAATAAGCCTAAGCCTAAAATAATGCCAATAAACCAATGGTTTGGATCACGTTTAGCCATTAACTTGAGAAACAAATACCAAAAAGAGGTGGTATAGGCAACTAATGCTAAGATGGTGTAAACCAAGGGCAGGCTAATCATGTCAAACCTTTTTCAGGATGATGAATATTCATTTATATAAATTCGGTGCGAACTACAGTATCCTATAGCATTCTATGCATAAATTTTCTATTTTAAGAAAGATTTTTTTGCAACTAGCAATTTTAAGCGGATTTTGCAATGTTTGATACCTTAACGGAACGACTCACGCAGAGTTTAAGAAATGTTACTGGCTCTGGGCAGCTAACCGAAGACAATATTAAAGATACCCTACGTGAAGTACGTATGGCACTTCTTGAAGCCGATGTTGCACTTCCTGTAACTCGTGAATTTATCGCGAAAGTTAAGGAAGAGGCGTTGGGTCAGGAAGTGATGACTCAATTATCGCCGGGCCAAGCATTTGTTAAAATCGTGCATGACGAATTAACAAAAATGATGGGCGAGGCCAATGAAAGCCTTGATCTTGCAGCAAAACCTCCTGTTGTGGTCCTACTCGCGGGCTTACAAGGTGCAGGTAAAACAACAACGGCTGCAAAACTTGCTCGCTTCTTACAAGAACGCCAAAAGAAAAAAGTAGCGATGGTATCTGCCGACGTTTACCGTCCAGCAGCAATTAAACAGTTACAAACCGTTGCAGGTGAAGTTGGCGCGATTTTCTTTGAATCGAGCGCTGACGAAAAACCGATTACCATTGCAACGCGTGCAATTGAACAGGCCAAAATTCAGTTTGCGGATGTCTTGATTGTCGATACCGCAGGTCGTCTACACGTAGACGATGAAATGATGGACGAGATCAAAGAACTTCATGCGGCGATTAAGCCAACTGAAACTTTGTTCGTGGTCGATGCAATGACCGGTCAGGATGCGGCAAATACAGCCAAAGCCTTTAATGATGCACTGCCATTAACGGGTGTGATTCTGACCAAAACTGATGGTGATGCGCGCGGTGGTGCGGCACTTTCAGTACGTGCCATCACAGGTAAGCCAATCAAATTCTTAGGTATGGGTGAAAAGCTCGATGCCTTAGAGCCATTCCATCCTGAACGTGTTGCACAACGTATTTTGGGTATGGGTGACGTACTTTCTTTGGTTGAAGAACTTGAGCGCAAAGTCGACAAAGAAAAAGCCGAAAAAATGGCGAAAAAACTGCAAAAAGGCGGCAGCTTCAACTTTGAAGATATGCTAATGCAGTTTGAGCAAATGAATAAAATGGGTGGCATGATGGGCTTCTTGGATAAGTTGCCTGGCATGAGCAATGCTGGGATTCAAGATGCGTTGGCGCAAGCAAACCCTGAAAAGCAAGTGAAAAAGATGGAAGCGATTATCCAATCGATGACTATCAAAGAGCGTCGTAATCCAGATCTGATGAACCCAAGCCGTAAAAAGCGCATTGCAGCAGGTTGTGGTATGGATGTCGTTGAAGTCAATAAGTTGATTAAACAACATGCGCAAATGGCGAAAATGATGAAGAAATTTGCCAATCCGTCGGGTATGGCAAAAATGATGAAATCATTAAGCGGTATGCAAAAGCAGTTTGGTGGCGGCGGCGGAATGGGACCATTATTTGGTGGTAACGATAAGAAGTAATCTGCTTCTAACCATTTCAGAAAAAGGCGCGTTGAGCGCCTTTTTTTATGCTGTTTTGTGAGTCATGGAAATTATTGTGTACGTTTTCAACACTCTTGCTTAATAACAAAAACGCACTGTTTATGGACTGAAAGTTGCGTAAAATTTATTCTTTTCAAATATTATAATAAGAAGCAGAAAATGAATGGATCAAAACAATACATCTATATTGTGCATGGCTATCAAGCATCGCCCAATGATCATTGGTTTCCGTGGCTCAGCCAAAAACTCAGTCAGATGGATCTACGTGCTGAAGTAAAACGCTTAGTGCTTCCGCATAGCGATACACCACATTTTGAAGAGTGGCAGCAGGCTTTAACCCTGCAAATGTCCACTTTGGATGAAAATACCATCATCATTGCGCATAGTTTGGGGTGTCTAGCGACTTTACATTATCTCAGTGGTAAACTGTGTGACCGTCGAATCAAAGCGATTTTTTGTATTGCGGGCTTTAAAGCGGCTTTAAAAAGCTTACCTGAGTTAAGTGGTTTTATTGCGCAAGCGAAGTTGGACAGCGGTTTACTCCACTCTCACATCGCTTCACGTGTGGTGATGTTTTCCAATAATGACCCCTATGTTCCGCCGCCTTTGGCGCTTAGCTTTGGGCACTTTTTGAGTGCAGAGGTATTGGAAGTGAAACGTGCAGGGCATTTTATGCGGGAAAATGGCTATGCTGAATTTGAGCTATTGCTGAATACCTTAAGACCCCTGTTACAACAGCAGCTGGTGGCTCAGGGTTGATGCTGAATATAATATTGCAAGCCTTTGAGTAATAAATCATTTTCAATGCAAGGTGCATAATGCTCCAAATAACGTGCAAATATAGGAGCATCGCCACCAGTTAAAATCAGTTGACGTGGGGACTGCTGTAAAACCTTTTCAATGGTACTGACGAGACCAAGTAAAATTCCATGATGCACGGCGTCGATGGTATTACGACCGGGCCCCAGTTCATCAAAAGCGGCATCTGGAATTTTAATACCTTTGGTGTTTTGAATGAGTGAATCACGTTGTAGGTAAAGATTTGGTAAAATATATCCACCTAAGTGTTGTAACCCATCCGCCAAGTCAATGGTCAGCGCTGTACCACAGCTAATGACACAATAGTTCTGCCTAGCATCGCGTGCTACAGCGAGTACTTGTAGCCAACGGTCAATTCCGAGCTGTTCAGGTTTTTCATAGCCACACTGTAGACCCGCATAGCTCGCCTGTACTTGGGCAAAGGTGATGGGCACATTTAAGCTTTTTAGAAGCTTGTTGATTCGGTCGTTATTTTTTTTGTCCTGAACCGAAGAAACACCAATCTGTTGAATGTTCAAGTTTTTAAAATGTTGAATCAGTCCTAAAAGTAAGTCAGCAGGGGATTGTAAATGTAACTCAGCACCTTGTTCTATGATGCGATCTTCCTGCGTAATCCAATATTTCAGCCGCGTATTGCCAATATCTAACCATAGATTTTTCATGATAATCCTCGGTCTATTTAAATGACGGATGTTGGGCGCAAGCGGCCTTGGTAAAAGCATTTAACACCATTCGCGGTCTGAATTTGTACCGCACCATCATCTTGAATGCCTAAGAATAGGCCTTGAGACAGACCTTTCATATGTTCAAATTCGACCTGTTGCTGCATAAATGCTGCGTAATGATTGAAACGAGAAGCCAGATTTGCACTGTTATGGGTGAACCATAAGCCTGCTTGTTGAATGGCCAGATACAGTTCTGCCATTAAGTGAATTCGATCTGGTTGGGCTAAACCAAGCTGTTCAAGTGAACTGGTGGCTTGATCGAGCTGGGTATCTTCGACTTGATTGATATTGATGCCCACCCCAATGATCGCTTGGTGGCTCGATAGCGGTTCAACTAAAATTCCGCCCCATTTGCCTTGTGCACTATATAGGTCATTTGGCCATTTCACTTGCAAAGCTAAACCTTGTAAGCTCGGCATTTGTAAAATATTGAGCGCAACTTCTAAAGCCAAGCGCCCATCTATAGGTGCTTTGCTTTGTAACAATGTGCTTAAATAGATGTTTCCTTCTGGGGACACCCATTGTCGTTGGCGTTGTCCACGGCCGTGTGTTTGCCGTGTGCTACACACTAAAACACTCTGAATCCCTTTTTGTGCAATCTCTCGCACATCATCATTGGTGGATGTGGTAACTGGTTTTAGCAATAAAACTTCAGGGAGTTGCTGTGCTTCAGCGAGAAGTTGTTGTAATTGGCGTGTCTCTAAATCCATATGAATCTGAGAAAAGTGAAAAATGATCATGGAGTTAATCATATATTTACTGATTGGCGCAATCGCTGGTTTTGCTGCGGGGCTATTTGGGGTCGGTGGTGGACTCATTATCATCCCGATTTTATATGTGGTGTTTACTCATCTAAACTATGACCCGAGTGTCATTATGCATATGGCAGTGGGAACTTCGTTGGCCACAATTATTGTCACTTCAATGAGCTCCGTGAGTGCGCACCATAAACGGGGAGCAGTGTTGTGGTCGGTATTTCGTAATTTAGCTCCTGGGTTGGTTGTGGGGGCATTTTTAGGTGCAGGCATTGCTGACTATATGTCGGGACATGGCTTACAACTGCTCATTGGTTTCTTTGCTGTTTGGGTGGCGTACAAAATGTTTAGTGGCGCACATGTCGAGGTCGATCCATCGCGTCAGTTACCTTCAACAGGACGACAGTTATTTGCTGGAGCAGGTATTGGTGTGGCTTCCGCGATTTTTGGTATTGGTGGTGGAAGTTTGACAGTGCCGTACTTAAACCGGCACGGGGTCGTTATGCAAAAAGCAGTGGCGACATCTGCAGCTTGTGGCTTACCTATTGCAGTAGCTGGTGCTTTGGGTTTTATGTGGTTTGGTCATCGAGCTGAGGTCAATGTACCGAATACCATTGGTTATATTCATGTCTACGCCTTTTTCGGGATTGCGATGATGAGCTTCATTACTGCCAAGTTTGGTGCAAAAGTAGCGCACCATTTGTCGCCAGCGATGTTGAAAAAGTGTTTTGCGGGGTTATTAATTGTTGTTGGGCTATATTTTATTTATCAAGGTTTTAGTTCTTAAATAAGCGCGAAAATCTTGTCTAGCTTGATTTTCATTGGCATTATAGACGGTAAAATTGTCTGACAATGACATGGTGTTTACCGTTTAATCTCAGGTAAAACTTAAAAATAGGTCACTAAAGACCATGGATTGCATCTTATAAAAACAAGTTAGGAACAGTATGCAAGCACATGATACAGAGAGTTTGTCCGAACAAATTGCCAAGCACATCAGTGAACAAATTATTCGCGGTGAGTTGGTTGAAGGTGAGCGCATACAAGAATTACGTATTGCCGCAGAACTGGATGTGAGTCGCGGTTCTGTGCGTGAAGCTTTGTTATTGCTTGAACGTACCCATCTGATTGAAATTTATCCGCGCCGTGGCGCGATTGTCTCAGAAATGTCAGCCCAACAAGTGCGCGCCTTGTTTGATACCAGCAGCCTGCTTTTGGGGCAAATTGTGCAACGTATTGCGGAGACATGGCGTAGCTATGAAGCGGAACGTTTGCAATTGTTATTGGATGAATTGAGCAACCAGTTGAAACAAGGCAGTATCGAAAAATTTTATGATTTAATTTTTGAAGGTTTGGCGCGCCAGCATGAAATGGTGGGCAATCCTTATCTAATGAAGTTCTATCAAGAGCTATTACCCTCGATACGTCGAAGCTATTTTTTAACCTTAAATACTTCACGTAGAGAGTTACAAGAATCTTATGATTTATTTAAACTAGTGACTGATGCGGTTTTAATCAGAAAATCACAACAAGCTACTTTATTTATGGAAGATTTTTGTCGACACTTACGTAACTTGGTGTTGGAATCTCTGACCCGAATGAAACAAATTGAACTTGCGTGGGCGAGACGCTCACGACGTTAGTCAGGACATTATGCGTTTAAGCAGTTTAAAACTTTCCGGCTTCAAATCTTTTGCCGACAGTACTACCTTACACTTTAAAGATAGCCGTACCGCAGTGGTTGGGCCGAATGGTTGTGGTAAATCCAATGTAATCGACGCGATCCGTTGGGTCATGGGCGAATCTAGTGCTCGCCAACTGCGTGGCGGTAGCATGCAGGATGTCATTTTTACGGGCACGGCAAAGCGCAAGCCCGTTAGTGTCGCAAGTGTCGAACTGCGTTTTGACAATACCTATGGCAAGTTAGGTGGTAGTTATAATGCCTATACCGAACTGGCAGTTAAACGTCAGGTTAACCGAGATGGCAAGTCTGAATACTTTTTAAATGGCACCAAATGCCGTCGTCGGGATATTACCGATATATTCTTGGGCACAGGTTTAGGGCCACGTTCTTATTCGATTATTGAACAGGGCATGATCAACCGTTTGGTCGATGCGAAACCTGAAGAAATGCGGGTTTTTATTGAGGAAGCTGCAGGGGTTTCGCGTTATCAAGCACGTCGCCGTGAAACTTTATTGCATTTGGATCACACCACGCAAAACTTATCGCGTTTAGAAGATATTGCCTCTGAGTTAAGATCACAGTTAAAAACTTTAAAACGTCAGGCTGAAACCGCGATTCAATATAAAACACTGGAAAGCCAAATTCGCACCATTAAAGTCGAAGTTTTATCTTTTCAATGTGAACAAAGCAGCCGTTTACAGCAAGAATATACGCTGCACATGAATGATTTGGGCGATCAGTTCAAGTTAGTCCGTTCAGAGTTAACCACTTTAGAGCATGATTTGACTTCAACCAGTGAGCTATTTCAACGCCTGATTCAGCAGTCCACGCCCCTACAGAGTGAGTGGCAACAGGCCGAGAAAAAGCTGGCTGAGTTGAAAATGACTTTGGAACAAAAGCAGAGCTTGTTCCAGCAAAATACGACGACTTTGGCACAGCTTGAACAGCAGAAGGCACAAACCAAAGAACGTATGCAGTTGATCGAGTTACAACTGGAAAGTTTGCACGAACAAAATGAGCTTCATACCGAACAGTTACAACAGCAAGAAAGTCAAAACCAACAGCAAAGCCAAGGCTTAACGGATTTAAAAGCACAGCAGCAACAATTGCTTCAACAGTTTGAACAAGTCAAAAGTTTGGTTGAAAAGCAACAGCAACAAAAAACGCAAATGTTGACGCAAAGTGAACAGTTGGCCAAAAACATTTTACGCTTTGAACAACAAAAGCAAATTTTAGAGCAGCAAGCGGCGCAAATTCAAAACCAAAGCCAGTTGGATGCGATAGACCAATTGTTGCATGCCAAGCAAGATGCCGAAGCACAACAGTTACAACGTGAGCAAAGTATCATTGAGGTGCAGTTACAGCTGGATGATTTGCGTATTCAGCACCAAGCTGCTCAAACTGAGTTGAATCAGCACAAAGCAGATATACAGGTCTTAAGTGCAGAGCAGAAGCATTTAAAGCAGCTGTTGGTTAAAGTCAGTGCCTTAAAAAATAGTGATCATCCACAGTTGATGCATGTGCTGAAGCTTAAAGATGCGGCTAAAACCCATGCCGCGCTGGTCGAAAAATTCTTAGCCAAATGGCTTTCAGCGCATTGTTTGGACAACAGCGATGCATTCACCGATGCGGTTGCACGTCAGTTAACGCCTCAGCCACATGTTGAACTGATCGAAATTGCAGGTTGTGATAGCCTAGCCAGTTGGATTGAATCACCGCAGTCCTCTTTGTGGCAGCAGGTGGGGGTGACCACCAACTTAAAACAAGCCCTCGCTTTGCAAAAGCAATTGAAAGATGGTCAGTCTCTTCTAAGTTTAGACGGTTATCATGTTGGTGTGGACTGGGTGATTGGTCTGGATTATGACGAAGCGAGCCAAGCTGGACAGGGGGCACTCAGTCATCGAATTCGTTTAGATGAAATTGAACAGAGTCTTGCTGAAAAAACAGGACTTCTGACTCAGCTTGAAACGAAAACCACAGAACTTCGTACTCAAGTTCAAGCAGTAGATGAGCAGTTAAAAGCGGATCAACAGCTATTGAAAAAAGAAGTTCAGGCAACCCAGCAGATTGACTTGAATATCGCCAAAGTACAAAGTACCAACCAAGCCTTTGAAGTGCAAAAACAACAATTGGCCAATCAACTGGCACAGTTAGACAGTCAACTCGAAGAAGATGCCATGCAAAAAGATGATTTGGAGATTGATCTGCATGCATTGAATATTAAGCTTGAGCAAAACTTGCCTAACTACAAAACCATGCAGTTCCAAGTGGAGTCTTTGACTGAGCAACTGGATGACAGCCAGCAGCAGGCACAGCAGGTTTGGCAAGCACTTGAAATGGTACGTCGTCAGGCAGTGCAAACCACACAGCAGATTGAACTGTTAGAAAAAGACCGTACTTTTTTAAAAGCACAGTATCAGCAAATTTTGTCGCAGATGGAACAGGCCAAAAAGTTTATTGACCCTGTACAACTGGAGCTACCTGCCTTAGAAAGCCAGTTTAGTGAACAAGCACAGATCACTGAAAAGTTACAAAAAACATGGTCTGAATGGCAAGTTGAGCTGAATGCGGTGCAAGAGCGTCAGCAGAGTTTGACCGAACAACGTCATCAGCATCAGCAACAAGATGAAAAGCTGAGAACTCAGTTAGAAGAAAAACGTTTGGCGTGGCAAGCTGCAAAGTCAGACTTACAACATTATTCTGAACAGCTGAAAGAGATGAATGTTGAAGCTATTGAGGGTTTGAACATTGAGATCAGTAGCCATCAACAAGTTCTAGAAAAAGCACAGCAGCAGTTTGAGAAATTGGGTGCAGTGAATTTGGCAGCTTCAGAAGAATATGAAGAAGTGTCTAAACGTTTTGAAGAATTGAGTCATCAAATTCAAGATTTGGAAAATACCGTTGAACAGTTGCGTGCTGCAATGAAAAGTATTGACCAAGAAACCCGCAAACTGTTTATGACTACTTTTGATCGGGTCAATGCTGAACTACAAGATTTGTTCCCGAAAGTGTTTAATGGTGGGGAGGCGAGTCTAACTTTAGAAGATGACTGGCAGTCTGGGGTAAAACTGATGGCCCGTCCACCGGGCAAACGCAACAGCTCATTGGCACTACTTTCAGGCGGAGAAAAAGCCCTGACAGCATTGGCCTTGGTGTTTGCGATTTTCCGTCTTAATCCATCACCATTTTGTGTTTTGGATGAAGTTGATGCACCTCTGGATGATGCAAACGTGGGAAGATTTTGTAATCTTGTAAAAGAGCTTTCTGAACAGGTGCAATTCATTTACATTACCCATAATAAACTCGCAATGACGATGGCGACCGACTTGTTAGGTGTTACGATGCCTGAACCGGGAACATCAAAATTAGTGACTGTAAATTTAGAACAGGCAAAAGAATACGGTTTAGTCGCGGAGGCCTAATAAGATGGAATACACAACAATTATTGGTATCGTCATAGCAGTGATTATTATGCTGCTTGGCATCAGAATGATTTTCCGAAAGCCGACAGATGCCGCACCATCGCTAGATTCGACTTTGCATATTGATGAAGATAGTCAAAAACCGATTATTCCACGTCATGTCCGTGACCAACTGCAAACGGTGGTCGCGGAACCTGCAGAGCGTAAAGAGCCGATTTTAAGTGATGCTCCAGTCGATGCAACAATAGCGGGAAAAGCTGAACCAAAGGCTTTAGATGCAGATAGTGTAGTCGAGAATACTGATGCTGAACCAAGTTTAGTGGCATCAGCTGACATAGAAAATAAAGCAGTAGACTCAGCCACTCCTGAAAATACTGCAACAGAATCAACGACTGAAAGTACAACCTCAGCGCTTGTCGATGACCAAGCGAAGGCTGATAAAGCTGAATTTAGTTTAAATGCCAACGTTGAAAAAGCCGAAATTTCAGAGTTTGACGATGAAAGTAGTATTTTAGATGCACATTTGTATGAGCAAAAAATTGTTGATGATGAAAGTGCCTTAGCCACAGCAGAATCGTTTATTGCCCTGAATGTTTATCCTGAACGTCGTGCATTGTCTGGTGAGAAAACCTTAAAAGTTTTAATGAAGTATGGTTTACGTTTTGGCGAAATGTCATGTTTCCATCGCTATAACGAAGATGGAACCAAGTTGCTGTTCTCTGTTTTGCAAATTACCGATACAGGTATGGATGGTTTTGACTTGGAAAATTTGTCGACCGATCCAATTAAAGGCTTGGCCTTTTTCTTGGCCTTACCACACCGCGATGTCCAAAATGCCTTTGACACCATGGACAGTATTTCACGTTTGATTGCCCGTGAAATAGATGGAACGGTTTATGACCAAAATAATCAAGAGTTCACGCCCCAACTGCGTGAGCATTGGCGCCACTTGGCGATTGATTACCGTGCTGGACAAGCAATCGACGCTTAATCTGATTGAAAGCAACGATAACGATTTCTATAATAGACAGCAGAAATACAATTTTTAGGGCGGAACAAAGACCGCCCTTTTTTATGGTGAAATTATGACTCAAACTTCGACTGTCGTTGCGCAAATGCGTCAACTGATCCAAATTTTGGCACAGCATAATCATGCTTATTATGTGATGGATCAGCCGACCATTTTAGACAGTGAATATGATCAGCTTTTTCATCAATTGAAAGCTTTAGAAGAACAACACCCTGAGTGTATTCAGCCAGATAGCCCGATCAATAAAGTGGGTGCTAAACCTTTGGCGAAGTTTACGAGCGTGACTCATGTGGTACCGATGCTGTCCTTGGGTAATGTGTTTAATCAAGAAGAACTCTTTGCCTTTGCGCGCCGTGCAGAAGAACGTTTGCCGAATCAAACCATTCAATATGATGTCGAACTGAAGTTTGATGGTCTTGCCATTTCACTGTGGTATGAACAGGGTGTGCTGGTGCGTGGGGTAACGCGTGGTGATGGTGAAACAGGGGAAGACATTACCCAAAACGTCAAAACCATTCGTAACTTGCCGAAGGTGTTGAGCACAGATCAGGGCGAAGTACCTACATTACTGGAAGTTCGTGGCGAAGTTTTGATGCCTAAAGCAGGTTTTGAAAAGCTCAATGCAGAAAATGAAGCCAAAGGTGAAAAGACTTTTGCCAATCCACGGAATGCCGCAGCGGGAAGTCTACGTCAGTTAGACCCGAACATTGCGGCTGCACGTCCACTTGCATTTTATGCTTATGGTATTGCGCAGTGTGAACCCAATCATGGTCAAAGCACCATGTCGGAAAGTCTAGAGTGGTTGCAACAGTTTGGTTTTGCAGTCGGTGAGCGTCATTTTGTCTGCGATAGCATTCAAGAAGTTCAAGCTGTTTATGAGCAAATCAATGCGGAACGACCACAATTGAGTGTGGAAATTGATGGCATGGTGATTAAGGTCAACAGCCTTAAACAACAGCAACAGCTAGGCTTTTTAAGTCGTGAACCGCGTTGGGCAACGGCGTATAAATTCCCTGCGGTGGCTGCGCTTACCACGGTTGAACATATTGACTGGCAAGTCGGGCGTACAGGTACATTGACCCCTGTGGCGCGGTTGAATCCTGTTGCTGTGGGTGGTGTGACCGTTTCAAATGTCACCTTGCATAATATTGGGGAAATTCACCGCCTAGATGTGCGAATTGGCGATACTGTCAGTGTTTACCGTAGTGGTGATGTGATTCCCAAAGTGGAAAAAGTGTGGCCTGAGTTCCGCCCTGTTGATGCCACTGAAGTTGAACTCCCGAGCCAATGCCCCGTGTGTGAATCGCCTGTGGTAATGCCCGAAGGTGAAGCTTTAGCACGTTGCTCTGGTGGTTTGTATTGTGCTGCACAGCGTATCGAGGCAATTCGCCACTTCGTATCCCGTAAAGCTCTCGATATTGAAGGTTTGGGGGATCGTTGGGTCGAATCACTGTTACATCTTGATTTGCTTAAAGATGTGGCTGATATTTATCACCTACACGAGCACCGAGAAAAACTATTAACCATTGAAAAAATGGGTGAGAAGTCCGTTCAGAACTTGATTGATTCGATTGAAAATAGCAAGAAAACGACTTTGGCTGCATTTATTTATGCGCTGGGGATTCGTGGGGTAGGTGAAACCACAGCGCGTATGTTAGCCAATACCTTCCAAACTTTAGATGCGCTACGTGTCGCAGACATTGAAGCTTTAAAGAAAACTCCAGATGTGGGGGATATCACGGCAGAGTGGATTGTCGACTTTTTTCAAGCACCGCATAACCTTGAAGTTTTGGACCGATTATTGGCGGCAGGTATTCACTGGGACGCGCCTGTGGCACCAAGTCGCCAACCTTTAAACGGTGAAAGTTGGGTCGTGACAGGGACACTCAGTACGATGGGGCGTGATGAAGCAACACAGCTCTTGCAAGCACTAGGTGCACGTGTCAGTGGTAGTGTGTCGAGTAAAACCAAGTGTGTCGTTGCAGGTGAAAAAGCTGGTTCAAAGCTGGATAAAGCGGAGAAGCTTGGGATTGCTGTGATTAATGAAGCTGAGTTTATTCAACTAATGAAAGATTATGGTCAGTTAGAGGCTTAGATTGTTGACTCAGATTAAATCAGAAATATGATACTCGAAAACGTCATCTGCAACCTGCGTGGTGTAAATAAGATAATGTTTCTGCGACATATTTCTGATACATCAAAAAGTGGTCAGGTTTTGCAGATGAGCATGGTTTTGCCTACTTTTGCCAAAACAAAAGTAGGGCCAGCTGCAGGCTAATGATGAAATGGGGTGAGAACTTGATAAGACTCCGCCAAGATCATTGCTTTTCAATGAGCTGGAGGAATATTTAAGTCAAATTCATGTAATTTATTTCAAGGAATATATTGCTTGATAACACCGTCATCGAGCAATTGTTGAAAGTGCTCAACGAGACTCTCTTTGACATCTCGGTATTTTAAACCCAATTCTTTTTGGCTCTTGTTCGCATCAAAATAAATCGGATAACCCATATTCAACTCAACAAACTCGCGGCTAAAGCCAATGAATGGACCAATCACCTTAAAGGCTGCTTTGGGCAGTTCATTTCGTGGAAATGGAAATTTCCAACCAAAATGAGCTTTAAGCAATTGACCGATTTCAAGCAGACTTAAAGTTCCACCACTGACGATGTAACGACCTGTTGCTTTTGGGTTGAATGCTGCTTGTAAGTGCGCTTCAGCAACATCTTGAACATCGACCACACCATTCCACATGGGTGGGACACCTGCTAAAGTCAAGCCATTGGTAAACTGTTGTAAGACCTCAATCGAACCTGACTGTGTATTTGGTGTCAATGAACGACCAAAGACCAACGCAGGGTTAATGCAGACCAACTGCCAACGATCTTGTGCCTCAGCCATTGCCCAAGCTTTACGCTCAGCCATCACTTTAGAATATGGATAAGGCTGATGGGTCTCAGAACTACTGGTGTTCCAGTGACTTTCATCAAAAGTATTATGGTCCGTTTTTAAAATATCAATCGCATCACCATAGGTCGATGCAATACTCGACGTAACAATGACACGTTTAACGGACTCAGTTTCATTGACGGTGTTTAAGACATTTTCTGTACCCAAAACAGCAGGTTCAATGATGTCTTTCACTGCATCTTTATAGTTGGTGACGACGAAAGGAGAGGCCATATGAAAGACAATTTCACAACCTTGCATCGCTTCTTTAAAGGAATTGGGTTCGAGTAAATTGGCTTTAAATAGTTTCAGTGTTCCTGCACTGCTTTCTGCAATTTGAGATAAATGTGCGAAGCTTTGGGTTTTGTTCAGGTCACGTACAGTGGCATGAACGGTATAACCTTGGGCTAATAATTTTTGAATCACCCAACTGGCAATATAACCCGATGCACCTGTGACCAGTACAGGCGCTTGTGTTGCTAAATTTGTCATAGATCAACCGTTGTTGTTTTAAGTATAGGCTTAGTGTAAACGTGAATGCAGGGAAAGTCTTTGCTTCAGTACCGAACTGATGACTGACTTATTCGTTATTTTACGATAGTTCACTCAATTTAATTCAATATATATAGGGTTTATTGAAAAAATCCTAAATTTATATTTTAGATCAAATAAATAAGTCAAACGAGAAAATTCAATTAATAATTATTTACATTGTGTATATAATAATCATTATCATTTAGTTTAAGCGTTGTTTCAAATGAAAACCTTTTCAAAAAAAATTCTTGCAAGTTCTGTTGCTATTTTAATGATGGGAGGTGGCTGTTTTCAGCTTGCCTTTGCTGAGGAAGAGGTTTCGATTTTACCTGCCTTAAAATCAGAAGCGCAGGCACAACAACAAAACTATGCAGATGGTAAGTTAGCCAAAGAAGCTAAGTTAGGCGCCTTGGGTAATAAGTCTGTCATTGATACTCCTTTTAGTGTCACTACATATACTGCAAAAACAATTTCTGATAATCAAGCTGCGACGGTTTCTGAAGTTCTTAAAAATGATCCGAGTATTCGTGAAACGACCAATTCAGGTCATTTAAATGAAAACATTCAGATCCGTGGTTTCTCTGTAGGTTTTGAAGACTACAATATTAATGGTCTATATGGCATGGCGCCAACTGGACGTATTCCAACAGATATTATTGATTCAGTCACTGTTCTTAAAGGTCCTAATGCTTTAGTGGCGGGCATGGCACCAGCTGGGAGTGTTGGTGGTGTGGTCATGGCGCAAACAAAGCGCGCTAATCAAGATCTGACACGTGTAAGTGCAAGCTATGAAGACGATGGTTACTATAAATCAGGCTTTGATGTTGCAAGACGTTTAGGTAATAACAAGGAATTTGGTGTACGTGTCGGTGGCTCTTATGGGCAAGGTGAACATATCATTGATGGGATGGATGATACAAATTCAACAGGGGTCGTGGCACTTGACTATACAACGGATAAGTTAAAACTAAACTTTGACGCTTATGCGGTACGAGATAAGCGTGATAATGGTTCACCTGTTATGGTAAGTATGGGTACAATCAAACAGGTTATTGCGGCTCCGAGTGGGGATAGTAATTTCTTCCCAAACATTCACGGTGAGCAAAGTAGTCAATACTTAGGAGTATCAGGCGAATATAAATTTAGCCCTGATTTAAAAGTATTTGGGGGAGCAGGATATACAGAAAAAGAATATTCTGGACATATTTTTGGCACACGGATGATTGTGCAAAATGCGACTACAGGTGCCGCAAGTTCACAGTATTATCGAGTGGGTTATCAAGAACATGCTGTCGCAGCTAATCTTGGGCTAGAAGGTAAGTTTGATACAGGTGCCATCCAACATACACTTGGCTTACGCGCAGATTATCTGACACGTAATTATTGGCAACATTCAGCAGCAACATCAAATGCGTTTAATACTAACCTTTATAACCCAATTGTAGATGCATCTGAACAAATGCCTACGTCATATCCAACTATTGTACCTTATGCCGATAACCGCTATGTCAGCTATACATTAACTGATCAAATGTCGATGTTAGACGATAAATTACAAGTCATTTTAGGTGCTCGGTACCAAGATATTGACACGAAAAATTTATATAAAAAGACGAAATATTCATCAGATAAACTTTCCCCAAGCTTAGGTCTCGTCGTTAAACCATTTGGTGAGGACCTATCTTTCTATGCAAGTTATGTCGAAGGACTATCTGAAGGGGTAACAGTTTCAGATATTACCTATCCAACTGCAACAAATAAGGGGGAGACATTAGCCCCTTATCAAACCAAGCAATATGAACTAGGGACTAAATACCAAGTGGGTTCTTGGCTCAATACTTTAGCGCTTTACCAAATTGAAAAGCCTGAGGTTTATCAGGACACTGTAACTAAGGCTGTTAAAGATGATGCTGAGACACGGTCTCGTGGTATCGAGTTTTCAACAGCGGGACAGCTAACAGAAGATTTAAGTTTGATGGCGAACTTAGCTTATATTGATGCTGAATATGTTAAATCGGGGACAGCATCTCAAGTAGGTAATACTGTAATTGGTACACCTGATTTTACTGCTGGTTTGGGTATGGACTATAAAATTCCTGTCGTTGACGGTTTGAGTGTAAATGCTCGTGCATCTTATGTGAGTGAACAATACTTAAATACGGATAATAGTTTAGAGTTGCCTGATTACACGATTTTGGATTTGGGGGCTAAATATGCGACAAAAATTGGTGGTGTAAATACAACATTTAGAGCCAATGTAAATAACTTAACCGATGAAAAATATTGGTCAGGAGTCTTTGGTAGTAACTATGCCATTTTAGGTGCTGGTCGTACCTATAAACTTGGTGTCACTTTCGATTTCTAATTTTTGAGATTAGCCCATTGCGATGCAGTGGGCTTTTTTATGTCTGAATGCTGCCTCATTTAAGTTGAAAGCAATGATTAAATTTCTCGGTTTACTCCTGTGCTGTAGTGGTTGTGTCCTGCTGTATTTGACCCATGCTAATCAAACTGTACTCAAGCAGGCTGTGGCGAAAAAGTACCGCTGGGTCGGACTTACAGGTCTTGTTTTGGCATTGGTTCTTTTACTGTCGGTATTACCAAAACTGGTAGCAGTGTTGATGTGGTTACTGATTCCATTGGTGTTGTGGTCAGCACTACCATTTCTTCCTTTATTACATGGGGCTTTGACGCATGACGTTGCTACGCGATCAAAAGATACAACCTGACTGGTGGACGAAAAGCTTTGCGGGTGCAGTTCTTGGACTTAGTCTAGCTTTCGCTTTAGCTGCATTAATCACGATGTGGGGACTTCAATCTGAGCATCGTGGCCTTGCGCCGCAGTTAGGGATGTGGTCGATTCCGTGGATTTGGTTACCACTCTTTTTCGTGGCCTATTTTATTCCACGTGGTTGGCAGTCTATTGTAATTTATATGTTTTTCAATGTCGTGGCTTACGCACTCGTGTTTTGGCTTAGAGGGGAATAGGGTATGAAGGTACGTACAGATATTCTCCGACTTGCCAAAGAGTTACATACATGGGTCGGGATTTGCGCGGGTATTCTCTTGTTCATCTGCTTTTTTGCAGGTGGGCTAAGTATGTTCCAGCATGATTTGAGTAAGTGGGCAACACCACCACAACAAAGTTTACATACGGTTGAATTGCATCAGTACAATGATTTGGTGTCACAGGTACAGCAGCGCTATCCTGAAGCGCAAAAAAGCTTTCAGATCAATTTAAACTCTAAAGAGTTTCATCATGCCCCGATCCAGTGGCAACCTGCGCAAAGTCAAGCGCATGATGATCATGACTTTGATACCGATCAAAGTGCAATGTTGGCGACACTGAAACCAGATGGCAGTTTACAGGTTGAACAGGAAAACCTATCCAAACTGGGTTGGTTGATTGAACAACTACATGAAACAGCAGGCATTCCGGGCATGCTTGGGCACCATACGCTCGGTGTTTATGTCATGGGTGTGGTATCTGTCTTATATTTTTTAGCGCTGATGACTGGCCTGATCGTTCTCTTGCCAACGTTGGTCAAAGACTATTTTGCGATACGGCAAGGCAAGAACAAAAAACGCTTTTGGCTTGATGCACACAATGTGATTGGCATTACCAGTTTACCATTTCATATTTTGATTAGTGTAACGGTGATTGTTTTTGCATTTCATGATCTCTTTTATGATGGTTTAGGGCAACTGGTCGCAAAAGGCAAACCATTGTTTGAGCGTCCTGCTGCGGTGCAGATTGTAGAACCAGTCCCTCCATTGGATGTTGAAAAAATACTCTTGCAGGTCCAGCAACAAGCACAGGGCTATGAGGTTTCGTCTGTAAGTTTTAACAATCTCGACCAGCCCGCGAAGGCATCCGCCCGTGTGAGTTTATACAGCCCTGACCAGATGTTACGCGGTGACAACTTCGATGTGATGTTTTTCAATCCTTATCAGCCCGCACCTTATAGTACGGTCAATTTAAATACCCAGAGTTCAGCTCTAGATCAACTGATTCGATCTATGTTCAGTTTGCACTTTGGCAACTATGGTGGAGATTTTACTCGGTGGTTGTATTTGGCCTTGGGGATGGGCGGGGCATTTTTATTTTATTCAGGCAATATTCTATGGATTGAATCGCGTGTAAAGCGACAAAAAAATCCGAATTTAGCACCACCTGCACAGCGCAAGGATGTGCAATTCATTGCAAACTTAACCATAGGGTCATGTTTAGGAACAGTCCTTGGCATTTTTATGAGTATGTTGATTGGGCGTTGGGCTTATGTCCTCAGTCCTGAACTACACAGCATCAATGCATGGTTTATGTATATCTATTATGCAATTTTTATCTTTAGCCTCATTCTTAGTTTTGTACTTGGTGCTGCAAGGGCTTTGCCTACATTGTTACTCTTTATTGCAGTGACTTTATTGCTGTTGCCTTTAACCTCAATGCTTGCTTTGCTGTTGCCCGAGATTGGTTTATGGTCATCTTTTTCCTATTTATGGTGGATTGATGTATTTTCCATTCTTTTTGCGGGGCTATTTTTACGGTTTTATCGTCAAGCACAAGCGCGTGTACAGTCCGCAGAAGTAGGTTCAATTTGGTCTGTTGCTTCATCCAAGTGAGTCTTTTTCAATGTGTTTGGTGGTTGAAATAAGAAGCATTTTTAATGGTTACAAAATAAAGCAGAGGGCTATTTAAGCTGAAAAAGCCTTTGCAAAAGGGATCAATTTTTGCAAAGGCTTATTTTATAACTATTATTTTGATAATTCATACTGCAAATGCGTATGTTTCTCATTTTAATTTTATAAAAATCATGAACTTACATAATTTAAGTTTTGCAAAGTGAATTAAATGTGTCCATAATGGTTGCATTAAAGATTGGAGATTTTGAAATGCGTGGCAATCCTGAAGTCGTAGACTACTTAAATATGTTGATCGGTGGAGAATTGGCTGCACGCGATCAATATCTGATTCATTCACGTATGTATGAAGATTGGGGCTTAAGCAAAATCTTTGAACGTATTGATCATGAAATGCAAGAAGAAGCACAACATGCGGATGCGATTATTCGCCGGGTTTTGTTTTTGGAAGGCACACCGAATATGCAACGCGATGATGTTGAAATTGGTGAAGATGTGGTTTCATGCTTAAAAGCCGATTTAAAGCTCGAATATCATGTACGTGAAAAATTAGCGCAAGGCGTAAAATTGTGTGAAGAAAAGGGTGATTACATTACCCGTGACATGTTACGTCAACAAATGTCAGATACTGAAGAAGACCATACTTATTGGTTAGAAAAACAATTACGTTTAATCGAGTTGATTGGTCTACAAAACTATATTCAGTCTCAGATGTAAGAGATGCGAGCCATTTTATGTAAAGATGGCAGTTGCATTTATATGGTAAGAAATCAAAAAAGCCTTCGAATCAATGTTCGAAGGCTTTTTTGTAGGGGTTATTTTTTAGAGAACTTTTGAATATCTGCCAATACTTGTCCCGCATGGGTTTGGGTATTCACACTACTGTAGTGATAGACCACCGTACCTTGTGGGTCGATCAGAAAGGTTTCACGTTTCGCAATTTTAGCGATACCTAAGTTCCGTACAATGCCGAGCTGATTGGCCAGTTGATGATTGTTATCAGCCAAAATAGGGAAATTCAGCCCTAACTTTTTCGAAAATTTTTGATGTGACTGTACGTCATCCAGACTTACGCCTAAAACCACGGCATTATTTTTGCTAAATTGTGGGTAGAGTGCTTTGAACTGATTGGCTTCTTGTGTGCAACCTGGTGAGTCATCCTTCGGATAAAAATAGAGAACGACCCACTTGCCTTGATATTGTTTGAGCTCATGCCATTTGGCATTTTGATCTTGTAACTTAAAACTCGGAGCTGGCTTACCCACCCACTGCTTTTGCTCTGATGAAGCGCTTGAAAAAGCCGGTGCTGCATAAGTGGCATTACTGATGGCACAGAAACTACCCAGCGAAATTAAGCTAATCGTTGCCATTTGCATTATTTTCATGATGTAGGCTGTCCTGAAAAGTATTGACTTGATCTTAGCAAATTTTAAGGCGCTAAAGGGCTGATATTCTCAGATCCAACTCTGAACTTCTTCAGTTCGATTTAGTGCTTATTCAAAAGGCTTGCTTTGCAATGGAGTCTGAGGTTTCATACTGTTTGAAATTTACAGTTTTAGAGTCGGCATTGAATCAACGTATTTTACTCATCACAGGCTGGGGTGGTGGGACCAAGTTACTACAACCTTTGGCTCATGCTTTGCAACACCAAGGGCATACGGTTGAGCTGATCAATATTTTTAATGGATTGGACGCACAGGTGTTGCAGCAACATGCTGAACAAGCCAAAGACTTTGATGTCTTGATCGGTTGGTCTTTGGGGGGGCAACTGGCGACTTTATTGGTTGAGGCTGTGGAAAAGCAGTATCAACAGCAAAAAGTATTAATCACTTTGGCTTCAAATCCGTGCTTTGTGGTGTATGAAAATTGGCCAACCGCGATGAGTCCAGTGACATTTCAAAACTTTAAACAATCCTTCGAAGAAGATGCGATTGCAACCTTAAAGAAATTTGGATTTATGGTGTGCCAAGGGACGGCAACCACCAAGCAAGATTTTTTGCAGTTGCAAAGTTTGCTTCAGCCTCAGTCTTTAGATCTGTTAAAACAGGGACTCAATTGTTTAGAGTATTTAAATACGGTTGAGATCTTACAAAAATATACGGGACATCAACTCCATCTGTTGGCTAAACAAGATTTTTTAGTTAGCTACAAAGTCATGGATAATTTAAAAGCTTTAGGTGCAAATTTTTTAGATGTGATGCTTTTAAGTGGTTCACATGGGCTTCCAGTTTTTCATGCCGATGAAGTAACTGACCAAATCTGCCAATATTTACAAAAAATGGATTAAACAACTTGCTGAGTGGCGAATATCGCAATTTCTTTTTGATGCGCGCAGGTTTAAGATCAGTCAAAATGAAATTTTGCTGTAACTGTAGTCGATATGGAGTTAAGGATGACTAAGATCAATGCCAAATTGGATGCTGAGTTGGATGACTTAGCATTTGATCGAGAACATATTTGGCATCCTTATACCTCGATGACCAATCCGCTTCCCACCTTTAAAGTCAAAAAAGCCTTCGGTTCAACCATTGAACTAGAGGATGGTCGTCAGTTGATTGATGGCATGTCTTCGTGGTGGTGTACCATACATGGCTATAATCATCCTGAACTGAATCAGGCTGTGACGGATCAACTGCAAAACATGTCGCATATTATGTTTGGTGGTTTTAGTCATGATCCCGCCATTCAACTGGGCAAATTACTGTTGCAAATTACCCCGCCAAGTTTAGATAAAATTTTCTATGCAGACTCAGGTTCTGTTGCAGTTGAAGTGGCGTTAAAGATGGCAGTTCAGTATTGGACGTCGCTTGGGAAACAAGGCAAAACCAATTTTGTCACCCCGCGTTCGGGCTACCACGGTGATACATGGAATGCGATGTCGGTCTGTGACCCTGTCACAGGGATGCATCAAATTTTTGGCTCAAGCTTACCCAACCGTATTTTTGTTCCTGCACCGCAAGTTACCTTTGATGCAGCGTGGGATCAAGAGGACATTCGGGAACTTGAAAATACCTTAGCAACACAGCATGAAAGTATCGCCGCGCTGATTATTGAGCCGATTGTTCAGGGTGCAGGCGGGATGCGTTTTTATCATCCTGAGTATTTACGACAGGCCAAATTGCTCTGTGAAAAATATGGTGTTTTACTGATTTTTGATGAAATAGCGACGGGCTTTGGACGAACGGGGAAACTCTTTGCTTGGGAGCATGCACAGGTCGAACCTGACATTATGTGTATGGGTAAAGGTTTGACAGGTGGCTATATGACTTTGTCTGCAACCTTAACCACAAAGCATATTGCTGAGACCATCAGTCGAGGCGAAGCGGGTGTGTTTATGCACGGCCCAACGTTTATGGCCAATCCCTTGGCGTGTGCGGTGGCAGCGAAAAGTACAGAACTCCTCATCTCACAAGATTGGCAAAGCAATATTCAACGCATCGAAACACAACTTCGTACCGCTTTGACCCCGTTGCAGTCACTTGAATATGTACACGAGGTTCGTGTATTGGGTGCTATTGGTGTGGTTGAGCTGACGTTTAATGTGGATATGAAGACCTTACAACAGGAGTTTGTCCGCCGGGGTATTTGGGTGCGACCATTTGGAAAACTGGTTTATGTGATGCCCCCTTATGTGATTACCCCACAGGAACTCAAAACCTTGCTTGAGCAACTGGTTGAAGTAGTCGTACAGATGCAGGAGTCTGTTGTATGAAGCATATAGAGCATTTTGCAGCACAACTGGATGTGCTTAAACAGCAAGGCAATTTACGTCAGTTTACATCCAATGTGCAGCAGGGGCGGATGATTCGAATCCATGATCATGAGATGTTGAATTTGGCATCGAATGATTATCTAGGATTGGCTGCAAATATTGAATTACGAGAGCAGTTTTTCGATGAAACACCGAATGCTCAGCGCTGGATGAGTTCAGCTTCTTCACGTTTATTGACGGGTAATTTTCCTGAATATGAACAGTTTGAGGCTAGCTTAAGTCAGGCTTTTCATGGTCGAGCTGCTTTGGTATTCAACAGCGGCTATCACATGAATATTGGTATTTTACCTGCATTAGCGGACAGTAAAACCTTAATTCTGGCTGATAAATTAATCCATGCCAGCATGATTGATGGTATTCGTTTATCGACAGCGAAGTTGGTACGTTATCGTCATAATGACTTGGCGCATTTAACCCAACTTTTGCAGAAGTATCATGCCGATGATGCTTTTGAGCGAATCATTGTGGTGACCGAGTCCATTTTTAGTATGGATGGTGATGAAACCGATTTGGCTGAACTGGTCCGCATCAAAAAACAGTTTGAAAAAGTCGTGCTCTATGTCGATGAAGCACATGGTATTGGTGTGCGTGGTGAGCAAGGTTTGGGTTGTGCCGAGCAATACCAAGTGATTGATGAGATCGACTTTTTAGTTGGTGCTTTGGGTAAGGCTATGGCTTCAATTGGTGGTTATCTGATTTGTCATCCTGTAATTCGAGACTATCTCATCAATACTATGCGCCCACTGATTTTTAGTACGGCACAACCGCCGATCTGCATGGCATGGAGTAACTTTATCTTGCAACAAGTCTTGCAGTTAAATAATCCACGTCAGCATTTACACAGTATCAGTCAGCGCCTACAGCAAGCAGTTCAGGCCAAAGGTTTTGCTTGTCCTTCAACGTCTCAAATTGTCCCTGTGATCATCGGTGATTCGAGCAAAACGGTGGAGAAGGCGAAAGCTTTGCAACAAGCAGGCTTTTATATTATGCCTGTACGACCACCGACTGTGCCGCAGCATAGTTCTAGGCTGCGTATATCCTTGACCGCTCAAGTTCGCCATACTGATTTAGATCAGTTGATTCAGTTGTTGTGAGTGAGTCGTGAAAAATTCAGAGATTGATAAATCCCAAGTCGCATTGCGCTTTGCTCAGGCAGGGCAAAGTTACACTGAGCATGCGATTGTGCAAAAGCAAATTGCACGACGGCTTTTTGATTTAATTCAACATTATGCCGCTAAAACGCAATTTGAGCGGGTGTTTGAAATTGGTTGTGGTTCAGGAAATTTAAGCCATTTATTGCTGAAAGATTTCCAAATTTCACACTATCTACTGAATGATTTATATCCAGAGGTACAACAACACTTTCAGGGCTATTCAAATATAGACTGGTTGTTGGGTGACATTGAACGGCTCAATTTTCCTGATGCTTTAGAGTTGATTGTGTCGACTTCAGCGCTACAGTGGATGACGGATCTTGATGCTGTTTTCCATAAAGCGAATGACAGTCTGCTTGCACAAGGGTTGTTTTGTTTTTCCACCTTTGGTGAACGGAATTTACAAGAAATTAAGACTTTAACGGGACAAGGCTTAGCTTATTTAAAGCTCGATCAACTACGGGAAAGGTTGCAAAACCAAGGCTTTGACGTTCTACATTTGTCTGAACAAATTGAATACTTAGACTTTGCGACACCGAAACAGGTATTGCAACATTTAAAAGCCACAGGTGTCACGGCAACGGCATC
Organism: Acinetobacter sp. SW-226; assembly: GCF_055632855.1. NCBI lineage: Bacteria > Pseudomonadati > Pseudomonadota > Gammaproteobacteria > Moraxellales > Moraxellaceae > Acinetobacter > Acinetobacter sp. SW-226. Next base: position 2,933,904 of record NZ_CM145752.1, on the reverse strand, counting down.
TAACTTTCGTTGGACCAAGCACTCGCTCGAACGTTTTTATCAAGATTATCAACAATTTTCACAACAGGATGCATCAGGGCTGATTCATTATCGCCTGAGCTATCATCCTATTTATTGTATAGCACGGAGAATGCCATGACTGGATCAGTTTACTTCATCAGTGGAATAGATACAGGCATTGGGAAAACCTATACCACAGGCTATTTAGCCAAACTTTGGAATGAACAAGGCAAGAAAACCATTACTCAAAAGTTAGTACAAACGGGCAATGTCGATGTTTCTGAAGACATTGAACAGCACCGTGAAATTATGGGAATGGGTTGGTTTCCAGAGGATGAAAGCAAGCTGACCATGCCTGAAATTTTCACTTATCCAGCATCGCCACACTTGGCCACGAAGCTAGATGGGCGCGAAATTGATTTTGAAAAAATTGAGCGCGCTACACAGCAGCTGGCTGAAAAATATGAAGCGGTGTTATTAGAGGGTGCGGGTGGCTTGATGGTGCCCTTAACCACAGATTTACTCAGTATCGACTATATTGTAGCCAAGCAACTGCCTGTGATTTTGGTAAGTTCGGGGCGTTTGGGCAGTATTAATCATACTCTTTTAAGTTTAGAAGCATTGAAAAACCGTGGTTTAGAGCTCTATGCTTTGGCCTATAACCTAAATGATGAATCTCAGGATGAACTCATTTCTAAAGATACGGCATCTTATTTAAAGGGCTATTTGGCGAAGCATTTTCCACAGGCGTTGTGGATGGATATCCCTGTGTTAAAGTCATCTATATAGTCATAAAAAATAAAAAACCGCTGACCTTAAACGCGGTCAGCGGTTTTTTATGATGCTTTTATTTATTGATTACTTACAACTCCAATTTTTTTCACATCAAGGCGTTGAGCTGCCGCCATAACCATCGCAATGTATTTGTATTCCGTTGCGCGATCAGCTTTTAGCTTAATTTGGTCTTGATCTGTTTTTTGTGCGACCGTTTGTAGTAGTGTTTCTAAGGCTTGCTTCGAATCAACAGGTTGTTCATTCCAAAACATTTTGCCTTGAGCATCTAGACGTAATTCGACAATCTCAGGCGGTTTTTCCTGAGTCGGTGGTGGTGTACCATTGGGTAGATTGATATTAATGGCATTGTTTGGTAGTGGGATTGTGATAATGAACATAATCAACAACACCAACATGACATCAATCAGGGGAGTCATGTTGACATCGAGCATCACATCTTCATCATCTTGATTGGAACCAACATTCATACCCATAGCTGAATCCTTCTTTGATTAAGGTGAAGAGGGCGGTGTGGTGACAAAGGCGATTTTGCCAATACCCGCTTGTTGTGTGGTTGTAATGACTTGGTCAATCGCATCGTATGGCGTCAGTTGATCACCACGAATGTGAACATCAGGTTGCGGTCTTTTTTGTGCCTCCGCCTGTAACCGAGAGAGTAGAGTTGCTTTATCTGCTATGTAGTTTTCATTCCAAAAAATATCCCCATTTTTGTTTACAGCAAGTTGAATATTTTCAGGTTTGGTTTCATAGGGTACATTCTTTTCTTCAGGCAAATTGACTGGTACGGTATGAATCGCAACAGGCACTGTGATGAGGAAAATAATCAGTAAAACCAACATAATATCAACCAATGGTGTGGTATTAATGGTTCCGATTACATCATCATCGCTGTCATTTGAATTAACCGTCATTCCCATGGTTGATTCCTCATTTTTTATTTCATATCACGGTTAATCGGGTTATTAGTACTGATTTCACCACTTAATAGCACTGCATGTAAATCTGAACCAAAGGTACGAACTTCTTCCATTACAGCTTTATTACGACGGGTTAACCAGTTGTAGCCAAGCACAGCGGGAACCGCTACAGCTAAACCAATTGCAGTCATAATTAAAGCTTCACCTACAGGACCTGCAACTTTATCAATAGAGGCTTGACCTGATACGCCAATGGCCGTTAACGCATGATAAATGCCCCAAACCGTACCAAATAAACCTACGAAAGGTGCGGTTGAGCCTACGGTTGCAAGAAATGCCAGTCCGCCACTTAAATGGCTTTGAATTTTGTCGATAGCGCGTTGAATTGAGATGGTGACCCATGTATTAAAGTCGATCCGTTCTAATAACGTGCCTCCGTGGTTTTTTGTCGACTTAATACCTTTCTCTGCAATAAAGCGATACACGCTTGCATCGTCTAAACCTTCAGTTGCACTGTCTAAAGACGTGGCTTCCCAGAAGTTTTTTTCAGCATGCTGGCCTTGTTTACGAATTTTTCCTTGTTGTAAGCATTTGGTGATGATGATGTACCATGTACCAATCGACATAATCACCAAAATAAAAAGGGTCACTTTTGCAACGAGATCCCCTTCTTTCCACATGGCCTCTAAGCCATAAGGGTTATGTGTTTTTTCTACAGTTGAAGATGCTTGTTCAGGTAGTGGTGGGGGAACATGAACAGCAGCTTTATCAATGTTGGCAATTTCTGTTGTAACTGCTGTTGCTTGTGCTTTAGTTTCTTCGGCAAATGTTGTTTGTAACGGAAGTAATGCACTCATTCCAAGCAAGCTTGCTGCGGTAAAATTCTTTAAATTTTTCATTGTGTAACTCCTTATTTCATCTAGATTTTCTTTCAATTATTCGAGGACAAACTCGTATGGAATGTCGAACCAAGCACTTTGTGGTACGCCATCTTTCATTGCAGGTTTAAATGTGCACAAGCTATACGCTTTCGTTGCCGCACGGTCTAAAGTACGGTCACCTGTTGAACGCTTCACTTTGACTTCTTGCGCCTTACCATTGGTATCGACAAAGACCGAAATCAGCACGGTGCCAGAAATGCCACTCATCTCTGCTTCGCGTGGATAGCTTGGAGCTTTGCATCCAGCTTCTCCTTCCGATACTCCACGTGTAACTCCTGCAGGTTTCGGTGTTGGAGTAGGTGCAACGGCTACTGGTGCGGGTGCGGATTCTGGGCTAGGAGACGGGGATACAGCAGTTGGAGTGGGTGTGCTTACAGTCGGTTTAGACACTGGTGTAGAAACTGTTTTTTGTACAGGCACGACTTTTTCAACTGGTTTTGGATCAGGCTGCTGCGCTACTTTTTCCACCATTTTAGGGGGCTCTGGTGGAATTTCTTTAGGTGGCTCTGGCTCAGGTGGCTTGTTGTCTTGCAGAATGACTAATTCAACAGGTTCGGTTGAGGGTTTGATGATGTCTTTTGCTAAGCCTGCCATTAGCACTAAGCCAACAAGGATATGTAAGAAAATTACGACGCCAATACCAGTCAGTTTCTTGGCGGAGTTTTTTTCTAAATCTTCAAACTTTGTGCCCATAGTTACTCCTGAAATTCGAGCTAAATTTGCTGTTTAAATCGTGAACATCACGTTGAAAAGAGCAGTCTGTGTTTAGCCAAAATTGAGAATGAGAAAACATCACCACAGATTGAGTGTTTCAACCTGTGGTGTATGTCTGATTAGAACTTGTACGTACCTCTTAAGTAGAAAGTACGTCCTGTCGGATCGCTGTAACGAGGGTCATAGCCGTATTGGAAGTTATCTAGAACGTTAGATGCTGCAGGCTCTTCATCAAATAAGTTTTTAATTCCACCTGTAAGCTCTAAGTTTTTGAAACCTTTATAGGTGCCTGCAATGTTGTAGAGGGTATAGTCTGAAACTTTGTGGTTATCATAGCCTTCTTCGCCTGTTGCATTCTGGTCGTGGTAACCGCGGAAGAATTGTTGTTCAAAGACCAGTTTCCAGTCTTCATAGCTCCAGTTAATGTTTGCTGTGTGTTTCCAACGCAGTACAGCAGGGTCATCATATGTTCCGACTTTGCCTTCCCATGCACCACCTTTTTCTTCTTGTTTGTCGTATTTGATGATATATGTACCATCAATCCCGAAACCAAACCGTCCTGTAGCTGTCATAGGTGCAAGGTAGTTTAAGGAAAGATCGACACCTTCTGTTTTGATCCCCCCCATATTTACCAGTGTTGTATTAACATATTGGATACGACCTTCTGAATCACGAACAAAACGATCTGCGTACTTTGTTGGATTTTGGAAAATCATGGCATCACTAATGGTGTCAATTAAGCCATCAATTTCGATATTGTAATAGTCAGCTGTAAAGACAAGGTTTTTGATTGGTTCAAAAACGAAACCTGCTGTTATTGTGGTTGATTCTTCGGGTTGTAAGTCTGCTGATCCGCCTTGCATGCGCTTAAATTGAGTATTACATTCTGTTTTGTATTGCGTTGGCGTTGAGTCGATACCATTTGGGCAAAGTACAGGGTCATTGTATTTAGCACCTGTGTAGGTTTGGCTTTGTGGTGCATTAATTTCATATAAGCTTGGCGCGCGGAAGCCTGTACTGTAGGTGCTTCGGAACATTAATTGTTTTAATGGTTCCCAACGTAAACCTACTTTTGGATTGAAGGTGTCGCCAAAGTCGCTGTAGTCATCGTAACGGGCAGCAAGTTGCGCTTCTAAGGTGGAAGTAATGGGAATTTGTAGTTCAGAGAAAACAGCTGTAATGTCACGATCACCTTTACTGACGGGTTTATCTGGGTCAATACCACTGCCTGGGACTAGTCGTACAAGATCTGAGTTTACAGTCGCTTCCCAATCTTGAGTGGTAAAGCTCCCTCCAAAGGCAAAGCCGACATCACCTGCTGGAAGGGTGAAAATAGGACGGCTGATCGTAAAGTCAAATGTAGTTGAATCTAAAGTTGCCTCATTGGTCGTACCGCTGACTTCTAATGAACTCCAAGCATTTGCATCTGCCGAAGCACCAAAGGGATTAATGGTGCCGTTGTCCAAACCCTCTTGAAGTTTGTTTCTATTTAAGTAGCCACTTACAAAACTATCACTTGCTTTACCGTGAGCATAGGTCACACCGCTGTCGATGTTCCAGCCATAAGCTTCGCCTTCAATACCCGCAAAAATACGATGCGATTCATTGGTTGACTTAGAAACACGATTACCTGCTTGTGAGCGGAGGTAGAGTTGTAACGGGTCACCACTTAAGCCATTAACTGCAGGAGTAATACCTTCTCCTGGGTAGTATTGGCTACTTTTCGGAATAGTTACAGATCGGCTATACACATCGGGTGCAATCGAAGTTGTGACTTCATTTTTTGCATATACATATTCTGCAATCGCGTTGAATTGATCACTCAACTTAAATGTCGCTCGTCCAAGCGCAGATAGGTCTTCTGTTTCTGGTTGAATTGCAATCAGGGCTTGGGTGTTTAAAAAGCATAAGCCACCATCTGCAACGACATTGGGTGTGTTATTACAGTTGGCATTGCCATAAGGATTGGCTTGTATGCTACTGGTTGGGTCATAAAAGTTGGCTGGAAAGCCGTTAGCAGAGCTCCCATCAATCCCTAGTTCTGGTAAAAGTCCTCCACGGCGACTGACTTTTCGGTCTTTGGCCATAATTTCTTTAGACTTCTGGTAACTGACAGCGCCATAAACGTTAAAGCCTTGTTCATCTAAATCGCCATAGCCACCAAAGATAGAGACATCGTATTCTTCTCCGCCTTTTTCTTCTGGCTTAAGTGCGCCACCACTGATACCAAAGCCTTCATATTGTTTTTTGGTGATGAAGTTAATCACCCCTGCAATTGCATCTGCACCATAGACCGCAGAGGCACCATCGCGAAGGACTTCAATTCGCTCTACCATTGCCAGTGGAATGGTATTTAAGTTGGTTTCGGATGTACTAAATGGGCTATAGGCTAAGCGACGACCATTTAACAAGACTAAAGTTTTGTCTGAGCCTAGACCACGTAAATTTGCAGTTGAGCCAGAAGTATTACTTGCACCTACGTTTTGAGCCGTACTGTAACCGGCTTGGTTTGCACTAATTTTGGTTAATGCTTCTTCGGCTGTTGTAACACCTTGTTGAGCAAGTTCTTCAACTTTAATGACGGTAATGGGTGAAGAACTTTGAGCTGCGACCCCTTTGATAGAGGAACCTGTGACAGTCACTTTGGCAACTTTTTTAGTTGGTTCTGCTGAGACTGAGCTTTCTGTTTCTTCTGCATGAGCTAAAGACAAACACATCATACTTAAAGTCAGGGTACTTAGTTTAAGTATTGATTTGCTGATGGTTGGGGTCCCCATAGATCGAACAAGTTTGTTTTTTTGCATCGTAAATTCAACCCTTCTTTTTCTATATTTAGCGGTATTGCTGTGCAGGGGGATTGCAAGGCAAATGCCAACTTTTGGTGATATGCAAAAGACTGTGAATTAAGTTATTGGAATATATTGTTTTATTTTATGTTTTGTTATCTTTTATGTAATTTTTCTCCACATTTTGATTAATTGTGGATTTTAAATGGCAAAAAATTACTTATAAATAGATTAAAAAATAGTCATAAAATGATTATTCATATAATAAATGATCTAAAATGAGTCGTCTTTTTTTGAATTTTTAATAAAAAATTCAAAAAATAATTCTATCGCGTATTTTATTTTAATTAAATTAAAACAGTATCTTATGTATAACATTAGGCTTTTTATTCTAACTTGTAATGTTCATATTTGAATCATTGGTGTATTAAATCTGTGCAACAGTTTATGTAAAGTGAATATTTAAAAATGGCTACTAATTGGCAAAATGTATCTTGGTGTTTTTAGCGCAATTTTTATAACTAATTAATAAGCATGTATTTTTCCTGCAAAATGTTAAATTAGAATCATAAAAAAATGAGCGTGGCATGATATTCGCTTTATCGCTGTGGTGAATAGATACCCATGGTTGTTTTTTATTTTTAAAAACTAAAATTTAATTTATAAAACATGGGCTTGTGTTTATTTTTTTTTGTCGGTGTGATGTTGGGAGAAAGAACACTGACAAATTGACCATGCTTTGCATGAGATAACATGGCTTAAAAAATATGTGTATAGGTACGGACTTGAATTCAAAAAATTTTAAGGTTGCTGCTTTATCCCTTGTGATAGGTTTCGGTGTTTCCGCTTATGCAAAGTCACCTGCGGATCCAAATAAAATATTAAATATTGCCTATGAAGCCCCCGATGATGGTTTTGATACGGTTAAAACTTATAATTTCTATAGTGGTAGTATTGCCCAAGCCATTTTTGAACCGCTTTTAAAATACGATTATTTGGCGCGTCCTGCTCAATTGGTTCCAAATACCGCAGTGTCGATGCCAAAAATTGAGCAAGAGGGCAAAGTCTATACGTTTAGAATTCAGCCCAAGATTTATTTCAGTGATGACGCGGCATTCAAAGCAAAGCCCCGGGAATTGGTTGCGCAGGATTATATTTATTCCATGATGCGGATTATGGACCCGAAAAATCGCTCGCCGACTTATTCATTTATTGAAGGCAAGATTGTCGGTGGAGATGCTGCTGTTGCCCAAGCCAAGAAAACAGGTCAGTTTAATTATGATGCTACGATTTCTGGCCTAAAGGCGATTGATAAATACACACTACAAATCACATTAACCCGTCCAGACTATAACTTTCCCTATATCTTGGCTTATGCCACATTTGGCGGAACAGCACGGGAAGTAGTGGAGTTTTATGGGGATCGAATTGCGCAGCATCCAGTGGGGACAGGACCTTATCAGTTGAGTAAATATGTACCGCGGAGTCGTATTGAGCTGGTGGCTAACCCGAAATACCGTGGTTTTATTTGGAACTTTAAACCTACAGGTTCGAGTTGGGACAAGCGTCTGGCCAAAGAGATGCAAGGCAAAAAAATGCCGCAAATTGGTAAAGTCAATGTCAGTATTATTGAAGAAGAGCAGTCACGTTGGCTTGCATTTAAATCGGGACAACTCGACTTTGATAAACTCACGTCCAATGCGGTGCCACAAGCCTTGAATGGTAAGCAACTCAAACCTGAACTGGTCAAGCAGGGCATTCAGCATTTCCCCAATAAAGACGCTGAAATCACCTACACCATGTTTAATATGCAAGATCCTACAGTTGGTGGTTTTGGGCTTGAAAAAATTGCATTAAGACGCGCGATTAGTTTGGCCTATAACCAAGCAGAAGCCATTAAACAACTGTATAAAGGGCAGGCAGTGAAGTCTGAAATGTTGGTACCTGAGGGGGTACAAGGTTTTAATCCCAACTATCGCAGCAGCGTGGCTTATAACCCGCTCTTGGCGAATAAATTACTGGATCGTTTCGGTTATAAAAAAGCGGCAGATGGTTATCGCAGCCTACCCAATGGTCAACCTCTAACGCTCAAGTTTATGACCGAAAATAGTTCCAGTTCCGTGATTCAGTCTGAACTGTGGAAGAAAAATTTAGATGCCATTGGTATCCGTGCTGATTTTATCGTGAGTAACTTTGCCGATAACTTAAAAGCTGCGATGCAATGTAAATATATGGTTTGGGGTGGGGCTTGGATTGCGGATTATCCTGAAGGGGAAAACTTTGCTCAACTGCTGTATGGACCCAATTCGGCGCAGGGTAATCTCAGTTGCTACCAGTCCAAAGCCTATGATGCACTTTATATACAGGCGATGGCACTCCCACCACCTCAGCGACAACCATTTTATGAAAAACTCAGTCGCCAAATTGAAGCGGATAATCCATGGATTATTCATAACAGTCGCATTCGAAATTGGTTGTTACATCCACAAGTTCAGGGGTTTAAAGCCCATCCGATGATGAATACCAACTGGCAATATCTTGATATTCAGCCCATAAAAAATAATTGAGATATCGAACACAATGAAAAATCTAAATCAGAAATTTAAACGATGGGGGCTGAGCATTCTGGCAGGCAGCATTCTGCTGAGTAGTTCAGTTTCCAGTTTTGCACAAAGTCCTGCCGACCCGAAAAAAGTTTTACGTTATGTTTTTCCTGTAGCTGAAACAGGCTTTGACCCTGCGGGCGTGCATGACTTGTACTCTGCACATGTTAACGGTTCGATTTTTGAAACTTTATTTACTTACGATTATTTGGCCTCACCTGCGAAATTGGTACCACGAACAGCTGTGGCTTTACCTGAGGTGAGTGCAGATGGATTGACCTATACCATTCGTTTGCAAAAGGGGATTTATTTTGCTGCTGACCCCGTGTTTAAAGGTAAAAAGCGTGAGCTGACTTCGGCCGATTATGTATATACCTTTAAGCGTTTACTGGATCCGAGCTTGCGTTCACCCAACAGTTGGTTGCTCGATGGGCGAATCTTGGGGATGGAGGCTTTGCTGAAACAAGCACAGAAAACAGGGAAATTCAATTACGACCAACCTATCGCAGGCTTACAAACACCAGACCGTTATACCTTGGTCATTCGTCTGACCAGCCCCGATCAGAACTTTCCAATGTTGCTTGCGCATCAGCCTGCAGGTGCAGTTGCACGGGAAGTCATCGAAAAATATCGTGACAAAGCGGGTTTTGTGATGGGGCATCCAATAGGCACTGGGCCTTATATGCTCAGCCGTTGGACGCCAGGTTCAAGGATTATTTTAAAGGCGAATCCTGATTTCCGTAGTTTTGTTTGGAACTTTAAAGCCAGTACGCCTGAAGACCAAAAAATCGTCAAAGCTATGCAAGGCAAAAAGATGCCACAAATAGGGGTGATTGATATTCAAGTGATGGAAGAGGGTCAGTCTCGATGGTTGTCATTTATTAAAGATGAAGTAGATTTATTTGCCCTTGATGGTGAGCTGACGGTTCAGGCCCTACAAGATGGGAAACTAAAACCTGAGTTGGTTAAGAAAGGCGTACAGTTGTCAAGGATCACGGACCCTTCGATTGACTATCATTATTGGAATATGCAAAACCCAGTGGTTGGCGGTTTAAGTAAAGATAAAATTGCCCTGCGCCGTGCTATGGCGATGGCTTTTTCAGCCGATAACTATATCAATATTTTACAAAAAGGTGATGCGCAAAAACTGCAAGCACCGATTCCAAGTGGTGTCATTGGTTACGATCCCAATTATCGAAGTAGCATTCCTTATTCAGTCAAAGCAGCAAATTTATTGTTAGATCGTTATCACTATAAAGTTGCTGCTGATGGTTGGCGTACTCAGCCGAATGGCAAACCTTTGCTGATTGAGATGACACTTTCGGGTAATAATTTACGCAGTCAACAACAGGCCGAGTTTTGGAAAAAAACTTTAGATAGCATCAAAATCAAAATGACCACCAAGTCTCTGCCTTTTGCTGAAGCTTTGAAATTAGAAAAACAATGTAAAACCATGTTTAAGGCATCAGCATGGATAGCAGACTACCCAGATGCAGATAACTTTATGCAGTTGTTTTATGGCAAGAACATCAAAATCACCAACAATGGCTGTGCCAAAATTCCTGAATATGACCGCTTATATGAACAAGCTCAGAAGATGACACCGAGTCCAGAACGCGATGCAATCTACGCCAAAATGTCACGCCTGCTGGAAGTGTATATGCCTGTGCAGGTGATTGGCGCGCGTTATCGAAATATCTTGGCACAACCGCGTGTGATTGGATTTAAAAAGCATCCCATACTGCCAGCAGAATGGATGTATATAGATATTGATTTGAAGAAATAGAAATTAAATAAAACTGGAGTCATGATGAAAAAGCAACATTTTAAATTCACCGCATTGTGCATGTTGGGCCTAGGGATGAATCAGATGGCTTTGGCTGAAACAGCACAGCGCCAAACCTTGCCGAGCTTTCAAGCCAAAGATATCCCTGCGCTGTGTAATGCCAAAATTGCGGATGTGAAAAAGCAACTCAAAGCGTTTGAAAATAAGCCCCTTAAAAACGAAACGGCAGCAGCGCCTGTATTGGCTGAATGGGATCGTATTTTTGCATCATTTGAAGATTTTTACGGCCCGATTGGTCTGTATAGCAATGTTGACCCTGATGAGGCACTGCGTAAAGCGGCTGAAGACTGTGAAATTAAAATTAGCCAATTCCAAACCGATGTTTATCAAAATCCAAAGCTATATCAACAAATTAAAAAAGTTAAAATTGCTGATCCAATTGAAGCCAAGTTCCGTGAAGATATTTTGGAAGGTTTTGAAAAAACAGGGATACAGCTTTCAGCAGATAAACAAGCACGCTTAAAAGCGATTTTTGATGAACTGGCAAAAATTGAACAAGAGTATGCACGTAATGTACGTGATAATCCTGAAAAACTCGAATTTACCCCTGATGAGCTAAAAGGCCTGCCACAAAGTTATATCGACGGCTTAAAGAAAAATGACAAGGGTAATTATTTACTCGGGTTTGAGTATCCAGATTATCGTCCTTTTATGGAGTTGGCAGATAACGATGACGCACGTAAGCGTTATCAAATTGCATTTACCCGACGTGGTGGTGAGAAAAATCTAGCGCTGCTGAAGCAAGCCATGGACTTACGTTATGAGCTAGCACAACTGTTTGGTAAGTCCAGTTATGCCGAGTGGGTACTACAAAGTCGGATGGCGAAAAACCCTGAAACCGTGAATAAATTCTTGGCAGAGGTACATGCTACCGTAGCACCCCTAGAGAAAAAGGAAGTTCAGACTTTACGTGAGTTTAAAGCACAAAGTTTAAATATCCCTATTGAGCAAGCCAGTATTGAGCGTTGGAGCGAAGCATATTGGAGTGAAAAATTACGCAAAGCCAAGTATCAGGTCGACCAAGAGCAACTACGTCAGTATTTCCCAACTCAAGCTTCTCAAGATTGGTTATTTGCCATTTCTGAAAACTTGTATGGCATCAAGTTTAAGCCTGTCCAAGTCGAGGTTTGGCAAGATGAAGTGGAATATTACGATGTGACCGATGCCAAGACTGGGCAACTGCTCGGTGGCTTATATATGGATAAATTTCCACGTAAAGGTAAATATGGACATGCTGCTGTGTGGGGCGTTTATGGCGGCAGTAGCCTAACTGGACGCAAACCGATTTCAGCACTGGTCACTAATTTTAACCGCAATGGTTTAAATAGCGATGAGTTAGAAACTTTTGTACATGAGTTTGGTCATGCGTTGCATGGCATTTTATCCAACACACGGTTTTCATCTCAGTCAGGAACTTCGGTTGAGCGAGACTTTGTCGAAGCACCTTCACAAATGTATGAGGAATGGGCGCGACGTAAAGAGACATTGTCCAAGGTGGCAGATTACTGTAAACCTGACTGCCCACGCGTGGATGATGCATTGATTACTAAGCTCAATGCCGTGCATAGCTATGGACGCGGTTTACATTATGCACGTCAGACTTTGTATGCACAGTATGATATGGCATTACATGGTCGTGATGCGCTAGACGTTCAGCCCTTAAAGGTTTGGGAAAAAATGGAAGGCGAAACGGCCTTGGGTTATGTTCCAACCACCGAGTTTCCGGGGCAGTTTGGTCACATCATGGGCGGTTATCAAGTCGGGTATTACGGTTATATGTGGTCAGAAGTGATGGCGTTGGACATGCTTTCAGCCTTTGGTGATAACTTAAATAACCCTGAAGTGGGGCAGCACTATCGTCAAACGATTTTGTCCCAAGGGGGGCAAAAACCTGCCAAAGCATTGGTCAAAGACTTTTTGGGTCGTGAGCCTGATAACAAAGCCTTTTTCGATGAAATTACTGGTCAACGGGTGAAATAAGGGGCATTTTTATGCTGGCATATATTATTCGCCGAATTTGGCAAATGATCCCGACTATGCTTGGGGTGGTGTTGCTGATTTTCTTCTTGTTTAACTGGGTAGGTGGTGACCCTGCCTATATTTTGGCAGGGAAAATGTCGAACCCTGAACAGATTGAAAATATCCGACAGCAGCTTGGGGTCGATCAGCCCTATTATGTGCAACTGTGGATTTTCATTAAGCAGATTTTGACTTTTGATTATGGGCTGAGTTGGAGTACAGGGGAGTCAGTATCGCAAATCATTACGACACGACTCGGGCCTTCGCTGACTTTGCTCATTCCACTGACGATTTTACAGACCATCATTTCTATTGTGTTGGCTTTGGCGGTAGCAGCGGTGCGCGGCAGTTTAACAGATCGTATGGTGATGATGCTGTGTACGATTGGCATGTCGATCAGTATCTTGGTGTATATCATTGTTTTCCAGTATGTCTTTGCCTATCAGTTGAGCTGGTTTCCAGTCCAAGGCTGGAGTGATAGCTTTGGCGAAAACCTCTTTAAATATGCTTTATTGCCTATTCTGATCATGTTGGTGGTCAGTATTGCCCCGACTTTAAGGTTGTATCGTAGTTTTGTTTTGGATGAGGTTAATCAAGACTATGTTCGTACTGCACGTGCCAAAGGGATTGGTGAACGGCGCATTTTAGGTGTGCATGTGCTACGTAATGCATCAATCCCGATTATTACAGACGTGATGGCAAGTTTGCCTGCTTTGCTGATTGGTGCATTTTTGATTGAGCGTTTCTTTGGTATTCCGGGCATTGGTCGTGAAGTCATTATTGCGGTAGAGCGTAGTGATTTTCCTGTGATTAAAGCCATTACTGTGTACGTTGCCCTCGCAACGATGTTTTTCAACTTGATTGCCGATTTGATTTATAAATGGGTCGATCCTCGCGTACAGTTGAAGTAGGTGAATTATGCTCAGTGTTCTCACTAAAAGAAAACCAGATACTGCTGAACCTGCAACAGCGTCTACAGGGCTATGGCAACTCGCTATGTGCCGATTAAAACGCGATCGCATCGCCATGTTTTCACTTCTGATCGTGTTGTTTTATTTGGTGCTTTTAATTTTGTCATCGACTGGCTTAATTGCAAAAGACTGGAATAAAGAAGTCGCTGTGAGTTATGCACCGCCTACGTTTATCGGGGCAGCTGTAGTGCCACTCCCGCAAAGCGAAGCGCAAAAAGTCGAAGCGGCTGTGCCTGAAAACCCTGTTGATCCTTTGAAAGATGTGATTCGTGAGCTCAATGCAGAAATTGCTGCAGAACAGGGTGTAGGTGGTGCTATTGATTACTATGGGGTTGTTGATCCTTTAGCCGAAGACATGAAAGCGATTGACCAAGCCTTGGATGGGCATTTGTTGGATCAGCAAGCGGAACTCAAGCCAAGCTTGGTTTTAGGTGCCGACAAATGGGGACAGAGTGTTTTATTGAAAACCATTAAAGGTGCAGAAACATCAATTATTGTTGGCTTGGTCGCCGCTTTTCTTGCTGTCGTGATTGGTACCGTTCTAGGTGCCATTTCTGGCTATTTTGGTGGCTGGGTCGATGATGTCTTGAACTGGTTTTATAACATTTTTACCTCGATTCCTTATTTGCTCTTGGTGCTAGCGATTGCCGCAGTACTACAACAAAAAGGCATTTTATCCATTGTTTTGATTTTGGGTTTAACGGGGTGGACGGGGGTATATCGTTTAATTCGTGCTGAATATATGAAGCATACTTCGCGGGAATATGTGCTGGCGGCAAAGGCAATTGGGGTGAGTCATAGCCGACGTATCTTTGTGCATATATTTCCCAATGTCAGTCATATTGCACTGGTTCAAATGTCAATTTTAGTGGTGGCCTTTATTAAGTCAGAAGTGATTTTGAGCTTCCTTGGTTTTGGTGTCCCAGTTGGTGTGGTGTCATGGGGCAGTATGTTGAATGAAGCGCAAAGTGAGTTGATTTTAGGCAAGTGGTGGCAGTTAGCGGCTGCTTCTGTAGCAATGGCGGTTCTGGTCACTGCATTTTCAATGTTTACTGATGCATTGCGTGATGCATTAGACCCAAAACTGAAATAGGAGCATGAGAATGTCTGAACTCAATGATATGACAGCGCCAGCCTTACTTCAGGTGGAAAACTTGCGTGTCAGCTTTAAAAATGAAGAAAAGCAGTACATTGAAACGGTCAAAGGCATCAGTTTTAGTATTCCAGTGAATACTACTGTGGCCTTGGTTGGGGAGTCCGGGAGTGGGAAGTCGGTCACATCGCTAGCCACCATGGGGCTGTTACCTACAGAAAGCAGTCAAATTGCTTTGGACAGTAAAATTCTGTTTGAGGGGCAAAACCTACTCGATTTACCACGCCGTGAAATGCGGAAAAAGTGTGGTAAAGATATTGCCATGATTTTTCAGGAACCGATGTCATCCTTAAATCCAGTGTTTACGGTGGGTTCACAAATAGCCGAAATTTTGCAGTTGCATTTGGGCATGAGTCGTAAGCAAGCACGTGCACGTGCTTTAGAACTCTTGATAGAAGTTGGAATTCCATCTCCTGAAACCAAGATTGATGCTTATCCGGGACAGTTGTCAGGAGGACAGCAGCAGCGCGTCATGATTGCCATGGCGATTGCCTGTAAACCCAAACTCTTGATTGCCGATGAACCGACGACAGCGTTGGATGTCACTATTCAAAAGCAAATTTTGGAGTTGCTGGAGTCTTTGCGGAAGAAGCACCACATGTCAATGCTGTTTATTACCCATGATTTGGCTTTGGTTGGGGAAATTGCAGATCAGGTAATCGTGATGCGGCATGGGCAAATTCGTGAACAAGGCTGGGTGAAAGATGTGCTTGAACACCCTCAAGATATCTATACTAAAGCGTTGTTGCACTGTCGCCCACAGCTATCTAAACGACCAATGCGTTTACCGATGATCAGTGACTTTATGCAGCAAAAGGGTGATGACTATATTGAAACGCATACTTTAGATGTTGATCAGTTACAACAAAGAACACGAGGTTTAACAGGCCAAGAAGAGATCATTTTAGATGTACGTGATCTTAAAAAGTCATTCTTTAGTCGAAAAGGATTGTTCGGTAAGGATGAATTTCAAGCGGTCAAAGGTGTTACTTTTCAGTTAGCAAAAGGCAAGACTTTAGGTTTAGTGGGGGAGTCTGGTTCGGGGAAAACCACGATTGGGTTGTTACTCATGCGGTTACAGGAGGCAACAGGTGGTAAAGCTTTGTTTCAAGGACGCGATTTGCTGTCGATGACAGAAAAAGAGTTTGCTCAGTATCAACGCAAGATTCAAATTATTTTCCAAAATCCCTATGCATCACTCAATCCACGCTTTACTGTTGGGCAGATTTTGATGGAACCAATGCAGGTACATGGGATCGGGGCGGATGATATTGAACGCAAACAGATGGCGTTGGATCTGTTGGAGCGCGTGAGCTTACCTGCACAGGCTTTTTATCGTTATCCGCATGAGTTTTCTGGTGGGCAACGTCAGCGTATTGCAATCGCGCGTTGCCTAACTTTAAAACCTGAAATTCTGATTTGTGATGAGTCAGTTTCTGCGTTGGATGTCTCGGTACAAGCCCAAGTATTGAATTTGCTGCAAGACTTACAGGATGAGTTTGGTCTAAGTTATATCTTTATTTCACATGACTTGTCTGTAGTGAAATATATTTCAGATCAAATCATGGTTTTGAATCATGGTGATTTGGTGGAAATAGCCAATTCAGATGATTTGTACCAGTCACCACAGCATGATTATACCAAGCGCTTGCTTAGTGCTATCCCGCAGGGAGTGTAGTGAAGAGGGAGTGGGATAATGAAACGCTCAATAAATTGGGCGTTTTTATGAGGGTTTACATCTTCTTCGCACTTCGGAACACAAAGTGATCTTATTGCACCGTAAACACATATAAAAAGAGCCACTCGAAAGTGGCTCTAATTTTGACTTTAGAAATTAAAATTTCTTAAAGCTTTTATTTCCAAAAGGTTTACGAGGTGCATTTTCGTCACGTGTATCACGCTGACCATAGGTGCCTTTGTTGCCAAAGTTGTCTGGACGACTGTCGCGCTGTGCATAGCCTGAGTTTTGACGTGGTTCACGTTGACCATAAGCCGCTTGCATATTGTCTTGACGGCGCTGGCTGTGACCATTTGGATTTTCACGGCGTTCGCGGTTGAAAGCTGGCTTCGCTTGTTGTTGGCCTTCATCTTCATTGTCACGGCGCTGCTGACGTAAGAAACCACCACGACGTGCAGCCATTGGTTTTTCTTGCATACGTTCAGTACGACGTTTTGCCATGCCGTATAAGCCAGTGCCTTGACGTGGTTTCAACTCAACCGCTTTGGTTAAGTTGTCGATGTCGTTTTTGTCCAACTCCATCCAACGACCCGTACGTAATTCACGCGGTAAAATAACCGTGCCATAACGTGTACGGAGTAGACGGCTGACTTTTAAACCTTGCGATTCAAAAATACGACGTACTTCGCGGTTACGACCTTCTTTTACCACCACTTGATACCAACGGTTAATCCCTTCACCGCCAATTTCAGAAAATGACTCAAACTTCGCTGGGCCATCATCTAACACCACGCCTTTGAGCATATTGTTCTTAATTTGCGGAGTCACTTCACCCATAACACGTACAGCATACTCACGTTCAACTTCGTTTGATGGGTGCATCAAGCGGTTTGCCAGCTCACCATCATTCGTGAACAATAGTAGACCTGTTGAGTTGATATCCAGACGACCTACCATCACCCAGCGATCATTCGCGATTGCAGGTAATTGATCAAATACTGTTGGACGTGACTCAGGGTCATTGCGTGAACAAATTTCGCCCTCTGGTTTATAGTAAATCAGAACACGACGACGAATCTCGTCTTCAATTTGGAACGATACTTTACGACCATCGATGCGAAGCTCATCACCTGGTTCAATACGTTCGCCTACTTGGGCAACTTGGCCGTTGACACTCACACGACCTGCGGCAATGACTTCTTCCATATAACGGCGAGAACCCAAACCGACTCGTGCGAGTACCTTTTGCAACTTTTCACTCATGACAGCATAACCTTAGAAATTATCATCAACAGTTCACCTATTTACGACTTCGGTGCATTCGCATCGAGCGCCATAAAAGCTTCCTTGGCATCCTGCAGGGGAGGCAACTGGCCTAAAGAACTTAAGCCAAATGCATTTAAAAATTGAGGCGTCGTAACTAACAACGCAGGTCTTCCTGGGAGTTCACGAAAACCAGATTCTTTAATCCAGTTCCAATCAAATAACGTTCGTAACAGTTGACTGTTATTTGAGACTCCTCGAATTTGTTCTATATCCGCTCGAGTGACGGGTTGATGATATGCAACCACGGCCAACATTTCGAGTAGCGATGGCGAGAGACGAGTTGGTCGCTCGGGCCACGTTTGTGCAACGATTTGACGGTATTTTGCTCGAACTTGAAAACGAAAACCTTGAGCAGTTTCAATTAGTTCGATTGACCGACCATGTTGTAGCATGGCAAGTTGTTGTAAAAACTGGCGTAAATCTTGTTTACTGTATTGATTTTGGAACGATTCTTTTAAACGTGCAAGTGATACAGGTGCATCACTTGCAAAAATAATCGCTTCCAGTTGCATCACTACTTCATGTAAATTGTCTTCATTGGATACAGGAGTCGTTGTGTCTTGCATTATTTTTTCACTCCTTGTATTGAAAGCGGGGCTTCAACGCCAGAACTTACAATTTGAATCCGCTGTTGACGAGTTAATTCTAAAATGGCCATAAACGTCACAACCATACCCATACGACCTTGAATGGGACGCAGTAAAGACTCAAAAACTAAAACTTCACCTGAAGCGACTTTACTTTCAATAAACGCCATGCGCTCTTCAAGTAAAACTGGTTCTTGTGCAATTTGATGGGTGATGGGCTCAGGTCGGTTAAACACGCAGAATAAGGCATCACGCAGCTGTTGCACATCATGACCATCATTCTGATCCAGAGTTTGGCCTAAGCTGACATTGGTTGAGAAGGTATCTCGTTCTAAAATAGGCATTTGCCCCAAGCGCTCAGCCGCCTGTTTAATCCGTAAATACGTTTCTAAGCGATCAATCAGTTCTTGTTTCGGATCTTTTTCGATTTGAATCGCATTCGGAGCTTTGGGTAAAAGCAGGCGTGACTTTAAATCTGCCAATAGTGCAGCCATCACCATATAGTCAGCAGTCAGCTCAATGTTCAGCGACTTCATGGCATCCATATAAGACAGGTATTGCGCGGCAATGGGGGCAATATCTAACTGTAATAAGTCAAAGCCGTTTTTTTGAATCAGGTAAATTAAAAAGTCGAGTGGTCCTTCAAAATGCTCAAGGAGAATTTCAAATGCAGCAGGAGGAATATATAAATCCTCAGGAATGGAGTCATGCCACTCATCCATCACACGGATTTGCGGAAGATCTTCCATAGCATTATGGACGGATTGATTCATTACAGTTATTGGCCACGCGAATTTTCAAAAGCATGTATAGGCTTATTTAACGATCTCGCATCGAATAAAAAGCATGGAAATTGATTCACATTAGTTTAAATGAAAATGACTATTAAATAAATTGCTCGGACGCCCGAAAACAGAAAAAACCATGAAAAATACTAGGGAATAAGTGTCTAAAGTAAAATAAAACGAATGTATTCAATACAATGTATAGATACTGATGGGTCAATTATTCCAACACATTTTGCATTTTATATCACTGCAACAGGCAAACTAAAGCTTATCTTGCCGGACAACAGTTATGTTTTGATCGAGTTGTTCGTATTGTTGTTGCGCAAATTCAATGGTTTTTTCAATACAGATCCGATGGCACAAGTTCTGATACTGAAACAGCTGCGCCAACCGCAATACGACTTTCATGTCCAGAAAAAGACGATAAGCGCTGTTAAATTGATTGGAGTTCTTGCTAGATAGTTGAATCAGAGCCTCAGACTCGGGTGTCCAAGGCCAAATAGCATAAATGAAAGCATTTGGGGCAATTGAGTGAGGATTTAGCACAACATCTGATAACGTCATTATAATTGCCCTCATTTTATAGCGTTCTACCAAGCTAGAAGATCAGACATTACTCAAAAGCACTCACATCGCCTACACCATGGCGAATCACTTCAGGGTGATCCCCTGATAAGTCGACAATACTGGTCGTGCTGAGTGTACCTAGTCCACTGTCTATGAACACATCAATACGCTTTGATAACTGCATTTCGATGTCATAAGGATCATCCATCGGCTCGTGCTGGTTGGGTAAAATCAAGGTGCTGGTGAGTAGCGGTTCGCCTAGTTCTTTGAGGAGCATTTGGCACACTGGGTTACTTGGAATACGCAAACCAATGGTCTTCTTTTTGGGGTGCATCAAACGTTTTGGGACTTCACTGGTCGCAGGCAAAATAAAAGTAGTCACTGCAGGCGTATTGTTTTTTAGTAAACGATACATGGCATTGTCCACTTTGGCATAGGTTGCAATATCTGAAAGATCGGCGCAAATAATGGCATATTGGTGCTTTGACCCGAGCCCGCGAATTTGGGCGATACGCTCCATGGCATGTTTATTGCCGATTTGGCAGCCAATGGCATAAGCTGCATCGGTCGGGTAGACGACTACATCGCCTGCACGAATACGCTCAACCGCTTGGCTAATTAAGCGTGGCTGCGGGTTATCAGGATGGACTCTTAAATGCAGCATGTTTTTATCTCCTGATGGTTTTTCCCACATTATGGCGCTTTATTTAAACCATGTTCAATGACCTAAATGTGAAACATCTCAAATTTAGTCGAGCATTTCTCTTTCAAATTCATTGCTCTGTAACGTTTTTCCAGCGCGTGTACACAAGCAAATACAGTCTATGAAGTATTTCGCATCACGCGGTAGTTGCGCATCCCCTGAAAAATAGGCCTGTACTTGCGCAAAAACATGATCTTTAAAATGACGTCCATCACCGCCGTCACCTGTGAGGTTATCTAAAGACACTCGAAATCTACGACCAAATGCGACAGCAAATAACCACTCAATCGCTTGTGGTTTAATTTCCACTTGTTCAAACAATGCTTGCTGCTCTTGAGTGCGACCATCGGGCGCATACCAATAACCTAAATCGGGTAATAGACGACGTTTGTCACCTGCAATGCTCCAGTGGCTAATTTCATGTAATGCACTATTAAAGAAACCATGGGCAAATTGAATACGAGCAGGGGAGCCTTGCTCTGCTGGAAAGTATTCAGGTTCAAAGTCACCTTTGACCAAGTTGACATTCAGGTGGGAAAACCAATGATTAAAGTGTAAAATGAGCCAATCAACTTGTTGTGCTTCTGTCGAAAAATTCTCCCACGTTGAGAGTTGCACTTGGCGGTCTGAAATGTCAGAATTGTCAGTTGAAATTGTGCTCATAAGTGATGAAATACTCACTTCTGTTTGCGGCTGCAACAGATGCATGACTTAAGTTACCCAAATGGTCTGTC
Source organism: Acinetobacter sp. SW-226 (assembly GCF_055632855.1). NCBI lineage: Bacteria > Pseudomonadati > Pseudomonadota > Gammaproteobacteria > Moraxellales > Moraxellaceae > Acinetobacter > Acinetobacter sp. SW-226. The sequence continues at coordinate 2,912,776 of NZ_CM145752.1, read as the reverse complement.
TAAATAAGTACAAAATTGTATCTTAATCTTTGACAGAGTACTGATGAATTTGTAGAATTGCCGCCTTAATTATGTCAGCAAATACCTTTCCGGCACAGATTGAGCCGTTTAAATGGGCTGAACAAGGCTTTACATGGTCAGGTACCCTGCCATTGTCTCGCTTTGTTCGTATTGCTCGTGAAGCTGTTGGATCAATTGATGATCAATTGATTAACATAGACTGTAAGCTATCAATGGATGCGTATCATCGCATTGTATGGCTAGATGGTCACGTTGAAACACAAGTCCCAATGGAATGCCAGCGTTGTTTAGACGTGGTTAACATTGAACTGGTTTCAGATTTTCATCTAGCTCTAGTAGATGATGAGTCACTGATAGAGCGCTTGGATGAGGATGCTGATTTCATCGTCTTAGGTGAAAGTGAAGCGACAACCAAAGGTAGCTATGATGCGCCTGCGACTGCTGATTTACTTTCTCTCATAGAAGATGAATTGTTATTGTTGATGCCACTGTCTCCTAAGCATGATGCTTGTGAACATAAGCACCAACCTGCCATTGAAGAGCTTGTTGAAGAAAAGCGGGATAACCCGTTTGATGTTTTGGCAAGTTTGAAGGGTAAACTTAACTAATTTTTGTGTTATACTCTTCCGTATAAGACAACTGAATTTGTTCTGATCCATATTTTTCGATTTGTAAGGAGCCATCATGGCCGTTCAGCAAAACCGTAAAAGTCGCTCTCGCCGTGACATGCGCCGTTCACATGACGCTTTAACCGAGAATGCATTAACTGTAGACCAAGCTACTGGCGAGACTCACCGTCGTCACCACGTATCTAAAGATGGTATCTACCGTGGTCGTCAATTATTCGCTAAAGCATCTGCTGAATAATTGTCGAAGCATTAAGCTTAAAGCTTAGTCGAAAAAAGGGGAGCGTAAAGCTCCCTTTTTTTGTGGGTGAATGTTTACCAACTCTGTTTTTGTTGTATTTGGCAATTACATCGACCTAAATTAAGTGTTAAATTTTCGCTCCATAAACGAGAGCAAAGACAAGAAAGGACTTTTTTATGTCTGCGAAACAACTTGATCAAGTCGCTCAGGCAACAAAAACAGCTTTTGTATTTCCTGGTCAGGGTTCACAAAAGGTAGGTATGTTGGCTGAATTGGCAGAACAATTTGCCAGTGTTGAAGCAACATTTGCAGAAGCCTCTAAAGCAGTTGGATTCGATTTGTGGCACATTGCACAATCTGGTGAAGGTTTAGATCAAACTGAATTTACTCAGCCTGTGTTGTTAACCGCGAGCATTGCATTATGGCGTGTATGGTTAGAACTTGGCGGTGTTGTACCTAAGTATCTAGCAGGTCACTCATTGGGTGAATATAGCGCTTTGGTTGCTGCAGGCAGTTTAAGCCTAGGTGATGCTGTGAAGCTGGTAAACTTACGCGGTAAGCTCATGCAAAGTGCAGTACCTCAAGGTAAGGGTGCAATGGCGGCTATTTTAGGTTTAGACGACGCACAAGTTGTTGCTTTATGCCAACAGGTTTCAGACCAAGCTGAAGGTTCAGTTGAAGCTGCGAATTATAATGCACAAGGTCAAGTGGTCATTGCGGGTGAAAAAGCCGCAGTTGAAGCAGTTATGGCTTTGGCGAAAGAAAATAGTGGCAAAGCGATTGCATTGCCTGTTTCAGTGCCATCGCATTGTTCATTGATGAAGCCTGCTGCGGAACAGTTCGCACAAGCTTTGGAACAAACTGCCATTGAGCTGCCTAGCATACCTGTAATACAAAATGTGAGCGCGGAAATTGCGATAGATGTCGCTCAAGTACGCCAAGCACTTACAGCTCAGTTATATGAGTCTGTACAGTGGACCAAAACCATGCAGTTTATTCAGGATCAAGGGATCCAATATGTTGCTGAGTGTGGTCCAGGTAATGTCTTGGCAAACTTGGCGAAACGTTTACCAAATATCGAAAAAGCTTTTCCACTTGATAGCAAATCACGTATGGAAGATGCACTCAATGCCATTTTAGTGGCTGAAGGAAAAATTGCATGACACAGGAACGCAAAGTTGCACTCGTGACAGGTGCAAGTCGAGGGATTGGCGCAGCCATCGCTCAGCAACTGATTCAAGACGGTTATTTTGTTGTGGGCACAGCGACATCTGAGGCTGGCGCAGAAAAATTATCTGCAAGCTTTGGTGAGCAGGGTGTGGGTAAAGTACTTGATGTTCGTGACGGTGCTGCGATAGATGCGCTGGTGACAGACATTGAACAAAATTATGGTCCAGTTCTTGCACTTGTTAATAATGCAGGGATTACCAAAGATAATTTGTTACTTCGTATGTCAGAAGATGACTGGGATGATATTTTAAATATTCATTTAAAAGCCGTTTATCGTTTATCTAAACGTGTGCTAAAAGGCATGACCAAAGCACGTTTTGGACGAATTATTAATATTAGTTCTGTGGTTGCGCATTTTGCCAACCCAGGTCAGGCCAACTATTCAGCAGCGAAAGCTGGTATTGAAGCATTTAGCCGTAGCCTTGCAAAAGAAATGGGTAGCCGTCAAATCACTGTAAACTCGGTGGCGCCTGGCTTTATTGCAACAGAAATGACTGATCAATTAAGTGAAGACATCCGTAAAAAAATGAGCGATCAAGTGGCCCTGAACCGTTTAGGTGATCCACAAGATATTGCCAATGCGGTGAGCTTTTTGGCATCAGACAAAGCAAGTTACATTACTGGTACGGTAATGCATGTAAATGGTGGTCTATACATGAGCTAATTGGCTGATGGATAAACTTTCAAAATTTTAAAGATTCAATTAAACTAACGGCATTAAAAACGCCACAAGCAATGAGGAGAATTCCTGTGAGCGATATCGAACAACGCATCAAGCAAGCAGTTGCAGAACAACTTGGTCTTAAGGCTGAAGAAATCAAAAACGAAGCATCTTTCATGGATGACTTAGGTGCTGACTCTTTAGACCTTGTTGAGCTTGTTATGTCTTTTGAAAACGACTTTGACATCACAATCCCAGATGAAGATTCTAACGAAATCACAACTGTACAATCTGCGATTGACTACGTTTCTAAGAAACTAGGTTAATCCATATTGTTTCAGCTTTGCTGAATGGAAAAGCCACCCTTATCGGGTGGCTTTTTTTATGCTATTTAAAAGGTGAAGCATTGCATGCAAATAGTTTTGTTTATTTTGGAACTTACAAAGTTTTACTTTAAATGGACTATTCTCTACCAAAGTTGCTGTCTTTTTTCGGTATAAAAAAGAGTGTCTCATTTTTGAGCATTCAATATAACAACACTGATATAACAAGATGGAGCATACACATGGGTCTTTTTGATTTCGTTAAAGGCATTGGTAAAAAAAACACAGCAGCAGCCGAGCCTCAAGCCGCACCAACTACGCCGACAGAGCCATCCGCTCAAGAAATTGCCAACAAGTTATTGGGTCATATCAAAGCATTGGGCTTACCTGTGACGGGACTTTCAGTCAGCTATAATTCCACGACCGATTTGGCAACCATAAAAGGGCAGGTTCAGACCCAAGCCGATAAAGAAAAGATTGTTTTAGCTGTCGGTAATATTGACCATGTGGCTCAAGTCGATGATCAACTGACTGTGGCTAGCCCAGAACCTGAAAGTAAGTTTTACACAGTTAAATCAGGTGATAATCTATCGAAAATTTCCAAAGTATTTTATGGCGATGCCAACCAGTACAATAAAATTTTTGAAGCCAATCGTCCGTTATTGAAAGATGCTGATGATATTTTTCCTGGACAGGTACTACGTATTCCAGCTTAAATTTATTTTTAGCGAAAGAAGGCGCATCAAGCGCCTTTTTTTGTTTAAGAAGAGATGATGGATCAAATGATTTAGGTTGCCTTTTTCAGCACAGCATGTTGACTCAGCATACCGAGGGTAATTTTTTTTACTTCGTCACGGCTTTGCTGAATATGCGCACTAATTTTTTCAATTGCCAAATCTGTTTGTTGCTGCGAAATATAATTCAGGATGGCTTGATGCTCTGCATAGGTGGCTTTAATTCGATCACTTTTTGAAAAATCGAGGCGACGAATGATACGGATTTTTTCACTAATTTCTTGGTGGATTTTACTCATTTCCGTATTGCCAATGGCACGAACCAATGCACAATGAAAATCTTCATCAATTTGAGCCATCGCTTTTAAACTCGAAAGATACTGTTCAGGTGCAACCATCCAAGTCTTGTGCAACTGTTTCATTTCTTTGAGTTGCTGAGATTCAATACTACATAATTTACGAATTGCATATTGTTCAATCATAATACGCAGCTCGTATAGTTCGTCATAGTATTGCAGGTTCAATGGACGTACAGTCCAGCCACTACGAAATGCAACTTCCACGTAGCCTTCTTGTTGTAGTCGGTACAATGCCTGTCGTGCAGGTGTACGACTGACCTGATAGTTCATGGCGATTTCGGATTCGGTAAAACGTTCACCTGGCATCAATTTAAAGTCAAAAATATCATTTTTAATTTGCTGGTAAACAAGTTCAGACAAATTGTCTGAACCTGAACCCGCACGTGTCATATTGGACATGTGTTATTCCATATAAACTAAAGGTTCGCCGCTATGAACGGTTTGCCCAGCCCGACAAATAATGGCTTTGACAATACCGTCATCTGCTGCATATACAGGTAATTCCATTTTCATAGCTTCAATAATAGCAATGGTTTCACCTTTTTTCACAATCTGACCTTGTTCCACTAATATTTTCCAAATATTGCCAGTCATAGATGCATTGAGAGCTGAATAGGCACTATAGTCTGTTTCATCAGGTGCTTCTGTGATTAGGTGGTCTTGTTGATCAAAGCTTTCCTTCCATAGGCTGACCTCAGTACTAAAGGCCTGTTGTTGCTGTGCTTTAAATGCCGTAATACTGTCCTTTTCATCTTCCAGTAGTTTTAAATAAGCGGCATAGTCAAATTCAGTGTCTTCAATTTGGATCTGTGCTTGACCATTTTCAAAGTCAGCACGCCATTGATCTAGCTCTAACTCTGAAACAGGGAAGTATTTAATTTGGTCGAAGAAATTTAAGAACCATTCTTTGTCGCCAAACTGTTTGTTCTTTTTAAATTTATTCCAAATGGGTAGAGTGCGTCCCACCAATTGGTAGCCTCCGGGTGAATCCATACCGTAGATACACATATACATCCCGCCAATACCCACGGTGCCTTCGGCAGTAAATGTCCGTGCTGGATTGTATTTTGAACTTAAGAGGCGATGACGTGGGTCAATCGGCACAGCACATGGGGCGGTAAGGTACACATCACCGAGGCCTAAAATCAAATAATTGGCATTGAAAATAATCTCTTTGACTTGTTCACGACTATCTAAACCATTAATACGCTGAATAAAATCGACATTGTTCGGTAACCACGGTGCTTTAGCGCAAACACTTTCTTGATAGCGCTCAACAGCACCCAAAGTTGCACTGTCTTCAAATGCCATGGGTAGATGAATAATCCGTGAAGGAATCTTGAGTTGGCTTAAATCGCCCATTTGCTGTTCGAGTTGCAGTAAGAAAGCAATCAACTCATGCTGTGGAAGGGTGAGACCATCATATTTAATTTGTAGTGAGCGCACACCAGGAGACAGCTCCAATATTCCAGTCACATTCGCTGTTCGGATCAGTTGCATCAATTGGTGGACACGTAAACGCAGTGCCAAGTCTAAAACGTTATCACCATATTCTAATAAAATATAACTGTCACCCGCTTGGCGGTACACCGTGCGTGGAGACACATCAGTTGCATCTAGATGGGCGAGAATTGCAGATTGTGGAATATTATTGCTTGTTAGTTCAGTTGCTAGGACAGCATGAGTGAAATTTCGCACACGTTCAATTTGCTGTTGCTCTAGGGCATTGGCCTGCTCAACTGTTAGCGGATAGAAGCTGATTTTATCGTCAGCTTTAAGTTGACCGACTTTCCAAAGTTCAGCTTTAGCAATGGTTACAGGGCAAACGAAACCGCCGAGACTTGGGCCATCTTTGGCCAAAATGACAGGGAAGTCCCCTGTAAAGTTAATCGCACCAATGGCATATTCGCAGTCATGGACATTGGATGGGTGGAGTCCTGCTTCCCCCCCATTTTCACGTGCCCACGTTGGTGTTGGTCCTGATAGACGGACACCCAGTCGATTGGAGTTAAAGTGTACAGTCCATTCGGAAGCAAAAAATTCTTCTATATATTCGGGTTTAAAAAAATCAGGTGCTCCGTGTGGTCCATATAGCACGCCAATTTTCCATTCAGTGCCATAGTTTGGAATCAGTGCAGGAGATAATGCTTGAGGTTCTTGTGTTGCTAACGGGGCATCTTGATTAGGATGGACTGTATTAATGAGTTTGATCATGTCACCTGCACGAAGCACCCGTCCTGCATGCCCGCCAAAGTTACCTAAAGCAAAAGTAGAGCGACTACCCAAGTATAGGGGGACATCGAGTCCATGGCGAACTGCTAAATAGCTACGGCAACCAGACTCGACCTGTCCTAAGCTGAGAACCTGACCCGCCTGTACATGAATGGGTTGCCAAAAGGCAACAGTTTCATCATCTAATTGGGCAGGACAAGGTGCACCAGTGAGCGCAATCACACTATCTTGATGGAACTTCAGACTTGGCCCTTGTAAGGTAAATTCGAAACCAGCCGCACTAGCATCATTTCCTACAATTTGATTGGCCAATTGGAACGCATAGTCATCCATTGGACCTGAAGGTGGCACACCGATATCCCAGTAGCCGATACGTCCTGGAAAGTCTTGAATTGAGCTTTGCGTACCAGCCTGTAAAACTTCAATCACATTCGGCACGTAGTCAAAGTCATCCAACAGACGTGTCCAGATTTGCATTTGTGCGAAGCGTTCATCAGAGATCACGCTATGCGCATAGTCCAAGTTGGTGCTGATGCCATTTAAGCGTGTTTGGGTTAACACACTTTTTAGTTGGTCAATGGCTTGTTCACGCGTATCCGCATGTACGATAATTTTGGCAATCATCGGGTCAAAATATTGCGAAATTTCTGTTCCTGTGGAGACCCAAGTATCGACGCGACAGTGTTCTGGAAATGAAACCTCGGTCAGGACACCAGGGCTGGGTTGGAAGTTCTTAACAGGATCTTCTGCATAAATCCGTACTTCAATTGCCGCACCTTGCGGCTGTATATTGCTGAGCGCTGTCCAATCCAAGACATCACCTGCCGCCACTTTAAGCATGCATTCAATCAGGTCTAAGCCCGTCACCATTTCAGTAACAGGGTGCTCTACTTGTAGACGAGTATTGACTTCAAGGAAGTAAAACTCATCTCGTGCAGCATCATAAATAAACTCAACTGTACCTGCACTGCGGTAATTGACCGATTTGCCGAGTTCAACTGCCGCTTGGTGAAGTTTTTGGCGTGTAGCTTCGGGAAGGTGAGCCGCAGGGGTTTCCTCCACCACTTTTTGGTTACGACGTTGCAGTGAGCAATCTCGTTCACCCAGTGCAACCACTTGACCTTGACCATCGCCAAAGATCTGAACTTCGACATGGCGCGCGCGGTCAACAAAACGCTCTAAAAACACGCCTGAATCTTTGAAAAATTGTGCGCCTAAGCGTTTGACACTTTCATAAGCTTCAACCAATGTCTGTTCATCATCACAGCGTGTGAGGCCAATCCCTCCGCCACCTGCGGTACTTTTTAACATGATGGGATAACCAATTTCTGTAGCTGCAGAAATTGCTTCATCTAAGCTTTCAAGTAAGCCTGTACCCGGTGTCATGGGAACCTGAGCTGCAGCGGCAAGTTCACGTGCACGGTGTTTCAGGCCAAACTCTAAAATTTGTGTCGCTGTGGGACCCATAAAAGCAATATTATTTTTTTCACAAGCCTCTGCAAATTCAGCACTTTCTGATAAGAAGCCATAACCAGGGAAAATAGCTTCGGCGCCTGTTTTTTGTGCTGCTTGAATCAGCTTTTCAATACTCAAATAAGTATCTGCTGGTTTTAATCCTTCTAAGGCAATGGTGATGTCTGCATCTTTGACATGTTGTGCATAACGGTCACTGTCTGAATATACAGCAACACTGGTCACCCCCAGTTTTTTTAAAGTGCGAATTGCGCGTACGGCAATTTCGCCACGGTTTGCAATCAATACAGTTTTAAACATTTTAAAATTCCTAAATTTGACTAAGCTTGTTCTACTTTTGAATTGTTACGGTGCTGGATATAGGCGCGCCAACCACCAAAATGGCTGATATTTTCAGCATCGTTCAAACCATAAGGCTCACAAATAAAACCTTTAACCCAACGACCATCGACTAGTTCGACATTGCCCATGCCTAGCGGGGTTGGAATCTCAGCGACAAACTCTCCAAAACGCGCTGTTGGCACATCCCAAACCTCTACAATGATTTGTTGGCCGTGTTCTGAAACTCTTGCTAGACCTGGCTTTGGGGGAATTGTTCCGTTCAATGCAAATAGGGCGTAGTGCTCAGCGGTCAGTGTGGTTTCAACAAGTACTGCATCACGTGTAAGCAGTTGGAAATTCAGAGGCATTCCAGTCAGGTGTGCTCCAACGACTGCAACTCGAATGTGATGTGCAGAAGGACTGTGGCGCAACGTTGGAATTGCGGAGAATCGGTCGAGTGCACCTAGTTTTAAGTTCAAATGTGCCTGCCAAATTTGTCCAAACTCAATCAGGGCTTGGTCATACCATGCAGGTGCAATTAAGCTAATTCCGAAGGGTAGGCCGTCGGCGCGGAATCCAGCAGGCAATGCGAGTGCGCTTAAGTCAGCGAGGTTGGTAAAGTTAGTATAAGTTCCAAACTGAGAATTAAAGCCAATCGGGGATTGCGCCATTTCTGCAAGAGTGTGAATGGTTGGAGAAGTTGGAACGATCAATGCATCAAATTGAGCTAAAGTGTCTTGAATTTTTCGGCTTAAGTCTTGTTTTAAATACTCTGCGTTGTAGGCATCGACTGCACTAAAATCATAACCTTTTTGAATAATTTCACGGACTGTGGGGTCGAAAACCTCGGGTTGCTGTGCCAATAACTCAGCAACAGCCGCTGTGCGTTCTGCTACCCATGAGCCTTGATAAAGTTGGGCTGCCAATTGTTCAAATGTTGAAAAATCAATTTCAGTAATTTCAGCACCGAGAACTTTTAACTGTTCTAAAGCCAATTTAAAGGCATATTTAGCTTGATCATCTCCAAAGAACTCAAGTTTATTGGGAATAGCAAAATGTGGTTTTCCAGAAAGTTTAGCTGGTGCGGTTTTTGGATGCTGGCGGGAGTAGCTATCTAGTGCATCGTACTGTTCGAGGGTTTGAGCAACGATATTTGCATCGGTTACTGTTAATGCGAAAATTGAAATACAGTCCAAGCTTTTACAAGCGGGTAATAAACCACGATTTGAAAAACGGCCTTTGGTGGGTTTTAAACCGACAATGTTATTAAATGCCGCAGGGACACGACCAGAGCCTGCGGTGTCGGTTCCCAGTGCAAAGGGGACTAAGCCTCGAGCAACCACACTTGCTGAGCCAGAGCTAGAACCTCCACTGACATAGTCTGCGTTAAAGGTATTGCAAACTGCGCCAAATGGGGAGCGTGTACCGACAAGCCCTGTTGCGAATTGATCTAAATTGGTTTTTCCTATGACGACCGCCCCTGCATTTTTAAGCAGGCGAATTGTTTCAGCATCTTGGCTAGCAATTGTGGTCAAAACCTTACATGCCGCCGTAGTTGCAAAACCAGCAACATCAATATTGTCTTTGACCGCAAAAGGAATACCATATAACGGCAGTTCTTTACTCAAATCTGAGGCATGTTGTACTTTTTGTGCTAAGGTTTCGATTTGCTGAATAAGTAGTTCTTTGCTAGCAATAGAGATCCATGCATGATCAGGTTGTGGTAATTGCGCTACATAGTCGATTAAGTCTTCAAGATGAATGTCATGGTTCAGATAAGCTGTTTGCCATTCTTGAAGTGTCCAACCAATGCATTTGTTATGACTCATTTTTTTGCATTCCAACTTGTATACATGATGGAATACAAAAATGCAGAAACTATGCCAATTTGATAAATCTAATTTTTATTTAATTATAGTTGTTTAATATCAATATCTTATTTTTTGTTTCTGAATTCTGATGCGAATGTTTATTGGTGTTCGATTCTGCACCAAAACAAGATCAAACGGGATGTAATGGTGCTTTTATACTATGTTGCGATCTTAGATACTCACAGAACATGAGCACAAAAAGCTCACAATTTGAATCAGCCTGATCAGTTAAGCATTTTCATATTTTGCATCTTAGCCTTCTCACTATTCGCATTTCAGTGCAAAACCTATTCACTTTTGCCCCTAGAGCAGCTTTTTTAAAAGCAGTTTATTTTAAAAAAGTCTTTTGTCTTGCACCGTAAAAATGCCATGCTTGTATTCTTATTTAGGCTAGGGATGACGTTGTCATGTATTAAATAAAGCCTAGAAGTAAAAGTAATATCCGTCCATTTCTTAACGGACTGGTATTACTCAATCTGGGTTTTTGACACAAACAAGGGATTAATTTTTAGTTAAAGGTATAATATTTTCCAAGGTACTTCAGTTAGTTTGATTCTTTGAAGGGGATGGAGCTGAACGGCGGTTAACTTCTGAGTTGGGCCCGCAAGATTTTACCAATTGGAGATTTAGGCAATTCTGTACGAAACTCAATATGTTTAGGAATTTTATAGTTGGTCAGACTTTGTTTGCAAAAGCCTATGATTTCCGCAGTTGAAATGTCGTGATTATTGACAACGATGAATGCTTTAACGGCTTCGCCTGTGGTTTCGTCTGCTATGCCAATGACGGCTGCTTCAATAATTTCAGGATGTTGTGTTAACACATCTTCAATTTCGTTTGGATAAACATTAAAACCAGAAACAATAATCAAATCTTTCTTACGATCTACAATTTTTAAAAATCCATCTTCATCCATTGTGGCGATATCTCCCGTTTTAAACCAACCATTTTCTATACTATTTGCTGTTTCTGTCGGGTTGTTGAGGTACTGCTCAATCATATTTGCGCCTTTTACCCAAAGTTCGCCCGCTTGCCCAATGTCTATCGCTTGTCCTTGATCATTCACGATTTTTAGCTCTAAGCTGGGCAGTGGAAGACCGATAGATCCTAATTTTTTGTTGATACTTGGTGGATTGATAGAGACCATGCAACAACTTTCTGTCATACCGTAACCTTCTACAATCGGTGAGACAACTTTTTCCCATTCAATGGCTGTAGAGGGGCGCAAACTGGTTCCACCTGAAATGGCGACTTTGAGTGGTGGCGGATTATTACGGAACCATGTTTGTTGTAATAAACCTGCATATAGGGTATCGACACCAGTCAGCCAAGAAATGCGAAATTGTTGGAAGGCTTTTTTAAGATTGTCCAAGGGGCGAGGGTTTGGGATGAGGATATTATGCCCACCTTTATGAAACATAAGTAAAAAATTGAAATTAAAAGCAAAAATATGGTACATCGGTAGTGCAGTGAGTATGTTGTCACCTTGTTGAATTTCCATTTTGCTTGAGAATGCTTGGATAAAATCTTCCGCCATTTTCATCACCGCTAATAGGTTACGATGACTAATGACAGCACCTTTACTTTTGCCAGTGGTTCCCCCTGTATATTGATATAGGGCAATTGGGTGATCTTGGTAAATGAGCGGATCGACTGTTTTTTCACCCAGTTTTAAGGCCTGTTTAAAACTCTGGTAGGGGATATCTGGTGTGGTGATGTCTCTGGATATTTTCATTTTAATCATCAGACCAATAGGAAAATTAAAAAAGTCGCTTAAGCTCGCTACGACCAAATCAATTTTCAGTGTATTCAGGACAGGTTGTGCGGTTTTAAGAAATAAATCACAGGCTATCAGCAGTTTGGCGCCGCTGTCTTGAAGCTGATGCTTGAGCTCAGTTGCGGTGTAGAGTGGGTTGATATTGGTGAGAATGAGCCCTGCTTTCCAGATGCCAAAGACTGCAATTGGATAGTGCAGGCTATTGGGCATTTGGATGGCAACAACATCACCTGTGTTCAACTTGAGAACATGTTTTAAATAGTTGGCAAAATGGTCTGAATAGTAGTGAATTTCTTTAAAACTTAGACTTTGGCTAAAACCATTGGGTAGAACCACGCTAAATGCTGGTTGGTCTTGATAATGTTGCGCGGCATAAAGGCAGAATTCACTGACCGAACCCGACAGGAGTGATTCATTGAGTTGATAATTTTTTAATTGTTTTGGATAACTTTTTTCCCATAACTTATTGTTCATGCTTTATTCCTTTGTTTTGCATGTATTGAAAAATAAAAAGCTGAACTTTCTTAAAAAGTTCAGCGGAATGATTTAAAGCATTACTTCAATATCGCTGAGTGGAAATGCAACACAGCTATAAATCCAGCCAAATTGGCGGTCTGAGCGGCGTAAGTGCGCCTCGTCGGGATTAAAGACTTCACCTGAAATCAGTTTGATCCGACACAGACTGCATTCGCCTGAGCGACAGGCATTTTCGACAAAGAAACCATGTCGTTCTAGACTGTTCAGTAAAGGCTCACCAACCGTGGTAGTAAACTGTCCTTTGCCTCTTACTGTGACTGTCACTTCTTGATTTAATGCAATGTCCGACGTCCAAGTTGACTGTGTGTTTGGGGCTTTGGGGGCGCCATTGGCTTCAACTCGAATACGTCGAGCAGGAACTTCTAACTCAGCCAAAAGTTGTTGGCAACTTTGGTTAAATGGCGTTGGGCCACAGATGTAGAACATCTTTTGTTTCGGCTCTGTACCTAATAATTCGCTCAAGCGCTCTGCACTTAATCGTCCTGTTTGACCTTGATAGTCTGCTGTCGGACGAGTGATATATTCGGTTAAAGTGAAATGAGCATACTGTTTGGCCAGTGCTCTGAGCTCTTCGGCATAAATCACATCATCTTCAAAGCTATTGACATAAATCAGGTGGAATCGCTGTTGAAGATTTTGTTCAAGTAGATTTAAAAGCATACTGCGCGCTGGCACACTACCAGAGCCACCTGCCAAAAACACCAGATCATCACCATGAAACAGCGGATTGTGGTGAAAGTTCCCCATTGGACCACTACTTTGCAAGGTTTGTCCTACCGATAGTTGATCGACCAAATAGTGTGAAACAAAGCCCGCGTCTGCTTTTTTGATGGTGAGATCATAGTAGTCTGCTTGGGTTGGCGAAGATGCAATTGCATAGGGACGAGCTGTGTAAGTACCTGCCACAGTGACAAATAGATTGATGTATTGACCTGCTTGAAATGCTGGCAAGGCTTCACCATGCTGAGAGGCTAGGCGGATGGTTTTAGTCGTTGGCGTTTCTTCAATAATCGCCTGAACAATCAAATCAATACGCTTGGGATGCAGCGAGTGCATTATCCGTTGCACTTGGCCTTTATATTCAGAAAAGTCTGTACCATTTTGTTCTAGTTCAGATTTGGCTTGAATAATTTCCTGATAGCCTGTGACTGCATTTAAAATATGTAGATCAGACATTGCTTAGCTCCTGTTGTGCCATTTTGTCGAGTTGACGCACCACGGCTTTGGCTGTAGATACTCCCGCAGCATAAGTCGGTTGGAATCCGCCCATCGTGGTCCACGCACTGGCAAAATAAAGCCCTTGTAAATGGTTCAATCGGTCTCGGATAAAACTGGTGTCTTCGCGTGTTTGCTTATAGCCGTAAATTGCACCGCCTGGAGTATTCAAATAGCGCATCATGGTGAGTGGTGTCGCGACTTCAACTTCCTGAATGTGTTGACGTAGGTTCGGATAGACCTGTTCAATCAGATCAATTAATTCATCCGCAAAACGATATTTGGTTTTGGCATAGTCTTCGGCTTTCACATTTTTCCAGACATCAGCATATTGCAAGCACACCAACACCACTTGACTTTTGCCTTCTGGAGCCGCTTGTGGATCATCGTAGTTATAGCAGGTCAGCATTCCTGAAATAGGGCTATCAAAACTTTCCATATTGTCATGGGTTTTTTCCCAGTCCATGGTCGAGGAAATAAAGGTTGATGCTGCATTGATCTTTAAATGTGCTGGGGTGCAATCTAGACCCAAATAAATGACAAAGGCAGATGTTCCCATACGTCGAGATTTGAAGTCTTGCTGAATTTTTGTAGGGAGGGGATCGTCTAATAATTCATTAAATGTGAGTAAAGGACTAGCATTGGAAATCACAGCTTTACAGTTGATCAAGCGCCCATCTTCAAGCCTAACCCCAGTGACGGCATGATCCTGAGTGATGATCTTTTCCACACCACAGTTGAATTGTGCTTCACCGCCTGACTCTAAGAACGATTCCAACAGCGCATTGGACATGGCTTGTGATCCTCCTTTGATATGCCATGGCTTAAACACCGCATAGGCATATAACATATTGGCGAGATCACTAAATAAGAGATTTTTGGGTGGAATACCTGAATAAAACCAATAGGTCGCCAAAATACTGATTAAGGTTTCATCGGTGAAAAACTCATGCAATACATCGTGGGCAGAACGTAGACCATAGCGTTTAAAGTATGGACAGAGTTGATCAACGAGCAGTGGATCATTGCTTTTTTGTGCTTTAGGTAGGGTTGTAAAACCTTCTAAAGTGACTTTTTCACAGGCCAACATAAATTTTTCAAGTTGATCGGCCTCAGCAGGATACTGTGCTTGTAGCAACTTACGAATCCCTGACCAGCTTGCGGGTAAGGTGATATCGACCTGATTGGGAACAGCGAGTCGATAAAGTTCATGCTCTTGTACAAATTCGACTTTATCCATCACACCGAGTTGATCGAATAACTGTCGCATGATAAATGGGCGCTCTTCTGTGCCTAAACCACTTAGTTGATGCAATGCCACTTCAAATTCAAAATCACCACGGACAAAAGAGGTGGCACAGCCACCGGGTATGTTATGACGTTCGACCAGTAAGGTTTTTTTGCCTGCCTTTTGTGCTGTGACGGCTGCAGTTAAGCCTGCGTTGCCAGAGCCAATGACTACGACATCATAGTTTTGCATTTTAAACTCCAATCTTAACACTGGTAAGATTTGATTAAAAAAAATTAGAACGGGTTGATTTTTTCTAGCGCTTTATTGAGTTTCAGCGAATTGAATCGGGTGTAAGTTTTCAAATTGCGGTGATGCTTCAGACATACGGCTTTGCACCATGGTTAAAATATCTTGTCCATTTAAAATAGCTGATTGCAACATCACAGTATGGTCTAGGGCTTGAGCCACATTATGATCTCGACTATAGAGTAGACTGCGTTTAATGCCTTGCATGGCTACAGGTGGCTTTACAGCAATACTTTTTGCAATGCTAAAAGAATGTTCCAATAGTGCTTCTGGTGTTTCTAAAATTTTAACCGCTAGTCCGAGACGGTACGCATCTTCAGCGAGCAATGTGTCTCCCGTGAAAGCAAGATAGCGGGCAAGATTGAAGGGAATTTGATGGGGTATGCGTTGTAATACGCCAATATCCGCCATCATCCCAATATTGGTTTCTTCAATACGAAACTTAGCCTGTGGAGTCACAAAACAAAAATCACATGCTGCAATCAAATCAAAACCTGCTCCGACACAACTACCATGTACTGCTGCAATTACAGGGAATCTAACTTTTTCAAGGCAAGTCAATGCGTCTTGCATCAGAGCTAAGCTTTGCATGATGCTTTCACGTGCTACAGCATTTTGTGCATGAAATTCGGCCTGATTACTAAACATGCTCAGATCAAGACCTCCACAAAATACTTTACCTTGAGCCGAGATAATCAACGCTCGGATCTGTCCAGATTTATGCAATTGTTGAATCACTTGAGGAAATTCACGCCAGAAAGACAAATTTAAGCTATTTGCTTTTTCAGGGCGGGAAAGTTGTATATGCGCAATCTGAGCCTGAATACTCAGTTGAAAGCACTCATAATTTTGATTCATCACTCTGTCCTTAAGATGTTTAAAAAATACTCTAAACCTTAATCTTTACAGTGTAAAGATTAATTTAAATGGTGCATTTAAATTTATGCTAGGATAAATGGCAGAAGAATATTGATTTTTACTCAGCACTTTATGAACAAATCCGTCAAAAGAAAAAATTACCATGTTGGTAATCTTGAACCCCAACTCATTGATCAAGCGAAGAAAATGCTTGAAGAAGTCGGACCAGATAAGTTGTCTATTCGGGCTATTTCTGAACAAGTGGGTGTGAGTGCAACGGCTGTTTATCATCACTTTGCCAATAAGGATGAACTATTGAGTCATCTTGCCGCACAAGGCTTTGCTCAGCTAGAAAGTGTTTTGGGACAATGTCAGCAAGGGATAGACAAGAAAAATAAAATGCAGGTGATTAGTCGGCAGTACATGTTATTTGCTTTTGAACATCCTGCCATGTATCAGTTAATGTTTGGTTCTCAATTGGCACATAGTGAAATGAATCCTACTCTTTCTACGGCACGAAAAAATGCTTATGCTGTGGTAGAGCAGTGTGTAGCGGATGTGCTTGAGAAAGATATTCAGTCCAAAGAAGTTCGTTCTGCTGCGCTGGCCGCATGGTCTTTTGCACACGGACTCGCGTCATTGATGATTCATAATGTTTTTGAGTTACCAGAACATATTTCTAAAGATGCTGTAATTGAAAAAGCACTTTTAGGGTTTAATCAATTGGTGAAGGTGCATTTAGATTTTGAATAAAAGGATGTATGGCATTTCTCTTGTGATTGAATAACGTAAATCTTCATGTTTGTGATTTAATTTTATGGCTAGATCGTGGAAACGCTTTTAGAGGCTTAAAATGCAACATTCTGCTGAATGCATGAAACATTTTAAGCTCTAATCATTCGTTTATATAACCGTTAAATTTTTGACGCTGCCTCAATAATTACTTTTGCAACTTCAGCTGCTTGTGACAAATGTGGAACATGACTTGCCTTCAAGGTGGTGATATTGGCTGACATTCTTTCAGCCATTTTCTTTTGTAGCTCAGGTTGCAACATATAGTCATCTTCACTAATGATATAAGTGGATGGTTTCACTTTCCACGCGGCAGCATTTACTTTTTCTTCAAAGTTTCTTGCCCGAATTGGGGTTTGTGTTGCATACATCAATTGGGTTTGAACAGAGTCATTAAGATCTTGTGCAAGATGTTGTTCAATACCTTCAAGGCTCAAAGTTAAAAAGCCGTCTTGGTCACTGACTAAATGAGCAAAGCCCGATGGTGTAGGAAGGCCTTGTCCTAAGTCGACGATCGACTCACCAACGGCGGGTGCAAAAGCGGCGACATAAACCAAAGATTTTACTGACTCATGTTGTCCTGCTTCAGTTATCACCATGCCTCCCCAAGAATGCCCCACAAGGACGACCGGACCTTCAACTCTATTTAATACACGTTGAGCTGCGATTACATCGTCATCTAAGGAGCTTAAAGGGTTTTGTACCGCGATGGTATTGAAGCCTTCAGCGTGTAAAAGTTTGAGAACTTGATTCCATGTTGAACCGTCTGCAAATGCACCGTGTACAAGTACAATTGTTGGTTTATGGTTAGAGGCTGCTTGAGTATCTGTGTGTTGATGGTTTTGCATGATGTATCTCTTGATTTGAATATTGTTGATGTGCTCACTATACATAGGAAATAATTTGAGATAAATTATCTAAAAATATCAACATTAGGTATAAAAAGATTCAAATGGATAGATTCTCTTGTATGCAAGTGTTTGTTAAGGCTGTGGAGCTAGGCTCTATTTCTGCCGCAGCAATTGAGTTGGATCTGTCTTCACAAGTGGCTGGAAAGCACATAAGATTTCTTGAACAAAGCTTAGAAATTAAGTTGTTGAATCGGACAACTCGCCAGCAAAGTCTGACTGATGCAGGACGGATTTATTATGAAAAAGCCAAGCATATTTTGGCTGAGATGCAAGAAGCAGAGGCTTTTTTAGCGGAGACACGTTCAACGCCTAGAGGCAAGTTACGTATCAGCGCACCCGTCACTTTTGGGAATCATGCCTTGGCACCCGCCATTACCGAATTTTTAAAGACCTACCCTGAAGTCTCTGTTGAATTGAATCTTAGCAATCGTAAAATCGACTTAGTTGAGGAAGGTTACGATATTATTTTTCGTTCTGGTGAATTGCAGGATAGTGGGCTATTGGTGCGGGGGTTGGCTCCCTATCAACTCGTATTATGTGCTTCTCCAGCATATATTCAGTCTACTGCTCCACTGTCGATACCAGAAGATTTAAAAAACCATGAATGTTTGGTCTTTACACATTCTATTTTGCGCACAGAATGGTCATTTAAAGGGCCTAATGGAATAAGTTCGGTTTTAATTACAGGCAGATTTTGGACAAATAGTGGTGAAGCCTTACGTGCAGCTGCGATTGCGGGACAGGGGCTACTTTTACAGCCTTATGAGCTGGTGGCGGATGATTTGGAAAGAGGGCAATTAATACGGGTATTACCTGAGTATGAGCCAGTGATTGGTTCATTACATATTTTGTATTCACGTGATCGCAGAATGACGCCTAAATTAAAGAGTTTTATTGATTTTATTTTACTTAAATTTGGAATTTAAAAGGAGCAGTAGCCATAGCATTGAATATATTTTTAGCTCAATTTTACGCTTGCTATGACACTCAATTGTTTAGTTTTTCTAAATTATTTTTGGCATTAGATTGATAATTTGAACGAGTCTTCAATGGAAGTATGTTGCGACTGAAGCAAAAATGCTGTTCTTTTTGATGAAACAAAGCCTTGATGTAAAACGACAATGCTGTATATAGTTCTCAGTATAGCGTCATTTATGAGCGTAATTCGTTTAGTCCGCTAGTTGCCAAGTTGTGAAAATTAAGTTGTGATTCGAGCAAAAGTCATCAACTACAGGTCAGTCCATTTTAAATAGATTTTATTGAGTAAAATTAAAAAATAGTAAAGTTAGTACGGATTAGCAAAAAATAAAGATGAGAAAAACATGAGTGCAGAAGTTGATTCATTAGGATTGGTGGGTCCTGTCGTACTGTTAAGTGCTGCGGTGATTGCCGTTCCCCTTTTTAAACGTATTGGTCTAGGCTCTATTTTAGGTTATTTAATTGCAGGGCTGATTATTGGGCCATTTGGTTTTGCTTTTTTAATAATCCTACAGCCATTTTACATATCGCTGAGCTGGGCATCGTGATGTACCTCTTTATCATTGGATTGGAGATGCAGCCTTCACATCTGTGGAGTTTGAGGAAAGAAATTTTTGGATTGGGCAGTTTGCAAATCTTGATCGCGGTGGCTGCGTTGACAGGCATGGGCATGCTGTTTGGTTTTAGTTGGAAAATAGCTTTCATTGCTGCTGCGGGTTTTGTTTTGACCTCGACTGCCATCGTGATGCAATTACTCAATGATCGAGGCGAATTACATCAACGGCGGGGGCAAAAGATCGTTGCAATATTGCTGTTTGAAGATCTATTGATTGTTCCATTATTAGCCTTGGTCGCATTTATGTCCCCCAATCATGCGACTGAAAGTTCATCAATTGATTTGCAAGGGATTGGCATAGGGCTACTGGCAATTGCTGGCTTAATTGTTGCTGGGCATTGGCTACTCAATCCTTTATTTAGAGTTTTAGCAGCAGCGAAAGCACGTGAAGTCATGACTGCCGCTGCACTTTTGGTGGTTTTAGGTGCCGCGTTGCTGATGCAACTCAGTGGTTTATCCATGGCGCTAGGAGCATTTTTAGCAGGTGTTTTGCTCTCCGAATCAACTTTCCGCCATCAAATTGAAGCGGATATTGAACCGTTCCGAAGTCTACTTTTGGGGCTATTCTTTTTAGGGGTAGGCATGTCTTTAGACTTGTCTGTGGTCAAAGCAAATTGGCAACTCATCCTCAGTGGTGTGATTGCGCTGATGTTGACTAAAGCACTCATGATCTATGTGGTGGCACGTTTAACCAAGAGTAATCATATTGAAGCCTTGGATAGAGCTTTACTCATGGCACAGGGCGGTGAGTTTGCATTTGTGCTCTTTAGTGCCGCAACGACCGCTCAAATTATTGATAACACCATTAAGTCAAATTTAACTGCAATTGTCGTGCTATCCATGGTGTTGACTCCAATCATTGGGGTGATATTTAAACGCTTTACCATTGCAACGGATGAGCATTCATTAGATCAGGTGCGAGTTGCTGACGGCTTAACAGGCAAAGTACTAATGATTGGTTTCGGTCGTTTCGGTCAGGTGGCCAGTCAGTTGTTATTGGCTCGTAGCGTGGATGTGACCATTATTGATAACGATGTCAACATGATCCAAAACGCAGAAAAATTTGGTTTTGATGTCTATTATGGCGATGGATGTCGTTTAGATATTTTACATGCATCTGGTGCAGATACAGCCGAAGCCATTTTGGTTTGTGTTGATCACAAAGAAACCATTAATAAAATTGTAGAACTAGTCAATGCTGAGTTTCCTTTAGCCAAACTGATTGTACGTTGTTATGACCGTGAACATGCGTTGTATCTGTCGAAGAAAAATGTCAGTTTGATGGTACGGGAAACCTTTGAATCCGCATTGGTTTTAGGTCAAACTGCCTTGCAGCAACTGGGTGTTAGTCCAGAAGAAATACAGCAAGTGAGTGATGATATTCGTGCTTTAGATAGTCAGCGTTTTGAAACGGAGGTAGCGGCTGATGATGTTAATGCAGGTATTGGGATACAGTACACTCAGCGTAACCCTCGTCCTACTGCACCGTTGATTAAGCCACAGCATACAGGGCAAGTTTTAAATGATAACGAATTAATAAAGCCTCGTGATACGGATAGTTGAGTTTTCGTTTAACGCTTAAACGTGGAGATAAAAGAGGTCTGTTTCAGGCCTCTTTTTCTATATGAAGTAATTCCATGTGGCTTAAGGGTATGGTTGCTTAATTAAGTATTTAAATGTTCTAAGGTTGAAATAAAATCCGTAAATTTCTCACCTTGAATTACCACATGTGCTTTCAGCAAAGCCTCGGCTTCTTGTTCATGACCTGCAAAAATGGCCTCTAAAATTGCGCTATGCTCTGAAAATGAATGATTCATTCGATGGTTAACGCGGAGTTGTAGGCGGCGGTATGGGTGCAAACGTTTGTGCAAGGTACAGGCTTGTTCAATTAAAAAGGCATTATGACTGGCTTGGTAAATAGCAAAGTGAAATAAACGGTTGGCCTCATAATAATTTTCTGAGTCGTTCTGATTTAAATAGTCCTGACATAACTGATGCAGGCGTTGTAATTCTTGCTTTTCTTCAGGTTGAATGCGCCGTGCTGCCAGTCGTCCACACATGGCTTCTAATTCAGCCATCACCTCGAACATTTCACAGAGAGTGAGTGAATTAATGGCTGGAATAATTGCGCCACGACGTGGGCGAATTTCAACCAAGCCTTCAGCGGCCAATAGCTTTAATGCCTCACGAATCGGGGTACGTGAAGCACCATAGCGTTCGCACAGTTCTTGTTCATCCAGCTTCGTCCCAGGCAGGAAAAAGCCATAAATAATATCATCCTCTAACTTTTTACTAATTTGAATAGAAAGAGGAAGTTCCGCAATTGAAGTCATACATCACCAAAAATTGTATACAATTTATGTTTATTTGAGTACAAAACATTGTACACTGGATACAGATAAGCTATAACTATAGCAAATTATAAGTCAGATTATTAGAAGCGCTGCATGATCCAGGGAGGATTCAGCAATGATTATTTACGGAACAGCCATATTGGCAGTCTGCCATTTGCTTGGTGTTTATCTAGGCAATGCCCTTGGGATTGCACTTGGTGTACAAGCCAATGTAGGTGGTGTGGCCATCGCCATGATTTTATTAATTCTATCGAAGGAGCTATTAGCCAAACGTGGGCACTTACCTCAAGTGACTCAATTTGGTGTGTTGTACTGGTCAGGTATGTATATCCCGATTGTGGTTGCCATGTCGGCAGGTCAAAACGTAGTTGCGGCTATGTCGGGTGGGATGTTGGGTTTGATAGTTTCGGTTGCGTCTTTGATTGGTACCGTCTTAGTGATTCGTTGGTTGAATAAATCCAGTGGTGACTATGAAAACTATGAATGGGCTGTAGAGCAGACTGAAAAAGCCGCTTAAGGATAAGGGTGTTGTCATAACACGAAATAACAATCAGTTGTACGGTTACAAGGAAGAAACGCAATGGAAGAAATAATTACGGTTTTTACCAAAAATGCCCTCGTCGCGGCGCTCGCAGTGACTGGTTTAATGATGTATGTGTCGCATCTTTTGTCGAAATATCTCACCAAAGGCAAGTTACAAAGCTCAGCCATCGCGATCACTCTGGGGCTGGTCTTGGCTTATTTTGCAGGGATTTATACTCAAGGTGAAAAGGGCATTTCAGATATCGCTATTTTCTCAGGTTTCGCTTTACTCGGTGGTGCCATGATTCGTGACTTGGCCATTGCATCAACGGCGTTTGAAGTCGACGTTAAAGAAGTGAAAAAAGCAGGAAAGGTGGGTCTGATCGCGCTTGCACTTGGTTGCGTGATTCCATTTTTGATCGGTGCAATGGTGGCGTGGTTGATGGGCTATAAAGATCCCGTTTCGATGACCACGATTGGCGCAGGTGCGATGACCTATATCGTTGGCCCAGTAACAGGTTCAGCCATCGGTGCAAGCTCAGAAGTGATTGCATTATCAATTGCAATTGGTCTGATTAAAGCGGTGTTTTTCATGGTGGGTACACCGTTATTCGCAAAATTTATGTATCTCAAAAGTCCACGTTCTGCCATGGTTTTTGGTGGAATGGCGGGGACGACCAGTGGCACAGCAGCAGGTTTAGCAGGAACGGATGTGCGTTTAGTACCCTATGGTGCATTGGTCGCAACCTTCTATACCGGTCTTGGTTGTTTACTTGGACCCTCTGTATTTTTTCTCACAATCAATGCCATCTTCGGCTAAGCACAGCATAAAGGTGACCCCATGAACCAAATGGTTAAGACGCGCTTATGGGATAAGCAGCGTACCCGCAGACTAGAAAAACTGAATCTTGCTAAAGAAAAAGGCTTTGCAAAACAAGTTGAGCATGCTCGGGTGATTGAACTTTTGGAAACGGTAATTTCCAGTGGTGATCGCGTTTGTTTAGAAGGTAATAACCAAAAGCAGGCCGACTTTTTGTCAAAGAGTTTAAGTCAGTGTAATCCAGAGGTGGTTCATGACTTACATATCGTACAGTCGGTATTGGCTTTACCCAGTCACATAGATGTCTTTGAAAAAGGTATTGCTTCTAAGGTCGATTTTTCCTTTGCAGGCCCACAAAGTTTACGTCTAGCACAATTGGTTCAGCAGCAAAAAATCAGTATTGGTTCGATCCATACCTACCTAGAGCTGTATGGGCGTTACTTTATTGATTTGACGCCAAATGTCTGCCTGATTACGGCACATGCGGCCGACCGAGAGGGCAATCTTTATACAGGTGCGAATACCGAAGATACCCCTGCAATTATTGAAGCGACTGCATTTAAAAGCGGGATTGTGATTGTGCAGGTCAATGAAATTGTCGATAAGTTACCGCGTGTGGATGTACCTGCGGATTGGGTCGATTTT
The DNA here is from genome assembly GCF_055632855.1 of Acinetobacter sp. SW-226. NCBI lineage: Bacteria > Pseudomonadati > Pseudomonadota > Gammaproteobacteria > Moraxellales > Moraxellaceae > Acinetobacter > Acinetobacter sp. SW-226. The sequence continues at coordinate 2,889,122 of NZ_CM145752.1, read as the reverse complement.
TATATCGAAAGTCCCAAGCACAACTATATAGAACCATTGTTTACCCGTGATCCTGCACAAATTACCGAAGTGCAAATTTTAATGGCAATGATGGTGATTAAAGGGATCTATGCACCATATCAAATTCAACGTTTAAACCATGGTATTGGCTTTGATACTGCGGCAATTGAATTATTGCTGCCTACGTATGGGGCATCCTTAGGACTAAAGGGACAGATTTGTACCAATTGGGCTTTGAATCCGCATCCAACTTTAATTCCTGCGATTGAAAGTGGATTTGTCGATTCGATCCATAGCTTCGGTTCTGAAGTGGGGATGGAAGACTATATTAAAGAGCGTCCAGATGTGTTCTTTACAGGCAGTGACGGCAGCATGCGTTCCAATCGTGCCTTTAGTCAAACGGCCGGTTTATATGCCTGTGATCTCTTTATTGGTTCAACCTTGCAAATTGACTTGCAGGGCAACAGTTCAACTGCAACCGTAGACCGTATTTCTGGTTTTGGTGGTGCGCCGAATATGGGCTCTGACCCGCATGGACGCCGTCATGCCAGTTATGCCTATACCAAAGCAGGGCGTGAAGCGGTCGATGGCAAACTGATTAAGGGGCGTAAATTGGTGGTGCAATTGGTCGAAACATACCGTGAACATATGCATCCTGTCTTTGTTGAAGAGTTAGATGCGTGGCAGTTACAGGACAAAATGGAGAGTGAACTTCCGCCCATCATGATTTATGGCGAAGACGTGACCCATATTGTGACGGAAGAAGGTATTGCTAACTTACTATTATGTCGCACACCTGAAGAACGTGAACAAGCCATCCGTGGTGTGGCAGGTTATACCCCAGTGGGGATGCAGCGTGATGAGACCAAAGTGGATGAGTTACGCCAGCGCGGCATTATTCAACGCCCACAAGATTTAGGCATTGATCCAACACAGGTCAGTCGTGATTTGTTGGCGGCAAAATCGGTGAAAGATTTAGTTAAATGGTCGGGTGGTTTATATAGCCCCCCAAGTCGCTTTAGAAACTGGTGATCGACATGGAAAAGTTAAAATTTGAATTGCAATCAGCGCCACTGAGCGCTGAACAAGCAGCTGTCATTTGTGGTGTGGTCGGTTCTGGAAATTTAGAAGTCTTGGTTTCACAGCATGATCAGGCGGATATTTGTCAGATTGAAGTCACGACATCGGCCGTCGGTTTTCAACATGTTTGGCAGTCTGTACTGAATGAATTTGCACAACGTCATGCGGTAGCAGGGCTTAAATTTCAGTTAAATGATATGGGCGCGACCCCAGCTGTGGTGAACCTGCGATTAAGCCAAGCAATATCTATGTTTAAGGGAGTATAGAATATGGATCAAGTGATGCTCAAAAACAGTTTTTATGAAAAAACTGCACGTGCGCGGATTCAAGCGGTCGTCGATGCTCAGAGTTTTAATGAAATATTAAAGCCTGCTGAAATTGAAGTTAGCCCACACCTGTCTGCTTTGGATATTCCGGGTAGTTTTGATGATGGCGTGATTATTGGTACGGCACGTGTAAACGGAACACCTGTACATATCATGGCTCAAGAAGGGCAATTCATGGGTGGAGCTGTGGGTGAAATCCACGGGGCGAAAATTGTCGGTCTTTTGCATAAAGCCATTCAAGATCAAGCGCAAGCGGTACTGTTTTTTGTCGACTCAGGTGGTGTGCGTCTGCATGAAGCCAATGCAGGTCTGATTGCCATTTCGGAAATTATGCGTGCGATGTTACAGGTACGAAATGCAGGCATTCCCATTATTACGGTGATTGGCGGAACCTGTGGCGCTTTCGGTGGTATGGGCATCAGTGCGTGTTTAAGCAGTGCCATCGTCATGACGGAAGAAGGGCGTTTGGCACTGTCTGGTCCAGAAGTGATTGAAACAGTGAAAGGCGTAGAAGAGTTTGATTCGAAAGATCGTGCTTTGGTTTGGCGCGTTACAGGCGGTAAACATCGTTACTTACTGAACCATGTACAGGCTTTGGTTGAGGATGATGTCGCAGATATTCGTGACGCGATTTTAACGCAGCTAGATGCTAAGGTCGCTTCTTTAGACTTAGAACAATTATTGCAACAGCAGCAACAGCTTGAGCAACAATACCAACGCTGGTTTGGTAAAAATGATGGTTTACAGATTTGGCATGATATGGGCATTACACAGCCAGAAAAAATTCCGATGTTGTCTGCCCATGAAGTTGTGTTGTTAAAGCAAGGATGAGCTCATGAATACAGAATTACTTTTACAACAGTTGTTTCCGCGTCAACTGGATTATCAGATCGAAGGTTATGTGATTAAGGGCAATGCGCAAACGGATGCAGGCCCAGTGCGTATTCTTGGCACAGTCAATGCAGCACCTATTAATCAACAGATTGCCATGGAATTGGCCGGTGAAATCTTAGAGCTAGTACAGCAGAAACAACAGACGCCTGTGGTGTTTATTGTGGATACGCAAGGTCAAGATCTTTCCCGTGCTGATGAGTTACTGTGCTTAAACCGTACCTTCGCGCATTTGGCATCTTGTGTTGACCTACTGCGCAGAAGTGGACATGCCAACCTCACGATTATTTTTGGTCAAGCTGTCAGTGGTGGATTCTTGTCCTATGGCCTCATGGCAAACGAAGTTTATGCGCTGAGTGATTCGCAAGTAAAAGTCATGGACTTAAACGCGATGGCACGGGTCACTAAAATTCCAGTCGAAAAGTTAAAAGAGTTGTCGCAAAGCTCAGCTATTTTTGCTCCAGGGGCAGAAAATTTTTACAAAATGGGCGCAATCAATGCCATTTGGCCAGATTTGGAGACCGATTGGGTTAGCCAAATGCTGTTAAATCAACAACAACATCTTGAAACTTATCTGACAGATCAACGCCGTGTGGTGGGGCAGCAACGTCAAGGACGTGTGTTGTGTAATGCCATTATTGAGAAAGTTGTCCACAGTTAAGGAAGCAGATATGGATCGTCATGACTTAGCTTATCTTTGTGATTCAGCACACTTACATTTTTTAGATGTTTCTTTACCTGAAACAGTGAAACAAAAGGTGTATCAGCTGTTGAGCCAACATATTCCAATGACCGTTTGTCGGCAGGACGATATGGATGCGGGACAAGTGAAGCTGGCGATCAATTGCTTGGTTGAAGGCTATAAATATCGGGTGGCGTGCTTAGTCGAGAAACACGATATCGAGCAGATCACTCGACCGCTTTCTTTACAGGCTTTGTTAAAAGCTGATTCGCAGCTCCTACAACCTAAAGTGCTGAGTGATTTTGCAGGCAACTTAGAACAATTGGGCTGCAAAGTATATGTCTATGGCTCCTATGCCTATGAATATCTCACTAAAGAAGCTTATGTACGTTCAACATCAGACTTAGATCTGTTGTTGTATCCGCAGCACCAACATGATGTACCAGAGATTTTACAGTTCATTCAACAAGTCCAAGCCCAGAGTTTTATTCGCTTGGATGGAGAGATTCAAACCCATCCAGACTGGCATGTGTCATTTAATGAGTTAATTGCGGTTTTTCCTGAAATGAAACAGCAAGTGATCGTCAAAGGAATTCAGCGTGTCGAGATGCTGAGATTAGAACAATTATTCGAAGGGAAGCTTGAATATGCAAATGCTACAACCACATGAAGTTTTATGCCCAAGCATTATCAGGACTGCTGAAAGATTAGACCGTTTGGCATGTATGGCGCTATTGGATGAAGCCAGTTTAGAACATAAGCCCGGTTTGGTTTGTCCAAGTTCGCAGGGCAGTCATCGTGATATGGACTTTAGCTTGTTCCAATGCAGTGTGGATGCGTTACAGGGCTATTTTCAGGCGCAATGCTTGAATGGCTATCACAATGTCGATTTTGACGAGATTCGACAATGTGGCATTTTAGCTGAACAAAAAATGATGACCGCAACTCAGCAGATCAATACCCATAAAGGGGCGATTTTTAATTTAGGCTTTGCCAGCGCTGCAGTAGGGCAATGTCTAGCAGCTGATAGTCCCTTGAATGCAGGCTCAATCAGTCACAAAATTCAAAGTACTTGGCAAGATGAACTGTTACATCATTTAGAACGAAATCCTAACAGCCACGGGCAACGTATGCGTAGTCAATATGGCATCACAGGGGCGATTGAAGAGGTGGCTTCAGGTTTTAAAACGGTGATGGATGTTGCCTTGCCAACGTATATCGAAATTTATGCCAGAACGGCCAATGCACAGCAGGCTACAATTCAGACTTTATTCAGTCTGATGGCCTATGTACAAGACACCAATATTGTTTGGCGCGGTGGTTTATCAGCCTTATATATTGTGCAGGATCTAGCCAAGCAGTTTTTGGCTCGTGGCGGTGTGCTACAGCACAATTGGGTGCAAGACGTAGCTAAAGTGGAAGATTATTTCGTTCAGCATCGTTTAAGTCCGGGGGCAGTGCGGACTTGTTGGGGGTGACTTTATTCATGCTGAAGGTGGAACATGAATTTCGCAATCATATTTAGTGGACAAGGACTCCAAAGCTTAGCCCATGTGCAAGAGCTACTCACTTTGGCAGATGAGCTTCATGTATCAGAGAGTTTAAAGCAACATTTGCCACGACTATTTTGTTCCGATTTAACCGAAGCAGATTTGTATGCGAATGAGTTCGCGCAGCCTTTTATTGTTGCTTTGCAATGGTGTCGTTGGCAAAAGTTAAAGCCTGAGATTGAGGACCTTATGAGTTTCTCAGGCTATTCTCTCGGCGAGTTAAGTGCACTCATTTGTGCAACGCAGATAGGTTTGGAGCAAGGACTATATTTGGCCCAGCAGCGAGCCTCGTTAATGTCTTTAGCCTCTCAGCATGCATGTGGCTTAATGGCTGTTCAGGGCATCAATCTCAATACACTTGAAGCGTTGTTGACTGAAACGTCAACCGCACTTTCCATTAAGCTCAGTGATAGTAATTTTGTCGTGGGTGGGACTGATGCCAATTTACAGCAGTTGACCCGGCAACTCGAATTGCGAGGAACACGTTTTGTTAAACGCTTGAATGTCACCGTTGCATCGCATACGGCATGCATGGATGCTGCGGTTCAGCCGTATCGGCAGATTTTACAGCAACAAGACTTTGCTGGTTTGTGCACGGCCATGATTAGCGGTTCGGGTGGGCATAAGTTTTTTAAGACCACAGATGCCGTGAGTGCGCTAATTCAGCAAATGAATCACGCGATTGATTGGGATGCTTGTTTAAGTGCAATACAAGAAAATCAGCCTGATGTAGTCTTAGAAATTGGGCCAGGCAACACCTTAAGTAAAATGCTCTTGGAGCGGAATCCACATTGTATTGTACGTGCGGTGGATGATTTTAAAAGTTGGTCTGGATTGCAGGTATGGTTAGAAAAGCAAAGTATTGGATCATCTTGAAACGAAGATGATATGAAATGTATTCGGTGCTTTTTCGTTTTAAATCACATTCAGTCGTCCTGAAGATCGTTCAATGTCTACATCACTTCTTCAGTATGTAGATGAACTGAATAACACATGAAGAGCCGTGTTCCCTTATCCGCTTTTTGTCCTGATTAAATTAGCTTGAATCTACGACGAAAGGTTGGTTTAGAAGGGCAATGGATTATTGATAGCAATCATGTTTATCGAGTTTTAAAACGCAGTATGATGCTGAATTTTCTATTCTACATATCATCATTTATTTTTAATTTTTAAGCGATTACCTCACTCGTTTATGGGATTTTAGAAAAAAATTGTGCTCCAAAATCTATAATCTTCTACTATGCGTATGGTCTCACTATTAAATAAATAAAAATGATGAAAATAACAAAAAATGCCAAAAAATAAAAAAAATTATTGAAAATTTTAAAAAATGTGATAGATTTCACGCTTACTTTTTATATGTGTGAACCTCTATATAAAAAAGTATCTATAAAAAGCAATGTTATTCATAGCGATTGCTTTTTGATTATCTAATTTAATAGTTTTAGGTCGTTATATGAAAAATTTTCTTACTACTGCATTATTGGCTTCTGCTGGTTTAGTTTTAGCTGGACAGGCAAATGCGGCTACCACTTCAAAAACGGCAACTGCTGACTTTAAAGTGAAAATTGAAGTGCTTTCTACTTGTGCAATCAATGCCACTGATATTGATTTTGGTAGTGTAAACAGTGCTGTGGCTGCAAATGATAAAACAGGAACATTAAATGTTACTTGTACAAGCCAAACACCATATAAAGTGGGTTTAGCAGGCAGTGGGAAAATGACACATGAGACAGATACTTCATCTAGCATCGCATATCAATTATTCCAAAATGCGAGTGACAAAAGCCAGTGGGATAATAATAGTAATCTATACTCAGGTGTAGGTTCAGGTAGCGTACAGGCTATTCCTGTTGTTGCAAAAGTATCTGGTTCAACTAATGTTCGAGCAGGTAAATATATCGACACGGTTACCGCTACAGTAACGTATTAATTTTTGCTATCGTAAGGATATTCTTCACGAAAAGGGTATCGGCATGAAAAATACGTCGCTTTGGTCAAATGTACTGCGTAAGTGTAGCTTAGGTATATTGGCAACGAGTATTTTTATGATACAGGCGCATGCTGCAAGTTTGCAGGTTGCGCCTATTTTATTGGAATTTTCGCCTCAAGAAAAAGTCAAAGAACTTTGGTTAACCAATACTGGGGATGAAGCCATCCAAGGTCAAGTTCGAGTAAATGCTTGGACGCAAACCAATAATCAAGATATTTTAACCCCGTCTAAAGATCTGATCGCAAGCCCAATGGTATTGACGATTCCCGCAGGCCAAAGACAGTTGGTTCGTCTTATTCGTAGTACTGCAAGCAATAACTCATCTGAGCAAGCTTATCGTTTGATTGTTGATGAGCTACCGAACCCTCAAGCAGAAAAGCAAAGTGGTCTTCAGTTGTTGCTGAAATATTCAATTCCTGTATTTTTTAAGGTCTCAAGCACTGATGTCATTCAACAAGGTGTAACCTCGCTCAATGGCATGACATTTAAATACAATGCGAACAAATTAACGGTTACTAACCTGTCTCCGCACTATAAACGTTTTAGCCAGTTTGCCTATGTTGATGCGCAGGGGCAAAAAACACCCATCCAAAAAGGACTCATGGGTTATGTGCTGAGTGGTCAAAGTATGCAATGGTCTATTCCAGCTACGATAAATGTCAAGCCTAATGGAAAATTTGTAGCAGTTGTAAATATGGATGTTCGGGAACAAGAACTTCCTATATCTCCTTGATATCTTATGTCTTTGGGAGTTTCTTCATTGAACGTTCGAGTCAGTCGTTTACTCTGTGCAGGGCTAATTATTGTTATTGCTCCTCACGTTTTTGCAGAGTCGGACTCCCCAGAGCAAGCAAGTGAAATCCAGCAAGACTTATACTTGGATGTCGAACTTAATCAGTCTGTTCAGCCACAAATTGGTCATTTCCTGCAACGAGGTCAACAGCTTTATATAGACCGTGCATCTTTAGATAGTTTTGCCATTCATGCGGATGCTCCGCAAATGCTCATTGATCAAGCTACTTATATTGCGCTTGATCAAATTAATGGGTTGAGCTATCAGTATGATGATTTGAATCAGAAAATATCAATACAAGTACCTGTCGAGTTGTTAAGCGGACAAAACCAATATGGTTATCAAGCTTTACCTGCCGCCAGTATTAACCCATTACAAGAAAAAAAGGGGTTGTTACTTAACTACACGGCATTTGCCCAACAAAATGATGATGTTTTTTCATTTAATGGTTGGAATGAGCTACGCTATTTTGGCTTATTTAATGGCGTTTTAAGTCTGTCAGGAAATTATCAGTATCGAGATCATGTCGCGACTGATGGTCAAATACTTGATACGTATTGGGAAAAAGATTTTCCAAATCAATTGCTGCGATTGCGTTTAGGTGATGCTCAAAGTGATGCGCTTACATGGACACGTTCAACGCGTTTGAGCGGTTTGAGCATATCTAAAAACTTTGCATTACAGCCTTATACGGTAACCACGCCCTTAATGAGTTTTAAGGGGCAGGTGACTTTGCCCTCTCAAATTGATCTGATTATTAATGGGATCAAGCAATCTTCACAAAATGTGGTACCGGGGCAATTTGATATCCAAACCATCCCGAGTATTACGGGGGCTGGAAATGCCCAGATGGTCATTACCGACATCAATGGTCAGCAGCAAGTTCAAAGTTTTTCTTTGTATCGTGCCAATCATTTATTGGCACAGGGACTAAATGATTGGTCTTTGAACTTGGGTTATCCTAAGCTTAATTATGGTCTATCTTCTTTTGATTATGCGAATGATCCCGCTTTTAGTGGAAATTATCGTTATGGGCTAAGTAATACTTTCACAGTAGAAACGCATGCCGAGCTTACGGAACAATTGCAACAAGCAGGTTTAGGAACAGTTTATCAATTAGGCAAGCGCGCAGGGCAAATCAATGTTTCCTATGCTTATAGCCATACATCCGAGCAACAAGGTCAATTGTTGGGTTTTGGCTATAGCTGGAACTCCGCATTGCTCAGTCTAAACTATAATGGCCTACGTCAGTTCGGACAGTTTAATGATATTGCAAGCTTAAACGATGCAACATTTGCAAGCCAGTCCGATCAATTTTATATGGGACTAAATACTAAATTTGGACAATTTGGCGGTAGCTATATTCAGCAGGAATACATAGATCAAGCGAGTAATCGTTTTGTTTTGCTCAACTGGTCTTATATTTTACCGCGACGAATGAACTTGAGTTTGAGTTATAGCCGTGACTTGTTAAATAAAGAGAATAGTTATTATCTATCTTTAAATTTACCATGGGCAAAGCGTAATTCTGCGACACTTACCGCTCAGCGTAGCAATGACCAAAACCAAATGAGTCTGAATGTTTTACATTCTGTGGATCAAGACCAAGGTGGTTTAGGTTGGCAAGCTTTAGCCAACCATACTGAGCAATATTCACAATTTCAGGGGCAGTTGGATTATTTAGGACGTTATGGTTTGGCACAATTTAATGTGCAACATACCGAATCTGATCAACAAAATAATACCAGTGCTTATGCTTCTGTGAGTGGTGGGTTGGTGATTTTAAAAGATACAGTATTAGCTAAACGTCTGGGCAATGGTTCATTTGCAGTTGTTTCAACAGATCAAGTTGCAGATGTACCTGTACGTTTAGAAAATCGTTTAATTGGCAAAACAAATCGGAAAGGTTATTTACTGCTTGATTATTTAAATCCGTATCAACATAACAGTGTGGCTGTAGATACTTTGGATTTACCGATCAATTTAAAAATTGAAACGACCCAGCAGGATGCAGTTCCTCGGCAGTCGAGTGGGGTATTTATTCGGTTCCCGATGTATCAGGTCAAATCAGTACAACTTCAAGTGGTCGATTTGCAAGGAAATAACCTTTCGGTAGGAACTTCTGTCTGGCAAGAAAAACCAAATGAGCAACTTCAACCGACGACTATTGTGGCGCATGATGGTATGGTGTATTTGGATAATGTAAAAAATAATACCCTATATATAGGTGATCAGCTCAAGCAGTGCAGAGTAAAGTTGCCAGATCTTGAAACTTTAAATGGTTATAGTGATTTGGGGCAAATCGTATGTCAGTAAACTACAGTCACTGGTTTAAAATGAACTATTCTAGCCAGTATTTGGCTTGTATTGGCTTGTTGCTCCTTAGTTGTGGGCTGATCTATTCGCCTGCGCATGCAGAAAGCTGCTGGATTGGGGGGGCAACTCTCAGTTTAGGTACTGCAAATGCTCAAGGTTCTTCTACTGCTTCAACGGACGTCACGGTTAGCTGTAACTCTAATTGGAGTCAGCCAGTCACATATAAAATGTGTTTAGCAATTGATAGTACATCTCCTTCGGGGAATGATCCTCGTAGTATGATTAGCTATAATCCTGAAACACTGCTCAATTATCATTTGTACTATGATGCTGCGCGAACGTACAAAATTCCAGGTTCAGACCGTAAAAGTCAGGCGCAGTGCCAGACTTTTCAAGTCGAGGCTGGGCAGGCGAATGCAAGTACTCAAATTAAAATATATGGACAAGTGCTCGCTGGGCAAGTGGTTCCTGCGAGAAGTTACACCACAAATAGTGTAAATCTGAAACTTTATTCTGCTTTTCGTTATGGTTCTGCAATACCCAGCCATGAAGAGGTTTTTGCAAATTCAAATACAGGAAATAATAACCTCATCGTTAACTCCAATTATGAAAATAGTTGTTTAATCCAATCGGCTACGGATATTGACTTTGGAGCTGTTGAGCAATTAAACACCCCATTATTTGGTTCAGGACTTATTCGTTTGGCTTGTCCAACAGGAACCAGTATGCAAGTTAGTTTGGATAATGGCGTAAATGCGCAAGGAAGCCAAAGACGAATGAGAAATGCAGTGGGAAGTTATATTCAGTACAATTTATATAAAGATGTTAGTCGTTTACAAATATGGCAGGCGAATGTTTTTTATCCTGTAGATAACCAGAGTGTTCCTGTGTATGCAGCTGTTCCAGCTCAAACGATCACAAGTATTGGACAATACTCCGATACAATCACAGTCACTTTAACTTACTAAGTTGCTCATTATTCCTTTTAAGCTTAATAGGTAATGGTTGCGGTCACTTTGTCACTATATTGTCCTGCAGGGACATTAGCATTGGGAACTTTTCCCCAAATGGTAATATTTTGCGTTTGCCCAGTACCTTGTTGAGACAAACGATTGTCTGCAATATTGCCCCATTCTTTACTCATGGCAGCATCTTGGTATAGCTGATAAGGAATTTGTATAGAAATATCATTACTATGTTTTAAACTGCCATTGCTGTTTAACGCAATGTTATAGGGTGTTCCATTGGTACAATAAACATTTAAACTTCCTGTCGCTTGCACATTCTGTGCATTACGAGTCACTGTTCCAAAATCAATATCTGAAGTACTGCCTGTTCCAATATCGCAAATTTCTGTAACTTGCATTTTGACTTGAAATTGTGAGGATTGACGATCACTCATGGTATACGCCGAAACAGAAATGACGGCAAGAATTGCGAAAGAATATTTGAAAAGTTTCATGGTGTACTGTCTCCACGAGACTACAATGATTATCAATAGTTATGTGACTAATATAGGGAAATATAGCGTTGATTACTATAATTTATATTACATAATAATGCAGAAACTGAATTATATTTAATCGTTTGGTAAAACCATGTTGGTATAAGTTATAGAAAAACTGTTTAAATATCAAAACAATGTAAATAATATTAAGAATATTTCACCAGTGTCACGAATTTTAAACGGTGCCCTTGCATGATGGTTGTTTAATAAATAAGCATTGGGGACAACCGTGATTCTTCGAAATAGAGCCATTAAGCTGTTAAGTTTGAGTGGTGGTTTTTTATTGTGTAGCAGCGTACTTGTTGGATGTAATGACGACGATAATAAAAACAATACTGCACCTGACGTGCAGAATAAAGCACTCGAAGTCAATCTTCTCCACATTAATGATAGCCACTCACACTTAGATGAGGAGACGGTAAAATTAATGTTAGAAACTTCGGCAGGAAAGCGAGAGGAAATCCAAGTCTCGAATGGTGGTTTTGCACGAGTCACAGCATTGATGAATGATTTGGCGAGTCGTGAGAAAAATGCAATCAAAATTCACGCAGGAGATGCCATAACGGGGGATCTCTATTTTACCTTGAAAGAAGGTGAGGCCGAGGCAGACCTTATGAATACGGTATGTTTCGATACGATGACCTTGGGCAACCATGAATTTGATAATACAGATGCTGGTCTACAAAAGTTTATGGGTTTTTTAAACGATAAAGGCAGTTGTAAGACTAAAACTCAGATACTCAGTGCCAATGTCGAGTTTGGGCCAAGTTCACCGTTGTATCGAACAGATTTGGTGAAGCCGTATACCATTATAGAAAAAGAAGGGCAAAAAATTGCATTGATTGGCCTCACCATTGCCAATAAGACCAAAAATGCATCACGCCCAAATACAGATACTGTATTTAAAGATGAAGTGACTACTGCACAGAAATATATTGATGAACTAAAACAGCAAGGCATCAATAAAATTATTGTACAGTCGCATTTGGGTTATGGGGCGGAAAAAGAACTGGCTACGCAGTTATCTGGAGTTGATGTGATTGTGGGCGGAGATTCGCATACTTTATTGGCCGATGCAAAGTTGAAGAACTATGGCATCACCCCTGAGGGTGATTATCCAACTTTATTGAAAAATAAAGAGGGTGATCAAGTTTGCGTAGTACAAGCATGGCAATATGCGTATGTGGTGGGGCAGTTAAAAGTCAACTTTGACGCCAATGGTAAAGTTGATGCTTGTACAGGTAAGGCCAATGTATTGATTGGTGGTGACTTTAAACGTACCGCAAAAGATGCAGTCCTACTGAATACAACTGAAATCGCGCATATTAGGCAAGATGTTGAAAATAGCAATGCTTTACAAATTGTACAGCCTGATGCGACGGCTTTAAGTATTTTAGAACCGTATAAAGTGGCTAAAAATTTATTAGGCAAAGAAATTGTAGCAAGAGCTGAAAGCAATCTTTGCTTACGTCGTGTTCCAGGCACCACTAGAGATGCCTCACGTTCAAGTCTAGGAGATATTTGCAATAAAGCTGATTTCACCAATCAACATGGTGGAGATGTGCAACAATTGGTGGCAGAAGCCTTTTTACAACAAGGCAAAAAGTATTTTAATGCGGATATTTCGATTCAAAACGGTGGCGGGGTCAGAGTCGATGTACCACAAGGCGATATCACGGTTGAGAAAATTTATACGGTCTTGCCTTTTAAAAATACATTGGTGCAATTACAAGCCACGGGGCAGGAAATTAAATCAACTTTAGAAGATGCGATTGATGCCGTGGTTTTGAACAACACTGGCAGTTATCCCTATACAGGGGGCTTAACGTGGGATGTCGATTTAACCCAAGTCAAAGGCCAACGGGTATCGAATTTACAAGTACGAAATGCTGATGGACAGTATTTGCCTTTAAATGTAAACCAAACCTATCAAGTGATTACCATTAATTTCCTTGCCGATGGTCAAGACTTTTATACCAGTTTAAAAGGTATTACGGGTGATCGTCGGATTGATGTGGGTTTAGATTATGCCGAAGCTTTCTTACAGTATGTCGAAAGCATGCCAGGTGCGAAAGGGCAAAAGGTGTTAACACGTTTACCTGTTGAGCACTACAGTACACAACATTATAAAGAGTAAAACTGGTTTAATGTCTCAAAGTCAGTCGGTATGTAACTGACTTTGAGACCATTCAAACATCAGCTTAAATGAGCAATCATCCGTATTCGATTTCATTTAATTTAGTTTTTGAGACTTCGCTACATAAAAATACGACTTATACCTGCTGATTTAGTGCATAGACATAGGCCTGTTGTATTTGCCCATTCTCTAAAGTGACCTCAGTTAAAACACGCTGATATTCACTGCCTTCGAACTCATCCAAACTGTTCCACAGGCTATCTAATTGTTCTGAACTAAAAATATATCCATCAATAGTTTGCCCATCTGGACTCAGTGTCAGGCCAGGAAAGCCAAGTTCTGCACCCCAACCAGCTTCTTTAAGCCATCCTTTCACAGAGCCTTTGCTCCATGTACCGCCAATCGCTTCTAAAATATGGGCATTGGGTTTATTGGGAGCTAAGGTACCGTAGACAAATAAGTGTTGTTGCATGAGGTCGAAATTCCTAAGGTGTTGGGGTGGATGAATGGAGTGGTTTTATTGAAAAAATAACGATGAGTGCAATTAGGATCAGAAAAATATTTAAGATAACGATGCCATTCCAGCCATAGCTTTGCCAAATATTTCCGCCATAGGCGCCTATAATGCTTGAACCTAAATAATAAAAAAGCAGATACAAGGAGGTGGCATGGCCTTTATTGGATGTTGCGAGTTCGCCTACGCGACTGCTGGCAATGGCATGGGCAATGAAAAAGCCAGTGGTCACACAGCCAATACCAAGAATAATCAGAAATAAAGATGCAGAAAGGGTGAGTAGCACGCCTAAAAGCATGCATGAAAAGCCCAAAATCATCACCTGCTTTTTGCCTACTCGGTCTGCGATATTGCCTGCGATAGAAGAGGAAATAATACCCAAACTATAAGATAAAAAGATGAGGCTGATCTGCGTTTGGCTTAAATGATAGGGTGCTGCAAACAGTCTGAAAGTCACATAATTAAACAAAGTGACAAAGATACTGGTGAGCAAAAAACCGATGACATAAATTTTTAACAGCCGTGTATGATTTAAGTGTGCATACCATGCATGTAGATGGAACTTAAAAGAGAGACCTTGCTGGGCAGTGAAATTTCGCGAATTAGGTAAGAGTTTCAAAAAACCTAATGCACAGAACAGACAGATGCCGCCGAGAATCGCCATGGAAATACGCCATGAGAAAAACTCGGTCAAAATACCCATGCCAACACGTCCCATCATGCCGCCAAATGCTGTGCCTGCAATATATAGCCCCATGGTTTTAGCTAAATCTTTCGGGCTAATTTCTTCTGCAATCCAAGCCATAGCAACAGCAGGAACTCCACCCAAAACAAAACCTTCTAAGCTTCTTGAAAGCATGAGTACATGCCAGCTCGGTGAAACTGCGCACACGACATTAAGTATTGAAGCCAAAAGCATCGAGAAAAACATCAGCCCTTTTCTGCCCAATGTTTGTGAAAAAGCACTGGATAGCACGATCGACATGGCTAAAAAGCCTGTGGTTAAAGACAATGCAAGCGCACTTGCACTGGGCGCAATATGGAAACTTTGACTTAAATTGGGTAGCAAGGGCTGTACGCAATAGATTAGCGAAAAACTGGCAAAGCCTAATAGGAACAACGCCATACCCGCTTTTTTATATTCCCGTGTACCTTTGTTGATCGTTTGTGGAATGGATTGCTGAAAGGTAGACCAGTCTGCTTCTATCGAAGAGCTCAGTTTCATGACTTAACTGACTTAATATGGAGAAGAGCTTTTATTTTAAGAAGTGCATGTGTATATGTATAATATATATAACTCAATAATGGTATAGCTTTTATATATGGAACTGCGCAATATTCAGTACTTTATTGCTATCGCGGAAGAGCAAAGTTTCTCTAAAGCAGCCTTGCGTCTTGGTATAAGTCAGCCACCGTTGAGTATGCAAATTAAAAAGTTGGAAAATGAAATCGGCGTTGAACTTTTTTATCGTTATTCTCATGGCGTTGCACTGACACCAGCAGGGGAAACTTTTCTTAAAATGGTCTTGCCCATTCAGAATCAACTGAAAAATGCAGTGAAATTGACCCAAAGTACGGCAAATGGTGAATGGGGAGAACTAAGGCTCGGCTTTACAGGCACCTCAATTTTAAATTCTTTAATTCCGACCGCCATCCAAGCATTCCAGCAGCGATATCCGCAGGTTAATTTGGTGTTAAAAGAAGCCAATTCTTTGATTTTAATTGAAAGTTTACTGAATAATGAATTAGACATTGCGATTGTTCGGCCACCTGCACAGTACCCGAAAGCTATTACGATTCGTAACTTGATTGATGAAAAGTTGATTGCTGCTTTGCCTTTACATTATCCCGCAGATGAAGAGATGGTGGATTTTGCAGAATTTGCACATGAATGTTTTATTGTTTCTCCTCCTGAGGTGAGTGCTGGGCTGTATGCTGCGATTCTAAATACTTGCCAACAGCATGGTTTTACCCCAAAAGTTGGACAGCAAGCGCCTCAGATTGTTTCAATTTTATCGTTGGTTGCGGCGAACTTAGGGATTTCTTTGGTGCCTGAGTCCACCCAACAGCTCAAAATTGAAGGGATTAAATATAAATATCTAAAAAATAAAACCGCAACCATTGGACTCGGTATTGCGTTTAAAGCAGATCTGCATAGCCAACCTGCAATCAACTTTTCCAGCTTATTGAATAGTATTGTGAGACAACATCACCTTTTAAATGCTTCACTTTGATTCCATGTATCTTGCTTGAGTCTGAGTTGTCAGTACATAATCCATCGAGTTAAAAGTATTTTATATCAGGGTGATCAGTTCAATTTAGTTGTAGTCCCATTGTCCTCTAAACAGCTAAATTAAAGCTGTTTAGGACAACAATGGAATAAATGATTTAGGCCATTAACTTTCGGTTTCGTTTTAACTGCTGTAACCCTTCTAACATAAGCACACATACTGCGAGCCAAATGGCGATATAGGTTGGCCATTCTGCCAAAGTAATACTTTCACCTAAGGCGATTGAAACGGCCACTAACAATACGGGTTCGACATAAACCAACAGTCCAAACAGACTTAAGTTTAAATGCGGGGCAGACAAGGACTGAAATGCCAAAGCCAGTGCACTGATTAATCCAAGTCCTGAAATAAGCCACAGTGTATGTGAACTT
This sequence comes from Acinetobacter sp. SW-226, assembly GCF_055632855.1. NCBI lineage: Bacteria > Pseudomonadati > Pseudomonadota > Gammaproteobacteria > Moraxellales > Moraxellaceae > Acinetobacter > Acinetobacter sp. SW-226. The sequence continues at coordinate 2,872,671 of NZ_CM145752.1, read as the reverse complement.
GCAGATAGGCTTTCTGTGACGATAGAACCGTGCATAATAAAGTATAGACAGACAGGAACACTCAGCATCATGTCAAACCAAAGTCCGCCTATATTATTTGTCTCCGTTTTTTGTCTGAGCCAAAAATAGATCGGATAACCCAAGCAAATCAGCAGAGTGGGCCAAGTCAGGGTTTGAGAAATGGCTAAGAGATTCAATATCCCCAGTACTGCAAAAACACAGGACAGTTGTTGAAAACGAGACATTCGCTCTTTAAACGCAATCCGACCCACAATCACCATGCTAATTGGCATCATAAAATAACCGAGTGAAACATCCAGTCCATAGCCATGACTGGGTGCCCACATAAACAGCCACAACTGAATCCCAATTAAAAACGAAGATAACACGCGCGTTAAAAAGAAAAAGCGCTCTTGGTAGAAACGGCGATAAATCACAATCACCTGAGACCAATTGCCTTTTAGCCATATAAAAAGTGTCAAACAGGGAATGCTCAATACAATGCGCCAGCCGTAAATTTCTGTGCCTGACAAAGAGCCCAATAGTGAAGTATAGGCAAACATTAATGCAAATAGCACTGAGGCCGTGACATTTAAACTAATGCCAAGTGTTGTATTGGGATGCTGAGGCATAAAACGGGTCTTAAAACGCATGAATAAGTGATATTTTATTGCAGTCTTATTGATAAATTGGCTTATATTGTTTAGCTTAAATGAGAAATTTTCTCGTGGAATGCGCTTGATGCAATTGGATAAATTTGACTTCGCTTTATTGCAGCATCTGCAAAAAGATTGCCTCACGCCGCTACGCGAATTGGCAGACTTGGTGCATTTATCAACCGCCTCAGTACAGCGTCGCATTCAAAAATTAAGAGACAGTGGTTATATTATTGGTAATAACGCAGTACTGGATCCAGACAAACTGGGGCAGGTGGTTACGATTTTTGTCGAGGTTCGTGTTAACCAAACTCATGTGACAGATCTTGACGTGTTAAAAGCGAGTTTTTCAATACCAGAAGTACAGCAGTGTTATTACGTAACAGGTGAGGCGGACTTTATGTTGGTACTTTTGGTGCCGAGTATGAGTCGCTTTCAAGCCTTATGTGATCAGCTTTTTCATCAAAATGCGAATGTACAGTGGTTTAAAACCACTGTTGTGTTAGAGCGTATCAAAGCGACATTAGACGTGCCTTTTCAGTCTTAAATGAAGGACAGCGCTGTATCACACAAAAGCATCAGTTTTATCTTATTTAAATATATTGCTTGATCTAGCATTCACCTAATAAAAGCTGATCGCAATTAATAACAAGCCGATTCCTACCCATAGACCTTCTGCTGAACGTTGGTAGGAAACGCAGATCAGACATAGAGTCAATACAATGGCCCCCCACAAATATGATTTGACGTTTGGTGTAAAAATGACAACAAAAACCAGCACGCTAATCAAGATGTTGGCAAGACGAATGAACCGAACTGGGTTCATGTCAAGCAAGCTCTAACTTCATCTCATACCATTGCATTCCTCCATGAGTCGAATCTGATTTTTGCAGGAGTTGAAAACCAAATTTCTCATACAGTTTGAGATACTGTTCTTTACACATCAAATAGATTGCAGCTTTGTTCAGGCTTTTTGCTTTCTCAATAAAAGCGGTCATGAGTTTTGCCGAATAACCTCGTCCTTGAAATACAGGGTCAACAACGACAGACATGATGACAAGGTTCGTGCCAGAGGGTGTATGGCCTTTTAATTCTTTAAAGTGTTCATCAGACATTACGACTTTATCTGCACAGCCACTATTAATGAAACCGATAACATGACGTTCCACTTCTAAAACAATGAAACCTTCGGGATATTGTTCGGCTCGAATTTGAATTTTTGCTTGGCTTGCCGCCTCATCTGCTGAATATGCTGCAGACTCAATTTCGAAACAACGTGCAACATCAGTGAGTTGAACAGAACGAATAATTTCTTGCATAAGAGAAACTCGGATAATTTTGAAAATATTCTAAAGCATAAATTAAGTGTATATACTGCATTTTATTACATTGAAAAATGAATAATATGCACTCTATACCTCATGCTTTTGATCTCAATTTACTCTTGGTTTTTCGCGCTTTGTATCAGCATAAAAGTGTAGCTAAGGCCGCTGAGTCTATTTATATCAGTGCTTCTGCCTTTAGCCATGCACTGAATAGATTGCGAGATGTGATGGAGGATCCTTTGTTTGTTCGCATGAAAGGGGAAATGTTGCCAACCAAAAAAGCAGAGGAAATAGCGCCCTCCATTTTTGAAAGCTTAGCGCTCATCTCTCAGCAATTATTTCAAGTCGAACCATTTGATCCCCTTTCAAGTACGATGGAATTTGTGATTGGCACAACAGACTATACGGCTTTTTGTGTTCTGCCTTCTCTCATGAAAAGACTGAGTGTGATTGCTCCCAATATCAAAATAAGAATTATGTTTGAACAACAAGAGGCACTGTTTCAAAGTTTAGTCTTAGGGCATGTGGATGCAGTTATTGGCTATTCCGAGCAGGGTGAAATGAATCATTCGGCAATAGTAGAGCAGCTCTGTTTTTCAGATCGTTATGTTGTTGTTGTACCTAAGCGATTGTACAGCACGATGCGACTTGAGGACTATGTGGAGGCAAAGCATATTCGAGTGAGTGCATGGGGGGAACATCATGGAATTGTCGATCGGGTCTTAAAAACCATGGGTATTACACGACAAATTGCGCTGGAACTACCAAATATGATGGTTGCACCTTATATTTTGGAGTCTAGCAATCTCATCATGACCTTACCTAGTAAAGCTGTTGAACAATTCAGAACGATACATGAGATTGATGTTTTTGACTTGCCTATTAAGGTCCCCGATTATACTGTTAATCTTTATACTTTGGCCTCGCATCAAACGACTTCATCCCAAAGTTGGCTGAGTCAGATTTTATTGAATGTTTTTGAGCCTGCAAATATTTGATGCTGTCTCTAAAAAATAGACCACTGATCAAGACATTAATCAGATCAGTGTTTTATACATCCCGCATTTTAGTCAATAAAGAATCGGCGAGCCGATATAAAGCCATGATACTGACCCCATAAGCCGACATAATTAAAGGAATATTGGGCCTGACACCCGCAATGAAGCTATAACGAATGCAATCAACCAGATACGTTATTGGATTGAACGCATGGATCATCTGCCAATGGGGAGACAGCGCATCAATATCATAAAAAATCCCCGATGAGAAAAGTAAAGGCAAGAGGATAAAGTTGGGAATGACTGCCAGTTGGTCAAAGTCATCAATCAGAAAGGTACTGATTAAGCCACACAGTGAAAAGAATACTGCGGTAATGAAAAGGATCATAAATAGGACTATGGGATGCATTAGGCTTAGATCGGTAAGCGCCCATGCCATGAGACTACCTATCATTGCAACCATAAAAGCCCGCATTAAACTGCCCATCAAATAACCATGTACAATCAGATGATTAGACATGGGGCTGGTTAGTAGTTCTTCTAAGGTTTTCCTAAATTTAGCACTAAAGAAGCTAAGGCTGACATTGTCATAACTACTGGTGATGACCCCCATTAGGATTAACCCCGGCACAATAAAGTGCAGAGAGTTAGCTTGATCTGCGCTATTGGCGAGTGGTATGGCCAAATTATGAAAAATGAATAAATATAAAGTCAGCGTCAGTGCAGGAGCGAATAAGCTTTGTGGCCATATTCGCAGAAATCGACGAATTTCTTGAGTTGCTAAGGCATGTACGGCTACTAGGCGTTGATGTCCATTCATTGTTTAACTCGAAATTGAGTGAAATCGTTTATTTCAAGACTTATCACATAAGCATTTACCCAAGCAGTCAGCAGGGTTGCCAACACTTGGGTATAAAACCGTCAGTGTTTATTCAAAATCTTTGTCTGTATAGAGCTTGGTTTTTTTCACCGCTTCAATGTCTTTGGCACCACCGAGCATCATGTTAATACGGAGTTCTTTATTGAACTGTTCCATCACTGAGTTGACGCCTTCGGCACCTCCCAGTTGTAGACCGTAGAGAATTGGGCGACCAATGGCAACCACATCAGCACCGCTGGCTAAGGCTTTAAATACGTGTGAACCACGACGGACACCACTGTCAAAAACAATAGGAACACGCTTATTGACGACTTTGGCAATGCCCGGCAACACATCAAAAGAGGATGGACCACTATCTAACTGACGACCGCCGTGGTTAGATACCCAAATGGCATCGGCACCCGCACGAATGGCCATTTCGGCATCCTCAGGCGATTGAATCCCTTTGACAATCACAGGCAGACCAGTCAATTTCTTTACATATTGAATGTCCGACGGGGTGAAAGCTTGTTTGGCTTGGGCGTAAATTTCGCTAATACCAGCCCCTTTACCTGTCTTCGAGCCATCTTTATTTTGTTGAGCAAACAGTTCTAAATTTGCAAAGCCCAAGGGAAACTGGAAGTTGTTTTTAATGTCATCCTCACGGTAGCCACCGACAGGTGAGTCCACTGTTAAAATGATGGCTTTAGCGCCATGCTCTTTGGCACGCTTCAAGGTAAACTCGTTGAACTTGTCATTTTTACTCATGTAAAGCTGAAAGAAGAAAGGGTTTTTTCCTGAAACTTGAGCCACTTCTTCAATGGTTTTATTGCCATAGGTGCTGAGTGAAAAAATAGAACCTGCTTTTGCCATACCTTTGGCAGTTGAAAGCTCACCATCGACATTGGCTAAACCCTGAGCAGCCATAGGAGCTTGAATAATCGGGGTTTTTAAGTCAATGCCCAAGAACTTGGTATTGAGGTTAATATCTTTTAGTTCAATGCCTTGCATAATACGTGGCATGATATATTTTTTGTCAAAAGCAGAAGTGTTACTTCGTAAGTTATTTTCATCTTCTGCACCGCCACGAATATAACCAAAAGCACCTGATTGCATTTGCGCTTTGGCTTGTGCTTCTAAAGACGCGATATTCACGATTTTAATGGGCTGGTTCACGCTGCTGGCTTTATAGCTGGTCTCTGCTGCATTGCTGAAGCTGGTGGCAATGGCGATTGCCAATATACTGATGGATAAGACAATTTTATGGTGCTTTGATTTCATTTCGATGTTCCTTCCTGATTCAAACATATAGATGATTGGACTAGAATGTGTTGGGAGATGACGTTATTTTTTATTTTTTAGGCGTTCAAAACAATAAGTAGGATAGGAAGAAGTGTCTCATCTATATGACGAATACAGCTTAAATGTACTTTACATATGGGTATAGTAATCGGGTCGTGTCAGCTCATTTACCCCATAGCAGCTTAATTTCAAAAATATATGCTATCTTCTAAATCGCAAATTGCGACGTGATCTAACAAGAAATCAATTGTCTACTATCAACGTTGTAGGGCTATTTAATTTGATGTGTCTTTCTAGATCATTCTTTTCTATTTTTTAGGTTCTAAAATGCAAAAAGTACGTTTCATGTGTGCATCAGTTATTGGTGCAGTATGTTTGCTGATATCCTTGTGTACGCAAGCAAAGCCCAATGCACTGCATATCACACTCATTTCTCAAGTGAATGGACCTTCTTATAAAACCGATTTAGCAATTCAGTCGCACTTACAAGCAGAGGGTTATCAAGTACAGATTCTTGATCAGAGCCAAGATCCTAAACAAATTAAAAATACAGATTTAGTGATTTTATCCTCAACTGTAGGTTCAAAAAATTTAAAATCTGGTTGGCGATATCTGTCTATACCCTTGATGACATGGGAAAGTGATTATGTTGATGACCTTGCAATGACTGGGAAGAGAACAGGAACGGATTTTGGTGAGGTAGAAAAAACACGCTATTTATGGTTGGTCAATGCACCACATGAGTTATCTGCTCAACTCCCCGCAGGTACAGCAAATGTATATAGCAAACAAGAAAGCATGAATTGGGGGAAACCTGGTTTAGGTGCAACGATTATTGCAACCGTTTATGGTGAACCTGAAAAAGTTGCTATTTGGGGCTATGAAAAAGGCGCAACCATGGATTATGAATCTTTAGCGCCAGCCAAAAGACTCATGTTTTTCCTGCATAATGATACATTTACTCTGTTGTCTAATGATGGTTTAAAGCTATTTGATCGTTCTGTTGAATGGCTACTCAAGCCTTAATCATCTGCAAGAGCAAGACACTGTAACAGTGTATAACTGCTAAATTTTGGATTCATACGACCAAGCGCCTTGATTTGGATGTGCACACACTGTAGTAGACTATATTTAGATAAAAGAGTCGTTAAAATTAAACCGCATCATCAGAGGGATTCTAAACTGAATTGTTTTTATGGTGCGTTTGGAAACTGAAGAATAAAACCAGAAAAAGACATCAATAAAATTCTGTTATAGTTTTTTACCGCCTTACTGTAGCTACTTACTTCCATCAAATCGGATGAAAATTTGTTTCAAGAAAGAATCACAATCTTGATGGTGGCCTAATGTTTGTAACACAGCAACTGAATACAATGTCTGAACTGATTGAAGGACAGGGATTTTCAGAAAAACTACAGCATGTGCTGGCTCAGCAATATCTAAACTTAGAAGCAACATTGCTACGTGCCAAAGTTTTACGTGATTTTGCAAGTTCAAAAGTTCAGTATATTGTGCAGTCCGCTATTCAAGCAGAACAAGCTAGCGCAGCGTTTTTATTTGCACCTTTTATCTTGGCGAATCTAAATCACCCTGTGATTTATAACAGCCCAGCCACACCATCTGTTCTTAATATCCTCAACCGTTACTATCAAGCTGAGCAAAGACAAAACTTAAAAATAGATGATGTGCTTGAGGCACTGAATCTTTATTTAGATTTAAGTGATACCAGTTTAGACGATGTCGATTTTTTCTATAGTTCATTGATCAAAGCACTCTGTCGAACCGATGTTTCACAGATTTTCTTGGTGACTGCACTGGCACTCAATACGCAAAAAATAGCGGAACTTGAGCAGTTTTTTAAAGTAAAAATTTACTATATTCGCATCCATCCGCAAGATAGTATTATCGACAGTCGTGACTGGAATATGCGTAAATTATTCTTTAAAAACAAAGATGAACAGTATGTTGCTTTATGTGAAAAATTTGCCACGCTGAATGCAGAATTATTGTTGAGCTACGGCAGTTATAGCCTACAGCAAGCGACTCAATTGATCGAAGATATGTTTTATGCCGAGCATATCTATGAAAAATTATCGGTCTATGCCGAGTATATGCAGACCTGTTTACAACATGGTGTGTCACGCAATCAGGCAACTTTTTTAGCCTAATTGATAGTTTTGATACGCCCTCGAACACTGCTCCTTTTCATCTTTATGCATAGACATAGGTCACTCAGATGTTTTTATATACAGACTTTGATCAAAATTTATTAAATGAACGTGTCGCGCAATTTCGTGATCAAACCCAGCGTTATTTAGCGGGGAAACTGACCGAAGAAGAATACCGCCCATTACGTTTACAAAATGGTTTATATGTTCAGCGTTATGCCCCCATGCTACGTTTGGCAGTGCCTTATGGCTTAATGAACTCCGCACAACTGCGGAAGGTGGCCGAGGTTGCACAGAAGTATGATCGTGGCTATGCACATATTTCAACGCGTCAAAATATTCAACTGAATTGGCCGCAGCTTGAAGATGTGCCTGATATTTTGCAGGAACTTGCTACGGTACACATGCATTCTATTCAGACCAGTGGTAACTGTATTCGAAATACCACAACAGACCAATATGCAGGTGTTGTTGAAGGAGAGCTCACAGATCCGCGCCCGACCTGCGAATTGATTCGCCAGTGGAGTACTTTCCATCCTGAGTTTTCATTCCTTCCGCGTAAATTTAAAATTGCGGTTTGTGCACACCCTGAGCAAGACCGTGCTGCTACGACCTTTCATGATGTGGGAGTCTATGTGGTGGAAAATGAAGCAGGGGAGTTGGGCTATCAAATTAAAGTCGGTGGCGGGCTTGGGCGTACACCTTTAGCGGGACATGTGATTAAGCCATTTTTAGCCCGTGAAGATTTAATTGCTTATTTAGATGCTATCATGCGTGTCTATAACCTGCATGGCCGCCGTGATAATAAATACAAAGCACGTATTAAAATTTTAGTGAAAGCCCTGACCCCAGCAGGTTTTGCTGAAAAAGTTGAAGCCGAGTTTGCACATACTCAAACACTACTCAAGGTTCAGCCCAGTGTCTTGGCGAAAATGGATGCGGTGTTTCAGCCATTTACCTATGAAGCTTTAGAACAATACGATTTTGAGGCTTTGTTCCAGCAGTATCCGAAGTTTAAACACTGGTTCAATATCAATACCCATGCACATAAAGTCGCGGGCTACCGCATTGTTACGATCAGCTTGAAACGGGCAGGTGTGGCGCCGGGGGATATGACTTCCGATGAAATGCGCTTAATTGCAGATTTGGCTGACCAATATACTTTTGGTGAGCTGCGAACCACGCATGAGCAAAATATTGCCTTAACTGACGTACGCCAAAAGGATCTGTTTGAACTGTGGCAAGTCTTGGATCGTGGCAATTTGGCTCGTGCACATATTGGCTTCCTGACCGACATGATTTGCTGTCCGGGTGGCGACTTTTGCTCATTGGCAAATGCCAAATCTATTCCAGTGTATGAAGCGATTGCTCGCCGTTTTGATGATTTGGATGCTTTATATCATTTAGGTAAAGTTGATTTAAATATTTCAGGCTGTATGAATGCATGTGGGCATCACCATGTTGGCAATATTGGTATTTTGGGTGTCGATAAAAAAGGCGCTGAATATTACCAAATTAGCTTAGGGGGTAACTCAGATCATGATGCATCCATTGGTGATATTTTAGGCCCTTCATTTCCCGCAGAAGATATTCCAGATGTGCTCGAAGAAATTTTAAATACTTATTTGGATTTGCGTTTGGAGCAAGAATCCTTTTTGGAAACTTATAAACGTGTCTCCATTCAGCCATTTAAACAACGGGCTTATGCGGACATCGGATGATGTTGGATGTCCAAACTCAGTTGAAGACGCTAAAAACCGCGAGCTACCAAATCATGGCTATTTTGGCCGTTTGGAGCGGTGCTTATGTCTTGCAAAAGCTGTTGAATCTGCCTGTTGCGTCGGGTGTGTTGGGCTTCTTTCTACTGTTGTTCTTACTCGAAATGAAGTGGTTGAAATTAGCCCACATTGAACGCGGTGCAGATCTATTATTGGCTGAACTGTTGCTATTTTTCATTCCACCTGTGGTCGGTGTGATTCAGTATCAGGATTTATTGATCGCCAGTGGTTGGAAAATTCTACTGGTGATTTTGATCAGTACCGCTTTGGTCATGCTGGTTTCGGTATATACCGTCGCTATGTGCTTAAAGCAAGACGACTCAAAACCAGAACAGACGATGCAGGAAAATCAGGATGACTGAGTTTTGGGGTGTTTTTTACTTGGCTTGGACCGTGCTGTGCTATGTCATGGCAAAGAGGCTCTTTGTACGAACCCAAAAAATCTATTTGTCCCCGATTATTGTTGTGCCCATCTTGAGCATCGTACTGATTCTAATATTTCAGCACCAGTTCCAAGACTATTACCACTATACCCAGTACTTGGTGGCGATGCTTGGTCCAATTACGGTGGCTTTTGCTATTCCTGTTTTTCGTTATCGCCGTATGGTTCAGCAACATTTTAAAGTGTTGCTGTTCAGCTCCAGCCTCGCCATGTTGGTGGGTATTTTCAGCAGTTGGTTTTTGGCGAGTCTATTGGACTTTGATGACATCGTTAAAAATAGCTTGTTGGCGCGTTCCATTTCGATTCCATTTGCTTTGGTGCTCACCGAAAAAGTGGGGGGATCCATCAGCCTGATTCCACTCTTTACTGTGATTACAGGTTTGGTTGGTATGTTGTTGGGAGATGTGCTGTTGTTATGGATGCGGTGCAAGAACAGAATTGCTTCGGGTACTGCACTGGGTAATGCTGCACATGCTATGGGTATTGCTCGGGCAAGACAGCGCCATGAATTAGAAGGCGTCATTGCCAGCCTTTCCATGATTATTTCAGGAATAATCATGGTGCTTTTTGCTCCTAGCGTGATCGTACTGACGAGATACATCCTTGGCGCTATAGCGTTTTAAATCAAAATAAGGAACCGTAGATGAATCCGATGTCACAGGCAAAGACAACGTTAAGCTCCCAAAGCTATGTTATGGCTTTTCTCTTTATTTTGCTCATGGTGGTAGCGGCTTATGGACTGAATGATCGTGAAATCATTCTGCCCGAAATGGCAGCGATGGCCGTTGGATTGTGGGTTTATCGAGATAAACAGTGGCTGAATCAGCCAGATAAAATTTTTATTTTACCGAGTCTGACTGCTGTAATCGGGTTCTGTATTAATTTGATGCCGATTTCATATCTATTCAAACTGGTTTTGGTTCTATGTGCCATGTTACTCGTGATGCGGATGTTTAACTATATATTACCGCCCGCACTAGCCACGGGTTTCTTGCCGATTGTGACCCAAGCTTATGAACTATCGTTTTTGATTTCGATTTTTGTCACCAGTTTTATGCTGATGTTGGGTGTTGTGCTCTTTAAACTGAATCAGGGCATAGAGCGGAAAGGCAATTTTGATCGACGAAAAATAGGTGTGTATGCCAGTATTACTTTAATCGGTTTTGCACTCGCTGCTATTTTCAGGGTTGAAGCGATGGCACTGATTCCACCGATTACAGTGGTCGTGTATGAATCATTAAATATGATAATGTATTCGTTGAAAATGTGCCTTAAGCAGGTTGCTGTGTTGACACTGTCGATTTCAATGGCCGTGCTTATGCAGTTTTGGATTCAAGATGGGATAATACTCACCCTTATATATATGCCCTTGATGTTTCTTTTACTCAAGCTCTTTGATATGCGCATTCCTGCGGTATATGCCTTTCCATTTTTGGTTTTTGTCTTTCCTCAAGACAGCGTGATGGCTTTACCTATTGCCTCCTGTCTGATGGCGAGTTTTTCACTCGGCTGTGTTTATGTCTATCGCACCTATTTTCAAAATATGGGTATTGAGAAATCCTATACATAGCTTTATGGTGATGGAGTAGCTGAAGTTTTTTTCATCACTTCTGGTGCAGGAAAATTGGTTTAGTGTTGATTGAAAGTGATTAAAACTATAGCGCGGTATTCGTGTTTAAATTGAATGTATTTTACGGTACGGAATAGGCTTGCTTCTCAAACATCAAAATGAGTAGTAGATGTACATAAAAATACGTTCAAATCAGCACATGTATGATTTAAAGAAACGGTTTAATTTGGGATATGCTCATGGATGGTTTATCTGAATTTTCTTGGCAGAATATTAAATACAATTTTTCTCTGTACACGACAAAAATAGATAACTCATTGAAATAATGGCATAATACTTGTTTTCTGACGACGAATATGATGACACATTTCAATGAGTTACATCTCATCTTAAACAAATATCTAAAGTGGAACAAGTCACATGTAAAATGTTTTACACTGATTATGATTGCATTAATTGTAAAACAGACCTGTAATCTTTCTTCTGCATCTAAAGCCTTACCCATCAAGTGCTTACCACAATCATTTTATCGACGTATACAACGCTTCTTTGCAGGTCAGTATTTTGATTATCGTCAAATTTCTCAGTTGATTTTCAATATGTTTTCATTCGACAAAGTGCAACTGACTTTAGATAGAACCAATTGGAAATGGGGAAAACGAGATATCAATATCTTGATGTTAGCCATCGTCTATCGTGGAATAGCGATACCTATTGTTTGGACATTGCTCAATAAACGTGGAAATTCAGATACAAAAGAGCGTATTGCTTTGATTCAACGCTTTATCTCTATTTTTGGTAAAGACCGTATTGTGAATGTGTTCGCAGACAGAGAATTTATCGGTGAGAAATGGTTTACATGGTTAATTGAAAATGACATCAACTTCTGTATACGTGTTAAAAAAACTTTATTGTGACCAATCACTTAGCCAGGAATCATAAAATTAGTGATTTATTTCGTCATCTTCAAGTTGGTCAAACTGAATGTCGTAAACGACGTATTTGGGTTGGTCGAGTGAAACTGTATATTAGTGCGCTACGATTAGAAGATGGGGAACTTTTACTTGTTGTTTCTCCTATGTTTAATGCTTCTGCTATTCGTGATTATGCATTACGCTGGGAAATCGAAACCTTATTTAGTTGTCTCAAAGGACGTGGATTCAATCTTGAAAATACTCGTTTAACAGACCCTGGACGAGTCAAGAAATTGATAGCAGTGCTAGCTATCGGTTTCTGTTGGTGCTATTTAACAGGTGAATGGCAACATGATCAAAAAAAAGCGATAAAAATAAAGAAGCATGGACGACTCTCAATGAGTTTATTTCGCTATGGTTTAGACTATGTTCAAATGGCGATTCAGCGTTTAATTGGTTTTGGGAAAAAAGAAGAGTTTAAGGAAATTTTGGCAATTTTAAGAAGGCAGAATCCTGATAGGATAAGGGTTCTGTGAAATTTGTCGTGTACAGAGACAATTTTTATACGACTGGTGTGCTTCCAGAGATTGTGGAGCGAGATTCACCAATTTTACAAGCATGGGAAAGATCGAAAAAAGCGGGTTTAAGTCCTTTTTCTAAACTGACCTCGTTACATGATTTTCCTGTCGATCATCTGTCTTGTGAGGATGTCAGATTTGCTGCACTTGCTGAAGTCGTTTTAAACGATATTTGGCAGTTATTTGGACAGCAGGATGTTAGTGTTTTTTTAATTAATCAACAGCTTAAAATTATTGCCGAACGCCATAATCCAGACTTAGACGAGCAGTATCACTTTTTACGGACAGGTCGAGTGATTGATCCTTCTATATTTGGAGCAATTGCACCGACATGTAGTGTTTTGTCAAAACAGCCTATGATCATGACGGGACATCAGCATTATTTGGATGAATTTGCCAATTATTCTTGTGCGTCTGTGCCTATTTTTAATGGAGCAGGAGCAGTTTTAGGCGCTTTAGATATCACCTCACCGCAAGGGCTTTTGGCCAGTAATTGGCTTCGGCATTTGCTGTATCAAAGTTATATTTTAGAAAATAAACTGATTCTTGCAGAACTCAAACCAAACCAACGTGTACTTTATTTCCAACATTCAAAAGACTTAATTGAAAATGCTTATACAGGCATGATCGTGCTGGATAATTATGGGCAAGTTGTGAAAGCCAATCAAATGGCATTGAAATTACTCAACTGTTCGATTGAACTGTTATTAGGTCGCTGTATTTACGATTTCTTTTTAACAAAGACATTGAGTCAGCTTGAGACAACTGGTTCATTTTTTATCCAAAGTCACGATCACGCATTTTTCTATGCAAAGTGGTATGCCTTGCATAGAGCTGAAAAAAGACAGACCAAACAAATCGCTATGCAGCAGGTGCTTGATCAGGCCCTAAGAGCTTTAAAAGCAGATATTCCAGTGCTGATTACAGGAGAAACGGGTACGGGTAAAGACCACTTTGCACAGCAGTTACATCAAAAGCTGGATGCTGACCTACCTTTTATTTCCATTAACTGTGGCGCGATTCCTGACCATTTATTAGAAGCAGAGCTGTTTGGTTATGAAGGCGGGGCATTTACGGGAGCAAAAAGGCAAGGTGAAAAAGGACTGATTGAACTGGCGGATCAAGGTATTTTGTTTCTCGATGAAATTGGTGATTTGCCCTTACATTTGCAAGTCAAAATTTTACGCGTCTTGCAAGACCAACGGTTTTATCGGGTTGGGGGACGAAAGCCGATTAAATCAGCATTTAAGTTATTATGTGCAACCCATCAAGACTTGAAAATGAAAATTGAACAGCAGACATTCCGTAGCGATTTATATTATCGGATCTGTGGTTTTCAAGTGCATCTGGAACCTTTACGTTTACGACAAGATAAGCAAGCGATTTTCCATCGTATTTTACATCAGTTTGGCATCTCGCAATGGTCAGCTCAAGTCGAGCAGCAGTTTCAGACCTATACATGGGCGGGGAATATCCGTGAGCTTATTCACATTGTAAGGTTATCGGCTGCGTTTAATGAGGGCGATGTTTTGACACAGCTTTATTTGCCTGAGTCCTCGGATGGTGTTCAAACGGTGAATCAGTCTATGCTAGCAGTGGAAAACCCAAACCTAAATGCGATGACCAAACAGATGGTCATGCAGGTATTAGATGAAGAAAATGGCAATATTGCACGCACGGCCAAGCGTTTAAATATTTCAAGAACAACGGTGTATAAATACATCAGCAGTTAGGTGTTATTACATAATTTAGCTTTGAGGTTATCTAGCCCATATCTTTAGCTTTTACTGTTATTTAAACGCAATACTGTTTCGGACTTTGGGTCTAAGTTTCGTATACAGAGTACCAATTTACCTCAAGAGATTTTTTTAAATCTTAATTTACAGCAGGACTGTCCAGTAACTGGACAGTCCTTTTTTAGTATGTCTACTTTATGGACATGAGTAATTTTTAAAAACACTCAAGTTGTTGATATTTATTTATTAAATTTATGGCATGCATTCTGCAATAACTCTACAACTCATACTCGGTCAAGCAGGACGCTTGATGATTTTTGACAAATGATCAATGCATTTAAAGGTCATTAAAACAAGCTCAAGAAAAGAGATGAGCCATTAAGGATAATTTGGATAAAAGGGAACATGTTATGCATTTTGGGAATAAAAATGCGGGATTACTCATACTTGGTGTTTTGTGCACATCACAGAGTCATGCCATTGATGTGAATGTTGGGGATTATACAACCCTCCCGAGCGGAACCAATCTTGGGGTTTTTTATTATCAACATAGTGAAATGGATGGTTACTATCAAAAGGGTGATAAAACCCATGCTGATTCTCGCTCAGATATTGGTATTGCACGTTTCATTCATTACACCGACATCGCAGGTTTACGTGCAACGCCGCAAGTGGTCATTCCTTTTGGATCGGTGCGAAATACTCAAATTGGTGATGCAGATTTGAATAATGCATCGGGTTTTGCAGATCCGATTATAGCCTCTGCTTTTTGGTTGATTAATCAACCTGAACAAGGGGCTTCGGGTCGCTATCTCGCGGTAACTCCGTTTATTTATTTACCGCTTGGACAATACGATAAAAATGATGCCGTGAACCTAGGTGAAAACCGTTTTAAATATGATGTGCAGTTGGCTTGGGTACAACCGCTTTATGGCAAATGGGGTTTTGAGTTTTATCAAGATGCAATTTGGTATGGAGACAATGATAAAGCAGGCAGTGGCAATCAGACCCTGTCTCAAGACACCAGTTATCAAACACAGGTCAATTTACGTTATGACTTAAATGCCAAGCAGCGATTTGCCTTGGGATATGCAGCCAACTATGGCGGTGAACAATCTTTGGATGGCATTCAGCTCAATCAAAACATGGAAAAGCAACAGGCTCGATTTGAGTTCCAGCACATGATGAATGCCAAAACGCAATTGAGTGCACAGTTGGTTTCAGACACGCAGGTCGAAAGTGGGTTGAAGAAAGAGTTTGGACTAAACTTTCGACTTTTTTACATTTTTTAATTCAAAGCATGTGCGATGACAACACATCCATTGCTTCAGTTCTGCAACGATGAAAATGGATGGATGTGTGGATTGTTTAGGTCAATTTTCAAGAGGTGATTATGTCGATATTAGCAAAAGAGATTTGGGATAAAAAACTATTCAACGGTTCATGGCAACCAGCCCAACAGACGTATAGCGTGGTTGAAGTGGCGACAGGTCAAGAATTAGGCGAAATTGGCTATGCTTCCTCTCAAGATGTAGTAGAGGCAGCACAACAGGCAAAAACTGCACAGCAGGCATGGTGGGCACTGAGTTATCAAGAACGCCAAGCGGTATTTGAGCGGGCAGCCATTTTACTCACGGAACACCAAGCAGATGTAATTGAATTGTTGGTGAAAGAAAGTGGTTCTTTACCGCTTAAAGCAGGTTTTGAAGTCAGTATTTCTATTCAAGTGCTCAAGCATTGTATCGGTTTACCTGCTGCGGATCAGGGCACAGTCCTGCCAACCCAAAATGGGAAACTCAGCATTGCAAAACGCTTACCGCTTGGTGTGGTTGGGGTGATTTCACCTTTTAATTTTCCACTCTATTTAGCATTACGTGCGGTTGCACCTGCATTAGCACTGGGTAATGCAGTGGTACTTAAACCAGATGAGCGCACAGCCGTGTGTAGTGGTTATGCGATTGCGCGTATTTTTGAACTTGCTGGACTCCCGAAAGGTCTGTTGCATGTCTTACCGGGTGGAGCTGAAGTCGGAGAAGCACTGACACTGGATAAAAATATTGCCAGTATTCAGTTTACGGGTTCAACAAATGTTGGGCGTATAGTCGGCGCCAATGCTGCAAAAACCTTGAAAAAAGTCTCATTAGAGTTAGGCGGTAAAAACTCGCTGATTATTTTGGATGATGCCGATATTGAGTTGGCTGCTGAAAATATCGCATGGGGTGCATTTTTGCACTCAGGTCAAATCTGTATGACTTCAGGCAAAATTTTGATTCACAAAAACATTTATGCACAAATCAAACAGCGTGTAATTGAAAAAGTGAAGAGTTTTGTGGTGGGTAACCCGAGTGAGGAGCATGTCACCATTGGTCCTCTGATTAATGCCAAACAAGCACAACGTGTAGAAAAACTGGTTAATGCAGCAGTTGCAGAGGGCGCAACACTGGAAATAGGCGGATGTGCCGATGGCGTATTCTTTGAACCGACTGTGCTTTCGGATGTGACAGCCAATAATTCAATTTTTAGTGAAGAAATTTTTGGACCTGTGGCAGTGCTGATTCCTTTTAGCTACAGATGAACAAGCGATTGAACTTGCTAACGATGGAGACTACGGGCTTTCAGCCGGTGTGATTAGCTCAAATGTGGGACGTGCGATGCAACTGGGGGCACAGCTCAAAGTCGGTTTACTACACATCAACGATCAAACCGTGAATGATGAAACAGTCAATCCATTTGGTGGTTTCGGCTCATCAGGAAACGGAACGCGTATCGGTGGTCCTGCCAATGCCGATGAATTTACCCAATGGCAGTGGATGACTGTACAGACGCAAGCACCACATTATCCTTTTTAATCAGTTGAATCATTTATTACAGGAAGTAATCGTATGAACGAAATGAAAGAAATTATTGCCGCAGTGACGGCATGTAAAGGTGCAGACTTTGAATTGCAAGCGCTTAAAATCCGTCAGCCTCAAGGCGATGAAGTACTGGTGAAAGTGGTGGCTACAGGTATGTGCCATACCGACTTAATTGTCCGTGATCAATATTATCCTGTACCACTGCCTGCTGTTCTTGGTCATGAGGGCGCAGGGATTATTGAGGCGATTGGCCCGAATGTCACTGACCTGCAAGTGGGTGATCATGTGGTGTTGAGTTATGGCTATTGTGGTAAATGTACTCAGTGTAATACGGGCAACCCTGCTTATTGCGCAGAGTTCTTTGATCGCAACTTCAGTGGTGCTGACCTAGACGGACACAGTGCAATTTGTACGCATGATCATGCCGTCGTACATGATCATTTTTTTGCTCAGTCTTCCTTTGCGACTTATGCGTTAAGCCGTGAAAATAATGCAGTGAAGGTGACCAAAGAGGTTCCACTTGAACTACTTGGGCCTTTAGGCTGTGGTATCCAAACAGGTGCGGGCGCATGTATCAATGCCCTCAAAGTAACACCTGCGAGTAGCTTTGTGACATGGGGCGCCGGTGCAGTAGGTCTAAGTGCTTTGCTTGCAGCAAAAGTCTGTGGTGCTGCAACGATTATTGCTGTCGACATTGTCGAATCACGTTTGGAGCTGGCTAAACAATTGGGTGCAACCCATGTGATTAATAGCAAAACGCAAGATCCTGTGGAGGTGATCAAAGAGATTACAGGCGGTGGAATCAACTTCGCGCTTGAGTCTACTGGGCGACCTGAAATCTTAAAACAGGGCATAGATGCACTCGGGATTTTAGGCAAAATTGCAGTGGTTGGTGCGCCACCTTTAGGCACTGCCGCTCAGTTTGATGTGAATGATTTATTGTTGGGTGGAAAAACCATTTTGGGTGTGGTTGAAGGCAGTGGCGCACCGAAGAAATTTATTCCTGAGTTAGTCACGCTGTATCAACAAGGTAAATTTCCGTTTGATCAACTAGTAAAGTTCTATGCCTTTGATGACATCAATCAAGCCGCGATAGACAGTCATAAAGGAGTTACGCTAAAGCCTATTATTAAAATCGGCTGATGTTTAATGACCTGATCATATTGATGTGATCAGGTCATTCCTTTTAAAAAGTTATCAAAAATAAATTCAGGGAACAGAACAATGGTGGATCAACCTTTTGTGCTAAACACCAATACCATGCCATGGGAATTTATTCCCATTCCTTTTTTAAACAGTGAATTACCTGTTAAGACCTGCTTGCAAGATCCAGATACTGGCATGATGATTTGGAAGTTACGTTATCCAGCTGGATTTAGGACAGTGGAGCATTGGCATCATTGTGCGCATGGCATGTATGTATTAGAGGGACATTTGGTCACCAGTCAGGGTGAGTTTGGGCCAGGAAATTTTGTGTGGTTTCCTGAGGGTTCTGTAATGTTTCATGGTGCGCGAAGCGATAATGATGCCTTAATGCTCTTTATCACCAATAAACCCTTTGATATTCACTTCACCGCAGAAGAAGGACTGCCTAACCTTTCGGTTGAAAGTTAATATTTACTAAAGATGAGAAGATTAAGCGACTTTAAATTCAAACGCTTCGCATTAAACACTCAATATATTCAGTTTAAAAATAAGTCTGTACTAACGTTGGATGACATGTTCAGAAGTGATCATGTCATATTACTTTTTACAGGGGCTTATGATTCTAATGAATAAAAAATGCTCCCAATGAGTAGCCACTTAAACAATATTATTTGAATTGAAAGCATTTGGATAAATACATTCGATCAACGTATCTAAGGCATTTTGGATACTGTCATTGATTTCAAAGGAACAATTGATGCGAATATGATGTGGCACATGATCAGTTTGATAAAATAAAGAACCCGGTGCAATACTGATATTTTTCTCTAAGAGTTGCTCATAAATTACATTACCATTCACTTGCTCGGGCAGGGTAATCCATAAAAAATAGCCCGATGGATAATAATGAATTTGATAATCTTCAGACAAATGTTCAGATAAATAAGTGTAATACTGATTTTTTAGACGTTTTAAGGTGTTACGTAAGGTTTTTAAGTGTTTTTCATAATGTCGATGCGATAAATAATCGACCAAGGCATTTTGAATAAATGAGTTGACGGAAAGTGTGCTCATGAGCTGTAAATGCTGAATATGCTCTGAAAACTTACCCGCATAGACCCAACCAATTCGAAAACCCGCACCCAAAGTTTTTGAAAAAGAAGAGCAGTGTAGAACCAAATTTTTCTGATCAAAGTATTTCATCGAGAGCGGTTTTTTATGATCAAAATAAAGCTCTTCATAAACATCGTCTTCAATCAGATAAATATCACGTTCATGCAACAGTTTTGCCAATTGATATTTGATTTCATCACTGACCGTAAAACCAATCGGATTATGGCTATTGAGCATGAGCAGGCAGACTTTAATTGGATAGCGCTCAATCGCATCTTTAAAAGCTTCGAGGTCAATACCATGCTCGTCATGTTCAGGAATACTAATAACTTTAAGACCCAAATGTTCCGCAGCTTGCCAAGCACCGTAAAATATTGTTTTTTGAAGCAAAATATAATCACCCGGTTGGGTCATAGCCTGTAAAGAAAGATTTAAAGCATCCAACCCGCCTGAGGTAATCACAATATCGGATGGATCCGTCGGAATCCCTTGCATGCAGTAGCGTTGGGCAATCAGTTTCCGTAACTCAAAGTTACCTGGGGGTAAACTCGGCATTTGTTCATAACTAAGACGGTGCTTGGCACGTTGTCCTAAGGTTTGCATTAGCTTGGCTGAGTACAAGAGTTGGCTGTTGGGAAAAGCGATGCCAAAGGGAATCATCTTTTCAGATTGAATGGATTTTAAGTATCTGAAAATTTTAGAGTTGATTTCAATTTTTTCATTGAGGACAACACTATTGGCATTATGCTCTGACTGAGCATCACCAGTGACAAAGTAACCGAGTTTTTCTTGTGAATAAATCAGCCCCTGCGCTTCGAGTTCCTGATAGGCATTCATCACGGTCATGAGACTGAAGCCTGATGTTTCCGCTTGCTGGCGCAGAGAAGGTAACTTGTCGTTCGGTTTCCAAAAACCACTCTCAATCAAATGTTTTAGGCTGAGCGCAAGTTTTTCTGATTTATACATATGGCGGTCGCTACAATTAAAAAGCACAGGACCGATATCTAAGGTCCCATGCTCGATTCATAAAAATGATTAATTTAGTATGCAAAACTCAGCATGAGCTTGAAGAAACCCGCAATAAGTGCGAGAGAGATCACGCCAAAGCACCATAATAAAATAAACCATAATTGTGGGCTGAGTCGATCCACAAATTTTTTCATGTTTATCTCCTCTATTAATGATAGCCCTGATCTCCAATACGGACTTTGTCACGGAATACCCAATAAGACAAGAACGTATAGGCTAGGATGATGGGGATTAAAATGGCAGCACCGACCAAAGTGAATTTTAAACTCGACTCAGGCGCAGCCGCTTGCCAAATATTGACCGATGGCGGAATAATATTCGGCCATAAACTAATCACGAAGCCTGTAAAGGCTAAAAACACCAAAGCTAAGGTATAAATAAAGGGCTTGAGGTCATGTTGCTTTTTACATGCAGATAAAATTAATCCAACGAATAACAAGACCAAAATGGGCACGGGGCTAAAATAAAATAAGTTCGGTAAAGAGAACCAGCGCTGTGCAATTTCAGGATGAGTCAGGGGCGTATATAAACTGACCGCACCAAAAATAATGAGCAAAGCTATGATCAAGCGTGGCATTAGATGATACATACGCTGTTGTAAGTCTTTCTCTGTTTTCCAAATAAGCCAGCCGCAGCCTAAAGTGGCGTACATCACCACGACCCCAATGCCTGTAAATACGCTAAATGGAGTCAACCAGTCCAATACGCCGCCACTATAAATACCGTTGCTGGTCTGTATACCTTGGATATAGGCGCCTAAGATCACACCTTGGAAAAAGCTCGATAAGATAGAACCCCAAATAAATGCGAGATCCCAAAGGTATTTGGTTCGAGTGGCTTTGAAGCGAAATTCAAAGGCGACACCTCGGAAAATCAAGGCCACTACCATAAAGATAATGGGTAAATACAGTGCCGATAAAACGGTTGAATAGACCAAAGGAAATGCAGCGAATAACCCAGCACCACCCAGTACCATCCATGTTTCATTGCCATCCCAAACAGGCGCGACCGTGTTCATCATCACATCACGCTCTTGACTACCGTGAATGAACGGGAACAGGATGCCAATCCCTAAGTCAAAGCCATCCATAACCACATAGATGAGCACACCGAGTCCGATAATTCCGACCCACACCATAACGAGATCAATCATGCGGTTTCTCCTTGCTATCTGGAGTAGAGCGATTTGTTGAATCAAGTGATTCATCTACAGCGCTTAGCGGACGTAAAGGGGTTTTAAAATGACCTGGACCTACTTCTTGAACAGCATCTAAGGGAGTGGAAAATGAAGGCCCGAGCTTGATTAAGCGCAACATATAGTAAATACCTGCACCAAATACCACGGTATAAACCAAGACAAAGATGATGAGACTTAATCCGACCTGATCTGCTGTAACTGTATGCGACAAGCCCTCTTTGGTACGAATTACCCCATACACTACCCAAGGTTGGCGGCCGACCTCGGTGGTGACCCAACCTGCTAGGAGCGCGATATAACCTGTAGGTCCCATAATAATGGCAAACTTATGAAACCAACTGCTTTCATATAAGGCGCCTTTTTTACGTAGCCACAGTGCTGTGAGCGAGAGTAGAACCATCAACATGCCCAAGCCAACCATGACACGAAAGCTCCAAAATACAATTAAGGCATTTGGACGGTCTTCGGGTGCAAAATCTTTTAAGCCTGTGACTTGACCTTCTAGTGAATGGGTAAGAATCAAACTGCCTACATAAGGAATTCCAATTTCAAGATCATTCGACTCTGTTTCCATATTTGGTAAAGCGAAGAGTAGTAAAGGCATAGCATGGTCACGGTTGGTTTCCCAATGCCCTTCAATGGCTGCCAACTTTGCAGGTTGGTGCTTTAAAGTATTTAAACCGTGATGATCACCAATCACAACTTGCAGACAAGATGTGATCAGTACCATCCATAAGCCCATGGAAAAGGACTTTTTCACCAACTCATCGCGACGGCCTTTGAACAAATGCCATGCTGCGGTGCCCACAACCAGCAAGCCAGACACAAGGAATGCTGCCGTTGCCATATGTGCAAAGCGATAGGGGAAGGAGGGGTTAAATACAATCGCCCACCAGTCTGTCGGGACAATAATGCCGTTTTCGATGGCAAAGCCCTGAGGGGTTTGCATCCAACTGTTGGAAGACAAAATCCAGAACATGGAAATACAGGTGCCGATAGCAACCATTAAGGTGGCAAAGAAGTGGGCTTTGGGACCGACACGCCCCCAACCAAAGAGCATAATCCCCAAGAAACCTGCTTCCAAAAAGAATGCACTTAAAACCTCATAGGTAAGGAGAGGGCCTGTGACACTTCCAGCGATGCGAGAGAATTCACTCCAATTGGTACCGAACTGATAGGCCATGACGACCCCAGAAACGACGCCCATGGCGAATGCAACAGCAAAAATCTTAATCCAATATTTAAATAAATCTTTGTAAATTGGATTTTGAGTGCGTAGCCATTTCCATTCCAGCATGGCGAGAAAGCATGCCAAACCAATGGATGTAGCAGGAAAAATAATATGAAAAGAAACAGTAAAGGCAAATTGAATTCTTGCCAACTCAAGTGCAGTTAATCCAAGACTCATAGCATTCTCCATGCTTGGCGAGAGTATCTGCATGGAGATACTTCATCGCTGTCTAGATAAGAGTGATCAAAAAGCATAGATCGTTTCATGAAAAACTACCTACTTAGAATATTCATCCAAATCTTGCATGAGAATGTAATGTAGAAGTAGGTACAAGAATCGTAGATAAAAATATAACAAAATGGATTCATCGCAAGTTCTTGTTATATTTTTCGAACTCTTTTTTGATCAGTTTATTTTTATTCCTTATTTAAAAATATACAGAAAGTTCTGGCAGGCAGTCAGTTAAAAAATGTTATTCAAAGTTTGTATCGCGTGTCTTAGCATTATTTGGCTTGGTGTGAAACGAGCATATTAAGATCCCTATAGAAAGTCATTTTGTTACGCGACTTTAGCATTGGTTTGAAGTTGTTTTTATCTAATATAAGGATTGTGAGCAGAATAAGGTGCGATCTGAAAAGAGGGAGTCGAAACTCCCTCACACTTGAGGTGTTTAATGTGCCAGAAAGTTTGCTGCTTCATCAATTAGATCAGATACTTCTTTGGGTTGAGAGGCAAGCGAAGCATGACTTGCATTTAACGAAATAACTTTTTGCGCATTAAGACGTGAAGACATCATCGCTTGGTTTTCAGGGTGGATCATGCGGTCTTCGGTTGAGATTTGATACCACGATGGTTTGATTTTCCATGCTGGATTTGAAATTGTATCGCCAAAAGTACTGGCAACAGGGGCTTTCTGAGTGATTCCCATCACTAAGCCTTCATCATTTGTTAAGTCTTGACAAAAGCTTTCATGATATTTATCTGCTTTTACCCAAAGATAGCCGTCACTATCAGGTTCTAAATTGGGTGCTCCTACGGGCAAATGCAGTTGGGTAATCCCACCTGGACTTTCTCCTGTATCTGGAGCAAATGCTGCAATATACACTAAGCCGACGACATTCGGCTGATTGCCTACTTCAGTTATGACAGCTCCGCCGTAGGAGTGACCGACCAGAAGAACATCACCTTGCACTTGTGCAATCATTTTACGAGTTCGTTCGACATCGTCTGCTAAAGACGTAAGCGGAAGTTCAACGGCTTTCAATGCGGTATAACCGCGGTGAGATAAATCGGTAATAACTTTAGACCAATGGGCTGCACCGCCCCAAAATCCATGTACAAATATAATTGTAGGCTTATTATTCATATTCTATTCCCTAGACTAAATTATCATCTTATCGTGAAAAATTTAAGGAGACTAGTTTGGTTTTATGCTGCTCTGTATTGTTAAATTTAACTGATTGTAAGTTAAAGAGATGAGTGGGCTAAATTTTCGCAGTCATTTTTGAAAACATATTTATTATTTAAATACTTAATTTTTATATTGAATCTAAGGTTTAGTAAAAAGTAGGGCATAACCTTTTATCGGTTTATTTTAAGGGATTCTAGTATCTTTTATTAGATTTGAAGGTTGTAGGTTGAGCTGAGCAGCTTATGCCGAGGGGCTGACATTTATCAGACAGAGTATCCATTTCAGCTTTCGGTGCTGTCTAGAAATAAAGGGAAAGTTGTTTCAGGCGAGGACATCATTTTTGCAAAGATGAATGAGAGGTGTCCCTGCCTGAATATTTGCTTTTCTAGAATTGAATGTTTAGAAATCAAATGAGGTTTGTAGATAATACGTTTGTGGCGCGCCTACATACATTCCACCGACTTGATCCGCTGAACGTGTGTAGTATTCACGGTCAAATAGGTTCTTCACACCGAAGCCCACTTTGAGACCATTGAGTTGTGTGTTGGAAAAATCATAGGATGCCCGAACACCCACTAAACCATAACCAGGAATGTTGCCATAGCGTCCAGTAGCATCATGGGTGCCCGATGCGGTTTGACCAGATTGACCGTAGAAATTAGTGTTTAGTGTCCATTGATCAACTTTATAGTCTATTCCAGCATTACCTACCCATTGTGAATAAAAGTCGAGATCTTGTCCTTTGTTTTCCCCAGCAGATGCGGTTGCTTTGGTGTAAGTGGTATTGGCATACAGCGAAATACCGCTGAGTTCGTCACTGATTGCACCGAGATTATATTTAAATCCGAACTCGGCTCCTTTGTGTTCAGTGGCACCTAGATTTGAATAAGTTTGAGTTGCATCATCTCGTTTTAATTCATCAGAAAAATCAATATAAAACAGGGTGAATTCTAGGGATAGATATGGGTCTAAATAGTGTGTACCAATTTCATAATTATTGGCTTTTTCAGGTTGTAAGCCTTGCATGGTCAGATAGGCACCTGACGCATTGGTATTGGCCATTTGGCTATATTGTAGTGGTGCAAAAGATTTACCGTAGTTTGCAAAAATATTCCACAAATCATTGGCTTTATACATGACTGAAAAGCTTGGTAATACTGCATCATAGGATTTTTCAGCATGTACTCCGTTGAGTACCGATGCATCTTTATTTAATTTGTACATATTTTCGGTGGTTTTGATTTTCTCAAAACGAACACCAGGAATCAGAGACCATGCACCCACATCTGTGCGGTTGTCGATGAACAATGCATGTGCATCTGTTTTCCCGTCTGCTTTGGTCCAAGCATATTCATTTGTAGGGCCTGTGACCGTGTTATAGCTTGCACGATTAACCGCTTCTTCACTGGTTTCATGTAGATAGCGATAGCCCACAGAAACTTCATTTTCAGTAGTCCCAAATTGGTACGCATGCGAATACCGTGGCTCGATTGCCGTCACTTTATAATTACGTGGCGCCGTTTGGTACAGTTTTGATCCACTACGTTCCATTCCTGCATCACGGAAGGTGTCAGTGTGATAGGCCAAAAGCTCAAAGGCATTGTCATCTTTTTTATAGCTGTATTTAACTGAACCGTCAGTACGATGCCCTTTCATATAATCATGATTGCGCAAGGACTGATATGGATTTTCAGCAAATTGAGCAGGGGTTAAACCTCCAGGCATATCTACATCTGCATCGTAGCGGTGTAGATTGGCTTCAATTTTTGCATATTCATCTATTGCATAAGCTGCTTTTAAGCGAATATCGTTGATGTCAGAGTCATCATTTTTATCGCGAAAACCCTCTCCATTAACGCCAGAATATAACAGCGCTAAGCCTAAACCGTTGTCTAATGTTCCCCCCACAAATAAGTTGGGGTTAAATTTTACATGACCGTTTTCTGCAATTTCTGTAGTGAGGTCTACCGTTCCAGCAAAGGTTTCAGGAATTGTACGCGAGTTAAAGTTAATAATCCCGCCTACATTTTGTGGCCCAAAGCGAACAGAGCCCGCGCCACGCACCACGTCGATACTTTCAATATTGCCTAAACTAGTGGGTGCTAAGGAGAGTTGTGATTGACCATAAGGGGCAAACGAAAGTGGAACACCGTCCACGAGTACCTGTGAGCGTGGTGAAAACCGTGACGTTAAACCACGGACACCGATGCTTAACGATGCATCACTCCCAGCTGTTCCTGCATTTTCAGGAGCTTGAATACCAGGCACAGTGCGTAAAGCCTCTTTGACAGAAGTTACGCCTCGGTTAATCAACTCATCACGCTGAATGACTGTACGCGCTCCAGCATGATTTAGTACTTTCTGTGCATTGGCTTCATCTAACCAGTTGCCTTCGGCTTGCACAGTTATCGGGTTAAGCGTCACAGTAGGGTCTGTATCGGCTGCATAAAGTATGGAGGGAAATAAGCAGAGTGTGAGGACTGATTTTTTGAAATGAGGGAGTGACACAAGAGATCCTTAAAATGATGTATAGGTGAAATATGAAGAAAATATGGAGAATTTGTAAGTTTGTGAAATGATAAGCTGACTAGCGAAATCTGTAAATGATAATCGTTTGCTTTTTATTCAAGTGTTATATAAAAATTATTAGAATAAAGGGAATAGTGAAAGCACTTAAAAGTGAGGCGGCAATCTATACAAAATTCTTTTCTGAAAGGGCTCTGTAATATCAAACAGGCTGACAGTTTTCTAGAATATGAATACAAAAAGATAGATAAAAACGGTGGCTAACATTTGAGTGAAAATTGAACTTATTGCTGAGTTTAGCCTAAAAAACCAATGGCTTTCACTGGGAGGCCATTGGTTTTAGTGTATGTTGAATTTTGCTCAATCTGACATTAGTTTAACATTACAGATTGTTGGTCAAGTCCGCCTGAGTGTTATCAGATTTATCTTGAGCATGCTTTCCCCAGTTAAACTTCTGTGCACAGATGCCTAATCCAACAATAAACAATGCAAGTAAACTGGTATAGGTTACTTCTTTGAAATAAGTGCCTTCAACCAACATGGTAATAAGTGCGCCAATAATAAAGAAGATTGCAAGATACGTGAGCCAAGGGAATAACCACATTTTGAAGTCAATCACTTTTCCTTCAGCTTCTAATTTCTTACGCATACGTAGCTGAGAGAAAGCAATGGTGAGATACACGTATAGTGCTGCTGTACCTGTTGCTAGCATGAAAATATCATAGACATTCATGCTTTCAGTTGCAGTGAGGTAAGTGGCTACTAAAGCGAATATTGATGAGATCAAAACGCCCATCCACGGACTACCATTACGGTTGATTGAACCAAAGCTTTTCGGTGCATCACCACGTTTAGACAGTGAAAACAGCATACGTGAACAGGTATAAAGTGCAGAGTTAAAACAGCTACATACTGAAGTGAGTACCACGAAATTTACAATGTGTTTCGCTTCAGGAATACCAAGTGCTGACAACGTTACGCTATATGTTCCCCAAGTTGGATCTTTTAACAGCGGGTTGTTATGTGGAATCAGGCAAACGGTAATGAACATTGAACCCACATAGAACAGCATAATACGCCATACGACCGAGTTAGATGCTTTACGGATTTCTTGAGCAGGATTTTGTGACTCTGCCGCAGCGACAGTGACAATTTCAGCCCCAATATAGGCAAACATTACCCCAAGCAAGGCAGTAATAACCGCAGAAAAGCCATTTGGCATGAAACCTTCTGCTGTTAAATGCGTCATACCTGCTGCACCACTTTGACTCCAAGGCCATAAATGCATGATTGCTAAGCTACCAATGACCAAGAAAATAACAATCGCGATAACTTTAATCAGTGCAAACCAGAACTCAAATTCACCGTAGTTTTTAACGTTTTGTAAGTTCACTAAGACCAAAGACACAATCACTAAGAGCATGTAGCCCCAGATTGGCATAAAGGGGAACCAACTGTTGAGAATTTTGCCTGCGACATAAGCTTCCCAACCCATGAGTAGTGCCCAAGAGCACCAATACAGCCAGCCAATGGTAAAACCAGCCCAACGACCAATTGCACGATCAGCATAAGTAGAAAATGAGCCACTATCTGGATTGAGAACAGCCATTTCACCCAGCATGCGCATGATTAATAGGATGAGTAATCCGCCAAAAGCATAAGCCAGAACTGCAGCAGGACCTGCTGAGTAAATGACATTACCCGAGCCAATGAAGAGTGAACCACCAATTACACCAGCAATCGAGATCATTGTGAGATGGCGTGACTTAAGTCCATTTTTTAAGCCCTGAGATGCATCCGGCACAGAGGTATGTTGAGGTGCTTCCATATAATTTTCCTTAATTTTAAGGATGTAGTTTCAAAATGGGGCGAAGCCTTTTTCGCACTACTCATCCTGTAAAACTGTAACCGAATTCTCAAAGGCTTTATCAATATTAAGGTAAAAATTGATAAACCTGATGTTTCTAGCAATGCGCGAAAAATCACACTTTGGTTACAAAACGGTTACATGTTGTTTATGTATGCACTTAATTTCTCTTTTTTGTTCTAAGGAAACGAGAGCCATTTTTTAGCATTTGAAAGGAGCCAATTACATAGAATATGTGAAAAGTCGCAGAACCAATCTTTACTCTAGAGGGAAGAATTTATAGAATGAAGCAGCAGAGTTGGGTCTTGTCACTGCTGCTTTAGTCGTAGATGGATTAAGCGACTTGTTAGTTTAACTTTATAATTTATAATAAAAATATTAGTTAAGTGTACGAATGCCTGCATTGCGTAGACACTTGAGTAATACGCCAAAAGCCACCAATATTTCTTGCTCACTGACACAAGCAAAGCCCAATAACAGCCCTTTTTGTCGCGTTGAATAATGCTTGGTATAGTATTGCGATAGTGCGCGAACTTTCACCCCTTGATCAAGCGCATTGCTAGCAATCACCACATCATCTATAGCACTTGGCAGTTTTAAAATCAGATGTAAACCTGCTGCGGTATTATATTCATGTAGGAAATCTGCACCGAGATGGCGTGTAATTAGATCAATGAGAAAAGCATGGCGCTTACTATACAGCAAGCGCATACGGCGAATATGTGCTTCATAATGCCCTTCACGAATAAACTCAGCTAGCACTTTCTGATCAAGCAAATGTCCACCGCGATACAGCTCTGATGCCACAATGCGCAAGGGAGAAAACAGCTTTTTAGGTACGACCAAATAACCAATCCGCAAAGCAGGGTATATGGTTTTGCTGAAGGTTCCCATATAAATCACTGGCGCATCTGGCTCCAAACCTTGCAATGAGGGAAAGGGTTGTCCTGAAAAACGAAACTCACTGTCATAGTCATCTTCCACAATCCAACTTTTATGTTGGCGTGCAATTGAAATCAGTTGTTTACGACGTTCTAAACTTAAGTGTGAACCCAACGGATACTGATGTGATGGGGTCACAAAAATCAGTTTGGGCGGGCGTTTGGGCTCTAGATCAGGAATAATCCCTTCTTGATCGACGGGCAGTGAGCGCAAATTTACCCCATTAATACGCAATATATTTCGTGCTCCCCAATAGGCAGGATCCTCAATCCAGACCTCATCTCCAGGGTCGCTTAATGTGCGTGAAACCAGATCAATGGCTTGATGTGTTCCTTCGGTAATAATGATTTGGTCTGCATCACATTGCACTGAGCGAGCAATTTTGAGGTATTCAGCCAGTTCCTGACGCAGTTCTAAACATCCTCCCGCATTGCTATAAATCAGTCGATTAATTTCAGGTTCACGGCTAAGGCGCATTTGAATTCGACTAAAAATATGATGTGGAAATTCGGTAACGTCAGGTGCGCCGGGTACGAAAGCTCCCCATTGGTAAGGCGATGCAGCTGAATAACCAATCAGATAGGAACCCCGTTGTGACAAGCTGTAATTTTGCTGGATCTTTTTTTCTTGGGCCTGATTTTGGGTGTTTTCAGCTTTGACTAAGAAAGACTCAGGCAGTTTTTCTGCGACCCATGTGCCTTGACCAGTCCTTGCCTCAACATAACCTTGAGCCTGTAATTGCTCATAGGCACTTAGGACCGTATTGCGCGACACTTTAATTTCTTTGGCCAAATCACGCGATGCAGGTAGGCGGGTTTTAGGTGCGAGTACGCTATCAATAATGGCGTTGCGTAAACAGCGAAATAATCGCAATTGTAGGGTTCCGTCGGTATCTTGCTGTAATCGTTGCAGCAAATAATCTCCAAGCAAGCTACGCAATTGGCTCTCTCCTACAAAATCAAAATGGCTCTCGTGAGAGCAATAACCGCAAGTGCAAAATTATCTCGTCAGGCAGCAGTTGTAAAGCATCTTGCTTGTATACATTTGGCGCAAAAGCCCGCGACTTAGGGGGCTGGAAATATACACAACTCGCGTCCAAAGCAAAAGTTTTTTTAGACGATTTCAAAATACAAGCAGGGTTGTTTAAACGTACACATTGAGAAATGCCTACAGGTTTATAGACATTGATTTTGAGCAAGCATGTCGGCGCTTGCATTATAGATAGGATTTAAAAATGAATACCATGGTCAAAGGTCTCACATATTCGGGACAGGGTGAAACCGCTTGGAACAATTATTTAAAACAACTGGACAAAGTAGCGCCTTATTTGGGTGAATTGAGTGAGCGTTTAGATATGCTTCGTCGTCCGAAGCGTAGTCTTATTGTTGATATCCCAGTGATTATGGATGATGGCTCGGTTAAGCACTTTGAGGGGTATCGTGTTCAACATAACCTGACTCGTGGGCCAGGGAAAGGTGGCGTGCGCTTCCATCCAGATGTGAACTTAGATGAGGTGATGGCACTGTCTGCATGGATGACCATCAAGTGTGCGGCATTGAATTTGCCTTTTGGGGGCGCTAAAGGAGGTGTTCGTGTTGATCCAACTGAACTCTCTCCACGTGAGCTTGAACGCTTAACGCGCCGTTATACCACCGAAATTAATTTAATTATTGGCCCTCAAAAAGATATTCCTGCCCCTGATGTCGGGACTAACCCGCAAACAATGGCATGGATGATGGACACATTTTCCATGAATGCAGGTTCAACAGTAACAGGTGTCGTGACTGGAAAACCTGTGCATTTAGGTGGTTCTTTGGGTCGTGTCAAAGCGACAGGCCGTGGTGTGTATATTTCAGGGCGTGAAGTCGCACAACAAATTGGTCTAGATTTGGCGGGTGCTCGAATCTGTGTTCAAGGCTTTGGTAATGTTGGTAGTGAAGCTGCCCTGCTATTCCAAGAAAATGGTAGCAAAGTGATTTGTGTACAGGACCACTCAGCGACCCTCTATCAAGAGCAGGGGATTGATGTTCAAAAGTTGATGCAATACTCAAAAGCACACGGGAAAATTAAAGGTTTTGCAGAGCAAGATGAAATTCATACCGCGAACTTTTGGCAAATTCAGGCTGAAATTTTTATTCCTGCTGCGCTTGAAGGGGTAATTGATGCTGCTGTGGCACAAAGCATTCAAACCAAAATGATTTTAGAAGGTGCCAATGGCCCGACATTAACGGAAGCGGATGAAATCTTAGCTGAACGTCAAATTACTGTTGTTCCTGACGTGATTTGTAATGCTGGTGGGGTAACCGTGAGCTATTTTGAATGGGTGCAGGATCTTGCAAGTTATTTCTGGACAGAAGAAGAGATTAATCAGCGTATGGATGCGATTATGAAAAATGCTGTATCGGATGTTTGGTTAAAAGCGAGTGTTGCTCAGTGTTCTTTACGTACAGCAGCTTATATTTTGGCGTGTGAGCGAATTTTAATGGCACGTAAAGAGCGCGGCATTTACCCTGGCTAAAATGTGAGAAGTTCAGAGCAATGCTCATCATGTCAATACGAAGTGTTTCTATCGGTTGCTATGTTGAGTTGCAATGGCTCTACACGTAGGTTGATGTTGTAATGGCACCTTTTTAAAAGGTGCCTGTTTTTTATTTTGTAAGCTGTTTATTTTTAATAAATAAAAAAATATTTGGAAAATAATGATGCAGCATACTGGTAAATTGGCTCTCTTCATCTGATAGAAAGTGGCTCTCGTTTAGTACCAATAAAAGCGCAGAATGAAATCAACAACAGGTCCTTTGTATATCAGCAAAAGCATGATATGGACACTGAAATTTTATAAATGTATGAATCAAGAATGAGGATGCAAAATGGACAGTAAACACTCTGCACTGAACGCACGTAAACTACAAGCGACACCTCGTGGCGTTGGTGTCATGTGTCAATGGTATGCGGAGAAAGCAGAAAATTCCACGATTTGGGATGCTGAAGGTAATCAATACATCGACTTCGCTGGTGGTATTGCTGTACTAAATACAGGTCACCGTCATCCTAAAATTATTGCTGCTGTTACTGAACAATTAACTAAATTTACCCATACGGCGTATCAAGTTGTGCCGTATGAAATTTATGTGTCATTGGCTGAGCGTATCAATGCACGTGCGCCGATTGCAGGTGATGCAAAAACAACATTCTTCTCTACAGGTGCTGAAGCTGTAGAAAATGCAGTAAAAATTGCACGTTCACATACGGGTCGTCACGGTATTGTGACTTTTGGTAATGGTTTCCACGGTCGCTCATTTATGACCATGGCAATGACTGGTAAAACTGCACCGTACAAGCGTGATTTTGGTGTGATGCCAGCAGGTGTTTTCCATGCACGCTATCCAGTAGAGTCAAAAGGCATTACTGTAGATGATGCAATTCAAAGCATTGAAGACATTTTTGCAGAAGATATTGCAGCACATGATGTTGCTGCGATTGTGCTTGAACCAGTTCAAGGTGAAGGCGGTTTCAATGTTGTTCCAGCAGAATTCTTAAAGCGTTTACGTGCTTTGTGTGACCAACATGGTATTTTAATTATTGCAGATGAAGTACAGTCAGGTTTTGCGCGTACTGGTAAATTGTTTGCGATGGACTACTATGAGACTAAAGCAGATTTAATCACAATGGCGAAAAGCCTTGGTGGTGGCTTCCCAATCTCTGGCGTAGTAGGCCGTGCTGAAGTGATGGATGCACCAAACCCAGGTGGTCTAGGTGGTACTTATGCAGGTAACCCTGTCGCAGTTGCTTCTGCACATGCGGTACTTGACGTAATTGAAGAAGAAGGTCTTTGTGAACGTGCAAATGTATTGGGTGCAGAGTTGGTTGAAGTTCTAAACGAACTCAAACAATCTTCTTCTATTGTTCAAGATATTCGTGCTTTAGGCTCAATGGTTGCTGTTGAATTGGAAACTGCTGATCAAGCTAAAGCGATTCAAAACTATGCAATGCAAAATGGCTTGCTTATTTTGACCTGTGGTCGTTATGGTAATGTGATTCGTTTCTTATATCCTTTAACGATTCCTGCAGAGCAATTCCGTGCTGGCTTAAACATTTTAAAACAAGGTTTTGCACTTTCTGCTGCAGCATAATTGAAGAGTAATGACTATGCTTCAAGCGCAATATAAAGATTTATTACAGCATCCAGATATTCGTTTTGATATGCCTGAAAATGGCGGTTACATCGAAGTGAAAGATGCAGCAACACATGACACGTTGGCATGGGTGAAATCCCATGACCGCGCGTCAGTTGAACAAGCGATTGCGCGTTCGCAAGTGGCGCAAACCGCGTGGAAAGCACAAACTGCGCTACAACGTGCTGATGTGCTTTGGGCTTGGTTTGACTTGATGCAGGAAAATAAAGAGTCATTGGCTCAGATTTTGACTGCTGAACAAGGTAAACCTTTGGCTGAAGCACGTGGTGAAATTGGCTATGCGGCTTCATTTATTCGCTGGTTTGCAGAGCAAGCTCGTCGTATAGATGGTGATGTTTTAGCACCAACACTACCAAATCAGCGTTTGTTGGTCATCAAACAAGCCATTGGCGTTACTGCTGCAATTACACCGTGGAACTTCCCTGCGGCAATGATCACACGTAAGGCAGCACCTGCAATTGCAGCGGGTTGTTCAATGCTTGTGAAACCAGCAGAGCAAACACCTTTGACAGCTTATGCTTTAGAGGTATTGGCACTGCGCGCGGGTTTACCACAAGATGTGTTATTGCATATCAGTGGTGACGCGATTGAAGTCGGTAAAACATTGTGTGAAAGCGATACGGTGAAGAAGTTAAGCTTCACGGGTTCAACGCAAGTGGGCCGTATCTTAATGCAGCAATGTGCACCAACCATCAAAAAACTGTCTTTAGAGTTAGGCGGTAATGCACCTGTGCTGGTGTTTGACGATGCTAATCTTGAGCAAGCAGTACAAGGTATTATGGCCAGCAAGTTCCGTAATAGCGGACAGACCTGTGTTTGTGCCAATCGTATCTATGTGCAAGATGGTATTTATGATGCATTGGTTGAAAAGTTGACAGTTGCTGTTGCGAATTTAAAAGTCGGTGATGGTCGTATCGAGACTTCAACCCAAGGGCCTTTGATTGATGAAGCAGCGATTGAAAAAGTTCAGTCACATATTGCAGATGCCATCAGTAAAGGGGCACAGGTTAAAACCGGTGGTCAACGTTCAAGCTTAGGTGGTACTTTCTTTGAACCGACACTTTTAACAGAAGTGACACAAGAGATGAAAGTCTCGAAAGAAGAAACCTTTGGCCCATTGGCACCGCTGTTCCGTTTTAAAACGGAAGAAGAAGCGATTCAAATGGCGAATGACACAGAATTTGGTCTGGCAACCTACCTATTTACCCAAAATACAGCACGTCAGTGGCGTGTTGGTGAGGCGCTTGAGTACGGTATGGTGGGCATCAACACGGGTGCGATTTCAAATGAAGTGGCTCCATTTGGTGGTGTGAAGCAGTCTGGCTTAGGGCGTGAAGGCTCTAAATTCGGTATCGACGAATATCTCGAAATGAAATATTTGTGCGTGGATATCTCTGTTTAAGTACGTCTAGCAACCATCAGTTAAAAAATCAGCCTTGCCCATTCAAGGCTGATTTTTTTTATGGGCATATAAGGGGAGAGTCGATTTATTTTAAAATAGTACCTAGTGAAGCAACTTAAAAAGCCAAATCAATAAAGTTCACTACACCTTTATATAACGTGTCTTCTTTTCTTTAATCTGTCCAAACATATAAGTGACTTTAAACTTTATAGGTAGACAGTAAAATACTGGTTTCAGTGTTATAAATTCCTGAAATATTTCGGATTCGTTCTAAAATTCGATCAAAATTTTCTAAGCTATCAGACTTCAATTCGACCAACAGATCCCACTTACCATTGGTGCTATGTAAGGTATGCACAGCAGGGTCGATTCTGAGCTCTTTGACCACTGCACTGGTCTTGGTGCCTTCCACCATAATATTCATCCAAGCACGGATACTATTTTTCTCAGCACCCGGTTTAATCCGTACGGTATAGCCTGTAATCACACCACTGGTTTCCAGATATTCAATACGCTTTTGTACGGTATTTCGAGAGATATGGAGCTTGTTCGCAATCTCGGTAATCGAGATACGGGCATTGTCTTGTAGTAAGCCGAGGATTTGACTGTCCGTATCGTTCATTTTGATTTTTCCTGTTATCAATTTGATGAAATTTATTTCATTTTAATCAAATTTACAACTTTTTTGGCGCAATTTGATTTTTCATACTATGCGTATTGAGAAGCACTCTAGTGAGCGTTACATCGAGCTGAGGCGATGTGTTCTATAGGAGGTGTCTCATATCTATTTAATGGATTTGATTCAGCAAATTTTAAAGGGAAATATCATGTCTTTGTCATATGAAATGGACAATAGTGGCGCTTGGCAGACCTATCTTGCACAGATTAACCGTGTTGCGCCATATCTGGAAGACGACTTAATTCCATTCATCAACACTTTAAAGCGTCCAAAGCGCGCTTTGATTGTTGATGTGCCAATTGTGATGGACGATGGTTCAATTCAGCACTTTGAAGGCTATCGTGTACAGCACAACTTGTCACGTGGACCCGGTAAAGGCGGTATTCGTTACCATCCAGATGTTGAACTCAACGAAGTCATGGCACTCTCAGCGTGGATGACAATTAAAACTGCGGTTTTAAACTTACCGTATGGCGGTGCTAAAGGTGGTATCCGTGTAGACCCTCGTAAGTTGTCTCCACGAGAACTTGAACGTCTGACTCGTCGTTTTACCAGCGAAATTAGCCCAATCATCGGCCCACAAACCGATATTCCTGCTCCAGATGTAGGCACCAATGCAGACATTATGGGTTGGATGATGGACACCTATTCAAGCATTAAAGGTCATACCGTAACAGGTGTAGTAACAGGTAAGCCTGTGCACTTAGGTGGCTCTTTAGGTCGTGTCCGTGCGACGGGCCGTGGTGTGTTTGTGACAGGTTTAGAAGTGGCTAAGAAAATCAATCTTGCACTTGAAGGTAGCCGTGTAGCGATCCAAGGTTTCGGTAACGTGGGTAGTGAAGCTGCATACTTATTCTACAAAGCCAATGCGAAAGTGGTGTGTGTACAAGACCACACAGGTACGATCTTTAACGCAGAAGGCATGAATGTTAAGCAGTTACAGGACTATGTTGCGATTCATAAAGGTGTAGCAGGTTTCCCTGATGCCACTTTAATTGAAGACGAAGCATTCTGGACAGTGGACATGGATATTTTAATTCCTGCTGCTTTAGAAGGTCAGATTACCGCTGAACGTGCGCAACACTTAACTGCAAAATTGGTCTTGGAAGGTGCAAACGGTCCAACCTATCCAGATGCAGAAGACATTCTGTTAGAACGTCAAATCACGATTGTACCTGACGTACTGTGTAACGCAGGCGGTGTAACTGTGAGTTACTTCGAGTGGGTTCAAGACATGGCGAGCTACTTCTGGACAGAAGAAGAAATTAACCAACGTTTAGACAAACTTATGGTGTCAGCAGTTGAAGATGTTTGGTTCACTTCGAGCGAAAAGCAGTGCAGCCTTCGTACAGCGGCATACATCTTGGCATGCCAACGTATCTTAAAAGCACGTAAAGAACGAGGAATTTTCCCAGGTTAAGGGGGAGTTTCGTGCCCTTCGGGGCACATTCAAGACAGAACAACATCAGATTTATTAAGGAAGAACAAACCATGAACCAGAATAGTCAACCTACTCGCCAAGATTTTAATCAGTATATGGTGCCAGTTTTTGCACCCGCTCAGTTTATTCCTGTGCGTGGCGAAGGTTCTCGTTTGTGGGATCAGCAAGGTAAAGAATATATTGATTTTGCAGGTGGTATTGCGGTCAATGCACTTGGGCATGCTCACCCTGTGGCGGTTAATGCCTTGGTTGAGCAAGGTCAAAAGCTCTGGCACATTGGCAATGGTTATACCAACGAACCTGTACTGGCACTTGCAAAACAATTGGTCGATAACACCTTTGCAGACAAAGTGTTCTTCTGTAACTCTGGTGCAGAAGCCAATGAAGCGGCTTTGAAACTTGCGCGCAAAGTGGGCCTACTTTCAGGCTCGGCGCGCAAAAATAAAATTATTGCATTCAAAAATGCTTTCCACGGTCGTACTTTATTTACGGTTACGGCTGGTGGTCAACCGAAATATTCACAAGACTTTGCACCGCTTCCAGAAGGTATCCAGCACTTACCATTCAATGACTTAGATGCAGTACGTGAAGCAATTGATGCAGATACGTGTGCAGTGATTGTTGAGCCGATTCAAGGCGAAGGTGGTGTAATTACCGCAAATCCTGAATTCTTAAAAGGCTTACGTGAACTGTGTGACCAGCATGGTGCTGTACTGATTTTTGATGAAGTGCAAACAGGTGTGGGTCGTACAGGTGCTCTATATGCCTATATGAACACTGATGTGACCCCAGACATTTTAACCACAGCCAAAGCACTCGGCGGTGGTTTCCCAATTGGTGCGATGATCACGACTGACAAATATGCCAACATGTTTGTGGTGGGTGACCATGGTACGACTTATGGCGGTAATCCATTGGCATCTGCCGTAGCCAATGCGGTATTTGGTTTGATCAATACCCCAGAAGTGTTGAATGGTGTACGTACACGTGCGCAAATTTTTGCCGACGGTTTAAACCAGTTAAATGCACGCTATGGCTTATTTGAAGAAGTTCGTGGTCAAGGTTTATTAATCGGCTGTGTATTGAAAGCTGAATATGCAGGCAAAGCTAAAGACATCGTGACTTTGGCGGGCGAAGAAGGCTTATTGGCACTGGTTGCAGGTCCAAATGTTGTTCGTTTTACACCATCATTAATTATTCCAGAAGCAGATATCGAAGCCGGTTTACAACGCTTTGAACGTGCGCTCGCGCGCTTTGTTGGCGCGTGATAGGCCACTGGTTATGATGATTGTTAGACATGCAGAGCATCGAGATTTAGATGATATCTACATTCTGGCGGGGAAGTCTGGCATTGGCCTGACTTCTTTACCCCAAAATAAAGAGATCTTATCGGCTCGTATTGCACGCACGCAAAAGACCTTAGCGGGTCAGGCAACACCGAGTGAACAGGGCTATTTATTTGTTTTAGAAGATACCTTGTTACAGCGTGTGGTTGGCGTTAGTGCAATTGAAGTTTCAGTGGGTTTAACTGAGCCTTTCTATAACTACCATGTGGGCAAACAAGTCCATGCCTCACAAACTCTGAATGTTTATAAAACCTTAAACACGCTGTTTTTAAGCAATGACCATACCGGTTGTAGCGAACTCTGCACGCTGTTTTTAGACCCAGAGTACCGCAAAGACCAAAATGGAAAACTGCTGTCGAAGATTCGTTTTCTGTTTATCGCTGCTTTTAAACAGGCTTTTCAAAATAAGCTGATTGCGGAAATGCGTGGTTATTCCGATGAAAATGGTCGTTCGCCATTTTGGGATGCTTTAGGCCATCACTTTTTCAATATGGATTTCTCGACTGCGGATTACCTCAGTGGGATAGGGCAAAAAGTCTTTATTGCGGAGTTGATGCCACGTTTTCCTGTGTATATCGACTTGCTGCCGATGGCTGCGCAACAAGTAATTGCACAGGTACATCCTCAGACCGTTCCTGCCTCTCGTGTGTTGGAGTCAGAAGGGCTGTGTTACCAAGGTTATGTCGATATTTTTGATGCAGGCCCGACACTTGAAGCCGAAGTCAGTAGCCTGCGTGCAGTCAAAGACAGTCACACTTGTGCAGTGAAAATCGTCGATAGCGTTCCAGATGATGCAGGGCGTTATTTGGTGGCAAATGATCGCTATCAAGACTATCGCGCGATTTTGATTCAGCACGCGGCTGAGTCGGACAGTTTAAGTTTAACGGTAGAACAAGCGCATGCCCTTGGTGTGCAAGCAGGGCAAAGCATTCGTATGTTGCCTTTAGATAAGATGGAGCAAAAATAATGTCACAAGGGAATCTATATATAAACGGGACATGGTCTCCAGCGCAAGGTACGGCATGGGACAAACTCGATCCTGTTACGCAAGAAACAATTTGGCACGGTGCAGAAGCGACAGCTGAGCAAGTTAAACAAGCTTGTCAGTCTGCACGTGCTGCCTTTGCTGCTTGGGCACGTCGCCCTTTAGCCGAGCGTCTTGAAATTATTCAACGATTTGCCAGCTTGTTAGAACAAAACAAACAACAGCTTGCAACGATTATTAGTCGTGAAACCAGTAAGCCGATTTGGGAAACGTTGACTGAGGTTCAGTCGATGATTGCTAAAGTGGCGATTTCAGTGCGTGCTTATCACGAACGTACAGGTGAAAGTCTGACGGAAATGCCAGATGGTGCAGCGTCTTTACGTCACCGTCCGCATGGTGTGTTGGCTGTATTTGGCCCGTATAACTTCCCAGGTCACTTACCCAATGGCCACATCGTCCCTGCGCTGATTGCAGGCAACACTTTGGTCTTTAAACCAAGTGAATTGACGCCGTGGACTGCGGAAGAAACGGTCAAATTATGGCAAGAAGCGGGTTTACCTGCGGGTGTGTTGAACTTGGTGCAAGGTGGTCGTAGCACAGGTGAGGCACTTGCGCAGTCGCATGAAATTGATGGTTTGTTATTCACAGGCAGTGCCAATACAGGTTATCACCTGCATAAACAATTGGCTGGTGCTCCAGAAAAAATTCTCGCTTTAGAAATGGGAGGTAATAACGCATTAATTATCGACGAGATTACCGATATTGATGCGGTGGTGAATTTAACCGTCCAATCTGCCTTTATTTCAGCGGGTCAGCGTTGTACCTGTGCACGCCGTTTAATTATTAAAAATGGTGCTGTAGGCGATGCCTTCATTCAACGTTTGGCTGAAGTCAGCCGTAACTTGGTGGTGGGTCAGTGGGATGCTCAGCCACAACCGTTTATGGGGGGGGTGATTTCATTGCATGCTGCACAGCAAATTTTACAAGCACAACAACGCCTGATTGATTTAGGAGCGCAAGTTCTGCTCCCTGTGACTCAAGCGGATGCCAACAGTAGCTTGTTAAGTCCAGGTCTTTTAGATGTGACCCATGTGAGTGATGTACCCGACGAAGAATATTTTGGTCCATTGAGCTGTATCTATCGTTATGACCACTTTGATGAGGCTTTGGCACTAGCAAATGGTACTCGTTTTGGATTGTCGGTGGGTCTAGTTTCACCTGACCGTGCGCTGTTTGATCGTTTATTGATTGAAGCACGTGCAGGCATTGTGAACTGGAACAAACCATTAACAGGCGCATCAAGTGCTGCACCCTTTGGTGGTGTAGGTGCATCAGGAAACCATCGTGCCAGTGCTTTCTATGCCGCAGATTACTGCGCATGGCCAATGGCATCACTGGAAAGTCAGCAGGTAAGTTTACCTGAAAAATTATCGCCAGGCATTGTGCTGTAAGTCGACAGAAAAGGGAGTTTAGAAATGTCAGGCTATGAAATTAATTTTGATGGTTTAGTCGGTCCAACACACCACTATGCAGGATTGTCATTCGGAAACGAGGCATCTACCAAAAACCAAAATAATCTTTCCAACCCGAAGTTGGCTGCCAAGCAAGGTCTGTTAAAGATGAAAGCTTTGGCCGACATGGGCTTAAAGCAGGGTGTATTTGCACCGCAAGAACGCCCTCATGTCCCGACTTTGCGCAAATTGGGCTTCCGTGGGGATGATCACAGCGTGATTGAACAAGCGATGCGTACCTCACCTGCATTATTATCCGCGTTAAGTTCAGCATCCTGTATGTGGACTGCCAATGCGGCAACGGTTTCACCGTCGGCGGACAGTGCAGATGGTCGTGTGCATTTTACTGCGGCGAATTTAAACAATAAATTCCACCGTTCGATTGAACATGACACCACATCGCGTGTTATGGCAGCGATGTTTAACGATGAACGTCACTTTGCCCATCACGAAGCGCTGCCACCTGTGGCATTGTTTGGTGATGAAGGCGCGGCGAATCATAACCGTTTAGGCGGTGCTTATGATCAGGCCAGCGTGCAAGTGTTCGTTTATGGTCAGCAGTTCCTCGGTGGTGGTATTGGCCCGAAACGCTATCCTGCACGTCAATCCTTAGAGGCGAGTGAAGCCGTAGCACGTTTACACCAGCTCAAAGCGGAACAAACGGTATTTATACAGCAGCATCCCGATGTGATTGACCAAGGTGTCTTCCACAACGACGTGATTGCGGTGAGTAACCAAAACGTCTTGTTCCACCATCAGCATGCATTTTTGAATCAGTCTGAAGCATTGTCAGAAATTCGCGAAAAAATGGCGCGCTTGGGTCAAGAATTCGTCTCCATTGAAGTGCCTGATCAGCGTGTTTCTGTGAAAGATGCGGTCAATACGTATTTGTTCAATAGCCAATTACTCACCCGTGCCGATGGCGGGATGAGCATTGTGGTGCCTGAAGAATCACGTCAAAACCCAGCAGTGTGGGGTTATTTAAACGACATGATCCAAATGGGTACGCCGATTGACGACATCAAGGTGTTTGACCTACGTGAAAGTATGCGCAATGGCGGTGGCCCTGCATGTTTACGTTTACGTGTGGCGGTGAATGAAGCAGAGCTGAATGCAATCAACCCAAACCTGTTCATGAATGATGCCTTGTTTACCCGTTTAAACACGTGGGTCGACCAGTACTACCGTGACCAGTTGGCGCAACAAGATTTGGCTGACCCGCAATTACTGATTGAAAGCCGTACTGCGTTAGATGAATTGACGCAAATTTTGAACTTAGGTTCGGTGTATCACTTCCAACGTTAAGCAATCGTGCAGGGAAAGCAGATGATAGATTTTCTAGGTGATGTTTTAAAACAACGTGTCCCGACTGTAGCACATGGCGTACAGCATGATTTTCGTTGGGAATGGTTGGCTGAAGGTGTTTTATCTTTTACGCCGAAACAGGCTTATGAAAAAGCAGTCGTGCTTTCCGCGGGTGTGCATGGCAATGAAACTGCGCCAATCGAGTTGTTGGCGCAGCTGAGTCACGATTTGTTTGCAGGGGCATT
Source organism: Acinetobacter sp. SW-226 (assembly GCF_055632855.1). Lineage (NCBI taxonomy): Bacteria > Pseudomonadati > Pseudomonadota > Gammaproteobacteria > Moraxellales > Moraxellaceae > Acinetobacter > Acinetobacter sp. SW-226. Next base: position 2,829,917 of record NZ_CM145752.1, on the reverse strand, counting down.
AGAGCTCAAGGTTAAGTTATTGCTGATTTTAGGGAATCCTATCGCGATTCGCTCGGGGCAACGCTATGTTGAAAATGATATGAACCGCATGTTCTGCGGGGCCTATCAACAATTTACCGACACAGTTGAAGCGCAGCGGGTGGCGGTCTTAGAACAGATCGTCACCGCTTTTTTTAATGATAGTCCAGCTCAAGTACGACGCTATCATTACGATTTGCATACCGCGATTCGCCCATCTTTGTTGCCGACTTTTGCCTTATTTCCTTATCAAACCCATGACTATGATGCTGCGATGTTGGACAGCCTAAACGCTGCGGAATTGGATGCCTTAGTGTATCACAATGCCGTAGGTCGTACCTTTACACACTTTAGCAGCTCTCAGTTTCAAGCGGCCAGTTCGACGCTAGAACTTGGTCATGCAAAACCCTTTGGACAAAATGATTTGACAGCATTCGCTGCAATTAATCATGTGCTTCGCGCTGTGGTGAGTGAGCAGTCCTTACCTGTGCGCCAAAAACAAGCAATTCAAACTTTTCGAGTCGTTGATTCGATCATCAAAACTGAAGAAGACTTCCAACTGAATTTGGCAGATGCTGCGCCTAATTTTTCTGCGTTTGAAACTGGTGCTGTTATTGCCTTACAACAGGGCAAACCGTATGTAATTGCACCAGAGCAGGTTCGGATTTTGTTTCCGAATACTCAAGTGAAAAAGGGATTAAGAGCAGGGCTGATCTTAACTGAGGTTTATTCAGGATGATTTTAGTCAATTTACTAAATGTGCTGATGGTGGTTTATCGAACTTAAGTCGTTAAATTAATTTTCAATGGAATTGAATATATGGATATTGTTAAAAATATTAATTCAATATTTTTATCTACTGATTATAAGGTAACTTATGGTTGGTGGATTTTTTTGCGTTTATTATTTATTAAGTTATTGTTTTTTAATAAAAAATATTTGAATTTGGCATAGGTTTTGCAAGTCGTGTAAACATTATTTAGTGGCTGATAAAGGATTAACTCTACTGGCTCTGAATAGTAAAAATTAATGTTATTGAAAGATAATATGTAGCTTAATTTGGACTGAAATGAAATAAGAAATTATTTTAACAAAGTCCCATATTTACACCCATTGGGCTGTAAATTGGAGTAAAAATATGATGAATGGAAAACAAGCCCATCAACAAAAAGAACCTTTAGAAGGTGATTTATTGGGTGGACATCATTACGAGTCAGTTGAGGAAGAACAACTGCAACGCTCACTAACCAATCGTCACATTCAGATGATTGCGATTGGTGGTGCAATTGGTACAGGTCTCTTTATGGGATCGGGTAAGACGTTGGCTGTGTCAGGTACATCCATTATTCTGACCTATTTAATTATTGGTTTCTTCTTCTTCTTCGTCATGCGTGCGATGGGGGAGTTACTGCTTTCCAATACCAACTATAAATCTTTTGCTGATTTTGCAACGGCATATTTGGGTCCATGGGCTGGCTTCTTTTTAGGGTGGTCGTACTGGCTTAGCTGGATTGTCACTGCAATTGCCGATGTGATTGTTATTGGGGGCTATGCACAGTTTTGGTATCCTGATCTCCCCGCATGGATACCCGCTTTCACCTCCATTGCCATTTTGACTTTGTTGAATTTCGTTGCTGTAAAGTTATTTGGTGAAGTTGAGTTCTGGTTTGCTTTAATCAAGATTATCGCAATTATTTTATTCCTATGTGTTGGTATATATCTCATTACCATTGGATTTGTCTCTCCAGATGGTGTCAAAGCGTCGTTAGCTCATGTGGTTGAGAAAGAGTCTTTGTTCCCATACGGTTTAACTGGCTTTTTAGCAGGGTTCCAAATTGCAGTATTTGCCTTTGTCGGCATTGAGTTGGTGGGTACTACTGCGGCAGAAACCAAAGATCCGCATTATGCTTTACCACGTGCGATTAACTCGATTCCATTACGTATTTTATTGTTCTACATCGGTGCTTTGGTTTGTATTATTGCAGTCACTTCTTGGTCACAAATTTCTCCAGATAAAAGTCCATTTGTTGAAATGTTTACCTTAATTGGTTTGCCTGCGGCAGCCAGTATTGTCAACTTTGTGGTGGCAACCTCTGCCATGTCTTCTGCGAATAGTGGTGTGTTTGCGACCAGCCGTATGTTGTTTGGTTTGGCTGTAGAAAAAGATGCACCGAAAAGTTTTGCCAAACTGTCGAAAAGTAAAGTGCCTGTGCTGAGCCTTATATTTTCAATGTTCTGTGTAGTGGTAGGAACGTCGATTCTGTTTATTGTGCCGAATGTCATGACAGCATTCATTATCATTTCAGCCTTTACTTCTATTCTATGTATTTTTACTTTTGCCATGATTATTTTGTCGTATCTGGCTTATCGTAAAAAAGACCCTGAATTACATGAGCAGTCGGCGTATAAAATGCCAGGTGGTCGATTCATGGCATGGTTTACCTTGTTATTCTTGATCTTTGTGGTGGCGATTTTAGCACTAGATCATGACACCATGATTTCATTGGCATTCTCCCCACTTTGGTTTATTGGCTTAGATATTGCTTATTACTATAAAACGAAAAAATATGCAGAGCGCAGTTGGATTTTGACCCATGGTCGCCGCATTGAGCATGATGACATGCAAGAAAATAATTAGTGAAAAGTGAGAGAGGGTATTTACCCTCTCTTTTGTTATAACGATGAAGAGGGTTTTATTTTGAAAAAGTCGACATTATTTGCTTGTATGTTAGGTGCAGGGCTGTTGAACATCAATAGCAGTTTTGCAGCGCCTTTATTAACCACGCATATTTCAGCCAGCCAATCAGCCGCGCCTCAGGCCAATGCTTGGGTTGAAATTAATGTGCAGGCCTTTGAGCAAAATATTCAGACTTTGCAGCAGCAATTACAAGACAAAAGTCAAATTTGTGCAGTCATGAAAGCTGATGCGTATGGTCACGGGATTGAACTGTTGATGCCGAGTATTATGAAGCTGAATGTACCTTGTGTGGGGATTACCAGTAATGCCGAAGCGGCGATGGTACGTCAGTCTGGTTATCAGGGACGCCTATTAAGACTACGTGCAGCCACAGACCAAGAGATTCAAAATGCGGCTTCTTTAAATATGGAAGAGTTGTTGGGCAATTATGAGCAAGCACAACGTATGTCGCAGTGGGCAAAACAACAGGGTCTAACCATTAAATACCATTTAGGTTTAAATGCAGGTGGTATGGACCGAAATGGTTTAGAGCTGAATAGTGAAATGGGCAAACAGCAAGCGCTACGTATGACTAAATTAGCCAATCTAAAACTGGTGGGGATTATGACCCACTATGCAGTAGAGGATGAGCAATATGTGCGTGACCATCTGGCGGTGTTTAACCAGCAAACGGACTGGTTGATTAAAAAAGCCAAATTAAAACGTGAAGCGCTGACTTTACATACCGCAAATTCTTTTGCGACCTTAACTGTTCCAGAGTCACATTTAGATATGGTTCGTGCGGGTGGCGTGATTTATGGCGACAGCCTTCCAGATCGGGTCGAATATAAAAAGCTGATGGCCTTTAAAACCCAAGTGGCAACAGTTAATGCCTATTTGAAAGGCACAACAGTCGGCTATGACCAAACCTATACCTTGAAGCGTGATTCGCTGTTGGCGAACTTACCACTTGGCTACTCAGATGGTTATCGACGTGCCTTTAGTAATAAAGCCTATGTACTGATTCGAGGCCATAAAGTGCCTGTAGTTGGACGAACTTCCATGAATACCACTATGGTAGATGTCACGGACTTTCCTGATATTCGTGCCAATGATGAAGTGGTGCTCTTTGGTCAGCAAGGCGTTGAAAGTGTCAAGCAAAGCGATTTAGAAGAATACAATGGTGCCTTACTAGCAGATGTTTATACCATGTGGGGTAATTCTAACCCTAAGGTTCTGGTACGGCACGATTAATAAACGACCAGTATTCGGTATGCTTGGAGATAACTTAAAAGTACCGATAGTTTGAGTTGAGCAACTATTCATCGCCTTTTTAAAGGGGTGTCTGGTTGTTTATACAGAGTGAATGAGTCAATTGAAGGCAGTACATATTGAATGATGTGCTGTCTTTTTTCATGGCTGTATTTGATGATTTTGGGTTAGAGAAGCTGAAGCCTTGAGGGATGTTGGCCTGCTCTCAATCAATTTTAAAATAGTGTGATCCTTCTGATTTTAAATGCTTTAGATCGTCTGAACGTTGTTTATTTTACATTTACAACACGAATGTAGTGATGAAATCTGCACTGAACGACAAAAAGCAAAAACCGATTTTTTGAACAACCTTCTCCATTCCTAAAATAAAAGCAAATACTATTTGTAAATAATAATCTAATTGATTATTATTCGCATCCACATAGTCTTCCTATCTCAATTATCTTTATAGGTCTCAGGCATTGAGGCTCTGGAAAAATAAATTGAATTAAGAGTAATGATTATTAATATCATTTAATAAGTGGGTTTAACCGCATGAGTATGAATCAATACCAGTCGCAATTTTCGGGCGACGAAGCTAAAATTTTGAACTTACGACCTTGCTATTTATCACTATGTTTAGCTGTTTTAATGACTACAGGCTTCAGCTCAAACAGCTTTGCACAAGAGAATGTCTCTGTTTCAACCTCTCTCCCTAAGATCACAGTATATGCTGAACATGAAGATCAGGCGCCTGTTTCAAAAACCTCAATCAATAGAGACAACCTCGACAAGACGGGGGTAACCGATATGGCAAGTATCGTGAAATACTTGCCTCTCGTTCACTCTCCATTTTCGGTTGCAGGCAGTGGAACTTTTTTTGATGGGTCTGGTACAAGTAGTTATAACATTCGTGGTATTGATGCCAATCGTATTGGTTTAGATATTGATGGTGTAGATATAGCTGAAGCAACGGTTAGCTCTTATATTCCACCTAATAGTATGAGTCAACGTGGCGCTGGTCGTGACTATATTGAACCTGAAATGTTTACATCAGTAGATATCGTTTCAGGAACAACAGATGCATCAACCGACGGTATTGGTGGGCGAGTCTCATTTAAAAATAAGTCTCCAGAAGATTATTTGGTGGATGGTAAAACTATCGCGGGGACTGCCAAAGTAGGGTATAGCTCTGCGGATGAAGCGTGGTTAAGCTCTGTGACGGGCGCGGTAGGTAATGACGAGCTTAAAGCCTTAGTGGCTTATGCACATCGTGATGGGCATGAAACAAAACCTAACTCTAAAACCAAAGCATTTCCGACCGATTGGAAGTCTGATGCTGTATTGGGACGAGTACTGTGGACGTTATCCGATCAGCATCAATTTAATTTGACTGGGGACTTTTACCGCAAAACTGCCGATACTACAGGTATTAGTGCAAGTTTATTTAGCAACTATAAAAGTGATGCCACCCAACAGCAAGATATTGACCGTACCCAATTTAGCTTAGAACACATTTACAAACCTGCAAACTTTGCTTTGTTTGATCAGTTGAAAAGTAAAATGTGGTATTAAGAGTCAAATAATGAAACTGATACATCATTCATGAACAGTGCGACAGTCGCACGTGACTTTTCAACGACATATAAAGAAAAAAATACAGGGATTAAGTTTGATGCACTGAAGCGTTTGAGCAATCAAACTCTAAAATATGGATTGGCGGCAGACCAGAAAGATTATTCGAGTACTAAAGTGGACTTACGTAATGGGGCGAAATTGTCAACACTCTATCAAAACGGTTATTTACTTGATTCTGAGCTCAAACGTTATTCTGCTTACCTCTCTGATGAGATCCGTTTAGACCTCTTAGGGCGTGATTTAACTTTAACACCATCAGTTCGCCTTGAACGACAAGAGTATCGCCCGGACTCTTCTGCATATAGTGATGTGCAAGATCGTGATTTTAGTTATGTTTCACCTGGTTTTTCAGCAGGTTATCAGTTTAATCCAGAAAACTATAGCTATTTTAAATACACCCGCGGTACACGTATTCCTTCGCCAACAGAGATGGGCGGGATTTATCAAACCACGGCAGCTAATCCAAGCTATATCGTGATTGGTAATTCAAACTTAGATAAAGAAACCAGTGATGCGTTTGAAATTGGACTGAGAAATACTTCAATTGACGGTATAAAGTTTGATATCACAGGCTTTTATACGAAGTATAGCGACTTTATTGATTATTATAATTATGGCTATACAGCACAGTATACTAATGGTTATTACCGTGCAGAAAACTTAGCCAATGCCTCAATTTGGGGTGGTGAGCTGTCTACGCGCATAGATCTAGGCCAATTTATTTCAAACTCAGATGGATTTAGTTTGGCATTAGTAGCCGGAAAAACGAAGGGAACTGCGAAAAATAAAGATGGTTTGAAAACTGGTGTGAACTCGGTTCAACCTGAAAAGGGAAGTTTAACTTTTGCTTATGATAACCCCAATAAAGTCTTTGGTTTAGGTCTAACTGCAACAGCAGTCGGGGACAAAATTGCGTCCAAAGATGTCACGACTTATCAAGATGATGTTGCGTACCAACGTGTTGCTGGCTACACCATTTTTGATTTATCTGCTTACTGGAATATCAATAAGTTCACCAAAGTGAATGTAGCTTTTAACAACATCTTTGATAAGACCTATTGGGATTACTCCGCAGTTGGCACCATCACAGGAACGAATCAAGCCAGTTTAATAGATCGCGCAGCCGAATCAGGTCGAAATATTGTCGCAAGTGTTGAATTTAAATACTAAATTTCAAAGCTAGATAGAACAGGTATTCCATCCAGCAAACTTAACTTTCAGGAAATGAAATCATCATGAAAATCATGTCTACATGGGTAATGGGTATCACGATGCTCAGCGCTTCAGTGAGTATTTTAGCAGCAGATAAAACAGCGCAAACAGATGTATATCAACAAGCTTATGCTATTCATGCGCTCTATCATCCAGAAAATAAGCAACCCAATGCTTCCGTAGTGACACAACAATATATACAAGATTATGCTGCACTTTTTAGCAATAATAAAAAGGTGACAGCTGAACAGTTTGCCCAATTTGAACAGACACGTTTAGACCCCGTACTCAAGCAACGCCGTGAAATGTCTTTAAAACAGGCACATGTTCGTTACGGTATTTTAGATAAAAGCAAAGATCAAAAGTTAACGTTAAAAGAGTTCCAAGCCTCTGGTGAAAAGACTTTTGATGGCTTTGATCTGAATCAAGACGGTTTGATTAATGCAGAAGATGCTCAGTTGGCAGGAGGAAGTATAGGAACACATGATGGTTTTCGTGCCAAGTTACCTATTTCGATGCCGATGCCAAGCAATGTGGCTGAGTTTATCGCGCAATATGGACAGGGTAAAAATTATGTAACTTTAGGCGACTATCTAACCGCACGCGATAAACAATTTTTTGAGACAGACAGCAATCAAGATTTGATCGTGACTGAACAAGAATATGTCGATGAGTTTATGCAGCGTTTTGACCGTAATTTAGCGACGGGTACGACTCAAATGCAGGAGATTGCTGGACAGCAATTCAAAGCGATTGCAAAAGGTAAAACCACCATTCAAGCAAACGATATTAAACAGTATGCGAAAAAAGTAGGGCAAGCCTCAGCCCAATAAACCAGCCATACCTTTAAGTCATTTATGGGTGGCTTAAAGGTAAAACTAATTAGGTTGACGATGGACAAAGATACATCAATGGAATATTCAACGATGAAAAAAATAGGTTTGACTTGCTTACTGAGTATCTTGGTCGTAAATAGTTGGGCACATGCACCTTTTGTTGCGCCAAGCAGTTATGTGGTAGAAGGTGGCAACACTGCAGTTTTGGCAGGATTTGCAGAGCAAGCTTTTGACTCGGAAGTAGCCATTAAAGGCTTTAATTTTAAAGTGCTTACACCAAAGGGTGAAACTCAAGAATTAACATTGAGTCATAGTAAAGTTTTAAGTTTGGCTGATGTGAAAACGGATCAAGCAGGAACTTATACAGTTACAGGGCTCCGAACAGGTGAGCTTAAATATGCAAAAGTTGGCCAACGTTGGTTGCGGGTATTAGATGCAAAAACTGAAGGTTTATCACCACTGACTGAACGTCATTTTGTTACCCCAAGTGAAGTACAAGCGAAAAGCCAGCAGTTTACTGTGCAACGTTTTGATCAGTTGCTGAGTTATTTTTCTAAGCAACAGCAGAGTGAGCTGAAGCAAGAGTATACCCAACAAGGTTTAAGTTTGGTATTTTCAAGTCATCCAAATCAGATTTCATTAAAAACACCATTCACAATAAAATTAAACTTGGAAAATAAACCTGCGTCAGGTTTTCAGGTAACACTAGAAAAGCAAATCACCACATTGGGAGAGGCTGAAAAAGTGACTCAGTTGCAGACCAATGGTTCAGGTGAGGTTACTTTGCTTTTTCCAGCGGTCGGGCAATACCTTGTGACTATGACCTCACCTGAACAGTCTGAAAAGTTTCGACCGAATGCTCAGACCTATAGAACGATTTTGAGTTTATACGTAAATCCTTAAATGTAAGCTAAGGCTAAAGAGGTCATTTACTGAAATCTGTTCGAGTTCATCTCAACTGAATCACAGGTCTGTGAGTGACAAGTGCCGCTATTTTTTTGAGCATCAAAGAATATTACGTAGTTCGCGCGCAGTTTCTTGTAGCAAAGGCAGTATGTGTTGAATCAAATATTCTTTGGTTGTTCGCATGGTAGGGGAAACAATATTTAAGGCTGCAACGACTTTTAACTGTTGCCCATAAATAGGAACGGCAAGTGCATGTACGCCCAATTCATGTTCTTCACATGAATAACACCAACCTTGCTCTCGAATTTCATGCAATAAGGCCAGAAACGTTTCATTATTGGTATGGGTGTATTTGGTAAGGCGTTGTAGCGGATATTGATTCAGCCATTCACACTGTTCCTGATCGTCGAGATAGGCCAATAAAATTTTACCTGCTGATGTGGCATGTGCAGGTAGACGATTGCCCAAATGTAGGCCATAAGGATTGACACGATCTGTTTGTTGATGTGCGGCGCTACGTGCAATAGTAATCGCTTCATAGCCGTCTAAAACCATTACGGAAAAAATGAGTGAGGTTTGATTGGTCAGCAGGTTCAGTAGAGGTTGAGAAATTTTGGGAAGTTGTGCTCCACCTAAATAAGCGCCTGAAAATTTGAGAATTTTAGGGGTTAAATAAAAATAATGACCATCAGATTCTAAATAGCCTAAATATTCAAGAGTGAGTAAATGGCGTCGTGCTGCGGCACGGGTCATGCCTGTACGTTCCGCTGCCATAGTGATATTTAAACGATGTCGGTCAGTACCAAAGCTGTCGAGAATAGCCATACCTTTACTGATCCCTGCAACAAAGTCTTCATGTCGAATGGTTTTCTTATTATTGTGATTATGTATTCGCTTTTCTATTCGTTCTTTTTCTTCATGCATTTCGGTATCCCTATCCATTTTTATCCTTTGTCTATTTTTACTATAGCGTGAAATCAGAGTGAAATAATCAGGTTTTGTTCGATATACATATAAATTGTTCGATGATCGAACAAAACCTGTGCTCACTATCTAGTCGAAAATCACTAAATTATAAAAAATGAGCAGATAAGGAAATCTAACTAAAAGACTAGGGAATCTTGTCGAAAATAAAGCAGCCCATGAGTATAGGTTAGTTTTCCGCGCCTTTTCAAATTTGCATGATGCACAATGGAGTTATCTAATGATAGATAAAAGTGCGGCATCCCTCGCGGAAGTGCTCTCCCAAATCACCGACGGCTCAACCATCATGATTGGTGGTTTTGGCACAGCAGGACAACCTGCTGAACTGATTGATGGCTTGATTCAACTCGGCATTAAAGACCTCACCATCGTCAGTAACAATGCTGGCAATGGCGACTATGGGTTAGCCAAGCTGCTGAAAGCGGGTGCTGTGAAAAAAGTCATTTGTTCGTTCCCGCGTCAGTCCGACTCTTGGGTCTTTGATGAACTCTATCGTGCAGGCAAAATCGAATTGGAACTGGTGCCTCAAGGTAACTTGGCCTGTCGTATCCAAGCCGCAGGCATGGGACTTGGTGCAGTGTTTACCCCAACTGGTTACGGTACCTTATTGGCCGAAGGCAAAGAAACCCGTCACATCGACGGTAAAGATTATGTACTGGAATATCCAATCAAAGCCGATTTTGCTCTGATTAAAGCCCAACAAGGCGACCGTTGGGGCAATTTGGTTTACCGCAAATCGGCACGTAACTTCGGCCCGATTATGGCCATGGCCGCAGGCGTGACCATTGCCCAAGTCTCTGAAGTGGTGGACTTAGGGGCTTTAGATCCTGAACACATCATCACCGCAGGTATTTTTGTTCAACACGTGGTGCAGGTTCAACCTGAACCTGTTGCTGTGTAATCGGGAGAACATCATGAGCTATCAAAAACTCAGCCGTAACCAAATTGCAGAACGTGTGGCACAAGACATTCCCGATGGGGCTTATGTGAATCTTGGGATTGGCTTACCGACCAAGATTGCCAGTTATCTACCGTCAGACAAAGACGTGTTCTTACATTCTGAAAATGGACTGTTGGCTTTTGGCCCGCCACCTGAAAAAGGTGAAGAAGACCCTGAACTGATCAACGCGGGTAAAGAATATGTGACCATGCTGCAAGGCGGTGCCTTTTTCCATCATGGGGATTCTTTTGCCATGATGCGTGGTGGTCACTTAGATATTGCAGTCCTCGGTGCCTTTCAAGTGGCAGCCAATGGTGACTTGGCCAATTGGCATACCGGTGCACCTGATGCGATTCCTGCGGTTGGCGGTGCAATGGACTTAGCTGTCGGTGCCAAGAAAGTCTTTATCACCACCGACCATGTGACCAAACAAGGTGAACCGAAGATCGTGGCTGAACTGAGCTATCCAGCGACAGGTTTGAAGTGTGTAGACCGTATTTACACCGACCTGTGTGTGATTGATGTCACCGCAGAGGGTTTAAAAGTGATTGAGAAAGTCGACGGTTTAAGCTTTGCAGAATTGCAGGCCATGACGGGTGCAACTTTAGTGGATGCGACTCAACAGAATTAATGATTTGAATCCCCCTAAATCCCCCCTTTGATAAAGGGGGACTTCCATCTTTCTAATTTGGGGAAGTTCCCCCTCTTTTATAAAGAGGGGCTAGGGGAGATTTTCAAAGGACAAGATTAAAAATGAAAAACGCTTACATCATTGATGCCATCCGTATCCCATTCGGACGTTATGCAGGTGGACTCGCTCCAATCCGTGCTGATGACTTGGGTGCAGTGCCAATTCAAGCCTTAATACAACGCAATCCAAGTGTAGATTGGACCCAAGTCGATGACGTGATCTACGGCTGCGCCAACCAAGCGGGTGAAGACAACCGTAATGTGGGTCGTATGTCAGCATTACTTGCAGGCTTACCGGTTGAAGTTCCTGCTACGACTGTGAATCGCTTATGTGGTTCATCACTCGATGCCATTGCGATGGCAGCCCGTGCGATTAAAGCAGGCGAAGCCAACCTGATCATTGCAGGTGGTGTGGAAAGTATGTCTCGTGCACCCTTTGTCATGGGTAAATCAGAAACCGCGTATGGTCGTAGCCAGAAGATTGAAGACACTACTATGGGCTGGCGTTTTATCAATCCTAAGCTGAAAGCGATGTATGGTGTAGACACCATGCCGCAGACCGCGGAGAACGTGGCACAACAATTTAATATTGATCGTGCAGATCAAGACCAGTTTGCCTTGACGAGTCAACAGCGCACCGCAACCGCGCAAGCTCAAGGCTTTTTTAAACATGAGATCATCCCTGTAAATATTGCACAGCGTAAGGGTGATCCAATTGTGGTCGACACGGATGAACATCCACGTGCCTCGACCACACTCGAAGGTTTGGCTAAACTCAAGCCAGTCGTCACAGCAGAAGGCACCGTCACTGCGGGGAATGCTTCAGGCATCAATGACGGTGCGGCTGCTGTACTGATTGCTTCGGAACAAGCGGTTGAGCAGTACCAACTTAAACCACGTGCCAAGATTATTGCATCTACGGCTGTGGGGGTAGAACCACGCATCATGGGCTTTGCACCTGCGCCTGCCATCAAAAAATTACTCAAACAAGCCAATCTGACATTAGAACAGATGGATGTGATTGAACTAAATGAAGCCTTTGCAGCACAAGCACTGGCGGTCACGCGTGATCTTGGTTTAGAGGATGACACCACTCAAGTGAATCCAAACGGTGGTGCAATTGCCATCGGCCATCCACTCGGTGCATCGGGTGCACGTTTAGTCACCACAGCTTTAAACCAGTTAGAACAAACGGGTGGAACCTATGCCTTGTGTTCGATGTGTATTGGTGTCGGTCAAGGCATTGCAATGATTATTCAGCGCGTTTAAAGCAGATTTAAGGATAGCGATCATGAGCCAGTTATATGCCAGCTTATTTTACCAAAACGAGGTGACTGAAATTTTCAGTGATCGCGCGTTGGTGTCATACATGATTGAGGCTGAAGTTGCCTTGGCACAAGCGCAGGCTCAGGTTGGTGTTATTCCAGAATCTGCAGCAACAGCAATTTCAAACATTGCAGCAACTGCACTCGATCAGATTGATTTTAATGCTTTGGCTGTTGCAACAGGCTTGGCAGGCAATATCGCGATTCCTTTTGTGAAGCAATTAACCGCGATTGTGAAACAAAGCGATGAAGATGCTGCACGTTATGTGCATTGGGGCGCAACCAGTCAAGACATTTTAGATACTGCTTGTCTTTTGCAATGTCGTGCTGCGCTACAACAGGTGGAATCTTTAATTCAACAATGTTACCGCACTGCATTGACCCAAGCTGAACAATATCGTTCACAAGTGATGATTGGACGCACGTGGTTGCAGCAGGGTCTACCCATTACGTTGGGTCATAAATTCGCACGTTGGGCTTCGGCTTTTCATCGTGATTTGACCCGTATTGAAGCCATGAAATCACGTGTGTTCACTGCGCAATTAGGCGGTGCAGTGGGTTCATTGGCATCTTTGCAAAATCAAGGCACAGCAGTTGTGCAAGCATTTGCAGCACAGTTACAACTTTCTGTTCCAAGCTGTACTTGGCATGGTGAGCGCGACCGTATTGTCGAAGTGGCGAGTGTTCTCGCAATAGCGACAGGTAGTCTGGGCAAAATGGCACGTGACTGGTCTTTGATGATGCAAACTGAAATTGCAGAAGTATTTGAGCCAGCAGCGAAAGGGCGTGGTGGCTCATCAACCATGCCACATAAGCGTAATCCTGTTGCTGCGGCATCCGTATTGGCAGCAGCCAATCGTGTGCCTGTGCTGATGTCGAGTTTGTACCAAAGCATGGTGCAGGAACATGAGCGTAGTTTAGGTGGATGGCATGCGGAATGGCTGGCATTGCCTGAAATTTTCCAACTCTGTGCTGGTGCTTTAGAGCGGACTTTGGATGTGTTACAGGGGATGCAAGTCAATGTTGAAAATATGCAACGCAATTTGGAATGTACGCAAGGCTTAATTATGGCGGAAGCGGTGATGATGGCTTTGGCACCACACATCGGACGTTTACAAGCTCATCATCTGGTAGAGGACGCATGTAAAACAGCGGTTGCAAAAGGTGTTCACTTAAAAGAGGTCATTACTGAACTCGATCAAGTCAAAGCCTATTTTAGTGCAGCTCAGATTTCAGAAATTTTTAAACCCGCGTCATATCTCGGCAATATTCAAGACCAGATTGATGCGGTGTTGCAAGAAGCAAAAGGAGAGGCAAAGTGAATATCACGATGACCAATCGTCAAGGCAAGACTTTATCCGTGGCAATCAGTGGGCAAGACCATGCACCTGTGATTGTATTTTCAAACTCATTGGGTACCGATAAAGGCATGTGGCAGCCACAAGTTGCTGCCTTCGAACAGCAGTTCAAAGTGGTGACTTATGACACGCGTGGTCATGGGCAAAGTGATGTGATTGAGCAGACCACTGTACAAAACCTTGCAGAAGATGTGATTGATATTCTTGATGGTTTAAACATTGAAAAAGCGCATTTTTGCGGGATTTCAATGGGCGGTATGACGGCTTTGTGGCTCGGTATTCACCATGCAGATCGTTTTCATAGTATCACTGTGGCGAATTCAGCAGCCAAAATTTGGACTGAAGAAGGTTGGAATGCTCGTGCAGATGCTGTGACAGCCAATGGCTTAGCGGATTTGGTTGCGACTACGCATACACGCTGGTTCAGCGAGCAGTTTGATTATCAACACGATGCTTTGGCTCAGCGTACCATTCAGTCTTTAGCGACTACGCCAGCATTGGGTTATGCAGAATCTTGCCGAGCATTGGCTAAGGCTGATTTGAGCACAGAAATTCAGCAGATTCAGATTCCAACTTTAGTGATTGCGGGTGCATTTGACCCAGTCACGACAGTGGCAGATGGCGTTTTTATGCAACAACAAATTCAAAAGAGTGAATTAGCGGTGATTGACGCATCGCATCTTTCCAATATTGAACAACCTGAGCAGTTTAACCAAACCCTCACTCAATTTATTGGATCGATTCAATAGTTTAAGGATTTTTAAAAGGACTTTCAGCCCAAGGAGGCAGGTATGGCGTCTCAGGAATACGCTACTCAAAAAACGAGTATAGACGCACAAGCACTGATTAATGATGCACCGATTAGCAAATATCAGTGGTTGATCGCAATTGTATGTTTTCTCATTGTTTTTGTTGACGGTATTGATACTGCGGCAATGGGTTTTATTGCTCCAGCCTTGGCACAAGACTGGGGGATAGACCGCTCGCAATTAGGGCCAGTCATGAGTGCGGCTTTAGGTGGCATGATTATTGGCGCTTTGGTGTCTGGTCCAACCGCTGACCGCTTTGGGCGAAAGATTGTCTTAAGTGTTTCGATGCTGATTTTTGGTGGCTTTACTTTGGCATCAGCCTATGCGTCTGACTTAAATACCTTGGTGGTCTTGCGCTTTTTAACGGGTATTGGTTTGGGTGCTGCAATGCCGAATGCAACCACGCTATTTTCTGAATATTGCCCGCAGCGTTCACGTTCGTTACTCGTGACCTGCATGTTCTGTGGTTACAACTTAGGTATGGCGACAGGTGGCTTCATTAGCAGTTGGTTGATCCCAACCTTTGGTTGGCACAGCTTATTTTTACTGGGCGGTTGGTCGCCACTGATTTTGATGATCTTGGTGATTTTCTTCCTGCCAGAATCCTATCGTTTCTTGATTGTGAAAGGTCGTGACAGTGAAAAAGTCCGCAAAATTCTAACGCGTATTGCACCGACGCAAGTACAGGGTGTCACTGAGTTTCATGTACCTGAAGAAAAAACTGAAGGTGCAGAGAAGAAAGGTGTGTTTGGCATGCTGTTCTCTCAGAAATATGTCAAAGGCACGGTTTTATTGTGGCTGACCTATTTCATGGGTTTGGTGATGATTTATCTACTCACCAGTTGGTTACCAACCTTAATGCGTGAAACTGGCGCAACCATGGAACGTGCTGCATTTATTGGTGGTTTATTCCAGTTTGGCGGTGTACTCAGTGCTTTATTTATTGGCTGGGCAATGGACCGTTTCAACCCGAACCGCATTATTGCAGGCTTCTACTTTGTCGCGGGGATCTTTGCCTTTGCTGTTGGTCAGAGCTTAGCAAATCCAACCCTACTTGCCATTTTAGTGCTTTGCGCAGGTGTCGCAATTAATGGTGCACAGTCGGCAATGCCAGCACTCAGCGCGCGTTTTTATCCAACCCAATGCCGTGCAACAGGTGTGGCATGGATGTCTGGGATTGGGCGCTTCGGTGCGGTATTTGGTGCATGGATTGGCGCAGTTCTACTGGGCAATGACTGGTCGTTTACTGCCATTTTAAGTCTGCTGTTAATTCCAGCAACAGCAGCAGCAGTCGCTATTTTTGTTAAATCACTGGTCGCACATACCGATGCGACCTAATTGAGGTTTCTCCCATGAATGATGAACAACGTTATGAACAAGGAATCACTGTACGCACTGAAGTGCTGGGTGAAAAGCATGTCGGTCGTTCACTTGAGAACTTAAATGATTTCAATGCTGACTTTCAAAACTTTATCAGTCGTTTTGCGTGGGGCGAAGTCTGGTCTAGACCAGGCATGCCGCGCCACACCCGTAGCTTAGTCACCATTGCGGTGTTATTGGCACTGGGCCGTGAAGACGAACTGCGTATGCATTTACGTGCTTGTTTTAACAATGGTGTGACCAAGGACGACTTAAAAGAGTTGATTTTGCACTGTTCACTGTATGCCGGTTTGCCCGCAGCCAATGCAGCCATGCACATGGCAGAAGAAGTTTTTGCAGATTTGGGCATTGCCCCGCAAAAGCTGAGCGAACAGCAGCTTAGCCAAGAACAAACGAATCAAGAGTAATGGAACAAGATTAAGAGGGACGTCACATGTCGCAACTTATTTTAGGTGCTTATGCACAACGCAATACCGAAGATCACCCGCCAGCATACGCACCCGGCTATAAAACCAGTGTATTACGCTCGCCCAAAAATGCGTTGATTTCGATTGCAGAAACATTAACTGAAGTGACTTCACCACAGTTTAGTGCGGAGCAGTTTGGGCCTAAAGATAACGATTTGATTTTGAACTATGCCAAAGAAGGTTTGCCGATTGGTGAGCGCATTATTGTGCATGGTTATGTCCGTGATCAGTTTGGGCGTCCAGTTAAAAATGCATTGCTCGAAGTGTGGCAAGCCAATGCTTCTGGCCGTTATCGTCATCCAAATGATCAGTTTATTGGTGCGATGGACCCAAACTTTGGCGGCTGTGGCCGCATGATGACTGATGCTAACGGCTATTTTGTATTCCGTACCATTAAGCCGGGTCCTTACCCATGGCGTAACCGTATTAATGAGTGGCGTCCAGCGCATATCCATTTCTCTTTGCTTGCCGATGGTTGGGCGCAGCGTCTTATTTCTCAGTTCTACTTTGAAGGCGATACGCTGATTGATTCGTGTCCGATTATTAAAACCATTCCTTCGGAAGAACAACGTCGCGCGCTGATTGCTCTTGAGGATAAGAGCAACTTCATTGAAGCAGACAGCCGTTGTTACCGCTTTGACATCACTTTACGTGGTCGTCGTGCGACATATTTCGAAAATGATTTGACTTAATTCAGGGAGAGCAACATGAACCATTGGAACTTTCAAGAATTGCATGAAACGCCATCTCAAACAGGTGGGCCATACGTACACATTGGTTTGTTGCCCCAACAAGCCAACATTGAAGTCTTTGAAAACAACTTTAACAATCAGTTGGTTCAAGAAAAAACCTTAGGTGAACGTATTCGCTTAGAGGGTCAAGTATTCGACGGTCTAGGTTTGCCGTTACGCGATGTATTGATTGAAATTTGGCAGGCAGATGCCAACGGCGTGTATCCAAGTGCGACGGATATTCAGGGCAAAGCGGTCGATCCAAACTTCCTCGGTTGGGGACGTACAGGGGCAGACTTTGAAACTGGTTTTTGGAGTTTCAATACCATTAAACCGGGTGCTGTTCCGGGACGTAAAGGCACAACTCAAGCCCCGCATATTGCACTGATTATTTTTGCACGCGGTATCAACATTGGCTTAAACACCCGTGTCTATTTTGAAGATGAAGCGGAAGCCAATGCACAAGATCCTGTGCTGAAAGGCATTGAGTGGGCACCTCGTCGTCAGACACTTATTGCAAAACGTGAACAGCGTGATGGTGAAGTGGTGTATCGCTTTGATATTCGTATTCAAGGAGAAGACGAAACGGTCTTTTTGGATATCTAAATTTTCCAAGATTTAGTGCGAGACATCTTGAACTAATTCTAAAGATAAAAGTTTATACGTGGTGATGGTATGACCCATTTCGTTCATCCCACGTATATTTGCCATTGATGACAGAAGTCAGGCAATAGTTTGTAAATACAAGGAAATGTAATGATGAAAATCAAAAAAATTGCGATGCAACTTTGTTTAAGCAGTGCTGTTTTAGCAGCAATGCCAGCATTTGCAGCGGAAGTAGCTCAATCAAGCGTACAACACTATGTGGTGAAAAACCTCAATATTGGTGACTTACCTGTCAAAACCATTGTGCCGATTACTGCAAAAACGGCTGAACAAGCGATTGCCCAAGCAAAAGTGATTGCCAGTAATCCAAACGCAGATGTGGCTGAGTTTCGTATCGACTTATTGGAATTTTCTGCCGACACTAAAAAAGTGATGGCACTGGGCCAGCAGCTGAATCAAATTTTAAAAGACAAACCATTAATTGCCACCATTCGTACTCATAACGAAGGCGGAAAAATGACAGTGTCTGACCAAGACTATGAAAAAATTTATCGTGAATACCTGAAAAAGCCATTTATGCAATTGCTGGATATTGAAATGTTCCGTGATGCAGGCAGTGTGGCGAAATTAACCAAATTGGCGCATGACAAGAACGTATTGGTGATCATGTCAAATCACGATTTTGCAAAAACACCTGAGCAACAAGACATTGAAAACCGTCTGCTAAAACAAGATCAGATGGGTGCCGACATTTTGAAAATTGCGGTAATGCCAAAGTCAAAACAAGATGTCTTTACCCTCATGAATGCCACCTTGGCGGTCAGTCAAAAAACTCAAAAACCACTACTGACCATGTCGATGGGACAGTTGGGCACCATTTCACGTGTGGCGACTGCCAACATGGGTGGCAGCCTAAGTTTCGGCATGATTGGTGAAGCTTCTGCACCAGGTCAAATTGATGTGACTCAACTCAAACAGTTGCTGAAAACTGTACAACCAACCCCTTAATGCACTGCGTTATTCATGTTCAAGGATAGAAAAGGATTTAAAATATGAAACCATCAACTTTACGTTTGACCACATTGGTTTTGAGTTTAGCGGCATCAGGTTTGGCCAGTGCAGAAACTTATATTGTGGATCGTTATCAGGATGATAGTGCAAAAGGTTCACTGCGTTGGGCAATTGAACAATCGAATGCCAATACGGCGCAAGAAAATGAAATTCACATCCAAGCTGTGGGCAAAGCACCTTATACCATTAAACTAAATCAGCCTTTACCGCCAATTAAGTCTTCAGTGAAGATCATCGGGATGCAATGGGACAAAACAGGCGAGTTTATTGCGATTGATGGTTCAAACTATATTAAAGGTGAGGGCGCTAAAGCCTGCCCAGGGGCAAACCCTGAACAGTATGGCACCAATGTCCGTACCATGACTTTACCGGGTCTGGTTCTGCAAGATGTTAATGGTGTGACCTTAAAAGGTCTCGATATTCACCGTTTCTGTATTGGCGTTTTGGTGAACCGTTCAAGCAATAACTTGATTCAACATAACCGTATCAGTAATAACTACGGTGGTTCAGGCGTGATGTTAACGGGTGATGATGGTAAGGGCAATCCAACCTCGACCACCACCAATAACAACAAAGTTTTAAATAATTTGTTTGTAGATAATGGCGATGGTTTAGAGCTGACGCGTGGTGCGGCATTTAACCTTGTCGCTAATAACCTATTTACTTCAACCAAAGCCAATCCAGAACCGTCACAAGGGATTGAAATCCTGTGGGGTAATGACAATGCGGTGGTCGGTAACAAATTTGAAAATTACTCTGATGGTTTACAAATCAACTGGGGTAAGCGTAATTATATCGCCTATAACGAACTGACCAATAACTCAATTGGCTTTAACCTCACGGGTGATGGCAACATTTTTGACAGCAATAAAGTTCATGCTAACCGTTTAGGGATAGCCATTCGTTCAGAAAAAGATGCCAATGCCCGCACAACCTTGACCCAAAACTTAATTTGGGACAATGGCAAAGATATTAAGCGCTGTGAGGCGGGTGGTTCGTGCGTACCCAATCAACGTTTAGGTGCCATTGTGTTTGCTGTGCCTGCGCTAGAACATGCTGGCTTTGTCGGTTCTCGTGGGGGTGGTGTGGTCATTGAAGCAGCGAAACTGCAAAAAACCTGTAGCCAGCCAAATGAACAGGGTTGTAATGCGATACCCAACCAAAATATCCAAGCGCCACGTTTGAGTTATAGCAAAGGTCAGGTTATGGCTGAAGTACAAGCACAACCAAATCAACGTTACCAAGTTGAATTCTTTGCCAATCGTCAAGCGAAGAGTCAAGAAGCAGAGCAGTATTTAGGTACTCAAGTGGTGACAACCGATGCGCAAGGTCAGGGTCAAGCAACTTGGAAGGTATTGAATGGGGCTGCAAGTGTGACAGCGAATGTGACTGATCATTTGGGTGCGACCTCTGAATTGAGTCCAGCAGTTCGCATTAAATAATAAAAACCGCATGGAAAGCTCGGTTGAGCTTTCCTCACAAAAAAGGATGTTTGGTTATGCAACAACTCTTAAAACTAGGCACATTATCTTTGGCGCTTTTAACTTGCCAATTGGCGTCAGCCAATGAATTTTACTCGGCAGACCGTCAATGGTTATTCGGCGATTGGAACGGTGAACGGAAGCAACTGGAAGATCAAGGTTATAAATTTACAGCTTCGATTATGAGCCAAGCAGCGACCAATTTGGCTGGTGGTTATAACGATGACCGAAGTTTTGACAATGCTGCACAGTTGACCTTAGGTGCCAATTTTGATTTAAACAAAATTGCAGGTTGGGAAAATACCACAGCAGGCTTAATGATTACCAAACGTGATGGTAATTCATTAACTTTAGCGCGAATTAAAGATCCACGTGCCAGCACCTTGGGGAATACTCAAGAAATTTATGGACGTGGCAAGATCTGGCGCTTAACCCAAGCATGGATTAAAACAGGATTTGATGATAACCGTGTCCAATTTAAGATTGGTCGTATGGGCATGTCCGATGATTTTAACAGCTCGCAATGTGAGTTTCAGAACTTACTTTTGTGTGGTGGACAGTTAGGCAAATCTATCGGTTCGATTTGGTATAACTGGCCTGTCAGCTTATGGGGTACCAATGTGAAATACCAATTTGCACCAGACTGGTCACTTGGTGTTGGGGTCTATGAAGTTAATCCTGACAATGTCAAAACAGATTCGGACAGTGATGGTTTTAACCTCGATATGGACAATGTCGAAGGGGCCACCATTCCAGTTGAACTGGCATGGAAACCAAAACTTGCCACATTTAATGGTTTACCGGGCGAATATAAACTCGGCGCACTGTATTCCACAGCAGAAGCTAAAGATGTGGGGACATCAGGAGAAATCCACGATGGCAAATATAGTTTCTGGTTGAATGCTCAACAACAACTAACCCAACATGGGGCTGATCCTAAACGTGGTTTATATATCAGTTTCAATGGGGTCATCAATGACCGAGATACGACCGCTGTAGAAAGTACGCAGCAGTTGGCACTTTGGTATAAAGGTCCTTTTGACAGTCGCCCTAATGACTCGATTGGCTTTGGTTTAGCCAACTATGTGGTGAATAGCCGTGTGACGGATAAACAAATCGCCACCAACGAAGGCCATGGTTATTACAGTTATGACGCGCTCGCCAGCGATTATGTCCCAATTCAACATGACGAACTCAATGTTGAGTTGAACTATACCTACCAATGGTCTCCTGCGGTGATGCTCAGACCCAACTTGCAATATATCTATCAACCTTCTGGGGTGAAAGAAGTAGATGACGCATGGGTGGCGGGCCTTAGCGTTAAGGTGAATTTTTAATCGTATTTGAAGTGGAAGAGTGTTTAAAATATCAGTGATGTGATTGCTGAATTTAAATACTCTTTTTTTCGTTGCTGAAGCAAACTAATTGTGGATGCTCAAAAGTTTGGATGTGGTGTGAATGATGCTCAGAACAAAGTGGGAGTGGTCATTTAAAACACAGCATTTGGAGTAAAAAGTATGTCCGAAGCGCAATCTCAACCCATATTTAAAATATGGTGCTTTATATTAGGCTTGGCTTTATTGCTGACTGGCTTATTTTATTTAATCGGTGGTGGAAAACTGATTAGTCTAGGGGGTTCATGGTACTTCCTGATTGCAGGCTTATTGACCACCATTTCCGCAATCTTTATTTTTAGAAAAAAAGCATTGGGTGTTTGGATCTTTGCCTTGGTTTTTCTTGGAACCGTGGTCTGGGCACTGTTTGATGCAGGTTGGGATTTTTGGGCACTCCATTCACGGTTAATGTTTCCTGCGGGTTTATTTGCCGCACTGTGTTTTACTTTACCTGCTATTCGTAAGTACCAATTTCAAATTGCGCCTTCAGCACCTGCTTATGCCTTAGGTGGTTTGACGGTGTTAGGTATGCTGGGTGGTTTATATGGCATGTTTATTCCACATCCAACGGTAAAAGCCACTGGTGAAGAGCTACCTCTAGTGCCTGTAACAGCTCAAACTCAACAAGTGAATTGGTCGCACTATGGTAATGATGCTGGTGGAAGTCGTTTTGCCGCACTGGATCAGATCAACCGAAATAATGTGTCTAAGTTAAAAGAAGCATGGCGCTTTCAAACAGGCGATATGACTACGGGTACGGGTAATGGCGCAGAAGACCAGCTCACGCCTTTGCAGGTCGGTGATAAAGTCTTTTTATGTACACCGCATAACAACATCATTGCTTTAGATGCGGACACAGGTAAACAAATCTGGAAGGCTGAAGTGAACTCTAAAGCCGATGCTTGGGAGCGTTGTCGGGGTGTGGGTTACTTTGACTCGACTCAAGCCTTGGTACAACCGACTTTAGCAGGTGCAAGTGCGGTGACAGCGGTGGCAAATAATACCGCATGTCCACGTCGTGTTTATACCAATACACCTGATGGTCGTTTAATTGCAGTCAATGCCGATACAGGCGAACGCTGTAAAGACTTTGGTGTCGATGGAACGGTGAACTTACTGGAAGGTCTAGGTGCGGGTACGCAAGCGCCTCGTTTTGAAGTGACCTCAGCGCCAACCATTGCAGGCACTAGCGTCATTGTCGGGAGTCGTATTGCTGATAACTTTGCAGCGGATATGCCGGGTGGTGTGATTCGTGCCTATGATGTGATTACTGGGCAACTGCGTTGGGCTTTTGATCCTCGTAACCCAAATCCAAACTATGTTCTGAAACCGGGTGAAATCTACAAACGTAGTTCGGCTAACTCTTGGGCTGCAATGTCCTACGACCCGCAAATGAACACGGTATTTTTACCGATGGGAAGTTCATCGGTCGATGTTTGGGGCGGAAACCGTCAACCTGTAGATCATAAGTACAATTCTTCTGTTTTGGCTTTGGATGCAACCACAGGTAAAGAAAAGTGGGTTTATCAAACTGTTCACAATGACCTTTGGGACTTTGATTTACCCATGCAGCCAAGCTTGGTCGACTTTCCAATGCAAAATGGGCAAACCAAAGCTGCTGTTGTCATTGGCACCAAGTCTGGTCAGTTCTTTGTACTTGACCGTGTGACAGGCAAGCCTTTAACCAAAGTGGTTGAGCAACCTGTAAAAGCTGCAGATATCCCTGATGAGCAATACAGTGCAACTCAGCCACGTTCAGTTGAAATGCCACAGATTGGCAATCAAACTTTGACTGAATCGGACATGTGGGGCGCAACGCCATTTGACCAGTTGATGTGTCGTATTAACTTTAAATCAATGCGCTATGACGGTCTCTTTACGGCACCGGGTTCTGATGTATCTTTAAGTTTTCCGGGTTCGCTGGGTGGGATGAACTGGGGCAGTATCGCATTTGACCCAACGCATCGTTATATGTTTGTCAACGACATGCGCCTAGGTTTGTGGATTCAGCTGATTAAACAAACGCCTGAAGATTTAAAACTTGAAGCCAGTGGCGGAGAGAAGGTCAACACTGGTATGGGCGCAGTGCCAATGAAAGGTACACCGTATAAAGTGAATAAAAACCGCTTTATGTCAGTACTGGGCATTCCATGCCAAAAACCACCTTTCGGAACCATGACGGCGATTGATATGAAAACCCGTCAAGTGGCTTGGCAGGTACCTTTAGGTACGGTTGAAGATACTGGCCCAATGGGCATTAAAATGGGCTTAAAAGCGCCGATAGGTATGCCAACGATTGGTGGCCCAATGGCGACACAAGGTGGTTTAGTATTCTTTGCTGCAACGCAAGACTTCTACTTACGTGCTTTCAATTCATCGAATGGTGAAGAGTTATGGAAAGCGCGTTTACCTGTGGGTAGCCAAGGTACACCGATGAGCTACATTTCTCCAAAAACAGGCAAGCAATATGTGGTCATTTCCGCAGGTGGGGCACGTCAGTCGCCTGATCATGGCGATTATGTGGTTGCGTATAGCTTAGCCGATTAAAACGTTTTATTGTATCGGAAGCCTGTCGAGATGATAGGCTTCCCATTTTTATGCTAATAACAAGCAAGGAAATATTGTGCGATTAACTTATTTGATGCATACGCCTTTTAAACAAGCCTTATTGACTGCAGTTATTTTACAAACGATGCATGCCTATGCAGAAACGACAGAATATCAACTTCCTATTATCACTGTCCAAGCGGTACATACCGATAGCGAGTTGTTATCGACTTCTGCATCTATTCAAAAAGTCCAAGCGGTTACAGTACAAAACAATACCAATGTGAATCTATCCGAAGTTTTACAAGGGGTTGCAGGCTTACAAATCAATAACCGTGAAAACTATGCGCAAGACTTACAGATTTCGATGCGTGGCTTTGGCGCTCGTTCGACTTTTGGTGTACGTGGAATACGGATGTATGTCGATGGTATTCCTGCGACCATGCCTGATGGCCAAGGGCAAAGTTCCAATATTGACCTCAATAGTTTAGATCACATCGAAGTACTGACAGGGCCATTTTCATCTTTATATGGCAACTCATCAGGGGGAACCATCTTAGCTGAGAGCAAAGAAGGACAAGGGAAAGACTCAATTCAAGTGGGACTCAATGCAGGCAGCCACCATAAGCAACAAGCCAATATCCAATTACAAGGGGGTTCCGAACAGGCCAATCAGCCTGCTTATGTGATTAGTTCTTCTTATTTTGATACCGATGGTTTTCGAGACCATAGTGCAGCACAAAAAGTATTGAATAATGCCAAACTGACGTGGAACTTAGAAGATGGCAGTAAAATCAACTGGGTGATGAATCGTGTTGATATTGATGCCGACGATCCACAAGGCCTCAGTCGTGAGCAGTGGAAAACCAATCCGAAACAAGTGAATGACCGTACCAATACTTATGATGTGCGCAAAGAAATCGAGCAAACCCAAACAGGACTGACCTGGACGAAGCCGCTGAATGACCAGCAAGAGCTATATAGCATGTTCTATTTGGGCAACCGACAAGTCGTACAATATCAGTCGATTCCAAAGGGGCCGCAAGCCAATGCTCGCCATGCAGGTGGCGTGATTGATTTTGACCGAGATTACTATGGTGCAGACTTCCGTTGGACAGGGAAAGAGGTTTTACCGAATACGACTTTGGTTGCCGGTGTGGCTTTAGACCGAATGGTCGAAGATCGTAAAGGCTATAACAATTATAATAATCAAGGGAAATTTGGCGTGAAAGGTGATTTACGCCGTAATGAAAATAATACCTTATGGAATTTAGATCCGTATGTGCAGGCCTCATGGCAGTTCTTACCCACATGGCATCTTGATACAGGCTTACGCTATAGCAATGTACATTATGAGTCGGAAGACCATTACATTGTAGCTGGCAATAGTGATGACAGTGGTACAACGGATTATCAAAAATTATTGCCGTCTGTGGCTTTAGGTTGGGAAATTTTACCTGAACTCTATGCTTATGCCAGTTATGGCAAAGGCTTTGAAACCCCAACCTTTACCGAAATGGCTTATCCTACATTGGCCACATCGGGAATTAATTTCGATTTAAAACCTGCAAGTAGTGATACCTATGAGCTTGGGTTAAAGTCTCAAAATGCATTTGGTCTGTTTACATTGGCTGTTTTCAATACTGTCACTAAAAATGACATTGTGCCTGATGATGCGAATGCGGGACGCAATACATTTCGTAATGCAGAACAAACCTTACGACAAGGCGCTGAGCTAGCTTGGCAACATCAGCTTTGGCAGGATTTAAAACTTAGTGCAAGCTATAGTTATTTGGATGCCACTTTTGATGCCGATATTGCAGCAACTAGCACCAAACCTTTGATTGAAAAAGGGACATATATTCCCGGAATTGCCAAAAACCAAGTGTTCACCCGTATTGCATGGCAACCTGAGCAAGGCTTTCAAGCAGGCTTAGAAGCACGCTATATGGATAAAATTTATGTCGATGATATCAACTCAGATACGGCACCAAGTTATACCGTTGTGGCTGCAAATGTCGGCTACTTATGGGTAAACCGTGACTGGAAAGTAAACAGCTATGCCCGAGTCGATAACCTGTTTGACCGTAACTATGTTGGTTCAGTGATTGTGAATGACAGCAATAGTCGTTTCTTTGAACCTGCCGATGGTCGAAACTTTAGCGTTGGCATGAGTGTGACTAAAGCCTTTTAATGGAAATGGTTTGGCTAGGCAAAAAATACGGCATAGCCAAACCAGATGAATTGCGCCATACGACTGCAATATAACGCTTTTGTATGGGCACTTAGTCTATTTATGAATTACTTTGATATTCCTGAATCACTTCCAGTGCAGCGCGGAACGCCTCTTGAGTTGCAGGTGCACCGCAATAAGGCAAACTGTGCAGAAGGACTTCTTGAATTTCTTCAACCGTTGCACCGTTATTTAGCGCACCACGAACGTGGCCTTTCAGCTCAGTTGGACTCTTTTGTGCCGTCAAAAATGCAATGGTAATTAACGAGCGATATTTACGTGGTAAAACACCTTCACGTTGCCATGTTGAGCCCCAAGCATGTTCATTAATCCAGTCCTGCAAAGGTTGGGTGAAAGGCACAGTATTGTCTTGAGCACGTTTAACAAAAGATTCGCCCATGACTTCTGTGCGAACTTTTAAACCATTTTCATAATCTTGTTGTGACATGGGAACCTCTGGATGTGGAATGCAAATATAGTAGCCGAGCGGATTAGTTTTTCATCAAGTATTTGAGTTAAAAAATGTGCGCAGGAGTCATCATTCGGTAAATTCGAGAATATCGGGAGATAGACTTGGTCACGGTGATGCTGGTTTTATGTTGGATTTAAAGGCTATAAAGAAGCTTCTTTTTAACTGAAAATCTTTTTTTGATTGATCCCAATAACAAAGCAGCCGAAGCTGCTTTGAATGATGTCGTTTTGTACTTAAGCGGCTTTAAAGTCATTAATGATAAGTTTTAAGTCAGTCGCTTTTTGAATTTGTTCTAGGCTCACATCGCGTGCCAGTTCAACCAGTTTCACCCCTTCAGCAGTGATATCCATCACACCTAAGTCAGTAATGATACGGCTAACGACAGCTTTACCCGTGAGTGGTAGGGTACATTGAGGCACAATTTTGGGCGTGCCATCTTTGGCGCAGTGTTCCATGAGCACCACGACTTTTTGTACACCAGAGACCAAGTCCATTGCACCGCCCATGCCTTTGACTTTTTTACCCGGAATCATCCAGTTTGCCAAGTCGCCCGTTTCAGAGACTTCCATTGCACCTAAAATAGCAATATTGACATGACCACCACGAATCATGGCAAAGGATTCTGAGCTTGAGAAAAATGCAGCCCCTTTGCGTGCGGTGACAGTTTGTTTTCCTGCATTAATCAAGTCTGCATCGATTGCATCACGGGTTGGAAATTCATCAATACCGAGCAAGCCATTTTCTGACTGCAACCAAACATTGATCCCTTCGGGTAGATAATTGGCCACTAAGGTCGGTAAGCCAATACCTAAGTTGACATAAAAACCATCTTCGAGTTCAAGGGCAGCACGCTGTGCCATTTCATTACGTGTCCAAGCCATGATTAAGCTTCCTCTGCTTTAATGGTCAGTTGTTCGATCTGCTTTTTGGGGGTGGCATTCAGTACCACACGGTTGATGTAGATCCCCGGTAAATGGATGTCATCTGGATCAATTTCACCAATTTCAACCACTTGTTCGACTTCAGCAATGGTGAATTTGCCTGCCATAGCACAGTCAGGGTTAAAGTTACGCGCGGTTTTACGGAACACTAAGTTACCCGCTTTATCGGCTTTGTAGGCTTTGACTAAAGCAATGTCCGCAGTGAGAGACATTTCTAAAATATGTGGACGACCATCAAAGTCACGAACTTCTTTGCCTTCGGCAATGAGAGTGCCTACACCTGTCTGGGTGAAAAATGCAGGAATACCTGCACCGCCTGAACGTAGTTTTTCTGCGAGTGTGCCTTGTGGTGTGAGCTCGACTTCAAGTTCACCATTCAGATATTGGCGCTCAAACTCTTTGTTTTCACCGACATAAGACGCAATCATTTTTTTAATTTGTTTGGTTTCTAATAGTTTGCCTAAACCAAAGCCATCTACACCTGCATTATTTGAAATACAGGTTAAACCTGTGACACCTGTTTCTTTTAAGGCATCAATTAATGCTTCTGGAATACCACAGAGGCCAAAACCACCAACAGCAATAGTTTGATTATTGGCAACCACATCGGCCAATGCTTCGGCTGCATTTGCGACAACTTTATTCATCCTTTATTTCCTGATCTTCCTTGCTTGTTATTTTTTTAGCATTGCACTGCTTTTTTTAGAAATTGAATCTTTCTAATGTGTAATAAAAAAAACTCATTAATCATTAATATTAAAGAAGGAAAAAGAGAGAATTAGGTGCGAAGAATACAAAATGCCTTAAATATTTAAATAATTATAAGCATTTGATTCATAAGGAATAGGAACAGAGATTCATCTTTAAGGATAAAAGTGAGGCTTTAAAAATGATGCCAAAGTGTGGTTTCAATAAATTGGGCTGAAATGTTGGACAGTTCATAATCTTTTTTATAAATAATGCCCACCGCCAGTTGAGTTTGGTTGTCGTCAATTTCAATCAACACATTTTTTTCAAGATCAATGAATTTCTGAAAATGCCGTGGAATCGCACTGACGCCCATGCCATAGGCAACAAAGTGAGATAGGGAACTGATTTGGTGGCATTCGACTTTCAAATCCAACACCACTTGATGCGCCGCACACTGTTCCTCAATTACATGTCGAATAATCGAGGGGTTTTGTAAGGTCACAAAAGGGTAAGAGCAGAGTTCCAGCCATGTCACGCTTTTTTGTTTGGCTAAGGCATGGTGTTTGGGTAACAGAGCCAAAAAGTCTTCATTAAATAAGGGCTGGAAAATCAGTTGATCATTCGGTTTAGGTTCAAAACAAATGCCAATCTCAAAAATGCCTTCTTGAACTTTTTCAATAATTTTTTCATTGGTAATGTCATGGATGGAAAAACTGATGTTGGGGTGTAATTGTGAAAAATCATGCATGACTGCGGGGAGTACCGCATGGGTGGCAAAGGGCATTGAGGCAATATTTAAAGTGCCACGGTTGAGTTTAAAGCGCTGTTTGACATCTTTTTCCATATCTTCCCAGTTAGCCAGAAGCTTTTTGGCATAGGGAATCAGGGACTGACCTTCGGTGGTGATTGCTACCCGACGTGTATTGCGTTTAAACAGTTTTCCACCGAGTTCCTCTTCTAGCGTTTTAATACTTAAGCTGAGAGCGGATTGGCTCAGACACAGTTCATTGGCTGCATTGGCATAATTAAGCGTATGTGCAAGGACTAAAAAGGCTTTTAATTGTTTGAGTGTCATGAGCTTCCCTGAGCAATGATGCAACACGATGTCGAATGAAAGTGAACGTGCTTTTCTCCAATGGTTTACATGAAAAATACAACAAGAGGTCAAAATAGATCAAGTGATGAAAGTAAATGTGGTTTTGATTCGATGGGTCAAAGCAGTATAAGCCGAACAGCGTGATAGTCTGTAAAAATATGTTTTAACTAAATGAAAAATATAAAAATTGATTATTTTGTGTGATTTCGAAATTTTACCTTTAACTTGATACAATTAGTTTGATCAGTCTTACTAGGGCATGGATATTAATCAATTTTTCTTCTTACTCAATGATTATTTTCAAACAATGTGCGGGTTTATATGCATTATAGTCTGACCCATAAGCTGAAATATTAATGCTCTGATGAATAAATATAGTACACAGATCAGAGTGCACATAGACATCTCGTCATGATGGAAAATAGACGGTCTATGGATACGTATAGGGTACTTTCAGTACAGGTTGATTGTACTGTGACTCAACTACATTTGACATCATTCGCCATTAATATCACAGCACATCAAGACATATTTTCTTTAAGGATGGAGTAAAAAATATGTGGGATTTGGGTGTAATTTTATTGTCTCTTGGGCTACTGATGTATACAGCCTACAGAGGTTTTTCTGTAATTCTTATGGCACCGATTTGTGCCTTGTTGGCGGTTTTACTGATTAACCCTGCTAACGTTTTGCCTTTTTATTCAGGCGTGTTTATGCCCAAAATGGTTGGGTTCATTAAAGATTATTTCTTGGTGTTTTTACTCGGTGCCATCTTCGGTAAAGTGGTTGAAATGTCAGGGATTGCAGAATCCATTGCCAAAACCATTGTGAACCTGATTGGTTCTAAAAATGCAATGTTAACCGTTGTGCTTTTAGGGGCGATTTTAACCTATAGCGGTGTCAGTCTCTTTGTGGTGGTCTTTGCAGTTTATCCATTTGCAAATCAACTATTTAGACAAGCCAATATTCCAAAGCGTTTGATTCCGGGAACCATTGCCCTTGGTGCATTTACGTTTACCATGGATGCCTTGCCGGGAACCCCACAAATTCAAAACGTTATTCCAACTACATTCTTTGGTACAGACATTTATGCAGCGCCTTTTCTCGGTTTGATTGGTGCGGTATTTGTTCTAGCAACGGGCTTGAGCTATTTGGAATGGCGTCGCCGTGTAGCTGCTCGAAATGGCGATGGTTATGCCACAGGTATTGAGCTGACTGAAGCCGAGCAACAACAACTGAAGCAAAACTTAGATACAACGTCGAATGGTTCTACCGCACGTCAATGGTTGGCTTTTGTACCGCTCATTTTAGTTGCCGTGACCAATAAGTATTTATCCACTGCGATTAAAGAATGGTATCCAAACGGTTTTGACTTTAATGCGATTGGACTTGCAGCCTACACGGTCGATGTTGCGAAAACCTCTGCCATTTGGGCCGTGGGCTTGGCTTTAATTGTGGGCATTATCACAGCCATTTCATTTGACTTCCGCCGTGTCTATACGGGCTTTAAAGATGGCGTTAATGCCAGTATTGGCGGGTCTTTACTTGCAGTGATGAATACTGCATCTGAATATGGTTTTGGTGCGATCATTGCGGCCTTACCAGGCTTTGCGATCATTAGTCATGCATTGGGTAATACCTTTACCAATCCGCTGGTCAATGGTGCAGTCACCACGACAGTTTTAGCAGGCGTGACAGGTTCAGCTTCTGGTGGGATGAGTATCGCCCTAAGTGCGATGGCCGATCAGTACAATGCTGCGATTCTAGCCATGGGAATTCCACCTGAAGTCATGCACCGTATTGTTGCGATGGCATCTGGCGGTATGGATACCTTACCGCATAACGGCGCTGTGATTACCTTGTTGGCAGTCACAGGTTTAACCCATAAACAATCGTATAAAGATATTTTTGCTATCACCATTATTAAAACCATCGCGGTATTTGTTGCCATTGCTGCCTTTACTTGGTTTGGTATTGTTTAAGACTTTGGAATGAAAAAAGAAGACAACGGAGTACATGATGAGTCAACTGTTAAAAGATAAAGTTGCATTTATTACTGGTTCAGCCAGCGGTATTGGACATGAAATTGCAAAGAAATTTGCCAGTGAAGGTGCCAAAGTTGTCATTTCTGATATGAATGCAGAGAAGTGTGCTGAAACTGTGGCGGCACTTCAAAAGCAAGGCTTTGAAGCATTGTCTGCACCTTGCGATGTGACTGATGAAGAAGCCTATAAAGCTGCGATTGAACTGACTCAGCAAACCTATGGTCGTTTGGATATTCTTATCAATAATGCAGGTTTTCAGCATGTTGCAGTGATTGAAGACTTTCCAACCGCAGTCTATCAAAAGTTGATTAATGTCATGTTGGTGGGGTCGTTCATTGGTATCAAGTACGCATTTCCCATCATGAAAGCGCAACAGTTTGGTCGTGTGATTAACATGGCTTCGATTAATGGTCTGATTGGCTTTGCTGGCAAGGCTGGCTACAACAGTGCTAAGCATGGCGTGATTGGTTTGACCAAAGTTGCGGCTTTAGAGTGCGCGCGTGATGGTATTACGGTGAATGCTCTGTGTCCGGGCTATGTCGATACACCGTTGGTACGTGGTCAAATTCATGACTTGGCTAAAACCCGAAATGTCAGCGAACAAAGTGCATTAGAAGATGTAATTTTGGCGATGGTGCCACAAAAACGCTTACTCAGTGTAGAGGAAATTGCGGATTATGCGATCTTCCTTGCTAGTGATAAGGCGGGTGGTGTAACGGGTCAAGCCGTGGTGATGGATGGTGGCTATACCGCGCAATAATTTGCCTCAGTATAGGTTTAAAAATTAAAAAAACCTCGGATGTTCGTATCCGAGGTTTTTTTATAGTGCCCGATTTTGTAAAAGTACCCAACTAAAAATCATTGTGAAACGTGATAAAAATATCTAAGTACCAAGAAAATTTAAAGTTTGTGTACTGTTGTAATCTTAATTAAATATCTGCGGTGTATGGTTCAGCCATCTTTAGATGGGTTGATGCCATGCTCGGTTCTCTTGAAAAATTCCAATTAAAAACAATCAGCGTGGCATGTATAAGTTTCAGCGCTTTATTGCTTACCGCTTGTCAAAGTACGACGATAACGCGAAATCAACAGGCCAATACAGCGCAACAGCTCCAACAAGAAAAAGTCCAACAACCGAAACGTGTGGTCTTTTTCTTGGGTGATGGTATGGGCATTACCACGCTTACCGCTTCACGTATTTATGCTGTTGGTGAAGATGGTCAGTTGGCGATTGATCGGCTGCCTGAGTCTGCTTTTGTTCGTACCTTTTCTGAAGATGCACAAGTCACGGACAGCGCACCTTCGATGGGCGCATACATGACTGGTGTGAAGATGAAAAACGAGGTGATCTCGATGCAGACAGGGACAATTGCGGTTGAACCTGACTCAGTAGGGAATAACCAGTGCGCTACTAACCCACAAAACCAAAATAAGCAAAACACACAGACTTTACTCGAATTAGCCAAAGCAAAGGGTTGGGGGACAGGGGTTGTGACCACGACGCGGATCACGCATGCCACGCCTGCATCGACTTATGCGCATATATGCCACCGTGATGCTGAAAATGACATTGCATCACAGTTGGTCCCGAGTTCAAAAGGCGATGATTATCAACGCTATAACCTCAAACTCAAAGATGGAGTCGATGTTGTTTTAGGTGGAGGTAAGCGTCAATTTTTGCCTAAAGATGCAGGTGGAGAACGTACTGATGGGCGCAATCTAATTACCGAGATGCAAAAGGCAGGCTACCGCGTGGTTTTTGATGAAAACCAACTCTCCCAAGTGCAACTGGCGAAAAATGAAAAATTATTGGGTTTATTTAATCACAGCCATTTAAATTACGACTTGGATCGCACCAAGAAAAACTTGGCAGAGCCAAGTCTCAAGCAAATGACGCTGTCTGCTTTAGACATCCTGACGCAAAATAAAAAAGGTTTTTTCCTGATGGTGGAGGGCGGGCGTATAGATCATGCGTTGCATGACACCAATGCCAAACGTGCTTTACAAGACACGATTGCCTTAAATGATGCTTTAGAAGCAACCATTCAAAAGCTTAAACAAAGTGATCCTGAACTTAAAAATACACTGATTGTAATCACGGCCGACCATGATCACACCTTGGTTTTAAATGGTTATGCCAAGCGCACAGGAAAATACGTCGAAGGTAAGGAAACCAGTGTGCTTGGATTGGTAAAAAACTATGATCAAGCGGGCTTTGCTCAAGATATTCATGGTCAAGCTTATCCGATTATCGGTTTTGGTACGGGCAAAAAACGCCCCACTCAAAACCGTATGGATGACTTGGTACTGAACTTAAAAGACACTGATGTCTGTCATCCAGTACAAGGGCCAAAGGCACCGCAAGGTGAAAAATATAGTTTCACCTATCCTTTGGCTGAAACGGGTTGGTGTACGGGCACTGCTGCGGATGATTTCCAACAAGAAGCTGTGATTCAAACGGGCTATAAAGATAAAGAAACACATGGCGGTGCAGATGTGTTTTTAGGTGCGATTGGTCAGGGGGCAGATCAGTTCTCAGGGAGCCTTGAAAATATTGAGGTCAATCACCTCATTCGTAAGATCACAGGCTTATAGCAGAGGGATATCACATGAAACCTACTTTAAAAACCATCCCATACATGATGCTTCTGCTTACAGCGTCGATTTCTTCAAGTGCTTTGTATGCTGCTGACACCACACTTACACCGACGAAAAACGTTATATTCTTTTTAGGCGATGGCATGGGACCAACCACAGTGACGGCAAGTCGTATTTATGCTGTGGGGGAAAATGGCAAACTGGCCATGGACAGCATGAAGCACGCAGCACGGATTAAAACCTATTCTGAGGATGGTCAAACCACAGATAGCGCTCCCTCTATGGGCGCCTATATGACTGGGCAGAAAAATAAAAATGAAGTGATTGCCATGACAACAGGAACGGTTGCGGTCGAACCTGAAGATGGAAAATTGCCGAATGGCAAAAGCTTAGCGAAAGCCATCAACCGTTGTCCAGAACAGGGCAGTAGTATGGTCGCAGGGATGCCTGCGTTAAGTATTTTAGAACTGGCAAAAAAGCAGGGAAAAGCGGTTGGCGTAGTGACGACGACTGAACTCACCCATGCCACACCTGCGGCAACCTATGCACATATCTGTCACCGTGATGCGCAATACGATATTGCGCTTCAAGCTGTTCCAAAAGGTAAAGCTTATAATCCAAACTTATTGGATGGCATTAATGTCCTTCTGGGAGGCGGCTTAAATCACTGGACGCCTTATGATGCAGTCTCCAACCCCAAAGGGCGCTTGGATGGTCGTGATTTATTGGCAGAGTTTAAACAGCAGGGTTATCAAACCGTTTTAAACCAAAGTGATTTGGCACAGACGGTCAATACTCAGAAAATTTTCGGCGTATTCTCCACACAGTCGCATTTAAATTTTGATTTGGATCGACTCAAGAACAATATAAAGACTGAACCGAGTCTGGCGGTGATGACCAGTAAAGCGATTGATGCACTGCAAGCACAGAGTCATGGACAAGGCTATTTCTTGATGGTTGAGGGTGGGCGTATTGACCATGCGCTACATGCCAATAATGCCAAACGGGCATTGCAGGAAACCAAGGCATTTAATGATGCAATTCAAACTGCACTGGATAAAGTGGATTTGAGCAATACCTTGATAGTAG
Organism: Acinetobacter sp. SW-226; assembly: GCF_055632855.1. NCBI lineage: Bacteria > Pseudomonadati > Pseudomonadota > Gammaproteobacteria > Moraxellales > Moraxellaceae > Acinetobacter > Acinetobacter sp. SW-226. The sequence continues at coordinate 2,794,432 of NZ_CM145752.1, read as the reverse complement.
TGACGGCAGACCATGACCATGTGATGACCTTTAATGGTTATGCCGCACGAACGGGCCAAACGACGGAGACTAATCCAGGTATTTTGGGGCTGAGCTATGACTATAATATTGCAAAAGAGCAAAATGCTTACAGCAAAGTGCTGGCTGATGGCCAAGTACATAATCCATACCGCGATGTAAATGGGGCAACAGGAACGACGCTCGTTTTTGGAAATGGTACGGGCAAGCGTTTAGATATTCGTGACAGTATTAGCAACGAGCAAGCCTTTGCTGACGACTATAAACAAGAAGTCGGGGTACAACTGACGAAAAGCGAAACACATGGCGGCGGAGATGTGATGCTGTTTGCTGAAGGAAAGAATTCAAATCTCTTCAAAGGCACACAAGAAAATACATGGGTATTTGAGCAATTGAAAAAGGCATTTGGATTTTAATGGATACAAGATTAATACGGCCGTTCAAATTCAAAATGAAGTTCTTAGCATTGTCTTTCAGTTTGCTCAGTCCATGGGTATGGTCGGCCGATGAATATCGTATTGATTATCAGATTGAACGGTTGGATGCCAATGGGGTCACGACCATTCAAAAATACAGTGAGAAAATAATTCGAGATGCGCAAAATATTTGGATTGAACGTTTAAACACACAAACGCATGCTGACGAAGCCCAGACACATAGCAACGCTCATGTGTCTGCCAAAACAGACACCCATGAGCATGCGAGTTTTGACAGTGCAATTCAGTGGATGCAGCGCAAAGATGTAGTCGGGCAAGCAAACGTAGAAAGTCCGTTTCAGCGTTTTTATATTTTGCCAGATGAAAAAATGCGGGTGCAATTGCAGGATGTCGATCAAGAAATGCTAGGGATGAAAAACTGTTGGCGCTGTGAATATAGTTTGATTCATCCTGACATTTTAAAGCGAGCACAATTGATTCAACGTGATCCGAAGTTAGCGCATTATCAAATACGCAGTGCTGGGCAAACGTTGAATATTATATGGAGTGAACAGGATCAACTGGTTCAAAAATATGAATTGCTCAAACCGACCTCAGGCTATGCCAAAACCTTTACCGTGCGCAAAATTGGCCAACATGTTGCTACACCTTGGACGCAAACAGAAAAATACAGCGAACGTGACTATGCGGACTTTAGTGATTAGCCGATGAGTTTTTGACTTTTAATTTCGGCGTTACAACAGCAATATTCGTGATTTTTTTTGGGAAAATAAGTGGTTAGGACTGTGCCGCTTGTACTGTTAAACCACTCCAACGTTTAAATGCACGTCGAAAATTAGTGGCATCGTTAATTTGTAAATACTGAGAAATCTGTTCAGTTTTAAAACCATGCACACGATATAAAATGATGGCGGTATGCAAACGACTTTGATCGAGTTGCGCCTGAAAATGGGTCTGATGCTTTTTCAGTTTACGTTTTAAGGTGGCAGAACTCATTTGAAAATAATCAGCAGTTTGTTCAAGTTGAATATTATTTTGAATATTCTGCATGAAGTATTGATGCAAACTGAGCAAAAAACTCTGTTGAATATTTTGAGCTGTCATTTCTTTCAGCGCATGTTGATAACTGATTGCAGCTAAGGTCGAAGAGGCATTGGGAAGTTTTTCATGGACCAAGTCACGAGGCAGGCTCATCATGTTGATCGGGCGATTAAATTCTAAAGCACTGCCTAAATGCGTCCAATATTGTTCAATATAATCCGGTTCAGAAAAATTAAATTCGAATTTCCACGCTAACTTGGTTTGATACAGTTGACGGCTAAATGCTTGTATTGCACTCATTGCGCTTTCGATTAAAAAGCGATTTTCAAGCTTGTTTTCATCTAACCAATAAATATGAATATGGCTTTGGCTGTACATGAGTCGAGGGCATAACCACGGTGAAACAGACGCGGAAAATGTTAAATAACGGCTAAGCGCTTCATCGAAGGTCGATGCATACAGCATGGATTTAATGGCGTCATTAAAGGGGGTGGTTAGGCTGCGTTGACCGAATAAAAAACTGATGTCCTGATTGCGAAAACACTGCTCAGCATTTGTTAAAACCTGTTGTAACTGTTGCTGGCTAATCAGCTTTTGCCCTGAAAAGATATCTTCCAAGAAAATACCGCTACCACTGAGTAGGACGTGATGTTCGACCTCATGGCTGACTGCTAAATCAATTAAAATAGACAATTGATGATGCGCAGGAATGTAGCTGTAGTCGCATTCAAAGCTCATACCGTGACTCGCTTTGGTGAGTAGTATTGCTTCACTTGGAGCAATTGCTGATTTAAGGCACTCAAAAGTTGCTGAGCAGTTTGGTATTGCCCGACTGAACAGCAGGTCGTGAGTGCTTTTAAAGGAATGTGTTCGGACAGATCACGTTGATAATAAGCACTGACCATAAGCATGCGCTCAAGTTGAGCTGCTATTTTTTCAGCCTGTTGTAGCTTCGTCTCTGGTAACAGCATAATAAAACGATCTCCTGCGAAGCGGCAGAGCAGGTCTTGTGGTCGTAAGTTTAAGCTAATCAATTGTGAAACATGCTGTAAAATAGATGTGCCTTCATCAAAACCATGTGTTTGATTAATCTGATTAAAATTATGCATATCTAACAATATGACGGACATGTCGCTGGGTTCATGCAAGTTTTGCTCAATTGCAGCTTTGAGCTGTGTTTTAAAGTAATGAGCATCGGCCAAAGGGGTGAGTGCATCGAATAAACGATGATCCCGATAAATACGTTCTCGTTTTTGCATGTGTTTAGAAATCGCCAGTTCTTCTTGATGCCAAAAATAAATCCCGATGGTAAATAGGCACAGTCCAATTGGAAAAGGAATGGACTCAAGCCAGGCATCCCACATGATTTCTTTAGGCAGGCGAATAAACTCATCTAAGCTGTCCATCCACATGTGGAAAAAAATAAAACACAGTCCATAAAAGATATAGTTGGTTACACGGCCCAAAGGACGGCTTTTAATAATAAAGAAAATCCAAATACCAATAAAAACAGTTGCTCCCCCTTCACCTAAAATATCGACCCAGTTCCATTCAGCAAACGACTTGCTCTGTCCAAGTAAGATAAACAACCAGAGAGATAAGCTACAGGCAGTCGCTACACATAACAAAGGCCAGCGGTAGTAAGCAAAGTATTTAGGCATAGCATTTTTTGAAATGATTTATTTTCGCCCAAGCTAAACAGATTTAGATGACAGTTTGATGGCAAAGGCTAGAGTCAAAATAGATCAGTGTATTTTTGCTTTTTGAGAATAAAAATGCTGAAAAACCCTATCTTTGTGGTGAATATGCATCATTCTGTATGCTCAGTATTTTCTCTATACAGATCAAATTAGCTCACTTTTTGCTGAAAATGGCCAAAAATAAATAAAAAGGGCAGATCGTAAAAGGCACTGTCACATCATGTTCACATTCAATTTCTATTGTGCGTTCAAACCATGCCACTTTGGCTTGAGGGGAAGAACATAATGCAAAATAATCAGAGCCGTTTCATGAAACATAAGCGTGCGGGTTTTCAGCTCAGTACACTGGTCCTGTCAATGCTGAGCATGACGCATCTACATGCCGAAGATAACACGGTGGAATATGTACAGGTCATTGGCCAAGCTGCAAGTATGGATAAAGCACTCAAAGAACAAAAACGTGCCGACCAAATCAGCAGTGTCGTACATGCCGATGGCATTGGACAATTACCAGATGACAATGCCGCAGAAGCGTTGCAACGGATACCGGGTGTATCTACAGAGCGTGACCAAGGCGAAGGACGTTTTGTTTCAGTTCGTGGTTTAGGTGCTGACTTAAATGCAGTGACCATCAATGGTACTTTGGTTCCCGCGCCTGAAAGCGATCGCCGTGGCGTGGCATTGGATGTCTTACCATCAGAGCTGGTGCAGTCTTTGGCTGTGGTGAAAACGCTGACACCGGATATGGATGCCAACTCATTAGGCGGTACGGTGCAAGTCGAAAGTTTATCAGCCTTTGACCATGACGGTTTGTTTTATACGGGAACGGTTGAAGGTGGTTATGATGAAAAACGGGAAAAATATAGCCCTAAAGCATCGGGTGCCATCAGTAACCGTTTCAGTGTTGGTGAGGGGCAAGACAACCTTGGGGTAGCGCTGGCACTGAGTTATCAAAACCGAAAATTTGGCTCGGACAATGTTGAAACGGGTGGGGCTTGGGATGGCGACGCACTTGAAGAAACCGCAATGCGCCAATATGACATCGAGCGTGAGCGCATTGGTGCAGGGCTGAATTTTGATTACCGCCCCAATGACACAGGCGAATACTATTTAAGAACGTTATATAGCCGATTTAAAGATACCGAATCGCGTCAAGAAGTTTCAGTTGAATTTGCCGATCCACAACTTGCAGGGCAAAGTGGAGATGCCGAAGTCACTCGCTCATTAAAAAGTCGTGTTGAAACGCAAGAAATTCAGTCCTTTGTTTTAGGGGGCAAGCAAGGTTTCGGCACGTGGACTGTTGAAGGCCAACTCGGTTATAGCGAAGCATCGGAGGAAAACCCAGGCGGTATTTCAGGGGCGAAATATAAAGCTGAGTTTAGCAATGTTGGCTTTAGCAGTACCCAAAAGCCAGTTGTAACAGCAGATCAAGATTTTTATGATGCTGCCAACTATGAGCTAGATTCGGTGTCGTGGGAAAAGTCTAAAACCACCGATAAAGAATACAACGGTAAATTAGACTTTTTAAAAGACTATATGTTGGGGAATTATGCTGCTGCATTGAAGTTTGGGGGCAAAATCAGTCAACGTGAGAAAACCAATAATACCGATGAGTGGAAATATAAAAACCTCAGCACATCAAGTTCAGATTTCAATTCAAACAGTCACTATGAACTGGGACAGTTTGGTCCAAGCATCAATGAAAATGCCATTCAGGACAAAATAAATGGGCTAAACGCTGCTGACTATGTGGTTGCGGATGGCTCCATCATTAATGACTTTAAGTCAAATGAAGACATACAAGCGGCTTATGTCATGAATACGATTGATTTGGATCAATTGCGTGTGATTGCTGGTTTACGTTATGAAAATACCAACTTTGAAGCACGTGGTTTTGAGTTTAATGATGATGTGATCACTGCGACCAAATATGAAAATGACTATGATCATTGGTTGCCAAGCTTACATTTGCGTTATCAATTGGCGGACAATACCTACCTGCGTGCGGCATGGACCAATAGTGTCGTGCGTCCGAACTTTGCGCAAAGTGCGCCAGGTGTTTACATAGATGGTGATGAAGCTGAGTTTGGTAACCCAATGTTAAAGCCTTTAGAGTCTTCTAACTTTGATTTGGGTGTAGAAAAGTATTTTGGCAAAGCCAGTATGGTGAGTTTTTATAGTTTTTATAAAGATATCGACAATTTTATCTATAACACCAATATTGCAGGGACAGGTCAGTGGGCTGACTTTGATGAAGCTGTGACTTATAAAAATGGTCAAAGTGCCAAACTCTATGGAATGGAGTTTGCCTATTCTCAAAAATTTGACCACTTAGGAGCACCATGGAACGGGTTCTTGTTGGGTTTAAATACCACCTTTAGTAAGTCAGAAGCGGATATTGATTCGATGAAAGATGGTGAACTTCTGAATCGTCGTATTCATTTGCCAAATCAGTCGGATGTGGTGGCGAATGCGATGCTTGGCTGGGAAAATGAACGTTTTGGTGTACGACTTTCAGCAAATTATAAATCGAGTTATCTGTATGAACTTGGTGACATTGATACGCCTGAAAAAGATATTTATACCGATGACCAAATCTTCCTTGATTTTAGTAGTCATGTGAACTTATCTAAAAACTTACAGCTCAAGTTTGATGTACAAAATATCACCGATGAGCATTATTACAACTATGCAGGTTCTAAGGCTTATAACGCGCAATATGAAGAGTATGGCCCAGCTTACAAACTGGCACTGACCTATACCCATTTTTAAGTCGAATTAAATTTAGTACTCAGGTTTGCTCAACAGAAGCAGACCTGAGGTTCCTTGCCCAATTTTGAGTATCTCTATGAAATTTTCATCTTTTAAATGGTCTGCTTTAAGCAGTTGCTTGCTGTTATTGAGCGCATGCAGTCAGCACAGCGTGCCCCAAGCTCCGCAAAATAGCCAGTCGTTAAGCTCGGTTGAAATACCAATAGATCAGCCTATGGCAGCGAAGTTGCAATTACGTGAAGTCGACATGAATGGGGCGAAAACTGAGGATGTGCAATGGTTAACCTTGAGTGCATGGCCTGAAGTTGCCGCACTGTTGAGCAGTAAAAATAAAGGGCTACAAATTTTAGATGATCAACAAAATGTACTACATCAAATTCAAGGTCAGTTTGGGCGTTTTGATTATCGGATTGGTTCGGAGCGTTTATTGATTGCTGCGTCGAATTTGCAACAACAGCAAATTCAACTGATGAGCATGAACTTAAAAAATAAAGCATGGGACAAGCCTAGTTTTATTCCAAAGCGTTCATTTAAGTCTGAAGATGTTTGCCTATATACCGATGCTCAAGGGCTGAGTTTTGCTTTTTTAGTAGGTGAAGAGGGGCTTGGTGAACAATGGTTGGTGGCTCAGCATGAGAAGGCTTTGGTTCAACCACAGTTGGTACGCCGTCTCAGTTTTCCACCTGCTAGTAGTGTATGCAAAGTGAATGATGCCACAGCAGAGTTGTTTATTAATGAAGCGAATGTTGGCATTTGGGCATATCCAGCTCATTCTGAAGCAGACATGGTGCGTCAGGCGGTGGATCTCGTGCAACCCTTTGGTTCGATTCAAGGTTCACCTTCTGCAATTGCGATTGTAGATGATCATGTCGCGGTACTCGATGCAGAAAAACCTTTGCTTTATCGTTATCAAAAGCAAGATAAGCAATGGAAAGCACAGCCGCCTTTACAACTAGACACGGTGAAAGAAGCAGAGACTTTGAGTGTTCAAGGTAATTTAACTGATAAATCCTTGCTGATTTTAGATGATAAAACCGTGAAAGTGACAGATGTGGAATGGGAAACGCAGACCCAGACCAAAGCCCAAAATATCATCACTATTCCAGCAGAAGTGCAGACGGAGGGTGTGCCAAGTACAGGGGATGCGGCTGATGATCCTGCGATTTGGCATAACGCTGCGCAGCCGAGTCAGTCCCGTATTTTAGCGACAGACAAACAAGGTGGCTTACAGGTCACAGACTTACAAGGCAAAACGGTACAGTACTTGCCTGTAGGGCGATTGAATAATGTCGATGTACGCCACGGTTTTAAATGGGGCAATCAGACAGTCGATTTGGCTGTCGCATCAAACCGTGACCATAACAGCCTGCATCTCTTTGCGATTCAACCCAAAACGGGCAAGGTTTCTGTGCTTGGCGAGTTAGCAACCACATTGGATGATATTTATGGCATTTGCATGTACCGCGATGCTCAAGGGGAAATTTATGCCATTCCCAACGATAAAAACGGGACTTTTGTTCAATACCAGATCACGGCTGCACAGCAAAAATTACGGGCTGAAGAAGTACAACGTTTTTCAGTGAAAACTCAACCTGAAGGCTGTGTCGTAGACGATGCCACAGGGCGTATTTTCTTGGGTGAAGAAGATGTCGCGGTGTGGGTAAAAGATCTCAACCCAAAAACTCAGCTTCCTATGCAGCAGGTGATAGGTGTAGGAGAGGTGATGCATGATGACATTGAGGGGATGGGACTTTATCACGGCAAAAACCAAAGTTATTTGGTGGTTTCAAGCCAAGGCAATGACAGCTTTGTGGTGCTTGATGCCGCTGCACCTTACACGGTTCGTGGCGCATTTCGTATCGGCATCAATACCGACAAAGGCATTGACGCTGTGTCTGAAACAGATGGACTAGATGTGAGTTCCCTAAATTTTGGTGGCAAATGGAAGCGAGGCATGTTGGTGGTGCAAGACGGACGTAAACGTATGCCTGAAACCAATCAGAACTTTAAATATGTGCCTTGGGAAAAAATCGCCCAAGCGCTGCATTTGGACTAAATAACTCTTTAGTACTTTAGTACCTGAGTGAGTACATGGGCTGCTAAAGAATCACAGCCCATTTTAAAAATATATATGTACTGCACCATGCAGTAAAAAAATTGGAGTGCGTTATGCAAGCAACGATGGATCAAATGTCAGTTTGGATGTTGATTAGCCATGCCAGTGTGTTGGTAAAAGTAGTGATGTTGATTTTGGTTTTATCCTCAGTCGTAAGTTGGTATTTAATCGTGCGTCACGGCATGTTACTTCGTGGACAAGAGCAGCTTTGGAACCGTTTTTTAAAGAATTTTAGACAGCAAAAAGATCTCAATCTTTTACAGCAAGATTACCAACAGCCTGAACAACAAAAAGGCGTTGTCAGCATTTTTCAACATGGGGTGGATGAATACCATCAATTGATCAAAGATGAGCAACTCACCACAAGTGATGTGATTGATGGGGTAGAACGTCGTTTACTCAGTAGTATCAGTGAAGAAGAAGAAAAGCTTCAGCAGAATCTAACCTTTCTCGCAACAGTCGGTTCAGTCAGCCCTTATATAGGCTTATTTGGAACGGTCTGGGGCATTATGAATGCGTTTATTGGACTGTCTGCCGTTGAACAGGCAACCCTCAATACAGTTGCACCAGGGATTGCAGAAGCGCTGATTGCGACAGCCATTGGTTTATTTGCCGCTATTCCTGCGGTCGTGGCGTATAACCGTTTTTCGGCACGTGCTGACAAGCTTTCCAGTCGTTATTACGGTTTTGCCAATGAGTTGCAAACGCGTATTTATCGTTTGTTGGGGCACACTGAGCGCACTTCGCGTTAAGGAGCAAGAACCATGATTAAGCGTCCTCAAAAATTAAAACCCAATGCTGAAATGAATGTGGTTCCTTATATTGATGTCATGTTGGTGTTGTTGGTAATTTTTATGGTGACTGCACCAATGTTGACGCAAGGCATTCAAATTGATTTGCCTAAAGTGGATGCCAATGTCATGCCCGCGTCACAACAGCAGCGTATTGTAACCTTATCTATTCAAGCCAATGGCCAGTATTACTGGAATATTGGATCAGAAGTGAATACCGAGAAAGTTACGGATCAGGCCATTGATTTAGCCACTATGCAACAAAAGCTCGTTCCGATTATTCAAAAAGATAAAAGCTTACAGTTTTATGTACGTGCCGATCAGGATGCTGATTATCAACTGGTTGCACAGGCCATAGCATCCTTGCAAAAAAGTGGGGTAACAAACTTGGGGCTAGTGACAGAGGAACCACAATCATGATGGCAACCGTTTCCAAAATTAGGTTTCGTGATCAAGGCCTAGCTCTGTCGGTCACGGCTGGATTGCATATTGCGCTAATTGCATGGTTATGTACGGTTGAGATGCATGAAACATTGGCGGAACCCAAGCCGAAAACCATTCAATTACAATTTGTGCAAATACCCCCTCCAATCAAACAACAACCTGAACCTAAAAAGCCTGAGCCGATAGTCGAAGAAAAACCCTTACATGAGCCTGTCAAAAAACAGCTTGAGAAACCTACTGAAGTCCAACCGAAAACCACCAAGAAGTTTGTAGAGTCACAGAGCAACAAAATTGTACCTACAGCGGCTAAACCGACACAGCAAGTCGTGACGGAAAAGCAAACGGCAGCAGCGGAATCTCAGAAAACAATAGATACGCAGTCTCAAGCGGATATACCAACTCAGACGAAGACCCAGAAATCAGTAGAACCTAAAGCACAAACTCATCCTGAATCATTTGATGTTAAAAATTATCAACCTGTTGCAAAAATAGCACCAGCTTACCCTGAACAAGCTTTGGATCGTAAGCTGGAGGGGGATTGTACGGTGGTGTATAGCGTGAACGAAAAAGGACGGGTAGAAAATCCAAAGGCACAAGGTGACTGCCATCCGATGTTTGTACGACCTTCGATTCAGGCTGCACTCACTTTTAAATATCAGCCTCGTCTCGTCGATGGTAAACCGACCAGTGTGTCGAATGTTAAAAATACCTTCCAATATCGCATCTCAGGTTAAACCGAATGTTTTAGGACTTATATTTTGTGAGAAATATAGCCATACATTTCTTTTCAGAATGGGCTGGGAGCATTGTACAGCATATATCTGATACGCCATGATGCTAAGAAGCTTGAGACAAAGCTTCTTTTTTTTGATGGCATACTTGACCAATCAAAATGCCTTGTTTTCCATACATGACTATTTATACATCGTGAAATGAAGACGAAAACTACAAATGCCCAAACTAGAGCGTTTGCATTCTACATTTCATGCTGTTTCCAGATATAGAACATGAGACTTAAGACCTCATTTTCTATCACAATCTTGTTATTTTATTTTTACTAGGATTGAAAGAAACCGTTATTTTTTTCTGCTTATTTCCTTTGGGGCAAAATTAAATTAATTTTTTTTTGCATGTTTTTTATCCGCCACTCGTCTCTATACATACAAACAAGGGATTTATATACGCTTGCTTGGTTAATGATTATCATTTACTTATTTTGGGTCGGGGCATGGGGCATTCATCAAAACAATTTAAACAGCAGGTGACATATTTAAGTCTCTGTATATCACTAGCCATTTCATCGACATTGGCTATGCAGTCTGTTTCAGCGGCACCACAAGTTGCTGAAATGAATTACCACATTCCACAGGGTAATTTGACCAGTGCGTTGAATTTGGTTGCGCAGAAAGCCAATGTGACTTTGTTACTCGACCCGAAAAAGACCAATCTGTTCCAAGCACCTGCTTTAAACGGAAAATACACAGCCGATGAAGCTTTCCAGCATTTATTAAAAGATACGCCTTTTAGTTTGCAAAAAAATGCGACAGGTTATTTGTTAAAAGAAGCTCCGACTACATCAAAGTCAGATACAGCACAAAATAAGGTCATTGCACAAGCATTGCCTGAGTCGCAAAGTACACAGGCTCTCGATGTGGAAAACCCAAACTCTGTTCATGTACAGCTCGAAGCCCTTAGTTTTAGTGGCGAAAAAGAACGAGATGAGCAAGGCTATGATGATGTCTATGATAAAAATATTTCGACCGTCTATGCAGGCAAAGAAGCGATTGAGCGTTTTAAAGGGACGACGCCTTCAGATTTACTGAAAGGAATGTCGAATGTGTATAGTGGCGATGCTCGTAATAGTGGGGCTTTAGATCCGAATATCCGTGGGATGCAAGGGCAGGGACGTGTACCCGTCACGATTGATGGAACAGAACAGTCGATGACGGTCTGGCGTGGCTACAACGGTGCCAATAGTCGCAGTTATATTGATCCGAATTTGCTCAGCTCGATTCAAGTAGTGAAAGGTTCAGTTTTAGATCGTGATGTGAAAACGGGCATTGCGGGTGGGGTATCGGTTAAGACTTTAGAAGCGGATGATGTTGTACGTGAAGGACAGCGCTATGGTGCTGAAATTAAAGTAGAAGGCGCGACGAATACCACCAAAGCCCAAAAAATGCATTCTTATCATGGGCAAGATTATCGGGATGTCGCAGAATCTAAAGGTTGGGATAAGCTCGGTAGCTATAATGGTGAAGACCCATTGGGTCAAGTGACTCCAAAAACCAGCAGTGACAATAAACTCACACATTTAGAAGATCAGGCACTGCGTATTGCGGTGGCGACCAAACAAGATCAATTTGATTTGCTTGCAGCTTATGCCTATCGAGACCGTGGCAACTACTTTGCAGGAAAGCATAATAGTGACTTTTTTAAGCAGGGCGACCGTAGCAACATTGATTACAATACAGGGCTGGTACCTTATATGGCAACGGTCTGGCAACCGGGCAATGAGGTCACCAATACTTCTAATCGTATGGAATCTTGGCTATTAAAGGGGAACTGGCGACCAAACGATGATCATGCGCTACAACTGACCTATCGAGATACCAACACCATTTATGGCGAAATTATGCCTTCGCGAATTATGTGGCAGACGGAGGATAATGTTCCACAGTGGCCTGTCAGCGAAGTAAGTACGAAGGCTTATAGTTTAAAATATAGATTTAACCCTGAAAATAGCCGTTGGCTTGATTTCAGTGCAAACTTATTTCAGACCGATACAGAATCACAAACCTATTCAGCAGGTGGTTTCGTGAACTGGATTTCAAAACGGGACTATGTTTGGGAAGCCAATGTTGACCGTGATGGAGATGGTGTTCGAGACAGAAGTCCAGGTGATGGTTTTACCATTCTTGACACCGCATTTACCGATGCCAAAACCACTCATAAGGGCGTGAGTCTCAGCAACAAGTTTAACTTTATGGATGCCTTAAGTTTAACTGTTGGAGCGGATTTAACGCGTGAAAAACTGACCACCAAAGATGAATATATCAACGATAGTCAGGGCACCTCTGCTTTTCGTATGTTGCCACGAGCAGGACATCGTTCAGAAAATCAATATTGGTTTAACTTTGATTGGCAGGCGACGTCATGGCTGAACTTAACGGCAGGCGCCCGCTCGGTTTCGTATAGTTCTTTTGATGACTTTTTAAATGGCAATAAAGACAGCATTGCGGGTTTATCGGAAACCACACGGACCATTGGGCAGAAACTGTCTTATACGGAAAACGTCGATGTCTATACCCAAGAAATGTTTGATGAAATGGATCAAAATGGAGCTTTTGCTTATGATTGGGGGGGCGTTAATCTTGCGCTACGCAACCGCGCCAAACGTGCCATTGGAAAAGCCTATCAATTTAAAGGGGTACATTACTGGTATGCCGACGCAGATGGCAAGTTTCATGCAGAGAACAATCCATTCTTAAATGGAACAGTCGACTTAAGTCAAAAAGACTTGGCGCTCAATACCAATGGTCAGCCTGATGTCAGTTCTTCTGAAGTCACAGAGACTAACTCAACTGTGGTGAAAAAGAAAAAAGACCATAAAAATTGGGCACCTGCTGTTTCGGCAGCCATTACATTGAATCCGAACAACCGTTTTTATATTAACTATACTGAAGCCTATCGCATGCCGAGCATGTTTGAAACGACTTTAGGGTTTTCGGCATCACAGTCAGGTTATGATCTAAAACCCGAGCATGCCCACAACTTTGAACTGGCTTATGTATATAACATGAAGGATTTGTTTAACTTACAAAAAGGGCATGCAGACATCAAACTGGCATATTTTCATAATAAAACAGAAGATGTAATTGAACGTAATAACCAACTGAAATTTAGCAATATTGATAAACAGACAGTCGAAGGCTATGAGTTTTCAGGGCGTTTTGACAATGGTAAATACTTTACCGATTTATCCTTGGTTTATAACTCAAAAAATGAAGTCTGCGATGAAAGTTCAGGTCTGCTTGCCAGTCTAGACGCCATGACTATGTCGGGTGTAGCAAAAACCTGTATCAATTATGGTTTCCCAACAGGTTATTTGGTCAATATGGCCTTACCAGAATACCAAGCGAACCTAACCCTCGGCACACGGTTATTGGATAACAAATTAGAGCTAGGCACACGTCTGAATTATTTTGAAGGCTATGACCATCCTTATATTGGAACTGAATTGGTGGCTTGGTTTAACGCACCTTTGCAATGGGATGACACGCTAACCGTCGATGCCTATGCACACTACCAACACAGTGAGCATTTAGGTCTGGATCTAATTGGTACCAACTTAACCAATCAATACTACTTGGATCCTTTAACCCGTTCTGCGGTTGCGGCTCCAGGTCGTGCCTTTAAATTGGCATTGAGCTATAAGTTTTAATTTGAAATAGAAGGTTATTACCTTGATTAATATATGAATATTTTAAAGCTGAATGTTTTGAAATATTCAAAGTAATACCGAAGGTTGGGCACTCTATATAGGCTGAACCTTCAGTAGCAAGTCCATGTATTCACATGTGGATGTATGGAAAATAACAAAACTGTATTCGTACAGTTTAATTGACAATTTACATAGCCCGATCTTTTTTATGCTTTACATCTAGAGAATTGAATCAAGCATAAATACAATCCAAATATGTAAATAATAATCATTAAGATTATCATTTAATTATTGATGATCTTAAATTCTAAATAAAAGGAAATGAACAAATGAAAGTTAAGCAACTTACACTGGCAATGATTGCTTCATTGGGCGTAATGGGTTCTGCACAAGCAGCCTTGGTTTATGGTCAATCGGACACGACCAATTTGTTATTGGGCTCAGCGTATAACCTTTCTGGCACAGCAGCAGGGGGTGTCCAAGGTCAGTTATTGAACTTAAAAGCATCATTTGAAGATCATCTGGTTAGCTTTATTAATAATCCAAATTATGGCGGTACTTATGATCCTGCAACAGGCATCTATGGGTTGGCTGCAGGGATTGATTTGGCCAGTATTCCATTTCCACATACAGGTCTCGGTGTTTGGAAGTTCAAGAATGTAAGCCCCGCTGCAAGCAATGATGTTTGGTTTGGCGAATGGGCCAAAGAGGTGAAAGACAGTGCTGGAAACTATACAGGTGCTGCTGATGCAGCAACCCGTACAGTTTTCTATATTGGCAACAATACTGGCGCATCAGTACCGAATGCAGGTACTGCAACCTATAGCGTGAGTGGCATTAACAATGGAAACAACTTGACTGCCACAGGTGCCAATACCTTTACAGCAAACTTCAATAATGCAACTTTGACGGGCCAATTAACAGGTACAGGAACGGTAAGCAGCCTACAGGTGAATGCTGATATTGATGCAAGCTCAGCAAGCTTCTATGGAACTGCGACTGCAAACGGTTCAATCGCAGGTGATGCATCGGGTCACTTCTTTGGTAACCAAGCGACCAATACTGGTTCTTTAGCGGGTATTGCCCAGTTTGATGACCGTAATTTAGATACAGCCTTTGGTGGTGTTCAGACTTCATATACTCCCTAATTGAAAGGCGTGAAAGACTTACTTCGGTAGGTCTTTCATATTTCTATGTTTTATCTTTTGAGTGTGAGTAATGAAAAAAAAATGGTTAATTGGCATATTCTTTTTAAGTCAACAACATATATATGCAGCAGATGATGACACTCAGTTGCGTTTGAACCAAGAATTACAACAACAGCAATTACAAATAGAACAGCAGTTCAAACAGCAACAAAACATAGATTCTCATCCATTACCGACGATGGTGATTGATGGGGAGGCCGTCCAAGTTCAGCCAAATGTGGAGGAGGTTGGACGTGCTTTATACATTGCAGTCATGCAAAAACAGTGGCAGGCTGCTCAGATTTATTTAAATCGCTATTTAAATTTTAAAGATCATGACCTGTCTTTGGCTTATTTTGCGCAAGCTTCACTGGCAAGAGTACAAGGTCAGGCGCAACAAGCCGAGCAACTATTTCAGCAGGCCTTAGAATTGCAGCCTGAAAATATGATGATTCGTTTGGAATTGGCAAGATTATGGACAGAACAACAAAAAAATAAAGAAGCCAAACAGTTGTTTGAACAAGTGAAACAGCATTTAGCGGGGGCAAATGATCAAATCAGTCACAATATTAATCACAGCATCGACGCATATTTAAAAACTTTAGATCAACGTGATACATGGCAAGGCAATGTAGCTTTGGGGATACGTCATGCAACCAATATTAATAATTCTTCCGAGCGCTATACACTGGTACCCACCATTGTCGGGGTGGATGCAAATGGTGAATATATTATTCGTGACTTAAAGCAAGGTACTCCAGATCCGATTGATGCAAGTGCATTCGACTATGAAACAGTCATCAGTAAACGCTGGTCACTTGTAGGGCAGCATGGATTTGCATTCAAGGCGTTGGGTTATGGAAAAAGTTATCAAAAGCAAAGCGACTATAATGAAACCACGCTCAATTTTAATGCAGGCTATAGTTTTCAAAACCCACGTAATCAAATTTTAGTTGCACCTGTGTTTGAACATCGGCGCTATGCCAATGATACTTTGTCAAATGCTTATGGTATGCGGGCAGAATGGATGCGCTTTATCGGACAGGATAAAGCCTTAAAACTGGAAGCAGAAATTGAAGATGTCGATCATATCTTATATGAAAAACAGAGTGGCATTGAAACGTCGATATTTCTGACCTTTTGGAAAGTTCTACCACAGCAGTGGACGTTGTTTTCAGGATTAGACTATGTCGATCACAATACCGAGGAGCAGTATTTTGCAGCCTATGAGCAACAAGGAGTTCGCTTTGGGTTGAGTAAACCGATCCTAGATGGAATCAACTTGACTGTGTTTAGCTCTTTACGTTGGAGACAGTACGATCAATATGTCAACGGTTTTGGTTTTGATACCCGACGTCATGATTTTGAACAGAATTATACAGCGGTACTGCAAATGCCGAAATTCACACTATATGGTCTGACCCCCAATTTAACCTACAACTATAACCAAAATAAAAGCAATGTAGACTGGCTATATAGCAATGATAAGCAAAGTTTAAGCTTAAAGTTTGAGTACAAATTTTAAATTAAGAGGCTTTCATTTTGACGTAGGTCACATAGTTCCCGATTTGAAAAAACTCAAGCTGAGGATACTGTAACTGGATCAATTGCAGTGTTCCAAGCAAGTCTTGTTGAGGGTTAATAATCCCCGTCACTTTAATTTGGCTGAGTTCTTTTTCATTAAAAATCATGTAGCCACTATGGTAAGCATTTAAGCGATTGAGAAGATCAGGTAAAGCCAGTTCATTGGCCTGAATTTGTTGCATTTGCCATGAAGTTTTGAACATTTGTGTATCAAAAACTTCAATTTTTCCAAGGCCATGAGCGTCAACTTGTATCCGTTGACCTTCTGAAACAATTAAAGGCTTAGCCTGAGTAGTCAGATTAGCACGGGCTTGAACACGTGAATGCAACATATTCAGTGCACTTGTATCGGTATATTGGTTGACAATAAAACGTGTACCAAGTGCTTGATAGTCAGCTTGTTTTGTATGGACGATAAAAGGGCGAGCAGGGTTCTTAGCGACATCAACATAGATATCACCTTGGATCAATTCGATTCGTCTTTGCCCAGTGGTGTAATCCACTTTTATGGCTGATTTAGGCGCGAGGGTTAGCATTGAGCCATCATCGAGTACAATATTCTTCACTTCACTGGTTGCAGTTTTATAGTCTGCAAAATAATAAGAAAAGGGAATATAAGTAAAACTCAAATAACCAAGACAACTGATGGCCATCAGTGAGAAAACAGCCTGATTAAACAATGAGATAACTTTTTGTTGTTCATGCTCAATGGCTTGAAAGGTTTGTTCGACAGTTTCACCATGTAGGTTTTGCTGGCGTGATAGGTTCTGCATTTCAAGATCAAAGTCTCGAAATTCTTCAAAATAGGGCAGATATTGCGGATGATTTCTTTGCCAAGCCTGAAACTCTTGCTGAACTTGTGCACGCTCAGTTGGGTTGTCACAGTTGAGTCGAATCACCCAAAGGGCAATTTCTTTACGAATATGCCGAGCGTCTTTCATTCTTCGCATTCTGCGTGCATTTTATGGCGTAGCTCATAACAGAGACTGAGTCCATCGGCTAAATAGCCTTGTATGCTACGCAGTGATTTTCCTGTTAATTCAGCAATCTCAGTTTGGCTATAGCCTTCAATATAATACAGAATAAAGGACTGGCGCACTTTAGCGGTGGTTTTACCTAAGGCAACCGATAGAAAATCCAGAATTTGTATGGTGTCTTCAATAGTGTTGTCTTGAATTAGCTCTTGTCCTAATTGAGCTTCATCGTAGAGATTTTTTAAGTAATTGGTTTCAATTACATTACGTCGATGCTGATCAATCAAAACGTGTTTTGCAATATTGATGAGATAGGCTTTGGGTTCTTGGATCGAAGCCAACTTATGTTTGGCTTGGATTAAACGCACAAAAGTATCTTGCACAATATCGGCAGCATTAAAGGGATGCCGAATGCGATATCTGAGCCATTGAATTAACCAGTCATGGTGCTGAAGATAAAGTTCACCAATTAACTGTTGCTGTGCTTTGGAAGAGGTGGAAGGAGACATAATACTTCCCCAAGGGTTTAAATGATATTGATTATCATTTATGATGTGTCCAAATGCAATAGTGCGTAAAGTAAAAAAGACGATTTTTCAGTACAGAGAAGAAAGTTAAATTATTTTTGCGTATTTTGAACTTTTTGTTCGTCTATATGTATAAGTCCAGTTTTACAGTTTAGAAAAATCATCAATCTCAAGAGATCCGAAAGCGTGATTCGAGTTGTTGGGAAATTCTGAAAAGAACAAACGTGGAAATCAGTACAAACAGGAACCATAGGATTTAAACGTGACCACCAGTATGAACCCGCAGCTAGAAACAAGTCTGTCACAGCGTCTAAAAACGGAAACTTCGACAGAACATGATCGAATGGAACAGTTAATGGCACAAGCAAAAGTCTTTGAAAACCAAAGTAACTATGCGCGCTTTACTTTATCTCAGTATTATTTCCAGAAAGATGTTGAACACTTATATGCACATCCTGAAGTGGTACGTATTATCCCAGACTTAGATGTGCGTGGTCGTTCAGATGCTGCGCTGTTGGACTTAAAAGATCTAGGGTTAGCACCTCAATCCAGTAGCATTGCAACAGATCATGTTAGCTTTCCTCAAGCTTTGGGCTGGATCTATGTGTCTGAAGGTTCGACTTTAGGTGCAGCATTTTTATTTAAAGCCGCGCAGAGCCAGTTTGGTTTTAGCGCTGACTTTGCTGCGCGTAATTTAGCTGCTTATCCAGAGGGGCGTGCTGTGGTCTGGAAACGTTTTAAGCAGGCTATGGATGATGCCAACTTCAGTCAAGAGCAGCAAGATCAGGTGATTGAAGGGGCGATGCAAGGCTTTTCTCGCTTTGGTCAATTGTTAGCAGACTTAGAACAATTGAAGTAAGAGGCAGACATGCAAAATACCGAGTTAAGTTCAATATCCAAACCTAAGGATGACTCAGATTCAAATCTTGCAAAATCAATTTGGGTACGTTGGGTGTGTATTGGGCTTGCTTGGGTCTGTTTGGCTATAGGCACATTAGGAATCATTATTCCTGGTTTACCTACTTTTGATTTTTATTTTTTAGCCACTATTTTTGCCGCTAAAGGTTCGGCGCGTTTACATCGTTGGATTGTACAGAATCGGGTTATTGGTCCTATTTTACAACAATGGAAAGAACATAAAACCTTACCGACAAAAGCGAAAATACTTTCTTTGTTGAGTATGAGTCTTGCTGCTGGACTTATGCTTTGGAAAGTACCACATCCTTATTTTGTCGGTATTGCAATTATTATTATGATCGCTGTGCAAATTTGGATTTGGTGGAAAAAATAATCATAAAATCAATAAGTGTAGAAAACTATCAGCACGCTATTCATGTGCTGATAGGGTATGAAGAACCCAAATTTTAATAAAAACAATCAGTTTTTAAATCTATAAAAAAGATGAATGTTTATTTTTATCTGCTTGAGTAAATTTTATTTTTCTAAGAGAAGAGGCTTAAACTAGAGCTTCTGCCAGATTTGATTTTTATCATCATAAGAGACAGTAAAATTAAAACGTGAATCCGCTGTCACAAGGTAACCCGTTGGGGTTTTCATGATGACTTTTAAAATGGTGCCTTCTTCAAAGTTAATGGGCGGAAAGTCTTCTTTTGTCAGTGTTAGTGGTTTTATCAGTTCAAGTACTAGTGTTTCCATGGAACAGACCCAACAATTTTTTTTAATGTCTCGATACTAACATGAAGTAATTTTTATGTGTGTAAAAATGATCTTTTATCCATGAAATCAAAAAGTAATCGAAAGATAAGCTTGGCGCATTTTTATATACATAGAAATTTTAAATCTAAAGAATGACTTTCACCTTAGGGCCAAAGAAACCTACAGTAGACAAAAAACAACTAAGTGCAAAGAATGCTCAGATATTTGCGTTTAAATTATTGATCTTATTTGATTTAACTGGGTTTTGACTTCGGGGTTATAAAAATATCTAGATGAGGACTTGTAGATTTGTATCTAAATAAAATAACGTATAACCAAATCAGGATAAGTAAAGTGTACAAACTTGCTGTAATGCGATTGTACTAAATTAAGAAATAAGGATTAGTATGCAGGGATTGCATACCTTAAAAATAAAAGGGATATACATCGTTCATGTTTAAGTCATTTTTCCCAAGCCCTAAATGGTTCTTCCTTTCAGTATTACTGTGGTCTGTGATCAATGTCGTACTGTGGTATACGGGAGGCAACACATGGGGAAGTGCTATAGGATGGCCACAAGGATATGCAACAGCTGAACTGCCTATTGGTGTAAGCCGTTTTTGGTCGTCTTCCTTTCTTTGGTTTTACCTATGGTTTTTTATAGCAACAGCACTCTTTGCCTCGTTCTGGCGTTTTTTTTCAGACAATAAGTGGCAAAGATGGTCGATCTGGGGGTCTGCATTTATTCTGTTTAACATTTGGTTTGGTGTACAAGTGAGTGTTGCAATCAATGCTTGGTACGGTCCTTTTTGGGATACGATTCAAGGCATGCTGGGTAAAGGAGGGAATATCAAAGAACTCTATATGGGGACTTTAACTTTCTTGTATATTGCCATGATTGCAGTGACTTTCGCGGTGATCAATGCCTTTTTTACCAGTCACTATGTGTTCCGGTGGCGTACAGCGATGAATGAATATTACACCGAGCGTTGGGAAAAATTGCGTCATATCGAGGGGGCATCACAACGTGTACAAGAAGACACCATGCGTTTTGCCACGATTATGGAAGATTTGGGCGTAGAGTTGATCAAAGCAGTAATGGTATTGGTGGCTTTTCTTCCAATTTTGTTCGAGTTATCGAAACATGTACCAGAGCTACCTGTCGTTGGTGAAGTAAAGCATTCTTTAGTGTGGGCGGCCATTATTTGGGCTATTTTTGGTACAGTTCTGTTAATGGTGGTGGGAAACAAACTACCAGGTTTAGAGTTTAATAACCAAAAAGTTGAAGCTGCGTATCGTAAAGAATTGGTTTATGGGGAAGATCATGCAGATCGTGCTCAACCCGCGACATTGACTGAACTGTTTAGTCGGGTACGTAAAAACTATTTCCGTTTGTATTTTCACTATGCTTATTTCAACTTAGTGGCAACTTGGTATAAACAATTGGACATTTTATATAGTCTTGTTGTGCTATTTCCTGCGATTGCAGCCGGGAAAATGACTCTTGGTTTAATCAATCAAATTGGTAATGTATTTGATAAAGTCCGTGAGTCATTTCAATATCTCATCATGTCATGGAAAACCATTATTGAGCTACTTTCGATTTATAAGCGTTTGAAAGCTTTTGAGTCGACACTTGACGAATAAATCCATTGTTTTAAACCTGCCTTTAGGGCAGGTTTTTTATGTGCTCAAGCATCGTTTTGTCTATAACTTGTGTTGTATGGTTCAAACTAAATTGATTAAATGGTGTTGAATTTATCATAAAACACATCATTTTGATGTATTCATCAAGCTAAAATAAATAATAAAAACAGTAGTTTGAGTTTGTTATTTTATGATCTTTCCGCTAATGTTTTTATGCGGGTGTTTAAGAGTAAAGTCGTAGTGAATTATAAAATTTTATGGGTATTTGGGGTTTTGGGAAGTGTGTTACAGGGCTGTACTAGTCTGGGAAATATAGCACAAGAACCGTTTACAAATATTGCATCACCACAAGAACTCATTGTAGAACGAAAAATTAATGATACTGACAAAAGTAGCAAAGAATATGTGTATCACAAAGTGGGTGTACAAAATGAAAAAGACATTGAGGTGCTCTATCCACGAACCATGTTCAGTCAGTATTGCCAAGCCCATGGTGGACGTTTTACTCAGACACAAAAAAGTAGTTTTAGCTTAGTGAAAGATCCGTGGGCGAAAAAGTTACTTCGTACCTATAACAGTTTAAAACAGGGAACGGGTACTTTTCGTTGTCAGCTTAAAAATGGTGAACAGTGGCAAGTCAGCATAGAGGCTTTGTCTGAACGTAAACTACCAAGTTCCAATGATACTCGTGTGGTGAATCTACAAACTAAAGTCTTGGCTGAACACGGACAAGCACCAAGAAATACCCCACCTAGTACTGTAACGAAGAAAACAGTGATCAAAGCTCCGCAGACAAAGTCAGAGGCGAAAAAAGAAGAGCCGAAAAAAGAAGTGGAGAGCAAAAAGGAAACTAAAGTCGAAGAACAACCTAAGGTCAGCAAAGCTGTAGAAACACCACAACAGCAACAGACCAAACTGTATGTGGCAGCTCGCCGTGATATTAACAGTGGTCGCAACCAAGTCACTGCTTGCAATAATGCCCAACGCGCATATAACTATGGGCGTTTACCAGGTTCAGATGCCTCAAATGTTTATACCGAATCAGGCATATTAGTTGCACGTTGTTTAACCAGCATCCCAAGTTATAGCAGTCGTTTTTCTAACCCTAAAGGGCAGGCAAAGTACGTGTTACAGAACTTAGCCAAAAACCATAACCATACAGGTGCTAAAAATATGCTCAAACAAATGAAGTAATATTTTCGGCTGTTTTTGACAGGACTTCATGTGGGCATCTAAACCAAAGGAACTAGATCATGAGTCATGTCACAAACCCAGCCACCTATTTTACTGCGCCTTTGTTGGATCAGACTTTGCAAGAAATAGATGTTGATATTTCTGCTCAACCATATTTTTACAATAATGGTGGGACTCCTGAGTTTTTAGCTGATCTGTCAGATGCTATTGAACTCATTTCTGCATCATCGACCAATGCCAGTATGAGTATGGGGCATGTATATGTTGTGCCTGAAGAGATTGAAACGATCCAAACCGATTGGGGGGAACAAACTCAGCTTGCGTTCGCAGGAAACACTTTTGAGTTTATGCCACTCAAAGCCACGCCTGAAACGGCCGCTGCATTTGGTATGACTTTAGTCAAAGCAGGACAAGCGATTGCAGTTGTCGCAACAGAGCAGATGCTATCTCAAATTGAATATCGTTATGGCATGATGGCAGGTCACTTTTTTCCTTACGATTCATCTCAGGCTAATTTGACCGAGAAAACCTTATATCCTTTTGTCATCACAGACTTGGAACATCATGATTTTCCGCATGTATTTGCTTCGACCGACCCCAATCAATTACCGTTGGTGATTTCAGTAGGACGCTATTTTCCTAAAGATCGAAAAATTTACTTGGCTGATTTGTGGGTGGAATATGGCGACGCGCTTTATATTCCTGAAATGCCAAAGCAAGTCGCCCCTGAATTTGTCGATTTACATAATAACCGTAATGCTGCTTTAGCGTGTTGGAAGGCCGAAAGCGGTCAATCTATGATACAGATGCATACCCTGCTTGATCCCAAAGGTTACTTCTATTGGTTTTGGAACGCATGCCCGACCATTCATCCACAGCTCGATGCGTTTGAATCTGCTGAGTTGAATATAGATATCACTTGAATGAAGCGACTTTATCTTTTTGCTTCAATTACGCGGTAATTTTACAGTTCCATAACAGGCTGATTGACGGGCTTTGTGATACAAAGAATGCAATTGTTGATTGGAGTTGAGTTTATGTCACAGCCTGTTTTAAGCATTTTACGTGGTCGGTCTTCTGCTATTTTTCGTCATGCTGTTATGGCAGCAGCATTGTGTGGTTCAGTCCAAGTTGCAACAGCCAGTACCACAGTCGACCAGCTGAGTAATTGTTTGGTGAAGTCAACGACAGCAACAGATAAAACCACCGTGTTACAGTGGACGTTTGCGGCACTGGCTGCACATCCAGATCTGAAGGTGTATAGCAATGTCACCGATGCACAGCGTACACAGCTAGATAAAAACCTCGCACAGGTTTTACAGCGCATTTTGGTGGAGCAATGTTCAGCGCAGACCAAAGCAGTGATTCAAGCTGAAGGCTTACAAGCGGTTGGAGACAGTTTTCAGGAACTTGGGCAGATTACAGGTGAGGAAATTTTAAAGAATCCTGAAGTGAAAGGGCAGTTGCAAGGTGTACTGCGCTATGTAGATCTGAATAAATTGGTGACAACTTTTTTAACTCCAGAAATTTGGAATAAGTTGGGTGTGACGAGGTAGTTGAATTTAAATGCTAATCTAAGAATCATAAAGCCTCTCTCCAAAGAGGCTTTTTATCCGGAAGATCAAAATATCATTTATAAATAGAATTATAAGTTGTGTAACTAATTATATTTGCTAGTATTTGATGTGAATTTTTAATTGATTTTTACAATAGATGAAAAAAATAGTGATTGGCTTTTTAGTCTTGGGATTAGTTGGTTGTAGTGCAGGAATGGTGAATCAATCGAAAAAAATGTTAGGTCTCAAGTTATATCAAGACTCTAATGCTGAGCACACAGCAAAGCTTCGGATTGAAAATAAAAATAACTTTGGCGTACGTTTATACCCAAATGGGTGTATGACTTCAATGCAGCCAAACTTCCAAATGTTACCCGAAGTAGAAAGTATGGGATCATTTAAAGAACAAATGCAAAGCAGTCAGATTAAGTATAAACAAAAATTATTAGACATGCCTTTTCCGCCGGCTGAAATTAATTTTGCTGAGTTTAAAGTACCTGCTGAACGTTTTTTAGCAATTAGTGCATATAAAAGTTACCACAATGGCGTAGAGTTGCGTGGTTGTAGCGTTAATGCGGTTTATAAATTTGCAACAAATAAAAATTATGAGTTATTGGATAACGCTGGCGGAATGCAGTGTTCTTTGGCAATCAATGAAATCATGTCCACTGGTGAAAGGGTTGAACTAAAACCACTTAGATCTTTAAATTATGTAAATGAATGGGCGGGATGTGATGCCCAACTCGAAGGTTTGTAGTCATTTAAAAAGAACAGCGCTTAAAAAAGCTCCTTGAATCGAAGGAGCTTTTTTATTTTTGAATCTAAAAAGATGGTAGGGCATATCATAAAATATTCATTTGAAGAACAAGACAATTAAATCGTCACAGTCGCCCCTAAAGCTTGAATAAACTGCGCCATCCAAGCAGGGTGTGCAGGCCAAGCAGGTGCTGTGATCAAGTGCCCATCGGTTACAGCTTCCGTTACTTCAATGTCCGCATAAGTCCCGCCTGCTAGTTTCACCTCGGCTGCACAGGCAGGGTAAGCGGAACAAGTACGGCCTTTGAGTACATCGGCTGCCACAAGAATTTGTGCACCATGACAAACTGCTGCAATTGGCTTTTTCGCAGTATCAAACTCACGTACGATTTCAAGGATACGTTCATTCATACGTAAGTATTCGGGCGCGCGACCACCGGGAATGACTAAACCGACATAGTCCGCAGTGTGTACCGCTTCAAAGTTGTAGTTGATGGCAAAGTTATGACCGCGTTTTTCACTATAGGTTTGCTCGCCTTCAAAGTCATGAATGGCTGTAGCGATGCTTTCACCTTCATTTTTATCGGGGCAGACTGCATGTACGGTATAACCGAGACCTGTTAAAAACTGAAAAGGCACCATGGTTTCATAGTCTTCAGCATAGTCACCGACGAGCATTAAAATTTGTTTTGACATCTTTAAACCCTCTTTATTGTTTGTGCATATTTATGTTCAATTTTGATCTAAATTAGCACAGTTACGATGTCATTTTTAAGTCATTCAGTGCTCTTTAGTCGTATAACTGAAGTCATTTTTATAAAAAAGCCCCAATCAATTGAGGCGTTATCCCTGTCTGTAAAAGCTTGTTAAATCAATCAGTCTACATATTCGTTGATATGAAATTTACTATGCTGACATTTTAATAGTTTAATGTGCAGGCTTTGCCATTATATTCATAACGGTTGACAGCATATTTTTGACCATTCCAGCGGTAAACTGCAAAACAAAATCCGGGGCCACCATTTTCAATATCTGGCCAGCCGTCTTTTCCTTTGGTTTTTAGAAAAGTAGGAATGCCCATGTTTTCAAAAATGAGTTTCCAATCTCCAGTTTTTTGCTGAGCAACGATATGGTAGCCGACACCTGTGTTGCCATAGCACATGGTGCTGTAGTCTGAAATGACAGCGTCTTTTAAACCGTCACCATTGAGGTCTTTGTATGTGGTGATTTCACCTGTGTCGCAGCTACCTTTCCAGCCATGTTTGGTTTTTGAAAAGCCAGCGGCTTTAAATATTTGGCTGGCTTCTTTAGCTGGAATATTGGGTTTGGTTTCTGCAAAGGCTGTGGTGCTGAAGAAGGCAAGGGTAGAAAGTGTGAGGATGACTGTTTTCATTTTTGTCCTTTGATATTTTGAAATGCTAAATGTTTTAAAGTATTAGAATTAGTTTAGTGTAGTGGTTTTTCGGGAATTAAAAACTAATTAATGTAGAAATCCTCTCCCTAACCCTCTCCTTTAAGAAAGGAGAGGGAATATTCATTATTAAATATATG
Organism: Acinetobacter sp. SW-226; assembly: GCF_055632855.1. Lineage (NCBI taxonomy): Bacteria > Pseudomonadati > Pseudomonadota > Gammaproteobacteria > Moraxellales > Moraxellaceae > Acinetobacter > Acinetobacter sp. SW-226. Next base: position 2,768,040 of record NZ_CM145752.1, on the reverse strand, counting down.
GTGCTATCAAATTTACAATGAAAGCTCCTTCTCCCATTGGGAGAAGGCGGGAGATGAGGGAAATTAGAAGTCACGCATAAAGTATGACTTTGAAAATTGAATACGTTCTAAGCCTTCGAGTTTGCGGATGGTGGATACTTTTTTGATGGTCATTTATATTTCTCTAATAGATACTTAGCTGTATTCTCTAGAGTTGGGTAAATAGTTCTTGAATTAATGTTCACTAGATCAAGCTCTTTTAAGATGTTTGCTTTAGAACCTTTATTAATACGTATTCTATGAATTTTATAATTGTAATCAGATTTTTCATTCATTCTAGATTTTATACCAAATAATAAAAAAGCACCTGTTTGAGCTGCAATTCTTTCATTGTTTAATTTACTTTTGATGCATACGATGCGGGTTAAATCACTAGTGTTGATTAAATTTTGAAAATAAGGTTTATCTTCTTTAATGAAATGTAGAAATTTTTTATGCGATGTTTTTCTGTAATTAAGTTTTTTAGGTGTCGGTTTCGTTAGCAAATAATTTTCTATATCATTTTTGTCATGCATATTCATTTTTGCTAAATTTGTTAGGCAGCTAACAGTATCAGAATCATAATATTTAATGTTATTTTGATTAGGTAAAATTATAATTACTTCACCATCCTCACTATCCTTGCTACTACAAGCAAAATATAAGGCAGTTAGGGGATTCAAGGTTACATCTAATAGTCTCGTCGGCAACCCAAAATGTTGCATTCTTGTTAAAATTTCTAATGCATTTTTATCATTTTGAAAATGTATTGGTTCATTGATGATTAATTCTCGAAATAGTTTATCTTCGTTATCAAGATATATTCTTTTGCCCGAATGGAATCTATAATTTGATGGCTCTAAGCGATATCTGATAGAGGAGTGTCCTCTAAAAAATCTTTCCTTAAAGTATTGATATTGATTACTTTTTAAAATAATGGCTAATTGGTCAAAAAAAGAGGGTAGTGTTTCTACGTTACTATAATTTCTTTCATTGTTTTTGGTTATTTTATCAACAAACTGCTTTTGAGATTTTTCGAAATCATCTTTGTCATAATTATCGGTTAATTGCCAAATAAAATCAGATAATTCCGCTGTAATTATTTGAACAATTATATTACTTTCACCTCTTTTGAATTCTTTAATTTTATCTATTTCCAAAACGTCGTTTCTTTTGGGATGCTCAGTAAGACTCTCATGAAATGTAATTTCAATTATAGAGTTTTTAGAATCATAAATAGCTTTTTTAATTTTTAGAATACGTAAGATATTAGAATCATCGTTGATGATTAGGGGTAAGTTACTTAATTCTCTAAGTGTTTCATCATCCAAAACTTTATAAAAAATTTGTACTTCTTCAGAAGCATGGTTGAGAATAAAGTCTCCAGCAAAGATTCTTAATCGTTTTTTGTCGATTATTTGTTCTAAATAAGATGATGTTGTAGATATATAGATAATTGAATGTTTCATAAAAAACCCCGCATTAAGCGAGGTTTTTATAACATGGAATCAATTAATTAGCGAATAAATCAACCAATCAATTTCTTCATTAATTCATTCACTTGTGCAGGGTTAGCTTTACCCTTAGACGCCTTCATTACTTGACCAACAAGACCATTGAAAGCTTTCTCTTTACCAGATTTAAACTCTTCAACCATCTTCTCATTGGCAGCAAGTACGTCTTTAATAATCGCTTCAATCGCACCTGTATCAGTTTCCTGCTTCAAGCCTTTTTCCGCAATAATTTCGTCCGCAGTTTTACCTTCATCCCACATAAAGCCGAATACTTGCTTCGCAATCTTGCCACTAATGGTGTTATCCACGATACGTGCAACCATGCCGCCCAGTTTTTCAGCCGAAACAGGAGAGTCTGCGAGTTCTAAGCCCGCTTTATTTAAAGCACCAGAGAACTCGCCCATGACCCAGTTTGCAGACACTTTACCTTGAGCCGCGCCGCCAGCAGCAGCCACAACCACTTCATAAAAGTCAGACATTTCACGGGTCAGCGTCAACACATGCGCATCGTACTCAGTGACACCAAAGTCCGCGACGAAACGCTCACGACGTGCCGCAGGAAGCTCAGGCAATGCAGCACGAGCTGTTTCAATTTGCGCATCAGAAATAATCACAGGCAACAAATCAGGGTCTGGGAAGTAGCGATAGTCGTTCGCTTCTTCTTTTGAACGCATTGAACGTGTTTCCATCTTCACAGGGTCGAATAGACGCGTTTCTTGGTCAATCGTGCCATCCCATTCCAAAATTTCCATTTGGCGTTCAATTTCAACATTGATCGCTTGTTCAATGAAACGGAATGAGTTGAGGTTTTTTAACTCGCAACGTGTGCCGAACGGTTGACCCGGACGACGTAACGACACGTTACAGTCTGCACGGAATGAACCTTCCGCCATGTTACCGTCAGAAATACCCAACCAACGCACTAAAGTGTGAATCGACTTGATATAAGCCACCGCTTCTTCAACCGAACGCATGTCAGGTTCAGACACGATTTCAAGTAAAGGTGTACCTGCACGGTTTAAGTCGATGCCTGACATTCCTTCAAACTGATCATGGATGGATTTACCTGCATCTTCCTCAAGGTGGGCACGTGTTACGCCAATGCGCTTTACCGTACCATCTTCAAGTTGAATATCAATATGACCCAAACCCACAATTGGATTATCCATCTGGCTGATTTGGTAGCCTTTCGGAGAGTCAGGGTAGAAGTAGTTCTTACGTGCAAACACAGACGCTTGGTCGATGTAAGCATCAATCCCCAAACCAAAGCGAATGGCTAAATCCACCACTTCTTTATTCAGTACAGGCAGTACACCCGGCATTGCCAAGTCAACGAGGCTAGCTTGGGTGTTTGGGTCTTGACCAAATTCAGTCGATGAACCTGAGAAGATTTTAGATTGGGTTGCAAGCTGAGTATGAATCTCGATCCCGATCACGACTTCCCAACCGTCAATTAATAACGACTTTGGTTTCTTTTGAGCTTGAGCCATTATGCATTCTCCTCAGCAATTGTCGCACGTTTCGTATGCCAATCCGTCGCTTGTTGGTACTGATGTACCACAGACAACAGTTGAGATTCTGACCAATAGTTACCAATCAGCTGTAAGCCCACAGGTAAGTTGTCTTTGTCAAAACCAACAGGTGCATTAATCGCAGGAAGACCTGCAAGGTTAACCGCGATGGTGTAAATGTCGCCCAAGTACATTTCAACTGGGGACAAGTTCGCTCCAATTTTATAAGCCGTGGTTGGTGCAGCAGGTGCAGCAATCACATCCACCGATTCAAACGCTTTTAAGAAGTCTTGTTGAATCAGACGACGGACTTTTTGCGCTTTCACATAGTAGGCATCGTAGTAACCCGCAGACAACGCATACGTACCAATCAAGATACGACGCTGTACTTCTGCACCAAAACCTTCAGAGCGTGAACGTTTGTATAAGTCCATCAAGTCAACTGGGTTCTCTGCACGGTAGCCATAGCGTACGCCATCGTAACGAGACAAGTTCGATGACGCTTCAGCAGGTGCAATCAAGTAATAGGTTGGAACATAAGCTTCAGTCATGTTGAGATCAATCTCAACTAGGATCGCGCCCATCTCTTCCAATTTTTTCAATGATTCTTCAACACGTGCTTTCACGTCGGCATCTAAACCAGCGACATTGAAGTACTGCTTTGGAATACCAATACGTAGACCTTGAATCGCTGTGCCGTTTAGATTCGCCACATAGTCATCAACGTCTTTTTCAACCGATGTTGAGTCTTTCGCGTCATGACCTGCCATCACATTCATGAGGTAGGCACAGTCTTCAGCCGAACGTGCCATTGGTCCGCCCTGATCCAGTGATGATGCATAAGCAATCATCCCGAAGCGCGACACACGACCATAACTTGGTTTAAGACCCGTTAAGCCACAGAATGATGCAGGTTGTCGAATTGAACCACCTGTGTCTGTACCTGTCGCAAATGGAGCGAGGTCCGCTGCAACCGCTGCCGCAGAACCACCTGAAGAACCACCTGGTACATGACCTAAGTTCCAAGGGTTTGCTGTAGCGCCGTAGAATGAGTTCTCAGAGGTTGAACCCATGGCGAACTCGTCCATGTTCACTTTACCCAAAGTGACCAGACCAGCGGCTTTGCCTTTCGCTACAACGGTGGCGTCGTAAGGAGAGATAAAGTTATCCAACATTTTTGAACCCGCAGTGGTTTTAATGCCTTGGGTACAAAAAATGTCTTTGTGTGCAATGGGCACACCTGTCAATGCGGTTGCTGTGCCTGCTTTAATTGCGGCATCAGCAGCATCGGCTTGTGCAAGCGCTTGTTCTGCAGTCACGGTTACATAAGATTTAACTTGTGTATCTAGTTTTGCAATGCGCTTTAAATAATGTTCAGTCAGTTCGCGAGATGAAAATTTAGCCCCAGCTAAACCCTCAGAGAGTTCACGAATCGATAAGCGATGTAAATCTGTCATGAGAAATGTCTTTACGTTAATTTTTACAAAATAATGGTTTAACTGAATAGAAATTATTCAATCACGCGAGGAACAAGGTACAAACCGTCTTGCACTTGCGGTGCAATGGCTTGATATTCATCACGATGATTGGTTTCTGAAACCACATCTTCACGTAAGGGTTGTGGGTGATCAAATGGGCTTTTAAGCGGCTCAACACCATCGGTGTCGATACCTTTTAAGGTTTCCATCATGCCTAAAATTTTATTTAGACTTTGAGCATATTCAGCAGATTGCGTATCATCTAGCGACAATCGAGCAAGATTGGCGATTGCTGAAACTGTTTGTGCATTTAAATCTGCAGAATGCTGTGCATCCGATGTAGACATAACATCACCTGAGTCAGTATTAAAAAATTTCAAAATATCGTGCGTTATAATAAGCGATTGACTTGTTCAAATCATCACATTTAGTTAAAGTTGCCACCTTGCGTCCACATAAAGTTTAATCGAGAACGTCTCCGTGATTCTAAAAAGACTAATTGGCTTGTTTTCGCCCGATCTAGCCATTGATTTAGGTACAGCAAATACACTTATTTATGCACCAGGACGAGGCATTATATTAAATGAACCGACAGTTGTGGCAATTCGTCACAGTGGTTCACAAAAAATCGTTGCCGCAGTAGGTCTTGATGCAAAGCAAATGCTAGGCCGTACCCCTGCGAATATCTCTGCCATTCGTCCAATGAAGGATGGTGTGATTGCCGATTTTGAAGTGACTGAAACCATGCTGAACCAATTTATTGGTAAAGTACATGAAAAACGTCTGTTCCCACCTGCACCGCGTGTTGTGGTGTGTGTGCCTTGCAAATCAACTTTGGTTGAGCGTCGTGCTATTCGTGAAGCTGTATTTAATGCAGGCGCACGCGATGTTCGTTTGATTGAAGAACCAATGGCCGCTGCAATTGGTGCAGGTATGCCAGTTGAGCAAGCATGTGGCTCGATGGTGGTGGATGTCGGTGGTGGTACAACTGAAATTGCGATCATTTCATTACAAGGTTGTGTCTATGCTGACTCACTCCGTATTGGTGGTGATGTATTTGATGAACAAATCATTAACTACGTACGTAAGGCTCATGGTTGTGTGATTGGTGAAACCACTGCAGAAATTATCAAGAAAGAAGTGGGTATGGCTTTGCCCGAGCCTGATGCTAAAACGCTTGAGATTGAAGTTCGCGGTCGCAACCTTGCTGAAGGTGTGCCACGTGCCATTAATGTAACTTCGGACGAAATCACGCAAGCGATTTCTGATCCTCTACAAAGTATTGTCTCCGCTGTGAAATCTGCACTTGAGCAAACGCCTCCTGAGCTGTCTTCAGACATCGCTGAGCGCGGTATTGTGTTGACAGGTGGTGGTGCATTACTACGTAACCTCGACAAACTTCTTGCGCAAGAAACGGGCTTACCTGTGGTGGTTGCAGAAGATCCTTTAACGTGTGTCACTCGTGGTGGTGGTAAAGTTTTGGAGTTCTTCGATAATCCAAATCACGACATGTTATTTGTAGGCTAATAAAGGAATCGGCGGGTGCAAACAAATCTGTTTTCCAGACAACCGCCATCTTTTCGCTCATTTATCATTGCAGTGATCACATGTTTGGTTGTGCTGTTTTTTAACTGGCGCATGCCGCATGTGATTCAACCTGCAAGAGATGTCTTGTACGCCGCTTATAATCCAATTTATGCTGTAGCAAGTTATCCCGTGTTATCGCGAGAGTGGCTGAATCAACAAACCAAGTCTGAGGCTCAACTGCGCCGTGAAAATACCGCGATGCAAGCTGAACTGTTACAGGCACAGGTACGTTTACAAAAATTATCTGAACTATCTGCGGAAAATACCCGTTTGCGTGGTTTGTTAGATACCCCGTTAATCATTGATGGTCGTATGGAGATTGCAGAAGTCATTGGAACCGATGCCGATCCACTGCGTCATATTATTGTGATTAACCGTGGTGCCAACAGTCAGTTAAAAGTAGGGCAGACGGTGCTCGATGACAAAGGCATTATGGGGCAGATTATCAATGTCTATCCACATAGTAGCCGTGTGATGTTGCTTTCAGATAAAGAACATTCACTTTCAGTCCGTTTAGAGCGCTCGGGTATGCGAGCGATTGTTTCGGGTACGGGAGATTTAGGGCATTTGAAAATGGAATATGTCCCGACCAGTGCCGAAATTAAAGTGGGTGAAAAAGTGTATAGCTCAGGTCTTGGTGAGCATTTCCCAGCGGGTTATTTGGTGGGTACGATTTCAAAAATCAGTCGTCATAATTCAGGTGAGTTTGCTCAAATAGATGTGGTACCTGCCGCACAGCTAGCGGGTGGACATCATGTCGTTGTGTTATTTTCCGATTCTTTAGCGATGGAGCAACCGCATGCCGATCGCTAAACTTCGTGCTGCCAAACAGCGTGATCCACTATTTCCGATCATTTTTTCGGTGATCATTGCTTCGGTGTTGATGGTCTATCCACTGTCTTATACGCTCTCTGGCTGGCGTCCATTGTTTATGATGATGGTCATGCTGTTTTGGGTGCTGTGTCAGCCGACATGGTGTGGAATTTGGTTCGCCTTTGCTGTGGGTATTTTCACCGATTTATTGCTCGATGCACCCTTAGGTTTAAATGCGCTCAGTTTTGTGCTGATTACTTTTGTCTCACGCTTTTTAACCCGAGAACGTCGGATTATGACGTTTGCAAATATCTGGGTGATCACGGCTTTGGCTGTTGTCGCGCATTTATTTATGACATGGATCGCGCAAATTATGATCGGGGCGCAGTTTTCGATTGCCCGTCATTGGCAACCCCTGTTGAGTAGTGTTTTGACCTTTCCCATTTTATATTTCTTCCTAAAAAAATGGCGCATTTAATTTTAGCGTCAAGTTCGCCTCGCCGTCGTGAGTTGCTTGAGCAGCTTGGCCTAGTTTTTGATATTTACAGCCCAGATATTGATGAGTCGATACAAACAAGCGAATTGGTCGCTCATTATGTAGAGCGACTGGCTTGTGCCAAAGCTGAGGCTGTGCAAGTTCGTTATCCAGATGCGATCGTGATCGCTGCCGATACCAGCTTAGGAGTCGATCAAGAGATTTTGGGTAAACCTGAATCGAAACAACATGCTTTTGAAATGTGGGAAAAAATTTCGGGACGTAAGCATGATGTTTATACAGGTGTTTGTGTTCGTACAAATGCACAAATTTCAAGTATAGTAGTTCGTACTGAAGTCGAATTTCAGCACTTAAGCCTTGAAGATATGGAAGCATATTGGGCAACACATGAACCCCTTGGCAAGGCGGGAGCCTATGCCATACAAGGCATTGCAGCACGTTATATTCCACGTATTGAGGGAAGCTATAGCAATGTGGTGGGTTTACCGTTGTATGAAACGGTACAGTTATTACGGGCAGTTAAGGCACTAAATTAACTGTCTCAAAAGATTTTTTATAATGTTTTGAGTTTGTTATGTCTGACGAGTTATTAATTAACGTCACGCCTATGGAATGTCGCGTCGCGTTGATTGAAAACGGCACGGTCAATGAGTTATTTGTTGAGCGTACGGTAAAACGTGGGTTAGTGGGTAATATTTATAAAGGTAAAGTGGTGCGCGTTCTTCCGGGTATGCAAGCTGCTTTTGTCGATATTGGACTGTCACGAACTGCTTTTTTGCATATCAATGATATGGTTTGGCCACGTAATCAGCCGATTCCGAATGTGTTTGAGCTTTTGCAACCGGGACAAATTCTTACTGTTCAAGTCATGAAAGATATGTTGGGAACGAAGGGTGCCCGCCTTTCAACAGATCTGTCCATTCCTTCTCGTTATTTGGTTTTAATGCCTTATGGAAACCATACGGGTGTTTCGCAACGAATAGAGTCTGAGGCAGAGCGTGACCGTTTACGCTCTATGATTGAGCGAATTCAAGCAGAACATAAGCTTCCAGGTTCTGTGATTGTTCGTACTGCGGCAGATGGTATTGAAGAAGCGGCCATTGCCCAAGATATGGCTTATTTGGCAAAGCTATGGGAGTTTATCCAGCGCAAGCAGATCAGTATTGCGGTGCCATCGTTAATTTTTGAAGAGCTACCTTTACCGCAGCGGATTATCCGAGATCTTGCAAGCGAAAAAACCGCTAAAATTTCAGTCGACTCACGTGAAATTCACGGCAAGCTCAAAGAGTTTGTTGAAGAATTTGTGCCGAATATTAAAGAGCGTTTGATTCACTATCCGGGTGAGCGTCCAATCTTCGATTTATATAATGTAGAAGAAGATATTCAAAAAGCTCTGCAAACGCGTGTTGCGCTGAAGTCAGGCGGTTATTTGATGATTGACCAGACCGAGGCCATGACCACGATTGACGTCAATACGGGCTCCTATGTGGGTGGTCGCTCTTTAGAAGACACTGTGTTTAAAACCAATATGGAAGCGACACAGGTGATTGCTCGTCAGCTGAGACTGCGCAATTTAGGCGGTATTATTATTATCGACTTTATTGACATGCAAGAGCAGGAGCATCGTACTGAAGTGATGACTCAGTTTGAGCGGATGCTTGAGCAAGACCATGCTAAAACCAAAATTACGCAGGTATCAGAGCTGGGTCTAGTGGAAATGACACGTAAGCGAACACGTGAATCATTAGAACACTTATTATGTGAATCTTGCCCGACCTGTCAGGGGCGTGGTTATGTGAAAACAGCAGAGTCGGTATGTTACGAAATCTTTCGAGAAATCATGCGTTATACACGCGCGTATCAGTCTCAGACTGGCTTTACTGTCGTTGCTCATCCATCCGTGATTGACCGCTTGTTAACCGCAGAAGCGCCAGCAGTCGCGGATCTGGAGCATTTTATTGGTCGTGTGATTAAATTTCAGGTTGAAAATTTATATACGCAAGAGCAATACGATATCATTCTGAGCTGAAATTGTAACAATATATGGTTAAATAGTTGTTACAACTGAAATTTTACTTTCGACTGTAGATTTTGAATACTAGGAACACGGAAATAGCCAAAGCTTATTCTCCCAAATAGGTTTAGCAAATGAGGTGTGATATGGGTGTTAGAGAAGCAATTATTCAACCTAGTTTGAAACATTTATTGGATACGAAAGTGACGCATAATGCATATATTTTGGACGAGCAAGGTAAGGAAGTACAAATTACCACTGCCATGATTCGAACTGCATGTCATCAACTATTAAAACAATGTCGTAGCATTAAAAACTAAGGGGCTTATCGAAGCCCCTTAGTTTTATGTCATTTATTCAGTTTCTAATGGGTTCTGCGGTATCAACTGACCGCTTGTAACTTTGGGTTTTCAACCCCCACAATCGCTTCGAAACGTTGGATTTCTTCTTCCAAGTGAGTCAATAAGTTTTGCATTTTCGGCAAAGCATTGCGACACGCAGTCAAACCGACCTCAAGTTTATCTAAATAACTGGTCATGGTGATATTGAGTGCCTGACCATCTAAAATGATCGAAGCAGGGTACAATGCATCGAGACGTGCTCCGTTCCAGTACAGTGGCTCACGTGGTCCTGGTACATTCGAGATCACCAAATTAAAGGCTTGGCGTTTAGGCAATAGGCCTGAGGCTATATTCAGACCTGCCGCACTATATACAAATGCACTATAGTTCAAAATTTGATTTGAGTTCATACGTTTGAACTTTTCTTTTGCATTTTGTACGCTACGACGGACGATGTTTAAGCGTTCTAATGGATCTTCTTTATGTGTGCCTAAGTTTGCCAAGATCATCGTAATACGATTCGACATAGATGAATCATCATCACGTACAGATGCAGGAACCATTGCAATCAGCGGTTTTTTAGGTAACGCATCTTGCGATAACAAATATTCCCGCAGTGCGCCTGAACAAACAGCCAGTACGATGTCATTAATTGTGACACCCAGACTTTTAGAGATATGGCGTAAACGGTCAAATTCAAAAGACTGTGCTGCAAAGCGACGTGAAGAGCTGACACGTTGGTTTAAAATGGAGCTTGGCGCTTGGAAACTTGAAACGTAATCGGGATTACGCCCCATATCTTTCATCACTGTTTGAGACAGTTCATACATGACACGTGGGGTAGATTCAAGCTGTCCAACCACACCATTCATAATCTTTTTAAAGCGACTCGCTTTATCCTCTTTCAAGCGTTTAGCGCGTGGTCCTTCAACACACCAAGGCGGTACGATGCTTTTGATGTTTGGATCATGTGATAAGGATTTCTCAACCAACCGCATACCTGCAATTCCATCCACCATTGCATGGTGAATTTTGAAATACATGGCAAAACGGTTACCCTCAATTCCTTCAATGATATGGCAGGTCCATAATGGTTTTGCACGGTCGATCAAACTGCTGTGTTCTTGTGAAATATAAGTCAGGAGTTCGCGGATACGACCAGGTTTGGGAAGTGCAATATGGCGAAAATGATGGTCAAGATCAAATTCTTCATCTTCATCCCAAAATAGGCCATTCAGTTTATTGTTAAACGGGGGGATAGGAATAGATTTTGAATTACGAATATCCGCTACTAAATTTTGAATGAAGCTGGCTGGTGCATTTTCGGGGATTTGGAATAAGAATAATCCACCGACATGCATGGGTTGCTGCCGTTTTTCAAGTGATAAAAAAATAAAGTCAATCGGATGTAATGGACGCATAGTCTAGATTGCCTCACTGCAATATCTGACGGCTCTTATCTGAGCAATCTTGTTAGAATTATATAACTTAAGGTTAGTATATCGACTTTTTATAAGAATGGGAGCGCTTTGTGTGTATCTATTAGTTGCGAAAAACCACTGCTGAGCAGTGGTTTTAGTCTTTACTTTTTCAAATTACCTGCATGCAAGCCACATTCTTTGTGCGTAGCTTCTTCCCACCACCAGCGACCTTCACGCTCATGCTGGTTTGGTAGCACTGGTCGTGTACAAGGCTCACAACCGATAGAAATAAAGCCGCGTTCATGTAATGGGTTATAAGGCACTTCCATCATGCGAATGTAGCTCCACACATCGGCACTGGACCAGTTGGCAAGAGGATTGTATTTAATCAATTGTTTGCCTACGCCTGAAAAGCTTGCATCTGCTTGAACAACTGGAATCTCAGTTCGTGTGCCTGGGCTTTGGTCTTTACGTTGACCCGTAATCCAACCATCTAAAGTCGCTAATTTTTTACGTAAAGGCTGAACTTTACGGATACCACAACACTCTTTATGATCATCTTGATAAAAGCTGAATAAACCTTTTTTATTGACCAATTTTTGAACGGCATCTGCTTCTGGGAAGCAAATTTCGATATTAATGTTGTAGTGTTTACGCACAGTTTCGATAAATTGATAGGTTTCTGCATGTAAACGTCCTGTGTCTAAGCTAAAGACACGAAAAGGTTTACCTAAGTTAGCAGCCATATCAATAAGTACGACATCTTCTGCACCTGAAAACGAGATGGCAATTTCACCCGTTTGATTCAGTGCAAGTGCTAAAATTTCACTTGGTGATTTGTCTGCATATTCAGCTGCGAGAGCATCAACAAGATCAATAGTTGGAATGGTTGTCATGAGTATCCTGGCAATAGGCTTGGAATCTAACAAGACCTATATTACGTTATTTGCTGTGTATTTTAATAGAGTTGAAATAAGCCACTTATCACTAAAAAATAAATGCTTATGAAAAAAATAGATTTAAAAAACAGCAATGCATTAGACAAATATTAAGCTATGATAGTTCAAAATTTTTCCACGTAAATAAAAGGGAGTATTCATGGAAGTTGTTTGCCTTGATCTAGAAGGGGTGTTAGTTCCAGAGATTTGGATTAACTTTGCTAAAAAAACAGGCATTAAAGCGCTTGAAGCAACCACACGTGATATTCCTGATTATGATGTGCTCATGACGCAGCGTTTGAATATATTAAAAGAACATGGTTTAGGTTTAAATGATATTCAAGAAGTGATTGCCGAAATGGGGCCATTTCCAGGTGCGAAAGAATTTGTTGAATGGTTACGCACACACTTTCAGTTGATTATTTTGTCAGACACTTTCTATGAGTTTGCGCACCCATTAATGAAACAGCTGGGCTGGCCAACGATTTTTTGTCATAAGTTAGAGACTGATGAAAAGGGTATGATTACAACCTATAAGCTGCGCCAACCTGACCAAAAACGTGAAGCAGTTAAAGCATTGCATGGACTAAATTACCGTGTGATTGCCGCAGGTGATTCTTATAATGACACCACTATGCTGGGTGAAGCGGATAAAGGTTTTTTGTTTGATGCACCAGAAAACGTGATTAAAGAATTCCCACAATTCCCTGCAATTCATGGTTATGCAGCTTTAAAAGAGGCAATTCGTAATGCTTCAGTTCGTGATATTCCTGCTTAATATATTGATTTTAAAATAATAAAAAATGGCGCAATTAGCGCCATTTTTCATTGAATTCAATGTTAGTTAACATAGATTAATTAAAAGCGATAGCCAATTTTCATACCATATGCAAGGGCGCTGTTATCTTCAAAGCTACCAACAACATTCCCACCTGTTTGTGCATCTGCATCACCTAACCATAGGTAACGTACGCCAGCAGCAATGAAATAGCTTTGTGCAGGGCTATATTGAGCGCCTAATCCAATACTCCAGTTTCCTTCTACAGGGCCAAGTGTCGTAACAGGGTTACCTGCTCCAGAGTCATAACCAACAGAAGCTGAACCAGCCCATTTATCATTAAACTTATGAGAAAGACCTGTTGTAATAGACCACTGATCATCTGAATAGTCGATTAGATTTTGTGCTTTACCTCTTGCAGCTTGTGTTGCAGCAGCTAAATATGTTGGCTTAACTGCAAATTGATCCCAATGTACCCAGCGAATATTTGCAAAAGCTAAAGTATCTTTAGCGACACCTGATTGCAAATCAATGTTTACAGACTGAGGTGTAACAACTTCTGTGTTTGAGTTAGGACGAACAACAGCACCTAGGGCAAATGTTTCTGAAGTATCAAGTTCATGTTTGATTTCAGAGCGATAAGTGACAGCAGCTCTAAGTGCAATTTCAGGGATAGAGTATGCGGCACCTGCGATCCAACCGAAAGCATCATCTTCTTTGAGATCTATGTCGTAGCCACCTAATAAACGAGTACCACCGTATGCGGCACCACGTAATGAAACTTTTCCTTCAACTGTTTGATATACGGGGCCTGCATAAAAATTCCAGTTTTGGTTGGGTTGGTAACCAATCAGCGCTGTTAGATTATGAGTATCAACTTCAACAGAAGTTCCTTCCGTACCATTACCAAATGTACCTGCTGTTGATGAGTAGGTTGCATCAGCACCGAAAGGCTGATCATATAATAATCCTAGTGAAATATTATCGGTTGGCTGTATTTTAATCGCTGCAGAAGGGAAGTAGTAATCACCTCCCATATCACTGATTTTTTCATCTTTAACAACTGTAGAGGTACCTTCTACAGTTGGATCAATTACTGTAAAACCAGCTTCAGCATAGTTGCCCGATTGAAAAAAAGCAGACATTGATTGCCCAGATCGATCTAGACCGCCAGCTATGACAGAAGTTGTTGGGATTAAGCTGAGCAAAATAGCCGAGCGAAGAGCTGTAAGCTTCATAGGGAACATTCCTTGTTGTAGCTTTATGTAAGTGATTGGCACGAAAAGTAACATAAATACAAAAAGAGTAAATGCTCAACTACGGTTGTAAAATGAACTGAAAAGTTAAAAAATATACTTGTGTAGAGTAAAAACACTAAAAAAAAATATTAATTTTATGATTTATATGGATTTATTTTTAAATGCTGAGTGGCTGATTGAATATTATGCAAAATGTTTAAGTGTTTATTTGTTGCTCAAATGAATCACAAGTGTATAAAAAAGAGCGTAGGTGTCATTGTTGAAAATGAAAAAACCATCTTTGCAGATGGTTTTTTCAGTATTAGTAATTAGAACTTGTAACCGATTTTTAAGCCATAAGCTAAAGCATCATTGTCATTAAATTCTGCAACATAAGTATCTGATCCAAAGTTAGATGCGACTTGCGCTTTTGCATCGCCTAACCAGAAGTATTTAACACCACCAGCGATAAAGGTTGCAGGTGTTGGACTATATTGAAGTCCTAAGCCAACATTCCAGTAACCTTCAGTTGGGCCAAGAGTTGATATAGGATTACCTGCACCAGAGTCCCAACCTACAGAGATATTACCTGCCCATAGATCATTAAATTTACGGCCTACACCTACGTTTGCTGACCATTGGTCATCAGTATAACCAACAATATCAAAGCCATTTGGGTTGTCTGGAGTCTGGCCTAGCGCACCTAGAGTATCTGCAACAGTTCCGAATTGTTTTAGGTCAATAGAAAAGTCTTTCCAATTCACCCAACGTACATTTGCAAAGGCAACTGTATTTGCCATGATCCCTGTTTGGAAATCAAGGTTAACAGATTGGGGAGTTGTAATATTTGCATCTGTTGCTACATCGTAAACAGGGCTACTGCCAACAAATGCTAATACGTTACTTTGACCATATTCGCGAGCAGATGCTTTGTGGTCAATTTCAGAGCGATAAGTGATAGATGTTTTTAAAGCAATTTCAGGAATTTGATAAGCAAAGCCAGCTAACCAGCCAACTGCACCATCTTCATCTAAATCAGCATTATATAAGCCAAGGCCGTTAGCTGAACCATATGCCGCACCACGTAATTGAACATTACCTTTAATTGTTTGATAAACAGGACCAGCATAAATGTTGAAATTTTCATTTGGCTGGAAACCAAAAATCATAGACAAACTTTGAGTGTCAACTTCTACTTCAGTTGCTTCACCGTTTAAGTGTAACAAACCTGTATTGAGACCAACAAGTGGGTCACTTGTTGAGTATGCAGCATCAGCACCAAATGGTTGGTCATAGATCAAACCAAATGAGAAGTGGTCTGTTACTTGTAATTTAAGAGCAGCTGAGGGGAAGTAGTAATCATCTCCCATGTCAGAAAGATTGCCGCCACCAGCAGTTGAAATAGCCTTCCCAGATACATCTGGATCTAATACAGAAATACCTGCTTCAAAGTAGTTGCCTGGTTGTAAGAATGCTGAGATAGACTGACCTGAACGATCGAGTGCAGCGGCAAATGCCCCCGTCATTGGTACAGTTGCTAAAATCATTGCTGTCGTTAATGTCTTTAATTTCATTCTACGTCTTTCCTTGAGGTGCAAATGCAAATGTTTTTGCTCATTTTGTGTTTATGTTTTTTGGCTTTTGGAGAAATCGTTTTACCGAAATCATTTGTTACTCCATGTCACAAAAATAGCACAATTAAAATAAGAGTAAATGCTCTAGATATAACTAATCAGTTCAAAAAGTGATCACAATAGAGTTTTTATACTAAAAAAACATATTTTTTAAACTTAAGTTAATGAAAAATATAAATATATAATTTGAAATATAAAATTTTCTTTTGGTTAAAAAATAAGCATAAAAATAAGAAATAAATAAGCTTCGTGGCGCCAAATACAGATTTTTATTTGATGTTTATGTGTTTCACCTAAAAATTATTTATGATTCAAGCCTTTTTATATAAACACGGACTAAGCACTTATTTCTGCAATCAATTTACTATAATGAAACCAAGGTTAAAAACTGTTGCAGCTATTATGAATTGTGCTATAAAAAACTAAGCTTTAATCCAATAAGCAAAGTAATAAGATAGGACTTACGCATTGACGGATTCAAAAAAGTATTAAAATACTTTATAAAGTATCTGTGATCAGACGAATTAAACATGCTTCTACAGCAACTTGTACATTACCCATTTATATGGGCTTTCTCATGACAGAACCGAACTCTATTAGCTGCACACAACTTGCCGAGACTTATAATATCTCGCATGATAGTGTAAATCGCTTTCTAGAGCGTGAAGACTACACACCTCACGACCTATATCAAGAATCAATTCAACATATTGATAATAATAAACTTATAGTCAGTATTGATGATACTGTTTTAGATAAACCATATAGTCAACATATGGACTTGGTTAGCTATTTTTGGTCAGGCAAACACCACCGATCCGTCAAGGGTATTAATCTCATTACCTTGTATGCGACAGATCGAAATGGTCAAAATATTCCAATTAATTTCCGAATTTATGACAAATCTGAAAGTAAAACCAAGAATGATTACTTTATGGATATGTTAAGTGAAGTACTCAGTTGGGGTGCAAAGATTCAATTTATTACAGGTGATAGTTGGTATTCATCGACTGGAAATCTAAAAACCATAAGAAAATATGGTATTCGATTTATGTTTGGTATCGACTGTAACCGTAAGGTTTCCCCAGAAAAAGGACAATGGTTTCAACTGCGCTTATTGCCAGATTTCCATCAGGGTCAAGTGATCTGGCTCAAAGATTTTGGCTTTGTACAATTATTTAAGACTCAGTTAAAAGAACAGCAGAGGTTTTATATTGTGCATCAAGATGAAGATGATTTATTGTCCTTTGAAGGTTTTCATGAATTACATTCAAGTCATTGGAAAATAGAGCAATATCACCGGGTGATTAAACAGGTTTGTCATATTGAAAAGTTTCAAGTAAGACGATCTAAACTGATTTTGAATCATATTTTTTCAGCCTTGATGGCCTACGTTGAGATACAAAAGAACCAGTTTGAGCGGATCTTTGAAAATATATATCGTTGGCAGAAGAAATTATTTAGACCAATTATCAAAAACTTCATTGATGACTTTATTCTCGATAAAAATCATCTGCTACCACAGAGAATCTATAAGTAATAGTGCGTAAGTCCTATAAGATTCAAAATTTATAATATTAAAAATTTAGGCATATTTAATCAGTGGGATACGGAAGCTTTGATATTCATTCAAAGAGCCGTATGTGCTGGTTGAGTCAGTGTAGTTAGTAGAAAAAGAGCAAGTATTTGTTATAACTCAATAATATCCATAAATTATAAAGGGGCATTCGGTATATGAATCATTTTTCTATGAGAAACAGAAAGCTAGAAATATTACTTTCCTTAATGGTATGCAGTGTCTTTTGTAACTCTCAAGCTTTTGCCGATGATGCAGATTTAGCAAAGCAATTGTCAAATCCTGTTGCAAATCTGGTGAGCGTACCTTTTCAGTTTAATTACGATGAGAATATTGGTGCAGCTGAGAATATTGAACGTTATCAACTGAATATTCAGCCTGTAATACCGATTGAGTTAAATGAAAATTGGAATTTGATTTCACGTACAGTTTTACCTGTGACTTATCAAGTCTATAACGAATCAAACCTTGAGGATGATTGGGGGGTAGGTGATATTGTACAAAGTCTATTTTTCTCTCCTTCGAAAACTTCTGAGAGTGGAATTACCTGGGGAGTTGGTCCAGCGATATTACTTCCGACAGCCTCAGAAAAAACTTTGGGTGCAGATCAATATGGACTTGGACCGACTTTTGTTATTTTGAAACAAACACATGGTTGGACAGTGGGTGCTTTGGCAAACCATATTTGGGGAGTAGAACATGATGATGACGTGGATGCCATCAGTAGTACTTTTGTGCAACCTTTTGTAAGTTATACCTACCCGAACAGTACGACCGTGGGTCTAAATACAGAAACAACCTATGATTGGAATTCTGAAGAGGCCACAATGCCAGTAAATCTTACTGTTACAAAAGTTATTAATCTAAATGGGCAGTTGATCAGTGTTGGTGCGGGTGCGAGATATTGGGCGGATGATCATGATGCTAGCCCTAAAGGTTGGGGAGCACGATTGATTGCTTCTTTTGTTTTCCCTAAAAAATAAAAAATGGACTTTAATGTGTAGGGTTAACCTGTCACATACTCATTTTGAATTCCAATGAAAGTGAGAAGTTATTCTAGATGACTTCTCACTTTATTTTTCCATTCATTTGCTGGATAGCCAAACCAGTTTTTAAAGTTCCGACTAAAAATTGACAGCTCGGCATAGCCTAACTGTAAGGCTATGTCTGTTAAGCTAATATTACCTGCGTCAATCATGCGCAGAGCTTCTTTTTTACGAACATTTTCGAGCAAATCGCGATAGCTGGTCCCTTGTTGCTTTAAGGTGCGTTGTAGTTTTTTGGGATGTATCCCCAGACACAATGCGATATTTTCAATACTACAATCACCAGTTGCCATTAACATACGAATGGAGCTTTCAATGAGAAGGGGTTGATCATCTGCCTTGGTACTGCTTTGCATCTCAAGGCGCTGTAGAATCAGTTGATCGACTAAATCTTCATTGAAATTATAGGGTTTAAGCGTTAAAAATGCTGCTGGGAAGTACAGAGCATCTTCATCTTTTTCAAACTCAACTTCACAGGGAAAATGTTCTTTAAAAACATGCGCGCTGTGTTGAGGTGCTCTTTGTTTTAGGCAGATTTTTTCTGCATACCAAGGTGGCCCGATTAAATCCTTGAGAATATTGCTGACTAGACAAATTGCGAGTTGTGACTTTTGTGGCATGTCGATGTTGTAGTCATTTAGACGGACAAAGTTGAGTCTACATGTCTGCGCATTATAGCGGGTTACTTGAAATACAATTCCTTCAGCATGTAGGTAAACATATTTTTGGGCAACTTTTAGCGCCTCCAAAATGCTTAGCTGTCGTGACATGTACACACCAATTAAGCCAATAGTACTAATATTTTGCAGTGCACCGAGTTTTAGGCCAAAGCACTCTTCTTGGCACACGAAAGCTGCTTTTTCTAATAAACTTAAATAATGATCATAATGAATAAACGCATCGGGATCTCGAAGTAAAGAAGGTAAAATCCCAATGTCTTTTAAAATTTCAATAGGATTTACATCATAGCTTCGGACGAGTTCTTCAAATCCACCAAGGCTGGCTGCACGAATATAGCTGGCCATAACAATGTTCCATATTGTCCTGAAAGATCAAATAAGTGTCCTAAAAAGTCAAGCCAATTTCAAGTAATTTGATAAAGTAGGATGAGAGTTCAGCTTAACCTAATCGACGACCAGTAAATCACCACTTTTTAGCTGTTAATAAGGAACGCTTATGCAACTTACGGCTCAGTCTCATATCGAGCAAACAGTGATGGAACAGACACTACACAATGCTTTCAAATTACAGCGCAGTCACTTTCTTGAGCAAGGCATTGAAACCCTTGCACAAAGAAAACAGCACTTATTGAATTTAAAAGCGCTGATTAATAATCATCGTGAAGCGATTATTGATGCTTTAAATCAGGATTATGGTAACCGTTCACGTCATGAAACGTTATTGGCTGAAATTATTACTGTTACTGATGACATTAATGGAAGTATCAAACACTTAAAACAGTGGACCAAAGTACAAAGCCGTCATGTCGATCATAGCCTGTACTTTGGTGCAAAGAACCGTGTAATTCCACAACCATTGGGTGTGATTGGCGTGATCGTACCGTGGAATTTTCCGATTAATTTGATGTTTTCTCAACTCTCTGCGGTATTTGCAGCAGGTAATACAGCTATGGTCAAAATGTCTGAAAATTCAAGGCATTTGGCCCAACTACTGATTGAGCTCAGCCCTAAATATTTTAAAGCTGAGAAATTGCAAATTTTCGATGAAACCGGAGAGGTGGGAATCGCTTTTTCAAAGCTTCCGTTCGATCATTTGATCTTTACAGGTTCTGGTGCAACCGGGCGTAAAGTCATGGCTGCGGCAGCACAAAACTTGACTCCTGTGACTTTGGAATTGGGGGGGAAATCCCCTGCGGTGATTGATCCTGAGTACCCTATGGAAAAAGCGGTCGAACGGATTCTGTTTGTCAAACAGTTTAATGCGGGGCAAATCTGTACCAATGTGGATTATGTTTTTGTACATGAGACGAAGTTGCAAGCATTCATCCATACGGCAACGGCATGGGTAAAAGCGCATGTCCCAGATATTCATAGTCACGACTATACGTCTGTTATTGATGAGCGTGCTTACCAACGCTTAGTGCATACACTTGCAGATGCCGAAGCTAAGGGCGCAAGTCTGATTAATTTGAACCAACAAGAACCGGATGCTACGACGCGAAAGTTTCCACTGACTTTGGTCTTGAACAGTAATGATGGGATGGAAATTGATACCCGCGAAACTTTTGGTCCAATCTTGATGGTGAAAACCTATCAAAAGCCTGAAGAGGTCGTGGACTATATTATTCAGCGTGATCGACCATTGGCATTTTATCCATTTAGTCATAATAAAAAATTAGTTGAGTTTTATATTAGCCGAGTTATGTCGGGCGGGGTTTCGGTCAATGATGCATTATTTCATGTTGGACAACATGACTTGCCGTTTGGTGGCGTTGGTGCCAGCGGGATGGGACATTATCACGGTTATGAAGGCTTTTTGACTTTTTCAAAAATGCGCCCTGTGTTTTATCAGGCGGGTTTTTCGAGTTTGAAGTTTTTAGCTCCTCCTTATGGAAAATTTGCCAATTGGTTATTGAACCTTTTGATTCGTATTAAGTCATAAGCGAGTCAGTTTAAAACTTATACACATATTCGCTTCAATCTGGACAGTTTGAAGCGAAGAGATCGTTGTATTTAAAAACAAAAGAATAAAACTATTAAAGGAGTTAATAGGATGAATGATCAGGATTTTGACTATGACCAAATTGTGATTGGTTCGGGCTTCGGTGGATCAGTCAGTGCATTACGCTTGAGTGAAAAAGGCAATACGGTTCTGATTTTAGAAAAGGGCTTGAGACGAGGCGATCAAGATTTTCCTGAAACGAACTTAGATACTAAAAATTATCTGTGGGTACCTGAGTTGGGGTTTAAAGGTACATTACAATTCACTTTTACCAATAAAACCACAATTATTCATGGCGTTGGTGTTGGTGGAGGGTCACAAATTTATGCCAATGTGCATTTAATTCCACCAGATGAGGTATTTGAGTCTGTAGCATGGACCAAGATTCGTGCTGATTGGAAGGAAACGCTAATGCCTTTTTATGGATTGGCACAGCGCATGTTAGGTACAGCCAATAATACTTATACTAACGTGGCTGATGAGACTTTGAAGCAAGTTGCAGCTGAAATGGGTTATGCACGTTCATTTAAAACAGTAAATACAGGGGTGTTCTTCCCACAATCTGACGGAAAAAAGCAAAAACTGGTCAAAGACCCTTATTTCAATGGTGCAGGACCTGATCGCCAAACTTGTAACTACTGCGGTAGTTGTATGTTGGGCTGTCGCAATAATGCGAAAAATACGCTTATGAAAAATTACCTGTATTTTGCGGAGCGTAATGGGGTTGAAATCCGGCCTAGTTCGGAAGTTCTAAAGATCATTCCTTTAAGTGAAGATGGTCGTGCAGGTTATGAAATCATCGTCAAAGAAACCTTAGGAAAACAAGTTCGTCAATATAGCTTACGCAGTCGAGGTGTGGTGCTGTCTGCGGGAGTCATGGGGACTGTACCGCTATTATTAAAAATGCGTGATCAGTATAAAACACTACCAAACATTTCACCGTTATTGGGGCAGGAAATTCGCACCAATTCAGAAACGCTGACCACAGCAAACAATACTCGTGAAAAATTGGATGATGGTGTCGCGATCAGCTCGTTCATTTCAGTAGATGCAGATACCAATATTGAAGTGACCCGTTTTCCAGAAGGTTCAGATGGCTCTTGGATTTATGTGCCTTATGTTCCGATGGTTACAGGACAAGGCTTTATGCGTATTGTGAAATTTTTACTCAATACGCTGTTGCATCCATTGAAAACTTATAAAGTTTTGCGTCCAAAAGGGAAAGCCCGAAGTTCAGTTTTACTCTTGGTAATGCAGAAGTCTGAAGCCTTTATTCACCTAGAATGGCGTAGAAAGTGGTATCGCTTGTTTAGAAATGGCATTAGTGC
Organism: Acinetobacter sp. SW-226; assembly: GCF_055632855.1. Lineage (NCBI taxonomy): Bacteria > Pseudomonadati > Pseudomonadota > Gammaproteobacteria > Moraxellales > Moraxellaceae > Acinetobacter > Acinetobacter sp. SW-226. The sequence goes on along the minus strand of NZ_CM145752.1, from coordinate 2,745,627 downwards.
GGTACAAAAGCCAAACGATACGCCACTCACCGTATCTTTTCCTGCGGCTGAAAAAGCTACGAAGCTATTTTCTGAGAAGCTAGGCGGTGAACCAGGTTCAGCATTGACCGAAATTTTATTAGGGACACCGATGACAGCACATATTATGAGTGGTGTGGCGATGGGGAATGATCGTAACAATGGTGTGGTGGACTTTACGGGTCAAGTATTTGGTTATCAAAACTTAAGAGTGATAGATGGTTCAATCGTACCTGGCAACTTAGGTGTGAATCCCTCTCTGACTATTACCTCATTGTCTGAGTTTGCCATGAGTCAAATCCCTGTATTCTCCGCTGAGCGTGCAGCCTGTATTCAGCGTATCGAGTTCAGTCAGCCTTTGGATGGACAAGTATCTGCATTGACAGGCACAGGGGATTTAGCCAGTGCATTAAGCCCTATCTATGACTGATAACTAGTGGGTGTAAGGTGATTTAGTCTGTACTTTGAATAAGAGAGCGCTTGCTCTCTTACAGACACTGGATAAGTTGATTCATTGTGCAACTGAGACTAGAGCATCCCAATAACATGGCTCATTTTTTCTTTTTATAAAATATAACCAGTAAAATCAAAATAATCATTAAAATCAACAGAATCATGAAGGTTTCCATGGCTTGACCTCACACAATTGGGTTTAATCTTATTTTAACACGGACCTTGAAAAATGATTCAACTTGCATGGTTTTATTTCTATATTTAGTTAGATATTTTATATATGGAATTGCATATATATGAATATACATATATAACTGTGCTGAAATGATAGGCAGAGTTTGTTGGCATGACGAATACATCAAAAGTTAAGATTTATCACAACCCCGACTGCGGGACATCGCGTAATACATTAGCGCTCATTCGTAATGCACAAATTGAACCTGAAATCATTGAATATTTGCTGACACCTCCATCGAAACTAGAACTCATTCAGCTCATATCAGATGCAGGTTTAGAGCTTAGAGAAGCCATTCGTCAGAATGTTGAACCTTATCGTGAGTTGAGCTTAGAGCGTGAAGATTGGACTGAGGAACAATTGTTAGATTTTATGCTTCAGTATCCGATTTTAATTAATCGTCCTTTTGTGGTGACAGAATTAGGCACCCGATTAAGTCGTCCCTCAGAAGTGGTTTTAGAAATTCTGCCCCGGCCACAAAAGGGCGCGTTTAGCAAAGAAGATGGTGAGCAAGTGATTGATCAAGATGGGCAACGTGTGAACTAGAAATTTATTTTGGATATATCAAAGAGAAATGAAAATGGATCAAGTTAGTTTTTTCAAATGCTTATCCGATGAAACACGTTCTAATATTGTGGCTTTAGTCGCGAAGAATAAAGAGTTATGTGTTTGTGACCTGACTGAAAAATTACAGCTTAGCCAGCCTAAAATTTCTCGACATTTAGCTTTATTACGTTCTTCAGGGCTATTGCAAGATCGACGTCAAGGTCAGTGGGTGTACTACAGTATCCATCCACAATTACCCATGTGGTGTCAGGAGGTTCTCAATATTTTGATTACACATCCAACGAGTCAGTTTGTAGTTATACAAGAACGAGCTACACAGAGTTGCTGTGAGTAAATATAGGTGAAGCATCGTTTAGATGTTTGATTGTTAAGAGATATAGCGCATGTATCTGATACAAAATCCATTGCGCTTATCCAACAAATTCAGAGATTGAATGAGAACATTATGGTTCAGCAAAAGTTGTCTTTTATAGATCGTAATTTGACGTTGTGGATTTTTGTCGCTATGGGGTTGGGAATTGCTATAAGTGTTTTTTTCCCACAAGCCTCTATAGCGTTGGATAACATGCGTGTAAATTCAGTCAATATTCCTATTGCGATGGGATTGATTTTGATGATGTATCCACCGCTTGCAAAAGTGGATTATGCAGCACTCCCTGACGTCTTCAAAGACAAGAAAACACTGATACTATCGTTGGTTCAAAACTGGATTATTGCTCCCGTGTTGATGTTTGCTTTGGCTATTCTTTTTTTGCATAGCTATCCAGAATATATGACAGGTTTAATCTTGATTGGTTTAGCTCGTTGTATTGCGATGGTCTTGGTTTGGAATGGTTTGGCCTGTGGAGATAATCAGTACGTAGCCGCTTTGGTTGCATTTAACAGTATTTTCCAAATTTTGTTTTTTAGTACCTACGCATGGTTATTCCTGAGTTTTTTACCGCCTTATTTCGGCATTGCGGGACAGGTGATTCATGTTGATTTTTGGACTATTACCCATGCCGTACTGGTGTATTTGGGGATTCCATTCTTCCTCGGGTTTATTACGCGCTTGGTTTTAGTGAAAGCTAGAGGCTTGTTGTGGTATCAAACTACTTTTTTACCGAAAATTAGTCCTTTAAGTTTACTGGCCCTCTTGTTCACGATTGTAGCCATGTTTAGCCTCAAAGGGCATGATGTGGTGAGCTTACCGATGGATGTTTTACGTATTGCTATTCCCTTGACGATTTATTTCGTTGTGATGTTTTTTATCAGCTTCTTTATGAGCAAATGGATGGGGAATGATTATCCGAAAACTACAGCTATCTCGTTCACTGCTGCTGGTAATAACTTTGAATTGGCTTTGGCTGTTGCAATTGCCACTTTCGGTTTAGCATCGCCTGTTGCTTTTACTACGGTGATCGGCCCCTTGGTTGAAGTTCCTGTTTTAATTGCTTTGGTTGGCGTTTCGTTGCGGTTAAGACAAAAAGTATTTTCAAACGGTGTCATGGGTTGATTATTCTAAGACCCAAACAGGTTGTATATATAAGCCTCATTGAGAGTAAGTCTGTGGTTTAGATCTTTCCGTCCTCTTTTGTAGTGTTGACTGACAACATGACATGGTTGCATTCATTAGTTGAAATACTTTCATGCGGATGTTGAAAGCTATTTATATAGAATCGTAAAAATACAGAATAGATGAAATACAGGGCATGTTTAAGCAAACATATAAAAGAGTGCAAGGCGCCTTTTATATGTTTGACTTATTAGAGTTTTTTGGTGTTTTTTATCGCATGGACAATGAAGAAAAAATAGTCTTTTAAAATAAACAAACGCACTATCTAAAACTTTTAAGATTGTATTAATATTTACGACTTTAAAATAGTCGCTATTTATGCTGGTGAACTAGACTTGATGGGTTGATGTTTTAAATAAGAAATGTAGATTTTTCCTATTTGGCTATTCAATTAAGCATGATGAATACAATATTTTTAATTTGGTTAAAGCATGGAAAACATTGAATTTTTAAAAGCGCTCTTCTTGGGCTTCATTGAGGGACTGACTGAGTTCCTGCCTATTTCAAGTACAGGGCATTTGATTTTATTTGGGCATATCATTAACTTCCATTCCGATGATGGTCGAGTTTTTGAAGTCGTAATTCAATTGGGGGCTATTCTTGCGGTATGTTGGTTATACCGCAAGAAAATTTTAGATTTATTAAAAGGCTTCTTTAGTGGTGATCGAGAAGCGCGTCACTTTGCAACAAGTGTCATGATCGCTTTCTTCCCTGCGGTCATTATTGGTGTGTTTGCTGTTGATTTTATTAAGCAGGTTTTATTTAGCCCGATGGTGGTAGCTGTTGCTTTGATTATTGGGGGCTTGATTATTTTTTGGGTTGAATCAAAGCAATTTGAGCATAAAACTACAGAAGCCACACAGATTACTTTTAAGCAGGCACTGCTGGTGGGCTGTGCACAATGCGTTGCCATGATTCCAGGTACATCGCGTTCTGGTGCCACCATTGTCGGTGGTATGTTTGCTGGGCTCTCTAGAAAAGCAGCGACAGAGTTTTCGTTCTTTTTGGCGATGCCTACGATGCTCGGTGCTGCGACATTTGACTTAGTCCGTAACGCAGATGTGCTGACTCAAGATAACATGGTCAGTATTGTGTTGGGCTTTATTGCTGCGTTTATTTCAGCATTATTTGTTGTCAAAGCACTGGTGCGGTTTGTTGAAAAACATACCTTGAGAGTCTTTGCTTGGTATAGGATCATACTGGGTATTATTATTTTAATTGTTTTGTAGAACATAGAAATACCTAAAAGAAAAGCAGCGATTTCGCTGCTTTTCTTATTAGAGTGAGATAATTTTTTTACTCAATATTATTTTTGAAAATCATGATGTCGTGTTTCTAAAATGAGTTTTAACACGAATTTATAAAAACAATTCTTTGATTGAGCTACAGTGAAAAACTTAGTAAATAGGGCAATATTGATCAGTTAAGAATTCTCATATTAATCTTCTTTACTTTTGAGCTATGTATCTCACTGTTCCAAAGCCCAGTCGGGGGAGAGATGATGTGTTATTAAGAATGTTAGTTACTGTGAAGAAAGAGAATAAAAAATAATAGGGTTTTAACGTTTGAGGGTCAGGCTTTGTTTAGAAAGCACTAACTAGTGTGATATTGTTCAAATAGCTTTAGTTCAAGTTCGAAGTTGAATACCAGGTTTGCTTAACTGGGGGGAAATCATGCTTGGGACGAAGTTTACCAAGGAAGAAATTGTCCTTATTGAAAAGGAGTTTCCGCCATGCGTAAGGCTAATTCAGCAATGGGAAAAATGGTTCTATAAAACAAATCATGACTGAGTTATGAGCAGACATGGAGATGAGCTTTATTATCTTGGAAGCGTGTTGAAAAACTAAGGACGAGAAAGAGAGCTACTAAAATGAAGTTGCTGTATATCCGTAGCAGTGATGAGGATATAAAAAGTTTTGTGGGATTGATTGCATTGAATCCCACAAAAGATCACATTTATTCAGTCTAAATGCATTAAAGAAATGTAAAGCAAAGCAAGCCAATTAACGCTGAAGCTGCTAGGACATACATGACTTTAAGCTCAAAATAGAACAGTCCAATCAGGGCTGCAAATGCAATTAGTGCAGCAACAACATCAAAAGAGCCGTTAAATCCTGTTGGCCAAAGTACATGATAAGAAAAAAATAGGGCAAGGTTTAGAATCACACCAACCACAGCCGCTGTAATTGCAGTTAACGGGGCTGTAAATTTAAGCTCATTATGTGTTGATTCGATAATCGGTGCCCCAGCCAAGATAAAAACAAAAGAAAAAAGGAAAGTAAACCAAGTGACAAGCGTTGCTCCAATAGCTCCTGCTAAGAATAGATGATCTGAGCCTAAGAGTGCTTGGTTAAATGCTCCCAAAAATCCAACAAATGCGACAACCATAATTAAAGGACCCGGCGTACTTTCACCTAGTGCTAAACCATCTATCATTTGAGTCGGACTTAACCAGCTGTAATAGCTCACAGCACCCTGATAAACATAAGGCAATACTGCATAGGCACCACCAAAGGTGAGCAGGGCTGCTTTAGTGAAGAACCAAGCCATTTGGGTGTAAGTATGATCCCATCCCAGCGTTAAGCTTAGGCTCAGGATTGGAATAAACCACAGTAGACCACCAATGAGCAGAATACTGCCCAAACGTTTCCAGCTAAAGATTGCATGTTCAGGTGTAGGAGTATCATCATCAATTAAAGCACGACCATAATCTTTTTTACTTTGCTGGTGTGCGTTTCCACTAGAAAATAGGTTTGGATATTTTTTACTGGTTAGATAACCAATGATTGCGGCAGAGAGCACAATTAAAGGAAAGGGTAAGTTGAAGAAAAATATAGCAATAAATGAAAGAGCTGCAATCAGCCATAAGAATTTATTTTTAAGTGATCGGCTGCCGATTCGATGCGTCGCATGAAAAACAATAGCAACAACAGCAGGTTTAATGCCGTAAAAGAGGCCAGCAATAATGGGTACATCACCAAATTTCACATAAACCCATGAAAGACCAATTAAAATAAATAGCGATGGTAGTACAAAAAGAATCCCAGCAACTAAACCACCGACGGTTCTATGCATTAACCAACCGATATAAGTTGCTAATTGTTGTGCTTCAGGGCCTGGTAAGAGCATACAATAGTTAAGTGCATGCAAAAATCGCTTCTCTGAAATCCAACGCTTTTGTTCAACCAGTTCTTGGTGCATGACCGCGATTTGACCTGCGGGTCCCCCAAAACTAATAAACCCCAATTTAAGCCAAAACAGAAAGGCTTGCCAAAATGAAACAGTTTGGATGTCTGTTTCTGGGGAGGGAATCTGTTCGTGTTGCATGATTATTCTCTGGATAGGTTGGCGTATAAGCCATCAAATATATGATTAGATAATTCAAATAGTTGGTCATCATTGTTTATTTGGCTTCGAAGACCTTGCATGACTTTTTCAATCCCTATTGCTTCAGGCGGTTCAATCCCACCCACATCAAGGTAATGCACAATTTCAGCAATTTTTTGGAGTGCTGGTGTTTCTAAATTAAAACTATGTAAAAGCACTTCAAAGGTGACCCAGTGATTGATGTGGCTGAATCTTGCGCCATCAAAATCGAATCCTAATGCGTGTTCTGGGCAGTCAGTTGGATGCTCTAACCAAATAAATGTAGGTGTGGCGTCAATAAAAGTCTTAATTAGCCATGCAGAAGCTAAGCGATCAATCCAAGGTCTTTGTCGGGTTGCCCAACATTGATTCTGATAGTTCGCTTTGTTTAAGACTTGAATGTAGGCTTGTCTTGCTTTGGGTTCATTGACTTCACCTAGACGTGCAATTGCGAGTTCCAATAATGAAAGTTCATTGAGGACCTGTGCTTGAGTCTCATCTGGATAATAGTCAATATCTACAAGTGCATTGATCCCTTTTCTGAGTTTACGAACTTGCTTGAGTAACTCTTTCTTTTCATCTTGAGTTAAGCGATCTTTTAACTCTATTAATTGTTTATAAAGAGCATCATATTCTTCTTTTCGACTGAAAATAGTCACAATATCCAAATTTGCAACCGACTCAGCGTTAAATACATAGGCCGTTCCTTGCTCTGAAACAACATCATGAACGATAGGATCAAATTTGTCGCTATGAGCCATAGGGAGGATATAGACGCCATCTCTAAGGGTTGCGGCCCCACTTGCCTTCAGCGATCGCCATACTCTCATGCGTGTGGTTGTGTTCTGTGTAGGAAGTGAGGATATGAGTAAGGATATTTTCATGTTATATACTCAACATATTTTGTTAAGTATATTATATTTTTTGATTGTTTAGATCATAATTTCTGCAAAAAATATCTATAAAATGAATATAGCCTTGTTTTGTTGCACAAATATTTACAAGCCACTGGTGGAGCTAACATATTCAAATTTAACTGACAAAATGGGATTTATTTTCAGGTAAATGAGAGATAGCAACACAGAGCTCGTAATGGCTGATGAAGTTTTGATGCTTATAGACGATCGGTTTACAATCCAAGGTTTGATTCATTTCATTTGGTTGTTTAAACCTAAATGGTGATGTAAACGATCAGCTATCATTCAAGTTTTTCATGCTAATTGCATGATCACATTTGAGTTGTTCATTTTATTGTTCAGTAAATTTTCATCTTATTCTAAGATAGCACCTTCTTTTTTGATGAAATTAATAGACTAAATTTTAAAGGCTATACGCCATAGGATTTCGCTACGTGATTGAGCACTATGTTTTTATTGGAATTGGAGGCTGTAAGAGCATATCTTCAAGTACTTGAGTGTTACTTGTCTTATTGTGTTGATATTCTTTAAATTTTGAATCTAAGCTTTTACTATCAATATGCAAAACTGCAAGTGAATAGGGAAATGAAGGGAAATGTTTTCCCTTCATCTTAGCAATATTTATTGTTCAACTGTTTCAGTTAATGGCACTACTTCTGGTTTTGGCATTGTGCGCTGCCAAGCTGAACCATAACGGGTATATTGAGAGGGAACTGTAATTGCAGTTTTTAGCTCGTCTGCTGCTGTACGTGCCCAGAACGGGTCTTTTAACATCTCACGACCAACTAGAACAATATCTGCACGACCATTTTGTAGAATCTCTTCAGCTTGACGACCAGTTTCAATCAAACCCACAGCACCCGTCATGATCTTAAGTTCTTTACGCAATAATTCAGCCGCAGGCACTTGGTAATTCGGGTAAGTATTGACTGGAATCATCGCAATACCACCTGACGAACAATCAATTAAATCAATATCCTGTTCTTTCATCCATTGACCATAAATTAGAAAATCTTGGGGTGTATTGCCACCTTCAACATAGTCGGTTGAAGAAATTCGTAAGAATAAAGGGCCATCCCATTCACTGCGAACCGCATCAATCACTTCTCGAACGATACGATAGCGGTTTTCATGACTACCACCGTAAAGATCAGTACGTTTATTCGCAAGTGGTGATAAAAATTCATTGAGTAAATAACCATGTGCGCAGTGAATTTCAATTACATCAAAGCCGGCTTTTTTTGCTCTTGCTGCACCTAAACGAAATGCTTCAACCACTTCTTTGATTTGTTCAATACTCATCTCATGTGGAACACGCGATTCAGCAGTAAACGGAATGGCAGAAGGGGCAATTGAGGGTAAATCAATCCCCAGTTGACGACCTGCATGACCGAGTTGAGCACCTGCTTTAGCACCAAAGCGGTGAATTACATCGACCACTCGAGCCAAGCTTTCAATATGACTATCCTTCCAGATGCCTAAATCGCCAGGGCCGATCGGGCCATTGGGTAGTACAGAAGCAGTTTCTAGCATGATGAGCCCTGCACCACCTAAAGCACGTGCGCCATAATGCACGATATGAAAATCAGTGCTATGCCCGTCAGATGTAGCAGAGTGCATACACATTGGAGACATGGCAATACGGTTTTTAAATTCAGTATTGCGGATGGTAATCGGTTGGAATAACAGTGCGGACATCGTCCTCTCCAAGAATCTGTTTTACTTTGGTGAGGTGATGATACATACTGTTTTTTTGTGTTTATACGCTAAAAAAATTCTCATACTTACCAAAAGGTAACTTTAACTGCTATGAAAAAACTGCGTAATTATGATTCTGCTCCGGGCTGTTCGATGGAGGCAGCACTGCATATTTTGGGTGGAAAGTGGAAGGGTGTAATTTTATTTCATCTGTTTAAGGATGGGACTTTACGCTTTAGCGAGTTGCAGCGTCATTTAGTGAGTATTAATCAGCGTTTACTGACCAAACAATTACGTGAACTTGAAGAAGATGGACTGGTGATCCGCCACGTTTATCCTGTAGTCCCTCCAAAAGTTGAATATTCATTAAGTGATGAAGGGAAGGAATTACAGCATTTAATTATGGAACTGAGTCTTTGGGGCAGAAAATGGTTAGAAAGGCGAGGGATGAAAACAGCGATTGATGAAGATTTGGATGCGCTAAAAGAGATGTTTGCCAAAACTGAAGTTTTGGATGAATTGGGTGAGTAAACACAAGCTTTGATGATGGTTTGAACAAGCATATTTGAGCCAACACAGCTCAATACTCAATCCCTAGTTTTTTTAATTTTGAAATCAATGTGGTGGGATTAATGCCTAACTGTTTAGCTGCGCCATCATCACCAAAAATTTTACCTTCACATTGTTTGATTGCCAGTTGAAGATTTGTCATTTCTAACTGTTTAAGCTGTTGTATTGTCAGGACTTGTTCGATTGCTGCGGCTTGATTGTGCTGTACGGTCTGAGATGGTTCTTGTTCAAGCAGATATTGAAAAGAAACAGCCCCGTGTTTGGCAGTGATTAATGCACGTTCCAATACATTCTGTAATTCACGAATATTACCCGGCCAGTCATAGCGTTGCAGTTCGAGGATATGTTTTTGTGAAAAAGGTAAATAAGGCACTTTACGATTTTCGCTAATCAGCTTGGTAAAGTGCGAGACTAGTAAGGGAATATCCTGTTTACGTTCGCGTAATGCAGGAGAATGAATTGGGAATACATTCAGACGGAAATATAAATCTTCACGGAAGTTTTTAAGCTTCACTTCTTCTTTTAATTTTCGATTGGTGGCGGCAATAATTCTGACATCAACCTGCCGTGTTTTCTCTTCGCCAATTCTTTCAAAAGTCCCTTCCTGCAAGACTCGGAGTAATTTACTTTGTAATTCAAGTGGGATTTCACCAATCTCATCTAAAAATAAAGTCCCTTGATCGGCGAGTTCAAAGCGTCCAGCCCGATCACGAACTGCGCCTGTAAAAGCCCCTTTTACATGTCCGAAAAATTCACTTTCAAATAATTCAGAGGGGATTGCCGCACAGTTCACACGAATGAGCGGATGCTGTTTACGGTGACTGGATTGATGGATAGCACGTGCAATCAGCTCTTTACCTGTTCCTGATTCTCCGTAGATCATGACATTGGCATCAGTGGGTGCAACCACTTTTATTTTTTCAATAATCTGTAGAATAGCAGGGCTATTGCCTACAATTTCATGATATTGATTTTCTTGTAAAATCTCTTCTTGTAGGTATTCATTTTGTTGCTCTAGGCGGCTTTTAAAATCTTGTAATTCCTCTAGCGCATGGGTGAGCTGTTTTTCAGTATTTAAACGATCGCTAATATCTCGGAAAACCACCACAGCACCAATGATTTCACTATCACGGATAATCGGTGTACTGGTAAATTCGACTGGAAAATAGCTACCATCACGTCGCCAGAAAACCTCTTGGATGCCTTCATGAACAATACCATCATGCACCGCAGCATAAATTGGACAATCTTCAACAGGGTAGTGTGTTCCATTTTCATGGGTATGATGATGAACTTTATGAATATTTTTACCAAGCACATCTTCGGGTTGTAAGCCAAGCATTTTTGCACCAACAGGATTAATAAAGGTACATAGTCCTTGCTTATTAATACTGTAAATACCATCACCAACGGAACTGAGTAATAAATGTTTGCCTGTATCTGAGTCAATAAACAGCTCTTGTAAGGCTTGCCATTCTTTTAGCCCTGCACGAATGACCTTGTCCGCATTTTTGTTAAATTGGCGTAATTCTAGATCTTTGACATCGACCAATGACCAAATGAGTAGATTTTTATTTTTATAAGGCAGACGAATGGCGGTGACATCGAGTTGTATTTTTTCATGTTCTTTATCAAAAGCATATAGCTCATTGTTCCAAGCATAACCCTTACTGAGCGCTTCATCTGTAAATGCCATGAGATGTGGCAATTGATTGATGTGTCCAAAAACAGAAGTAACTGTTTTTGCAATCAATTCATGTCGTTCATAGCGTAATAATTGAGACGCGCTAATATTTAGATCAATAAAGCGATTTTGATGTGGGTCGATCACGATTAACGCTTGAGAGGTATGCTCAAAAGCAAGCGGACGAATTGAATCTTCAGAAGACGCCCAATCAGAAATAAAGTCGATATTATTCATGCTATGAAAAATCGTAATCTTGACTATGAAATTCCATAATACTACGAAAAACCGTAGTTATTCAACACATTCTTATTTTTATAAAGCGCCCTTAAATAAATAATAAAAATATATTTTTCAATAATATAAAAATTTTAAAACAGCATTTTAATCATGTTGGCATGGCTCTCGCAATAACACGGATAGACCAAAACAGTTGGTTGAATTGAAACCGTAGATATGAGGAACGGCTATGCCTAAAGTAGATATTGAACAATACAAAGATGGTGATTTTCTTGTCGATTATGAAGAAAAGGTATTTGAGGATGTAAAAGCTCAGCCGGGTGAAAAAGCATTGGTGACGTTCCATACCGTTGCCTTTGAAGGCTCTATTGGTTTGGTCAATGTCTTACAAGCAAAACGATTATTACGCAAAGGCTTTGAAACCAAAATTTTGCTGTACGGTCCGGGTGTGCAGTTGGGGGTACAACGTGGATTTCCAACATTGGGTGCAGAAGCATTCCCAGGACATTTGGCGGTCAATAATCAATTAAAAGCATTTATGGCAGAAGGCGGTGAAGTCTATGCCTGTCGTTTCGCCTTGCAAGCACTTTATGGACAAACTGAAAAAGCTTTAATGGAGGGAATTCGTCCGATTAATCCTCTCGATGTGATGGATCTGAAACTTTTGATGCGCCGTGACAATGCATTAATTATTGATACGTGGACTGTTTAAGTATTTAAGAAAAAAGGGGAATAAGTCATGAATCAAATCATTAAAGCGGCGGCAGTTCAATGTAGCCCTGTGCTCTATAGCCAAGCGGGTACAGTCAAGAAAATCTGTGACACGATTTTGGAGTTGGGGCAGCAAGGTGTGCAATTTGCCGTATTTCCTGAAACCGTTGTGCCTTATTACCCTTATTTTTCTTTTGTGCAACCACCGTTTGCTATGGGTAAAGAACATTTAAAGCTATTGCATGAATCGGTTGTCGTGCCATCGGCAGCAACAACTTTAATTGGACAGGCATGCAAAGAAGCAAACATGGTGGTTTCTGTTGGTATTAATGAGCGTGCAGGTGGCACGATTTATAACGCTCAATTGTTGTTTGATGCGGATGGTTCGATTATCCAGCATCGCCGTAAAATTACTCCAACGTATCATGAACGTATGGTGTGGGGACAAGGCGATGGCAGTGGTTTACGTGTGATAGATTCTGCTGTAGGACGTATTGGGTCGCTGGCATGTTGGGAGCATTACAACCCTTTGGCTCGGTTTGCTTTGATGGCGGATGGTGAGCAAATTCATGCGGCGATGTTTCCGGGATCACTCGTGGGGCAGATTTTTGCAGATCAGATCAGTGCCACCATTCAGCACCATGCTTTGGAGTCGGGTTGTTTTGTGGTGAATGCCACAGCATGGCTTTACCCAGAGCAACAACAACAAATTATGCAAGACACTGGTTGTGAACTCGGTCCAATTTCGGGGGGATGTTTTACGGCCATCGTTTCTCCAGAAGGCAAATTTTTGTCTGAACCGATCACACAAGGCGAAGGCTATGTGATTGCCGATTTAGACTTTTCCTTAATCGAAAAACGTAAACGGATGATGGATTCTGTTGGGCATTATAGTCGTCCAGAATTACTCAGTTTGTTGATTGATCGTCGTCCTACCTCAGTTTTGCATGAGTTAAAACTAGAGAATCCATCGAATAACAGCATCGAAAAAGTGTCTGAATTTGCCGAAGTACACGCATAGACACCCCGTTTAAAAAAATAACAGGAGAAGATCATGTCTGCGATTGAATTACTCAGTGATTTGCAATGTAACGGGTTGAAATGGGAAGGTGAGGTTGGGCTTTCTCGCAAAGGTGGTGCAGGTCCAAGCGATCATAAAGCCATGATCTTGGGTGGTCAGACACTCATGATTCCAGTGTTAAACCTTGCTTCACAGGATTCTCCTTATACGGGTAAAAAAGATACTGCAACAGGTGAGGTGATTGTGTTTAAAAACCGCATACCTGTTGCAACGCTCACTTCGCCAACACGACCACGATTTTATGATTTAAGCACAGCAGAGGGCATTCCGTATGAACAGATTGCCACGCTGCATAGCCATGATGTTCTAGCAACAACGGTGTTGCAGCATTGTATTCGCATGAATGATAAAGCAACGGCATGTCAGTTTTGTTCGATTGATCAGTCTTTAAAAGATGGGCGCGCCATTATACGTAAGCGTCCAGATCAATTGGCTGAAGTGGCGAAGGCAGCCGTAGAACTGGATGGGGTGACTCAGATGGTGCTGACCACAGGAACACCGAATACGCCTGATCGCGGTGCAGCCATTTTATACGACTCAGTTGTTGCGATTAAGGCACAAGTCGATTTACCGATTCAAGTGCAGTGTGAACCACCTGATGATTTCGCTTGGTTTCAAAAATTAAAAGATGCTGGAGCTGTGTCCATCGGGATGCATTTAGAAGCCGTGAGTGATCGGGTACGCAAGCAAATTATGCCGGGTAAGGCCGAAGTATCCCTTGCGTTCTATTTTTCTGCTTTTGAAGCAGCAGTGAAGGTCTTTGGACGAGGGCAAGTCAGTACTTATATCTTGGCTGGTTTAGGCGATACCGAACAAGAAATTATCAACATGACGGAACGTCTCGCAAAAATAGGTGTTTATCCGTTTGTAGTTCCTTTTGTGCCGATACAGGGAACGGCTCTAGAGCATCACCCCAAACCTGATTCAGCATTTATGCAAATGCTTTATCCCCAAATTGGCACACAGCTTCGGCAGTATGGTTTGAATTCACAGGACACACAGGCAGGTTGTGCAAAATGTGGAGCTTGTTCTTCCCTCAGAGCTTATGAATAAGGAGTTGATGATGAAATTATCGAGTTACGCATGGTTGATTGAGCTCAATGAAGAACTCAAACAATTTGTCACGGATGACATCATTATCAAAGTTGTTGCAGAAGATTGGGAGCGTCGCCAATATTATCAATTACGCGAAGCAACGTTTCGTGATGAGCAGAAAATTTTAAAAGAAGATCGTGATGAACATGATTTCAAAGCTCTAGCGATTGTGGCGATTGGACAAATATTTGGGGAACATGATCGTGTCATTGGTGCTGTTCGTATTTTCCCTGAAGCTGAACAGACATGGTGGGGCGGGCGTTTGTGTGTTGATCCTGTATACCGTCATCAACATGCAATTGGTAAAGCGTTGATTAATGCAGCCGTATCCACTGCCAAAAATTTAGGCTGTACCACATTCCTTGCAACGGTTCAGCAACAGAACGAACGCTATTTTCAAAAGTTGTGTTGGGACACTGTACATGAGCTGAATGTTGCAAATCTTCCGCATGTGCTCATGCAGGCACAAGTCGAAAATTACCCATTACAACATGTGGTGATGCAAGCTTATAGCTATAAGGAGGTCTGCTGATGAGACTTTCAGAGCTACTCCCACAACTGCAAATCACGTCGGCAATGCAGTCTAAGCAAGACATTCATGCGATTAAATCGCAGTTGAATCTGAACATTCAAACTCTACAAGATTTATATGCATTGCCTGCGGATGATGCTGCTGCGATGCCATTCGGTGAACAATATTTATTACATGCTTGTGAAGGAATGCTACCGAGTTTTGTGGCTAATCACCCTTATTTTGCAGGATGGTCTGCGGTGATGGCGAATGTGAGCGATATTGCTGCAATGGGGGGGCGAGCTTTAACGGTGGTGAATAGTTATTGGCATACCGATACACAAAGTGGTCAACAGTTATTCGCTGGCATGCAGGCAGCTTGTGATGCTTATGACGTAAAGCTTGTGGGTGGACACACCAATATTCACGCAGATTTTCAACCTACGCTCTCTGTTGCGATACAGGGTTTAGCCAATCATTTGCTCTCGGTCTTTCATGTTCAAGCAGGGCAGCAAATCTTAATTGCACTGAATATGCAGGGCAAATTCCATGAGCAAACCACCTATTGGAAATGTTTTGAACATGTTCCTGCTGCGGTTTTAAGAACTCAGTTGAATGTATTGCCCGAAATTGCAGAACAGCATCTCGCGTATGCAGCGCGTGACATTAGTAATGCAGGAATCTTGGGCAGTTTGTTAATGCTACTTGAGGCGACAGGATCAGGAGCGAATCTTTGGCTAGACAAGATTCCGAAGCCACAACATACCGATTGGCTGAAATGGCTTCAAATTTTCCCAAGTTATGGTTTTTTACTGACGGCAGATAGCGAAGAATGTGAGGACATCATTGAATTATTTGCTTCACAAGATGTTGATTGTGCGGTGATTGGTGAAGTCACAAATTCTGGCAAGGTACAGGTTCAGCAGCAGACTGAACAACAGACTTTTTGGGATTTTCAACAACAGGCTTTTACTGGGCTGAATTATCAAAAAGTCCTCGCGCAAGCTCCGTTTTCCCATCTTTCCCGACATGCACAGCAACAGGAGTCAACATTATGCCGAGTGTAAATTTTACCGTGAAATGGCCAAATGGCGAGGTCAATCAATATTACTCACCCTCTAGCATTATTTACGACTATTTACGGGTTGGGCAGGTGTACAGCTTAACGGACTTTGTGACGCAAGTGGAAAACGGTCTTGAACAGGCTTCTGAACGAGTCCGACTGCGTTACGGTTTTGCTTGTAGTGCTGCGATGGACAATCTCGCTAGCATTAAACGGCACATTAATATTTTGAGCATCCAAGCCCAAGATCAAATCGAAATTATTGACATGACAAACGAATAAGACAGGTGATGACCATGATGCTAGTTGAACAAGCAAAACTTAAATCTGAATATCCAGTGGTGATTATTGGTGGTGGGCAGGCAGGACTTTGTGTCAGCCACTATTTAAAAAAAGCCAATATTGAACATGTAATCTTAGAAAAAGAACCCGAGTTAACCCATGCGTGGCGACGTAAACGCTGGGATAATTTTACCTTGGTGACGCCAAATTGGCAGTGTTTGTTACCAGATCATCCGTATATGGGCCATCAGCCTGATGGATTTATGAAAAAAAATGAGATTGTTGAATATTTGGATCAGTTTATTGAAAAGCTCAATCCTCCTGCAATTTTGGGTGTTGCAGTTCAGCATGTTGAAAAAGTTGCAGACCAGTCTTTTGTGATTGAAACAGATCGGGGGACGACAACTACGAAGCAGTTAGTGGTTGCCGCAGGAGGCTATCACACGCCAATTTATCCAAAGCTTTCATCTGCATTGCCTGAAAATGTCACAGTGATTCACTCTGAACAATACTTTAATGCTGAGCAATTACCTGCGGGCAATGTGTTGGTGGTTGGATCGGGACAGTCAGGTGCGCAAATTGCGGAAGACCTACATCTTGCAGGTAAAAAAGTGTATTTATCTACAGGGGATGCGCCACGTTGTGCACGTTTCTATCGAGGTAAGGATGTGGTGAAGTGGCTTTTTGAAATGGGCTACTACGAGACTACAGTCAAAGACCATCGTTATAGTGAGGAAGTTCGAAACAGTACTAATCACTATGTGACTGGACGTGATGGAGGTCGTGATATTGATCTACGTCAATTTGCATTAGAAGGGATGCAATTATTAGGGCGTTTTGAAGACTACAAAGATGGACAATTGGTGTTTCGTCCAGATTTGATGCAAAACTTGGACATGGCAGATGCAACCTATAACCGTATTAATGCAGGGATTGATGCTTATCTTGCTGAAAATGGTATTGAGACAGATGAACCAGCTTCAGTTTATGAGCCTGTGTGGACAGCTCAAGCTGAAATTACGGAAATTGATTTGGTTGCGGAAAATATTACTTCCATCATTTGGTGTATTGGGTTTCGACCTGACTATTCATGGATTGATTTAGATTTATTTGAAACAAATGGCTATCCAAAACATGACCGTGGAATTACGCTTGATCCTGATGTCACATTTATTGGTTTGCCTTGGTTACATACTTGGGGCTCAGGTCGCTTTTTAGACATTGCTAAAGATGCTGAGTTTGTTGCTGCGCATATTAAACAGCAGCTCGACACGCCAAATTCAAGATTTAGCCCAGTAATTGCTGATGCTGTTGAAGTCTAAAAAAGCATGGTATGTGATTAATACCAGTCAGTTAAGCATTTTTAAATCCTCCCTTGCGGAGTACACTCCTCATCCTTTGGAAAAGGAGGGATGAGCAGCATAGCTGCGCAAGGAATCTAAAATTATTTTGAATTCTCAATAGTTCCCCTCTTTTTAAAGAGGAGTTAGGGGAGATTCTTAGATGAATAACTATTAAATTACTCTTAACTGATCAGCATTAATAGCATGTGATCTATTTTGGCAACGATAAAGCGTTGCCAAAATTTCCGCTTTCATTTTATTTATTTGAGATCAAGCGGTGAATAAAATTGTTGACTGACGTTTTTACTTTTTAAATTCGCGATTTCAGCAATGGGTCATAATTCCTTAAATTAGAAATATTTTGTATGTAGTGTTGATTTTTTTTGACAATTGAAGCTAATTTATTTTAAATATAAAGTGTTCCTATCAAATATAACGGGCTAATCGCCAACCTACTTTGAAGGAAATGAGATGAAATCAATGATAAAAGCTGCGATTGCGACCACGATTTTGGGTGTGGCTACAATCAGTTCTACATTTGCTGCGGAAACTCAAAAACCAACGGTGGTACTGGTTCATGGTGCATTTTCTGATGGTTCTGCATGGAGTAAAGTGATTCCTTTATTACAAGATAAAGGTGTCAATGTTGTTGCTGTACAAAATCCATTGAGTTCATTATCTGATGATGTGAAGGCGACACAACGTGTTTTAGATATGCAGAAAGGTCCTGTGGTTCTGGTTGGACATTCTTGGGGTGGTGTTCCTATGACTCAAGTTGGTCAACAGGACAAAGTAAAAGCATTGGTTTATGTTGCTGCATTTGCTCCATCTGAAGGACAATCTGTGGTTGATGTTTCGAAAGATTATCCGACGCCATCTGGTTTTAGTCATCTTGTCGCAGATAAAGATGGATTTGTAACATTAAGCTTAGAAGGGGTTCAAAAGCATCTTGCGCCAGATGTTGCTGCAAAACAAACGCGCTTAATGTTCGCTACACAAACGCCAACCAACAGTCATAATTTTGAAGAAAAGGTGACTGTCGCGGCATGGAAGACGAAACCTTCATGGTATGTCGTGAGTCAGCAAGACTATATGCTTCAACCTGCTGCACAGGTGGCAATGGCAAAGAAAATCTCAGCACATGTTACAACGCTGCAAGCAGGGCATACGCCACAGATTTCTCAACCCAAAGCAGTCGCTAAAGTGATTCTTGAAGCTGTGAATGCGGTATCGAAATAGTAGCGTTAAATTGCCCTAGATTACTAGATTATAAGTGAGGCGGTCCTACATCTGTGTATGGGTGATTCTTGTACAGATGTGGGGCCAAACACTAAAGATAGAGAATTTTACTTTATTATTTATAGGTTTGGATTAGTTTTTAATCATTGATTATTACGTTGAATGAGTTTGATCAATTCCCTAGCAACTGCTTTACTTGAATTGGGATTTTGCCCTGTTATAAAACGATTATCTACAACAACAAAAGATTGAAATGGTAACAACGCCTTTTTATAGTTTGCACCTTGAGAAATCAGTTCATTTTGTAAGAAAAAAGGCACTTGCTCCTCAATCCCTGATAATTTTTCCTCAGTGTTAGAAAATCCTGTAACATGACGATCAGCAATTAGTGCCTTTCCATTCAAATCTTGTAAGTTTAGTAGTCCTGCTGCTCCATGGCATACAGATGAAATTATACCGCCGTGATTATAAATTTCTTCTGCAATATTTTTGAGTGTCACGTTATTGCGAAAGTCCCACATTGTTCCATGCCCACCTGTAAAATAAATAGCCTTATATTCTAATGGGTTAATATCTTCGGGTTGGCGTGTGTGATTGAGAAGGTATATGAACTCTGGATCATTTAAATAGGCTTTGGCAGCGCGATCCATATATAACCATCCAAGGCTACGCTCATCTAATGGGACTTTCCCACCTTTAGGACTGACAAAATCTAATTCAAAACCAGCAGTGTCAATAATATCTATAAAATGCGTGAGTTCCGTAAGCCATAATCCAGTGGAGTCGGCTCGATGTGGATACTGAGCATGATTGGTCAGAATCACTAAAATTTTTGTAGGAACAATAGAGGCTTTAGCGTTGTTTGATTGTTCGGCAGAAAATGCTGGATTAAAGCTCAAGAATGCTCCTAGGAATATACATATTCTCAAAAAGATAGACATATTTATTCACCTTGATTTAATTTTTTACAGTTTCCAAAGCTTTGGGGTTTGTGAAACGAATTTTTGAAGATGATTTTTGAGTGAGCGTACCAAAATCCATATCTAATAAGTGTAGGGCTGAGTCTGGTAAGGCTAATCCCTTTTGATAAGCAACTTTTGCTTCAGGTGTAAGATAAAGTTGAGAGAGCTTTTCATAACTACTGAATCCTAATGGAAAGTGATAATCAAAGTTTAAAGATGTTTCAATGCTAAAATTAAAAATAGGCAACTGTAGTTGTTTGATATTTTCCCCATAAGTTGCATCTGCTAATACTTGTTTATGTGCATAATCTATAGAAAAATTAGAGAGTGTTAGACTCTTTTCTGTTCCATCATCTTGATGGCGTGAGTAGACCATGGTTGTACCTTTTGCTCGTCCAAGTACAACTTTCATTTTGGAACCAATCACTATACTTGTCACAGGGTAATTAAACTCACTTGAATTTCCACCGATACTTGGTTGATCTAATGCTATTGCTGTACCTTTCGCTTGTGCTTTTATCCCAAATTTATCCCAAAAATCATGCCTTAACGCTTCTGGAAAAGTATGAATTGAATCTGATGCTGTAAAACCAACTGGGACTGTTAATCCAGCTTGTACTTTTGCTGTACCAATGAGGGCTAGAATAACAAAGCTTAATTTAGTGAATAATGCTTTCATATATGCTCCAACGAGAGGTTTTTGGTCATATGTGAGTAGATTTTCTACTCCGCTTGAAAGGCATCTTACTACTCGCAAAATTTTAGCTGTAGTGGCAAACTAACCCTATATTATTGTCATTTGTGGCCATGTTGTTTTAAAGGAATTGAAAATGAAAGGGGAGCATAGGTTAAAGATTTCAGGGGTTTTTCCTGTAGAATACTTAATGATAGCTAAAGAACAAGGTGTAGATATCAATCACTTATTAAGTTCTTTGGGTATGAGCTCCAACGTTAATATTTTAAGAGAACATGGGATATTGTTTGAGCAGATGTTGCAAATGATGCATGCATTATGGCAGGTGACTAACCATGACTTATCTATTGGTTTCCAAGCAGGATGTCGTATTACACCAACCGCATTTGGTTATTTTGGGCAAGCAATATTAAGCTGTAACACATTTCAAGAAGCGATTGTATTTTGTACTCAATATTGGGAATTGATTGGAAAAGGTATACAAACCACTCATCAAGAAAACGATAAAGAACATCTCATTATTATTGAAACTGAAATGCCGACAGAAGGGTATTTACAACAGTGGATGATTGAATCTGCAATATTTTCCTTTTGGCGTACGATTGGTTGCTATACTACCAAATGCCAAACATGAACTAAAAATAACCTTAACTTTTGCTGAACCACCCCATGCTATAGACGTTTATAAAGAGGTTGGTAACGTTAAATATAACTATCCAATCAACAGTATACAAATCCCCATTCAATATTTGTCAGATAAACTCCCTCTCAGGAGCTCATCAGCTTTTACTATTGCAATAGCACAATGTGATGCACAGTTAAACTTTGAAGATCAATATTCTATATTAACAAAAAAAATTAAAAATATTATAGGTTTGGATAAAAATGGATATCTTTCATTAGATGAAATGGCTGCATATTTATCTATGTCAGCGCGAACTTTAAGAAGAAATTTAGCTGACGAAGGGAGTAAATATTCTGAATTACTCAAGCAAGTAAAACTAAAAGATGCGACTCGCCTATTGCAAAATACACAATTAAGCATTGATGAAATCGCTAGTAAAATGGGTTATGAGGATGATGCTAACTTTTGCAGGGCCTTTAGAAAATGGTCTGGGCAAACACCAAGTGAAGTTCGTAAAATTAATTAATCTGAATCTTGGATAAAATTTAATTTGAAAGAAGATAACTGAACTTCGACTAACAAACTGAATTTTATATATTTTTAATATTGATTTGGAATGTTGTAGATCAAAATAAACCATCAAATGGTGCGCCCTGCGGGACTCGAACCCACGTCGGTCGCTTAGGAGGCAACTGCTCTATCCAGTTAAGCTAAGGGCGCAAAGGTGGGGTTAATGTAGCTGATTTTATTCAAAAAAAATAGTTATTGCCGAAACAATAACTATTTTAAAGTGGCTCAAGTATAGATTTTAAGCTTTATTTTTGTTTAAAGACTTAAACAGTACCAACATGGCGATAATCCAGATCGGAATCATATAGACAGATTCTTTGAAACCTTGAGTCCACATGATGTAGAGCACAGTCAAAATAAATGCCAATACAACATAGTTACTTACAGGTGCCCAAAGTGCAGGGAAGCCGGTCTTTAAGCCTTTTTGCTTCATTGCTTGCATGAACTTTAAGTGCGTCAAGCTAATCATGGCCCAGTTGAGAACCAAAGCACCGACGACGACATACATTAAGTGACCTAAAGCATCTTCTGGAACAAAATAGTTCAACAACACGCAACCAAAAATCAGGACAGCAGAGAACAACACCGCAGGAATAGGCACGCCTTGTTTATTCACTTTTAGGAAAACTTTAGGTGCATTGCCTTGTTCAGCCAAACCAAACAACATACGGCTATTGGCATACATACCACTGTTATACACAGACAGTGCAGCAGTTAAAATAATGAAGTTCAGTAAATGAGCTGCCCAACCTATGCCTAATTGACTAAAGATCATCACAAATGGACTTTTATCTAAACCGCCCAAATCTAGTTGATTCCAAGGCACTAAAGACAACAGAATAGTCAATGAACCTACATAGAAAATCAGGATACGGAACACAACCTGATTAATGGCTTTAGGGATCGTCTTTTCCGGATCTTTTGCTTCAGCCGCAGCCATACCAATCAGCTCAATACCACCAAAAGCGAACATGAGGAAGGCTAACATATAGAACAAGCCATCAAAGCCATTCGGGAAGAATCCGCCATGACTCCATAGGTTGCTAAATGAAGCGGTAGAACCTGCATCTGCGGTAAATAATAAATATAAACCGAAAACAATCATGGAGATAACAGCTGCAACTTTAATGATGGCTAACCAGAACTCAGATTCACCATAGAATTTAACATTGCCTAAGTTAATTAAGGTAATGACAATAAAGAAGAACAGTACAGATGACCAAGCAGGAATATGGGGCCACCAGTAATTAATATATTTGGCAACTGCTGTGAGTTCGGTCATGGCAACAAGGATATATAAAATCCAATAGTTCCAACCTGCCAAAAAGCCCGGAAATTTGCCCCAGTATTTGTTTGCAAAATGACTGAATGAACCAGCGACTGGCTCATGTACAATCATTTCCCCAAGTTGACGCATAATTAAAAATGCAATCAAGCCACCAATAGCATAGCCCAGAATAATGGATGGACCAGCAGATTGGATGACCTGTGCGGAACCTAAAAATAAGCCAGTACCAATTGCACCACCCATGGCAATCAATTGAATATGACGGTTCTTTAAGCCACGCTGAAGTTGAGACGACTCTTTATTCAAGTTATTTCAGCCCGACAATGGATAAGTGTTTCCGATTGTAATAGATCGAGAAGAAATCGCATAGTAGCTCAAAATGCATGAAAAAAAGTTATTATTCATATGAAAAATAATGTGTGAAAAATAGTAAATAAAAAAGATACGAATCAATATATTAATTTTATTTAAATTGTCGGATTGTGGATTATTTTAGGAAACTCTCCGTTCACAAATGATGTTTTTTTATACTTGTTTAGACTTAAGTCCTGTATTTTACGCATGGATCTGGAAAAAAGGTATGATGAAGCTGAGTTAAATCAGGTTGTTTGACTTAACACAATGATAAATATGAAGGATTCAATAAAAATGAGTTTTGCACCGCAAATCAAGATTCCAGCAACCTATATGCGTGGAGGAACCAGTAAGGGCGTATTCTTTAAACTTGATGATCTTCCTGAAGCTGCGCAACAAGCAGGTCGCGTTCGAGATCAGCTTTTACTTCGTGTGATTGGTAGTCCGGATCCTTATGCAAAGCAGATTGATGGCATGGGAGGTGCAACATCAAGCACCAGTAAAACGGTGATTCTAGCCAAAAGCCAGCAAGCAGAACATGATGTTGATTATTTGTTTGGTCAGGTTTCAATTGATCAGCCTTTTGTCGACTGGAGCGGAAACTGTGGCAACTTAACGGCAGCAGTGGGCTCATTTGCAATCTCAAATGGTTTGGTCGATGCTGCGCGTATTCCAGAAAATGGCATCTGCACAGTCCGCATTTGGCAGGTCAATATTCAAAAAACTATTATTGCCCATGTACCTGTCACAAATGGACAAGTTCAAGAAACAGGTGATTTTGAACTTGATGGTGTGACATTTCCTGCTGCGGAAGTGCAAATTGAATTTTTAGATCCTGCCGATGATGGTGAAGATGGTGGTGCAATGTTCCCAACAGGGAATTTGGTCGATACTTTAGAGGTACCTGAGATTGGTCGTTTCCAAGCCACGTTTATCAATGCGGGTATTCCCACGATTTTTTTAAATGCAGAAGACATTGGTTATACAGGTACTGAATTACAAGACGCAATTAATGGCGATGCCAAAGCTTTAGCACGCTTTGAAACTATTCGAGCTTATGGTGCAAAACAGATGGGGCTGATTCAAGATATTTCTGAAGCTGCCAGCCGTCAACACACGCCTAAAATTGCCTTTGTTTCTCAACCAAAACAATATGTATCTTCAAGTGGTAAAACCATCACAGCACAGGACACAGATTTATTGGTTCGTGCACTGTCTATGGGTAAACTCCATCATGCCATGATGGGTACAGCAGCTGTTGCTATTGGCACCGCAGCAGCGATACCAGGAACCTTGGTTAATTTGGCTGCAGGTGGCGGTGAGCGCGAGGCAGTACGATTTGGGCATCCGTCAGGGACATTGCGTGTAGGGGCGCAAGCGATACAAGAAAATGGTCAATGGGTCGTGAAAAAAGCGGTCATGAGTCGTAGTGCCCGTGTGCTGATGGAAGGTTGGGTCAGAATTCCTGCTGAAAGCATAGATTAATCCTATGTAAGCTATGTAAAAGCCTCTATGTTTAGAGGCTTTTTATATTTCTCCTAATTTTAAAGTGCGAAAGGCTAAAACAATGAATTGGGGTGGGGAGTTTTGGATCTAATTTCTCAGAGCCATTTTTTAGCGCAGTCGCTGTTTAAAACAGCCAAAAAGGGCTTCATATTGATCAGTATGCGAAATTTAATAGATTAGCGCATATTGTTTGAGGTTTCGGCGTAGAGAAAGCGGGCAGAAAGCAGTATGATGCCAACAGATCATGTTCATGTTTAACTCAGTGTAAACTGAGCTTTAAATCATTTTATTCTATTGTTATTCGAGGCGAATGTGTCAGTACTAACCGACGTATCAGCAAATGCGCTCCAACAGGCTCAACAACGTATTCACGATGATTTATTGACTGCACTGGATGCTTTTTCAATTCCTGAACCGTTAAAAAGTGCCGTGCATCATGCTGTAATGTTAGGCGGAAAGCGTGTGCGCCCCGCACTGTGCTATGCTACGGCCCATTTGAACCCAAACTCCAATTGGGCTGCTGTACGCCGTGCTGCTGTGGCAGTAGAGTTGATTCACTGTTATTCCTTGGCACACGATGATTTGCCATGTATGGACAATGACCTATTACGTCGTGGTCAGCCGACTTGTCATGTGGCTTATGGTGAGGATACCGCTTTACTGGCAGGTGACATTTTACAGTCTATGGCTTTTGAAATTCTAGCTAGCCGACTATTTGATGCGGGTCCTATGGTGGATCAAGGTATTGTATTAAAGCAGATGCAAATTTTAGCAACAGCCAGTTCTAAAATGGTGTGTGGTCAAGTCCTCGATTTACAAGCAGAAGGTAAGCGGGTTGATCAAACTGCACTAGAAACCATTCACCGTAATAAAACGGGTGCATTGATTTCAGCAGCAGTGATGATGGCTGCGGTCACCGTCTTTGAGGGTGGTGATCAAGCGATTCCAAAGTTACGTGAATATGCACAGGCGATAGGCCTCGCTTTTCAAGTACAAGATGACATTTTAGATATTACGTCAAATACAGATGTACTGGGTAAAACTGCGGGCAAAGATGAGCAAGTTGAAAAGTCGACCTATCCAGCTTTGATGGGGCTTGAAGCTGCGCAGAACTATGCGAAAACGCTACATGATCAAGCTTTTGCAGCGTTAGCTTATTTCTCAAGTGATGCGGCTTCCGAATTGAATCAAATTTCCCAATTTTTATTGGCGCGTCAAAGTTGAGTTCAAACTTTTAAACCCACAAGAGGACAGCTGATGTCCTCTTTTTTATGTGTAGCGGTTTATTGAGATGCTTTATATACACGATCTGCTTCTTCAAAACGATCTGTAATGTCTTGCGTTGGTGCTTTACCCAAAAGACTGATAACAACGATCGTGATGAGTGAACAGATAAAGCCGGGAATAATCTCGTAAAGGCCTGTAGCTGCAAAAAGGTTTTTCCAAAGAATGACCACAACCGCACCGACAATCATACCCGAGAGTGCACCGTTTAAAGTCATGCGTTTCCAGAACAAAGACAGAATGATGAGTGGACCAAATGCAGCGCCAAAACCTGCCCATGCATAAGCTACCAGGCCTAAAACTTTAGATTCAGGATTACCTGCCATCCAAATTGCAAGCAGGGCGATCAGTAGCACCATTAAACGACCGATCCAAACCAGTTCGGTTTGTGAGGCATTTTTACGTAAGAACGATTTATAAAAATCTTCGGTCAAGGTACTTGAGCATACTAAAAGTTGGCAGCTTAAAGTGCTCATAACCGCCGCTAAAATTGCAGCTAAAACAATTCCAGCAATCCACGGATTGAAAAGAATTTTAGTAAGCTCCATAAACACGGTTTCAGGGTTGGCATTAACCACAGCAGCTAGCTCAGGGTGCTCTACAAAATAGGCAATCCCAAAAAAGCCCGCTGTTACGGCACCGCCTAAGCAGAGTGTCATCCAAGTCATACCGATACGACGTGCATTGGGAATAGATTTAACAGAATCGGCAGCCATGAAGCGCACTAAAATATGAGGTTGACCAAAATAGCCTAAGCCCCAAGCCAATAGAGAAATGATGGCAACAAGGTTTAAATTACCAAGTACATCAAAAGCTTGTGGGCGTGCTGCTTCAAGGACTGTAGTCATATGGTTTAAGTCGGAGAAACTCAGAAGAACTACAATAGGCGTGAGCAATAGGGCAAAAATCATTAAACCTGCTTGGATGGTATCAGTCCAGCTGACTGCTAAGAACCCACCAATAAAGACATAACTAATAGTTGCAATTGCACTGATCCAAAGTGCAGTGCTGTAGGGAATGGCAAACATACTTTCAAATAAGCGTGCACCTGCCACCATGCCTGAGGCACAGTAAATTGCAAAGAAAATCAAAATGACCAAGGCTGAGACAATGCGCAAGACTTTCTTTTGGTCATCAAAGCGATTGGAAAAATAGTCTGGTAAGGTGAGCGCATTGAACTGCACTTCGGTATGTACACGCAGGCGTCCTGCGACCAATAACCAGTTTAGCCAAGCTCCGATGATCAAGCCAATTGCAATCCAAACTTCAGATAAACCAGAGAGATAAATTGCGCCTGGTAGTCCCATGAGTAACCAACCACTCATGTCGGATGCTCCCGCAGATAATGCGGTGACAAAGCTTCCTAAGCGACGGCCGCCTAAAATATAGTCAGAGAAATTGGTGGTCGCACGGTAGGCAACCAGACCAATAATGACCATGGCGACAATATAAAAAAGAAAAGTAATGAGGGTGGGATTGAGGGAGCTCATACGATGTCCATATTAAGATGGCAGAGAGATTAAAATTCAAATGCTCAAAAAAGCTGGAAGAATTTTACAATATTAAAAATGATGCGTAATTTAGCAGGCTTTTATTGTTTTCGCAGGTAGAACAAAAAGGACAGCTCGAAAGCTGTCCTTTTTGGCTAAACGCAGGAGTCAGTTAAATATCTTTACGTCCCATAACACCACGGATGGTACTTAAAATATCGGCTGGTAAAACCACTGTTTTGGCATTGTTTGATTTAGACATGTCTTGCATCGCTTTGACATATTGTTCACCCAATAAGTAAGCAACAGGAATTTCCTTGTCGCCCACAGCCGAAGTGACCATTTCAATGGCACGCTGAGAAGACTCTGCTAAGACGACTTGTGCTTCTGCGTCACGACGTGATGCTTCTAAACGACCGTCTGCCTCTAAAATCGCGGCTTGTTTTTCACCGTCTGCTTTGGTCACGGTTGCACGACGTTGACGCTCTGCGGCAGCTTGTGCTTCCATTGCAGCTTGCATGGTTGAAGAAGGTTGAATATCTTGGATTTCAACGGTTTTTAGGGTAATGCCCCAGTCTGAGATATCATCCGAAATAGCCGCTTTCAATTTGGCTTTAATATGGTCACGAGATGAGAGTGCATCATCGAGATCCATTTCACCCACGATAGAACGTAGTGATGTTTGTACTAAGTTTTGAATGGCCCATGTATAGTTTTCAATGCCGTAGACTGCATTTACAGGCGTGGTGATGTTGATATACGCCACGGCATTCATGAGCAAAACCGCATTATCTCGGGTAATCACTTCTTGAGAGGGAATGTCTAATACAATGTCTTTGGTCGTGACTTTATAAGCCACCTCATCGACATAAGGAATCACAAAGTTGAGACCTGGGCTCAATGTAGTATGGTATTTACCCAGACGTTGCACAATCCATTTATAACCTTGCGGTACAATGCGGACACCTTTAAAAATGGTGACAGCGGCAAAAGCCAAAATTGCTAAAACAATAATAAATCCACCAGACATAGTCTTAACTCACTTTTAAGTATTTTCGTTGCTTGAGAGATGTGCTTTGACCATTAAATCATTGCCCAGTATTTCAATGACACGCACTCGGTCACCGACTTGGACTTTATCTAAAGTGCGACAGTTCCATTCATCTGAACCGAGAACTGGAATGGGAAAGCGAACGCGTATGTGTTCATTTTCAGGACTCGCTTGAATGACCATGCCAATTTGACCGATGGTTGCTTCGCGAGACAGTCCTGCTTTGGTTTTGTCAGTCGAAAGTGGTTTAATAAACTTAAACCAAAGTAAAGTGCATAAAATCGACAAAATAATCCACGTTACAAATTGCGTGGTAACGCCCATTATTGGGAACATCCAGTACAGAATACCGACCATAATGGCCGCAATACCGAACCACAATGCGGCAAAAGCAGGCAGAATCAGCTCTGATAACATTAACAGAACGCCCAATACAAACCAGTGCCAAGGCTCAAAAGCAAATTCCATACATCTACTCATATATTCGTTATAGGGATATAGATGCAGCAGCATCTATATCAATTTAGCAGATGAATAAGTCTTTGAATATTAAAAATCAAACTTTTTAGAATTTGGCTTTAGGTGCAGGTTTAAAGGCTGCTGGTGACTTTTTAAAGTCACCTATGGCTTTTTCAATTGACTTAATTTTGAGTTGTGCTGCCTTTTCACCTTCTAAAATAGATTGATTGCTCGCTGTTAAGTCTAAAGTACCTAGGTGGCCAACTTTGGGTTGAATCACTACAGTTGCTTGGCTTAGCTCTTCATTGATGCTTTGCTGCCCCATGATGTTAATGGTTTGATCGAGCAAACCCCACATATTCAGTGGCTTGTTTCCAACGGGACGGGCTGAAATATCAACCGCAATTACAATATCCGCGCCCATATCTTTGGCAGTTTTCACTGGAATTGGGCTAACAAGGCCACCATCGACATATTTGGTTCCACCAATCACCGCAGGGACAAAAACGTTCGGAATACTACAGGATGCTCGAACAGCTTGACCCGCATTGCCTTTAATAAAGTCGGCTTTGCGTCCTGTATCTAGACGGGTAGCGACTGCAGCGAAGCGGATGGGGAACTGTTGAATCGGTTTATTGCCGACATGTTTGTTGACATAGTCTTGCAGTTTTTGTCCTTGCACAAAACCTTGTGAATTGAGGGTTAAGTCTCGGATGTCCGATTCTTTTAAAGTCAGCGCAATTTGTTGAAGTTGATAAGGTGTTTTACCACTGGCATAGATACTACCCACAAAACTGCCAGCACTGGTTCCCGTGACAATTTTGGGTTTGATGCCATGTGACTCCAAAACTTTCAGTACACCAATATGTGCAAAGCCTTTGGCACCGCCACCGCCGAGGGCAATGGCAATCACAGGTTCACGGGCTTGAACGGGAGTAGTTGTTGGTGTTTTCTTTGATGCAAGATCACATCCTGCCATAGTCAGTGTGAGTGCACCAATCAGAGATAAACGAGCAAAATTCATGGTCAAAAGTACTAAAACGCAAAACAAATAATGCTGCACATCTCAGCAGATTCGACCTTGATTTACTAGCGATTTTTTAAGCGTTTTTGTAAAGGCTTGGCCAACCATTTTGGGTTCTTGGCTGAAAATTTACCAACATAAAAATCTAAAATTTTCTCAAGGTCTTGCTCAAAATGCCCAGTAGGATGAAACACGCCCAAGCAGTGAATGGTCTTTTGTGTATAGTCAAAAGAGAACATCACAATCGGAACTTGTGCACCGTGAGCAATACGATAAAAACCGCTACGAATAGATTCAGCGTGTTTACGGGTGCCTTCAGGCGCCATACCGACCCAAATTTTTTCTTTGCTGTTGATAATCGCGATAATGTCTTGGGTTAAGCCTTGGGCATGGGTGCGATTCACAGGAATCACCCCAATCCATTCCAGCAATGGTTTCAACGGGGTATGAAACAAACTATTCTTACCAAAAATGGTAATTTGAATGCCTAAACCTAGCAAGGCGGTGAAACCGTGCCATGCGTCAATATTGGAGGTATGCGGCGAGATAATTGCTACCGCTTTAGGCAGGTTGGGAAATTCACCAACAAAGCGCCAACCTTGCACTAAAAAAATCTGCTTAAACATAGTGCGAGTGAATGCAGACGAATTACGATGAGGCACTTGATCAGGTAGTTCTGGAAAAGATGGACTCATTATTATTTTACTCAAACGATCAAGATGAATATGATTTCAATAATAGGCATTGATCGGTTTGAATTCATTGGCAAAATAGTGAATGCCTACCGAGCCAAAATGAACACTTTGCCCAATTGATGAATTTAGGACGACCATGTTACAGACCCGAAATGTATATATTTTGCTATTTTCTCTGTATTGGGCACAAGGTTTACCTGTGGGGTTTATGACCCATGCTTTGCCCGTGATTTTGAGAGCACAGGGGGGTTCACTGGCACAGATTGGAGGTTTTGGACTGCTGATGTTACCGTGGTCGATTAAAGTGTTTTGGGCGCCTTTGTTAGATCGTTTTGGGATCACCCGTTTTGGTCACTATCGTAGTTGGATTATTCCATTACAACTCTTGACTGTACTGGTGTTGATTGGGCTGTCTTTTCTCCCGATTGATGGATTAAATCAACCTATTTATTTATGGGCTTTCTTTGTGGGCCTACTCAGTATGAATTTGCTCGGGGCAACGCAAGATATTGCAACCGATGGGTTGGCGGTCAATATTTTAAAAGGGGAGCAACAGCACTGGGGTAATACCTTTCAGGTGATTGGATCGCGTCTTGGTTTTATTGTCGGTGGCGGGGCAATCTTGTGGGCACTGGATTGGCTGAGTTGGCAATCTACTTTTTTGATTTTGGCGGCAATTGTTTTTATAAATACAGTGCCGATTTTAGTTTACTCAGAGCCACAGCATAGAAAGGTTTCAGAAACGCAAACCGTATCTTTTAATTTTCAACAGATCAAAAACTATTTAGCTTATTTTATCCAGAGTCCTGTACTCGCAGCATGGTTAGCAGTGCTTTTGAGCTTTAAAATAGCGGATGGTTTAGCAGGGCCACTATTGAAGCCTTTAATGGTTGATTTAGGCTTAAGTTTTTCCCAGATTGGTCTATATGTGACCATGCTAGGTGCATG
The DNA here is from genome assembly GCF_055632855.1 of Acinetobacter sp. SW-226. Classification (NCBI taxonomy): domain Bacteria; kingdom Pseudomonadati; phylum Pseudomonadota; class Gammaproteobacteria; order Moraxellales; family Moraxellaceae; genus Acinetobacter; species Acinetobacter sp. SW-226. Next base: position 2,714,049 of record NZ_CM145752.1, on the reverse strand, counting down.
TGCCGCCTTAATAGGTGCAGGACTTGCGGGTTATAGTTTGAAATTTATTCGGCGTTCCACGGCTTTAGTACTGTATTCGGTGCTTAAAATATTCAGTCTAGCGGCTTATACATGGTTAGCCTTTCAATATGTAAGCCAGCACAGTATTCAGCCGTGGCTGATTTATCTGATCAATGCCTTTGAAGATATGACCTCGTCGATGCTGTTGGTGGTCATGCTCACCCTAGTGATGCAATATAGTCGTAAACAGATGGCAGGCACCGATTTTACCTTTCAAGTGGCATTGATGGCCACCATCAGTGGTGGATTATATAGTATCAGCGGGATATTGGGCGACTGGCTCGGCTATTTCCATTATCTATGTATTATTGTGGTCATTGCGATGTTGAGTTTGTGGTTTATTTTTAAATGGCGTGCCATTGCAACGCATTCAGATTTTTCATAATGCTTTCATAAATAAATCATAAAAAATGCTAAATAGTGAGGTAAATTATTAAAAAATATAACTAAATATTTTTTTAATCGTTCTGTCATATATGTCTGAACGGTAATATTTGTAACAAATTTACCGTAGGATATTTTGATAATGAAAACACAAATCGCAGTCGCAATCGCTTTAAGCCTAGTGGCAGGGGTAACATTCGCAGCACCTACTTTTTATGGTGAAATTGATGTCACGGCCGATTATTTACCTGAAGATAATGCCTCTCCAAATAAAGACCGTGATGTCGTTGAATTGAACTCTAATAACTCCTTTTTAGGCTTAAAAGGCGAAGAAAAACTCACAGATCGTTTAAATGCACTATATCAAGCAGAATTTACCTTCTATGTGGACAATGGGGGTAGCACAGATACTTTTGTTCCACGTAATTTACTTGTTGGCTTACAAGACCAAAAATTAGGGACATTGAAAGTCGGCAAAATTGATACTCCCGTTAAACAACTGTCTTCAGTGGTAGATACCTTTAATAACTATGTGGCCAACAAAGCTGATGTGGCAGGGATTTTCACTGGTGAAAACCGTATAGATAATGTTGTGGTCTATGAAACGCCAGCTTGGGGACTCGGCACAGGAAAACTGAAAGCTACTGCACTGTTAGCCACTGGTGAAGCAGGGGGTATTGAAAAATCCAAAGGCGGAGCAAAAGTTGCAGGACGTGGTCTGGGCGATGCATGGTCAGCGTCAGTGGTTTATGACAGTAAAAAGTTTGTTGCCGGGATTGGTTATGATAAGGCCATTCCATCAACCTTTGCAGGACGTGGTATTTTGAATGCATCAGCGCCTGAGGTGACAGGCGGGGTGGCAGGCAGTGCTTTTGCAGCAGCAGATACCTTACGTGCCATTGGTCGAGTCAATCTCAATAATGGTTTGGCGTTGAAAGCTTTATATCAAACTTCTGAAGTGGCGGATGTACAAGGCAATGATGCTGCCGCAGCTACGATAGACGACGCACAAGGTTGGCTAATTGGTGCTGAATATAACTTACCGACTGCCAAAGCTTGGACAGTGAAAGCACAATACAGTCAAAACTCAACCAGCTTCAAAACGGCTAAAGACGACTTTGATGCGCAGCAGTTTATTGCAGGTGCTGATTATGCCTTTACCAAGCAAGTCAAAGCTTATGGTTATGCAGGAATTTTGACACTTGAACAAGCATCTTTTGAAACCAAGCAACCTGTAGTCGGCACTGGGATCGAATACAAATTTTAAGCTGTAGAACAGGCTCAGGCATACACAGACTAAAGCCGATCTAATTAAGGCGTTTTATGAAACGCCTTAATTTTTGCCCAAAAAGATGAAATCTTAATATCTGACATTCAGCACAGAGCTTGTTTATTCTCTCGTTTAGCCGAAAACAAAAAATATCTAGTGGCTCAATATACACCACCATAAAATCCTTCGACTTGCTCTGCACATAAAAGCCATACTTCTATTCATGTTCTGGTTGTGCAAGGGTATTCCACATATCAAATCATACGTTGGGTCTTAAAAATCTCATCCGATAGTTTAGTTTACTGTTATGAATTGACACAAAGCGACAGCGCTCTTTTCTATTTAAGCGAGTTTTAAGTTTAGAAAACTACATTGGGACATCCGATCACAAAGACATAATTTAAGATGTTCAATTTGCAGTCTGTCTTCAAAGAAATATCGCTTTTACGCTTTAATGCGTATTTGGCTGTGTGGTTAGCTGTGGCATTAAACTTTATGTTTTATAAGCAAATTCAGTTACTCACACCATACCAAGGCTTGAAAGCTTATGCATTCATTGCTGCGACCGTATTGGTGATATTGGCATTATATAATCTGGTGTTTCAAATTATACAGTGGCGCCCAATTGCTAAATCTGTTGCCGCTATTTTAATCTTGATTGGTGGCATGAGTGCCTATTTTGTCAATAGTTTAGGAGTTGCAATCACGCCTGATCAAATTCAAAACATGATGCAAACCGATGGTAATGAAGTACGTGATTTATTGTCTTGGCATCTTTTATTCTGGATTGGGACGATGGTGATCTTGCCATTGGTCGTTCTCTTTAAGGTAAAGATTCGTCGTGATCCGCTTAAGGCCGTTTTGTTACATAAGCTATTGGGTAGTGCCATTTCCGTGGCAGTGATTGCCAGCCTGCTGTTTGTTTTCTTTGTGGATTATGCTTCTATTTTCCGTGAGCATCGCGATCTTAAAGGGATGATTTCACCGCAAAATGCGATTAGCTCAACACTGTCGTATTATAAAAAGAATAGACCGCAGCAGCATTTACCACTCGTGAAGTATGGTGAAGATGCGCATTTAGTGGAACAAGTTGGACAGAAAAAATTGCCGAAGCTCATGGTTTTGGTTGTCGGTGAAACTGCGCGTGCAGAAAGCTTTTCTTTAAATGGGTATGCAAAAAAAACCAATCCTGAACTTGAAAAACTCAACGTTATTAACTTTAGCCAAGTAAGTTCATGTGGTACAGCAACGGCTGTGTCAGTACCTTGTATGTTTTCTGGGATGACACGTGAAAATTATGATGCACAACTGGCTAAACATCGTGAAGGCTTATTAGATTTAGCACAACGTGCAGGCTATAAAGTGACGTGGATTGATAATAATTCAGGTTGCAAAGGCGTGTGTGATCGCGTGGAGCAGTTTAAGATTCCTGAGCCTATACAGAAAAAGTGGTGTTCGGCAGATGGTGAGTGTGCGGATGGAATTTTGGTGGATAGCTTCAAAGCTTATATTGCCAGTATCGCGAGTGATGATAAAACCCCACGTTTAATTGTATTGCATCAAATGGGTAGCCATGGGCCTGCTTATTACAAACGTTCACAAGTAGGTTTTCAACCATTTAAACCAATGTGTGAGACCAATGCTATTCAAGGCTGTAGCTCCGAACAACTAAAAAATAGTTATGATAATTCAATTGTTTATACAGATCATATATTAAGCCAGCTGATTGGCGTATTAAAGCAAAATCAAAACTTTGAGACGGGTTTTTGGTATTTATCCGATCATGGTGAGTCGACTGGTGAGCACGGCCTGTATTTACATGGTTCACCTTATGCTATCGCACCGAGCCAACAGACTCATGTGCCGATGCTGATGTGGTTTTCTGAAACATGGAAAAAGCAAAATCCACAACAAATGACTTGCTTAGCTCAGCAAAAAAGCCAAGAATTGAGTCAAGATCATTTATTCCCAAGTTTACTCAGTTTACTTGAGGTGAAAAGTGAAGTGATTGATTCGAAAAATAATATGCTAGAACAGTGTACCTCGACCAAGGCGAGAGCTTAATTCATGTCAAAAATATTGATTATTGAAGATGATTTTATGATTGCTGAGTCCACGCAAACCCTTTTGCGCTATCAGCAGTTTGATGTGGTGTGGGTAAATAATGGTTTTGATGGTTTAAAACAGTTACAACAACATGCATTTGATGTGGTATTACTCGACTTGGGTCTCCCGATGATGGATGGTATGCAAGTCTTAAAAAATATTCGACTACTGTATCCGACTTTACCAGTATTGATTATTTCTGCACGAGATCAGTTACAAAACCGTGTTGATGGTTTAAACCAAGGTGCTGATGATTATTTAATTAAACCTTATGAATTTGATGAGTTACTTGCCCGTATACAAGCTCTGTTACGTCGTAGCGGGGCTTTGAAACAGCAAAATCAGCGACAAACGCTGAGTTTTTCAGGGCTAGAGCTTGATGAGGATTTACACTTAGCTAAATACAAAGGGCAAACGATTGATTTATCGAATCGTGAATGGGCGATACTTATTCCTTTGGTTAGCCATCCCAATAAAATTTTTTCCAAAGCAAATTTGGAAGAAAAATTATACGATTTGGACTCGGAAATTAACAGCAATACCATTGAAGTTTATATTCACCATTTACGCGCTAAATTGGGCAAAGATTTTATTCGAACGATTCGTGGTTTGGGCTATCGTTTGGGGCAGGTTGAATCATAAGTGGCAAAAGCAACCTCAATTTCCTTAAAGCGACAACTGGTCACTTACACCTCTTTATTCAGTATTGTAATGGGTTGCTTATTGGTGATTGCAGCTTATCGGATTGCCCTTGAAGAGACCAATGAAATACTTGATGCACAAATGCGAAATTTGGCTGAACGTGTGGCAGAACATGACCCCGCTCCGATCAAAAGTGAATTTGAAGTAAGTCGGCACTATCATGAAGAGGATTTATTTGTAGATGTCTGGTCGTATGAGTTTCCAGAACAGCGTGAACATAAGTTTGACCTCCTAATACAACCTGTAAAAAAAGCAGGTTTTTATACTCACCATACCGCACAAGGTTTGTGGAACACCTATGTTCTACCTACAGAAAAATATCAGATTCAGGTCAGTCAACAACGGAGCGTGCGGCAAAAACTGGCTTTAGAACTTGCAGCGAATATGTTGATTCCTTATTTATTGTTTATGCCTTTGGCGCTATGGGGGTTAAATTGGATTATTGGACGTAGTTTAAAGCCTTTAGATGAGTTTAAAGCTGAACTCGCACAGCGTGAACCACATGAGCTTACGGCAATTCGTCCAGCTGGTTATCCTGTTGAAATTTTACCGACTATCAACGAAATGAACCGTTTGTTTGAACGGATTTCATTGTTCCAGCAAGAACAGAAACAGTTTATTGCCGATGCTGCACATGAATTGAGAACACCGATTACAGCGCTCAATTTGCAAATGAAAATTTTATTGCATGAATTTCCAGAACATCAGGCTTTAAAAAATCTGAGTTTAGGTTTAATTCGGATTCAGCATTTGGTTTCTCAATTACTTAATTTGGCAAAACAGGATGCATCTGTCCCTACTTTAGAGTCAGTACAGCAGGTGTGCTTAAGTGATTTGGTTGGAGATTGTATGGAGCAATTGATGGAGTTGGCACTTGCCAAGAATATTGATTTAGGTTTAGAGCAACAAGAACAAATTTGGCTTAAGAGTCAAAGTTCAGCTGTGCATTCGATTGTTTATAATTTGCTTGATAATGCCATTAAATATACCCCAGAGCAGGGAGTGATTAATGTTTCCATTTATAAGCAAGATCAGCGAGCAATTCTCCAAATTGAAGACAGTGGACCAGGAATTGCCCCCGAGCTTTATGATCAGATTTTAAAACGGTTCTATCGAGTTCATCATCATTTAGAGGTCGGCAGTGGATTAGGGTTGTCCATTGTCGATAAAGCCGCAGAGAAAGTCGGGGCAAAATTGAATTTTGGGCAAAGTGAAGCTCTGGGTGGCTTACAAGTTCAGGTGATGTTTAATTTATAGTTTAGGGCTTATTTGAGTCCCAAGAAAACTTTTATAAAACAATGCATAAGCCAATACGTTAATTAACCAGATAACCCATGCTGTCCAAAGATTATGACTGAGGAAATGTGCGCCACGCATCATTTGTGCCCAGCCCATTACAAAACCTAAAATCAGGGCAGCAAACAAATAAAACCATGCACGTTTTGGCTCAGTGAGTCGATAGACAAAATATCCCACAAATAGAGCAAATCCTGTGGCAGCATGTCCACCAGGAAAACAATGACCTGCTGTTGCTGAAAAGTCCCAAAAGAAATCATGTGCGGTAGCGAGTGTCATATCCCATGGGCATGCATGACCAGATTGTGATTTTAATATGCCAATGCAACTGGTGCTGATAAGGACTAAGCCAATGAAATAACCACTTTGCCAGCGCTGTGGTTTTAGGGCAGTCCACTTATACGATGCAACCCATTTCAGTAAGTAAATCAAGTAAACTGCAATGAGTATGTCTTTGACATAGCGATGATTGAGTTCGGCTAAGGCCCAATCTCGTTTTAATGGGAAATGACCTGTCCGATCCATATAGGGTTGAATCAGGTGTAAATCTAATGTTCCTGCCACTGGAAAGAGGAGCCATAAAATGGAAAAACCAAGTGTCAAAATAAAAAACTGAAGTAGAAAAAAACGTTGCTGATCTGACACAAGATACGCCGTAAAATAAAAATAAGTTGCTATTCCAACAGTGTTAGCTTAAAGCAGGCTTAACGGTTTTGGTCTTTCATCGCTTTTAGCAAAATCAGTGATTTACTTATTCATTTAAGGCTAAAGTGGTGCAGCAATTCGATGTTAGGTTGAGTCTAAACAATATTGGGAAAAGACAGCGTGATACGTGCAGTTTTATTTGATCTAGATAATACCTTAACCCACCGTGGACGCAGTGTTGCTGCGTTTAGCCAACAGCTTGCGGATTATTATCACGTACAATTACAAAGTATAAATGTTGTACAGATAGAGACTATCGTCAATCGTATAGACAATGGGGGCTATCCCTTAAAAGAACATTTAACCCACACAAGTATTGGTGCTTCAGTGGCTTATGCTTTGCTACAGGAGCTTAGTTGGAATTTAGCTCCTGATTTGAATGACTTAAGTAATTTTTGGTTTGAACAATTTGGTCGCTGTGCTGTGGCAATGCCCGATGCTGAACAAACGCTGACTCATTTAAAGCAATCGGGATATAAACTTGCGATTATTTCAAATGGTGGTCATGCAACACGCTTGTCTATATTAAATGGCTTGGGCTTTGCGCATTATTTTGATGTGATCAATACTTCTGGGCTATTTGGACAAGCTAAACCAAAGCCAGATATTTTTATTGATACGGCACAAAAATTACATGTTGAAGTTGAGCAGTGCTTATTTGTTGGGGATCATCCGTTTAATGATGTACACGGTGCACAGCAGGCAGGAATGCAAGCCCTGTGGTTATCAGGCTTTCATCAACCATTGGTAACAATAAATGCCCCACAGATTACGGCATTGTCTGAGATTTTTAAGCATTTAACAGCAATGACTGACGTTTAAATCAGAGAATAAAAAAGCGACCCATAAGGGTCGCGTTGAAATTGAACATGATTTTAGAACATGCTGTCATCAGAGTTGGCAGAAATTTTATGAATAGACAAGTCTGCCCCTCGGAATTCATCTTCTTGACTTAAACGAATCCCCATCGTGGCTTTTAAAGTGCCATAAACAACAAGTCCACCAAGCATGGCTATGCCAATTGCCAACAATGTACCAATTAACTGCGACATCATAGCTACCCCACCTAAGCCACCAAGCCATTTTTGACCAAATACACCAACTGCAAGCCCACCGAATGCACCACATACACCGTGCAAAGGCCATACGCCGAGTACATCATCGACTTTGAGCTTGTTTTGCGTATAGGTGAAGAGTTTAACAAACATAAGTCCTGCAATAGCACCAATGATTAAAGCGCCTATAGGGTGTACAACATCAGAACCTGCACAAATTGCAACAAGACCCGCCAAAGGACCATTATGTAAGAAACCTGGGTCATCTTTTCCAGCAAAGTTAGCTGCTAATGTTCCACCGACCATGGCCATGAGGGAGTTAATTGCTACGAGTCCTGAAATTGCATCTAAACGTTGTGCACTCATAACGTTAAAGCCGAACCAACCTACAATTAATATCCAAGAACCTAAGGCTAGGAAAGGAATAGATGAGGGTGGATGAGCACTGACCCGACCATCCTTTTTATAACGTCCGTGACGTGCTCCAAGTAAAATAACTGCAGCAAGGGCAATCCACCCTCCCATAGCATGTACAACCACAGAACCTGCGAAATCATGGAAACTTGCACCGAAAGTGCTTTGCAACCATTGTTGTAAGCCAAAGTTGCCATTCCAAGCGATACCTTCAAAAAAAGGATAAACCAAAGCTACTAGCAAAACGGTTGCAATGGCTTGAGAACGCATTTTGGCACGTTCAGCAATGCCACCTGAGATGATTGCTGGAATTGCGGCTGCAAAAGTGAGCAGGAAGAAGCAGCGCATTAGGTTATAGCCATGATCCGCTGCTAAAGTATCCCCGATATGGAAAAAGTGATGTCCATAAGAAATGTAATAACCTACAAAAAAGTAGGCAATTGCAGAGAGTGAAAAGTCCGTTAAAATTTTACTTAAGGCATTCACTTGGTTTTTATGTCGAACTGTCCCTAGTTCTAAAAAAGCAAAACCTGCATGCATGGCGAGGACTAAAACTGCACCAAGAAGAAGAAAAAGTAAGTCAATATTTTGCATGTTTAGGTTCCATTTGAGTGCAAAATTTTGCAAAAAGAAGCTCAGTATACTGATGCTTGTCATTTCGTGAAGAGCTAAGCAAAAAGGAAATATTGATTAAGTTTTGCTTAAAAATAATAAGACCCGATATAAAGCATTAATATGCACCATGATGGTGTTCACGCATCTTACTGGTGCGTTTATGAAAATATGATTTAATTGTAAATATATGAAAATATTACACTTATTTATTTTAAATATGTGATTGTATATTTACTGCAAAATTTGGATGCATTTGAGTTGAAAGCAAAAAAATAGTCTGGGAAAAATGTATGGGGTTCAATTTGAACTGCATTTGTTCTATTTTGGAACGCAAATAACAAAAAGTCTGCATTTTGATTGTGCGTGTGTAAAATCAAGCCAAAAGTTTTAGGAATTACATTGAGATTCATTTCTTATTTATAACGATGGAAAATTCACATAACTAAATGTTATTAATTGTAATTTTTGTCATATATGATCATTTCAATTTTAGGGTCGAGATTAAAAAAATAAATAAAAAGCTTAATCGAAAGAGGTATTTTTGTTTTGTCTAAATCCTTACAGCACTGAAACAAAACATGAAAAAATCTGTTTGAAATGTCATTTTTAGTTTTGCTGGAGCCTAGTCAATTCATGGAGGATATTGGATCATTTGAGATCTATTTTTTGATGAAGGAATATGAGATATAAAATAATAGCAGCATTGTTTGGGTTTCCCTGTGTGGTGGGTTGGTCAGCCAGTGAGTTAACATCAGATTGGGGCTATCAAGTAGAAAAAGCACTGGAGTCAGTTGAATCCCCAATATTAAGCATGTGCGGGATATAATCAATCACCTATTAATATAGAACGTGTGATTTCAGCAGAACTCGCAGCACTTCATTTTAACTATAAAACTTCTGCCAGCAATATTGTGCAACTTCCCCATACGGTACAAATCAATTTTCATCAAGGTAGTTATTTAAGTTTAGAGGGCGAACGATTTCAATTATTGCAAATGCATCTCAGCCCCTCAGGAAATATGATCAAAGGGAAAAGCTTTCCCATGGAATTACATTTAGTTCATGCTTCTGAAAAAGGTGAGTTGGCCGTGGTTGCGGTAATGTATGAAGCAGGCAAAAAGAATTTAACACTGGAACGGCTATGGCAACAAAGACAATCAAAGAAAGGGTTAAGTTTGAGAGCGAATGAATTTTTTACCCGCGACACATGGCTACTATCGTTTTAATGGTTCACTTATGACACCACCGTGTACTGAGAGTGTACGTTGAGTGGTCTTAAAAGATATACAACAGGCATCAGCGCAGCAAATCGCAAAATTCGCTGCACTGATAGGGTATCCGAATAACCGTCCTGTTCAAGCCATCAATGCACGTCTGGTTTTAGACTAGAATCTAAATTTAAAAAAAGCAGATCGTTTGACCTGCTTTTTTTTAAGGTGGGATAACACGTCTCTATGCTAGTGCAAGATCTTGTCTAAGAACTGTTGAGCACGATCCCCACGTTTAGTATTAAAGAATTCATCTTTACTACAGTCTTCGACAATTTTACCTTGATCCATAAACAGCACACGATTGGCCACTTGGCGGGCAAAACCCATTTCATGGGTGACACACATCATGGTCATGCCTTCATGTGCCAGTTCGACCATCACATCAAGAACTTCATTAATCATTTCAGGGTCAAGCGCAGATGTCGGCTCATCAAACAGCATGGCAATCGGATCCATACTAAGTGCACGGGCGATAGCGACACGTTGTTGTTGTCCACCTGAAAGTTGTGCTGGAAATTTATGAGCATGTGCACTCAGCCCGACACGTTCTAAATAGCCTAAACCTTTCTTTTTCGCTTCAGTTTCAGAGCGGCCCAATACTTTAATTTGGGCAATGGTCAAATTTTCCGTAATGCTTAAGTGTGGAAACAGTTCAAAGTGCTGAAACACCATACCCACGCGACTACGTAATTTGGTTAAGTCTGTTTTTGGGTCGTTAATAGGAATACCGTCAACTGTGATCTGACCTTGTTGGAAGGCTTCCAGACCATTGACCGTTTTAATCAGGGTTGATTTGCCTGAGCCTGATGGGCCACAGACTACCACTACTTCACCTTGGCAAATTTGTGTTGTGCAATCGGTTAAAACTTGAAAATCGCCATACCATTTACTGACATTTTGGAGGTCAATCATTACTTTTTGGTCGCTCATACGCTTAACCTCCTTTGTAATCGTTTTACTGCATATGTGGCTAACATACTGATGGTGAAATACACCAAGCCTGCAAATAAAATATATTGCGTTAATAGAGACATCAAATCTCCACGCACGTAGTTGGTGCGGAAGAAGTCCAATAAGCCAATGGCGTACACCATGGTTGAGTCTTGGAACAAGATAATGGTTTGTTGTAACAGTAGCGGTGTCATTTTACGAAAGGCTTGTGGCAGGATAATTAAGCGCATAGATTGGCCATAGGTCATCCCTAGGGCATAAGCTGCGGCAGATTGCCCTCTAGGAATGGACTGAATCCCTGCACGGACAATTTCCGAGAAATAAGCCGCTTCAAACAACATGAACGCCACAATACTGGAGACCAGAGCGGTATCAATGGTCAGATAATTTCCCGTGACTGTGGTGTAGATGAACGGTACAGCAAAGTAGAACCACATCAATACCAATAGGAGTGGAATCGAGCGGAATAAATTGACATAACCTTGGGCAATTAAATTCAAGATGCGAATAGAAGACAAACGCATCAGTGCCAACAGTGTGCCAATGAAAATACCGCTAATGGTGGCGATGATGACCACTTTTAAAGTGATGCTTAAACCATGCCATAGGGCAGGTGCAGATAACTGCAAATCATGGGTAAATGCGGTGAGCCATTCCATTATTTAGCTCCTGCAATTAAACCTGGGACACGTAAACGTTTTTCAAGCAGCGTCATTAAGGTAATTAAGCACACGTTGATAACGATGAAAATAAGCGTGACATAGGTATAGATTTCGATGGTGTTTTGCGTATATTCGCTGATGGTTTTCATCTGCGAAATAATCTCTGAGACCCCAACTAAAGAGGCCACTGATGTGTTTTTGACACAGTTGGTCAGCTCTGAACTCAGTGGTGGCAAAATCGTACGGAAGGACTGCGGTAAAATGACATAGCGATATAGTTGTGCAGTACTAAAACCCATGGCATAACCTGCATTGACCTGTCCTGTAGGTAAGGCTTCAATGCCTGTGCGGACTTGCTCGCAGACCCGTGCTGCAGTAAATAGTCCAAGACCGATACTGGCTGAAATGAGCGCAGTTGTACCCGCACTTAAATCATTGATCCACCATGATTTGATTGGCCCTGGTAGGAAGTTTGGAACTACATAGAACCAAATAAACAATTGGATCAAGAGTGGTACATTACGGAAAATGGTGACATAAGCTGTGCCGATGGCACGAGCAGTTTTATTCGGAAGCGTTCGCATAATGCCGAGAATGCTTCCAAGCACCATGGCAATGCTCCAAGCCACAATAGCAATAACAAATAGCCAGCCTAAACCAATCAAAATCCAACTGAGATAGGTGCTATCTCCGACGCCTGTGGATTGCCAAAGGACGCCCCAGTTCCAGCTATAATTCATGACAATCCCCTAAAATAGGTCAGGCAAAGAAACTTTGCCTGAGTGAACATTAATTTCTCGTTTATCTATTACTGATCACGGTCATGTGGGTTTGCAATTAAGGCTTTAAGTTGGTCTGACATAGCAAAATTCAGGTTAATGTTTTTCGGTGGAATTGGCTGTTCAAACCATTTGTTGTACATCTTGTTAATTTCACCCGAACTATAGGTGGCTTTAATGGCATCATCTACGACTTGCTTAAAGCCTGTGTCGCCTTTACGCAACATACAGCCATAGACTTCTTGAATTGGTGCTGTACCGACAATGTGCCAGTTGTTTGGATCTTTGGCTTTTGATTTTTCACCCGCAAGTAAAATATCATCCATCATAAACGCAGCAGCACGACCACTTTGAAGCATCAAGAAAGATTCAGCATGGTCTTTAGCAGAAATGACTTCACCAATCCCGAGTTCTTTTTCATGTTGGCGGATATAGCGCTCAGATGTTGTACCTGCTGTGGTCACAAGCTTTTTGCCTTTTAGGTCAGCAAAATCTTTGATTCCCGAATTTGTCGCAGTGAGTAAGCGCGAGCCCACTTCAAAGAAACCTACCGAAAAGTCTACTTGTTGCTGACGTTCTTTGTTGTTTGTGGTTGAACCACACTCAAGGTCAACAGTACCATTTGAAACCAAAGGAATACGGTTTTGGCTGGTGACTAAGTTATAGCGAACTTTTAAATCAGGCATATTCAGCTTTTGTTTAACAGCTTCAACCACTTTGAGCTGTAAATCATGTGCGTAGCCGACTGGTTGGTTTGGGTTGTCTGCGATATAGGAGAATGGAATGGAAGAATCACGGTAACCTAAAACAATGGTTCCTGATTTTTTAATCTTATCTAAAGTGCCTGACTGTGAAGCATCAGCACCAGTGCTAGCGGCATCTGTTGCAGGGGCTTTGTTATCGCTACATGCACTGAGGCTCAGCGCAAGTGCACTTGCACAAAATAGGGCAGAAAGATTACGTTGCATGGTCATGTACAAACTCCTTTTGTTTGCAGCATCAATTGCATTGTTTTTATTAAAAACGTCAGAATTGGGATAAAGCTTTATTCTGTGCAAAAGATGTTCTTTTTATGGTGTTTTTTTTACAGCTTAGTCTGCATCTTAATCGAGATTGCTTTTACTGCTCAAGTGGGATTTTTAATATTTTGTTAATAATGCATTGAATTAGGGCATAGTTATATTCCTCTGATATTACAAAGGAAATTAAGCATAATGCATGCCATTTTAATATTTTTTTAAATCATATTAGGCGAATGTCTAATAATTCAGCAGCCTCACAACACGCTTTTTATCATCTCACAGTGTGCGGGGATATAATGGGATAAGTAGAGTTTATAAAGATAAATTAAAAAAAGAAGCTTAAATTTTAAAAAGATGCTTTTACCAAGTTGCAAGCAGTATGAGCGAAACACGTATGAAATTTTGATAACGATTACAAGTCACTAAGGCGATTACATGGGATGATTTTAAGTTGAGTAATCGCACTGAGCTAAAGTTTGAAGTTAGAATTTTAGTGAACAAACATATCCATATATTCACGGATTTCAGAAATGGCTGTTTCAATATCGGTCGTCAACCATGTTGGCTCAAATAACCCGATATAATGATCTAAGCGATCTTGAGGTACAACAAGACGTATTGGACATTCTTCTTCGAGTAAACGCCAAGGAATAATCGGCGTTTCATTGTCTAAAAAGGCTTGCACATTTCGAATATCAATGATCATGGCATTGATACATTCAGGAAACGGCATCACAGAAAATTCTTCAGTGCGACGACGGAAAAACTCTAAATCGCCCCATTTGAGAATGTAACTTGGCTTAGAAAATTCAATTATACCAATGAGGTGTTGATCGCGAGTGAAATGCACATGACATTGGTGCGTAACATCAGTGTCTAAATCAAGCGTTACACTTTGTTGACGATATGCCATAAAGTCCAAAACAGCTAAAACAAGGTGCGTGATTATAGCGCAAATTGAGCCCAAGAAGACCTTTAGACAGACTCTTTTTGCCCATGCTTTATAGAAATGCCATTTTCTTGGTTTTGAAAGCTTAAAAAGTTATACGTCTATAGTTTTTAAATGCTTGTAAAACAAATATTTAATAGTTTGAGATTTGTTTGTTTACTATCTCACTATGCTTTGAAACACAATGCTACACAAGCACTTGTTAGTATAAAAATTCGACAACTTGATAATAGAAATGCGGGGGAGCTATGACACATGATTTCAGTAAACCGCCCCATGTTCAAACGCCAGAGGAGCGGCAAAAGAAAAAACGCGTGCCAGTGTATATGCTGGCGTTGGTTGGCATCTTTTTCATTGCATTATTACTTTATATGTTTGCAGATCGTCAGCCGAATAAGGCTGATGCACCACCAGGACATCCTAATGCAACGACAGCAGTTGCAAGCTCAAATAATACTGCCACAACGACCACGAGTGATGAAGCTGTAGCAACAGATAGCAATACCGCAACAGCAACAGACCGTTAAAGGTGGTGAAAACCCTTGTGCATCAACAGGGGTTTTCTTTAAGAATCATTACAAAAAATAAAATCCATTTCTCATTGATACATTGGCTAAGACTACTCTAGAGAACTCAATTGAATGTTGACGGTGTACTTGGCAAAGATCTAGACATAACAAGAGGGAGAACAAGATGAATGATTATGTAGGGCATCAAAGTCGATTTGATGCGATGTATTATTGGGATCAGTTTCATCCTATTCTGTCTGCAATCGCAATTCTGATCATTGGTTGGATTATTGCCTTGCTCATTGCAGGTGCTGTGAAAAAGGTCTTAACTAAACTGGGCACCAATCAAAAACTATCGAGTGCCACAGGGCATCGTTCAAATATTGAAAATATTGTTTCCCGTGTTGTGTTTTGGCTGATTTTGATTATTGCGGTGATTGGCGCACTCAATGTGCTTAATCTCACCAGTGTGAGTGGGCCATTTAGCAATATGGTTCAGCAATTCCTATTGTTTATCCCTCAGTTGCTGGCTGCTATTGCGGTCGGTTTTATTGGCTGGATTGTGGCCAATCTGGTCAAAGTGGGTTTACAAAAAGGATTGGATCGCACCCAGTTAGATGAAAAGCTCAGTCAAGATGTCGGTGTGAGCACGCTCAGTCAAAACATCAGTGAAATTGTTTATTGGTTAATTCTCTTGCTGTTTTTGCCTATTGTACTGTCGATACTCGGTCTCACAGGGCTGCTTTTCCCTATCCAAAATATGGTCAATGAAGCCGTATTGTATCTGCCGAATATCTTTATTGCGGGTGTGATTATTTTTGCGGGTTATATTCTAGCAAAAATTATACGTGGCATTATTGAGGGCTTATTGCGAAGTTTAGATGTGCAGCAGCAGGTTGAAAAAATTGGGTTATTTAAAAACTCAGATTTGGTCAAAGTGCTCGGATCTTTTGTTTTTGCAATCGTCATTATCACGGCTCTGATTATCGCCTTTGAAGCTTTAGGGATTGATGCCATTTCTCAACCTGCAACCGCCATGTTGTATGAAATCATGAATGCTATTCCGCATATTATTGCGGCGGCATTGATTTTAATTTTGGCCTATGTGGTGTCGCGTTTTGTCGCAAGCCTTGTGGTGGAAGTCTTGTCGGGAACAGGTGTAGATGATATTCCAAGCAAAGTTGGCTTACAACGTTTCTTAGGGAACACCAAAGCATCTTGCGTTGTGGGTTACTTCATCGTGTTCTTTACCATGTTATTTGCAGTTTCTGAAGCAGCAAATCGACTCGGCTTTGAGCAGATCAGTGGTTTGATTGCGATGTTTATCCAGTTTGGTGCAAACATCCTGTTGGGTGCAGTCATTCTGGGCGTGGGCTTCTGGCTGGCGAACTTGGTTGCACAGGTGATTGAACGTGGTGAATACAATAGTTCTCGTTGGGTGGCGAACATTGTTCGTGTCTTGATTATTGGCTTAGTGTTGGCAATGGGCTTGCGTGCCATGGGTATCGCAGATTCGATCGTAAACTTAGCCTTTGGTTTAACGCTTGGCGCAGTTGCGATTGCTTTTGCACTGGCTTTTGGTCTGGGTGGTCGTCAACCTGCGGAACGGGTTTTGACCGACTTGTTAGATAAAGCCAAAAAAGAAGGTACGCAACCGAATCCACTGTATCAGGTCAAAGCTGATAGCACGCAGTCCGCACAAGGCAAAGAAGAGCATGCTTCACTGAAAGAGCAAATGGATGCACCAACAGTTGCAGAAGAATATCAACATGCTGATGATATTCCGACCACCGCAGAAGTTGATCCTGCGCATAAACCTTTAAATAAACCTTTTGGCTCAACGGGTGAAGCTGAGCAAGATATTGATGTTCACCCCAAAGATCCAGACTAAGTCAATTATACTAAACACCAACCGCTGATGGCGGTTGGTGTTTTTTTATTGGAGTAAACGATGTCAAAAAAAGCCCCAAATAAATATTTTGCGCCCATTATTATTGCAGGCATTACCGTTGGATTTTTCGTGAGTGCTTATAAGTTTGTCTTTGCGAAGCCGAAAGCAGAAGCTAAGCAATCCACAGCGTCAGAGATGCTTCCTGCGCAATCTTCTGAGCGAGTAGTGACTGAAAAGGATGATGAAAAATAATACAAAAGTATATAGTGTTGAATGGCATTTAATTTGGTATGTTTAATGCATGTGAAATATGGATATTTCATAAATTAGAAATACTTAGATGCCTATACTTTGAAATATGAATTGATGAATATTTCACAATTTATTTTGATAAATTGTACATACACAAGGAAAAACCAATGATGAAAATATTAAAAAAGACATTGATGTTGCGCCGTACCGTGACTGAACTTAGTCATGTGCAAATTGCGATTGCGAAAATGGACTTAGTGCTTGCTCGTCAGCAGAAGCAAAAGCAGTGCGTACTGCTACGCACTGATTATTTAGAATAATTTATCGTTTAAGCAGATGGCTTAGACATATTCTGATGCGGCATGTGCAGATGACCATGCCCATTGGAAGTTGAAACCACCCAAATGTCCTGTGACATCCAGTATTTCGCCAACAAAGTACAAGCCTTTTTGCTTTTTACTTTCCATGGTTTTCGAGGACACTTCCGTAGTATCTACACCGCCTAAAGTGACCTCAGCGGTACGGTAGCCTTCGGTTCCTGATGGTTTGACTTCAAACGCATGTAAGCGCGTTGCAATGTGCTCCAGTTTTTCATCTGACAGTTGGCCAATCGCTGTTTCAGCCAATTCAGGCCAAATCAGGTTTTGTAGTTCAACCACTACACTTTTCGGGAAATGTTCACCCATTAACGTGCGAAGTAGGGCTTTGGGTTGACTGTGTTTCTTGGCCTTTAAGTAGTCGTGCACATCTGCACTTGGTAGGAAGTCAATTTTAAAACTTTGCCCTACATCCCAATAATTTGACAGCTGTAGCGAACTTGGCCCACTGAGCCCACGATGCGTAAATAAAAGGGCTTCGGTGAAAGCGTTTAAGTCATTTGATAAAGTCGCATCGACTGCGTTGCCACTTAAGCGTGTGGTTACTTCTTTAAAGCTATCTGAAAAGGTAAAAGGTACTAAACCTGCACGAGTTGGATAAACATGGTGACCAAATTGTTTGGCAATTTCATAGCCAATCCCTGAACCCCCTAAGGTCGGAATAGATAAACCACCCGATGCAATGACTACAGATTCGGTTTCAAAATACCCCAGTGTCGTAGCAATTTGAAAACCTTGCTGATCAAGTGCAGTGATGGCTTTCACTTCACAGTTGGTTTTAATCTCGACCAAACCTGTTTTTTCACACTCGCTCAACAGCATGGCTAAAATTTCTTTGGCACCTTTTGTAGTGAACAGCTGACCGTGTTTACGCTCTTCATATTCAATCCCGTACTCACAGACCATGCCTATAAAGTCCCAATTGGTATAGCGAGTGAGGGCTGAAATCACAAAGTGTGGATTATGTGAAATAAAGTTGCTTGGTTCGACATAGAGATTGGTAAAGTTACATTTACCCCCACCTGACATGAGAATTTTTTTGCCAACTTTATTGGCTTTTTCTACCACCACCACTTTACGTCCGCGTTGAGCTGCCATATAGGCTGTCATTAAGCCAGATGCACCTGCACCTAAAACTAAGACATCATATTGATTTGTGGACATGACACACTCACGGGAGAATAAAGCAGGGCATTATAGACCATCTTTTTTGCTTTTTCAGGACTATCTAAAGCGCGGCTAAACGACCTTGCAGTCCACCTGAATGAATCACTAAAATACGATGGTCTCGTGGAAATGTACCTTGTTGAATTAAATCGCTTAAGCCCAACAGCATTTTGCCTGTGTAAATTTGTTCCAGTGGAATGTCATATTGCTGCTCAAAGTCTTGAATAAATTGCAGGAGTTCAGCCGTGGTTTTGGCATAACCGCCACAGCAATATTGATCGGTAATTTGCCAATTCCGTTTTGGGGTGAACTGCTCGACTTCGGTACTCAAAAAAACACCTTTGAGTGCGGAGAAGCCCAAAACTTGCTGCTGCGAATGACTGGCTTCAATCAGACCCGCAATGGTGCCACCTGTACCCACAGCACAGCAAATCAGATCGAAATTTTGTCGATCCGCATCAGAGAGAATTTCTGTACAGCCTTGAATAGCAAGGGGATTGGTGCCCCCTTCAGGAATCACATAATAATCAGGATAATCTTGTTGTAACTGTGCTAAGTAGGCTGGGCTTTGCTTTTGCCGATAGGCTTCTCGCGTTACAAATTGCAACTGCATGCCGAATTGCTGTGCTGTACTTAAAGTTGCATTCAAAGCTTTACTAGCTAGCTCTTCACCTCGAATAATGCCCAGACTCTCAAAACCCAATAACTGCGCTGCATAGGCTGTCGCGGCAATATGATTGGAATAGGCACCACCAAAAGTCAGCAGTTTTTTATAGCCTTGTTGCTGTGCCACTAACAGGTTGTATTTCAGTTTTAAAAATTTATTGCCTGAAATGTATGGATGGACCAGGTCTAAACGTTTGATGCTGATATTGATTCCGCCAACACTGATGTGCTGATAGGGAATGGACTGTGCAATCTGTTCAA
Source organism: Acinetobacter sp. SW-226 (assembly GCF_055632855.1). NCBI lineage: Bacteria > Pseudomonadati > Pseudomonadota > Gammaproteobacteria > Moraxellales > Moraxellaceae > Acinetobacter > Acinetobacter sp. SW-226. The sequence goes on along the minus strand of NZ_CM145752.1, from coordinate 2,694,685 downwards.
ACATAGGACTTTAATCAATCAGGTTGAGTGCTTAGTGTAAGTGAAAAGTCGTGGTTTCTGCACAGAATTAACGCTGTGCAGATTGGGTATCGACCGAACTAATTACGGACATGCCTGGACGTAGGTTTTCAATTCCTGTCTGATTCGGATCAATTGCAATCCGTACTGCAATACGTTGTACCACTTTGGTAAAGTTGCCTGTCGCATTATCTGCTTTAAGCACACTGAACTCTGAGCCCGCCGCTGGGGAAATTTGCTCGACATGACCTGTAAATTTCTGATGATTGAGGGCATCCACCGTGAACCATGCTTTTTGTCCAATTTTCATATTGGCAATTTGAGTTTCTTTAAAGTTAGCCGTGACCCAAGTTTGCTGTGGAATCAGATAGAGCAACTGTGTGCCTGCGGCTACATATTGTCCCACACGTGGATTGACTTCACCCAGTTGTCCATCCATCGGGGCGATAATACTGCTGTAATTTTTGGTGGTTTTGGCTTGATCCAGTTGTGCAGCGGCATTGGTCACTTGTGCTTTGAGTCCTGTTTCAGCCACTTGTGCAGTTTTGAGGGCTTCTTTCGCCACTAGGACATTGGCCTGTGCTTGTTGCAGTAAGGCTAAATTATTTTGGGTATCGGCAAAGGCTTTGTCTTGTTCTGATTTAGACGCTGCGCCAGAGTCGCCTAACTGTTGAAAGCGATGCTGTTGTGTCAATGACAGTTGGTATGCTGCTCGCGCTTGTTCCACTTTGGCTTCTGCCGCGACAATATCGGCTTTACGCTGTGCAATATTTTGGCTTTGATTGGAGAGGTTATTTTGGGCTTGATCGACGCCTGCTTCAGCCTGTGTGACTTTTTGGTCATAGGTGGTGGCATCAATATGCATCAACACCTGTCCTTTTTTGACGTGATCAAAATCACTGACCAGCACATCTTTGACATAGCCATTAATTTGCGAAGAAAGCACTGTAGTTTTGCCTTTGACATAGCTATTGTCTGTTGACTCAATATCGCTATCAAATGGCCCAATTTTCCATGCCCACAAGATGATGCCGATCCCGATGATGAGTACTAAAAACATCAAAATCAAGGTACGTTTCGCTGTTGGAATTAATTTACTTGAAGGCGGCGTAATCGGTGTTTCTGCTGCCACGGGCTGTTCAGGCTGAGCGGTATTTTCAGTCGTTGCAGTTGTTTCAGCGGGAGCTACGGGTTTTTGATCATCAGACATAACAATTTCTCAAATAAATAGGGAGCAGTGGCATTAGGCAGGACCGATTTTCGCTTGTTGCCGCAGTTGATATTGATTCCGTGCAATCAGGAATGTCCCCCATAGCAACAGCAGCATGGCCACGATGCCATTGAAGCTAATCACGTCGTTATAGGCTCGTACTTGGGCTTCTCGAGTTACCACTTGATTGAGATTTTTTAAGGCTTGTTGTTGCTCTAACCGCTGATCGAGCGTGTAACTATGTGAACTTTGTTGATAGGTTAAAAGGCGCTGTGCAATCAATGGATTGGTTTCGGGGAGTTGTTGAATCATTTCAGCACGATAGTTCTGGGTTCGGACTTGTTGATAGGTGGAGTAAAACGATGAACCGACTAAGCCACCAAATGTTTGAGTCGCTGAAAATAAAACAATGAACGTGACAATATGGGTAGGGCCTTTTTGCATGGCACTTAAGATACCCGTGATTAAGAGTGGACCAATAAATACACCACTGGCAAAGCCTACCAAAAACTGACTGCCGTAGAAGTTGGAAGGGCGAATATCGCTGGTGAGGTGAAAATCTAGCCCACAAGCAATTAATACCAAAGCTTCTGCTAACAGTAGGTGCCAAATAATCCGTTCACGTGAAAAAGTGATGGCACTAAATAAGGTTCCAGACACAATGCCTAAAAAGATCACCACATAGAGCGGGACAAATTGATCGGGGCCCATGCCCATCGTTTTGAGAAAACTCACGGCAGCATAACTTTGCTCCGACATTAAGAAGCGAATTGCAAAGGCACCGATAATAAAACGAAGCGTGGATGATGTTCCTAGCCAACGCGTCATAATCAGTGGATTGACCCGATAATGCTCGTAGACTAAACCAATCACAATTAGGCTGAACCCTGCAATGAGTAAATAGGCCAACCATTTCACTTCAAACCACCACAAGATTGGCCCTTGGGTCAGCACGATACACAAAAAGGCAAAACCAGGTGCAAGCAGGGCAAAGGTGAAGAAGTCCTGTTTTTCAAAAACAGCAATTCTTAAACTGCGTGGTAACTTCAGCGACACCACCATGGCGAAACAGCACAGGGCTAAACCAATTTCAAAGGTATATAGGACATTCCAGTTATTGACATCAATAAGATAGGGAGAAATGATCCATGCTAAGGGAATACCAAGCTGTTGGAAGCCTAAAGCTAAATAGATACTGCGACCAAAATTTTCTCGCTTAAAAGCCTGCATAATGTAATACATGCCTAAAGAGCTGAGCGGTGCTGCAACCATGCCGCTAATAAAACGCACCAGTACAGCCATTTCAAAGGTATGTACAAAGACGTGTAAAACTAAAACTACAATAAAAATCAGTAGGCCTATTTCAGAAAATAGACGCAGACCGTATTGTTGGCGGGCTTTAAACAGAATCAGATTCGCACTGACATTGGCCATGACATAAGCTGCAGGAATCCATGCCACCTCAGAGGGTGTGAGTCCATATTCACCCTGAATTAAGGGTAAATTTGCGGTAATAAAACCGTTACTGAGACTTGCAGACAGTGCGACAAATAAGCCAATAAAAAAATATATGAATCGCTTAGGTGTGGAGTGCGCGATCACGGCAGGAGAGCCGGGCAGGGTTGGTTTTTCTTCGGCTGTCCAGTTTGGCGCAGGTTCGAGTAAACGCGGTGGCTGTGTCATGAGTGGTGACCTTTATGCCCGAATACCGTTGAGTAAGAGCTCAATCGCACGTTGTGCAAGTTGTTGTTGCTCTAGATTGGTCAGCCCTTGAAATGAAGTCCTTAAAATTGCCGTAATCATGGCGTAATCTTGGGTAGTCAAATCGGGGCGACATACGCCGTGTCGAATGGCTTGATCAATCAAAGGCTGTAAAATGGCATCACGGCGTGCGTAAATATCGACCATGACGGGATCATCACGATCAATCACCCGCCAATATTCCATCAGTGCAGTTAAATAGGGCAAGTTATAAACATGGTTTTCAATTAAACGAATAAAACCATCTTCATACTGAGAAAACGCTGCCGCACGAACAGCGAGACGTTCCAAAGCTTGTTCCATGAGTGCAATCACCAAGGCACGACGGTCATCAAAATTACGATAAAACGTCGCCCGCCCGACATTGGCTGTATCAATGATCATTTGTAAGGGAGCATTGATTCCGTGTGTACGAAAAACCTGAACCGCAGCTTCCAGCAATTCCTCACGGTTTTGTGCAGCACGCTGTTGACGACTGGTCATGGTGATTATTTCATTTGATTGGGGGAGTGCTATTATTTAACGGACAAAAGTGTCCGTTGTAAATATTTAATCCTGTAAGATTTTGTAAATCAGGTTGTCTTTTTCTAATTTAATCTAATTTCGATAAGAAATAGGCGACTCGGAAACGTCATCTGCAATCTGCATGGTGTAAATAAGATAATGTTTTATTCGCTATATTTGAATAAATACAAGGAATGAACAGGTTTTGCAGATCACAATGGTTTTGCCTACTTTTATCGAAACAAAAGTAGGGCGAGCCACAGGCTGATGAAGAAATTGAATAAAACAAGATAAGACTCCGACAAGATGGTTTCTTCAATACGTCGGATAAATATTTAAATCGAATTTTGGTTAGCTTAAATCATTTATATTATTGTTTTATAAATGAATGATTGATATTTATTATAAATAAAAAAATACGTACAGAACCCTCATTTGGCTAGATAAAAGTTGTAACAAAGTCGATAGGATTGGAAAAATAAAAGTGCTATGCTGAAAGCACAATAATGATAAATGAGGGGATATGATGAAAACCTTATCTACCCTAGTATTGGTTTTATTGCTCACTCAGCTAACTGCATGTGATGCAAAAAAGGATTTGAATCAGCCTAGAACTGAGGCTCGTACCATGATTATTGGCGGTGTTCCTGTGCATGATCGTGACTATAAACTTCCATCACAAGAAATGGCTTTTAATCAGAAAACGCCTAGACAGGCTGATGCCTACGAAGATGTAAAATAGGGAGGCATATTGTCAGTACATGGTGGTGCAAGGTGCGATGTGCAGTATAAAAGATGCATTGTGCTACGTCAGATTTGTGAAAATATGAAGTAGACGTCTTACTTCCTGCAAACGTTTGTTGAATTAAAGCCTTACAAACGTATAAAAGGCCTTGTACTCGCCCAATATGCCCAAACTGTTGTGGCTCAAATTGGTTAGATCAGTTCGATTTGCCAATTTGAAGCTTGAATCTCTAAGTTATTTTGCCTGAGTTGTTGGCTAATTGCATCGGCTTGTTTTTGCAAGTCTGCAACCGTAATGGTTTTAACCCAGCGAATTTCACTGGAACTATAACGACCATTTTCACGTCGTGAACTGTCGATGGCCTGTTGGATAATACGATGCTGTTGAGTGAGCAAATCACGTGTGTTTAAAACACTGAGCATGGATTGGCCTGTGCTGGTTTTAGCTTGAGCATTGGTCGCATGAATTTTTTCAATCAGATGATGTAACTCTGTATTTACACTAAAGGCCTCACCCATCAGCGCATTGGGGTCTTCACTCAGTTCATCGCCTTCTTGGATCAAAACATTATTGTTGATCCGTTGCTGTAAAGAGGCGAGCTTGGTTTGTAAATCACTACGCAATAAAAGTGCTTCGGCGAGTTTCATAGTTTTATTTTTAAAATTTTAGATGAATCTTATACTGCATCTGTGCGATCAAAGCTTCAAATGAGTTTTGTAATTCGAAGAAGTGACATTTTGCTTAAAAGTGATAAGAGCACAGAAGCGTGCTCTTATCGCTATATATTAAAAACTTAGTGGAACACTGTTTCTAAAGCTTTTAAACCCACTTTTGGATCAAGTAGACCATTGTAAATTTCAGGGATTTCACGTTCCACCCCAAAGAATTCATAAATGGCAAGCATCGCTCCACGAACTGAATATTCCACAGTAAAGACCACGTCATCTTCAATTTCCACAAACTGTCCAAGGAAAGCAAAGTTTTGTGAGCCTTGCGGAATCACTTGTGGACGATCCCCCGGTTTACGGCAGGCAAACAGGGCAGAGGCATATGGCATCATGGCGGTAGTAACATCAGTCGTTGCCAAAACATGATCTAAAATGTCCTCAAAACCGAGTTGTTTAATCAGCTCTGTTAGAATTTCTTGCCCCGTGGCTTCGGACATTGGTTTTTTGATGTAATCGCCTATATGGTCAATTTGGAAACCGTAGCCCCATAAGGTATATAAACCTTCAGGTAAGTCGGCAAAGTGTGGCTGTGCAGGAACCACGATGGATAAATGCCAACCCGACTCGTACCAAGTCATCAATGCGCCTGTGCCCGGTTCATTGCCTGTATAGTCAATAATACGTTTAAGTAGAACATCATCTTTCATGGTCAGAGTAAATGACTCCCATTTATGTTCATCAACATTGCCATAAAAAGTCATGGGACGGCCAAAGTCTGGGGCTTTTTGTGCCAGCGTTTCCCAAAGCGTCCAGCCATGATCTTCTCGATTACGAATGAGGGCAGGTACGTCATGATTACCACCATAACGCGAGTCTGCGGTAATAGAGCCTAAAGTGAAAATGGCTAAATCATTGGCTTTTAGATTAATTTGCTCTGTGCCTTCAGGCAATTGTACATATAGGCGCGAGGCATGGCGCTCTTGAGTTTCAGCATTGGTAATGAAGTCCGCATCTGTAACATAGTGTCCAAAACGCACATCGACACCTTGTGCGACTAGCCAACGCTGTAAGGGCAGAATCATTGAATCATATTGGTTGTACTTGGTGCGTTTCACACCTGCTAAAGTATGAATACGCGGTAGTTCTTGAATAAAACGTAAGAAATAGCGTCTTAATTCTGCTGCGCTGTGCCATTTTTGAAAAGCGAAAGTTGTGCGCCACATGCGCCAGAAATTGGTTTCAAAAAAGGCCTCATCAAAAAACTCATCTATGCGGCGGCTGCCAATTTTTTCTTCTTTTGAAGCCAATAAGCGTAGCATTTGTGCACGATGTAGCGTATTCAGCCCAAGTTTTGCAGCATCTGCAATGACATGTTCGGCATCAATTAAACGCGCATTGGCATGGGTTTTCACTTTTTCATTAAACTCACGACACTCTTCACGTACCGAAATGTCTGGATTTTCCAAAGATGGAATACTGGAAAATAAATCCCACAGGCATAGATACGTTTCATCAGTGAGCATCCGTCCGCCACGTGTCACCCAAGCTTGTGCGGCATGCGGGGTATGTCCACCGTCCATCGAGCCACCTGAAATATCGAGTTCTTCTAAAATATGGATATTTTTGGCAGGGACTTTGGCATCACGGATTGCAAATGCAGCAGCAGCCATACCTGCGATACCACCACCAATAATCCAAAGATGGGACTGTTGCGCGTCTAATGGGGTGCGCTTCTTATTTTGCATGGTTCACCTTTAATTATGATGTTAAAAATTATGAAGTAAAAAAATTGGTTTAGAAAAACCTTAAAAATAGTATGTCTTTTTATATATGAAAAATGTATGAAATGGGAAGCAATCCACTCATTATATTTTGTAATCAAAAATATGTAGATAATGGTTATTTTTAATACACATTTGTCTTTTTATTAAAATTGAATATGATCTAAATAATTGATGTTATTATTTTTTATGGAGTAATTGCTCTATTGTTGTTTTTACGATTGCCTATGCCTAAATTTCTTTAGAAATAGGCTTTTTATTGATCATTAAAAGATATAATTGAATGGCGTAAAGCCTATACATTGAAATATAAACGTGAAAAATAATTGATAAAGTGAATATCGTAACAACCTTGTTTAGCGTAAAATCGTTGCTGATCAAATTCTCTCAACTTAGAGGTCACTCTTGGAATCATTATTGATTTTAGGCTCTATTACTTTGGCATTAATGTTAGGTGCTATTAGTCCTGGTCCAACATTTATTTATGTCGCCAAAAATTCAATTGCGATTTCACGTAAACATGGTTTATTTACTGCTTTAGGTACAGGCACAGGCGCTGCATTGTTTGGTTTGCTTGCAGTCATGGGGTTACAAGCAATTTTGTTGGCTGTACCGTCCGCTTATATTGCTTTGAAAGTTTTTGGCGGTTTGTACTTACTTTGGCTGGCGTATAAAATCATTAAACATGCTAAAGAACCGATGGAAGCTGTAAATGGTTCTGTAAAGACGATGAGTTATGTACAGGCTTTTCGGTTGGGGCTGATTACTCAGCTCAGTAATCCTAAAATTGCCATTATTCTTGCCAGTATTTTTACTGCACTTTTACCCAAAGAAATTCCAACTTATTTCTATGTGGTATTGCCGATGCTGTGCTTTTTTATTGATGCAGGTTGGTATTCGCTTGTGGCGGTTGCCTTGTCTGCGGAAAAGCCACGTCGTGTATATTTAAAGTTTAAGAAAGTATTTGATCGTGTTGCTGGGGCTGTGATGACGGGATTGGGTTTAAAACTTATTTTTGGAATGAAGTAACTGTTTGAGCTCAGGCTCACCCTCTCCAAAAATGAGAGGGTTTTTTATATTTCATCAATCCTTAAAATGCACAGGAATCCATTGATAGCTTTTACCATCTGCTGAATAAATATGCCCAATGCCGGGGAATGGCAAGTGTGGTGCTGCAATGGTTTGCCCGCCTTTCGCATATTCTGCAAATTGCTTTAAGCGGGTTTGTATTGCTTTTTTCGGGTCGATATCATAATCAATTGCCGTTGTAGGTTTATCAAATTGCACGGTATGTGAGTGCACAATGTCACCAATAAAGACCATCGTTTCATCTTTGGTTTTTAACTCATAGCTAAAATGTCCGGGTGTATGCCCCGCGGTATTAATCACTTTAAAGCCCTGAATTTGATCGCCCAATTGATACGTTTTGAAGCGTTGTTTGGCTTGATAGGGTGCAATGGCTTGTTTAATTTTTTCAACAGTTCCTAAGTAGCCTGCTTGTTTTTCTTTCGGGAGTTGGCTGACTTGTTTCGGGTTTAGCCAATAGTTCGCTTCATCATTGGAAACGTAAACGGTTGCATTAGGAAAATTGGCAACGCCATCTTTACTGATACCACAGACATGGTCGGGATGTAGATGTGTGAGTAGAATGGTATCAACTTGCTCAGGTTGATAGCCTGATGCTTTTAGGTTCGTTAGAACTGAACCTAAGTGTGCACCGAAGCAGCTGGCTGCACCGCTATCTACTAATACTAGAGATTTTCCTGTATTGACGAGGAACGCATTGATAGAGGTTTGTACGCCTTTCTCTTGATCTGCATAGTATTTCTTTAAAATCTCGTGAACTTGTTGTTGTGGAATGTCTTTAAACAAGCTTGGTGACATAAAGTTTGTACCATCTAGCAGGGCTGTGATTTGTACGTCATCTGCTTGATATTGGTAGTAGCCTGCAACCTGTGGATTGGTTTTGGTTGGCTCGACAGGAGTGATGGCTTGAGTTAATGGTGCTGTTAATAAGCTTAATGTAACGAAGATTGGTTTTAGGTTTTTCATATGATTCTTATAAATTTAAAATAGTGATTATTTTTAACATGAATAGATCACGTGTAAAAGTATAATTTTTTTTCGGAATTAAATAAAATTTCCTGTATTAAAAATATTTCAATTGGCTCATTGGGAAATAAATCTTGATTTTTCAGAAAAATACTAAGTTCTTTTTCGTTTATTTGCTTTTTAAATTCTGTAGAAAATATAAGTTTATCTTTTGAATCAAGCATAAGCTCTGTTAAAAATTGTTTTCCTTCAAATTTATGTAAATCTAAAGACTCAAAGATTTCAATGGAATTTTCATTACATAATGTCCCAACATAAATATATGAAGTTTTTTTATATTCTTCTTTTAGTATAAAAAAAGTATATGGTTCTTTATCATCACCTTTTGTTAAATCAAAAAAATGTGAAAATATAATTCCTGATTTTTTTAGTCTATATTTTTTGCTAGTAATATAAAAAACACCCGTAACTAAACCTTGCCAAATTTTTTGATAAATTTCTTTTGATCGTTCTAATCTATTTTTTGTATTTTTTAACTTCTCTTCTCTAGTATTTATAAAATCTGTAGAGATATCATTTGGACTTTGATTATTTAAAGATTTAAGTTCGTTAAAAATATTTTCAAAAACTTTGAGTTCAGACTCCAAATTTCGGATATTTTCATATAACATTCTGAGGTATTGGTAATTGAGTAATTTGTTGTTATACAAAATTCCTGCATTATCTAACTCATTAAATAAATCCCGATCATGATCTCTACAATATCCAAAAAATGAACAAGAAAATTTGGTTGATTTTTGCTTAAAATTATATTTATATGGGTTTTCTTTTAAATCTAGATCTAAAACATCTATAATAATTTTATCGTTAATTTTATTTCCTAAAAAATTATCTAATTTATTTTTTGAAATTACATGAGAATTAATACTCTTTGCATTACAACCATTATGCTGGCATTTTTTATCATTATTTTTTTGATTATTGATGATTTTGCTTATGACTTCTCTTGCATGAGTATTCATTTTCTTTGTCGGTGAATCATAAATTATTTTACGTATAAGATTAGCTAAGTTTGGATTTTCAGCGCCAACTTCATTTAATAATAATTCGACATCTAAGAAGCTTAAATTGTTTTCTTGATTGTCCATGATCTGCTCCTAATCAGGGTTTTATTTATAATTTAAGCTCTTTAAATAATAATAGAACATTAAATTCGATTACTTATATCTAATGTTAATTCAATTTACACCCAATAAAAAGCCCCTACAAAGTAGAGGCTTTTTCTCATCTCAGATCTAAATCTTAAGACACTTTATCACCAGCTTTAGCACCAGATTCAGGTGAGATCACCCAAACACCTTCACCATTACCTGCGGCAAGTACCATACCGTTAGAAATACCAAAACGCATCTTACGTGGCGCAAGGTTAGCCACTATCACCACTAATTTGCCTTTTAAGTCTTCTGGCTGATAAAACTCACGAATACCACTAAACACATTACGTGGTTCAGCTTCACCTACATTTAAAGTTAATTGAAGTAATTTATCAGAACCTTCTACTGTTGCAGCTTCTAAAACTTCAGCTACACGTAGGTCAACTTTCATAAAGTCTTCAATACCAATAATTTCAGCTTCACCCACTTTAGGCTCAGGCTTAGTCGAAGCTTTCTTCTCTTTTTTCTTTTCCACTTTTGGCGCTTCTGTCGCAGCAGCTAAAGAGTCTTTAGATGCATCAACCATGGCTGCAACCGCTTTCGGGTCTACACGTTGCATTAACGGTTGGAACAATGCAATTTCATGATCGACCAATGCCGTTTGAGCAGAAGCAAAGTCAAAGCAGTCTAGTTTTAAGAACTCTTGTACTTGAGCCGCTAAAGTTGGAAGTACAGGCGCAAGGTACACAGCCAATTGACGGAATAGGTTAATCCCCACCGAACAAACATCGTGTACTTGCTGTTCTTCGCCTTCAACTTTGGCTAAAGCCCAAGGTTTTTTCTCATCAATATATTGGTTAGCTTTGTCTGCAAGTGCCATGATTTCACGAATCGCAGCAGAGAACTCACGTGCTTCATAGGCTTTCGCAATTGAGTCGCCCGCATCAATAAAGCTTTGAACCAATTCAGGCTCTGCACAAGTTACACTTAACTTATTATCAAACTTGGTGTTGATGAATTTTGCACAACGGCTGGCAATATTTACCACTTTACCGACTAAGTCAGAGTTTACTTTCTGAACGAAATCATCCAAGTTCAAATCAGAGTCTTCAACTTTATCAGACAGTTTAGACGCGAAATAGTAGCGTAAGTACTCAGGGTTTAAGTGCTCTAAATACGTTTCAGCTTTGATGAATGTCCCGCGAGACTTCGACATCTTCTGACCGTTTACAGTCAAGAAACCATTGACGAATAAACCTGATGGCGTACGGTAGTTTGCACCTTCAAGCATTGCAGGCCAGAACAGCGCATGGAAGTAAACAATGTCTTTACCAATGAAGTGATAGACTTCTTTGTCAGAGTCTTTCTTCCAAAAGTCGTCAAAACTTAAATCAGGACGTTTAGTCTTGATGTAGTTTTCAAAACTCGACATATAACCAATCGGCGCATCGACCCAAACATAGAAATATTTGTTCGGCGCATCTGGAATTTCAAAACCGAAATACGGTGCATCACGTGAAATATCCCAGTCTGATAAACCAGCTTCAAACCATTCATCCAGTTTATTGGCAATCGAAACTGGTAAGCGACCTTGGTCACGCGTCCATTTTTGTAAATATTCTGAGAAATTCGGCAGTTTAAAGAAGTAATGATCTGAAGATTTCTCTACAGGCGTTGCACCACTCAAAGTCGATTTTGGGTTTAAAAGCTCAGTCGCGTTGTATGTTGTACCGCAGACTTCACACGCATCGCCATATTGATCTTCCGACTTACATTTTGGGCATGTGCCTTTAATGAAACGGTCAGACAGGAACATGCCTTTTTCAGGATCAAACAGCTGATTGACAGGACGGATGGCAATATTGCCTGCTTCACGGTTCTTAATATAAATCTCGGAAGAGCGTGCTTTGTTTTCATCACTATTGGTCGAATCATAATGATCGAAATGTACACCGAAACCGTCAAAGTCACGAATGTGCTCTTTTTGTACGTTGGCAATTTGATCTTCAGGTGAAATACCATTTGCTTCGGCACGTAGCATGATGGCTGTACCGTGAGCATCATCCGCACATACATAAGTCACATCGTGTCCCATTGCACGCATGGCACGAACCCAAATATCTGCTTGGATATAACCGAGTAAGTGTCCCATATGGATGGGGCCATTGGCGTATGGTAGGGCGTTAGTGACTAAAATATTACGCACGGATATGACTCTCTCATTCGTATTTTATATAAGGTCAACGATTTTACCTTAGATAGCCGCGACTTGCACAAGTGAATCGGTGAAAAGTTTTCAAATGAGGCTAAAGCTTGTATGAGTTGATCGCTAGATTGAGCAGCAATCATTAATTTGAGCAAGACAGTGAAAAAATAATCGGAAATATATGGTTTAAAACGGCATAAAATAGTTTATTCATCTTTTCATGAAAGATTAGATCTCTTGCGAAAGTAAGAAGTGGTTTATACTGAACAGATGAGATATGAAAATTTAACACGATTTAATGATAAGGAATTCAAACGATTAGTTGGAGTTCCACGTCCTTTATTTGTCCAAATGGTTACTATTCTGCAAGAAGCAGAAAGAGCAAAGAAAAAATCTGGTCGTCCACACACATTAACGATTGAAGACCAATTATTATTAACTTTTAATCACTTACGCTCATATAGCACTCAAATTGAGTTAGCAGCAGCTTATGATATTGCAGAAAGTAATGTAAACCGAACGATTCATAAAGTCGAAACGGCACTCATGCGATCACGTCAATTTTCACTACCTAAAAGAGATCCCAAAATAAAAGAGCTTGATTTCGTGATTGTAGATGTGACTGAATCACAGATAGAGCGTCCTAAAAAAACAAGTAAATTACTATAGCGGTAAAAAGAAAAAACATACGCTTAAAACACAAGTTATTTTTAGTCCAAACCTGAATCAAATCATCAGTATTCAAGTTGCTACTGGACGCAGACATGATTTAACGATAGCAAGAAAATATGCTAAAGAGTTTGTAAATTTTAAGTGTATTATGGCTGATTTAGCCTATAAGGGCTTTAAAGAAATAAAGAGTAAGCTGCTAATAGCCATAAAGAAACCTAAAAATATGGAGTTATCGAAAGAAGCGAAAAGCATCAATAGAGAGATCAATCGTCGTAGAATAACAATTGAGCATATCAATTCAAAACTTAAAGTTTTCCGTATTCTTAGTGAACGTTATCGAAATCGAAGGAAACGATTTGGTTTAAGGATGAATTTAATTGCTGGACTGATCAACTGGATGATTCAAAATTAACTTTCGCAAGAGACATATTGAATGGATTGTTAAAAACTCAAATTATGCAGCTTAAAACTAATGTGTATTTTCTCTATATTCATGCGCTAATAACAGCGATAATACGTGGATTCAGCCCGTTTTTAAGAGTATGCCGTCCATGATTGACGATGATTTTGATTTCGACCAAGCCGTGACCCGAATTCCGCAAAATCCACAAGCGACTAAATTACTGGGCAATCAACTTTTACAACAAGCTGAACACTACCTTGCTTCAATGGGCAGTCGAGCACATGCACAATTGGTCGAGTCACTCCGTCAGCTCGAGTCTGAAGATTCATACTTTGCAATCATGGCCGATCAACTTGAGTATGAAAGTGATGAACCAATCGCCAATGACGTGCTCAATCTGTTGTTTTTCTGGCAAATGGCCAATGAAAAAGAAGCGGATATGACTGAGTTTCAATTGCCCGATTTAATCCAAACGGGCTATTTCCAAGCGACTTTGCTTGAAGCTTATGATGCAATGGATTTGGGGGCATTCCAAGCCCAACGCCGCAGCGTGATTGAAGAAACTTTAAAACTGTATCAACAGCAGTGTTATGCCGGTTGTATTACGGTTCTTTATGGTCAAATTGAAGGGATTTTGACGGATGCCCTAGTTGAGCATGGTTATTTACAGCAAAATCAAACCAAGTTTGTCGATGTCTATAAAATCGTGCCGGGCTTGAAAGGCCATGAAGTCAAAAGCCTGTGGCATAAAGTCAAAATTGCCAGTGAAATCAATCCGTATTTCTTGAGCCTTGAAGCATTGAAAATGGATGCGAGTTCTAGTGTCACCGCCAGCCGTCATAATATGGTACACGGTGCGGACGTGACCCATTTCACTCAAGCACGCAGTTTCATTTTGTTTATTTGGCTGTTTGCAGTAATCAGTTTTATCAGTACTTTAAAGCGTTAGTTTGTTCCGTATAAAAGTATAGGATGGATCTAAAATTGATGCATCCTGTACATCTATTGTTTCTAAATGATGCAAATGACGTCAGCACTTAAAAAGCAAGGTATAACTCTGAGTTAAGCAAAATTTTAAATACGATAGAGGGCTGTGACATGACGAATGATAATAAACTCGATGATTTAAAAACCAAAGCGACTGAACTGAGTGAAGACTTAAAGTTAAAAGCTGAAGCGGCAAAACTTGAAGGTGAGAAAGTGCTGGAAGATGTTAAGCATCAGGCCACTGAAGCCAAGCTTGATGCTGAAAAGCAACTGACTGACTTAAAAGAGAATGTAGAAGAAAGTAAAGCTGAAGCTAATGCAGCCTTTGAGCAAAAGTTGGAGTCTGCACAAGCCAAAGCTGAGCATGCGAAACAAGTCGCGCAGGAGAAATTGGATCATTTTAAAGTTGAAGCAGGACATAAACTGGATGAGGCTAAATTTAAAGCTACAGAGTTAAAGCATGAGGCTGAAATTAAACTGGAAGAGTTTAAGGTGCAAGCCACTGAAAAGTTTGACGAATTGAAAAAGAAAGCCACAGAAACACTGCAAAAGTTTAAAAAAGACGACCAAGCTTAATGTTGTCTAGCTAGCCGACTGTTATAACCTAAATGTTACTGCACAGACTGTGTATATGATGCAGGGTCTGTGTCTAAATTAAACCATGTAATACTTTGAATTTGGTTATTCACGGTACGAATGGTATAGCGAAAGTTTTGTATTTCATAGATATATACTGTTTCCATAGGGCTGTTGGGAGCAGTGCTTAGCGGTTTAGATACCATTGAAGTCGGTGACAAGTTGATTTTTTTCTGCATGTCCTGAACTTGGTCGCCTATGGTCACGGTTTGACCCGTAGGAGTTCTAAACGAGCTGGTTGATGTATCGGCAAAACTTAGGCCCGACAGCAAATAAGCGAAAATAAAAGCGATCCCCCATTTCATTGTTTTTCTCCATATAGCTTCATTATAGACCCACAGAATATAGGTATTTTGCTATGCAAAAACATCACCTTAAATGGTGAGATTAGTCAAAAATTACAATTCTTTACGTTCAAGTTTGAAACAATTCACTGATTTCACTTTGAATGTTCTAGAGCTAAATATTAGCGTTTGACAAGATTACTAATAAAAAAAACCAACTGATTTGGTAGGAATATCGGTTTTCATGGCATATTCTATGAAGACTTAACTTAACCTCTCTAAGTTTTGTGGTTAAACTATAGCACTCAGCTGTGAACTCGAATTTGGAGCAAATATATGTCGTGGCTTTCTTCTCTTAAATCTGTTTTTTCTCCTGCGCAGGAGGTAAAGGAAGAAGAAATCCAAACAGTGCTGCAAAATTATATCTTGCCCAATTCAAACAATGCTTTAAAAGACCGCATTACTCAAGTGAATGTGCAAGGCAATATCCTGCAAATTACCCTGAATACTTTTCCTGCTGAAGCAGATGATTTACAGCAGATCCATGATGATTTGGCAGTTGCACTTGAAGCGTGTGGTATCAAAGAATTAAATATGCATGTGATTCAGCAAAAAACTGGGCATAAAGAAAAATCTGGTGGCTGCGGACATCAACACGCTGAAGGTGAGAGCTGTTCAAGCCAATCAAAACAGGCAGCGCCGAAAAGCAATTTACCGCCAGTGATTGATGCCTCAGACTCAATACCTAAAGCTGTTGAACAATCGGTTGAAGCTGATCCAAACAATCCACCGATTCAAAAAGCAGCGCCACAACAGCGTGATGTGCCGAAGCATCCACGTATTCAAAATGTGATTTTGGTATCCTCAGGCAAGGGTGGCGTAGGTAAATCGACCACTACCGTAAACCTTGCACTTGCTTTGCAAAAGCTCGGCTTAAAAGTGGGGGTCTTAGATGCTGATATTTATGGTCCGAGTATTCCGACCATGTTGGGCAATGCGGGCAAAACGCCGATGATTGAAGCGGAAAATTTTGTACCCTTAGATGCCTATGGTTTAGCAGTGTTATCAATTGGGCATTTAACGGGTGATCATAATACTCCTGTGGCTTGGCGTGGGCCAAAAGCGACAGGGGCATTGATGCAACTGTTCAATCAAACCTTATGGCCTGACTTAGATGTCTTAATGATTGATATGCCACCGGGTACAGGCGATATTCAGTTGACCCTTGCGCAGCGTATTCCTGTGACAGGTGCAGTGATTGTGACTACACCTCAAAACGTTGCACTTATGGATGCCACCAAAGGCATTGAATTATTTAACCGCGTACACATTCCAGTCATGGGTGTAGTGGAAAATATGTCGACCCATATTTGCTCAAATTGTGGATTTGAAGAGCAAATTTTTGGTACGGGTGGCGGTGATAAACTGTCTGAGCAATATGCTATTCCGCTTTTGGGACGTTTGCCTTTAAATGTACAAATCCGTGAAAATGCAGATGCAGGGAAGCCTTCGGTTCTAGTTGAAGACAGTGCAGCAGACAGCTATATGCAAATTGCTGAAAAAATTGTAGCAGCATTGCCGAAAGCTGAAAAAGACCAAACCCGTATTTTTTAAATTAAGCCTCAATAAAAAAAGCCCAACCTGATGAGTTGGGCTTTTTTGCTTTTTAGGATAGTGAATAGGGCTGATTTTGTTTTTTGGCTTGCAAAATATTAATGCTGATCGCAATCACCACCATCAAAATCCCAATAATATCAGTCACAGTTTCAGGGATAATCATACATAAAGCACCTGTACCTAAGAACATCCGCTAAAACCAGTTCAAACCAATTTTAAAGGAACTTTTAACTGTAACACCCAGCGCCAAAATACCGACCACAGAGGTAAAGACAATACTCACAATCGTGGTCCATACAGGGAATATAAACTCATGTGTCTGGACGTGTCACCTCTAGAGTGTTATGTGCCCACTGTAAGGTATATCCCTTTTAAACCGTCAAGGTTTTATGCCTGAGGTTTTGATGTCAAGATTTGCCCATAGTTTGGATATAAAGTATAAGTTTTATTATAAATTTCAAACAACAAGTTGATGTTAATTACATTACATAGAGCAGATGCACCACCTGTCGCGATGTTGACTAATTTGTTTTGTAATTTGCTCGAAGCTTGAGCACTGACTTCTGTTGTAGTGGAACGTACTGGGATGATTTTATTGTTTTTGAACGTGTTTCGAGACTTATAAGGACGGTCGAGAATAGCATGAGCTGAGTTTGTCTTTTATACAATTTCCTCGTTTTATTATCTTCAACGCCATTCACTTGGCTCTTTTATCCTTGACTTCACGTGATCAGATTGATGAATAAAAATACGCATTATTTAAAAAGTAATTGATTAAAAATCATTTGAATAGTTTTTTTTCATTAGTCATGTCCATTTGATTTATAAAACCATTGATTCAAAATAAGAATAAAATCTATAACTTCATATTTATGAAAGCTAGATTTGTTAAAGGTTTTAGGTCTCATTTGTGCTAATTGTTGAATAAAAATTAAAAAAAGTGTTATCTCGGTTCACTAAATTCGATTGCTTTCATTGAGGGGACTTATTAATCTTATAAGAATACATCTGTGGGTCTGTGAATATGATCACTTGGTTTTTTATTGGTTTAGTCATAACCATTCTTTTGACCCCAGGACCGACCAATACCTTACTTGCTTCATCTGGGATTCAAGTGGGTATCCGTAAGTCATTGCGGCTTATTCCTGCAGAAGCTTTTGGCTATCTCATCTCAATCACAGCATGGGGTTTTCTCATTGGAAAAGTGTCTACACACTTACCATTGTTACCCACTATTTTAAAGCTGTTTAGTGCGAGCTATATTATCTATTTGGCCATTAAATTATGGCGTACAGCAGATGTCGAGGTTAGCTTTAATCAGCCAACCATTCGTGCACGAGAGCTTTTTTGCGCAACTTTGCTTAACCCGAAAGCCTTATTATTTGCTTCAGCCATTTTTCCAACCATTGCTTGGACAAATATGGATTATTATTTGTCGCACATGTCGATTTTTTTGATTTTGATTATACCGATAGCTTTTTTTTGGACATTTATTGGCTCAATTTTAGCAACCAATAAAATTCGTTGGCTGAATCAATGCAACTTACAAAAAACTGCGTCGATTGTATTGATGACCTTTTCAATTCCATTGGGATATTCTGCGATTTTAAGCCTTTAATTTGAAGATTAAAGACAGAAACTTTGCGAACATAGATGTGCTTATTTTCATTGAAAGCGATTTCAGTTAAAGTACAACGCAATTATTGAAATTAAGATTTTTGGAAAGAATAAATGGCTATTAAGTCTGATCGTTGGATTCGCGAAATGAGCGAAAAACACGGCATGATCGAACCGTATGCAGAAAACCAAGTTCGTTTAGATGAAAATGGTCAAAAACTCATTTCTTATGGCGTATCAAGCTATGGTTATGATGTTCGTTGTGCACGTGAATTTAAAGTTTTTACCAATGTTCACTCGGCAATTGTAGATCCAAAAAACTTTGATGATAAAAGTTTTATCGACATTGAAGCTGATGTTTGTATTATTCCACCGAACTCATTTGCTTTAGCACGTACCGTTGAGTATTTCCGTATTCCACGTAATGTGTTGACCGTGTGTTTGGGTAAATCAACCTATGCACGTTGCGGTATTATCGTAAACGTGACACCGCTTGAGCCTGAGTGGGAAGGTCATGTTACTTTAGAGTTCTCGAACACAACGAATCTACCTGCACGTATTTACGCGGGTGAGGGTGTGGCACAGATGTTGTTCTTCGAATCTGACGAAGTGTGTGAAACGTCGTATAAAGACCGTGGTGGTAAGTACCAAGGGCAAACAGGTGTGACTTTGCCGAAGACCTAAGTTTTTGATATATAAGAAAGCGGATCATTGATCCGCTTTTTTTATGTCAATTCATTCATCGGAAAATAAATATTATCGGACAGTTGGTTTTGCATTTAGTGTGAGTTTCAGCATAATAAATTAAGAATTTAAGGTGCTTTGGTTGACGCAAATAAAAATTATAGTGCGCAAAGTAGAATGCCAAGCAAAGGATGCAGTACATAAAAGATGCGGAGCATCAAATAATAAGGATGGTCGAGATGACGAATCGTATTTATTCTACAGGGCTTAAAAAATCCTGTTTAGCTAGTCTTGTCGGACTTATGTTGACGCAGTCTACTTTTGCGCTTGAGTCACTCTCAGATTAACATCTAGCGGATACTACAGGTGAGGGCATTGCATTACTTCCTGAAAATTTTAAAATGGTCTTTCAGGGACCTAATGATATGTCGACAGCTTCGAGTTATAATCGAGGCGTTGCTAATCCACAACAGTATGATACAGGCTTTATTCGGATTATCCCGATCGGTGAAAATTATTCTAAGTATACAAATGCCGATGATCTGACCACGAAGCGAACCAAGGCTGATATTTTCATTTATGGTTTAGCTCTTTCAAAATCTGATAATAATGCCAACAGCCGTTTTAGCAATCAGGGCTTCACATGGGGAAGTGACGTTAACCCTTGGTTATTTCGTGCAGGAACTGCTACGGGCATTAAACAATTTCAACAGTCAAATGCAAGTGCTGATGTGAGTTTTCTGGGGCTAGAGGCCCCTTTGGCGACAGTTTTGGCCAGTGAAACAGATAACAATATTAAATTAGGCTTATGGTTAGATGCCTTTTCTCGGAGTTGGAATTCTCAAAATAAAGTCGATCCGATTACTGGTGCGCCAACGACAACAAATGCGGCAGCTGATCCTGATTTGAGGGTAGACCAACGCATTCGTTTGCAAGCGGTTGCCAATGGGTTAAGTCTAAATGGTTCACAAATACGTTTATTTCAGACACAAGCATCTGCCTTAGATCAACAAAACAAGACTTTTGGGATGGCGAGCTTACTTCGGATTAATACGAATGATGATCCATCAGGGCTGGTTTATGCAAATACCGATGCGAATAAATCGTTGTTAAACTCCAAAGCATTTCGAATCAGCACAGCTACAACCAATGATGGTACTGCTGTTACTCCTGCTTTAGATCGTTCACTGGCTCCTATCTTTGATGCGAGTGAGGGGCTTTATTTATACAGTCCTAACATTAATTTGGTTTTGGGGAATATGTACCAACCTTTTGTTGTTGGTTCTGAAGGGCGAAATATTATTCTTGAAGTTACCCGTATACCCAAAGTTCCAGAGATATATAAACAGATTTATACCTATTATCCAGATGTGGAAGGTGGAACCAGTACTGAATATAAAGGCTCAACTTGTAATGTAGCGTATTGTGGTTCAAATATCGTACAAACAGGTGCAGGGTCTACAGCTGTCAATTATCAAGGGAATAATGCAACACACAGCAGTATTTCAATCGGTAGCGTGACACGTGATCCAACCAGCAACACCTTAAAAGCCAATACAGCGACCAATTCTACAGGTGTGGTATTTCGTGGAACAGGAACAGCAACACCTGTGAACTTGGGTTCTGTGGCTATTGATGGTGTGTTGATTCAGCATTTTAAAATTAAGACCACAGGTTTGTAGGGGACTGACATGATTAAAAAAATATGTATAGCCATGTTGATCTCTAGTCCGATGTTATCTCAAGCTGGCTTGGTTGACCTGGATAATACTGAATTGGTGGGTGTTACTGGTCAGGGAGGGGCGGATTTAAGCTTAACACTCTCGATTAACCATCAATATGCCAATGACATGAGTCTTAATTCTATCTCTAAGACTAATGGAGTTGATGCGAATGGGCGAGCAATTGTGACTGAAGCATATTATCAAATGCGAGCAAACCAAGACTGTGCTTTATTAGAACTCTGCCGTATAGCGATTTCCCCAAATAATCATAAAGAAAATGGGCAGCAAAAATGGCTGGTATTTAAGCAATTTCAAGGGACGATGCAAATTGATAAATTTTCACTGGAAGGGACTACACTTCTGAATAGAGATGGAAAACCACAAACTGCGATGCTACTCAAGTTTTTTGATGATAAACCATTAAAAATCCGTAATTTGGGCTTTGCTAGTCTTTCAGTTGAAAGTGGTGATCAGGGCTATTTTAATACCGCAACCTACAATGGCTATGGCACGACCAAATCAGTACCCAACTTCGACAAAGGCCAAGAGCAAGGGTTTATGGGGCTCAATGTACATGGGAATTTGCACCTAGATGGAAATCTAAAAATCTTTAGCTATAACTGTTCAGGTACTGCGAGTAGTCGCTGCTAGTCATAAAGTTTCAAAAGGATATTGAAATGCATAAAATAATAAAATTAAACCTTCTGACACTATGCATTTGCGCGGCGAATCAAAGCTATGCATTACAGGCTTTAAATGACCAAACTTTAAGTGATGTGACTGGTCAAGATGGCATTTCTATTACGCACGAAGCATCAAAAATTCAGATTAAGCAACTAAATTGGGTTGACCCAGCAGAAGTTGGCCAGATGCCCGTCAAAACAGGCTTACACAATATAGAGATTAAAGCTGCTAATGGTTATAACAATATTCAATCTAAACTTGATTTCGATGTTGGAACTACACAATTAGCCAATGGTACACAAGGTGTGGGCATACAGCTTTCTGCCAGTGTATCGCCATTTACCGCAACTGCTGCTCAAATTATGTTGGTATGTTCGCCGAATTGTGCAACAGGTGAAACCGATCAAAATTTAGGAAGCTTGAAGTTATCAACCATTTCACCTTTTGAAGTGTATTTAACCACGACAAATGGCTTATTCAACCGTGATTCGAAAGCACATTTAGATTTTAAATTACAAAATGCCAGTATCAGTTATGGGCAGGGTGATCAAAATTTAACTTTGAAAGATTTGAACTTTAATTTATCGGCAGATGGCTATTTATATATTGATGACGCTGAAGGTATTGTACTCACATCCAAAGGGAGTCTTGGTGATAATCTTATTGTACTTGGGCGTGTTGAAGATAAGACCGATGTACATGGGAGTCGCAGTGGTACTGCAACAAACCCTGGTTTAAATGTTGATATGCGCTACGGTTCAGAAAACTCAACTCAACGAAATTTAATTCGAATCGGAGCATCGGGGGCATTAACGAATGGCAAGATTGCGTTCAATGCAGATCAGACTGGGATTGCTAAGTTTAATACGGTCAATCGGATTAATGGCAATGTTCAAGAAAGTGAGACTACAGCATCTACGGGTTATGCTTTTAAAAATGCGGGTGGTGTGCATTTAAACGTTGCAGCCGATTTTACGCGTACGGGAAATAGTTTACTTGGAGCTGTAGCACCAACCACATTTGAATTGGGACATACGGGAACTGGTAGTTATGCTATTGAGTTTTCAAACTTAGCGCCACTCAATGTACGTACATCTACTGATCCTAACTCAGCTTTAACGAGTCAAAATGCTTATATTGATTTTGGTCAGATTTATATTAATAACATTCGTTCTAATGCTATGGGCTTTGTGATTAATGATCAAATCAAGAATATATTGGGCGCACAAAATTATGAGCTGACATACAACCCTTCACCGACAGCGAATGCATCAAACATGGCATTTATTGCCGTGCGTGGGATGGATTTTCAAGCGATTGCCCGTAAAGCACGGTTTATTTCAGATAATTCAATCGCGGTGAATAACACTAATGAGGGAACATGGGGCTTAGGCATTCCAATTTATAACTTGAATGCTAATGCTGCTTTTTTTGCAAAGAAATATACCAATACTGCTGGAACTGTTAAGGACGGCTTAGGATACGACATTGCGGTATCGACAGACGGTTATGGGGAAGATAGTCAGGGTAATCCGAAAACAACGTCTATTATTGTGATTGATGGTGCCATGAGTCAGCATGGCGAAGAGGTGAACTACTATGCAGGCTTAAGAAATATTGATTCATATTTTAAAGCCAATGGTGTTATTGGTTTTAATGAGAATGAGATCTATATCAAAGCAGATAATTTATTATTTGCTGCCAGTGCAGAAATAGCAATCGGTCAACTCCCTGGGTCCTTATATAACTGTCCAGCAGGTGTAAGCACTTGTGCTAAAGAAGTCGTTCCGATTAATAATTTTTCTCGAAAAGAAGATGTACTGACGTCTATTGCATTTATGTTGGATGGTAAAGGTGAGCTTTTCATTATTCCGGGGCTTGAGGCGATAGGTGGAACTCCTCAGACCAATTATTTGTCATTTAAATCAAATTTTGAATTTAATACTTTAAGTAGCTTAGATCAGAGTAATGAAAGTAAGAAAGGGAGTTTTATTAGTTTAAGCAATACGGACAGTAATGGGACAACCTCTAAAACCTCTAGTATTAACTTGAATAAAATGCAAGGTCACTTAGGTTTTAATGGAAAAATTCACATGCAAAAGGATTCAGTTGTTATCGACAACCAAGTGCAATTTAACCATAAGGCATTAGTGGGTGGACAAGGGGCTGCCTTTAGAGCAGAAGTTGCACTGTCTCCAACAGGAACAATGCAGAAAGTTGCAGATATTGCCATTACGGGTGGAGCTATGCGTAGCACATTGGGTATTACTCCTCGATAAAAAGAAAGACAAGGAATAAGTAAGATGAATAAGTCTTTAATCTCAGTTTTGATTACTGCAACTTTGGGTTTGAGTCAAAGTTATGCGATGACTGCTTTAAATGATGAGGAACTTTCAGAAATTGAAGGCCAATCTTTGATTAATCTCGAGTTTCAGCAGGGGACAAATACAACAGATGCACAAGGGAAAACATATAATCAATCAAACATTGGTTTTTATAAGTTGGCTCTTAGTGCAGAAATGGAATTGAATGCCAATATTAAAAAGCTACAATTGGGCTGTGGTGGTGATAATAATGCAATTCGCGCGAGTAGCTGTGATATTGATATAGATCATATTTCACTGAGTGGACTTCCTGATAACTCAAACTATACCGCTGATGAGCGTGCAGCAACTTCTGCCTTAATTACAAATCCATTTATTCAATTCGCTATTAAAAACCCGACTTCTGCTGCCACACGTGAAGTACTGGGTTTTCGTTTGAGTGCTGAAAAGATTAAAGGCTTAATGACACTTGGTACGGAAAATAGTGCGACACCGAATGGCATTAATACATTTAGTGGCTATATGAAAACCAAAACTGCAACAGGCACAGCTGTGACTGAAGCCCGCAGTATGACCTATGCAGATACCAATTTAACAATAAATGGGGTCGTTGAAGGACGACTCTTTGGTAGCAGTTCGGGGACTACATGCCAAGATGGCTTCTTAGATCCGTGTCAAAGTATTTCCTATACCTCTAATAATTATAATTTAAACTTATCTTCTACTTCGGCGCCTTTTACTATTAACTCTACAATTGTATCTGGAACTCGAATGAAAGACGTGACTTTGAAAGGCAGTGGTACAGTTGGTCAAATTGACTTTAGCGGACAACTAACCGCGAAGGTATTAGGTCTATTAAATTTAGATAAACAAGTCTCAGGTAATATTACAGGCCTGAAAACGGACATTACTGTAAATCAAAGTCTGGGTTTAATTCATGCATTATATTTAAATAATCCTGCTTCATTGTCCTTACAATCTCAAGATGTTTTATGGACTGGAGCTGCCGTAGGAGCAAATAAGGGTTGGTGGTTAGCGATGGAAGATGAAGTGGAACTAGGCAGTTTAAGCCCAACGACTAAAGTGGCGATCACCAATGAAGTTCTAAAACAAACCATTGCGGGAATTAATAAAGACTTGACTGATAATCCACGAAATTGTGGCAATCTTTTGACAGGATGTGTTGGTGGTTCTGCGCTTGTTGTTGGTAATGTGCCTATGACGACTACATTGGATTTTCCATTGACTAACTTAACCTTGCAGGGGCAAAATTTTAGGCCAAACTGTTATGGCGGATTAAAGTTTTGCTAAAAACTAAATTGCAAAAAAATCCCGCAACCTGTGCGGGATTTCTAATTTCGAAATTATTTTGCAATTTTTTCGAGTAATTCTTCTTTCGAAATATTTACAGAGTCTGCATCACGACGGCCTTTATATTCAAAAGTACCTGCATCTAGGCCTTTTTCACCAATTACAATGCGATGAGGAATGCCTGTAAGCTCAAGATCGGAGAATTTTACGCCTGGACGTTCGTTACGGTCATCCAGTAAAACATCGAAACCTGCTGCTGTAAGTTCAGTGTATAAAGCTTCAGCTGCTTCCAGCGTCCGTGGAGATTTATGGGCGTTCATTGGCACAATCGCAATTTCAAATGGTGCAATGGCTGTAGGCCAAATAATCCCTTTTTCATCAAAATTTTGCTCAATTGCTGAAGCAACTACGCGCGTAACTCCAATACCGTAACAACCCATGGTTACAGTGAATGGTTTACCATCTTCGCCTAGAACTTTACAGCCTAAAGCTTCTGAATATTTTTGACCTAATTGGAAGATATGACCTACTTCGATACCACGTTTGATTTGTAGCGTACCTTGACCATCTGGTGATGGATCGCCTTCAACTACATTACGGAGGTCATAAACTTCAGTAAACTGTGCGTCGCGCTCCCAATTGAGACCTGTAACGTGTTTATCCAATTCATTTGCACCTGCAACGAAGTCAGAAAGAACAGATGCAGCACGGTCAACAATTACAGTTAAGCCTTTTTCAACTAAACCTTGTGGTCCACAGAAACCTGCTGTTAAACCAAGTGTAGCAAGTTGTTCTTCAGTTGCGAAAGTTAATGGAGAGGCAATGCGCGGGTGTTTCTCAGCTTTAATTTCATTTAACTCGTGATCACCACGTAAGAACAAGGCTACAACTGGTGTTGCTTGGCCGTCTTCGGCTGCAATACCTTGCACTAACAAGGCTTTTACAGAGTGAGCAGGATCAGATTTTAAGAAGTTAGAGACGTCTGCAATGGTTTTTTGATTTGGTGTATCAACCACTTCCAAAGCTTGAGTTGGAGCTGCACGTTCACCGACTAAAACGGCTTCAGCCATTTCAATGTTTGCAGCATAGTCAGATTCAGTTGAGAAGGCGATATCATCTTCACCACTTGATGCTAATACGTGGAATTCATGTGAACCTGAACCACCAATTGAACCTGTATCAGCTTGTACTGGACGGAAATCTAAACCTAAACGGGTAAAGATTTTGCAGTACGCATCGTACATGATGTCATAGGTTTCTTGCAGTGATGCTTGGTTTGCATGGAAAGAATACGCATCTTTCATGATAAATTCACGTGAACGCATTACACCAAAACGTGGGCGAATTTCGTCACGGAATTTGGTTTGTACTTGGTAGAAGTTTGCAGGCAATTGTTTATAGCTTTTGAGTTCATTGCGTGCAAGATCGGTAATCACTTCTTCGTGTGTAGGACCAAGTACGAAAGGGTTATCATGGCGGTCTTTGAAACGAAGCAGTTCAGGGCCGTATTGGACATATCGACCAGATTCTTCCCATAAAGACGCTGGCTGAGTTACGGGCATCAGGACTTCGAGTGAACCTGCATTGTTCATTTCTTCATGAACGATCGCTGCAACTTTATTTAATACGCGAACGCCCATCGGCAGCCAAGTATATAAACCTGAAGCCAATTTACGAATCATCCCAGCACGTAGCATCAGTTGATGTGAAATCACTTCTGCGTCATTTGGGGTTTCTCTTAACGTTGCAAATAAAAAGCGACTCGCGCGCATGGAAACTGTCCTAAAATTTTAAACTTTGAAAGTCAAAGAGTATACAATGAAAAATGAAGCGACACGTTGATGTCACCTCAGAGAAATGCGGATTATTATGACATGATTTTATGTACTTGACGCAGCATAAGGTTCTTAAAGTTATCTAAAGAAGTGCAGATCATAGAAACGATTACTGAGGTAAATAGCAAGAGTGGAATGATACGGACAATCACTGGATATGCCATTGATATATGATTCAGTATTTGGCCTTAACCTGAACGTGAGAGGGGGATTCACTTCGACTATCGTTCATTGGGAGAGGCTTTTAAGAGTATTTGTGCTGTAGTCATCGTGAACGCAATGATTGACCGCTTATTAATCATAAGTTCAATTTTTGAGTTGGTAGAGTAAAGAGATCAGCAGGGTAAACATTGAGCAATAAGTATAATCATGCCTGAGTTGGAATGAAAAATAGGGATACTTTTATAGCTTATGATCCTTTTACCACAATATTGTCTTTATTAAATAAAGTCCTTATATCAAGTGCAATTATTCAAATGTTTTTAAGCGAGCAATAATTCTGTCGTATTCGGCTTTTGTACTACGGTAGTTACTTTGTAATGACTGTATTTGCTCTTTTTTCATCACAATATTTTTTGAATTATAATCAAGCATATCTTGTAGTGGTTTTGGATTACTTTTACCTTTACGCATATTTTCTTTTTCTTGGCGTAAAAAACCAATTCGGTCATTTTGTAATTGCTTTAGTTCATCTTGTTGAAATTTAATTTGTTTTAAAATATATGAAAGTGCCGTATTTCGTTTTTCTGTTGCTACTTGACTGTTGGTATAAGCACGTTTTAGTTTTAGATCAGCATCCCGTTGCTTTGCAGCGATAGCTCCTTGGGGTGCGTATTGTGCATCTTTTTTGGCGTTGTATGGCCGTGCTCGTTGAATCACTTGCATATTCGTATCGAGCGCTTCATATCCATATCTAATATGATCTGGTGTCACCGTACTACTAACATTGGCGATACCTTTACTATCGTAATAACGATACCAGACTGCTTTAGGCGGATCGGCCATGACCATGATGCTTTGTACACTAAGCAAAGTCAGTAAAATGACTTTTGCAGTCATCATTTTTTTCACGATCAAAGCAAGTTTGTAATTAAACTCCCTAAGCATTGATACCCCCATTTAAAGTTGACTAAATTACTTATTTAAAAGCAATAAATGGTGCTATATTAGTCCTAAATTTAGGAATAAAAAATATAATCAGTCAAAAAAAAATCGACGTGTGTCGGAAAGTGTGAAGCCGTTCTTAAAAAGGAGATGAAGTGTGGTTTTATGCTGAAACTGTTCGTTGAAAATATAAGTAAATATATGTTAAAAGTGTACGTAACTTGTAAAACGTCTACGAATCTGTTTCTACAAACATTCTAAAAATGGGAAGGGTCATATTAAATGGACGATAAATTCCAGAATCTTAAAGTGATGGTCATTGATGATTCAAAAACTATTCGTCGCACAGCCGAAACATTATTACAACGCGAAGGTTGTGAGGTTGTGACTGCTGTAGATGGTTTTGAAGCATTGTCAAAAATTGCAGAAGCAAATCCTGATATTGTATTTGTCGATATCATGATGCCACGTCTGGATGGCTATCAAACATGTGCATTAATCAAGAATTCACAGAATTATCAAAACATTCCTGTCGTGATGCTCTCTAGCAAAGATGGTCTATTTGACCAAGCCAAAGGGCGTGTCGTAGGTTCAGATGAATATTTAACAAAGCCATTTAGTAAAGATGAATTATTAAATGCGATTCGTAACCACGTTTCAGCATAAATAATATAAGTGTAATTGGGGAAATTTATGGCACGTATTTTAATTGTGGATGACTCACCTACTGAAACATTCCGCTTTAAAGAAATTTTGGGGAAGCACGGTTTTGAGGTGATTGAAGCGTCAAATGGTGCAGATGGTGTGACCATGGCACAGGCAGAACTTCCTGATCTAGTGTTGATGGATGTGGTGATGCCAGGCGTCAATGGTTTCCAGGCAACACGTCAAATTGCGCGTGGTGCAACCACAAAACACATTCCTGTGGTGATTGTCAGTACTAAAGATCAGGCAACTGACCGTGTATGGGGTAAGCGTCAGGGGGCATGTGATTATTTGACTAAGCCTGTTGATGAAAACCAATTGATTGATGTGATTAAGCAACACCTGAATGCAGGATAAGCTCTATGGCAGCAAATGGATTTATCGAATTACTTCGACTTGCTAAACGTGGCAATAAAAACTACGTTTCAAACGAAAATGAGGTAAACCGCTGGTCGGGCATTGCTTTTGAAATGATGGGGCAATATTTTGTTGCTCCATTAGGTGAGGTGGCAGAGGTTATTTATCCTCCGAAATATACTTTAGTGCCAAATACCCAACCTTGGGTTGTCGGTTTGGCAAATATTCGAGGACGTTTACTCTCTGTTGCTGACTTGGCGCATTACATGTCGGGGCATCGTAGTACGTATTCACCAACTCAAAAAGTACTCTGTATAAGTCACAATGACCACTATGTCGGTTTAGTTGTAGATCAGGTTCTGGGGATTCAGCACTTTAATAAGAAGAGTTTTTTTTCTAAGCATGATGATTTAGATCAAAACTTAAAAGAATATTGCCAAGGGTATTTCCATCAACATAACCAACAATGGCATGTTTTCTTATTCAGTCGCTTATTAGACAATCCAAAGTATATGAACGCATCTATAAAATTTATAAATTAATATCATTGTCGCGCACGAAAATATAAGGGCGTAAATCGGGGAGAAGCTGCATGGGCTTTAAACTTAAAAAGAAAAATACAGATGGAAGCACGAACCGCTCAGGTGGAAATGCTTTAGTAGCAAAAATTCAATCGCAGACGGAACAGTTTTCACGTGTATTTGGTGATAGTGAAAAGTCCAAGCCATTAATTTTGGGTGCAGCATTTTGTATTGTTTTAGCAATTTTCCTACTGTTGTACCTATTCTATAGCGTACCGCGAAATAACGAATTTACCCGTAGTGTGGGTGAGTTACGACTTTTATCTCAAACCATTTCACGTCAAGCGACAGAAGCTACAGCATCAGGTACGCCTGAAGCGATTAAAAAATTGACCGAATCGCAAAAGTCGTTTGCTGAAAACCTAGAAATTGTTAAAGATATTCATGCAAGTACAGATGCGCTACGTGAAGTAGATGCGCAGTGGACGAAAGTTTCTGCAAATATTGATTTAATTGCATCACAACAAAAAATTATTAATCAATTATATGATACCAACATCGCAATTAGTGAAACAATTCCTGGTATTCAGGCCGAATATAACTTAATGGTTGACCAAATGGCACGTCAAAATGTGCCAGCCAACCAAGTCGTGATTGCAAAGAACCAAGTATTCATTGCTGAACGTATTCTTCGTTCGATTGGTTCGGTATTGACGGGTTCAGACAACTCACGTGAATCTGCAGATGACTTTAGCTCAGATACAGAAACTTTCGCTTCTTACCTAAATGCACAGTTAAATGGCAGTGCTGACTTAGGTGTGGAACGGATTAATGATCCTGAAATGCGCGACTCTCTAACCAGTATTCAGTCTGAATATGATGATGTATTGAAATCTGCAGCGGCAACAGTACTAAAAAACTCATCTCAAATCGTTAAAGTACGTCAAGCATCATCATCTATTTTTGAACAATCAGACACGTTGCTAACCAATTTGAATAAGTTGTCAGGTGGTACTGGTTTAGCGATTGCGATTCCTGCATTGGGTCTAATTTTAGCGTTGATCGCATTCTTGTTCTGTGTATTCAAATTACTTGTACTTCGTGGCGAGTCAGATAAAAAACGTGTATCACGTCTTCAAGATGAATATGACCGTAACCAAAACGCGATTCTACGTTTGTTGGATGAGATTGCTGACCTTGCAGATGGTGACTTACGTTCGCATGCGACAGTATCTGAAGACTTTACAGGTGCCATTGCTGACTCCATCAACTTTGCGATTGACCAGTTACGTGACCTAGTATCTCGTATTACAGAAACTTCTCAAGAGGTTGCACAATATACGGCAAGTACACAAGGTATTACTAACCAGTTGGCAGAAGCATCAGAACACCAAGCGCAAGAAATTGCGGGCGCATCTGCTGCGATTAATGAAATGGCAATGTCCATTGACCAAGTATCTTCGAATGCTGAAGAGTCAGCCGTGGTAGCAGAACGTTCTGTACAAATTGCAGCAAATGGTGCTGATGTTGTAAACCGTTCAATTGAAGGTATGGATATCATTCGTGAACAGATTCAAGAAACCTCTAAACGTATTAAACGTTTGGGTGAGTCTTCTCAAGAAATTGGTAACATCGTTGCCTTAATTAACGATATTGCAGACCAAACGAACATCTTGGCTTTAAACGCAGCGATCCAAGCATCTATGGCTGGTGAAGCAGGCCGTGGTTTCGCCGTGGTTGCAGATGAAGTACAGCGTCTTGCAGAACGTTCAGCTTCAGCGACAAAGCAAATTGAAACACTGGTAAAAACGATTCAGACCGATACCAACGAAGCTGTAATTTCAATGGAGCAAACCACGTCTGAGGTTGTACGCGGTGCCAACTTGTCTAAAGATGCTGGTGTTGCACTGGATGAGATTCAGAACGTATCAGGTAACTTGGCGAAATTGATTGCAAGCATTTCTGATGCTGCAAAACTTCAGTCAGCGTCTGCAGGTCATATTGCAACGACGATGAATGTCGTACAAGAAATTACCTCACAAACAACGAGTGCGACTTTCGATACAGCACGTTCGGTATCCGAACTTGCTAACATGGCAGAAGCATTACGTGAGTCTGTAACTGACTTTAAATTACCTGATTAAGCATTTGCTTTGGGGGAGGCATGTGACTCAAAATTTGAGTGGCATGCCGAAATCAGGATATCACATCAGCTTAAACCGGCTTTGTCTACAAAGTTAGGTTTCTGGTGATGGTTATAATGAAGTTTATGCACCTGTTTTGGGTAGCTGACAACGCAAGAAGCCTAGCTATGAAAGAAATATTAAAACATTTAGTTGAAACGACAACGCTTCCGGAAGATAGTTATCTAGATCAAGATGCAGAAATTCTTGAAATTTTTGTTGAAGAAATTGAAGAAATTTTCGTTGAATTAGATCCATTATTCGAAAAGTGGTACGCTGAACCAACACATCAAGAGACATTGGTGAGCATTCGTCGTCATTTCCATACCTTAAAAGGGTCTGGTCGGATGGTGGGAGCAAAGTCAGCTGGCGAAACCGCATGGGCAGTTGAAGATACCTTGAATCGTGTGATTTCAGGTGTAGTACCCATCTCTGCCACAATTCAGAAATTTGCTAAAACAGTATTTAAAATTTATCAATATAAACTGTATCCCATTTTTAAGAATGTCGAACAAACTGAGCTAGATTTGCGACCTCTCGTCTTAATTGGTCAACAGTTACAGCAAAATCAGAGTTTAGAACCTGCCTTAGAAGAGCTCCTACAGTTATCTAATCATTTAAATGATTATGATGTATTAACAGGGTTGGAGCTTGGTGATGCTGAAGGCACTGAGCATGTCGTTGAATTTGAGGAAGCTGCAACCAATTCTGATCATCCGGAACACGAAGTTCTTGAGGAAACATTGTCGATCTTCATTGAAGAAGCGGAAGATCACTTAGAGACGATTGATCAATTCCTAAATGCTGATGAAACTAAAGTACAAGATTACAATGGGTTAATCCGTGCCTTACATACTTTGCGTGGTAGCTCGTCTATGGCGCAAATTGAGCATGTATTTAATGCTAGCTCAAAAGTTGAAAATCTATTTAAAACACTGGTGCAAGAAGAAATTGTTTCAACCTCTAAGGAAATTTCGTTACTCACCCAGTATGCCGAATTTGTACGTGATTATTTACATGTTCTTGGGCGTGGTAGTAACGAGCAGCTTGAAGTCATTTATTCAACTTTTAGTACGGCTTGGGATAACTATGGCTTTAGTCTTGAAGAGATAGATAATGAACTGAACCCTCAAGGGATGGTTTCAAAATTAATCGAATTAAATATTGATCTTTTACTGGATACAGAATTTGAGTTTGATCAGCGTGCAAAAGCAGAGTATCCAGAATATATTCAGCACTTGAGTGAGCAAGCGAAACAACTGGTAGAATTTACAAATAACCGTGCTGCACAAGGGATTCATGAGTTTACCTCTGAGTTGTATGCAAGTTATCAAGCCTTACTGGAAAAGCCAGAATTACTCAATGTGGATTATGCGTATGAGTTATTTGGTCAGGCACATCAAGAGTTTATCCACTTATTCGATACCTTAGCTGCTGGTCAACGTGTCATCCTTACCGATGATGTTTATAAAGTGTTGAATGATTTAACAGCCTTTGTACAACAAGATATCGAATCTGTAGAAGCTGCAACGGTAGAGCCAGTTGATGAAGGCATTGTAGCGAGCAATACGTCTCAACCAAGTCTTGATCTTGCGCAAATTTCGCAACAGATTGCGTCCGATCATCAGTACAAACAATCGAACACTTCAAATACTGACTTTGATGATGATTTACTGGATATCTTCTTAGAAGAAGCCGAAGAATTATTGATGGGTATGGACCAAGATCTTAATACTTGGTCTAAAAATGGCAATGATACAACTGCACTCAATAATTTAATGCGTTATTTGCATACCTTAAAAGGTGGTGCAAATATGATTTCTGCATCATTTATTGGTTCAATTGCGCATGAATTAGAATCTATTTATGAGCGTGTGATTCGTCAGCAAATTCAAACAACACCACAGTTGATTAGCATCATTCGTTTGGTGCAGGATGATGTCGCAGACCGTATTCAAGTTATTCGAACAGAGAAAGTCGATTATCCAGCCACAGCAACCATCAATGTCTTACACAATATCCAAAGTTTGGTTGATGGTACGGTTGTGACGGCTGCTGAACCTCTAGCTGAGGCAATTGCATCGGTTGAGGATGTGGCTGTGCAGACCAGCGATGATGAGACTTCATCGACGATAGATTTTGATGCACAAACTTTCCCTGGGAACGAAGCACTTCCTTTGGGTGAGTCAATTACACTTGATGCAGACTTGTCTGTGCCAGTTGAATCAGGTGAAGTGCTCGCATCTGAGCAATTTGTTGCTGTAACTACGGATGAAACTGACGATACAAGTATTTCATCAATTGTTGAAGAAACTTTCTTGGAAGAGGTTGAAGAAATTTTAGCGTCCACCGATGGCTTACTGAAGCAATGGACTGAACAGCGTAGTGACCGTAGTGTGTTACTTCAATTACAACGTGCTGCCCACAGTTTAAAAGGTGGCGCACGTATGGCAGAGAACGAACCAGTTGCTGCAATTGCTTATGAACTTGAAACAATTTTTGAGCAATTTGCGGTACATAATTTTAGTTCTAATGTTTATGACCCATTATTGCAAACTGCGTTTGTCTGGTTGAAGCAAGCCATCTTCAAACGTGATTTTAGTAATTATGATGGTCTGAAAAATAGTTTGGCATCTGTTGACTATGTCGATGTTATTGCCCAATTGCCGACGCGTGTAACGCAAATAGATTTGCTCAATGCAGCGCCAAGTTTTGAGTTTGTTCAGGGTGATGGCACTGAACCGCCAGCTATGATGGGTGAGTGGAAAGAAACAACTCACTTGGATAGTGGTAATGAGATGATTCGTATCTCAGCCGATTTGGTTGAGAAAATGATTGATTTATCAGGTGAAAATGCGATTAACCGTTCGCGTATTGAGATGGACTTAGGTCAACTTGGCAATACCTTAAACGAGATGGAACTTGCCATTAAACGTTTGGCCGATCAGTTGCGTCGAATGGAAGGTGAGCTTGAGAGCCAAATTATCGCGAAGCATGGTTCTGAGAATTCGCGTTATACAGACTTTGACCCATTGGAAATGGACCAATATTCATCGTTGAATCAATTATCTAAATCTCTCGCTGAGTCAGCTTCGGATTTGGTTGACTTTAAGAGCACTTTGGCTGAGAAAATTCGTGATGCTGAAGGCTTGTTATTACAACAGTCACGCATTCAGGCAGAAATCCAAGAAAGTTTAATGCGTACGCGTTTGGTTCCATTCTCACGTATGCTGCCGCGCTTACAACGTATTGTGCGTCAGACGGCATCGACTTTGAACCGTCCGACAGACTTGATCGTACACAATACAGAAGGTGAATTAGACCGTACTATTCTTGAGCGGTTGGTTACGCCTTTTGAGCACATGTTACGTAACGCGATTGACCACGGTATTGAAGATACGGAACAGCGTATTGCTGCGAAAAAATCAGTGACTGGTCAAATTGAACTCAACATTAGCCGCCAAGGAACAGATGTTATCGTTACCTTCAAAGATGATGGTAAGGGTATTGATGAAAGTACGATCAAAGCCAAAGCATTAAACTTAGGCCTAATTAAAGCCGACCAAGTACTAGATAAACAGGAGATTTTACAGTTTATCTTCCACCCTGGATTCAGTACGGCTAAAGAAGTGACGCAAATTTCTGGCCGTGGTGTAGGTCTTGATGTTGTACAAAGTGAAATTAAGGCGCTAGGTGGGCATGTTACTGTTGAATCGGAAATTGGCTCTGGCACAACCTTCATTATTCGCGTACCGACCACGGTTGCGGTGAGCGATGCCTTGATGGTGAAAGCAGGTGATCAACAATATGCGATTCCATTGGCACAGATTGACCGTATTGTACGTATTGCTCCAACGGCTTTAGATACTTATTTCCATAGTAAAGATGACCAATTCAAAATTGATGGCGTAAATTATAAACTACGTTATCTCTCTGAGTTCTTGTCTAATCAGCCGATTCCTCGTTTGAGTAATATTGGTCATTCACTACCAGTACTTTTAATTAAAGGGAACAGTGGACAAACGATTGCATTATTGGTTGATCAGTTGATTGGTTCGCGTGCACAAATTGTTGTAAAACCAATCGGTCAACAGTTTGCAAGTATCGGTGCAATTGCGGGTGCGACGATTCTTGGTGATGGACATGTTTGCTTGATTCTAGACGGTCAGAATATTGCACGTCAGATCCTCAGTACTAAGCGTGTCACGCATGCAACAGATCAACGTGATTTTGGTCGCCATCAAGATACACGCCGATTAGTCATGATTGTGGATGACTCAGTGACGGTGCGTAAGGTAACGTCACGTTTATTGGAGCGACAAGGCTTTGATATTGTGACAGCAAAAGACGGTGTCGATGCTATGGAGCAACTCGAGAATGTTAAACCAGACTTGATGTTACTAGATATTGAGATGCCGCGTATGGATGGTTTCGAAGTGACCAACTTGGTACGTCACCATGAAATTCATCAGAACTTACCGATCATTATGATTACATCACGTACGGGTGAAAAACACCGTGAACGTGCTTTCAGCTTGGGTGTGACGCACTACATGGGCAAACCATTCCAAGAAGCAGAATTACTTGCCAACATTCAGCAGTTACTTGCTGAAAAGCAGGGGTAAATAAATGAGTGCAAATGTTTCAAAGACCATGAATGAGCAAATCAGCCAGCAAGAGTTGCAATATCTGATTACGGTATCAACAGGTTTTATTGATGCTTATATCATTGAATGCCATGGAAAAAATTCCATGTTATTACCACAAAATATTGTACTGTCTGCACTCGATAGTGATACGCAGGTTAAAACTGTAGAGTGGCATGATCTACATCTACCCGTCTATGCCGTGAATCGTCCTGAACAGACGGAAGGTGTGGCATTGGTGATTGAAGGAGATGATGCGTCTCAACGTTTTGCTTTAATGTGTAATGAGATGCCGAAGTCGATTCGTTTACGTATTTCTGAAATTGTAGATGATGAAACGCCAGCGAATGACCCTACAGTGTTTCAACTGGTACGTATGGGTGAAGAGTTGTATCACATCCCGAATTTAAATCAAATTCAGGCAAGTTTAGGTTTATCTACTTAAATCTGTACTCAATAAAAAAGGAACTCAGATGAGTTCCTTTTTTTATTGAAAGTCTTATGCTAAAAGCCCTTCTAAAATTTGTTCGTAAATTTCAGCAAGTGGTTCTAGGTCCGCGACATTCACATGTTCATCAATTTGGTGGATGCTGGCATTTAAAACGCCAAGTTCAAGAACTTGTGCACCTGTAGGAGCAATAAAACGACCATCAGATGTACCACCAGAGGTCGAAAGTTCAGTTTCAACTCCAGTTACATTACGTATGGCATTTTTCGCAGAGTTGACCAGTTCACCAACAGGGGTGAGGAAAGGTAAACCTGAATGTGTCCATTTGATGTCGTAATCTAAACTATGACGGTCTAAAAGCTCTAAAACACGTGCTTTCAACTCTTCTGCGGTTACTTCTGTTGAATAGCGGAAATTGAAAGTTACGGTCATCGTTCCAGGAACAACATTGGTTGCACCTGTACCTGCTTGAATATTAGATACTTGAAAAGAAGTTGCAGGGAAGTATTCGTTACCTTGATCCCATACGGTATCGCAAAGTTCTGCAACGGCTTTAGATGCCATATGAATCGGGTTAATCGCAAGGTGTGGGTAAGCCACGTGACCTTGCTTTCCTTTGACTGTCAAGACGGCATTTAATGAACCACGACGACCATTTTTGACAATATCACCTAATTGATGGGTACTTGATGGTTCACCGACCAAGCACCAAGTCATTTTTTCATTGCGTGCTTCTAATGTTTCAATCACTTTAACTGTACCGTTAATAGATGGACCTTCCTCATCAGAAGTAATCAGAAATGCAATCGACCCTTTGTGGTCAGGGTGCTTTGCAACAAAACGTTCAGAGGCAACCACCATAGCTGCTAAAGCCGTTTTCATGTCTGCACTACCACGTCCGTAGAGTTTACCATCACGAATTTCAGGGGCAAATGGATCGGAGTTCCATGCGTCTAAATTGCCTGTAGGAACGACATCAGTATGTCCTGCAAAACAAAATACAGGAGACTCAGTGCCTTTGCGCGCCCATAAATTATCAACATCATCAAAACGCATAGATTCAATATTGAAGCCAATTTTTTCTAAGCGTTCAGCCATAATATTTTGACAGTTGTGGTCAACTGGAGTAACCGATGGCTGGCGTAAAAGTTGGAGGCTTAAATCGAGAGTAGCAGAAGAGGTCATGCGCATTTCAGAGTCAATAAAACAGTCGGCACTATAATAGGCGATTAATGTCTAGAATGCGAAACTTAGCAATAAAAAAACCTTATCGAAACGATAAGGTCTATGTGGGTTTAGAACAGATTATAATTTATCGGCAGTCTTATCTGCAGAGTTGGTCACAGCATCTCCCACTTTGGATACATCTTTACCCACGCCAGCAACTGTATTACAGCCCGTTAAAACAAAAAGCATCACAAGTGAACCAGCAATAATTTTCTTCATGTTTATCTCCAAAATTTTTGGTGTTGTCATCAAATGATTCTGTTCTGATGTTTTATAAGGTTAAAAAATAAACATATTAAAATGTAGCAGTGTTTTACATGAAATAGGTAACTATATGTAGTCTTATGTATATTTGTATAAAGTAACTTCTGCAAAATCAAGTAAAAATCAAACTCGAATTTCGGTACATATAAAACTGATTGTGTTGATTTTGTAAATACAATCCATTGGTCCACCAGTGGGCAGTGAGACTACTTGGCACAGCATTTGGGCAAATCCATTCTTGACGTTGTAGGCGGAAAAAATTTAAATCGGCCTTGGGAATGGTAGTCCCCCAAATTCCCAAGCGCCGGTCAGGATTGAGCCAATGTGGAAGAGAGTATTGGTTAAAATCACCAACATCCACGAAACTATTTTTTAAGGGTAGAAAGAGTTGTCCTTTTAAAACAGCATAGCGCATCTGAATGTCAGTATCTAAAGCTTGCTGGAATTGGAACTGTTTTTGAGTAAAGTGTTTTAGTTTGCGGTTTAAAGTATCAGTACGATTTAAACCGTACCATGTGGTTAGGCTCAGATCTGTTTCACCTAAATAATATTTCAACGCGACTTCCCAGTGCTCAACTTGATTGGTTTCAGTATTTTTAATTAAAAAGTCCAGCTCACCCGTAGTACGTGAACCATCAATGATTTGAATACTATGCCCCAATAACTCGTATGCATGATAGCGATGATCCAGTAACCAAAACCACATGAACATTTCAAAGCGCAGACCTAGACGGGTACTTTTCAGTTGAACCATAAAGTCTTCAAGTTCTTTCGGGTCTTGATCGAGCTGTTTAAGGCGAGGTAAATAGGTTTGAAAGTGCTGTTGCCAGATCTGTGAGGGATGAAAATGAAAAGCATGTTGTATATCGAGTTCTAACGGCAACGCAGACAAAATGTTTGGACTTGCTACAGCAAAAGCCAACTGACGAACCAATGGATGTTTAAATTGGAGCCACGGTTCAAACAATTGATGCTGTGAAATGAGATGCATGTGTGAGCCTTAAAAAAGAAGCGAAATATGCAGAAGGACAACGGATAAATCCAAAAAACACTTTATACTACCGCAATTCGGTGTTTAGGAAAGTGGTATGAAAACGTTGTTTTGGCGTTGTTTAGTGGTGATTTTTGTCATCCTAGGCTTTATCGGCGCGCTTTTGCCGGGTATGCCAACAACTGTTTTTTTAATTTTAGCTGCATGGGCTGCATCCAAAGGTTGGCCACAAATGGATGCTTGGCTGCTGAATCATCCGAAATACGGAGCAACATTAAGGGCATGGCGTGCCAATGGGACTGTACCACGTAAGGCGAAATGGTTTGCCAGTATCATGATGTTGATCAGTGGGGTGATTATGCTCTTTACCAATGCGCCATTTTTAGTCAAATTATTTACCAATAC
This sequence comes from Acinetobacter sp. SW-226, assembly GCF_055632855.1. NCBI lineage: Bacteria > Pseudomonadati > Pseudomonadota > Gammaproteobacteria > Moraxellales > Moraxellaceae > Acinetobacter > Acinetobacter sp. SW-226. The sequence continues at coordinate 2,654,957 of NZ_CM145752.1, read as the reverse complement.
CACTATGTTAATTGTTGCAATATGGCTATGGCTACGCCCTGAACCAAATACGTCGATAGATAAAAAACAAATAGAGGACAACTGATGTCTTATGTGATTGCTGATGCAGACGTCTTGATTGATCTAGCTGAACAGACTTTAACACTGCCTAAAAAGAATAAATTTTATCTGATCTCATCGGGGAAAAATGGCATTGGCGAAACTGAAAATAGTGGTAAAACCCCACGGGGGTGGCATTGCATTGCTGAAAAGCATGGCGCTGAGCAACCACAAAATGCTGTTTTTATTGCTCGAAAGCCGACAGGGGAGGTTTATGATTCCAATTTGGCGGCTCAGTTTCCAGAACGGGATTGGATTTTATCTCGGATTTTATGGTTGAGTGGTTTAGAAGAGGGCTTTAATCGCGGCGAAGGATGCGACACCTATCAACGTTATATCTATATTCATGGAACACCTGATACCGAGCCAATGGGGATGCCGATGTCACATGGCTGTATTCGTATGCGTAATGCTGATGTTATGGAATTATTTGAGCTGATTGATTGCAATGCATTGGTTTATATTTCCGAACATAAACTTGAAATTTAAAATGTGGATTAAAAATAGACAAAGTGATTTTGCTGAATACTATTAGGCTTAATTCAAAAGGCTAAAGCTTAACAAAACTGCGTGATTTAGCCAAAATGACTGGCATGTTTAAGAAAATAAATTAGACGAATCTGTTAAATAACATACAGAAAATCCTTGTTTTTATACCATTTGACCTATTTTTTAATCACTCGATTGTAAAAAAACGAAAACAGGCCGAAAAGCGTTTGACAGCCTGTAAAGATTCTCTATAATGCACCTCACAAACGATAAAGACGTTAAGGGCGCTTAGCTCAGTTGGTAGAGCGTCTGCCTTACAAGCAGAATGTCGGCGGTTCGATCCCGTCAGCGCCCACCAAGCCTTTACGTTAAAGATCTTACGTGCAGCGGTAGTTCAGTTGGTTAGAATACCGGCCTGTCACGCCGGGGGTCGCGGGTTCGAGCCCCGTCCGCTGCGCCACTTAAGATTTTTAATATTGTTTGTACCACATTAGTGACTTTGTGTAAGTGCAGCGGTAGTTCAGTTGGTTAGAATACCGGCCTGTCACGCCGGGGGTCGCGGGTTCGAGCCCCGTCCGCTGCGCCATTTATACAAAATCCTTAATGAGGGCGCTTAGCTCAGTTGGTAGAGCGTCTGCCTTACAAGCAGAATGTCGGCGGTTCGATCCCGTCAGCGCCCACCAGATTTTTTGCGATGCAGCGGTAGTTCAGTTGGTTAGAATACCGGCCTGTCACGCCGGGGGTCGCGGGTTCGAGCCCCGTCCGCTGCGCCATTCAAAAAATCAATTAAATTTAAGTTCCTGAGCTTAAGTTTAAAATCTAAGACTGACAATCTTAATCAGGGCGCTTAGCTCAGTTGGTAGAGCGTCTGCCTTACAAGCAGAATGTCGGCGGTTCGATCCCGTCAGCGCCCACCATATTTACGACGCAGCGGTAGTTCAGTTGGTTAGAATACCGGCCTGTCACGCCGGGGGTCGCGGGTTCGAGCCCCGTCCGCTGCGCCATTTAAATATAAATTTAAGTTCCTGAGCTTAAATTTGAAATCTAAGACTGACAATCTTAAATCAGGGCGCTTAGCTCAGTTGGTAGAGCGTCTGCCTTACAAGCAGAATGTCGGCGGTTCGATCCCGTCAGCGCCCACCATATTCAAGCTGTAAAGCTTAATGACCCTAATTGCATTCGCAATTACCGTTGCAGCGGTAGTTCAGTTGGTTAGAATACCGGCCTGTCACGCCGGGGGTCGCGGGTTCGAGCCCCGTCCGCTGCGCCATTTCCTAGATCCCTTGCGCTAGTAAATGGAATCAAGCAAGATTTCTTTCTTGCATCATAAAAATAGCAATGCTATTTTTACTTCTCAAGGGCGCTTAGCTCAGTTGGTAGAGCGTCTGCCTTACAAGCAGAATGTCGGCGGTTCGATCCCGTCAGCGCCCACCATATTTCCTAGTCGTAAAAACCTTGCTTATCTCAAGCTGTTTTCATACACTTCTGTGCAATAATAATTTTAAAACATGACAGATTTATGAGAAATCCATATCAACGCAAAGCTGCATCTAAAAATCAAAATACTGCTTACGATCCTCTCCAAGTTTATCGCCTTTTTATTGAAACTATTGTGCATCAGGGCCATGTTTTGGCGTTGTATCATGATGGGTGGGCACTCTGTGCTACACCAACTGGACAGCGTTCATTTGCGATGTGGCAGAGTAAAGGCTTAGCACAGCTTTTAGTGAAAGATAATTGGGCGGGTTATGAAATTCAGAGTATTGGTTTAACGGATTTGGTTGAAAAAGTGATTCCTTTTTTACGTGTTGAAAATACGACAGTGTCGATGAATTTAACACCAGAAGGGCAGAATGTTTTGGTTGCTCCTGAAAAATTATTATTAGATATTAAAAATTATCTGTATCAGTTTTCGATACAAAAGCCTGATTTATTCAAGCAATTACAATTGCCTTCACCACGTCATATTCGTCTGCATTAATATATTGTTTTGCTTTAGTATTCGTTGAGTAGCCAACCGCTAATAAAGGCAAAATACTCTCGTAGCCATGCGTTATAGCGAGTTTCAAGTGGTGTTTTAGCACCGATCATGATGGGTGATTGATAACCTTGGCGAATTGCAATCGCACGACTACGTGGAATGTGGAAATCGCTGGTGACAATCGCAATTGGTTGTTTAATAGAGATATGTTGTTGAGCTAAAATTTTTTTGCTATTGAACAGGTTTAACTCTGTACTGGTACTTTGTTCTTCGGTGTAGATGCGATGGGCTGGAATATGGTGTTGATCCACCAAATATTGACGCATTGCGTTGGCCTCGCTGATGTTTTGCTGTGGAGATAGCCCACCACTTACAACAATAATAGTTTCTGGATATTGTTTTACGTAATGAGCTGCCTGATCTAAGCGACTGGCTAAAGTTGGACTTGGTTTACCGTGCTTTAGCCCACTGCCAAGAACTAAAACGGCGGATGCATTGACATGGGGTATGTTTTGTTCATTTGAAAATTTTAAAAAGAGAAAGAAAATGGCTAAACTACAAATCCATAGCAAGAAAATAGCCCAAGTGTAACGCCATATTGATTGTCGGATTTTATTGGTTTGAATATAAGCCCTAAGCCTAGGGGCGGTGAGTGCATAAATCAGCAGACCTAATCCAATAAACAAAGGCAGGAGAATGCCGAAATCAAAGCGTAGTTGTAAAATAAAAATATGCTCATCTGCGAAAAGTAATGAACCGATGATAAAACTAATGATTCTTTTTGATTTTTGCATGTAGGCTTGTGAGTTTAGGCTTTGCATGGATTTTAGCAAATTTATATATAAAAAAACCGAGCACTGTGGCTCGGTTTTCTCATCTTGATTTAATGTTTAATAAACATCACGACGGTAACGACCTTCTTGGCGGAGTTGATCTAATTTTTCTTCGCCTAAGATTTCTACCAATGCTGTATCAACATCACTTGCCATCCCATTAATGCTACCGCAGACATAAATGACGGCACCCTTTTCAACCCATATTTTAAGCTCATAGGCTTGTTCAGTCAGTTTATGGTGTACATAAACTTTTTCTGCTTGATCTCGTGAGAATGCTAAATCTAAGCGTTGCAACATGCCTGTGGTTTGCCATGCTTCAATCGTACTTTGATAGAAGAAATCATGTTCACGCTGACGCTCACCAAAGATCAACCAGTTTTGAGTATAGTCTAGGCGGGTACGTGCATGGAGTAGACTCATTAAACCGGCGATACCTGTGCCATTACCAATACAAATGATAGGACGGTTGTCATTGATCAAGTGGAATGATTCATTAGTACGAATACGCAGTGCGATAGGTTGCTGAAGCTTGGCATGTTGGGTTAACCAACCAGAACCTAAGCCCAGTTCACCTTCTAAATCTTGCTGTTGGCGCACAACCAACCGTAACACTTGTTGGGTCGGTACACTTGCAATCGAGTATTCACGTGTAGGTAAAGGGCTCAACTGTTCCAGCAAATGTTCCAAGTTGGCAAAAGGTTCAATCTCTGTGCTGAGGTTTTTATCCCAAAGCGCTTGTTCAATCGAAATAGCTAAAGACTCAACGATGCTCTGTGCTGCAATGTGATGCTTTTGCATGAAGGCTTGGATACGTGTTGTGCTATTACCTGGTTGGATTTCAGCAATATCGCCTGCTTGCCATGTAACATCGAAGTTGGTTTTTAGCTCGATATTATAAGCATGTGCGCCAACACTGTTTGGATTGAGTACTTCACGTTGTGCCAAAGTCCATTGATCAAAGGTTTTATCAATATTCATGGCTTGAAGTTCAAGTTTTGTTGCAGAGGCAAGAGCACTATTCCAACGCTGAATATCGCTGTTGTCTGCATTATTGACTTCAATGGTTGCAAATAAAGTATGCGCTCCATTGGCTTTTAACCAATGGTCAATGCGATGCCCAAAACTACAATAGGAGTCAGGGTATTCTCGAGAGCCTAAAGCCAATACGGCATAGTGCAGGTGTGACAAATCCAAGGTTGTATTTAAAAATTTCTTTTCAAAACTACTGGCTAAGTCAGGTGCTTCACCCGTGCCATAAGTACTTGCAATAAAAAGTACTTGTTCGGCAGTTTTTAAGTCATCAAGCGTTAAGTGTTGTACCGCTTTTACGCTTACTGGCTGTCTTGCTTCTTGTAAGCTGGTTGCAGTACGCCAAGCGATTTGCTCAGAAACACCAGTTTGGGTTGCATAGGCAATCAGCCACGGTTTCGCATTTGGATCAACCGTAACATTCAACGCTCCACCACGTGCTTGTTGGGTGAGTTTCTTTTGTTTACGACGTTTCAGATAGAGCATCCAACCCGTTATAAAGAACAGTGGCATCATTAGTGATGCGAACATGGCAAAGAATTGATAAATTGGGCCAAAGAAGCTACCACGGTGTACAGGAAGCATACTGCTCATGATTTTTTCATTCAGCTTCTTCTCTTCATATAACTCCATTTTTTCAATTTTTGAAGTTTGATAATTAAAGACCGCTGAATTTCGCGCTCGCTCATGCTGTGGAATTGCATCTACAAATGAAAGCTCAAGTGTGCCATCTGGCTTTTTCGGAATATTTAAGGTCAGTGTTGAATAGTTGCGACCAACTTGTGCATTAAAGCCTGTCCATGTTTGGGTTAAAGCAATTTGCACATGTTGAGGTGATAAGCCTTTATGCTCACCTTGCCCACGTTCGCCATGTGTAGCGTGCTCGCTTTGTGGGCCGCCACGACCTTGCTCACGTGACTCGCCACCACGAGCACCCGTTTGTTCGCCGCGTGGGCCTTGAACTACACCTGCATTTGGACGGGGGCCTTCTTGCATTTGTGGTTGCGGGCGTTCAACACCAAGCACTTTGAACATGCCATCGCGCCACCAATCATAGGACCAGTACAGCCCCGTACAGGCCAAGATGAGATAAAAAATCACCACCCAAGTGCCAACAACCGCATGTAAATCCCAAATGAAGTTGCGTCCTTTCAATTTAGGCTTAACAAAAAACCATTGTTTGATGGAGTGACGCTTGGGCCAACGGAGGTACAGACCACTCAATACAAAGAAGATGAGCATGAGGGTACAGGCACCTGTGATTTGCTTACCCACAGGACCGACTGTTAAAGTGCGGTGTAGTTGTTGAATAAAGTTAAAAAAATCACGACCTTTGATTTCGGGTAAAACTTCAGCGGTATATGGATTTACCATCATGTTATAGCCACGGCGTGCACCTTCTTTCACAATATTAACTGTACTGGATGCAGTGGGCTCATGAGCAATGGTAATACTGTTAATTTGGATGCTTGGATCATTCTTTTGGAAATGCAGATACAACTCAGCAGGGGTTAATTTATTGTTTTGACTTGCTTGAACGGTATAGCTGCTAGGATTCATCCACTTTAAGATTTGCTGTTCATAAGAGTAGATGGCACCTGTGACACCCATAAGAGATAGAATGAGACCCGCAGTGATTCCCAAAAACCAATGCACTTGGAAAAATGTCTTTTTAAACATGGCTAGACTTGATCGTGAGCGATTTGTTGTGCGCGAATTATACCTGAAGATTGAGAAGATACTATGGATTTAGCAATTAATATTTATTCTCATTATCATTTATATTTAGAGGTTTAGGGGATAAAAAAACCTCCCAAATAAGGAGGTTTTTTTATAAAATAAAAAGCGATTAAAGCGGTTGAGCTTCACCCACAGTTTCTTTTAAATGCGCATCGGATCGTATTAAATGAGAAGTTTTTGCTATCCATGCGTTTTGGCAGGATGTAAGCACCTTCTTGGCCTTTCACCTTAAACTTAATCAATAAGAACTCAGGTGTGTTGTACCATTCATAAATATCTTTCCAACTGATTGCACCGACACCTTCCTGCATGCCCATTTGTTGGCGCATAACCAGACCATGAGGTTGTACACCTAAGCGAATGCCTTTAATTTCCTGTACTGGAAACTCATTCATTTTGCGCTTTACATACCATTCTAGGCCGAATTTACGGACCAGTAGATAGACTACAACACAGGCTATGGCAACCCAACAAAAAATTGTGGAATAGTTTTTAAGCAGAATTAAGCCGAGGATTGAAAGGGCAACGACAGCACCCATGATGATCCAGGCTTTCAGGCTGATTTTGTTTGTGCTACGCCAAATTTTTAATTGAGCATCGCGTTGTTCAGACTCAGTGATTTCATAGTTCACAGGCTGTAAAGTATAAGCGTATAAATTTTTCGCGGTCATAGTGAAAGTAACAGATTTAAAACTGCAAAAAGTTTAGCATTATTTAGAGCATTTCAGTGAGTATATTGTTCCAAAATCACCCAAATTATAATGAGGCTAATTCTGTAGCCTCGTGATCCCGTTCATGGCTCAAACTTTGCTTCAAACGACTGAATTGATTTAGGATGCTAAACATCAATGACAGCTGTTGCAAAATGATCAATGCTTTTTGATCTTCTTCATTATTTTGGCTTAAACGTTGACGAATGGTTTGAAGCATATTCTGTGCAGTTAAATCAGGCATTTCGTCACGTAGCAGTGCGCCTTGGATATTATCAAAAGCGCGATCCATCAATTCTAAAATTTGTGGGTCGTCAATTTTTTCACGATGTGCACCCAGTGCTGCAATATAACTGATAAAGGTATGATTGAGACACAGAAATTCAAATGCCAAACTTTTTTGAGTGGGATCAAAGTCAGGCTCGGTGGCTAAAGTTGAAATGAGTGAAGCAACTTCGGCATCGGTATTGTGCGCTGCACGGCGAACAACGCGATAATTCAAGCCATTGTTGCGTCCAGATTTATACTGCTCAATTACTTCAGCCAAATAATTGCATTGTGCGGCAAGGGAGCGGTAAATGGTGCGGGGGAGACGACGAAATTTCCAATCGGGGAAAATAAAACTCACACCCAACCACGCTAGCCCACAGCCAATCAGGGTGTCAATCATCCTCGGAAGTGCCGCGGCGTAACCCATGCCGTCTAAATTAAAGTTAATTAAAGCCAAAATAGTAATAAATGCAGTGGCTTGAGCATATTGTTTACTGCGAAGTTCGAAAAAGAGGACACCACTGATCACTAACATGACCAATTGGCCTTCAATGGATGGGACAAAATACAAGATGGCATAACCTAAAAGAATTCCCATCAATGTACCTATGATCCGCAAGCGCAAACGGCGTTTGGTGGCATTAAAGTTGGGTTGGCTGACAAATAAAGCGGTCAGTAAAATCCAATAACCATATTGAATATTGGTTACTTGAACAAAAATATAGCCGACCAAGAGCACAATCGAAACCCGTATTGCATGTCGAAATAGTACGGATTCAGGCGTGAGATTTTGTTTAATCCGCACCACAATGTCATCCCAACCTTTGAGATCATCATCTTTAAGCTGACTTTCAATGTGCTTACTTTTATCAAATTTAATATTGCGCTCAGTTTCTAAGTTACGAAGCTGTGCATCAATTGATTTTAAGTTTTGAAATAAGGAAAACAGTGCATTGACCCAAATTTGGTCATATTGTTGTTCATCTTTGAGCTTTTCTAAAGATAAGCGGAGGTTTTCAAATGCATGTTTAAAGCGTTTATTATGCACGTAGGTTTGGCGGTTTAATATGCTGCTACTGAGGTCCTTACAGGCCTTGGCTTGGATGGATAAAATACGTTGAAAGCGAAACAAGATATCACTGTGCTGAAAGATCTTAGCCAGTTTTTGATAGTCAATATGTGCTGAATCTGCACGTTCATGGATATCTTGTGCGACAAAATAATATTGCAAGCTCCGACGGGTATCACGCTGCCCGCGGTCACCTTTTAAACGGGTGAGTAGAGCGGTTTTCATGTCGTTGAATATCGCAATTAATTTGCCATTTTCCAGAGACAGCTCAATCATACTTTGTTGATAACTATTTGGCGTCATATCGACATCGAATAGATTAGACTTGGCAAAGAGAAAATCGGCCAAAGACGAATAACATTTGGATAAGTTATCTTGAACTTGACGCACTGGGAAAAGCAAAAAACTGATGGTTGAAATCAGGCTATACCAAATTGCACCGATGACTAAAAGCGAAGGCTGCATATACCATTGGTCAAAAAGACCGACACCAAGCATGGAATAGACGGAAATAACCAAACAACCATATGAAATGGTTGCATAACGACGTCCCAATGAACCCAGTAAAATAAAACCGATACAGGAAACAATAAGACCTAGCGCAAATAAAATCGGGTGCGGAAATAAAAAATAAATAGAGGTGGCTGTGACGAAAAAACCAATATAGGTATAAATCAAGTTCATGATGCGCACAGAAAAGCGGTCATCAATATCGCTTAAACCCGCTGCAACTGCACCCAGTGTAAGTGGAATAGTTGCCAGTTGGAACCCCATAAAATAAGGTATAAAAGCGGTTCCTGCAAAGGTGATGACCATGCGGAGGTTATACATAAAGGTTGTATTATAAGTAGCCTGTTTTAGGCTCGTCAGCCATGCTTTCAAAGCGCACCTTTATCTGTCTTTTAGGGTTAGACAATTTTCAAATATGAGAATATGTGAAATTTCACTTGCTCAGGTATAAATCATACTATGGAGCGTGTAAACTTGTCTGCAAACTCTCCTTTAAAAAACACATTAATCCTATGTCAACTACACAGGAAAAAGCGGAATATTCTAACGCTTGGATTCTTTTACTCGCTTCACTGACGGCACTGGGCCCACTTTCTATTGATATGTACTTACCCGCTTTGCCACAAATGGCAGATGACTTCGGGGTAAGCACACAAATGGTTGCTAACAGCTTGCCTGCATATTTTCTTGGTTTGGCTCTTGGGCAGCTAATTTATGGGCCTGTAAGTGACCGAATCGGGCGTAAAAAGCCTCTGTATTTTGGATTGAGCCTTTATATTGTGGCCAGTTTACTGTGTGTGTTTGCAAACAGTGAATGGAGCTTAATTGCTGCGCGGGTGTTACAGGCTCTAGGTGGTTGTGTCGGGGTGGTGATTGCACGTGCTGCAATTCGTGACCGTTTGGATATGCAAGCTTCGGCACAAGCTTTTGCCAGTATGATGATTGTGACGACCATTGCTCCAATTATTGCACCAAGTTTGGGCGCTTTGGTGCTGAGTTTTAGTAGTTGGCACAGTATTTTTGCCATATTGATGCTTGTTGGTTTGGGAAGTCTCTGTTGTGTACATTTCTTTTTTAAAGAAACTTTAGATCCAAAGCGTCGGTTAAAACTGAATTTCAATCAAGTACTCAACTTATATAGTGCGATTTTCCAAGATCCAAGTTTTAGACGACCAATGTTTGTCGGTTGTTTTGCTGGCGCGGTTTTATTTTGTTATATCAGTGCCTCAGCTGCCATTTTGATGGACGGGTATGGTTTGAGTCAGCAAATTTTTGCCTATGCCTTTGGTGCGAATGCGGTTGGCATCATGCTTTTCTCAACTTTAAATAAACGTTTAGCACGCAGTTTAAATGTATTTCAACGTTTAAAATTAGGCAGTGCTTTGCAATTGTTAGGGGTTATTTTGCTGTTAATAGCAGGAAGCATGGCATCAGCACCTTTATCTGTAGTGTGTGCAGGTATGTTTTTAGCCGTTGCAGCGATTGGTTTTACGGGACCAAATGCAATGGCAATTGCAATGTCTGAGCAAGGCGCTCGTGCTGGAACGGCTAGTGCTATTATGGGCAGTATGCAATTTGCATGTGGTTTACTTTGTGGCGTGATTCTAAATTTCTTAGTTTGGTCTGCACTTTTAAATATGGCCATTGTCATGGCTATTTTTGTGCTACCGGCTTTGTATTATGTGTTCAAACTTGGGCAAGACGAAGGGATAAAAGCCTAAGTCTGAGACATTTAAATGCTAATCTAAGTGTATAAAAAAGAGACTGTAATCAGTCTCTTTTGATAAATGAAAGCTGTGATCTCTATTCGTCAGTTAAAAAAACAGCAAACTCGTCTACGGGGACCCGTGGTGTGATAAAGCTATTCACAATGTGTTCTGGGTCTGCATAACCTAAAGCGATTGCGCCGACTAATTCTTCATCTGATGATGCACCAAGAATACCCAGTACGATAGAATGAAAGTGATTCCATGCTGCTTGTGGGCAGGTGTCTAAGCCACGTGCTTTGGCTGCAACCATCACATTTTGCATCATCATGGCAATGTCCATTTTAGACCCAATGCCCATGACTTTATTGACTGTAAAAAATAAGCCCACAGGCGCATCAAAAAGTTGAAAATTATGGAGTTGCTGTTGAGCCATTTTACTTTTTTCATTTTTTTGAATGTTGAGTAATCCGTACAGCCCCCAACCATTTTCGCGACGACGGTCAATATAGGGTGAAATCCAGTTTTCAGGATAATAAGCAAAAGTTTCTTGGTATTGTGCTGCTTTTTCAGGATGTTGAAAAAGCTCAAGTTGCGCATGGCAAACACGTTCAACTATTTCGTCGCGTTTTTTCCCAGTGACCACATACACTTTCCATGGTTGTGTGTTGGTCCCTGATGGCGCTCGGCTGGCGACGTGTAAAATATCTTTAAGGGTTTGTACATCAACCATTTGGTTTGTAAAGGCACGAACTGAATGGCGTGAGCGAATTGCTTGATCGACAAGATCGGACATCTGCTGCGTCATAATTATCCTACTTTTTATGCAAAGACGTAGTTTTGACCACTTATTTGGCAGCATGTGGTTATCAATCAAACTAAGACTTTAGTTATAAGAAAAAAATATAGATATCACCGAAAACTCAGTCTATATTTAAGAATATAGGACTTACGCATTGACGGATTCAAAAAAGTATTAAAATACTTTATAAAGTATCTGTGATCAGACGAATTAAACATGCTTCTACAGCAACTTGTACATTACCCATTTATATGGGCTTTCTCATGACAGAACCGAACTCTATTAGCTGCACACAACTTGCCGAGACTTATAATATCTCGCATGATAGTGTAAATCGCTTTCTAGAGCGTGAAGACTACACACCTCACGACCTATATCAAGAATCAATTCAACATATTGATAATAATAAACTTATAGTCAGTATTGATGATACTGTTTTAGATAAACCATATAGTCAACATATGGACTTGGTTAGCTATTTTTGGTCAGGCAAACACCACCGATCCGTCAAGGGTATTAATCTCATTACCTTGTATGCGACAGATCGAAATGGTCAAAATATTCCAATTAATTTCCGAATTTATGACAAATCTGAAAGTAAAACCAAGAATGATTACTTTATGGATATGTTAAGTGAAGTACTCAGTTGGGGTGCAAAGATTCAATTTATTACAGGTGATAGTTGGTATTCATCGACTGGAAATCTAAAAACCATAAGAAAATATGGTATTCGATTTATGTTTGGTATCGACTGTAACCGTAAGGTTTCCCCAGAAAAAGGACAATGGTTTCAACTGCGCTTATTGCCAGATTTCCATCAGGGTCAAGTGATCTGGCTCAAAGATTTTGGCTTTGTACAATTATTTAAGACTCAGTTAAAAGAACAGCAGAGGTTTTATATTGTGCATCAAGATGAAGATGATTTATTGTCCTTTGAAGGTTTTCATGAATTACATTCAAGTCATTGGAAAATAGAGCAATATCACCGGGTGATTAAACAGGTTTGTCATATTGAAAAGTTTCAAGTAAGACGATCTAAACTGATTTTGAATCATATTTTTTCAGCCTTGATGGCCTACGTTGAGATACAAAAGAACCAGTTTGAGCGGATCTTTGAAAATATATATCGTTGGCAGAAGAAATTATTTAGACCAATTATCAAAAACTTCATTGATGACTTTATTCTCGATAAAAATCATCTGCTACCACAGAGAATCTATAAGTAATAGTGCGTAAGTCCTAGAATATATGAAGAATTGTTACTTAATTATTGCAAAAACATTTTTAAATTGTAATTTCATAATTCAAAGCAGATGAAGTGTGATGCTTATTCCAGTTTAGAAGGTTTCTAATTAGACTTTAGTTGCAAAAGTAATAAAAGATCATATCCAAAAACATCGAAATGTGCGATTTTTCATCTTTATAAGATTGTTCTATACATAAAGAGACCGAAATGGAATGGTTTTTGTATAGTAAATTTTACTGAAATGGAATTTTTGACTTACCACTAACTATGTAATAAAGGAAGCTTGCGTATGCGTTTAGCCCTCACTAAAAAGCCATTTGTCGCTCAAAGCCTAGCACTCAGTGTTGCCGCGTTGATGATGACAACGACTCATGCAGCAACGAAAGAACAACAAGAGCTTGCTCAATTGCGCGCTGAAGTTGCTGAGTTAAAAGCTTTAATGCAACAGCAGCAACAAGTTCAACAACAACAAGCCGTTCAGATTCAACAAGTCAAAGCACAGCCAGTACCACCTGCGAAGCCTGAGTCAGCATTGTCTTCATTTAAATCTAAGTCAGGTGCTGACATTAACCTATATGGTTTTGTTCGTGGCGATGCAAACTACATTATTGAAGGTGCGGATAATGACTTCAATGGTGTACATACATCAACTGGGGGAACTAAAGACAAATTACGTGCAACTGCAAAAACCACACGTCTAGGTTTAGATTTTAACACCAATGTCGGTGCGGATAACAAACTTGGCGGTAAAGTCGAAGTTGATTTTGCGGGCTCGACTACAGATAGCAATGGTGCTTTACGTATTCGTCATGCGTATTTAACTTATAACAACTGGTTATTTGGTCAAACCACATCTAACTTCCTGTCTAACCATGCGCCAGAAATGATTGATTTTGGGACCAACGTGGGTGGCGGTACAAATCGTCTTCCACAAGTCCGTTATGGCTTTAATTTAGCGCCTGCAACTAAACTATTTATTTCTGCTGAAGAAGGTGATAGTAGCGGTACAAACATTAAATACAGCGTACCGAATTTAACAGCAAAATTGACGCAAGGTTTTGCAGATGGTAAAGGCTCACTGTCTGCACGTGCTTTAGTTGAAAACTATAAATCTGCGAATGACTCTGATACTGCTTGGGGCTTAGCAGCAGGTGTAAATTATCAAGTAATGGACCCGCTAAAACTAAGTGCCGATGTGTCTTATGTTGATGGCAACAGTAATTACTTATATGGTAGTAACGCTGCATATGTAGTTAATACTGCAAATAACAAAATTGCTCAAAACGAAGCTTTTGCTGTGCAAGTCGGTGGTACGTATAAGTTCAATGAAAAATTACGTTCGACTTTAGCTTATGGCGCACTGTTTGCGGATGATGGTACGGATTACGCAACTTTAAATCCAACGGCGAATGAAGAAGTTTACCAAGCATGGATTAACTTTATCTATTCTCCAGTTAAGCCATTGGACTTAGGTGTTGAATATATCAATGGTAAACGTGATACCTTTGCAGGAAATAGCTACAAAGACAACCGTGTTGGCTTGATGGCGAAATACAGTTTTTAATTAATAAACTGTTTATAAAAACTTAAGATGCATGCATAATTCACTTGTGTATGCATTTTTTTTTGCTTGAACAAGGGTTAAATGTATTTGTTACAGGCTTAGATCTTACTCCCAATCATATTTATCCAAAAACCACTGCAAGAGATGATCGTTCTTTTGCGGTGTTGTGACATTTGATAAAGCTGAGTTATCTAATTTACAAATACGAGAGTGATTTATCACTTAAGGGTTTTCTATGGATTTAATACTAAATCCAACATATACGCTTATGCTAGCGGTGTTGGTGCTCTATGTGGGACGTATTTTAAATAAGTACATCCCATTTCTAACCAAATACAATATTCCAGAACCAGTTGCAGGTGGTCTAGTTGGGGCGATTTTATTTTATCTAATCCATCAGTTTTTAGGTTATACCATTTCCGTAAATAAACCAATGCAAGATACATTCATGCTGATGTTCTTTGCGTCTATTGGTTTGAGTGCAAACTTTGCAAAACTCAAGGAAGGCGGTAAGCCATTATTCATTTTCTTGATTGCTATTTCGGTCTTCGTTTTAATCCAAAACGGTGTCGGTATGGCTGTAGCTTCAGCATTGGGCTTGGATCCTTTGATGGGTGTGATTGCAGGTTCGATTGCCTTAGTTGGCGGTTTAGGGACAGCAGGCGCTTGGGGACCAATTTTTGAGACCAAATATGCTGTTGAGGGTGCATTACCAATGGGGATCGCGAGTGCGACCTTTGGTATGGTTGTCGGTGGCTTAATGGGTGGCCCATTAGCACGCTATTTAATTCGTAAGCACAGTTTGGCATCACCATTGAACGCTGATATGCGTCAAGAAAATAAAGATGCGCCCCTGACTGATGGGGAGTATGCTTTTGAAGCTCCACAAAAAGTACGTCTAATCACTGCTGATAATGCGATTGTGACCTTGGGGATGTTTGCATTTGCTTTGGCATTTGCAGAAGTGTTGAAAAACCTTACAGTAGGTACGGCATTTGAGTTACCAACGTTCGTTTGGGCCTTGATGGGCGGTATTATTTTACGTAATGTTGTTGAGTCAGGTTTTAAACGAGAAATCTTTGATCGCTCAATTGATGTTTTTGGTAATACTGCTTTAGCATTATATTTAGCGATGGCTTTGGTTTCTCTGAAATTATGGCAGTTGGCTGATCTTGCCGTTCCGATGATTGTACTGTTGGTTGCTCAATCAATTGCGATGTGGGTATTTGCGGTATATGTATCCTTCCGTGTCATGGGTAAAAATTACGATTCTGCGGTACTCGCTTCAGGTCTATGTGGTTTCGGTATGGGGGCAACGCCAAATGCAATTGCAAACATGCAAGCCATTACCAATATGTATGGACCTTCACACAAGGCATTTTTGATTGTTCCTCTAGTAGGGGCATTCTTTATTGATTTGGTGAATGTTGTTGTGATCCAAACGATTTTGCAATTTTTTGGTTGATTTTTGATTAACCTTTGGCCCTAGGAAACTAGGGCTTTTTTGCTTTTAAGCCTTTCACAATAATTAGGATATCGAGATGAATGATCAATTGAATGAAACATTACTCGGGTGGGTGAATACACTGAATGGACCGCTATGGGACTTTTTAGTGGTTTTTCTGGTTGCCGTTGGTGTGTTTTACACGCTAATTACGGGTGCGGTGCAGGTTCGTTTATTTTTACACAGCATCAAGGTGATGAAATCAAGCCGTAAGGAATGTGATGATGACCATGGCATTACACCTTTTCAAGCTTTTGTAACGGGGCTTGCAAGCCGTGTTGGTGTGGGTAATGTTGCTGGTGTTGCGATCGCAATTGCGATTGGTGGACCGGGTGCAGTTTTTTGGATGTGGGTGACTGCATTTTTAGGCATGAGCTCAGCTTTTGTTGAATCATCTTTAGCACAATTGTTTAAAGTACGTGACCAAGAGAATAAACAGTTCCGTGGCGGCCCTGCTTATTATATTACCCAAGGTCTGAAGCAAAAGTGGTTGGGTGTAGTTTTTGCTGTCACTTTAATTTCAACCTATGGTTTTGTATTTAATGCAGTACAAGCCAATGCCATTACAGGTGCAACAGCACATGCATGGGGTTGGGACAAAGCCAATTTGGCTTTTGAACTGGGTGGCATTCATATTGTGGTGTCTTGGGTTGGGCTCGGTTTAGTCTTGCTAACTGCAGTGATTATCTTTGGTGGGATTAAGCGTATTGCGAAGGTTGCTGAAAGCTTTGTTCCATTTATGGCTATATTGTATTTAGTTGTTGCACTTTATATTGCCATTATTAACTATGCTATTTTGCCCGACATCTTTCAGCTTATTTTCTCGAAAGCATTTGAGTTTGAGGCGGCAGCAGGTGGATTCTTCGGTGCGATGGTTTCTATGGCAATGATGATGGGGATTAAACGTGGTTTATTCTCTAATGAAGCAGGTATGGGTTCAGCACCAAATGCGGCAGCTGCATCAGATGTGAAACATCCCGTAAACCAAGGTTTAGTACAAATGCTCGGTGTATTTGTGGATACGTTTGTGGTGTGTTCATGTACAGCAATTATTATTTTGGCGTCTGGTCTGTATCACGATGCTGGGTTTGAAGGTGTTGCATTAACACAAATGGCGCTAGAGAGCCAAATTGGTTCATGGGGGGATGACTTCCTTGCAACGATTTTATTCTTATTCGCTTTTTCATCAGTCATTGGTAACTACGCCTATGCAGAAGGCAATGTGCAATTTATTAACAACAACGCCAAAGTGATGTTTGTGTTCCGTATCTTTGTTTTGATTATGGTCTATCTTGGTTCAGTGATGAGTGTGCCTCTTATTTGGAACACTGCGGATTTGTTCATGGGCATCATGGCCACCATTAACTTGTTTGCCATTTTGTTATTAACACCATTCTTATTGATGTTGTTAAAGGACTATATCGGTCAGCTCAAACAAGGAGTGAAAGAGCCAGTGTTTAAATTGGACAACCATCCTAAATTTAAAGATAAAGTCAAATCAGACATTTGGTAATTCGCCAGAAAGCCTCTACTTAAAGTAGGGGCTTTTTTATGCACTAATAGTCGTACATTAATGAATCTTCAATGGAGTTCGTGCATCAGCCATTTTCTGAGCTGTCTTGAAATCACAAAGAAAGTTCTTTCTCCTTTTTAAAGGAGAGGGCTAGGGAGAGGATTTATAGGAAGAATCCGACCTCATTCTAAGCTTTTCACCAAGAGAGAAAGTGACGTTCAACACTTATTTTATTGTCAGTGAATGATTATTTTTTGACTGCTTCAAGAGCTCTAATGAGTCAAAATTTATGACCAAACTGAGTCCAATAGGTGACTAGACTACAAAAAGATAGGCACTTTAGGTTTAAATATGTGGATCAGGAGCTGATTACACATACTGGATGATACTAAAAGGGGGAAAAGAATTATAATAAGAGAATGCACACTTTTACGAAAAACAACAGTCAGAAGACTACGGATTTTCATACACTATGTTGCTTAAAAATTTCTTCTTCCTTAGCGTTGGTGAATTATGTTGAAATTAAAAATTAGCCTGTTGTCGCTTACATTGCTTGTCTTGGCTGGTTGCCAAAGCATGCCAAAAGCAGACCAAGACCTGTCAAATCAGCTTGGTGCAACACATAATAATTCCAACGAAGCTCAGGAAAGAACCGATCGTATTAATTTTAAACAGCTTAAAAAAGAGCAAAATCGGCCAATTATTGCTCTTGTCCTTGGTAGTGGCGGTGCCCGTGGTTACGCACATATTGGTGCAATACAAGTACTGGAGCAGTCAGGTATACACCCTGATTTTATTGTGGGAACCAGTGCGGGTAGTATAGTGGGCTCCCTTTATGCCAGTGGTAAAAATGCAAATGAACTGCGTGAAATTGCACTCAATATGAAAGCCAATGATGTACGTGATATTCGTTTGGGTATGAAAGGTTTTTTTGATGGTCAAAAAGTTGAGGACTATGTTAATGAACAGGTCAAAGATGTTCCTCTTCAACGTTTACCAACACCGATGTATGTGGTTGCAACACAACTAAAAGAAGGTAAAAAAGTCGTTTTTAATTATGGAAATACAGGGCAAGCAGTGCGTGCATCGGTGTCCATTCCGAGCATGTTTATCCCGACTAAAATTGGTGAAGATGAGTATGTTGATGGCGGTTTAGTGAGCCCAGTTCCTGTCGATGTAGCGCGTAAATTAGGTGCAGATATTATTATTGCTGTAGATATTTTAGCGCAGCCGATGTATACCGAAACGTCGAATGTATGGGGACTATTTAACCAAAATATCAATATTATGCAAAAGAACCTTGCGCAAATAGAGCTGAAAAATGCCGATATTGTGATTCAGCCAGACTTACGTGAGAAAGTACATATTTTTGATGTGAGTGGGCGTGAAATGACGATGAAAGCAGGACAGGATGCAACTGTTGCTCAATTGCAACAGATTCAAAAAGTGTTCGCTCAAAAAAATTATAAACAGAAACTGAATATTCAAGCGATTCAGGCACGCATGCAGTAGTAGATATATATTTTGGCAAATGAATAGGTGAAATTAAGGGCTGTGCTCTTATATGTAGCGATGTTCATGCGACTGAATGTGAATTGTACAGTCAAATATATGTGATAGAAAACTGGTTGAAGTACCAAGAAGGCTTATAGATTCAACAGCTTAGTCTTCTTTATATATATTTTTTTGAATGATGGGAGAATCGCTATAAATAATAATGATGGTTTTGTTACCAAATTTAGTCTGTAAAACCGATATAATATGCGCCACATATCCTATTATCTTCCGAATTAGAGAACGCGATGTCCCCATTAGATCAAATTGCTGCGGCTGCAGATGACCAGTCTGAACTCACTATGTCGGTCTTAATGACACCAGATATGGCGAATTTTTCAGGAAATGTGCATGGTGGCACCATTTTGAAACTGTTAGACCAAGTTGCGTATGCGTGTGCAAGTCGTTTTTCTGGCAGTTATGTAGTGACCTTATCGGTGGATAAAGTGAACTTTAAAGAGCCGATTCATGTAGGTGAGTTGGTTACTTTCTTGGCAAGTGTGAACCATGTGGGGCGGACTTCGATGGAAATCGGTATTCGTGTTGAAGCGCAGAATATTCAAAAGCGTACAGTACGTCATACCAACAGTTGTTACTTTACTATGGTGGCGGTCGATGAAAATGGTAAGCCAAAACAAATTCCTGCATTGAACTTGGATAATGACTGGAAGCGTTGTCGTTTTGAAGCGGCTGAGCAACGTAAAGTTGCGCGCTTACAAGAAAACCATCACCCTTCGTGCAGTATTTATAAAAAAACATCGCATAGTTAAATGCAATGAAAAGGTCTCCTATATAGGAGACCTTTTTTTATGTCTAAAATTTATTTATTAAAGAAATTAGCACAAGTGCATTTTTAAGTATAAAATGAAACGATACGTAGCGTATCGTTTTGGTGTGATATGAATGTTGAGAAAGGTTCTAAACGAAAACAATGCATTTTAAATGCTGTACTGGCAGCTTTGTCAGAGGCAGATTATTCACAGTTCACTATAGAAGATATTGCTGCACGTGCAGGAGTTGGAAAATCCACCATTTACCGATGGTGGAAGCACAAATCTGATTTGGTTTTTGAAGCATTTAAATTGCATACCGAATCCGTCTTTGAATTGGATTTTGAGCAAAGTTTAGAGCACAACTTAGTACAACAATTATCTAAACTGGCAGTGGCCTTGAATCATCCAGTGGGGCGAGCACTGTTGGTGGTCATGGCAGAGCATCGCGAAGCTGCAGGGTTATTTTTCCAAGAGTATTTACTGCCACGTCGTGTCCAAACCCGTAAATTAATTCAGTGTGCAATTGAGCGTGGTGAAGTACGCGCAGATTATCCTTTTGAGTTGATGCTCGATACTTTGTATGGACCGATTCATTATCAAATTATTTTTTTTAACCGTATGCCTGATGACGCCTATATTCACAATTTGGTTCGGTTGGTAATTGCACCTGCACAGCGACATGTGCTTTTAGAGGAATAGATAATGCCTCAGCAGTCGCTTTGGAATAGAAATTTTATACTTTGTGTGTGTAATAACCTGTTCTTGTTCACATATTACTTTGCATTACTCACGATCTTGCCCGTTTATATCATGCAAGAACTCGGTGGGACGGTGAAGCAAGCAGGTCTCACTTTAACCCTATTTTTGGTGTCCTCTATTGCAGTGCGACCGTTTTCAGGGTTGATTGTGGAGCGGCTCGGGAAGGCTTTTTCCTTTCGTGCTTCGGCATCACTTTTTGTCTGCTTTGCCTTTAGCTATCTTTGGGTGGACAGCATGTGGAGCTTGCTTGCTATTCGTTTTATACATGGTATTTGGTTTAGTATTTTAACAACTGTAACTGTACCCATTGCTCATGATTTTATACCCGAACAACGCAAAGGTGAGGGGATGGGTTATTTTGTCATGTCTACCAATTTGGCTGTGGTTTTTGGGCCACTTATTGCTCTGAGCGTTGTGCAGTACAGTAGTTTTAATGATTTATTTGTTCTACTGACTGTGCTGATTAGTCTTGGTTTGATTTTTAGTTGGTTGATTCCAATTACTGAATCTGTTTCTCTTCAAGTGCCCGAAACTAAAGAACGAGTAGGTTTGAGCTGGTATGACATTATTGAACTCAAGGCAGTGCCGATTGGTTTAATTGCATTACTCACGGCCTTTGCATATTCGAGCATTATGAGTTTCATTGCTACATATACTGAGTCCAAAGCTTTATTGGCTTATACCAGTTTATTTTTCGTGGTTTTTGCTGTGTCGATGATTTTGGTGCGACCGTGGGTCGGCAAGATTTATGACAGCCGTGGCGCCAGTGCTGTGATTTATCCTTCATTTTTGTGTTTTGCATTGGGTTTAGTGTTGGTCAGCATCGTCAATAGTCCATGGATGTTATGGTTATCTGCTGTATTTATTGGTATGGGATACGGCTCGTTATTTCCTTGTTTTCAAACGGTCGCCATTCAGTCGGTACCGAAACAACGTATGGGACATGCTATTTCGACTTTTTTTACTTTGTTTGATTTGGGAATGGCTGTTGGCTCGGTTGTGATAGGTGTGGTGATTGCGCATTTAGGCTTCCAAACTACATATTTAATCTGTGCAGCCATTGTGCTGCTGACGTTATGTATCTACAAATTTAAAGTGGCTAAAACGACACGACGGGTGTCAGAAGCATAGTTGGAGCGTTTTATGGAATTGCGTCATTTACGTTATTTTGTTGCTGTTGCAGAAGAACTCAATTTTACTAAAGCAGCACAGCGCATGTGTACGGTTCAGCCTTCGCTTAGCCAGCAAATTAAGGATTTGGAACATGAGGTTGGCGCGCAGCTATTGATTCGAACCAATCGTAAGGTCGAACTTACGGAAGAAGGAAAAGCATTTTTAAAACAAGCTTTACTGAGCTTGGAGTATGCTGAAAAGGCAATTTATGATGCACGCCAAATTGCCAATATGAGTAAAGATCACTTACATATTGGCTTTGTACCTGTTGCTGAAATGAAAGTGTTTCCTTACATCATGCCAAACATTCGCGCGCATTTTCCAGACTTAAAAATTAGCTTTCATAGCCTGACAGATTCAGCCCAGCTTGATGCTCTGAAAAAAGGTGAAATTGATATTGCATTTACGCGTTATCCAGATGAGTCTGGAGAGTTTGAGCATGTTCAAGTTTTTCAGGAGCCTTTAGCTCTGATTATGCCGAAAGATTCTCCTTTTGCTGAACAGCGCAGTATTAGCATTAAGCACTTTAATGATCGTGACTTTGTGATCAGTGATGAAACCGCTTCACCACAGTTATATAAGTTGATCCAAGACTTTTTTAAACACTCGAAACTGAATGTCAATATTGTCCAGCACTCGACCAATATTTTGCTGAATGTGAATTTGGTCGGGATGGGGGTTGGGTGGAGTATTGTACCTGCGTATGTGATTCCACTTTTGGGCGATAAAATTGTAGCGAAGAACACAATTGAACCTTTACCGATGATTGGACTCTATGCGAATTACCGTAAACAGCAGAAAAACCCTGCGATTGATCTTATTTTAAAAATATTAAAAGAGCAATTTTATATGGACATGTTCTGACCAGAATTCTTTTGAATATTGGAACTTGGGGAAAGAGTCATTAGGTAAATCAACATTTCAAGTGTATGAGGTTTATAAAGATCTGGCTAAAGGGTTGATATAGCAGAACCAGAAGGTATAAATGTTCAAGATGCCTTATTGCGAATACACAGTGCGATTTCTAATTTTGTCTCTTTAACTGAGTCCATGATGATATCGTGGTTTAATTTTCCTGATTTACCATCTATGCCTAAGGCAACACCAAATTGTGTTTAGTTTAAGCATGATGAAAATTTATTTTTATAATGTCGTAAATAATGGTGAGAGTAAAAAGGACTTAAAGCATAATAAAAAACACTGATAACACGTCCAAAAAATGTACTCTTGGTAAAGGCAGGAAAGGGATTGGGATAAAACAGTGAATAAAATCAGTCATATTATTATGTCGTTGTTTTTTTACTTAAAAATATACACATACAGTTGTGCTATATGATGTTTAAAACATACTCAAAGCGCCATCTAAGAGGCTCAAAATAATGAAGCTGTATAGCAACGTTCATTCTCGCGGCATTACGGTATTGCCGTTTTTAAAAGAGTTAGATATTGAAGATCAGGTCGAAATTATTCATATCGAATATGCAGATTTAGCGGAGGCTGAATATTTGGCTTTGAACCCAATGGGGAAAGTCCCATTTTTAGTGGATCAGGGTTCGGTGATTTCAGAAACTCCTGCTATTTTTGCTTATTTGGCAGATAAATATCTCGAAAAAGGTTTTGCGCCTGCTTTCAATGACCCCAAGCGTGGTGAATATTTGAAATGGTTATTCTTTTGTCATGGACCACTCACTGAGTTTATGGACGTGAAAAGTTTAGGCATTTCTGAACAACAGCTAGAGACTAGAAAAAGAAGTTTGGGTTTTGGTACAGAAGCATCTATTTATCGGTTTATAAAAGTAGGTTTAGCTCAGGCGAAGCCATATTTGTTGGGCAATCAAATTAGTGCCGCAGATTTGTTTTTGGCCTATTGGTTAATCTATGCCATTTCTTTCAAAATTGTCCCATATTTCGACGAATTTAAACCTTTTATCCAGTTGATTCAAAGTCGCGATGCGGTACAGGGAGTTGAATGGGTACAAGCGATTTAAGTCCAATAAACTTAGTACTATAAAACCGTGCCTTAGTGCTCATGCCAGTCTTAAGCAATAGACTGGCATTTTATTTTTAAACGTATGATGCTATTTGATGCGCAGAAACGTCACTTGTACTTGCTCAAGGTAAAAATATTTAAAAATAAGGTTTGCGATTTATGAATCAATACAAGGGATTTGGTGATTTGTGTAGTCGGGGGTATGCGCCACAAGCCGCTTTTCTTGCGAACCCAATATATATTCTGATGGGGCATTCGGGCTTAACCAAAGTAGTAGTTGAGCTATAAATATTTGATCTAGAGTATAGAAGATTCTGCTTTAAAGAACTAAAAAGTTAAGGAGTTTAGTACAAAACCCCTTAACGGATCAGCATTATGGTTTAGCGTGGTTTTTTATGTTCTGGATTGTGCCAGAACCTTGTGATATGGCATTAGCTCACATGCAGTTTGGCAAAGAGCTGTTGGCTAACCGTGTTTAAGGTCTGTGGAATCGCTAATGCTGCAACAAAACGGTCTGGACGAAGTATGACCACAGACTCAGTCGTTTGACCAAACCAACTGCGGATGTCTGTGCCCAGATCGCCTACCGTGATCACCCCGTCATACTTTTGGCGTTTTTCATTGTCCAGTTGCACTGCTGGAATGACTTGAACAAACTTGACGCCCAGTTTTTGCCATTGTTGCATGTGCGCTGGTGTGAGTCCCCACTTTGGATCTACCCCCCAAGCGATGATGGCAAAGTCATTGCTCAGAACCTCATCGAGTAAAACAGTCTTGCCAGATTCAAGTTTAACATGTGGTTGAATGAACATTTTGCCGACAGGTGTGGTTTTACTGCCATCAGTGATTAGTGCACCAGCATGATATTTCGGCATAGGTTTGAAACGCATTTCAAGTAAATACTGTTTAATCGGTTTGATGTAGTTCAATGCATGAGCAATGCCATCACGCACAAAGCCTTGCCATTTTTTCGGTGGTGCCAGTACATGACCTGCCATCACGGAAAGGTCGATCATGGCTTTGGCATGGTCTTTACGTTCAACTTGGTACGAGTCTAATAATTCAGCAGATGCTTTGCCTTGTACAACCAATGCAACTTTCCATGCAAGGTTGAAAGCATCGCGCATGCCACTATTATAACCTTGACCTTGCCATACAGGCATAATGTGGGCGGCATCGCCTGCCAGTAAAATACGGTCGACACGGAATTTTTCTGCAATGCGTGCATTGTGGGTATAGACACGCTGACGAATCACTTCAATACCATCGGTTGTTGGAAGTACTTTGGACAATAGTTTGGCAATATTTTCAGGCTGACTGAGCTCTTCTTGAGTTTCACCAGGCATCACCATAAACTCAAAACGACGAATACCATGTGGAAGTGCTGCCGAAACATAAGGACGTACAGGGTCACAGCATAAGTAAATATGTGGTGTTGCCAGTGGGTCATTTTCAATATCAATCACAATCCACTGGTTTGGTGCTGTTTTACCTGCAAAATCTATATTCAATGTACGACGAATAATGGAATTTCCGCCATCACATGCAATTAAGTATTGTGCTTGAATGATTTCTTCAGTTTGATCTGCGGTTTGTAGCTTTAAAGTGACACCAGTTTGATCTTGGCTAAATTCAATCAATTGGCGGGAAAACAATACATGAGTCTGCTCGTACTGTTTCAGACCTTGTAATAAGACATTGTCTACTTGTGGTTGAATAAAGGCATTCCGACGCGAAAAACCAAACTCACGGGTTAAAGGTTGGATGTCTGCAAAGCAACGTCCTTTTGGCGTTAAAAAACGCATAGCATGATTCGGCGTGGTATGTGGTAAGACCTGTTCGACTAAGCCCAAAGACTGAATCGTCCGTAGAGACTCATCATCAATCCCAATTGCACGCGGGTAATCAATTAAGCTATCTAACTGTTCAATGACTGTGACTTGTACGCCTTGCTTACTTAAATAGTTGGCAATGGTCAAACCGACAGGGCCAGCACCAAGAATTGCGACTTCAGTTGTGTAATTTGCTGTGTTGCGCATTGCGAATGTCCATTTAATTCACTTTTACAGTTATTAACGGTGAAAAAATGAGGCAGAACAAGCTAGTCAATAGTAGGTCATGGGTATAAAGATAATGAGACTTTGTGTTTGGTATGGTTTGTAGTTTATTGTTTATTATTAAAATATTCTGTTTTCTACTATAAGCTTTCACCTTGAAATGATCACTAATTTCTATGATTTAAATCTATCGGCAAAAAAGAAACCAAGACAGGATAAGTCTTGGTTTCTGATTGTGCTAAATAAGAGCTGTAATCATGCTGGAGAGTAGGTCGCTTTATTACAGCAAGTAATAAATTATTTAGCTGCTTTTTCTTGGTTTGGTTGTTCTGCTGAGGCTTCTGAAGCAGGTGCATTTGCACTTAAGTCAGTAGTTTCAGCTGTTTCTTGAGTAGATACAACGACTTTATCTTCCTGTGCAGGAGCTTCCTGAGTTGCTGCAAAAGTTGTAAAGCTCGCAGCAGTTAAAGATGTTGCAATTAATAAGTGTGAAAGTTTCATTGTTTCGGCATCCTTATATTTTATAGAGAAACAGTTCAGATTGTTCATCACATCAATTTGAACTGAGCTTCATGCTAGCGTCTGAATATGCGAGGTTCAATTGAAGCAACAATGTGAAAAATGCACTTTACCTAAAACTACAGATGATGAAAAAATGGTAGGCTTTAAGTAACAAGTAGAAGCTTTTTGTGAGTCAAAAAGCTGAAAATGTAGAAAAATTGATCAAAATATTTGAGTGAAAACTCACATAAAATATACAAAGGCGATGGAAATGGAACAAACCGTGCATTTTGACGTTGAATAAAATGTAAATAAAGATTTCTAAGAGTGAATAAGCCCAGTTTAAATACATAATTTGATATGTTGCGTGTGTAAAGCCGTCGATTTAAAGTGAGAAAATGAGACATTTAAACTAAAATAATCGCTTATTTTATTGTGCTGTTTTTATAGTATTTCAGATTAGGTGGAACAATTTTGAAACTGATGGCGATGCAACAGGTGGTTCCAACGCATATTATTTCAGGTTTTTTGGGTGCCGGTAAAACCACCTTACTGATGCATTTGTTGAGTCAAAAACCTGAACATGAAGTTTGGGCAGTGTTGATGAACGAATTTGGGCAAATTGGTGTCGACCAACAGCTTATGCCACAAAGTGAAGGTTATGCAGTTAAAGAGTTATTAGGCGGGTGTTTATGCTGTAGTAGTCAGCTTCCGATGCAAATAGCATTGTCTCGATTGCTCTCAGAACAAAAGCCTGATCGACTGTTTATTGAACCGACAGGCTTGGGTCACCCTGCACAGTTATTAGAGCAACTGACAGAACCACATTGGCATTCGACTCTGCGTATGCGTGCGCCAGTCACTGTGCTGGATGGTTCACGCTTACATGATCAGACGTGGACGGCACAAAACTTATATCAAGATCAGTTGAAGGCAGCGCAGATCGTCGTTGTTTCGCATTATGCTCAGATGCAAAGTGCAGATTTAAAGGCTCTTGAGCAGCTACAAACTGAATATCAAGCTTATGCTCAGCAGTGGCTTATGGCAGATCAGGGGAATATCCAGCTTGAACAACTTGACTTTGACTATGTTGCGACTAAGCGTCAAAACCAACCTTTACTGAAAGTGCAACAACAATTAAAAGCAAATCAACAGGAATTTCCTGAAATTAAGCAACTGCCTTATCACTATGTAGAATCGGCGCAGGGCTATAGTGTGGCAGGTTGGAAAATGCCAAAACGTTGGGTTTTTGATTTTTATGATTTACTCGATTTGTTGTGTGAGCAGCAGGATTGGCGGAGGATTAAGGGGATTTTCCATACCAATCAGGGTTGGAAAGCATTTAACTTTAATCCCAAGCAATTTAATTATCAGGATGTCGAAGAAGGCATTGATAACCGAATCGAGTTGATTGTGCAGAACGAAAGAGATTGGTTGATGTTTGAAACTGCATTATTTGCATGTCGTATTGAGTAATGAGGTAAATTGTTTTAAGCAAAATGAGCTGAAATCTTATATGCTATTCGGCAAATTTGAGGACGGTATTTATGGCGCTTAAAGCTACAATTTATAAGGCAGATTTAAATATTGCCAATATGGACGTTCACCAATATGTTGACTATCAACTTACCTTGGCTCTGCATCCTTCAGAGACGATAGAACGTTTGATGGTTCGTCTTTTGGCTTTTGCACGCTTTGCAGATGAGGCTTTGGAGTTTACCAAAGACCTCTTTGAAACCAATGAACCTGCACTTTGGGAAAAAGACTTAACAGGCCAGTTGATGAAATGGATTGAAGTGGGAAGCCCTGACGAAGACAAAGTCAAAAAAGCCAGCGCGCGTTGTAAACAAGTTGCTATTGTGACCTATGGCACTGCTGTTGATGAATGGTACAAACGCAACAGTAAACTAAAGACTTTGAGTAATGTTGAAATTTGGCAACTGTCTGCACAAAGTACAGAAGCGGTTCAGGCCCTTTGTGAACGGACCATGCAACTTCAGTTGAACGTGATGGATGGTGAGTGGACTTTAATTGGTGACAATGCACAAGCTACGATTGAGTGGACTCAATTGCAATAAACAAGCAGTTCAACAAAATTTATTTATAAAGTAATAGTGGAGCGAATAGATGAGCGCTGAATTAGAAATTATTGATTTAGTTGTTGGTGAAGGTAAAGAAGCAGTAAAAGGTGCTTTAATCACTACACATTATACCGGATGGTTAGAAGACGGAACTAAGTTTGACTCATCTGTAGACCGTGGAAACTACTTTGAAACGGTGATTGGAACAGGTCGTGTGATTAAAGGTTGGGATCAAGGCATAATGGGGATGAAAGTGGGCGGCAAGCGTAAACTCATCGTGCCGTCACATTTGGCCTATGGTGAGCGTAAGATGGGTAACGTGATTCCAGCCAATTCAAATTTGATTTTTGAAATTGAATTGTATGATGTAAAAACACGAGACTAATCAGAATTATTGATAATGAATCAATTATAAGGATGTATTTGATTCATTTGTAAAAATCACTTGGTTTTTAAGAAAAACATTTGTAGATTAATTCGTAGGCAGAGCGTATTAAAGGGAAGAGTCGCTTTTGTATAGCTCATTAGGCAGACAGCATGTTATCTGGTTTATTCTAAGCTGTTTGTTAATTTTAAGTCTTATACCTTCGACGTGGGCGCAATATGAAGCAGAGCCTGCGCAGTATTATTTACATCAAAAGAATGTCAATAATATTCAATTTACTGAGCAAACAACCAGTTATTTAAATGGAATATGGTCTTATTATGACCATGAACTCATTACTCAGCCCAATCAAAAATTAGCATCAAAAACAACGGAGCTTCCTATTTCCTTTAAGGAGCTAACAGGTAGTAATATTGATTATGGTACCTTTATTGGTCATTTTAAAATTCCTGATGAATTTATTGGTCGACGTTTAGCTATTCAAATCCCCAATCAAAATTCTGCTTATCGAGTTTATCTAAATGGCGACTTTCTCGTTCGTTTAGGAGATGTCGCAGATAATGTAATGCAACAGCAGACAGAAAATGCCCCACGTATTGCCTATTTTGTACCAGACAGCCCTTATTTTACTTTAAGCATACAGGCTTCAAATTTTAATAAGCTACGCGGTGGTCTTGAAAGTCCTATGCATATCGGGGTTGCTAAAACAGTTAATCGGCATTATCAGCAGTTAATGATGAGCATAGCCATGATCTGTGGTGCAGTATTTGGCGTGGGAATGTTCACCACGATGTTTTCTATTTTCCGTGGCTCAAACGAGAGGAATAGCAAAAGTATTTTTGTGTTCGGGATTTTTATTCTGTTTTTAGCCTTACATAATTTGTTCACAGCACCTTATGCCTATACCACTTTTTTAGATATCAATTGGTTGTGGGGCATACGCTTAGAGTATTTATTTATCTATTTAGCGATCATGTTCTTTTTGAGTTATATGTATTTACTCGATCAGAAATATTTGCACCATTGGATATATACAGCTTCTATGTTGGTGCTGACGTTAAATGTCGTTATAACACTTTTATCCGAACAGGAAGTTTTTGAGCCTCTGGCTTTTTATAGTGCCTTATTGAGCATTGTGATTCTGTGCAATTTTGCCTATGGTTTTTATATTACCTTAAAGACCAAGCAAAAATATTCAAAGCTTAATTTTTGTGCTGTAATTCTATTGTGTTTATCGTTTATCCATGGCTTCTTATTAACTCTACATGTTATTGATTCGATTCATTTGTCCTTTATTTCAACGAGCCTTTATGCACTTTTAGTGATGTTTCAGCAATCACGAAACTATGCCCATCAGACCTATCATACCGAGCGCTTGAATAATAATTTGATTGAATTGAATAGCTCTTTAGATATGAAAGTACAACAAAGAACATCACAACTTCATGATTTAAATGAAAAACTAGAATATCAAATTCAAATAGATGCTTTAACGGGGGCCTATAATCGCCGTGCGTTAAATAGTGAAATTCAAAAGCGGTTTATGGAAACACAGCAAAATAGTCATGCAACTTTGGCATTTGCCATGATGGATGTAGACTATTTTAAAAAATATAATGACTACTATGGGCATTTAAAGGGAGATGAAGTACTGCAAAACTTGGTCGCAGTCATTAGCGCAGTACTCCCACATAATGCTTATTTAGCGCGTTATGGCGGAGAGGAGTTTGCAATTGTTTTATATAATGTTCCCATCGTTATTATTCGCCAGATTATGCAAACTGTGCTAGATGCAGTGCGCAGTGAACATATTGAACATCGTAATCGCTTAGATGAAAAAGGCTATATAACTTTGAGTATGGGGGTTTCGTGGATGGATCATCAAACATCGTATGCCAATATTCATGACCTCATGAAAGCCGCAGATTTAAAACTCTATGAAGCCAAAGAGGCGGGACGTGATCAAATGAAAATGCCAATCGAATCATCTTTATGACAGTTGTTTAATCATGGGGATCGAGGTTGTATCAGAAGTGTATTGGCTACGAATTTGGAAACCATGTCTTTGGTAAAAGCTTAGCGCAGTTTGCGTGCTTTCAAGGCTAATTTGATGGATCTTTTTGCTTTTAAAATGTTCAATGACTGTGTTCAATAAGGCCTTACCTATACCACGGTGCTGTTCTGCCGATGAGATATAATTAAGAAGAATGCGACCTTGATCGCTCACCATAATAAAACCTACAACTTGCTGATCCATCACATAAACCCAACTGTCATTATAATGCATCCACATAATCAGGTTGGATTGGGTCTTATTTTCTAACCAAACTTGAATTGTACTTTCATGACGGTGGTGGTCTTTGATACAAGATCGAATGCTGTCATGCACGACATTTAATATCTCAGGGATGTCCTGAATCTGAGCTGCTCGTATCATGTTTTCTTCTTGGAGCTATATGAACAGCTATTTCATGCTAGAGCACACGATTACTAAATTGAATTATTGTTAGTCGCGATGTAGCTGTGTTGTTTGATTATATTGACTTGATTAAATTTTATAGTCTTTTTGTGAGCTGAAAATTTAATTTTGTGATGCTGTTCGCATTAATATTGTATTTGTTGAATGAAGAGCATTGATCGTACATTTAAAGATTATTTCTGAATAATTAGCGTGATTCGTATGCAATAGCACACGCTAGGGTCAGATGTTTTGATGTTTATTTGAACAATAATGCTGTATTTTAAAAGAATATATCTGTTACGAGAGCAGGGAATGGCAACTTTTTTATTGATGATTTGCATACTCATTGCTTTGGTTGCAGCATCTATTATTGTTATCAAAATTCAGAAAAAGCAGCGTTTTTTAAAACGGCAAAAAAAGGAAACTGAGTTGCAAGTTCAATCAGCGCAGATGACAACCCAAATTGAAAGTGATGCTCAAGTTGAACGTGTGATTGAAATTGATGCCTATGAACAAGTGCTGTTTGATGATGTTGCAAGCTTGTTTTTAGATCAAGCGATTTTGTTAAGTGCTGAGGAAGATGCAGAACTGATGCAAAGTACTTTGTTGGTTAAAATGCCTGCAAAAACCCAGACTCAAATCCGTAAAATGGACTTAAACGAATGGTCGATTTTTTGGAGTTTTTACGATCAGTCATTGGAATATTATGTGAGCCGTTATGGTATGTTTTATACACATATTGACCGTAGTGGGCGAGAGCACAAAAAAAGCCATCGGACTCGAGATTAACGATTTTGCTTATGCGCGCTCAATGTTGAGTATCGTCATAGATAACTGTTTGAGAATTCGTTCGGCAACATGAGTCAAATAAAAGTCATCTTGGTTTAAACGTGTCATTAAAATCGCCCCTTCATAATCGGCAACACTGATTTTGGCCAAAGAAGCTGCGTTTACCGTAGGCATGACTTGGTGGAAATAGTCAAAAAGTGAGGTTTCCCAGTCTTGAAAAATAGAGCGAATCTTGAGCTGTATTGTTTCAGATAAATGAGGAATTTCTAAAGACAGCATACCCACCAAACAGCCTTGTACACCTGTACTAAAAAAGGTTACGGCTTGTTGATGGAGGTGTTCAAAGCGGCCGCAATACTCGATTTGATTATTTTTTAAAATATTAAAGACTCGATTTTTTAAATACTGTTGGCTAACGTCTAAAATATCCAAAAGTAATGCTTCTTTATTTGGATAATAATAATAAAAAGCGGCTTTACTCAGCCCACAAGATTTTGCCAACAAATCCATACTGGTGCCTGCATAACCATGTGTTTTAAAAGTTTGCATACAGTGGAGCTGGATTTGCTCTTTGCTGAGTTTTTGCGGGCGCATAGGTATTTGGTATTCCGTTTAGAGTTTCGTAGTCGTGTGTGGTGAAGATGATAGATAGCGATCAAAAGTATTCAGCATGTTATCCCAAATGTTTTCAGCGCCTTGACGGAAATATCCCATGTGTCCAATTTCTTTCAAGCCGTATTCACTGGCTTCAATGTTGAGATAGTGCAGATCTGCCTGTCGATAATGTTGCATAAACGCATGCCTTGAGTTGGGTAGAGCCCAGTCATCATCCAGTGCTGAAACAGCATAGATTGGGGTCTTTACCTGAGCATACTGTTCCAGTAAATGCTGTTGTTCAGGGTCTGCAAAAAAGTAGGTCGGATTTTTACACCACTTTCGCCACTGCGTGTAAACATCGACAGGTAAATCTGCCCCCATTTTGAGTATGCTCCAAGGTAAATAACCCTTAAGTGCAACCATGGGTGGGAAAATAATATTCCACATCACATGGACTTTCATCTTCTCACGAAACGGCATGTAGCCATGCCAACCTGCACCTGTACCGAAGCAATACATCGCAGTAACTTGGTCATGATTATCGGTTAAACCTAAGGCTTGGCCACCATAGGAATGCCCAACCACAAAAATGGGTTTACCGTCTTGTGCGACGAAGTCAATTGCACCGGATAAGTCCAATTGTCCCCAGTCTAAATAGGACATACTAAAACCTTTTAACTGCTTCGGTGCAGAAAGCCCCACACCACGATAGTCAAAAGTTAGAACTTGATATCCTAAAGCTACTGCATACTCGGCAAAGCGACGATAGAACTGCTGTGGTACACCTGTTGCACTGGCCACAATAATGTTGGCTTTGATCGGCTCAGATGAGCGATAACGTGTGCCAACGAGTACATAACCATCGGTTGCTGAGAATTTTACAGTTTGTTTCTCAATTTGAGTCGAGTCTAAATGGGCTGTGGCTTGCATCATGTTTTCTTCTTTTTGTTAAATACTAAAGTGGGTTCCAGACTTTTAAGTTTTATTGCCCTTTAAACTGAGCAGGGCGGCGTTGCAGCATCGCCATGACACCTTCTTGTACATCTTGGGTTTTGAGGAGCGGGCTGAGGTGCTCTTGTAAATGTGCAAAGGCATAGTCTGCGCCGTGTTGTGCTGCCTGTTGTGCAGAAGCCAGTGTGGCTTGAACGGCGAGTGGTGCAGCTTGCGCAATGGACTCTGCAAGGCTCAATGCTCGCTCTAATGCAGCATTTGGCGTGGATGCTTCTACGACTTCGGTAATTAAGTTCAAATCGAGGGCTGTTTGCGCATCGAAGCTGTCTCCTGTGAGTAGGTAGCGCATGGCTTTGTTCCAACCTGCCGCTTGTACAAAGCGAACCGTTGCACCACCAAAGGGTAAAATGCCGCGCTGCACTTCCATTTGGGCAAATTGTGTATGGACGTCGGCAATCACAACATCGGCATTCAGCATCAGTTCAATTCCCGCAGTAAAGCAAAAGCCTTGGACTGCCACAACCACGGGTTTGCTGCGAGGTCTGGAACTGGTGCCCCAAGGGTTAATTTGTGACGCGGGAAAGTCGAAAACGCCTGCATTGAGCTTGGGTTGCAACTCAACCAAATCAAGCCCAGCTGTAAAGTGTTCTCCGTGCGCAAAAATCACGGCACAGCGTAGTGAAGGATCATCCTCATATTCGGTGAGGGCCAGTGATAAGTCATGAATCATATGACTATCAAAAGCATTACGCTTGGCTGCACGGTCTAAACCAATTAAAAATAACGAACCGCGAATTTCGCGACTGACACGACCTTGTTGTTCTGACATTTTGCTTATTCCTGCATCGTTTTATAAGTTTTTAAACGATTGTTAGAAAACTGTCAAAGCTTATGCGTATGCATTCTGTGACTCGACAGTTTGATCCGATTCTCCGAAAAAAGATCGATGTTTAGATTGAGCGGAATTGTCTTGCCTTTATTGAGTTTTTTTTCATAATAGCAGCACTTCTTTGGATGCCAGTTGAACCATGTCTAGCCTTGAAATATTTGCAGTCATCATTAGCTTAATCGGAGTGACGTTGACCATTAAGCGCAATATGTGGTGTTGGTGGTTTAACTTTGTTGCTTTCTTGTTATATGCCTATTTGTTTTATACCTATAAGTTATATGGCGAAACCATTTTGCAGTTTTTTTTCGTAGTGGTGAACTTTTATGGATTTTATCACTGGCTCAAAGGTAAACAACAAGATCATGATATTCGCATTGAACCGATTACAGCTCGGCAAGTGATTTTGCAAATGCTGCTTGCTGCTACAGCTGGCGCAATATTTGGTCTGAGCTTAAAGTATTTGACCGATGCTGCTGTACCTTTATTGGACGCGCAGCTCGCAGCATTTAGCCTGTTGGCGACCTATTGGACCAGTCGTAAACATATTGCAACGTGGGTGCTGTGGGTCTTTGTCGATATTGTTTATGTCGGTATGTTTATCTATAAAGATTTGTTTTTGACCGCTGGCTTATATGCAGGCTTTGTCGGCTTGGCGGCTTTTGGATGGTGGCAATGGACGCAGGTACGTCATAAACAACAGCTGAAAAGTGCATAGGCTGGATAGTGTTGATCGACTTTAAACAAACACAGTTGGCTCAATTTGAGTCGGTCATCGAACGGTTAAAGGGAAGTCCAAAGCAATATTTGGATTTTGCTTCGGTTGCTGATTTTTATCAGGCCGCTTGGCTGGGTGATTTACCCAGCAGTGCAAGTTGGGCGGTCACAGGACTAGATGATGGGGCAGAGCATTTTGATATTCGCTTGGCCTGTTTTGAGCGCGTAGTTTTTATTCATATTGCAGATGATATTGTCATACAGAATGGCACACATTGATATCCAGATCACGGTATAGTCGGTGCTGGATCATCGTCTATGCTTGATCTTTCTACAGGATAACGAGCTCCAATTTTTCAGTCCTGATCTGGGCATGGATGGTTACAAAAACAAAAAAATAAAGGATTTAATGCTATGGCACATCAGTTTGTCGTCAATGCCACCATCAACGGTGTTTCATTGGATGATTTCCGTCGACTCGCAGCCGATATCAACTTACATGAAAATGTTTGTCGTCGTATTCCAGGTGAGAAGTTGGAAATTTTGGAGTCGAATAAAGTCGGCGATATTTATACCCTCAAGCGTGCGTATAATTTGGATGTCAACATTCCCGATATTGCGAAGAAATTTTTAAAAGATGCGTTTCGTTTACATCGTACCGATGTAAGTAATTTAACTGCACTGAGTTCAGAAGTGCGCTTAGATCCGAATTTACCTCTTGAAGCGAGTTGCCAACGTAGTGTGTCAGGCAATGATGAACAGATCCATTTTCAAATGGAGTGGACGGTAAAAGTGAAAGTGCCGTTGATTGGTGGCATGTTAGAAAAACATGCTGAAGGTGAAATTCGTAAGTTTAGCCAAATCGAACTCGATATTGTGGAAGATGAACTGCGCCAAAATCTGCACGCAGAAACATTAAGCTAAAGGTTTTGACCTCATGTTTTCAAAGTAGCTTGCATAAAAAGAAAACCCTTCGTTTGAAGGGTTTTATCATTTTAGTGTTTTGCCTCGAACTGAGCTCGATAAACCCAAGCTGTGAAGAAGCAAACCAAACAGACCAGCCAAATATAATACATCGCCCCAATCTTGCTATAGAGACTGAGCCATTGAACCAAAGGCAGTGTAATGCCTCCTGCAATGGCATAGGCGACATTGTAGGAAAACGAAATCCCCGAGAAACGGATCGGTGCAGGGAACATCTTGACCATACTATAGGAGACAAGTCCAACCGTGCCTGAAAAAAATCCTAACAGCATATACAGCGCAAACACCGTATTTGGACTGACCACACCCAAACTGTGATAGAAAATGGTTGCAATAGTAGCGACACCGAGCGAGCCAAAAATCAAAACCTTGGCTGCACCCAAACGATCTGCCAATGTCCCAGCGAGTATACAACCTAACATTTGCATGATGATTGCAGCACTTTGCATTTGAAAAGCATCACCACGTGCAAAGCCAAAGGCACCCGCTAATAAGTTTGGCATGGCCAAAATCAGGACCACCACGCAAGCGGTTAAGAACCATGTTAGGAGCATGGCAATAACTACCGCTGTTTTATGGTTGGCTAAGACTTGTTTAACAGGCATTTCTTTGGATAGCTCTTTGCGTGCTTGCATGGCTTTGAATACGGGTGTTTCTTTTAAATAACTGCGTAAATACAAAGCCACTAAGCCAAAAATACCCCCCACAATAAACGGGATACGCCAAGCCCAATCATGAATTGCAGCTTCACTAAACTGAAGAGAAATGAACAGCGACATTAAAGCGCCAAGAAGAATGCCAAGAGATAATCCTGCTGTGAGTAAGCCATTGGCAAAACCAATTTTTTCAGCAGGAACATGCTCAGAAACAAATGTCCATGCCGCTGGAATTTCTCCACCAATCGCGATGCCTTGTACCACCCGCATAAGGAGTAAGAGCAGCGGCGCAGCATAACCAATCGTTTCAAAGGTTGGCATGACCCCGATTATGAGGGTGGGTAAAGCCATGAGCAAAATAGATAAGCTAAATAGACGCTTGCGCCCTATGAGGTCACCAAAGTGCGCCATGACTACACCGCCAAGTGGACGGAAGAAGTAACCTGCGGCAAAAATACCGTAAGTATTCAGCATCGCCCAAAATGGGCTGAGTCCTGCGGGGAAGAACAATTCAGAAATAATTTTGGCGTAAAAAACATAAATAACAAAGTCATAGAACTCAAGTGCACCACCCAATGATGATAACCCAAGGGTACGTTTGTCTTCTCGGGTCAGTCGTGGTGTTGCATCCATGTGTGTATTTCCAAAGTTAAATAAAAGTTTGTATTTGATTTTAATAAAGTCTTTTTTGGATGAATAATCAATCTTTCTTTGCTGCATATTAACTAAAAATTATAGATGTGTTCGTGTTCATCATTTTTAGTCATAAAATATAAAGAGTAAAAGTAACTGCAATAAAATAAAAAGCTTATGGTATAAAAAGAAATAAATAGATATAAAAATTTAGGATTTGAGTATGAGTGTCATTTTACCTGTTGCACAACGAGGGGAAGAGGTTTTAAGACTGAAAGCCGCCCGTGTTGCGGATACAGAATTTAATAGTGATTGGCTTATGCAACTGGCGTCAGTCATGTTGGCGACTATGCTTGAACGAAATGGTGTAGGTATTGCAGCACCGCAAGTGTATATTTCAAAGCGGGTCATTATTGTGGCTTCACGTCCAAATTTGCGTTATCCAGATGCACCTGAAATGGATGCAGTGGTGATGGTCAATCCCGAAATTCTAGAGTTTTCTCAAGCAACGTCCTTGGGGGAAGAGGGCTGTTTAAGCGTGCCGAATGAACGCGGTCAGGTACAGCGTGCGCAAAGCATTAAAGTGGTGTATCACACCTTAACGGGAGAGGTGCTAGAAAGCATTTTTGAAGGTTTCCCTGCGCGGATTGTGCAACATGAAATAGATCATCTCAATGGGATTTTATTTGTCGATCGACTCACCGCTTAAAGTAAAAACAACTATTCATCCTTA
This sequence comes from Acinetobacter sp. SW-226, assembly GCF_055632855.1. Lineage (NCBI taxonomy): Bacteria > Pseudomonadati > Pseudomonadota > Gammaproteobacteria > Moraxellales > Moraxellaceae > Acinetobacter > Acinetobacter sp. SW-226. The sequence continues at coordinate 2,617,209 of NZ_CM145752.1, read as the reverse complement.
TATTTAAACTGTTGCGGGGTTTGTCCTAAGTGACGTTTAAACATGCTACTAAACGCACTCGGATTGCTATAGCCAAGAGCTCTTGCAATTCGCGCAACGGATTCACCACTGGCAATTTTTGTGAGCGCTTGAGCAATATGCATTTGCTGAATCCATGCCCGATAAGACAGCCCCGTTTCCTTTTGAAACATACGCATCAAGGTTCTGGAGCTGGTGCCAATTTCATCTGCCCATGTGCTTAAATCTTTTAACTGATCGGGAGTACTTAATAGCGCTTGGCAAATATTCATTAAGCGCCGATCTTGCGGCCACGGAATTTGAATGGGCAACAGATTGGCCTTATGAATTTCATCAAAAATTAAAATCTGTAAAGATCGAGACAGTTCATCAGAGCTGATCAGTTCGGAGGGTGGAATGTGTTCAATTGCATTGAGTCGAATCAAGAGTTCATGCAATAACTTACTGACCCGAATAATAAAACAATGTTGTCCCAACAGCGCAGCCGCATCGGCCTGAACCAATGCCGTATTAAGCTTTACACGGCTTAATGAAATCACACTGTGTTCAACATGGGTCGGAATCCATAGTGCACACATCGGTGGCACGATCCAGACATGATTTGGGGTAAACACTTGAATCATTCCTGTCGAAGCATATAGAAACTGTGCCCGTGAATGGGTATGTGCAGGAGTGATCTCTCGATAAGTGTGTTCAGAAGAAAGTCCAATGACCAGTTCAGACATTTCAGTTTGAATCAGTGAGTTTGGCATGTGTGTTTTAAATTTGTCACTTATACAATGATTATTGGAAGATAGTCTTATGAATGACATTTTACAATCAATATCTGATGAAAAATACACGGAGTTTGTGCGGTATGACGTCTTCAATACAGATGAAGGATGGTATTGGTGAGGCTGTGGTTCATGAACAACCACAAGGCATGATCATTAAAATTGTGGGAGCGGTGGCTGTTGCACATCTACTGAATGACTTGATTCAAGCCGTTTTGCCAGCTATTTACCCGATGCTGAAAACCAATTTCTCCTTAAGCTTTGCACAAGTGGGATTGATTTCATTGGTTTATCAAATCACAGCATCGCTACTGCAACCTTGGATTGGACTCTATACCGATAAACATCCGAAACCTTATCTGCTACCACTTGGTATGGTGGTGACTTTTAGTGGTATTTTGCTGTTGGCATTTTCACCAAATTTTATTGTACTGCTCATGGCTTCGGCGTTGATTGGTGTGGGTTCATCGACCTTTCACCCTGAAGCATCACGTGTAGCGCGTATGGCTTCGGGCGGACGTTTTGGTACAGCTCAATCGACCTTTCAGGTCGGTGGCAATACAGGTACCGCGATTGGGCCTTTATTGGCCGCGCTGATTATTGTGCCTTTCGGACAGCATGCCGTGGCATGGTTAATTGTATTTGCCTTACTTGCAATTTGGGTGCTGTTTGGTGTCAGCCGTTGGAGCATCAGCCACAGTAAAAAACAATTGGCGACCAAAGCACATCAAGTGCAAAGCAAACTACACGGACGTCAACTCGTCATCGCGTTGTCGACTATTTGCGTGTTGATGTTTGCCAAATTTACGTACATCGCCAGCATCAGTAACTATTTCACTTTTTATTTAATGCATAAGTTTCAGCTCAGTTTACAAAATGCACAGTTACACCTCTTTGCCTTTTTAGCGGCGGTGGCTCTGGGGACATTTGCTGGTGGGCCGATTGGAGACCGAATTGGGCGTAAAGCCGTGATTTGGGTGTCTTTTGTCGGCATGGCACCGTTTGCGTTGATGATGCCACATGCCAATTTATTTTGGACGACCGTACTTTCGGTTATCACGGGTTTAGTACTGTCCTCTGCCTTTGCAGCCATGGTGGTCTATGCACAAGAAGCCGTTCCGGGACGGGTTGGCATGATTGCAGGTTTGATGTTTGGTTTAATGTTTGGTGTAAGTGGTATCGCTGCAGCAGGTTTAGGATATTTAGCAGATGTCAAAGGCATTGAATGGGTGTTTGGCGTGTGTTCGTTATTGCCGTTACTTGGTTTAGCAACCTTCTTTTTACCGAAGACGCAAGCAAACTAACGAAATATTGCTGACCTTCAGTTTTAATCGCGCTATCTTATCAAACAAAGATGGCGCGATTGCATTTCGGCTTGATGATTATGATCGGTAATAACGGCATTGAATGTATGTGCTTTGACTTTGGAGTATTGAAGCGATGACGGATCTGAATGGTGTACTCAAGTTTTCATTCGGCCTAGATCAGCTTTCATTTGAAATGGATGGACAGCATATCCAGCTAGATCAAGGTTTAAGCTTTATACAGTCAAACAGTATGCGCCATGGGTTGTTGGATGAGCTTGCGATTGAGTCGATGATTTATGTGATTGAAGAGTTGTTAGAATCCGTTCAGATGAAGTATGCCCAACCTAAGACTGCCGTGACTTCAGATGGCTTATTCCAAAGGGTTTTAGCATTATTTTTTCCAGATCAGCAGCAACTTGACCGTGTGCAACTTGAAAGTGCTTTCAATACTTTTGTTGAGCGCAGGGAGTACTATGTGTCTCAAGTGACCGATGATGGTCTTTCTAGTTTGATTTACTTTATTGTACTACGAGAGATGATGCATCACTGGAATGTCGTGGAGATTCAATTCGAACAGCTTGATTTTGAGTGACATTAAAAGCGTAAAAAATATGGAACAATAGACAAAAGTAAACCGATACCACTTAGCAATGCGTTACTTTCAATAAAATAAGGGAAAATCATTAAAACTAGACCGACAGTTAAAGGTATGGTCATTTTTTGCTTTTTGCCATACAGGAAATAGCCTAAGCCTATTGAGCTAAAGATCACACCGAGGAAAAGTTGGGTTGTGTTCATGAGGATGTTTCGTGCATTGTTATTCTCTGGCAGTATTATGCCAAGATTCTTTAAAGAAGATGAGAAAAATAGAGATTATTCTTTAAGGTGTATAGAGCAGTATTTGTTCCAAGCGATATGCTTAGACTAGGCATGTATTTCCTACATATAAAAATAAAGAAAATTTAGATGCAACCTTACAATAATAACCTAAAACAGCCATCTCGTGATTTGCGAAACAATATGACCGATGCTGAACAACTGTTATGGCAAAGAATAAGGCGTAAGCAAATTTTAGGGCTACAGTTTTATCGACAAAAACCGATTCTTAATTTTATTGTGGATTTTTACTGTCCATCAGTGAGTTTGGTTATCGAGTGTGATGGAGGGCAGCATTACACAGCAGAAGGGTTGGAGGCTGATCGAGTAAGAGATGAGGCTTTAGCTGAATTGGGACTAACTGTTTTACGGTTTGATAATAGGCAGGTTTTGACTGAGATTGATGCTGTGGTGGAGAAGATTTATTGTGTTGTTGAGCAAAGATTAGAACTTTTCAAATTAGAATCCCCCTCTTGCGAAACATAGTTTCTCACCTTTGAGAAAGGGGGACTTCTCGCGAATTTGATGGTGGTATTGGATTCGTGAAGCTCCTCCCTTTTTTAAGGGAGGTTAGGAGGGATTAAAATTAAAGGTAAATTTAATAGCCTAATAACTCAAAATGTTTGAAAAATTTTCCAAGTCTAGCTTGAGGAATAAAATCAAAAATAGATTCCAAATCGTAAATCTGAATAATTTTTTCAGCTAAATCTATTTGATTAAGAAAAAACAAGCTTTTTAATAATTCTTCTAAAAAAATTCCTTTAGATAAAAGGTGATCTAAAGAGTCTGATAAGTCCTTATATTTAGCTTCATTGTGGAAGTATTTAAAGCGAAACATATAATTTTCACTATATTGGTGCTGGTCTATAGATAAATAGTACAAAGCTTTAAGGTCAGCGACATAATCTGCTGATAAATTATTTTCTAATAAACTCATACCTTTTTTATGTAATTCAGAAATTTTAATCCATTCTTCTATTTGATCTGAAGAATTATCTTCTGAAACTAAATCTGTATGATTATAAAGTTCCCTAAATTTTGGCTCAAAGTAAGTAACCCAAATGTCACATGCTTCTAAGATATTACTATCGCTTAAAAAAGCTAAGTTTTTCTTTAAACCTATTTTATAGCTTAATTCATAATTATTCTTTATATGATTTACTATTTTTGAAAAATCATTATTTGATAGATTGTACTTTAACTTTAGGTCTTCTTTTATTTCTTTGAAGGAAGTTTTAGACCATTCATGATATGAAGGAAGTAGTTTAGCAAAGTTAAAAATTTGGGCTCTTGAAAGTTTTGATGTAAATGTGCCTAATTTATATTCATCAATCAATAAACCTATTAAATGTATAAGATCATCCAAATTTTTTTCTAGTTCAGTAAATCTAATTTTTAAAATTGCACAGTTTATGATTTTTTGATCAACTAGATGCTTTTTATTCTCATTGTTAAAGGGGTATCTAAAAGTTTGACCTGTAGAATCTATTTCAGCAATGTCTACAATAGTTGCATCTAGTTTGTCATTCAGCATTTTAAAACGAATATCTAAAATTTTTGAATTTTCTTTGAAATACCTCCATATATTGCCGATATCATGCGAGCCAACTAAGTCAAAAGATGGTAATTTTTCATTTTTAATTTTTGCTAATTCAGTAATTTCTTGAATAGCTCCTTTAATTCTAAGCTCAATAGAGTGACGCATATTGAAGCATATTGGGTAAATGTATAAGTCAACTTCTTTACCACGAGTATTCAAAACGTTATTCAAGAGTAAATTAGCGGCTTTAGAATAACCTTTTGAATATTCTATATAATTAGGTTGACCATTATCACCAACACATGCATTAGCCCATGTTGGTTCACTTCCAGTGAATGTCTGATTTGTCATAAGTTTTTATTAATGATCTTTACGGGCTATATTAATACAAATATTACTAAATTAATCCCTCCCAACCTCCCTTTGAAAAAGGGAGGAGCTGTCACGTAACTCATTTGATACGCAAAAGTTCCCCTCTTTGAAAAAGAGGGTTAGGGGAGATTTTTTTATTCTAAATTAAACAACCGAATCATCTAAATTCGGTGCTAACCAACGCTTCGCTTCATCCAGTGTCCAGCCTTTACGCTTGGCATAATCCTCAAGCTGATCTTGAGAAATCTTACCCACGTTAAAGTATTCACTTTCAGGATGTGAATAATAGAAACCACTTACAGAAGAAGGTGGCATCATCGCAAAGTGTTCAGTCAACTTCGTACCAATCTTTGCTTCCGAACCTAACCAGTCAAATAACACCGCTTTTTCAGAATGCTCAGGACAAGCGGGATAACCTGGTGCAGGACGAATACCGACATACTTTTCTTTGATCAATTCTTCATTGCCCAAAGTCTCATCGACTTTATAGCCCCAGAATTCTTTACGGATACGTTCATGCAAATGCTCGGCAAAAGCTTCGGCAAAACGATCCGCTAAAGACTGAACCAAGATTGCAGAATAATCATCACCTTTAGCTTTATATTCATTCGCCAATTCTTCTGCACCAAAGATTGATACCGTGAAACCACCGAGATAGTCAGTATTATCTTTCGAGGTGCTAATAAAGTCGGCTAAAGATAAGTTTGGTTTGCCTGTGACTTTATCCGACTGTTGACGCAAGTGTTCAAAAGTATGTGTGACATTCTGCGCTGTTTCATCAAACACGCTGACTGTATCGGCACCTGTACGTTGTGCAGGATATAAACCAAATACAGCACGGGCATCGAAACGGTTATTTTCGATCACATCTTTAAGCATGGCTTGCGCTTGATTATACAAATCCGTTGCAGCTTCACCGACAATCTCATCTTCTAAGATTTTCGGGAATTTACCTGCCAAGCTCCAAGAAATAAAGAATGGTGTCCAGTCAAAATATTCCACCAATGTTGCAAGTGGGTAGTTAGTGAGGACGTGTGTTCCCATTGTATTTGGAATTGGCGGCACATAGTTCGCATCGACTTTAAAGCCGTTTTCGATTGATTCGGCATAGCTGAGTTTAGCTGCTTTCGGTTGCTTATTGGCTAAGCGTTCACGAATCTTGGCATATTCAGCACGATGCTCAGCAATAAAGTTACCGCGCATTTCTTTTGAGAGTAGGGTGGTTGCAACACCCACTGCACGAGAGGCATCGGCAACATAAATCACTGCATCATTTGAATATTGCGGATCAATTTTAACCGCAGTATGCGCTTTCGATGTGGTTGCGCCACCAATCAATAAAGGAATAGTAAAACCTTTACGCTGCATTTCTTTGGCAACAAACACCATTTCATCTAAAGATGGCGTGATCAAGCCCGACAAACCGATGATGTCACATTTCTCATCAATCGCAGTTTGTAGGATTTTTTCCGCAGGCACCATTACGCCGAGGTCAACGATGTCATAACCATTACAGCCCAAGACCACGCCCACGATATTTTTACCAATATCATGTACATCACCTTTCACCGTTGCCATCAACACACGACCTTTAGATTGTGCATTGCCTTTTTCGGCTTCGATGTACGGGTTCAGCCAAGCTACAGCTTGTTTCATCACACGTGCCGATTTTACCACTTGAGGTAGGAACATTTTGCCTGAACCGAACAAGTCACCAACTACGTTCATACCATCCATCAACGCACCTTCAATCACATCGAGAGGGCGTTTCGATTGTAAGCGTGCTTCTTCAGTATCTTCATCAATATAGGTGGTAATCCCTTTGACTAAGGCATATTCAAGACGTTTTTCTACTGACTCATTGCGCCATTCAAGGTTTTCAGCTTCACGTTGTGCGCCACTATGACCACGGAACTTTTCTGCGACTTCAAGTAATTTCTCTGTTGCGTTTTGACCTGATTCACCTTGGTTTTGGTTCAGTACAACATCTTCGACCGCATCTTTAAGTTCTTTTGGAATATCATCGTAAATCGCCATTTGACCTGCGTTGACGATACCCATGGTCATGCCTTGCTTAATGGCATAGTAAAGAAACACAGAGTGAATCGCTTCACGTACAGGTTCATTACCACGGAATGAGAACGATACGTTGGATACACCGCCTGAAATCATGGCATGTGGCAAGTTTTGTTTGATCCAACCTGTAGCTTCAATAAAATCGACGCCATAGTTATTATGTTCTTCAATCCCTGTTGCGACTGCAAACACGTTCGGGTCAAAAATAATATCTTCAGCAGGGAAGCCCACCTCATTGACCAAAACATCATAAGAACGTTTACAGATTTCACGTTTGCGTGCAGCCGTATCTGCTTGACCCGTTTCATCAAATGCCATGACAATAACCGCAGCACCGTATTGACGGCATAGACGAGCCTTTTCAACGAACTCATCATAACCTTCTTTTAAGGAAATCGAGTTCACGACAGGCTTACCTTGTACACATTTTAAGCCTGCCTCAATGATTTCCCATTTAGATGAGTCAATCATGATCGGTACACGAGAGATATCTGGCTCAGATGCAACTAGATTGAGGAAATGTACCATCGCATTTTGCGAATCGAGCATCCCTTCATCCATGTTAATGTCGATAACTTGTGCGCCTGCAACGACCTGTTGCTGAGCTACTTCTAAAGCCTCAGCAAACTTTTCTTCACGGATCAGACGTAGGAATTTTTTTGAACCTGTAACGTTGGTACGTTCACCGACATTCACGAATAGTGAATCATCATAGATGTTAAATGGTTCTAAACCGCTTAAACGACATGCAGGTTTTGTTTCAGGAATCTGACGTGGTTTTATATCTTTTACTGCATTGTAAATGGCACGGATATGATCAGGCGTTGTACCACAACAGCCACCTGTAATATTGATTAAACCACTTTCAGCAAATTCTTTGATGAACGCTGCTGTTTGTTCAGGCGTTTCGTCATATTCACCAAAAGCATTTGGTAAGCCTGCATTTGGATGGGCAGATACAAAAGTATCAGCAACATCAGCAATCGTTTTTACGTGTGGACGCATCGCATCTGCACCGAGCGCACAGTTAAAACCAATTGAAAGTAAATCACCGTGGCGAACCGAGTTCCAGAAAGCCTCAGCGGTTTGACCCGTTAAGGTACGACCTGATGCATCGGTAATCGTGCCCGAAATCATGAGTGGAAGTTCATGACCAAGTTGTTTGAATACTTCTTTGACTGCAAAGATCGCAGCTTTACAGTTCAAGGTATCGAACACGGTTTCAATCAAGATGATGTCTGCACCACCTTCGATCAAGGCATGAGTGGCTTCGATGTAATTTTCTTTCAGTTCATCGAAAGTAATATTACGAAATGCAGGATCATTTACATTCGGTGAAATTGAACAGGTACGTGAGGTTGGGCCGAGTACACCTGCAACAAAACGTGGTTTATCTGGTGTTGAATATTTGTCACATGCCGCACGTGCTAGGCGCGCTGCTTCACGGTTGATCTCGGGAACGAGGTCTTCCATGTGATAGTCTGACATTGAAACACGTGTGCCATTAAAGCTGTTGGTTTCAATGATGTCTGCGCCAGCATCGAGGTAAGCTTCATGAATCCCTTGGATAATCTGTGGCTGTGTCAGTACCAAAAGGTCATTGTTGCCTTTTAAGTCAGATGCCCAGTCTGCAAAACGTTCACCACGATAATCTTCTTCTTCGAGCTTATGACGCTGAATCATGGTGCCCATTGCACCGTCAATAATGAGGATGCGCTCGGCAAGAAGTGCTTTTAAGGTGGCAAGTGTAGACATTCAAAACTCACAAACAGGTTTTCAAAACGTGCAATATTTTAGCAGAAAAGCATATTCATTTATGCTTAATTCAAGTGGTATTCGCTATATTGCAAATAAAAAAGGCTGATTTAGCTTTAGTTTTCACGAAAGTGAAATATAGGGCGTCTATGTTAATAGATGAAAATAAATAGAGATGAGGAAAGATTGATTTGAGCAGATTGTTACAGACAACACAGCCAAATGTAAGAAAATAATTCAGCGTAATGAGCACAGAAAAATTAAATTTTAAGCAAGCACAGTGCTTTCAAGGCCTATAGGCGATTTACTGCTGGTCTAAAATGAATCAATTATGAAAAAATTGGCTTCATGTGACACGCATTTGTCATATAATTGTCACAATTAAATTGAACAATAGGGGATATTGATATCCTCTTTAGCCGTCTGCATGAATTCTAATATTCCTCCTGTCCAAGATCAGGTGCACGTGACACAAGTCAAGTCGACAAATGTGCACGTACCTACGCCGAAATTTTTTATGCCGGTGTTTTTAACGGTCATTATTTCAACGCTAATTTATATTGGCTTTCAGCTTTCTGCTGACTTATCGCATGTTCCTGCACTGAATCTTTACTCTCTAATCCTTTTAGCGACGGCATTGTTCATTGCGTTGGGCTTTGAGTTTGTAAATGGTTTCCATGACACAGCCAATGCTGTGGCAACGGTGATTTATACCAATGCACTGTCAGCGCCAGTTGCGGTAATGTGGGCAGGTTTCTGTAACTTCCTTGGGGTTATGGTGGCAAGTGGTGCAGTAGCTTACGGTATTATTGCACTTTTGCCTGTCGAGTTGATTATGAATGTCAGCTCAGGTGCAGGGTTTGCCATGGTGTTTGCCATGTTGATTGCTGCGATTTTATGGAACTTGGGGACATGGTTCTTAGGCATCCCAGCATCAAGTTCACACACTTTGATTGGTTCAATCTTGGGTGTGGGTATTATGAACTACCTGATGCATTCAGGCAGTGGTGCTTCGGGTGTAGACATGGATCAAGTGATCAAAGTCGGCAAGGCTTTATTGTTTTCGCCATTGATCGGTTTTGCCTTTGCTGCGATCGTATTTTTGTTGGTTAAAACAATTTTCAAGCGTCAACTTGAACTATTTCAACCACCTGAAGGTAACAAGCCACCACCACCTCTGATTCGTGCTATTTTGATTTTTACCTGTACGGGTGTAAGTTTTGCACACGGTTCAAATGATGGTCAAAAAGGTATGGGTTTAATCATGCTGATTTTGATTGGTATTGTGCCTTTGGCTTATTCTTTAAATAAGAATTTGGATTCACAGCACATTCAGTCATTTGCACAGCTTTCGAATCAGACAGCAAATGTAATTTATACTCAGCATGACGATATCGCTGATGAAGAAGCCCGTGCAGTCATTACCCAATATATTCAAACTAAAGAAATGACTCCTGAAGTCGTACCTGCATTAGCAAGTTTGACTGATCATTTGGGTGAACGTGTTGGACATTATGGTGATTTAAAAGATATTCCAGAGGCAGAAGTTTCTTCTATACGTAATGATATGTACTTAAGTACGACAGCTTTCAAACGTTTAGATAAGGCAGATCAATTACCAGCGATGTCTGATGCGGAGAAAAAGACCGTTAAAGAATATCGTAGTAACCTCGATTCGTTCCTTCAGTATATTCCAAACTGGGTAAAAGTGGCTGTGGCACTTGCACTTGGCTTAGGAACAATGGTGGGGTGGAAGCGTATTGTAGTTACCGTGGGCGAGCGTATTGGTAAGAACCATATGACTTATGGTCAAGGTATGTCTGCAGAGTTAGTCGCTATGACTACGATTGCTGCGGCAGATGGTTTTGGTATGCCTGTATCGACGACCCATGTACTCAACTCTGCGGTTGCAGGGACCATGGTGGCAAATAAGTCAGGTCTGAACTTTGCAACTGTCAGAACCATTCTTTCGGCTTGGGTTTTCACCCTGCCAGCAACAATCTGTTTATCAGGTGGTTTGTTCTGGTTGTTCCTACAGTTTGTTTAATCTGTAATGTAAAGAAAAACGTTATTTGAAGTCATAATGCCAGTCAGTTCATAAACTGACTGGCATTTTCTTTTCAATTCTCGATTTTATTCAATATACGCTAACACTACTCACGATTTGAGCAGAAATAAAAGCATTGCATTTATTCGTAGTGCAAGATGCAGTCATTGGCATTCAAAATGGACTATTTTGTAATGCAAAGTTGTTTCGTATCTATAGATTGAACAGATTTTCTGTGGGGCGCATTGCACCGCAAAATGTTACTTCTACGATGCTTCACTTCTTACTTAGCGAATAAGACCTAAACGTTGCAGGAATAAACGAACGACCAATATTGAGCTTAGGAACACTAAGACCTCACAGTATAGGGTTAAAAAGTTAAGGAGATGAAGAGGAGGCTCCTTAACTGGTTGTCTCTAAGTTGAGGTTGTGTTTTATGTCCGTATGGCTGCCTAAGAGAGCAGCATTTGAGTCTTATTTTTTACGTTTTGCGAACACTTTTTCGAGTGGGAGCTTGTCCGCTGCAAAGCCATATAGTGCTGCAAAGGGTAGAGCAGTTCTTGCCAGATAAGCCACACGCCATAGTCCGCCGTGGTTTGCACCATGCATCATCAGTTCTAGAGGATGCTCAAGTTTGACCTCTGGATTCGCTACAGATTCAGGATTACGCAGGTCATGAACCCATAGAGCAGCCATAATTGCATTGGTTGTTTCAGGCTTAAATGCTTCAACGTCAAATAAGCTTGCACCGTTAAATGCTGCTTTAAGCAATGGATTTTTGGTGACAGAGTGCGTTGTAGTTGAAGGCGCAATATTGATGCTGACGCGTTGGCCTTGTGAGCGTGCCAGTGTTGCGCGCCACTGCTGAATGCGTTTAGCCAAGGCATAGTTAGGTCCTTGCTCAACCACTAAACAATCGGCAATACCGTATTCTTTATTATTGTCTGAGCTCACTAAACCATGTAAGTTTTTCTTAAAGAAGTATTGTCTACTAAGCGTTGAAATACTTTTGCTGAGCATTTGTTGCGTTTTAGAGCGGCCATTAAATTTTTGTTCAGATGCTGTGATCACTTCCTCAGGCACTGCATAAACATCGGTTGGTGTACACATATACATCAAACTGGTATCCGCTTTCTGTTTGCTGACATATTGCATAATCGCATCCATTGCCACAGAAACACGAACATGCTTTTCGCCATCCAGATACGCAATGGCAGCCAAGTCTAACTGATGTGGGTTTTGTGCTAACCACTGTGCGATCTCAGGAGTCTGCGTGAGAAGATTTGCGCCGGGCTTTTCCTTTAACACTGAAACAGGCGTATCCGCATTCAATGCTTCAACAGATGGAGCATATAAGGTGGCATTGCCATGTTGAATGGTGTCTAAAATTTTGCCCCATACGCGTGGATTGGGTAGATCTACCGCTACGATATTGGCTTTCCATTGCGATAACCATGTGAGAGGACCTGCTTCAGATGCAGCGCCAAAAAGCACCATGGTCCGATCAGATAAATCGAACCATTCTGGATGTTCAACGCAGGCAATCAGTGCTTGGGCATGACTTGGTTCAATCACCCCAGCCTCTAACCATATTTGGATTTGAGCGAGTAAGCTCTCACCTTTAAGCTGTGTGCCTTTATAAGGCACTGACCACTCAGGCAGAACAGTGCTTTCACCTTTGAGTTTAATAGTATGCAAGGGTGTTGTTTCAAGCGACATTACATCTTTAACAAGATATTTTTGATTGTCACGATAGAATTCAAAAACATGATGTGCCTTGTTTAATCCATCCTGAGCAATTTGAATAGGAGCTGTTTGATTGGCAATGCCTAACTCAACCAAGGATTTAAAATAGCGCGGATATTGTTTACGCCAGTTTTTCTCGGCCAACACCTCAACAGCAATTTGATGATCGACATTAGCTAGTGCTTCCGCAATAATTTCTTTTCCAGTGCGTGAAGTGCTGGCTTTTTGTGTTTTTGGATGAATTGGAAATTGAAGACCATCTAGGGGATTGGACATGCAAGAAATCTCACTGGCATTTGCTATTTATATACAGTTGTATACATTATCTATGCCAAATTGAATTCTCACTTGGCATTTCATACCAAATTTGTGTAAAAGTATGTGCAATATAAAGCCTTAGATATAGTAGACTTTTGCGTGAATAGTGATCTTTTAGGCTGGGTTACAATGGGCAAAAATCGTCATGACCAGATGGATAATCAAAATGATCAGGGCTGTAGACGATATGCCTTTCAAATGTTTGTATAGCACAGCCGATTAAAGTAAGGAACATCATCAATGTGATAAAGATAGATATGATTTTTATTGCAATCTCTCTCTTTCATGATTGTCCTGATTCTTATCTTAAAAGCATGGTCCGCCTGTGCTACGAAAATGTTATTGGATTTGTGTTATCGCCTGATCCAAGGTATATGTAGCCTGTCAACCCAGTTTCTAAATGGGAGCTGAGTCAATTTGCTTAGGAAATGCGGAATTAAACGTGGTTCTAAAATGACAGTCATAATTACGCCATAAGCTGCACCCCAGAGGTGAGCGCTATGATTGATGTTGGAGTTGCCTTTCTTGCCAGACCAGATGCTATAAGCCACATAGAGCACAGCAAAAATAATCGCGGGTACAGGAATAAAAAACACAAAAATCAGCTTCCAAGGCTCAAACAATACATAAGCGAATAGTACCGCAGAGACTGCACCAGAGGCGCCAAGGCTTGCCCAGCGCACATCATTTTTATGTTTTAAATAACTTGGTAAAATGGCGAAAATTAAACCACCCAAATAAAATAAAACGAAGCCTAAGTCATAGAAATATTGGCGGTAAAAACTTTCAATAATGCTACCAAAGAAAAACAGCGTGAACATGTTGAACAAAAGGTGCATACCATCGGCATGAATGAAGCCATGGGTAATGAAACGATCGTATTGTCCACGTTGCATTGCAGGTGGCCAAAAAATCAAGCGGTTCATGACATTCTGGTTTGAAAATGCCACCATAGAAATAATGACAGTAATAATAATGATTGTAACTGTATGATTAAAAGGTAAATGCAACATTTCTGAGATGTTCTACAAATGAATAACTTGTAGCCATAATGCCATTAAATTGATTGAAAAGATGAACTTTCACAATAAATCCGACAATTTTGGTTGATTTTTTTTCATTACCCCGCATCTTCAGTTAAAATAGCAGCTTCAGCTTGAGGAAATGATTGTTATGTCGACTGAGAACAGCAGCACTGCAGTTGCAGAGGAAATTCCAAACTTATTGATTACTCCAACTGCACAAGAGTATTTACGTGATTTATTAGAAAAACAAAATACACCTGGTATTGCTGTACGTGTATTTGTTGAAAATCCGGGTACACCACGTGCTGAATGTTGTATGGCATATAGCGCGCCTGAAGAAGTGATCCCAACTGATTATCGTCAAGATTATCCAGACTTTCCTGCATATATCGACACACCGTCTATTCCATATTTGTTGGATGCGGTGATTGATTACAATAAAGACCGTTTTGGTGGGCAATTGACATTCCGCGCACCGAATTCGAAAGTGCCACGTGTAGGTCCTGATGCATCAATTGAAGAGCGTATTACTTACATTCTTCAGTCTGAAATTAACCCAGGTCTAGCTGGTCATGGCGGTAACTGTGCATTGGTTGAAGTTGTTGAAGATGAAGAGCATGGTTTAACGGCTGTATTGAAATTTGGTGGTGGTTGCCAAGGTTGCTCAGCGATTGATGTCACCTTGAAACAAGGTGTTGAAACGACTCTGCAACAACACATTCCTGAGTTACGTCGTGTTATTGACCAGACGGATCATACGCAGGCAGAAGGCGCGTACTTCAAATAATTTTTAAACCATTTTACCAAATAACCTCCTTAAATTAGGGGGTTATATTTTATCTAAAGGTAAAATATAACTGAGAATAATTATCAATATTTATTGCAATATGTTTATCATTTGTTAAGATACCCTACGAAATTTACACAATCTCTCCTTCTTTTGTATTTGGGTGTATGCGTTATGGGTAAAAATCTGACGAGATCAACTTTGGCTTTGGCTGTTGTAGGGGCAATGAGTTCATTTGCGATGGCGAATGAATCGCTGACTACAGGGGCAGAAAAAGATACAACACAATTACAAACGATTGTATTAACGGCTGAGGAACAGGTTAAGCAGTCTCTAGGCGCATCTATTATTACGGATAAAGATTTAGAAAAATTACCTGTTGTAAATGATATTTCTGAATATGTACGTCGGATGCCTGGCGTAAATTTAACAGGCAATAGTGCAACGGGACAACGTGGTAATAACCGCCAAATTGATATTCGCGGTATGGGGCCAGAAAATACCTTGATTTTGGTTGATGGTAAGCCTGTGAATTCGAGAAATTCTGTGCGTTATGGCTGGAGAGGGGAACGTGATACCCGCGGTGACTCAAACTGGGTGCCTGCAGATGCGATTGAATCTATTGAAGTATTGCGTGGTCCAGCGGCTGCTCGTTATGGCTCAGGTGCCATGGGTGGTGTTGTTAATATTAAAACTAAAAAAGTCACAAACGAAGTTCATGGTTCGGTTGAGGTATTTACTAACCAACCTGAGAACTCAAAAGAAGGTTCGAGCCATCGAGAAAGTTTTAACTTGAGTGGTCCAATTATTAAGGACGTATTGTCTTATCGTTTATATGGAAATTATAACAAGACAGATGCGGATGCTGCAGATATCAACCCACTGACAGAAAGTGGTAGTCGTGCAGCAGGTCGAGAAGGCGTTGAGAATAAAGATATCTCAGGGCGTTTAGCTTGGCAGATTAATGATCAACAGAGCTTGACTCTTGACACTTCATTTGGTCGTCAAGGGAATGAATATACAGGTGATATTCAAAACAGTAATGCAGATGCAACCAATCCAGATTCTAGCTTTAGCAACATTGCGTACGTCAATGGATTGTTAGGTAAAGAAACTAATACGATGTACCGGGACAGTTATGCTTTAACCCATGAAGGAAAATGGGCATGGGGTGATACAAAATTATTGGCTCAATTTGATAAAACTAAAAATAAGCGTATTCCTGAGTCACTAGCTGGTGGGCCAGAAGGAAGTCCAAATTCATTTGATAAAAAAACGTCGGTGCTAGATACCACACGTTTTAATGCTGAAACCAATATTCCATTGGATATATTTCTTCCTCAAGCACTCACCTTGGGCGCAGAGTGGGTTGAAGATAAGTTTAGCGATGCAACCAGTACAGTACAAGCAGATGCCTCTGGTTTGGTCCAGTTGCCATCTGATCGTACTCACATGAAATCACGAATTGCTTCTGCATACATTGAAGATAACTTTAAAGTAACTGATACAACAGATTTGGTCTTGGGAGTTCGTTTTGATGATCATAGTAAGTCTGGGTCAAACTGGAGTCCAAGTTTAAACATTACCCAAAAACTTGGAGATTACTTCACTTTAAAAGGTGGTATAGCAAGAGCATATAAAGCGCCAAATATGTATCAAAATGCAGAAGGCTACTTACTCTTTACACGTGGGAACGGTTGTCCTGACACCACAGCAACGGCTTCGGGAAGTTGCTATTTAGTTGGAAATGCAGACTTAAAACCTGAGACTTCTATTAACAAGGAAGTGGGTATCCAGTTTGAAAAAGATATTGTGAATGCAAGCTTAACGTGGTTCCGTAATGATTATAAAAACAAAATCACATCAGGTGACGAAGTTGTTGGAACGACAACCGTAGGTTCAACAACATATCATTTATTAGAGTGGACCAATATTCCAAAGGCTTTAATTCAAGGTCTAGAAGGAAGTGTTAGCTTAGATTTTGGTAATATTAATTGGACAAACAACTTTACTTATATGATGGATTCAGTGAATAAAACCACTGGAAATCCTTTGTCAGTTGTACCTAATTACACGATTAATTCGATTTTCAACTATGATATTACAGATCAATTTGATGTGAATTTCGTTTATACCCAATATGGTCGCCAAAAACCACGTCAATTTGCTGAAACGCGTAATACAACGATGAACACGAAAAGTGTGCCAAGCTATGGTATCGCAGGGATTAATGTTGGATACAAATTTACAGATCAATTTAGCGGTCGTTTAGGTGTGAGTAATTTATTTGATGAGCAACTTGTTCGTAATAATGACTTGAACCAAACCTACAACGAACCAGGTCGAGCTTATTATGCGAGCTTGAAGTATGCATTCTAAATTATGAAAGAAAAAAGCCGCATAATGCGGCTTTTTTTATCGTTTTAGAATCGCTTGTGCTTGGTCAGAATAATAAAACTGTTCTAAATAATAACGTGCTCGATCACGCAAGTAATGTGATTGGATGAGCTCTTGAATAATAGGATTCAATAAATCTTGAAGTTCATTTTGAATTAAAGCTTCGTCGATATTTAAGTCACGTAGGAGTAAATCAAAAGGACGTTCTTGGTTGCGAATGTACCAAGCATAAACACCATCATGTACCTGTTGCTGCAGATAGTTAGTTTGACGTATATGTTCCCAAATTTCGTGACCCATAGCGACGGTTTGAGGCAAGTCTTGCACTTCTACATAATTTTTTAAAACTGATAAAGGCATGTCTTTGATTTTATGCCAAAGATTGGCTTGAAAATGATACAGCTTTTCATCATTAAAGTTTTGATTTAACACTTGTTCGCTCATTTGACTGAGTTTTAAGATGTTCTTTTGCAAATAATGACCGATGGTGTCATTTAGGTTTGAGTCCGTGACGGTTTCAAGTACCGACTTGCCCATTTTCATAAAACTAGAGACACCCGGCACACGTTTGGTCATGACGGAATTGTTTAAATAGTCTTGAATTGAGTGCTGAATGAGCTGAGTAATCATGGCTGAAAAAGCTGGGTTATTTACCATAGTTTTAATCAGGCGTTGACGATGCCCACTTTTACTCGCGACATACTGCGCAATTTTGTCGATGGTGAGTACTGGAATCACATCGGCAATTTTTGTTGATTCATTGATGGGGTGAATCAAAGCAAATTTGATGTGCTCTGCAATTTGTGAAATCAGATGTTCTGTTGCAGGTGTGGCTAGGATTTGTTTTTGCAACAGCGCATTGATATCTTCAAAGCTCCACAGTTGCTGCAAAGTTTGTTTTCTAAACCAGTGATAAAAGAGGGTGAATTCATTTTGTACGGTACTTGCTTGCGAAAACTCATGATCTAAAAAATTAAGATGAGCTTCAATGAGCTGCTCAATCATCGGGTGTTTCTGCATACGTACTCAACAAAATTAATTTAGTGGAATCAGTTTATCAGCCAATGGGTTTTTTAACTTTTGGGTTTTTGCAAGAAAAGGTAGGTAGTGCTGTGCAACGGCCTGTTCTGCTTCCAAAAGTGGCATATGACCAACATTGTTAAGGATGACAGGAGCTTCAGCACGTTTCAATAAGGATTTAAGTTCATTCGCCACTTCGACATTGATAATTTTGTCCTGCTTACCCCACAAAATGAGGGTGGGCGCTTCAATGTTACGGGTCACTCGGGCAAAAGAGTCGGTCGTATAAATGCGGTTTAAGGTCACCAATTGATCAATGACTTTGCTGTTTTTCTCAGCTTGAGTAATTAACTGTTTTTCTTGGGCGCGTTTTAAATAATAGGGCATTTTGATTGGGGTTTGCATGACACGTTGCATCACATCATCTAAATCGCCCGGTTTACTCACAATCAAGTGCTTTAAATATTGCGGGTCTTTGGCATAGTTGGTGTTAGCATTTTTATAAATCCCTGCACTGTTCAATAAAAATAAACTTTGCGTGTCAAAAGGATATTGCGCCGCATATAGCGTTGCAATTGAACCACCGATGGAATGTCCTGCAACATTCAGCTTATCTTGTATATGAATGGCTTCAACAAAACGGCGTAAGCGCTCAGTGACATTCGGCATAGAAATATCAAAATCATCTGGGACTTTGGTATCGCCGTTGGTTGGAAGGTCGGGAATAACTACATGATAATAAGGCGTGAGAAACTGTGCTACACGATTCCAATTGTCCCGATTTCCAGCAAAACCATGAATTAGTAAAATCGTTGGTTTATCGGCTGCTCCGCCTTCATTATATGCCCAAACAATATCATCGACTTTAAGGGTTTTTGATTTTAAGCCAGCAGTAACACGCTCTTGAACAAGATAGCTTTGTAAACTGAGTTTGTCTTTGATGATGGTATTTTCCACCGCATGACTGGCGAAAGAAAAAGACAATGCCCACGTCAGTATGCTGACTTTTAAACAGTATTTTAAGAGGGGGTTGAGCGCATCATCATGGTTCATCCTTAAACGGAGATGAATGAAAAAACTGACCAAATAAGATAAAAATGCTCTGATTTTGAATAGTTTTTATTTTTATTTAAGGGTCTGTTTGATTCTAATCGCTTTTATGCAAATGTCATTAATTATTTGTTTGAAAGGATATACCGCATTTAGATAAAGTGTGAACTGGATATCTATTCTGCTGAGCTAAAATGCAAATTCAAGAAAAATTAAAAAAATATGCAGCTATGTTTTTTGCAAGTGACAATCAATTTCTCTAAGATTAAACTATTGCGACTTAACAACAATCGGGTGGGAAAAAGGAATGCTAACAGCTCAAGAAGCTTTAAGCCGTCTTAAACAGGGTAACCAACGTTTTGTAGCGGGTGAGACAACCCACCATAAACAACTGTCTCACCATGAACGGGCAGAAATGGCTGAAGATCAAAATCCATTTGCCATTGTACTGGGTTGCTCTGATTCACGCGTACCTGCTGAAATGGTGTTTGACCAAGGTTTGGGTGATCTTTTTGTGATTCGTGTTGCAGGCAACGTGGTTGCACCATCACAAGTTGGCAGCGTGGAGTTTGCCGCCGAACGTTATGACTGTGCGGTAGTTGTGGTACTTGGTCATAGTCACTGCGGTGCGATTCAAGCTACAATTGATACTTTGATGAACCCAGATAGCCCACCTTCTGCAAACCTGATGTCGATTGTAAACCGTGTACGCCCTTCGGTTGAAACTTTGATGCAAACCGAATTGAAACATGACTTATGCAAACTGTCTAAACATGCGGTGCGTTCAAATGTATTTGCCTCTGTAAATCAGTTACGTCATGGTTCAGCTGTGCTTGAGAGTTTGATTGCCAAAGGCAAGTTACAAGTGGTTGGTGCTGAGTATTCACTTGAAAGTGGTGAAGTGGTTTTTTTTGACTTCTGATCAGTGAAGAAGGTCAGATTAAAAGGCGCTTTATAAAGCGCCTTTTATATAGGGATAAGCTAAATTTAATAAAATAGGCTGCGCTTTACCATTTGGATGAACCAAATCTTTTTGCATCAGGCTTTTATTTCCAGCGACACCTTCTAAGAAAAAGGGCAGTAATTTCACTTTGTATTGTTGACTGACCACTTTGTAATTATTTTCAAAAGCCTTGCTATAGGCGGTGCCATAGTTTGGCGGTATTTTCATTCCCAAAACAACCACGGTGGCATGGGCTTTTTGACTCTGTTGGATCAATTGCGCTAAATTTTTTTGAATCATTTGAGGGGGCTGACCACGCAGTCCATCATTCCCGCCAAGCTCAATCACCACCACATTCGGCTTATGCGTTTGCAACAGTTTGGGTAAACGAGCTAAAGCACCACTGGTGGTTTCACCACTCACACTGGCATTGACCACTTTGTGTTGTTTCGGATACTGTTGGTCTAACCGTTTTTGCAGTAAATTTACCCATGCTTGCTGTGGTTCTATGCCATAACCTGCACTAATGCTATCTCCTAAAACCATCACGGTTTTTGCAAAAACCCAAGTGGGGCTCATGCACAGTGCAATCAAAACCAAGTATGAATTTATGCGTTTTTTAAATTTGCGATTTTGCACGAATATTTGCATATAGGGATGTTATGACCCAAGTTCAAAGTAATGTAAACATCATGCCACAAGTGATTATTTCTGCCCAGCAACTGACACAAAAGATTAAACTTCCACAAAAAGAACTCACTATTTTTTCAGATTTGAATCTGAGTATCACAGCAGGTGAACAAGTGGCCATTACAGGACGTTCAGGTTCAGGAAAGTCCACACTGCTTGGTATATTGGCGACTTTGGATCAGGCCAGCAGTGGTGAGTTAAGTGTTTGTGGTGAAAGTATTTCCAAGCTCAATGAAGAGCAGCGCGCAGAAGTTCGCCTAAAGCATATTGGTTTTGTGTTTCAGTCCTTTCAACTTCTACCTCATCTGACCGCGGTTGAAAATGTGATGCTCCCGCTACGGCTTCATCGTTCATTTAACTTTGTCGAAGCTGAACGTCGTGCTTTGAGTTTATTGCAAAAAGTTGGCTTAGAGCGACAAGCCAGCCAAACACCGAAGGTACTTTCGGGTGGGGAGCAGCAGCGGGTTGCGATTGCCCGTGCGCTGATTGCTGAACCAAAAATTATTTTTGCCGATGAACCAACAGGAAATTTGGACAGTCAAACTGCGCGAGAAATTGAGCAACTATTGTTTCAATTGAACCGTGAGTTGGGTACGACCCTGATTTTAGTAACGCATGATCATACGCTTGCGGAGCAGTGCCAACGGCATTTTGAATTACTCGATGGACAGTTGATCGAACATCCTCGAACGGGAGGATAAAATGAATTCTTTATTTCAACCCTTACTGAAGCAAAGTTTTAAAAGTAGTGGTGTGTATTTATTGATTATTGCGTTGATTCTCGCGATCAGCGCCACGACTGCACTAAAGTTTAGTAATGAACAAATTCAAAACGCCGTAGCGTTGCAAGCCGCTGAGATGTTAGCAGGGGATTTGGTTCTAACGGACAGCGAAAAGCTCGATCCGAAATGGAAAGCACAAGCGACAGCTCTTGATTTAAAACAATCCGAAGTCACTGTCTTTAGTTCGATGGCATATACCAATGATCAGTTTGTTATGGTCAATGTCAAAGCGATTGATCAAGCTTTTCCTCTACGTGGAGAGCTACGCATTCAGCCAATTGCGAAGCACATTGCCTCGGGTGAAGTGTGGTTGAGCCGGCGTGCTATGGATTTGCTACAAGTCAAATTGGGTGATCAACTCAATATTGCAGATGGTGTGTTTAAGATTACAGGCTTGATTGAGCATGACTCTAATCAGGAGTTAGGTTTTTCCGGTTTCTCGCCAACGGTGATTATTTCACAAGCGGATATTGCCAAGACCAATGCCATACAAGTCGGTAGTCGCATTGAATATCGTTTACTGATGGCAGGTGCAATACAAGATACCCAGCAGTTTGAAGCAAATTTTAAGCAGCAAAATGTAGCGTCTGAAGAGGTCAGTGCGACAACTCAAAGTCCTAATGCGGAAGAACCACAAAACAGCTTACGCTTACGCAATGCCAGTGAGGGCAATACCCGTTTAATGAAACCGATTGAAAATTTGGACACATTTTTGCAGTTGGCGAATATCTTAACTATTTTACTGTGTGGAATTGCGATTGCTTTGACCAGTCAGCATTTTGTGCAACAAAACCAAGATCACATTGCGTTATTACGTTGTATGGGGGCTGCGAAGTCACAAATTCTTTGGGCTTACCTCTGCTTGTTGGGTGTGGTGTTTTTGCTTGCCATGCTGGTCGGGAGTGCCGTGGGTGTCGGGCTGGGGTATGGCTTATTACAGTTGATGTTACAACTGATACCACACTTAAGTATTGCGTTTTCAGCGTGGGATATGCTGCTCGGGCCGATTCCGATTGCCATGTTGACCAGTGCCGTAGTACTACTGGGTTTTGTCTTACCTAGTTTTTGGGAACTGTTGAATACTCCACCGATCCGTGTCATTCGCAGTCAAGAAAAATCAGTTTCGTCTATGTTTTGGATGTTACTTGCAGGCACGGCAAGTCTGGTATTATTTAGTATTGTTCTGACTGAAAACATGGTACTGACAGCCATGGTGATTGGGGCAATTATTATTCTATGTGCAGTATTATACGTTGTGGTCTGGCTGAGTTTGAAGTTCCTGCGCGGCTTGAAAAATGCGGTTTCTGCCTATGTCCGCACGCCTTACCAAACTGCGTTTCAGATTACTGCTTTGGCTTTGGGGCTCAGTTTAATTACGGTCTTAGCCGTGCTACGCACCGATTTGTTAGAGCGCTGGCAACAGCAAATTCCTGTAGGAACGCCGAATCAGTTTGTATATGGTTTACCGCCTTTTGACATGCCTGAGTTAAAAGCGAAAATTGAACAAAACCATTGGGACAGTACGCCGCTCTATCCAAATATTCGGGGCAGGCTGATTGCCAAAAATGGACAGCCTTTTGCTACGGATTTGGTCAAGCAAAATAATTCCTTACGTCGCGAGTTAAATTTAACCCAAGCAGACAGTTATCCTAAAGACAATGTAATTGTCTCTGGAGTATCAAAACTGACAGCAAAAGGACAAGTTTCGGTAGAAGCCAATACCGCAACAGAGCTTGGGATAAAAGTGGGGGATCAACTGACCTTTAGCTTACCAGAGGGTGTGATTCATGCCAAAGTGGCAAATTTAAGAAGCGTGGAATGGGAAAGTTTTAGCCCAAACTTCTTCTTTATTTTTGCGCCCCAAACTATGGATGAAAATGCGGGCAGTTATTTGGGCAGTTTCTATGTGCCTGCGTCAGACAAAGCGAAATTGGTCAGTATCATTCAACAATTTTCCAATACCGTTTTTATTGATGTCAGTTTAATTTTAGATGAAATTAAGCGCATCGTGACGGTACTGGTACAGATTGTCACGATCCTTGCAGTTTTAGTGAGCATTTCGGGCATTTTGGTTTTAATTGCTTGCCTGAACTTACTTATGGATGAGCGTAAACGTGAAGTCGCATTGTTGCGCTCATTTGGGGGTTCCAAGCAAAAACTTAAAACTATGCTTAGCTTAGAAATTGGCTTTATTGGTTTTATGGCGGGTGTAGTTTCTTGTTTGTTTGCTGAAGCGATAAGTGCGGTCGCATGTTATCGCATGGGCTTAGCCATACAGCCACACTGGGAAATCTGGCTCATTTTACCGCTCTTTATGACTGTACTTTGTACATTGATTGGGCGTTATCGCTTGAGTTATCTCAGTGATATTCCACCCTTACAAAGTTTGAGAGAGATCCATCAATCGTGATTGATCTCTTAATGCGTGAAGAGTTGAATCTTAGAAATTGAGCTGTTGACGCATCATCATTAATACTTCAGACCATAGGGGCTGAATGTGGGTTACCAGGTTTTGGCAGTGTAAGTAAAACCAATACGAGCCGCAGGCCGCCAAAACAAGGCTTAGTGGCATAATCCAACGCTGTTGAGTTTTTTGGGAGAGATACCAAAGTGCCGCCAAAACAGCACCCATCAACATGCCGCCAATATGTGCGGCATTGTTAATCCCTGAAATCATAAAGCCCATGACTAAGTTGATTCCCATCACGATTAGTAAAGTCTTTTTATCTAAAATAAAACGTTGCTGTGGGAGCATCGGCAGTAGGGATAGAACCGTCAGTGCTGAACCTAGTCCCATGACCGCACCTGAAGCCCCTGCACCTACTCGTGGTAACAACTCTGGATTTGCTACGCCAATACGGAGCAGTTCATAACTGTCTTGAATGGCGAGATAGCCACTGAGCAAGCTCCCCATGAGACCAGCAAGGACATATAGTGCAAGAAAATAGACACGTCCAAACATTTGCTCCAGCACACTACCAAAAATATACAGTGCCCACATGTTCAACATCAGGTGAACCAAACCAAAATGAAAGAACATACTGCTCAATAAGCGTATCGGTTCAGCCAAGAAAGTGAGCGGTGCATAGTCTGCTCCCCAGCGGATGGCATCAGCCGTGCTTGGATTACTGACATCCATGCCATGTAGGACTTGCCAAAAAAACAATCCAACATTGATGGTAATAATGAGGGCGGTAATCCACCATAAATGTACGTCGAATTTTGTTTTGATTTGAGGAGGTGTAAGCTCGGTCATGCTATTCTTGCTAAAATTTTGCTATATTGCCCAAGCTTAGCATGAATAAAAATGATTTTTGGAGTAAGCCACTGGCATGAAAGTTTTTATTGTTCGTAGTTTGTTAGTCGTTATCAGCTTCGTGCTTTTGGTACAGTTGTGGATTTTTGCAAGCCTCGCGTGGTGGCGTTACAAGCCAGTGGAAACCACGATGTTTATGCGGATTGATTATTGGTCTGAGCCGTCTAAACCGATTCAACACGAATGGCGTGATTATGATGAGATCAGTGAATACATGAAAAAGGCCATTGTTGCGGCTGAAGATGGCAAATTTATGCAACATCATGGTTTTGACTGGGACGGGATTCAAGCAGCGCTCGAACGTAATAATGACACGGGCAAGGTAGTTGCAGGTGGTTCAACTATTTCGCAGCAGTTGGCAAAAAACTTATTTTTATATAACAAACGTTCATTCATTCGTAAAGGTCAAGAAGCTGTTGCAACTTGGATGATGGAGCGGATGTGGAGTAAAGAACGCATCTTAGAGGTATATCTGAACTCGGTAGAGTTTGGCGATAATATTTATGGCATTGAAGCGGCAACCCAACATTACTTTGGTAAAAGCTCCCGTAGTCTAAGTCGTGAGCAAGCAGTCTTTTTAGCGGCCATTTTACCTAATCCGAAATATTACCAAGATCATCAAAATGACCGTAAGTTACAAAACCGCGAGCGCATGATCCGAAAGTACATGCGTTATAGCGATATCCCATAATTACTTTGTTGTGAAAAAGCCCAAATTAATGGGCTTTTTTTATGAAATTGTCACAAAATTGAAGCATACTTATCATGATAAAACGCATTCAAATAATCAAAGGTTAGCTATGAATACGGCAGCAAGCACATCTCCTACATTACAACCTGAATATGCATATAACGACCGCTATATTAACCGTGAGTTATCAATATTAGATTTCCATTTACGGGTTTTGGAACAAGCTGTAGACCCTTTACATCCGCTTTTAGAACGGATGAATTTTTTACTGATTTTTTCACGCAATTTAGATGAGTTCTTTGAAATTCGTGTTGCAGGGGTTTTAGAGCAACTGAGTTTAGGCAATGAAAGCCGTAGCCCTGATGGTTTAACCCCTCGTCAAGTACTCGACCAAATTTCGCAGACTGCACATGCAGCGATAGAACGTCAGTACCGCATTCTGAATGAAGAAATTTTGCCAAAACTGCGTGAAGAAGATATTTGCTTCCTACGCCGTGGGGAATTGACGCCTGCACAGTCGTCATGGGTGAAAAAATATTTTCAGGAACAGGTCGCACCTGTTTTAACTCCGATTAGCTTAGACCCTGCGCACCCGTTCCCGCGTTTAGTTAATAAAAGCCTCAACTTTATTGTGACTTTGGAAGGGAAAGATGCATTTGGTCGTCAGATTGATTTGGCCGTTGTTCCTGCTCCACGTTCATTGCCACGTGTGGTGCGTTTACCTGATGAACTCACAGGTGGAAAAGAACACCATGTGATGCTTTCAGCGATTATTCATGAGCATGTATCTGATTTGTTCCCAGGTATGACTGCGACAGGCTGTTATCAGTTCCGTGTAACACGGAATGCCGACTTGGCACTCAATGAAGATGTGGAAGACTTAGCCAAGGCACTGAAAGGCGAGTTGAGCTCACGTCGTTTTGGTCGTGCAGTACGTCTAGAAGTGACACAAAACTGTCCAGCGCATATTTATAACTACTTGCTTGATGAATTTGATTTACATGAGGAGCAGTTATACAAAGTTGAAGGGCCTGTAAATTTAGCACGTCTATTGTCCAATTTTAAACGTCCGCATCTACGTTATGATGCGCATATTCCAGTTATTCCTAAAGTATTGAAAAAGTCGGAAAGTATGTTTTCTGCCATGCAGAAACAGGACATTTTACTACATCATCCGTTTGAGTCTTTCGCACCTGTGATTAACTTATTGCGTGAGGCGGCTCGTGATCCACAAGTGTTGGCGATTAAACAAACCCTCTACCGCAGTGGTGCAGACTCTGAAATTGTACAAGTCCTCGCAGAAGCGGCGCGTAATGGGAAAGAAGTTACCGCAGTGATTGAGCTGCGTGCGCGTTTTGATGAAGAGTCAAATATTGAAGTGGCGAATGTGTTACAAGAAGCGGGTGCAGTAGTTGTTTACGGCATTGTGGGCTATAAAACCCATGCCAAAATGATTCTTGTGGTACGCCGTGAAAATAATAAACTTGTTCGTTATGTGCACTTGGGAACGGGTAACTACCATGCGGGTAATGCGCGAATTTATACCGATTATGGCTTGCTCACCACCGATAAAGAGTTGTGTGAAGATGTACACCGTATTTTCCAAGAGTTAACAGGTATGGGGAAAATGGCGAAGCTGAAAAAGCTACTTCATGCACCTTTTACGCTGCATGCTCAACTGATCAACTTTATTGATGATGAAATTGCCAATGCCAAAGCAGGCAAGAAAGCACAAATTATTGTGAAAGTGAATGCGCTGACCGAGGTGCAACTGATCAATAAACTGTATGAGGCATCGCAGGCAGGTGTGCAAATTGATCTCATTATTCGTTCTATTTGCTGTCTACGTCCAGGTTTGCCAGGGCTTTCAGAAAATATTCGTGTACGTTCAATCGTGGGACGTTTCCTAGAACATACGCGCGTTTTCTACTTTAGTAATAATGGCGATGCGCGTATTTATGGGTCGAGTGCCGACTGGATGGATCGAAATTTGTTTAATCGTGTTGAGGCATGTTTCCCAATTGAAGATCCTGCTTTGAAAAAACGTATTTATCAGCAGGGTTTGTTAACTTATTTACAAGATAACCAACAAGCGTGGTTATTACAGGGTGACGGAACATGGATACGTGCGACGCTTGCGGAGGGTGAAACCGAGCATAATGCACAGCGTTATTTGCTGGATGTGATTAAATAATTTTAGGGATTGTGCCTGAATCTGCAAAAGATTCAGGCACAAAAAAAAGGAGTCATGTTTGACTCCTTTTTTATGCACTAAAATAAGGTTAGTGTAGATCTTGAGTAATTTTTTGCAGGATTTGTAATAACACATCAAATTCGCTTTGTAACGGGGTGCTTTTACGTGTTACCAAAGCCAAAGTACGGCTTGGTGCGGCTTCAATTTGCTTAACCAGCAAGTCTGGATTGGCTTTGATCATATTGGTACGTACTGCAATTTCTGGCAATAAAGTAAAACCAAGATCAGCCGATACCATTTCAACCAATGTCGGTAAAGAGCTTGCTTTTAAGCGATGGTCATTTTTACGTTCACCAATCGGGCAGGCGCTGAGCGTATGATCGCGCAGACAATGACCTTCTTCCAGTAACATTAAACGCGATAAATCTAAGTCATCTAAATTGTTTGCTTGGCTACTTGGAATATCCGCTTTATTACACACTAAGAATAGGCTTTCTTTTGCAACTTCAGCAACTTTGAGGCCACGTGTATCAAAAGGTAGAGCCAAAACGATCATGTCTAAATTGCCATGTTCGAGTTTTTCTACAATTTTCTCACTTTGTGCTTCGTGCAAATGTAATTGAATTTTAGGCAGTTGCTTATGCACTTCATCTAACAATTGCGCCAAAATAAACGGAGCAATGGTTGGAATAACACCTAAATGTAAATCACCAGTGAGCGGCTCGCTCATTTCTCGGCTTAAACGCATCAGGTCTTGAGCATCTGCGAGTAGAACACGAGCACGTGCAACAACCTGCTCACCTAGGGGCGTTAAGCGCACATTTTGACGATCACGCTCTACAAGTACGCCACCGAGTAGGCGTTCAAGCTCCATAATCCCACCCGACAAAGTCGATTGGGTTACAAATGAACGGCGTGCAGCTTCAGTAAAATGCAGCGTTTCTGACAGTGTAACGAGATATGACAGCTGTCTTAAGGATGGTAATGCAGCCATAGTGTCCTAATGATTATGATTTAAAATGTTGTGCAAATAATTCGCTAAGATTTGGAATGAAGTGCGGTGGGATATCATGCCCCATTCCATCAATTAATTCAAATTTAGCACCCACAATTGCCTTTGCAACGGCTTTTCCGTGGCTAGGCGGAAGTAAACGATCCCGAGAACCATGCACTACAAGGGTTGGTTGTTGGATCTGTTTGTCCAGTTGCAATAAAGAACCTGTACATAATATTGCTAAAAACTGTTGAAGTACACCCGCTGGGTAATAACTTCGACGATATAATTTGCGAGATGTCTGAATTGCTTCTATTTGGTTGTGATAACCAGGTGAGCCTATGATCTTAAACACTTTTAAAGAGTGGCTGACAATTCCTTCTTCATCGGTTGATTCAGGTCTGCCGATGAGACTAAAGAGTTGTTTTGGGAAAGGCGGAGGAAGTAGAGGTTGATTGTTGCTGGTGAACATCAGCCCCAGTTTTTTTACTTTTTGCGGATGACGTGCTGCAAGAATTTGCCCAATCATACCGCCCATGGATGCACCAATCACATAACTTTCATCCAAACCTAAACGGTCTAGAAGCAAAGAAACATCATCTGCCATGTCGTATAAGTCATAGGGTGCACCACGGTTATCTAAACCTAAAGCAAAACGTCCCATCAGTTTAAGTGTGTTTAAACGTGGCCCTTGATGTTTAATTTTTGAAGATAAACCGATATCACGGTTGTCAAAGCGAATAATACGAAAACCTTGGTCAATCAGTGATTTACAAAAAAAGTCAGGCCAAAATAGCAGTTGCGCTCCCAAACCCATAATTAAAACAATGGTGGGATGATGATCTTCACCACCGATTTCAACATGGAGTTCAATGCCATTACCTAAGTCGACTTTGGTTTCGCGCATGAAGGAGGTATAGGGGGAAAGATTATATTGGAGTGCGCTATTCATTGTTGTCATCCTCACATAAAGGACATTTATTGTTATAAATGTCCTTTTATTTAAACCTTAAACCTGTGCAGGAATCAAGTCTGGAACCAGTTTTGTCAATGCTAAACGTTGTTTTCCAGCCGTCGCACCCAGTAGTACGAATCCACGAAGTGTACCTTGACTATCTAGGGCTTTGGCAATCATGCCATCGTCTAACTCTTCTGTTTCCCAGTTTACGTCAACACCAATTGGTGCAGGTAAAACGGTCAATGGTGCAGCAGGGGTTTTCACTGCAACAGGCATAGCAGGGTAATGTACGGCAGTTTTTTCACCATTTAAGGTTTTTGCAAGTGCGCGAGCTTGCTGCATGATCGGCATAACATAAGGCAGTAGCAACCCGTTCACTTCTGCACAGTCACCTACGGCATAAATATGAGGTTGATTCGTTTCAAGTTGTGCGTTGGTTAAGATTCCGCGACTGGTTTGGATATCGGCATTCTTTGCAAGGGAAATGCTCGGTTGTAAGCCAATAGCAGATAGCACGACATCTGCCACTAAAGACTGACCGCTGGCTAAAGTTACAACATAGTCGCCATTTTCAATTTTAGACACTTTTTCAACTGTGGTGCCAAGGACAAAATGTATACCCGTTGCTTCAAGGTTTTCCTTAAACGCACTGGAAACATGTGCGGGTAAGAGACGTCCCAATGGTTGATTGGCTAAGTCAATTACTGTGGTTTGATGACCAGTATGTTGTAAGTCGTTGGCAAATTCACAACCAATCAGACCTGCACCTAAAATCACGACACGCTTATCTGCACGCTTTTCAAGTTCAGCCCTGAAAGTTTTGTAGTCATCTAAGTTATTGACTACTTGAATATCTTCACTGCCATCACCGGCAATCGCAAGGCGAATTGGATTTGCACCTACCGCTAAAACCAATTGTGAGTAGGGCTGTGTAGATTCCATACCATCTTTAATTAAGGTCAACTGTTGTTGTTCTGCATGGATTTCTTTGACCCAAGTGTGTGTAGCAATTTGCATTTTGAGCTGAGCTGCCATTTTCTCAGCATCGCCCAAAGCAATTTGTTCAGGTGCTTTATTCGCCACAAAGGCATTGGATAAGGTTGGCTTGGCATAGTTAGTCGCATCATCTGCACAGAGCATGAGCAGTTCTTGTTCAGGGTTGAGCTTACGAAATTCACGCGCTACAGCATAGCCTGCCATACCTGAGCCAATGATGACGATGGGATGCATAGGGTTCTCCAGAGATTATTTTAAGGACGTAAAAAAAGACCATGCTGCATGGTCTTTAACATTAGAAATTAGATTTCAACCATTTCAAAATCAATTTTTGACACACCACAATCTGGGCAAGTCCAATCGTCTGGGATATCGTCCCATTTGGTACCTGCCACGATGCCATCTTGCGGCCAACCTTCTGCTTCGTCATAAATCCATCCACAAACGATGCATTGATACTTCTTCATTTGACTCTCCAAAACGCTGAACAAGAAAGGGTTCAGCAAAATAATCCATTAAGCAAAATGCTATTGATCTGACTTTAGTAGCATACTCATGTAATCTAAATTTTTACGCAGTTCTATTACGAATGTAAAGTAAATATCGGAGTTTAATGATTGAATGTTTGAGCTAAAAGCGACGCTAAGGACAAAACGTATCATTTAAAACCAGATTGTATTTTGAGCGTATGCAGAATATAGACATGAAAATTGCTTAAATGAGGGTATTCGCTTAAGTTTTTATCTCAGTAAAATTCATGCCTTAGACTAAAGTCGGGCTGCATATCTTTCTTTAAATTGCTATTTTATGATTAGATAAATCTATACCTAATATTTAATAAATAAATGATGTAATTAAAAACAATGACTTATAAAACTTTACTAAGTTTCTGTATTGGAATGTCGGGAGTTTTTGGCTGTTTTTCTGCAAGATTTGCTGTAAAATTCATCTATTCTTTTTCAAATTTCATTGATCTCCTATGAGCAACTTGTCTACAACGCTGTGGTCTCACATCCGTACGGTCCAAGATTTCCCAAAACCAGGTATTTGTTTCTTCGATTTAACGCCATTATTCATGAGTAATCTTGAGCCACTTACAGATGCACTGATTGCAAGTATTCCTGCGGAGAAGTTGGCTGAGGTAGACAGTTTTGTTGCTGTAGAAGCGCGTGGTTTTGTACTTGCAAGTTTGCTTGCGCAACGGTTGGGTAAAGGTTTGTTGTTAGTACGCAAGGCGGGTAAACTGCCGCCACCAGTTGTAGGCGTTGGCTACAGTTTGGAGTATGGTTTAGATCGCTTAGAAATGGCAGCGAATATAGCATCACAAAAAGTGATAATTGTAGATGATGTTCTAGCAACAGGCGGGACATTAAAAG
Source organism: Acinetobacter sp. SW-226 (assembly GCF_055632855.1). NCBI lineage: Bacteria > Pseudomonadati > Pseudomonadota > Gammaproteobacteria > Moraxellales > Moraxellaceae > Acinetobacter > Acinetobacter sp. SW-226. Next base: position 2,585,162 of record NZ_CM145752.1, on the reverse strand, counting down.
CAGTGAAGCAGTTGGTGAAAAAATGCCATCATGAAGTATTGGGTGCAAGTATTTTTCTGGATTTACCAGATTTACATGCTGACTTAGGTTTAGAAATTTGGTCTGTACTAGATGACAAATCTAAGCCAGAATCTGTAGCAGCATAATTGCGTTAAAAAAGCCTTGGATGATCCAAGGCTTTTTATTTATACAAATATTGTTGTTCTAGATGTTCAATCAATTGATTGATATTTTCAGGTTTCAGTAATCGGTGGTGTCCACCTTCAACGGCTTGTATCAGCATATAATTTTCTAATATTTCCTGTGCTGCATACATATCAATCAGCTCATCGCCGAGCTCCAAGTAGGCGACTTGGGGAACGTTGTGGTCTAGGTCTGTATCATTAATACTTGGATAATCATCACGGAAATCTGGTGCTAAACGAGGATTGGCAATTACACATGGAATTTGATGTGTCAGTGACATTTTCAACGCCCAATATGCCCCAATGCAATGCCCTACAATAATTTCAGGTTTTATTTTCTCAATAATATCGTCATAAAAACTGGCTACAGTAGAAAAGTTCAGATAGCGATAATCAATGTCGATACAAAACTTTTGTTTTGCATCAATCGCATGGAATTTGGTGGACTCACGGGAAGAGTCTAATCCATGCAAAAACAAAATTTTAGATTCGCATCTGCTCATATATTGTCATTCAATCAAAAATTAAATTATTTTATTGGTGGCGAAAAGTTTACTTTTCCACGATTTATAACATTCATTGTAGAGTGATTCATATTGAAAGGAAGTTAGCTTTTGGTCTAAGAAAAAAGCTGAGTATATCGACAGTTAGTTCTTAGGTTTGAAATCAACAGAACAAAGACTTTTTTATATATCGCTTGGTTTTAGATGATGCTCATTCGTCCAGAATTCTGCTATGCTATGCAACTTCCGTTTTTTAATACATATACGAGGCAGAGATGACGCAACAAAACGCTCAATCGACTTCTGAACAAGCCATTTCCGAAAACGATTTAATTGCACAGCGTCATGCCAAGTTAAAGCAGATTGAAGATCAAGCCAAACAAACGGGCACTAGCCCATGGCCAAACACGTTTAAACGTGAACATTATGCGCAAGACTTACAAGATCAATTTGCAGACAAAAGCAAAGAAGAGATTGAAGCAGCCGAGCATGTTTATGTGTCTGTAGCGGGTCGTGTGATGTTGAACCGCGGTTCATTCATCGTGATCCAAGATATGACAGGTCGTATCCAGTTATACGTGGCGCGTAAAGAGTTAGCACCTGAAACTTTAGAAACCATTAAGAGCCTAGATCTTGGCGATATTATCGCGGTGAAAGGTTATATCGGTCGTTCAGGTAAAGGTGACCTTTATGTGCATATCGAACATTTTGAGCTTTTAACCAAGTCACTTCGTCCACTTCCAGATAAATTCCATGGTCTAAACGACACTGAAGTCAAATATCGTAAGCGTTATCTTGACCTGATTGTGAACGAAGAAACACGTAAGACTTTTGAAATCCGTGCCAAAGTGGTTTCAGGCATTCGTGCGTTCTTAACTGAACAGCGCTTCATGGAAGTAGAAACACCGATGATGCATGTGATTCCGGGTGGAGCGTCAGCGCGTCCATTTGAAACACATCACAATGCTTTGGATATGCCACTTTTCTTACGTATTGCACCTGAGCTTTACTTAAAACGTTTGGTGGTCGGTGGTTTTGAGCGTGTGTTTGAAATTAACCGTAACTTCCGTAACGAAGGTGTCTCGACACGTCATAACCCAGAATTCACTATGATTGAATTCTATCAAGCTTATGCAGATTATAAGGACTTGATGGAACTGACTGAAAATATGCTTGAACGCTTAGCGCTCGACATTTTGGGTTCAACCGATGTGCCTTATGGTGAAGAAGTGTATAGCTTCAAAGGTCCATTCAAGAAAATTTCGATGTTTGATGCCATTCTTGCGCACAACCCACAGTTCACGCCTGATAATGTCAATGACCGTGAATTCTTAGCAAAATTTGTGCAGGAAGAACTGAAAGAGCAGGTGAAACCAGGTTTTGGTTTGGGCAAACTGCAAACTATCGTATTTGAAGAAACTGTTGAAACTCAGTTACGCCAGCCGACTTTCATTACAGAATATCCTGCTGAAACTTCGCCATTGGCACGTCGTAATGATCACAACCCACACATTACGGACCGTTTTGAGTTCTTTATTGGTGGTCGTGAACTTGCCAATGGTTTCTCAGAGTTGAATGACCCGATTGACCAAGCTGAACGTTTCCAAGCACAGGTTTCAGAAAAAGATGCGGGTGATGATGAAGCAATGCACTATGATGCAGACTTTGTTGAGGCGCTTGAGTACGGCTTACCTCCAACAGCAGGTGAGGGTATTGGTATTGACCGTTTGGTGATGCTATTTGCTAATGCCGCGAGTATTCGTGATGTGATTTTGTTCCCACACATGCGTCATAAAAATTAAGTTTACTGAGACACAAAACCCGCATCTCATTCTCAATGAAATGCGGGTTTTTTGATGGTTTCAGCATTTAGTGTAAAGCCTTTTGAATCCGAACTTTCATGTCTAATGCTTGCTGAAAGATAAAATCTTTCATCCAGACGACTTGTTTACCTAGTGGATTGGTTTTGATCGCAGTATTTAAAAAATCGAGTTTAGGTTGATTGAAGATTTGCTGTTCAATTTCATACAGGAGTTGGGCGGATGTGGCATAGAGTGGGCAACTCAATATGAAAAAAGTTTTGGGATAATTATAAAAAGCGTAATTAAGATTAAATGCTTGTTCATCTCCTTTTAAATGCCCAATACCGATTTCATAACTGCGGTCCTGGTTGCTATGTGTAATACCGATCAAAAATTCAAGCTTCAAAATTTTGCAGTCATACTGCGAAAGTCGTAGACCAAATTGCATGCCAATTTGGTCTGTACTATGTTCATGTTGTACAAAGCTGGGAAAGATCGAGCCTGCTTCATTGAGTGCTTCTTGTAGTATCAGCATGTGGTTATTATGTTGATATATGAACCCAGCCAGTTGAGCTGCGTCTAATTTACTTTTTATCGCTGCTATTGTGAGGTTTGGTCTAGACATAGAATAAAATAAGTAGATGAAAAATTTACTGTAGAGTTTTTAGTGCAGGTGGCATAGCTAGTGCTTAGATGAAATATCAATCACAAAAGTACTTAAAACACTGAATATGACAGGGGAAGTTAATGTAATATCTGCATTTATTTTGAACGTTGGAGTTGTTGAATAAAACTAATAGGGCTTATCAATTTTGTTTTATATGAGCTTTTTGCATATAAATATAATAAAACAAGCAATAGCGTGCATAACTAAATCTTTATAATGAATATATATTTTTGAATGTGTAATAAGTACACGATTTTTGTGAGTTGGTGCTGTCAATGTCATTAAATGAGGAAAGACTTACTCATCTTAAACAGCTTGAAGCTGAGAGTATTCATATTATCCGCGAAGTAGCTGCTGAGTTTGAAAACCCAGTCATGCTCTATTCTATTGGTAAGGATTCAGCAGTGATGCTGCATTTGGCGTTAAAAGCGTTCTATCCTGCCAAACTTCCATTTCCGCTTCTACATGTAGATACAGGCTGGAAATTTAAAGACATGATTGCTTTCCGCGACAACATGGCAAAAACGCATGGCTTTGATTTGATCGTACATCAAAACAAAGAAGGGAAAGATGCGGGCATTAACCCATTTGACCATGGTAGCTCAAAATATACCGACATCATGAAAACTCAAGGCTTAAAACAAGCACTTGATAAATACGGTTTTGATGCAGCTTTTGGTGGTGCGCGTCGTGACGAAGAAAAATCACGTGCTAAAGAACGTGTCTATTCATTCCGTGACTCGAAACACCGTTGGGATCCGAAAAACCAGCGTCCTGAACTTTGGAATCTTTACAACGGTAAAGTGAACAAAGGTGAAAGTATTCGTGTGTTCCCATTATCAAACTGGACTGAGCTTGATATTTGGCAATATATCTACTTGGAAAGTATTCCATTGGTTCCACTTTATTTAGCTGCAGAACGTCCTGTGGTTGAGCGTAGTGGCACGCTGATTATGGTTGATGATGAACGTATGCCTTTGAAAGAAGGTGAAGTTCCACAAATGAAATCGGTACGTTTCCGTACACTTGGTTGTTACCCACTTACGGGTGCAGTTGAGTCAACGGCAAATACCCTACCTGAAATTATCCAAGAAATGTTGCTTGCAACCAGTTCTGAACGTCAAGGTCGTATGATTGACCATGATGAAGCAGGCTCGATGGAAAAGAAAAAGCAAGAAGGTTATTTCTAACTGTTGATAAATCTCTCCCAACCTCTCTTTTTCTAAGAGAGGAGAAAAGCCCTTCTTTTGTAAAGGGGAAAGTCTCCCTTAACAAAGGGAGATTTAGAGGGATTAAAGAGATTAAAACCGATTTCTAAAGAATATGTGGAGTTTTGAGCAATGTCTCATCAATCAGAACTGATTAGCCAAGATATCTTGGGCTATCTAAAACAACATGAAAATAAAGACCTATTGCGTTTTTTGACTTGCGGTAATGTCGATGATGGTAAGTCAACTTTAATTGGTCGTTTGCTTTACGATTCAAAATTGATTTATGAAGATCAATTGCAAGCGGTGACTCGCGACTCTAAAAAAGTCGGTACGACAGGTGATGCTCCTGACTTGGCACTCCTTGTAGATGGTCTACAAGCTGAGCGTGAACAGGGTATTACCATTGATGTAGCTTATCGTTATTTCTCAACTGAAAAACGTAAGTTCATCATTGCTGACACACCAGGACATGAGCAATATACGCGTAACATGGCAACGGGTGCGTCGACCTGTGATCTTGCGATTATCTTGATTGATGCGCGTTATGGTGTACAAACTCAGACACGTCGTCACACATATATTGCAAGCTTACTTGGCATTAAGAACATTATTGTTGCGATTAACAAAATGGACTTGGTGGAATTTTCTGAAGCACGCTTCAATGAAATTCAGACAGAGTATGCAAACTTTGTTGCACAACTCGGTGACCGTAAGCCAAACAACATTATCTTTACGCCTATTTCAGCATTGAATGGCGATAACGTTGTCAATAAATCACCAAATACACCGTGGTACACTGGTGAAACGTTGATGGGTACACTTGAGTCGGTAGAAATTAACCGCAGTTCAGTGACCAATGATTTCCGTTTCCCTGTGCAATATGTAAACCGTCCAAACCTCGACTTCCGTGGTTTCTGTGGTACGGTTGCGTTAGGTGATGTATCGGTAGGCGACAAAATCGTGGCTTTACCATCGGGTAAGTCATCAACGATCAAAGAAATTGTTACTTATGATGGTAACTTAGAGCGTGCTGTTGCAGGTCAAGCGGTGACGTTGACGCTGAATGACGAAATTGATATTTCACGCGGTAATGTACTTGTACGTGCAGATCAAACGGCGCCAGAAATTTCACGTTCAGTGAATGCTACTGTGGTCTGGATGGCAGATCAACCACTGGTGATTGGTAAGCTGTATAACTTAAAAGTAGGCACGCAAACTGTTCCTGCAAAAGTGACCGCGATTAACTACCGTACCAATGTCAACACATTGGAAAAGGTGCAAGTGGATAGCCTTGAGCTGAACGCCATTGCCAATGTCACCGTTGAGTTTGATGCGCCTGTGGTATTTGATCGTTACCAAGACAGCCGTTATACAGGTTCGTTTATCTTCATCGACCGTTTAAACAACGTGACGATTGGTGCGGGTATGGTGGAAGAGTCTGTGGAATGGTCTGCTCATAGCAACCCTGTCACAGCGGAAGACCGTGCTGCACGTTTAGGTCAAAAACCTGCTGCGGTAACTGTATCTGTGAAAGCACTTGAAAATGCACAAGTACTTGAAAACTTGTTAATTCAACAAGGTGTGGTTGCGATTGCGAAAGCAGGTTTAACTGCTGATCAGGTTGCGTTAGTACGTGAAACAGGTGTGGTTGTGGTGACTGACCTTGTAGACGGTACAGATGTCGCATTTACGCAAGATGCGGTTGAAGAGCTGGCTGATAAAATTGTTGAATTGGTTCGTCTTTAATAGATTTGGCTAATTTGAAAGGAACCCACCGTGAGGTGGGTTTTTTATTATTATGTTGAGTGTTTAAAGGTGATCTAAATAAAAAAATGGGTTTTTAACAATCATTCAATGTTATGCAATATCTCTTAGGGCGGTTAATGTGGTAAACGCCAGTACTTATAATGGAGAAGGTGAGGTGGTTCTGTTGTGTTATTTGGATAGTATAGGTGATCGAATGGTGAAAACGTTTAAAGTGCGAGCATAGTTTAAATTAGAATTGATAGACTAAAAATAAAAGAGAAAACCTGCAATGGTGTCGGCCTTCTCTTTAGGTACGGCTTATGAATGGGATGAATTGAGCTTAGATTGTTAGATTACCAATCAATTGGCTTTATTAGGGAGATTCATTGCTTTTGTTTAATCGCTTCTTCAACTTATTCACATAGCGTTTAAATGGCCAAGTAAACTGCTTCACAAAACTGTTTGGAATTTTATAACCCACTGTGCCATATACACTGGCTAAATGATTGGGCATATAAATGGATTTAAACATCACATCATAAAGGGGGATAAAGGCAGCATAGTTTTTATCAATCGCAGGCTTTTCAGAAGAATGATGCCAGTGATGGAATTCAGGCGTTGCGATTAACCAGCGCAGATAAGGAAAGCGGAAACGTACATTGGAGTGAATAAAAATGGCATGGAAAGAAATAAAGACCAAATAAGCAAATACTGCAGAGGTATGAAAGCCTAACAAGAAAATTGGTAAAGTTGCGATAAAACGAGTCATTAACACTTCAACGATGTGTAAGCGTGAAGAGGCTAGCCAGTCCATTTGTTCGGTTGAATGGTGAATGGCATGAAAGCGCCATAAGAAATTCACTTCATGCATCGCACGATGCAACCAGTAGGTGGTGAAGTCCACCACAATCAATAACTCAATAAACTGCAACCAGATGGGCTGCGCTTGTACATAAGGCGCTATTGGGTTATTGGGAATATGCGTAATCCAATACTGAATAGGCATAACCGTTAAAAACGAAAAAAGCTGAATGCCAATATGGCTAAACATGAAATATTTCATGTCTGTGACCCAGCCGACGCGCAGGATTTTCTGTTCAGTATTTTTTGCAAAGAATCCTTCAAGCGGGATAAAAACCAAAGCAAGGATGATTAAAGTAATAACAAAATAATCAAAACCTGCATAAAACGGTAGCGCAGGTAATATCGGTGCTTTGATTAAGCCACAACCTAAAACAGCTGCCAAAATGGTGATACATAAACCATAAAAACCGTATTTATTCTGTTTAATGATTGCACTATAAGTACCAAAACCAGCACTGACGACAATACCAAACAGCAAGGCGTAGTAAAAAGCATCATAGTGTTTACTATAAAGCGGGCGTAGTTCAGGTGTGGTTAGGACGCTAGGAAACAAAAAACATAAGGCAGCAAAAATACCCAAAAACCCTAAGGACATAGAAAGAAATGCGCTGATCTTCCCTTGCCCAGCATTGAGTTGTAGGTTTTCAAATTTTTTTCTGAGTTGATCTGTCATTGTAATTAATTCTAAGTTTTAAGCTATTGGTCTGCGTTTACTTGAGTGTATAGGCGCAAAGACATAACGCAAATTTTAACGATATTGGGTGTTTACATCAATGAGATCGAATGTATTGATTTATGTTTTAACGCTTAGCCATTCAAATTCTTCACTTTTTAATGATGATTTTTAGTTTGAAATTTAGTGCTTGAAATAATCTAAAAACACACTAAGATATATCTTAATAATTTTAAGTTGTATCTTATGTATGTCGAATGCTCTTGAGTCTGAAGCTATTGTCGAATTGGACGGATCTCCTGTTTTACGTAAGCGACGTTTATTTGAAACAGGACAAATGAAGCTCTTAGCACTGCATCTTATTTCGTTGGCACCCAAATATGGTTACGACATTATTAAAGACATCGGTGAGATTGTAGGAGGAGGCTATTGTCCAAGTGCAGGAACCATCTATCCAACTTTGAACTATTTAGAAGAGCAACAGTTTGTTCGCGTTGAATTGGGTGAGGATAAACGTAAGCAATACTGTATAACGGCCTTGGGTTTGCAACATCTTGAGGCTGAGCAAGGGGGGGTTGAGAAAATTTTGGTGCGTTTTGATACCCGTAAACAAATTCAAAATAATGAGCAATATCTTGATATTAAACGTGCTATGGAAAAACTAAAAGCTTCTCTACGGCTTAAGATTCAGCATAGCGAATTGAGTCCTGAACAAATTCGGGCGATTGCTGCGGAAGTTGATCGGGCTGCAGTGAATATTGCATGTCTCTAGGAGAATAAAATGAAACAACATCGTTATGAAGTTACACTCAAACATATTGCCGATGCGCAAGGTAACCCGTCTAGTTACACCGATATTTTAAGTTTTAACAGCTATAACCACGACGACATTTTTAAAGTGTTAGAGATGATTCAAAGCAGTCAAATGCTTGATGATGAAGCTGCAAAATCATTTGCTGTTGGCTTAAAGCTATTTAGTGAAGTGATGCTGGAGCATAAAGAGCTTCCATTATTTAAAGATTTCATGCCTCAGTTCGGGCAATTTATGAAGGCGTTAAAACAAACCGTTAAAACGCAGAAGCAAGGTTAATTTTTAATTGGGTCATTTATGTTGAATACGCGCCTAAAAATTCATATCAAACATCTGAATTGGTTGATGCCGTTACTACTTTCAGGGCTAATGAGTGGCTCAATTTCTGCGTTTAATTTATTGTTGAATAAGGGTTTGGTGGATGGCTTATTTCAGCTTTGGTTAAAAAGCTGGAGTTTATCTTGGCTGATTGCATTTCCTCTGATTATGCTGTTTTTGCCTCTCGTCCGTAAATTTCTAATGCGGTTTGTGCATCTGCCAGATCAATCTTAAAACTCAAGTTATTTGGTTGATAAGCATTGTACTTTGAATAAACATGGTTTAGATGATGTTTTAAAGGCTGTTGTTTATGGGCTGAAAATCTTTTTGCTTTGATTCTGATTTGAGCGTGGAATATCACAGCGAAAAATAGTGAATAGACTATACATAAGTACTGTGTTCTTCATTTCAGTTTACTTCTATGATCAAATACGTCGATGAAACTTGAAAAATATTCAAAGCGTAGGGAATAAATCATGTCACAAACAACAATGCAGCAGGTCATTATTACTGAGCCGGGCGGTGTGGATAAGTTAGCTTATGAAACAGTGACGATCCCAGAAGCAAAAGCTGATGAAGTTTTGGTGAAGGTGCATGCATTTGGTATTAACCGTCCAGACATTCTACAACGTCAGGGCTTATATCCGATGCCACCTGGGGTAACACAAGTCCCAGGACTTGAGGTTGCAGGCGAAGTTGTTGCTGTTGGTACAGACGTTACACAATTTAAAGTCGGGGATAAGGTTTGTGGTTTGACTAATGGTGGTGGTTATGCAGAGTATTGTGTGGTTCCACAAAGTCAAACTTTACATATTCCAGAAAATGTAAGCTTTGTTGAAGCTGCGGCTATTCCTGAGACTTTTTTCACAGTTTGGGCGAATGTATTTCAAATGGGTAAAGCCAAAGCGGGCGAAATTGTATTGGTACATGGTGGAAGTAGTGGTATTGGTACGACAGCACTTATGTTGTGTAAGTCATTGGGTATTCAAACCTTTGCCACAGTTGGCACAGATGAAAAAGTTCAAGCCATTGCGAACTTGACAGATGCCATCAATTATAAGACGCAAGATTTTGAACACGTGATTAATGAGAAAACGGATAATGGTGGAGTTGATGTTATTTTAGATATGGTGGGCGCCCCGTATTTAGAAAAGAATTTAAATCTACTCCGTCGTGACGGGCGTTTGGTCTATATTGCCTTTTTGGGTGGAGCAAAGGCTAAAGAGGTTAAGTTGGGTCAAATTATGATGAAGCGCTTAACGATTACTGGTTCAACCATGCGTGCACGAAATACGGCTGAGAAGGCTGAGATTGCACAAGGTTTACAAGATCATGTGGCACCGTTATGGGCTAGAGGTGAGTGCTTACCGATGATTTATCAAACTTTTGAGTTCGATCAGATTCAAGCGGCGCATGCGTGTATGGATACGGGTGAGCACGTGGGTAAAGTTGTTGTAAAAGTTCTGTAATATTTATCTCTGTACACGACAAATTTCACAGAACCCTTATCCTATCAGGATTCTGCCTTCTTAAAATTGCCAAAATTTCCTTAAACTCTTCTTTTTTCCCAAAACCAATTAAACGCTGAATCGCCATTTGAACATAGTCTAAACCATAGCGAAATAAACTCATTGAGAGTCGTCCATGCTTCTTTATTTTTATCGCTTTTTTTGATCATGTTGCCATTCACCTGTTAAATAGCACCAACAGAAACCGATAGCTAGCACTGCTATCAATTTCTTGACTCGTCCAGGGTCTGTTAAACGAGTATTTTCAAGATTGAATCCACGTCCTTTGAGACAACTAAATAAGGTTTCGATTTCCCAGCGTAATGCATAATCACGAATAGCAGAAGCATTAAACATAGGAGAAACAACAAGTAAAAGTTCCCCATCTTCTAATCGTAGCGCACTAATATACAGTTTCACTCGACCAACCCAAATACGTCGTTTACGACATTCAGTTTGACCAACTTGAAGATGACGAAATAAATCACTAATTTTATGATTCCTGGCTAAGTGATTGGTCACAATAAAGTTTTTTTAACACGTATACAGAAGTTGATGTCATTTTCAATTAACCATGTAAACCATTTCTCACCGATAAATTCTCTGTCTGCGAACACATTCACAATACGGTCTTTACCAAAAATAGAGATAAAGCGTTGAATCAAAGCAATACGCTCTTTTGTATCTGAATTTCCACGTTTATTGAGCAATGTCCAAACAATAGGTATCGCTATTCCACGATAGACGATGGCTAACATCAAGATATTGATATCTCGTTTTCCCCATTTCCAATTGGTTCTATCTAAAGTCAGTTGCACTTTGTCGAATGAAAACATATTGAAAATCAACTGAGAAATTTGACGATAATCAAAATACTGACCTGCAAAGAAGCGTTGTATACGTCGATAAAATGATTGTGGTAAGCACTTGATGGGTAAGGCTTTAGATGCAGAAGAAAGATTACAGGTCTGTTTTACAATTAATGCAATCATAATCAGTGTAAAACATTTTACATGTGACTTGTTCCACTTTAGATATTTGTTTAAGATGAGATGTAACTCATTGAAATGTGTCATCATATTCGTCGTCAGAAAACAAGTATTATGCCATTATTTCAATGAGTTATCTATTTTTGTCGTGTACAGAGAATATTTATATAAAATAAAAAGTAGAGCTGACATCATGTCGGCTTTTCTTTTGCCGAAATTTTTACAAAACAATCAAAATAATATATTGAAAAAATGAAATAATTTACCAAATATTAAAAAATGATAACTGTACGACACAACCTGTCAAAACTGCGGTGTAAATTTGCAGCTAAATTTAAACCTGACAAATTTACGTGGTTTTAAATGAAAAATAAAACAGAGAAGAGGGTGGTCATGAAAATTTTATCGACATCGTACACACATTCACAAGGTTTTCGTGCGCTTAAACGTCTGCATAGGTCTGTGATTCATAATCGAGTTTTGCCTAATGACTTGCACAAGCTGTATAAAGCCTTAATTCATTTTGAGCGTTATATCGAACGCTTAGCTCATCAACAGTCGGACTTAAAAAAGAAATTTAAACAAAAGTGATCATTCTGATAAAAACATGAGATAGCTGTAAAGTTGATCATTTTTATTTAATCAATATTATTCAATTCTTTATGTTGAATATGATGAGTGGCTATTAAACTAAAAATACACAACATTGATTGTGCAGCGAGGGCAATATGAAGCGTAAAGCTTCAACACATGAACGCCTTGCGGAGCGTTTAGCGAATATTTTGACTAAATTAAATACTGGGTATCAATTAGGGGTTGCAGAACTAGCACATGAGTTTCAGGTCAGCACGAGAACGATAGAGCGAGATTTTGATCGTCTCAATACATATTTACCTTTACTACAGGATGAAAGCACCAAAAAGTATTTTCTAGATCCTCTTTATCTTGGGCGTTTTAAGTTACAAGATATTCAGAATTTTGCTCAACTTTCAGGAATAACCGAGCTGTATCCATCTTTGGATATGTCATTTCTTCGCCATTTACTTGATGAACGCTCTAGCCAAATTTTTTCAGCTAAGGGTTATTGTTTTGAAAATGCACGAGAGTTCTCTGAACATTTTCAGGTTTTCGCAGATGCTATTCATAATCGACAAAAAATCAGCTTTTTTTATAATGATCGTTGGCGACATGTTGATCCATATCGTTTAATTCACCATCAGGGAAGTTGGTATTTAGCTGCTGCTGTAGGTGATGAATTACGCGCATACCGTTTAAGTAAAATAGACCAAGCGACTTTGCATGAAAATGAGTTATTTCAACATCATCCAGAAGTGTTGATGCAATTAGAACTTAGTGAGGGAATTTGGTTTGGTAAGCACAAGCAAACCGTGAAAATATCTGTGCGACCTGAGGTTGCTTTGTATTTTAAGCAACGTCTGTTATTGCCTGAACAACAAATCATATTGGAGGATACGACGGGCAGCTTATTAATTGCCTGTAAAATTTGTCATGAAATGCAACTTTTACCTTTGGTGCGTTATTGGATTCCATATATCAAAATTATTGAACCCGCACATTTTCAACAAAAATTAGAACAAGATCTAAAGCATTATTTATTGCCACCATTATAATCATGAATGGCAATATGTTGTTTTAAGAGGGTCATTGTGCTCTCCTTTTTGTATTGTATTTTTTCTAGGCATAAAAAAACCAGCTTAACGCTGGGTTCTTTATATGCACCATACTTAGAAGTATAAGAATGGTGCCCGAGGCCAGACTCGAACTGGCACGCTTTGTGGGCGGGGGATTTTAAATCCCCTGTGTCTACCGATTTCACCACTCGGGCTTTAACAAGATGGAGGCGGAGGTCGGAATCGAACCGGCGTCCACGGAGTTGCAGTCCGCTGCATGACCACTCTGCCACCCCGCCGCGTCTTGTTGATGCGTATATTAGCAAGCTCTGAAAAAAAAACAATAGGACTTTCATTCGTATGCGCATAAAAACAGCATATCGCGAAAAATATTCAAAATAATCATGTATTATGTGCAAAATTGATTCATATCAACACTTGGAGATGTGCCGTGGCATTAGTTTTAGATGGTCGTGCATTGGCAAAACAAATTGAAGCTGACTTGTTAACTCGCGTAGAAGTGCTAAAAGCAAAATCAGGTCGTACCCCAATTCTTGCAACAATTTTGGTGGGTGACGATGGTGCATCTGCAACTTATGTGCGTATGAAAGGAAATGCTTGCCGCCGCGTTGGTATGGACTCGCTTAAAGTTGAATTACCTAAAGAAACCACGACTGAGCAATTGTTAGCTGAAATTGAAAAGTTGAATGCAAATCCTGATGTACATGGTATTTTGCTGCAACATCCAGTGCCTGAACAGATTGATGAGCGTGCATGTTTTGATGCAATCTCTCTTGCAAAAGATGTGGATGGCGTAACCTGTCTTGGTTTTGGTCGTATGGCTATGGGTGAGGCTGCTTATGGCTCTGCAACTCCTGCAGGTATTATGACGATTCTGAAAGAAAACAACATTGAAATCGCGGGTAAACATGCGGTTGTTGTAGGTCGTTCTGCAATTTTAGGTAAACCAATGGCGGCAATGTTGCTTGAAGCCAATGCAACTGTGACGATTTGCCATAGCCGTACTCAAGATTTGGCGAGCTTTGTGAAGCAAGCGGATATTATCGTGGGTGCTGTGGGTAAGGCTGAATTGATCCAAAAAGATTGGATTAAACAAGGCGCTGTGGTTGTTGATGCAGGTTTCCATCCACGTGATGGTGGTGGTGTAGGCGACATTCAATTGGTCGGTATTGAAGAAGTGGCTTCTGCGTACACACCAGTTCCAGGTGGTGTTGGCCCAATGACCATTACGACATTGATTCGTCAAACGGTTGAAGCGGCTGAGAAGGCTTTAGGTTAATTATTTAAAGTAGTCTAATACTTCCTCAAAGCGAGTATTGGATACACGATAACGTCATTCGCTGTTGTTTGAGCTAAGACTTTATTATTTAATGTTTCTGCGACTATTTTAAATAGATGGTGGCATTTAACGAGTTCAGCGAATGACTATGGTTTTGCCTACTTTTGCCAAAACAAAAGTAGGTCTAGCCGAAGGCTAATTCCTCAATCCAAACTTTAGCTGCAGGACCCCGCAGTAAAAGCATAAAAGTACTCAATGACTTATGAGCTGTACTTTCCAATTCCCCAAAGCCCCAGATCATTTACTTCAAGCCTTGCATGAGGTGATTCCAAATTGTGAGCTTTTAGCTCAGCAACTTCCTGAAACACCCATTTCACTGTGGCTCATTCCTCCAGTATTTCCAACCGATAAATTGGATGATGAAATCATTCGGCGTATTTGGAATGAAACGCCATATTGGATCTTTTGCTGGGCTTCAGGTCTAGCAATGGCGCAATGGTTACTGGCTGAACCACATCATGTTCAGGATAAAGTGGTGTTGGACTTCGGTGCAGGTTCAGGAGTGGTTGCGATTGCAGCCAAAATTGCGGGTGCAAAGCGCGTGATTTGCTGTGACATTGACCAAGTGAGTTTAGATGCTTGTCGTGCCAATGCGGAACTAAATAATGTAGAGCTGGAATATTTAATTGATCTCTACAAAGCAGAGCAAGTTGATGTTTTGTTGGCTGCTGATGTTTTATATGACCAATGCAATCGTTTCTTTTTAGATGAGTTTTTAAAGTTTGCACCAGAGGTTTGGGTGGCAGATAGTCGTGTTAAAAATTTCAGCCATCCGCAGTACATAAAGTTGGATGAACGCAGTGCAACAACGTGGCCAGACTTAGATGAATCACCTGAGTTTCGTAATGTAAGTTTTTATCGAACTTTAGAAACTCAAAAAGGGCAGTAGCCCTTTTCATGAGTCTAAGCGATTTATGAGCAGGTATAGCGTACTACATGTAATGTGCTCGGTCGTGTTTCAAGTGCTTCACGTGTGGCAAAATTTTCACCTTGGTGTAAGTCCGGTGTGTTACTTAAACCAAATGTAGCGCGAGTTTGTCCAATTTGACGACCATATTGAGGCATATCTGCGGCAGTATTTGGAATCTCATTGATACTTAAAATCGTCAATTTATAGTTTTTCTGTGAACCTAAAACCTTTTGGCACGCATGTTGGAGTTTGTTTTCATCCAGCTGCTGATTTTTACGTGCTGCAAGTGTATAAGCAAGCGTAGCACTAGTTCCAGACTGTTGTTCAATTTGATAGCCAACATTGCCATTGTATTGGCGAGGTGTACTTTGGCATGCAGATACTGCTAAAACAATACAACTTAAACCTAAAAATTTATACGTATTTTTCATGTAAAAAGTTCCTAACATTATTCTTGTTCTTAGTATGCCATACACAAGTTTAATTCACGATATTTCAATTGATCTAGTTTGAGTAAAACTTTCCCCTGATAAATAAAAAATGCCTTCATGGAATGAAGGCATTTAGACTTTTAATCTTTCAGATATGCAACAAGCAAAAGGATTAGTGATCGGTAATCATGCTGTGCTTTTTGGTGTCTTTCATGAAAATATAAGTCAGTAAGGATAATCCGATCATAAATGTAATGTAATAAAAGAAATAGTTTTCATGCCCAGCATTTTTAAAACTTAAAGCAACTAACTCTGCTGTACCACCAAAAACCGTATTGGCAATGGCATAAGGCAGGGCAACACCTAGTGCACGAATGTGCGCAGGAAACAGCTCTGCTTTCACGACAGCATTAATGGCAGTATAACCTGTCACAATTACCATACCGCTCATACACAGCATAAAAGCAGTGGTTGGGCTACTGGTTGAGCCTAGGCCGTTAAAGATTGGAATCGTGAACAGTACGCCTAAAACACCGAAAGTAATCATAATGGGTTTACGACCAATCTTATCGGATAGTGCACCAACTACGGGTTGTAACGGCATAAAAATAAAGATGGCTGCTGTGGTAATTTCAGTCGCTGTAGTTTTTTCAAAACCAGAGGTGTTGACCAAGTATTTTTGTAAATAGGTGGTGAAAGTATTGAATGCCAGCGTTCCACCTGCAGTCAGCATAATGACTGTAAAAGCTTGTCGTGGGTATTTGGTAAACAATGCCAAAGCACTTGATTTGGGGCCACCATTTTTAGCTTGTTCTTGTGCATCTTTCGATGATTGTGTTTCAACCAAACCACGACGAATCCAGAACACCACAACTGCAAGAACGGCACCAATAAAGAATGGAATACGCCAACCCCATTCAGACAACTGGGTTTCAGTCATGTTGCGTTGTAAGATAATCAACACGCACAGAGCGAGTAATTGTCCTGAAATGAGGGTCACATACTGGAAACTAGAGAAAAAGCCGCGATGGTTTTTACCTGCCATTTCGGTTAAGTAAGTGGCACTAGAGCCATATTCACCGCCAACACTTAAACCTTGTAATAAGCGTGCAAAGAGCAATAGGGCAGGTGCGAGCATGCCGACACTTGCATAGGTGGGCGCGCAGGCAATAATTAAAGACCCCACACACATTAAAGACACAGATAATGTTAGGCCTGATTTACGTCCTTTGCGGTCGGCATAAATACCCATGATCCATGCGCCGATTGGGCGCATGAGAAACCCAAGTGCAAATACCGCAGCGGCTTGCAGTAATTTGACCGTGTCATCTCCTTCAGGAAAAAACTGGGGCGCAAAATATAATGTAAATGCTGCATAGACATACCAGTCATACCATTCAACGAGATTACCTGCTGAACCGCCTAAAATTGACTTTAAACGTGTCTTTTTGTCGAGGCTTACTGGAGCTGCTTGGGAAGATAAATCAGTCACAAAGATTTTCCAAAGAGAAGTTCGGAAAAATACATCTTTTAACTTTTTGGATTATAAAAGTTAAAACAATATATTTTTAGATTAAACAATAAATTCTTTTTTGTTATACGCCCCTTGTTTAGATAGTTCATTCGACTTTAGTCTAAAAAATCGCATGATTTATGGGCTGTTAAGTTTTTCTAATTAATATTAGTTTTTCAATGGAAAATAATAATTTTACTTATTTAAAACAGTATCTTGGTAATCGGTAAAATGTGAATAGTCAATTAAAATACAACGGTTTAGGCTGCTTTATACAAAATTAAAAAGAATTTTTATTTGGTGGAAATATCACTTTTTGTTTGAATGTTATTCAAATATTGAACCGAATCATAAAAAAGAAGCATTAATTTGTAAAAAGATGCTCTGTACACGACAAATTTCACAGAACCCTTATCCTATCAGGCTTCTGCCTTCTTAAAATTGCCAAAATTTCCTTAAACTCTTCTTTTTTCCCAAAACCAATTAAACGCTGAATCGCCATTTGAACATAGTCTAAACCATAGCGAAATAAACTCATTGAGAGTCGTCCATGCTTCTTTATTTTTATCGCTTTTTTTGATCATGTTGCCATTCACCCGTTAAGTAACACCAACAGAAGCTTATAGCTAACACCGCAATCAATTTTTTCACTCGTCTAGGGTCTGTCAAGCGCGTATTTTCAAGATTAAACCCGCGTCCTTTGAGACAACTGAATAAGGTTTCAATTTCCCAGCGTAATGCATAATCCTGAATAGCATTGGCATTAAACTGAGGAGAAACGACGAGTAAAAGCTCTCCATTTTCTAACTGTAGTGCACTTATATATAGTTTCACCCGACCAACCAAAATCCGTCGTTTACGACATTCAATTTGACCAACTTTAAGATGGCGAAATAAATCACTAATTTTATGATTCTTTCCTAAATGATTGGTGACAATGAAGTTTTTAACACGAATGCAGAAGTTGATGTCTTGTTCAATTAACCATGTAAACCACTGCTCACCGATAAACTCTCTGTCTGCGAACACATTCACAATACGGTCTTTACCAAAAATGGAGATAAAGCGTTGAATCAAAGCAATGCGCTCTTTCGTATCTGAATTTCCACGTTTATTAAGCAATGTCCAAAGGATAGGTATCGCTATTCCACGATAAACGATCGCGAGCATCAGGATATTAATATTTCGTTTTCCCCATTTCCAATTGGTTCTATCTAAAGTCAGTTGCACTTTGTCGAATGAAAATATATTGAAAATCAACCGAGAAATTTGACGATAATCGAAATACTGACCTGCAAAGAAGCGCTGCATACGTCGATAAAATGATTGTGGTAAGCACTTGATGGGCAAGGCTTTAGATGCAGAAGAAAGATTACATGTTTGCTTTAAAATAATCACAAGCATGATGAGCGCAAAGCACTTTAAATGTGACTTGTTCCATTTTAGATATTTGTTTAAGATAAGATATAACTCATTGAGATGTGTCATAGTATTCGTCGTTAGAAAACAATTATTGTGACATTATTTCAATGAGTTATCTATTTTTGTCGTGTACAGAGAAAAAGATGTGGGAGAGCTGATCTGTTAAGGAAAGTGATGTTTTTGTACGGTGGAATCATCTTTTCGGTATGACAAGGTCTGATTTTGATGTTAAGTTGAGATTAAGAAAAACAAGAATATATGCTAAGTAAAGAGGTTGATATGCAAGACACAAATGCAATTTATGACATTGCCGTTGTTGGAGCTGGAATCAATGGAGTGGGAATTGCAAATGATGCTGTTGGTCGTGGCTTAAATGTTTTCGTCTGCGAAAAAGATGATTTAGCTAGTCATACGTCTTCAGCGAGTAGCAAACTCATCCATGGTGGATTGCGTTATCTGGAACAAAAAGAATTTCGTTTAGTTCGTGAAGCATTACTTGAGCGTGAAGTCTTATTAAAAAAAGCGCCACATTTGATCCATCCCATGCGTTTTATCATGCCACATCAACCGTATTTGCGCCCAGCATGGCTAATTCGTTCGGGCTTATTTATTTATGATTATCTGGCAAAACGAGAAACTCTTGAAGGTTCTGAGTTAATTTATTTTAATGCTGATAGTCCACTAAAGGAAACGATCAGTCGTGGTTTTGAATACTCTGACTGTACCGTAGATGATGCTCGGTTAGTGGTGGTCAATGCATTGCAAGCACATGAACTAGGAGCGCAGATTCGAACACAGACCCGCTGTGTTTCTGCAACTCAGCAAGAGGGTGTGTGGTGTTTAACCTTAGAACATCAAAAACAACAATATCAAATTAAGGCAAGAGTTTTGGTGAATGCTACAGGTGCATGGGTCACTGATTTTATTCAACAGCAGTTGCTTCAAACGCCCAAAGCTGGAATTCGATTAGTACAAGGCAGTCACATTGTTGTGAAGCGCTTATACCCCGAACATCACGCTTTTATCCTGCAAAATGATGATCAGCGTATTGTTTTTGTGATCCCTTATTTAGATGAATACAGTTTGATTGGGACAACAGACCTAGAGTTTGAGGGTGATCCAAATCATGTACACATTACCGAACAAGAAACGGCATATCTAATAGATGTTATTAACGATCATTTTAAGCTGCAATTACAGCTTGATGATGTCATTTCTACCTATGCTGGTGTTCGGGCGCTGTATGATGATGAAAGCGCACAGGCTTCTAAAATAACCCGTGATTATGTCCTTGCACTGTCGAATGAAAGAGAACACGAAGCACCTCTTTTGACAGTATACGGTGGAAAGTTAACAACTTATCGAAAGCTAGCAGAAGCAGCATTATCTCAGCTCAAACGGTATTTTCCTCAGATGAAAGCAGAATGGACGCTGCAAGCAAAATTACCGGGTGCGGAGGATTTTGATTCAGTGGAATTATTGCGGACAGAATTAATGCAGAGTATTCAAGGTTTGGATTTACATACTGCACAGCGTTGGGCTAAAACCTATGGCTGTCGTGTTTGGCAGATGCTAGATGAGAAGAAGACTATGCAGGATTTAGGGCAGTCATTTGGGTATGGTCTATATCAGCAAGAGGTTGATTATTTATATAGAGTTGAATGGGCTAGGCATAGCCAAGATATTCTCTGGCGAAGAACAAAGCTGGGTATGAAACTCAATATAGCTGAAGTCCGAAGTTTAGATATGTATCTACATGATTTACATCAGCGTCGTGTGCAGGGTGATGCTGCCTAGTCTTGCATTGATGTTTATCTTCTTAAAAGTAGAGCATTGGGATTAAAAAAAGCCGCTTGCTGCGCGGCTTTTTAAGCTTAGATTTCAATACCACCTAATTGTTTGCAGTCCACAGGTGTTTTCCATTTCACAGCAGTACCCCAAACCACTGGACGAACAATACGCCAAGGCCAGAATCCAAATCGTTGGCTTGCATTGTAATTAATCACCACATTGCCACCCACTTGGTGCGCGCGTTCAGCAAAGCGTGGATAAAGTTCTTCCACACTGCCATAAGTGCCTTTAGCAACTTTAATGCGTTTTTTAATGTCAAATTGAGTAGAGTCTGGAGTACCTTTAATGGCGCAGACGTGCAGTGTAGATGTTGTTGTTGGTTCAGTTTGAGCCATTGCTAGGCTTGATACACCAACTAGACTGATGGTTAGCATGAGTGTTTTGAACATAGTTTTCCCCTTTGATGTTTCTTTTTGATTTATAAAGTTAAATTTTTAAAATATTTGAAAGATTGAAAAAAGACCGCTTATGCGGTCTTTTTTGAGAGTTTAATTTAAAGGTTAAGCAGATTTTTTCACAGCTTCTAAAAGTTCGTTTTGACGAGTTTTAAGAGCAGCCGGTAAACGCTCACCAAGTTTATTGAACAACTCAGTATGACTTTCAATTTCTTTGATCCATTGATCTTTATCTTGAGAAGTCACAAGTTCAAATTGAGCTTTAGTAAAGTCAGAACCTGTCCAGTTTAATTGCTCATAAGTTGGTACTAAACCAATTGGAGTCTCAACAGCATCAGCACGGCCTTCACAGCGGTCAATGATCCACTCAAGAACACGCATGTTTTGACCAAAACCAGGCCATACAAAGTTACCTTCAGCATCACGACGGAACCAGTTCACGTTGTAAATGCCTGGGAGTTTGTTGCCTGCAGCTTTTGCTTTTGCTGCAACTTCTTCACCAAGTTCTAACCAATGAGAGAAGTAATCCGCCATGTTGTAACCCGCAAATGGAAGCATTGCGAATGGGTCGCGACGAACGATACCTTGTTGACCTACAGCAGCTGCAGTTGTTTCAGAGCCCATAGTTGCAGCTTTATAAACACCATCCACCCAGTCAAATGCTTCTGAAATAAGAGGCACTGTGTCCGCACGACGGCCACCGAAGATGAATGCAGAAATAGGTACGCCTGCTGGGTTTTCCCAGTCAGCATCAATAGAAGGACATTGACCTGCTGAAACAGTAAAGCGTGCATTCGGGTGAGCTGCTTTTTCTTCACCAGTGTGCGGTTGACCTTTCCAGTTAGTTAGGTTAGCAGGCACTTCTTTAGAAAGACCTTCCCACCATACTTCACCGTTGTCTGTTACAGCAACGTTGGTATAGATAACATCTTTAGTTAATGTTGCCATACAGTTTGGGTTCGTCTTGGTATTTGTACCAGGCGCTACACCAAAGAAACCAGCTTCAGGGTTGATCGCATATAAGCGACCATCTTCACCTGGTTTGATCCAAGCAATATCGTCACCTACGGTTTCAATTTTCCAACCTTCGTAACCCGCTGGTGGAATCAACATAGCAAAGTTCGTTTTACCACATGCAGAAGGGAATGCTGCTGCGATGTAGTGTTTCTCGCCTTGTGGATTTGTTACGCCAAGGATCAGCATGTGTTCAGCTAACCAGCCTTGTTGACGACCCATAGAAGAAGCAATACGTAAAGCTAGGCATTTTTTACCTAACAATGCGTTACCACCGTAACCTGAACCATAAGACCAGATTTCACGTGTTTCTGGATAGTGAACGATCCATTTTTCAGGATTGCAAGGCCAAGCCACGTCTTTTTCGCCGATCGCAAGTGGAGCACCTACTGTATGAACACAAGGAACATATTCGCCATCAGTACCTAATACGTCATAAACAGCTTTACCCATACGAGCCATTTTAGACATACTGACTGCTACATAAGGAGAGTCAGTAAGTTCGATACCGATGTGTGCAATATGAGAACCTAAAGGACCCATAGAGAACGGTACTACATATAAAGTACGACCTGCCATTGAACCGTCGAACAAACCATTTAGACGAGCACGCATTTCAGCAGGCTCTTCCCAGTTGTTTGTTGCGCCAGCATCTTCTTGTTTTTCAGAGCAGATGTATGTACGACCTTCAACACGAGCAACGTCAGAAGGGTCAGAATTTGCAAGATAAGAACCAGGATGTGTTTCTTGGTTAAGCGCTTGCATCGTGCCGTTAGCGATCATCAAGTCGATATAACGTTGATATTCTTCTTCGCTACCGTCACACCATTCAATTTTCGCTGGTTTTGTTAATTTTGCAATTTCTTCCACCCATGCAATAAGCTTAGGGTGACGAACGAATTCTGGTGCGTTCACTTGGGTCATGGTGAGGCCTATCTCAAATATGTACACAGTTGTACAAAGTACAATCTCAACAATAGATTTACTGCTGAGATGAAAAGATGAAAAAAAAGTGGCTGTATTAAAGCATAATTTGATAAAAAAAATAAGACCAAAGCCGTATCTAAATTATGAACAATTTTGTAAAGGTATTTCATTTTAATTATTAAAAAACAATATTTTACTTTAATTTTCTTGCTTTATTTGATGTATTTATTATATTTATGAGTATTATTCATTTAAAATATTTAAATTAAAAACAATGGTTTATAAATATTTTGTGATTGAGATTTATTATTGATTAAATAAATGAACGTCATTTGATTTTTACATAACCAAACTGTTAACTGTTGAATTTTTGGACAAAAATAGAGTAATTACTTTATGGAAGAGTGCGGGATGTCTGAGCAGTTAAAACCTTTGTCACTTATTTATAACAAAAAATCAGGTTTTCATGCCACAAATAAAGATGAAGTGTATGAACAACTGCTAGCCGATCTGAGTACTGCTGGTTTTGAAATACAGTCATTTGAGTTAAGTGAGTGCATGGACTTTGATCAGATGATGCAAGAGGTTTTATTACGTCATCGACAAGCAGAACATATAGGTGTTGTGGTTGCTGCAGGTGGAGACGGAACATTAAATGCAGTCGCTTCAAAGCTAATGGGTACTGATATTCCTATGGGAATATTGCCTTTAGGTACATTTAACTATGTCGCACGGGTCTTGAATATCCCGCTAGATTTATTAGAAGCGGCACATGTGATTGGCACGGGGAAAACGCGTTCTGTGCATGTGGCACAGCTCAATCAACACATTTACCTGAACAATGCCAGCTTAGGGTTATATCCTTTATTTATTCAAAAGCGAGAACAGTTTAATCAGCATTTTGGACGTTTTCCATTGCATGCGTATACCTCGGCATTGGATGTTCTTATTCGTAACCGTAAAGAGTTAAAACTTGAGGTTGAAGTTGATGGGCAGCTTTATCCTGTTAAAACGCCATTGATTTTCTTTGGAAATAATCAGCTTCAATTGGCTGAAATGAAATTGCGTATTGCAGAAGCTGCCGAAGCTGGAAAGGTAGCAGGGGTGGTTGTTGCAAAAAGTGATAAACGCACACTGTTTAAAACCTTGTGGCAACTGATTAAAGGCAATTTGGATCAGGCTTCCGATGTTTATAGCTTTGCCGCAGATGAAGTGATTGTGCATTCAAAGCATAACAAGCTTACGGTTGCCGTAGATGGTGAAATCATTATGATGAAACCGCCTCTAAAAATTACAGTACGTAAACATGCACTGAATATCATGGTTCCTGCATGATTTTACATTTGTCTGATTTACATTTCGGCACAGAACGCGAAGCCTGTTTGCAGGCTATTCATCTGTTATGTGAGGAACATCCTTTTGAAGCTGTAGTGGTCAGTGGTGATTTAACCCAGCGTGCACGGTTTATTCAGTTTTATGCTTGTCGGCAGTTTTTAGACAGTTTGAATTTACCGTATTTGGTGGTGCCAGGAAATCATGATATCCCGCTGTACCATATTTGGAATCGTTTTTTTAATCCCTTTGCACGTTATCAACTGTTTTTTGGGGGGATGGAAAACACCTTAGAAACTGAACACTTTTATGTCATAGGCGTGAACAGTATTCGGAGGCGTTACCACACACGGGGGCATATTTCACTGAGCCAAATTCAAGAGATTGACCTGAAATTACAACAAGCACCTGCACACAAAATAAAGCTGATCGCCGCTCATCAACCTTTTTATACGCCACCAGACCATAGTCATGGTGTGAAAGACTGTCCAATGCTTGGTCGTATTGCGCTGGAGCAATGGAGTCAACAGGGTTTAAATGGACTCTTGCATGGGCATTTGCATCATCCAGCAGTCTATGATCTGAATCAGATTTATCAACTTGGAGCATCACATCCGGTGTTGGATATTCATGCTGGAACAGCGACATCTTATCGTTTACATGGTGGACGACCGAATAGCCTAAATATTATTTTAAATAATGCAGGTGTGCAGCATTTGAGCTTTAATTCTGCAATAAATCGCTTCGAGTTGATGCAGAAAAATATCTCAGATTGATTTGTGTGTCTAAACTTTGATTAGGTTTGTTTAAAAAGAGCGCAAAAATATAAAAATATTTTGTATTTGCCCTTGAAGCCCTTTTTTCCATCCCCACAAAAGTGTCATATCAAAATTTTGTTGATGACCTAGGAATAAGAAGTCATCTTCACATCGTAATCAATGACATTCTGAAAATGTCTATGGAGTTAGAAATGAGCAAAATTCGTCCTTTACATGACAACGTTGTGATTCGCCGCGTAGAGAAAGAAACTAAAACTGCTGGCGGTTTGATTTTGAGCACTTCTGCTGCTGAACAGCCAGCTCAAGGTGAAATTATTGCAGTAGGTAATGGCAAAATCACAGACAATGGCGTTCGTGCTTTAGACGTAAAAGTGGGCGACAATGTACTGTTCGGTGCTTATGCAGGCACTAAAGTTAAGGTTGAAGGCGAAGAGCTTCTAGTAATGAAAGAGTCTGATATTTTAGCAGTTCTTGAAGGTTAATTCGGAACGGTCATTTGCTGTTTAAGCAATACAATTGATTAAAATTTAAGAATATTTGGAGTTAAGCATGTCAGCTAAAGATGTAAAATTTGGTGATTCAGCACGTTCTAAAATGATTGCAGGCGTAAACGTACTTGCAGATGCTGTAAAAGTGACTTTAGGCCCTAAAGGCCGTAATGTTGTGATCGACCGTTCTTTCGGCGCACCGCACATCACTAAAGATGGTGTAACTGTTGCGAAAGAAATTTCTCTAAAAGACAAATTTGAGAACATGGGCGCTCAATTGGTTCGTGAAGTATCTTCTAAAACCAATGACATCGCGGGTGACGGTACAACAACTGCAACTGTACTTGCTCAAGCAATTTTAAATGAAGGCATCAAGTCTGTAACTGCGGGCATGAACCCAATGGACTTGAAACGTGGTATTGACCTTGCAGTTAAAGCATTGGTTGCCGAAATTAAAGCAACAGCAAAACCTGCTTCTGATACTAAAGCGATTGAACAAGTGGGTTCAATCTCTGCAAACTCTGACGAAACTGTAGGTAAACTCATTGCACAAGCAATGGAACGCGTAGGCAAAGAAGGCGTGATTACCGTTGAAGAAGGTTCAGGCTTTGAAGATGCTTTGGACGTTGTTGAAGGTATGCAGTTTGACCGTGGTTATATCAGCCCGTACTTTGCAAACAAACAAGATACCTTAACAGCAGAACTTGAAAATCCATTCATTCTTCTTGTTGATAAAAAAATCAGCAACATTCGTGAATTGATTACTGTGCTTGAAGCCGTTGCTAAAACAGGTAAACCACTTTTAATTATCGCTGAAGATGTTGAAGGTGAGGCTTTAGCTACACTGGTTGTCAACAACATGCGCGGCATTATTAAAGTATGTGCGGTTAAAGCGCCAGGTTTTGGTGACCGTCGTAAAGCAATGCTTCAAGATATTGCAATCTTGACTGGTGCGACTGTGATTTCTGAAGAAGTGGGCATGACTTTAGAGCAAGCTTCTCTTCAAGACTTAGGTACTGCGCACAAAATTACAGTATCTAAAGAAAACACTGTGATTGTTGATGGTGCTGGTGATGCAACTCAAATTGCTGAACGTGTCACTCAAATCCGTGCGCAAATTGAAGAGTCGACGTCTGAATACGACAAAGAAAAACTTCAAGAACGTGTTGCTAAATTGGCAGGCGGTGTAGCTGTGATCAAAATTGGCGCAGCGACTGAAGTTGAAATGAAAGAGAAAAAAGACCGTGTAGATGATGCATTGCATGCAACACGTGCTGCGGTTGAAGAAGGTGTGGTTGCTGGCGGTGGTGTTGCACTGGTACGTGCTGCAGCTGCGCTTGATGGCGTAACAGGTGCAAACGATGATCAAAATGTAGGTATCAACATTTTACGTCGTGCGATTGAAGCACCACTTCGTCAAATCGTTGCCAATGCGGGTGATGAGCCTTCAGTTGTGATCAATGCCGTGAAAAATGGTCAAGGTAACTTTGGTTATAACGCTGCAACGTCTGAGTATGGTGACATGCTAGAAATGGGTATTCTTGACCCTGCGAAAGTAACACGTTCTGCACTTGAACATGCTGCATCTGTCGCAGGTTTAATGTTGACTACAGAATGTATGATTACTGACGTTCCAGAAGACAAGCCTGCAATGCCTGATATGGGTGGCATGGGTGGTATGGGCGGCATGATGTAAATACTCGCCTAGCGTTGCTAATCAAAAAATCCCTGCATTTCGCGGGGATTTTTTATTTGGGTAAGTTATTCCAGGAGCTTGATTATTTTAACATTTAGCTCAGATTGGCTAGGTCGTTACCTCTTATCGCATTACATTTATTTCAATAAAGTCTGAATCAATCAATTAAATACGGTTGTCAGCAAAAAGGTTCAATTGCATCATTTTTTGATTACTTTTAAGAGAAGGGCTATCTCGAATAAAACGATATTATTCACATTTATTCAGACATGATTTGTGATGGACTGATATTTTTTGAAATATTTGGAATTAAATAAAATATACATTTATAGATTAATTGCTGTTTTATTGATCTAAATCCGATGTATTTGATCTTCAGCATTGCTAGAATCTGCGCGAATTTTAGCAATGTGGTGTTTTTTGTGTTCGAGAAGCTTGCAGAACAAAGTTTAACCTTAATGGGGTGGCAGATTGATAATCATTGGGATTTGAATATCAATCAATGTGTCATGATTGCAGCGCCACATACCAGTAATTGGGATGCACTCTATGCGCGTTTGGCACTAAAAGCCTTAGGGGTGAATGTCCGTATCACGATAAAAGACAGTTATATGAAGTTGCCTTTTGGCCCTTTTGTCCGTGCTATGGGGGGAATTGGTATTGACCGCCGTCCAAAACATGAAGGTGAACCACGTCCAAGCATGGTGCAATTGATGAGTGATCTTTTTAAAGAACATCCTAAATTAGTCATGTTAGTCACCCCAGAAGGAACACGTGCTAAGCAGGAGCAATGGAAAACAGGTTTTTACCATGTTGCGATAAGTGCAGGTGTGCCGATTGCATTGGCTTATATGGATTATGCAAAGAAAAAAACGGGGATCGGTAAAATTGTTTACCCTACGGGTGACTATGAGAAAGATATGGCAGAGATTATGGCATTTTACGCTGAAATTTCAGCGAAATTTCCGCAGAAGTTTAGTGTAGATACGCGTTATCATTCAGATTCTATGAAACAAGAAATTGAAGCATAATCAGTGATAAATCAAAAAAGACAGCACGCATGCTGTCTTTTTATTTGTCCAAAATTTTAAGGTGTGTCTTGAGCCGTGGTCGGTAAAACGCCACCTAAAGATTGACAGGCTGTAGTGTAGTTTTGTAGCTGGGTTTCTATAACTTCAGGTAGTGGCAGGTCAAAGATTTTATCGCCATGTTGATAGCTTTCTACATAAGATTGGGCTTTTTGTTTGCTGCTAGCAAGTATTTGTTCATGAAAACTGGTCATGGAGCTGTGATCAGTTTGGTCACGTTCAATATTTTGACAATCGAAATATTGTAATAGTTTTTCAGCTTGTTTAATTTCTTTAGATGAGCTGATGGAGCAGGCACTGACAAAGCAAAGACTAAAAAGTGCAAAATACGGTTTCATATATGCTGAATAGATGGTTTTTGAGAGTGGCGTTATTGTATAAATTTTTGTGAATAGTGAGAAAGCTTAAACATCGTAAGTTGCTTAAAGAAGTGGCAATTTTGACAGAAAGCACACAATTAAATGTCTAGATCGTTTGTCATAAAATGTTAAAAATCCGCTACTGATTTAAAAGGTAGCTGATACATAAAAAACAGCCTGAGCTAAATAAGAGTCCCAGTACGATTTGTTTAAATTGGCGTTCAGAAATTTTATAAAATAAGCGTGCACCTAGCATGGCCGGTAGACTGACACTTAAAATCAAGATACCCATATAGGGTAAATGCTGTAGGCTTAAATTTCCACGAAGTAGGTAGCTAAATAGTGTGAATACTTGGATCGCAAAATTAAAATGTCTCAAAATAAAACGTTGCTGCTCTTTAGGTAGATTTTTTAACATGACCCAAGCAGAAGGAAGTGAGCCACAAAACCCGCCTAAACCGCCGAGTATGCCACCAATAAAACCAATACAGCTGTCGGCATATTTTCCTGAAGATTGAATAGAACGAATTTGTGGATTCAAGAGCATCAATGGACACCAAAGCACTAAAAATATACCAAGCATTAGCTTAAACATATCCGCTTGAATAATATCTAAAAGATAGGTTCCCAGTGGAACACCTAAAATGCCAGCCAAAACGTAGGGTGCAATAAGGTTTTTATTGATCTGAAAAGATGATTCTGATTTTAAGGAGATAAGATGGCTCCATACAGAAGCAAAAACCACTAATGGTGCTGCTAGCTGTGGTGCTAAAACCCATACCCAAAATGACATGGCAATTAAGGCAAAGGCAAAACCCGTTAAGCCCTGAACAAAACCAGCAACCATTGCACCTAAAATAAAGACCAGCCAAGTCATCGCATATATGCCGAAAATTTTATAGGGTAAGTGATATTTCGTTCAGCCGAAAGCGACATAGATTTTACTAAAATTTTGAAATATCGAAACATAAAATGTCTTTGCTTTAGTAGCTTATGCTGTCTTTTGAAATAAGCCTGCACGTACAGTGCCAGCCTTGGTGCTCTTTACTTGAACCCAGGAGCTTGGAAGTCTTAGCAGATTTAACTCACGATCCGCTTCTATATAAATATAGCCATTCTTTGAAATCAGCGGGTCAGCCAAGAGAGCCAATTGTTCCCATAACTCTAGGCTATACGGCGGGTCTAAAAAGACCAAATCAAACTGTTCTTTTAGGTTGGGCAAGCTTTGCTGTGCTGTTGAGACTTTTAATTGTGCACGAGACTTAGGTACTTTCAAGAGCTCTAAGTTTTGTGTTAAAAACTGTGCTTGACTGCGGTCAGGTTCAATCATCACTACTTTTGAAGCACCACGGGATAGAGCTTCGAATGCCAATGCACCCGAACCTGCACAAATATCCAAAACATTGGTATTTTGCACATCCCACATAAGCCAATTAAACAAAGTTTCACGGACTCGATCAGGCGTGGGGCGCAAACCTTCAATATTGGCGAAAGGGAGTTGGCGACGTTTCCATTCCCCCCCGATGATACGAAGTTGATTTTTCATAATTAGTCTGGCTCTTCAGTAGCAGGGGGTGGAGTAGCTGAATGGTTAGTGTTCGGAGCTACTGTTGTACTTTGTACGGAGGTTGCTGAACGACCTTGTGGGGCTACTGCTGTATTTGCTGCGGGTGGCGTGCTGTCACTCGGCAACTCACCCGGTTTAATCCCCGCTGTCATGAGTCCACCACTGATTTGATGGTTTTGCGGACGAATTGGATTTTTATGGCGAGTTTGCAACCAATAATCTAGCACAGGGCGAGCTAGCTGAGCTGCTGATCCGCCGTGACGTCCATTTTCCCAGACGACCGCAATTGCAATCTCTGGATTTTCCGCAGGCGCAAAGCCAACAAATAAACCATGGTCGAGCTGACGTTCTGTTAAAAGTGCTTCGTTATAACGTTTACCTTGAGCAATACTTTTAACCTGTGCGGTACCTGTTTTACCTGCAATTTTATACATTGGTGTACGAATACCACGTCCTGTACCCGTTTCCACGACATCGACCATAGCATCACGCATTTTTACCCAGTCTTCGTCTGTACCATTGAACTGAATTCGACCATCAGGTGCATTTAGGTCTTTATGTGGTTTTGCGCCTTTACTGGTTTGTAAAACATGTGGAATTACATGTGAACCATGATTCGCAGTAATGGCAGTTGCCATGGCTAATTGTAGGGGGGTTGCGGTAAAAGCACCTTGTCCAATACTGACAGAAATGGTTTCACCTTTAAGCCACTTGGCATCGCGAGTACGCATTTTCCATTCAGGGTTTGGATAAAGACCTGTGCTTTCACTTGGTAAATCAACACCTGTTTTTTCACCAAAACCAAACTGACGCATCCATGTGTTCATTTTTTCAATGCCCATGCGGAAAGACAGAATGTAATAAAAGGTATCGCAAGAAACAACTTGAGCTTTATGCAAATTGACCACGCCATGTCCTGACTTTTTCCAGTCACGGAATTTATGCGAATCTCCCGGCAGGGTGAAATAGCCGTGATCGGAAATAGCAGTACCCCAATCAATCAAGCCATAATGAATACCACCTAAACCAAACATCGGTTTAATGGTTGAACCAGGTGGATAAGCCCCTTGTACAGCACGGTTATAAAGGGGTTGATCAAGGTTGTCTCGCAGACCACTATAGTCGGTATGGCTAATGCCTGTCACAAACAGGTTTGGGTTAAAACTAGGACTTGATACGAGGGCGAGGATTTCACCTGTACGTGGGTCCATGGCCACAATTGCACCGCGACGACCTGCGAGTTGTTCTGTCGCAACGACTTGTAAGCCATAATCGAGTGACAGGTATAAATCGTTGCCACGAATTGGCTCTTTGCGACCTAAATGTCGTAATACATTGCCGTGAGCATCCGCTTCGACAGACTCGTTTCCAGGAACGCCATGTAGCAAATCTTCATAGGATTTTTCTACCCCAATTTTACCAATCAGGTTAGTGCCCGCATATAAGTCTTTATTGATACTTTTTAATTCTTTATCGTTAATACGTCCCACATAACCAATCACATGAGCAAATAGCTCGCCATGTGGATAGTAACGTGTCATTTGAGTTTCGATGTTTACCCCTGGAAATTGATATTTGACTTCACTAAAACGTGCAATATCGTTTTCATTCAAATTGAGTTTAATCGAAACACGCTCAGTTTTACGTGATGCTTTAATACGACTTTGAAAACGGTCAATATCTTCTTGGCTAAGTTCTAAAATGGGCGTTAGACGTTCAATTGTCTTATCAATATCTGGAACATCTGCACGACTCATAGTGGCTGTGAAAACAGGATAGTTGTCGGCTAAGAGCACACCATTACGGTCATAAATATAGCCGCGGGCAGGGGCTAAAGGCTGTAGCCGAATACGGTTTTGGTCAGATGCGGTGGAAAATTCATCGTACTGTACCAGCTGTAAATACGCATAGCGGGAGACTAAAATCAGTAAGAAAAAGATCACAATACCCATGGAAATAAAGGTACGATTTCGAAAAATGCGCTTTTCTTGTTGAACGTTTTTTAAAGGAAAGTGCTGTTTCATACCAAATCGACTTAGACACATGGATAAAGAGGAATATACCTGCGCGCTATTCTAACGCATGTCTCCCTGTTTTGATATTTGTTATCACCTGTTCTGCTTTTCATTTTGACTAAACTTTGACTTTACAGACATTAAAAATGTAAATTCCTGTATATAAGTGTTTTCTAATTTCTGATACAGTCAAAATCCGATAAAAAGGGACCAATTACTAAAATAACATTACGGATAATGGTGACAATAATGACAAGAATTTATCCAGTGTTGGCACTTGTTGCCTGTGCAAACGTAGCCTACGCTCAAGATAATTCGTTTTTGCCAGAAGCAAAAATTCCTACAGATAGTGCTCAAACATGGAATGTGGGAGCAGGTGTAACGCAGAAACTACTGCACACTAACGTAGAATGGGTAAATCCTTATGGGATTGCTTATGCAAAAGCTGGGGTATTTATGAATGATGACTACCCAGTGGGTGGTCAGGTTGGTTTTAGATTTCCAGTTCATTTTACTGGCAAAGATAAAAATGGCTATTATTTAGGTGTCTATGCAGGACATATAGATAGTAAAAAAGTTGATGGAGAGTATGAGGCTCGCCTTGGTGGTGGTGTAGATCTTGCTTATGTGTTACTTAGTCCTGAGCGAATCAGTACATTCAGTGTAGGGATTGGTGCAGGGGAAAAACTCGAAACTAAATCGGGGGATGTGATTGTAGAAACCGAACCGAGACTACAATTTTCCTATACTTTAAGCTTTGGTTTATAGACACAATATCTTTTTTAAAACGCTATATAATTCAGTTAATAAAATTAAATATGGAAGTTATGCATGCTTGAGTACGTCAATCAGTTGTGGCAAACCTTTTTGAATAGACCCGATTTTTGGGCTGTACTCAGTATTATCCCTGTAACTGCATTTGTAACATGGGCGCATGTTTGGATGGCCCTGAAAATGGTCTTTTATCCGATTAACTTTTGGGGCTTCCATATTGGCCCTTTGCCTGTCGGTTGGCAGGGGATTGTGCCCAGAAAGGCAGGGCGTATTTCAGGCATTATTACTGATAATACTTTATCCAAGCTCGGTTCTTTGCGTGAATTTTTAGATGCAATGGATCCTGAGGATATGGCACGGATCATTGGTGAACAAGTCGGTTTTGAACTTGAGCATCTGATTGATGAAGTCATGATTGACCGCAATGCTGTACTTTGGGAAAATTTACCTTATTCGATTAAACGTCGAATTTATGCGCAAGCACATAAACAACTTCCAGCTGTGCTCCGAGAATTAGTGACCGAACTGACCATGAACGTCGAGTCACTTGTGGATATGCGTGATATGGTGGTCAGCCAAATGGAAGGCGACCGCAGATTGATGGTTCGTATGTTCTTGAAAGTGGGTCAGAAAGAAATCAACTTTATTTGGCATATTAGTGCCCTCATCGGCATGTTCTTTGGTATCTTCCAAATGATTGTTTGGTTTGTAGTACCTTGGCATTGGACGGTGCCATTTTGGGCTGCAGTATGGGGCTTCTTAACCAACTGGATTGCGATTTGGATGGTGTTTAACCCAATTGAGCCACATTATGTTCGATACTTGCAACTGACTGAATTAACAAAAAATCGTAAGTTTCCATGGATTAAGCCTGTGATTCCACGCATAGGGACTTATAATGTACAAGGCGCATTTATGAAGCGCCAAGAAGAAGTGTCTGATGTGTTCGCAAGTGTAGTCACAGAAGACCTGATTACGTTAAAATCCATCATGACTGAAATGATGTATGGCAATAAAAAAGACAAGACGCGTCGTATTGTCAAACGTCATATTAATGAAATCATGGAAACACCATTGGTGAGAACATCTTTGCAACTGTCTTTGGGGCCACGTGAATACGCAAAACTGAAGACGGACTTGATTGATCGTTCAATTGAAATTACGATGGTGCCTGTATGCGACCCAGCGTTCAATGCGAGCCGTGCACAGAAAATCTATCAAATGTTTAGAGACCGTATTCGAGAGCTAACGCCGAAAGAATTTCAAAACTTATTACGTCCTGCATTTCAGGAAGACGAATGGATTTTGATTTTATTGGGTGGGGTAACGGGCTTTATTGCGGGTACAATACATTTGTTTGTGGCTTTCTTATAATTAGATGCTAAAAATATGTCGAATTTTTCGACATGTACAAAGTGTCAAATACATTGTTTAAATGAGGATGTTTTTTTATGCGCATTATCTTACTCGGACCACCTGGAGCAGGTAAAGGTACACAAGCTCAGTTGATCTGTAAGCGCTACAATGTCCCACAAATTTCAACCGGTGATATGCTCCGTGCTGCAATTCGTGAAGGAACTGAACTCGGTCTACAGGCGAAAAGCGTGATGGACAACGGTGGTCTTGTATCTGATGAACTGATCATTGGTTTAGTGAAAGAACGTATTGCGCAACCTGACTGTGCAAATGGCTGTATCTTTGATGGTTTCCCTCGTACGATTCCGCAAGCTGAAGCTTTGGAAAAAGAAGGCATCAACATTGATCACGTGATTGAAATTGATGTTCCTGACGAAGAAATTGTACAACGTCTTTCGGGTCGCCGTCAGCACCCTGCATCGGGTCGTGTTTATCACATCGTTTACAACCCACCTAAAGTGGAAGGTAAAGACGACGAAACTGGTGAAGAATTGGTACAACGTCCAGATGACCAAGAAGCAACGATTCGTAAACGTTTAGGTTCATACCATACTGAAACTGAACAGTTGGTTGGTTTCTACCAAGGTCGCGCAGCGTCTGGTGAAAATGCACCAACTTATGACAAGCTGAATGGCTTACGTCCAATTGACGAAGTACAAGCGGATTTGTTTGCAATTCTTGATCAAGACAAATAATTGCATGTTATAAACATGGCAATGTTTTGACATTGAAAGAGCTCTAAGTCATATTAGGGCTCTTTTTCTTGATCCTTTTCAAATGGAGTCGCGTGTGGCACAAGTTGGAATCATTGTTTTAATTATTGTTGCTGTGGCGGTGTTATTAGGTTTGTTTTATATCAGCGCAAAAATGCTGCGCGATATCAGTCAACAAGAAAAAATGTCGAATAAGCAACCAGAACGGCAGTTGCATCCGAAGTTGCAGCAAGACTTAAAAGATAAATCCAATCAAAAATAAAAACTGAACTTTAATGTTCAGCTTCTATTATCGTTTTTGTGGCAATGCGTGCTGCACCAAATTCAAAACGATCTGGCCAGTTACATACATCTGAAACGATGCACTCATGACATTTCGGTTTGCGTGCGATACAGCAGTATCGACCATGTAAAATGAGCCAATGGTGTGAATCGACAATAAATTCTTTCGGTATGACTTTCACTAAACGGTGTTCGACTTCCAGCACATTTTTGCCGACCGCTAATCCTGTACGATTGCCTAAACGAAAAATATGCGTATCGACCGCCATGGTCGGTTGTCCAAAAGCAGTATTTAACACCACATTGGCTGTTTTTCGCCCTACACCGGGTAAAGCTTCCAAATCAGCACGGTTGTTCGGCACGATGCTATTATGTTTTTCAATCAGTATCTTACAAGCTTTAATGACATTTTCAGCCTTCGCATTATATAAGCCTATGGTTTTAATATAGGTTTTTAAACCATCTACACCCAAGGCATAAATCGTTTCAGGTGTGTTGGCAACTGGAAAGAGTTTATCTGTGGCTTTGTTGACACTCACATCCGTTGCCTGAGCAGATAAGGTCACGGCCACTAATAGCTCAAAAGGACTTGAATAATTCAATTCAGTTTTTGGGTTTGGGCGTTGTGCTCGTAAACGTTCAAAAAAGATTTGGATTTGCTTTTTGGTCATGTTTTTTACAGGTTTTCCGCTTGTGGTTAGCATGCTCTAAGCTTCCTGTAACTGATTAAGCTGTTGGGTTAAATCATCTAACAACAGACGCTTTTTGGTATCTTCACGCACGCTGAGTTGCTTTTCTAGTTTTTTGATTTGTACGCGTAATTTCGCCAGTTCAATGGTGGATTTTGCATCGAGTTTTACCGTCATTTCTGGTTCTTTTTCAATGATCTGAATATCAGGTACTGCATCGTTCTGTGCTGAAAATTGGGCAAATAACGCTGTATCAATTTCAGCACGAACTACTGGGCCTTTGCGGTGTAGACGCTGTTTTTCTTCACGCTGTATATGTGCGTAATAGCGTTGTCTTAGATCATCTTGCTCAGCTTTACGCAAGATTTCGGTCGGTATTTCGTCTGCATCTGGAATGAGGTCAATACAGTCGACAGGACAGGGCGGAATACATAGCTCACAACCTGTGCATAGGTCAGACAAAATGCTGTGCATGAGTTTACCAGAACCAATGATTGCATCTACTGGGCAGGCACTAATACATTTGGTACAGCCAATGCATTCATCCTCGCGAATGATGGCTTTCATTCTCTGCGGACGGCCATCCGCCTGAATAGGCCAAACACTTTCTTCTGCGATGAATTTTGGCCGATTAAGCAACTGAGCCAATGCATCTGCTACAGGCTGTCCACCTGGGACGCATTTATTGGCAGCCTCACCTTCACTGATGGCTTTAGCATAAGGCAAGCAACCATCACGATGTCCACAGAGCCCGCATTGGGTTTGGGGAAGGAGGGCATCTATATTTTGGATAAGTGAAATGTGCGAGTTCATGCGTAAACCGACCCTGCAACTGTATGTGCAGAGATACTAGGACAATTTAAGTAGATGCTGAATTTTACCATGTTTTTTTTGAATAATCTTATGTTCTAAAATGGTTCATTTATTGCATCTTTTTTGCGCATAAAATGATTTTAAATCTGTGTTTTCATTGGTGTTTTTTATAACCAGTTTTAAGGCATATTTAATATAAATAATTGTTATATAAATGATAAATATGTTTTTTTGAATAAATATGTTGTGAATTGTTGGGAAAAGATATTTAATTGTTTGCGCCAAAATTTAACATTGTTTATAAAATTTGACCAATTTTGATCCATTTTTTTGCTGAGGATTAAGCGTTGAAATATAACAGCCTTAATGAGTTTTTAGATTACGTGAAAACACGTGATACACATCAACCTGAATTTCTACAAGCGGTAGAGGAAGTCATGACCAGCCTTTGGCCGTTCATTGCAAAAAATCCTCGTTATGCAGATCACGGTTTGCTAGAGCGTTTAGTAGAACCAGAACGTGCAATTCAATTCCGCGTTTCATGGGTAGATGATCAAGGTCAAACACATGTTAACCGTGCTTTCCGCGTTCAGTACAACTCGGCAATTGGTCCATTTAAAGGTGGTATGCGTTTTCATCCATCGGTGAATTTGTCTATTCTTAAGTTCTTGGGTTTTGAACAGACTTTTAAAAATGCACTCACCACACTACCTATGGGCGGGGGTAAAGGGGGTCAGACTTCGACCCTAAGGGCAAGTCTGAAGGTGAAATCATGCGTTTTTGCCAAGCGCTGATTATTGAGTTGTATCGCCACCTTGGTTCAAATACAGATATCCCTGCGGGTGATATTGGCGTGGGGGGGCGTGAAGTGGGTTATATGACTGGCATGATGAAGAAGCTGAGCAATGACACTTCATGTGTGTTTACAGGCAAAGGTTTAAGTTTTGGTGGTTCTTTGGCTCGTCCTGAAGCAACAGGTTATGGCACAGTGTATTTTGCGGAAGAAATGCTGAAAACTCGCGGTGATAGCTTTCAAGCTAAAACGGTTACCATTTCTGGTTCAGGGAATGTGGCACAGTATGCTGCTGAAAAAGCAATGTATTTAGGTGCAAAAGTCGTTTCATTGTCCGATTCAGCAGGTACAGTATATGTCAAAAATGGCTTTACTGACGCGCTACTTGCTGAAGTGATGGAACTAAAAAATGTAAAACGTGGTCGTATCTCTGAGTTTGCTTCTAAGCATGGTTTTGAATACTTAGAAGGTCAGCGCCCTTGGTCTATTCCATGTGATATCGCTTTGCCATGTGCAACTCAAAATGAGTTAGATCAGGCCGATGCAGAAGCGCTACTTGCAAATGGTGTGATTTGTGTAGCTGAAGGGGCAAATATGCCTTCAACTTTAGATGCGGTAGAAAAGTTCGTTCAAGCGAAAATTTTATATGCACCAGGTAAGGCTTCGAATGCGGGTGGTGTTGCAACTTCTGGCCTAGAAATGTCACAAAATGCTTTACGTTTGGGTTGGACGTTTGAAGAAGTTGATGAGCGTTTACATGCGATCATGAAAGAAATTCACCGTAACTGTGTGAAATACGGTACACAAGAAGATGGCTCTGTGAACTATGTTAATGGTGCCAACATTGCAGGTTTTGTAAAAGTGGCCGATGCAATGCTTGCTCAAGGCGTATTCTAAGTTATATACACTTAGATCAATACTCAAGAAAAAACCGAGGTATAGCCTCGGTTTTTTTCTAGGTCATTGAACGATTACAATGAGCCTTTTACCGCTTCACGTTCAATGATCATGTCTTGCACATAAGCATATTTGGATTGGTCAGCCGCAGGGTTTTGAATTTCATAACGCTTCACACGTACAATCTGACGCTCTTTCGGGTTATGCGTGAAACCATCAATATGGTTATAAAATAATGTCCAGTCTTTATCGACTTGGGTTTTTACCCCATTTTCAGCATATTTAAGTTCACGAACTTGTAGGCACTCCATACGAGCAACGCCTGTAGAACATGTTTTGGTCTCTGGTGAGATTTCTAAGAAAACAGTTTCACCTTGACTTTGATATTTCGATTCAGCTGTTTGCTTGCCTGTGAAAACAATTTTTTCACCATTCGCAGAGATCACTGTTAATGTTGGTGCTTCAGGATCATTGAGATTTAAAACGAAAGGCACTTTACGGTTGTCAAATAGGTTGGCTACGACTTTTTCTTGTGCCATGGCTTTCGGTTCACATGCCATTTGTGTTGCCATGAGGTTACCTGTCACGATTTGATTATTTTCAACTTTCCAGCTAGTCCCCATGCCGTTACAACTGGTTGCAATCCCTAGACGACCTGCTTTGTCAAAGTTTAAAACCAAAGGCTTGGGCGCATCTGTGGTATTCGCGCTCCAATGGTAGTTTGCAAGTGTTTGATCTGCATTTTGTTGTTGGAGTACAGACACAGCGATATCTCCTACTTTTTGGATATCAGAGGATTGGCAAGCGGCCAGTGCGAGTGGGAAAAGAGCAATCGCTAAATATTTTAATTTCATGGTTACAAGTTCTTGATTTAAAATAACAAGATCCATAATATCCGATCTTCTTTTTTAAAAGAATGAATACATTCAGTTCTTTTCAGTTTCAGAATGTATCCATAAATATTTTTTTGTTAATTTATAATTAAAATTTATGTGTTAGTCGAAACGATAAATGTCCATACCCAGTGCACCCATGGTAAAGCTGCTATGTACAATATTAAAACGATGCCCTGTACCCATCGCAAAAAATATGGGCGCAAAGTGTTCTAAAGTTGGATGATTACGACGGACAAAAGGAATAGATTCCCAGTTTAAAACCGCATCATAGTCCTGATGACTGAGTTTTGCGACCACATGGTTCCGAAATGTCGATGCCCATTCAGGTACCGCTTGGGATTGGCCATGCCAAGACAGCTCAGCTAAGTTATGTGTGATACTTCCAGAACCAATCAGTAATACCTGCTGCTCACGAAGTGGCGCAAGCGTTTGTCCAATTCTATAAATCTCTTGGGCTGATAAGTTCATTGGCAGAGAAATCTCTACCACAGGAATGTCAGCATCAGGATACATATGTAGTAAAGGCATCCAAACGCCATGATCCCGCGGACGGGTGCCATTCGCATGTGCTGAAAAATTTGCTTCTGCCAACAAATTTAAGATTTCTTCAGCGAGCTGGGGTTGACCTGGGGCAGGGTAGCGAATGTCATAAAGTTCAGCAGGAAAGCCGCGGAAATCGTGCCATGTCTCAGGACGTATACCTGTACTTACTTCTAGTGCGTTACTTTCCCAGTGTGCAGACATAATAACGATGGCTTGTGGCTTTGGTAGGTTTAGGCTTAAACGGTGTAACGCAGGCCCAACTTGCTCAGGATTCAACGCAAGCATGGGGGAGCCATGAGAAATGAATAAGCCGGGGAGCGTTTGTAAGTTCATTGTGAAAGCCTAATAAAGGAAGATGAAAACAATTGTGTCAGATTCTGCTCATTTCAGTAATGTGAAAAACATCAACGTATTGTTCTGAAAATAGAACGGAAATTGACCTAACCTGCCCGATGATAAGGATGATTATGGTTGATGCTCATCGCACGATATAGCTGTTCAATTAGCATTACGCGAACCATGGGGTGGGGCAAAGTGAGTTTAGATAATGACCAATGCCAAGCAGCCGCTTTACGTACTGCTTCAGAATGGCCATCAGGTCCGCCAATAGCAAGTACAATATCATTACCCTCAAGCATCCATCCTTTCATGGTTTCAGCCAGTTTTTCGGTACTAAACTCGCGTCCTCCAACCTCTAAAGCAATCAAGACTTCATTGCTTTTCATGGCATTCAAGATGCTATCGCCTTCAATTTGGCGATACTTCAAAATATCTGCTTCCGAGTCATTTTTGCCACGCTTTGCCATTGGCAGTTCAATAATTTGTGTCTGAACAAAAGGCTGAATACGTTTAAAATAATCTTCAAAACCAGTGAGCACCCACGCTGGCATTTTTTGACCAATGGTCAGAATACGGATTTTCATAATGAAGTATGTATATGGAGACGATTTATTATAACGGTGAAAGTATGGCTTTGCAGTGAGACGAAACAAAATGCAATTGAATTCATTGAGCCAATGTTGCTTAATTCAACAAATGAGTGGAATAAGAAATACTTGGAATAATAACAATGTGGCTCAAAATTTTAAAAAAGCAGGCTTTTTTGTTGATTGTTGTACTGGGTACTTTCACAGGGGAGGTATTCGCAAGCAACGTCAAAATGGCTGATGAACAAAACTTACAGGTCTATTTGGAGCAGGTGATTGGTCAGGGCAAAGCACGTAATTATAAAAATCTCGACGAGCTGAATCGTGTCTCTGCATGGATTAAAGAACAGATGCGCTTGTTGGGTGTGCCATGCCAATATCAAAACTTTACGGCCAATCAGCAAATCTACCGAAATGTAGTTTGTAGTTTAAACGTCGGACGTGCAGACCGTGTGATTGTTGGGGCACATTATGACGTCTTTGGTGAGCAAGATGGCGCCGATGACAATGCCTCTGGTGTTGCTGGTGTAATTGAAACTGCACGGATTTTGGCAGAGCAAAAGTCTAAACTACCTAATAATGTAGAGTTCGTTTTTTATAGTCTGGAAGAGCCTCCATTTTCTAAAACTCAGCAAATGGGGAGTTATGTCCACGCGAAGTCAGTCCAAGCTCACAAAGAGAAGATTAAAGGGGTGTATATTTTAGACATGATTGGTTTCTTTAGCGAGCAGCCGATTCAGAACTATCCAGTGGGTTTAAAATGGATTTATCCAACCCATGGTAATTTTATTGCAACCGTGAGTAATGTCAGTTCACGTGATTTAGGTACAGGCTACTGTGCTGCGATGCAGGAGTTGAATCAACTGGAATGTCAGCGTTTGGTTGCACCAAGCTTTGCCAATGCTTTCGATTTTTCAGATCATTTGAATTATTGGGAGTTTGATATTCCAGCAGTGATGATT
Source organism: Acinetobacter sp. SW-226 (assembly GCF_055632855.1). Classification (NCBI taxonomy): domain Bacteria; kingdom Pseudomonadati; phylum Pseudomonadota; class Gammaproteobacteria; order Moraxellales; family Moraxellaceae; genus Acinetobacter; species Acinetobacter sp. SW-226. The sequence continues at coordinate 2,543,403 of NZ_CM145752.1, read as the reverse complement.
ACGGATACTGCTTTTTATCGAAATGCTCATTATCACGCCAAAACAGATCGTTTAGCCACATTAAATTTAACTAAAATGACCAATGTGATTGACGGGCTGGTGCAGCATTTATTGAAACCTTAATGGATCATTAAACAATAAAAAACGCAGTTCCCAAGTAGTGAGAACTGCGATAAAAGGTCATCCGTCTGGAGAATCAGATGACCATACGATTTTAAAAATCGAATAAAGAGAAAACATACAGCACATACATATTCCTACTATTTATATCGGGATTTTTACAAAATTTTCAAGTCTAAATTAGCTTAAAAGGTTTATAAAAAAGCATGTACACGTGAGGCTAGAATTTTAAGTTTATTTTATTGCATAGAATGCAAACCAATCATATTTCCTTCGCTATCGAAAGCAATCACAACATAACCATATTCGCCAATAGAAATCTTCGCTTCATGAATTTTTCCACCAAATTCCATAATACGGCTGGCTTCGTGCGCACAATCTTCACATGAAAAATAGATTAAGGTACTGTTCGCTCCTGCAACAACACCAGGCATTTTGACCAGTGCTCCAGAAGCACCGTAGGCTTGCATATCTGATGGAAATGCCCACATTTGCAGTGAATTACCATCTGAAGGTGGTGTAAGTTCAGTCAGCTGAACCTTAAAAACGGATTGGTAAAATTGTTTGGCACGAGATAAGTCATCTACATAAATTTCAAACCATCCAATTGGATTTTTCATTTTATTTGTCCTACATCTATCCCTTGATTGAATTATTGTAGTTGCTCAATGTACGACGGTATGTGGAATTCTCTACGCTGATTTGTAATAAAAAAAGAGAGCCGAAGCTCTCTCTTTTCATCATACCGAATCAGTGGCGTGCAGCTTTTTTGCCTTCATCGACTGCTTTCACAATCGGTGCCTTAACCAATGGTTCAGGCATAGATGTTAATGCTAACGGTAAAATCTCATCAATTGATTTTACTGCTTTAATCTCTAAACCTTCTTTGACATTGTCAGGGATTTCAGATAAATCACGGACGTTGTCTTGAGGAATGAAGACCAGCTTAATTCCACCACGGTGTGCTGCGAGTAGTTTCTCTTTCAAGCCACCAATACGCATTGCACGGCCCCCTAGACTGGTTTCACCTGTCATCGCGATATCAGGACGAATTGGAATACCAGTAAAGGCAGAAACCAATGCTGTCGTTAACGCGAGACCTGCAGAAGGGCCATCTTTAGGTGTTGCACCTTCAGGTAAGTGAACGTGTACATCTGTTTCATCAAAGCGAGATGCATCAATACCGAGTTCATCTGCACGGGTACGTACCACGGTCATAGCAGCAGTAATGGATTCTTTCATCACGTCACCGAGTGAACCTGTGGTGATGAATTTTCCTTTACCTTTGACTGCTGCAACTTCAATGGTCAATAACTCACCACCGACAGAAGTCCATGCTAAACCGTTGACACGACCCACTTGGGCTTCATCTTCCGCCATACCAAAGTCAAACTTATGTGGACCTAAGTAGTCTGGAAGATTGGCTGAAGTCACATCAACTTGCAGGTTTTTCGCCTTTTTGCTGACCGCTTCTTTTACCACTTTACGGGCAATTTTAGAGACTTCACGTTCTAAGCTACGTACACCAGCTTCACGGGTATAACGTTGTACGATGTCACGAATCGCTTCTTCATGAACAGTCAATTCTTTTGCACGTAGGCCGTTGTTCTTGATTGCTTTAGGAACAAGGTAACGCTCAGCAATATTGACTTTTTCATCTTCGGTATAACCCGGTAGACGAATCACTTCCATACGATCTAGCAAAGCTTCTGGAATATTCATGCTGTTGGCCGTACAAATGAACATCACTTCAGACAGGTCCAGATCAAGATCTAAATAGTGATCGTTAAACTTGCTGTTCTGTGATGGATCGAGTACTTCAAGCAATGCAGAAGCAGGGTCGCCACGGTAGTCTTGTGCCATCTTGTCGATTTCGTCGAGCAAGAACAATGGGTTCTTCACGCCAACTTTCGTTAAAGACTGCACAATTTTACCCGGCATCGCACCGATATAGGTACGACGGTGACCACGGATTTCCGCTTCGTCACGTACGCCACCGAGTGCCATACGGACAAACTCACGACCTGTCGCTTTCGCAACCGATTCACCCAGTGAAGTTTTACCTACACCTGGAGGGCCAACCAAACAAAGGATTGGGCCTTTGAGTTTTTTCACGCGAGATTGAACTGCGAGATATTCCACAATACGATCTTTCACGTCGTCTAAGCCGTAATGATCTGCATCGAGAATTTCTTGCGCTTTGCTTAAGTTAATGCTGACTTTGCTGGCTTTATTCCAAGGCGTATCTAAGATAGCCTCGATATAATTGCGCACCACAGCCGCTTCACTAGACGCAGGTTGCATTGCTTTGAGTTTACGGAATTCGCTTTCAGCTTTTTTACGCACGTGTTCAGGTAAATCAGCTTCAGCAAGACGTTTTTCAATTTCAGCAACGTCATCTTCCGCGCCGCCATTCATGTCAGAAAGCTCACGCTGAATGACCTTCATCTTTTCATTGAGGAAGTATTCGCGTTGATTTTTCTCCATTTGACGCTTCACTGAGTCATGTAAAGTTTGCTCAATCTGTTGTTCTTCAGATTGTTGCAATAAATACGTCATTAGTTCTTGTAGATGGGCTTCAAACTCATCGTGTTCGAGGAATTTTTGCTTCACATCAATATTCAGTGGAACACGGGTCGCTACGAAGAATAACAATTGGAGTAAATCGTCAATCTTGTTCGCAGCAGCAATCAGTTCACGTGCATTGCGCAGCTTTGCTTCAGCATATTGAGCAAACAGAGCACGTAACTCTTGTACACGTGTTTCTTGCGTTGTTTCGTCAATGTGGACTGACATTGGGCTAAGCGCATGTTCTGCGGTTAGATAATCATTTTCATCAATGATTTTTTCTAGCTTTGAACGATGCAAGCCTTCAATTAATACTTTTATACAGTTTTCATCATTTTCATGATTCACAACTTGCACAATCTTCGCGACAGTACCGTATTGATATAAGTTGTCGTGATCAATTTCTTCTGAAAGAGAATCTTTCTGAGCAACTACAAATACTAGATTGTCACTGTTACGAGCCACATCAACTGCATTGATCGATTTTTCACGACCTACAAATAGCGCGATTTGCATGTGTGGATACACCACGACATCACGTAACGCTAAAAGTGGTAATACACTTGGAACCTGAGGCTCTAAGGTTTCTTGATTCATAATAATTTCAGACATGGGCACTCCTAATGAGTGACAACGGTGTTGCCATGTTTTTTATAGTGATGGGTATTTTAAAAAATACAAGGGCAGGTCAAAATAAATTGTATAAAAAATGACTAAACATGTGATTTTTAAGTATTCTCAACAGTCAAAAATGTCAATTTTAGCGCTTGAAGCGTAAATGTTGTTGAGGGGTCAGCAGTCCATCTAAAGGCTGATCCCATGTTTCTCGAATCAAGCGCTGTGGCACTAACTGGAAGTGATGGGCCAAACCAAGGCGAAACGGACGGTGATAGGGCGCAGAAGCCAAGGTTTTATCGTAAAAACCACCGCCCATGCCAATACGTGTGCCATAAGGATCACAAGCCAATAAGGGCATGAGCAGGAGGTCTAAATGTGAAACGTGTTGCCCACGTGTTGCCATAGGCTCTTGCATACCTAACGGATGGTGGGAAAAGCGTTTATTTTGAAATTGGTTGTGTGAAACTTTGACCCACACCAAGCGCTGGTTCATATTGCAAATCATTGGTAAATACACTGCTTTTTTCTGATGAAAACAATATTCAATGATTTTACGGGTCTGAATTTCCCCAAAAGCATGTAGATAAATACCGACATGCTTGGCCTGTTTGAATTCGGGCACGCGTTTTAAGCGCTGTAAAATTTGCTGTTCGGACTGCTGCTGTTGGTAGGAGGAAACTTGTCTGCGTTGTTTGCGAAGCTGTTTTCTGAGTTGGGCAAGTTCAATCGACATGGTGAACGCAGTCCTGAGTATCGAAAAGATAAGTGTGAAAGTGATCGCCAAGTCAAAAAAGACGGCAATTGTTTATGGTGCAATCGTTGAACCTTTTTTCAGTTCTTGCAAAATAGGGCAACAGCTATCTGTCGTGGTTTTACATTCATCCACCCAAGTTGAAAGCCGTTGTTTCAAAGCATTCAGCTCTTGAATCCGTTGATCAATTTTTTCCAGACGTTGCTGAATCACATCACGGACTTTTTCGCGGTCATCCAGTTGCAAATGTAGTAGATCTTGAATTTCACTCAACTGTAAGCCCGCATCTTTACCTTTTTGAATAAAGCCCAGAGTTTCAATATCTTGCTGGCTATAGTAGCGATAGCTTTGGGTGGTTTCAGGAATGCGCATCAGACCAATGCGTTGATAATAACGAATCGTTTCTACATTAACATGACACTGTTTTGCCAGTTTGCCAATAGTGAGCATAAAATAATCTCCAAAAGGCTTGACTCAGTACCTAGGTACAGACTTTATGCTAACACAATCAAAAAATAAAAGGTGAATCAGAATGAGTGAGCAACACCAAACTTCTTGCTGTTCCAAAGATAAATTAGCGCCTACGGTGGTAAGGATCGACCCAGTTTGTGGTATGACAGTGGCGGAAGATTCTCCACATGTGTATGAGCATCAATCTGTTCGTTATTTGTTTTGTTGCTCAGGCTGTTTAAATAAATTTGTCGCTAACCCAGAGGCTTACTTAGGCTCAGAAAAACAATCAAGCACTTGTTGCGGTAAGCCGAAAACAGATTTAAGCAATGCTTCATCTCAGGCGAAAGAGGGTAGTGCTGTAGTTATTTCCAAAGGCTGTGGTTGCGGATCCAAACCTGTGTCAGATGCAGAGAAGCCCACATTTATTGACCCTGTGTGTGGTATGACCGTGACGGATTTAAGCAAACCGCACACCGAGTGGCAGGGGCAGGATTATTATTTTTGTAGTGAAAAGTGTCAGCAAAAATTCATTGCCAATCCAGAGGCTTATGTAAAGGTTGAACATTTAGATTCTGTAGTTAAAGCTTCAGGTTGTTGTGGGTCGACACCGAAAGTGGTTGAGAAAAAAGCATCCTGTTGTGCACCTAAGCCACAAACAGAACCAGATACCAAAGCCAGTTGTTGTGCACCTAAACCTAAAGCAGAACCAGCCAAAAATAGTTGCTGCGGTGCAGGAAAGCATGAACATCATGCTCCATCTGGTTCATCCGCATTTATTGATCCTGTCTGTGGTATGTCCGTTGACCCAAATACAGAGTTAAAAACGGATTATCAGCAACAGACTTATTATTTCTGTAATCCTTCTTGCTTAGATAAGTTTAAGGCTGATCCTGAGTTTTATCTGATTCCACCCGATCAGCGTCCTGTGCCTGAAGGGGCTGCGGATATGGATTATACCTGTCCGATGGACCCTGAAATTGTACAAAAAGGACCGGGGACGTGTCCGATTTGTGGTATGGCACTCGAGCCGATGCAACCGACTTTAGATGATGCACCCAACCCAGAGTTGGTGGACTTTAGCCATCGCTTTTGGATGACTTTACCACTGACGTTGATTGTATTTGTACTGGCGATGGGTTCGCACATTCATAGTTTCATTTCACCGCATATTCAGCCGTGGATTGAGTTAGTCCTCGCGACTCCTGTGGTGCTGTGGGCAGGTAAACCCTTTATTGAACGTTGCTGGATTTCGTATAAAACCCGCAACCTCAATATGTGGAGCCTTATTGGTGTCGGGGTGTTGGCCGCTTATATTTATAGTGTCGTGGCAACAATTTTCCCAAGTGTGATTCCAATGGAAGCCAAAACTGGGCACGGCGTTGCAGTGTACTTTGAAGCGGCCTGTATGATCGTGTCTCTAAGTTTGCTTGGTCAAATCATGGAACTGAAAGCGCGTGCCAAGACTGCAGACTCACTCAAAGCCTTACTCAAATTGCAAGCCAACACGGCCAAGTTGGTTCAAAACGATCAAGTGGTTGAAGTGGATATTGGCATGGTCAAACAAGGCGATATTTTACAGATTGCCTCAGGAGATCAAATTCCATTAGATGGTGTAGTGGTGGAAGGCAAAACCTATGTCGATGAAGCCATGATGACGGGCGAACCTGTACCTGTGAAAAAGCAAGTGCATGACACGGTGATCGGTGGTACGGTCAATCAACAAGGCAGTATTCGTATTCAAACCACGGCGGTCGGGGCGAATACGACTTTGGCGAAAATGATTCAAACGGTAGCAGAAGCGCAGCGTTCAAAAGCACCGTTACAACGTTTGGCCGATGTATTTGCTAAGTACTTTGTCATCATCGTGCTCTTGATTAGTGTGCTGACTTTTGCCGCTTGGATGATCTTTGGCGGCGCACAATTTGATTTGGCATTGATGTGTGCGGTGGCGGTACTGATTATTGCCTGTCCATGTGCGCTGGGTTTAGCAACGCCAATGTCCGTGATGGCCACGACAGGTCGTGCAGCACAAAAAGGGGTACTGTTTAAAGATGCAGTGGCGATTGAAGCATTAAGTAAAGTTAATACCCTGATTGTCGATAAAACGGGAACCTTGACTGAAGGTAAGCCGAGTCTGAAAGAAATTCAGTTGCTCAGCCCAAATGTGGAACAAGCACAAGTAGAACAGTGGATTGCCTCGATTGAGCAGTATTCGAGTCATCCGATTGCTCAAACTCTGACTCAAATTGTCCCTGCACAGCAATTGCTTAAAGTAGCAGACTTTGAAGATGTAACTGGGTTTGGTGTCAAAGGGCAGATCGGCGAGCAAACCCTCTATATTGGCAGCCAAAAGCTGCTAGAACAACTCGGCATTACTTTAGATGATACTTTGCAAAGCCAGCTAGATCAGCAACGTGTGACAGGCAACGTGATCAGTTTCTTAAGCAATAACCAAGAAGTGCTGGCTTATATTTCTATTCACGATGCGATTAAGGCCAATGCTCAGCAAGTCATTCAACAGCTGATTGATGATGGTATTGAAGTGGTCATGGCAACAGGTGACCATGAGCAAAATGCCCAGTTGGTGGCTAAGGAATTGGGTATTCAACAAGTCTATGGCAACTGTACGCCAACTGAAAAATTGGAGATTGTGAAGAAATATCAGGCTCAAGGTAAAATTGTGGCGATGGCGGGAGATGGTATTAACGATGCACCAGCCTTAGCACAAGCCAATGTCGGGATTGCCATGGGGAACGGAACTGATATCGCGAAACAAACCGCGCAAGTCACCTTAGTGAAAGGGGATATTCGTGGTGCAGCCGATGCTCTACATATGGCGAAACTGGGTGTTCGTAATATGAAACAGAACCTTGCGTTTTCCTTTGTGTATAACGGTTTGGGTGTACCTGTGGCAGCAGGAATTTTCTACCCATTAACAGGTTTATTACTCACCCCGATGTTTGCTGCGGTGGCGATGTCACTGAGTTCGTTGTCTGTGGTTTTGAACGCTTTACGTCTGCAAAAAGCAAAATAAAACATGCTCTTTTTGAAAATCTGATTTAAACCAAAGCCCATAAGAAAGCGCTTTTGAGAAGGCGCTTTTTTATGGCGTGTGGAAGTTGAGAACGGAGTAATCTTTTAATAGATAGTCCTGCGATAATTCTCAAGTTGAAGACTCTTTCTTATTTTGCGCTGATTGAATAAATAAAATTCTCTTGAATGAGGCACTGAGTTCTCATCATTGAAAAGTTAAGAAATGGGTCTAGATAGCCCACCGCCTAAAGCTTTGTATAATTCGATTTGAGTATTCAATTTGGTTTGTTCAAGCATCAGTAGACCTTGTTGAGCTGCGTAAGCAGAGCGTTGAGCATCCAACACGGTTAAATAACTCTCTATGCCTGCTTTAAAACGAGCCGTGGATAATTTGTAGGTGGTATCGGTCGCGGAAACCAAACGGCGTTGCGCATTTAAACGATTTTCGATATGAGCCTGTGCAGCCAAGGCATCATTGACCTCACGGAATGCAGACTGAATGGCTTTTTCATAATTCGCCAATGCAATTTTCTGTTCTGTTTCAGCAATCTTAATATTGGCTTTACGCGTTCCCCAATCAAAGATAGGAAGTTCAATACTTGGGCCAACTGACCAAGAAAAGCCACCAGATTTAAATAAATCTTTTAGTTCAGTTGAGGCATAACCTGTAGAACCTGTCAGACTAATGTTTGGATACATACGTGCTTTTGCTGCGCCAATATTTGCACCCGCAGCTTGAAGTTGATATTCAGCCGCTTTTAGATCAGGGCGATTATTGAGTAAATCACTACTTAAACCTGTCGCAAAGTTGGTTTCGGCACTGATACTTTTCACGGCATGATTTGGAAGAAGGTGTTGTGGAACAACTTGCCCAGCCAATAGATTGAGTAAATTCTGTGCCTGTAATACTTGGGTTTTATACGCAGCCACATCATTTGTGGCAGTCTCTACGGAAATCTGCGCCTGACGCAAAGGGACTTCACTTTCAATGCCCACATCAAAACGTTTTTTGTTCAGATTGTACGCATCAAGTTGCACTTTAAGTGTTTGTTCAGCAAAGTTTAAATTGGCTTGAGCATAGGCATAATCCAACCAAGCTTGCGCGACTTGGCTGACTAAACTGATCTGCGTGGCTTCTTGTGCGTTTTGCGTGGCAAAGTAATTATTCAACGCCACATCTTTTAAGCTTTTCACACGTCCCCAAAAATCCAGTTCATAGGCTGTCATACCAAGCCTGACTTGGAAAGCTGAATAAGGGTTATTGGGATTCACAGAAGCGTTGACTTGTCGAATCGCACTACCATTTGCACCAATAGTCGGTAGTTGATCATTTTTGCTGATTTGGTACTGTTGCTGTGCACGTTGAATATTCAATGTGGCTGTACGTAAATCACGATTGTGATCTAAGCTGATTTCAATCACTTGTAATAATTGAGTATCGGTAAAGAATTGTTTATAGCCCTGATGTGCAATCGAAATTCCTGTGTTTGTCTGTGCAAAACTCTGTGGAATATCTGATTTGATCATCGGCTGAGGTGCTTGCATATTCATACACGCCGTCATTGTCATTGAAAGCGTAGAGATGAGTAGCCCACGAGATAAGACAGTCACTTTAGACATGGTTTTCTCCAAATAATATAAAGATGAATGCAGAGGAGAGAACAGAGAAAATCGTTTGATTTTCTCTGTTCAATGCTATTTAAGATGGATTTTTTTCTTTCGAAGAAAACAGCTTTTCAACTGCACCCAAGACAAAGATAAAGAAGACAGGTACAAAGAAAATCGCCAGAATCGTTGCTGAGATCATGCCACCAAATACGCCTGTGCCTAAGGCATGTTGGGTTTCTGAACTTGCACCTGATGCGATGACCAATGGAATTACACCACAAGTAAAGGCAAGTGAAGTCATCAGAATCGGGCGTAAACGAAGTTTTGCTGCCGCAACAGTGGCTTCAATTAAACTCATGCCTTCTTCCTTGAGCATCTTGGCAAATTCAACAATCAAAATGGCATTCTTGGCAGATAAACCGATGATGGTAATCAAGCCAATTTTAAAGAACACATCATTCATCATCCCTCTCGACATAATTGCCACAATCGCACCGAAAATACCCAGTGGTACGACGAGCATCACTGACAGTGGAATTGCCCAACTTTCATAGAGCGCAGCGAGTACAAGGAAGACCACCAACATAGATAAACCGAGTAAGAACGCCATTTGTGATTCAGACTGTTTTTCCTGTAAGGAAATACCCGTCCATTCATAGCCGATACCTTTCGGTAATTTGGCAATCAGTTGTTCCATTTCACGCATCGCATCACCAGATGAGGTATCAAAGTTTGGAATACCTGCAATACTCAAGGATGGGCGACCGTTATAGCGATTGTATTGTTGTGGTGCTTTGCTCCATTGAGGGGTGACCACTTCGGATAAAGAAACTAATTGCCCGCTTGAACCCGCTACTTTCAGATTTAAAATATCTTTCAATTGCATCCGTGCTTTGGCATCAACCTGAACAATCACTTGTTGCATACGACCCTGATTCGGAAAGTCGTTGATATACATAGATCCCATTGAGGTCGAGATGATGTCTGAGACATCAGAGAACTTCACCCCTAAAACATTGAGTTTCTCACGGTCAATTTTTAAAGAAATGTTGTCACCTTGTGGTAAACCTTCATTCCACACCATATAGAATTTTTTATTCTTGGCAGCCATTGCCATTAACTGATCTTGAGCAGCCAGTAGCGCAGGCATACCTAAGTTGGCTCGATCTTGTAAACGTAAACTGAAACCTGAAAAAGTGCCCAATTCATCAATGGCAGGCGGAAGTACCGCCATGGTTGCACCTTCTTTACTGTTCGCCATGGTTGCATTGACGGTATTGGTCATTTCGGTTGCTGTTGATGTGCGGTCTTTAAAATCGGCGAGGGTCGTAAACGCGACTGCCACGTTTTGACCTGAACCACTAAAGCCCCAACCCAAAATAGTAGTGTTACTTTTCACATTTGGATTGTCTTTTAAGCTTGCTTCAAATTCATTCACTACATTTCGAGTACGTTCAGTAGTCGCATCCGATGGCAGTTGGAAAGAGGTGAGAAACCAGCCTTGATCTTCTTCGGGCATAAATGCTGTGGGCCAATATTTCATGCTTGCAAAGGTAATGCCCGTAATCACCACAAAAACCACCATCATCGGAATACTGTGTTTGATGACTTTGAGCAGTATCAATTCATATTTCTTGGTGACTTTGTCAAAGCTACGATCAAACCATGCAAAGAAACCTTTCTTTTGATGATGACCATCAATCGGTTTTAGAATGGTCGCGCAGAGAGCAGGGGTTAAGATCAAAGCCAATAATGCGGAGAACAGAATGGACACTGACATGGTTAATGTAAATTGCTGATAGATAATCCCCACTGAACCACTGGCAAACGCCATCGGTAAAAACACCGCAGCCAGTACCAGTGTAATCCCGATAATTGGGCTGGTAATCTCTTTCATCGCTTTAGAGGTCGCTTCTTTAGGAGACAAACCTTCTGTCGCCATGATTCGTTCTACGTTTTCAACCACTACAATTGCATCATCAACGATGATCCCAATCGCAAGCACCATACCAAACATGGTTAGTACGTTGATGGAAAAGCCTGCCAATAGCATGACCGCAAAAGTACCTAGCAATGCAATCGGCGCGACAATTGCAGGAATTAAGGTATAACGAACATTATGCAAGAACAGATACATTACAATGAAAACCAGAACCATAGCTTCGAGCAAGGTATGAATCACTTTCTCAATCGAAATTTTAACGAAAGGTGCCGTGTCATAAGGAACACTGATTTGCATCCCTTCGGGTAAATTGAGCTTTAATTCTTCGATTTTGGCTTTAACACCCTCCGCCGTTTTCACGGCATTCGCGCCCGGACTGAGTTGGATTGCAGCAGCAGTAGCAGGTTTACCATCTTCCAAAATGGCAAAGTTATAGGCTTGTGAGCCGATTTCAACCTTGGCGACATCAGACAGCTTGATCACACTGCCATTGGTTTTACTTTTTAAGCTGATATTTCTAAATTGCTCAACATTGCCCAATTGTCCTTGTACAGAGAGGGGCACAGTGATCAGTTGACCTTTTTCAGCAGGCATATCTCCAAGACGACCGGGTGCAATTTCAACATTGTTCTCGCGAATCGCTGTATTCACATCACTAATTGACAGGCCATAAGACACCAGTTTATTGGGGTCGACCCAAATTCGCATGGCTTTTTCTGCACCGAAGGATTGAACTTTACCCACACCTTCAACACGTTTCAGTTCTTCCACCACATTGCGAACCAAATAATCACTCAGATCAACTTCAGAATATTGACCATTCGGTGAGTTGATACCGACTAACATCAAAAAGCCTGATGAAGATGCTTCGACTTGTAAGCCTTGTTGACGAACAACTTGTGGTAGACGTGCTTCAACCGCTTTGATTTTGTTTTGCACATCGACTTGTGCCATTTCAACATCAGTACCCGGTTTAAAGGTCGCCGAGATTTGCGCTGTACCAGAGGTATCTGTGGTCGAACTATAATAAAGCAGGTTTTTAACCCCAGATAATTCTCTTTCGATCAAGGTCACAACACTGTCATTAATGGTTTTTGCCGTTGCGCCGGGATAAGTCGCACTAATGTTGACTTGAGGTGGCGCGACACTTGGAAAGCGAGCAATCGGCAGTTTGGGGATACTGAGTAGCCCAAACAGGATAATGAAAATCGCAATCACCCATGCAAACACAGGGCGGCGAATGAAAAATTGTGACATCATCATTTCGCTCCTTGAGTCATAGGTGAGGTGCTATTGTTCGATGACGGTACTTTCCAAGTCGTGAGTTGCAGTTTTTGGTTCGCTTGGATACGTTCAACCCCTTCAACGACCACTTTGTCACCTGTTTTTAATCCCTTATTGGCAATGTAGTACTGCTCATATTGCTGACCCAATTCGATTGGGCGAATATCTGCCGTACCTTTAGCATTGATGACATAGACTTGTGGATCACCATTGATATTACGTTGAATCGCTTGAGCAGGGACGAGCAAGGCTTGAGGAACAGAAGCACGGTCGATATTCACGCGAACATACATCCCCGGAAGGAGTTTGCGTTCAGGATTCTGCACTTCGATGCGGATGGTGACATCACCTGTCTCAGGATCAACATTGATGTCTTCAAACAGCATTTTTGCGCTGACCTTATAAGGCTGTCCATGACTATTCGAAATTCGGACTGTCTTCTTATTATTTGCCGATAACTCACCGCTTTGTAGTGCGACCTGTAGTCGTTCATATTCGCTAATAGATTGCTTTACATCGACATAGACTTTGTCGATTTGTTGAACAGTCGCCATGGTATTCGTATCACCTTGACTCACCAAAGCACCTTCAGTCACGAATGATTGTCCGATACGACCTGAAATCGGTGCGCGTACAGTGGCATATTGCAGATTCAGGTTTTGACGAGTCAGCAAGGCTTTCATTTGTGCAACATCAGCCAAAGCCTGACGGTATTCAGCTTGAGCATTACTGACTTCTTGCTTACTGATCGCATTGCTAGGCAGTAATTGTTCATAACGTGCTAGCTGAACTTTTAAACGTGCAACCTCAGCTTCTGCTTTATTGAGTGAAGCCTGATTACTATTCACATCGGCTTGAAAGATTTCTGAATTAATTTTATAGAGTGCTTGTCCTGCTTTAACTTCACTGCCTTGAGTAAACAATACCTTTTCAATAATGCCACCGACTTGTGGACGTATTTCAGCAGTTCTGAAAGCCTGTACACGTGCTGGCAAGTTTTCACTAAAGTTCACCGATTGCGGTTGAATATTTAAAACACTCACTTTTGCAGGGGGTGTTTCAGCTGGTTTTGCCTGTTCAGAGCCACACCCTTGTAGTATCAGTCCGATAGATAAAAATAATGGAAGTAAAAGATGCTTTTGCATACTGTCCAAGCCTTGGGAGTTTTTGATGCTGTCATTATTTTTGAGAAGTGTGTAACGATGATTTCTGAAATGTGGAAAAAGTGTGGAGATACACAGATAAATCGGCGTATTATGGAGATTGACTGAAATTATTCGATAACCTATTCATGTTCGAAGCTTCATTTTCTTTTGATTGCCATGACAAACAGATTCTTGTTGTAGAAGATGAGTATGAGATTGGCGATATTATCGAGCACTATTTAAAACGTGAAGGAATGCACGTGATTCGTGCGATGAATGGCAAGCAAGCAATTGAAATACATGCAGCACAAGTAATTGATTTAATTGTGCTCGATATTAAGTTGCCTGAGCTAAACGGTTGGGAAGTGCTGAGTAAAATTCGTCAAAAAGCACAAACGCCTGTCATTATGTTAACGGCACTTGATCAAGATATTGATAAAGTGATGGCACTCAGAATTGGCGCGGATGACTTTGTGGTCAAACCTTTTAACCCAAATGAAGTGGTTGCACGGGTGCAAGCTGTCTTAAGAAGAACTCAGCACAGTATGCAAGCCCAGCAGAAGCGCTTGTTGTATAGAAATATTGAAATTAATACAGAACTTCGTAGTGTCTATGTACAGCGACAGAATAAAAAGATTTTACTGAATCTGACGTTAACGGAATATAAAATTCTTCTGTTAATGATTGATCATCCACATAAAGTATTTAGTCGTAGTGAGCTGATGAACCAATGCTTGCCAGATAGTGATGCGCTTGAACGTACAGTTGACAGTCATGTGAGTAAGTTAAGAAAGAAACTTGAAGAGCAAGGACTTGAGCAGATACTAATGAATGTACGTGGGGTCGGCTACCGATTAGATCAGCCAAAAGACTTGCAATGAGTAATATAAAACCGTGCAAGATGTGGAGAATGCGAAGGAATAGGGCTAGAAAATAATATGAAAAATAAGTCAGGTATTAGTACACAGTTATTTATCGCCTTAAGTATTGTCAATTTAAGCGTGACGCTATTTTCTATTGTTCTCGGGTACTTTATTTATGACTACGCGATTGATGCAGGTTGGATTACTTTAAGCGCATTGCAAGAAGACTGGAATGAATTTCATTTTGTCGATTGGATTTGGTTGGCGACCGTGATTTTCTGTGGCTCAGTTATTTCTTTAATCATTGGGATGTATCTCGCACAGCGGTTTACTCGGCCCCTCAATTTTTTGGTCGAAGCTGCTAAGAAAATTAGTCAGGGGGATTTGTCCGCAAGGGCTGAAGATACACAAGGACACTCGATTGAAATTTCTGAGTTGGTACAACATTTTAATGATATGGCATATAAACTTGAAGTTTCTGTACAAAATGCGCAAGTTTGGAATGCCGCAATTGCCCATGAACTTCGAACTCCTATCACGATTTTACAGGGACGTTTGCAAGGCATGGTAGATGGTGTTTTTGAACCCAATCCAGCCTTAATCAAGAGTTTATTAAACCAAGTTGAAGGCCTTTCTCATTTGGTGGAAGACTTACGTACGCTGAGTTTGGTTGAAAATCAACAGCTACGTTTAAATTATGAATGGGTTAATCTGCAAGACAGTGTTGATAAGGTATTGAAAATATTTGAAGAGCGTTTGATACAGGCAGATTTAACACCAGTATTGGATTTGGAAACAACACCTGTTTTTTGTGACCAACGCCGTATTGAACAAATATTGATTGCTTTGATTGATAATGCTATTCGTTATGCAAATGCAGGAAAGTTAACTATTTCATCTCAAACTGATGGAAAAATGTGGCAGCTAAAAGTTGCTGATAATGGACCAGGGCTTGCTGAAGAATTTCAACAACATTTATTCGACCCGTTCTTTCGCTTGGAACAGTCACGCAATAAAGAGTTTGGTGGAACTGGCCTTGGACTTGCGGTGGTCAATGCCATTGTGATTGCACATAAGGGCACAGTGCATTATGAAAACCTAAACTCAAACAGCATTTTTACCATTCAAATGGGCATTGGCAGTAGTCGAGAATAAGCGTTTGAGCTTAATGGTATTTATTGAAAATAAAATTTAGAGAAGTATATGCAATTGATTAGACTGGCCACGCAACATGATATCAAATCAATTTTTGATATCCGAATCAGTGTAAAAGAAAATCACCTTTCCCTAGAGCAATTGACAGAGATGGGTATTACCCCAATTTCAGTTTTGGCGATGATGGAAAGTGAACCATGTATTTGGGTTGTGGAAAAGGCAGGGATGGTACTTGGTTTCTCAATAGTTGATTTTAAAGCGGGGATGGTTTTTGCAAGTTTTGTACATCCCGATCATGAAGGGAAAGGCTTTGGAAAACAGTTAATGAAAGAGGCAGAAGCCTTATTATTTCAAAAATATAATTGTATTTACTTAGAAACAGATTCAAAAAGTCGGGCATATCAGTTTTATAAGCACTTAGGTTGGAATACTGTTGAATTTTATGCAAATGGTGATGTCAAAATGGAAAAACTTAAACCTTAAAAGAGCTTTGATAAATTACTTTTTAGATCAAAATATTATGCTGTATAAATTTAGATCTACTGGTTTTTATCCTATTTTGTAGACTGAATTCTCATCACTTAAAAAGAGTGGTAACTACTGTACGATAACTGGAATCGAATAAGGACAAGATTTAAGGTGAATTTAAAAAGTCTAGAGGCATTTTATTGGGTTGTGACCTTAAATAGCTTCAATAAGGCTGCTGCAAAATTACAAACCACTCAGCCTGCGGTTTCCCAAAAAATCACTGCTCTAGAAAATGATTTAGGTTTTAAAGTCCTTGATCGCGGTTTTCGACAGCTTAAACCCACCCATAAAGGCATGACCCTGTTTAAATATGCTGAAAAGTTTATGCGTTTGGAAACCGATTTGGTGGCCGAGCTAACTGAAAACCAACACCTCACAGGAACGATTCGTTTAGGTGTTTCGGAGACGATTGTTTATACGTGGTTGGTTGAATATATCGAAAAAGTACAAAAAGAGTTTCCCAAAGTTTCTGTGGAAATTGTGGTGGATTTAACCCCAAATTTGCAAGAAGGTGTGCGTACAGGGGATTTGGACATGGCCTTTTTACTGGGCCCAACTTTGGCTTTCGAGTGTGTAGAGCAGGCGCTGTGTGACTTTGAGCTGAGTTTCTTGGCAGCTCCATCTTTTAAAGGTGGTGTAGGTCAAATGTCATTTAAGGCATTGATGTCTCATACCATTTTAACCTATCCGAAAATTACCTATCCCTATAAAGAACTCAAGGCCAAAATGAAAGAACAGGCACTGGATGAGCCGCTTTCAATTACCAGTTATTCGCTTGCGACCTTATTGCGTCTTGCAGAGCAAGGGTTAGGGATTGCCGTTGTGCCGACCTTAACGGCGCTAAAGGAAATTACCGATGGTCGCTTAGAAATTTTGAATACCCCGATCCAGCTCAAAACCTTAGGACTTACGCACTATTACTTATAGATTCTCTGTGGTAGCAGATGATTTTTATCGAGAATAAAGTCATCAATGAAGTTTTTGATAATTGGTCTAAATAATTTCTTCTGCCAACGATATATATTTTCAAAGATCCGCTCAAACTGGTTCTTTTGTATCTCAACGTAGGCCATCAAGGCTGAAAAAATATGATTCAAAATCAGTTTAGATCGTCTTACTTGAAACTTTTCAATATGACAAACCTGTTTAATCACCCGGTGATATTGCTCTATTTTCCAATGACTTGAATGTAATTCATGAAAACCTTCAAAGGACAATAAATCATCTTCATCTTGATGCACAATATAAAACCTCTGCTGTTCTTTTAACTGAGTCTTAAATAATTGTACAAAGCCAAAATCTTTGAGCCAGATCACTTGACCCTGATGGAAATCTGGCAATAAGCGCAGTTGAAACCATTGTCCTTTTTCTGGGGAAACCTTACGGTTACAGTCGATACCAAACATAAATCGAATACCATATTTTCTTATGGTTTTTAGATTTCCAGTCGATGAATACCAACTATCACCTGTAATAAATTGAATCTTTGCACCCCAACTGAGTACTTCACTTAACATATCCATAAAGTAATCATTCTTGGTTTTACTTTCAGATTTGTCATAAATTCGGAAATTAATTGGAATATTTTGACCATTTCGATCTGTCGCATACAAGGTAATGAGATTAATACCCTTGACGGATCGGTGGTGTTTGCCTGACCAAAAATAGCTAACCAAGTCCATATGTTGACTATATGGTTTATCTAAAACAGTATCATCAATACTGACTATAAGTTTATTATTATCAATATGTTGAATTGATTCTTGATATAGGTCGTGAGGTGTGTAGTCTTCACGCTCTAGAAAGCGATTTACACTATCATGCGAGATATTATAAGTCTCGGCAAGTTGTGTGCAGCTAATAGAGTTCGGTTCTGTCATGAGAAAGCCCATATAAATGGGTAATGTACAAGTTGCTGTAGAAGCATGTTTAATTCGTCTGATCACAGATACTTTATAAAGTATTTTAATACTTTTTTGAATCCGTCAATGCGTAAGTCCTAAACCTTTCATTTCACCTCGATTTATATGCAAGGCAATGATGCAGCCTTGAAAGAGAAATTAACCGATGTCGCAGTCACTGTTTCTGAAAGTGCAATGAAAAGACTGCTTGAGAAAATTAAAAAATAATTGAGGCGTACCAGTTTTTTGACAAGTGAAGTTACTTTATCTCAAAACGTAATTTGTTTGAAAAACCATAAAAGCAGCTTATCGTGCGTGATAAGTAAAATTTATCATTAGACTTTTAATAAATAAAAAACATTAAAATACAGTTATTTGAGTTTAATAATTGATTTAAAAAGTCGTATTGTTCCTCGCGCTTGCCTATGTTCTTATTTCAAATAGAAGATTTGATCCACCATGGCTTTGGTTGGGCAACAGGGAATCTTTGTCAGTTAAATGGATTTAAGAACAGAATTTGCAAACAAAATGATGTTCTTGGTTCAACTTGAAAATAGCGTTATTAAGCTCAAATGGACGAGGAACGCATTAAATATGTCTTTATTAAAATCTTCTTTTTTATCAGATCGCCAATGGGCCATTGTTGCTTCAATCTTCATGATGGCAACCTCCGCAATGGGGCCCGGTTTTCTCACTCAAACCGCGGTCTTTACTGTGAAATTGGGTGCGGCGTTTGGCTTTGCCATTCTCGTGTCTATTTTGATTGATTATGTGGTTCAACAAAACATTTGGCGTGTCGTCACGCTGACGCAAATGCGTGCCTCGGATATTGCCAATAAAGCCTTACCGGGCAGTGGTTACTTACTGGCTTTTCTGGTCATTTTGGGTGGGTTTTTCTTCAGTATTGGTAATATTGCAGGCGCAGCCTTAGGTCTCAATGCCTTATTTGGATTAGACACCAAATGGGGTGGCATTTTAAGTGGTGCTTTGGCCATTTTAATTTTTGCTTCAAGAAAAGCTACGCTAGCCATGGATAAAAGCATGATCGTTTTGGGGTTGCTCAAAATCATCTTGATTATCATTGTTGCCGTCATTGTGATGCCACCTGTGGGTCAAGCTGTTCATCAAACGTTTGCACCCGACCAGATTGATTTTGCCATTATCACCACGATTGTCGGTGGAACGGTCGGCGGCTATATCTGTTATGCAGGCGCCCATCGTTTATTGGATAAAGGCGCGGTTGGCCCTGAAAATATTGATGAAGTCGCAAGAGCGGCAACCAAAGGTATTGTGGTTGTGGGCATCATGCGGTATGTGCTGTTTTTAGCTTTCTTGGGTGTGGTGGTCAGTGGTGCAAGCATTGATTTAGCCAGCCATGATGCCAATCCAGCAGCACAAGCTTTTCAATATGCCGCAGGAACTTTTGGTTATAAACTATTTGGTTTGATTTTCTGGGCAGCAGGGATTAGCAGTACCATTGGCGCAGCTTATACTTCGGTTTCATTCTTTACCGCATTTAAGAAAAACCTCAGTCCAAAACAAACCAACTACACCACCATTACATTTATCGCTTTAGCGTTATTGTTGTATGTGGTACTGGGCGCAACTCCTGCGGGATTGTTGATTTTTGTTGGTGGCTTTAATGGTTTGGTACTGCCAATTGGGTTAACGATTTTTGTTTATGTAGCTGCTTGCCGTAAAGATATGATGGGGAATTATAACTATCCAAAATGGTTACTTATTTTGGGTGTACTCACGTGTATGTTGACATGGTGGATGGGCTATATGTCCTTTACCACAGTCTTTAATTATTTAACCAAACTTTAAGCCAGACGACGGTGAAGTGATAAAGGAATTGAGCCATGTTTGTAGATTTAAATAGTGACTTAGGTGAAAGCTTTGGTTCGTGGAAAATGGGCAATGATGACCAAATTCTACCCGTGGTGACGAGTGCCAATATTGCATGTGGCTTTCATGCAGGAGATCCGCTGGGGATTTTAAAGACGCTGCGTAAAGCTGTTGAATTAAATGTCACGATTGGCGCGCATGTATCTTATCCAGACCTCGTCGGTTTTGGTCGCCGTAATATGGATGTGTCACGTGATGAGCTGATGGCCGACGTGTTGTATCAAATTTCCGCACTGGATGGTTTAGCCAAAGTGGCTGGTTCTCAAGTGCAATATGTGAAACCCCATGGTGCCCTGTATAACACCATTGCACACGATCAAGCTCAAGCCGCTGCGGTGATTGATGCCATCAAAATGTATAACCCAGAACTGGTTTTGGTGGCACTGGCAGGTTCCCACTTGGTTGAGCAAGCACGTGCAGCAGGCTTAAAGGTTGTCTCTGAGGCATTCGCAGATCGTGCTTATAACAGTGATGGCTCATTGGTTTCACGTCGTTTGGATGGGGCTGTTTTACATGATTCGGCCTTTGTGGCACGCCGTGTGGTGTCTATGTTGAAAAATGGTGGGGTTGAGTCGATTGATGGAATCTTTACCCCTATTCAAGCGGACACGATTTGCTTACACGGTGACACTGCGGGTGCTTTAGAAATGTCGGCTGCGATTAAAGCTGAACTGCTAAATCATCATATTGAAATTCGTCCCTTTGTCTTAAAGCATGAGGAAGTAAGCAATGTATAAGGATATCCGAGTTGATTCAACGCAGCTTGAAGCCGCTTTAGCCGCGCGTTTAAAAATTCGTGCAGGCTTTGACAAACCAACGGCGGGTATGGCTACGGGCATGACGCAGGTCAATATGATTTCAGTGCCTAAAGATTGGGCTTATGATTTTCTACTGTATGCACATCGCAATCCGCAAAGCTGTCCTGTTTTAGACGTGCTAGAGGAAGGTGTATATGCCACGAGACTGGCAGAAAACTCAGATATACGCACGGACTTTCCACGTTATCGCATCTGGAAAGAGGGTGAATTGGTCGATGAAGTCACCGATGCGAGTGACATTTATCATGCACATCCTGACTTGGTGACGTTTCTAATTGGTTGTAGTTTTTCTTTTGAAACTGCATTGCAAGAAGCAGGTATTGAAGTTCGTCATATCCATGATCAGACCAATGTGCCGATGTATTTGAGTAATATTCAATGTCAGCCTGCGGGGCGTATTTCGGGCAACATGGTGGTTTCTATGCGCCCAATTCCATCCCATCAAATCGCGGATGCCGTCAAAATTACAGCACGGATGCCAAGTGTGCATGGTGCGCCCGTGCATATTGGACATCCTGAAGGTTTAGGCATCCGAGATGTGAATCAGCCAGACTTTGGTGATGCTTCACGTATTGAGGCTGGGGAAATTCCTGTGTTTTGGGCTTGTGGTGTCACCCCACAAGCAGCGGTGATGAACTCAAAAATTCCTTTTGCTATTAGCCATGCACCTGGTCATATGTTTATTACCGACATTCCTGATCGTGCATGGATAGGTTAAGCGGCACGAAAGAACAATTAAAAGGATAAGCATATGCGTTTTTTATCGGTAAACGCGGATTGTTTTCTCATAGAGCTTGCCAGCTTAGAGGAAACATTGGCGTTGTACAATAAATTGCACACGATGCAATTGAATGGAATTAAAGACTTAGTCCCTGCTGCAAAAACAATTTTAGTGTTTTTTAATGAAATCGAGACCACTTTTAAAACACTGGTTGCTTCGATTCAGACTGTAAAAATTGGTTCAGGCATTGAGCGTAATGTGCAAGAGTTGATAATTCCTATCTGCTATACGGGTGAAGACCTTGCTCAGGTTGCAGCGTTACAAGGGCTTTCAATTGCTGATGTGATTTTGAAGCATCGTCAAAGTGTTTGGAATGTGGCCTTTATTGGCTTTGCACCGGGCTTTGCTTATATGAGCAGTCCTGATCGGCCTTTTACAGATATTCCTCGTTTAGCCGTACCACGTAAAAAAATACCGTCGGGTTCTTTGGGACTGGCAGGACAATATTCAGGGATTTACCCGAAAGATAGTCCGGGGGGCTGGCAGTTGATCGGTACGACTGCTGAAAAAATGTGGGATCTAGAGCGTAAAAATCCAGCGCTACTGTTACCGGGGATGACGGTACATTTTGAAGATGTCACACATCAACCGACCACGGTTAGCGTACCACAGCAAGTCACTTGTACAGTTGAGCCTAGACAATCCATGCCTTTGTTTACGGTAACGGCACCGAGTCTACAGATGTTGATTCAAGATGAAGGACGTTTTAATCAGACCAATATTGGGGTTGGTGTTGCAGGGGCGATGGATGTATCGGCGATGCACAGTGCAAATCGAATTGTCGGTAACCGAACTCCGACGCCTGTAATTGAAGTTTTAAATGGTGGTTTGAAAGCCAAAATGCATCAGTCCGCAGTCATTGCAGTTACGGGAGCAATTTCAAACATCCACGTGAAATTTAGTGATGGACAGAAGGCAGACTTTGAAAGTTATCAAGCGATTGCCCTTGATGAAGGCGATGAATTTCAGATTCAAGCACCGACGGCAGGGCTGAGGAATTATCTGGCGATTCGTGGTGGTATCGACGTGCAGCCTGTGCTGAAGAGTGCCTCATTTGATAGTTTGGCTGTATTGGGGCCAGAACCTCTAAAAATGGGGGATACGGTTTATCACGGACAGGTTGAAGTTTCAAATATTAGTGTCACCGAAGTTGCGAAGTTGCACTTGCCTAAAGTTGGCGATGTAGTAGAGCTCGACATTGTGATGGGACCGCGAACGGATTGGTTCGAAGCAGAGAGCATTGAGCGCTTATGCCAGCAAGCTTGGTTGGTGACGAATGAAAGCAATCGGGTTGGACTGAGACTCTCAGGTGAGCAGCCGTTGCGGCGCAAAATTACCCATGAGTTGGAAAGTGAAGGCACTTGTATTGGTGCCTTACAGATTCCACCCAGTGGTCAACCTGTACTGTTTATGAATGACCATCCTTTAACTGGTGGTTACCCCGTCATTGCGGCTGTGGCGAAGCATCATTGGGACTTGGTGGCGCAGATTCCAGCAGGTTGCCAAATCAAATTTAAAAAAATGACCGAATTTACAGATTTTGAGAATGAATGATGACGACTGAAAAATTATTAATTGCAAACCGTGGTGAAATTGCTGTTCGTATTATTCATGCTTGCCGTGATATGGGCATTACCTCAGTTGCTTTATATGCCGATGACGATATAGATAGTATGCATGTCGAACTGGCGGATGAAGCATGGGGTTTGGCAGGTGCAACTGCACGTGAAACCTATTTAAATATTCCAGCCATTATTGATGTTGCTAAAAAATCCAAAGCAACCATGGTTCATCCGGGTTATGGTTTTTTATCTGAACGTGCTGAATTTGCACAGGCAGTGATTGATGCAGGCTTAAAGTGGGTCGGACCATCGCCAAGTGCCATTGAAAAATTGGGTGATAAAATTGAAGCACGTAAAATCGCCGCTTCAGTGGGCGCACCTTTAGTTCAAGGCACACAAGACCCCTTAAATACTGCTGATGAAGCCCTCGAGTTTGCAAAGCAGTTTGGTTTACCCATTGCGATTAAAGCCGCATTTGGCGGTGGTGGTCGAGGTTTAAAAGTCGTTTGGAAACTGGAAGATGTAAAAGAGCTGTATGATTCGGCTGTACGTGAAGCACAAGCTGCTTTTGGGCGTGGTGAATGTTTTGTTGAGCAATACTTGGATCAACCACGCCATGTTGAAGCACAAGTGATTGCCGATCAACATGGCAATGTTGTGGTTTTAGGCACACGTGATTGTTCGCTACAGCGTCGTAATCAAAAACTGATTGAAGAAGCGCCAGCGCCTTTTATCAGCGATGCGATATATCAAGAAATTTTAACTTCGGCTAAAAATATCTGTCAGGCAGCCAACTATGTCGGTGCGGGTACAGTTGAATATTTGCTGAGCCGTGATGGAAAGCTTTCATTTTTAGAGGTGAATACCCGCTTGCAGGTGGAACATCCTGTTACTGAAGAAACGGCCAAAGTCGATTTGGTGGTTGAGCAAATTCGCGTGGCTCAAGGTCATGAACTTTCAATCAAAGAAACCCCGAAAGTGCAGGGGCATGCCATTGAGTTTCGTATCAATGCTGAAGACCCTGCTCGTGGCTTCATCCCTGCATTTGGTGTATTGAGTTTATTTGAAGCACCGTTTGGTCAGGGCGTACGCGTAGACACAGGTGTTCGTACAGGCTCTTTGGTATCGAGTCATTTTGATTCGCTTATGGCAAAACTGATTATCACAGGTCCAACACGTGAGGTTACTATTGCTCGTGCAAAACGTGCGCTTAAGCAATTTAAAATTGAAGGGGTTGCTTCGGTTTTAGACTTTCACCGTGCTGTATTAAATGAAGCTGATTTTGCCGACACATTTAATGTCCATACTCGTTGGATTGAAAATGATTTTAAGCAAGACTTAAAACCAACGAAACGCAGTATTCCGAATCATCAACAACCGATGTTACTCAGCTATATTGAAATTGATGGAAAATTACATCGTGTAGGCTTACCAGCGGGCATGTTTGCACAAAACTCTACCATCACTGCTCAAGACCAACCAGCTACAGAAACAGCCATGCGTGCTGAACATTTACTTGCACCGATCAATGGCGTGATTAGCACTTGGAAAATAGAAAACGGGGAGCAGGTCGCAGAGGGGCAAGTGGTTGCGATTATGGAAGCCATGAAAATGGAAGTCCCTGTACTTGCGCATCAAAGCGGAGTGATTCAATTGACGGTTCAGCAAGGAGCAACTTGTCACGCAGAGCAGATCATTGGCTCAATTTGCTAAAAATTTAATCATCTGAATGAACCTGATGCAGCAACTGGCTAAGTCAGGTTTTTCGTTTGGACATTTTTAAAAATGAGTGAGAGTGGCTTTGTTGCACAAAACTATTTTTGAAGGCTTATTTAAACAATATAATTTCCGAATCAAAAAGCTAGCACCTAAAATTTATCTCACAACTAATTGGCCCTCGTACAACCAAGCACTAATAAATAGAGGGAATATCTCTATTTGGTTTGATCCTACGACTCAATGGTACGCTCAACCACAGCCTAAACATGGACGAAATCAAACCTATTTTGATGCAGCGATTCAATGTTATCTGATGATCAAATCCCTATTTCGACTCTCTTTACGCATGGTTACAGGTTTTGTTCAAAGCCTAATTACACTTGCCAGATTAGATTGGACAGCGCCAGACTACACGAAGCTTTACATAAGGCAAAAACATATTGATATTGCGATTAACTACCAAAAATGTAGCATTGGGATACATCTACTCGTAGATTTAACTGGTTTAAAGTTTTTGGGTGAAGGTGAATGGAAACGAAAGAAGCATCAGCCTGAATATCGTTGACAATGGCGTAAACTCTATATTGGTATAGATGCTGAAACACTGTAAATACGGACAGTTCAGCTTACAACGAATAATGTCAGTGATTCATAGGTACTCGATGATTTACTTGGTCAGATTCCACTTGATGAACGAATAGACTCTGTCTATACCGATGGAGCTTATGACACAAAAAGATGCCGTCAAGTCATTGTGGATCGACAAACGCATGCGGTGATTCCATCAAGAAAGTATGCAAAGCCATGGAAAGATAAGAACGTGGGATCCATAGAGGGGAATGAGTTATTAAAAAAGTTAAGCGTCTAGGCGGAGCCCTTTGGAAAAAGTGGTCTAGATATCATTGGCGAAGTTGGGTGAAACTAAGATGTATTGCATCAAGTTATTAGGCAATAAACTCAGTAAGTACTAGGAATTTTGACAGTCAAATTAACGAGATTCGTGCACGTGTGGCAGTCTTAAATAAATTTACTGAATTAGGCCGACCTCACATTTAAGTTGTACCTTAAAGTTGATGTAGATTAATAATCTTTTGCTACAACATCAGTGACATATCTTTCGCCATAGTCTTTGAAAAAAATTGATTCTGTTTGTAGTGCATTTTCTTCTTTAGGGGATATGTCTTTTGATATTCCTCGAGACTAATTCAAGAAATTATTTTTTCTTGATACTTTTTTGAGACTAAAAAATATAGCATTGGTCAGAATTGTTTAGATACCATTGGATAATAATATAGCATTAAATATCATATATTTAATGCTATAAAATTATTTTAAAGACGAGGTTGGATTTGGTAGGATAATATGGTTTATTTAATTTATTTTCTTAAATAAGAAGTCGTTGATCTTATGGCCTTCTTCGAGTCCACGACGTTCAAATTTAGTTTGTGGACGCCAGTCTGGACGCGGGTAGCTGTTGCCTTTACCAGCCATATTTTCAAGATCTGGACGGTTATCAAGTACATCAATCATCCACTCTGCATACGGTTCCCAGTCTGTCGCTGCGTGGAATGTTCCACCCATTTCCAACTTTTGCTCAACCAGTGGCATACGGTCATGGGAAACGAAACGACGTTTGAAGTGGCGTTTTTTCTGCCATGGGTCTGGGAAGTAGAGTTGCACAGCGTTGATGCTGTTGTCTGGCATTTCACGTAATACTTGAATGGCATCTGCATCTAAAAGACGAAGATTGGTTAAACCTGCAATTCCAGCTTCATACACACATTGTGCGATCCCCGGAACATGCACTTCAATGCCGACATAGTTACGTTCAGGGTTGGCCTGCGCCATCAAGACCAATGAACGTCCCATACCAAAGCCAATTTCAACTGTGAGCGGACGTTCTGGATGTTCAAACTGTTGGCGTAAGTCACCTACAGGGTATTCCAAAATCATGTGACCATATTGTTCAAGCGCAGTGCGTTGCGAGGTGTTCAGCGGAGATGAACGACGCATAAATGTCACAATTTCGCGGTGTTCATTTAAGTTGTCTAGCTCGACGACTTGCTGGTCTAATTGATCATTCGTCATAATTTTGGCAGATGTAGAAATTCGAAAGCGGTATTGTAAGTCCTGAGCAGGACAAGTCAAATTTTTTACTCAGAATTTATCAAATTCAGCACGCTCTATTTTGATTAGCCTAAAAATTGTCATCATTTATTAATCATGATGTAACGAATAAAAATTAACCTGCCATACGATTTAACCAACTGATAAAAAATGATGAAAAATTTTAAGCCACAGATATTAAGCCTGAGCCTGATTTTGGCAGGTTGTTCTTTTCCCGCGTATGCACAACTATTATTTAGTCAGTATGTAGATGGCACTTCAAATAAGAAAGGATTAGAAATTTATAATCCAGATCCGACGACGGTCAATTTGGCAGAATATCAGATCAAGCAGTTCGCAAATGGCAGTACCAATGCAAATTTGACAGTGAGTTTGTCTGGGCAATTGGCAGCAAAGGGGTATTATCTGGTCGGGCATTCTGCTTTAAAAGAAGCGCTGGGCGATGCGGTACAACAGCAGGCGAACTTAGCTTTCAATGGTGATGATGCTTTGGTGCTTTATCATAATGGCATTGCGATTGACCGCTTTGGTACAGTGGGTGAAAGACCAAGCACTGGATGGGGTAGTGTTGCAACAGCGAATAGTTTTAAACGCACACTATTAAGTAATCATGTTTCCAGTGCAGGGATTGACGTTACCGCACCGTTTGATTTGGCATCGGCATGGGAAAAATGGTCAGACCGAAATGCATTTTCCAGTTATCTTGCTGGAAATACAGTGGCACCGCCATTGACCACCCTGAGCTGTAGTACGACAGCGACCCCAATTGCGACATTGCAAAGTGCAGCGCAAGATGTGGAATATGTAGTGAAAGGCGTAATCACGGCAGATTATCGTTATAACAATGGTTTCTCAGGTTTCTTTATCCAAACCCCAGATGCTCAAGCCCAAGCCAATACCAGCAACGCGGTGTTTGTCTATGTTCCCTCTTCAAGTAGCGTGACAGGTGGGCAAGTCGGGCAGGAAGTCATTTTTAAAGGCAAACTGAAAACCTATCAAAACCAACTGCAGCTTCAAGATTTAAGCAGCGATATTAACGTATGTAATCCTTCGGCGCATGATTTGGTTAAGCCAATGGCGATCAATTTGCCCTTTGATAATTTGACTGAAGTGTCAGGCCACGCACCAAAACGTTATCAGGGTATGTTGGTCAATATTCCTCAAACTCTAACGGTCAGTGAAAACTATGACTATGGGCGTTATGGTCAGTTGGCTTTAAGCCCTGCGCGTTTATATATTCCAACCAATTTATATCCTGCCAACTCAACGGAAGCCAAAGCGCTTGCACAACAAAATTTACGTTCTAAACTGATTTTGGATGATGGTTACAACAATCAGAACAGAACGCCGTGGTTGCCAACTTCTTTTAGTGCTAAAAACACCCTACGTACAGGTGCACAACTGCAAAATGTACAAGGCATTTTAGAATACCGTTATAACCAATGGCGAATTCAACCTGTGCTTGATGCAACAGCGCCGCAAGTCTTAGACGCGCAAAACCCACTTACGAGCGTTCCAGCAAAGGCTACACAACAAGTTCGTGTTGCAGCATTTAACGTACTGAATTATGACAATGGTTTGGCGCAAGGTTTTCCGACGGAACGTGGTGCAAGTTCTGAGGCTGAGTTTAAAAAGCAACATCAGAAAATTGTCAGTGCATTAAAAGCGATTGATGCAGATGTTTATGGTCTGATGGAAATTGCCAACAATGGTTATGGCGAGCGTAGTGCAGTTGCATATTTAGCCCAAGCGCTAGGCAGCGATTGGAAATATGTAACACCTCCAAATGCTGACAAACTCGGAACCGATGCGATTGCTGTTGCTATTATTTATAATGCTAAGCGGGTCAAACCAATCAATGTCGCAGCGGTCTTTGATGATCAGAGTCAGAAAAATCGTGTCACGATGGCACAAACCTTTCAAGCCCTATCAGGTGGGAAAACTTTTACAGTTATTCCCAACCATTTGAAGTCTAAAGGTAGCTGTCCAGATGATAAAACTTCGATAGAGGCAGATCAGGGCGATGGTCAAGGATGCTGGAATCCAACCCGCGTTAAAGCAGTGCAAGCGTTAATGCAATGGGTCGCAAAAAATCCAACGCAGGTGAGTAAACCAAATGTCTTACTGTTGGGGGATATGAATAGTTATGCCAAAGAAGACCCAATTTTGGCGCTTGAACAAGCCAACTATAAAGTCTTGTTGAATGATGAAAAAATTGGTCAGGGGAAAGCAGCCTATAGCTATGTCTTCGGTGTAGCCAGTAATGCCCAAGGTTATGGTGGCGCAGGCAATTTAGACCATGCGATTGCCGATGCAACACTTTATCCTTTGGTGAAAAAAGCATTTGCATGGCATATCAATGCGGATGAACCGACGGCACTAGACTATAACGAAGAATATAAAACTGAGGAGCAAATTGCTGCATTCTATGCAGACGATGCTTACCGCTCTTCTGACCATGATCCTGTGATTGTGGATTTAGACTTAAACGATGCAGTGGCTAATGAGGATGATAAAACCAGTGCGGGAAGTACAGGGCTGTGGTCTGCATTAGGGTTAATCAGTTTGGCCTTATATGGCAGTCTAAGACGCCGCAAGAATCAGCCTTAACTCTCTTTATGGATAATAATAAAAGGGCGTTATCGCCCTTTTATTATTATTATCTAGGGTTTCAGTTTTATGAGCTGATGCGGTCAATGAGGGTGCTGCTGGCTTCATTTAAGCCTAACACCTCGACCACTACACCGCGGGCTGCAAACTTTTCAACCACAGCATTTAACATTTGGACTGAAGTCATATCCCAAATATGTGCATGGCTGAGTTCAATTTCAACCTTCTGAATATGTTCGTTAAAGTCAAAAAACTGAAAGAATTTCTCTGAGCTGCTAAAGAAAATTTGACCGCTCACTACATAGCGACGGGTATGGTTATGCAGTTCAGATTGAACATGGACTGTACTTTCCAGTTTGTTGATGAAAAATAATGCGGACAGTAAAACTCCGACAAAGACACCCAAGGCAAGATTATGTGTGGCTAAGACAATGATCACGACACTCAACATGACCATATTACTTTGTAATGGGTGTTTAGCGATGTTTTTAACCGAGTCCCATTGAAAGGTTGTAAATGCCACCATGATCATAATGGCAACCAATGCCGCCATTGGAATATAAGACAGCCAGTCTTTAAAAAACACCACCAAACACAGTAAAAACACACCAGCCACTAAGGTTGAAAGTCGAGTACGCGCACCTGAGCTGACATTAATCACAGACTGTCCAATCATGGCACAACCTGCCATACCGCCCATAAAACCGCTCACAATATTTGCCATACCTTGTCCGCGACATTCTTGATGACGGTCACCTTCAGTGCCTGTGACTTCATTCACTACTGTAGTGGTCATCATGCTTTCAAGCAAACCGACGGTCGCTAATGTGATGGCGTAAGGAAAGATAATTTGTAGCGTTTCAAAGGTCAGTGGAATATCAGGCAGAAGAAAAATAGGTAAAGTATCGGGGAAATGACCTAAGTCACTGACCATACGCATATCCGTGCCGAAAAACAGCGCCAAAGCGGTCAGGACAAGAATACAAATAAGCGGTGAGGGAATGCTTTTCCCCACTTTAGGCAGATAGGGAAACAGATAAATCACAGCGAGGCCAAGTGCAACAAATGCATAGCCCCAGTGATTCATTTGGCTGAGTTCTGGAAGCTGGGCCATGAAGATTAAAATTGCCAGTGCATTTAAAAACCCATACACCACTGACTGCGACACAAAACGCATCAGTTTGGCGACTTTAAAATAACCCGCAATGATCTGAATGACACCAGTGAGTATAGTTGCCGCCAGTAAATACTGTAGGCCATGCTCTTTGACCAGCGTGATCATGAGTAGAGCCATCGCGCCTGTAGCAGCTGAAATCATGGCTGGACGACCGCCAAAAAAAGCAATGCTCACTGCGATACAAAAGGAGGCATACAGTCCGACTTGAGGGTCTACACCTGCAATTGCTGAAAAAGCAATAGATTCGGGAATTAGAGCAAGTCCTACCACTAAACCAGCAAGAACATCGGTACGAATGTTAGAAAACCATTCATCTTTTTTAAGGCTAATCACAGATCAAATTCATTTTAGGGTCAAGGGGGCTATGTTAAAACAACTCTGTTGCAAATTGCAGTGTTGTTGTACTTGAAAAAAAATGTGAATTAGACAATATTCAATAGGCGAACGAATGATTTTTCGTTTACGCTTTTTTGCAATTTACAGGTTTTGATCACTTGAAAGTTTGTTAGAAGCCATTTAAAACAGAGAATAGAGTTATAACAAGGATCAGATATGAAGCTTTATTATGCACCGGGTGCGTGCTCGCTTGCGGCGCACATTATCCTCAATGAAATTAATGTTGACTTTGATTTAGTCCGAGTAGATTTAAAAACACATAAAACAGAAAAAGGTGCTGATTATTACGAAATTAATCCAAAAGGATATGTACCCGCTTTAGAAATTAATCCAGGTTTGATTCTGACTGAAAATGTAGCCATTTTGCCATTTTTAGCACAACATGATCCAAAACAAGATCTTATTCCGCCATCAGGCTTAGGGCGTGCCAAAGTTTTAGAATGGCTAGGTTATTTAAACTCTGAATTGCACGATGCTTATGCCGTTTTCTTCGGTGCGCCATTAGATGCTGCTGCCAAAGAAAAAGCCTATGCAGAGATTGATCGTTTACTCAGTTATATTGACAAACAAATTGGTGAGTCGGATCATGACTATTTGGTCGATGATAATTTTGGCCCTGCGGATGCATATTTATTTGTCCTCACCAATTGGTCAAATGGCATCGAACATGATTTATCACCGTATAAAAATATTATCTTTATCCGTAATAAAGTGGCTGAACGTCAGTCAGTACAAATTGCAATGCGAGATGAAGGTCTAATTCCTTAATTTTGATGCATTGAAGAAGCGCCGAAAGGCGCTTTTTTCTACTTTAAAATTTATTGTTGATATTTAGTCAATAATATTTTGCAGATTCACTACTTTTTAGCGCTGAACAGAGTCTCTATAGTGCCTACATAGATTTTGGCTTTTGGGCTCTTCCAATGAAAAATATTTTATTAATTAACGGTGCAAAAACCTTTGCACACTCGAATGGCCAGTTAAACGATACCTTGACTGAACTTGCACAAGAGGTCTTGTCAGGTTTAGGGCATCAGGTTCAAGTGACCCGTGCCGATAGCGAATATGATGCAAAAGTTGAAGTGGAAAAATTTCTGTGGGCAGACACCGTGATTTACCAAATGCCAGGTTGGTGGATGGGTGCGCCGTGGACTGTGAAAAAGTATATTGATGATGTCTTTACCGAAGGGCACGGTAGTCTGTATGCCAATGATGGTCGCTCACGTGCAGATGCTTCAAAAAAATATGGTTCAGGCGGTCTGATTCACGATAAAAACTATATGCTGTCGTTGACATGGAATGCACCGATGGATGCATTTAACGATACTGAACAATTTTTTCATGGGGTTGGGGTCGACGGGGTTTATTTACCTTTTCACAAAGCCAATCAGTTCTTAGGAATGCAAACCTTACCGACGTTTATTGTGAATGATGTGATTAAAGCACCCGAAGTTGAAGCCTATATGGCACAGTACCGTAACCATTTGACGCAAGTTTTTGCTTAATTCGGAGAGGCAACGATGTTAACTGTAATAGCTGAAATTATTTGTCATTCAGAGCAAGATTTTAAAACGGTTCTTGATTCATTCAACAACATTCGTGAGCAGGTGTTACAAGAGCCTGGTTGTCATCGTTATGACGTGCATATTGATCATCCTACTGTTGAGAGTGCATTACAGACCAAAGTACCGTTTTCAATCATGATGTATGAAAAATGGGAAAGCATGCAGCATTTAGAAACACATATGCACAGTGTTAATATGCAGCAACATGCTCAAGCAACCGAAGGTGCAGTTGCTCAGGTGCAAATTCGTATTTTAGAAGCGCAATAAGCGATGCATATGAGTTTGATAAAGCTTTTCTTCGCTCTATCTATTTAAACTCAAGTGGTTCATTGAACTGAACCTGTTCGAGTTTCAGTGCATAACGCTGTTTGAGGGTTGACCATTGAACTTTGACAGGTTGTGT
Source organism: Acinetobacter sp. SW-226 (assembly GCF_055632855.1). Classification (NCBI taxonomy): domain Bacteria; kingdom Pseudomonadati; phylum Pseudomonadota; class Gammaproteobacteria; order Moraxellales; family Moraxellaceae; genus Acinetobacter; species Acinetobacter sp. SW-226. The sequence continues at coordinate 2,510,368 of NZ_CM145752.1, read as the reverse complement.
AGTTTCAGCAAATTCATTTTCACCTGTCGTATTTTTTACTTTGCCTGTCATAAAGTTGATACTTCGCGCCGTGATGTCGCCTGATGCACGGTGGAAATCATCGACATCATAACCAATCAGTTTAAATGCACGGTCTTGGTAGCGAAAGGTATATGTGTGATTGGTCACATACCACGAACCACAGCTTAACCAGTAGTGCAGATGAACTTTGAGCACGCCTTTTTGAATGCTTAACGCTTCAGTTTCACCGAGTGGATCTGCGAGGCAAGGGGACTCTAGGTCGCCTTCCGTCGGCAAAGTGCTATTACTCGCTGCAAGTTGAAAACCCTGAGTATGCTTCAATAAAACCAAAAGCTTTCGTTCATTGATATTGAGGAGATTACTGCCTAAGCGATCATTTTTAACGATATGTTCAGGATTAGTATCTTCAATAATCAGGGCAATGTCCGCTTGACCATCTTGGTTTAAATCGCCTTGGACTTTTTCTAAAACCTTCCAGTTTTTTGGCACAAAAGCTTGGTAGCTCGTTTTGAGAGTCGGTTTTTCCTCTGCTTTGGCCCAAGCATTGCTTGCGAGTGTTATGAAAAATAAGGTATTGAGTATGAGTGTTGGTCTGATCCATTTTTGTATGGGCATCGTTTCCTCTCATTTTTATATGGTTATAGATGTTTGAAGATGGATATTATTGAGTGTATCAAAGAGTACGACGGAATGTCCCTACAAGCTAAGTCAGCATAAAATACTGACTTTATGTTGAAATAAATCAAAAAGGACTCCGAAGAATCCTTTTTGATTACTTAACACAGATCAATAGATTATTTAAAAAAATAACCCGTTTCTGGTGAGCTTGCATTGGCCATACGTTTGCGAGGCATACGGCCTGCGAGAAATGCTTCTCGACCCGCTTCAACTGCTTTTTTCATTGCAGAAGCCATTAAAATTGGCTGTTGAGCGGCAGCAATCGCAGTATTCATCAACACGCCATCACAGCCGAGTTCCATGGCAATGGCTGCATCGCTTGCCGTTCCAACACCTGCATCCACCAACACAGGAACTTTGGCATTTTCTTTAATGATAGAAATCGTGTGTGGATTTAAAATCCCTAGACCCGAACCAATCAAACTGCCTAAAGGCATGATGGCAACACAGCCCATGCTTTCAAGCTCTTGCGCCACAATTGGGTCATCTGAAGTATAGACCATGATTTCAAAACCATCGTCAATCAAGGTACGTGCCGCTTTCAATGTTTCGGTAATGTTTGGATACAGCGTTTTTTCATCGCCCAATACTTCAAGCTTGACCAAGTTATGACCGTCTAATAACTCACGCGCTAACATACAGGTACGCACGGCACTATTGGCATCAAAACAGCCTGCTGTATTCGGGAGAATCGTGTATTTTTCAGGTGGGACCACGGACAATAGGTTTGGTTGATCGGGATGCTGACCAATATTGACGCGACGAATTGCAACAGTCACGATTTCTGCGCCACTGGCTTGAATGGCCAAATCGGTTTCTTGCAGGTCCTTATATTTACCTGTGCCCACCAGTAGACGAGATTGAAATGATCTAGAACCAATGATGAGAGGGCTGTCTTGCATGTGAACTCCGTATTAACCGCCACCGACGGCATGAATAATTTCAATTCGATCCATTGCACAAATTGGGGTGTGTTCCAATTTACTTTTACTAATAATGTTTTCATTTTGCTCAACAGCAAAACGTTTGCCTTCAAGTGCAAAGGTTTGCACCAGCTCAAGCAGGGTTTTACATTCGGTATGCTGTAGTTCGCCGTTTAAATAAATCTGCATTGTGCTCATCTCTAGTTGTTTACTTGGCATATTTCATGGCATTCCATGCCAGAACCAACCAACCTGCAATCATCAATGCGCCACCAATCGGGGTAATTGCACCTAGGCCACGCGGTAAGCCCAATGCCATGACATACAGGGAACCACAGAAAAAGAAGATGCCGACTTGGATCAGTAAAAAGCTGGTTTTGATGGGAAGTTGCGGGATGACTTTGGCCAAAATGCCAAGCGCCAGTAAACCAAGCGCATGATAAAAAAAATAATCAGTTGCCGTTTGCCACCAAGCCAATTGAGCTTCAGTAGCACGTGCTTTGAGACCATGTGCGCCAAAGGCACCTAATATAACGGCAAACGCTAAATTTAGCGCTGAAATCGCAATCCACATAGGCAATGCTTTACTTATATCACTGTGCGCAACAAAGTAGCATATTTTGAAGACAGGTTAAAAGACAAAAAGCCTCATTTATTTACAAAAAAGAAAAGGGCATTTCGCCCTTTTCTATATCTATATCAACTTAGTTCGATGACATTGCCACTTTAATTTTTTCCATGGCATTTTTTTCTAACTGACGAATACGTTCTGCTGAAACATTATATTCAGCAGCCAGTTCGTGTAAGGTCGATTTTTCATCATCTAACCAACGACGCTGTAAAATATTTCGAGAACGGTCATCAAGCTGTTCCATGGCATCATGCAGGGCATTGGTGCTTTGTTCTTCGTAGTCGTCCTCTTCTGCTAAACGAGCAGGATCATAACGGTTGTCTTCAAGATACAAAGCGGGTGCAACGTGAGTTGATCCTTCATCGTCATCCTCCCCTTGAGCTTCAAATGCCGCATCATAGGCAGTCAAACGACCTTCCATTTCTAACACCTGTTCTGGTGTGACATTCAGATCATTTGCAATGGATTGAGCTTCTTGTAAAGTCAACTTCTTAGACGATTTTTTCAGACTACGTAAATTAAAAAACAGTTTACGCTGTGCCTTGGTGGTCGCAATTTTGACAATACGCCAGTTACGGATCACATATTCGTGAATTTCGGCTTTAATCCAGTGTACTGCAAAAGAGACCAAGCGTACGCCCATGTTCGGGTCGAAACGTTTAACGGCTTTCATTAAGCCCAAGTTACCTTCTTGAATAAGGTCACCTTGAGGTAAGCCATAGCCTGCATAACTGCGGGCAATATGAACCACAAAACGCAAATGCGACATGACTAGAAGTTTGGCTGCATCGAGGTCTTGGTCATAATAGTAGCGTTCAGCTAGCTCTTTTTCTTGTTCCGCTGTCAAAATCGGGATTTGGTTGACAGTACTAATATAAGCACCCAAGTTTACACCTGGTGCTGATAATGACAGGGGCATCAATTGATTGCTGCTGTCACTCATGTGTTCTCCTTAGGGATTTTCATTTTTACCCACTCATTGAGTTTTATCTTAATCCAAACTTCCAGCGAATAATGGAAAATTGGGTATAGAAATGTAAACTTTTATGCAAAATGTGAATACAGTTAGTGTAATCGAAAAGAATTAAGATTCAATGAAGTAGTGAAATTCATGCGCATTAATTTGTTTCAAAACGCAAGATAAATGATGGATTTCGCAATACCGTGTAACATCGGCTTGACTGTGTGGATCAGACGATTTTAGCAGCAAATGTTGATGAGTGCTCTTTTTGAGTGCGCGTTTAAGCAACAACAGAGGCATAGGGCAAGGCTGTCCGATTGCATCAATAATGTTGATATTTTGTTCAATATTACTCATATAGTTAGGCTAAGTTTTACAACATTTAGGCGGATAGAAATATTAGCAAATTCAGTGCCAAAACCCAACTATTTCATATTTTATAGGCCGATAGTCGCTATATCAAAAATTACAAATAACTAGTTAAAAAATATGCTGAATTAAAAAAGACGATTAATCAAAAAAAGGGTATGAATTGTTTTTAACCCATGTTAAGCTCGTCGCGTACTGGGATTTAATACAACTATAAATTGTTTTAACGCCTATTTTACAAATGGATGTAACCGGGATTTTGTTAATAGTTATACAGAATGATTACAAGCTTAGAAATAATAAATATTTTTAAACCTTGTTTGGTCTGCTGTTTGCAACACCGGGTGGTCCTTCTTTTAAATACAATGAGGATTAACTTATGACAGCTCGTGAACAAGGCGTAGTTAAATGGTTCAACGACACTAAAGGCTTCGGCTTTATCCAACGCAATGGCGGTGACGATGTATTCGTTCACTTCCGTGCTATCCAAGGCGACGGCCACCGTTCACTTCGTGACGGCCAACGCGTTGAATTCAGCGTTGTAAAAGGTCAAAAAGGCTTCCAAGCTGAAGAAGTACAACCTTTAGACTAATCGTCTGATAGTACTTAAAAACGCCCCAATGTAAATTGGGGCGTTTTTTGTTTATAATACGATTCGATTTTCGTGATTTTCCGTCAGAGCGCACATATATGTCATCAGGTTTTGAAACCTTAAATTTACATCCTCAACTGAAACAAGCCATTGATGCTTTAGGTTTTAAGGATATGACGCCTATTCAGCAAAAGGTTTTAAAATTCACTTTGGCAGGACATGATGCAATTGGTCGTGCACAAACAGGAACAGGGAAGACGGCTGCATTTTTAGTGAGCGTAATTAACGATTTGCTAAATAACCCGATTCAAGGCCAACGTTATCGTGGTGAACCACGTGCTTTAATTTTGGCACCTACGCGAGAGCTTGCACTACAAATTGAAAGTGATGCCAAAGAACTCACGAAATTCTCCGATTTAAATGTCGTGACTTTGTTGGGTGGTGTTGATTTTGATAAACAAAAAGCACAACTTGATAAAAAACCAGTCGATATTATGGTTGCAACTCCTGGTCGTCTGATTGACTTTGTTGAGCAAAAAGAAGTCTGGCTCGACCAAATTGAGTTTTTGGTTATTGATGAAGCCGATCGCTTATTGGATATGGGCTTTATTCCTTCAGTCAAACGTATTGTCCGTTTCTCCCCGCGCAAGGAACAACGTCAGACTTTGATGTTCTCTGCAACGTTTAGTTACGATGTTTTAAACCTTGCACAGCAATGGTTGTTTGAACCTGTAACAGTTGAAATTGAGCCAGAAAAGAAAACCAATGCCGATGTTGAGCAACGTGTGTACATGGTCGCAAAATCTGATAAATATAAATTACTACAAGACATTCTGCGCGATGAGCCCATTGAAAAAGTCATGATTTTCGCCAATCGCCGTGATCAAGTGCGTAAGCTGTATGACAACTTAAAGCGTGATGGCTATAAAGTAGTGATGTTGTCTGGTGAAATTGCACAAGACAAACGTTTGAAAATGTTAGATCAATTTAAAAATGGTCAACATAATATTATGATTGCAACTGATGTTGCGGGTCGTGGTATCCATGTAGATGGTGTATCGCATGTGGTGAATTTCACTTTACCTGAACAGTCGGATGACTATGTACACCGTATTGGTCGTACAGGTCGCGCAGGTACGCGTGGTGTGAGTATCAGTTTCTTATCTGAAGATGATGCGTTCTATCTACCAGAAATTGAAAAAGCCATTGGGCAAAAACTTCCCTTGACACGTTTAGACGGCTATTGCTAATCGTTTGAAGTGATTGGTATAAAAAAACCGCTCAGATGAGCGGTTTTTTTTATGGCATCTTTATTTTGCTTTACAAGAAAAAGTCAGGACTGTTTGATAGTCACTGTCTTGGTTAATGCCTGAATTTGTACCCGAAATAGAGCCTAGTACAGATGCGGCTGCTTGAATCATTTTTCCAGTTTCGTCACTCACTACGCCTTTTAAAGCACCTTGATATTCAGTTTTTTCATCACTCACAATCGCCGTTGTTTTAGAACCGCAAGTTTTCGCTGCTGCTTCAATCGCGTTGTTTTTTGCAATCAATGCAGTTTTACCAATACCTGTAACTTCGTATTGATTATCTGCTTTTTGTATAGCGAGAGAGTTACTTGGCGTTGATGCACAAGCACTCAGAAGAAGTATCACAGCAGCTGTTCCAGCCATAACGATATTTTTTTTCATTTTTGTAGCCCAGTTGTGTTTAATAAATGAATGGTTGTATTTGAACATAGCTTTTAGAAGCTAAGGTGAAAGAAATGTACGAAAAATATGGTCTTTTCGATACATTTCTATAAGATTTTTGGATTTTAAAAATAAGTTTTGCTGAAAATGGGTATTTCATAACGAAGCGCTAGAGCAAACTTTTCAGAGTATGCTAATCTAAAACGTATTTTTTAATTTGAAAGATTAAGCACCCAATGACGGAACTCGAAGTAGATATCGTTCATCAAAATATGCATCAACGTCAATCGCTTGGACATTTAGTCGAACCTGCACCGAATGCGGAACAATTAGAACGGGCCTTTCAAGCTGCCTTGACTGCACCTGACCACCATCGTTTAAAACCGACTCGTTTTATTGTAATCGCTGAAGATCAGCGTGAGGCATTTGGTGAGCTTTTGTCACAAGCCTTGGCAGATTTAGGTGAAACGGAAGTGGCACAGTTGGATCGGGTCAAAAATCATCCTTTTCGTGCGCCTTTATTGGTATTGGCTTTAACCAAGTTTCAACAACACCCGAAAGTCCCTTATTTTGAGCAGACTTTAAGTAGTGGTGCTGCGATTCAAAACTTTATTTTGTCATTACAGGCGCAAGGCTTTTCAAGTATGTGGCGTAGTGGAGCAGTGGTGGAATCGGAATATTTAAAAAAGGCTTTAGGCCTCACCGCAGATGATTTGATTTCAGGTATTTTATACATTGGTACAGCATTTAAAGCGATTCCTCCACGTGCTGAGATTCAAACCCAAGATTACGTAAGTTATTGGAATCAATAGTTCCGTTTTAGGATATAAAAATAATGTCAGAGTTAAAGTTTTCAGATTTGGTTGAACCTGTAGCAGTGAATCAAAAAACAGCACTACGTATTACGGTTTTGGGCGGTGGTAGTTTTGGTACTGCTATGGCAAATACGGCTGTTCGTAATGGTTGCGATACCATGATTTGGATTCGTGATGAAGCCGTTGCGGCGGATATCAATGCGACGCATGTGAATAAGCGCTATTTGCCTGATTTTAAATTGGAAGATGGTTTGCGTGCAGTTTCAAATATGGAAGAGGCGGTTCGTGATCGCGACATTATTTTAGTGGCGATTCCAAGTCATTCTTTTCGTGATGTCCTCAAACAAATCAAACCGTTTATTACTTCGCAAGCGGTGGTGTCTTTAACCAAAGGTATCGAAGCCAATACCTTTAGTTTTATGAGTGATATTATTCGTTCTGAGTTACCTGAAGTGCCTTATGGGGTATTGTCTGGTCCAAATTTGGCCAAGGAAATTGTCGCGGGGCAACCAGCCGGAACAGTGATTGCAAGCGAGTCCGAGCTAGTGCGATATGCAGTGCAACAAGCGTTACATAGTGCTTTATTTCGTGTTTTTGCTAGTGATGATGTGCATGGGGTCGAACTGGGCGGTGCGCTTAAAAATATTTATGCTGTTGCAATGGGTATGGCGGCAGCCTATAAAGTCGGTGAAAATACCAAGAGTATGATTTTGACACGTGCTTTAGCTGAAATGAGCCGTTTTGCTGTCAAGTTAGGGGCAAACCCACTCACTTTCTTGGGCCTGTCTGGTGTGGGGGATTTATTTGCAACCTGCAGCAGTCCACTCAGTCGCAATTATCAAGTAGGGTTTGCATTGGGGCAGGGCAAGAGTTTGGAACAGGCAACCACTGAACTCGGACAAACGGCAGAAGGGATTAATACCATTGTGCAAGTGAAAGCGCGTTCCGAAGAGTTGGATGTGTATATGCCGATTACTAGCGCGTTATACAGTGTGATATTTGAAAATGCACCGCCAATGACAATTGCGCTTTCATTGATGAAAAATGGACATCGAAGTGATGTGGAATTCGTTTTACCACATCATGAAGTTTAAAATGATAGAAAAAGGCTGATAAAATGGACTGTTGAATGTCCAAAGTGACAGTATTGTCATAAAAATTAATTAAAATAATCAGGATTTGAATAAGGATTTTTTATGCAACTGACTTTAGTTCGTCATGGTGAAGCTGCACCACCGATGATGGGGAATGATAGCAAGCGACCATTGACAGAAAGAGGGCATGCACAAGCTGAACAGACTGGTGACTTTTTAAAGTCACGTATTCAACCAGATGTATTTGTCGTGAGCCCTTTGTTACGAGCACAGGAAACCTTGGCGCACATTAAACAGCATTTTGCTGATGTGCCTGTCGTGGTGTGTAATACTATTAAACCCGATGACGATGCTAAGGCTGCGGTTGAGTGGTTGTCACATTTACCCTATGAGTCTATTGTTGTGGTATGTCATATGAATGTGGTGGCACATATAGCATCTATTTGGGTAACAGAATCATTTAACCCTTATGCTTTGGCAGAAGTTCGTATTTATGAGCAAGCAGTCATTGCAGAGGGCTTGTCGACACAAACAAAAGCATTTATACCTAGTATATAAAAAATAATTCAAACGGCAGAATATAATACATGTTGCAAATTTGGATGCCCGAAGCCGATGGAACATGGCACTGGTCTACAGGGGAAAGATGGCAAACTGCTTATACACTTGAGCAATTGATCCAAGATATACAAGCTCATCATGGTGAGGAAGCAACCGTTTTCTTTCCAAGTCGAGATGTGCAAATGATTCAGCAAAACATACCTAAGGCTCAATACAAACAATTGGGTGCTGAAGGGGTGAGATATTTGCTCGAAGAATATGTGCTGAGCTCAATTGACCAGATGAAGGTTCTACACCACTTTCAAGCGCCTGAGCAGTTAACGGTGTTAGGTATTGCAAATCATCGCTTAGAAACATTGCAACATGCACTTAGCTTAATTCCTGTGAAATTGGTGAGTCTATTACCAGACTTTTTGATTCTGCCAGAACCGACAGCAGAACAGGTTATACTGGGCTGTATTGAAGAACGCTTGTTATTTCGTTCTAATACATGGTTGGGTGGCTCGATTGATGATCTTTCGGTGTTCTTAGATTATCAAGCGCCTGAGCAAAAATATAAAATTTGTAATTTTACTGCTTCACACATGCACAGTCTAAGTGCCCGTGTGACACAGGAGCAGCTAGAGTCTTTTCACTATGAGTGGGTTGCCTTGCCAAGAGCAAAGCAACATCCGTGGAATGTGTTACCTAAAGTTAAAGAGCAGAGCAGCTCAGGAGGTTACTGGAAAGCCTGTGCTGCGGTCTTGGTTGCATTGATTGTGACGCAACTCGCTTATGATACAACTCGTTGGTATCAAAACAAAAAAATAGCAGACCAAGTTGCGGTTCAAGCTGTCGATCAATTTAAATATTGGTTTGGTGCGAATTATCCTGTGACCGAGCAAACGTTACGAAGTCAGTTTGAATACCAGCTAAAAATGAATAAACAAGCTGATGCACAAGCTTTATCTTTGCTTAGTCGAGTTGGTCCTGTATTGATGCAACAGCAAATTGTGGCCAATCAGGTGGTATATGAAGCGAATACTTTGAATATGCAATTGAAGGCAAATTCGGCAGACGCTTTGCAAGCACTTACTCAGCAACTGAACCAACAAGGTTTTCAGGTTGAATTAGGCAATATCCAGCCGACTACGGGTGGGGCCATTGGAATGGTGAAAATACAATAATGAAAGCCATGCAAAATTTACAAACAGTTTTCGATCAGCGTTTAGAGGTAATCGGTGTTTATTTTGACCGTCTTACACCGCGCGACCGTATATTGGCTATCTTCTTGGTCGTTTTCGTCTTGGTGAGCTCGATAGGGGCTACACTTTGGTATACCCATGCTGCGGCAGAGAAACAGCAAAAACGCGTGAATCAGCTCAAGGAAACCATGACATGGATGCAGAGCAATGCAGTCACCATGAAGTCAAGTTCTGATGGGCAATTAACACCGATGGAGCAAATCCAGCGTATCGCCCAGCAGCAAGGCTTATCGGTTACTTCACAGCAAAATGCTGAACAAATTCAGTTGGTCGTGAGCCATCAGAACTATGTGATTTTGGCCAATTTTCTGACGCAGTTAATACAAAATGGTTTAAGTATTGAAAAGATGGAATTGGTCTCAGATGCAGGGCAGATTAAATTATCGGCGAGCGTGAAATAATCGCTAAAAATAAAGCCAGACGAGGCATGGTGTTTTAGCTAGGCTATGCCTATAATATGGCGACTTAAAAAGCAGTAGACTTTTGCAGATATGTTGTATTCTCTTGCCCGCCCTTTGTTGTTTACTTTAGCACCAGAGCGTGCACATGAGCTAACATTATCGCTATTGAAATTGACACATAAAGTTGGCTTAATGCGTCAAAATATAGCGGCTAAACCGGTGACATGTATGGGCATCGAATTCCCTAATCCTGTGGGTTTAGCTGCTGGCCTAGATAAAAATGGTGCTTATATTGACGCACTGGCAGGTTTGGGTTTTGGTTTTATTGAGATTGGAACCATTACCCCACGTCCTCAGGCAGGGAATCCTTTGCCACGTTTGTTCCGTGTTCCGCAAGCCAAAGCTATTATTAACCGTATGGGTTTTAACAATGATGGCGTGGATCAACTGATTGAAAATGTCAAAGCAGCAAAATTTAAAGGTGTTCTGGGCATTAATATTGGTAAAAATGCCGATACTCCAGTAGAAAAAGCAGTAGATGACTATTTGATTTGTTTAGAAAAAGTCTATAACTATGCCTCTTATATTACGGTCAATATTTCCTCTCCAAACACTAAAAACCTACGTAGTCTACAAAGCGGCGATGCGCTGACAGAACTATTAGAAACATTGAAAAAACGTCAACTGGAACTCGCAGAAGAGCAACAACATTATGTGCCTTTGGTGCTTAAAGTTGCTCCAGATTTGGAAGCGGAAGATATTCAGTTTATTGCGAAACAATTGCTTCAGTTTAAAATTGATGGCCTGATCGTGACCAATACGACTTTATCACGCGAGGGTGTGGAAAACTTACCGTTTGGTGATGAAGCAGGTGGTTTGTCTGGTGCACCTGTATTTGAAAAAAGTACAGCGTGTTTAAAAGCGTTTGCTGATGCTTTGAAGGGTCAAATTCCGTTGATTGGTGTGGGTGGAATTTTATCGGGTGAGCAGGCTGTTGCAAAACAAAATGCAGGTGCAAGCCTTGTACAAGTTTATAGTGGCCTCATCTATACAGGGCCAACTTTAATTCAAGACTGCGTCGCCGCACTGAAAACAACATGAATGCCATTGATATCTTCATATTGATTATATTGCTCATTGGAGGGCTTAACGGTTTGCGTCAAGGATTTGTCAAAGCCTTTGCGAACTTGATAGGATGGATTCTAGCACTGATTTTAGGTGCGAAATTTGCAACTGTCCTAGCACCTTCGATGGTCTCACTCAGTGAAGATCCAGTGGTTCAAAAAATTGCAGCTTTTGCATTTATTGTATTGGTTATTGTGGTTTTGACGTGGTTCGTCACGGCATTACTCAACAACATCTTAAAGAGCTTAAAACTCGGACCTTTGAATCGTTTAGCCGGTGGTGCGTTTGGTTCTTTAAAAGGGTTGTTAATTGTTCTGATTACGATGCAAGGTGTGGGATCTTGGGTAGAAACGTCTCCATATTGGAAACAATCCAAGTTTGTACAAACACTTTTGCCTTACGCGCCTTTTGCGATGCAGCTTTCAAAAGAAGCGGCCAATGAGGCTATGTCACATATCAAGTCTGAAGATGCACATGTATCTTCAGATTCTTCACCTAAAATTTCCTCGAAAAATGCTGAGGGGCAGGGTGAGTCAACAAATAATCCTTTTTATTAATCCTAGCTTGTCTGCGAGGTTGCTATGTGTGGAGTAGTTGGTATAGCTGGTAAATCAGCTGTTAACCAAATGTTGTTTGATGCATTAACGATGTTACAACATCGTGGGCAAGATGCAGCTGGGATAGTAACCTGCCACGAAGGTCGTTTATTTTTACGTAAAGACAATGGCATGGTTCGCGATGTGTTCCATACTCGCCATATGCGTGCATTACAAGGTAATTACGGTATTGGCCATGTACGTTATCCTACGGCGGGTTCATCGAGCAGCGCTGAAGCGCAGCCTTTCTATGTGAACTCACCTTATGGGATCACGTTAGCGCATAATGGTAACTTAACCAATGCTGAAGAAATTCATGATGATCTGTTCAAAACAGACTTACGTCATATGAATACAGATTCAGACTCGGAAGTGCTGTTAAACGTGTTTGCACACGAGCTACAAAAACGCGGTAAATTGATGCCTACGGCGGACGATATTTTCCACGTAGTCAGCAAAGTACATCAGCGTTGTAAAGGTGGTTATGCTGTAGTTGCGATGCTTACAGGCCACGGTTTAGTGGGTTTTCGTGATCCAAATGGTATTCGTCCACTCATTTATGGCTCGCGGGAAACTGATGCTGGGATGGAATACATCATTGCATCTGAATCAGTTGCTATTACGGCACTTGGCTTTAAGGTTGAGCGTGATATTGCCCCAGGTGAAGCGATCTTTATCGACTCGAAAGGTCAGATGTTTACTAAGCAATGTGCTGAAGCGCCTGAATATCGTCCATGTATTTTTGAATACGTGTACTTTGCGCGTCCAGATGCAATCATTGATGGTATTTCAGTCTACAAAGCACGTTTAAAAATGGGCGAAAAACTTGCTCAGAAAATCCTGACGGAGTGGAGTGAAGAGCATGACATTGATGTGGTGATTCCAATTCCTGATACTTCACGTACTTCAGCGCTTGAACTTGCAAATATGTTAGGCGTGAAGTTCCGCGAAGGCTTTATGAAGAACCGTTATATTGGCCGTACCTTTATTATGCCAGGTCAGCAACTACGTAAAAAATCAGTGCGTCAAAAGCTCAACCCTGTTGAACTAGAGTTCCAAGGTAAAAATGTACTGTTGGTAGATGACTCAATTGTACGTGGTACTACGTGTAACGAAATTATCCAAATGGCACGTGATGCGGGTGCGAAAAAAGTTTTCTTTGCTTCTGCTGCACCAATGGTGAAATATCCAAACGTCTATGGTATTGATATGCCTGCGAAAGATGAGCTCATTGCATCAGATCGCAGTGTGGAAGAAATTCGTGAAATTATTGGTGCTGATCGTTTGATTTTCCAAGATTTGGAAGACTTAAAAGCGGCTGTGCGTACCAGTAAAGTGCCTGATTTGAAAGAGTTTGATTGCTCTGTATTTGATGGTAAATATGTTGCAGGCGGTATTGATGAAGCATATTTAAATGAATTACAAGCGAAACGTCGCGAAACATCGAAGAAAAAAGACAGTTATATTGACGTCAATATTGATGCAGCTTCTGTTGATTTGACGGGTGTAAAAGAAGTCTAAGCGATTTAGCGTGGAGAAAAGCGGGAGTTTCCCGCTTTTTTCATTTATGATGGATTTGATTAGGCAATGTAAGAAAAGGGATTTACATTGAAAGGTGTAAGTTATTCAATCATAAAGAATAAAAATATGTTGTGGTCTGCGAGTATTTGTATGCTTGCAGTGCTCTTGTCATTGTTTATTTTAAATACGGTGGTTGGTCTTCTCGTTTTTTACTTTGACCCGAGCCAAAGCATTTTTTGGCACAGCTTGAGTGTTTACTTAATTGGTGTATTGCTCCTCATAATGGGCTATTCAGTTGTTTATGAATTGTATGTGTTTCGCTCAGGGGGACATAGCTTAGCAAAGCAACTGCGTGCACGACGTTTAAGTTTGATTGAAAGCACACCTGAAGAAAGTATTGCGCTGAAAATTACTGAAAAATTAGCAGATACTTTTTTAATAGAAACCCCTGCGATCTATGTTTTGCCTGATGAAGTAGGGGTCAATGCATTGACTGCGGGTTTTGAGCCGAAAAATATTGCAATTATTATAACATGGGGTGCCTTACAAAACCTCGATGAGCTTGAGCTGACTGGTCTGTTAAATCATGAATTTAACCAAATTCTATCAGGTGAAACAGCAGAAAATACACGTCTGAAAATTCTATATAGTGCCTTAACCACCTTTAGTCAGTGGGGCAGTAAAATTGCTAAATTGGGCTTTTCAACTCATCATAAAAAGTCACAAGGTTTTGAGACGACATTTGTTGCAACAGGTGGTGTAATTTGGTTGGTGGGCAGTTTAGGTGTATTGGTCACACGTTGTATCAAGTTTTTAACCTTGGGCGGGCGAACTCTAAAAAATGACATGAAAACGCGCCGCCTGATGCAAAACGATGCCAATATTCAAACACTAATGCGGATTTATGTGCATCATGCAGGCTCGCAAATTCATAGTGAATATTCGGAGTCGATTGCACATATGTGTTTTGCTAACTCTTTAAGCGCTCAGAGCTGGATGAATATTCATCCAAGTATTGAAGAGCGTATTTATGAAATGAATCCGAATTTGGTACAAGATATACAACTCGAAAATTTAGAGAAATTACGTAATCGTCCTTTGTTTGGCTTGTTTCGGTCCTTAGAGGAGCAATATACTGACTTTCAAGCACCGTGGACGTCCCCACAACCTTTACCTTTGCTACGACTATCCCCCATTAGTTTTGCGATTAAAGATGCGATTAAACCATTGAACCCTGAAGTGCGTGCACATATTGAACGTCCAGAGTTGATTCAGCGTGCGTTACAGACTGCAACAGGTTCGCGAGAATTAATGGTCGCGATTCTCATGATTCGCCAGTTTCGTGAATTTATCCCTGCTGAAGCGGAAGTCAGTCGTGCCATTGTTGACTCACTATTAAATCTTGATGGACGTGTGCACATTTCTATTTTCCATGAGGCCTGTCTAAATATTGGGGGAATGCCTGCCACGATTGCACGTCAGTTTTTACTGAAACTGGCGAGAATTATTCAGGAGGATGGGGAAATCGGTCTTTTGGATGCTTTGTTGCTAGAACGGGTTAAATTTGAATTGAATCTATTGCCTGTGCATACGCCAGCCGCACTGGATGAAGTTAAACCGCAGATTGTGCGCTTGATTGATGCGCTGTTGCATGTACAGCAAATCAATAGTGAAACACAGTTGGAAGTACGTGAGAAAATTTTACGTCGGGTTCTGACCCTTCAAGAGTTGGAGCAATATGCAGAAATTTCAGATGAGCCGATTGATTTGGCAGAAATTTTAAATGATATGGCTGGGCTTCTACTCCGAGATCGTTTAAGCATCTTGGGGGTGGCTGAAATTTGTTTGTGGAATGACCGCATCATTACTCAAGATGAGCAAGATGTTTTGGAGTTGCTCTATTGGCGTCTTGGTTTTGATAGTGAAGAGATCGTTGAGCAAATGCAGAAGAAAAACCGCTTGATGATTGTTTAGTAGATTGGAGACTTATGGGGGGGCAGTATTTGCCTATTGAGTATGCAATACCGTGTGAAAAGCAAAGCATCTCTGGGCATTTGTCGTTAGAATAAGCATTGATCGGTAGGTGAAGTGAAAAGATGATCGGGCATCAGCGTGAGGTTTTGGCAGGTTTAGGAATTGATTTATGGGTTCCGCGATCACTGCCGTCTCAACAAAATGTTGCACCTTCGATTTGGAGAGATCAAAACAGTGCGGAACGTATTTCTGAAATTATTGTGCCTCAGGTTCAACCCAATGCAGAAATAACCATTGAACGTCCGCTGATTCAAAAAGAGAATCCGCATCCAACGCCATCTCGCTGAAATTGTAACACAGCCGATCCAACAAGAAGTTGTTACAGCGCTCAAAGAAGAGATTGTCCGAGAGACAATGCATGTTGATGCTTTTCAGTTGCAGGCGATTACCTTGGCGCATTGTGCTTTGGTCATAGATGCTTCTTCATTGAGTGCCGAGCAGCAACAACTTTGGCAAAATATCGTACAAGCTTTACCTGCGCAAAAGTATGCGTTGAATTGGCCATTCCCTTTGCTTAATTTACAAGATGGGCGTGGCGTGCAAAGTTATATCCAAGGTTTCTTTGATGGCTTAAGTCAGGGTAAGACAGTCATTGCACTGGGTGCCATACCAAATGCTAATGGTGTAAAATTCACACAAGTAGCAAGTTTGCAAGAAATGCTGGATCAGTCTTTGTTGAAAAAAGCGCTGTGGCAAATGATGCGAGTAAAACAACCCAATACGGAATAGATATGAAGCAAAAAGTCGTTGTTTTTAGTCAAATTGATACAGAAGTATTGGAGCGCCTAAAGCAGCGTTATCACGTGGTGGTCATCAATCCGAAAGAGGGTGATGTTAATATGCAGATCCGTGAGCAAGTTGCGGATGCGGATGGCATGATTGGCGCAGGGCGCGTACTCAATCAAAATAACCTAGAAACTGCGAAACAGCTCAAAATTATATCTAGTGTCAGTGTTGGTTATGATAACTATGACTTGAGCTATCTTAATCAAGCAAAAGTTTGGCTGAGCCATACGCCACATGTGTTAACCAATGCGACAGCAGATTTGGCTTTTACTCTATTGATGAGTGCAGCGCGTCAAGTGCCCTATTTAGATCAATGGACCAAAACTGGACAATGGCTAAGAACCGTAGGTCAAGCACAGTTTGGTCAAGAAATTTTTGGACAAAACTTGGGGATTATTGGCTTGGGGAATATTGGTGCTGCGATAGCACGTCGAGGTTTTCATGGTTTTAACATGAATATTTTATATCATGGTCGTCATGAAAAATTAGAATTAGCCCAAGCCTTAAATGCGCGTTTCTGTGGGTTGGATGAGCTGCTGGCGCAGTCTGACTTTGTGGTGGTAGCCGTTGATTTGAATGCACATACCAAGCATTTGATTGATGCTAAAGCCTTTGAGAAAATGAAACCGCATGCGGTTTTTGTCAATGTTTCTCGCGGTGCAGTGGTGGATGAGCAAGCACTGATTCAAGCATTAGAACAAAAGCAAATTTTTGCAGCAGGTCTGGATGTCTATGATAAAGAGCCTTTGCAAGATTCTGGTCTGTTTCAATTACCGAATGTCGTCACTTTGCCACATATTGGCTCTGCAACAGAAGTAACTCGTAAAAAGATGGCAGAATTGGCGTATCAAAACTTAGTAAAGGCTTTGGATGGAGATCAGCCACAATATCTGGTGAACCCTGAATTTAAATAAAAAATTGATAACACTTCATTGCATTTTCATTCAATTATCAATGTTATAGTGATTTTATTCCTTTAAATAAAGTTGGGGTGAGGGTTGAAACGTTTTCTGTGTGCATACAGTTTAAGTCTAATTTCGACTGTTGGTTTTGCAGAAAATCAATTCTCAACAACTGCGCCCCAATTCAATGTACCTGAAATTGGTTCGGGTATAGGTTTTATTGACCAATATAACGAGCGTTATATTGGAGAGAAAGTCTATCGTGAAGTGCACCGTCAGCTTCCAGTTATGCAAAACACTTGGTTGGAAGATCAATTGTTGAAGGCTTTTTCCAATATTTTGAGTCAAACTCAACTTGGACAGCCGATCGGTCTGGTTGTGATAGATGATCCACAAATTAATGCTTTTGCAGTCCCAGGTGGTTTGTTTGCATTAAATGCAGGCTTGATCACCAATGCCAATAATATGGACGAAGTGGCAGGTGTTATGGCGCATGAGATTGCGCATGTCACACAGCGCCACTACAGTCGTTCACAGGAGGCATTTAAGGGGCAGGGCTTACTTGCTTTGGCTGGTATTTTGGTGGGTGCTTTGGTTGCTTCAAAAGCAGATGGGGATGTGGGTTCTGCCGTGATGGTGGGTACACAGGCTGCGATGATGGACAAGCAGTTGTCCTATAGCCGGAACCAAGAGCGTGAAGCTGACCGTATAGGTATGCAATATATGTATGGTGCGGGTTATAACCCGCAGAGTATGGCTGACTTTTTTGAAGTGATGCATCGTGCGACTAGTCGAGTGAGCTTTTTGCCTGACTTTTGGCTCACACATCCACTGACAACGGAACGAATGAGTGAAGCGAGGCTCAGAGCAAATCAGCTGCCTAAAGTGAAGTCTTCTTGGCGTGATGAAGACTTTGAAATCCTAAAGTTATACACCTTGGTCGCTTCCAATCAAGCCACAGAGCAGCAATTACAGACGTTAGTAAACCAGAACAGTTATGCAGCAGAGCTAGCTTTGGCTAGTTTTTATGTGAAACAGGGTGATTATAAGCTTGCTCAACAAGTATTAGATCAAGCAAAGTCGCATCAAAGATTACATAATTTGCAAACCTTGATTCAGACCGATATTTTACTTGGGCAAAATCGGGTGAATGAGGCTTTAGCAGTGATCCAATCACCTGCGAGTATCATGCCTGAAAATCGTGCTTTAAATTATAAGTTAGCAGAAGTGTATATTCAGCAAAAACGACCTGAACTGGCACAACCTGTGTTAAATCGGTTCCTAAATACCAATCCTAGAGATGTAAGTGCATGGCGCCTGATGCAACAAGCAGCGAGCTTAGATAAGCAATCTCCAATGCATACTGTTAATGTTTTGCGGTACCGGGCTGAGGTACAATTTTGGTCGGGCTTTGAGGAAGAGGGAATTAAGTCACTATTGCATGCGCAGCGTTTAGCGAAAGATAATGAGTCGATGTCTGCAACAATTAAAATGCGTTTAACGCAAATGCAGAAAGATCGACAATTTAGAGCTTAATCCAAACTGAGCTGCAAAAGTAGTGTGTTGAACGGGGTAGATTAGAGATTGATAATGGTTTGAAAAATAAAAAAGAGAGAAGATTTGAGAGAATTATTTTTATGACAAGTAAACTTTGAACTGCCTTTTTAAGGGTCAGTTCAACGTAATGGATTTAAAGATTTTTAAATTAAGCCAGTTTTGCTTTAATTTTAGCTGAAACTTGAGAAGGATCGGCGCGCCCGGCTATGAGCGGACGCAGAGAATTCATCACCTTACCCATATCTTTCATGCTAGTAGCTTCTTGCGCTGCAATCGTTTGCGCAATCATGGAATCAAGTTCTTCCTCAGTCATAGCTTCTGGTAGAAATTGAGATAAAACCTCAAGTTCGGCTTGTTCCTTACTAGCTAAATCTTCTCGACCAGCACCTTCGAAGGCTTTGATCGATTCTTTACGTTGTTTAATTTGTTTTTCAATGACCGCAAGAACTTGAGCGTCGTCAAGTTCTTTGCGCTCATCGACTTCGATTTGCTTAATTGCTGCCTGTAGACCACGAATTACCGTTAACTTATCCATTTCTTTAGCACGCATAGTGGCTTTCAAAACTTCAGTTATTTGGCTTTTTAAAGTAGTCATTATTTAGTCCAGACAGTCAATCACAAATTAATCTTAGTAAAGGCGAGTAGTACGTACTGATTCACGCGCCAATTTCTTTTGGTAGCGTTTAACAGCAGCAGCTTTTTTGCGCTTACGTTCTTGAGTTGGTTTCTCGTAGAATTCGCGCTTACGAACGTCAGCCAAAACACCCGCTTTTTCGCATGAACGCTTGAAACGACGGATAGCTACGTCTACTGGTTCGCCTTCTTTCAATTTAACTTGTGGCATGAAGAATCCTCATTAAGTTATGGATAAGATCAGGGCGATATTGCCCATGATCACAAGTGAAGGTCAGTATTTTACTCATTTACATCTCATACCACAAGTCTATAATGGTTCATGCAATAGATTTGATACAGGTTATAGGCAGTTTAATGATCGTTTTAGGCTTAGAAACATCTTGTGATGAAACAGGACTTGCCCTTTATGACAGCGAGTTGGGTTTGCGTGGGCAAGTGCTGTACAGCCAAATTAAACTGCATGCAGAGTATGGTGGTGTGGTGCCTGAATTAGCTTCACGCGATCATGTACGTAAACTTATTCCCCTCATAAATCAGTTGCTTGAGGAAAGTGGGGTGCATAAATCTGAAATAGATGCTGTAGCCTATACACGTGGTCCAGGGTTGATGGGCGCACTCATGACAGGTGCATTATTTGGTCGGACTTTGGCTTTTGCCTTAAATAAACCTGCAATTGGCGTACACCATATGGAAGGACATATGTTGGCTCCGCTTTTATCAGCGACACCACCTGAATTTCCTTTTGTGGCACTTTTGGTTTCAGGTGGGCATTCTCAGCTCATGGCCGCTTATGGTATTGGTCAATATGAGCTTTTAGGCGAATCTATTGATGATGCCGCTGGTGAAGCTTTTGATAAAGTGGCGAAAATGATGGGTTTACCTTATCCAGGTGGCCCGAATATTTCAAAACTGGCTGAGCAAGGTGACCCGAATGCTTTTGCTTTCCCGCGTCCAATGTTGCATCAGGGGTTAGAGTTTTCATTTAGTGGTTTAAAAACAGCCGTATCTGTGCAAATGAAAAAATTAGGTGATGAAAACCGAGATGCAGATATTGCGGCGAGCTTCCAAGAAGCCATCGTGGATACTTTAGTGAAAAAATCAGTCAAAGCACTGAAACAAACGGGTTTAAAGCGTTTAGTGATTGCTGGTGGTGTCAGTGCCAATAAACGTTTACGGGAACGTTTGGAGGCAGATTTAACCAAGGTTCGCGCTCAAGTCTATTATGCGGAGCCTGCACTGTGTACAGATAATGGTGCCATGATTGCTTTCGCGGGCTATCAGCGCTTAAAAGCAGGGCAGCAAGATGGACTTGCAGTAACCACTACGCCGCGTTGGCCGATGACGGAACTCACCAACCCAAGTGAAGTTTAAAGATTTCATTGAAACACTTAAAAGCCCAATCTGTTTTATTGGGCTTTTTTATTTGTTTCAATAAAGTGTATCTAACCGAATGAGGTATATAAATAGGTTGTGTGAACTTTGGCTCATGTTGGGCTTGGCTGAAATAAAAGGGTTGGTCTTGTTTGGAATATGTATCTTGCCTTGACTTATGCGCTTGGATTTGACTCGTGCTAATGATATTTGCGTATAGAGCACATGATTATTGATTTTAAGGAAGAATATTGAAGTCACGTGGTTTCTAAAGTGATTTGTAAATCTATTTTTCAAAGGTCTTGGTTGGTATTAAATAATTAATTTACAATAATTTAATTTGAATTTACTGTTTGATGAAATTGGTCAGGGTTTATCCAAAGTGACTGGCAAAATTACAAGAGAGAACATGAATGTTCTTTCTGAAGGGAGTTTTATTGATTAGTTTATATAAAAGACAGATATAGTTATTTTAAATAAACAGGTCATCATTATTATAACTTTTAATGATATGTCCATCTGTCTTAGGAACTTCCATTGCAACAATGGGGGTACACAATTAGAAGAAAATGTTAGAGGTGTTTATCATGACAGCAACTAATGGAATGTTAGATCCAGATGATTCAGTTATTTTATTGATAGATCATCAAAGTGGACTTTTTAATACAGTACGGGATTTGCCTGTACCTGATTTACGAAATTATGTCATTGCAATTGCAAAAGCAGCAACATTGTTAAATATCCCAGTGATTACTACTGCCTCTGTACCAGACGGGCCAAATGGGCCTTTAATCCCTGAAATCCACCATTTTGCACCCCATGCAGTTTATGTTCCTCGTACTGGACAAATTAATACATGGGATAATCCACGCTTTGTTGATGAAATTAAGAAAACAGGCAGAAAAACTTTGATTATTGCGGGAACCCTGACCAGTGTATGTATGACATTCCCAGCCGTAAGTGCACGTAAGGAAGGCTATAATGTGTATTGTGTTGTAGATGCTTCTGGTAATTGGAATAAGATGGCGACGGATACATCAATTGCTCGTGTTACCCAAGCTGGTGCGATTCCAACTGATACTTTCGCCATTGTGGCTGAGTTAATGCGCACTTGGAACCGTCCAGAAGGTTCTCGTTTTGCTGAAATTATTTCTGAACATATCTGCCCAGAATATAAGTGTTTAATGGAAAGTTATGCAAAAGCGCAAGCAGTTGTGAAAGATGGACCTGAAACGAACTTAGACAAGTATCAATAAACTGAAATTAAACTTAGTTTTTTCTAGTAACTAGATTACAGCACCCCAAATGTTATATAGATTTTTGGGGTGTTGTTGATTTAAACAAAAATATTAAATTTGTTTGAGTTGCTGTGAACCAATCCAATGTTTAGAGAACTGATACGCTGCACGTCCAGAGCGCTGACCACGCGCCTGACACCAACGCAATGCCTCAGCACGTACTATGTCATCCATGCTGATTTGAGCTTTTGATAAGTAATGCTGTACGATTTCTAAATACAAGTTTTGATCCATTGGATAAAAAGACAGCCACAATCCAAAACGATCAGAGAGTGAAATTTTTTCTTCAATCGCTTCTTGTGGGTGTAGTTCGTTATATTGTGGTACATCGACACGAGTTACAGGTGTATTTTCATGCATAAACTCGGGTAATAAATGACGACGGTTACTGGTGGCATAAATAATAAAATTACTAGAACCAGACTGCAAAGATCCATCCAGCACACTTTTTAAACTGCGATAGTTTTCATCTTCTGCGTTAAAAGCTAAGTCATCGCAATATACAATAAATTTTTCAGGACGTTCTGCGATGAGCTTTTGAATCTCAGGTAGTTCAGATAAATCATCACGTTCAATTTCAATCAGTCTTAACCCTTGCTCTGCATATTCAGTTAATAAAGCCCGCACAATAGAGGATTTTCCTGTACCACGAGAGCCTGTGAGCAGGACGTCATTGGCAGGTAAACCATTGAGAAATTGTTCAGTATTTTGTAAAACTTTCTCTTTTTGGCGCTCAATCCCTTTTAAGTCATTCAATTCGACACGCTTGAGTTGATGAATGGCTTTTAATTCACCATTTTGCCATTTAAATGCAATCGCCGAGAAATCAGGTGCTTGTTTAACTTCGGGAAGGCTTTGCTGTAGCTGTTGGAGTACAGTCGATAGTGTTTCTAAGATATTGTTGGGTAGGTCAAGAGTTGCCATGATCAATCAGTTTATAATTACACTTGGAATTGATATTAACACCCGATTTAGGCACATCAAACCCTTAAAATGGCACTAATTTGCCAATTTTAGGCTTGAAATGGCAATTGTAATACTCCCATAATTTACACATAGTCGTTAGACTAACTCTGGCAATGTTAATGATGTTTTAGGAAAATAAAAAAAGTGGGTGAGGACAAATATGTTGTTTAAAGATTTCACACGGGAAATCAACCCGCACCAAGCCTATCGCATTAAAAAACTAAAGCAGCAGTTAGCACAGGCGGAAAATTATACTGAGTGGAAAAATATTGCGCTGAAGATTGATGAGGAATCAGGGGCGCAAGAGTGGAAGTATGATAACTGTTCACCTTATTTTGATGCAGAAGTGATTACCCATCGCTTAGGATTGTTGAAACGCTATCGCCAACAAAAACGAACGACTGATCTAATGTACCTTCTGCGTGAAGGTTTAAGCTATGATATTGCCAATATTGCTCATCCTATGCTGTTCACAGCAACTTATGTGGGCACCAAAAAAATTATTGAAGACTATATTGATGAAGTCAGCCTAGGTTTAGCATTTGTGGCATCTACGGATTGCCAATGTCTAGATAAACAACAAAAAATTGAATTTTTTCAACATTGCCAAAAAGCCTTTGGACAACCTGCACTGATGTTTTCAGGTGGTGCAACCTTGGGGTTATTTCATACAGGTGTATGTAAGGCTTTGCTTGAACAAGATCTGATGCCAAAAGTACTGTCTGGTTCGAGTGCTGGAGCCATCATGACAGCGATGCTAGGACGGGCAACGCCTGTGGAAATGCTCGGTATTTTAAATGGTGAAAACTTCTTTACCGATGCTTTTCAATTTCGGGGTTTTCGCGAAGTTCTAAAAGGCAATGGTGGTTTGGCTGATGTAAAGCATTTAAAAAGCTTTTTGATCGCGAACTTAGGTGATGTGACTTTTGAAGAGGCTTTTAAGCAGTCAGGCCTATACAACAATGTCGCGGTTGCACCTTATGATGCCTCACAAAATGCACGCATCATGAATACTTTTACTTCACCGGATTTATTGGTGTGGAGTGCTGTCTTAGCGTCCTGTGCTGTGCCAATTTTGTTCCCACCCGTCAAACTGACCAGTAAGCGACATGATGGTTTATATACGCCCTATATGTCTTCTACGCGCTGGGTGGATGGTAGTGTGCGTAGTGATTTCCCTCAGGAAAAGATGGCGCGTTTATACAATTTAAATTACACAATTGCCAGCCAAGTCAATCCACATGTCGTGCCCTTTATGCAGTCGGATGAAGCACGTTTCCGTAAAGACATGCTGAGCTGGCCTGAGCGTATTGTACGTCGGCAGGGTAAAGTAATTAGTAAAGGTGTCATGGACTTTGCCCGCGAACGTGTAGGTAATATCCCGCCGATCCGTCGTTTACTGGACCATGGCTATGGTGTGGTTGATCAGCGTTATTATGGCGATGTAAATATTGTGGGAAAATATGGTCTACGCCATTATAGTTATATGTTACAAAATCCACGGCCACATCTGTTTAAGCTCCTACAACGTGAAGGCGAGCGTGCAACTTGGCCTAAAATTTCAATGATTGAGACACATGCCCGTGTCGGTAAAACAATTCAGCATTGTTTGGAAGTCTTAACTGAGTTGAATACGGCAGAAATGAATGAATCCGAATTCTTGGCAGTTTGATCGTCAAGAATTGAACATGCTCGAGTTGTCGCTTCATACTCCGACTCAGCGTTTGAGTTGGGGGAGACGACTTTATCGCTTTGAAGTTGCAGGGCAGAGATATTGGTTAAAGTTTCAATTGGCATCCAGTTATTCCGTACTTATTGATGGTTTTAATGCAGAGTTCAGCTTTTATCAGCATGCGCTTGCGATGTCGCCACAACCAACGTTTTTGCCTGAAGTACAAATTCTTGAAAATTTTGAGTTTCATTCAGAGCAGGTGAGTGCTGCGCTTATTTTAAAAGACCTGCCACCTTTACTTGTAAGAGATCCGCGTCAGTTAAGTTGTGATCATGTCATTCATATTATCTTCAAAATGTTGAATGCTGTAGAAGAATTACATCAGATGGACTGGATTCATGCTGACTTAAAACCTGCACATTTTTTATTGGCAGGTTCGACATGTAAATTGATTGATTTTGAGCAAAGTCAAACAATTGGTGGAACTGGACATCAACAAACTATAAATGCAACGCCACGCTATATGGCACCAGAGTTATTTCATGGTGAAGCAAAGACAGTACAAACTGATCTTTACGCACTGGGCATTATTTTACTTGAGTGGCTGAGCCAAAGCCGTTTACAGGCGCAAAGTTATCAAGATTGGGCCTATTTACATTGTCAGTCATTAGACATAGATATTCCACATGGTTTTCAATGTTTTAATGCACTTTTAACGGGGCTTTTGACCAAGCAAAAAAGTCAAAGACTTCAGAATATCATGGACGCAAAACGATGCTTAATGACTGAAATTGAATGAGAAAAAGCCAAGTATAAGGTTTTTGTTTCTTATTTAATCAAATGAGTGGGTATTTCTTAAAAATCGCTTGTCATGCGAAAATGATCCCTATAGTATACACAGCCATTGGGGACGTGGCGAAATTGGTAGACGCACTGGATTTAGGTTCCAGCGCCGCAAGGTGTGAGAGTTCGAGTCTCTCCGTCCCCACCATAAATCATTTGAATTAAGATGATTTATAAGGCCATAGAGGATTGGTGTAATGGTAGCATGACGGTCTCCAAAACCGTTCGTCAAGGTTCGAATCCTTGATCCTCTGCCAACTTAAAGTCTAACGCAAAGTTAGCACCCTGATGGGGACGTGGCGAAATTGGTAGACGCACTGGATTTAGGTTCCAGCGCCGCAAGGTGTGAGAGTTCGAGTCTCTCCGTCCCCACCATCAGTAATGAAGCAAGGTATAGAGCCTTGCTTTTTTATTGCCTAAAATTTAGTAAAGAGCTAAATAGCCTTTTTATACAGATAGTGCATAAAAATAGATTCAACTGCCGATTTTATAGTAGAAAAGCGGGTGATTGCTTATAAAAGCGCTTGTCATATAGTGTCTATCGCTATAATATACACAGCCATTGGGGACGTGGCGAAATTGGTAGACGCACTGGATTTAGGTTCCAGCGCCGCAAGGTGTGAGAGTTCGAGTCTCTCCGTCCCCACCATAAATCATTTGAATTAAGATGATTTATAAGGCCATAGAGGATTGGTGTAATGGTAGCATGACGGTCTCCAAAACCGTTCGTCAAGGTTCGAATCCTTGATCCTCTGCCAACTTAAAGTCTAACGCAAAGTTAGCACCCTGATGGGGACGTGGCGAAATTGGTAGACGCACTGGATTTAGGTTCCAGCGCCGCAAGGTGTGAGAGTTCGAGTCTCTCCGTCCCCACCATCAGTAATGAAGCAAGGTATAGAACCTTGCTTTTTTATTGCCTGAAATTTAAGAATCCATTCATCATAAAAAAAGCCCCCATAAGGGGGCTAAGTTTTGATTCATCACGCGAAGTAAGTATGGAGCAATTTTAGGCTTTCAAATGGTCTTCGAATTCTTCACCGAGCTGCATGGCCAAGTTATTTCCCGCGAGGTCGCAGGTCACCAGTCCATATTCTTTTTTAAAGCTAAAAGTAAAGCCACGGTTGTCTGCTAAAGTTTTGACTGAATAACCCAATTTCTCTAACCAAATACGAAAGGCGATGAGGTTTTTTGCTTTCACTACTTTTTTCACGAGGATATTCCTTATTCACTGATAAATTATTAATAGGGATATTTCACGCTTTTTTAAAGGGGATTTTTTTATATATTTCTATTTTTGCTGTTTTTTAGCACGTAATCAGGCTATCCATCATCATGTAGAAATCATAAAGGAAAAGGCTTTATGGGCTAAAAATTTACAAGATATTGAAAAATAATAAAATTTAAAAGATGGAAATCCCTTTTTATAATATTGCTAAAATGAGAGCTAGAAATATTTTGTAGCGAATAGAAATGTAATGATTTTTTTCAAAGCTGGGATGTTTTGAAAAAGTAGGATCATTCTGTCTTTGTGATGATCATTTGCGTTTAGCATCGTGTGAGTTGAAATTATTTCTGTGGAAATTTTGACAGATTAAACGCTCATGGTAATAGCGCCAACTGAGCGTTGAATTCAAGAGAAAATCTCTAGACATTATCGGAGTGTTTAGGCTTGTCTGACGAGAGCCTTTGGTATGAAGTAGAGACTGCACTCGTCAGCAGTCTCTCTAGGGGGGCGCTTTAAAAATGGTCTTTCAGATCGCGCAGTCGCTTAAACTCTTCAACGTTTTCTGTACGTAAAAAAGGATTGGTTTCAAGTTCGATTTCAATACTGCTCGGGAGCGTACATTGACCCAAATAGCGCATGGTTTCTACATGGTCTAAACGCTCTTGAATGGCAATATTGTCTGGTTCGACATGGTTGGCAAATTTCGCGTTAGAGAGCGTGTATTCGTGCGTACAATAGACTTTGGTGTCGGCTGGCAAAGCTGCTAAACGATTGAGTGAATGGTACATCTGCTCATGTGTGCCCTCAAACACTCGCCCACAGCCCATAGCAAACAGGGTGTCACCGCAAAATAGAGTTTGGATGGATTCGATAAAGTACACAATATGGCCCAGTGTATGACCAGGAACGGCTAAAACATCGACATGTAAATCATGAAATGCAAAGTAGTCATCATCCATTAATGCATGGGTGATAAAAGGAATTTTTGATAATTCCTCCCGTGGTCCATACACAGGAATATTTCGACTTGCGATCAGGTCAGCGACACCGCCAATATGGTCTTTATGCCAATGAGTCAGCCAAATTTGAGCAATGCTTAAACCATGTTTAGTGCAATATTCTTCAACTAATCCCGCTTCTGTTGGGTCAATTACTGTGACTTGTTTTGATGTGGTGTGTTCTAGCAACCAAATGTAGTTTTGGAGCTGATTTTTCACATCAATCATATGAACTTGATAAGTCATCTTTTTTCTTCAATGTGTTATATGTATTCATTCTACTGTAGCGGGTACAGACACTGAATTCTAGTCATGAATCATGGAAGACGTAAAAGGATAGGTATTTATTGTTTTATGCTTTCTCTTTCTTGTCATATTGTACTGTTATCTTGGCCATAAAAAACCACGCTAAAAAGCGTGGTTTTTTATGTGTTCAATCTAATTTAGATTAGATTTTACCTACTAGGTCGATTGAAGGAGCAAGAGTTGCTTCGCCTTCTTTCCATTTAGCTGGGCAAACTTCACCTGGGTGAGCGTGAACGTATTGAGCTGCTTTAACTTTACGAAGTAATTCTTGAGCATCACGACCAATACCACCAGCGTTGATTTCAACGATTTGGATTTTGCCTTCTGGATCGATTACGAAAGTACCACGGTCTGCAAGACCAGCAGCTTCGATTAGAACGTCAAAGTTTTTAGAAAGAGTCCAAGTTGGGTCGCCGATTAATGGGTATTGATTTTACCAATAACTTCAGAAGTGTCGTGCCAAGCTTTATGAGTGAAGTGAGTGTCAGTAGAAACACCGTAAATTTCCACGCCTAATTTTTGGAATTCAGCGTAGTTGTCAGCAAGGTCACCAAGTTCAGTTGGGCAAACGAAAGTGAAGTCAGCTGGGTAGAAGAATACTACAGACCATTTGCCTTTAAGATCTGCTTCAGTTACGTCAACAAATTGACCGTTGTGATATGCAGTAGCTGCGAATGGTTTTACTTCAGTATTAATTAAGCTCATCATTGTCTCCATGATTGGGGTTTGTATTTAATGCTCTATAGGGTATCGAAATTTTTGTTATTGCTGAAACAGTATTTTTACATTACAAGAATCGGAAAAACCGAATCTTACTCCAGACTATCTCAGCGAATCTGATCATTCTGTTCATTTAGCATGATAAATATGATGACTAAATGACAAAATCATCTATTCCGCAACTCGTCTACAGACATGATGTCCTTAGGCTTAAAATTCAAGGGGATATTTGAAAAAAGTTAAAATTAAAAAAATTAGGCTGTACTTTCGCTTCGTTGTATTACCACGTAAACTAAGCGATTGATGTTTTTGATGTGGGTATTTTTTCTGTGCAGAGTCCTTTAAATATAGAGCAATTGGTGATGGTCAAAGACCGTCATCGTTTAAACCGACTCAAAAAAGGAAAAGATGCCAACGAAAAGCAATATCAAGCATTATTTGAACAGTCACATTTAAAAGTTTTAGAGCGTATTGAACGCATTCCAAATATTAAACTGAACCAAGACCTGCCTGTTACACAGTATGCAGATAAGTTAATTGATGCCATTCAAGCGCATCAAGTGATTATCGTTGCAGGGGAGACGGGTTCGGGTAAAACGACGCAGCTACCGCAAATTGCGATGTTGGCGGGTCGTGGTTTAACGGGTCTGATTGGTCATACACAGCCACGTCGTTTGGCCGCACGTAGTGTTTCCCAGCGTATTGCGGAAGAAGTTGGTGAAAAACTTGGCGAGTCGATTTCCTTTAAAGTTCGTTTCAATGAACAAGGATCGCAGGACTCTATTGTCCGTTTAATGACTGATGGTATTTTGCTGGCAGAGCTGGCCAATGACCGTTATCTCAATAAATACGACACCATTATTATTGATGAAGCACATGAGCGTTCGCTCAATATCGACTTTATCATGGGTTATCTCAAACAGCTCTTACCCCGCCGTAAAGATTTAAAAGTCATCATCACTTCGGCAACTTTAGATGTAAACCGTTTTAGCCAGTACTTTAACAATGCACCTATTTTTGAAGTAGAAGGTCGTAGTTTTCCAGTCGAACTACGCTATCGCCCTGTCTCTGAAATGAGTATTGTCGGTAGTGATGATGATGAGTTTGATGACTTTGAAGAAAATTTGCCGCGTGCCGTAGTGCAAGCTGTAGAAGAATGTTTTCGGGATGCACAAGAAAAAGGCCACCCTGAATATGCTGATACTTTAATTTTTGCCAGTACCGAACAAGAGATTCGTGAGCTACAAGAAACTTTGCAAAAGCATGGGCCGCGGCATACAGAAATTTTACCCTTATATGCGCGCTTGGCCTTGGCTGAACAACAAAAAATCTTTAATCCATCGGGTGGCGGGCGACGCATTATTATCGCCACCAACGTTGCAGAAACAGCACTGACTGTACCCAATATTCGTTATGTGATTGACAGTGGTTTTGCGCGTATTTCTCGCTATAACTATCGTTCACGTGTACAGCGTTTACCGATTGAAGCGGTTTCTCAGGCCGCAGCAAATCAGCGTAAAGGTCGTTGTGGTCGTATTGCCCCAGGTGTATGTATTCGTTTGTATTCTGAGGAAGATTTTCAAAGTCGCCCTGAGTTTACCGAACCCGAAATTAAGCGAACGAACTTAGCTTCAGTTATTTTACAGATGCAAAGTTTAGGGCTGGGTGCGTTAGAAGATTTTGATTTCATTGAGCCGCCAGATCATCGTTTAGTTAACGATGGTCGTAAGTTGTTGGTTGAACTTGGGGCAATGACGGAGAAAGGTAAAGCCCCTCTTTTGCAAAGAGAGGTTGGGGGAAATACATCTGAAGACAATCCCCCTCAATCCCCCTTTTCCAAAGGGGGAAGTAAAGGAGATTTAACCAAAATTGGTCAACAAATGGCCAAAATGCCAATTGACCCACGTTTGGCCCGTATGATTTTAGGCGGGGCACATTTTGGTGTGTTGAATGAAGTCTTGGTGATTGTTGCCGCTTTGGCCGTACAAGACCCACGTGAACGCCCTGCGGATAAACAAATGCAGGCGGATCAGAAACATGCGTTGTTCCGTGAAGCCGATTCTGACTTTCTGTTCTATCTTAAACTTTGGGAAGCACTGGTTGCCAACCGTGATATGAGTGAAAACAAACGTCGTACTTTTGCCCGTAATCACTTTTTAAGCTGGTTGCGTTTACGTGAGTGGAAGAAAACTCATGAGCAATTGGTTG
This sequence comes from Acinetobacter sp. SW-226, assembly GCF_055632855.1. Taxonomy (NCBI): domain Bacteria; kingdom Pseudomonadati; phylum Pseudomonadota; class Gammaproteobacteria; order Moraxellales; family Moraxellaceae; genus Acinetobacter; species Acinetobacter sp. SW-226. The sequence continues at coordinate 2,479,623 of NZ_CM145752.1, read as the reverse complement.
ATTTGGCAAAGGGCTTAAAGCTGTCTTTTAATGAGAAAAAAGCCAATTATGAAAATTTACACCGTGCGCTTTTAACAGGTCTACTGTCCTTTATTGCCAATAAAACCGATGAACGCAATGTGTTTATGGCGGTGCGTCAGCAAAAGGCTCGCATTTTTCCAGCATCTACCTTACATAAGACCAATACGCCTTGGGTCATGGCTTTTGAGATGGTGGAAACTTCACAGGTCTATATTCGGACACTGGCAAAAATTGAACCTGAGTGGATTTTGCTTGCAGCAGGCGATTTGTTAAAGCACCATTATTTTGAGCCACACTGGTCGAAAAAAGCAGGCGTGGTTAATGCCTATGACCAAATTTCACTATTTGGCTTAATTATTGAACCAAAACGTCAGATCAATTATGAAAAAGTCGACCATGTTGCAGCACATGAAATTTTCCTTCGAGATGCACTGACGACAGGACACTTGGGCATTACACCACCATTTTTAAAACACAACCTGCTTAAACTTGAAGAGGTAGAGCGGGTCGAAGATAAGCTACGTCGCCGTGATTTGGTGGTAGATGAAGAAACCATTTACCAGTTTTATGCGGCTAAAGTTCCTGAAGAGGTGGCAAGTCGTCGTAGTTTTGAAGACTGGCGCGCAACGGTTGAACCACAAAACCCACGTTATTTATTTATTGATGATGATTCGCTGTGGATGAACGACCGTCCAACCACACAGCAATTTCCCGATTTTTTACGTAATGGTGAACTGCGCCTTGCGGCCAGTTACCGTTTTGATCCAAGCCATGACGAAGATGGAGCAACGGTGAAAATCCCGTTGCAAGCCTTGCCTCAGGTGGATGAAAACTTGTGGTCGTGGGGCATACCTGGTTGGCGTCAGGATTTAATAGAGGCTTTACTCAAAGCGTTACCTAAAGATAAACGTCGTCACTTGGTGCCTATCCCTGATACGGCTGCAAAGCTAATGGCGAAAGTAGATGCCATGCATTTGCAGCATATTTTTAGTTTCTTAGCCTTCCAGTTACGTGGCGAACAAATCACTGAAAAAGACTTTAGCTTTGAGCGAGTTGAACAATATTTGTTGCCACTGATTAAAGTCATTGACGACAAAGGCCGTGTGATTGAACAAGGTCGTGATTTAGCTGAGTTAAAAGCGCGCTGTCGAACGGAAACCCATAGTCCCGTCAAACAACTCAAAGGAGAGTTCCAAACTTTCCCTGAAAGTTTTGTGTTTGAAGCATCGCAAAAAGTGACGGGCGTGGTGGTGAAGCAGTATCAAGCTTTGGTCCCGACTAAGACATTTGCAGCATTGGAACAAAAGGATGAGTCTGGTGTCGTGATTCAGACTTTTAATGATCAAGCTGAGGCAACTAAACAGCACCGCGAGGGTGTACTTCGTTTGGTGCATATACAATTGGGAGATTTGGTCCGTCAGTTGAAAAAGCAAATTTCCAAACCGTTGGCATTGGCGTATTCACCTTTGGGTGATAAGGCAAAATTGGAACAAATGCTGGTTTATGCCACACTGCAAATGTCGATCAATGAACTGCCGGTCAATGCACAAGAGTTTGAAAACTTAGTTGCAAATGTCAAAAAAACTTTTCTGACTCATGGGCAAAAAGCACTGGCAGATGTGACAGAGATCTATATCCAATGGCAGGATATACGTCGAAAGTTGTTGGTTTTAGATGATGCGGTGTTTGGGAAAAATATTGATGATGTTGAAGATCAGCTAGATTTGATGTGCTTATCAAACTTTGTTTACGTAAAATCTTCCGACATTTGGCTTGAATTTCCTCGATATTTGAAAGCATTGGTCTTGCGTTTGGAGCGCCTGCCCAATAACCTACAAAGGGATAATTCTGCCATTGATCAAGTTGACCCGTGGATGGAAAAATTATTTAAGTTTAAAAATGACACTCGCCTTAAAGAATTGTATTTCATGGTTGAGGAGTTTCGGATTTCTTTATTCTCTCAGCCGATGAAGACAAAGATGCCCATTTCTCCGACTCGCTTGCAAAAAGTATGGGAAAAACTTGGAATCAGTTAAACTATAGGTAATTTAAAGAAGGAGTTTTACATGGGCATCCGCATTACAGGTACGGGTCTTTATCATCCTGAAGACATTATTACCAATGAAGAGTTAGTTGAAAGTTTAAATGCTTATGTGGAACAGTATAACCTAGACAATGCTGACAAAATTGCTTCGGGCGAGTTGGAAGCCCGTCGTGGGTCAAGCGCAGAGTTTATTGAAAAAGCGTCTGGTGTAAAACGTCGTTATGTGGTTGAGAAAACAGGGATCTTAGATCCGAAGCGTTTACGTCCATTGTTACATGAGCGTTCAAATGATGAACTCTCGATTCAAGCCGAATGGGGCGTGATCGCAGCGAAACAAGCGATGGAAAATGCAGGCGTAACTGCAGAAGATATTGATGTCGTGATTTTATCATGCTCAAACTTACAACGAGCTTACCCTGCGGTTGCAATTGAAATTCAAACTGCACTTGGTATTCAAGGCTATGCCTACGACATGAACGTGGCATGTTCGGCAGCAACTTTTGGCATTAAACAAGCCTATGATGCAATCAAAGCAGGCGGACGCCGTGTATTATTGGTGAATGTCGAAATCACCTCTGGTCATACCGACTACCGTTCACGTGACTGCCATTTTATCTTTGGTGATGTCGCAACGGCTTCAATCATTGAAGAAACCGACAGCAAAACTGGTTTTGAAATTGAAGACATTAACTTATTCACACAGTTTTCAAATAACATCCGCAATAACTTTGGTTTCTTAAACTTAAGTGAAGTCGATGCAGACATTGAAAATAATCGTTTCGCTCAAGACGGTCGTAAGGTGTTCAAAGAAGTTTGTCCACTGGTTGCCAAAATGATTACAGCGCAGCTTGAGAAAAACAATATTGCACCGACTGATGTGAAACGTTTCTGGTTGCACCAAGCCAATGCCAGTATGAATGAATTGATTTTAAAATTGGTTGTGGGCAAAGAACATGCTCAACCCGATTTAGTGCCAATCATTTTAGATGAGTTTGCAAATACCTCGTCCGCAGGGGTCATCATTGCGTTGCACCGCACAGCAGACCAAGTTAATGATGGTGAATATGGCATCCTGTGCTCATTTGGTGCAGGTTATTCTGTTGGTGCAGTACTGGTGAAAAAACACGTTGCATAAGGCTATATGTTACGAGTTGAGTCTGATGCGAAATGGATTAAACGGTTTAACTTCGATCTAAAGGCTAGTTCGCACTGATCTATATTGGTGCTGAGTGGTCAAATGTATCGCAAGCTGTAATGTATATGGCGGATCATTCTAAGTACGTATATTCGATTCGCCGATGTTGGTTGATTATTTTAGCAATCAATATCACGTGGCTATGGTCAGTATTGCTGATCATGGCCATTTTTATTTGCCACTTTAGTGCAGGACCATAAAAGTTTGGCGCCGTTGATCATGTGTCAGCTTATATAAAGATATCGCTACACAGCAACGATATTTGATTTGTGGTGGCCGTGAAGCATTAAAGTGCACGGAAAACAGCCCTGCCTAAGTGGTTTTGCTGGTTTGAAATAAACTCAATACTTTGCTTTTGGCATTGTGCGGTTTTTTGCTTTAGGTGCTGATTTATCATTGCACAATGATCAACTAAGTTTCTTGTAAATTTTTCAATAAATGAGCAATTTTCATCGTGTGTGTTCTATTGGCTTTGACTTCCATGACTTTATTTTCAATCCACCATAAATACTCAAAAATCTCAGTTTCACTGGATTTTTCACAGATAAAGCGAAATAAATTAGGTAAGTATTCTTCATATTCATCTTGTAGAGCTGGATTACGATAAATACATAGTGGGTCCCAGTCTTTAATCAGTATTTTATTAATCGCATGCAATAAAGATACATGGCGATTTTCCTCGGTAAACATAATTCACCTCCGTTATTCATCGGTTAGTTTGATGTTCTATGTATCAGTAGTCATCATGACTCATTTATCTATTGTTTTCATGTTTGAAAAAATAGCTTACATCGCTTTAAGTTTAAGTAAATAGCAAGGCCAGATAGACAGAAGCCAAGCAAAGATTTCCTTTAAAAAGTCGGTCAAGTTAGGTCTTAGATTTACTTCATAATATTATTTAAAATAGATGTTCTAAAATGGTGCGTAATTACAACTCGGTTTACATTTCGTAATAATTTAAAAATTAAGTTTTGGTGAAATGACACAGTTATCACTAATTCTGCGGATTTCATCATTATTTAAATCCACATCATCCCATTTTTGCATTTGCTCGGTAAGCCAAATGAAGTCTGAAACTTGTGGCAAGGCATGTTCTCTAATAAAGCCGCGAATAATACTTTGAATTAGATAATATTTTTCAACATGTACACTATCAGAACATGGGAAACGAATGATGTTGTAATCGACCAGAACCTGCCATACAGCTTCAAAATTTTCCATTTTTTTGAGTTCATCTTGGGCTTTTTCTATAGCTTGGACTAAGGCTGAAAGTGTATTTGGATTGGATATGGCCCATTCTTGCGTGACTGCCAAAACCTTATCTGCAACCCGCGGAATAATGTCTGTTCCAGTTGCAATAATTTGGCTATAACCTTGAATTTCAGCTTGAGTGTTCCATGGTTCTCCGACACAGAATCCCTCAATGAGCTGATTTGAAATGGCTTCTACCATGTAGGGTGGGGGAAGTGTACGTAGTTGAACATGTTTCGCAAAATCAGGATTGGCCAATGCCAGCCATTCACGTAAGCAATAATGATGGATAGATTGCTTAAAGACATGTGCAATAGCCAGCTGTTGTTTATGCTGCATTGCAGTATAAAATTTATGTGCAGTCACTGCTGCATCGTCATTTTTTTGAATGTTTAGTGCATAACAGAGCTTTTGGCTCAAACTGATAAATGCACTGTTATAGCTCAGAACAAGCGGTGTTTGTAGTGGAATACCGAGTTGATCCTGCGCCAGTGCAGCCGCAGGTAACATCGCAGATAGACAATGGGCTGCATCGAGAAAACCAAAAGCTAAACGGTCTCTTAAGCTCGCCCAAGAAGCTTCTTTGACTAAGCTTACATCTAAACCGACTTCTTCAAAAAAACCTCGTTGTTTTGCCCATAATAAAGCAACACAGTCTAAAAGCGGAATATAGCCCAGTTGAAGTTGCGTCTTTTCTAAATGAGCCATGCCTTAGTCCTTGAATTGAGATTGTAGAAGCTGTTGAGCATCCAACAGTCGTCTTGCCATTTCACCAATAGTCATACGATGGCTCATGGCATTTTTACGTAGTAGCTGAAAAGCATCATCTTCGGACAGGTCGTGTAGTTGCATAAGTAATACCTTTGCACGCTCTACATCTTTACGGTCTGCAAGTTTATTTTTAGTATCTTGTAAATCGGAAAGTAGCTTTTTGTGTTTACGAAACTGCTCGATAGATATTTCTAAAATACTTTTTAACTTTGACGGGTCTATACCATCCACAATATAAGCTGTAACACCTGCATCTATGGCACTTTTAATCGTGTCTCTATGGCTGTTTTTAGTAAATAAAACAGTAGGTAAGTTGAACTGACTCACGCAACTTTCAATAATATCCCGTTGTGGGTGATCCATATCTAATAAAATAACGTCTGCATTTAATTGCTCAAGGCGATTAATATTCAAGTGATCTATAATCAGGCAGGCAACTACATCGAAATCATGTTCGATAAGGGATGTACGAATAAATTGTGCGCGTTCTTGATTGTCGTCAATCAAAGCGATTTTCAGTTTAGGCATGTTGTACAGTGCTCAGGTAAACCTGAAAAATGGGATCTAAAATTGTGCTAGCAATTTAAATGCCAAATGTATGAAAATCCAGCTTTATCTCAGATTGGTGAGTCAATTTTTTACGTAGAGATTCGCTATAAGCTGTGTATACCGAGTAAAAAAGACTTTAATCAAAGAAAAATATGTATCTGAGTTGCTTGTCTAAACAAGCCTGTTTAAACACATTGGATGAAATAGAAGCCTAACACAAATTAAAATATACAGCTTGAAGTACAAATTACTTTTGAAGAGTAACGGGAGACCCACTAGAGAGCACAGAGACAATTCAAAAATTCGTTGTTTGCTCAGCGATAATGCAAAATGCACCAATAGTGATCACGCCGTTAAGAAGTCGAAAAAACATGAAGTTGCCTCTTGAAAAGGACGGGCTGATATTGGCTATAGTGCAAGTATTCTAATTATAAAAAACAATAAAAATCATTATATTAACTAGTTTCTTTAAATGTTGGCACAATCATTGCTTAATCTTAATCGAGTCAAAGACGACTCTAAATCAAATTTGTAAGACGGCCAACGACGTCCGTTCTGATCGCTTCTACACCACAAGTTTTTGTGTTGTGGAAAAACAATACGCTCAGTTCTGTCTGGAGAAGGTTATGTCTTCAAATTTAAATGCTAAAAAAGCAACAAAAATAAGTCTTTTTAGTTTCAATGGCGCAGCAATGAGAGCCTTCCACATGAGTTGGCTCGCCTTTTTTGTCTGCTTCTTTGCATGGTTTGCCTGTGCGCCATTGATGCCTGTTATAGCAGGTGAATTTCATCTCACAAAAGATCAAATCGCCAATATTAATATTGCAGCCGTAGCCATCACCATTCTTGTTCGTCTGATTGTAGGTCCACTGTGTGATAAATACGGTCCACGCAAAACATATACAGCACTTCTTATCCTAGGCAGTATTCCAGTTTTTGGCGTTGCTTCAGCAAATAGCTATGAATCATTCCTCTTCTTTCGTTTGCTTATCGGTGCAATTGGTGCAAGTTTTGTCATCACTCAGTATCACACTAGCATCATGTTTGCACCAAATGTAGTTGGAACTGCAAATGCGGCGGCAGCAGGTTGGGGAAATGCTGGTGGAGGTGCAACACAAGTACTTATGCCATTGATGCTTGGTGCTTTAGTGATGTTTGGTGTTGAGCAATCTATGGGCTGGAGAATTGCATTACTTGTTCCAGGCATATTGATGCTGATTGTCGGTTTGATGTATTGGAAATTTACACAAGACTGTCCACAAGGCAACTTTAAAGAACTACGTGCAGATGGTGTAAGTGTTGGTTCTGATAAAAAAGGCGGTGTGGCTATTTTGATGCATGCTGCAAAAAACTATCGTGTTTGGATTTTGTTTGGTGCTTATGCTGCATGTTTTGGTATCGAAATCTTCATTCATAACATCGTCGCAATGTACTACGTAGATCACTTTAAATTTGGTTTAAAAGAAGCAGGTATGGCTGCGGGCATTTTCGGCTTACTGGCTCTATTTGCCCGTGCATTTGGTGGCATTGTTTCAGACAAAATTGCAACTAAAAAAGGCTTAGATGGTCGTACTAAAGTTCTATTTGCAATGATCTTGATGGAAGGTCTGTTCTTAATCGTATTTTCACAAATGAATACAGCAGTCCTTGCCATTCTCGCAATGACCGTATTTGCATTGTTTACTCACATGGCTTGTGGTGCGACCTATGCATTGGTTCCATTCATTGACCGTGATGCTTTGGGAGGTGTCGCAGGCATTATCGGTGCTGGTGGTAACGTTGGTGCTGTGGCTGCAGGCTTCTTACTTAAAGGGATGTTGGATATTCAAACCACACTCATGGTTCTAGGTGGCTTGGTCGTCATCGCCGCAAGTTGTGTGCTCATGATTCGTTTCTCCGTAGAACACAAAGAGAAAGAGCAAAAGTTATTTGAAGCTGCGTTACTTGAGCGAAATAGCGTGGAGCAAAATGCTTCAACTGTAATCAAACAAAGCGTTTAAGCCAAAATAACAACAGGAATTAAGGAGAATTGATATGAAATTAGTGATGATTGGTCATGGCATGGTAGGGCATAAATTCATTGAATCTGTGCTAGAACATGCAGGTGATGATGTTGAAATTACGATCTTGGCAGAAGAGCCACGTTTAGCGTATGACCGTGTACATTTAACTGAATATTTTACAGGTAAATCTGCAAAAGATTTGACCTTATGTCGTGCGGACTTTGCTGATGCTTATGGTATAGATCTCCGCTTAGCGACTAAAGCAACTGCAATTGATACAGTAAATAAATTGATCACCACGAATCATGGCGATGTGATCAGTTATGACAAGTTGGTGCTCGCAACGGGTTCTTATGCCTTTGTTCCTCCAATCCCAGGAAATGATCGTCAAAACTGTTTCGTATATCGCACCATTGAAGATTTAGATGCAATTCGCGCAGCAAGTCTGACCGCAAAGTCTGGTGTGGTGATTGGTGGTGGATTACTCGGTTTAGAAGCGGCTAAGGCACTACGTGATTTAGATTTGGAAACACATGTGGTTGAGTTTGCACCACGCTTGATGGCGGTTCAAATTGATGATTTAGGCGGTAAAGTTTTACGTTCTAAAATTGAGAATCTTGGGGTAAAAGTTCATACCCAAAAAGCAACATCATCCATCGAAGATGGTCTTAATGCTACACACGTGATGAAGTTTGGAGATGGCTCTGAACTTGAAACAGATATTGTGTTGTTTTCAGCAGGGATTCGTCCACGTGATGAATTGGCGCGTCAAAGCGGTTTGGCTGTTGGCGAGCGTGGCGGTATTGTCATTAATGATTATTGTCAAACTTCTGATGCTGACATTTATGCGATTGGTGAATGTGCATTATGGAATAACAAGATCTACGGTTTGGTTGCTCCAGGCTACGACATGGCACGTATTGCAGCAAAACATGTGACAGAACAAGCTTGTCCAGAGTTTGCGGGTGCAGATATGAGCACCAAATTGAAGCTTATGGGAGTAGATGTTGCTTCTGTCGGGGATGCGCATGCGATGACACCGAATGCACTAAGCTATTTCTATGCAGATGAAGACACGATGGTCTATAAAAAGATTGTTGTGAATGCCGAAAAAACGAAATTATTAGGCGCAGTACTGGTGGGTTGTGCAAAAGAGTACAACGACTTATTACAAATGATGCTGAATGGATTAGCAGTTCCAGAGAATCCTGAAAGCTTAATCATGCCGGGTTATGCTCAATCTTCAGCAAAAACAGGTGGAAGTGGTGTTGATCTGCTCCCAGACAGTGCAACGATTTGTTCATGTAATAACGTGTCTAAAGCAGATATTTGTAGCGCAATTGCAGAGGGTTCGACGTCTTTAGGAGCTCTAAAAAAATGCACTAAAGCGGCAACAGCATGTGGCGGATGCGCAGCGTTAGTGACGCAAGTATTAAAATCTGAATTACAACGCCAAGGCGTGACTGTAAATAACCATATTTGCGAACACTTTGCTTATTCACGCCAAGAGTTGTATCACTTGGTACGAGTGAATGAAATCAAAAGCTTTGATGATTTGATTCAACAACATGGTCATGGTTTAGGCTGTGATATTTGTAAACCAGCTGCAGCAAATATTTTAGCATCGTGTTGGAATGATTTTGTTTTAAAACCAAGCCATGCTGGTCTGCAAGACAGTAATGATTACTATCTAGGAAATATTCAAAAAGACGGGTCTTACTCGGTTGTACCTCGTATGGCGGGTGGAGAAGTGACACCAGATGGTTTGATTGCAGTGGGTCAAATTGCCAAAGAATACGGTTTATATACCAAACTGACAGGCGGTCAACGTGTTGACATGTTTGGTGCTCAAATTCACCAATTGCCAGAAATTTGGGAAAAGTTGATTGCCGCTGGTTTTGAATCTGGACATGCCTACGGTAAATCACTGCGTACGGTGAAGTCGTGTGTTGGCAGTACATGGTGTCGTTATGGGGTTGATGATTCTGTTGGTTTAGCGATTTTCCTTGAAAATCGTTACAAAGGCTTACGTTCACCACATAAATTAAAAATGGCAGTTTCGGGTTGTACACGTGAATGTGCTGAGGCGCAAAGTAAAGATGTGGGTGTGATTGCAACCGAAAAAGGCTGGAATTTATATGTTTGTGGTAACGGTGGGATGAAACCACGTCATGCAGAATTATTGGCTTCAGACTTAGATACACAAACGCTGATTCAATACATTGACCGTTTCTTCATGTTCTATATCCAAACTGCGGATCGTCTCCAACGTACATCAGTATGGCGTGACAACATGGAAGGTGGTTTAGATTATTTAAAAGACGTTATTGTAAATGACTCTTTAGGTCTGGCTACTGAACTTGAGAATCGCATGAGTCATGTGGTTGGGACGTATCAGGATGAGTGGCGTACTGCGGTTGAAGACCCAGAGGTGCGTAAGCGTTTTGTCACCTTTATCAATGCAAAAGCTGAACAACAACAAGATCCGCATATTCAGTTTGCTTCTGTACGTGGACAAATTCGTCCGAAAACTGAAGCGGAACGTGATAGCAGCCGTATTCCTGTGGTTGAAGCTTAACAAATTAAGGTATTCAAACTTTTCTCTCTAGTGCTCTCTTAAAAGAAAATATAGAGAGGGGATGAAAAAGTTTAAAAGGATAAAGATGATGACAATTTTAAAAGATATGAATGAACTGGATTGGTTGGATATTTGCGCCTTGGATGATATTACGCCAAATACAGGTGTAGGTGCGCTACTCGAAGACCAACAAATTGCAATTTTTCGGGTAGGCAGTGAAAAGCGTGTTTATGCTTTGAGCAACCAAGATCCGTTTAGTAAAGCTTTTGTGATGTCACGTGGCATCATTGGTGATTTACAAGGTGAGCGTGTTATTGCGTCGCCTATTTATAAGCAACATTTTAGTTTAGCAACAGGTCGTTGTTTGGAAGATAAAGATCAAAAACTTTTGGTTTTCCCAAGCAAGATTGAAAATGGCCGTGTACTCATTAGCCCAACGCCACAAAAAACCTATATCACCAATAATGGTACTTCTCAGGAAAAAATGAAGTTGGTCTTGGTGGGGAACGGTTTGGCAGGTATGCGTTGCCTAGAGGATTTACTCGATATGGCACCAGATCGTTATGAAGTGACGGTGATTGGTGAAGAGCCATGGGGTAATTATAACCGCATCATGCTATCACCTGTTCTATCTGGTGATAAGACTATTGATGACATCATGTTGCATCCGCATGCATGGTATAGCGATAAAAATATTCGCTTTATTGCAGGCGACCCAGCAGTGCGTATTGACCGCCCACGTAAGCAAGTTTATACCGAAAAAGGCGTGATGGTAGATTATGATCGTTTGATTTTAGCGACAGGCTCAAAACCATTTATCCCGCCCGTGCAAGGTTCGGATTTAAAAGGTGTGCTGAGTTTCCGTGATATTTACGATGTGAATACCATGCTTGAATACAGTAAATCTAAAAAGAATGCTGTGGTGATTGGCGGTGGTTTACTTGGTTTGGAAGCGGCGTATGGCCTAAAACAGCGTGGTATGAATGTGACGGTGTTGCATTTGATGGATCGCATTATGGAGCGTCAGCTAGATAGTAAAGCGAGCCAAATGTTACGTCATAGTATCGAACAAAAGGGCATTTCAATCATTACAGAGGCGAATACTGAAGCTTTGATTGGGGTGGATGGTCATGTGACACAGGTTTGTTTGAAAGATGGCACAGTTTTAGATGCAGACCTAGTGGTTTTTGCTGTAGGTATTCGTCCTAATATGGCCTTAGCACAAAGTGCAGGTCTCCGCTGTAACCGAGGTGTCTTGGTGAATGACACCATGCAAACGTATGACCCAAGTATTTATGCGGTAGGTGAATGTATCGAACACCGTAACCAGACTTTTGGCTTGGTTGAGCCACTTTGGGGGCAAGCGTTTATTTGTGCATCGCATTTGGCTGAGCACGGCAGCTTGACGTTTAAAGCGCCAACAGTACCGACTCAATTAAAAGTCAGCGGTTGTGATGTGTTCTCAGCAGGCAATTTTGAACCGAAAGATGATTTTGAAGATATTATTTTAAATGATGAAAAGCGTCAGATTTATAAACGCATTATTATTCAAAAGGATAAGGTGATTGGTGCAGTTCTATTTGGTGACACGGAAGATGGAGCTTGGTATGCAGAACTTATTTCGGATCAAACGCCAATTTCATCCATTCGCAATAAATTGTTATTTGGTAAAGATTTTGCATTAAAAATAGCAGGGTGATCAAAACCCAACCTTTTAATGTATTGAAGCTCGATACGCGGAAACGTTATCTACTATTGTTTGAGTTGATAGCAAACATGGAAACGAATGTTTCTGCGGACTTTTAGGTAAATGACGGATGCAATGAGTTTGCGGATCTTGCGTTGTTTTAGTCGCATCTTAGGTTTTGCCTACTCTTCGACAAAGAAAAGTAGGTCTAACCGAAGTTTATTCCTGAAAATTAACTTTCTTGCAAAGACGTCGTCGTAATGAATCAAATTGTATATTTCAAAATTAAGGAGTTTCTATGAATAGTATCCCTGTAATGGAACTGCATAGCTCCACAGAAAAAATGATTAAAACGACACAAACGACGTGCCCTTATTGTGGTGTGGGATGTGGAGTAACTGCAACTGTTGAAGAAACTGCTTTAGGGCGAAAAGTGTCTGTGGTGGGGGATTTAAATCATCCATCAAATTACGGAAAACTGTGTATCAAAGGTAGTAATTTAGCCGATACAGTGGGCTTAGAGACACGGGTTTTACACCCAATGTTAGGCCGCAAAACAGATTTAGATACGTGTATCCAAAAAACATCGAGAGTACAAACAGATTGGGATACTGCAACTGATTTAATTGCTGATAAATTCCAACACTATATAGATCAATATGGTCCTGAAAGTATTGCTTTTTATGTGTCAGGTCAGTTGTTGACAGAAGATTATTATGTGGTCAATAAATTTGTAAAAGGTTATCTTGGCACAGCCAATATTGATACCAATTCAAGACTATGTATGTCTTCAGCGGTAGCAGCACATAAACGTGCCTTTGGGGAAGATTTAGTTCCTGCTAGTTATCATGATTTTGAACATACGGATATGGTGGTTCTGGTTGGTTCAAATACAGCATGGTGCCATCCTGTATTGTATCAGCGCATAATGAAAGCTAAAGAAGAAAGAGATCTTTTTGTCGTTGTGATTGATCCACGGTTTACTGCTACTTGTGAGGCAGCAGATTTACACTTGCCAATTTTGCCGGGTCAAGATGTTACTTTGTTCAATGGTCTATTGCAGTATTTGGCAACCAATCATTATACCGATACCGATTTTATTGCAAAGCATACCCAAGGCTTAGACGCTGCGCTTATCAGCAGTGGAACTGAGTTTTCGATCGAAAGTTTGATTGAGCGTACTGGAATTTCAGCGGAGAAATTGACCTTATTTTTTGAAAAATTTGCTCAAACAGACAAAGTAATGAGCTTGTTTTCAATGGGGGTCAATCAATCTTCACGTGGGGTAGATAAGGCCAATAGTATTATTAATTGTCATTTGTTGACTGGAAAAATTGGCAAGTTGGGTGCTGCGCCGTTTTCAATGACAGGACAACCCAATGCGATGGGTGGGCGTGAAGTTGGTGGTCTTGCAAATATGCTTGCGGCACACATGGACTTGGATAATCAAAAACACCAACAATTGGTACAGCAGTTTTGGCAAAGCCCGACAATTGCGAAACAAGTGGGTTTAAAAGCTGTTGACCTTTTCGAAGCGGTTGAGGCAGGGAAAATTAAAGCCATTTGGATTATGGCGACCAACCCTGTCGTGAGTTTACCAAATGCTGATCAGGTAAAACGTGCGCTAGAAAAATGTGAGTTTGTGATTGTTTCAGACATTTGCAAAGATACGGATACCACGCAATATGCCGATGTGTTATTGCCTGCTCTTGGGTGGGGAGAAAAAGATGGTACAGTCACCAATTCAGAGCGTCGTATTTCACGACAACGTGCCTTTTTGGACTGCCCAGAACAAGCCAAAGCGGATTGGTGGTCAGTTTCTCAAGTGGCTAAAAAGCTGGGCTTTAGTGGTTTTGACTTTGAGAGTAGCCATGACATTTTCAAAGAACACGCAGAGCTTTCAGCTTATCAAAATGCGGGACTGAGTCAGTGTTCGGCGTCTGATGTTTTTCGCTATTTCAATTTGAAAGGTTTAAGTGATCTTTCATTTACTGAATATCAATATCTTGCGCCAGTTCAATGGCCTATTCTAAATAAAAATCAACAAGATGGTGCTGTTGCTCAGTTATTTGAAACAGGGCAGTTTAGTCATGCGGATCGTAAAGCAAAATTTATTGCAACAGCTGCTGTTGGTGCAGTTAATAAAACTTGCAGTGAATATCCATTGGTATTGAATACTGGTCGAATTCGAGATCAATGGCATACCATGACTCGTACAGGTTTATCAGCCAATTTAAGTACACATAAAGCAGAGCCATATTGCGAAATTCATCCTAACGATGCATTAAAATATGGACTCAAAGATGGAGAGTTAGTTGAAATCAAATCGGTTTGGGGGAACTGTGTATTACGTGCCACAGTGAGTGATAATATTCGTCGGGGACAAATTTTTGCACCGATTCACTGGAATGATCAATTTGCATCAGATGCACGTATAGGTAAAGTCGTAAACCCTGTGGTGGATGCTATTTCAGGGGAACCTGAATTTAAACATACGCCTGTGATGATTCAACCCTTTTATACCCAATGGCAAGGGGTATTTTATGTACGTAAAGGCTTTGAAAACATCGTTCAGAAAACCATTGAAAGTACAGTATGGTGGACAAAGATTCAAACAGCCAAAGCAGTGCGCTATGAGTTAGCAGATCGCCATCGTTTTACTGAAACGACAGAGAAGTTAAAGAGCTTACTTCCTTTTGAAGATGAAAGCTTTGAATGGCTGAATTTAGAAGATCAAACAGCGCACATCAGTCATAGTGTGGTGTTACAAGAGGGACATCTCATTGCGAGTCTTTATATTGCTCCGAAAGCATTGTTACCAGACCGGGATTGGGTTGCAAGTCTCTTTAAACGTGAGCGGTTAAGCGCAATGCATCGTAAGGCATTGTTAGCTGGTCAAGCAATGTCGATGGGGCAAAGTGAAGGACCGTTGGTGTGTAGTTGTTTTAAAGTGGGTAAAAATAGAATTATTCAGACCATTAAAGAAAAAAATATCACCGATGAAAAACAAGTCACTGCATGTTTAAAGGCCGGTGGAAATTGTGGTTCATGTTTACCTGAAATTCGAGGGTTGATTAAGGCATGTCAAACTGAGGATGTATAATGAAAAGAAAAATATTTAAACTGGTGACGTATCCTGACACTGAAGTTGTGATTTTAGCAGGTGGACAAGCACGTCGTATGAACGGCATTAATAAACTGCTACAAAAGTTTGATGACGAAATCCAGCTCATCAAAATTCATCAACAGTTAAAATCACGGGCAACAAAAGTGTGGGTGAATAGCCACCGTGACCATTCCATTTATGAACGATTGATTCCATCCATTGGCTTTTTTGAAGATGATGAAGCAGGCTTCCAAGGCCCATTAATGGGGATGAAAAGTGCATGGGCGCATGTACAATCAGATTATGTACTGTTTGTACCCTGTGATGTGACTTTCATTCCGAAAAAAGTATTTTCACGCTTACATCAGGCGATGCAACAAGACCCAAATTGTGGTGTGGCGATCGTTGAAATGAATGAACGTGCTTTATATCCATTTTGTTTGGTAAAACGCAGTAGCTTACCGACTTTGATTCGCCACCTTGAACAAAATCAGCGCAGTTTAAGACAGTGCTTTGCAGATTTGCACCCACAAGTGGCACGTTTCAAAAATCATGCACTGTTTTTTCATAGCATTAATTCATTAGATGAATTGCAACAACATCGTCAGTTAAATTTTTTCTCTGTACACGACAAATTTCACAGAACCCTTATCCTATCAGGATTCTGCCTTCTTAAAATTGCCAAAATTTCCTTAAACTCTTCTTTTTTCCCAAAACCAATTAAACGCTGAATCGCCATTTGAACATAGTCTAAACCATAGCGAAATAAACTCATTGAGAGTCGTCCATGCTTCTTTATTTTTATCGCTTTTTTTGATCATGTTGCCATTCACCTGTTAAATAGCACCAACAGAAACCGATAGCTAGCACTGCTATCAATTTCTTGACTCGTCCAGGGTCTGTTAAACGAGTATTTTCAAGATTGAATCCACGTCCTTTGAGACAACTAAATAAGGTTTCGATTTCCCAGCGTAATGCATAATCACGAATAGCAGAAGCATTAAACATAGGAGAAACAACAAGTAAAAGTTCCCCATCTTCTAATCGTAGCGCACTAATATACAGTTTCACTCGACCAACCCAAATACGTCGTTTACGACATTCAGTTTGACCAACTTGAAGATGACGAAATAAATCACTAATTTTATGATTCCTGGCTAAGTGATTGGTCACAATAAAGTTTTTTTAACACGTATACAGAAGTTGATGTCATTTTCAATTAACCATGTAAACCATTTCTCACCGATAAATTCTCTGTCTGCGAACACATTCACAATACGGTCTTTACCAAAAATAGAGATAAAGCGTTGAATCAAAGCAATACGCTCTTTTGTATCTGAATTTCCACGTTTATTGAGCAATGTCCAAACAATAGGTATCGCTATTCCACGATAGACGATGGCTAACATCAAGATATTGATATCTCGTTTTCCCCATTTCCAATTGGTTCTATCTAAAGTCAGTTGCACTTTGTCGAATGAAAACATATTGAAAATCAACTGAGAAATTTGACGATAATCAAAATACTGACCTGCAAAGAAGCGTTGTATACGTCGATAAAATGATTGTGGTAAGCACTTGATGGGTAAGGCTTTAGATGCAGAAGAAAGATTACAGGTCTGTTTTACAATTAATGCAATCATAATCAGTGTAAAACATTTTACATGTGACTTGTTCCACTTTAGATATTTGTTTAAGATGAGATGTAACTCATTGAAATGTGTCATCATATTCGTCGTCAGAAAACAAGTATTATGCCATTATTTCAATGAGTTATCTATTTTTGTCGTGTACAGAGAAATTTTTTATAAAAAGTAGCGTTTAAACGGTTCGGATTCTGCGCAGTAGGCACAGATCGCATAAATAAAAATGATTTTGATACTATCTCGTGATTTGACCAATGAGTAGTAATGCTGACTAATAATAGAAATATATTTAAAATAAATAAAACAATATCTTAAACTGTTTTTACGTGTCTGATTTATTTTATCTATATAACAATGTGCTGTGTATTGTTCTATTCGTGTTATGACTTGAGCGTATTCAATCTGTTGAATAGCACAAAGTTGGAACATTTATTGCTGTTTTAAAACCAAGAAATTAGGGCGTGAAATTTGAACTGTTCAATAACAGCGCAAATGATGCGTAGGCAAGACAGATGAACAGCATGACACAGTTAGCCGCAATTGGCGTATTTCAAGATCAGTTTGGGCGAGAAAAGCGAAAGCTACGGATCTCCGTGACGGATCGTTGTAATTTTAAATGTGTCTATTGTATGCCTGAACATCCTGAATGGATGAAAAAACATGATCTACTGAGTTTTGAAGCACTCTATCATTTTTGTGAATTTATGGTGCGACAAGGAATTGAGCAGATTCGTATTACGGGGGGAGAACCATTGATGCGGCAGGGAGTGGTGCATTTTATCGAGCAACTCCAATCGTTAAAAAAAATGGGTCTCAAGCGTGTTTCAATGACCACCAATGGTCATTATTTAAAACAATATGCAGATGCTTTAAAACAAGCTGGACTGGATGACTTAAATATTAGTCTGGATAGCTTAGATGCGGATCAATTCCAAAGACTGACCAAGAAACAACTCCATACTGTGCTTGAGGGAATACAAGCCGCACAAGATGTTGGTTTTAACATTAAAATCAATACAGTCCTTATGAAAGGAATGAACGAGGATCAAATTATTCCTTTGGTGCAGTGGGCCAAGCAGCAAAAACTAGAACTACGTTTTATTGAGTTTATGCCTTTAGATGGCGATCAAAATTGGTCGCAAGCTGATGTTATAACTGAGCAAGAAATTTTGTCTCAACTCAGCTCACAATTTACGGTGCAAGTGCTTGAGGGACAAGGTGCCAATCCAGCGCGTAGTTATCGGGTGGATGGCAGTGTGGTTGGCGTTATATCGACCATTAGCAACTCGTTTTGTGGGGAGTGTGATCGACTGCGCTTGAATGCGCAGGGCGAGTTTTATAATTGTCTCTTTGCTAAGCAAGGTTTAAAACTGAAACCAGATATTCAACAGCTTGCTCAAGATTATCAACATGCATCTGTGCATTTGAAAAGTAAGTTGATGACTTATATCTGGCATAAAGAACAGGGCTTTCAGACTATTCAACAGCAAGTACTCCAACCTATTCGCAAAATCAGTATGCATATGATTGGGGGCTAAAATGACCTTAAAACAGTTTTCACGTATTCAAGCATCTGCTTTTAGTCAAAATGACTTTGATGGTATCCATCATTTTCCTGAGTGCGGCGCTATGGGTATATTTATTGGTACGGTGCGAAATCACCATCAAGGTAAAGCTGTCCAAGCATTGAAATATAGTGCTTATGCACCTGTCGCTGAAAAAATGATTCGTCAAATTGAACAAGAGATCCAATTCAAATATGGCGTGTCTTATGTTCGGGTGGTACATCGGATTGGTACTTTAGCTATTGGCGATACTGCCATTATTGCGATGGCTTACGCTGCGCACCGCCATGAAGCCTTTCAAGCCTGTGAGGAAGCTGTCGAACGAGTGAAACATGAAGTTCCTGTATGGAAAGAAGAGTTTTATCTGGATGGTAGCAGTCAATATGTCGAAGGTTGTTGTATTCGAAAAGACCATGAAGTGCCAAAACCTCATAGCCACGAGCACTGTGATCATGCGTATGTTCATGCCCAGCAAAGCGCATTATTCAATGCCAATATTTACCAGTGGCACCTTTAAGATTTGCATGAGAAAATTTAGCACTTGATGAGTTTAAAAAGGAAAGCGGTGAGATAATTTGAAGAAAAATCTTCTGAAAACTTTATGAAAAATAATGCTTAGGTTAAGATAATCCATTCTTATATTTAAAGTCTTTTGAATCGCTATGCAACCATTTGTTCTATATAACTCAGAGCAACGCAAAAAAGTAGAATTCGTACCTCGTGTTGAGGGGCATATTGATATGTATGTCTGCGGTATGACGGTGTATGACTACTGTCATATTGGACATGCGCGCGTGATGGTTGCATTTGACTATATTATTCGCTTCTTGCGTAGCCAAGGTTGGAGCGTGAAATATGTGCGTAACATTACCGACATTGACGACAAAATCATTAAGCGTGCCAATGAAAATGGCGAGTCGATTACTCAACTAACAGATCGCTTTATTCAAGCCATGAATGAAGATGCTGAAAACTTAGGTTGTCTACATCCAGATGAAGCCCCACGTGCAACGGATTATATTGACCAAATGCAGAGCATGATTGGCAATTTGGTTAAAAAAGGCACTGCGTATCCATCTACCAATGGTGATGTGTATTTCCAAGTAGAAAAATTTGCCAAATATGGTCGTCTTTCAGGTCGCAAACTGGAAGACATGCAAGCGGGTGCATCTGAACGGGTCGATGTTGAAGTTGAGAAAAAACATCCCTTTGACTTTGTGCTTTGGAAACATGCCAAAGAAAATGAACCTGCATGGGCTTCGCCGTGGGGTAAAGGTCGTCCAGGTTGGCATATTGAATGTTCTGCCATGTCGACTTGCTGCCTAGGGAACCATTTTGACATTCATGGTGGTGGTTCGGATCTCATGTTCCCACACCATGAAAATGAAATTGCACAGTCTGAGGCTTCAACTGGTGAGCAGTATGTCAACTACTGGATGCATGTCGGTTTCATTAACGTTGATGGCGAGAAAATGTCGAAGTCATTGGGCAATTTCTTTACCATTCGTGATGTGATGGATAAGTTTCACCCTGAAGTGATTCGTTACTTTATTGTGTCATCGCACTATCGTAGTCCTGTGAACTTCTCTGATGTTGCTTTAAAAGAAGCAAAAACAGCACTGTCACGTTTCTACCATTCATTTAAGGCATATCAACAAGCCTATGGTGATACGCACGTCGATACCTTGGATGAAACATTGCTTGAGCGTTTCAACAGTGCCATGCGGGATGACTTTAATACCGCCGAAGCCATTGCGGTATTGTTTGAAGTTAACAAAGAATTGAACCGTGCAGTGAAAGAGCAACACGCTGAGCAAGCGGCAATTTACTATGCAACCTTGCGTCATTTAACTAATATTTTAGGTTTGGTTCAGCACAATGTTGAAGAGTTTCTGAAATCTGACATTGGGCAAGAGGCTTTGGCTTTGTCTGAAGAGCAAATTGAAGATTTGATTCAACAACGTCAAGACGCTAAAAAAGCCAAAGAGTTTGCCAAAGCAGATGAAATTCGTCAATCTTTGCTTGATCAGGGTGTTGTTTTGGAAGACACTCGTCAAGGGACAATTTGGCGTCGTGCTGATTAATTCAGCAATTGCATTATAGAGTGTTGACAGTTTGATGAAACTCTCTATAATGCACATCCATATTGCGGGAATAGCTCAGTTGGTAGAGCACAACCTTGCCAAGGTTGGGGTCGCGAGTTCGAGTCTCGTTTCCCGCTCCAAAATTTAAAAAACCTCAAGCTTAGCTTGAGGTTTTTTTATGTCTGTAATTTGAGTGTGTTGAAAATAATTCATTTAAATGTGAAATTATCTCGGCGTTTCAGCCCATCATTTTGCCAAAAATATGCTTAAATCATTCATCTTCATTTGTGAATAAAATTGTGTTCCTTCAACCCAATAGCACTGTCGTACCGACTGAAGATCGAGACTATCCTGAATGGCATTTGGGACGTGAGCACTATGCACTTTGGTATATTGAAGTGAATGATCCTGTTTTGGTCAGCTATTTAACCCAGCTTCGTGAGCAGTTTTCAGATTTACTTTATCAACCGAATCAACGGCAGTTTCATATCACCTTATTTGTTGCTGGTTTTTGGGTAGAACAGGCAACACAGTCGGACGACTTTAGTCGAGCGCAACTGAATCAGCAGCTTGAACGTCTTAAAAATTTAAAGCTAGAATCTTTTCAGTTACAGATAGGTGGATTAAATAGTTTTGAAAGTGCCTTATTTTTAAAAGTGGATGATACCGCAGGCGTGTTGGAAAAAATTAGAAAAACATTGTTGCATACATCGCAGGAAGTCGCGGCATTAAGTTATTGTCCGCATATTACATTAGGTCTATACCGTGAAGCGTTAAGTAGTGATCATGTATTGACACGTATGGCTGAAATTGAAGACATCAACTATAGCTTACACATCTCAAAGCTCACGTTTGGTTTTTATCAGGCAGATGTTTTACAAGGGCCATTGTTTTCACATACACAAATTAAGTTGGGAAATGCACAATGCAACTGATTTTAGGTGGTGCACGTTCGGGGAAAAGCCGCTTGGCAGAGCAGGTTGCACAACAGTTAGCGCAGCCAGTGGTCTATGTCGCCACAGCACAAGCCTTAGATGGGGAAATGCAAGCGCGTATTCAACACCATCAGCAGCAACGACCCGAAGATTGGGGGCTGTGTGAAGAACCCATTTATCTTGCAGAGCAGTTGCTCAAATTAGATCGCCCAAACCAAACCATTTTAGTCGATTGTCTGACCTTATGGATGAGTAATTTACTGATGCAGACTGACTCAAACTTACAAGTTCAAGAATGTCAGAAGTTGTTAGATGTTGTGGGAAGTTTACAGTCCGAGCTGATTTTAGTGAGTAATGAAACAGGTTTAGGTGTGGTTCCAATGGGGCAAATTAGCCGTCGCTTTGTCGATGAAACAGGGCGATTGCATCAGCAGTTAGGTCAAATCGCAACAAAAGTGGTGTTCTGCGTGGCAGGATTTCCCATGATTTTAAAAGGAGAACAAGTGTGAGTTGGTGGTTAGAAGCATGTCAAAGTCCGAGTGAGTCAGTATTGACTCAAGCCCTAGTACGCCAGTCACAGTTGACCAAACCGACCGGCTCGTTGTCGGAGCTTGAATCGGTTGCTGTAACCTTAGCCAGTTTGCAAAACACTGTAAAACCTAAGATTGACCGCCCATGGATTACGATTTTTGCAGGTGATCATGGGGTGATGGAAGAAAATATTTCTGCCTATCCACAAGCGGTGACACGTCAAATGTTGCAGAACTTCGCAACAGGTGGGGCGTGTATTAGTGTGATTGCCAAAGAGTATCAAGCTAAATTACAAGTCATCGACTGTGGTTCAGTCGGTGAAGCTTATGAATATGTCGGAGTTGAACGCCACTGCATCCGCGCGGGTACGGCTAACTTTGCTCAAACTCTGGCTATGACTGAGGTTGAGTGTGAAGATGCTTTTGCTTTGGGTCAAAAAAGTGTGGAAGATGCCATCGCTTATGGGGCGGATATCTATGTTGCGGGTGAAATGGGAATTGGAAATACCTGTTCAGCCTCAGCTGTCGCTTGTTTTTTATTGGCTGAACCTGCTGAAAAGTTAACAGGTGTTGGAACGGGTATCCGTACTGAACAATTGATACATAAAAAACAGGTGATCGACCAAGCACTTGCACTGCATGCCCAATATGTCGGGAACGATCCATTTAAAGCCTTATGTGCCGTGGGTGGACTTGAAATCGCAGCCATGACAGGCGCGTATATTCGCTGTGCGCAATTGGGTCTGCCGATGGTGGTGGATGGGTTTATCAGTACTGTTTCGGCGTTACTCGCAGTACGTTTAAATCCACAGGTTCGCGCTTGGATGCTTTTTGGACATCAGTCGGCTGAATATGGTCATGTGCGTTTGTTGCAAGAACTTAAAGCGATGCCTTTATTGAAGCTGAACCTACGGTTGGGAGAAGGCAGTGGTGCAGGGGCTGCACTTGGATTGATCAAACTCGCCTGTCGTTTACATAATGAGATGGCAACATTTGCTGAAGCAGCAGTGATTGGTGAGAAAGTTTAAAGATGTTGTATTTAGATTTTCTGCGCCATGGCGAAACCAGCTTAAGTCATACCCTACGGGGTAAAACGGATGATGCTTTGACGGCGAAAGGTTGGATGCAAATGCAATCTACCCTCAGGCAGGCTGAGCAGGTTAGTCAGGCATGGGATGTCATTTATAGCTCACCGCTACAGCGCTGCCGTTTGTTTGCAGAGCAATGGGCCGAGCAAAAACAGCTTCCTTTGTTTATAGAACCGAATTTGCAAGAAATGGATTTTGGAGAATGGGAAGCTCAGCCGACTGAGCGACTTTATCAACTCTTTCCAGATGAGTTGGCCCAATTTTGGCAAACACCGTTAAGCTTTACCCCGCCTCAGGCAGAAAGCCTATTGGTATTTAAAAGCCGCGTTCTAAAGTCTGTAGAGAGGTTGACCCAACAAATGCATACGCAGGGCTGGACATGTGCATTGATTATTTCCCATGCTGGAGTGATTAAACTCTTAAAATGCCAAGCGCTAAAACAGCATGATAATGATCTTTTAAAAATGTCAGCAGAGTTAGGGCAGTTGAACTGCTTTGTTTTTACTCAAGGGCAGCTTCAGTTTATTCAAAGTGAGGATGTGTAATGACACCTTTTTGGATTGCATTACAGTTTTTAACGACGTTTCCAGTTCGCTTAAGCGCAATGCCAACGCCTCAGCAAAATGCGCAGGCATTGTTGTTTTATCCTGTAGTGGGTTTGCTCATAGGAAGCATTCTGTATGGAATTGCCCTGTTATTACATGCTTTGCCAGTTGTGCTATTAAGCAGTGTAATTCTAGTGCTCTGGATTTGGCTGACAGGTGGTTTGCATCTGGATGGTTTGGCCGATACCGCAGATGCTTGGGTTGGTGGTTTTGGCGATAAAGCACGCACACTGGCGATCATGAAAGATCCGAGTTGTGGGCCTATAGGTGTACTCAGTCTTGTCATTATGTGCCTATTAAAATGGTCGGTATTATATGTGTTATTACAAAAACAGCTGTATACAGCGCTGATGCTTTTTCCTCTGTTAGGGCGTCTCGTACCTCTTTTTTTCTTTTTAAGCACAGACTATGTACGTGAAAAAGGACTTGGTAGCCAGTTGGGTCAACATCTAGCTCGCCCAATCGCAATAGCACTTTTACTGCTTACGCCTTTAGTGGCCTTGTATTGGGCATGGATTGGAGTTGTTGTCCTTGCCTCATTTTATTTAGCATTGTGGTATTTACGGTGTAAATTTATACAGCGCATCGGGGGAGTGACAGGCGATACCATCGGGGCAAGTATTGAAATAATTGAATTAGCCACATTATTGAGTTTTGTGTTTGCTGTATTTTATTTAGCCTAACTATTATAAACCAAAAAAAATCGTCGTTTGATGTAAAGCGATAGCAGATCTTGATCGAATGGTAAAAGCATCAGTATAAAAGCGGACAATATAGATCATTAAAATAGAGATTCAATTGTTCGAATGGATCATTTGTAGATATGTTGTGAAAATCCAAAGATTTCCACGCTAGTTGACAACCTAGATATGATAAAATCTTGGAAATTATTTTTTATGTGATGGTAGTGTTTAATATCATCATGCAATTCAGGTAAAACAGCATTGAATTCTGAAAATATGTCAAATCCTATTGATTTCCAAAAAGTGGCTTTAGAAACTCTTGAGATAGAGCGACAAGCATTATCAGTTCTTGCACAGCAAATAGATGATCGTTTCACTCGTGCATGTGAAATTATTTTAAAGTGTAAAGGGCGTTTAGTCATAACTGGAATGGGAAAGTCGGGACATATTGGACGAAAGATGGCAGCTACGTTTGCTTCTACAGGCACGCCATCATTTTTCATGCACCCTGGTGAGGCTGGTCACGGTGATTTGGGGATGTTGGTTGCAGGTGATGTGCTGATTGCGATTTCAAACTCGGGCAAGAGTGATGAAATTATGATGCTGATGCCTTTGATTAAATATTTAGGTGTGCCTTTAATTACCATCAGTGGTGATGAACGTGGACCAATGCCACAAAATGCTGATGTGGCGTTGACCTTAGGTGATATCCAAGAAGCGTGCCCATTGGGTTTGGCACCAACATCAAGTACCACAGCAACCTTAGCTTTGGGAGATGCATTGGCTGTTGCACTACTCGAAGCTCGTGGTTTTACGTCAGATGACTTTGCTCGTTCCCATCCCGCTGGTGCACTCGGTAAACGTCTGTTGTTGCATGTGAAACATTTAATGCATACAGGGGATGAGTTACCAAAAGTGTCTCCAGATACAGCAATGAACAAAGTTCTTTACGAAATCTCAAACAAACGCCTAGGTTTAACCACAATTGTGGATGAAAATGATCGACTGTTGGGTATTTTTACCGATGGTGACTTACGTCGTTTGATTGATAAGCAACAAGGTTTTGATGTGAACTTGGCTGTGTCAAATGTGATGACTCAAAATCCACTGACAATTTCTGCCGAAGCACGTGCTGTCGAAGCCTTAGAGCGAATGAACGAAAAGAAAATTAACCAATTTGTCGTCGTTGATGATGCCAATAAAGTGATTGGTGTGTTGAGTATGCATGACCTGATTCAAGCTGGGGTGAACTAAGAAATGGCTTCTTATATTTTGTTAGAACAAGCACGTCATGTAGAAGCTCTAGTTTTGGATGTCGATGGTATTTTGAGTGATGGTTTTGTAACTTTAACCAACTCTGGGGACGAAATTAAATCCTTCGATATCCGTGATGGTTTAGGTATGAAATTGGTTCAGCAGGCTGGCGTTAAAGTGATTATTATCACGGGTCGTAAGAGCCAGATCGTAGAAAAACGCATGTCTGATTTGGGCGTTGACCTTGTTTATCAAGGCCGTGAAGACAAAGGTGTGGCGCTACGCGAAGCTTGTGCAAAGTTCGGCATTGTGCCAGAGGACTGTTTGTATATGGGAGATGACTGGCCAGACCTATCTGCATTTGCGATTGCTGGTATGAAAGTTACAGTACCGAATGGTCACTTAGAGGTTCGTCGTCGTGCGGATTTAGTCACTCAAGCGATGGGTGGTCGTGGTGCTGTACGTGAAATTTGCGATATGATTTTACAAGCCAAAGGCGTATACGAAACTTTACTTGAAAAGTATACCGCAGTCCCGCATTAATCAGTATGCATGCATGAGAGTTTAGTTAACATTTATGGATACTAAAGTTTTATATATCACTGCCGTAGCGATTGCTGCTATCAGCAGTGGTTATTACTATTATAGTGGAAAGGGGCATAAGCTCGAAGTCGATTCTGCACAGAGCATGACCTATTCTGCTGAGAAGATCCAGCTGACACAAACGGATGAGCGGGGAAATCTATACGTCCGAGCAAAGATAGATCGTCTTGAGCAAGATATGCAAAAGAAGACATCGAAGTTAGAAAACTTAAATGCTGAAATGTATAAAGCAGGAAAAGTCGATGCCATATTCTATGCAAAGCAGGCGAATGGCTCTAATGACAACGAAAAAGTCGTATTAACGAATCAGGTTGTTGCTCAAAAAATGTTAGATCATGGCCGTATGCAGTTTGAGACGGTCGAACTGACTGCTTTTCCAAAAACACGTGAACTTGAATCTCAACAGCAAGTGGTGGTCACAACACCACAAGCAGAATTTGTCAGTCAGGGTTTAAAAGCAAATTTAAATACGGGTCAATATGACTTTTTCCATATTCGAGGGAAGTATGAACCATAATCCAAAATTTTCTATTTCGAAAACTTTCCTCAAGCAAACGCTTGCACTGAGCTTAGGTGTAGCAGTTTCAACTTTTGCTTTAGCATTACCAAGTGATCGAACTAAAGCCATTTCATTGTTGGCAGATCGTGCAACCTTTAATGAAAAAACAGGAGTCACGACGTATACGGGTAATGTCATTATTGAACAAGGGACAATGAAACTTCAGGCTGACTCGATTGTTGCGAATTTGAACCAAAACCGTCAAATCAGTACCATTACTGCAAATGGCAAGCCTGCACGTTTTCAGCAGCAAGTCAGTACTAATAAAGGCATTGCCAAAGGTCAGGCGCAAAAGATTATTTATAATGCAGAAACAGGCATTATTACCTTATCAGGTAGTGCACTTTTGGAGCAGGATGGTGCCAGTATTCGGGGTAATACGCTGCGTTATAGTATGAACAAAGGGGATATTGAAGCGATTGGTACACCGAGTAGTGGTGGTTCATCGGGCGGTCGAGTTCAAATTGTGATTCCACCTTCAGCCTCTCAATCCTTCCCTGGAGCGCGTGACTAATGGAGCAAACTCTCAATCAGCCACAGACCTTATGCATCAAGCATCTTGCGAAGAACTACAGTAAGCGTTGGGTGGTAAAAGATGTATCTTTTAGCATGCAAAGTGGGCAAATTGTTGGCTTACTTGGACCAAATGGTGCGGGTAAAACCACTAGCTTCTATATGGTGGTTGGACTGGTACGCATGGATAAAGGTGAAATTCATCTTGATAACTTGGATATGTCTGATTTGGCCATGCATGAACGTGCGCGTAAAGGTATTGGTTACTTGCCGCAAGAGGCATCTATTTTCAGAAAACTCACCATTTCTGAAAATATTATGGCGATTCTGGAAACACGAAAAGATTTGAATAAAGAGCAGCGTAAACAACGTTTGCATGAATTATTGGCTGATTTCAAAATCAGTCATATTAAAGATTCATTGGGTATGAGTGTCTCTGGTGGTGAGCGTCGTCGTGCGGAAATTGCACGTGCATTGGCCGCTGATCCAAAATTTATGCTATTGGATGAACCGTTTGCTGGAGTTGATCCAATTTCAGTCGGTGATATTAAAGATATTATTACTACATTGAAACAGCGCGGGATCGGCGTATTGATTACAGACCATAACGTTCGTGAGACTTTAGCGATTTGTGAGCGTGCTTATATTGTCAGTGAGGGTGCGGTAATTGCTGAAGGTTCTCCTGATGAAATCTTAGCCAATGAAACCGTGCGCCAAGTCTATCTGGGTGATGACTTTACTGTATAAGTTTTTGCTGCGCCAATTGGTCTGATTGGCGCAGATTTTGAGCTGAAATTTTAGAGTTATGGATATCCCATTTTGACTCAGTTACATAGCTCGTTTTTTTGTTCTATGTTTGATCGTAGAGCATTTAAAGCATCTTTTCCCTTTTATACTGCTATGCATTGCCTATTTGATCATCGTGTTGGTTTGAAGTAATGAGCCATTTTCATACGATAGCTGATTGAAAATACGTTATAATTTTTTGTGAAATTTTTAAAAATTACGTTATGCCATTTACCATCTCTAGTTTAGTAAGCTATGAAGAAGACATCAAAAAAAGTCGTTTTCAAGCTTTTGCTGTGCCTGTTGAAAATGAACAGGCTGTTAAAGACTTTTTAGAGCAATATAAAGATATCAGCACCACACATCAGTGTTGGGCATGGAAAATTGGTCATAATGTTCGTTTTAATGATGACGGTGAACCCTCAGGTACTGCAGGTCGTCCTATTTTAGCCACCATTGAAGGTAATGAACTAACCAATGTTTTGGTTTTGGTCAATCGTTGGTATGGTGGTGTCAAGCTAGGCACAGGTGGACTGGTACGTGCTTATGGTGGAACAGCAGGACAGTGTTTACTGTTGGCTGAAAAAATCGAGCTGATTGAAAAGAAAAAAGTACATTTTGCCTGTCAATTTAATGAATGGGCAATTTTCCAGTATGAGCTAAATAGCGGGCAGATTGAGTTTAATGAGCAATATACTGCGGAGGGCGTGCTTGTAGAGGCATTATTACAAGTGCATCAGATTGAAGCGCTCGCAGTTAAAATACAAGACCTAACCCGTGGGCGTGAAGCATTAAAAATTGTGGATGACCATCATGACTGATCCCTTATTAAAATATCGTGAACAGCATAAGCACCGCTTAAATTATATGCCATGGTTGTATTGGTCACTCAAGCCTAAAAATCGGATGTGGGCTGAGGTATGGCAGCAAGAGTACCAAGCTTACTTAATGGAAATGGAAACCGTTGAAATTGGTCAAAACTGTTTTATTTCTCCATTGGCACACATTTTCGCAGAGCCAGGCCGCAAAATTATTATTGGGGACAACACGTTTATTGCTGCTGATTGTACTTTGCACGGGCCTTTAGAGATTGGCAACGAGGTCGCAATCAACCATCATTGTATTTTGGATGGTGGCCGTGTGGGGATTAAGTTAGATGATCAAGTACGTATTGCAGCCTATTGTCACTTATATGCCTTTGATCATGGCATGGCACTCAGTGATCCGATCTATCAACAGCCTGTACGTTCAAGAGGGATAGAAATTGGACGAGATGTTTGGTTGGGGGCACATGTGGGCGTGAAAGATGGAGTGAAAATTGGTGCACATGCCGTGGTAGGTATGAATAGTATGGTGACCAAAGATATTGCGGAGCGATCCATTGTGGCAGGCAATCCTGCTCAGCTTATTCGTTTACGTGATTAAGACATCAAAGAATCTTGAACATTTATCAATACTTAATTACATAAAAATCTGCCATCAAAAAAAAAGATATGCTAAGTTTAGAACAACAATGAGACCTTATGCCAAATGCGGTGTAATGAGAGGCGATAATGAAACGAGTCATTGCATGTATTGATTCTTCCCCTTGTATCAATGCCTTAGCAGAAGCGTCTGCTTGGATTGCAAAACAAACAGGGCGTGAATTGGTCCTTTTACAAGTTTTGGATTATTACCCTGCAAGTTATCACTTGGGTGAAATTAGTGGGGTGATTGGATTTGAAAGCAATGCAATGTTGCTCAAAGAGCTAGCTGAGTTAGAGCAGAAACAAAGTGAACTTGCACTCAGTTACAGTAACAATCTACTTGATCATATTTCTAAACTCATTCTTGAAACACACGGCTTGCATACGACACATATTCAAGAAAAAGGAGACTTCCTCGAGCAAAGTTTTAACTTATTACATGAAGATGACATTGTCGTGATTGGTCGAGTCGGAGAAAAATCGGCTGAACGTAATAAACCACTGGGTAGTAATGTTGAAAACTTTATTCGCGGAGCAAAATGCACGGTCATGACCGTGGGTGATACATTCAAACCGCCTACACGTTTTATCTTTGCTTATGAATATTCCCCGACCTGTGTGAAGATGATGAAGCGAATTGCTCAAAGTGATTTACTGCGTCTTTTACAATGCCATTTAGTCTATGTTGGCGACCACCCTGAAATCCTAGCAGAGCCAGAACGTTATTTAAAAGAGGCGAATCTGGATGTGATTACTGAATACCGCTATGGTGATGTGGCTGAAAATATTTTGGAATATCAGAATGAGCATGGTATACAACTGATTGTTCTAGGGGCATTTAGCCACAGTAAAATTCATCAGTTCTTTTTGGGTAGCATTGCTACGACTATTTTTAGGAATGCCAAAGTGCCTTTATTGGTGGCACGCTAATATAGAGTGACTTCTCTAAATTGTGCCCCTTTTATCCATAGTTATCCGCATTAATTGTGGATAACTATATGGACAGTAAATGTAAGTTTCTCTGTACACGACAAAAATAGATAACTCATTGAAATAATGGCATAATACTTGTTTTCTGACGACGAATATGATGACACATTTCAATGAGTTACATCTCATCTTAAACAAATATCTAAAGTGGAACAAGTCACATGTAAAATGTTTTACACTGATTATGATTGCATTAATTGTAAAACAGACCTGTAATCTTTCTTCTGCATCTAAAGCCTTACCCATCAAGTGCTTACCACAATCATTTTATCGACGTATACAACGCTTCTTTGCAGGTCAGTATTTTGATTATCGTCAAATTTCTCAGTTGATTTTCAATATGTTTTCATTCGACAAAGTGCAACTGACTTTAGATAGAACCAATTGGAAATGGGGAAAACGAGATATCAATATCTTGATGTTAGCCATCGTCTATCGTGGAATAGCGATACCTATTGTTTGGACATTGCTCAATAAACGTGGAAATTCAGATACAAAAGAGCGTATTGCTTTGATTCAACGCTTTATCTCTATTTTTGGTAAAGACCGTATTGTGAATGTGTTCGCAGACAGAGAATTTATCGGTGAGAAATGGTTTACATGGTTAATTGAAAATGACATCAACTTCTGTATACGTGTTAAAAAAACTTTATTGTGACCAATCACTTAGCCAGGAATCATAAAATTAGTGATTTATTTCGTCATCTTCAAGTTGGTCAAACTGAATGTCGTAAACGACGTATTTGGGTTGGTCGAGTGAAACTGTATATTAGTGCGCTACGATTAGAAGATGGGGAACTTTTACTTGTTGTTTCTCCTATGTTTAATGCTTCTGCTATTCGTGATTATGCATTACGCTGGGAAATCGAAACCTTATTTAGTTGTCTCAAAGGACGTGGATTCAATCTTGAAAATACTCGTTTAACAGACCCTGGACGAGTCAAGAAATTGATAGCAGTGCTAGCTATCGGTTTCTGTTGGTGCTATTTAACAGGTGAATGGCAACATGATCAAAAAAAAGCGATAAAAATAAAGAAGCATGGACGACTCTCAATGAGTTTATTTCGCTATGGTTTAGACTATGTTCAAATGGCGATTCAGCGTTTAATTGGTTTTGGGAAAAAAGAAGAGTTTAAGGAAATTTTGGCAATTTTAAGAAGGCAGAATCCTGATAGGATAAGGGTTCTGTGAAATTTGTCGTGTACAGAGTGTAAGTTTATAATTTATATAAGCTTAAATTAATTGGGTATTTTTTAATCTAAGTTTTAGCTTATTTTACAATGGCTAAGGCAAAGCCATCATGTCCTTTGCTACCGACAGTTTGAATGGCGGTGCACGACAAAATTTTCGGATGATTTTGCATTGCTTTAAACATATCACGGATCCCTTCAATACTTGGCTTATGATTTTCAGGATTGATAATATCGCCTGCACGAATCACGTTATCAAGGAAAATCAAAGTACCTGAATGAGATAGCTTGAGGCTTAATTCCAAATACTCTGGGTAACTTTGCTTATCGGCATCAATAAAAATAAAGTCAAAAGGTTCAATGTCTGCGGGCAGCGATTTAAGGATATCTGCTGCACGTCCACATTCGAGTTCAACAGTTTGTTTAAGCTGAGCTTTGTCGATATTTTCTTGACCCATCGCGGCATGCGTATCACGCCCTTCAATTGTTAAAATATAGCCATCTTCAGGCAAAGCGCGCGCTAACCACATGGTGCTATAGGCAGCAAAAGTACCAAGCTCCAACACACGCTTACATTGATTCATTTGAATCAGCATTTGTAAAAGCATGCCTTGGTTGGGTGCAACAGCTAAGTGATCTGGAAAACCATGTTTCTCTGTATTTTCTAAAGTTTGAGTCAGAATGGGGTCTTCAGGAATTAAATGTGCGTCGATATAGTTATCAATCTCTGTCCACATTTGTTGCATAGCATGTTCACCTTGGTTGCGATGTGGAGCATTTTAAACTTTTATTTTCAGAGTGCAATTTATCCGACCATATTTGTTTAAATCAATGCTTAAAAAAAGAGGTCTAATTGACCTCTTTTCCTTATAAAATAGTTAGTAATTACACATTGATGAATTTCGACTAAGGTCAGGGCCCCATGTGCGATATCCTTGGGTATCAATGTGAATTTGACCAGATGCATATAAGCCTAAGCCCATGTTTAAGCTTTGTCCGTGTTGAGCCCAAAATTGGCATAGACGGAATTTAGTATTTTCAATATATGCATAATCTTGCGGCTGCGGGTTTTCAGGTCCGATTCGAAAATCTATAGCAGAATTGAATAAGTGGCGGGATGAGTTGGCACCACCTGCACATTGGTTTAAAGGCAGATCACGATAAACTGAAGTAACTTCAAAATCGGTCAGTACTTTGGCTGCAACCAAATATTTAAACACTTTTAGAGTCGCAATTTGGTTTTTCCAAAGCTCACGGTTTGGAATCATATATTGTGAGCGACCACATTTTTGCCAGTCACGAGCGGTTCTGAGCAGTTCAAAGCTTGGAATGATATTCCCAACGCCATTACGTTCAAGGAAAACTTCATACTCACGTACGCGTGCTAGTGTGTCACCTACAGACATCCAAGCATTATAGGTATAAGGAATAATTTTAGGTGGTGCAGGGCGGTCAAAACTAATTTGCTCTTGTGGGATAAAAATACGTTTTCCATCGGGAGTCGTAATGGTTTTGCCTTTGTGAGATGAAGTCGTACAGCCAATCATCACCAAGGGGATTATGCTAACCGCAAATAATCCCTTTAAAAATTTCTTCATTATAGAAATCAAATATTTAAAAAATACGGCTATTATTTTAATCTATATTGATGGGGAAAATTTGGAAATATTGCAATCAAATGTGTGTTTTAGGTATAAAAAAAGATCAGCTTATGCTGATCTTTTTAGAGTTACTTTTCTAAGTATTGTAACTTATCTGTTTTACCGTTCCATTCTTCACGGTCAGCAGGTTGATCACCAATCTGGGTAATGTTTGGCCAAGTTTGTGATAATTCAGCATTCAGTTCGATAAAGACTTCTTGACCTTCTGGCAGTTCATCTTCAGAGAAAATTGCATTTGCAGGACATTCAGGTTCACACAGTGCACAATCAATACACTCATCTGGATTGATCACTAGAAAGTTTGGACCTTCATAGAAACAGTCTACTGGACAAACTTCTACGCAGTCTTGATATTTACATTTAATACAATTTTCAGTGACAACAAAGGTCATGGCGAAGGCTACCTAAAAATATGGTTCTAATAACTAATGTGTATTTTAGGCAAAAACGGCACCAACTAACAATTGCTTTTATTGATATTTGTTATATGCACGGCTGTTAAATTTGATAAAAACTGAACATTCTACTGAAAACTGCTTTTGACAATAAAAAAGACCGCCATTTTGACGGTCTAAATGGGTGACAAAAATAGAAAACCACTATGAATGTAACTGATCTTTCAATGCATAAAGCTGTTGTAAAGCTTCACGTGGGCTTAAATTATCGACATCAATACTCTTGAGTAGTTCAAGTGCAGCAGAAGGTTTCTCAATTTCGACTACACGTTCAATTGTTTCAATTTCAGGTGCTTCTATTGCAGCAAACAAATCGTTTTGAACGACTTTAGGTTTTTGCAGTTGTTGTTTCTCTAAAATTTTCAGACGATTTTGTGCTTCTTTGATCACACTGGCAGGAATACCTGCCAATTTTGCCACTTGTAAGCCGTGACTTTGGCTTGCAGGCCCATGTTGGACTTTATGTAACAAAATCAGGTTGCCATTGAGTTCTTTTGCGGTGACATGGTAGTTATCAATAGCAGTTTCTTTGGCCAGCTCGGTCAGTTCAAAGTAGTGGGTGGCAAATAAACATAAACATTTAATACGTTTGGTTAAGTCAAGTACGCAAGCCCATGCCAAAGATAAACCATCATAGGTACTGGTGCCACGACCAACTTCATCCATCAGAACCAGAGACTGATTGGTTGCATGATGTAGGATTTGCGAGGTTTCAGTCATTTCCACCATAAAGGTTGATTTGCCTGTAGATAGGTCATCGGCAGAACCAATACGGGTAAAGATTCGATCAATAGGACCTAATACTGCCGATTGGGCAGGGACATAGGAGCCACAATAGGCCAATAGGCTAATTAAAGCCGTTTGGCGCATAAAGGTTGATTTACCCCCCATATTAGGACCAGTAATAATGGCCATACGGTGGTTGAAATCAAGTGTCGTGTCATTCGGTGTAAATGTAGCTTTGTTCAATGCCTCAACCACTGGATGACGTCCAGCAATAATTTTAACCCCAGTTTCGGGACTATACTCAGGACGTGACCAATTGCGTAAGCGAGCCTGATGTGCAAAGTTGGCTAAGAGGTCGATCTGCGCAATAGCGCTGCTCATCATTTGTAAATGACCAATATCGGCGCGCAGTTCATCTAAAAGCATTTCGAACAGCATTTTTTCGCGGGCTAATGCACGGGATTCACTCGATAGCACCTTGTCTTCAAAGGTTTTCAGCTCAGGCGTGATATAACGCTCAGCATTTTTCAAGGTTTGACGGCGAATGTAGTGATCAGGTGCTTGCTCGGCTTGTGCACGGGTCAGTTCAATGTAATACCCGCTGACACGGTTATAGCCAATTTTTAAGGTTGAAATTCCAGTATTTTGACGTTCTTGAATTTCAAGGTCGATCAAGTACTGTCCTGCATGATCGCGGATTTTACGCAGTTCATCTAGTTCATGATCGAAACCTTCGGCTATTACATTGCCATCCCGTAAAAGCACAGGCGGATGTTCAACAATGGCAGACATTAAACGTTGATGTAAGCCATGGAAATCACCCAATTCCTCATTCAATTGGGTAATGAGTGCAGACTGCTTGCTTTGAATCACGGGCTGAATGGCATGACGTAAATAAGGGATTTGTGCACAAGCTTGGCGCAGTTGCACTAAGTCACGTGGACGGGCACTGCCTAAAGCCACGCGACTGAGAACGCGTTCGATGTCTCCAATTTCTTTTAAGACTAAACGGACTGGTGATTCATGGTAGCCATCTACAAGACTTTTAGTCGCGTCTAAACGTGCGTCTAAAAGCTTGGTGTCACGTAATGGTTGCATTAGCGTGCGGCTAAGTAAACGTCCGCCCATGGCTGTTTGACAGTCATTGATGAGTTGAAATAATGACGTGCCGTGTTCAAACAGAGGTTCAACCAACTCTAAGTTTCTACGTGTCACAGGATCAAGCGCAATGAAATCACTGCTTTGTTCCAACTGAATAGAGCGAATATGCGGTAAGGCTGTCTTTTGCGTTTCTTTGGCATAATGAATCAGCGATGCTGCTGCCGCTTTGGCAAGTGGCAAATGGTCAATACCGAAACCTGCTAAAGTCGATACAGCAAACTGATCGCATAAGGTTTTTTGTGCGTTGTTTAGGTTAAAGTCGACATTCGGGCGGCGTGTTACCGGGCAGTCGAGTAGCTTTTTAATGTGTTCAATAATGTTGGGGTCGACAATATTTTCATCGACCAAAATTTCACTTGGCATGAGGCGAGACAGTTCAATACCGAGTTGCTCAAGTTGAAACTCTTGTTGCTGAACTTTAAATAAACCCGCACTCAAATCTAACAGTGCAATACCAATTTCGTTTTGTTGTATGCAAAGCGCCACAAGGTTTGAACTTTGATGTGCAGTCAGTAAGGCATCATCGGTCAGTGTACCTGGTGTAATAATCCTGACAACACCACGCTCAACAGGGGCCTTACCTGTAACTTCGCCAATTTGCTCGCAAATGACGACTGTTTCACCTTTTTTTACCAAGCGCGCAAGGTAGCCTTCTGCTGCATGATAAGGAACACCTGCCATAGGGATGGGTTCACCATTGGCTTTGCCACGATGAGTCAGTGTAATTCCGAGAAGTTTAGCGGCCTTGTGTGCATCTTCAAAAAATAGCTCGTAGAAGTCACCCATACGATAGAACATCAAAGAATGCGGATGTTGCATTTTGACGCCCATGTACTGTTGCATCATCGGGGTGAGAGTGGATGTGTCAATCATTGAGTTATCTTGTTTCACTACAATAAAGCCTTTAAATTTAAACAGTTTTTAAAAAGATAACTTAATGGTAACTGTCTGATGTAATCCATGTTAGTTCAATGTAAACCTAGACTGTTGAGTAAATTAGTGTAGGTTTTAGTATAGGTTTTTATGCTAGCATACTCAGCATAAATGGTACCTAAGTCTATATTAACAAATTGCTCGTTAAATCAGTACAAAGAGCGCTGGGTGAAATATCCATTCGATGAACAACTCCGAGCTAAAGCACTCAATCAAAAACTCCGTAGTATTTTAGTAGGCATGCTCTTCAATGATCTCGAGCTAAACCTACGTACTGAGTACAATCTTTTTGACCGTCATACAGAGCGTCCAGTGTGTATCGGCAATGGTGAAATATGTCAATTTAGTTGAGGCTGATGGGCTTGGCACATTAATAGTCCTTTATTTCTTTGCCTTTATAATAAGACGCTAGCACGAATAATGTTAGAGCATATAAATAACTGTGATGAATTTCACTGATTGAATTTAAATATTTAATATGGATTAAAAGCATGAAATATTAATTATTTAAGTTCAAATTTTTAAACGTTCGATTTAAATTTTAGGTAAAAAACATATTTAAAGTGCCATAAACTAATAGCTTAATACTTGTGAATAAAAACAATGCATATACATTTTACAATAGAAGATCAGGATCGTATTGAAGGTACTGGACCTATTCAGGTGGGATGGTTTCTAACGGATTATAAGGCGGCCATACTTTATGAACCTCCTTATCGCATGCGATCTCAACCACAAACGAAACATGCCAAGTCAGCAAGCCGTTGTCCTGCGGTACTTCAGCTAGAAAGTAGATACTTTGTGATTAATTGTCCATTTGACTTTCATCTTCGTTTTGATCGGGATTCAAAAGGTAAGCCAACCTTGATAAATGTACTTGGTGAAGCATCACCAGTCCGCGCTAATAAGTTACGTGAACTTTTAACACTCGTGAATGAAAATGAGTGGCGTACACCGAATGTTCCTATTCTTCAGCTTAAATTACCTTATTGTTTTATTGCCGATGAAGTGGTGTATATCACTCAGTTAGATGCATTTGGACATTATAGAAAAAATCCTTTGCCGGGGACGATATTTGGTGGGCGTTTTCCCATTCATATTTGGCCTAGACCACTGATGTGGGCATTTGAATGGCATGACACTTCAAAAGATCTCATTTTAAAGCGTGGAGAGCCACTCTTTTATTGTCAATTTGATGGGGTTGATCCATCTAGGACAGTGAAAATGATTCAAGCAGAGAAAACGCCAGAACTAATGCAGTATATGGAACAGATTTCTGGTGTAGTGAATTACGTGAGTCAGACTTTTAGTTTGTTTGGTGAAGTCGAGAAAGTGAGACCACAGTCTTTACTAACTAACATAAAAAAATAAGAGTGAGTTGTCTTATGGCAAAGAAAATTTTAGGAATAGGGCTCAGCGTACTTTTATTAACAGCTTGTGACTCCAATAAAGAACCAGAAATGCAAGAGTTTATAACACCACGAGATCAATATGGCGCACGTTATAGTGTAGGCGACTTAGGAGGGAAGCCTGTTAACCTTGGTAGAGAAGCACCTTGGGTTGAATATGAAGATAATACAGGTTTCGTAACAGGTAAGAAATATAAACGAAAGACTCGAACCTATCAATCTAAAATTCAGGCCTTTGGTTTTGATATGCGTTATACCGATGGATTAGTGCTAGTTGTTTATTATAAAGCTTCACCATACTCAGAAAAACTGTATAAAAAAGAAATTAATTTGCCTGATAATCATTGGGTAAGTGTAGGTGTATATGCAGATAAAAGTTATAATGGAGATTTATCAACGAGATTAATCAATTCAACCTTAGAGACAAAAATAACATCAAAAAAACATTTAGAAGAAATTAATTTTATGCATATATACATACCTACTGATGAGTATGAATATGGTCTGCAGAAATATATTCCTCATCCTAAATGGGTGAAACGAAATAAGGAATTGATGGCTATAAATACGGGGTCTAATGATTTATATGATATAGATGATTTATATGTTGAAAAAGATAAAGGAGGAAAGGTACTTACCTTAATTACTTGTGGAGATTCGGTAAATCCAATAGCACGTAAATGTGAACAGGAATTTGTTTTAGAACCAGAAATGAAGGTTAGAATCTCAGCAGTATTTCAAAGCATGTATCTACAGGACTGGAAAATTATTCAAAAACAAGCAAAAAAAGTTGTATTAGGTTCTATTGTTGAACAAAAATAATTTAAAAGGTGCATAAAGTGACAACTACACAAAAACTCACAAAAGATAGAATAGAGCAACTTCTGATTCTATTAAATGCTGAAATGATTAATGCGACTCCAGCTATCTATCAGGAGCTTTCGGATCTAGGTTATGGTTATGCTGAATGAGCTTATGGTGTTTCAACTGGAACAGATTTCTAGCATGGTGAATTATGTGAATCAAGTATAGTGAACTATGTTAATCAGACTTTTTCATTGTTTGTTGAAGTAGAAAAGGTGAGACCCAAAAGTTTATTAAAGGTGGAAAAATAAAAAAAAACTACACACCAACTAAAGGTTTTATATGGATTTTGCTTTTAGTAGTTTTTATAGCTTGGGTTATATATAAGTGTGTTCCTTTAACAAACGAGGAACGGGAGGGAGAAGTTCGGCGACTGATGGAGGCAAAGAATAGAAGATTGGCTCAGGAATTTGATGCTATTACAGATGCAGATAGAGCAAGATTGCCCAAATATGACTCACGTCAATTCGTTTTGATAAAACGTAATAAACGCTTTTGGTTAATCACTAAAGAATATGTCTCTTGCGAAAGTTAATTTTGAATCATCCAGTTGATCAGTCCAGCAATTAAATTCATCCTTAAACCAAATCGTTTCCTTCGATTTCGATAACGTTCGCTAAGAATACGGAAAACTTTAAGTTTTGAATTGATATGCTCAATTGTTATTCTACGACGATTGATCTCTCTATTGATGCTTTTCGCTTCTTTCGATAACTCCATATTTTTAGGTTTCTTTATGGCTATTAGCAGCTTACTCTTTATTTCTTTAAAGCCCTTATAGGCTAAATCAGCCATAATACACTTAAAATTTACAAACTCTTTAGCATATTTTCTTGCTATCGTTAAATCATGTCTGCGTCCAGTAGCAACTTGAATACTGATGATTTGATTCAGGTTTGGACTAAAAATAACTTGTGTTTTAAGCGTATGTTTTTTCTTTTTACCGCTATAGTAATTTACTTGTTTTTTTAGGACGCTCTATCTGTGATTCAGTCACATCTACAATCACGAAATCAAGCTCTTTTATTTTGGGATCTCTTTTAGGTAGTGAAAATTGACGTGATCGCATGAGTGCCGTTTCGACTTTATGAATCGTTCGGTTTACATTACTTTCTGCAATATCATAAGCTGCTGCTAACTCAATTTGAGTGCTATATGAGCGTAAGTAATTAAAAGTTAATAATAATTGGTCTTCAATCGTTAATGTGTGTGGACGACCAGATTTTTTCTTTGCTCTTTCTGCTTCTTGCAGAATAGTAACCATTTGGACAAATAAAGGACGTGGAACTCCAACTAATCGTTTGAATTCCTTATCATTAAATCGTGTTAAATTTTCATATCTCATCTCGTTCAGTATAAACCACTTCTTACTTTCGCAAGAGATCTAATATTATGGAGTTGATGGATTAAATGTAATGTGGTCTGATACTGTAAATGACCTGCTAAATGAAAAATGGAAAAATGAATTTGGTTATGGAACTTTTTTTTAGGATATCTATGTATTCAAAACAATATTATGATGGGGTTTGAATACATTTAATCATACTTCATGTACTTCTAAAATAAATCAATTTAAATGAAATTGGATTCTTATTAGGATTTAATGCTCATTATATTAATATTACAGATGAACAATATCTAGATGTTTGTTTAACCACTTTAAAAATATTAAACGAAAAAAAGAAATTACATTATGTTAACTAAATTAAGTCAAACCCATATGGATTAAATTCCTGCTTTACATATACAGGCAGAAAATGGAAAAATTGGTTATTATGTTATTTATTCAACATTAGCCAGTTTACTACAAAGTGATTATGGTTATACATCATCAAATCCAACTGTATTATGGCTACGGGGTGAAACTGAAGCGAATGCTGGGCGTAGTTCTTTGTCTGAACTTATTCGAGTTTATAGTAATACTCAAGCACAGTTACGTTATGGGGGGATATTTCAAATAGTTTGATGCAGCAGGCATCAGATCAAGTAGCTAAAAATTTATAAAAAAATCTTTTTTGGTGAAGGTGATTTAGAAATTTATGGATTAATTTTTTAAAATTCGTGAGATTGAAAAATCAGGATGCGATTACTGTTAGAGAAGTTCTATTTAATCGAGATATCAATCATATTGCGGCACCTCAGATAAGATGAGGCTTTGCTGGTTACATATGTAAAAGCCCCACAAGATAAGGCCTTAGACAAGGAATATCTCATACAGGATATATCACCAGACACACCTTGAGTAAATGCATTTGCTTATGATAGGAATAAATATGTAAAGGATGGCGATATAAAGGTTCTGTTTGATAGAACTATCAATCAAAAACCATCGGAAAGCATAGGGATTAGAGCTGTGAGTTGTGTGTGATCACTCAACTGATGGCTCTAGTCCTCTTTTTTTCATGTCAATTTCTTATTCATGATTTAAGTGAACTTTAGCTTACAAACGTTTGTCCAAGAAAATCGGCTACGATTGAATATTATTTAGAAATAACTAATAGTGATGTCAATAAAGTTAAGTTGACTAATGAGTGTTTTTTATTCAGTTATTTGAAATATATAAATTTATTGTGGTTGTTTTTTTAAAAAGTGTCTACTACGTCAAATAAAGTATATTTTTGTTGAAATGGTTTATTTTTTTTGTATTATGTATGAAAGCAATTATTTCTTTTGTGACTGTTTTTATATAGGTAAATTTCTTCTATACAAAAGCCGTTGATTTACTGAAATTAAATAGTTGCAACAAAGTTTTTTTGCTAGGAACTAGGAACGAATATGAAAAAGTTGGTTTTAACAATGCTTGCGGTAAGTGGATTCGTATCAATGAATGCGATGGCTGACACAGCAACAGGTAGTCTATTAATTAAAGCAACTGTTGTGAAAAGCTGTTATGTGAATACCAGTGCAACTGGAACAGTTACTTCAGCAGTTATTGATTTTGGTAGTATAACAACCCTTGCTAGTAATGTTGATGCGGATACATCTGGTTCTGGTGGTGCTAAAGTTGGAGTGCTTTGTTCAAATGGCACAACTTGGACTTTGACAGCAGGTGCTGGTAATAACGTATCTTCAACACAACGCCGTATGATTACAGGTTCTGGCTCTACAGCTGACTATTTACCATACAACTTATTTTCTGATTCTACACGTGCGACAGCAATTGCTGTAGGTGGGAACGTTGCGACTGGTACGGGTACAGGTATTCAGCAGACTTATGATGTTTATGGTCGTATTCCAGCAGGAACGGCGTTGCCTAAGGCTGGTAGCTATACCGATACAGTTGCTTTGACAATTACATATTAATTCGAAAAAGAAAAACAAAGCTGACCTCGGTCAGCTTTGTTCACTAGACGTGTCAATGTAAAATATTTAAGGTTTATGTATAATGAATAAAAGTTTTTTTGTGACCGTTTTAACTTTTTTATGTAGTGCTGGAGTGCATGCTGCAGCGTTAAAAATTTCCCCTGTAAGTATTGAATTGGCACAAAGTCAACAAAGCAGTAGTTTAACTATTGCCAATGATTCAAATGAAAAAACAAATTTACAGATACGCGTATTTAAATGGCAACAGAAAGGGAATGAAGAATCATATATTTCCACTAATGATGTTGTTGTCAGTCCACCTGCCTTATCGCTTAATGGGCAGCAATCTTATAATTTAAGAGTGGTACGAGTTAATGAAACAGCGATTGAGAAAGAAGAAAGCTACAGGATTTGGATTGATGAGTTACCCACGGTTGTAGATTCAAGAACAATAGGGCAAGGGATTAATGTTGTATTAAGAACTTCATTACCTTTATTTATAACCAACCCAAAGTCAATTCGTGAAGCAAAAGCTCAACTATTACATCAAGATGGCAAATCTATAATTGAAGTTAATAATATTGGTGGTCGTTTTATTCAGCTCACTAGCTTAAAGCTGATAGATGAGACGACGAAACAGGGCGAATTCAAACATGAGGTGCGACAGTTTCAAAAGCCATATGATAATCAACAAGCTGAGCAAATTTCTCTAATGGTGTAAGCCAATCTAACGCCTTTCTAGGACGAGTATTCAGTGACATGGCAACTTGATTTAAATAATGCTGATCTGCCTGATTTAAATCAATCCCTTTAGGTAAATATTGCCTAATTAAACCATTCATATTTTCGCATGTGCCTTTTTGCCAGGGTGAATGTGGGTCACAGAAATATACATCTATGCCTAAATCTTCTTCGAGTATTTTATGTTCTGACATCTCACGTCCACGGTCATAGGTCAACGTTTTACGCAGTTCTGCAGGTAAATATTTCAGAGCTTCAGTTAAAGCCTTGCGCACTGATTCTGCCTTTGCATCAGGTAATGTTGCCAAGATACAGAGCCGTGTATTTCGTTCAATAAGTGTTGCTATCGAACTTTTATTGTCTTTACCTTTAATTAAATCAGCTTCCCAATGACCCGGTATTTTTCTTTCTTGAACTTCGGCTGGGCGCTCATGAATAGTTTTAATATCCTGTAATATAGAATCTTTTTTAGGTTCACCGTTAGCTTTTCGCTTTTTATTTTCATGACGTAGACAGGATAATAAGTCTTTTTTCAACTCACCCTTGGGTAATGCTCGTATCGTTGAATAAATCGTTGTATGGCTTACATTCATTGTTTGATCCAAATCAGGAAATGTCTTTAAACGCTTTGCTATTTGCTGAGGAGACCATAAACAACGGATCGCTTCAACAATAAATTTCCAGAGGATTGAATCGATTTTGAGTTTTCTGTGACCACGTCTACGTCTAGCAAAAGTGTTATCAGAAG
Source organism: Acinetobacter sp. SW-226 (assembly GCF_055632855.1). Lineage (NCBI taxonomy): Bacteria > Pseudomonadati > Pseudomonadota > Gammaproteobacteria > Moraxellales > Moraxellaceae > Acinetobacter > Acinetobacter sp. SW-226. The sequence continues at coordinate 2,435,920 of NZ_CM145752.1, read as the reverse complement.
CATATTGAGCTTGATAAACGTCATTGATGCTATTTCTTTTAAGCTCACGATAGATCGTACTAGGATGTCTTTTAATAAGTTCAGCAAATTTTCTGGCTGAAAAGCCTTCTTTTCTTGACTCAAGCATTAATGCAGTACGATCTTCAAAGTTAAGATGATGGTATGACAATTTTATATACTCCATAAACCCTTTAAATTAATTAGGTGGTTTATGTCGCACTTCAAGTTTTACTCTGCCCAGTCTTACCCTATTGAAATTAATACTTTAAATGGCTATGTTTTAAATGGCAATGTGAAAACATATCCTTTAAACGAAAAGTTTAATTATATTGCAACACACAAATACACCATTCAAGCAAATATAAATGGTAAAGATATCTCTTACTAAGTTAGATAAGAATATGAAGTATTTTCTATGTACGTGTTTAGTTACCTACATCTCTTTAGGCCAAGTATATGCTGAAGAAATAGGTGCAGTTGAAAAAAAGGATGTTAATAGTCAGGACCTTGTTCCACTATTTTTAATTTCTTCAGTTAATGGTTCATCATCTAACGACCTAATTCAAAGTTATTTAGACTCAAAAAATCAGAAGATCTTGATCAAAGCTCGTGATTTACGCAAGCTTAGAATTAAATTACCTGTACAGCTAAAAGATGAGCAACTCATTGCTTTGAATGATATTAAAGATCTGGTGTATTCATATAATGAAAATGAACAAACATTACAGATAAAAATTACAGATAAAAATTTAGAGGCCCATACAGTAGATTTAAAAGGAAATGTCATTACTGAAGACCGACTTATTCCACAAAAAAGTATACAAACAGTAGTATTGAATTATGAAATCAATAATACTTATTTGGATGATGAAAACTATTTTTCAGCTATAGCAAATGCGATATATAACTCTAGTTATGGCTCTTTTTCGTCTGGCTTCTTATATAATCAGGATACAGAGGATTCAAACAACCGATCTGTACGTTTAGAGTCTAAGTGGCAATATATAGACTCAGAAAAAATTCGTTCTTATGTACTTGGTGATTTTAATAGTAATACTGTAGATTGGGGGAGTAGTCTCAGACTATTGGGATTACAGTGGTCCAGTGCTTATACTTTGCGCTCAGATATTATTACGGCGGCATTACCTCAGTTTTCAGGCACAGCAGCGCTACCATCGTCTTTAGATTTGTTTGTTAATCAGCAGAAGATATATTCAGGTGAAATTCCATCTGGCCCCTTTGATGTTAAGAGTTTACCTTTTATTTCAGGTAATGAAATGACATTAGTCACTACTGATGCATTAGGGCAGCAACAAGTAAATAAACAATATTATTACTATTCACCAAAAATTTTAAAAGAAGGAATTCAAGAGTTTTCTGTTGATGTTGGTGTCCCTCGTTATAATTATAGTACTAAATCTAATGATTATGATTCGGATATTGTCTTTGCATCTGGCTCTTTACGCCAAGCTATTTCTAATTCACAAACAGCGACTGGCCATATTGAAACATCAACAGATGGTTTAGCAAATTTAGGTGTAGGTTATGCACAAAATATTGCGGGTCGAGGGGTTTGGAATTTTAACGTAGTGGGCAGTAGCTATGAAGGAAATCAAGGATTTCTGGGGTTAATTGGTGTTGAGGGACGCTTAAGTCCATCTTCATCTTTTAATTTTAGCTATCAAGGTGCAAGTAAAGACTACTATGATTTGGCCCGATTATCACTCATCAATTATCAAAACTCTAACTTTTCTACGGATAGTGATGTCGTTGAAAATAGTGCGACTGCAGAAGAAATAATTCGAGCAGGCTTGAATTTTAATCCAATTCCTGGTTGGAGTATTTCGAGTAATTATAACCGTTTAAAATATACAAATGAGCAATATGATTTATTTTCACTCAGTTTAAGTGGCAATATTACGGATCGGATTAATCTATATTCTTCACTGTATCAAGATTTTAATGATCATGATAATTATGGCGCATACTTAGCTTTGAGATTTGATCTGTCGTCGAAGTTAAAAGCATCTACAAGTGTAAGCAATGATTATGGAAATATAAAATATACCCAAGAGTTGAATAGTATTAGTGATCCAAAATTAGGTAGTTTTGGATGGGGCGTGGCAACGACGCATAGTGAAGGGGAGTCAGATCTTAACACAGCATATCTGAATTATCGTTCGCGGCCAGCTTATTTGTTTGGGCGATACAGCCAGTTTGGCAGCAGCTCACAAACCATGCTAGGTGCAAGAGGTGCCTTAGTTATAGCACAAGGTGATATTTTTGCGAGCAATGAAATTGGGGATGCTTTTGCGATTGTTAAAAATGCAGGCCCTAAAAGTGAAATTATTAATGGTGGTGTGAATTTAGGTAAAGCAAATCATAACGGAAACTTTCTAATTTCGCATTTAACACCTTATGCTAAGAATCATATTTATTTGGATACTCAGTATTTACCTACGGGTTGGGAAGCCGAAAAAACAGAAAATTTGGCGATTGCGGGTTATCAACAAGGTATTGTGCTTGATTTTGCGGCAAAGAATATTATTTCAGCTACCGTTGTATTGCTAGATAAAAATTTAAAACCACTTCCTGTTGGTTATTCAGTCAGCCTTAATGGGCAGACGAGCAGTATGATTGGTTATGATGGTGAAGTGTTCTTACGTGGATTGCTACCAAAGAATAAGCTAGTTGTTGATTTGTTGGATGGCGGACAATGTTCTGTTGAATTCCAATATGATCAAGATCAGGCAACAACTCAGAAATTAGGGCCATATATATGTTCATGAAAAATCTAAGTGTAAATAATTTGAACAGTCGAAGTTTTAATACTTTAACTCGAACACGCCCCTTAAATTATTTGTTGAGTTTTTTGTTTTTAACATCTTGCTTGTTTTTTTTATTGCTTACACCTAAACAAGCGCATGCTGCGTGTACATATACAGGTACATCATCCAGTACCTACACTTATACTGCCGCTAATTATGGTAATGCAGCAACATTAACACTCACTGGAACTTGGCGTTGCCAAGAAAATAATAATGCTGGAACGAGTGCTTATACTTGTTTAAAGCCTGTTTTTTCTTCACCTATGACGGGCCCTAATGCAAGTTATACTTTACCTTATACGGTCACTGCGACAGCAGGCGTGACCACAACTGGTTCAAATGCAACAACAGGAACATGGTATGGACCAGGAACGACGACGACAACAAATAATAATATGAACATTTCTCTAACCATTACTGTACCAGCACCTTCCACAATCCTTCCTGCTGGAACATATACATCTACTCTAAAGCTATATGTAGATATGCAAGCAGCATCGGGAACTGTCTGTGAAGGTGGAACGGGAAATAATAATGGATGGGATTCAGGCAGTATTGACTATACATTTAATTATGTCGTACCAGGAATTTGTTATTTAACTTCTGTAACAGATATTGATTTTGGTAATATTGCTGATGCAGGTGTAATAGATAGTAATTATGACGCTAATGGTGCTGTCGTTACGCGTTGTAATGTGAATCGTAACTATTCAATTTACTTGGGTAATGGGAATAATCGTATCACTGGTGGAAACCGTAGGATGGTAAATGGAAGTAATTATTTAGCCTATCAACTATACAAAGAATCTGCGCGGACCAATATTTGGGATAGTACGGGCGGTGTAACAGCAACTGGTGGAAGTGGTGGCGTAGCTGGTACTGGCACAGGTAGCAATCAAACCTTTACCGTATATGGGCGGATTCCACAAGGTGTGAGTATTCCTCCTCCAGGAAGTTACAGTGATACTGTAGTGGTAACAGTGACATATTAATAAGGGTATTTTAGATCTGTGGCTATTCTATATTTGTAATAGAATTAAAGTATGAATAGCTACTAAGATTTTCGATATGTAAATCTAGTTTTTAATTTAACTAAAAATATAATAATGTTGAAATATTCACAGAAATAACAGGTCTATATTTTTTCATTGATTTTATACTTATAGGGTTTAAAAAAACTCAGTTAAAATTAAGATTAAATACATTTAAATGTGGTTATATATTTTGAGATTTTTATAACAATAAGTTGTTGAGCGGATGAGATGAGTTGAGTTCGAGTTTTATTTTAAATTTTATAGCTGATAAATATAAACGTGTGTGTTGATTTATGTTATATGGATCATTATATCGAGTCAATTGACTCATTATCATGTTGTTTCAGTGCTATTGTTGTCATTCTTTTGAGTATATACCCAGTCATTTTAAAAATGATAACCAAAGTGCTGCTCAAAAACTTGTTTAAAATATTGTGTGCTACTGTAGCCGATTTGGTTGGCTACGTTGTCTAAAGAAACACCTTCTTTTAATAATAATTGGGCATGTTTCATTCGAACATCACGTAAAAAATGGCCGATGGTTTGCCCTGTATATTGTTTAAATAAGCGTTTTAAATCACATTCATTAATTCCAGCTTGTTTAGCCAAAGTACGAATCGTAATTTTCTTATCAAATTGGTTTTCTAATATAAAGATACTCTTTTGAATGGCGAGCGGGAGTGAATTTTCTTTAGCGTTTTTATGCAAAATTAAACTTAATAATTCAAGCGCAGCACCTTCGAGGTGCAGTAAATCTATTGAACTCTGTGCAGGAGCTAAATTGAGTAAATAATGTGCCTGATGCAAAATATCTTTATTGGGAATATTACATGTCTGTATTGTGGGTGAGGACGGGTCTAAAAAGAAACGTGTTACATCGCAATCTCCGATGTTTGATGTAATCATTTTCAACATGGTTTCATTAAAATCTAAACTAATGAGAGACATCATTTTCTGAGGTTGTAAGTAGATCGTCTGTAAGCCTAAATTCCCTTTGCGTAGAATAATCATTGGTGAATGGATTTCATATTCCATTTTATTTTTATGATTTTGAATATGATGAGTGCCAGAAAGTAACAAGGTTAAACCGAAAGAATGAAGAGAAGCTTCGGCACTCATGGTCAAAGGTTGGGTTAGCCAATATTTACCTTTACCTACACAGAGCTTACCGAAATCATAGAGCTCACTATAACCTTCACCATCAGATGGATTAAAATGATTAAGTTGGTGGTTGGGCAACTGAGAATGAGCATCCAAAAATATATTGCCCACTTGTTCTAATACCGATTTATGAGAATCAATGTAGATCGACATCCACAGCGCTACTTTAAATTACAAATGATAATTATTTTCATTTTAACGATGGGGATTGTCAATCCTTAATTGATGGGTATATAGGATTTAAGCCCCAATTTTTCTGTAACGTAATCGGTGATTGAAACCGATTATGATTAAAAAATAATGTATATCTTTGCAATCAAGTTTAAATCCTGCGGTTAATTTTTATATTAAAAAACAGACACTTTCCCAATTCTGTAAACATATTTCCAATATTATTTTTTATTGAGAATGATTCTTGATAGTATTCCTCAACTTTCAAATACACTTGTCCCGTTTAAGGTGAAAAATGAATACAGTGTTTCAGGTAAAAAGATCCATGTTGTCTTTGAGTATTGCATTGTTATTAACCCAAAATGTGGTTGCAGGGGAAAGCATAGACATCCAAGGGGAAAAAAACAGTCAAGGCGCGAGTCAGTTAGCAACGATTGTGAGTTCGGCCGTTTCTGAAAATGAATTGGCAAGTGGTCAAGTGAGTAAAAAAAGTCAGATTGGGATTTTAGGTGAAAAAGAGGCATTAGATACACCATTTAGTATCACGAGTTATACCTCAAAATACATAGAAGATCATCAGGCGAAAACGGTTGCAGAAGCACTACAAAGCGATCCTTCTGTACGCACTGTAATGTCCTCAAATGGTCTGGGAGAATATTTTAATATTCGTGGTTTATATACCCAAAGTCATGAACTGGCATGGAATGGTGCTTTTGGCTTAGTCCCTCATAATCGTGTTCCAACTGAGTTTTTAGATCGTGTTGAGGTGTTTCGTGGCACCAGTGGGTTGTTGTATGGAATGTCATTAGGCGGGGCTGTTGGAGGGGTTATTAATGTGGTGCCAAAACGTGCAACAGATGATCCGATCACACGATTAACGACCACCTATTCTTCAGATTCGAACTTAGGGGCGCATGTCGATATTGGCCGACGTTTTGGTGAAAACAATGAGTTCGGTCTACGTGTGAATGCGTTGAAATCGCATGGCGATACGGCTTTGGATGGTCAAACTGAAGATCGACGTTTAGGTTCGATTGCTCTAGATTATCGCGGGGAAGATTTACGTGCGTCTTTAGATATTTATGATATTAAGGAAGAGCTATCAGGCGCTATGCCCTTAATGCTGTCTTTTGCGTCATCTAATATTCCTAAAGCACCCGATGCGTCTATTAACACGATGCCAGGTTCATACGGTGTTACAGAAACAACGGCTGCAATTGGTCATGTTGAATATGACTTTGTAGATGATTGGACGGCTTATCTAACAGCAGGAACTAAGCACCAAAAAGCACATGGTTATATGGCGAATAATGCACTTGGTATGAATGCTCAGGCCAATGGCAACTATACGGCTGTTTCTCGAAGTACAGCAAATGTAACCGATGTCGATTCGGCTGAAGTAGGGATTCGTGGCCATTTTGCGACAGGGAATATTAATCATCAGTTGGTTTTGAGTGCCAATGTGATTGATCAAGATGTGCATATGGGGCTTTCGACCAAAAACGCAGCTGGTACAGCAGCAATGTGGTCCTCAAATATTTATTCTCCATCTACCCCTGCTGCATTAGCAGTAACTCCAACGTATGTTCCTAAAACATCAGATGTCACTTTAAGTAGTGTCGCACTCGCAGATACTCTTTCATTTAAGGATGATAAATATCAACTTATTCTTGGACTTCGTCACCAACAAGTTAAGTCTCAGAGCTTTAGCATTAATGATGGAAAACCTGTAGAAGGCTCTGCATACAATAAAAATGAAATCACTCCAGCAGTCGGTTTTGTTATTAAACCATGGAATAACTCAGTGGCATTGTATGGTAACTATGTTGAGGGTTTATCGCCTGGGGAGTCAGTGACAGATACGACTGCATCCAACTATGGAGCAACACTTGCACCGTATAAATCGAAACAATATGAGCTTGGTACGAAATGGGACAGTGGGACTTTTAGAAATACCTTAAGTATTTATCAGATTACGAAACCGCTGATCATGGGTGATTCTCTAACGAATTACTACAGCATGAGTGGAGAACAGCAAAACCGAGGCGTGGAGTGGACTACAGCGGGTGAGCTCCGTGACAACTTACGAGTTTTAGGTGGCGTGGTGTATATGGATGCAGAGCAAGCCAAAACAACACAAGGAAAATATGATGGAAATGATGTCTATGGCATTCCACATTGGCAGTCGAATTTAGGTTTTGAGTGGGATGTAAATCAGTTACAGGGGCTCACCTTAACTGCAAATACGATATATACAGGCAGTATGTATGTTAATGCTGCAAATACACAAAAACTACCAAGTTGGGCTCGTTTGGATTTAGGGGGACGTTATGTAACGTCACTTGCAAATCGAAAGGTCACGTTTAGAGGTGGAGTAGACAACGTTTTTGATAAACAGTATTGGGCAGGTGTTTGGAATGGTGCCTTTGTTTCTGTAGGTCAGCCACGTACTTACAAGCTTTCAATGCAGTTCGATTTTTAAAATCAAAATCATTCTCAACATTGGAAAATTGTTTATGAAAGCAAATACGAAGCCTTGGCCACTTTTGATTAGTGTATATACCACGCAATATATTGGTATCGCTTTTATGATTTCTGCCACATTTGCCATTTTGAGGCAAAGTGGTATTGCACTCGATAAATTGGCATTAATGAATTTAATTGCACTTCCAATGTTGGGCAAAGTTTTATATGCACCATTTATTGATAGTTTCCGTTTTTTCTTTCAGGGGCAGTATCGTAGTTGGCTTATTCTTGCTCAGATGTGCATGACTCTACTATTGTTGATTTGTGGCATATTGGATATTCATAAGCAATTTAGTGTGATCTTAATTCTGTTTATTGTTTATACCTTGTTTATGAGTATACAGGATGTCTCAATTGATGGATTAGCATGTAAAATTTTTAGTGCACCTGAACGCCAATTTGCCAATAGTATTCAATATGCCAGTAATTTATTGGGCAATATTATTGGTGGTGGTCTATTACTCATTTTATACCCTTGGTTGCAGTGGCAAGGAGCCTTATGGTTATTGGCTGGGCTTACGGCAATGACATGGTTCCAGCTTATTTTCTATTCAGAACCTGAAAATAAATGGGAAAACCCGCATCAAGGTATAGGCCTTCAATTTAAGAGCCTATGGACGCAACTTAAGCTCTTTTTAATCCAACATCGGCTTTGGTTTTTCCTACTGTTTTTATATCCAATCGGTTTTACTGCTGTGTTTGGCATTCTAAATCCGCTGTTGGTCGATGCAAAATGGTCTATGGCTGATATTGGTTTTGCGACCAAAGTATTTGGTTCGATGATCGGTGTCATTTCTGCTTTTCTCGCCACAGTATTCATCAACAAATTAAAGCGTAAAGCAGCACTTATCACTTTCACCTTATTACAGGGTGGGACACTTTTATTATTCATTCCATTAACTTTAGGGTATACGTCTAAGGCTTTGGTTTATCTGGCTATTTTTGGATACTTTATTGCTAACCCCGGCTTAATGGCGACCTTATCTACATTGATTATGGATCGCGCATCAACTATGCCAGCTCGAGCTACATTCTTCAGCTTACAGTTAAGTCTAGTTGTATTTATGGGCTTTGCCTACTCAGCGATGGGGCTCATGTTAGCCCAACATTTTGGCTACACATTTGTGGTGGTCATGACCTTTGTTTGCGCAGTAATCGTAGCAGGACTGGTATGGAAACTATTACCCAAGAGCTCTCCAGAATTGACGATTTGAAGCAGAGATTTCTTTAGGCATATTTAGGCAATTTTTATGAAACATTACACCACGATACAAGATCAAGATCGTAAGCTCGATATTATGGATCATGTGAACCAAGATCATAGCAAAGAGCTTTTAATTATTGCTCAAACCTATGGTAAAAACGATCAAATCAGTAACGCCACAATTGCGGATATTTATGAAGAGGGGATTTTGCTACATATTCAAGATTTGACAGGAGAGCAACCGCTTTTTGTTGAGTTTGAATTAAAAGGTGATCTTGAGGAGCAAATTTTATATTTAGCTTATAACTCTTTTGCAAAACAAAAAATTGAGTTTAGTCATAACGCACGCCAATTTTTTGAGGTAATTCAAAAAGAGCAAGTCAGCAAGAATATGACACGCTTGACGATTAAAAGTCAGCGAGCGTTACCGCAATATTATGCAGGTTATGCTTATGGATTTATTTTAAAGGCTTTAGAGAAAGTCCCTGTGCTATCCCAAAAAACGTCGAATAAAAGCGGACGCTTAAAAAATGCGTTTGATCATGGTTTTTTATGGCTCCTCAAGCATCTTTCTAGTCCAAAGCGTCAGAAATTATTGGAATCTATGAATAAAGACATTCGCTTGTACACGTTACGTCAGGCTTTTAGTCTAGATCAGCAAACTGCAGATTTGCATTATGGTTATGTCGATATTTTTACACATGGTCGCAGCCCTGGAAGTCTATGGGTGGAACAACTACAAGCAGGCTCATTAATTTCAAGTCGCACAGAAACAGATGATAAACATGAGCATTTACTTGAAGGACAAACGGTCTTAATTGCGGATGAGACTGCTTACCCAGCTTTGGCTGGTATTTTAGATTTTTGGTTAAATCCTATTCACCCAATCATTATTTTGTTATGTGCAGATGAAAAGGATCTTGAATATTTTCAGACATTTACTTTCCCTGAGCATTGTACGCTTAGAACCGTCGTTGGTACTTTAGAGCAGCAGGTGGATGAAACAATCCTAATACTTCAGGCATGTCCGCAGATTGATGCCGTATGGGGAGCAATGGAAAATAAAGTTGCCAAAACAATCCGTCATTATGTACGTAATGACCTAAATCTACAGGGTAAAAATAATCATATTAAAGGTTATTGGCGCTTTCAAACGAACGCACGTATTCAGTGATTTTTAGCAATTTGTGAGTATGAGTAACCAAATTATCTATGAATATTGTTAAAGATATCACAGTACCCATTCTTCAACTTGCACTACCTTTGATTCTTATTCAGTTGTGTCAAGCTTTATTGGGTTTAGTTAATACAATTGTGGCAGGTCGTTATCATTATTTAGATTTAGCTGCTATTGGCTTGGGTAGTAATATTTGGGCACCTGTTTTCATTCTATTTACTGGGATTTTATATGTATTGGTGCCAAAGTTTTCGCTTTTAAAGTATAAAGAGGATAGCCAACAGACAGCACAATTATATCAGCAGGGAAAGAGAGTATCTTTTCTGTTGGCGATGTTGGGTTTTGTGTTTATACAGGCTCTCGCATATTTATGTCCATTGTTTATCCCAGATCCTGATGTTGCAAAAATTTGCAAGAATTACTTACATTTGATTGCATTTGCCATGCCTGCATTGGTTTATATGGTTTTTTACCGTTTTATCAGTGAAGGATATAGCCAACTTCATCCAATTCTAATGAGCTTTATCATCATGCTGATATGCGATGGATTATTGGGTTATGTTTTTGTTCATGGGATTGGTATTTTCCCCGAAATGGGAGGAATGGGCACGGGTTTGGCGACGATTATCAGTGCTTACATTGGTTGTTTGACTATGCGTTATTGGGTTCATAAGCGTATACCAGAAATGAGTATTTGGACTGAGACGAGCACTGCTAATTTATCTGACAGTATAGAACTGTTGAAACAAGGTATGCCGATTGGATGTGCATTAGTTTTACAAGTTTTAGCACTCGCGACTTTGGCCTTTTTTGCAGCCAGACTTGGAACACAAGTCATCGCAGCACATCAAATTGTAATTAATATTGCAATGGTGATTATTATGATCCCTGTTGCCATGAGTAGTGCTGCAACCATTCGAATAGCTCATTTTAATGGGATGAAATATCGGAAAGAGAGGCGCTGGTCATATTACATCGTTACTGCTTTTACTCTTTTTTATGCAATCGTTGTGGCAGGGATTCTAAGTCAATTTGCAAGACAAATGACAGCATTTTTTAGTCAGGATAGCGATGTAGTAACGATTGCTGCAACGCTGATGTGCTATGTGGCTATTTTTCTTATATTTGATGCTTTACAAACAGTTGCAGCAGGAATATTAAGAGGAATGCAGCAATTCACGCAGCCCTTGTTTGTCATTTTATTTTGTTATTGGATGGTCATTATTCCATTCAGTTATATGTTTGGTATAAATGGGGCATTTCAGGTTGAACCCTCTGTCATGACGATATGGAAGATTATGATTATGGGGATTTTTTTGGCAGCATTATTATTAACTGCTCAAAGTTATCGTTGGGTACTCAAATAAAATCTTGATACCAATCAATATAAGAGTTTCTAGCTAGGCTCAACTAAAAGAGTGATTGGTTATTTCGCATGGATAAGTTTATTTGTACTTCATTATTCGAATAATGAGTTCGATACATTGCGATGAGAAAGACCAATAAGAACTTACTGCTGATGGTCTAATCCATCAGCACGCTTTGTTTTAAGTCTGCTTGTTTGCGTAAATAGTCCCAAACCAATTTAATCCGTGGCTCGTGTTGTAGGTCGACAAAAGTCAGCATCCAAAAGGTATGTGTGAAACGTACCTGATCGGGTAGAACTTGTACCAAATCAGGTTGATCATGCGCCAAAAATTTCGGCAAAAGGGCCAATCCTGCCCCTGCATTGACTGCAATTTGCTGGGCCAAAATACTACTACTGCGGAAGTTTGCAGTCAGAGGAATCGGTAGGCGTTCCAAGCAATATAGCTCCGAACTATAAATTAGATCATCAATATAATTCACAAAGCGGTGATGAGCTAAATCGTCCATATTTGGAATGGGTGGATGTTGTGCCAGATAGCTTTTGCTGCCGTAAATTTTTAAACAATAATCTGTTAGTCGGGTAATGATGTATGGCCCCGATTTTGGGCGGTCAATTGAAATCACAATATCCGCTTCACGATGCGACAGTTTGATCATCTTCGGCACAGGAATTAGGTCGATCGTGAGCAGTGGAAATTGCAATGACAGTTCGGCCAATAGTTGAGTTAAAAATGCTGTGCCGAAACCCTCAGGTGCGCCAATTCGCACACGACCTTCGAGTGGCTGTTGTGGTTTTTGAATTTGCAAAAAAGCCTGTTCCATTTGCTCTACACGGGGAACCAATGCCATGCCATCGGCAGTGAGTTCATAGCCAGTGGCTTCACGTTTAAACAGGGGCATACCTAAAGTGACTTCTAAAGACTGCACGCGTCGTGCCACGGTACTGTGTTCGACGCCAATAATCCGTGCTGCATTGGTCAGGGTTTTAGCGCGTGCCAAGACCAAAAAAACTGCAGATGATCCCAATCTACTTTCATTTTTATTTTCCACATCCTGTGCAAAATTGCACAACTATCGTGCACCAATCTGCATTGGTGGTCAAAGTTTTCTTTGCTAGTCTGAGTTGAAAAGCAGAAATTGAATATACGGTTTAAGTCGTATGTTTTCACAGTGACACAATAAAAATGAAGGCCTATGGAGAGGTTATGAATACGGTTTCTAAAATCCAAATTACTACAGCTAAACTTTTGATTAACGGTGAATTTATTGAGTCTAAAACCCAGCAGTGGCAAGACATTATTAACCCTGCAACCCAAGAAGTGATTGGTTTAGTCCCTTTTGCAACACCAGAGGAAATACAAGCTGCGATTAGCTCAGCAAAATCTGCCTTTGCGAGCTGGAGAGAAACCCCGATTCAAGCGCGTATGCGCATTATGCTGAAACTACAGCAACTGATTCGTGACAATGCCAAGAAAATTGCACAGGTGCTCACAGCCGAACAAGGTAAAACCTTGGCCGACGCGGAAGGTGATATTCAGCGTGGTTTAGAAGTGGTGGAACATGCCTGTTCAATTGGCACGTTGCAAATGGGCGAATATACCGAAGGTGTGGCACGTGGTGTAGATACCTATACCTTACAACAACCTTTGGGAGTGTGTGCGGGCATTACACCATTTAACTTCCCAGCGATGATTCCTTTGTGGATGTTCCCCATGGCAATCGTCTGCGGCAATACCTTTGTTTTGAAGCCATCTGAACAAGATCCGCTCTCCACCATGATGTTGGTCGAATTGGCAATCGAAGCTGGTATTCCCGCAGGCGTACTGAATGTGGTGCATGGTGGTAAAGATGTGGTCGATGCCCTGTGTACCCATCAAGACATTAAAGCCATTTCTTTTGTGGGTTCGACCGCTGTTGGCACGCATGTCTATAACTTGGCAGGCCAACATGGTAAGCGTGTGCAATCCATGATGGGTGCGAAAAACCATGTGGTGGTGATGCCTGATGCTAATAAAGAACAAACCTTAAATGCCATGGTCGGTGCAGCCTTTGGCGCGGCAGGACAACGTTGTATGGCGCTTTCAGTGGCAGTCATGGTCGGTGACAGTAAACACTGGATCAATGAATTGGTCGCAAAAGCCAAAACCTTGAGCGTGAATGCAGGACATGAGCCAAATACGGATATTGGCCCTGTGATTTCACCGCGTGCCAAAGCCCGTGTGATTGATCTGATTAACAGTGGTGTAGAACAAGGTGCTGAACTGCTGCTAGATGGTCGTGATATTCAAGTCAAAGGCTATGAAAATGGCAACTTTGTTGGGGCAACGGTGTTTAGCAATGTCACCACGGATATGCGCATTTATAAAGAAGAAATCTTTGGCCCTGTATTGACCATTCTTTGTGTCGAGACTTTGGATGAGGCGATTGAACTGGTCAATGCCAATCCATTTGGTAATGGTGTGGGCTTATTTACCCAAAGTGGGGCAGTTGCACGGACTTTCCAGAACCGTATTGATATTGGTCAAGTGGGCATCAATATTCCAATTCCAGTCCCTGTCCCATTCTTTAGTTTTACAGGTTCGCGTGGCTCGAAGTTGGGTGATTTAGGTCCTTATGGCAAACAAGCGGTCCAGTTCTATACACAAACTAAAACCATTACCAGCCGTTGGTTTGAAGACAGCCAAGAAGCAGGGGAAGTGAATACCACCATCAGTTTACGCTAAGGAGTAGCGAGATGAAGATAGCTTTCATTGGTTTAGGGAATATGGGCGGTTCGATGGCACAGAACCTGCTCAAAGCAGGGCAAACAGTGTTGGGCTATGACCTGAGTGAAAAAGCCTTACAACAGTTTGCTGAAAGTGGCGGTGTGGTGTGCGCTAGCCCGCATGCTGCGGCTGAGCAGGCAGATGTGGTGATTAGCATGCTGCCCGCAGCCAAGCATGTGCGTGAGGTATATTTGGGTGAAACTGGAATTCTGGCGGTAATGCGTGCAGGCAGCTTATGTATTGACTCGAGTACCATCGACCCGCAAACCATTAAAGATGTTGCTACTGAGGGCTTGAAGCATCAGGTTCAAGTTTGTGATGCGCCTGTATCTGGTGGCACCATTGGTGCCAAAGCAGGCACTCTCACCTTTATGGTCGGCGCCGATGATGCGACCTATGAGCGCGTGCAGCCGATTTTAAGCTTTATGGGCAAAAATACCGTGCACTGCGGTGTAGTCGGTGCGGGGCAAATTGCGAAGATTTGCAATAACATGATTTTGGGCATTTCCATGGCAGCCGTGGCAGAAGGCATGGCTTTGGGCAGTCGACTGGGGATTGATACACATGCGCTGGCAGGGGTAATCAATAGTTCAAGTGGTCGTTGCTGGAGTTCTGAAATCTGTAATCCTTGGCCTGATATTAGCCCGAATGCACCCGCAGGACGTGGTTATACCGATGGTTTTGCTTCGCAACTCATGCTCAAAGATTTAGGTTTGGCCATTGAAGCGGCAGGCCAAGTCAAGCAACCTGTATTACTCGGTGGTTTGGCACAGCAGTTGTATCAACAGCTGTGTTTGCAAGGCAATGCACATTTAGATTTTTCCAGCATTATCCAGCAATACTTACCCCGAGAAAATTGATTTAAAAGAAATGCATGGGTGCAATGAGTGCACCCGATAAAAAACCCTTGTCGTGAATAACAAAAAATGTGACTGAGGTGAAAGGATGACTTCAAATTATCAACAAGCGCAGCAAAACTTTGATTTACAACAGGCTGCGCAACGGTTTCTATCAGGTTCAGTCGATGCACTGAATGCGTGTTATGAGTGCTGTGATCGGCATGCTTTGCCAGGGCAGATTGCTTTGTTTTGGCAGGGTAAAGATGGTCGTAAAGAGCAATATACCTTTCGAGAGTTACAACAACGTGCCAGCCAATTTGCCAACTTTTTAAAGTCGCAAGGGGTGAGCAAAGGCGACCGCATTTCTGGTTTATTGCCACGCACGCCTGAGCTCATTATTACCATTTTAGCGGCATGGAGAATTGGTGCGGTCTATCAACCTTTATTTACTGCGTTCGGCCCGAAAGCCATTGAGCACCGTTTACAGTTGGCACAAAGCAAACTGGTGGTGACTGATGTGGGCAATCGTGACAAATTAAATGAAGTAGAGGATTGCCCTGCCATTGTGACGGTCACGGGAGCCAAAGGCACAGGTTTGTATCAAGGAGATTATAGCTTTTGGGCAGAGGTTAATCGCCAATCTGATCAGTGCGAATTGGTGATGATGAACATCCAAGATCCGTTCTTGTTGATGTTCACTTCAGGCACGACAGGCCCTGCTAAACCTTTGCAAGTGCCACTGAAGGCTCTGATTGCATTTGGTGCTTATATGCAAGATGCGATTGGTTTAAGAGCAGAAGATTTATTTTGGAATATTGCCGATCCGGGTTGGGCCTATGGATTGTATTACGGCATTACTGGCCCGCTCTTATTGGGTCATCCGACCATTTTTTATGAAGGCGCGTTTACCGCCGATAGTCTATGCCAGATTGTAAATGACTATGGCGTGAATAATTTGGCGGGAGCACCTACAGCTTACCGTATGATGATGGCGGCTGATCCCAAGCAAATGGCGAAACTCCGTGGCAAATTTCGTGTCGTCAGCAGTGCAGGTGAGCCATTAAATCCTGAAGTGTTCCGCTGGTTCAAGCAAGTATTAGATGCCCCGATATTTGACCACTATGGCCAAACCGAAGTGGGAATGGTGGTGTGTAATCACCATGCGCTAGAACATGAGGTCCGTGCAGGTTCGGCTGGTTTTGCCAGTCCCGGCTATCGTGTCGTGGCACTAGATGAACAGGGTCAGGAGTTAGGTGCCGATAGCCCAGGAATTTTAGCGGTAGATATAAGCCAGTCTCCGCTGATGTGGTTTGGCGGTTATCAAGAAAGCCGTAAATCACCCTTTATTGGACATTATTATTTAACCGGTGACACAGCTGAAATTCATACTGATGGCAGCATGAGTTTTGTCGGACGCAGTGATGATGTGATTACCACTTCAGGCTATCGCGTTGGCCCCTTTGATGTCGAAAGTGCACTACTAGAGCATGATGCAGTGATTGAAGCCGCCGTGATTGGTGTGCCTGATCCTGAGCGTACAGAAGTGATTAAAGCTTTTGTGATTTTATCTGGTGAAAGTGCGGCTAGTACTGAACTCGAAAATGAACTGAGCCAATTTGTCAAAAAACGCTTATCTGCCCATGCCTATCCGCGTTTGATTGAGTTTGTGACTGAACTTCCCAAAACACCAAGTGGGAAGATTCAACGCTTTTTACTGCGTAATCAGGAAATTGCCAAGCAACAAACTGCGGCTACTGTTTAAATTGAAGAGATTGTAAGGAAAGGATTTATGCAATTCACTGAGGAACACGTCCTGAGTCAGGACAAGGCGAAAAGTTTTGCCCAAGAACAGATGAAACCAAATACCAGTGAGTGGGATCGACAAGGCATGTTTTTTGAAGAACAAGTCCTGATTCAGGACATGGCGAAAAGTTTTGCCCAAGAACAAATTAAACCGCATGCCAGTGAGTGGGATCGACAGGGGACTTTCCCTGCGCAAGCTTTACAGCAAATGGGGCAATTGGGTTTTATGGGCATGTTGGTACCTGAAGAATGGGGTGGTTCAGCAACAGGTAACTTGGCCTATGTACTGGCGCTGGAAGAAATTGCCGCTGCTGATGGTGCAACTTCAGCCATTATGAGTGTGCATAATTCGGTGGGTTGCATGCCGATTTTGAAATTTGGCACCGAAGAACAAAAGCAACAATTTCTGGTGCCTTTAGCCAAAGGGGAAATGATTGGCGCTTTTGCTTTAACTGAACCACACACCGGTTCCGATGCCGCAGCCATTAAAACCCGCGCCGTGAAAGATGGTGACCATTACATCATCAATGGTGCCAAGCAATTTATTACTTCAGGGCATAACGCAGGCGTGATTATCGTGTTTGCCGTGACTGATCCGAGCGCTGGGAAAAAAGGCATGAGTGCTTTTTTAGTCCCGCGTAATACACCCGGCTACGAAGTCATTCGGGTCGAAGAAAAATTAGGTTTACATGCATCTGACACCTGCCAAATTGCCTTGACTGATGTGCGTGTTCACAAAAGTATGTTATTGGGCAAAGAGGGCGAAGGTTTAAAAATTGCCTTGTCTAATTTGGAGGGCGGGCGCATTGGGATTGCCGCGCAGGCTGTTGGGTTGGCGCGAGCCGCTTTGGAGGAAGCGACGCGTTATGCCAAGGAGCGTGTGGCATTCGGTAAGCCCATTTTTGAACAGCAAGCAGTGTCGTTTCGACTGGCCAGTATGGCAACAGAAATTGCCGCAGCACGTCAGTTGGTACATCAGGCTGCGCGTTTAAAAGAAGCAGGTCAGCCGTGTTTGACAGAAGCTTCGATGGCCAAGTTGTTTGCCTCTGAAATGACTGAGCGGGTCTGTTCAAATGCTCTACAAATCTTTGGGGGTTATGGCTATCTAAAAGATTTCCCGATAGAGCGAATTTATCGTGATGCCCGAATTTGTCAGATTTACGAAGGCACCAGTGATATTCAACGCTTAGTAATTGCCCGTAGTTTATAAACCCAATATCGAAAAAAACTGACCCTTGCACATGTCAACGATCGCGAGATTTTTCAAGAGATATGTGCACTGGTTTATAGAAGAAGGATCGCAACATGCAGTGGGAAAAAACTTTCATTGAAGATTTACAGTGGGACACGATTTTAGTTGAAAAGCGTAAAGGCGTCGGGGTGATTACCCTGAACCGTCCTCAAGCGTTAAATGCCTTGAACAGTCAACTGATTGCTGAAATTAACCAAGCCTTGGACCAGTTTGAACGCGATGCTGAGATTGGCTGTATGGTGTTGGCGGGTTCGGAAAAAGCCTTTGCAGCAGGTGCTGATATTAAAGAAATGGCAGAGCTGAATTTCCCGAATATCTATTTTGATGATTTTTTCCATTTGGCAGATCGGATTGCACAGCGTCGCAAACCTTTGATCGCTGCGGTGAGTGGTTATGCACTGGGGGGCGGTTGTGAGTTGGCATTGATGTGCGATTTTATCTATTGTGCGGAGAATGCCAAATTTGGTTTGCCTGAAGTAACTCTTGGGGTGATTCCTGGCATTGGTGGAACGCAGCGTTTAACGTTGGCATTGGGTAAAGCCAAAACCATGGAAATGTGTTTAACCGCACGGCAAATGGGTGCGATTGAGGCGGAACAAAGTGGTTTAGTGGCGCGTGTGCTACCGAAAGATGAATTATTGGCCTATACCCTAGAGGCTGCGGAAAAAATTGCACAGCGATCCCTGACTGCAACCATGATGATTAAAGAAAGTATTAATCGCGCCTTTGAGGTGAGTTTGAGTGAGGGATTACGCTTTGAACGTCGTACTTTCCATTCCATCTTTGCAACGTCTGATCAAAAAGAAGGCATGAAAGCCTTTGTGGAAAAGCGTCCAGCACAATTTAAAAATCAATAAAAGGAGTCTTCGCATGGAAAATAATTTACAGATTAGCATGCAAGGGCATTTAGGCGTGATTACGCTAGATCGAGCGAGTCATCTGAATGCACTGTCCTTAAACATGATTCATGGCATTAGCCAGCAGCTAGAACAATGGCGAGAGGATGATCAAGTTCAAGCCGTCTTGATTAACTCCAAAAGCCCTAAAGCCTTTTGTGCAGGGGGGGATATTCGCTTCCTCTATGACAGTTATCAAAATGGAACTGCCAACTATCAACGCTATTTTGCTGATGAATATCACATGCTGAAGAGCCTGCGCCAATATGCGAAACCTGTGCTGGTGTTTTTAGATGGCTATGTTTTGGGCGGTGGTTTTGGTTTGGCACAAGCCTGCCATATCATTGTTAGTAGTGAGAAATCTCGTTTTGCCATGCCAGAAACCGCGATCGGCTTTTTCCCCGATGTGGGCGCAACCCATTTCCTTTCTCGTTTAGACGATGTGGGCGTGTATATGGCGGTGACGGGTGAACAGATCAGTAGTAGCGATGCCTTACATTTAGACTTAATTGATTATCTGGTGCCGAGTGACCGCTTAGCACAGCTACAAACAGAATTGGCGCATGCTACGCAATTAACCCAACAGTCGATTGAGCAGACCATTGCGCGTTATTTAAAAGAACCTGCACCTAGCGAACTAAAACAGTATGAAGATGCGATTCGGCATCATTTTTCACATGCAGATTTGCAGGATATTGAAGACAGCTTAGCCAATACATTAGACAGTGACTATATGGATTGGGCTGAAAAAATCCTAGCCAATTTACAACAACGTTCTTTGTTGGCCAAGCAAATCAGCTTAAAACTTCAATATGTAGGTCGTGGATTATCTTTAGAGCAATGTATGCAGTTAGAGCGTGATTTACAAGATATCTGGTTTGAGCAAGGGGACATGATTGAAGGTGTTCGTGCCTTACTGATTGATAAAGACAAGCAACCGAAATGGCAAACAGAAAATTTTGAATTGATGCAAATGTTCGAAAATTTATTGCCATCTTCACCACAGCAACGGCAGGTAAGTGTGAAAATTTAGGTTGATCTTAAGGGGATAAAAATCTTTCAGGTTGTTGAAGGATTTTTGATCAGAAAAATCATGCAGTAATTAAAGCAGATTACCATTAATGTTGAAATGTACCTTGATGGTCTGTCGCTATCAGGATTTAGTGGTTTGTGCTTTCAGCAAATAAAAAAACACGTAGGCCACTATAAAATATTTTTACTCTTCTAATTTTACTAGGGTTTGATAGTCATTCTATTTGTATTTTAGCAATCAGCTCAGCTTAATAAAAAGCTAAATTCACTTAAATGATTTTGTAAATAACCGTTTACATCGCGCTGAATTTGCATCTTTTATAGATTAGATTTGTTCCAGATAGCGATGATTTTGCAAAGAGGAGGGTATTTAAGAACTGATATTTACGTGAAAAGTATTTTTTTATTGATTGGAAAAAAAGTTTAACATATATTTAATTATCTAATAAAAAGATTGATTTTTGCATGATAAAAAATGCCAATCTAATACTAATTGATTATGATTCTTATTTGTGAAAATTATTATATATAAAATACATATACTTAGCATTATTTAATATATAGAAATGCATCTAAATAAGATTAAAAGGTATACAAAAAGTAGGGAAATATGTAATTAAGTTTTACTAAATGGTTTATAAAATGATGTTTTTTGTCAATCAAATAAAATATAATGTGAACCAGTACACACTTTTTCGCTATTTGGGACTTCTGAATGATATTACAGCAATATAAAATTGTTTTTGGAGGAACAATGGGGGCAGGAAAATCTGCTGCTATCCAAGCATTATCTGATATTTCTGTAGTAACAACCGAAGCTGTCAATACCGATACAGAAGCACACCATAAATTTTTGACGACTGTCGGCATTGATTATGGGGAAATTAGTCTAGATGACGGTACAAAAATTGGTTTGTACGGGACACCTGGTCAAGATCGTTTTGACTTCATGTGGTCCATTGTTTGTAAAGGGGCAATAGGGACCGTGGTATTAATTGATCATAGTCAAACTGACCGTTTGAAAGATCTTGAATTTTATTTAAATGCTTTTGCAGATTATGGCTCAAATATTGTGGTGGGAATTACTCATTTAGATGAAGAGCATGAGCATAAGCTGAAAATTTACCGTGATTGGATGCAAATACATCAAAAACAATTTCCACTATTTGCGGTAGATGCACGTAAAAAAGATGATGTCTTGCTGATGATAGAAACGTTAATTGCAACACTAGAATTACAAGCAGAGCCAGTCATTTAATAGGTAGCTAAAAATGAATAATCCTCGTGAAATTCCGAAAGAGTTGATTGAATACGCAAATTTAGAATTACAGCATTTTTTAAATACTGTTGCTGGTATTGATTTTGTCATGCTATGTTCATCGGATGGCTTTGAACTTTGCTTAGCTTCGAAAAAAAATATAGAAAATAAAGGAAAAATAGCAGCGGTTAGTAGCTCTATTTTGGCGATGGTTTCTGCTTTTATTTCAGAAATCCAACTTGTGGGTTGTCAGACAATTACGCTTGATGCTGAAAATGGAAAAGTATTTTTAACGGCAGTTAATCACTCGAAATATCCAATGGTGATGGTTGCTGTAACCAGCACAGATATTTTGATTGGACAAATGTTGTATTACTACAAAGAATTAAGTGAAAAATTGGCAAGCCAACAATTGAGCATTGCCTCATAAAATGGATGCGGTTGAACTTTTTTTGTTTAGAGTGAAATGGCGTGCAGTCATGATCTCGATAGATGATTTTTTAGTGGGTTCATGAATGAAAAATGTATTAAATATTGCGATATTTGGTTTAAGTTTGAATTCATTAGATCAAATCAAAACACAGATATTACTTTCTTTACCTAAAAATATGAATGTGAATTGGGTAAATCTTGCTGAACAAGAAATTGATTTGTTACTCGTTAATGATGCCTTTTTTAACGCACCTGGCATTCAAAAACTTTTATCTCTTCAGAGTGTTGCTTATCTACGTTTGGTTAAAAAGGTAGAGAATGCAGGACGAATTGTAGGGGATCAGTTATTTTATCCTCTGCCTAATGCTGAATATTTACGTGATTGGTTATTCAAAAAAGTCATTCCACAGTCAGAGTTGATGTCATTTGAAATACCATCCATGGAAATGACACATACGCAGCTGACACCACTGACGGTTTTAAACCCTGAAATGACGACGGAACAAGTATTTAATGAAATCTTTATTCCACGCAATGGGTATATTCAGTTATTTGATGCACAAGGTTTTCTTGCATTGGTAGATACGCGTACGGAGCGTGTTTGGGTCAATCCGAATAAAACGATTCAATTTAATGAAACATTGAATCAAACCTATGCAACGGCACAAATTGTACAAGATACGATAAAAGACAAAGAAGTCTATGACTTAAGAGTGTGGTTATGGAAGGTTGTAAATTCCTCGCCATCAATGGATTTACCGAAGGTAGATCTTAATCAGAATTTTAAGCTTGATATTTGGCCACAGTTTGAAAAAGATTTGCAACGCCGTGACTTTTTAAAAATAGCTGCCTGTTTTTCACAGGGTGCTCATATTGCAGATGTAAAACAGGCTCTGAATTTAAGTAATGAAAAAGTATTGAATTTTGTAGCATGTGCTGTTTTACTGCAATTAGGTCGTTTTATTGATCAAAATGAAGTGAAGTATCATATAGATACAAAACAAGTAGAAACTGGTCAAATGAATAAACTACGTGGCTTTATTGGAAAGTTACGTAGAAAACTTGGTCTTTGATTTTTTCCGGGGTAACCCTATAACTAGAGGTAAAATAATATGGCGCGTATTAGTTTAGATGCGTTAACAGGTCTTGATGGTTTTGTTGCTGCTGCACTTGTTGATAGTGAGAGTGGTCTAGCACTTGCGACTCAAGGCGGTGGGGTAGACTTAGAATTAGCAGCAGCAGGTAATACTGAAGTTATTCGTTCTAAGCGTAAAGTTGCGAAGGCTTTACAATTAAATGACAACATTGAAGATATTTTAATTACTTTAGGTAAGCAGTATCACTTGATTCGTCCTTTGGATACGAATGAAGCGTTGTTCTTATATTTAGTTTTAGATCGTTCTAAATCAAACTTGGCAATGGCTCGTTATGAGTTAAAAGGTTTTGAAAAATCACTTGATTTTTCTTGATTTTCTAGAGTAATTAGCCATGCTAGTATATTTCGATATGCTGGCATTTTTTATGCGTTATAGGTTGGCACTGGTGAGTGTACTAAATACTGCGATCCCTACTTGGCATAGTAGGTTTTGTAGGCTGTTTGAAAGGTACTGACATGCAGTTTGACCAGTTCAGGTAGCCTTTGATAACCGCCAGCTAAAACAAACATTAGTGGAAATTGGTGCTTTTGGGCTAAACGAAATACGATTTCATCTCGTTTTTGAATAAGTTCCGTACTAAACCATGAAGAACCGCAAGGGTCATTTTGATGGCAGTCCATGCCTGCCTGAAAAATAATCAAATCAGCTTTCCACTCCAAAGCGAGGCTAAAAGCTTGGTGAATCGCTAGGATATACTGACTAAAATTTCCATTGGTTTTATGAATATGATAGGTTTCAGCTCGTTCATAAGTTGGACAGCCAAAAGCCAAACCATAGATACTATAATTAAAAAGATTGCTCAAGCGACGAGTAAATTCTGCTGTTCCATTGCCTCCATGTTGATCACAATCAATCACAAAGATACGTTTATCTGGGAATTGTTGAGCCACTAAAGCCAGTCCATTAAAGCTACAAAAAGAACCCCCAAACTCATAAACGGCATGATGAAATCCTTGAGCAATATTGGCTGAGATTTGGTGTTCCCAAGCCAACTCTGCAGCCAGAATTTGACCTGCATTGATGTGATAAACTGCATCACGGAGTTGAGGATTCCAAGGTTTAAACCCTTGTAGTGTTGCTAACTTTTCAGGCAGTCCTGTATCAAAGGCTTCTACATACTTAGGGTCATGGAGTTGCTTTAGTATGTCTGTAGAAATTTTCTTCGGTGTATGAAATTGCACTATGCCTAAATCATTTAGTGCTTCCGCCACCGCCGTCAATTTTTCCATACTATTGGTATGAGTGCGAGCGTAGTATTGAGGTGAGTAGCAGACGTTTAACATAGTTTAGTTCTTCACTTGCGCAGTGGCGACATCAAGCAGTTGTTGTAATCGCGTGGTTCCAGGACTATATAAACCATTGTCAATTTGCTGTTGATAGTGGGTTGTAAAGGCTCTTGACCGATTTTCAGGAGACACTGCCAAAGTCGTGAGTCGTAAGAACCAAAACCCACTTACTTCTGTGTAGGGGATAACATAGCCTTTAAACTGTTTATTTTGAGTTTTGTTTTGAATGGCATCTCGATCATAATCGACCGAAAATAATGAGCCTGCTGGCAAACAAACACCATTCATTAGTATAGGTTTGAGACTAATACAAGAGTGATCATCTCCCATGTTCAGTTTTTCTAGTAAGAGGGGTTGCTGTTCCTCATCTACAAAGATATTGATTTCACCTTGTCTTAGTACTCGTCCATGGGCAATTTTAAGGAAGAAGTTTTCAGCCATTGGGCATGAGCCGACTTTAGGCTTTTCTGTTCGAGTCTTTAATTCGACTAAACCTGTGTTAGTTGAGGTTTGAGGTAAAATAATATCTGCAATCAGTTGGCATAAAATCTGACTTTCTTCTAATTGAGCTTGTGCTGCAATGTGTCTTAAATTTTTCTGTCTTTCAAAATGGTCATGTATTTGTGCTGAAAGAAATGTGGAATTTGGGCCAGCCAAATGTTGTTGTAAATTTTCATTGAGGTCTAAGTTATGCCAGTCTGAAATTAGATATTGAGACTGTTCAAGTAGTGCCTTCAACGCTTTGGTATCATATTGATCGAACAATTTTAAGTCGATGAAGTCTTGGCTCAAGCGTGGGCTGTTGATGTATTCAGCTAAAACACGTGTGGCTTGTGTATAACCGCAACCTCGACGTTCAGCCTGATGTGAGAAATGTTCATTTAACATTTCAGCCAGCTTCGTAGACAGAGGGAAAACATGTTGTTTAAAGAGTTGAATAATTTCGTGATCTGTCTCGCGCATCCTTGCCCCAAAAATAACTTTAAGATCTGATTTATTATACAGTTTTATCAAGAACTGATTTGAATATTTAACTAAAAAATCTTAATCAGTACTGTATTTGATGTTTTTAAAATGTTTGGTTTTTTCATTGCATTTTAGATATGAACGGATAGTTCACTTAGCGGTGTTTGTTTGGAGCTGACGATGGGCTCTATAGCATTATGGTGTGTAGCAAACTCAGCCTTAAATGTTCTCAAAAATTGGCTGCTGAAGCATATACGCGCACTCAACCTGAGCATAGTTGGAACGATAATAATTTAGTCGCCCACCTATTTTTATATCAGTTACAATGCCATTCAGATCATCATGTTTATCCAACACGTAGTTTTCAAACGCTGAGAAATTATGAAGATGTACCTCAACTTCCCGCAGGTTATGCCGCCATGATTTTACCTGCCTTGATTTCGAAGTGGTGGTTTAAACTGATGGATCAGCGGGTAGTCGAACACTATGCAAGGATCTTAAGCAAAATAAATATTGATCCAAAATCCCAAAAAAGAATTCATCAAAAATTTACCACTTTACTGTCTAAATCATCCATTACATCAGAGCAAGTTAGGACTCAAGAGGATGTAGGATGAAACGTTATCAATGTTTGGTTTGTGGTTTATCTATGATGAACAATCAGGTTGGCCGCAAGAAGGTTTTGTAGCAGCTAGAGCGTGGCAGGATGTGCCTGAAAACTGGACTTGTCCTGACTGTGGGGGCTAAAGCTGACTTTGATATGTTAGAAATCTAAGCAGTAAATACGCACCACATTATGATATGGGCGCTGTGATTCACTTTAGCCGTGCCCAAAATTCTTCTATGGGATGATTTTTCTATCAAACCATTCTATAACCATTCTTTCGCATGGTTGTTCTTCATTTCAAGACTGTTAATCTTTTCAAGCAGATTTATTACTCAAGGACTGAGTAGAAGTCATAAGCCATATTTTAAAGAAAGCCATGGTCATGGAGGAGTGTGGATTCCTTTAAAATATTGAGATGATTAAAAATAACGATGTGAAATCGAATGTGTAGAACTCAATAACTTCGAAAATCGCAAACATATTTTCTTTAAAGGATTAGAACCAAGATGGTTAATCAACTTGTTTGTATAACACTAGACGAAATTTTGGCTTCACCACGACTTAAAGTTACCAAGATTGCCCCCCTTTTTTTATTGCTATGCCCTATTTTTAGTGAGTGGTCTTTAGCACATTATTTACTGTAAAAATAATTTTTAGCTATGCAGGTTTTGATACATAGATTGCAACATTTATTTATAGAGAATTTAAAAATAAGTATACATAAATAATTGAACTTTAATAAATTTTATACAGATTAAATTTCTAAGAAATAAGTTCTGGCAAAAGTCGGAAGGGATACTTTTATCTTAAAAACGGTCAAGGAGGATACCATGCGTATTATGAAGTCTAAGCTGTGTTTATCTATCGGCACTAGCTTATTGTCGGTAGCAATAACAACAGCACATGCTGCATCTGCGAAAACATATCAAACAGGGAAGACGATTGCGAACGATCCTTTTTTGAAAGCAGTAGTCAGTTCTGAGCATATGGAACCTGCGATTATTCATCCTGTGCAGAGCGTGGTAGCCCAGAAAAAAATTGAGGCATATAAACAAAAAACAGGGCGTACTCCTAATATTTTGATTTTCATTGTTGATGATATGGGGTGGGGGGATATTGGTGTGAATGGTGGAGGTGAAACGGTGGGTGCACCGACACCAAATATTGATAAATTGGCACAAGGGGGTTTGCGTTTTACCTCATTCTATGCACAACCACTGAGTACGCCTTCTCGCGCTGCAATGATGACAGGTCGTCTGCCAATACGTACAGGGTTGGTCCGTCCTATTTTGACAGGTGAAAAACTCAAAGCAAATCCGTGGGAGGGTGAAGTTACTGCAGCAGGTCTTCTCGACAAAGCGGGCTACCGCACGGGCATGGTGGGAAAATGGCATTTGGGTGAAATTGATGGAGCTTACCCACAGCAAAATGGTTATGACGAATACTTCGGTTTCTTGCAAGTGGTATCGAACTTAACCGAGATGACCGATGAACGTTTATATCCAAATTTAATCCACGACCCTGAGCGTTTAGAAGCAATGTGCACGATTCAGCCTCCTGAAATTACCAGTGGCGTCAAAGGCGGGGCGCTAAAGGTTGAGCAGTCGATTAAAACTATTGATGACATCAGCAAAATGGATCAAAAATTTGCAGATTACTCCGACAGTTTTATCCGTCGTGCAGGTAAAAAGAATGAGCCGTTTTATCTGATACATTCATTTTCACGATTACATAATGATAATTATCCTGCTCCGGGTTATGCAGGCAAGAGCCCCGCAAAATATCCCTATAAGGATGGGGTGATTGAGGTCGATGATATCGTTGGTCGTCTTATGAAGACGCTGAAAGATACAGGTCAGCTTGAAAATACAGTCGTGTTCTTTACCTCAGACAACGGAGCCAATGAAGATGTTTGGCCAGATTCTGGGTTTCATCCATGGAAAGGGGGGAAAGGCACCACATGGGAAGGGGGAATTCGTGTACCGGGTATTGCGTATTGGCCAGGCATGATCAAAGAGGGACGTGTTAGCGACGGTCTTTTTGACATTCTTGACTTATTTAACACATCCGTTGCACTAGGTGAGCAAACAAATCAAATCCCGAAAGATCGTTACTTTGATGGTATCGACCAAACCAGTTTCCTACTGGCTGATGACGGTGAGTCAAACCGTGAAACTTCATACTTCTATTCAGGCAATCAGTTCACATCACTGCGTTGGAATGAGTTTAAAGTGCATTTCAAAGTGATGGATACTACTTCGCCACGTAAAAATATTGATAGTACTTTGTTGGCAGTCGCCAACCCAGCACCGTGGGCATACAACTTATACCTTGACCCCAAAGAGCAAATTCCAAGCCATCATGGGTTTGAATGGGGTTATCCACGTGCCCTGAATCTGGTGCGTTATCACATGAGCACCTTTCAGAAATATCCAGCCAAAGACATTGGTTTGGGTGTGCCTTAATTCAGTTTGAGCAAAGATTCTATTCACTAGAACAAAAAGCGATGCAATCACTCACAGTGACTGCTTTTCAGCGGAATGAAACGTAGTCACTGGCTTAAATATTCACTAAAGGATTAGACATGAAATCGAATCAAAAGTATCTCATAACTGCAATATTGTCTGTATTGGCAAGTCAAGCCTATGCCGCAGGTTTAGAGCGTTCCCCACAACAAATTGATGCGCTTTTTGAACAGGGAACTTATGCAGAAGTAGGCTACACCCATATTTCACCTGATGTGACAGGTGACGATTCAAGTGGGCATTCTCTTTCTGACATGGCGGAAGATTATCAATCTCTGAATTATGCAGTAAAGACAGATTTAACCCCGAATTTACGTTTAGCGGTCATTTATGACGAACCATTTGGTGCGAAAGTGAAGTTTGATGGGACAAATAACTTCATTGCAACAGACCGTCCAGCAACAGATGCTAAAACCCGTGTCGATGTGCAATCGAAAAATATCACTGCATTATTGGGCTATAACCTGAATAAAAATGTCATGATTTATGCTGGACCTGCACTGCAAGAGATTGAAGCTAATGTACATTTACGTGGTTTAACCTATGCTGCCAATAGTGGTTATAACAACAGCTTTGATGATATGGCTATTGGTTGGGTGGCTGGTTTCAGCTATGCCAAGCCTGAAAAGGGCATTTTAGCCTCACTTACTTATCGTTCTGAAATTGAGCATAAGACAACAATTCAGGAAGATGTGCCATTGGCTGATAAATTGGGTATGGATTATTCACATTATAATCAAGGCAGTATTACTACCCCTGAGTCTGTCAATTTAAACATGCAAGCAGGACTGAATATGACCACTGCTGTGTTTGCAAAAGTACGCTATGTGCCGTGGAGTAACTTTGCCTATTATCCACCTATTTTAAAAGCATCGACCGTGGCTGCTTTGGGCAAAGGTTTACCTTTAGTGGATTATTCTGACGATCAAACAGCAGTTGAAATTGGGCTGGGGAAACGTTTGGCTCCGAAGCTTGCCATTGTGGTTTCTGGTTTATGGGATTCAGGCGCGGGTGATCCAGCTCCGACTTTAGGGCCTGTGGATGGATATTGGGGCGCGGGTTTGGCAGCAAAATATAACTTTAATGAAAAACTCGCATTTAGTGTCGGTGGTCGTTATATGTGGTTTGGTGATGCCAAAGGTGAAACATCTGACCGTCGTATAGTGGGTGATTTTAAAGACAATACAGGTTATATCGTAGGCATGAAGCTGTCTTATTCTGCTAAATAAATTGACAGTGTAATAGTAAGTCGTTAGTTGTTTTAAAGAGAAAACCCCTACAGATTTTCTGTTCTTTGGAACAAAGTATCGTAGAGGTTTTCTCTTTAGCTTACCTTAAGTTGAATTAACGTCCAGCAGGCTGATTTTCAATCATACTTGCAACTTGGTCGACTTGGACAGACATACTCTTTTGACTTGGCGGGAAGTCTTTAAAGGTTTTCACAAACTCTCCAATCTGCTCTCCAGCTGGACCTAAAATCCAGCTTCTGTTTTCAGCCCATTCATCATAACCACGCGCCTCGGTGAAGCGTTCAAATGGATCCATTTTCAGGTTAATGATATATGGACTGGTCATTGCTTCTTGAGTAGAGCGGAACCAACCATCTTGTTTGGTGAATAGTAATTTCCAATCTCCATAACGCATGCCATGGAAAGTAGTTTCCGTAAAGTAATAGAAATCTTTACGTTTAGTTTTGCCTTGGTTTAATAAAAGATCACTTTGATCATAACCATCTAAATGAACTTTATAATTTTTCCCACCAATACGCTTACCTTTTAATAAATCCTCTTTCAGCGTCTTATCACCCACCCAAGACATTAGTGTTGGCATCCAGTCTTCCATGGTCATAAATTCGCCAGTTGATACATTGGCAGCAATGTGACCAGGCCATTTGACGACTAAAGGAACACGGAAGCCACCTTCCCATCCTCCTACACCTTTTTCACCATGGAATGGTTGGTTACCACCATCTGGCCACGAATTTGATGCTGCGCCATTATCGGTTGAGAACATCACAATGGTATCTCCGCTTACTTTTAAGTCATCAAGAAGCTTTAAAAGTTCACCGACACCATCATCCATTTCAGCAACACCATCGGCATAGACACCATAACCGGTTTTACCATCATATTTCTTATTTAAGTGGGTTTTATAGTGTGTTCGTGTCATGTTGTGCCAAACAAAAAACGGCTTATCTTGTTTAACTGCATCTGAGATAAAACGCTTAGATTGTACCAAGACTTCTTCATCAAGATTACGTTGGCGTTCTATACCAAATGGACCTAAATCTTCAATTTGTTGTTTGCCATTACCCAAAGCTTTAGAGTGGATCACACCACGCATTTTTAAGCCTAATTTTTGTTGTGTTGCTTCATCTTTCGGATAGTCTTGTTGCTCACCATACTCACCCGCATTTAGGTGATAGAGAATTCCATAAAATTCATCGAAACCATGTACAGTGGGTAAGTGTTCATCTCGATCACCCAAGTGATTTTTACCAAATTGTCCTGTGACATAACCTTTGGCTTTCAGCATTTCGGCAATGGTTGGATCTTTAGATTTTAGTCCCTGTACTGCTCCTGGAAGTCCGACCGTACTCAAACCTGTACGCATTGGGTATTGCCCTGTAATGAAAGCAGCCCGACCAGCTGTAGAGGATGCCTGTGCATAATGATCCATGAAGGTCATGCCTTCTTTGGCAATACGATCAATATTAGGCGTGGTACCGCCCATCATGCCACGGTGGTAGGTGCTTAAATTCCACATCCCAACATCGTCGCCCCAAATGACTAAAATATTAGGTTGCTTTGCAAATGTGGTTGCAGACAACAACGCTCCGCCAATTAAGGCAACAGAGCGTGCAATTAAACTCTTCCGCATGTTATTTCTCCTTGTTAGGATTGTTATGAAGCAATAGAGATTTTTTTCACTCAGTTCGCCTTAACGAACTTAGCGATGTTTTTACGGTTGTTCTAAAAATAAAAATTTATAGCTATGTTAAAAGGATTTTTTTTAATGTGATTGCAAGCGTTTCGCAATATCATGTTTAGATGAAGTTGCGGTGTGAAAAAATTTTTTTAGACCTGAGCAGAGGTAATGTAAGCCTGCTTCACCATCAGGTGTTTTCAAAAAACGATCTTTGGGGCAGTCACCCCAACAATACTGCAAATATGGACATTTTGTACAATATTTAGGCAGGGATTTGTACTTTGAAAAAGAAAACTGTTTTTGCTTTTCAGAAAAGACCAGATCACCTTGATGAAAGTCCTGAATATTTCCCAGTTTATATTCAGGATAGACAAAGTGGTCGCAGGAAAATAAGTCACCATTATGTTCTATAGCTAGCGCTTTACCACAAATTTGTCCTGATACACATTTTTGAGCACCATAGCCAAACATCATCGAAACGATATTTTCAAATTGATCGACAAAGACCTTACCAAAGTCTTTTTGTAACCATTCTCCCCATACCCGAGAAAGAAAGTAACCCCAATCATCGGCTGCAATAGACCAGTCTGTAACGACGGAATCGGCTGTCCCAGGTTGTGTTGCAGAACTGCCTAAAGTGGGTAAGTCATCTGGATTCCAATAACCTGGAGCTGTTTGCTGAAACTGTGCACTTTCCATCCCAGGTATAAACTGGATCATACGAGGTTGGACTTGATCGCGGAGAAAACGATATACGTCGATTGGACGCTTTGCATTATCACGGTTGACCACACAAAGTGCATTGAAAGGAATTTGGTAGAGATGCAGAAGTTTCACTGCCTGCATGACTTTGCTATGGGTCGGCTTTCCACCTTTGTTATAACGATGTTTATCATGAAACTCGGCAGGGCCATCAATGGATAGACCGACTAAAAAATTATTCCGTTTGAGAAATGCACACCAGTCTTCATCGAGTAAAGTGCCATTGGTTTGTAAGTCATTTTCGATACGTTGATTGGCTTTTTGATATTTTCGTTGTAGCTCAACCACTCGTTCAAAAAACTCCAAACCCATAAGAGTAGGCTCACCCCCTTGCCAACTAAACACAACTTCATCTGCGGTTTGAGACTCGATGTATTGTTTAATGTGCAGTTCAAGAAGAGACTCTGTCATGCGGGGTGTTTTAGGTTGATGTAGCATGTCTTGCTTATGTAAATAGAAGCAATAACTACAGTCTAAATTACACTGCGCACCCGAAGGTTTGATCATGACATGATATCGGTAAACTTTTCCCATCAGTTGGGCCGTTTTAAGTGGTGGGGATTCATTTAGAGTTGGAATTCGCTGCATGGCGTTTAAGTCCCCTTATCGTTTTTAGTTAAATATTGTTTTTATCTTAATCGTTTATTCTCAATCAATACTTAAAGATGCAATGCATAGGCTTATGCAGCATGGCACTTTATCGTTCAATATACTGAGTGAATTTTTTAATCATTCATGCTGAATAGTTATTTTACTTATTCTAATAGAGAATAAATGAAAAAGGCAATTCCATAAAACTATTATGTCTTTTATTTTTTAAAAATAAGTGTGGAATATTTAGGTTTTTAACTTAATGAACGATAAGGCAACATAGTGTTGTACTCACTCAAGGGGTATCATAGCGCTAACAAAGCGTTGGAATAGATTATGAAAATCGTGGCAGATGAAAATCTCGCATTTACCGATTATTTTTTTGCTGAATTTGGTGAAGTCGAACAGAAAGCAGGGCGTACTTTGACCCATGCCGATGTTGTAGAAGCGAAGGCATTATTGGTTCGCTCTGTGACACAAGTTAATCCAGCTTTAATTGATAATACAGCGCTTGAATATGTCGGTAGTGCAACGATTGGCACAGACCATTTAGATATTGAAGCCCTTGAAAAACAGAATATCCACTGGGCAAATGCTGCGGGCTGTAATGCACAGGCGGTGGCTGAATATGTGATTACCGCTTTACTGCATTTGAACCCAGCTTTTATAGATGCTAATGAACGTTTTACTTTGGGGATTATTGGCCTAGGAAATGTCGGTTCTCGCTTAGCCTATATGGCCAAACTATTGGGTTGGAATGTGATCGGCTATGATCCTTTTGTACAGCAAGATGTGATTCAGCAGGTCGATTTAAATACGCTATTAAACACTGCCGATGCCATTTCATTGCATGTTCCACTCACGAAAGCAGGGCAGCACCCGACACATCATTTAATTAATACTGATGCTTTAGCTGCAATGAAGCCTACGGCGATCCTAATCAACTCTTCGCGTGGATCTGTTGTTGAAGAGCAAGCTTTATTGGCAGACATCGAAAAAACACAGCGTAAAGTGGTATTAGATGTCTTTGAGTATGAGCCTGTGATTTCTGAACAAGTATTGAACGCTGTGAGTCTAGTGACGCCACACATTGCAGGTTATAGCTTAGAAGGCAAAGCGCGTGGTACACAAATGATCTATGAGGCCTTTTGTAAAACCTTTCAGTTTGAAGCACATAAAAGTTTCGAGTCGCAGTTGCCTGTGTGTGCTCAGTATTTTGAAAGGCAAGATTTGAAATCTGCACTGCAACAGCATTTAAATGAAATCTATCCAATTTTACGAGATGACCACGCTTTACGTGCTTGTTTAAAAGAGGGAATGGTTGACCAGAAAGCCTTTGACCATTTAAGAAAGACTTATCCATTACGCCGTGAATGGGCTGCACATGGGGGGCCAAAGGCATGAGTCAGGACGTGATCCACTATCAGCCAACCTGTGATTTAAAAGCCATGCGTGCTCGCGCGCAAATGTACAGCCAAATTCGTCAGTTTTTTGCTGAACGAGAAGTACTTGAGGTTGAAACCCCTATATTATCTCAGGCTGGTGTGACGGATGTACATTTGGCTTCCATTCAAGCGCAGCGTCATGTACAGGGCTCGCAGCAAACGCATTATTTACAAACCTCCCCTGAGTTTGCGATGAAGCGCTTACTCGCCAGTGGCTGTGGGCCGATTTATCAAGTCTGTAAGGTTTTCCGTGATGATGAACATGGACGAAAACACAATAGTGAATTTACCATGTTGGAATGGTACAGACCGAATTTTAGTTTGAAGGATTTGATGTTTGAAGTGACCGATTTATTGAATGTCACATTAAAGCAGCGTTTTGGTGAAGTTCGTCCAACCATTTTAAGCTATAAACATGCATTTATGGATCGTTTGGATTTGAACCCACTGCTAGCTAGTTTGAAAGAGCTAAAAGACTGCTGCAATCGCGTGGGTTTAAATTTGGACTTGGGTGATGACCGATTGGGTTATATTGATTTACTCTTTTCGCATTTTGTAGAGCCAAGCTTAGGTTTTGATACCCCAGTATTTTTAACTGACTTTCCGCCAGAACTTGCTTCACTTGCCAAAACCAAAACAGATGAAGACGGTGAGCTAGTTGCAGCACGTTTTGAGTTGTACATCGAGGGTTTAGAGCTCGCCAATGCTTATGATGAGTTGATTGATGCTGACGTGTTACGTTCACGCTTTGCAGCTGATAACGCAGAACGGGAAAAGTTAGGTTTACATGTGATGCCGATTGATGAATTTTTATTGGCTGCTTTGCCTCAAATGACCGCATGTGCAGGTATTGCTTTAGGTGTGGATCGTTTATTAATGGTTGCAACTGAACAGATGCAGTTGGAAAAAGTAATTACTTTTCCCGCATCCATTTCTTAAGTGAAATGAAAATAAAGCGCCAAATAGGGCGCTTTATTTTTTTGTTTATAAAGATTCAACTGTATTGAGTTTTCAGCACGCCAATGGCATGTATGCGACGTTCAATCAGCATTTCACCAATATCAGGGCCTTGGATATCTGCAGGCAGATCTTGAGCTTTAATATTTCGCACAACCTCCATCGCTTTTAAAACATATTGAGACTGCGGGTATTCACGATCTTCAAGTCCTAAACGACCACGTGAGTCGCATTCACAGGCCTGCACAAAGGCTTCAACCCGTTCAGGACGACGCAATACATCTAAGCGTTGCAGTAAGCGCCATAAAGTCCCTGGTTTTAAGGTGAGGGCTTGATGACATTTCAAATGTTCTTTGCAGACCGTAATTGCAAGTTGTTTCATCTGTGTTGGGACTTTTAGACGCTCGCACACTTCAGTCACAGGTTTAACTCCACGTTCTTCATGCATGATATGACGTGGTAACTCATCTACAGGTGTTAAGGCTTTACCTAAGTCATGTACGAGAACAGCAAAACGAACATCTAGTGCATAGTTGGCGCGGCACGCCTGTTGTAATGACATCATGGTGTGGATGCCACAGTCAATTTCAGGGTGATATTCAGGGCGCTGCGGAATACCGTAAAGTGCCTCGATTTCTGGAAAAAGTACTTTTAAAGCACCACAGCGACGTAGCACTTCAAAGTATTCATCAGCATGATCTTCCATTAGGGCGCGGGAGGTTTCTTTCCAAACGCGTTCAGGTGTTAGCGCCTCAAGTTCGCCCGAGTTTGCGAGTTGTTGCATCAGTGCCAACGTTTCCTCTGCCACTATAAATCCTAGGGTTTTATAACGTGCCGCAAATCGAGCAATGCGTAGGACGCGCAGTGGGTCTTCTACAAAAGCATCGGAAACATGCCGTAAAATACGTCGTTCTAGGTCTCGCTGACCGCCATAGGGGTCATATAGTGTGCCGTCATCATCCATAGCGATGGCATTAATGGTAAGGTCGCGTCGAATTAAATCTTGTTCTAGGGTGACGGAACTATCGGTATAAAACTCAAAGCCATGATATCCCTGTCCTGACTTACGTTCAGTACGGGCAAGCGCATATTCATCTTTGGTTTCAGGATGTAAAAAAACAGGAAAATCTTTACCTACAGGTTGGAAACCTTGGGCAAGCAGTTGTTCAGGCGTTGCACCGACAACTACATAATCTTTTTCGTGATAGGGATGACCCAGAAGCTGATCTCGGACCGCACCACCTACTAAATAAACTTGCATGAAAAAACCTCTATTCTTGCAGCCATCATGCTACAGAATAGAGGTTTTCTCAAGTCACAAGACGAGACTATCTCAACAAGTGATTAGATAGCGTTTTTCTCAGCTTCTTGAACTTCGGCTACAGTCAGCGCTGTCATGTTGACCAAACGACGTGTTGTTGCTGTCGGTGTCAAAATATGAACTGGTTTAGCTGCACCTAATAGGATAGGACCAATAGTAACATTATTGCCTGAAGTTGCTTTTAACAGGTTAAATGAAATGTTGGCTGCATCCAAGTTCGGCATGATCAGTAGGTTCGCAGAACCTTTGAAGCGTGAGTTTGAGTATGCAAAGCTACGGATGTTTTCATCCAATGCTGCGTCTGCATGCATTTCACCTTCAACTTCAAGTTCTGGCGCAATTTGCGTTAAAATCTCAAACACTTTACGCATTTTTTGTGCGCTTGCATCCGTTTGATCTGAACCGAAGCTTGAGTGAGAAAGTAGCGCAACACGTGGTGTCATGCCAAAACGGCGCACTTCTTCAGCAGCTAAAATAGTCATTTCAGCCAGCTGTTCAGCCGTTGGATTACGATTGATGTAAGTGTCAGCAATGAACAGGTTACGGTCTTCAAGCATTAAAGCATTTAGTGTAAAGAAAGAGTTATGACCTTCTTTTTTACCAATGATGTTTTTAACGAAATCTAAGTGAATGTCGTAGCTTGAATATGTACCACATAACATACCGTCTGCTTTACCATGTTTCACCAACATCGACGCGATCAAGGTTGAACGACGACGTGCTTCACGTTGCGCATATTCAGGTGTTACACCTTTACGCTGCATGAGTGTGTAGTAGTCATCTGCAAACAGTTCGTAGTCAGGATTTTTTTCTTGATCCACAATCGTGATGTTCACACCATGTTCAAGACGTAAGCCTAACTTTTTGATGTTCGCTTCAATAACTGCCGTACGACCGACTAAAATTGGTTTTGCAAGATCTTCATCAACCGCAATTTGTACTGCACGAAGTACACGTAGGTCTTCACCTTCTGCATAAGCAATACGTTTTGGGTCAGATTTTGCCTGAGCAAAAATAGGCTTCATCATGAACGCAGAGTTATAAACAAACTCAGACAGACGTTGACGGTAAGCAGAGAAGTCTTGAATTGGGCGATCAGCCACACCAGAGTCCATTGCTGCTTGTGCAACAGCTGGTGCAATTTCCAAAATCAGACGTTGATCGAGTGGACGTGGAATAAGGTAGTCACGACCAAATGATGCTGATTTTTCACCATAAGATGCCGCATCTGCTTCAATGTGTGCCATACGCGCAATCGCATATACACACGCGATTTTCATCTCTTCATTAATCGTCGTTGCACCTACATCAAGGGCACCACGGAAAATGTAAGGGAAGCAAAGTGCGTTATTTACTTGGTTTGGATAGTCTGAACGACCTGTTGCCATGATGACATCATCACGAACTTCGTGAGCATGTTCAGGTAGAATTTCTGGATCTGGGTTTGCAAGTGCAAAGATAATTGGATCTTTTGCCATGAGCTTAACCATTTCTTTGGTTAAGATACCTGCAGCAGATAACCCAAGGAACATGTCTGCGTCTGCAATCACGTCAGCCAGTTGAGTGCCGTCGATGTCTTGTACATAACGCTTTTTAGACTCGTCTAAGCCTTCACGCTTAGTGGTAAGCAGACCGCGAGAGTCAGCTACAATAATATTTTCTTTCTTCGCACCAATTGCACAAAGAAGATCTAAACAAGACAATGCAGCAGCGCCTGCGCCTGAAGCAACGATCTTGATTTCCTCAATTTTTTTGCCATTTAACTGTAAAGCGTTCAGCAAAGCAGAACCAACAATAATAGAAGTACCATGTTGGTCGTCGTGGAACACAGGAATATTCATGCGTTCACGTAGTTTTTGCTCGATATAGAAACACTCTGGCGCCTTGATATCTTCAAGGTTAATACCGCCAAAAGTCGGTTCTAATGCAGCAACAATGTCCACGATTTTGTCAGGATCATTTTCTGCAATTTCGATGTCAAAAACGTCAACACCAGCAAATTTCTTAAACAGTACGCCTTTACCTTCCATAACAGGTTTAGACGCTAAAGGACCAATGTTGCCTAGGCCAAGTACGGCTGTACCGTTACTGACCACAGCAA
This sequence comes from Acinetobacter sp. SW-226, assembly GCF_055632855.1. Lineage (NCBI taxonomy): Bacteria > Pseudomonadati > Pseudomonadota > Gammaproteobacteria > Moraxellales > Moraxellaceae > Acinetobacter > Acinetobacter sp. SW-226. Next base: position 2,397,528 of record NZ_CM145752.1, on the reverse strand, counting down.
CTAAGTTACCACGCGCTGTGTAAAGCGCAGCAGTAGACGGGTCGCGTTCAATCTCTAAACATGGTGCAGCAACACCTGGTGAATAAGCTAAAGCTAAGTCACGTTGGTTGACCAGCTGCTTGCTTGGTGTAACGCTGATTTTCCCTGGAGTTGGAAATTCGTGATAATACAAAGCTTGCTGTTTTAATGATTGATCGTCCATCTGAATCTCTTTGTAGCGTGGGTTAGCCAGCGGAGCTGGTGGTTTTTTAGTAGACAAGACCGAATATACCATTAGTTGCTGGCATATCCCAGTGATAGCTGATGCTTTTTAAGTCAAACTTAGAGCTAAAACCACCTGATTTATATTAAGTATGTATAAGCGGGCAGTTCGAGGTTATCTTTGAGATACTGAGTTGCGTCACGCTGGGCAAGTGGTTTGGAAAATAAGTAACCTTGAGCGATATCGCATTCAAGGTTTTGTAAGTAGTTTAGTTGCTGCTCAGTTTCGATACCTTCAGCGACGACAGTCATGCCCATGGCTTTCCCCATTGCAATCATGGCACTGACAATCGCTTCTTGTTTGCTGTGCCCAATTTTTGAAATAAATGTGCGATCAATTTTTAAAGTGTCGATTGGGAAGTCGGTCAGATAGGACAGGGATGAATAGCCAGTACCGAAATCATCCAAAGAAATGTGGATGCCACGTGATTTGATGGTCTCAAGTAAATTTTTAACTTCAACAGAGTTTTCTACTAAGGTGGACTCGGTTATTTCTAACTCTAGGCTACTGCCTTTGATTCCATAAAGGTGAAGTGCCTCATCCAAATCTTTGAGGAGTTGACCACGTTGTAACTGTTGTGCAACCACATTGACAGAGACACAAATGTCCTCGAAACCAAGTTTATTCCATTCTTGAATCTGTTTTGCGGTTTGTAGGATGACAATGCGCCCAATATCCGAAATCAGACTGGTTTTTTCCGCCATAGGAATGAACAGTCCAGGGGGAACTATACCTTTGGATGGATGATTCCAACGTACTAGCGCTTCAAAACCATAAATTTTTTGATCGTGAAAATTGATTTTTGGTTGATAATAGACCACTAACTCATTGTTTTGTATTGCCAGCCTTAAATCACGTTCTAAATAAATCCCTTCTTCTAAAGCAACGGTATTACTCAAAGTATAAAACTTGGTTGTATTGCCACCAAGGCGTTTTGCCTCGGTCAATGCTTGTTCTGCACAGTTATTTAAGTAGTCAAGTTGACGACCGTGTTCAGGGTATTGAGAAATTCCCATTGAAAGCGTAATGATATGTTCCTGACCAAAGATGTCAAAAGGTAAGCTAAACGCTTTATGAATTCGCTCAATATGCTGTTGAATAGATGGCCGAATATGTGAAATTTCATAGACAATAGCAAAATCATCGCCGTTTAAGTGAGCAACAACTAGAGCTTCTGCATTGGTTAAACGAAGGCGTTGTGCAACTTGACGGAGTAATTCATCTCCACCATTGTTGCTTAAAAACTCATTCAATGGTCGGAAACGGTCAATATTGAGACGAATAATTGCCAGTTGTTTAATACTGTCTTTTTGAGAGACGAGATACTGATGCAGTTGATAGTTATAATAAAAACGGTTAGGTAAGTCCGTTAATGTGTCGTAGTTTTCTAAATAAGAAAGGCGTTGTTCTTGCAGTTTACGCTCAGTTAAATCAGACACAATCCCAATATAATGGGTCACACGATCTTGATCATCAGTGATGGCATTCAGATGCATCCAAATACACAGTTCTTTGCCTGAAAGAAACTTTTCGTCTAGTTCACCATCGTATTCACCTTTTTTCAAAAGCTGAGCAATGATTTGGTTGTGAGTGGTGCGTTGATGTGACTTATAGTTGGCCACAATATCAAATAGATGTTTACCATTTATGTGCGCGGCATTAAACCCAGTGAGACGCTCAAAGAATGGGTTTACGTCGATATAACGCAGGTCTTCATCAAGAATGAAAATACCTTGTTCTGCTTGTTCAAGTACGCTTGCTGCGAGTCGTAAACGTTCCTGATTACTTTTTTCATGTTGAATATCACGTCGAATACCCACCATTTGTAAAGGCTTTTGTGTCATAGGATCTCGGGAAATGACACGACCAGTGTCATGTACCCAATACCATTTCCCATTGTTATGTTGCACACGGTAAGTGGCTTCATAACGATCTGAATGACCCCGTAAATGACTTTTCATAGACGACTTAAATAATGTAATGTCATCTGGATGAATCAAAAACTGTAGTTGGTTTTGATGTTCTGTGGAGTTTTTAACGACTTTTTCTTGTTTGTGATTGGTTAGTGAAATCGAACGATCTTTAATATTCCAATCCCAAGGGCGAATACCTGCGATTTTATGTGCAAGAGAAAGGTTTTCTTGTTTGTTTTTTAAATCTTTATTGATTTCATTTATGTCAAAAGTACGTTCACGTACTTTTTGTTCCAGTAACTGATTATTCAGTTGCAGTTGTTGCTCTATTTCCTTGGATTTATTCACTTCAGTTTGTAATTGTTTACAAAGATCATCGGTCCATGCCACTTGCATTTCAGCTTCTTTTTTCAGTTCGCGGTTTTTAATAGAGAGGCGCGAGGAATGCTGATTGATACGATTTGTTGCATTGGCACAGAGTAATATCACAATCAAAATAAAATTGACGGTAAGGTGAAAAATATTGTGATTGTTATCAAAGTAAATGAATTGAGAGAAGATATAGGGCGTAATTGATGGAATAAAGACTAGACAGAAATAATTAATTCGCTGGGTTAAATAGGTTAGGCAGACTGTTTGTGTAACAATGACCAAAAGTGCAGATAAAACCAATGCGTCAACAAAACTAAAATCACCTGATTGTTGGGGTAGATAATAATAAATACATACAACACCAGTCGCAACTAGACAGCCGACGGTTAAGCAAACACCTTGAATCCAACGATGTGCAGGATGAGTTGAATAGTTACTTGGCTTGAAATAGACTGTGCTAATCACCCATAAAATACTCAAAATAAACTCAGAAATGAAAAACCAAAGGTTAAAATAAAAAGAATCTTGAGAAAAATTATAGTGATATGTACAGAAAATATAAAAATTAAGAATCAGTAAGCTACTAATAAGAAAACGAATATGGCTAATGGAGTGCGATATCTGCGCAGTCTGCAAGTGCCGATCAAGATTTTCTGTAGAAATATCTGGCATGAATCGCGAAACCTTATTTTTTTTATGACCTAAAAATGTTCAGTTGTGAGTTTTTCAAGTTAAAAAACACAGTACAAAAATAAACTCAAGTTATGTTTTGATATAAGTCAAGGGTAATATTGTTGTACATAATAAGCAATATATTAACAGAACTAAAGGATGACTCAACCGTTTATGTGATTTAAATCACTAAATTTGTAATTTAGAATCGCTAAAGCGACAACTGGCGCAGTCTCTGTACGTAACACCCGTTCGCCTATACACCAGTTTATAAATCCGTGGTCATTGGCTGTCGTAATTTCAGCCTCACTTAAACCACCTTCAGGGCCAATCAGTAACGCAATGTTCGGGGTCGCTTCTGCCAAAACGTCGAGTTCTTCTTTGTTTGGTGCAAGCACAAGTCGAGTTGTTGGTAACTCTGTCGCGAGCCATTTTTCTAAGCCGACCGGAGCATGAATAGTGGGAACAAGGTTCATGCCACATTGTTCACAAGCCGCTATGGCAATACCTTGCCAATGATCAATCTTCTTTTGGTCACGATCATATTTCAAACGCATTTCGCAACGTTCAGATGTTAAGAGTTGAATCTCCGAAACGCCCAATTCAACCGCTTTTTGAATGACATAGTCCATACGGTCACCTTTACTCATGACTTGACCGAGTAAAGTTTTGAACGCAGGTGTGCGATTGGTTGGGTTGAAAGCAGTGACCTGAACTGAGGCTGACTTTTTGGCAACGTCACTTAAGGTCACTTCATACTCGCCACCTTGTCCATTAAATAAGGTAGCCGTTTCACCGACTTGAGCGCGTAAAACTTTGACCCAATGATGAAACACCGTTTCAGTCAGTTCGACAGTGTGATCAACATTGAGTTCTGCTTCCATAAAAAAACGAGGCATTCGGTTTTACTCTCAAATAGGGTGAATCTGGTTTAAATCCTTATGCTAAACCGAGGTCTAGTACAAGTTGACGGGTAGGATCAGTGGTGTTCATGGTGTAGAAATGCAAACTTGGTGCACCACCAGCAATTAAGCGTTCACATAGTTTTACAACCACTTCATGACCAAATGCTTTAATGCTTGCGGTATCGTCACCATAGGTTGCCAGTTGCTTGCGAATCCAACGTGGAATCTCAGCGCCTGTACCATCTGCAAAGCGAATTAAGTTGCTGGCATTGATAATTGGCATAATGCCTGGTGCTACAGGAATATTCACCCCTTCTTTTTGAATGCGATCTACAAAGTAGAAGTAGGCATCTGGATTAAAGAAGAACTGAGTCAGTGCGGCATTCGCACCAGCATTGGCTTTGTCGCAAAAGCGTTGAATGTCTTGGTCAAAGCTATCTGCTTGAGGGTGCATTTCAGGATACGCAGCAACCTCAATTTTGAAATGATCGCCCGAATGTTCACGGATAAAACGTACCAAATCCGTAGCATAAGGCAATTCGCCTAGGCCAACTTGACCTGAAGGCAAGTCACCGCGCAACGCGACAATACGGTCAATACCTTGATCTTTATAAATGTCGAGTAACTCAGCAATACGTGCTTTGTCATCACCAATACAAGACAGGTGAGGGGCAACAGGTGTGCCTTTACCATTAAATTCAGCAATGGCTGCTAAGGTACGTTCACGAGTTGAACCGCCTGCACCATAAGTAATTGAGAAAAACTCTGGATTTAAGAGTTGTAGTTCTTGATGTACGACTTTGAGCTTCTCTGCGCCCGCATCCGTTTTGGTCGGGAAAAACTCAAAAGAAATAGGAATGTGTTTCGACATGTTCAAATCCTTTTTATAAATGCTTTTTATTTAGACCTCTTCCTAGCCCACTCTTGCGCGTAGCTTTAAAGCAGTGCTTAAAACTCGCTTTACAGGAGAAGGGGACTTTCACTATAAATTGAATTAATAATGAAAAGTCCCTTCTCTCATTGGGAGAAGGCTAGGATGAGGGGAAATATAAAACTTAGTATTTATAAGCGTCTGATTTGAATGGGCCTTCAACTTGAACACCTAAGTAATCTGCTTGTACTTGAGTCAAAGTTGTTAACACACCGCCAAAACCTGCAACCATTGCCGCAGCAACTTCTTCATCTAATTTCTTAGGAAGGAGTTCTACACGGATTGCTGCTTGTTTTTGATCTTCTGCAAGATCCGCAAATTTTTCCGCGAATAAGTGCATTTGACCTAAGACTTGGTTGGCAAAAGAACCATCCATGACACGTGATGGGTGACCTGTTGCATTACCCAAGTTCACAAGACGACCTTCAGAAAGCAGGATTAGGTAATCACTGTCATTTTCAGAACGATATACTTGGTGTACTTGTGGCTTCACTTCAACCCATTTGTAACCACGTAAGTAGTTGGTGTCGATTTCAGTATCAAAGTGACCGATGTTACACACTACTGCGCCTGCTTTTAATGTATCTAACATTGCCGCGTCACATACGTGGTAGTTACCCGTTGTCGTTACGATCAAGTCAGTGTTTTGAAGAAGGTCAAGATTGATGTCTTCTTTTTTACTCGTTTGAACGCCGTTTTTGTACGGAGCAACAACCTCAAAGCCATCCATGCATGCTTGCATTGCACAGATTGGGTCAACTTCAGTTACACGTACAATCATGCCTTCTTGACGAAGAGATTGAGCAGAACCTTTACCTACGTCACCGTAACCGATGACAAGTGCACGACGGCCAGATAAAAGCATATCTGTACCACGCTTAATCGCATCGTTTAGTGAGTGGCGGCAACCGTATTTGTTGTCGTTTTTAGATTTCGTTACTGAATCGTTGACGTTGATCGCAGGAACTTTAAGAGAACCGTCTTTCCACATTTCAAGTAGACGTTGAACACCTGTGGTGGTTTCTTCAGTAATACCGTGAATTTTAGCCAATACATTTGGATATTTTTCATGAATAAGAGCAGTTAAGTCACCGCCATCATCCAAAATCATGTTGGCATCCCAAGGCGTACCATTCACATTGATTTGTTGTTCTAAACACCATACATATTCTTCTTCAGTTTCGCCTTTCCAAGCAAATACTGGAACACCAGAAGCCGCAATTGCCGCAGCAGCATGGTCTTGAGTAGAGAAGATATTACAAGATGTCCAACGAACTTCTGCACCTAATTCAACTAGAGTTTCAATAAGAACCGCAGTTTGAATGGTCATGTGGATACAACCAAGGACTTTTGCGCCAGCAAGTGGTTTTGCAGCAGCATAACGCTTACGTAGGCCCATAAGTGCTGGCATTTCTGCTTCAGCAAGTTTGATTTCTTTACGGCCGTAGTCAGCGAGTGAAATATCAGCAACTTTGTAATCTGTAAATGAAGCAGTAACCGCGTTCATCACGATCTCCTAATATAAAAAATTGATCATTCAGTTCGCGGATGCCGTTGTTGATTCAAAAGGGATTTGAACCGGATCGTCGAGCCTAGCGATTTCACATTTATGTACCTGTGAAAAAGTCGCAGCATCCCTCGACTAGCGAAGTATTGTACTTGGAAATTGATTTAGTTCCAACGATGTTTTGTTTATTATCAACACAATCATCTTTTTTGAATTGTGTTATGACCGTGAATATCCCTGAGTCCTTAATGAACCTTGAAGCCAATGGCGGTATCTATGCAGTATGGATGATGCTGCAACATTTAGGTATAGATGCAGAGATTGAACAATTGATTGATGTCTGTGCTTATGATGCAACGTTTGGCACCACAACGATAGGCTTGGCTGTAGGCTTAAAAAAGTTTGGTTTCAATGTGCATTTCTATACCGATGCAGATCCTGATCTTCAAGAACAAGAAAAACTGAGTTATGCCGAAGCTGAACAGTTAAATTTACCTATTTCGCCTGCAGTCAATTATCAACACATTCAGCAGGCGTTTGAACAGAATAACTTTATTATTGTGTATTACGATACTTTAGAAGGCGTCGGAAACCATTCACTGGTTTATTCTATAGATGAACAAGAAATCTGTTTCTTTGACAGTTTTGAGGCGATGCCTGCATCTGTCTTTGAACAACAGCGAAAAGCTGAAGGCATTTGTCGTCAGGTGATCATTATCGAGAATGCAAACTTTGAGACTCATGCAGAACATTAAACCTTAAAAAAGAAGATTAAAATGAAAAAAATAATAGGGTTATTCGTATTTATGTCTATGCACGTGAGTGCGAATGACAGTACGGGTTTTGTCGCAACAGGCGGTGTGCAATATCTGAAAAATAAAGATATTCAAATGTATAGTGAAAACTTATTTATCAGTAAAAAGCGAATCACTGTCGATTATGAGTTTAAAAATTTAGGTAAACATTTGGTAAATGAGACTATTTTATTTCCCTTACCGAAAGTTCAAAATTACGTGGACTATGATTATGCTGACGCCACAGGTTTAATTGATAGTTTTAAAATTCAAGTTAATGGTCAGCCTATCCAGCCTCAGGTACATGTACGGGCTTTTTTACCGAGTAATGAACAAGAATATGTTCATGATGGAGACTTTCAAGCCGATGTAACGAATGAGCTTATGGCTTGTAGTCTCACGCAGCAAGAGTTGATACAGCCGTGGAAAGGTGAAAATGCCGATATAAGTACTTCTATTCAGCAAAAAATTCAAACTTGTAAAAATCCAAGAGTGCAAAAACTACTAAAAATTCAAGATGAAGATCTCATTCGCTGGCAGTCTCAGGTTATTTATAGCTGGAAACAAAATTTTAAAGCGAACAGCATGACCCGTATTCAGCATGAATATGCGCCATTGGTCGGTGGTTCGGTCTCTTTATATCCTGAAGAGGATGAAAAGACTTATTGTATGGATCAAAGCTTCAAAGCGGGTTTGAAAAAAGCCAAATCACAATATGCACCTTATCAGGCGTTGGGTTATATCTTAAAAACGGGCGCAAATTGGGCGAAACCCATTCAAAGCTTTAAGCTGACGATTAAGCGTGATCCCAATGAGTTGGTTTCATTTTGTTGGAATGGTCAGGTGAAAAAGATCAGTTCGACACAATTTCAAATGACAGAAAAGAATTTTGTGCCTAAGCAGGATTTAGATATTATTTTTGTGCGTAAGTTTTAAGTAGTAAAAAGCCCATCAAAGGATGGGCTTTTGCTTTTATTCTTGCTCTGTGGCATCCGCCTTGTCGTGCCAGTATTTGGCTTTTTCCTCATCCGCATCAATACCTAGTGCATTTTCATAAATGAAAGCCAAATCACGCATGGCTTGAGCCTCACCCAGTTCCGCCGCTTGTTGTACCAGCTCAATTGACTTAGTGACATCTTTTTCAACCACATCGCCTCGACGGTAAAAACCAGCCAACTCTAATATTGCAGTAGGGTGTTTCAGTTCAGCAGCTTGTTTTAACCAGTGATGTGCATGTCCAAAGTAGGTTTCTGCTTCGCTTGGGTCTTCTTCACGAAGTTCTTTGGCATAAAAAGAATAACCTTCACCGAGCCAATACATGGCTTCTACATGACCTAATGCTGCTGCTTTGAGCGCCCATTCTTCTGCAAGGGTAATGTCATCTTCATTTTCACTTTGCATATACAGTTCAGCAAGTTCAAATTGAGCGTCACTATTGCCCGTTGTTGCAAGGTTGACCAATTCAGCAGGAATTTTAGGAGATTTAGGCATACAGATAACCAAAGATTTAAACTGTGGATAGCCTAATGCTTTCAAGTGAAAAAGCCAATCCGAAGATTGGCTTTTAGGCTTAGATCAGATGCAAAGTTAGACTGAATATAAATAAGAGTAAAACTGAAACAGCGATATTCCTAATTTTTTGCTCAAAATAACTCAAGCAAAGTCCAACAAACAACGCCGCGAAGCTAATCACGCCAACCCAATAACTGATTTCAGTGCTCCAATGTCCTTGCGTTAAGCAAATGAACAAAGAAACAATGAGGAGTAACCAACCTATAGTGGTTGCTAAGCGGGTTTGCTGAAGTGTCAGTTCTTTGTTAAAGATTTGCTTTTGATGCTTAGACATACTGCTGGCAAGAGCAAAAAAACCTAGGGTTGCTAAAGCCCATATCATTAGAAACCAAATCATGCTTCGGCCTCCTGAACAAGTGCTTTCACTTTTTTATTCGGCAAACCTTGATGCTTTTTAACTTTGTTATAAGCGAAATAGAAGATCACTGCCATTATCCACATGGCTAGGTCAACCGATGCAATCATCCACTGATCCTGCGCAATGCTGTTCCACAAAGCCTGACCACCTGTCATAAAGTTGACCACTGGTAACAGTGCGAAAGCGAGTGTTGCCAGTAAAAGTAAGTCTAACCATGCTTGGCGGTGGGTACGGAAAATGGCATAAATTAGTGTGAGTAACCATACCGTAAAGAAGCTACGGATCTCCCAGTTCAGGCGCATTTCTACATCTGCAGGAATGAAGCGGTTAGCATAAAAATATGCCGCACACGCCAAAGGTAAACCAATGATGGCTGCAATATTCAGGACTTCAACCAGTCGGAAGCCAAACGATTTATAGCCTTGTTTTTGCTGTTGGGGCGCGCGTTTTACACACCAAAGAATCAGACCTGTAGCGACCATGAGCGTGCCTAAAATGCCCGAACAGAATAGCAACCAACGAAGAGCTAAGTCGACGCCGCGAGCTTCGTGTAAGACGGTGACCACGTTATAGATACCACTTGGAATAGATGGGTTTTTTATCCGTATATTTTTATCCGTTTCATCTTGACCCGTGACCCCATTGTAGTTGAGTGTTGCATAGACATTGCGATGCGCGACACTTTCAGCACGCAAGGCACGGAACTCAATTTTGGCTTGGTCTGTATTGGGTGAAATAATGTTAATCGAAGCAATTGGATTGTCTTTCCACTGCTGTTGTACTGTCACCATAATCGGCGCTAGGTCCGTCAGTGGCGCAGGGCGGAGTTCGGGTTGTGGACGTTCCCCACCACGACCTTGAGCATGTTCACCACGTTGCTGTCCGCGCTCTCCACGATCCGCTCTTTCGCCTTCGCGTTGACCTCGACCTTCGCGCTGCTGATCTTCAGCTTTTTGGGGCTGCTCAATCATGCTGGCCTGTTGGTCACGTAAGAACTGTTGTCTATTTTCATACGCTTGGTTAATTCCCCAAGGCATGAACATAAACATGAGCAGTAGTAAGCCACTAAAAGTAATCATTAAGTGAAAAGGCAATGCAAAAACAGCGGTTGCGTTGTGTGCATCCAGCCATGAACGCTGACCTTTGCCTGAGCGAAAGGTAAAGAAGTCCTTAAAGATTTTTTTATGGGTGATGATACCGCTAACAATTGCAACCAACATGAACATGGTGGCAATCCCGACCAACCAACGTGTCCACAGACGCGGTAAACCGTATAATTCAAAATGGAAACGGTACAGGAACCCACCACCACGTGTATCCCGTGGTTCAATCACTTCACCAGTTGCACTGTCTAAGGTGATCCGTGTCCCACCACGACGTGCTTTCGGGTCTTCGCCAACGGCACGAATAGTTACTTCAGTCGTAGTTTGCCGTGAGTTGGGTAGTTGAATGTTCCAACTGCCTGCATCAGGGTGGTTTTTTTGTAAATAGTTGAGCGCGACCTGCATTTGTTGCACTTGAGACTGCGCAGGGATAGATTGATGGGTTTCGGGTTTCATCCAAGTAGAAATTTCATTTTGGAAAAAACTGAGTGTTCCAGTCACAAAAATTGCATACAGCAGCCACCCTAAAATGAGACTGGCCCATGTATGCAACCATGACATGGATTGGCGCGGTCCTTCCGCTTTTTGATCAACACGCATTGAAAAACTATCCTAAAAATTTGAGTAGGGCATACAGTGCAATACATGGCACAGCAATACCGAGCGTTGCTTTTAAGGTTTTTTGAACCATAAAGACCCAAATAAAGGCAGCACAGTTAAGACAAAATGCAATGAGTGTAGCGCTCATAGCCGCATTCACAGGATTGGCTATAAAGATTTTAGCAATGGCTAATGCAGAAAGTGCTGCAAGGAGATAGCCTCCAAGTAAGGCAAGAGCAAATCGGTACAACACCATAAGGCGGTAGCTAACGGGGGTATCGACTTTTTTCTTTTTGGTTGGTTTCGGACGAACTTTTTCCGAATGAACCAAGGCATCAATTTGAGTGGTGCTATTCATGGAAGACAGTTGGTGCTTTAGTAAACAGTGTTGTAAATGATAACAATTATTATTTAAATTAAATAGATGGTAATTTTATTTATTTTTTCTGTAATGTTTGGTGAGCCTCTAAATGAGTAAGATTTAAAGCAACGGTAGAAGAATATTAAATTTATAGGACTTACGCATTGACGGATTCAAAAAAGTATTAAAATACTTTATAAAGTATCTGTGATCAGACGAATTAAACATGCTTCTACAGCAACTTGTACATTACCCATTTATATGGGCTTTCTCATGACAGAACCGAACTCTATTAGCTGCACACAACTTGCCGAGACTTATAATATCTCGCATGATAGTGTAAATCGCTTTCTAGAGCGTGAAGACTACACACCTCACGACCTATATCAAGAATCAATTCAACATATTGATAATAATAAACTTATAGTCAGTATTGATGATACTGTTTTAGATAAACCATATAGTCAACATATGGACTTGGTTAGCTATTTTTGGTCAGGCAAACACCACCGATCCGTCAAGGGTATTAATCTCATTACCTTGTATGCGACAGATCGAAATGGTCAAAATATTCCAATTAATTTCCGAATTTATGACAAATCTGAAAGTAAAACCAAGAATGATTACTTTATGGATATGTTAAGTGAAGTACTCAGTTGGGGTGCAAAGATTCAATTTATTACAGGTGATAGTTGGTATTCATCGACTGGAAATCTAAAAACCATAAGAAAATATGGTATTCGATTTATGTTTGGTATCGACTGTAACCGTAAGGTTTCCCCAGAAAAAGGACAATGGTTTCAACTGCGCTTATTGCCAGATTTCCATCAGGGTCAAGTGATCTGGCTCAAAGATTTTGGCTTTGTACAATTATTTAAGACTCAGTTAAAAGAACAGCAGAGGTTTTATATTGTGCATCAAGATGAAGATGATTTATTGTCCTTTGAGGGTTTTCATGAATTACATTCAAGTCATTGGAAAATAGAGCAATATCACCGGGTGATTAAACAGGTTTGTCATATTGAAAAGTTTCAAGTAAGACGATCTAAACTGATTTTGAATCATATTTTTTCAGCCTTGATGGCCTACGTCGAGATACAAAAGAACCAGTTTGAGCGGATCTTTGAAAATGTATATCGTTGGCAGAAGAAATTATTTAGACCAGTTATCAAAAACTTCATTGATGACTTTATTCTCGATAAAAATCATCTGCTACCACAGAGAATCTATAAATAATAGTGCGTAAGTCCTAAATTATTTTTTGAAGATTTTTTTAGCTGAAAAGGCTACATGGCGTTACTAAATCATCTGATTGAGTATTTGTTTCTGCGTTATTTTCATTGCCTATACAATGATGTAATTTGAGGAAAGGAATGGCTGCTTTTATTAATGCTGAACAAGCAAAAATTATGTCTAACCAAGCGTATTTAGATATTGAGATCTACAAATTACGTTTGGCCTCATTGATTGAAGAAAGTGCCAAACAGGGAAATACTGCGGTATTTACAGTGCTACCAAAACATTTACCTTTACAAGATATTCGCTGTTTTTCAGCAGAACTCACCCAATTGGGATATCAAGTCCGTTTGGAAGTGGAAGAGTTCTATTACAGTTTAAATGTGTACTGGATTTAAAGCTGTCCTTTACGGTTAAGTTTATCTTGGTATGAATACAATAAAAGCCCGTGAATGGACTTTTATCTTTTAGCAATTCCACAAAACCGATAAGACGATTAGAGTCTAATATCTGAAATTTTAGTGTGGTAGAGATTCTTTAAATCTAGTGTCTGTTTAAGTTTATGGTCGAAAATATCGGTGAGCATACTATCGAAGCGTTGAGTGTTGTAATGAAGCAACTGATCCGCTTCCTCAGAGCTGATGAACCCTGTTTCAAGTGCATGTTGAATATGTGATTCAAAATCTAAGCCTTCAAATTGTTCTTTGGACTCTGCTTTTTTAAACTTCGTCCACAGCGGATCAATCTTTAATGCTGCTTGGAACGCATTTTCCATACGCCCAAAGACATCATCGGGATCGGTATTGTAAAAAACATGCTGCTTCAGTTGTTCACGGAACGGGTTATTTTCCATGATGGCAAGTCCTAATTGTGTTTTTAATTGGTCACTTGGTTGTTGGGCAATACGACCAAAAGGGAAACAGATGAACTTGACTACGCAAGCTGCGGCTCGTATAGGAAAGTTTGCAAATAGCCCATCAAATGCATCCTGAATTTGCACAAATGCTTTTTCTAAAGCCAATTGAGCATGTTGTTGTTCCACCTCACTACGTTGTCCTTTTTCATAAAACTTCAAAATAGCAGTCGCGATAAATAAATAAGCATGAATGTCGGCTAAACGCCCTGAAAGCATTTCTTTGCGCTTAATATCACCTGCAAGTAAGCCTAAACAAAGGTCTGCGGTTAAAGCGAAGTTGGCACTGAAACGGTTAATGGTTTTGTAAAAAGGACGTGAGAAATCATCTGTCTGTGCGGAAGCATCTGAAGGACCACCGAATATGCCATAACTGAATGAACGTGCTGTTCGGTTAAAGGTATAAGCCAAATGTTTAAAAAGTAGCGTGTCGAAAGGCGCTAAAGCGGTTTTTGTATCTTCTACTTGAAGGAGTTGCAGCTCTTCATATAAATAAGGATGACAGCGCATAGAACCTTGACCAAAGATCATTAAAGAACGGCTTAAAATATTGGCCCCTTCAACAGTAATCGAAATGGGGATGGCTTGATAATTCAGTGCTAAAAAATTGCGTGGCCCCATTTGCACAGCCCGTCCACCAACGACATCCATGCCGTGATTGACAATTTTACGCATGGTTTCAGTGGCATAGTATTTGGCCATAGCTGTCATTACAGCAGGTTTTCCACCTTCATTTAAACCACAGGTCACCATATAGCGAAAAGCTTCTAACATATACGCACCGCTGGCAATATCACTGGTGGCTTCTTGCACACCTTCAAAATGTCCCACAGAAATTTTAAACTGTTGGCGGACTTTGGCAAAAGCACCGATGCTTAAATAGGCCATTTCAGCAGAAGCAGTGGAGAGCGCAGGTAGGGAAATACCGCGACCTACGGCTAAGCACTCCATCAGCATGCGCCAACCTTTACCTGCATTTTCTACCCCACCAATAATCCAATCGAGTGGGATAAAAACATCTTGTCCATCGACCGTTCCATTCATAAAAGGAGAACCAGGATTATGTCGTGCACCAACTTGGACACCATCATGGCTGGCAGGTAATAAGGCGCAGGTTATGCCGTATTCAGTTTTGCTTGCATCGCCTAATAGCCCATCAGGGTCATAGAGTTTAAAAGCGAGACCAATCACAGTCGCAATAGGTGCCAGAGTAATCCAGCGTTTTGAAAAGTTCATACGTAAACCGAGTATTTCTCGGCCTTCAAACATGCCATAACAGACCACGCCTGTATCAGGTATTGCACCTGCGTCTGAACCAGCCTCGGGACTGGTTAAACCAAAGCAGGGGATTTCTTCACCTTTGGCGAGTCCCGGTAGATAGCGTTGTTTTTGTTCCTCAGTTCCATAATGTAAAAGCAACTCACCTGGGCCTAGAGAGTTGGGCACCATACAACTGACGGCAGTGGTCAGTGAGCGTGAAGAAATTTTGCTCATGATGCGGCTTTGGGCAAAGGAGCTAAACGCACGACCGCCGTATTTTTTGGGAATAATTAAACCCAAAAAGCCTTGTTCTTTGATGTATTGCCATGCTTCAACAGGAAGATCTTTTAAGTGGTGATGAATTTCCCATTCATTGAGTAAACCGCAAAGGTGTTCAACTTCATGATCTAAGAAGGATTGCTCCTCAGCAGACAAAGTTGGGTAGACATAACCATCAAATTTTTTCCAGTCAGGCGCACCCATAAATAATTCTTTTTCCCACCAACTGGTGCCTGCATCCAATGCTTCGCGTTCGGTACTGCTCATACTCGGCATGGCTTTGGCTAAAGCTTTATAGGCAGGTTGCGTGATTAAGGACTTGCGTAATGGATCAATAACCACAATCAGGCTGAGAATAATTAAGGGTAGACCTAGAAGTAGTGACCACGGATTAATAAAAATAGCAGTGAAGAGGGATGCAAAAATAACCATTGCAGCACCAATAAGGCGACTGACTTCAAAATAAAAAACAGCCCAGAGGGTACAGATTAAAAGCAGAATGGCGAAAATGAAACCCATTGAAACCTCCCGTTGTTTACACCGTGAGGTGAGTCATACGTTTTATAAAATTTCACGGAAAATAAGGCAAAACGTAGACTGAAAAGGTGTAATAAAAATGAATTTGATTTGATGTGTAGCAATACAATTATTTTAGACTTTGAATTAGCTTAGGGCGTTTTTTGAGCAATGACTGTGTTAGAAATGTATGAATACGTAATTGAAAAATATAAAGAACGAAGTCTGTAATAAAAAAAGCCCTCATATGAGGGCTTTTAATTTTTGCATTTAACTGTTTAACATCACAGCAAATTAAGCTTCAATCGTTTGAACGGCAATCTTTTTCGCAGGGTCTACTTTGCGACGTACTGCTGGTACAGGTTCGCCATAGTATTGACGGTCAGCGAAGTAACTTGAGCGAACCATTGGTGCTGCCCAAATATTTCTAAAGCCTAGCTTTTGACCATGTGCAGTGTAACGTTCAAATTCTTCTGGTGTAACAAAGCGGTCAATCGGCGCATGCTCTTTTGAAGGCTGTAAATACTGACCAATCGTTACATAGTCAACGCCGTGTGCATGCAAGTCATCTAAAAGTGAAATGACTTCTTCTTCAGTTTCACCAATACCGACCATCAAACCACATTTGGTTGGAACGTCAGGGCAGTATTCTTTAAACATTTTCAACAGATTTAAAGAGTGTTGGTAGTCTGAACCTGGACGCATTGCTTTGTATAAACGTGGCACCGTTTCAATGTTGTGGTTGAAAACATCAGGTGGACACTCGGTCATAATGCGAAGCGCAATGTCCATACGACCACGGAAGTCAGGGACTAAAATCTCAAGTAAAGTATTCGGGCTTAATGCACGTGCTTCTTTAATACAATCAACAAAGTGTTGTGCACCACCGTCAAGTAAGTCATCACGGTCTACAGAAGTGATCACGGCATATTTTAGACCTAAGTTTGAAATCGTTTCAGCCATGTGACGTGGTTCGTCTGCATCAAGTGCATTTGGACGGCCATGTGCCACGTCGCAGAAAGGACAACGACGTGTACAAATGTCACCCATAATCATAAAGGTTGCAGTACCCCCACCAAAACATTCAGGTAGGTTTGGACATGCTGCTTCTTCACAAACGGTATGTAGTTTTTGTTCACGTAGGGTTGATTTAATGCGTTGCACTTCTTCGGGTGCTGCCATTTTAACGCGAATCCAATCCGGCTTGCGTGGCGTTTCAACCGTAGGAATAACTTTTACAGGTATACGCGCGACCTTTTCTGCGCCACGAAGTTTGATACCCTGCTCAGGTTTACGGTTTTCAGACATATTCAACTATTCCACTGTTTTTGACGGGGGAGATGCTAAAAATAGCAGTTCTTAGTATAGCGGAAATGCGAATTGATAGGGCAGAAATACTATTCATTTACTAAATGTGGTTATCACTTAATATATGTAAGCTAAATACAGCAAATTGCCTGCAATTACGTCATAATATGCCCAAGATAAGTAATAAGTTTTTTGAAGAAGGAGCGTTGAATGCCACGTAAAAAAGAGGTCGTTGGTGGAACTTTCGTTAAGTACGATGCGGTCGTTCTAGGTTCAGGCCCTGCGGGTGAAGGCGCGGCAATGAAACTTGCCAAATCTGGAAAGCGTGTTGCGATTGTGGATGTACGTGAGCAGCTCGGTGGTAACTGTACCCACGTGGGGACTATTCCAAGTAAGGCTTTACGTCAAACGGTATCGAGCATTATTCGCTATCGTCGTGATCCAATGTTTAAAAAAATGGGCGACTGGCGTCAGTTTACCATGAAGCAAGTGCTTCAAAATGCACATAAAGTGATTCAACAACAAGTAGATACGCATTCACGTTTTTATGACCGTAACAAAATTGATATTTTCCATGGTCGCGCCTATGTCCAAGACCAAAATACAGTTTTAGTGTTTAGCCCTGAAGGCATTAAAGAAACGATCCTATGTAAACAAATCGTAATTGCAACGGGTAGTCGTCCATATCGTCCTGCGGCGCTTGATTTTAACCATCCGCGTGTATTCGATTCAGACAAAATTTTAGATCTTGATTATTCCATCCAAAAAATCATTATTTATGGTGCAGGTGTCATTGGCTGTGAATACGCGTCTATTTTTATTGGGCTAGATCACAAAGTTGACTTGATAAACACACAGCACAAACTGCTGAGTTATCTTGATGATGAAATTTCAGATGCGTTATCTTATCACTTACGCCAACAAGGTGTTTTGATTCGCCATAATGAGCAGATTGATCATCTTGAAACCTATGATGATCACGTGGTACTGCATTTGCAAAGCGGTAAGAAAATTAAAGCCGATGCCATTTTATGGTGTAACGGCCGCTCTGGAAATACGGATGGCTTAGGTTTGGAAAATGTTGGCATTACACCAAACAGTCGTGGTCAGATTACGGTGAATGATCAGTACCAAACCGAAGTAGAAAATATTTATGCTGCAGGTGATGTGATTGGCTGGCCTTCACTGGCTTCTGCTGCATACGACCAAGGTCGTTGTGCGGGTGCAAATATGAGCGGTGAGGAAGGCGTTGAACCTGTTGTTGATATTCCGACAGGGATTTATACCATTCCAGAAATTTCTTCGATTGGAAAAACTGAACAAGAGTTAACTGAAGAAAAAATTCCGTATGAAGTGGGTCAGGCTTCATTCCGTCACTTGGCACGTGCACAAATTACGGGTGACACGGTGGGGGAATTGAAAATTCTGTTCCACCGAGAAACTTTGGAAGTGCTGGGTGTACATTGCTTCGGTAACAACGCTTCGGAAATTATTCACATTGGTCAAGCTGTGATGAATAGTCCAAATAATACCATCAAATATTTTGTGGAAACCACATTCAACTATCCAACTATGGCGGAAGCTTACCGGGTTGCAACCTTAAACGGTATGAATCGGTTGTTCTAATTTTTATAATATTTTTCAAAAACCTGCGAGTTTAGGCTCGCAGGTTTTTTTATATCTAAAATATTTTTTTATCTATTGTTTAGTTTTTATGAGTATGTAAATATGCTGGATATGTACACTAAAGTTGGCTAACGTTATGAGTCGAACGCCGATTAGTCCAATTGATCACATTCGTCAGTCTACTCAGCAATTGGTTCGTGAGTATGGTCGTCTACAGAATGGTTTAGATCAAGTATTGTCATCATCGTCAGTGCAATGTTTACTTTGTTTAGAGCAACAAGGGCAACTGAGTGCAGTTTCTTTGGTGGAACACTTGGGTTTGGACAAATCAAGTGTGAGCCGAATGTTAGCCAAGTTAAAACAAACGGGTGAAATTGAGGAATTCAGTAGTAGCGAAGATGGACGTGTCAAGTTAGTTTGCTTAACCGAGCAGGGGCTCAGTACAGTTCACCATATTCATAGAGCTGATCAAAGTCAGATCAGTGCGGCATTGCAAAATTTAGATGAACATGGACAGCAACTGATTTTGCAGGGTTTAGCCCTGTATATTGAAACACTAAAAAACTTTCGCATCTCAGCAACTACAATACATACTACAAATATTCAAATTGTCTCTGGCTATCAAACAGGCTGTGTTGCCCGGCTGATTGATATGTTGCGCCAGTTTTATCGAATGAATAGCACATCACATGATGTGATTGAAATTCAGTTTGCACGCGAGTTAGCTGATTTTATTGGTCGCTTAGATCAGGCGCGTAATGAAATTTGGTTTGCCTTACATCAAAATCGTATTGTGGGCTGTGTTGCGATTGATGCAGAAAACTTAGGCAATGCCAATGCTCAACTTCGGTGGTTGATGGTGGATGATATTTGGCGCGGACAGGGCATAGGTCAACGGCTTATGTCACATGCAATGCAATTTTGTGAGTTACATGACTTTCAGGCGGTGGAAACGTGGCTTGAGCAACCATATCAGGCTGCAAAAAAATTGTATGAGCAATATGGTTTTGTTTATATGAGTGAACAGCCTGTTGAGTATTTTGGGCAAATATTTACTGAACAATATTATATAAAGCGCATAAAAGACCACACAGCTAAGCGCGGTAGAAGAAAAAAGTTTAGATGGCTTTGTTTTGGCTATTTTAGACGTAAAAAAACCAACAATCGTTGGCTTCTTTGAATGGGGCTGCGAAGGTCACATCAATTACAAAATGAATTGATGTAAGAAGTAGGCAGAAATCATCATGCCTAACACAAAGAACATGCACGAATAAGCATCAAGCTGATAGCGCTTTTCTAATTGATGTTCAACATGCTGTATATTTTCTTCTTGCATAATTTTCATGGAAGTTTTATTCCGATTTAATTATCGTTTAAATCCTATTGCATGTTTATATTTTTAACATAAAAAAATGATTAAATAAAGTACTAAATAAAAATAATCAAAGCCGATTATACATCATTATTAATTTTTTTAGTTTTATCTAAAAATTATATCAAAGTCTGCTTCTGGCAAGAGCTAACTATATGAAAGTCATAAAACTCATAAGTTTTGAATATATAAATTAAATAAAAATAATGAATTTAAAACTGTGGATAAATGGGTTTTAAAATGAATTTAAAATAGATGGAATTAATATAAAATGTGGATAAGTTTTATACAAATGAATTTAAATTAAAATAAAAGTGAGCTATAAAAATAAAAAAATCCAACTCAGTTGATACAAATTGCTTTGCAATCTGAGTTAGATTTTTGTTTAAATTATTGATTTGATGAATAAATATTGGCTTGAATCCAAATGTTACCACGGATGTATTGCCCAATATTGAACTGTGCATAAGTTGGGTTTTTAGTGGCAATACGGATCAAGGTTGCAGCTTGGTCTTCTTCATGAATTAAGGCAACGTCAAGCAACGTGTAGTCTTGCTCCATAAATTGCATGCTAGTTTTACCCACAATATTGCCTTGAAACCATGCTTCATCTTCCTGACCAATCTTTTCACCATATAAATAGGCAACCATCTTTGAAAAATCTACAGTCACAGGTTCTTTATCGTCATCTGACTTTGGTTCCCATGCGTCGATTTGCTCTTGGAGGTTGGCAGGGGCAATACCATTGTTTGCTGCTAAAATATCGTTTAGTGCGCGATGGTGTTTAATGGATGCGGGATCATCAACGACAAGTTGTTCATGTTCTGCAACAGCCTCTAGCTCATATGCCCATGCATTGAGTTGTGCAACATAGGTTTGGTCTTTTTGGTATTGGCCATGATTCACGCTATACAGACTATCGTAAGCATATACAATGCTGTTATTACCTAAATTTAGGCGTAGAACAGCTTGCGTGTTTGATTGACAGCGGATGATACGTTCAACCACAACAGGAACTTTGTAGGGGCTATTGAAACTTGGGAATGCGGTTTTTACTGCTGTAGGCTTATTATTTTCAACTGCAATCACTTGTGTAAGCTGAACAGCAGCTTGACTTGGTCCTTGGATTAACCAACAGTTTGCATCCATATCCTGTTCAGTTTGGCACAACCCCATTGGCATAATCGGCGCATTTAAAGCTAAACCTAACCATTTGGGTACATCTTGTGCAGGGTGATCTGTGAGTAAATTCCAATGTTCGACGTGGCTACCAAAGTTTTGGTCATCAATGGTGATTATTTCTGGACTATTTTGATTGTTCATATGCACGATTGAATGAGGTGATATATCCCTATTAAATCGAGGGTTATTTCTATATTTCAAGTCCTTTATTATATTTTTACTGAAGAATCATGAAAAAGCACATAGATATGGCTTGAATTTGGCTTTTAAATCCTGCCACAGTCATGATGAATTATACTTTAAAAGTATTTGGCGATGGTTAACACTGTCATTTTGAGCGGTTTTATCTATTAATCTAACGCACTGAGTTTGTTAGACTAAGACAGTTTCTTTTGTTCGTGGATGCAAAGTGTTGCCATTTAAACTGTGGGTGGATGCTGATGCATTACCTAAAATCTTACGTGAAGTGATTTTACGTGCTTCAGATCGTTATCAGCTTGAAGTCACTTTCGTGGCAAACCAAAATGTTGGGATTACGCCATCCATCCGTATTAATTCGATTCAGGTGATGAGCGGGGCAGATGCGGCTGATCAAGAAATTGTTGATCGCATGCAAGCCAACGATATTGTGATTACTCAGGATATTCCGCTTGCCGCACAAGTGATTGAAAAAGGAGGGGTTGCGATTCATCCTCGTGGTGAAATTTACACCACTGCAAATGTCAAAGCGCGACTGCATTTACGGGACTTTATGGATACCTTACGTGGGGCAGGTGTTCAAACAGGTGGTCCTCCCCCTATTTCCGAACGAGATAAACGAGAGTTCTCCAGTTCTTTAGATCAAACCATCCAAAAGCAAAAACGTAAAACAGCTATCTAGCATCGAGCCGATTATGTCTTCTAAAGCCAATTTGATGGCAACCTATGGATTACTGGTTTTTATTTGGTCTACAACGCCTTTAGCGATTGTGTGGAGTGTGACCGATTTACATATGCTGTGGGCGTTGGTATTGCGATTTTTTATTGCACTACCTTTGGCGATTTGTTTGTTATTGGTTCTAAAGCGCCAGTTCCCGACCAACAAAGTTGCGTGGCATAGTTATTTAGCTGGTTCTTTTAGCTTGATCGGCTCGCAGTTTTTTACCTATGTCGCAACCAATTATATTAGTTCAGGCATGATTGCCTTAATGTTTGGCTTAGCACCCATTATGGCAGGGCTGATCGGACGTTTTTACTTTAAGACCTATTTGAGCGCAATGCAGTGGCTCGGGATGTGTATTGCATTGGTGGGATTGGCCATTATTTGTCTTGCTGGAAATACACAGCATGTGCATCCCTTTGGGATTGGGCTGATGCTACTCAGTGTATTTTCTTATGCAGCCTCTATTTTCTGGGTGAAAAAAGTCAATGCAAATATCGAACCTGTTGCACAAGCAACGGGGTCAATCTTGGTTTCAACCGTAGCAGCAATATGTATCGTGCCATTTATTTGGCAGTATGCACCGCAGCAAATGCCCGATTTGAAAACTTGTTTGGCACTACTTTATACCGTCATTATGGCGTCATTGATTGCAATGTTCTGTTATTTTAATTTGGTACAAAAAATTCAGCCGACAACGTTGTCATTGACAACAGTCATGACGCCAATGATTGCTTTATTTATTGGTGCAGTACTCAACCACGAAAAACTGTCGATGTTAGTCCTCTTAGGTGCAGCGGTATTGCTATCTGGCTTATTTGTCTATTTTTATAAAGATCTTCAGGCAAGTCGAAAACTTGCCCAAAAATTAAAAAGTCCAAACTAGTCCGAGTTTTTGGCTTTTTAATGATCTTCTAAGCTTAATGAAATACAGTCTGCGAGTTTCGCACGATCTTGCGGGTGCAAGGTAATAAAGTATGCACCCGTGCGATACTTGTCATTTTCTTCTGCGTTGCTATATACCACTTGCGCAATGGCTGCAATATGGAAGAAGTTTTCAGGATGGCTCAAAGTCAGATGTATATAGGTACCATCTTGAATTTGCTTGTCACTGTAAAAGCTTAAACCACTTTCTGAAAAGTTGACATGCTCAGGTGTAGGTAACATGGTTTGTACAATCGTGTCGTACAAAGATCCCGTGATCAGGTTTAATTTTTGATTAAATAGGGATAATATTCGAGCAATTTGTTGATCTTTTTCAGATAATTGTTCTAATTCGTAGTTTAGGGCATGATCAAATTGATCTAATTCTGCGAGTAGTAGAAAATAGCGTGGCAAAACAAAATTAGGATCGTAAGGGTCATTAAGGGCAACATCATCAGAAATAATCTGATAGTTAATTCTCAAGGCCGCGTCGATTCGAGACATCACACGACGTTCAGTTTGAACGTTTTGATGCTGTAAACTTTCCATAATTATGACCTCGGACTAGATGGTATGTTTAAACCAATCTCGCTGTATATAGGGTTGAGATATACTCGCGCACGGCGTAGCAACCACTTTATTTCTTTTATTGCACTGGTTTCGATGATCGGTCTGACACTGGGTGTGGCAGTACTCATTACAGTGTTATCTGTAATGAATGGTTTTGACCGAGAATTGAAAACTCGTGTACTTGGAATGATACCTCAAGCCACTGTTTCTTCAACACAAATTTTAACAAATTGGCCCGAACTTGCAAAAAAAATTGAAACAAAAGAGCATGTCACGGGTGTGGCACCTTTTACTCAATTGCAGGGGATGCTGACTGCACAAGGCCAAGTGGCTGGAATCATGGTCACGGGAATTGAACCTGAGTATGAAAAAAAGGTTTCGATTATCCAAGACCACATGGTTGAAGGGGGTATTGATAAGCTCAAAAAAGGTGAGTTTGGTATTGTTTTAGGCAAACAAATGACCGATGCCTTAGGTTTAGGCTTAAATGACAGTGTGACTTTGGTTTTACCTGAGGCAACACCATCACCAGCGGGTGTCGTACCACGTTTTAAGCGTTTCAAAATTGTGGGGATTTTCAGCATTGGTGCTGAGGTTGATTCGATGATGGGCTATATTGCTCTTAATGATGCATCAACTTTGCTGCGCTTACCTGATGGAGCACAAGGTATTCGCTTGAAACTAGATGATATTTTTGTTGCGCCGAAAGTGGCAGATGAAATTGTCATGGATCTGCCAAGCGGTTTTTATGCCTCAAATTGGACTTATACTCACGGCAACTTATTTAGTGCGATCCAAATGGAAAAAGCCATGGTGAGCTTATTACTGTTCCTGATTGTCTTGGTGGCTGCATTTAATATTGTGTCGTCCTTGGTGATGGTTGTCACCGATAAAAAATCGGATATTGCTATATTACGAACTCTTGGCGCTTCTCCAGCAACTATTACTCGTATTTTTATGGTTCAGGGTACGATTATTGGTGTGATTGGTACGGTATCTGGTGCGATTCTCGGTATTGTTTTCGCTTCAAGTATTAGTAGCTTGGTGGGTTGGCT
Organism: Acinetobacter sp. SW-226; assembly: GCF_055632855.1. NCBI lineage: Bacteria > Pseudomonadati > Pseudomonadota > Gammaproteobacteria > Moraxellales > Moraxellaceae > Acinetobacter > Acinetobacter sp. SW-226. The sequence continues at coordinate 2,373,018 of NZ_CM145752.1, read as the reverse complement.
AAACAATGTAATGGGACTTCATTTATTTGATGCTTATTTTATTAATTACTTACCTTCGTATTTAAGATGGCAAGATGTATTAACCATTGTGTCCCTGTCTTTAATTTTAAGTTTCCTTGCAACAATTTATCCTGCAATGCGTGCTGCAAAAATCCAACCTGCGGAGGCATTACGCTATGAGTAAAATTGTTTTAGAAGCACAAAATATTGAAAAGCACTTTACCGATGGTAAGTCGACCGTTGAAGTGATTAAAGGTCTCTCTCTACAAGTCAAAGCAGGCGAATTTGTCTCAATTGTGGGGTCGAGTGGTTCGGGTAAAAGTACGTTGTTACATGTATTGGGCGGTTTAGACCGTCCGAGCTCTGGACAGGTTTTTTTACAGGGTAGTCGTTTTGACAGTTTGAATGAAGCTGAGCGTGGCTATTTACGTAATCAACACTTAGGTTTTGTTTACCAGTTCCATCATCTGTTGCCTGAGTTTACGGCTTTAGAAAATGTGGCCATGCCGCTGATGTTACGCCAAGGCACCAACTTTAAAGATGTGCAAAAACAGGCTGAATACTTGCTTGAACGTGTAGGATTGACGCATCGTTTAACCCATAAACCAGGTGAGCTTTCAGGTGGGGAACGTCAACGCGTTGCTTTGGCGCGAGCATTGGTGGCTAAGCCTGCCTTGATGATGGCAGATGAACCGACAGGTAATTTAGATCGGAAAACAGCAAGTAAAATTTTTGAGTTGCTGATGGATTTACGTCAGGAATTCAATATGGCGATGTTGATCGTGACGCATGATGAGCAACTGGCTCAGTCGGCTGATTCTATTTTGCATATGCAAGATGGTCTTTGGGTCAATGATTAGGCTGAGTGCCGACAAAAATATGAGATAAAGCCACTATCTATTGAAGCCCACTTCGGTGGGCTTTATTATGGCGCCAATAAAAACAATAACTGAATAAAAAATGAAGCTTTTATATGCTGTTGCTTGGATTTTAGGAATTGCATTAATGGGGCAGAGCGTCTCCATCCTAAATCATCTTTTTTACCCAGCATTGATTTTGGTCATCGGACTTTTACCTTTACAGTTTTTTCTTTTTAAGCATAAACCCGCACTTATTTTACAGTTTATATGCGGATTAATTTATTTCATGTTGTTTTTAACTGCGGGATATTATTATGCGCAATCGGCTTTGCAGCAACGTCTAGCCTATAAAGAAATCAGAGTGGAAGATACTAAAGTCATTGTTTATATTGCAAAGATTAACCAACTGGGTAGTGAGACCATTCAGCAAGAAATACAGGTCTTGAACCGACACGAGCAACCGGTGCAGTGGTTAAGTTTTCAAAAAAGGATATCGGATCAGCAAGAGGTGTTGGAACTTGGGAAATACTACCGACTGACCGGGGAAATACGTCCTGCGCATAGTTATGCAGTGCAAGGTGTATTCGATCTTGAGCAGTGGTATCTGCAACGTAATCTTATGTCTGGTTTCAAGCTCAAGCAAATACAACCCTTATCTGAGGCAGAAATTTACGGGTTAGGCTATGCCAGTCATTTAAGAAAGCAGCAAACTATCTTCAAGCAACTCCAGTTAGGTATAGAGCGACAGCGTTTAAAGATACGCAACTTTATTTATATACAGCCCTTAAGTCATAAGGGCTTAATTTTAGCGCTCCTGACAGGGGATGAAAGTTTCTTAGATAAGGAAACAACAATATTCTTTCAACGTTTTGGTATTAGTCATTTGTTGGCAATTTCAGGACCGCATGTACTCATCTTTGCTGTGATGTTTTGCTGGCTCTTACAAAAAGGAGTCAACCGATTTTACTCACGTATTTTTCTTATAGTTCCACGTCCATATTTATTGCTATTGCCATTTTTCCTCTGTGTGTTGCTGTATTGTGCCTTTGTTGGTTTTGAAATTCCTGCAATGCGGACTTTACTCAGTTGTTTCTGTTTAACGGCGTTGGTTTGGCTCAGGCAGAAAATTTCGGCTTTGACGTTGCTCTTATTGAGTGCATCACTTCTTTTATTGTTTGATCCTTTTTCGATTCTATCAGCTGCTTTTTGGCTGTCCTATGGGGCATGTTTTGTACTTTTACGCATTTATCAAACCACCATTCGGTTTGATTTGAGTCGCTCCCAAACGTGGCAACAGCAACTTATATTCGCGCTCAAACTGTTGATAGAGTCGCAGTGGAAAATCTTTGTCGCACTTTTGCCTTTGGTGATCATTTTCTTTAAACAAGTCTCTTGGATTAGTCCTATCAGTAACCTTGTGGCCATTCCTTTGATTGGCATAGTGGTTGTGCCATTGGATGTTTTGGCTGCTTTTACCTTTTATGTTTTTGAACCGCTGAGTAGTCTTTTGTTTCAGTTGGCAGATTGGGTATTGCTATTTTTGTTGAGCATACTCCACTTGTTAGATGCCATGCTTTCGATCAAATTGTTGTCGGTTGCACTTAACGTTTGGCAGATAATTTTGCTCATTGTGGTACTCAGCATTATTTTTATGCCCAAGTCGACTTTACCCAAAACATGGGTAGTATTGAGTGTTTTTCCGCTACTTGGGCTGAGTGCAAAGCAGCATCCTTTTGAATTAATTGTACTTGATGTCGGTCAGGGGCAGGCGGTGTATATGCAGGATGATCAACAGCATGCCATGATTGACGTCGGAGGCTCCTATGATGAAACGAAGTTTAGTATTGCTAAGCAGGTGATTCAGCCATTTCTATCGAAAAAAGGTGTGAGTGAATTAGATCCATTGATACTTACGCATTTGGATCAAGATCATAGTGGAAGCTATACCACATTAAAAAATGAGTTGTCGATCAATCAAGTCTATTCCAATCAGCAATTGGATGTGGCTAGCAAGTCTCGTTTTGATTATTGTAAACAAGGGCAGATTTGGCATTGGTCTGAACACGTTGAGATCAAAATTTTATCGCCAAAAGCCAGTCAATTGGCACAAGTGCCGTATCAGCAAAATGAGCTATCTTGTGTAGTCTATATACAGGTGAAAAATGTACAGCCTTATCAGAATTTTTTGATTATGGGCGATGCTGGCTGGCAAACCGAGTTTCAATTATTGCAGGATTATCCTGACTTAAAAGTTGATGTCCTGATCTTGGGGCATCACGGTAGTCGTCATAGTTCAGCTTATGCATTTTTAAAGTATTATCAACCAAAACTGGCGGTTGCTTCAGCAGGTTTTCATAATCGTTATGGGCATCCGAGTAGAATAACGCAAGCACGCTTGAAAGCACTCAATATTCCACTTTTGACTACGGCAGGGCACGGTAGTATACGTTTTACTGCGAGGTCTACAGGACTTATTGAGTTGATGACACAGCGTCAGACTCGACCGTGGTTGCGATCGGCTGATTCTGTTGTTCCAAACGTAACTGCTCTAAACGCAGCACTGCCTCATTAAATGGCAGATTATACAATGGCCTAAGTTTCGAATTGGCTTTGAAGCGTTTATAGGTCCAGTGGTAATGTTCTGGGTGGCGATGGACTAAGTTCTCAATGGCTTGATGAATCACTAAAGTACCATCATTGGCACTACCTTGATAAACCGCGTCACTCATTTCTTCAATGTACATGTCAAAGCCATCGTCATTACGAATGGCATACAGCAGTAAAGCTTTGGCTTTGGTTTTTTGAATCAGCTTGGCGCTCAGGTTACTTGAGGCTAGGGGAAAACCAAAATAAGGAATCATTTCCCCGCCTTGTTTGGGGGTATGATCGGGCAGAATCACGGTTGTTCCCCCTTGTTTGAGCGCCTTAAAAATTTGTCGAACTCCAGACTCATCGGTAGGAACAAGATGAGCACCCTCCCGACCACGTGCTTCACGAACAAATAAGTCAGCCCCAGGATCTTTGACTGGTTTATACATAATGGTCATTTCGGTAAATTGGGCAACATAGGTGTTCATAATTTCCCATGTCCCAAAATGTGGAACGATCAAGACGACACCTTTTTTAGCAGCAAGGGCTTCGTGTAGTAGATGTTCGCCATGTACTTTTTGAACGCGTTCAATATTTTTTTGGTTACTGGAACCCCAAATACTAAAAAACTCAAAATAAGTAGTGAGTTCATTACGTACTGCTTGTTTCGCAATCATTTCGCGCTGTTCTGGACTGAGTTCAGGTAAAGCAATTTGCAGATTTAGTCTGAGAGCATCATTATTTTTACTAATTTTTAAAAGATTGACTAAACCCGCTAAACCTCTAGCAAAAAAACGTGAAAATTTAATGGGTTGTTTACTTGCAAAACGGAGTAGACGATAAGTCGAGTTCTGTTCTTGTGGTTTAGTCATTCTTTAGAGTCGATATAGTGTACGTGGATAAAAACAAAAAATATTATAAGATAAAATGAATGGTTTCGACAGTTTTGTATAAATCAGTGTATATAATGAGGGCAATTTTATTCAAGTTTGGATTGTTATATGTCCGATTGGCCACCAAAACCAGAAAATGAAATGCCGAAACAACAACCTGCACACGAACAGCCAACAGGGAATGAATGGAAGCTTTTAGAAAAAGCGGTTTTAGCTTCCGTTGAAGAACAACGTCGTGCACGTCGTTGGGGGATCTTTTTCAAGTTTCTGACTTTTGCCTATCTTTTGTTTATTTTAATTGCGATGACCAAGAGTTGTTCGACCAGTGGTACGGATGCAACAGCATCAAAGCATATTGCTGTGGTTGATATTGTGGGCACAATTGCCGCAGACGAGCAAAGCGTGAACAGTAATGACACGATTAAATCATTAAAGAAAGCATTTGAAAATAAGCAAAGCCAAGCAGTGGTTTTAAATATTAATTCACCAGGTGGTTCACCTGTTCAGTCTGATGAAATTTGGCAAGAAATCCAATACCTAAAGAAAACACATAGCGACAAAAAGTTGTATGCAGTGATTGGTGATACTGGTGCGTCAGGTGCATATTATATTGCGTCAGCTGCGGATGAGATTCTGGTGAATCCATCAAGTTTGGTCGGTTCAATTGGTGTGATTATGCCGAACTATGGTGTAACCGGCTTGATGCAAAAACTGGGTGTTGAAGACCGCACCATGACATCTGGTCAAAACAAAGCCTTGCTATCTATGACCCAACCTGTTAATCCTGCGCAGCGCGCACATGTCCAAGCTGTACTTGATAATGTACATGAGCATTTTATTAATGCTGTTAAACAAGGTCGTGGTAAAAAGTTAAAATCGAATGATCCAGCGCTCTTTTCAGGTCTTTTCTGGACTGGTGATCAGGCAGTAAAACTCGGCATTGCTGATCGTATTGGTAACTTACATACTTTAAAACGTGAGTTAAATACAGATAAAGCAATGGATTATACTGTGGTACATAGTCCACTTGATTCTGTTTTAGGGCGTTTAGGTGCGTCTATGGGGGCAGGTTTTGCGTCATCACTGTCAAACCAAATGCAAACTGAACAGACGACAAAGTTACAATGAAACCTTTAATTCATTTTGCGCACGCCAATGGCGTGCCTGGAAAAGTCTATCAGAAATTATTTGACTTACTCTCGGATCAGTACGATGTGATTTATGTGCCTCTATTGGGACCAGATAAAAGCTATCCAATTGATAACCATTGGAAAAGCTTAACTCAACAAGTGATTGATAGTATTGTTCGGCAGGCACAAGGGCGCAAGGTGATTGGTTTAGGTCACTCTTTAGGTTCAGTGCTTACTTTTCAGGCCGCATTACAGCGTCCTGAATTGTTTGAACAAGTTATTATGATTGATCCACCATTAATTATGGGCAAAGCTTCGTTTGCATTACACTTTGCGAAGATGCTGGGGCTCAAAGTGGTGGATAATATGTCTCCAGCCGCATTATCACTGCGACGTAGAGATCACTGGGAAAGCCGTGAACAGGCTGCAGAATTGTTAGGCGCTAAAGGTTTTTATAAAGACTTTGATCCTGATTGCTTTCAAGCATATATCGACCATGGGTTAACTGAAGATCGTGTGCGTGGAGGTGTGGAGCTTAGCATTTCAAAGATGGATGAAGTTCATATCTTTAGAACAAATCCATCATTGTGGTGGTTACCACAGGCTCAGCCAAAAGTTCCCATGCATTTATTGATCGCTGAGAAAGGACCATTTATTGGTCCAGGTTTTCCACAAATGGTGAAAAAGAAATTCGGAATACCTTATCAAGTGGTTGAGGGAAGCCATATGTTTCCATTGGAAAAACCACAAGAAACGGTGACACTCATTAAAAGGCTCATTTCAACAGCGTAATTTTTTGGATTATAAATGCAGAAAGCCATTTATTCTTTATTTTTCATACTTCCGTTACTGGGATGCTCAAGCACTCAAGTCTCTCATTTGAATAATATTGATAAACGTGATTTAACGCATATTTGTATTGAACATAATCCTCAAGTTATTGTGGTTAACTTTGAAAATATTCTTATAAATGGTCTGGAAGCGCGTCATATCTCAACTCAAATTTATGATCGGACTAAACCTTTAGAATGTGTTTATGTCTTGAAATATGTGGCTTATCAAAAGTGGGATTTTTCAATGGTATTAACTAGAGCGGAATTAAGGCTTTATAAAGATGATCAATTGCTCGGTTTTGCTGAATATAAATTACATGCAGGTGGGTTGTTAAATCCAACGAAATATAAAAGTAATGAATCGAAAATCAATCCATTAATTAATCAGTTGTTAGAAAAGCATTAGAAATCATCATAAAATAAACGCATCCGAGGATGCGTTTTTTTAATCTTAAAATTTATGGAAACTTGGCAAATTGCACAGGTTCATGCATGATTTGACCACGATATAACACAGCCTTTTCGGTATGCTGAATTGTACCTGTACAAATCCATTCCACCACTTGCGGGTAAATGACATGTTCAAGCACATGTACTCGGCTTGCTAGTGAATCGGCATTATCATGTACATTCACTTTCAGAACGCCTTGTGCTAAAGCCTGACCTGCATCAAGTTCAGCCGTCACATAGTGCACGGTACAGCCATGTAGTTGATCACCAGTATTCAGTACGCGCTGATGAGTATGCATCCCTTTGTAATACGGCAGAAGAGAAGGGTGAATGTTAATCATTTTCCCTTCCCAAGTACTAACAAATTTCTCACTTAAAATACGCATAAAGCCAGCAAGAACCACGAGATCAACATCCCAATCGAGCAATTGTTGATGCATAACATCATCAAAAGCTTCACGATTTGGATATTGCTTGTGTTCAATCACTGCTGTTGCAATACCTGCATTTCCAGCACGCTGTAGCGCATAGGCTTCAGGTTTGTTGGAAATAACGCCTACAATTTTTCCTGAAAGGTTGGCATCAATCAAAGCCTGAAGGTTTGATCCATTTCCTGAAACCAAAACAGCAATTTTAATCATACGAATTAAGCGAAAACGACACGGATTTTTTCGTCTGCGCCTTCAACTGACTCAGCATTGTCTACAATATGACCCATGGTGAATGCTTTTTCGCCAAGCTCATTCAGTAATTTAACTGTTTTGTCAGCGTCAGCAGCATCGACAACTAAAACCATACCTACGCCACAGTTAAATGTGCGATACATTTCAAACTGTTCAACACCACCTTCACGTTGAAGAAGTTTAAACAATTCTGGCCATTCCCAAGATGCTTCATTGACAACAGCTTGAGCACCATTTGGTAATACGCGCGGTAAGTTACCAGGTAAACCGCCACCTGTAATATGTGCCATTGCATGAACATCAACTTCTTTTAAAAGTTGAAGAATAGGCTTCACATAAATACGAGTTGGTTCCATTGCCGCATCGGCAAGTGGACGGCCATCAACAATTTGAGTTAAATCAATATTCTTAACATCTAAGATTTTACGAAGTAGAGAGTAACCGTTTGAGTGTGCACCTGAAGATGCAACACCAACTAAAACATTACCTGCTTTAACTTTAGAGCCATCAATAATTTTGCTTTGCTCAACCACGCCTACGCAGAAACCGGCTAAGTCATAATCTTCGCCTTCATACATGCCAGGCATTTCAGCAGTTTCACCGCCAACCAATGCACAACCAGCAAGTTCACAGCCTGCACCAATACCAGTGACTACGTTTGCTGCAACATCAACATTTAGGTGACCTGTTGCGTAGTAGTCAAGGAAGAATAATGGCTCAGCGCCACAGACAAGAAGATCGTTTACACACATTGCAACCAAGTCTTGACCAATTGTGTCATGACGGTTCAAATTCAATGCTAAACGTAATTTTGTACCAACACCGTCTGTGCCTGATACGAGAACAGGTTCTTCATAACCTTTAGGGATTTTACAAAGTGCACCGAAGCCACCTAGTCCGCCCATTACTTCAGGACGAGTAGTACGCTTCGCGACAGATTTAATACGATCGACTAACGCGTCGCCCGCTTCAATGTCGACACCTGCATCTTTGTAGCTTAAACCAGTGTTTGGGGTAGAAGTTGAGTTGCTCATAATGAAGTCTCCGCATTCGCGGGGCGATTATACCTGAATATACGAAACACATATGTTATTTCTGCGCTAAAATGTTATCTTTACTAAAATATTTTTCTCAATAACGATTAAATCTGAAAAAGGCGAGATTGCATGCAAGATCGTACACTGAAGCGTTTCTTTATTTTGGCAGGTATAGCACTTATTCTCTGGGTGTTGTATTTACTCAAACCTGTCGTTTTACCTTTTATTGGTGCATTTTTAGTCGCTTATCTGTTTAGCCCATTAGTCGATAAACTGCATAAAATTGGTTTACCGCGTTGGCTATCTATCAGTGCTGTTTTTATCGGTATTGGCGTTGTCATTACATTAGCATTTTGGTATTTGGTTCCGTTGATTTGGGAACAGTTAATGTATGCCAAAAATAGTATTCCTTCAGGTATACATTGGGCAAATTATAAATTCCTCCCTTGGCTTTCAGACAGCTTTAATTTAGTTCCTATGGAATTGGATGTTGATCAAATTTCAGCGGCTATTATGGAATACGTACAAACCAATTATAGTGCAGACAGCATTCAAGCGATGATTGCTAAATTGGCGCAATCTGGTTTGAACTTTATTCAAATTGGCGGTACGGTGGTTCTGATTCCGATTATTGCATTCTATTTTCTATTAGATTGGGATCGCATGCTGGATAGTTTCCGTCGCCTGATTCCAAAAGCCTACGAGCAAAGGACACTTGTCATCGTTAGAGAGTGCCATAGCGTACTGGGTGCTTTTGTTAAAGGTCAGTTCTTGGTGATGGTGCTTTTGGGTGTGGTCTATGCTGTTGGTTTACAGCTTATTGGGCTTGAGGTCGGTTTAATTATCGGTATGGTCGCAGGCCTATGTAGTATTATTCCTTATTTAGGTTTTGCTGTTGGCATTATTGCGGCTGTTATTGCAAGCTTATTCCAATTTGGTATTGACTGGATGCAGCTACTGCTAGTTGGTGTGGTCTTTATGATTGGTCAAGCTGTAGAAGGCTATATCCTGCAACCGTTCTTGCTAGGCGATAAAATTGGACTGTCTCCAGTGGCAGTTGTATTTGCGGTTCTAGCAGGTGCTCAGTTGGGCGGAATTTTGGGGATGTTGATTGCATTGCCTGTAGCTGCTGTGATTGTGGTTTTATTGAGACATGCACGTGAGTTTTACGAAAATAGCCCTATGTATGGAGCACCAGCACTTATTTCACAAGATTCGACAACAGGTTCAATTAGCATTGAAACTGATCAGGTTGAAGTTGATATTGAATTAAAAAATCGGATGGTAAAAGATCAGCAAGCATCTGAAAATTCAAGTAAGATTGATCAAGTCGACCATAAAGAACTTTAGGACAAATACCCCCCTATGCGTCAATTGCAATTAGATATTGAACCTCAACTCGATGCTCGGATCAGTGATTTTTCTGGGCCAGGGTGGGGGCATGTTATAGATGCAATTCGTCAGTTACATGCGGGTTTAATGAATCGTTTCTATGTCTATGGTGGTGCAGGTTCAGGGAAAAGTCATTTGCTCTCAGCAATTTGCGATTCCTATCTGGAAATTGGAAAAACAGCAATTCAAGTTTCATTGCTTGAGTTGCTTGATGCTCCGACTGAAGCAATTACCTCTTTAGAACGTTTTGATCTGGTCGCTTTAGATGATATTGAAGCCATTAGTGGAGTACCACATTGGCAAAAAGCAGTTTTCCATCTAATCAACTATAACAATGAAGAAGGTGGACAGTTGGTGTTCTCTTCCCGGGTTGCTCCCATTGAGTTAAAACTTGAGTTACCTGATTTGCAGTCACGTTTAACCCAAGCGGTGAGTGTGAAAGTCCCAAATGGTAGTTTGTATGCTGACCGATCGACACTGGTGATGTCAGTTCTTTCACGTCGTGGGATTCATATGGATCAACAAATTATTGATTATTTACTTGCACATGGTCCGCATCAAACCTCGATATTATTACAAAGCTTGGAACAGTTGATTCAGTTATTGAAGGGAGAGAAAACCAAATTAAGTAATGCAAACTTAAGACAGATTTATGCGTTGATTGACGAATATCGGTAAATCATAATATTACTTGAGAAATTGTTCGAGCTGTGACAGAGTACGGAAAATTGTTAGGTGTTGCAGGGATTATGCAACCTAAGAATAAAAAGAAAAGATAAAATAAAAAGCAAGGAGATCGTTATGCTCAAGAAGAGCATAGGTGTAGCTACGCTATTCATGGCGAGTCATGCCTACTCAGACAATATTAAGGTCACGACCACTGCAGATATTGTCAAAAATGACACGGAATGTTCACTTCGCGAAGCTATCGAATATATTAATCAAGACATGCCAGAAGCTGGATATTATGGTTGTGGTGGTAAAGATGCTATTTCAATAATTTTGCTTGAAAAAAATAAAACATATTTACTAAACAATCACTTAAGTATAAAAAAAGATATGACGCTGAGAACTACATACGATAGTTCTGTTGGAGATGAAATTGTTCAGGGTGTAAGTAATGCCATTTTAAAAATGAATGGACAAGATAATATTTTACGAGTTGATAATGATCAAAGCGCTTTAATTCGTGTGAATTTAAAAGAAGTAAGTTTACAAGGCTGTGAACAGGAGTGTGGTATTGGGCAGGGCGGGCTAATTTATAATAATGAATATTTAAGTCTAGAATATGTCAAATTAACAGGTGGTTTTGCTGAGCAAGGCGGTGCTATTTATAATGTTGCAACCTTGTTAGCTGATGGGATAAGTCGAAGCATAGTAGAGATTCGCTCGAGTCTGGTCGAGAAGAACCAAGCGCTACAAGGGGCAATATTATATGGTGGCGCACCTTCTTTTCGCATATCTAATTCTGTTTTCAAAGAAAATAAAACAACAAACAGTACAAGTGCCAATATTTATTCTTTAAATAATGCGACTGTTAACGAAGATTCTACCTTATTGACATTAACATCACGTCTTGTCAGTAGTACCTTTGTCAAAAATACGGGCTATGTCGTCAATGTACGTGATGGTATGGCTTTGAACAATTTAACTGTCGTTGGCAATAGTAAAGGTATTTACTTTGATGTCGCTGCAAACATGGCTTATTTGGCGAATAGTATTGTACTTGGCAACATTGAAAATACAATTGCAGAAAACTGTGCTGGAAATGTTGCTAAAGCCGTGCTTCAGAATAATCTTGTTACACAAGAGGATTGTGGAAGTGGTGTAAATTATTATCCCAATGAGTTTTGGTCGGGTCCTCTGATTGCTGGCAATGATGTTGTTGGCGATTGTAAGACGATGTCTGAAGATGGGGATAGCTTACTGTGTCCGTATAAGGTACCTAATCATAAATTTTTAGGTTATATACGCCCACGTATCTTAATGAGTCAAATGCATTGGCTAGATTCACCAATTGTGAATAAAGGTAAAGTAGTTGTGAACTCAACCGATACTCTGATTGGTTGTGAAAGCTCTGATCAACGAGGCGTAAACAGGAATAGTAATAATACTTTCTGTGACCGAGGCGCAATTGAAATTGAAGTCCCTACCAGCATTAGTCTGATTGGTCAGGATTTAATCTCTGGCCAAGTTGCTAAGCTTTCAGTTGCAGATTTGCTAGGGGATAGTGATTTATTGTCTAAAACTGAATGTGCGACCTTGTTCAACTCAGTCAAAGCGCCTAATGGTGAAGAATGGCAACCGGGTTGTATGCGTGTACAGCAGACTCAAACTGTTTCCAAGGGCAAAGTTGTTATTGATGAGCAAGGGAATATCACCTATACGCCAAATGGATCATGGCATGGTGCAGATATTTTTAGATTGCAACTTGTGACCACAACAACACGCTTTGATGAGCATGTTCCGTTCATTGAAGTGAATGTTCAAATTGTGCAAGAACCACAAAATCATATGGAAAGTGACAAAATTAAAACCTCTGGAGGAAGCACCGGAATTCTTAGCTTACTCGGGTTGTTTGCATTAATTTTGCTGCGTCGAAAATAAAAAGAAAAGGCCAAACATGAAATATTTTAAGAAAGGACTGTTAGGAGCCGTGGTGGTCGCGAGCATGGCTCTAATTGCAGCGGAAGATAAGACTATTTATGTCAATACATTTGAAGATGAAGATAATGTGAACATGGATCAATGCTCACTCCGTGAGGCAATTAAAACAGCGAGTCTCAACAAGGCTTATGGGGGCTGCACAGCTGGAAATACAGGTTCTGGTCAGACAGATTATATTCAATTAAAGGCTGGTACATATAAGTTGGATAAAGAAATCATACCTGAATCTAAGGTTGTGATTTTAGGAAAAAGTCCATATTTAGATCGTGAGAAAAGCCCAATTAGTTTTAAGTATCCAGCACTAGGTGAGTTGACTTCACGAATTGATGCGGCTGGGAAATCACGTTTATTTAACACCATCACACAGAGTAGTCTAACACTTGAAAATGTAGTTTTAGAAAATGGTTACTCATCAGATGAAGGTGGGGCTCTGCTTATTGGTGGAGCATTAACCCTCAACAATAGTCAGATTTTAAACTCAAAATCTGCTAAGAAAGGTGGGGCATTATATTTAGTTGGATCAGGGGAACATCAACTGTCTGTTAATAACAGTGTGTTGCAGGGTAATCAGGCGAATGTTGGTAGTATTCTTGCAATGCAGTGCAATGCAGGTCTTTTGGATGTGAAGGCTAATCTAGAATTTAGGGCGAGTAGTTTTATTGCGAATGGACTGACATCGAGTCTCAGTGCATTTGACTTCTGCGGGAATCCTAAAGTTGCCATGAGTAATAATACTGTGGCAAAAAACATTGCGAGTCCTACAAACGGAAGTATTATTTATGCCATCAATACTCGTGAACATAATTTAAGTCTAGAAAGTAGTTTTATCCTTTCAAACAATACCATTGTGGAAAATAGTGCAGCAGGTGTTCTGGATTATGATGATTCTGGTGATAAATCTTTATATTACAATGTGCTTGCATATAACCAATACAAGTCGTGCCGTTATTTAGGATCACAGACTTTGTCGGATAAGTATGATGCTGGTGTGACAGTTGCTTATAACGCTTTTGATACAAGTACAAGCCAGTGTGAGTTCGCTGAAGGTGCAAGGGTTGTAAGTAATTCGGTTGATACCAATATTGATGTTAAAAATGTTGCTATGTCTAGCTTACTGAGTTCATTAACTGAACCATCAAAGTATAATTTATTTCGACAAATGTACTTCCCGAAAGTCAATGGGGGAGGTATTGATTTGTTAGATACCAACAGCAAATTAGACTGTAATAGTAGTGATCAGCGTGGCTTAGATCGTATTGTTGATGGAACCTTGATGTTGGCTCCAGAAGATGCCAATAGTTGCGATATTGGTTCTGTTGAACTTCGTCGCTTGGCGGCGGCAGACATTACTGATTTGAAAAACACCTCACATGTAGAGCGTCTACAAGCTTATGAAGATAATATTAAGGAATTAGAAGATTTAATTGCCAATAAAAATACTAACCCTGACTTTCTAGTTGAGTTTAATGAGGAGTTACAACGCTATAAAGCACTTTTATCCGCGACAAAAACTGATCAAAAATACCGTGCGATTTATGTCGATCCATTCCTTTTTATACTTCAAGATGAAGCTGTGATTAATTCTGCTGATGGAACATCAGCTTTAAAAGAACCCAATACAGATAATTATGCGATTATTGAAACTAAGGTTTTGGGTGTTGGAACACTCAGTGCTACAGGCGGTGTCCTTGATACTTCTAAACTCAGGGCTGATCCAACATTGCGTTGTGAATGGAAAGATGATTTAAAACAAATCATGATTTATCGAACAGATGGTCAACCTACCAATAGTTCTGAATATGTCTATTGTCAATATACTGTTCAGAGTAAGTCAACACAGGCAACATCGTCAGGAATTTTAAAAGCTGAATTTAGCAATATTCAACCAATTGCCAAAACAGACGAATACACATTGAATTACGGTGGAACATTAAAATTAAATATAAACCCACTTTCCAATGATAGTGATGACGGTGATGGCCCTGTTAGCACTGTGGCTTCAGAATATCAGCGACCAGCATTTTACCAAGATGCTAATGGTGAAAATCTTGCAATTCGTATTGTTCGTCAAGATGCAGGTATCAATATTAAACCAGAGCGTACAGGACCGTGTCCTGGAGAGTATGAGAAATATGTATGTTATGGCGGTAATATTGAAGTTGAAGTGCGCAATAATTTCAGCCCATTCCCCTATGAGATTGAATATGTAATTTATGATGCTGAGGCTGAAGAGTCTAAATCTGCGATGATCTACTTTAAAAATACTGCTAAAAATACCAATAAAGAATCAAGTGGCGGTGGAGGCGGTTCGATCGGTGGTTTAGGGGTGATAGGGTTATTGTCATTGGTGTGGTTAAGACAACGCCGTAAAATTTAGAATTAAAATAAAAAATGCCTCAATTGAGGCATTTTTTATGAACTTGAGAGCAGTAGGTCATAAGTTTTGACTGAACTTAATGTGTGCTGTTATGGTTATTGATGTATTTATTAATATATTCATTACGAATGTTTACACGTTCATTTGCATCAGCTTTTTGCATGCGAATGCCTAAATCACGTCGCTCTTGGGTGCTCATCTGTTGCCATGTATCACGCATTTTCTGCTTTTCTTGCTCAGGTAGCTGAGTGAACCAATCCATACGTTGTTGAAGTGCGGCACTTTGCGCATCTGGGAGTTCTTTGAGGGACTGGTAGCGTTGAATTAACGCACGCTGTTCTTCTTCAGATAGCGATTCCCACGTTTCAGATACTTGTGTATCGGCATCTTTGGAAAAAATCCAAAAACGTTCAAAACCTGCAAAACTGGTTTGTAAAAAACCCAGTGTACAAAGCGCAAAAGCGACACGTTTAGCTGCCATGTGGAACGGTGTCCTCACCTAAAACCAATAACATTTCTAAATCTTCAACCATCTGTGGTGAAAGTTTAGGAGTCGAAACTACTTGGTTGTGTGGTTTTTCATCGAGAGTTACAGAGTTTGGAAGAACCACGAAACCTGCAATAGCCGCAGCTAAAGCAAAACCAGACATTTTCCAAAGGCCATAACGTGAGGACTTTTGATCTTGAATATCATCAAGAACATGTTGCATGACCACGGGTTTATTTTTGTGGTGCTGCGCGAGTCCATCAAGTTTGGAGGTTACTTGCTTTAAGAAATCATCTTTCATTCGGATGATCCTCCTAGATGTGGATTCAAATGTGCGAGAGCTTGGCGTAAGCCTTGAATCGCACGATGGTAATGCGTTTTAACACTGCCTTCAGAGCAATTCATGATTTGTGCAGTAGTTGCAGTATCAAAACCTTCCCATGCACGTAACATAAATGCTTGCTGTTGACGAACTGGAAGGCTCGCAATGGCTTCTTGAATTTCATCAGCAGTAACAGCTTGACTTAAAAAGTCTGATGGATTTAGCGCTCTTTCATCAACCACATCATTGACTTCAAGATCGTCATCATCAAGACTGACTTTTTTGAAGAAAGAAAAGGGTTGTGCTCGACGTGCTTCTTTACGACGCCAATCCTGTAATTTGTTGGTTAAAATGGTATAGAACAGGGGATACCATTCTTCCGTAGAACGATCTGCATAAGACTTATGCAGAGAAATAAAGGCTTCTTGCACCAAATCCATGGCAATGCCATGTTGGTTTTGTGTTGCACTTTCCATCATCACTAATGCACGACCAGTCACTTCTTGCATAAAGCTTTTCAGGCGAGACTCAGCGGTACTCTTAAGAATACTCGAATCTTGCACTTTAGACTGTTTGGGTGCTAAATCCATAGAGATGGAAAATCCTGTCATTGGATACCCACCATTATTTCCTCGATCATGTGCCTATAACGTTGGAAATAATGGTTTGGTTGACAACACAACTAATTATTTTTTCTAGTGTAATCTATTTTTTCAGCTGAACCGACTTTAATTAATATAACTTAACGATTTTAAAGTCGCTGTCGTACCATTTCAAAGAAACAAATTGAACCTGCAATTGCCACATTAAGAGACTCTTGACCACCTGGTTGTGGAATGCTAACTGCTTGGGCATGGGTCAAAGCAAAATCAGAAACACCTTGACCTTCGTTACCTAAGATCCAGACACAAGCTTGGGTTAAATCTTTTTGATACAGGCTTTCAGCTTGATGTGAGCTGGTGACATACACTGGAATTTCAAAGCGCTCGAGTACATCTTCGATGGCAACGTTTTCATAGGTGTTGAGCGAGAAATGCGCTCCCATACCAGCGCGTAATACACGTGGCGACCAAAGTGATGCTGAGCCTTTGGTGCAGATCACTTGTTTAATCCCTGCAGCAGCTGCGGAGCGGAGGAGTGTACCGACATTACCTGGATCTTGAATATTTTCCAAAATCAGGGTGTCTAAGCTAAAGTTTACGCTTTGGCTTGAACTTGGTAAGTCTACAACTGCCAAGAAGGGCAAAGTGGTCCCCAATGTGCTTAAGTCTCGATACAGGCTTTCAGCAATGACAAAAACAGCACCTTCATATTCATCTAAAATATCGCAAATATCAGGGTGTTCGAGTGCATTTTCAGTGGTGAAAATAGAATTGAGTTTCTTCTTTTTTTCAACCCAAGCTAAGCCTAAGTGTGTCCCTTCAAGCACGGTTTGACCTTGCTTTTTACGGTAACTACTTTGTTCGATTAAACCACGCAGATGTTTAATCTTTGGGTTGTCTTTTGATTCAAGAAAAACGATTGACATGAGGGAGACTCGTGCGCATAACGCGTTAGATGGTTATGCGCATTTTAAAAAATTAGTTGTGGTAGCCAGTCACTAAATCGACTTCGTTTTTAGAACCAATAATCACAGGGACACGTTGGTGTAGGTCAGTCGGTTGAATGTCTAAAATACGAACGCGACCCGTTGTAGATGCACCGCCAGCCTGTTCAATTAACATACTCATTGGGTTTGCTTCATACATTAGACGAAGACGACCTGCTTTTGTCGGATCTTTTAAGTCGTATGGATACATGAAAATACCACTACGGCAAAGAATACGGTGAATGTCGCCCACCATACATGCAACCCAACGCATGTTGAAGTCTTTCTCACGCGGACCTGTTTTACCTGCAAGAAGTTCTTCAATATAACGTTTTACTGGATTCTCCCAGTGACGTTGATTGGATGAGTTAATTGCATATTCTTTGGTATCTGCTGCTACTTGAATATTTTCAGAAGTGAGCAAGAATTGTTGAGTTTCAGGGTCGAAAGTGAAAAACACAGTACCTGCACCGACTGTTAACGCTAACATGGTGGATGGACCATAGAGCACATAACCCGCAGCAACTTGCTGGTTGCCTGCTTGCATAAAGTCTTCAGCTTGAGTTACTGTATTTTTTGCAGGCAAGATTGAGAAAATAGTACCCACGCACATATTAATGTCGATGTTGCTTGAACCATCAAGAGGGTCAAATAACACTAAATATTTGCCATTTTCTTGAGCTGGGGTGAATTCATCTAATTCTTCAGAAGCTAAACCACCAACCTGTGGGTGTACTTTTAAAGCATCAATTAAATAGTCATTTGAAATCACATCTAATTTTTTTTGTTCTTCACCTTGCACATTTTCATTTTGTGCACTGCCCAAAACTCCTGCTAAGGCACCTTTTTGCAAAGCTTGATCAATGGTCTGGCAAGTATTGGCAATTGTGCTAATCACTTGAGCCAATTCAGGCGTAAGATTTCCCGTTTGTTGTTCTAAGAATTGGGACAGATTGAGATATGACATAAGGGGGAAGGCTCCACTAAAACTTGAATACATAATAAAATCAACTTTGCGCTATATTTTAGTCGAGAACGAGGCAAAAGAACAATTAAACTCGACTATTTGCTGTGATTTTACCCTTGCAAGTCTCGTGGAAAGTGCTATGTTGATGAAAGGAACATCAGGTAAAAATAGGAGCACAACAATGACTACGCAAAAATTTGATGCGACTCCAACGCCGAGCGAAGGGATTACTCTAGATGACATTTCAGCGGATAGTGTAAAAAAAGCATGGCAAGATTATGAAGCCAAAGCTGAGTACAAAAAGTTCAATAAGCATGACATGATTGAGTCTATGCAACACGCTGAAGAGTCTGACCAAGATCCCAAGCCTGAACAAGTTTAGTCATAAAAAAAGCGCCCACGAAATTGAGCGCTTTTTTTATAGCTGAAGAAACGACTACTATTTTAATAGTGGCGGTACAGCTTCGTAGTTAATTTCTACGCGACGGTTTTCTTTCCATGCATTTTCATCATGACCGGCATTGATAGGCATTTCTTTACCATAGCTAACGGCTTCAAGTTGGTTTGGACTTACACCTGTAGTGATTAAGAAACTCTCAACAGCTTTAGCACGACGTTCGCCTAATGCCATGTTGTACTCACGTGTACCGCGTTCATCGGTATGGCCTGTTAACGCTACGCGAGAGTTTGCATTAGCCATGAGGAACTGAGCATGTGCTTGCAAAGTTTGATAGTCTTCATTACTGAGTTCGCTACTATCATAGTCAAAGTGAACAACACGTTTTGCTAAAAATGCTTTGTTTGCTTCAGTCACACCTTTTGCTGATGCACCTGCAAGATTTTGTGCATTTAATGCAGCATCTTCACTTAGACCTTGTGTGTTGACTGTGGTGGCACCATTTGGGTTTTGACCCGCCTCAATTGTTGCTGCTGGTTTACGACTTGCACAACCAGTCATAACTAGAGCAGTTGCTAAAATCGGAAGGGCTAAAAGTTTGATTGATTTCATTCTTCATCTCCATGAAAACTGATGATTACTAAAAAAGACAGTTAAAAATTATTTAGGCGCCCAAGCGGGTTCGCGTACTTCACCTTGTTCGCTTGGAAGGTTCATACGGAAGCGTCCATCCAATGACATGATCGAGAGCAAACCACGTGAGCCTTCACGTGTGGCATAGACCACCATTTGTCCGTTTGGTGAAAAACTTGGTGATTCATCCAAACTGGTTGGCGTTAAAATATTGGTGACACTTGAGTTTAGGTCTTGAATCGCGACTTTATAGTTACTGCCACTTGGACGGTGTACTAGTGCCAGTTTTTTGCCATCGGCACTGAGTGTGCCACGTGCATTGAATGCGCCACGGAAAGTTAGGCGTTTATAGTTACTGCTGTCGAAGTCGTAACGATAAATCTGCGCAGAGCCACCACGGTCAGACGTGAAAATAAACGATTTGCCATCAGGAGCATAACGCGCTTCAGTATCAATCGCGCTGTCATTGGTCATACGTTGTAACTGACGGGTTTCTAAGTTCATTTGGTAGATTTCAGGGTTGCCATGCATAGATGCGGTAAACAACATGCTCTTACCATCTGGTGAGAAACTTGGCGCACCATTAAGACCACGGAAGCTGGCAAGTTTTTCTCGTGTACCTGTAGAAAGGTCTTGAACGTAAATTGCGGGGCGTTTAGTTTCAAATGACACATAGGCAATTTTCTTGGCATCTGGAGTCCAAGCTGGCGATAAAATTGGATCACGTGACGTTAAGATCGTCCGAGGTTGCTCACCATCGGTATCGGCAATTTGAAGTGTGTAGCGTTGTTCTGGCGTAGCTGGATTACGTAGTACATAAGCAATCCGTCCGCTAAAGTCACCAGGAATACCTGTAAGTGCTTGATAGATAGCATCACTAATCATGTGTGCGGCAGAGCGCACACGGGATGCTGGAACGGTTAATAATTCATTTAAAAGGTATTGTTGTTTCTGGACATCATAAAGTTGGTACTGGACTTCGAAACCGCCATTTGCAGCAGGCTTAACTGTACCAGTCACCACATACGGTACACCAGCTGCCTGCCAGTTAGCTGCATTAGGTGTGTTCATACTGGCTGTCGCGGGTAGATTTTTTGAGGAACTGGTGAATTTTCCTGAGCGATTTAAATCCGTTTCAATAATAGGATAAAGACTGCTGTCATTGCTAAATGGCACGATTGCAATTTTCGGTGCTTCTTCAGGTGCTTTTGCAATTTCTAAATGAAGCTGGGCATGTGCTTGAGTCACTAAGACTGGGCTAAAAGCAGTTAAAATAGCTAGGCTAACAAGGTGTTTACGCGTCATTTCCATCATTCGTTATTTACTCAAACAAACGTCTTTTATTGTGGATTTAATTGTTCTACATAATGGCATGATTTTCTAATATTGAAAGCATGAAATTATGATTGATCTGTTATAACACTGTGAAAAGTGAGTACGAATTAAGTGGTTTAAGCGTAAATAGGAAAAGGAATCACCCGATCAAGGTCATAGATGTACGGAAACGGTTATGGAATAGCTGAAACATCAAATAATTTTGATGTATAAAGTTGACGTACTTTTAGGTCATAGAACGCTACAAAAACTTCATATTGTGCTCAAAATAAATATCCCCTGATTTTGTTCAGGGGATATTTTTATTTTGCAGTAAATGATGAAGTAAAACTTTGAGCTTGTCTGCGCGCCTCTGGGTCTGATGGCATAGGGTAGGGTGCAGCAGAACGAACCGCGGCTTCAACACTGGCTTTCATGTCTGGGTCGCTAGAACTCACAATGACGGACCGCACAGTACCATTATCTGATAGCGTCACACGTGCTGTCGCTGTTTTCCCACTTGAGCCGGCAGGGGTATCCCATGCACGCTTAATTTTATTTTCAAAGTCTCGTTTTGCCGTGGACGCAATTTGTTTGGCCTCAGCTTTCTTTTGTGCAGCTTCTTCGGCAGCCTGTTTGGCAGATGAAGCACGTGCTTCTTCCGCTGCACGCTCTTTTGCTTCGGCATCGGCTTTACGTTTTGCATCAGCGGCAGCCTTGGCTTTTTCTGCATCTGCTTTGGCTTTTGCATCAGCATTTGCCTTAGCTTTATCCGCATCGGCCTTACGTTTCGCATCAGCGTCGGCTTTGGTTTTCGCTGCATCTGCTTTAGCTTTAGCATCGGCATTTGCCTTGGCTTTATCGGCATCTGCTTTAGCCTTCGCATCAGCGGCGGCTTTTGCTTTGTCCGCATCGGCTTTACGTTTTGCATCAGCGGCAGCCTTGGCTTTATCTGCATCCGCTTTGGCCTTTGCATCCGCCGTAGCTTTAGCTTTATTGGCATCAGTAATTTGTTGCTGCTTTTTAGCGAGATCAGCTTTCTTCTGTGCTTCAAGCTTCGCTTTTTGTACAGCTTCCGCTTTTTTCAATGCTTCTAAGTTTGCTCGGTGTTTTGCATCTGCTTCGGCTTTTGTGGCAGCATCCAGTTTAGCTCTTTCAGCAGCTTTCGCTTGTTCGGCAGCTCGGGCTTCGGCACGCTCTTGCTGTGCTTTAAGTTTTTCAGCTTCAGCCTTCGTACGTGCTTCTAACTGCTTTTGCATTTCTGCTTTACGCGCTGCCGCTTCAGCGGCTTTGGCATCCGCAGCTGCTTTTTGAGTATCGACCTTTGGCACAACTGGTGTTATAGGCGGTGTGGTTGGAATAACAGGTGCAGGCTCTACAGTGGGGGGAGCCG
Organism: Acinetobacter sp. SW-226; assembly: GCF_055632855.1. Classification (NCBI taxonomy): domain Bacteria; kingdom Pseudomonadati; phylum Pseudomonadota; class Gammaproteobacteria; order Moraxellales; family Moraxellaceae; genus Acinetobacter; species Acinetobacter sp. SW-226. The sequence goes on along the minus strand of NZ_CM145752.1, from coordinate 2,351,006 downwards.
TTTGTGTGATTTCTTTGGCTACATTTTCATGTGCTGTTTCAGTAAACTCTGTTTCTTCAAGCGTAACAGGCTTTAAGTCCTCGGGTTTAATCAGAACAGTCTTGATTTGCTTCGGTGGCTCAGGTGGTTTACTCATACCAAGATAAAGTAAGCCAACAACAGCAATCACATGGATACCAAAGGTAAATCCAAGCGCGATGGCTTTTTGTTTAAAAGGTGGCTTTTTAAAATCTTTCATAAATTACTTTAATGGCTCTGTGAGTAATCCAACTTGGGTGAGACCCGCTTCTTGTAGACTGTTCATAAGTGACATGACTTCGCCATAAGAGCGAGACTGTTCACCTTCTACAACAACAGTTAAAGTTTTGTTTTCAGCCTGAGCTTGTTGTTGTGCTTCACTTAAAATAGACGTCAATTCAGATAAAGCCAAAGGTTCAGTTGAACTATGCGTTTTATATTTAAGAAAATAGCGACCTTCTTTATCTAAGCTGACCATTGCAGGTGCATCTTTTGATTCAATAGGGTTGCCATTGGCTTGTGGCAGATCGACATTGATGCCACTGGTAATCATGGGTGCAGTCACCATGAAGATGACTAATAATACGAGCATGACGTCAATATATGGGACGACGTTCATCTCACTTTTTAGTGGTTTTTTAATGCGCTCGAAGCGTCCTGAACGTTGAATTGCCATTAGTCATGTTCCTTAGTTTCACCCAAAGACTGACGTTGTAATAACGCAACCATTTCCTCTGCAAATAAAGCACGATCGGAGTAAACCGTTTCGCCTTTTCCTGTGTAATGGTTAAATGCCAATACTGCGGGAATAGCAGCAAATAAACCAATCGCTGTAGCAATGAGTGCTTCAGCAATACCTGGTGCAACTGTTGCAAGGGTGACTTGATCTACGTCAGCTAAACCAATGAACGCATTCATGATGCCCCACACGGTACCAAATAAACCGACATAAGGGGCAACAGAACCAATGCTGGCCAAAGCACCTAAGCCTTGTTCAAGTTGGCTTTGGTCACGACTTAGCCCTACACGTAAAATACGTTCTGTACCTTCAATGGTTTGTGCTGGTGCAGCATTGCGTTTTTTTAGTTTTAAAAACTCTCCCAAACCTTGATAGAAAATGTCTTCAAGGCCGACACGTTTGGAGTTAAGTTGCGCATTGTTATATAGCGTATTCAGCTCAGCACCCGACCAAAAAATTTTTTGGAAATGCTCATCGTCTGCCTGTGCTTTTTTATAACTCATGTGTAACTTGGCAATCAGATACCAGCTAAACAGCGAGGCCAAAAGTAAAGCCAGCATTATCAGTTGTACGACAGGGCTTGCTTGTAAAATTAGATCTGAAACTTGAAGAGATGATTCGAGTTGAGTTGCCATAGTTACTACATGTGCCAATAATTTTTTTAGTCTTGTCCTAATTCCTTCAGAATCAGGTTACGAATTTCATCTGGCAAGCGACGTGGTTTCATTTCTGAACTGATACATGCCAATTCGACTTCGCCAGATGCAAGCATGATTTCACCACGATAAATATTTTGTTGCAACACAAATGACGTCGCCTTACACGAAACAACACTTGCTGTAACAGTAATTAAATCATCCATTAAAATTGGACGTGAATATTTCACATTAATTTTGTGTACTACAAAATTATAGTCTTTTTGGTGCCAGTAATGGTCTACACCCGCAGCACGTAGCCATTCGGTACGAGTACGTTCCATAAAGCGAATATGATTGGCGTGGTAAACAATGCCACCTGCATCGGTATCTTCAATATAGACACGAATGTTGAATTCGAATTTATTCGCCATGAGGGTATTCCGTTTTATTCAGTTTATGAATTGATTTTAAGTTCCTTGACGCTTTTATATTCAAGTATACAGCCTTAAAATTTAGATACGTCAAGTGGAGTAACGGCTCGAAGTTTAGCAGTTTGAGATTTCACTCCAATGGCACAAGGTGTCAAATATTAGGGTTCCTGATCATACAACTATTTCACTGTGTAACTATAGGTGGCATTAAGCACATTCTAGTTGAGAAAGTAGCTTTTATTTTTGGTGATGGGGACGTATTTGAATTCTTTAACTCGGCTGTATGCACATATATGTCTTTACCGCTGTGTATAAAGAAGCAGTTGTCTTGGCTGCTTATATTGGTGCAACATACCAAGGGTATGGGGTCTATTGCTGAAGATTTATCATGATTATCACATGAAGACAGTGATTATCACGTGGTAGTGTCATCTGTATTTGATCGCTTATCGCTTGAAAAGATTCAGTTTATGCGATGCAAATTGTATAATTTTTTTAAATAATCCAAAAATGTAAGTGTTTATAGATGTTATGAGCAACGCCAACCAACCTACACCATCGCAACTTATGTCCGTGATTCAGACGCAAACGTCTATCGCAAAACTTGGTTTGGATCTCAACGCAGTCATGACATTGGTTGCTGAACAAGCACAGCAAATCACCAATGCAAAAGGTGCTGTAGTCGAGCTTGATGAAAATGGCGATATGGTGTATCGCGCTGTATCTGGTGGAGCAGCCCACTTACTTGGGCTACGGCTTCATAAGCTCAATAGTTTGTCTGGCTTATGTGTAGAACAAAACACGACTTTGTATTGTACCGATAGTGAAAATGATTCGCGTGTGGATCGTGAAGCATGCCGACGAGTCGGGCTGAGGTCAATGGCTGTAGTACCGTTAACTCATTGTGGTGAAGCGGTGGGCGTGCTAAAAATTTATTCTGAAGATGTAGAAGCATTTCAAGAAAGTGATTTGCAACTCTTGAGCTTGATGTCAGAGTTAATTGCCGCAGCAATGTACCACGCCACCAAGTTTGGTGCGCAGGAGTTATATAAACTTGCGACTCAAGACCACCTGACGGGTTTATCCAATCGTGCATTATTTTTAGATTATTTAAGACAAGGCGTGCTACAGGCCAAGAAACACGGAAAGCATATTGGTGTTTTGATGATTGATATGGATGGATTAAAAACGATCAATGATCAATTTGGTCACCGTATGGGAGATGTCGCGTTAAAAGAAATTGCACATCGCATCAAAAACAATATAAGACAAGAGGATTTAGTTGCACGCCTTGGCGGTGACGAGTTTGCAGTAATACTCAGCAGTGTTGCGAATAGAGATTTAGCTACATCAGCGATGAATCGAATTGCTGAAGCGTGTGGGTTGCCTTTTCGCTTTGAACAATTAGATTTAAAAATAGGGGCGAGTGTCGGACTTGCAATCTACCCCGAGGATGCTTTGGAAATTGATCCTTTAATTGAGTTCGCGGATCAACAAATGTACCTGCAAAAAAAGCAACGTAAAAACATGCAATAAGTTGCTTCTCATCGTAAATTAAAAAGCGCTTATACTTGGTTAAGTATTTGATAATATGCTAATTTTTAGCTTTGATGTATAGCTCTTACTGTCAAATACAGAACAGCGAATGTAGTGGCCCTATTTAGCTAGCAGCTCAGTTCGCTGTTCTTTTTAAGATGACATCATGTTTTTATTTGTCTTTGGGTTCAGGCGGGGTCAGTCCAAACTGTAAATATGCCATATTGGTGGCGATACGCCCCCGAGCGGTGCGCATCACATAACCTTGCTGGATCAAATACGGTTCAATCACATCTTCAAGCGTACCTGAGTCTTCAGCCATTGCTGCTGCTAAAGCTTCTACGCCCGCAGGCCCACCATCAAAACGCTCAAGTAACATACTCAAATAACGACGGTCTAAAGTATCTAAACCGTCTTTGTCGACATTGAGCATATCGAGTGCACGTTGCGCCATATCTTGTGTGACTTCACCTGTACCTTTGACTTGCGCATAGTCACGGACTCGACGTAGTAAACGGTTGGCGATACGCGGTGTACCACGAGAACGACGTGCAATTTCTGCTGAACCTTCTCGCGTAATCGGTACATCCATCAAATTGGCTGAACGAGTCACAATATGCGTCAAGTCAGTGACTGAATAGAACTCAAGGCGTTGCACAATACCAAAACGGTCACGTAAAGGAGAGGTGAGGAGTCCTGCACGTGTGGTTGCAGCAACTAAAGTAAAAGGGGGTAAGTCGAGTTTAATGGAACGAGCCGCTGGACCTTCACCAATCATAATATCGAGTTGGTAGTCTTCCATCGCAGGGTACAGAATTTCTTCAATCACGGGGGAAAGACGATGAATTTCATCAATAAATAGCACATCACCTTCTTCAAGGTTGGTCAGCATGGCTGCCAAATCCCCAGCACGTTCTAGTACAGGGCCCGAAGTCGACTTGAGGTTTCCACCCATTTCACGGGCAATAATATTGGCCAGTGTAGTTTTACCCAGTCCCGGTGGACCAAAAATTAAGGTGTGATCAAGGGCTTCACCACGACCACGGGCTGCACCAATAAAGATTTCCATTTGTTCACGAACCACGGGTTGACCGATGTAGTCATCGAGTGAGGTCGGGCGGATTGCGCGGTCGATATGATCTTCGGGTTTTTCGGAACCACCGATGAGACGGTCTTGCATATAGTTAAATCAATCTCTGGCTGAACTTTCGAGGCACAGCCTCAAATTATGATTTGTGTTTAGGTACCATTGTGTAGGCATTGCCTTACTTTTGAAAGATCAAAATGAGGGCTTTTAAATATATTTAAAAGTCCGCAAGTAAATCTTGTGTTGGATTGAGGATATGTCCTTATATCCCAATCCAACATGGCGACATCCATGTCGCCTTCGTGTATCCAATTTAGGTGTATTGGTGTGTCTATTTGAATTATTTATTCATGGATTTGAGTGCGGCGCGGATGATGTCGCTCGCCTCAGTAAAATCACCTTTTGCAGCATTGACCAATTTCTGTGCTTCTAGAGGTTTGTACCCTAAAGACTGCAATGCAGCTTCGGCTTCTGCAACGGCAGAGTTGCCTGTGAACTGGATTTGTTCAACGGTTGAGTTGCTTGGCGCTGTGCCTGAAGACATCGCTTTAAAGCGATCACGTAGCTCAATCATCAAACGTTCAGCGGTTTTTTTACCCACGCCCGGTACTTTAACCAGAGTATTGATATCTTCATGTTCGACAGTATGAATGAGCATATCGACACTGAGTGTGGACAGAATGCCTAAAGCCATTTTAGGGCCGACACCGTTGACCTTTAACAGCGTGCGAAAAATGATTTTTTCTTGTTGGTGCAGGAAGCCATAAAGTAGTTGAGCGTCCTCACGCACGGCAAGGTGTGTCCATAAGGTAATTTTCTGGCCTTTTTGTAGTTGGCAGAAGGTCGTCAGTGGTGTATCAATTTCATAACCGACACCATTTACATTTAAAAGTACGGTGGGTGCTTCTAGTGCGAAGACTTCACCAATAAGACATCCGATCATGTTGTGTGATTCACTTTTTTATCAATGGTTGCATAGTAGTGAGCATTGCGCAGAAAGGCAAAAGACTCACGGAAAATTGAGTTCGGATTGATGGCTTTATCATCAAATTGGATGCTGATGAGAGGTTTAAATCAATCCTGCTTTATTACCTTGTAATTCCTGAGACAAGTTATAGGCTTGGTGGTCTGAAAACTTAGAAATAATATCTAAGACCTGCATGATATTTTCATAATGGTTACTGCCAAAGTGTGCACCAGAACGACATAAAATGGCCATTAAGCGCTGCTCTTTAAAACTTAAGGTTTTATGCGGTGTAGTGAGCGGAATAAAGGCATCTAAAATATTTTGCAAACTTTGATGAGCAATAATTTCCAAACCAGCTTTTTGCGGGTGTTCAAATATTTTATCGCGGGCTAAATCCTTAGCACGGTTAATGCCTAACTCAATATCAGCAGCACAGTATTGCAATAAACTGCCAGCCAGTTGTCCACTTAAAATTTCAAAATGATGCTTGGCAAAAGCGGATGTGACTTCTTCAACCAGACGTTTCATCACCCGTCCGCGCAACGCTGCAATTTTTTGCTGCCACGTGGTATCTGGCATAGAGAGTTCTACTGGCGCACTATATTCACCAAGCAAGCTTAAAAAAATCGGTTCAACTTCTTCATAAGACAACATGTTTAAAATGATGCCATCTTCAAGGTCAATCAGGGCGTAGCAAATATCATCTGCTGCTTCAAGTAAATAAGTCAGTGGATGGCGACAATAATGATATTCACCCAGTTGAATCAGTCCGAGTTGCTCTGCGATTTGTTGCAGGATTTCTTTTTCTGCTTGATAGCAGCCAAATTTGGCACGTTTACTGGCTGGGGTATCGCCTTGTGATTCGATGGTTTTCGATAGCCACGGATATTTTAAGTAAGCTCCCAATGTTGCATAGGTTAGACGCATGCCACCATCATTAGGATGATAGTCAATTTTAGTCAGTAGACGCAGACCTTGGGCATTGCCTTCAAACTGACGCACATCAGCTTGTTCCTCTGCGGAAAGTTTCTCCAAAAAGTTGCCGTGTGATGCATCATCAAACCATTCACGAATGGCATATTCACCTGCATGACCAAACGGTGGGTTCCCAATATCATGTGCTAAACAAGCCGCTTGAATAATGGCTCCAACATCGGCAGGGGAAATCCACATTGGTAGTTCGTCTTTGATTTTTTCCGCTGCGAGCATGCCGAGAGAGCGCCCAATGCAGGAGACTTCGAGTGAATGGGTTAAACGAGTATGAATGCCATCGTGTTGAGTTAGTGGATGGACTTGGGTTTTTCGGTTCAGTTGGCGAAAACTTTGGGAAAAAATAATTCGGTCATAATCTTTGTGAAATGGGCTGCGTGCCAATTCTGTGTTTTGTTTTTTACTTCCAATACGAACTGTTGAGAGCAGTTCTAACCAACGCATTTGCATCATTTATCGTTATTCAGTGAGTTATTGGCTTCATCATGCCAAAAAAGTGTGACGAGCTCTAGAGGGCTGCGACATAAGTTGTCTTTTAATTTACGCAGTATGAAGTTTTCATCAATAGAACATCTTAAAGCAGTCTTGTTTGTTCTCAAGGAGGCTATCAACTTCTTTATTTGTAGCCTGAGTATCAATTGAAAATGGTTTTTAGAACCCAACAAAAGCCCAAAAGTCGGGCATCTTTGAAATTTATCCCTTAAAACATTTGTTACTAATCATGTTTGATTTTTAAAGTCAAAGTAAATTGATCTTTTAAAACAAAGAAATCTCACTTTTTTAAGTCGTAGACGACTAGCTGATTTTGGCAATACACAGTAGAATATGCGCTCTCTTCAAGTCACATTGAGGTAGGTTGTCTAGACCTGCCCGTGGAGCCAAAAACAGCATGTTTATCGTTGCCGGTGCACCTGCACACTCTTCTTTTAAGCAAACACAACTTTTAACACGTCTATCGTCTATCAGTTCTGTTCAATCAATAGAAAGCCAATGGGTTTACCTTTTCGACCAAGCGCTCGACGAGCAACAACAGCAATCTGCTTTGCAGCTATTAAATGATGGCGCAACCTTCCAAGTTCGCGAAGCGACAAGTGATGAAGTTCAAGTCCTTGTGACGCCACGTGTAGGTACAATCTCGCCGTGGTCATCAAAGGCAACGGATATTTTTGCTAACTGTAATACCCCGATACACCGCTTAGAACGCGGTGTTTTGTTTACTTTAAAAGGTATTTCTGAAGTATCGGATGCAGTAAAACAAGTTTTACATGACCGTATGACTGAAAGTGTGTTCAATCAAATTGAAGACGCTGCTGCATTGTTCTCTGAAACGGCTCCAAAGCCTTTAAATGCAATCGACATTTTAGGTCAGGGCAAAGATGCTTTAGTAAAAGCGAACTCTGAGTTTGGTTTTGCACTCTCTGATGAAGAAATTGATTATTTAGTTGCTGCTTTTAACAAGCTCGGTCGTAATCCACACGATATCGAACTGATGATGTTTGCTCAGGCAAACTCAGAGCACTGTCGTCATAAAATCTTTGGTTCTGAATGGACAATTGATGGTGAAAAACAGCCATTGTCATTGTTCCAAATGATTAAAAACACCTATAAAGAATCACCAACAGATGTATTGTCAGCATATAAAGACAATGCTTCAGTGATTGTTGGTTTTGATACTCAGCGTTTCTATCCGAAGAAAGATGAAGCGACTGGTCACCACGTTTATAAGTATAAGAGCCAAGCCGCTCACATCCTCATGAAAGTGGAAACGCATAACCACCCAACAGCGATTGCGCCATTTGCGGGCGCTGCGACCGGTTCAGGCGGTGAAATCCGTGATGAAGGCGCAACAGGTCGTGGTGGTAAACCAAAAGCAGGTTTAACAGGCTTTACGGTTTCAAACTTAAATATTCCGGGCTTTGAACAGCCTTGGGAAGAAAACTACGGTAAACCATCTCGTATGGCATCGCCACTTCAAATCATGATTGAGGGGCCTTTGGGCGGTGCTGCATTCAACAACGAGTTTGGTCGTCCTGCGTTAAACGGTTACTTCCGTACTTTTGAGCAAAACGTGAATGGCGATGTGAAAGGCTTCCATAAGCCAATTATGATTGCTGGTGGTTACGGTAACATCCGTCCAGACCACGTGGAAAAAGATGCGATTCAACCAGGCGATTTACTGATTGTTCTTGGTGGCCCTGCAATGCTGATCGGCCTTGGTGGCGGTGCGGCATCTTCTGTGGACAGCGGTAAACTCGGTGAAAACCTAGACTTCGCTTCTGTACAACGTGAAAACCCTGAAATGGAACGTCGTTGCCAAGAAGTGATTGATGCATGCTGGCGTATGGAAGACTTCAACCCAATCGTGTCTGTGCATGACGTGGGTGCAGGTGGTGTTTCAAATGCAATGCCTGAACTGGTGAATGACCACGAACTGGGCGCGATTCTTGATTTGCGTAAGATTCCATCGCTTGAGCCGGGCATGTCTCCAATGGAGATCTGGTCAAACGAAGCGCAAGAGCGTTATGTGTTGGCGATTCGTCCAAGTTCTTTAGAACTATTTGAATCATTATGTGCGCGTGAACGTTGTCCGTTTGCCGTTTTAGGTGAAGCAACTGAAGCGCGTCAATTGACGGTGAACGATCCATTGTTTGACAATAAAGCCGTGGATATGCCAATGCAAGTCATGCTAGGTGGCACACCTCGTATGAGCCGTTCGTATGAAACGATTGAACGTCAAGGCGATGACTTTGATGCATCTAAAGTTACAGATTTGAAAGATGCGATTTACCGTGTACTTAAAAACCCAACGGTTGCATCGAAATCATTTTTGATCACCATTGGTGACCGTTCAATTACAGGTATGGTTGCACGTGATCAGTTCGTAGGCCGTTGGCAGGTTCCTGTTGCAGATGCAGCAGTGACGACAACAAGCTTACAAGGTTACACAGGTGAAGCAATGGCTATGGGCGAACGTCCCCCCGTTGCGTTGTTAAATCCTGCGGCATCTGCGCGTTTATCAGTTGCAGAGTCGATCTCAAATATTATGTCTGCAAAAATCGACCAGATCAGTGACATTAAATTGTCTGCAAACTGGATGGCGGCGGCTGGGCAAAAAGGTGAAGACCAAGCTTTATTCGAAGGTGTAAAAGCCATCGGTATGGAAATGTGTCCTGCACTCGGTATTGCAATTCCAGTGGGTAAAGACTCATTGTCAATGCGTACTACTTGGAATGATGAAGGCGAAGACAAATCGGTGACTTCACCGATGTCAGGGGTAATCACAGCCTTTGCTCCTGTAACTGATGTACGTAAAACCTTAACGCCTGAATTGAAAGACGAAGAATCAGTACTGGTTCGTATTGATCTTTCTAAAGGTCAGTTCCGTCTAGGTGGTTCGATCCTTGCTCAGGTTTATAAAGCGATTGGTTCAGTGACACCTGATGTGGATAGTTTTGATGAGTTCAAAGCTTTCTTTGCATTGGTTCAAGATTGGAACAACCGTGGCTTAATTAAGGCTTACCACGACATCGGTGATGGTGGTTTGCTTGCAACTGTTGCGGAAATGATGTTTGCAGCACGTCTCGGTGTGGCTTTAGAAGATCAATCAACTGCAAGTCTATTTGCAGAAGAAATTGGTGCAGTGCTTCAAATCAGCGCATCTGATTGGGCAACACTTGCAGACGAAGTTTCGGCATCTATATTATGTGATGCAATTGCGGTGATTGGTAAGGTAAACAATACTGATCAGTTGACTGTAAATGGATTAGTGCTTGAACGTGCAGACTTGCAAGTGGCGTGGACTGAAGTGTCACATCAGATTCAACGTCTACGTGATAACGTGGAAACAGCGGATCAAGAATTTGCATTGATCACGGACAAATCACATGCAGGTATTATTGCAAAACCTACATTTGATTTGAATGAGCCAATTGAAGCACCGTATATCAACGAACGTCGTCCAAACATGGTGATCTTACGTGAACAAGGCGTAAATGGTCATGTTGAAATGGCTGCGGCATTCGACAAAGTTGGTTTTAACACTGTAGATGTGCACATGAGCGACTTACTTGCAGGTCGTATCAGCCTAGATGACTTTGAAGGTCTTGTGGCATGTGGTGGTTTCTCTTACGGTGATGTCATGGGTGCTGGTGGTGGCTGGGCGAAATCAGTTTTGTTCAACCCGAAACTTCGCGACCAATTTGAAAAATTCTTCAACCGTGATGAAACGTTCTCTCTTGGTATTTGTAACGGCTGTCAAATGTTGTCGCAATTGGCTCCACTGATTCCGGGTGCTGAAGCTTGGCCGCGTTTCCATCGCAACACTTCTGAGATGTTTGAAGCACGTGCAGTTAACGTTCGTGTTGAAAAATCGAACTCTGTATTGTTAGAAGGTATGGAAGGTTCAATCCTACCGATCGCTGTGGCACATGGTGAAGGTCGTGTGGTGACAAGCGCGGATAACTTGGCTGCATTAAATGCAGGTCATCAAGTGATCTTGCGTTATGTTGATAGTCAAGGGAATCCAACTCAGCACTATCCAATGAACCCGAATGGTTCACCAGAAGCGATTTCAGGTGTCACATCGAAAGATGGTCGTGCAACGATTATGATGCCGCACCCTGAACGTAACTTCCGTGCTGTACAGCATTCTTGGAAGCCTGAAGAGTGGACTGAAGACGGTGCATGGTTACGTATGTTCCGCAATGCACGTAAGTTCATTGGTTAATCTGAAGTCAGTGTTTTAAAAGCCACCTTCGGGTGGCTTTTTTATTGAATCATCTTTTTTGTTTTTTAATTTTTTATTTCTCCCGCTGATGTTGGTTTAGATTTTGCTTTTATATTTGTGTGAAAGTGATATTGTGTAATAAATGCACAAATATCATGCAAAATAGAAGAAAGATGGATTACTAAACAATTTCAGTATCAACACTCATGTATGAGGTGATGACATGATTAAAACAGTTACATACGAAGCAGTCGATAAGTCTGCGTTGCGTAAAAAAGGATGGAAGTTGTTTGCTGTGATTTTGAGCTTGCAATTGATCTTTTTGATTTTGGGTTATGCGTTGCAGATGTAATTTAGAGAATGAAGAAACCGCCGTGAGGCGGTTTTTTTAATAGAAGGATATTACTTTTGAAACATAAAGAGTCTATTTCTGTAAGGGAATAGAAATACTTGGTCAGGCTGATGGAGCGGTTTTGTTTGACAGTCTGACGCGTGACATCTATGTCGCTAGTTATGTGATCAAATATTATTAATTATTTTTTTTCTTTTGATATCATGGGTTAGTTATAAAACTTTATGAGATAAAAATTGAAAGATAAAAAGAGTAAATCAAAAGTTAATACTATTTTTGGAATCCTTGTTGGTTTGGTCGGAATAGTCTGTGGTTTATGGCTTTTGATCTTTTTCGAAAATAAAATAACTGGTTCAGAATTTGTAGCTTTAGTACTTGGTTTTTCAGTGATTGGATTGATTATCGCTTTTGCTGCGGAAATTCAGGAATTTTCGATTGCAGGAAATGGTGTTAAATTGAAAGATTTAACAAAATGAGGCAGAAAAAAAGATTGAAGAATTACAAGAAGCTAAGACTGAATTATTTAGATTAATGATTCCTCAAATATTACAAGATTCTCAAACTACTTTAAGCAGAGTTGACCCAAGAATAAAAACTTTTCTTAATGTCTATGAGCAAGTTCAAAAATTTGGGGTTGTAGATAAACTTAGAAATGAAATTGAAAAAGTGTTGCATGTTTTATTAATTGTTCAATATGGAAAATTAAAATTAATACATCAGTCCCATAAGACAGTTTATAATAATTTTGATGAACTAAACTCTCCTAAAATGTTATCTATTAAGCTTAAAGATGACATGATTGAGAAGATTATATTGAATAAACAACCTCAACCAAATTTTTATGATGAAAAAAAAGATGTAATAGAAGCTATTGAAGCATATTCAAAGTTATATGCTATAAAAGTTAGACTCGATAAATTAGACAATATTAATGCTCAAACTCATCTACTATGTTCCCGAATCTCACCTTGCATCCACCAAACTTGCCATTTTTGAAGCAGGGGCTGGTGGCATAGGAAACTATGAACACTGTGCTTGGCAGGTTCTAGGTACAGGCCAGTTTAAACCTGTAAAAGGCGCAAATCCGTTTATAGGTGAGTTGGATGCTTTGGAGAAAATTCCAGAGTGGCGGGTGGAAACCATTGTTCCAGAGGAAAAGGCTTCTGCTGTGGCAAAGGCTTTAAAATTAAGTCATCCCTATGAAGAACCCGCTTTTGAGTTTATTCAGATGGTCGATGTACTTTAATGATGAACCTAAAAATATATTTGATACACGTTAACGGCATTCGCAACTGTTTGAGGCAGGACTTAATTTATTAGATAAAGTTTCTGCGACTAAATTGATAAACGACGGAATAGAACGAGTTTTGCGAATGACAATGGTTTTGTCTACTTTTCCCGAAAGAAAAGTAGGTCGAACCGAAGGTTAATCCTGAAATTAAAACTTTAATGAAAAGATTCCATTGAGAAAACTAATATTAAACCTTCTGAATAAATAACTCACGATCAAAACGATACTGCGGGAAAAACACCCCATCGGTCGCACGCTCACCTGCACCAATCACCATCACAGGATATTGCTGCTCGTTTAGATTCAAAATTTTGCGAACCAAAGGCTCATCAAAACCTTCCATCATACAACTATCAAAACCATAGGCACGTAAAGCTAGGACAAGGTTTTCACAAGCCAAAGCTGTGGTTTTACTTGCCCAAAGTTTTGTATCTGCTTGGTTAAATGTGGTTACGGGTAGTTGTTTGTCTAAGCTACGTGCGATTTTGAAAGCAACTTTCTTAAAGTTACCTAACGCATTTAAGTAACCTGTTTTATAGTTATAAGGAATAAACTTGTAATATTTGAGTACACTTGCAGGGGCTTCAGGGAAAGGGAACTCTGTAATGTTACGTTTTGCCATTTCATCATTACGGTCAGTACGTGCGACACACACGATCAGTTCTGACGCTGTTTTTGCTGCAAGCTGATTTAGGCAAGCTTTAACCAATAGTTTCTTTTTCGTTGGATTTTGAACCACATAAAAAGTCCAAGGCTGTAAGTTGGATGAATTTGGTGCAAGTAGTGCCAAATCTAAACAGTCATCAAGCACTTCGGCTGGAATGGTCTTATCCGTAAATTTACGAACAGAACGGCGACTTTGAATGACTTTTTTAAAATTCTCAACATCAATGTCTTGTGGCGCGGGCTCAAAATAGCGTTTTTTTCTGTAGTGTTCGACATAAGAAGTATTTCCAGATTGGGTTTTAAAATATGTTGGGACTAAAAGTAAAAAAACCACTGCGTTTTAATAAACGTAGTGGTTTTTTCAGTCAAGTTATAAAGCCTTAATTGAACTGGGAAAAATCAGGTTTACGTTTTTGCATAAATGCTGCTACAGCTTCCATCATTTCAGGCGAACCAACGCGATCCATAAAAATTTCAGCTTCATGATCAATCCAAGCTACAATTTCATTCACATTATGTTTCATCAGGCCTTTAGACTTAACCAAGGATGCTAAAGGTAAAGCAGACAATTGTGCTGCTTTTTTAGCTGCTACTGCATATACATCATCTTCAATACTGTTCACAATATTTGCAGCAACTGCAGTTGCACTGTCAAATTTCTGAGCAGTCAGCAATAATTCCGCAGCTTTGTGGTAACCCGCTTGTTCAACCAATAATTTGCTCGAAGCTCCTTCAGGTGATAAGCCAAGGCTGACAAATGGAATTTGGAATAGGGCAGTGTTGTCGCTATACACCAAGTCACAATGTAATAAGATCGTTACTCCAATACCAATCGCCACGCCACGTACAGCAGCAATCAATGGTTTAGAAAACTTCGCTGCAGATTTGAGTAAAATAAATGGAGGGCCTTCAGATGCAGGTGCTTGGCCTTTTTGCGCCGCAGATTTCATAAAGTCTTGCATGTCGTTGCCTGCGGTAAAGTCTGCATCTTCACCACGTAGAATCACGGTACGAACGCTATTGTCCTGATCTGCTTCATCTAAAGCTTTTGCAATCCACAAATAAAGTTCGCTATACAATGCATTTTTTGCTTCAGGACGATTAATGGCTAATGTCAGTACACCATTATCTAATTTTGCATTCAAATGTTGATGAGGTTGTTGAATACAGCTCAGTGTCATCGTACTATCCTTGCTTGAAAGTCTGATTTAATTTTATGGGTTCATTATGTCGCATAATTTTATGATCGACATAACTGACCAGTTCATAAAAAAGTAAAAGATTTATGCCATATACATTTGATTATCTCGTATTCATTGGTCGTTTCCAGCCATTTCACTTGGCACATATGCAAACCATCAAGATTGCTTTGGAACAAAGTCAAAATGTCATTTTGGCTTTAGGCTCTGCGCAAAATGAACGAAATACGAAAAATCCATTCTTAGCGGCTGAACGTGAAGAAATGATTTTATCTAACTTTTCAGAAGCGCATCAAAAACGGATTCACTTTGTACATGTAATTGACGTTTATAATGATGTTAAATGGGTGCAACTGGTAAAGAAATTAGTGAATCATGTAGTCACACCTGATGCTAAAGTTGGACTCATTGGCCATTTTAAAGACGATTCATCATATTATTTACAGCTTTTTCCAGAGTGGGAAATGGTAGAACTCGATAGCCTGCAAGATGCGATGTCTGCTACACCTGTTCGTGAAGCTTACTATCGTGGGGAAATTTTAGAACAAGCGTTTCCTTTAGGGACGAGTGATTTTTTACATAAATTCCAACAAAGTGAAATTTATAAACAGTTGCAACACAAATTTTTAACTCAGGACACATCCAATTTAGACTAAGGTTCTCAGTCGAATAAAAATATTTCGACGAGGACCAACTGCAATGGATAGAAAACAACAGACGATATCTAATACTGTCATTAAAAATACCTTGATGATTGCAGGTGTTATATTTGCCTGTAGTACACACGCGCAAGCTCAAGCTTGGACGTTGACACCACAAAGCAATGTAGGCTTTGAAATTAAATCCTTAGGTGTGACTGTAGTAAAAGCCAAGTTCAATCGTGTGCAATCCAGCATGCAGTTTGATGCTAAAGCACCACAGCATGCTTCGACAAATTTTGTTATGGATGTAAATAGCCTAAGCTTGAGCAAGCCTTCATTGAAAAATATGATTTTGGGTGAAGATTTGTTTTATGCATCCAAATACAAAACAGCCACGTTCAAAAGCACCAGTTTTAAAGATTTGGGTGGGGGGAAATATAATATTGCTGGGAATTTAACACTTCGCGGCATCACCAAACCTGTCACATTTAGTACCACGCTAAAACCGAGTGCAAATACTGCTAATTTGTTGGACGTTCAATCATCAGCCATGATTAACCGCAGTGATTTCGGTATGAAAAAAGCGATTGGTGGTGTAGGTGAAAAAGTGAATATTCAACTGTCAGGCCAGTGGAAAGTGCAATAGCTTGCGTGGCTTAGAATTCTGAGTTAACTTTTTGCTCATTCATCTCTGCGTGTGCTTTTTTCACCAAGATATCTGTCAGCACATTTAATTGCACCGACTGCTGTTTCCAATGGTGCCAATACAAAGGTTGATCAATATTGAGCTGAGGATCCACTTCAACCAATGAGCCTTCTTCCAAACAAGACTTGGCTTGATAGTAAGGTAACCAGCCATAGCCGAGTCCTAAGGTAATCGCATCAAAAAATGCACTGGAAGATGGAATAAAGTGATGCGGATATTGAGTTGGATTAAGTCCGAATTTTTGTTGGATATAGGCCGTATGGAGCACATCTTTTGCATTAAAGATTAGGGCTGGAGCAGCACGTAATGATTCTCGGTTTACACCTTGGTTAAACCATTGCTGTGTAAAAGTAGGTGTTGCAACAAAACGGTAGTTCATATCCCCAAGATATTCGGCCACGCAGCCTTTCATGGCTTGAGATTCATCCGTCACGCAGGCATTCACTAAACCAGCTTCAAGTAAATGGTGAGTTTGTGATTGGTCATCGACCTGAAAATGTACCACAATCTTTTCATCAATCAATGTTGGCTGTAACACGGGTAAAAGCCATGTGGCTAAAGAGTCGGCATTGGTTGCAATGTTGATCTGATAAAAAGCAGAGGTGTTTATATGACCAGTAAGGTTCTGAATGAAGCTTTGCTCTAGCAGACGACTATGCTGCAAGTAATGTAACAGCGATTGTCCAGCTTGGGTGGGACGGCAGGGTCTTTCTCGTACAATCAATAAATGTCCCAAACTTTTTTCTAGGCTTTGTACACGTAAAGTGACGGCAGAAGCGGTAATGCATAAGTGTTCGGCAGCAAGGTCAAAACTTCCTGTTTCTGCTACTGCTAAAAATGCATCACACTGTTTATGATTGAGCATAATCGAGACTCACTTAAAACTAAAAATATTTTAGTTATATTGATATTTTCTAAATAATACTTAATTTAATCAAAAATGAAAGATAATCCTGACATTATCAATTAAGTTGAAAAGTCAAAATGTTAAGTACATATATGCAAGGGCTTGCAGTCGGGATGAGTCTTATTATTGCTATTGGTGCGCAAAATGCATTTGTGCTGAAACAAGGCCTCAAAAAGCAGTTTGTTTTTTGGGTATGTTTTGTTTGTGCATTATCAGATTCGATTTTAATTGTATTGGGTGTATCTGGCTTTTCAAAAGTGCTTCAGCACTATCCTGAAATTATTCAGTTTGCCAAATGGGCAGGGGCGCTTTTTTTATTTTGTTATGGATTTCAACATTTACTACGGGCCTTCAAATCACAGCAGGGCTTGGAAGCAAGTGCCATTGAAAAGCATCAGCTGTTAAATATTATTTTGCTGTGTTTAGCGCTGACTTGGCTTAATCCGCATGTGTACTTAGATACAGTTATTTTACTGGGTTCAATTTCAACACAGTTTGAGCAACCTGCGTACTTTGCCCTAGGGGCAGTGTGTGCGTCTTGGTTATTCTTTTTTGCTTTGGGCTATGGTGCTCGTATGCTTACTCCCATTTTTTCAAATCCGAAAGCGTGGAATGTCCTCGATGCGATCATTGCACTGGTGATGTGGGGGATCGCTATTTCACTGCTTGTGAAATAAAAAGCATGTACAATAAAATCTATGAAATAAAAAAATCACACAGAACAAAGCCCGCATCTGCGGGCTGATGTGAATTAAGCTTGTAATGCTTTTAAGTCTTCTAAAACTTGTTCCGCATGCCCCGCGGCTTTCACCTTACGATATTCTTTCACCAGTTTGCCGTTATGAAAAATAAACGTTGAGCGCTCAATGCCCATCACTTTTTTACCATACATATTTTTTTCTTTAATCACATCAAAGTGTTTACACAGCACTTCTTCTTTGTCGCTAATTAAATTAATGGTTAAAGCCTGCTTTTCTGTAAAATTCTGATGCGCTTTAACCGAGTCACGTGAAATACCAATAATTGTGGTTTGCAGGGCATCAAACTGATCTTTTAAACATGAAAAACCAACGGCTTGAGTTGTGCAACCAGGTGTTGAATCTTTCGGGTAAAAATACACAATCAGCCATTCAGTCGGTACTTCAGTTAAGTTTACGTTGCCTGTTGTCGCTGGAAAGTTCTGATTTGGAAGTTGGATCGTATCAGTCATGTTCTATCCTTAAATGTCGCGCTGTTCTAATTCAAGTGGTAAAAAGGCATAATTTTCGTGATACAGAATATCACCTTTAACGACTGAAAGTGGATGTTTGAAAATTGGGCCATCAATCACCGTGGTGTGGAATTCACCCGCTTCGCCGCAAGGGTCAATGCCTCTTGCAACCAATGCATCAATATATTTAAGGCTAAGCGCTTGACCTAAATCCTCAATTTTCATCCCTAAATTTAAGTTGACTGTAACGATGATACTTTGAAAACCGAGTCGAATAAACTCATGCACAATGTCTAAACGTGGGCGTTGCCACAGTGGTATACATAAACTGAGCTCAGTTTTATCGCAAACGGATTGATTCCATTCGGCATGTGCCATTAAATCAATATCACCTGTGACTAAGGTTTCTGCACCTAAACTTTGAGCTTTTTGTAGCAGTTGAATGAACTGGTTCTCATAGTCTTGCCACGTTGCAGAGGCACTGTAGATGGGAAGCCCAATTGCTTTTGCCTGCGCATGAATAATATCGAGTGACATCCCGTGTGAGCGTGACTTTTGGCCTTGCTCTTCTAACATGACAATCAATGCAATAGCTTCACCCATTTGTATGGCTTTGTATAAAGCCAGACTACTGTCTTTACCACCACTGTAAGAAGCAACAAATTTGCGGTCTTGTACGTTTGTATTCCATTCAACAAGCATATTTAAATATTCTATCTTTTGAAGCATATAAAAAAGCCTGCATAGAGCAGGCTTCATTCACATATTGTGAATTATTTTTTCGGAGCAGCTTTCATTGCTTCTTCAGTTAAAGACTTTAATTTGCCTGTTAACTGTGGACCGAAACATGTTTGAAGGTCTTTATTTTGTTTTTGTACAAAAGCTAAAGTAGATGGGCTTTTCTTTTGATTAATTGCACTTTGGATTTCCCATTTTTGTGCATTGGTCAATTTACCATCTGCTTCAACTGCACAAGTACAGTATTTGCTTACTTCCGCTGCGCTAAGCTTTTTGCTTTTCCCAGTTTCTTCTTTACAAACATTGATCAATGCAGATTTTACATTGGTGCTTTTATACGCTTCTTGTAGTTTGTTCGATTCAGCAGCATGTGAAGCTGTTGCGAACAATGCAGCTGCAGACACCAATGTAGAAAGCAAAATGTTTGATTTTAAATTTTTCATAAACTGTACCTTGTTATTACGGTATATAACGTGTCGGATCTTCTACGCCAGCATCTGCAAAACCTTCTTTACGAAGACGGCAACTGTCGCATTTCCCACATGCACGTCCTTGGTCATCTGCTTGGTAGCAAGACACCGTTTGACTATAGTCTACGCCATGTTCTATACCTAAGCGAATGATATTTGCTTTGGATAAATGTAACAGAGGTGTTTCAAATTTAAGAGGTTTTCCTTCAACGCCAACCTTGGTTGCAAGGCGAGCCATATTGGCAAATGCCTCAATAAATTCAGGGCGACAGTCTGGATACCCTGAATAATCAACAGCATTAATACCAATCACAATGGCTTCAGCATCTAAAACTTCTGCTGCTGCTAATGCATAAGACAAGAAAATTGTGTTACGTGCTGGAACATAAGTTACAGGAATACCGACTTGTTCATGATCTGGAACATCAATGCTATGGTCTGTTAACGCAGAACCGCCTAAATTACCTAAGTCGATATTAATAACACGATGTTCTACACCTGCTTTTTTCGTCAGTTCACGTGCAGCGTCCAGCTCGGTAGTTGAGCGTTGACCATACATAAAGCTGAGCGCTGTACAGTCATACTGTGCTTGCGCCCATGCTAAACAAGTTGTTGAGTCTAAACCGCCAGATAACAAAACTATGGCACGAGGGCGCATACAAATTTCTCCAAATATAAATTAAAGATGAATAGGCAATGCATTAACGACCAGTTTCGTCATTCCAAAGCAACTTGTGGAGTTGGAGTTGGAAGCAAACAGGGAGATGGTCTTCTAATATCCATTGCGCTAAGTCACGCGCAAGTTGAGGTAAACGAGCAGCACCTTTCTCAACTGCAAAAGCAGGAGAGAACCATACTGTGCTGACTTTTTCATTGAGTTTATAGTCTTCAACTTGCTGTTTTGACCATTCATAATCCTCACGGTTACAAATCACAAACTTGATTTGGTCGTGTTGGGTTAGATGGTCCAGATTCGAAAGCAAATTTCGTGCAACTTCACCTGAAGTTGGGGTTTTTAAATCTAATACTTTTGAAACACGTGGGTCAACCTTAGACACATCTAAAGCACCACTGGTCTCTAAAGAAACTTCACAGCCAAGATCTGCAAGACGTTGCATTAGAGGCAAGGCATTGGGCTGTGCAAGGGGTTCACCACCTGTCACGCAGACATAAGGGGTTTTAAAACCAAGCGTGGTTTGAATAATCTGATCTAAAGATTGGCGCTCACCACCTTCAAATGAATAAGTGGTATCACAATAGGTACAACGAAGCGGGCAACCTGTTAAACGAATAAAAACTGTTGGAAGTCCAGAGGTATTGGCTTCGCCTTGCAAAGAATAAAAGATCTCCGTGATACGTAGACCCGCAGAAGGGTCAGAAACAGGGATAGCAGAAGATCGAAGCGTATTCATAGCAAAATTAAACCACAGGTTAGAAAAACAAAAATCTCTACGGCTAGTCTTAACCGTAGAGATGAGGAACTTTAGCTCCGCAACAAGATGAATAAAAGTTTATTCGTCGCGTAATAAATCGTTCAAGCTCGTTTTAGAACGCGTTTGCGCATCTACTTTTTTCACGATGATTGCAGCATATAGACTGTAAGTACCGCACTTAGAAGGTAAGCTACCTGCAACGACAACAGAACCTGCTGGTACACGGCCGTAGTGAATTTCGCCAGTTGCACGGTCATAAATCTTAGTCGATTGACCAATGAATACGCCCATAGAAATCACAGAACCTTCTTCTACAATCACACCTTCTACAATTTCAGAACGTGCGCCGATGAAGCAGTTGTCTTCAATAATTGTTGGGTTCGCTTGAAGTGGCTCAAGAACACCACCAATACCTACACCACCAGATAAGTGAACGTTTTTACCAATTTGAGCACATGAACCAACAGTTGCCCATGTGTCAACCATTGTACCTTCATCTACATAAGCACCAATGTTCACATAAGAAGGCATTAACACTACGTTTTTCGCTTGGAAAGAACCTTTACGCGCAACTGCTGGCGGAACAACACGAACGCCTGCTGTTTTAAATTGTTCTTCAGTCCAACCTGTAAATTTAGTATCTACTTTGTCGTAGAATTGAAGGTCACATGACTCAATTGGTTTGTTGTCATTTAGTTTGAATGATAAAAGCACGGCTTTTTTCACCCATTGATGAACAACCCACTCGCCATCAATTTTTTCAGCAACACGTAATGTCCCGTTATCTAAACCAGCAATGACTTCTTCAACTGCTGCACGAACTTCAGCAGAACAGTCCGCTGCTGTAAAATTCGCACGGTCTTCAAACGCTTGTTCAATAATTGTTGAAAGCTGAGACATGATCTTCCTTCCAGAAAAAAAATTTTCCTGATTTTACACTAAATTGTGCGGAGAATAGATGAAAAAACAGCATAGGATCGGAAATAATAATGAATGATTGGGAATAAGGCACTTAAGCTAGTTGGGTTTGAAAAATTAAGTAAATAAATGTTATTTACAACAACAATAAAGCTTAAAATGTATCAAAAAATAACAAAAACTGAGCAAATCTCGAATAAAAAACAGTCTGGGGCTGTTTTAAGATGGGCTCATCAAAAAATGGTAAATGATGTAAAAAATCTTTATTTTTTAGAGGAGAAAAACATGAAATCATTACGTTTAATTGCAATCGCAACTGCAATGTCAGCGGTTGCAGGTACAGCTTTTGCTGATGATGCTGTCGTAAAAGATGGCTATGCTTTTGACCAAAATAAACTCATTCCTACAGGCGTCCGTGCTGAAGTGGGTACAACAGGCTACGGCGGTGCTTTATTGTGGACAGCAAACCCATACGTGGGTTTAGCTTTAGGTTATAACGGTGGTGATATTTCATGGTCTGATGATTTGTCTATCGACGGCACAAAATACGACATGGATATGGATAACAGCCTTGCATATTTAAATGCTGAAATTCGTCCGTGGGGTGCAAGTACAAACCGATGGGCTCAAGGCGTATATGTTGCTGCTGGTGTAGGTTATATTGATAATGATTATGCCTTAACCAAACGTCTGAACAACTCAAACGATACAATTAAGATTGATGGTCAGAATTTTTATGCGCCATCAGGTAGTGGTTCTGTAGATGGTTCTTTATCATATAAAAATGATATTGCTCCATATCTAGGTTTTGGTTTAGCTCCTAAGATTAATCAAAACTGGGGTGTATTTGGTGAAGTTGGTGCTTACTACACTGGTAATCCATCTGTGGATTTGAACTCGACTGGTTTGGTTGAAGTGGGTGGTTCGACTTCAGGTCAAACAGCTGCAGATAATGAAGCACGCAAGATTGCCAATGATGATAAATATAAATGGCTTCCAGTTGCAAAATTGGGTGTCAGTTACCACTGGTAATTCAAGACATAAAAAAACGAGCCAAGGCTCGTTTTTTTATGTCTAGTTATTTTGTCTCATTTTAAAAATGATGGGCAAAACGAATACCAAAGGCCCATGCATCATTATCATTGAGTGCTGAAAGCCCTGTTATACTTTCAAATGGATTTGAATCATTGGGCGCTTTTGGGGTATCGAAATGAAAATAATAAAGACCCATTGCAATATTCAATTCAGGTCGCAATTTGTACATGCCGGCAAGCCCAATTCCTTTATAGCCATCACTTGGATTAAGCGTAGATGCAGGGTTATTGGTACCAGAGTCCCACAGTAACTCTAATGCACTGATCCATTTCTCATTCCATAAATGTGCAAGCCCAAGTTTTGTAGACCATTGATCTTCTTTATAGCTAATCAGTTTGATATCTTTTACTTCCGGGTAGAATATTGCAGCATAATCAATGACAGCTTCAAATTTGGGGGGATGAATGACGAATTCTTCCCAATTGACCCATCTCACACTACCGTACAAAAGATTCTGATAGGGTAGCCCTGTCATAAAATCAAAATTGACTGATTGGGGCGTTTTTATATGTGTTGTATTGGGGGTGCTAACACCAATTTCGATAGACTCGGTTGTGCTGAGTTGATGTTTGATGGGGGAGCGATAAGTCAAAGATGTTCTAAAATGATACTCTGGCATCTGATAACTTATACCTGCTAACCAGCCCAGACCCTCATCTTTTTTAAAATCGGCATCATAACCATCAAACACAGAATATGTTTTGCCTTTCATGTTTAAAGAACCTTCAAGACTTTGATAGCTTAGTCCTCCATAAACATCCCAATTGGGCGTGATTTGATAGCCTAAAAGTGTAGTTAGGTTATGGCTCTTAAAATTTATACTGGCTGCTTCGATTTCATGTTTTTCTCCATAGATGATTGGACGGTAACGATAGTCGATATCTACAGCAAAAGGTTGGTCATAAATGATTGCAAATTTGACTTGAGGGTTGAGTTCTAATTTTAATGCAGCCCCCATCATTACTTGTTTATTACTAAAATTTCCTGTTGAAAAGTCAGTTACACCAAATTGTTGTAATGCCTCACTATGCTGAACTTGGCCAGAAACTTGTGGCTGGATGTAGGCAAGAGAAAACTCAGCATAATTTTTAGGTTCAAAAAAAGGTTGTATGGTTTGACCTGACAGTTCAAAAGCAGCAGCAAAGCATAATTTTGAGGAATATAAACAGAGTAAAGGGAAGCTCAATAGTTTCTTTTTCATTGTTTGAGCTCATTAGTTTTTTTATCAAGCGATTAAATCATATACTATATTTACTTGAAATGTACGCGTTTAGCGGAAAAAAAGAGGCTCGTTAGCCTCTTTTTGAAAGTATTAATAAATTAGTCTTCTGGATAAGCGACTCTTTTCAGTGCTTTAATATCCGCATCTGGTGAGCAGAGTGAAATAAATTCATAGCCATAACCACGTAGTAAGTGACCTTTACGCACGGCAATCCATGTCGTGTTGAGACCAAAAATATCGGTTGGGATTTGTTTTAAACGATAGTCGCGTTCAACATCATAGGCTACATTATTGACAATACCAACGCCCATGTTGAGTTCGACATAGGTTTTAATGACATCGGCATCTAGAGCAGACATGACGATGTCAACATCTACACCAGCATCTTCAAAAGCTTTGTCAATTTTTGAACGGCCTGTAAAACCACCATGATAAGTAATCAGTGGATATTCCGCCAAGTCTACAATACTAATATTTTGTTTTCTTGCCAGTGGATGGTTTTGTGGGGTAATAATACTGTGCTGCCAATTATAGAATGGTACGCTGGCCAGATTATCTTCTGCGGTGAGTGATTCAGTCGCAATACCAATGTCGGCTTCGCCTTGAAGAAGCATCTCAGTAATTTCTACAGGGCTCGCTTGTTGCAAAATGAGATGAACTTTTGGAAACTCTTTTTTAAATTGATTAACATTAGGCGGCAATACATAACGTGCTTGTGTATGCGTTGTTGCAATTGTTAATGTTCCTTCATCGACACGATTAAAATCATCTGCAAGACGTTTAATATTATCGGCATCGACCAACATACGTTCAACAATACCCAGTAGGGCTTGACCAGGTTCGGTTAAACCGAGTAAGCGTTTTCCTTTACGAATAAACAGCTGAACGCCTAGTTCATCTTCTAGGTCTTTAATATGCTTACTGACACCTGACTGAGAGGTGTACAGTGCGGCAGAGGCTTCGGTAAGGTTGAAATTTTGTCTCACCGTTTCCCGAATAATTCTAAGTTGTTGAAAGTTCATATTTTGGATCTCTTTTATCATGAAGCAGGCATTCAACATGCCCCTTCATCTTGGTTTTAAGCCGCAGGTTTTGCAAATAAATGTAAGTTAGAAGGGCTTAACCATACCGTTTGGTTCGGTCTAAATTGGTGTAATCTTGCTTCTTCTGCCGTGAGTGATATTTCAATCAGTTTACCTTGGCGGTCATGTAATTCAGCAACTACTTTTCCTGCAATCCATAATTCACGAACAAAGGTTGCTTGAATGGCATTGTCTTGAGGCTGTGCATGGATACGTAATTCATCTGGACGGGCAAAGGCGATGACTTCACCAGATGGTGCATTGCGTAAACTGTCTAATTGAATACGGTCTTCACCAATCTGGATTGTACCTGCATTATTTTGTCCTTCGAAACGGTTTGCTTGACCAAGGAAATCGAATACAAACGGTGTTGCAGGCTTTTCATACACTTCACGTGGTGATCCAATTTGTTCGACATTACCTTTGTTCATTACGATGATTTGGTCTGCAACCTCAAGTGCTTCTTCTTGGTCATGGGTGACAAAGATGGAAGTAATATGTAATTCATCATGCAGTGTACGTAGCCAACGACGGAGCTCTTTACGTACTTTGGCATCTAGTGCTCCAAAAGGTTCATCCAGTAATAGTACACGTGGTTCAACGGCCAAAGCACGTGCCAACGCAATACGTTGACGTTGACCGCCTGAGAGTTGCGCAGGGTAGCGATCTGCCAAAAAGCCCAATTGGACTAGATCCAGCAAACGTGTGACACGTTTTTTAATTTCAGCTTCAGAAGGACGTGTTGAACGTGGTCGTACACGAAGGCCAAAAGCAATATTTTCAAATACAGTCATATGGCGGAACAATGCGTAGTGCTGAAATACAAAACCGACTTCACGTTCACGTACGTGGACATTGGTCGCATCTTCACCTTCTAAGATGACTTGACCGCCATCTGCAGACTCAAGCCCCGCAATGATGCGGAGTAGAGTGGTTTTACCACAGCCTGATGGGCCAAGTAACGCAACCAATTGACCATCAGGAAAATCGAGGGAAATGTTATTCAGCGCATGGAATGCACCAAAGTGTTTTTCAATATTTTTAACTTGAATACTCATGAGGTCATTCCTTTAAACGGTTGAATCATTTTGTTTGTTTTGCTTTTCTTGGCGTAGCTCAACCCATGTTTTTAAAACAAGCGTTACAATCGCTAATAGCGCCAACAGTGAAGACACAGCAAAAGCAGCACTGAAAGTATATTCGTTATAGAGAATCTCAACGTGCAATGGCAAAGTGTTGGTTTCACCACGAATGTGTCCAGAAACAACAGATACCGCACCAAACTCACCCATTGCACGGGCATTACATAGAATGACGCCGTAGATCAGACCCCATTTAATGTTCGGTAAAGTGACTTTCCAGAATGTTTGCCAGCCTGATGCACCAAGGACAATCGCCGCTTCTTCTTCTTCAGTTCCCTGAGCTTCCATTAGAGGAATCAGCTCACGTGCTACAAAAGGAACAGTAATAAAGATCGTTGCCAATACAATGGCAGGAACAGCATAGAGAATCTTGATGTCATGATCCATGAGCCAACCGCCAAACCAACCTTGTGTACCGAAAATCAACACCAGCATTAAACCTGCGATAACAGGTGACACAGAAAAAGGCATATCAATAATCGTGGTTAGGATTGATTTACCACGGAAGTTGAATTTGGCAACACACCATGCTGCTGCAACACCAAATACCACATTTAGTGGAACTGCAATCACAGCAGTTAATAAAGTGAGTTTGACTGCAGATAATGTATCAGGATGAACCAAGGCTTGGGTATAGACGCCCACACCTTGTTTAAAGGCTTCAACAAACACCAAAATCAGCGGTAAGATCAAACAGCTCAGAAAGAACAGCAGAGCAATAGTAATCAGGGTGTAGCGAACCCAAGTGGGTTCACGTGTCGCATCACGCGATTGGAGTTTTTCAGCCAGTGCATTACTGTTGATATTCATCGTGCAGTTCTCCCTGTGCGGCGGCTGGCCCATGCTTGTAACAAGTTAATCAGGAATAAAATAGCGAATGACAGCACTAACATGACGACAGCAATCGTGGTTGCACCTGCATAGTCATATTCTTCTAGACGCGAAATAATCATGAGTGGCGCAATTTCAGTTTTGAAAGGCTGATTGCCTGCAATAAAGATCACCGAGCCGTATTCACCGACCCCACGTGCAAATGCCAAAGCAAAACCCGTGATAAGTGCTGGAAATAAAATCGGAAAAATGACTTTCGTGACAATTTGCAGACGGTTTGCACCCAATGCCGATGCTGCTTCTTCTAACTCAGTTTCCAAGTCGCTCAGTACAGGTTGGACGGTACGAACTACGAAAGGAATACCAATAAAAATAAGGGCTAGAGTAATCCCAATTGGAGTGTATGCCACTTGAATCCCTAAAGGCTCAAGATACTGACCAATCCAGCCTGTAGGCGCATAAAGAGAAGTCAGTGCAATACCTGCAACCGCAGTGGGTAAGGCAAAAGGCAAATCGACCAAAGCATCGACAATACGTTTGCCTGGGAAGCTATAACGAACCAAGCACCATGCTAGTAATAAACCAAAGACCACATTAATAAACGCAGCAATTAATGCAGCACTAAAACTGAGCTGTAGAGATTTTAAGATACGTTCTGAGCTTAAAATTTCCCATAAACCATCCCAACCGATGCCTAAGGATTTAATAAAAACGGCAGACAACGGAATCAAAACAATTAATGACAGATATGCTAGGGTAAAGCCTAGAGAAAGACCAAATCCTGGCAGCACTCGGGATCGCTGCGACATGATTACTCCTCAAAGAGAGAAGACTGACTCAAAAGTGGTCAGCCCAAATAAAACTAAATTTCGGCACAAACATTATTTGCAGTGTTTAAATAGCAAATTTAAATAAATAATTGCTTTCATTGCGGAAATCGACATTTTTTAGTACATTTTCTGAAATCAAAAAATCATAAATTTCAGGAAATGGACCAAAACCTGATGCAACATTGATATGCCCAACTTGACCTAAATTTTTAGGTTTAATTTTCCAAGCTTTAGAAAGTTGCATTGCATCTTCAAAACCTAACCAAGGATCATTTTCACTAATGATCATTTGTGTCGGAACTTGAATTTTAAGGTGGTGAAAGTATTGCTGATAGTCATTTTGACTATCACGTGCAAAACCTAAATCCCCAAAGCGTGCGGGATTAGCTGGTGCAACTAAAACAAGATTTTTAACTTTCTGATTCAGTTCTGGATGCTGAGCTAATGCCGCAACTGTGGTTAAGCATCCAAAGCTATGCGCCACAATTTGGATGGGTTCTGAAACGGACTGCACTGTTTTGACAAATTGTTCAATCCATTCATGGAGTACAGGTTTATTCCAATCCTGTTGCTGTACACGAGAGCACGACTTGAGCTGACGTTGTAACCATGATTGCCAGTGGTCATGTTCACTTCCACCCACGCCCGGTACAATTACAGTATGAATCATGTCGATGCTCCCTTACAGATGTTTACTTGATTCGTTGCTTATTTTGCAGTATTTGCTTTCACGATTTGGTCGTACACACCACCATTTTCAAAGTGTTGTTTTTGTACTTTGGTCCAACCACCAAATTCTTTATCAATGGTCACCAATTTCAACGGTTTGAATGTGGTTGCATATTTTTTCAAGACGCTTGCATTACGTGGGCGATAGAAGTTTTTTGCTGCAATTTCTTGACCCGCTGGCGAATATAAATAGTTCAAATATGCTTTGGCTAAGTTCAGATTGCCGTCTTTTTCTGCATTCTTTTCAACAATAGCAACAGGTGGTTCAGCCAAGATAGACAGTGATGGAGTCACAATTTCAAACTTACCTGGTTGTTCACGAAGTGCTAAATGAGCTTCGTTTTCCCATGCGAGTAAGACGTCTCCAATGCCACGTTCAGCAAAAGTTGTGGTTGCACCACGTGCACCTGAGTCAAGTACTTTGGTATTTTTATAAATTTTACGCACGAATTCTTGTGCCTTGGCATCATTGCCCGCAGGTTGATGCTTTGCCCAAGCCCAAGCGGCTAAATAGTTCCAACGTGCGCCACCAGAAGTTTTTGGGTTTGGTGTGATAATCGCAACATCAGGTTTAACCAAATCACCCCAGTCCTTAATACCTTTAGGGTTACCCTTACGTACGAGGAATACAATTGTTGATGTATACGGGGTCGAGTTATTTGGAAGCTTCTTTTGCCAGTTGGTTGGTAAGAGTTTTGCTTTTTCAGCAATCACGTCAATGTCCGCTGCAAGTGCAAGTGTTACGACATCTGCACCTAAACCATCAATGACTGAACGCGCCTGTTTACCTGAACCACCGTGGGATTGTTTAAAGTTGATGTCTTGTCCAGTACGCTGCTTCCAATATGCCCCAAACTGTTTATTGACATTTTCATACAACTCACGTGTTGGATCATACGAGACATTTAGAAAATCTTTTGCGACTGCGCCAAAAGATGTAACTGAAACTAGCGTTGCTAGTACCCCGATTTTTAACTTCGATAAGCTCATGTGAGACCTCAAATTTTAAGCGTTTTTAAATATGAGCCAAGAATACTGCGAGTCTTATTGCTAAAAAAATAATAAAAAACGAATTTTATATGAATAAAAATGAAAAGAGGTTCTGCGCTGAATTCATTAAACTAAGGCGGATCATTGTTTCAAGGCAAATAGATATGCAATGCTATAAAAATGCAGAAAAAGTCAAACAAATAGAATTATTAGACCGTGCATTTCATTATGGTGATGGATGTTTTACTACGGCAAGAGTTTGTAATGGTGTGATTGAATTAGAGTCATTGCATATAGCTCGTTTGCATTTGGGCTGTGAGCGTTTGCTGTTGTCAGCAGACTTATCTTATATTCAACAAACCATCGAACTTTTCAAACAAGACCATGTAAATTTAAATGGCACTATGAAAATTGTGGTCAGTCGGGGTGAAGGGCAACGAGGTTATAGTTTGCCAACACAGCCTGCGGATGTTTGGGTCTTTTTTTATCCGCAAGCATTAGAAGCGTTGACATACAGTGAAATTGATTCAGGAGTGCTGCAACTTGCGATGGGCTTGAATATGCCACAGTTGGTTGGTGTGAAGAGTTTGAATCGTTTAGAGCAAGTTTTACTCAAGCGTGAGGCAGAGCAGCAAGGCTGGTTGGAAGCATTGGTGACCGATGTACAAGGTTCTG
Source organism: Acinetobacter sp. SW-226 (assembly GCF_055632855.1). Classification (NCBI taxonomy): domain Bacteria; kingdom Pseudomonadati; phylum Pseudomonadota; class Gammaproteobacteria; order Moraxellales; family Moraxellaceae; genus Acinetobacter; species Acinetobacter sp. SW-226. The sequence continues at coordinate 2,320,747 of NZ_CM145752.1, read as the reverse complement.
TTGTTGAAGGTGTGAGCAGTAATTGTTTCATTCTGATAAATGATCGGTGGATTAGTCCTGAACTTCGTTATAATGGCGTGCATGGCGTTATGCGCGCAGAAATATTGGCGCGTATGCAACAGCAAGGTATTGCCTGTGAGCTGAGAATGGTGGATATGGAAGAAATTCCACACTTTCAAAGTGTATTTTTTTGCAATGCCTTGAGCCCTATGAAAATAGCCAAAAGTTTGAACCATCAGCATTTAGATGCTCAACCATGTATAGATTTGTTTTATCGTCTTCAACTTAATCAGATGCACTAGTATGTCCGCAGCCAAAACCAAATCGAAAAAGAAAATACAACCGCCCAAACGTAAAATCAAAGCTTTGTTATTGATTGCTGTAAGCATCCTTGTTTTAGTAATGGTTGTACTGTGGTCAAGTTTATTTAAGTCCTATCCGATTGAAGGCAAAAAGCAATTACTGGCCATTAATTCAGGCGATACCTATTCTGGTTTTATCGACCGTTTGGCCAAAGATGATATTGCAAATTTTCCGATTATTTTAAAGCTCTATCAAAAGATTTTTATTCATGACACGCTGAAAGCGGGCGTTTATGAAGTACATGAAGGTATGAGTATTCGCCAAGTTTTGGATATGATTTCCAATGTCGATAATGCGCAAATGAACCGTATATTGGTAATAGAAGGCACGACTTTTAAACAACTGGTCGAAGCGTTAAAAAAAGATGCTCTCGTCAAAAAAGAAGTGTCTAATTTGCCCATGGATCAGCTTTTAAAAGCTTTAGACATTCCTTATGACCATGCAGAAGGACTGTTTGCGCCAGATACTTACTTTTTTGCTAAAGGTGAGTCGGACAAAAAAATCTTAACGGATTTATACAAACGCCAAATGAAAACTTTAGATGAAGCGTGGGCAAACCGTGCGGCAAATTTGCCGTATAAAGACAAATACGAAGCCTTGATCATGGCCTCTATCATTGAAAAAGAAACCAATGTTGACCGTGAACTGGAGCAAGTGTCAGGTGTGTTTGCGCGTCGCCTTCAACTTGGTATGCGTTTGCAAACGGACCCAACCGTGATTTATGGTATGGGGGATAAGTATACAGGCAATATTAGCCGCCAAGACTTACGTACGCCAACCGCTTATAATACTTATACCATCAATGGCTTACCGCCAACGCCAATTGCTTTACCAAGTAAAAAAGCCATTGAAGCCACCATGCATCCAGACAACAGCAAAAACATCTACTTTGTTGCAACGGGCAATGGTGGTCACACATTTAGTGAGACTTTGGAGCAGCATAATCAAGCTGTACAAGAATATCTCAGCGTTTTAAAAACCAAGAAAGGTGAATAGATGTTTATTAGTTTTGAGGGCACAGAAGGTGTCGGTAAAACCACACTGATTCGCAAAATTTATGAGCATCTAGAGCAACAAGGCCAACAGGTTGTTTTAACCCGTGAACCAGGCGGTACACCGATGGCTGAGCAAATCCGTGCCTTGTTACTCTCTGTTAATCATGAAGAGTCGATGTCAAATGACACGGAACTATTGTTAATGTATGCAGCACGTGCACAGCATTTACAGCAAGTGATTGTTCCTGCATTGACTGAACAAAAAACAGTACTATGCGACCGCTTTACCGATGCGAGCTTTGCTTACCAATGTGCAGGACGCGGTTTAAGCCAGTCGAAGTTGCAACTCTTGAATGATCACTTTGTGAGTCATATGCCAAATATTACATTTTGGCTCGATGCACCGATTGAAACAGGTATGTCGCGCGCACGTGAACGTGGGGCTTTAGACCGCTTTGAACAAGAAAAAGTCACTTTTTTTGAAAAAGTACGGGCAGGTTATCAGCAGCTCTGGGAGCAGTATCCTGAGCGGGTCAAACGCTTGGATGCGACCCAGTCACCAGAGCAGGTTTTTGCACAAGCGTTGCAATATTTAAACTAAAAACTATCCTGAAATTTCCATTTCGGGATTGTAGTGAAATGAATTTTTCTTTTATAGTCAGTCACAAAGGATTGTAAATAGCAGGGAAAATGAAAAGTAACTTAACCGAAATTGTGGCTTTTTTAGAAAAGGAATTTCCACAAAGTTTAGAAAAATGTTGTATTGAGTCAGTCACTGAGCGTGCTGCAACTGTGCTCTATCAAGTTGATGACCGCGACTTGCGACCAGGCGGTACGGTTTCAGGCCCAACTATGATGACCCTTGCTGACTATGCGTTGTATATTGCTATTTTAGGAGAGATTGGGATAGTCGGTTTAGCTGTGACCACTAATTTTTCGATTAATTTTCTCAGTAAACCTGTTGCTTCAGCAAATATACGTGGTGAGTGTAAACTGATGAAAGTAGGCAAAGCGCTGGTGGTTGGTGATGTGTGGTTATATTCTGTCGGGAAGGATGAGCCGATTGCACATGTGGTGGGCACATATTCTATTCCGCCAAAATCCTAAGATAATAATTTTAAAATAAAAGCCTGATAGTCAGGCTTTTATTAGGGGTTAAATTTAACTGTTCACTAAAGGTGTTTCAACTTCGAAGTTGGGCGGAGTAAGTACCGTTTTACGCAGTTCATTTGATAGCTCAGGGTAATCTAAAGTGTAGTGTAAACCACGAGATTCTTTGCGTTCCATAGCACAGCGCACGATCATTTCAGAGACTAAAACCAAATTCCGCAGCTCAATTAAGTTCTTACTAACTTGATAATCTTGGTAATACTCGGTAATTTCCCGCTTCAACATTTCAATACGGTGGAGTGCGCGTTCAAGACGTTTTGTGGTGCGGACAATGCCGACATAGTTCCACATGGTCTGACGCAGTTCATCCCAGTTTTGCAAAATCACCACATCTTCATCAGGATTTGTCACTTGGGAATCGTCCCAAGCTGGAGCCGTTGGAGATTGGTAATTTGAATCAAAACTTTTCTCGATGTGTTCCGCAGCACTCATACCATACACAAAACATTCTAAGAGTGAGTTGCTCGCCATACGGTTAGCACCATGCAAACCTGTATATGATGTTTCACCAATCGCATATAAACCTTGAATGTCAGTTTGACTATGTTCATCAACCACGACACCGCCACAGGTATAGTGCGCAGCAGGAACTACAGGAATCATTTCCTGGGTAATGTCGATGCCAAGTTCGAGCAAACGTGCATACAAGGTCGGAAAGTGTTCTTTAATGAAACTTTCGGGTTTATGACTAATGTCGAGCCAGACATGACGAATACCTAAGCGTTTGATTTCATAGTCAATGGCACGTGCCACAATGTCGCGGGGTGCAAGTTCAGCGCGCTCATCAAAGCGCAACATAAAGCGTTCACCATCGGGTAGACGCAGATAAGCACCTTCACCGCGCATCGCTTCAGTAATCAGAAAAGAGCGTGCTTGTGGATGATAAAGGCAGGTTGGGTGGAATTGGTTAAATTCCATATTGGCCACGCGGCAGCCTGCTCGAAAAGCCATGGCAATACCGTCACCCGTTGCAATGTCAGGGTTTGAAGTATACAAGTAAGCTTTCATTGCCCCGCCACAGGCTAAAGCAGTGAAAGGTGCTAAAAATGTATGGACTTTTTCAGTCTTTTCATCCAGTACATAAAGACCGAGAGCCCGATTATTCTGTTCTTCTAAGCCTAATTTTTGAGAGGTGATTAAATCAATCGCAATATAATTTTCAAAAATAGTGATGTTGTCTTTTTCAATTGCACGTTCAACTAAGGTTGTTGAAATGGCACGGCCTGTAGCATCGGCAGCATGAATAATACGGCGCTGTGAATGCCCACCCTCACGGGTCAGGTGCAATTGTTCTTGATCATCAAGGGTAAATTGCACGCCATGTTTCAGCAGAAAATCAACAGAAGGTTTGCCACCTTCAACTGTTTGTTTAACGGCATCAACCTCACAAAGATGAGCACCAGCAATCATGGTGTCATCAATGTGCTGTTCGATAGAATCCGTTTCGTCTAAAACAGCAGCAACGCCACCTTGCGCATAGAAGGTACTTGCATCGGTCAGGTTTGATTTTGCAAGAACAGCAATATTGAAATGTTGAGGCAACGATAAGGCTAAGCTCAGGCCTGCACCGCCACTTCCCACAATAATCACATCAAAATGATGCGTTGTGCTTAAATTAGACATGTCCGTCAGCTAATTTGGAAAAAGTTTGCTAATCACAGCGCTTTTTTCACAAAAAGGCAAGGGCAATATCTATTCAAATTATGGAAAATATAAATAAAGAACTTGTTTTTTAAGCAAAGTTTAAGCATCTGTTTATACAAACATAATAGAACATATTATTACCCAAGATAGACAAACTTTATGCTAAAAACGCTAATACATAAATTGATAACAAACACATAGGTCAATGCTTGATATGAAAAGTCGCGCTATACACACTGGTTTTTTTGCTGTTGCATGCACAATGGCTGCCGTACAAACACAGGCAGCACCTGTTGATTTCTCAAATTTAGTTGAGCAAGTCAGCCCTGCGGTAGTCAGTGTCAATGTTGTAAAGAAAATGACTCAAGAAGAGTTAATGCAACAGCAGATACCTGAAATTTTAAAGCGTTTCTTTGGCAATCAAGTCATTATTCCACAGCAGCAAGCACCGCAAGAAAAAACGGCTTATGGCAGCGCATTTTTTATTAGTAAAGATGGTTACTTGCTGACAAACCACCACGTTGTAGAAGATGCATCGAAAGTCACCATTATGTTTAATGACCGCCGTGAACTGGATGCGACCGTGGTGGGTAGCGATGAACGAACCGATGTGGCCTTACTTAAGGTGAATGGTACGAATTTTCCATCATTGCGTGCTGGTAATGTTGACCAACTGCGTGTAGGCGAACCTGTGCTTGCGATTGGCTCTCCTTTTGGTTTTGATTACTCTGCCTCAGCAGGTATTGTCAGTGCCAAGATGCGTAATATGATGGGGGAAACGTCTGTACCCTTTATTCAAACTGATGTAGCTTTAAACCCTGGGAACTCAGGTGGACCATTGTTTAATCAACAGGGTGAAGTGGTTGGGGTGAACTCACGTATTTTCAGTGGTACGGGCGGGTATATGGGACTGTCTTTTTCGATTCCTATAGACGTTGCCATGGACATTGCTGACCAACTGAAAAAAACAGGTAAAGTCACACGTTCTTATTTAGGTTTCAATTTACAGGATTTAGACCGCAATTTGGCTGAATCTTATAATTTACCGAAACCAGAAGGTTCACTGATTACTAATGTACAGCCAAATTCACCTGCAGAAAAAGCAGGGTTAAAAGCAGGCGATATTATTTTAAAATTTAATGGAACACCGATTTCAAGAACATCTGAATTATTGAATTATTTAAACCGTACTATGCCAAATCAAACGGTACAGTTAGAGATTTTACGTGACGATAAAAAGCGCAATATTTCAGCGACACTGACCACTGCACCAGATGATACACCAGCAAAGTCAGATGCAACTGCACAAGCAAAAGGACCTGTTCTAGGTGTGGCGATTCGTAATTTATCGCCAGTTGAATCATCTCAATTAAAGCTAAAAGGTGGTGTTCTCATTCAAGAAGTGAAGCGTGGTGGAGCAGCTGCACAGGCAGGTATGACCGCTGGAGATGTTGTCACTCGTATTAATAACAAGTTGATTACTGATACTAATGATTTTGTTCAGGCTGTATCTGATTTGAAAAAAGGTCAGGTTGCTCGGGTTGGAATCATTCGACAAGGTACACCAGCCATCTTGGGTATGCGTATCCAATAAATAAGTGTAAAAACCACTCGTAAGAGTGGTTTTTTATTTTTTGCAATTTGATGCTGTCTTTGATTGGCGTACACTGCGACATTCTTCGAGGAAATGGGGATTAGATAGAGTTCTTATGAGTAGTATTTTTGATTTAAACCTTCAGGTACAAGCAGAACATATCGACCAGTTGGGCCATGTGAATAATGTGGTTTATATGCATTGGATGCAGGATGTTGCAACAGCACATATTGATGCTTTGGGTTTGGGCTTAAAAGAATATATTGAATTAAAACATGCCATGGTTGCGGTTGAGCATCATGTGCAGTACCGAAAAGCTGCATTTGAAGCGGATGAAATCATCTTACGGACATGGTTTGACGATATAAACGCTTTATATTCATCACGCCAGTATGTGTTTTATAGACCTAAAGACAATAGTATTTTATTTGTTGCACAAACCAAGTGGGCATGTGTTGAAATTGAAACGGGACGCCCGAAACGAATGTCACCCAGTTTTACCCAAGCTTACCAACCGCTTGCAAAAGATGTGAATGCCCTAGATTTTTCAATGGATTATTCAAAAAGCTCAGTGCGAAGCGAAAAACGTAAAAAAGCGTCTGAGTTGTGAGAAGGAAGCGTATTATTATGGATACTTTGAAAAAACCATCTGCTATAATCCTTCGCAATTTCTATTCGGCTTTTGTTATGCATCGAAATTTGTCTGCATAACGCTTCATTTTGTTCAAGGTAGCCCATGGCGCAAGCTAAAAAATCTGTTGATATTAAAAATATCCGTAACTTCTCGATTATTGCGCATATCGACCACGGTAAGTCGACGCTTGCTGATCGTTTTATTCAGACCTGTGGTGGTTTGCAAGATCGTGAAATGCAAGCACAAGTACTAGACTCCATGGAGCTTGAGCGTGAGCGCGGTATTACTATTAAGGCTGCGTCGGTTACTTTGTATTATACCCATCCAAATGGGCAAGAGTATCAATTGAACTTTATTGATACCCCAGGGCACGTCGATTTTTCATATGAAGTGTCACGCTCACTAGCTGCCTGTGAAGGTGCATTGTTGGTTGTAGATGCAGCGCAAGGCGTGGAAGCACAGTCGGTTGCGAACTGTTATACCGCTATTGAACAAGGCCTTGAGGTTCTTCCTGTACTCAACAAAATTGATTTGCCACAGGCTGAGCCTGAACGTGTGATTCAAGAAATTGAAGACATTATTGGTATTGAAGCGACGGAAGCGCCAACCTGTTCGGCGAAAACAGGGCTTGGGATTGATAGCGTTTTAGAAACATTAGTCAATGTCATTCCTGCACCAGTAGGTGATCGTGATGCGCCATTACAAGCTTTAATTATCGACTCTTGGTTTGATAACTATTTGGGCGTGGTTTCTTTGGTACGTGTGAAAGAAGGTCGTGTGCGTAAGGGCGACAAGATGTTGATGAAATCAACAGGTCAAACGCACATTATTACTTCTGTGGGTATTTTCAATCCTAAGCATACTGAAACAGACATTCTTGAAGCGGGTGAAGTTGGTTTCGTTATTGCAGGGATTAAAGACATTTTTGGTGCGCCAGTGGGTGATACGATTACCCTTGCAAGTACACCAGAAGTTAAAACTTTGCCAGGCTTTAAAAAAGTGAAGCCACAGGTGTATGCAGGTTTGTTCCCGATTGATTCAAGTGAATTTGAACCATTTCGTGAAGCTTTGCATAAACTCCAGATCAATGATTCTGCGTTATTCTTTGAACCTGAAAGCTCAGATGCTTTAGGTTTTGGCTTCCGTTGTGGCTTCTTAGGCATGCTACACATGGAAATCGTACAAGAGCGTTTAGAGCGTGAGTATGATTTAGACCTCATTTCATCTGCACCGACAGTGATTTACGAAGCGGTGATGAAGAATGGTGAAACGATTTATATCGACAGCCCATCAAAAATGCCAGATGGTTCAACAGTCGAAGATCTACGCGAGCCGATTGCCGAGTGCCATATCCTTGTACCGCAAGAGTATTTGGGTAATGTCATGACTCTGTGTGTAGAGCGCCGTGGTGTGCAAAAAGACATGAAATTTATGGCGAACCAAGTTTCGATTACCTTTGAAATTCCAATGGCGGAAGTGGTGATGGACTTCTTTGATAAGTTGAAGTCGTGTTCACGTGGTTTTGCATCCTTAGATTATAACTTTGTCCGTTTTGAAAGTTCATCATTGGTCAAAGTTGATGTTCTAATTAACGGTGAAAAAGTTGATGCCTTAGCCATGATTTGTCACCGTCAAGATGCGCGTCACCGTGGTATCGCACTGGTTGAAAAAATGAAAGATTTGATTCCACGTCAAATGTTTGATGTCGCGATTCAAGCTGCAATTGGTGCACAAATTATTGCTCGTTCCACTGTAAAAGCGATGCGTAAAAACGTCTTGGCTAAATGTTATGGTGGCGATGTTTCTCGTAAGAAGAAACTTCTCTCGAAGCAAAAAGAAGGTAAGAAACGTATGAAGCAAGTGGGAAGTGTAGAAATTCCACAAGAAGCGTTCTTGGCTGTGTTGAAAGTAGAAAGATAATAAGGTAGGACGATAAGCCCATGGATTTTGATTTTAATTTAATACTTGTTCCTGTCACGCTCATATTCTTTTTGGTGTGGTTGCTTGATAAGTTCGTATTCAAGCAGCGAGCGACAAAAGGCAAGGGGAATGAAAATTTTGTCATTACTTGGGCTTATGATTTTTGGCCAGTCCTCGCAATCGTTCTATGCTTACGTTCATTCTTTTATGAACCTTTTAACATTCCTTCAGATTCAATGGTGCCGACATTAGAGACAGGTGATTTCATTTTGGTCAACAAATTTGACTATGGTGTACGCCTTCCAATTGTGAATAAAAAAGTGATTGATGTTGGGGAGCCTGAGCGTGGGGATGTAATTGTATTCCGTTATCCACCTCAACCAACAATCAGCTATATTAAACGTGTAGTGGGTATTCCAGGGGACCATATTGTTTTTGATCATGGGCAATTAAGTATTAATGGTCAAAAAGTGGCTAAAGTTCCTGTCCAGTTTAGTCGTGAAAAAGACAGTTTGGACACACCAACCTCTATTTATCACAAAGAAACGATTGGCAAGCATACCTTTACCATGCGTGAGTTAGAAGGGGTGAATGTTGCACGGCAAGCACCATATATTAACTTTGTAGAAAATGGTAAATACTCTGCTGAAAATGGTTTATATTGGGAAGTGAAAGTAAAAGAAGGTGAGTACTTTGCGATGGGGGATAATCGTGATCAAAGTGCTGACAGCCGCTTTTGGGGGATGGTTCCTGAACAGAACCTGACAGGTCGTGCATTCTACATTTGGATGCATAAGGAACCTGGCTTTAAGCTACCGTCATTTAACCGTAACGGTAGCATTGACTAGTATATCGTTTCGGAAAAATAAAAAATGCGTAAGAATCAACAAGGGGCATCTTATATCGCCATTTTATTTGCAATCATGGGGTTTGCATTTATGGCGAAAGTGGCGATTGCGGTATGGGCTCCATATTTTGATGATCGGATGATCAATAGCCAAATTGAGGAACTATTTCAAAATAGTCCGAAAAATATGCAGCCAGCCGAGTTTGAAAGTAAGCTTTCTCAGCGTTTGGAAATGAATAACATTCGAGATGTAAAAATTAAAGAGATTATGCAGGTCACCAATACCGAAGGGTTGCAGGTGAAAAAGGAGTATGAAGTAAGAAAGCCCTTCTTGCTGAATATAGATTTGGTATTAAAGTTCGAGAAAAGTTTTGATCAAAGCTCAGTCCAAGCTAAGTGAAGCCCGCTTAGCGAGCCGTATCGGTTATCAGTTTAAACAACCTGAATTACTTCAGCTTGCACTGACCCACCGATCGGTGAGCCACAAATACAACTATGAGCGCCTAGAGTTTCTAGGCGATTCTTTGTTAGGGATGATTATTGCAAATTATCTTTATAAAGCTTACCCAACTGAAAATGAAGGACGCTTAACGCGTATGCGTGCGACTTTGGTACGTCAGGAAGCTTTAGGTAAAATTGCAAATGATTTAAAACTCAGTCAGTCGCTCATTTTAAGCACTGGTGAGTTAAAGTCAGGTGGACATCATCGTGAGTCCATTCTTGCGGATACGGTTGAGTCGATTATTGGTGCAATCTATGTGGATTGCAGTGATTTAACGGTATTAGAGCCGATTGTGCTAAAATGGTATGAGCCGTATTTAGACCATATCGAGCCGACCGATCAACTTAAAGATCCAAAATCACGTTTACAAGAATATCTACAGGCACGAAAAAAAGCTCTCCCAGTTTATGATGTGGTCGATATTCAAGGTGATGCACCGAATCAACATTTCAAAGTGGAATGTAAAGTCGATGGATTGCCTGTTGTAAAAGGTGAAGGTACAAGTCGTCGCTTTGCTGAACAAGCTGCAGCGGCAGATATTTTAAAACTATTGGAGCAGTAATCTGCCATGTCAAATTCTTCCGATCACATTGATGCTGATCACGAGTCGCAAAGCGACAGTAATGATTTAATTAGCCAGTTTTTTAGTGCGCAAGGTACCGAAATTCCTTCAGATTTTCGTAGTGGCTTTGTCGCAATTGTTGGTCGTCCAAACGTAGGGAAATCTACGTTGATGAACCATTTGTTGGGTCAGAAATTATCAATTACTTCCCGTAAACCACAAACTACACGTCATAAGATTGTGGGTATTGATTCGCGCTCAAAATCTCAAGCAGTGTTTGTGGATACGCCAGGGATGCATAAGAAAGAAGTTCGCGCCATCAATAAAATGATGAACCGTGCTGCATCTTCTGCATTGCGTGATGTTAACTTGGTATTGTTTGTTTTGGATGCAGACAAGTGGACTCAAAACGATGAACTAGTTTTGGAAAAACTTAAAACCGCAGATATGCCTGTCATTTTAGTGATCAATAAAATTGATACACTTGAAAATAAAAATCATGCATTACCTTTGATTCAAGAGCGCGCAAAACTGATGAATTTTGCGGAGATTGTTCCTGTTTCTGCTCTTCGTGGTGCAAACTTAGATCATTTGCGCGATACGATTGAAAAATATTTACCCTTCCAACCACCATTATATTCATTGGATCAATTAACCGATCGTTCTGAGCGTTTCTTAGCATCGGAAATTATCCGTGAAAAGATTATGCGTCAGTTGGGTGAAGAACTACCTTATGATTTAACTGTACAAATTGAGTCATTTAAGACGGAAGAGGCGACAGTGAATGAAAAAACAGGTCGTCCAAAACCAGCATGTACTTATATTGATGCAACGATTTTTGTCGATCGTCCAGGTCAAAAAGCCATTGTGATTGGTGAAAAAGGCAGTAAGCTGAAGAAAATTGGGATGGATGCTCGTGTTGACATGGAAAAAATGTTTGAGCAGAAGATCATGCTGACACTTTGGGTGAAAGTTAAAGGCGGCTGGTCTGATGATGAGCGTGCATTAAAAAGCTTAGGTTATAGTGATATCTAAGTTAAAGTAAAACGAATTTTATAGGAATGGTGTTATGGTCAAAGTGTTTGCGGTAATCGCTTGTATGTTATTTTTGCAAGGGTGTATCCACAAAATCGTCACCGTTCCTGTAAAGATCGCTTATAAAACCACTAAAGGCGTGGTAAAAGGAACCGCAGCAGTGGTTGGGGCTGTTATCCCAGATGGGGATGATGAAGACAGTGAAAAGAAAGATAAAGATAAAAAAGATTAGTTAATTTCTCATGCGCAATGAAGTACTGCATGGTTACTTAATTCACCATAGGAAATACCGTGAACGTAGTCATATTGTGCATTTATTTACCCAAGAGCATGGGCGGGTTGATGGTATTTTAAGACAAACCCCGCCACCGCAATACCAACCGATCTGTCTGCAGGCTTCGGGTAAATCTGAGCTCAAAAATTTTACAAAACTTGAAATTGTGAATCAGCCGATTTTTTTCTTTGGAGATGCTTTTTTTTCAGGTTTTTATCTCAATGAAATTCTACTCAGGCTCTGTCCACTTGAAGTTCAAATGGAGCAAAGCTTTGCTCAATATGCACATACGCTAACACAGTTACAGCAATTGACGCAGCAAGCCAATCCAAATCAATTTTTAAAACAAATTCTAAGACAGTTTGAGCACGAACTGCTGGAAGATTTGGGCTATGCTTTAGATTTTTCGACCGATGCCAATCAACTCGAAATACAAGCCTCGCTTAACTATATTTTTCAGTTGAATGAAGGCTTTATTCCTACTGCGCAAGCCTCGCGAGCGACCTTAAATGGACAGCAAATTTTAAGCATGTGCCAATATGAAAAGGGTAGGGATTTTGGTTTGGAACAGTTACAATTACTGACCAAGTTGTATCGACAAATGATTAGCTCGTTGTTAGGCGATCGTCCCTTAAAAAGTCGTCAGTTGTGGATTCAGAACACTCAAACTCAATCGTAATTAGGAAATGAATATGGCTGCATTACTTGGTGTAAATATTGACCACGTGGCAACTTTACGACAAGCGCGTGGAACGTCTTATCCAGATCCAGTCAATGCAGCACTGATCTGTGAGCAAGCAGGGGCGGAAGGGATAACTTTGCATTTACGTGAAGACCGTCGTCATATTCAAGATGACGACGTACGTCGTATGCGCCCAGCGCTAAAGACACGTATGAATTTGGAACTGGCAGTGACAGATGAAATGATTGCATTTGCCAAAGAAATTAAACCGCATCACGTATGTTTCGTTCCTGAAAAACGCCAAGAAGTCACGACCGAAGGGGGCTTGGATGTGGTGGGCCATTTTGATGATGTCAAAGCTGCGACTCAAGCGCTGTCTGAGATTGGTTGTGATGTGTCTTTGTTTATTGATGCTGACTTTGCGCAAATTGATGCAGCGGTTGCTTGTGGTGCGCCAACCATTGAGATTCATACGGGTGCTTATGCTGATGCTGAAACACCTGAAGCTCAGCAACATGAGCTTGAACGTATTGTCAAAGGTGCCGAATATGCAGCATCTAAAGGCTTAGTTGTGAATGCTGGGCATGGACTCAACCTTGAAAACGTGACTCCAATTGCGCAAATTCCACAGATCCACGAATTAAACATCGGACATTCCCTAATTGCGGATGCCATTTTTGTCGGTTTGGAACAAGCGGTGCGTGAAATGAAAGCGGTCATTAAAGCTGCACGTTAATTTTAAAGTTTTAAGATTTAAATATGTCGAATATCAATTATGATGAACTCATGAAGCCCGTCATTGGTTTCTTGGGTTGTGAAACACCAAAAGCTTGGTTGGATGAAGCTATCAATAATCTTGATGTGCTGATGCAAGATCATGCGAATTGTGAAAAAAAAGCAGCAGGCACAGCGATGAACCTGATGTTTCGGTATAGCTTCTTTACCGATTTACAAGTCAAGCTTGCACAATTGGTTCGTGAAGAAATGCTACATTACGAGCAAGTGCTTGAATTTATGAAAAAGCGTGGGCTAGAGTGGAGCAATCTGAGTGCAGGTCGCTATGCGGGTGGTTTACGTAAAGAAGTACGAACGTATGAGCCTGAAGCTTTAATTGATATTTTAATCATTGGTGCTTTTGTCGAGGCGCGTTCGTGTGAACGTTTCTATGCGTTGGCACCCATGGTGGATGAAGAATTAGGCCGTTACTATCGTTATTTATTAAAGTCAGAATCCCGTCATTTTGAAGACTATTTGGCTTTGGCTTTAGAAGTTGCACAAACGGGTAAATTGAAAAACCCGAAAGAGGATATTCAAGCGCGTATTGACCATATCCGTAACGTTGAAAAAGAGCTGATTAGTACCTCTGATGATCTGTTTCGTTTCCATAGTGGTGTACCAGTCAAAGTGGCTTAGTCTTTTACTGGTTTTTGAAGTGTATCTCTCGTTTTACGTCATGCTGAACGATGCAAATAAAAGCCCAATCTAGTGAGATTGGGCTTTTATTTTTTATGAGTTAAGGCTTTTTTTCTCAGCTCGATTGATTAGCCATGTTATGAGTAAACCTGGAACCAGAAAGCCTAAAAGTACTAGAAAACCGTGAACGAGAGAGGCCGCAGGCTCTTGTAGGGTTGCTGCGTGTTTCATTGGCGATAGCCATGGAGAAAGTTGAAAAAAGCTGATAACCAACAAGACAGTTGGCCATAAGATGGAAATATGTTCTCTGCCAAAGTTTCTCCATGCATAAAAAATGAGTGCAAGGCTAAACAGACCCTCAAAAATCCATGAACCAGTACCCCATTTTCCCCATAAGCCATAACCCATGTGCTCAGCAGAATATGGATACAGTGCTAAATCCATATTGTGCATAGGCCAATCGGCAAGCCAATGCGAGAAACAAGCGAACCCTGCGATGAGCGCAACACGTTTGTCTTTCCTAAAAAATAAAGCCCAAACGATAGAGAGGATCACAGCCATAACTAGGGAATGATCCCAGTCAATAAACGTTAAATCAAAGAATAAGTAGGGGCCTGCTTGCAGATTTGGTGTGACATGATTTAGACCGAACATGATGAGTAAACCATCAATGATATCGAGAAAACCAACACCGAGCATGATGGGAAGGGTTGGAACTTTTGGGAATTTTGATTTAATGGCTAAACCAATGGCTAAATGTCCGACATACATAATGATTCACCTATCTAGATTGGAGTAGGGTTAAGCTGTTTCTTAAAACGGCATTAATAAAAGAATCATCAACTTTTTTATTTTCAATAAAAATTTGAAAGTAAAAACTTCCTAGCGTCATGCTGATGATGTCATGAATATTTTGTTGTTGCTGGTTTTCAGGGAGTAATCTCTGAAAACTTTGGGCAATGAGTTGGTAACGTGCATGCCATAAATCTTGACGCTTACGAATACTGATTTCATCCTTAATGTTTAATGATGCTTGCAAGAATGAGTGACCAAGTGGGGACTGTAAAAACATTGCAAGTTGCTGCAACATGATTTTAAAGGCATCTATTGGTGCTAATTCTTGCGGTATCTCAATGGAATCTTGGATTTTCTTTGCAATAGCATCCACAATTAAATCATCAAGGGATGACCATCTTCGGTACAGTGTTGTGCGACTAATCCCTGTCAATTTTGATAGTTGCTGTAGGGAAATATTTGCATAGCCTTGACTGAGCAACAGCTCGAATAAAGCCTCATAAATGACCTGTGAATTTGAACGGTCTTGTTCACTGACTAAGGCCTGTTGGCTTTTCTTTCGGTATTTCTTTAAAGGCAAGTCGCTCATGCTTAGCTATCTTAATTTTTATATGTAACACATGTTACATTATGTTTTGGGATTTAGAAAGCTTGTTTTTTGATCTGTTACAAATTTAGATCAAAATTGGAAAAAATACAGAGATTGCTTTTGCAAGGAGCTGACAGCAGAGTTGAATTTATAATCAGGCAAGTATGGTGATGCTGATATTTGGGCAAAAAAAAGCCCACGTCATATTGCGTGGGCTTTCTTGAATTTGGCTCTCCAACCTGGGCTCGAACCAGGGACCTGCGGATTAACAGTCCGTCGCTCTACCGACTGAGCTATTGGAGAATCTGCATGCGATTATAAGGACATTTTATAGTGGGTCAAGTCTAAAATGTCATGTTGCTGTCATTTTTGTTTCGGATGCTTCTAATTTGAACAAAAAAAATATTTTCAAAAAAAAAGTACCGAATTACTTGCAATGTTGAAATGGCGTTGATAGTCTGAATTCAACAACAGAGCGTTTAATTAAAACTTAAACAGTGTGGATTTATCACCAACTTGCCAGCACTAAAATGGCTAAACAGGAGAAAGCGAATGAATACGCTGACAATTTCCGATCTTTTCAATCATCTTTCTGATTATCAAAACCAGTATCTTTCGATCATTTCAGACCCTGAACAGTATTATACGGCTGTAGAATCTGCGTATATTGATGTTTGGCCCGTAGGTCGCACTGATTTGTATTTAGGTGACTTACTACAGCTTTGGTTTAGTGAACGCTGGTTAATTAGCAGTCCATGTCAGTTATTGTCTGTGCAGACCGAGCGTAGTGTTAAAAAGTCCTTTCAACGTGAACATGATTTATATCTATACCAACTCTCAGGTAGTGCATTGTCTGGAAGTAATCGCTCTAAAGTGTGGTCTGTCTCTGAAGGGAAAAGCTTAGACGTAAGTTTGGATAGTACATTTAAGTATTATTGTATTTTTAAAGGTGCACAACGTCCTGAAGCTGAGAAACCATATACGAACAGTTCTTTTAAAACAGCGATCTAGCAGACAGTGATTGATTTGATTGAGCAAAAAGGCACTGAATTATCAGTGCCTTTGGTTGTTATGGGCGAATAATCATACAAGTTGCAGTGGCATGTGCATATAGTTTGCCATCTTCATCGACAATTTGACCTTCTGAAATGCCTAGGTTTTTACTGATGTTAATGACGTTGCCAATAGCAAGTAACTCTTTATCTTTTGGAATTGGACGACACATTTTAATATTCAGATCAATCGTGCCATAACCTACGCCAGCTTCAAGCATGCTATGTACAGCACAACCTGTAACGGAGTCGAGCACTGTTGCAGCAAATCCACCATGCACGCCACCTAGTGGATTTAAATGACGATGATCCGCTTTTGCTTTAAAGCTAATTTTCCCTTCTGACACTTCATAAGGCTGCATGGGAATGGTTTCACTAATGCTCGCGGGTGGTATATTTCCAGTACACATAGCTTGTAGAAGTTGTAGTCCAGTCATTTCTTTAGGGTTCATTATAGCTTCCTTTGTATTATTAAGTTCCTTTTTGGAACTTAATAGGAAATTAATCAAAATTTAATCATTAGGTCAATATTAGATTGTGAGCTGATCAGTAAAAAACTTATAGAAATCCCTTATATTGAGATTGCTAAGAGAGATGGTTGAGCTTCAGGGGCGTTATATTCCTGAATTTGCAGATGATGGTCTATCGAGCTTTATGAATCAGTGAATTAAAGAAGCTAATTGTTTCAAAAATAATGCATAAGTTTTAGGCATCGGAATACTTTTGATTTATATATGGAATAAACAATATTTTGATGTCGATTGATATCGTATTTTAATAATCAAGGAAATAATAATGAATGTATCTTGCTTATGCGGTAAAACCAAATTCCAAGCTGAGCTTAAAAATCATGATGTACATGCTTGTCATTGTTCGATGTGTCGTCAACAGTCGAGTGGTGTACTCATGAGCATTGATGTCGAACCAAGTAGTTTAACATTCCAAGACCAATCATATTTAAAGCTGTTTCAGTCGTCTGAATGGGGAGAGCGTGGTTTTTGTAGCGAATGTGGCACGTCACTTTTTTGGCGTACTCAAGATGGGAGCTATTGTAATATCAATGTATTTGCTATGGACGAGCAGCCGAAAGACTTAAAGCTTAGTACGGAGATTTATATTGATAACAAACCTGACTTTTACCAATTTAAGTATTCTACAGAACAGCTCACGGAAGCAGATGTTATTGCCTTATTTTCCCCAAATGAAAAAGAAAGATAGTTGTCGGTTGTATAGAGCTTGAAATTTACATCAATATTCCTGATAAATTGAATGAGAAAATCACTATAGATTTAATAAATTATATTAGATATATCTAAAGTAAGCTGTTGAATAAGGATGCTCAAACATGCTGCTTAAAATTTGTGTAGCGATGTTGGCCTTTGCTGCGAATTCTGTACTGTGTCGTTTAGCTTTGGCTGATCAGCAGATTGATCCTATGAGTTTTAGCCTGATTCGGGTGTGTAGTGGTGCCGCAGTATTATGGGTACTTTATAGGTTTTCTACACATAAGGCGAAAATAGAATGGAACATAAAAAACGGATTCTTGCTCGCTTTATACATCGTTGCTTTTTCACTTGCTTATTTGCATATTGATGCAGGTGTGGGAGCGCTGCTCCTCTTTGGTACGGTTCAGCTCAGTATGGTCGCTTATGGATTGTATCATGGTGAAAAGATCAATCTGCGTTGTGGTCTTGGTTTAGCGATTGCACTTTTAGGTATGCTCATTTTGTTGTTGCCTGGGGCTTCAGCACCTCATTTGGGCTATGCCACGATGATGGTACTTTCAGGTATGGGATGGGCGATGTATAGTATTGCAGGTAAAAATATGCATAACCCACTAGCAAGTAGCTTGGCAAATTTTGTACTGGCGATTCCTTTTGTATTGCTGGTTTATTTAGCATTTTTCACGCAAACTTTTATCAAGCCACAAGGTGTAATTTTAGCAGTGCTGTCTGGCGGTCTAGCATCGAGTGGAGCTTATGTGCTGTGGTATGCCATAGTGAAGCAGATTGACCGTGTGACAGCCAGTAGTGTGCAATTGTCTGTGCCGTGTTTAGCGATTCTGGGTGGGGCATTGTTTATAGGTGAAGCACTGAGCTTTAGAATTATCATTTCTGCAGTGATTGTTTTAGTCGGGATTGCTTTGGTGATTTCGGCATCGTCTCACCGCACCAATTCAAATAAATCGGATTTAATCGGTTCTGAACGTCCATAAGTAAATTTCAATTCATCCATAACTAATTTTGACTTTAGCTTTTGAGATAGAGGCTAGGTTTTGTCGTTGTTCTTATTTTAATTTTATATCATGTAAAAATGGAATGAACTAAATTGATTTTTAGTAAATAGGCTAGATATATTTTCATTTTGTTCGGCGTCATTAAATAAAACAAAAATATTCGGCATGAAACTTGTATATCAAGATACAGTTTCAGTAAAAATGAAATGTTGCTTAATTGTGCTACAAAAATACAAAAGTAAAAGGTATATCGTAGATATAAGTACCTTTCTCTTTAAGTTTAGAGAAACGTCTTGGTTTAATAATGAAAAAATTTTGGGATTTATTTATTCCTTTATTATTAGGGAATGTGACAATTGCGGTCAGTGGCTTGGTCGATACGCTGTATTTATCGCATTTTAGTGCAAAACATGTGGCAGTCTTAGCAATTGCAATATCTTTATATAGTATGGTCTTTATCTTTGGTTTTGGGCTTTTACAAGGCATGATGCAGACTTTAGCCGAAGCAAAGGGGAGTGGCGAGTTACATCAGATAGATTTGATCGTTAAACAAGGGATATGGAGTGTATTGCTTTGGGGCCTGTTTGGTATATGTGTACTCAGTCATGCTGATTTTATTGTCGATTTACTTGGTGCAGATGCAACATTAAAAGATATGATCTTAGTTTGTTTAAAGATCAGCATGTTTATTATACCCGTTCAATTATTACTGCGTGTTTTTTTTATTGTGACACAGACTTGTGGTCAAGCTAAGCTGGTTTTTTATGGCAATATTTTATTTCTAATTGCAAAGTTGATTTTGTCAGGTGTATTTATCTTTGGTATCCCACTTTGGGGCTTAAAAGCATACGGTGTTTATGGTGCATTTATTTCTTCATTTTTAGCATATTGTATTATATTTATAACTTTCTATATTTTTCTTATGGATAAAAACTATCGGCTTCAATGGAAAGCCCCATTTTTCAACTTTAACATTTTAATAAAAATTTTACGTATAGGGATCCCTGCAAGTATAGTTATTTTCATTGATATTTTTGCATTTACTTCAATTTCATTGCTTGCTGTTCCATTAGGGGATATTGCATTATCGGCAAACCAAATTGTGATGGTGGCGGGTTATTGGTTGTTTAATGTTATTAATGCGCTGATTGTAACATTTAGCATATTACTGTCGATAAAAATTGGAGAAGGTCGCCAAGAACAAGCTTGGCAATTAAGCCAAAAAGCTGTTTATATCGTGTTGACGGTGGCGTCAATTTTGTCTTTCAGCTTGTTTTTATTTCAAAAGCAATTTGTTGTTTTATTTACTTCAGATCAATCCGTTGCATTTATGGTTTCATCACTGATTGTATTGGTCTGTCTATTTCACATCGCAGATGCAATGCTTGCGATCGCTGTAAATTTACTACGTTGTTGGCAGGTCACTTTGCTTCCAATGTTCATTTATAGTTTTATGTTGCTTGTCGTTGGGCTGGGTGGTGGTTGGTATTTTGCCTTTCACCCGATGAGTTTTTTTGAGATAAATATCCCTTCGATGGGTATCCATTCATTTTGGGTTTTTGCTACCTTTGCTTATGCAAGTTCAGCAATTTTATGTCTGATTTGTTTGTACTATCGCAAATATCTAAACTAAGTAAATTCACTTAAGATTTGTATAAAAAACCCGCGAAGTTCGCGGGTTTCTCTAATCTAACTTTAAAGGGTTAAATTATTTTTCAGCAGCAATTGAAGCAATCGCAGCATCTACGCCTTCGAGTGAATCAGCAGCTTTCTTGATACGAGCAAGCGCATCAACAAGCACTTCGTCAGCAGTTGCGTAAGAAATACGCATGAAGCCACCTAAGCCAAATGCATCACCAGGAACTACGGCTACACCAGTTTCTTCCAATAACCACTCAGAGAATTCTGTGCAAGATTTTAAACCTTTCGCACGAATCAATGGACGGATGTTTGCATATGCATAGAATGCACCATCAGCAGGTAAGCAAGAAATACCGTTGATGTCGTTCAAACCGCTAACTACTAAGTCATGACGGCGTTTGAATGCTTCAATCATTGGCTCAAGAACGTCTTGAGGCCCATTCAACGCAGCTTCAGCAGCAACTTGTGAAATTGAAGTTGGGTTTGAAGTTGATTGAGACTGGATTTTTTTCATTGCGCCAATCAGCTTAGCAGGACCTGCTGCATAGCCAATACGCCAGCCAGTCATTGCATACGCTTTAGACACACCGTTTAACACGATTGTACGGTCATAAAGGTCTGGTGCAACTGTTGCGATGTTGTAGAACTCATCATCCCAACGGATTGGTTCGTACATATCGTCAGATGCGATATATACTTCAGGATATTTACGAAGCACGTCAGCCAAAGCTTCTAATTCAGCTTTAGTGTAGATCATGCCTGTTGGGTTTGATGGACTGTTTAAAACCACTAAGCGTGTTTTGTCTGTGATCGCTGCTTCAAGTTGAGCAGGGGTGATCTTGAAACGTTGTTCTTCGCCACATTTCACAATAACAGGAACGCCTTCAGCGATGATTACCATGTCTGGGTAGCTTACCCAAAATGGTGCAGGGATGATCACTTCATCACCTTTGTTTAACAAAGCAAGTGCTAAGTTAAAGAATGACTGCTTGCCACCGCAAGAAACCAAAATCTGGTTTGCTGCATAATCAAGGTTATTGTCGCGCTTGAATTTTGCAATGATTGCTTTTTTAAGGCCTGGCGTACCATCTACAGCGGTATATTTTGTGAAACCGTTGTTAATCGCTGCAATTGCTGCATCTTTGATGTGTTGTGGGGTGTCAAAGTCAGGTTCACCTGCGCCCAAGCCAATAACATTCTTGCCAGCTGCTTTTAATTCAGCAGCTTTGTTGGTCACAGCAAGAGTTGGGGACGGTTTGATGGCATTTACACGATCAGAGAGACGTACGTCCACGGCATATTCCTTCTTATGGGGATTAAAAAATAAAAAGCACACTATCTTAGCTCAAAAAACTCTAGCAAGGCGTTTAAAAACGCAGAATTTTTGAAAAAAACATAATTTTTTTTAAATTTTGGGTTTCGAAATACAAAAATTGACAGAATGTGGAAGTTTCTCGCATCTCAAAGAAAAAAACTTTAAAATAAACCTAATTTGATGAGAGTGATGGTCATGAGTAAGCAACAGCCTACTTCAAAAAAACCTTTGGTGAATCTCCCTTTCCCAATGCCGAACGTAGAAGGCAGTTCTGATGATGTTGCACATAATCAGGTGCGCCCAAAACCTGAGCAATATGCAGATCGAACGTGGATGCCACCTCGTGGTACACGCCGTTCAATGGGTAAACGCTAAGGTTTAAAAAACGTGTAATAAAAAAGCCAATGCTGTAGCGTTGGCTTTTTTTATTCACTTAACGAAATATATCAAATGAAATCATGAGGCTAGTAAGACATAAACGTTAATGCATTCCAATACGGATCATCGGTACAGAAATCATCATCAGATACTTACTAACCACATATAAACATAGAATTTATTTGTAGCCAATTTTAAATGCAGCCAAGAATTGATTTGGCTGTTTTGCGTCGAATACAATGTGGTCAAGGGCGCTAGTTTGAGGAGCTTTGATGAAGGCATTATTTTTTAGGCTTGGAAATTGCGTATCCTGCATCTTACCTTCTTGAATTAATGCTTGCGCAGCTTGTACATAAATATCAGGACGATAGGCCTTTTGGGCTGTTTCTAGGTACCATTGATCTGTTTGACTAGTGCTGATTTGTCCCCAACGACGCATTTGTGTTAGCCACCATACTGCATCTGAATAATAGGGAATGCCATATTGTCCCTTGAAGAATGTATGAAATGATTTTTCTGGTCGAACATCGCCTTGTTCATACTCAAATACGCCAGTCATACTATTGATAATAATATCTTCATCGACACGTAGATAATTATCTTGTGCAATAATTTTTGCTGCTTCTTTACGGTTTGCACCGTTATTTTCATCTAGCCAATTTGATGCACGTATTAAAGCTTTAACCAGTTTAAGTGTAGTCGTTGGATTTTGTTCAGTAAATTTTTTAGTTAGACCAAAGACTTTGTCTGAACCATTTTCCCAAATGGCATCTGAGGTGATGACAGGTACACCAAAACCTTTTTTTACGGCTTTCTGATTCCATGGCTCACCAACGCTATAGCCTGATGTCACACCTTCAACCATTGTTGATACCATCTCTGGAGGTGGAATAACGGTTAAATCTACATCTGAACCTGTATTTCCTGTGGTGTCATTATGTGCAGAATCATAAGTGCCCGGATGAATTCCGCCAGCAGCTAACCAATAGCGAATCATATAGTTATGTGTCCCCATTGGATAAGTCATGCCTAATTTAAATATTTTCTGCTGTTGCTTATATTCCGCAATCACAGGTTTTAAATTACTCGCACTAATGGGGTGCTTCGGTCGATTATTTTCCATAACTACGGTTTTTTTCATCTCATTCCAAACATTATTTGAAACCGTAATGGCGGCACCATTGTAGGAAAGGGTGAATGGTGTAACGATTGGTGTTTTTTCTGAGGATGTATCTATTATTGATGCTATAGGCATTGCTGCAAGCATATGAGCAGCATCGAGCTCACCACTCTGCACATGTTTGTAAAGTTCAGTCCAACTAGGTTGTGCTTCAAGTTTGACTTCGAGCCCTTCATCTTTAAAAAATCCCTTTTCAACTGCAATTGCAAGGGGAGCCATATCGGTTAATTTTACAAAGCCAATGGTTAATCTGGTTTTTTCAACAGCTAAAGGTTGAGCAGCTGTCTCTTGATCAGGTTCTTTTTGGCACCCCCCAGTAAAAAACTGAGACCAAGCAAGCAGGGTATAAAAAAAGCCTTGTTTAATAATATCTTTTTCATTCATTTCCCAGATTTTATTGTGATTCGAGCGTCCTCGAATAGCAATATAGATGCCAAATGTAAATCCAAGGACAGAAATTCAAAATCTTATTTTTACTGTAGTAGGCTACTTATAGGTTTACGGTGAATATATGCATTTGATTTGGCGGGTAGGGGCTGTTAGTCGGGGGGAGTATTTCTGGTCTAACTGTATGTATCTCATCGTGTTTTGAGCGTATTTGGTGCAAGCGAAAGAAAACATGCCCATTTTTGTACATTTAGAATTGAATAGAATGGGGAGAGCATCAAGGTGGTGCATGGCAAGGGTATTAGGTCTTAAAGAGTATGCGTTAAGTGAGGAGATTAAAATTATTTTTATACATTTTCACGCGAGTGAATCAAAAATGTAGGAGTTTAATTTTAAACTCCTACATAAGGCTTAGGGAATGTATGAGAAACAAAGATTTTTTAAGAGTTGTGTGGATTAAAATTAACGTGCGCGACGTTCATTGTCTGCATAGTATTGATTCTTCTGTTGGTACATCAGCTGATCTGCGCGTTTCAACATATCCTCAATCCGTTCATTCTCTCTGACGGTAGCAGATCCGATAGACAGACTAATCGGTTGGCTAGAATAGAATTGATTATCGACATGAATAAGTTCATGCAAACTATGTAGGCAGTTATGTAGAGCAGCTTCATCAGCACCTGACATTAGAATCACCAATTCATCCCCACCAATACGGGATGCAGAATAAAGCGTGTTTTGTATAAGCTGATTTAAAATACTTCCTACACGACGTAATAAACCATCGCCTACATCATGTCCAAAGTTATCATTCGCTTCTTTTAGACCATTCATATCGAGAAAAATACATGATACAGGTCGGATAGGACTACGTTCTAAACGATTTACTTCCTCGGTGTAGAAAGAGCGATTGTAGAGTTTAGTTAAAACATCATGTCTGCCTAGGTATTCTAAATAGTTCTCCGCCTTTTTGCGTGCAGTTATATCGGTCAAAGCAACTTGTACCATACTCCAGTCATCTCGATAATCTGGGAATACGGTAAATTGCAGTAAAACATGGCGGATACTGCCATCAAGAGCATAATTTACGGCTTCGCGCTGATGGTGAATATTGCCATTCCATAATTCAATTAACTGCTCTCTAAAGGTTTGCACCATTTCTTTAGCAAAAATTTTATGGGTATTTTTCAGCAAAGTATTCTTATCCGCAGCACCAAACAAATCTAAGGTTGCTTGGTTGACATCAATAATAATAATGTCTTGAATACACTGCATAATAAAATCATGATGCACATCTAAAAAGGTTTTAAAGTCATCTATACCTAAATGACGGACTTGGTCTAACCGCGCTTTGATACGGCTAAAATCTTCAACCCAGAGTGAGGTTGGTGAGAAATGAAAACGTGATTCGGCTAACTGTCGGTTTTTTTCTTCTAATCGACAGGCTGTTTTATATGAGGTGATGTCTTCTGTGGTGATGAGTAAACGAGATAGATCATGTTCATAGCCAGGTATAACAGTACCACGTAACTGAATATCTAATCGGGTACCTTTAATTGTGTAATTCACTGTTGTGCTGATGAATTCATTATGACCATTCCATAGACTCGATAGCTCTTGAATATGCGTTTTGGCCATGTCTTGTTTGAAAACAAGATCTAGATTTTGTTGCAGATGCTCCAGATTATCTGCTTCAAATAGTTCCAGTGTTTTGGGATTTACTTTTAAAATTTTAATTTTACGTGCACAAAGGAAAACACGAGCTTCGTCCTCTTGTAAAAACTCTTGTAGATTCTCAACACCTTGCTGTCGCCAGATTTCAAATTGCTGCTTTACTTCACTAAAATCTTCTAACCACATTGCTATTGGGGACAAATCGAAAACTGAAGAATCCAGAATCTCCATTTTTTTGCTCTTAATTATTTTTAAGTGAACGTAGTATAGAGTCTATTTTTTCTTTTTGAAATCGTGAGGTAAATAAAAGATTTATAATTCATTTTGTGATTTAGTTGGCATTAAATTTGCTAGATTGAATTCTTGTTAAGCTATGATAGCTCCAATCAAGACTCCAATCTGCAATAAATATATTCTTGTATTTAGCGTGTCGTTTTACGTGCACGGTGTTCAGGTTTAGGCGGTGATATTTCTCGGGTGCCTTGCCATACTTCGATAAAGTCTTGCTCATTAATATTATAAAGTTCAAGCAACGCTAAAATGACACCGCCAAAGAGCATGGAACCTTCTGCATTTGATTCAAAGTCAAATATTTTGCCAGACAGAACATGCAAAATATCTTCAATTTCAAAAGCACGATCACGTCCATTACTGTCCGTTGGATACATCCGAGTATTTAGAATAATTTTGGCTAAGCTTTTTTCATTATCAGTTAGAGCCAGATGCTGAACCAGCATGTCGTCATTTTGGGTACTGAAAATCACAGCATCGTTAAAAATGGTATGCAGAAACTTTTTGTTTAGACGAGGCAGTGTTCTTTCTACAAATGGGCGAAATGATGCAGGAAAGATAACGTTATGCGAAATGCCTTTAAACATGGGAGCAATTTCTTCGACTTTATAACCCGCAATACCACAGCCGATAGAGGTGAGAAAATAAGTCATTTTCGGATGATTCTTGGTATAGATTTTAAAATCATCAATATAGTGTTGAATTTGTGAGAGCGGCATTTGTTGTAAGTGTTCGTTCATGGTAGGAATGGCATAACTTTGCCCCGACCAACCACGTCCAACACCTTTCATCGCCCCAAAATGTTCGAGTGCGGTACGTGCAGCACCATCTGCATGTTGGCCTGCCATGTTACTACCAAAAACAAATACAGTCTGTTCATCTAAGTTTTTGACGATGCTTTCGTCATGATATTGGTAAGTCATAGGCTCTGATTTTTCGCTCTTCTTCACTTCATGTTGCCCTTGAAACTGAGGAGGGTCAAGTGAAAAATCTTTGTAATATTTTCAGTAAATTACATTAAAAATTTAAAAGCAAGATTTGCTCGGGATTGAATCTGTTAAAATAGTTGGTTGAAGAAGCAAATCTTGGGATATGTCTGTGAGTGAGAAACAACCTTTTGATTTAGTCACCAATTACCAACCCGCAGGTGATCAGCCGCAAGCTATTGAAAAGCTTGTTGCTGGAATAGAAAAGGGCTATCACGACCAGTTATTACTTGGAGTTACGGGTTCAGGTAAAACCTATACCATGGCCAACGTGATTGCGCGGACGCAACGTCCGACTATTGTTATGGCACATAATAAAACCTTAGCTGCACAGCTTTATGGTGAGTTCAAATCTTTCTTTCCGAACAATGCTGTCGAATATTTTGTTAGTTATTATGATTATTACCAACCTGAAGCCTATGTGCCATCTTCAGATACATTTATTGAAAAAGATTCAGCGATCAATGACCACATTGACCAAATGCGTTTATCTGCAACACGGTCGCTCTTAGAACGTCGCGACGCAATTATTGTTGCTTCAGTTTCTGCTATTTATGGTTTGGGTGACCCCAATGCCTATATGAGCATGTTGCTACATATTGTGCAGGGAGACCGTATTGCACGTGATGATATCATCCGTCGTTTGGTGGAAATGCAATATAGTCGCAATGAACTTGAGTTTTTACGTGGTACTTATCGTATCCGCGGTGAAATTATTGATATTTTCCCAGCGGAATCAGATCAACATGCAATTCGGATTGAGTTGTTTGATGATGAAGTGGATTCGATTCGCTGGTTTGACCCGCTGACAGGCAAACTGGTACGTAAAGTTCCGCGTGTAACTATTTATCCAAAAAGCCACTATGTAACACCGAAAGATAATTTAGAACGCGCCATCGGCACGATTCGTGAAGAATTAAAAGAGCGTTTAGGTTTCTTTCGTGCCCATGACAAATTGCTTGAAGCACAGCGAATTGAGCAACGCACCCGCTATGACTTGGAAATGATGCAGCAGTTGGGCTATACCAACGGTATTGAAAACTATTCACGGCATTTGTCAGGACGGCCTGCGGGTGAAGCACCACCAACTTTGTTCGATTATGTCCCTGATGACGCCTTACTGATTATTGATGAGTCGCATGTGACTGTACCGCAAATTGGCGCGATGTATAAAGGTGACCGTTCGCGTAAAGAAAACTTGGTGAATTATGGTTTCCGTCTTCCTAGTGCTTTAGATAACCGCCCAATGCAGTTTGAAGAGTGGGAACGGATTACCCCAGCAACGATTTATGTCAGTGCAACACCAGCCAAATACGAGCTTGAAAAAGCCGAACAGGTGGCTGAACAGGTGGTTCGTCCTACAGGTCTGATTGACCCCGAAATTGAAGTGCGTCCAGTACTGACTCAAGTGGATGATGTGTTGTCTGAGATCAATATCCGTAAAGATCTCGATGAGCGTGTGTTAGTGACGACTTTAACCAAACGTATGGCAGAGGATCTAAGCTCGTATTTGAAAGAATATGGAGTGAAGGTGGCTTATCTACACTCAGATATTGACACTGTTGAGCGAGTGAAAATCATTCATGACTTACGTTCAGGTGTCTACGATGTGCTTGTCGGGATTAACTTACTACGTGAAGGCTTGGACATGCCAGAAGTCTCTTTGGTCGCTATCTTGGATGCTGATAAAGAAGGCTTTTTACGTTCTGAACGGTCTTTGATTCAAACCATTGGTCGGGCAGCCCGTAATGTAAAAGGTAAGGCTATTTTATATGCAGACCGTATCACCGACTCTATGCAAAAAGCCATTGATGAAACGGAACGTCGTCGTCAAAAACAAATGGCGTTTAATCAACTGCATGGCATTATTCCACGTAGTACCATTCGACAAAATAAAAAGGATATTGATACAGGTGAAGTACTGACGGATGAGCAAGTTGAGAGCAATATTGCCGATCAACATCAGACACTCAGTGCAGACGAACAGCATTTATTGTCTGATCCAAAACTTCTTGCGAAACACTTAAGCAAGTTGGAAAAAGAAATGCTCAAAGCCTCTAAAGAGTTACAGTTTGAGCAAGCTGCGCGACTACGCGATGAAATTTTGCGTTTAAAATCGCAGCTTTTGGCTTAGTCTATATTTACATAACGCTACAGTAATTTGGGCAGAAAGCATTATTTTTTAAAGAGATGTTTATTTTTAGATCATAAATTCTGAAATATTAAAGGTACAGTTTATGTCTGCAAATCTTCCCAAGGCGGGTTTTACCCTTGCCAAAATTGCTGTAGGTGGTGCTGTTCTGGTGGGCTTAGGTATGGCAACCATGGCTTATGCTCAAAGTAAGCCTTTAGCTGTGGTGGATAAGATCGAATTGGATCGTTATTTGGGAGTATGGTATGAAATAGCGCGTAAGCCTATGTATTTCCAAAATAAATGCGGAACTAATGTCTCAGCGATTTATACACTCAATGAAAATGGCAATGTCAGTGTCGATAACCGCTGTTATGCTCAAGATGGCAAGCTGATGCAGTCGATAGGTGAGGCATTTGTACAAAACCCACCTTTTAACAGTAAGTTGAAAGTGAGTTTTTTACCTGAGGCTGTGCGGTGGTTGCCTGTGGCGCGTGGGGATTATTGGATTTTAAAAATTGATGATGACTATCAAACAGTGCTTGTAGGTGAGCCACGTCGCAAATATATGTGGGTGCTTTCTCGTACACCGCAAGCAGATCCTAAAGTTATTAATGAATACTTGGAATATGCTAAGTCGGTAGGCTATGACTTAAATGATTTAATCCATACCAAACAGCTGCTAAAGTAAAATTGATAGTATTGTCTAAGCCATGCGGAAGCATGGCTTTTTTACTTCTAGGCATTATTTTAAGCCTATTAAAACTTGAATAATAAAGCTTTATTTGGATGAAAGCTTTATAATTGGTCGAATTTAAAGTTGCCCACAATGTATATGGAGTGAAGGATGTATAAAGGTGTTGCATTATCAGTTTTAGCATCCGTCACTTTTGGGGTGTTATATTTTTATACCTTTTTTCTAAAACCTTTAGATAGTGAGCAAACCTTTGCTTGGCGTATGTTTGCCACACTTCCTTTTTTAACGGCATTTATGTGGTGGAGTGGTGACTTAAAACTGATCATTGAGTTATTTAAGCGTATTTTTAAACAACCATGGATGATTGCATGGTTATTATTCAGTTCGTTTTTATGTACAACCCAACTATGGCTGTTTTTATGGGGGCCGATGAATGGTCGTGGCTTACAAGTGTCACTCGGCTATTTTTTACTGCCTTTGGTCATGGTATTGGTTGGTTGCATCCTTTACAAGGAAAAGCTATCCCGCTGGCAAATGGTTGCGGTCGCTTTTGCTGTACTTGGGGTTGGACATGAAATTTGGCGTATTGGCAGTATGGCATGGGAAACAGTCTATGTTGCTGTGGCTTATCCTTTGTATTTCTTCTTGCGCCGTGTTTGTAAAACAGATCATTTGGGGGGCTTCTGGTGGGATCTGTGTTTAATTCTCCCTGTCGCATTTTATTTAGGATTTGTACAGAGTGATAGTTTAATGTTGATGCAGCAGTTTCCGCATCTTATTCTTGCTGTCATTGGTTTAGGTTTTCTAAGTGCGATGGGCTTGGGAAGTTATATTTTAGCAAGTCGTTATTTACCTTTTGTGATTTTTGGTTTGCTGAGTTATTTAGAACCAGTGCTGTTAGCTGGTGCATCCATTACGATGGGTGAGCGTGTTGAGGCGGGTGAGTGGTTCACCTATATTCCTATCTGGTTTGCTGTTTTGTTGCTGATTATTGAAGGCACTCTGCATTTATATAAACAACAGCAAAATAAAAAACAACTCGAGCGAAATATTGAGCATTTTGAAAAACAGCAGCATCCAGACTGATCTGATTATGTTTGATGTTGCTATTGTGCTGGAATTTGGACGATGACTAAGTCTCTTATTTGTCTATTGCTCTTTAAGAATAGTTGACTGTTTGATAAAACATCATTTGTGTAACTGTTTATTTTCTATTTAAAAAAATTAGTTTTAGATTTTTCTACTGAAAAATCATTGGACTAAATTCAATCATTTCTGAAATTAATAATGAATATACGATAAAAAACATCATGCATTTACAGCTTTCGATTCAAACTTGGCACTAAATCCTTTACAATTGTTGGGTTTTGAAATTTATGCTTAGATTAAATTAATTAGAGGACGTATCTGTGAGCAAAGAGACTATCATCGCCCTACACGCAGAACACCAAGGTCGCTGGAAAAACCGTGAAGAAATCGCAGAACAAATGATCGCTTTGATCGGTCAGCTTTACCGTGAAAAAAATATTGTAGTTTCAGTGTTTGGACGTTCTTTAGTTAACCGTTCAGTAATTCAAATTTTAAAAGCACACCGTTTCACACGTATGATGGACGTTGAGCTTTCAGTTGTGCATACATTCCCCATTCTTGAAGCGCTCGCTAAAATTGAAAATATTGGTACTGCTGAAATTGATCTAGGCAAATTAGCCGTTGCTTTCAAAGAACAAGGTGGCGATGTTGATGCATTTGTTGCAGCAGCAGTTAAATCTGTAGAAGGTCGCCCAACTTCTGTAGAAGGCCGTGACGTTGTACTTTACGGTTTTGGTCGTATTGGTCGTATTCTTGCGCGTTTAATGATTGGTCAGTCTGGCCTTGGACGTGGCTTGAACTTAAAAGCGATTGTGGTTCGTAAGTCTTCTGATGGTGATTTAGAAAAACGTGCGTCTTTATTACGCCGTGACTCAATCCATGGTCCTTTCTCTGGTACGATTTCTGTTGATGAAGAAAACGAAGCAATTATTGCAAATGGTCAATTCATCAAAGTGATTTATGCCTCTAACCCATCTGAAGTTGACTACACTGATTATGGCATCAGCAATGCGCTTGTGATTGACAACACGGGTAAATGGCGTGATGCAGAAGGTCTTGCTCAACACCTTAAATGTCCTGGTGCTGCACGTGTAATTCTAACTGCACCTGGTAAAGGTGACATGAAGAACGTGGTATTTGGTGTGAACCAAGCAGACATTCTTGATGAAGACAAAATCATCTCAGCTGCAAGTTGTACTACAAACGCGATTACACCAACACTTAAAGTACTACATGACAAATACACAGTGTTGAATGGTCACGTTGAAACAGTTCACTCATTCACAAATGACCAGAACTTAATTGACAACTACCATAAAGCAGACCGCCGTGGTCGTGCTGCAACATTGAACATGGTAATTACTGAAACTGGTGCGGCTAAAGCGGTTGCTAAAGCACTTCCAGCACTGCAAGGTAAACTGACAGGTAACTCTGTACGTGTTCCAACACCAAACGTTTCACTTGCGATTCTAAATTTAACTTTAGACAAAGAAGTTGATCGTGATGAAGTGAACGAATACATTCGTAAAATCTCAATCAGCTCAAGCCTTCAAGGTCAGATCGGTTATACCAACTCGACTGAAGTTGTATCATCTGACTTTATCGGTTCGCGTACTGCTGGTGTATTTGA
The DNA here is from genome assembly GCF_055632855.1 of Acinetobacter sp. SW-226. Lineage (NCBI taxonomy): Bacteria > Pseudomonadati > Pseudomonadota > Gammaproteobacteria > Moraxellales > Moraxellaceae > Acinetobacter > Acinetobacter sp. SW-226. The sequence continues at coordinate 2,289,041 of NZ_CM145752.1, read as the reverse complement.
TGCGCAAGCAACCATTACTTCGGGCAACCGTTTAACTGCGTATGTTTGGTACGATAACGAAGTAGGTTATAGCTGCCAAGTATTACGTATTGCAGAGCAAATGGGTGGCGTAAGCTATCCTAAAATTCCTACTGAAACAAATGCATAATTTGTAGTAGTGATCAAAAAGAGCCTCATATGAGGCTCTTTTTTTACTTGCTGATTTATAAAGTTTGTACATATATGTCAGGATTGGCATAAGTATTGAATTTCATGGTAAGAGTTGCCAATGCTTAATTCTGACTTATTTACTTAGAATAATTGGAACGTTTTTATCGAAATAGACATTTATATATTTATCGAGTCAGGTTGGGATGACCTGTAAACAGACTGGGCTGACAAAAGGATTAGACTTGTCAGATGAAGAATCAAAATAAAAAAAGGAATTTGACTTTGCAAGTGAAACACCTGCTCAGTGGATTGGTATTTATTGTGTTAGCAACCATGTGTGGTGTATTCATCGCTATTTGGATGTTTAAACACTTTAATATCTATATTCCCTTAGAAAATCAAAAAGTCAGTATTGATCTACAAGAGCCTTTACAAGCTGAGGTCAAAATTCATGACGCTTTAGATGTGGATGTGACAGGGCGTGTGAATGCTGAAATTCCGATCCGAGAAAACCTGAATATTCCACTGACCCAAACTCTGACACCACGTGTGTATTTTGATAATCAAGTCCCGATCAAAACCAGCATTCCAGTGCGTGAAATCTTGAAAATTAATCAGAGTATGCCTGTGGATACCAAGGTGCAGGTGAAAGTCATGGGACGAGATGTAACTTTGCCTTTAAAAGGTAATATTCCTATTCAGTTGGATGTTCCAATTCATATTGATGTGCCACTGGAACAGCAAGTACACCTCAAATTTGATGCACCTGTGAAAACTGTACTGAAAGAAAATCTACATATTCCAGTAAATACAGTGGTTAAGACCAATATTCCAATACAAGGGCATTTAAACGTTCCTATTAAAACGGCATTGAAAGCTTCGGTGGATGTGCAAAATACATTGCCAATTCAAATTAAGCAGGGGGAGTTGAAGATTCCACTCAATAGTTTGCAATTACTGCGTGCAAAACCTCTATCTCAAGAACACGTGAAGCCATAGGAGGGAGTATGTGGATATTCCAGTCCGCGAAGCGACTTGTCTTGAGTTTTGTGTGCGTTGTCATTTTGGCGGGTGCGCTGTTTTGGTTGTACCTGAATATTCAAGCCAGTATGCAAGTGTCTGCAAATGAGGCACAAATTCAACTGTCAGACTCTTTACCGACAAAAATACAAGTCGGTAATTATTTAGAAACTCAATCTGTTGGAACTTTAGATACGCAACTGAAAATTGATCAAAAAATTAATTTGCCTTTACATGGAAAATATTTGGCAAATTTGGAGTTCGAAGTAGAAGTACCTGTTTCTGTATCGGTTGATTATCAAACCGAGGTGCTTATTGATCAAAACATGCCGTTGGAGACCAATACGGATTTAATTTATCAGAATAAACTGTTGCCTAAGTTTCCACTCACTTTGGATATTCCGATTAAACTGGCTGTGCCATTTCATTTAAAGCAAGACTATCAGATTCCGATCAAAATTATGTTTAATGGCTTGGTTTATTTTGAGTTCAATGAGCAAGTACGACTGCATGTGTTGCATCAGTTTGCGCCACAGCTTAATTTGAATGATCCAATGACTATGCGAAAAATAGCAAGCTTCAATGCCACCATGTATAACACGGAGCGGAGTACGACAGCGAGCTTGGAGATGAATATGACACTACCTGTGAAGAATATTCATCCATAAAGAAAACACCACCAATCATTGGTGGTGTTTTCATGTGAAAATCAAAAGGGTGGCTTAAAGTGCAGCTTTGATCGCATCTTGAATGTTCGTAGTTTTACGTCCAATCAATTGTTCTAGGTCTTGACTGTCACTATACATTGCACCTTGTATAGTTTGAATGTCTGCATCAACGATGACCTCAACTAAGCCAGCAGGTAAGCCCACCTGAGTTAGGCCTTGAGTGTATTCTTCCGCACTTAGGTTTTGATAATTAATGGTTTTACTCGCTGCTTGACCAATCAATGTTGCAAGCTCTGAGAGGCTAAAGCTTTGTGAACCTGCTAGTTCATAGGTTTGATTATCATGGCCAGTTGACGTTAAGACTTTCGCTGCAGCTTCAGCATAATCTATGCGTGATGCCGAGCTAATGCGACCATCTTGAGCTGCTCCAAAAAGCGTCCCAATTTCAATGGTGTGAGCAACACCTGCAAGGTAGTTTTCGCTATACCAGTTATTTCTTAAGAAGGTGTAGCGTAGTCCACTATCTTGAATCAGTTTTTCAGTTTCACGGTGTTCTTGGGCTAAGCCGAGTGGCGATGTATCTGCACGTAGTAAGCTAGTATAAGCAAGATAAGGAACACCGGCCACTTTTGCAGCATCAATCACTGCCTTGTGCTGAGGTGTACGGCGACCGACTTCATTTGCAGAAATGAGTAATAATTTATCTATACCTGATAGAGCAGGGACTAAAGTTTTAGGTCGGTCATAGTCAAACTCACGTACTTCAATATTTTGTGCTGTGAGATGTGTCGCTTTAGCTGGGTTTCGCACAAGCGCAACAATGTTGTTGACCTCAGTTTCTAGTAAAAGTTTTTCTATCACAATAGAACCCAATTGGCCTGTTGCACCTGTGATTGCAATTTTCATAAGTCACCTATATTGGTTGTTTTCTGTACTTGATGGTTTTATCTTAATCTGATAACTTACTAAATGAAAGTACGTACCAAAAAGTAAGTAATAAACCAAATGGAGAGAAATGATGCACACCTATGCAACAAGCAAACTATTAGGTCAAGTTTTATCCACTGAGTGCCCATCTCGTGACATATTGGAACATCTTACGAGCAAATGGTCAGTACTGGTGTTGCGTTGTTTGAGTGATGGTGTACACCGTTTTAGTGAATTGAGACAGCGTATAGAAGGGGTGAGTGAGAAAATGCTTTCCCAAACCCTTAAAACACTTGAGCAAGATGGTTTTATTTTACGGACGGTTTATCCTGTAGTTCCACCTAAAGTTGAGTATCAATTGACGATACTGGGCTCCCAAGCGGCCGAAAAAACCATGTATCTAATTGGATGGATTGAAAAAAGTTTGCCTGAGATCTTGGAAAATAAAGAGCGAGTCTCAGCTTTAAAAAAATAACTTAACAACAAAATAAGCAGAATAAATGGTTTGAATTAAGTGAGTTATAGGTTTCACAAAAAGCCATAGATTTGCTTGTAACAGAGTATATGCTGCTTAATTTATGTAAGTTGAGCATGGGATTAGGTTGATTGTTTTCAGGGACAAAACTGAAGAAAATCAAGAGAAAAAGAGCTAAATGCACGTTTTTAAGTGATTTGTCACTAAATTTCATGTTTCGCTCAATAATTCTATTCGAGAAATTTTGTAAAATATGGCAGAATATGCGGTTTTAAAGTATTTAGAGGATTGGCAGCATGCGCTTTGTTGATGAAGCAGTCATTACCGTAGAGGCTGGCGACGGTGGCAATGGCGTAGCCAGTTTTCGCCGTGAAAAATTCGTACCCTTTGGCGGGCCAGATGGTGGTGACGGTGGTCGTGGTGGTAGCGTATTTATCGAAGCTGATGATAATACCAGTACCCTTGTAGACTTTCGTTATACGCGCCGCTTTCGTGCGGAGCGAGCTAAAAATGGTCGTGGTGCAAACTGCGCTGGCCGTGGCGGTGAAGACACTGTACTAAAGGTTCCTGTAGGTACAACGATTGTTGACACTGATTCGGGTGACATTATTGGCGACTTGGTTGAAAGTGGTCAGCGTGTGCTTGTTGCAGCGGGTGGTGATGGTGGTTTGGGTAATACTCATTTTAAATCATCGACGAACCGTTCGCCGCGTAAGTGTACCCATGGTTTTAAAGGCGAATTCCGTGAAATTCGCTTAGAACTAAAAGTACTGGCAGATGTCGGCTTACTGGGTATGCCAAATGCAGGTAAATCGACTTTTATTCGTGCCGTATCAGCAGCAAAACCTAAGGTTGCAGATTATCCGTTTACTACAATGGTTCCAAACCTTGGTGTAGTCGATGCGGACAGTCACCGTTCATTTGTAATGGCAGATATTCCTGGCTTGATCGAAGGGGCGTCAGAAGGTGCGGGTCTGGGTATTCGTTTCTTAAAGCACTTGGCGCGCATGCGCGTATTCTGCTTCACATTGTCGATGTTCAGCCGATTGATGGTTCTGATCCAGCATACAATGCAAAAGCGATCTTGGCGGAGTTAGAGAAATTCTCTCCGACACTTTCAAAGTTACCGATCGTTTTAGTGTTAAACAAAGTTGACCAACTGGCAGATGATACGCGTGATGAATGGTGTCAGCATATCTTAGATGAAATGCAGTGGGATGGCCCTGTATTTAAAACTTCAGGTTTGATGTCTGAAGGGACAAAACCAGTTGTGTATTACCTGATGGATCAAATTGAGCAACAACGTGAACGTGAGCTTGAAGATCCAGACTATGCAGCAGAAGTGAAAGCATTCCGTGAGCAGCTTGAAGCTGAAACACGCGAACAAACGATTGCCGCTAAAGAAGCGTATCGTGAAATGCGTCGCCAACAACGTCTTGCAGGATTGTTGGGTGATGATGAAGACGATGATGAAGATGATGGCGAAATGGAAGTGTACTACGTACGTTAAGCTCGTAATGAGTAACTGAGGACAAGATGATAGAAGTGGTAGATGGGCAACGTAAGCTCGAAGCTTGTAAACGAATCGTTGTTAAAATCGGATCATCTTTACTCACAGCAAATGGGCAAGGTTTAGATATAGATGCAATTTCGCATTGGGCGAAACAAATTGCAGATCTACACAATGCAGGACATGAGATTATTCTGGTGTCATCAGGAGCTGTGGCTGAAGGTATGGTTCGTATGAAGCTAGACAGCCGACCCACCGATCTACCCAGTCTTCAGGCGTGTGCTGCCATTGGTCAGATGGGCCTGATTCATACATGGTCGAGTGTGCTTGAAAAACATCACATTCAGACTGCACAAGTGTTGTTGACCCATGATGACTTGGCAGACCGTCGTCGTTATTTGAACTCATGTGACGCTTTACAGAACTTGATTGAATGGCATGTGATCCCTGTGATCAATGAAAATGACACGGTTTCGACCGATGAAATTCGCTTTGGTGACAATGACACGCTGGCCGCGATGGTTGCAGGTCAAGTCCATGCTGATTTGTTAATTATTTTGACTGATCAGCAGGGTATGTTTGACTCAGACCCACGTTCAAACCCAGATGCGAAACTGTTCCATACCGTGCGTGCTTTAGATGAAAGCTTGTTTGATATGGCTGGCGGTGGCGGTAAGTTTGGTCGTGGCGGCATGTTGACCAAAGTCCGTGCTGCACGCTTGGCTGCAAAGTCTGGCTGTCCAACGCTGATTGCTAGTGGTGAAAGTGATAATGTGCTTGCACGTTTGATGGATGGTGAAATGCTTGGGACATTGTTTATTACTGACAATGACCGCATTACTGCTCATCAACAATGGTTAGCGGCTCACTTACAAACAGCAGGTCGTTTGGTGTTGGATGATGGTGCGGTTAAGGCCATTAAAGATAATCATCGTAGTTTACTTCCAGTTGGCGTGAAAGCTGTGGAAGGGCATTTTGAGCGCGGTGACGTGGTTGAATGTGTTGATATTCAAGGTGGTCGCGTTGCGGTCGGACGTGTCAACTTTAGTTCGCGTTCTGCGGAGTTGGTCAAGGGCTTGGCGTCAGATAAAGTTCATCAAGTTCTAGGTGAAGCACGGTCACTTGAGATGATTCATCGTAACCACATGGCAATCTACTGATTTAAACGCATGAAAAAATCCTGCTCTCGAGCGGGATTTTTTGTTTTAAAGAGAAAGTTATTTGATATAGCCTTTTTGAATCAGTGGCTTAAATAAGTAAAAGTGAATGGTGAGTGCCCATTGCATGATTTTCTCTTTATAGAGATGCCAAAGCTTTAAACCAAAGAAGTTTAAGGCAAAAGCCAATAGAAAAGCGCCGAGCATATCTAAAGGGAAGTGTACACCGAGATAGACACGTGACCATGCAACCAGCCAAGCCACGATCAAGAGAAAAACTCCCAGTTTGCGCTGTGCCGAGAACAGATAAGAAAAGGCAATACTGCTAAAAATCAGCATATGGTCACTCGGGAATGAACCATTAGGTGCATGGTAAATGAGAGTGCGTCCAACATCCATGACAAAAGGCCGTGGGTGATAATACACATGCGAAATACATTGGCTGATCAAAATGGCGATACTGGTAAAGATAAATGCCTTCAATATCTGCTTTTTAGTGTCATAGTTACCACGTAGCCAAAACCAAGCAAATAGTAAAATCATACAATAGAGCAGGTCATTGGCAATGAAAATAGTAAAATGAATACTGGTATTGCTAGCTTCGGGAGATGCATTAATCCATGAAAAAAGCGATAAATTAAGTTCAGAAAGGGTCATGAAGTAGGGTGATATTTATAAAGTGCGAAAATGTGTCACAATTTTGTCATATTGTTAAAATAAAAAAGACCACAAAAATGTAGTCTTTTTTATCTGCTGCATGGATTTGAGTGAATTGGCTGTCAGCTTTAAAAGTAAAATCACGTTGCGCACTGAATTTAAAAGCTAAGTTTAATGTCGCTTTTCACATTGAATGAGCGCTATTTCTTTATTTAAATTGAACAGTACCATTTGTATTTACGGTGATTTTAGACTCACCACCTGCCACATCTTGCATTGGTGCTGCATCAGCCATTGCAAATTTTGCACTTTCAGCACGCATCATCACTGGACGAGGGTAATAGTTACTGGTGTTAATGTTCAAGTTCACCAAGTTATAGCCTGATTTGTTCCATGCTTGTGCTAAAGATTGCGCACGTTGTTGGAAGTTTTTCGATGCTTCAATAATCAGCTCATTTTCGACTTTTTTACGTTGTGCATCAGATACACTAAAACCAATAGATTGGGTTTGGAAGTTCTGTTGTAACTCACCAATCAACTGACTTGCTGCCTTAAAGTCTGTGCTTTCTAAATTAATTTCTGCACGACCACGCCATTCTTTTAGCTTTTGGTTGTCATCATTATAAATTGGGTAAGTGCTTTGAGAGCCCGTTTCGACTTTTACACTTGGGTATTTGCGTGCTAAAGCAGTGGCTTGATTCATCAACTGTGTAATTTGAGTAGCCAGTTCAGCAGGTTGCTTATTGCTGCGTTCAATGTACAACGTTGCATTCATGAGATCATTGGAAACTTGGCGTGTTGCTTCGGCTTGAACGTTGACAATATTGTAGTTTAATTGGTTATCTGACTGTGCAAAAACTGCGGAGCTAAATAAAGTGCTAAGTGCGATGGCTGGGATGAAGAATTGACGCATTTTTATTCCTTTTTTATTTACGAGGAGTTTTGCAACATTTATAAAAAGCTTAAAGCCAATTTGTGGTGAATTTGCGAAAATATTGTGGTTCGATTGTAAAAATGAGTACATATTATTTTTCAATAAAGTCTAGATATATTTAATTTTTTCAATCGCTTAATTTTCATCTAAGCTGAACTTTATTATATTTTTTGGCAAAGTTGAAAAATAAATAAAATCATCGGGTTTTCTTTACGTTGTCACACTGTAAGATGATAATTTAAGCTATGGTTTAGGACGATCTATTTTTTTAGTAAATTTATGACAGATAATATCCAAAAGCTGTTTATTTTATTGAAAATTTCTGTATCATCCGCCTCCTAGTTATGAAGTATCTGAACACTATCTAACTAGATTTTATAAAGCGCCGAGTCAAAGGACCAAAAGTCACCCGACTTATTTCTTTCAACCCATATCAGAGATGGTAATTCGATATGAGCGTTTCTTCTGTAAACCCTGCCACTAATTCTACTAACGAATACTATTTGACTCGCCAAAGTCAGATGGAATCCAATGTTCGTAGCTATCCACGGAAATTACCGTTAGCGATAGCCAAAGCATTAGGCTGCTGGGTTACTGATGTTGAAGGTACAGAGTACCTCGATTGTTTAGCTGGGGCAGGAACATTGGCTTTGGGCCATAATCATCCTGCGGTAATTCAAAGTATCCAAGATACGCTTGCAAGCGGTCTACCATTACATACTTTGGATTTAACGACACCTTTAAAAGATGCGTTTACTGAAGCATTACTTGAGCAATTACCTGGTGGTAAAGAAGAGTATTGTTTACAGTTCTGTGGTCCATCTGGTGCAGATGGCACGGAAGCAGCAATTAAATTAGCAAAGACTTATACGGGTCGTAGTACAGTGATTAGCTTCTCTGGTGGCTACCATGGTATGACACATGGTTCGCTTGCTATGACAGGTAATTTGTCTGCTAAAAATGCTGTAAATGGTTTGATGCCAGGCGTTCAATTTATGCCGTATCCGCATGAATACCGTTGCCCACTTGGTTTAGGTGGTGAAGCGGGTGTGGATGCTTTAACGTATTTCTTTGAAAATTTCATCGAAGACGTTGAAAGTGGTGTAACTAAGCCAGCTGCTGTGATTCTTGAAGCAATTCAAGGTGAAGGTGGTGTGGTAACAGCGCCAACTAAATGGTTGAAAAAAATCCGCGAAGTGACTGAAAAACACAATATCGTGTTGATTCTTGACGAAGTTCAAGCAGGCTTTGCACGTTCAGGCAAGATGTTCGCATTTGAACACGCAGGTATTGAACCTGACGTTGTTGTCATGTCTAAAGCTGTAGGTGGTAGCTTACCGCTTGCTGTACTGGGCATTAAGCGTAAGTTCGACGCATGGCAACCAGCAGGTCACACGGGTACTTTCCGTGGTAACCAATTGGCGATGGGTACTGGTCTTGCAACCATCAAAACCATCAAAGAACAAAACCTTGCGCAGAATGCACAAGAACGTGGTGATTTCTTACAAGCTGAATTTAAAAAGCTGGCTCAAGAGTTCCCATGTATCGGTAACGTGCGTGGCCGTGGTTTGATGATTGGTGTTGAAATTGTTGATGAGCGTAAACCAGCGGATCATATGGGGTCTTTACCTGCAGATGGTCAATTGGCAGCAGCAATTCAAGCGGCATGCTTTAACAACAAGTTATTGTTAGAAAAAGGCGGTCGTAACGGTACAGTGATTCGTTTACTTTGCCCACTTATTATCACTCAAGCTGAATGTGAAGAAGTAATTGTTCGCTTTAAGAAAGCAATTGCTGAAGCACTTGTTGCAACTCGAGGCGCGTAATCATGGTTGATTTTGCAGAACACCGTAAGGCGTTACTCTGCAATGATGCTGCATCTATTGCTGACTACTCGTCAGCGATGGATCAAGCGACTAAAGCAGTTGCAGCATGGTTGCAAAACGACAAGATGTACACAGGCGGTAGCATCAAAGAGCTCCGCAGTGCGATTGCATTTAATCCTTCTAAAGAGGGTTTGGGTGTACAAAAGTCACTTGAACGTATGGTTGAGCTTTTCTTAAATAAAAGCTTAAAAGTCCATCACCCACACTCGCTTGCACATTTGCATTGTCCGACCATGGTCACCAGTCAAATTGCTGAAGTGCTGATTAATGCAACAAACCAATCAATGGACTCATGGGATCAAAGCCCTGCTGGTTCTTTGATGGAAGTACAGTTGATTGATTGGCTTCGTCAAAAAGTAGGTTATGGCGAAGGTCAAGCAGGCGTATTCACTTCTGGTGGTACACAGTCAAACTTGATGGGTGTACTGCTTGCACGTGATGCATGTATCGCGAAAAACTGGAAAGACGAAAACGGTAATCCGTGGTCTGTACAGCGTGATGGTGTGCCAGGCGATGCGATGCGTAACGTCAAAGTTATTTGTTCTGAAAATGCACACTTTTCTGTGCAAAAGAACATGGCGATGATGGGCATGGGTTTCCAATCTGTTGTGACCGTTCCTGTGAACGAAAACGCGCAGATGGATGTGGATGCACTTGAAAAAACCATGGCGCACCTTCAAGCTGAAGGTAAAATCGTGGCATGTGTGGTTGCAACTGCGGGTACAACCGATGCAGGTGCGATTGATCCACTCAAGAAAATTCGTGAAATCACCAACAAATATGGTGCGTGGATGCATATCGACGCAGCATGGGGTGGTGCTTTAATCTTATCGAACAATCACCGTGATATGTTGGATGGGATCGAGCTTTCAGACTCCATTACGCTGGATTTCCATAAGCATTACTTCCAAACCATCTCTTGTGGTGCGTTCTTGTTAAAAGATGAAGCGAACTATCGTTTCATGCACTACGAAGCTGAGTATTTAAACTCTGCTTATGACGAAGAGCATGGCGTGCCAAACTTGGTGTCTAAGTCACTTCAAACAACCCGTCGTTTTGATGCGTTGAAACTTTGGATGACTGTTGAAGCACTAGGTGAAGAGCTTTATGGTTCTATGATTGACCACGGTGTAACACTGACCCGTGACGTTGCTGATTATATCAATGCAACTGCGGGTTTAGAGATGTTGGTTGATCCACAATTTGCATCTGTCTTGTTCCGTGTGGTTCCAGCAGACTACCCAGTAGAATTGCTTGATACCTTAAACCAAAACGTTGCAGATGAATTGTTTGCACGTGGTGAAGCGAATATTGGCGTTACTAAAGTAGGTCAAAATCAATCATTGAAAATGACGACTTTAAGCCCAGTTGCGACTTTAGATAACGTGAAGAACCTGCTTGGCCTTGTGCTTGCAGAAGCGGATCGTATCAAAGGTCCAATCGCAGATGGAACCTATATACCTGCAATTTCTTAAACGATTGTTTGTGTAAAAAAGGGAGCTCTCATGAGCTCCCTTTTTTACGGCATAATTTCTTTGAAAATACTATTTTAAGAAAAGATATGAATAAAAATGAATATATATTCGACTATTGGCTAAATATTGTGTAACCAATGGTGCAAGATTTCTTTGAATATAAGCATGATCTGCGAAAAGGTAGAATTGCTGCTATTGTTTTAGATCATATGCGAGATTATTGGGCAATTTATTTAAATAAAAATACGGAATGGTCTATTACAGAAAAATTGTTGAAAGAAGAAATTTATAGTATTTGTTCAGAAGTAGCATTGATCCGCGATGTTTGTAATGCAACTAAGCATGGAATACTGAGAGAATCTAAAAGCGATACAAATATTCCAAAAAGTATTCATTCTACAGAGCAAATTGAGGGCCTATTTGTTGATGGATTTGATGGCATGTTTGCAGAGTCGAATTTTGTTTTTATCCAGTTTGAACAAGAAATTGAAATAAATGGCGAATATGTCGGGTGTCGATTTCTACATGAAGCTATTTCTGAAGTTATGCGTTTTTGGGAAGAGGAATTAGATTGTAAAAGTCGTGTTTGCACTTTTAGCGATCAAAAGTAGCAACATCCTATGTAGGCAGCATTGGAGGAATGTCCTATCCCCCAATGCTACCTAATAGCATGTATACAGCAAGTCAGCTAAGTTAACTCAGTCTAAGATTGAGGCATGTATTGATCACTTTTAAGCTGCAAATAATGGGCTAAATCCTTTTTTTCTGAGTAATTTTCGATACATGCTGGAACTGCGATCCGCAGGGAAATGGGCTTCAATACTCAGGTCTAATGGCAAGTATTCAGGTTTTTGGTTTTCTACAATTAGGCGGTCCTCTTCAAAGATTTTTAAGTTAAAAGCATAAGCATCTTCCACAGGTAGGTCTTTGTCATAATCACGGCAAATAGGTGCGAAAAGGCGTGTTTGGCGTGCGGACATGGGTGAAGCCGCGTTCATGATCACTTGTCGTGTCCCGTGTGGAAAATGAATGGTTAAAGTGGCTGTAAAGGGGAGATGAACCTCAAAATGCCTGAGCCACTGGAAGCCTGCTTCGCCACGTTGCACTTCTCCAATTGGGTAGCGTCCTACACTGCTTATATAGTCGGCACTAAAACCATTCGCAGTTTCAGTGGTTTTATAATCAGGCACTTCAGTATCGTCTGGGTCACCAAACGTATCGGGATGTACCCATGCAAAATGCGCTACATCAATAAAGCCTTCCAGTTGACGACCTGCGAAGCATTGGATGTCTACAGGTGGACATACCAGTTGTTGAAACTCCATTTCATCCCAATGGGGCATGTCAGGAATATGGGGTATGCTACCTATTTCTGCTTTGAGAGAGCACCACAGTAAGCCATAACGCTCTACATGCGCATAGGTTTTGAGGTTAAAGCGCTCAGATATCTTGTGTTCGGGATGGGCGGGGATGCGATTGCATTTGCCCTCATGTCCAAAGCGTAAGCCATGATAGCGGCAGACGACACCTTGTCCGTCATTCTTGCCCAAACTCAAAGGGACGCCACGATGGGGACAGGCATCCTTTGCCACAATGATTTCATCTCCCATTTTATACATGACCAATGGCATGTCTAAAAGCAGAGTTGAAGTTGGTTGTTCCGTTAAGTCCCTCACTAAAGCAATGGGATACCAGTATTCAGCCAAAATGTGCCAGTCCTGTTCCTCAAATGTCAGGTGAATAGGAAGATCTGGGTCAAAAGTACGGATTGTTTTGCTATTCATATTCATTTCTTTGCGCTGTCTTTTACAAAATATAGGACAAAGAACTGTTCTCTGAAATTTCAATTATTCGGACAAGTTTTTCTAAAAAATAGAAAGACCTGTGGTGAAGAAATAAAAAATGATGTAACTGTTAATGGTAGCGCTGTCATTTTGTCCGTCATAAATAAGATATGTGAGGGAGAAAAGAACATAAATGATGGTCTATTTTTTCAATATGGCTAAAATTTTTGTCATTTATCTGCGGTTAATTTCTGTGCTCTATGAGGGTGAATTGCTGTAGGTTTATCATTCTAGCAATAGGAGTAAAGTCTAAAATATAGAAAATAAAAAATGTGCTGTATTTTTATTAATTATTGATTTTAAATATTTTTATGGATAGTTGTGGCAATGTTTCGACGCATAATATCATTAATAATCCGTATTTCCCAAGCCGTTTAGAGCAAGTAAAAGGTGAACAAAGTGTAACGAATCATGGACAAATAAAACTAAACATCATGAAAGTGTCACAATGCTGTAACTTGCTTGTCATATTCTGAAATCAAAATGCAGTTATCCAAAAAGTACAAGACTGAATAAAAAAGTGGCGTACTCCAAAATGTTTAATATGTGAGATAACAAATATGCGCTTAAACCATATCGCACTTGCAGTAGTTGTTTCTGGGGCAGCTGTAGCAACCACGGCAAATGCAGCTCGTGACACAATACAAATTGCTGGTTCTTCAACAGTTTTACCATATGCAAGTATTGTTGCTGAAGAGTTTGGTAATACTTTCCCACAATTTAAAGCACCAGTTGTAGGTTCAGGTGGTACTTCAGGTGGTTTAAAGCAATTCTGTAACGGTGTGGGTGATAATACAATTGATATTGCAAACGCATCTCGTAAAATTAAAGATACAGAGTTGGCTGCTTGTAAGAAAGCAGGCGTAAACCAAATTCTAGAAATCAAAGTTGGTTACGACGGTATTGTATTTGCATCGAATGCAAACAAAGCAGCTTATAAATTACGTCCACAGCACGTATATGCAGCTTTAGCAGCTCAATTGCCATCTAACGGTAAAATGGTAGCAAACCCATATACACGTTGGAATCAAATTGACAAAAGCCTTCCAAATGAAGCCATCACTTTAGTGATTCCTGCTTCAAACCACGGTACACGTGAAGTATTCCAAGAAAAAATGGTTGATGCAGGTTGCGAAACTTACGCAGCAATCAAAGCAATGGATAAAGATGCACAAAAGAAAGCGTGTTCAACTTTCCGTAAAGATGGCAAAGTGATCGAAATTGCGGGCGACTACACTGAAACGCTTGCACGTTTAAAAACATCTCCAAATGCTGTAGGTGTGTTTGGTCTTGGTTTCTATGACCAAAACCGCGACAAGTTACGTGTAGCGACAGTAAATAATGTTGCGCCATCTGAAAAAACAATCTTGAACGGTTCATACCCAGTTTCTCGCCCACTCTTCTTCTACGTGAAAGGTGAGCACTTAAAATCAATCAAAGGCTTGAAAGAATATACTGAATACTTCATCAGCAAAAAAGTTTCAGGAAAAGGTTCAAAGCTTGAGCGTGCTGGTTTGATCCCAATGTCAGACAAAGAACGTGCAGCAGTGCTTGCGAACTTTAAAGCAGGCAAAGCCGTTAAGTAATTAGCATAGAAACAGTCAACGGTAGGCAAGTCCTACCTTTGGCTTTTTTTACTAGGATCAAGTTTTTTCAAATAATGAAAATTGAAAGAACCGTGGAGAATACATGAATCTGCTACTAATAGGTGTGTTATTGGCACTGATTGCCATAGCCTACCAAATTGGCTTAAGCAAGAGCCGTAACTTAGCAGGTAAGGGAAATAATTCTGCAAAATTACACTCGCGTCCGGGTTATTACGGTGCGTTGGTGGCTTTGTGGTGTGGTATCCCTGCTTTTTTAATTTTGATTGTTTGGAATATTGTTGAACCAAACATTTTGAATCATGTGGTGTTAAACCATGTGCCAGCACAAGTTGCTGCAACCTTAGATGCAGCAAGTACAGATGTGTTGATCAATCGTGTAGAAGCGATTGCATCAGGTTTCGGTGTAACCGATACACCAGCAGCGTATGAACTTGCTGCTGCTGAGCAACTGGCTAAGTTTCAAAGTATTGGTACATTTGCAAAAATCGCCGTGGTGATTTGTGCTGCATTAGCCGGTCTAGTGGTTGCAAAGAAACGTATTGGAACCCAATTCCGTGCACGTAACCAAGTTGAAAAGACCATCAATATTGCACTTGCACTGTGTTCGGGTGTTGCGATCCTAACGACCATCGGTATTGTCATGTCGATGTTTAGTGAAGCAATGCGATTCTTCCACTTTGTGAGTCCACTTGACTTTTTCTTCGGCACAGAATGGAATCCAGGTTTTAGTACATCTGGTAATGCAGAAGGAAGCTATGGTTTGCTGCCATTACTTTGGGGCACGCTCATGGTGAGTGGTGTTGCTCTTCTGGTTGCAGTTCCTGTAGGTCTGATGATTGCTATCTACTTGGCCGAATATGCATCGCCAAGTTTCCGTGCTTGGGCAAAACCAACCATTGAAGTTCTCGCAGGGATTCCAACCATTGTTTATGGTGTTTTTGCACTGATGATTATTGGTCCATTCTTTAAAATGGTCGGTGAATCGGTTGGATTGCAGATCAATGCGACCAGTGCACTTACTGCAGGCTTCGTGATGGGAATCATGATCATTCCTTTTGTTTCATCACTTTCAGATGACATTATCACACAGGTGCCACGTGCATTGCGTGATGGCTCATTGGGTTTAGGTGCGACAAAGTCTGAGACGATCCGTCAGGTCGTTTTACCTGCAGCACTTCCCGGTATTATTGGTGCGTTCTTGCTTGCTGCATCACGTGCAATTGGTGAGACCATGATTGTGGTGTTAGCAGCAGGAAACAGTCCCTTACTTCATGCGAACCCACTTGAAGCGATTTCAACGGTAACGATTACCATCGTAAACCAATTAACAGGCGATACAGACTTTGCAAGTCCGCAAGCATTGGTGGCTTTTGCATTGGGTCTGACTTTATTCGTGATTACCCTTGGTTTGAACATTGTAGCACTGTACATCGTGCGTAAATATCGTGAGCAATACGACTAATGACGACTTCTAATAGCACAGCAGATCAAGTTTTTGATCCACAACTTGCGGCAGAATTACGAGAAAAGCGTAAGCAAACGATCAGTAATTCTTTGGCTAAACGTCACCGTAAAGAAAAGACATTTCGCATCTTAGGCTTCTCTGCAGTTATTGCAGGCCTACTTTTTGTTGCACTTCTTTTTGGTAGTATTTTGTCTAAAGGTCTACCTGCTTTTTGGCAAAGTAGTATGAACCTACCTGTGTACTTTGATCCGGCTATTATTACCACTGGGGCAAAACCAGTGCAGCGTGCAGGTGAATCTCCAGCACAGTTTGAAGAGCGTTTTATTGCTTGGCAGACTGAAGTGGGGATGGTGGATTGGGATGCGCTCATTGTGAATGCGATGATTGCAAAAGATCCAGCACTTGCAAGCAAGCGTGATGATTTAGCATCTATCTATACCAGTTCGGAAGCATATCGCTTACGAGATATGGTGATGAAGGATCCAACACTCATTGGTAAAAAAGAGGATATTAAAATCCTTGCTGATGCCAATGTAGATGTGTGGCTCGCAGGGAACATTGACCGTGCTTTACCAGATGAGCAACAACAGCTGAGCCCAGAAGTACGTCAAATTGCAGACCAAATGAAAGCTTCAGGTGTGATGGAAAATACCTTTAATACCAACATCTTTGTTAGTCCAGATTCACGTAGTTCTCCTGCAACTTCAGGTTTAGCAGGGGCATTCATGGGATCATTGTTCATGATGTTAATCGTGATCATTATTTCGATTCCAATTGGTGTGGCATCAGCGATTTATCTTGAAGAATTTGCGCCAAAGAACTGGATTACTGATGTCATTGAAGTCAACATTAACAACCTTGCGGCTGTACCATCTATTGTCTTTGGTTTGCTGGGTGCTGCGATCTTTATTGGCTGGATGCATTTACCGCTTTCTGCACCCTTGGTCGGTGGTTTGGTACTGAGCCTAATGACTTTACCAACGGTGATTATTACGACACGGGCATCGTTGAAAGCTGTACCACCTTCAATTCGTCAGGCAGCTTTAGGGCTAGGTGCTTCACGTGTACAAACCGTATTCCATCACGTTTTACCACTTGCACTACCGGGGATTTTAACGGGGGCAATCATTGGTGTTGCACAAGCATTAGGTGAGACTGCACCATTATTGTTAATTGGGATGAGCGCATTCGTTGCAAGTGTACCTGCAACACCGTTTGACCAATCGAGTGCTTTACCTGTACAGATCTTCTTATGGCAGGGGAATGAATTACGAAACTTCTTTGAAGGTCGTACTGCCGCAGCAATTATTGTCCTCCTTGCAATGATGATTGGACTCAACAGTATTGCAATTTGGTTACGTAAGAAATTTGAAGTCCGCTGGTAAGTGAGGGCAAAATATGAATACCGTTGTTAAAAACTCCTTAGATCAGGATCAGACAGTGAATCAAGAACACACTCAATTTACAAACCCAAATCCGACAAATGGTCAGCAGGGTACTTCATTTGTGTCGCAGTTCGAAACACCTGCTTCTGCTAAGAAAGATCAAGCACAGGGCCAAATCAAACTCAGCACGTCAGATGTACATGTTTACTATGGTGAAGCTGAGGCGATTAAAGGGATTGATCTGAATATCTACGAAAATGAAGTGATTGCATTTATTGGGCCATCGGGCTGCGGTAAATCGACCTTCTTACGTACGTTGAACCGTATGAATGATACGATTGATAGCTGTCGTGTGACGGGCAAAGTGATGTTGGATAATCAAGATATCTATGACCCAAACCTCGATGTGGTATTGCTTCGCGCTCAAGTCGGTATGGTATTCCAAAAACCAAACCCATTCCCAAAGTCCATTTTTGACAACGTGGCTTATGGTCCTAAACTACACGGTTTAGCACGTGATAAGTATGACTTAGAAGAAATTGTAGAAAACAGCTTGCGTAAAGCAGGTCTTTGGGATGAAGTTAAAGACCGTTTAAACCAACCGGGCACAGGCTTATCTGGTGGTCAGCAGCAACGTTTATGTATTGCGCGTACGATTGCAGTGAGTCCTGAAGTGATTTTGATGGATGAGCCATGTTCAGCGCTTGACCCGATTGCAACAGCGAAAGTAGAAGAGCTAATTTCTGAGCTTTCAACGCAGTATACGATTGCTATTGTGACGCACTCAATGCAGCAGGCGGCACGTGTATCAGACCGTACCGCTTACTTCCATTTAGGTGACTTGATTGAAGTAAACTCAACGGAGAAAGTCTTTACTCAGCCAGATCATCAGCTAACCGAAGCTTATATTACCGGTCGTTTTGGTTAATTTGAATAATTTGAAATATTTAAAAAAACAGAGCCTAAGTGCTCTGTTTTTTTTGAACGAGCATTTAGTTTGCTGATTAAAAAGCTATGATAATGGGAATTGTGTATTAGAGTCATAGTAGACAATAGGTGAGCAGGTGTGCTGTCTACGAGATTGACTCATCTTATAAATGATTAAATGTGAAAGATAATGCATTACAGAATAAAACAAAAAATGGCTATTGAAAAAAAATGCCATTGACCTAATCTAGGTCATATACCGATGTATTATTTTAGAGAATATAATTTCTATGTTATTTCATTTACCGAAACTTCCCGCTGAAATTCGAATTACACATTTAAACGCGCGTATTAATGAACAACGTAAAAAAATTGCGCAAACAACAGCATCTAAGCTTGAACTATTACAATTGACGCAACAGTTAGCAAAAGAGGCTCGTCACCGTAAGAAAGCTAATCAGAAAATTTATATTTTGGACTTTAAGGGGGATACCGCTGCATCTGCGGTAGAGACATTACGAGAAGAAATTACCTTGATTCTAGCGACAGCCAAAGCAGGGCGTGATCGTGTTGTGGTGCGCTTAGAGAGCCCAGGCGGTATGGTGCATGGATATGGTTTGGCTGCTGCTCAATTGGTGCGTTTACGTGATGCGGGTTTCAACCTCACTATCTGTGTCGATAAAGTTGCAGCAAGTGGCGGTTATATGATGGCATGTATCGCCAATCAGATTATTGCTGCCCCTTTTGCGGTTGTTGGTTCAATTGGTGTAGTCGCGCAAGTGCCTAACTTTAATCGTTTATTGAAAGAGCACAATATTGATTTTGAACTGTATACCGCTGGTCAATATAAACGTACTGTGACGATGTTTGGTGAAAATACAACAGAAGGTAAGGCGAAGTTTGAAGAAGAGCTCCAACAGACGCATGTGCTGTTTAAACACTTTGTTGAAAAATACCGTCCACAACTCAATGTTGAAAAAGTAGCAACAGGTGAGCATTGGTATGGTCAAGATGCCTTAGATTTGAATTTGGTCGATCAGTTACAAACTTCAGATGCTTATCTATTAAGTTTATTGGCAGATCATGATACGTATATCATCTCAACACGTAAGAAACCAACTTTGGGTGAAAAATTAGGTTTACAGGCCGCGCAAATGGCAGATGCCTTAGTACCAGCTGTCATGAATAAAGTGATGGAAACCTTAACTAAAACCAATGCAAATTTGGTTCAAATACGTGATCCAAAACTTTAATTTTTAGTTAGCCAATTCATCTTAAAAGTCTGGTTCCAAAATGTGCCTAAAGCAATTTTAGAACCAGATTTTTTTGTCTTAAACTAAGTAAGCTTTAATCATTTTCACTAGACGCTCAATCAGTTGATCCGCCTGTTCTTTGCTAATGTTCAACGTCGGTAGTAAACGCACCACAGAACCCGCAGTGACGTTAATAATGGTGTGGTATTCATCACGAGCGATGTTGACCAAGTCACCACATGCTTTTGGTAGTTCAATACCAATCATTAAACCAAAGCCACGGACAATCACATTTTGATCGGCAAGTTGCTTACGCAGTTGTTCTACGATGTAAGCGCCTTGTTCAGCTGCATTTTGTACAATGTTTTCTTTCTGCATAATGTCGATGATGGTATACACCACACGAGAACCCAATGCTGAACCACTATATGTTGAACCGTGGTTACCTGCAGTTAGTACGCCTACACCACGACCTTGAGTCATCACTGCACCAATCGGGAAACCATTGCCTAAACCTTTGGCTGTGGTCAGTACATCAGGAATGATGTTAGTGTGTTGGTACGCAAAGTATTCACCTGTACGACCATTCCCTGTTTGAACCTCATCAAGCATCATCAGCCAGTTGTGCTGATTACAGATCTGACGAATCTCTTCCAAATAGCTAAAGCCTTGTGGAGCAGTATTGACTCCACCTTCGCCCTGAATTGGCTCGACAAAGATGGCGACGATGTCTGGATGATGAATTGCGGCTTCTTCAATGGCTTCAATGTCGCCGAATGGGACACGAATAAAACCTTCAACCAATGGGCCAAAGCCTTCTTGGACTTTTTTATTGCCTGTTGCTGATAGGGTCGCCATAGTACGACCATGGAAAGAGTGTTCTGCGACAATGATTTTGGGGTTGGCAATGCCTTGCATGTAGCCAAATTTACGGGCAATTTTGATTGCACCCTCATTGGATTCTGCACCACTGTTTGAAAAGAATACTTCCTCCATGCCAGCAACTTCAGCAAGTTTCTGTGCGGCTGCTGTTTGCCAAGGCACTTCAAACAAATTACTGGTATGAATGAGCGTTGCAGCTTGTTCTGCAATTGCTTCTGCAATAACAGGATGTGCGTGACCTAAACCACAAACTGCAATGCCTGTTAGTGCATCGAAGTATTCAGTACCATCCGCTGTATAAAGATAAGACCCTCGGCCTCGGACAAAGCTGATCGGCTGACGGCCAAATACGGGCATCAAATGAGTGGGTTGATCAGTTTGTACAGGAGCAAGGGTAATGTTATTCATGACTAACTCTTATCTGTTAGAGGGTAAGTGAAAGTCAATATTAAGCAATTATGCTTGTAGTTTTAAAGCCTAAATTCAAATAAAAACCGAAATATTGCTTTAGGCATACTGTTTTTCTACGTTTTGGGTATAATGCGGGTTAGATTAGTTGAGGATTGATCAATGACTGAACAAGCACGCGATACCGAAGCGTTAATTCGTGACCAAATTGCAAAACACGCTGTACTTCTTTATATGAAAGGCACCCCACAGTTTCCACAATGTGGTTTCTCTGCACGTGCTGTAGAAGCGCTTAGTCAAATTGGTCGTCCATTTGCTTATGTGAATATTCTTGAAAATCCAGATATTCGTGCTTTGTTACCACAAATTGCAAACTGGCCTACATTCCCGCAGTTATGGATCAACGGTGAGTTGATCGGTGGTAGTGATATTATTTTAGACATGTTCCAAAAAGGTGAATTACAACCTTTAGTTGAACAGTATAGTCCAGCACCTGAAGCTTAATCTTCAGTTGTAAAAAAGCGCCGTTGAGGCGCTTTTTTTGTTTGAGGGAAGGGGTTAATCCACTGTAGTTACAGTACTTTCGCTTTCAGGAGATGGTTCCACTGCGTTTTCAGTTGCAATGGCCTTCTTTTCAGCTTTTGTCTTTTTTTTGTCTTTCTTCTTTTTTTTCTTTTTCTTCGGCTCTTCTTCAAACTCAGCACCATCTTCAATGGCTTGCCAATAATCTAGCTGATCCATCACCGCCGCATAAATAGACTTCTTGGTGTAGCGTCCTTTTTTGTCTAAAGTGCCGACTGGTCGAGCCATAAGTAGCTCAAGTGCTTGATCAATCGTGTCTATGGCATGAATGTGGAACTGGCCATTTGAAACCGCTTCAATCACATCTTTACGTAACATGAGATGCTGCATATTTTGACGCGGAATAATCACACCTTGTTTACCAGTTAAACCTTGAAGTTTACATGCATCGAAGAAGCCTTCAATTTTGGCATTAACACCACCAATCGGTTGAACTTGACCTAATTGGTTCATTGAGCCGGTAATCGCCCAAGATTGATCAATCGGCAGTTGGCTAATCGCTGAGATTAAAGCAGAGAGTTCTGCAACCGTAGCACTGTCACCATCGACTTGACCATAACTTTGTTCAAAGGCAAGTGCTGCAGAGAAATGCAGAGTTTGTTCACGACCGAAATGTGCTTTTAAGAATGATGACATAAGTAACACGCCTTTGGCATGCAGAGAGCCACCGAGCTCGACACTACGTTCGATATCTAGAATATCGCCGCCACCTTGATACACGGAGGCTGTTAAACGTGATGGTAAGCCAAACTCAACATCCGCATAGTGAATGACCGAAAGTGCATTAATTTGACCGAGACGGTGTCCGCGCGTTTCGATGAGCTGTGTACCACGTGACAAATCCTGCCAATAGAGCTCACGTAAATAGCCTAAGCGATATTTGCGATGGTCTAATGCCATATTAATGTGTTGATCCGAAACGATTTTATCACCTGCTTGAAATGCATGGTGATGGGCTTCACGGATCAAATCACCCAATGTGAGGGCATGTAGAGATAAGGAGCTTTGATCTTCGGCTTGACGACTAGAGTCGGTCAAAAGCGCAGAAAGGGCGGATCGATCAAAAGGAAGCAGTTTATCGGCCTGTACATAGTCTGCAATGAGCTGCATATAGGCTTGTTCATTGGTTTCATTACGCTGTAGCGTGTCGGTAAAATCGGCACGAATCTTAAAAACGCTGCCTAGTTCTGGCTCGACCTCGAGTATTTCATAGTAAATTTCAGGTTCAGCAAGAAGCACCACTTTCAAGTTCAGTGGAATCGACTCTGGTTCAATCGAAATACTCCCCGTAAGCGTTAACATGTGTTCCAAGGAGGATAGTTTTAACTGACCTGACTTTAACGCACGCTTTAAACCCTGCCATGCATAAGGTTGTTCAAGCAGTTGTTCTGCTTCGAGCATTAAGAAACCACCATTGGCTTTATGTAATGTGCCCGGGCGGATTAAGGTAAAGTCTGTAGTAATGGTGCCATGTTGAGTCAGTTGCTCTACGTGACCAAGTAAATTGTAATGGGTTGGGAAATCTTCAAAAATAACCGGTGCGCCAGCATTAGGCTTATGCGACACAATGACATTGGCTTGGTAACGTGAGGGAATACGGCTGAATAGACCTGGGCTAAAATCGTCTTCCTCTTGTTCTAAGACTATTTCAACATTGTTAATAATATCTTCGGCATAATGTTTTAAATAGTCTTTTAAGCCTTCAACTTCAGTAAACTTAGTGAGTAACTGTTCGACTTTAGGCAATAAAACTTGCTTGGCAATATCACGGTTTAATACTTGAACTTTATCGCGGGCATCATCTTCCAAGTCACCTAAATGCATACCCAAACGTTCAAGTTTTTTATCCATATGGCGGATATTGGCATTAATTTCAGAGCGTTCTTTAGAGCTGAGTGCGTTAATGTCAGCTTGTGTCATTTCTAAGACTTTATCGTCTACATATTGGACGGGAATAAAGCAGTGCTCATCATTGCGAGACACCAGTTTCAGATCGAGCTCTTCACCTTCTTTGGTTAGTTCAATCAAAGCTTGTTGCTGAACATCACCCGTTTGTTGGCGAATGGCTTCTATACGGTTGTGGTAGGTTTCAGCAGTAAAACGACGTTCAAGTTGTTTTAGTGTGGTTTGCCATGTTTGATGCAACATGGTTTGAAATTTTACCGCCTGACCTGCAGGGAGCTCTAAAGCAATCGGTTGACGTGGACTTTTAAAATTATAGACGTAAACCCAATCGTTCGGTGTCGGCATATTCTTGGCGTGTTGCTGTAGTAAACGCTTGACCATGGTGCGCTTGCCCAAGCCAGCTGTACCTACGGCAAAGATGTTATAGCCAGAATAAGGTAAGGAAATGCCTGCTTCAACTGAAGCACGTGCGCGGTCTTGCCCTAAAAAATTATTGAGCGGTTTAATACGACGCGTTGAGGCTGGAATCTTATCCAGAGCAGGGCTATGCGTCAGTTGCTCTGCTTGAAGTTGAGTCTTTGCTAAAGTCGTTTGAATTTCGGGTTGGTCAAATGCTGAACTAAGGTTGTTTTCTAGAGTTTCTGGGGGATTTAATTGGATATTTGCAGATAAAGAAGAGTTCATTTGATCGTGTTTTTGGGTCACTTTGAAATCCGAAACTAAAGATTGCGTTAGAAACTTAAAGGTATACAGGTTTAGGGTAAAAGATCAAGCAAAGTCGCAGTGTTTGTCGACAAAAATAGAACATTGATTTTATAAATCAGGTTGAAACAAATTGTATTAAGGGTTTGAATAGCAACATTGGTTTTAAGACAACAAAAATGTAATGACAACACAATCTTCAGGATGGAAATCCGCTTTTACTGCATTTTTAGATCGCCGTGCGTTGATCATGCTGTTTTTGGGTTTCTCAGCAGGTATCCCAATCCTGTTAATTTTCTCTAGCTTATCATTATGGTTAGGTGAAGCAGGTATTGATAAAAGTGCTGTGACTTTTTTTAGTTGGGCAGCGTTGGGTTATTCCTTCAAATTTGTTTGGGCACCTTTGATAGATGAGTTACCCGTACCAGGGCTGACTAAACTGTTAGGACGTCGCCGTGCATGGTTATTAATCGCACAAATTTTAATTATTTGTGCGATTTGTATTATGGCCTTTTCAGATCCATCTCTTGGTCAGAGCTATCTTTACCAAATGGCTGCGGGTGCTGTGCTTTTAGGTTTTTCTGCTGCAACACAAGATATTGTGATTGATGCCTATCGTATTGAGCTAGCAGAAACGCAAATGCAAACGGTATTGGCTTCGACTTATAACGCAGGCTACCGCATCGGCATGATCGTTGCGGGCGCGGGTGCGTTATTTTTAGCGGCTTATTTGGGTACAGCCAAAGGCAACTATATTTATGAGGCGTGGAAGTGGACCTATTTGGCAATGGCTGCGGTCATGCTGGTCGGGATTGTAACCACTTTATGTATACGTGAACCACAAGTGGATCGGGTGCGTAAAGAATATAAACGAGTCGATTATTACCGTTTGGTGGCGGTTTTCTTTGTGTCTGTGGTGAGTTTTGTACTGAGTTATATTTACTCTGGCAAGCTTACAGAAATGTTGATTCAGCTTTGGTCTATCAAAGATAGTTTTGCACTGTTTTGTTTTGAAGCTATACGTTTTATTGGCTCTGGTGCTGTGGCTTTCTTTGTGGGTTCAAGCCTAGTAAAAATGGGCGCTGTGAACAAACAAATGGCCTATGAAACATGGGTCAACCCTGTTGCCGACTTTTTCAAGCGTTATGGCGTAAAGTTGGCGTTGGTATTGCTATTGTTGATTGGCTTTTATCGTATTTCCGACATCATTGCAGGTGTGATCTCGAATGTCTTTTATCAAGATTTAAATTTCACCAAAGAGCAGATTGCTGAAGCTGTAAAAGTGTATGGGGTGATTTTTAGTTTGGTTGGTGGCTTTTTAGGAGGACTACTGGCGCAGCGCATGAACATCATGAAATTGATGTTTGTCGGAGCAATCTTGGCCAGTTCGACCAATCTTATCTTTATTGGTTTGGTCAAATCAGGCCAGCCTTTAAATGATGTGGTGATTCATGTCGGTGAGCAAAGTTTCACAGCCCAAGTGGATGAGACAGGTGCATGGAAAATTAAGGTTCCTGTTGAGCAGCTTCAGGCAAATGAAAGTCTAACTGCAACCGCAAGTTTTCAGAATGGTACTTCACAGCCTATTTCGGTCACATTGCCATATATCAGCCAAACAGCTGCATCTACGGCATTGCTGTTGCTTCCGATCACGGCTGATAATTTGATTAATCAACGAGAGGCTGAAGGAAGCATTGTGGTACGAGGTCAATACCTTGCGACACTGGCTGAAAACCAGAGTATTCAATTGAACTTAGATGGTCAAAGCTTTGATGCAAAGTTAGACAAAGACGGTGTGTTTAGTGCAGCTATTCCTGCGAAACAGCTTCTTGATTCAAACTCTAAAAAGCTGAATGCCACATTGATGCAAAATAAGCGCGTACTGCAAGAGGCTACATTAAGCTACAACGTGAACACTGCTTCTGTGAACTCTTCGACTTTAGATGTTGATCTTCAACCAATCAACTTAAACAAAGCGGTTGATGGGCAGTTAGAAGTTAAAGGAAAGGTGATTAAAGAATATAGTTCAAAATGGCTCTATTTTGCGATTATTGTCGACAACTTGGCATCAGGTTTAGCAGGTGCTGCATTTATTGCATTCTTGTCAAGCTTAACCAGTGTGTCTTTTACTGCTGTTCAATATGCAATTTTTAGTTCCTTGATGACATTAACACCTAAAATTTTAGGTGGATACTCAGGGACGATTGTGTCGAATATTGGCTATCCAAATTTTTTCTTGATGACGACACTGATTGGCATACCTATTTTAATTTTGGTGGTTTGGGTGGCGAAACTTCTACGTGAGCATGCTGCTGAACAAAGTTAAAGCATCTATTTATATCGAAATGAGAAAGTAGTCATTGTGGCTACTTTTTTATGGCTGAGATTTGAAATATAGAGCAGCATTGCCTATATTGGGTGGCTGAAACAAAATCAAGAGGTAATTCCAATGCGCATGTTACATACCATGCTACGTGTAGGCAATTTAGAACAATCTTTGGCGTTCTATACTGAAGTGCTTGGTATGACTTTACTTCGTAAGCGAGATTATGAAGAAGGTCGTTTTACTTTGGCATTTGTGGGTTATGGCGATGAAGACAATCATACAGTTTTAGAGCTGACACATAACTGGGATACGGATAGTTATGAATTGGGCAATGCTTATGGCCACATAGCTATTGCTGTAGATGATGCATATAAAGCTTGTGAGGAAATCAAAGCACGCGGTGGCAATGTCGTGCGTGAAGCAGGTCCAATGAAAGGTGGAGTTACGGTGATTGCATTTGTTGAAGATCCAGATGGTTATAAAATTGAACTCATTCAGCAAGATAACAATGCGCGTAATAATTAAGCGGTGGCTCGGCAATGAACAGAGAAAAATTTTCAGTATTAATTAAAAAAATATTGAACATATCCTGTAAATGCTAGCTTTATTTATATAGCTCAGTAAGATGAATTTACCCAAAGGTAAATGAGTCGCTGGGCTTTTTCATTTTTAGAGGAATGACAGGATGTTGGTATGTTGAAATTATTGGCATTTGATCGGTTTACGCTATTACTCTTTGTTATGGTGCTCTTAGCTAGCTTTGCTCCAATTTCTGGTCAGGCTGCAGGTGTATTTAGCGTACTTACGACGGTTGCGATTGCCATATTATTCTTTTTACATGGTGCTAAGTTATCCCGTGAAGCAGTGATTCAGGGCATGATGCACTGGAAACTGCATGCTTTGGTGTTTGCCTTTACCTTTATTCTTTTTCCTATTTTAGGTTTACTGGCAAAACCTGTATTGGTGCCACTACTTGGGCAAGAATTGTACTGGGGGTTTTTGTTTATGTGCTTTTTGCCGTCGACAGTGCAGTCTTCTATTGCGTTTACTTCGGTTGCGCAAGGGAATGTGGCGGGGGCGGTTTGTAGTGCATCATTTTCAAATTTGATCGGGATGTTTATTACTCCTGTAATGGTGGCCTTTTTTATTTTAGGCAAGTCAGAACATGGTTTTGACCCAACATCCTCTATTCTTCAAATTACCTTATTGCTTTTGGTGCCTTTTGTGCTAGGCCAAATACTCAGACCTTATGTTTTCCCGTATATGCAAAAGATGCCGAGCATCGTTAAAGCATTTGATCAGGGCTCGATTTTAATGGTGGTGTATGGTGCTTTTAGTGGTGCTGTGGTGGCGGGTTTATGGCAAGAAGTCAGCCTGAGTACACTGCTGATTCTGATTGTTGTTTGTTCAGTGTTACTGACGATTGTTATGCTTTTGGGATTATTTCTGCCACGTTGGTTAGGCTTTAACCGTGCGGATCAGAAAACAATTTTTTTCTGCGGCTCTAAAAAGACCTTAGCTAGCGGTGTCCCAATGGCACAGATCCTCTTTATTGGCCAGCCTTTGGGGATGATCGTTCTACCGATTATGATTTTTCATCAAATTCAGCTGATGGTGTGTGGAATTATTGCTAATTATTGGGCGAAACAAAGTACGGATGAATAATAAAATTTACAAAAGCTAAGTTCTGAACTTAGCTTTTGTAAATGTCTAAACACAGTTGAACACTTTTTTATATTAAATATATTAGGGAATAAAGTTATAAAGATAATAAAAAAACATATATTTTTCTTTGGGTTATAGTAATATCAGCCTTGAAAATGAAGACCTAAACATGAGAACAAATTGAGATATTGTTGAAAAAATACCATTAATGTCGTTGCAGCCCATGTTAAATTTTTGTAGAGAAAATCAACCACAGATGAATGTTGAACTGGAGCAAGCTTATTTAGTTGTGAGACAGAAGTTGCTGAATACTGTAAAAGCAGGAAAAGATATCAAGTATAATGGCGTAAGCATCTTTCAAGAGACTGAAATGGATCAATCAATTGATCCTATGTTTAAATAAGAAATACAAAACATGTTGGACGAAATGTCTTCATCCATACGAAAAGTAAATACTGAAAAAATATTGGCCTTTTTTGATTGAACGACTCAATCATTTTGATGAAGCTGAATTTCAACGTATGCTAGAAAAATAATATATTAACTATATGAAAAGCGCAGCTCAGAAGAAAGCTCAAAGCCAACAATGATCTATTTATTAATAGATCTATTTCAGTTATAATATTGGCCACTTGTTGTGCTTAGCTCTGACGGTATCCGTCTCGGTGGGCCAAAAGAATGGTCTGTTATGGTGTTGATCTGCAACTTAATTTAATTAAGTGGGCCTTTCCTCAATTTTGAGAGTGATCAATTGCGATGACAGCAAAACCTTCTTTAACTTTTATGGAGTAATCGACGATGCGCGCCGATATTCACCCAAAATACGAAACTTTAGTTGCTACTTGTTCTTGCGGTAACGTAATCGAAACTCGTTCTGCACTTGGTAAAGAAACTGTTTACCTAGACGTATGTTCAGCTTGCCACCCATTCTACACTGGTAAGCAAAAGAACGTTGACACTGGCGGTCGTATCGACAAGTTCAAACAACGTTTTGCTGGCATGTCACGTTCTATCAAACGCGACTAAGAGCAAAAGAAAAAAACGGGCATTTGCCCGTTTTTTTATGTCTATACTTTTTGCTATAAAGTTATAGCTCCTAGAGTTCAACCATATAACAAAAAGACTCCATCTAGGAGTCTTAAAGTTTAGAGGTAGAGAACTTAGCTTTAAGCTTTACTGATCTTGCACGTCAATCAGATGATCCAGTTTTTTCTGGAAATAGTCGCCTTGAATAAAGCGGGCATCGACATTCCACGCATTAGCAAACGAAGTCATATCATTCAGATTACGCAACATAATTTGAATGTTTTTCAATTGATGATAGACCGCAACTTTTTCTTGTAATTCTTCTGTGTTGGCATCACTACTGAGCATACGAGTTAAGTTTTCATGCAGAGTCAAATTATTTATATCGAGTTGGCGTAGGATAGATTCGCTATAAATGGTGTTGCCAAAGTCACGAATTGAGATTTCAGCGCCGTATTGACGAAGTTGAGCAATATACTTCTGCGCTTCAGCAAGATTTTGGCTGATGTCATCCTCTGAGAATTGTAAGATAATTGGATGACTGAGTTTGCTACGGACAATCGTAATGAGTTTGGCAATAAACTCAGGGAATGAGCGGTCATTAAAGAGGACAGCTTTGTTTAAGTTTACAATCAGTTTTGCCTCAGGATATTGAGTAATAAAATTATGTAACTGTTTGCATGACTCAACTAAAATCCAACGATCAAGTTTAATAGACAGTTCAGGGTCTTCACTTAACTCTTTAAGACAAGAAAGATCTTTCCATGTGTTGCCATAAATAAAACCACAAGTCACTTCGTAAGTGTATAAATTGGTATCCTCTTTATCATAGAGCTGTTGGTACTTGAGGTGAATTTCACCACGGTCCAATGCTACATGTAAGGCTTTAAGTATCGTTGGTTCGTTTGCTGTTTTTTCAGTTTCGAGAGTTTCATTAACCGTCGGATTGATGAACTCCATTACGGGCATACTGATACTTGTTTTTTGGTCAATTTCGCAATCGTCTTGATTGGTTGGCAAGGAAGTCGTAAATGCAGTACAGAGTAAGCTTTCAAATTGGTCTTGATTTGAAACTTCACCCTTTAACAAAGTGTATCCAATACGCAAATTCACAGGATAGCTACTCTGATCAACAGTAATCAGCTGTGGTTTAGTTAGTGCATTTAAGGCGATGAGCTTAGACTCAAGTTTGGCTTGGGACTCTGCTTGGAATAATCCCACAATCGTTTGTCCACCCGCTTTGAACAGGGGCACATGAGTCTGTTCGTTTAAAAAGCTGTAAATATTATTGAAATAATCGCGCGTGGTTGCCCAGTTGGCATTAAAAATTTCATCTGGACACGAGCTGAGAGCAAAGCTAACCAAAGCATTGTGATCTGAGGGTTGCTTGGTCAGACTGCGGTTAATTTGTTGATAAATATTTGGACTTATAGGCTGTTTTTCGTTCGGTGTTGTTGGGGTGGTGGCGATTTCAGATTCAACTTCAATTGTAAGTTGAAGGGCATCATCTTCAGGAGCTGCTAAGAACTCGATTTTTAATGGATTCTTAGATTGGGCTTTGCTATTAAGGGTATGTACTTCAAATGCACCTAGGTCAAATTGACCTTGCGAAATTTTCTTGAATCGCTGTTTAAAGTCATTTACATCTTGAGGTTGAATAATATCGAGCAAAGGTTGACCGATAATATCGTCCTCAGAGTTTAAGCCGAACAGTTGGAGATACTCTGCATTAGCTGAAACATGAATGCCTTCTTGAATTAATGCGACAGCTTTATTGCTTTCTTCGACCAAAGCTTGCGCCTGATTTTGTGCAGTTTCAAGCTCATTCATGAGTTGCTGTTGGCTTTGAGATAAACGACTTAATGCTAAGGCGCGTAATAAACCTAAATAAAAGGGATCAGCTTGGTTTAAGTCCAAAATGTCATAGACACCCTTACGAATAAAATTTGCGTATTGATTGTCTTGATAGTCATCTGGTTTGAGTAATATTAAAGGTAAATTCACTTGTTTAGAATTGTGAATTAGAGTCAAGGCTTGTTCGTATTTTAAGTCATATGCACGACCAAAAATGACCACATCCCAAGATAGGTGAAGTTGCTTTTCGAAATTTTGTAAATCATCGAGCAAAGTTGCTTGGACTTGATGATCACTAGAAGTTAAAAGGTCACGAATTTGGTTATAACGGATCTGATTATCATCAATAATGAGTAAACGTGTTTCCATACGTTTTAACTTTTTAGACAATAATGGATTTCTCACTTCAATGCTTCCCATAAATCGTGATTTTTAATAGCATTCATTTGCTTTTGAATAAAACTTTGAACCAGAGGTTCTTGTTGATCGTTTAATAATTCATAGTCAAAACGAATAAAACTTTGTGTAATTAGATGAGCTTTGACTAAATAAATTTTAAGATCTTGATTGCCTAAGCGTAAATGTATGGTCTGCTTTTCACGGTACATATTAGAACCAGGAACGATTAAGCTGGTGTGGACTTCATCAAGCTGTGAGGTTTGAACTAATAGGGCGGGCTGATAGTTCTGGCTATGACGGTCTGTTTTAACCATGACCGCACAAGGGAAGAGGTCTTGTGCCAAGATTTCTAAACCGAGTTCTAAACTTTTTTCGCTTGATTGTTTAATCCAGCGAATTACACCGCCACGCCATTGGCTATGTGCATTTTCTTGAACCAAAATGAATTCACCTGTTTTGAGGTGTGCAGGTGTTGGGCCTGTCCAGCGTATACGATAACCATTGACGCTAATATCAAGTACTTCAGCTGGATAAATTTGTTTAGATTCTCGATCAATGACACGAACGGTACTCGTTTCAACAGGAATATTGCTATTCATCGAGTTGATCACGTGACTTTCATTCTGGAAATTATAATTTCCTTCGAGCTCTAAAGTTTCGTGAAAATTCTTGCCTTTAGATAAATAGAAATGCGCTACAGACAAGCCAAAACAAATTTGTAACTGAGCTGAATATTCGTAACGTTCATGTTTACGTTCAATATTATTGGTCAATAAATTATGAATATGGAAATGCAACGCAGGAGTAAGGAAAATCTTTTCATCCCGAGACAATGGTTCAGCGCGTTTGGTTTGCATCTCTGTCAAATGATCAAGCAAAGCTTGCGTCGAAATAAAAATATTGGGTTGTATGTGACTATTCTTTTGAGAATTATAAGTTGGAGGATAGTCTTTCGACGCATCGACAATATAGCGAGATAAGGTCGTTTCTTTCGGCAGAATTTGCACTAGTTTTGCCCAATCAAAGCTACACAAAAATAAACCTTGAATTTCACCTGGGCGAATTTGGTGCGTATTAAAAATATCTAATAAAATCAATTGTGCATAAGCTTGGCTAATATTGCTAAGTTGATGCTGCGTCCCTTGAACCTGATTGATATTGGTCAAGTAGAAGTTATTTTGAATGGCTGAATCTAATAGTTGGTGTGCAGCGAGCCATTGTCCCGGAATAGGAGAGCTGTACAGTAAATGCTGTTGATATAACAACAAAGATAGTTGCTGTAACGCATAGTAGCTCGACACGGTGCGTGCAGTTTGCAGATTCTTTTTTTGATGAAATGCAAAAAGGGAAAATTTATTTTGAGTGATTTGCTGAGAAACACGTTTTGCAATGTCGATATACACTTTAGCAAAATGACTACGCATTAATAAGGCAAGCTCAATAATGTGGTCATTGCGATCTGTGGTAATTAAACCCTGATTAAAAAAGTGTTTTTCTAAGCTGGTCAGTACATTTTCTAAATTTGAATGAAGAACTTGAACTAAGTCAAAGCGAAGTGTTTCGCTGACTTGAAGTTCTGAAACTTCAAGGAGAGCTTGAAATAGAGAACGAGAAGAGTCGCCCAATTGCAAAATGGATAAATTCGCCAACCATTCTTGTAAGCCTTTGACTGTGCTTGGGCAGAAACTAAGCTTGTCCAACTTTAACTCAGTTGGCTTTTGGAAGATATCTGAAGTACTCGTCATCATCGTTATTATTTAACTCAAAAAGTTGAAACCCCGAAAAGTGGTGTCTTATTCTTTTCTCCCGCAATTTCCCTCACCAATTTGGGAACCAGATAGCCAGGTAGGTTCGCCAATAATGCTTGATAAAGAAAATCAATGTCCTGCGGGTTTAAATCAAAATGGTGCGCACCTTTTACTTTATCTAAAACATGTAAATAGTATGGCAAAACCCCTGCATCAAATAAACGGTAGCTCAAATCTGTCAAAATTTGAACATGATCATTGACCCCTTTCAATAAAACCGCCTGATTGAAAACGGTGATTTTTTCTGCGACTAATTGCTGTAATTGTCGGCAGGTCAAATCAT
The DNA here is from genome assembly GCF_055632855.1 of Acinetobacter sp. SW-226. Taxonomy (NCBI): domain Bacteria; kingdom Pseudomonadati; phylum Pseudomonadota; class Gammaproteobacteria; order Moraxellales; family Moraxellaceae; genus Acinetobacter; species Acinetobacter sp. SW-226. The sequence goes on along the minus strand of NZ_CM145752.1, from coordinate 2,255,861 downwards.
CCAATTCCGATGCATGATTTGAGTGTACCACTAGAATAATGCGCAGCCTACTGTTTTTTAAGATGGAAATTAGCTCTTCATCGACACGGTTGGGGATTACGATAGGAACTCGTGAATGAATTCTCAAAAATTTAAGTTGAGGTAGACTTTCTAAACGCTCAATCCACACTTTTAATTTGCGATTTGACAGGGTTAACGGGTCTCCGCCACTCAAAATGACTTCATTAATGTCAGGTTGTGACCGAATGTAGTTTTGAATATTGATCCAATCTTCTGACTTTGGCAGGTTTTCTTGATAGGGAAAATGTCGACGGAAACAATAACGGCAATGAACAGCACAAGCTCCGGTTAAGGTTAATAAAAAGCGAGTTTTGTATTTGTGTAAAACACCGGGTTGTTGATTGGCTTCTTCTTCACCGAGTGGATCTTTCACAAAGTCAGGATGTTCTTCAAGTTCAAGGTGATGGGGCAATACTTGCAGTAGGAGTGGGTCAAGAGGATTGCCTTTTTGCATTCTGGCCACAAAAGCACGCGGAACACGGAGCTTAAATTGGGTCGAAGCGAGAAGGGCACCCGACAGCAGTTGCTCAGGAGAAAGCTCTAAAACGTGAAGTAATTCTAAAGGATCGGTAATTAAGTCACTGAGCTGAGATTGCCAATTTTGCTCTTGGTACAAATAATGTGTCATGCCAAATAAAGGGATCAAATGCTAGATAAAAGGAAGTTACGCTATCAAAAGTAATGATGCTGAAACGAGTTGTTGAGGTGTCTACGGCTCAAAAAAGATGTTTTCAAAACACATAAACAGACAAAACAGCGCTATTTTATCAAGATCTACGGCGTATAGGCAGTGGATTTTCATTGCTTCATAACGCCTTGCTCATTTACAATACGAGGCATCAAAAAAGATGCCCTATCTTAATAGCTAAGCGTTTCAGCGTTTTAGTGCTTAAGATTAAGACATAAATATTTAAGTTAGTTAGTTTGGAGTGCGCCAGTCATGGCCTATTATTCTACGAATGATTTCAAGTCAGGCCTTAAGGTTATGCTTGACGGTAACCCATGTTCTATCATGGAAAATGAATATGTAAAGCCGGGTAAAGGTCAAGCATTTAACCGTGTAAAACTACGTAATTTACGTTCTGGTAAAGTGTTAGAAAAAACATTTAAGTCTGGTGATTCTCTGGAAGCGGCTGACATCGTAGAAGTAGAAATGGAATACTTGTACAACGATGGTGAAATGTGGAACTTCATGGATCCTGTATCATTTGAACAGATCGCTGCTGATAAAACAGCAATGGGCGATGCTGCTAAATGGTTAAAAGACGATTCAAATGAAAAATGTACCATTATGTTGTTCAATGGCGTGCCATTAACGGTTAGCCCACCAAATTTTGTTGTTTTAAAAATTGTTGAAACTGATCCAGGTGTACGTGGTGATACGTCTGGTGGTGGCGGTAAACCAGCAAAATTGGAAACAGGTGCTGTAGTGCGTGTTCCATTATTTGTACAGCAAGAAGAAAGCGTTCGTGTAGATACGCGTACAGGCGATTATTTAGAACGTGCATAATGGTTTAAAAATAGACTATTATCGGAAGGGATGATGTGAATCATCCCTTTTTTTATGCCAAAGTCTTAGATCAAAACAAGGAGATGCAGAGTAAAGTCGCAAAGGAAAACAGCAGTACCTCGAATAATTAAATACGCTGATTGAATGCAACAAATATGAGGGATTGAAATGGAATCTGTTCAGCCGAAGTCGACCCTGACTTCAAAAATCATTTGGCTACTGGTAGCCATCGTCGGTGCAGTCTCTTTTGGGATCTTGGCACTAAGTCGTGGTGAGCATGTCAATGCCATCTGGCTCGTACTTGCTGCGGGCTGTATTTATAGCATCGCTTATCGCTTCTACAGTTTATTTATAGCAACTAAAGTTTTTGAACTGGATGAACGCCGTTTAACACCTGCACATCGTTTAAATGATGGTTTGGATTATGTTCCGACCAACAAGAGTGTATTGTTTGGACATCACTTTGCAGCGATTGCAGGTGCAGGACCATTGGTTGGCCCTATTTTAGCAGCACAAATGGGTTATTTACCGGGCACCATCTGGTTACTTGTGGGTGTAGTGCTCGCAGGTGCGGTTCAAGATTTTTTAGTCTTGTTTATCTCTACCCGTCGTGATGGACGTTCACTCGGGGAAATGGCAAAACAAGAACTTGGAACCTTTGCCGGCATTGTGGTTATGCTTGGTGCATTGGGGGTCATGATTATTATCCTAGCGGTCTTGGCGCTTGTAGTGGTCAAGGCACTTGCACACAGTCCATGGGGCGTATTTAGTATTGCAGCCACGATTCCAATTGCGCTCTTTATGGGAATTTATATGCGTTTTATCCGTCCGGGTAAGATTGCAGAAGTGTCTGTGATTGGTTTCGTGTTGATGATGCTGGGCATTGTCTATGGTGGAGATATTGCACAACATCCATATTGGGGTGAATTCTTTACCTTATCGGGCACTCAATTGACGTGGGCATTGATTATTTATGGTTTCGTGGCTTCAGCATTGCCTGTTTGGCTGTTGCTTGCACCACGTGATTATCTATCAACCTTCTTAAAAATTGGTGTGATTGCAGGCTTAGCGGTTGGTATTATTTTTGCCATGCCGGAGATGAAACTTCCTGCGATTACTAAATTTATTGATGGTACAGGTCCTGTGTTTGCAGGTTCGTTGTTCCCATTCTTATTTATTACCATTGCCTGCGGTGCAATTTCAGGTTTCCATGCTCTAGTATCATCAGGAACGACTCCTAAACTGGTCAATAATGAGCGCGATATTCGTATGATCGGATATGGCGGTATGCTTATGGAGTCTTTTGTTGCAATCATGGCCTTGATCTGTGCTGCAGTATTAGAACCAGGTGTATATTTTGCAATTAACTCACCAGCAGCATTGATTGGAACAAGTGCTGATACTGCTGCTGAAGCAATACGAAATCTTGGTTTTGTGGTTACTCCAGAAGCTTTAACTTTGTTGGCACAGGAAGTGGGTGAAAGTACGATTCTGTCGCGTACAGGTGGAGCACCAACTTTTGCCATTGGTATGGCACATATCATCACAGAGATTTTCAATAGTCGTGAAATGATGGCATTTTGGTATCACTTCGCTATTTTGTTTGAAGCACTGTTCATCTTAACAGCGGTTGATGCGGGTACGCGTGCTTGCCGTTTCATGGTGCAAGATACTGTAGGTATTGTGGTTCCTGCGGTGAAAAACTCACATAACTTCTTTGGAAACTTGTTGGGTACAGCGGTTGCTGTGTCAGGTTGGGGTTTCTTCGTTTATCAAGGTGTGGTGGATCCACTCGGTGGTATCAATAGCTTATGGCCACTGTTTGGTGTGGGTAACCAAATGCTTGCTGCCATGGCGCTAATGTTAGGTACTGTAATCCTCTTTAAAATGAAGAAAGAAAAATATGTTTGGGTCACGATTGTTCCAACAATTTTCTTATTAGTGACCTGTATGACTGCGGGCTGGCAAAAGATTTTCCATGAAAATCCAAAAATTGGCTTCTTAGCGCAGGCTGAACGTTTTAACAAAGCGATTGCAAATAATGAAATTTTAGCACCAGCAAAAACAGTAGCTGAAATGCAAACGGTTGCATTATCGAATCAGATCAATGCGGCACTGTGTGGATTCTTTATGATTGTGGCGATTGTGATGTTGTTTGCTGCAATTAAGGTCATTCGCCGTGCGCTTGCAAGCCCTGTCCCAACAGTGCACGAAGCTGAGGCGATTTATCGTGATCCTGAAGACATTCAGCCTTCAAAATCTGGACATTAGAAAGGGAATTTAGATGAATCTAAAGTTTGCCAAAAGTGGAAAGACGATGATTTATAAAATCATCAAAATGACCGTAATGTCGCAGAAAGATTTAATTCTCAATCCTAAAAATTGGTCTCGAATTGCGACGCTGTGGCAACGGTTGCAACAAAGTTTCCGTTTGATGGTGGGAGTGCCAGACTATCCCAACTATTTGGAACATATGAAAAAACATCATCCAGATTTAGAGCCGATGGATGCTAAAACATTTTATCGCCATTGTGTGGATGCACGTTATCCGTCTGCAAGTAACGGTATGAAAAAGTGCCCTTGTTGATTGAGTCCGTGACTTAAAAAACGACACTTCGGTGTCGTTTTTTATTGCAAACCAGATGTAATAAGCAAAGCGCCAAGCTGGATTGGGTTATATTATTTGAATTCGATAGCTGGATGGGCTGAGGTATCATCCTACATAGCATATTCACTACATAGGTGAAGATGTCGTATATCTGACAGCTTTGTAGGGAGAGAGGTTTTAAAATTGTCTGAATATTCGGAAGAGGGCAATTTAGTGAAAATATTTATTTATGGTGCTGGAAGTATTGGGTGTTATTTAGGTGGAAGATTGGTTGCTGCTGGGAGTGATGTCACCTTTATTAGCCGCCCGCGGATTTATCAAGAACTGTCTCAGTTTGGGTTGGAGCTCACTGATTATTTAGGCAATAATATCAAACTTGCACCCCATCAACTCAAACTGGCGACTGATCCTACTCAGGTTGTGGATGCAGACGTGATTTTTATTTGTGTCAAATCGGCTGCAACAGAGCAAGTTGCATCTGAACTCAAAGAATATTTAGGGTCTAAAACTCCACTGATCATCAGTTTTCAAAATGGTTTGAGTAATGTCCCTATTTTAAAAAGGGTTTTGCAAGGACCGATGATTTTAGAGGGGATGGTTCCTTTTAACGTCGCCACGCAAGAAGCTGGGCATTATCATCAAGGTACGTCTGGTGCATTAAGTGTTAAGCAATATCCGAATCAAAACTTGCTTGAAAATGCGTTTCAAAAAGCAGGTTTAGAGATTGTTTTTGAAAAAGACATGCTAGCTGTACAGTGGGCTAAGCTTTTACTTAACTTAAATAATTCAATCAATGCCTTGTCAAAAAAACCACTAAAAGAACAACTGTCGATCCGTGGATATCGCGAATGTTTGGCTATGGTGCAACAAGAAGCCATGGCGCTTCTCAGTGAAGCACAGATTAAACCTGCAAAGTTAACCGCAGTTCCTACACATCTCATTCCTAAGATTTTGAGTTTGCCCAATCCTATATTTAAATTATTAAGTCGAAAGATGTTAGAAATTGATCCATTGGCTCGCTCATCCATGCAAGATGATTTACTAGCAGGTCGGCTTACAGAGATTGATTGGATTAATGGTGAGGTTTTAAAACTCGCAGAGCAATCTGGTCAACAAGCTCCGATCAATGCAAGATTAATAGAACTGGTTAAACTCGCTGAGAAATCTCCTCAATCATTTTCAATAAGTGCGAGCGATTTGAAAGATCAGTTGAACGCTGCTGCTAGAGAGTAGATCTAATAACAATATCTCACCTATTAACGCAAATATTGAATATTTATAAAGTTCATCTTTGAGTATGGTTTAAAAACCTGTATGTTAAACCTTGGTTTATATTTTGATTGGGGGCATACAACGTGCTTTGGGGAACAGAAAAGAAGATTACGCCTACGCAAGTAGATAAACTGGATCAGTCGAAAATCAATGCGTTTTATCCCAAAATTCAAGAATTCCTCAAGCAAGTGAATCAAATTGTTCTTGATAAAAACCAACAAACCAAGTTGGCTTTATCTAGCCTTTTGGCTGGTGGACATATTTTATTTGAAGATTTGCCTGGTTTAGGAAAAACGACATTGGCCAGTAGCTTGGCACATTTGGCAGGTCTTCAATTCAAACGTATTCAATTTACCAATGACATGCTGGCGAGTGATGTGATTGGGGTGAATATGTTTAACCAAAAAGAACATGTGTTTGAGTTTAAACAAGGTCCAATTTTTACCCAAATTTTACTGGCAGATGAAATCAACCGCTGTAGCCCAAAAACGCAAAGTGCGCTTCTAGAGGCAATGGAAGAAGGTGTAGTGACGATTGATGCAAGTCGTTATGTGCTACCACAGCCATTTTGGGTGATTGCAACACAAAATCCTCTTTTTCAAAGTGGAACCTATGCGCTGCCAGAGTCACAACTTGATCGTTTCCTCATGCGGTTATCTTTGGGCTATCCATCACGTCAGGCAGAAAAAGCGTTATTGCAACAACAGTCCCGTCATGATTTGATCCAACAATTGATGACGGTATTTTCAGAGCAAGATATCCTTACCTTACAAGTTATGGTGCCGCAGATCTATTTGTCTGAAGAAATATTGGACTATATTTTAGATTTAGCTACAGAAACACGTAAAGGTCGACATGGTTTATCTACCCGTGGCGTACTGGCTTTAAAAAAAGCAGCGCAAGCTTATGCATTGATAGAATCACGCTCATTTGTAACCCCAGATGATGTACAGGCTGTGTTTGTCGCAGTGACTGCACATCGTATTGGGCTGGGTGAAGCTGAAACTGAGCAACTTCTGAAGCAAGTCAAAGTTTACTGATAGGATAAGCAGACGCATGCTGTGGCAAAACTGGATCACGAAACGCTTTCAATTTAAGGCTGAAAAACAACTGACCCAAAAAGATGTATTGGTGTTTATTTATCAGCAAGGATATTTGTATTTGGTTTTGATTTTCATCACCTTTATTGCAGGGGTGAATTATGCCAATAACTTAATTTTAGCGTTTTGTTTCTTAATCAGCGCTGTGCTGTGTATGAGTTTTTATTTAACTTTTAAACAGTTGCATGGTCTTAGTATTGATCTGGTTTTACCTGAAATAGGGCAAGTTGAGAGTGCATTGCAATTACAAATGCATTTCAAACAACATCATTCACAGCCTCGATACCTCTGGATTGCTTATGCAGATCATATAGAACAGTTGTTTATTCAAGATATCCATAAGGTAGTCGATTTAAATTTTTTTCCAAAAGATCGCGGGCAGTTTGGTTTCCCTCAAATCAAAATTTACTCAACATATCCGTTTGGCCTTGTTCGTGCATGGAGTTATTTTTTTATCCAAGCACCTGTGTGGATAGCACCTCAAGCTAAGTCTTTGGCGGCTGAAAACAAACAACAGCAGCACAGTTTTGAACCTGATATGGATGAATTCCGCGAATTGCGAAATTTTAAAGAAGGTGACTCTCTACAGGCCGTTTCATGGAAACAAGTGGCGCAAGGACAAGGTTTATTCATTAAAGTCTTTGAACAACATCAGGATCAGCACAGTTTAGAAATCCACTATGCACATATGCCGAGCCCTTCGCATGAAGAAAAGTTAAGTTTGATGATGGGCTTGGTTGAACAATGTGAGCAGTTGCAGTACGCCTATGCCCTGTATTTACCACATGCTGAGCTAGCCAAAGGCATAGGTCGAGAACAATATTTTCAAGCTAAATTACTTTTGGCACAGGCATAGGAGAGAAATATGCATTCTTCTATTCGTATTGCCATTGTACTGACACTGAGTTTGATTTGGGTCACACAACTAAGTTTTAGCCCTGTGCTATTGAGTGTCATTTTCGCCATTTGTATCGGTTGTCTGTGGAATTTCATGCAATCTACGGGCAACCATTTCCCGAAATGGGCAATTTACATTTTGACCCTTGCTGCTCTAGCGGTCACTTTTTGGAGCTATCAAAGCTTTTTAGGGGTGGAAGCGGGCGTAGCTATTTTAAGCATCTTTCTCTTTGCGAAAGCCTTAGAAACAAAAACGCAGCGTGATGTGATCATTTTGTTTAATTTTGCATTATTTGTTGCGGCGAGTATGTTTCTACATAGTCAGTCATTTATGATGGCTGCCATGGTTTTACTGTGCTTGCTCAGTTGTTTATTGGGACTGTATCGAGTTCAAACCAGTTTTTTCGTATCTCAAAATTCGAGTAGTTTGGCTTTAAAGCAAGATGCAAAACACGTCATTAAATTTGTAGGTCTCGCACTGCCTTTTTTTGTGCTGTTGTTTATGTTTTTTCCACGCTTACCCCCACTTTGGCATATTCCAATTCCTGAAAATAAAGCAGTGACAGGCATGAGCGACAGTATGTCACCTGGTGATATTGCACAATTATCTCAGTCGAGTCATTTGGCTTTTCGTATTATTGGCGATGTTAGTCAGCTCCCAAAGCGTTCTGAGCTTTACTGGCGTGCGATGGTCTTAGATCAGTATGATGGTCAAAAGTGGACCAGTAGTTTTATCAATCAGCAAAGTATTGCAAATGAGACGCTAGGCCAAATATCTGCATCTAAAAAATGGAACTATCAATATTTACCCGCTGATGCCGCGATTCCTTGGATCATGGGATTGGAATATTCACAACCTTTAGAGCGACGTTATCAGCTACGTCAGGATTGGAGTATTCAGGCTTATCGTCAAGTACAGCGTGTAGAGCCGATTTCACTACAATGGATGGGAAATGTCCAACTTACTCAAACTAAATTATCCAATGTGCAACGAAGTATTAACTTAAAAGCGCCTGAGCAAATAGATCTGAAAGCACAACAATTTGCACAACAACTCTTTAAACAAAGTAATGCCAATCCAAACCGTTATATCCAAAATGTTTTGCAGTGGTATCGCAACAATGGCTTTAGCTATACCTTGCAGCCAGGCTTGTTGGGGCAGCATCGTATTGATGAGTTTTTGTTTCAGTCCAAACAAGGGTTTTGTGAACATTATGCCTCTAGTTTTGCGATGTTGATGCGTTATGTGGGAATTCCTGCCCGTATCGTGGTCGGTTATCAAGGTGGCCAGCTTTCACCAGATGCAAAAAGTTGGGAAGTTCGACAGTTAGATGCACATGCATGGGCAGAAGTCTTTGTGGATGGGCACTGGAAACGCTATGATCCAACAGCCATGATTGCGCCACAGCGTATTGAACAGGGTATGCAAGATTTAATGAGTCAAGATACTAGGGTTTGGGGGCAGAGTAGTCGATGGAATGTACAGCGCTATTCCGTATTAAATAAAATGCGGATTTGGAGTGACTATGCCAGTTATCAATGGCAAAGCAAAGTCGTTGGTTATAATGCAGAAACTCAAAGGGGGTGGTTGCAAAAATTGGGACTTCAATCCAATTATTCATTAGTATTACTGATTATGATCAGTATTGGTGGATTAGTTCTATTGTACTGGTTCGTTATATTTTGGCGTAAACGTGCTCAGATTTCTGAATATGATCTTGCAATTTTGCATTTTTCTAAAAGCTTAACCGCAGAGCAGCGTAAGCAAAATGCCGAAACGGTAAATCAATGGTTGTTGCGCTTAGCTCAAGAGGTTAAACCTGAACAGCAAGTTTTATTTAAGCAGGCAGCTGATTATTATCAACAAATACGTTATTTCAATCTGTTGAATGCAAAAAATATTCAACAATTTAAACGAATGCTTAAAACTTGCACATCTGCGTTAAAAAACAAGAAATAGCGCTTGTCATACTTTTTAAAAGTGAATATTATGCAGGAACTTTAGGTGTATAGCTCAGTTGGTTAGAGCGCTACGTTGACATCGTAGAGGTCTCCAGTTCGAGTCTGGATATACCTACCAAAATTCGTTGATATTTCAACACATTAAAGCCCACTTAAAAAGTGGGCTTTTTGTTTTCGGGGAATATTCGGGGTATTTTCGGGGAATGGCGTAATTCCCCAATGTGGAAAACTCGCCCATTTAAATTTAAAAACGATGATTAACGGTAGCTAAATAAAAAATTAAATTACGTATAACGCGTATTATGTTAATTTTAGGGAATTTAAATAAATAGAATGAAGGTATTTATCATAACTAGTAAAGTCCATGCTTTACAAAAATCTATCATACCTGTCTCAAGCAAAGCATATGTAAATTGCTATATAAGTGGGAATGATTATGAGGAAGCTATAAAAAAAGTATTTGAAAAATTTCTGATAGATGGAATTCATCCAGATGAGATACTCAATCCAATTTGTGAAATGCCACTTGAAGATTGGACTATTCATATTAAAGAGAAATATGGTGATTTAGCTCAACGGATGCTTTCTCAAAAGGATTTTGAAACAAGAATTTTATCTAATGAAGTTGTATACGGTGGATTTGCTTGCTTTGACTAAAAAAATCGCTATTTAACAAAATGGCGCTTATACGAAATTTTAAAAAAATATAGTAAAAATAGAAGCTTACAGCTATCATTTTTGACTTATTATAAGGTGTATTATGTTAATTTTAGGAAATCTTATTTAAAGGTTTAAATGAAAAAAGAATATTCGTGGCAGACTAGGCAAGAGTTATCTAATCACTATCAAGATTTAACTTCAGACCTCATTAATTTAAATCATTTTTTATTTTTAACAGGAATAGAAGCATTAGAATGTAGTCGAGATTTATTAACAACTTCTAATTCTTATCCAATAAATTTTCTAGATTCTTTTAAGATAGTGGAATCATATGACAACTGTAACCAAAAAGATGAGGATCTGAATCAATGGATCTTTAAAAGAGGAATTGCTTTTAGTAAAGTCGTATTTATTACATCAGATACAGAATTAACTATAAAAACAACATGGAAAGAAATCGTAAAACAAATTCATAATATTGAAGAAATTTATAGCAATTATTTCACTGTAATTGATACAACAAAACAGTGGGCTTTACACTACCATCACCATAATCTGTACACTTTTTATAGCTACTGAAACTATCAATTTAACATAATAGCGACTATCTGAAATCAAAAGCTGATGATCCATGAAATGGAAGCATCAGCTTTGGTATGATTAACGATAGCTAATCCGTTCAGGTTTTGGCGTCTAAATAGTGATCCGTCATCTTCACAGTTGCATGGCCAGCCAGTGCCTGTGCGTACTTCTTTCCATACTTCTGCGTGATGTTATAAATGCCCAAGGCACGTAAGTCATGCAGCGATGGTCGTTGGTTTAGTTCTAAATGATCATACGCACCAGACAAGTCCCGATACTTTTTAAACTGCTTGGTAATATGATCCTCCGTTACAGCAAAAGGATGCAGTTTCGCATTGCGGATTTGCTCGTTAATACGGTCTGGTCGCGTCGCAATCAGGTAAGGGCAGCGTAGACGCATAGAATGCTCTATACACAGCAATACGACTTCCCGTAGCTCAGGATGCATATCCACTTCAATAAACACGGGTTTGTCATAATTCAGCGATTTATGCTGCAGTACGGTCATGGTGTTGTCTTTGATGTTAATGCTTGAGCGTTCCATTACCACCAGATCGGCACGCCGTTGAATAGAATGCAATGCCAGATCAATTGCCAGTTTTAACCAGGGCGGACAAACAGCTTTTACAATTTCAAGCGATTCGTTGGAATGTCGCATTCTGACCTTTTCTGGTCGTATCGGCTTTAATGTTTTCTCTGCGATATTTTCAGGTGCCCAACCGTTAGCCACAAAGTATTTCCAAATGTCGATAAGCTGTGAACGGTGCTTTTCTGCCTGAAAGTCGGTCTGCTGTTTCAGGAATTCAGAAATCATAAGCAGGGTAATGTCGGTGCAATAGAACTGCCCCCACATATCCTGATATTTACCAATGTTCGCCGTGACATTCACCAAAGTGTTTTTAGCAAGTTTCTTTTTGGGTAAGTGCAGCTTTTCATATTCATCCAATGCTTGGCCAAAGTTTGGAATATTACTTTGCTTATGTGCTTTTTCTACTGAAGATAGAATTTTAGACACAATGTCTGGGTTACGCTCAAGCACGGTGTTGAGTGCCTGAGCTGCCTTAATGGCTTCATTACGGTCTTTACCTAGTGACTTACGCTGTCCGTTCGGTAGTAGGTAGCGGAAGTACATGGTGCCATTGGGCTTTTTGTCGACTTCGACATGGGGAGGTAAGTCCAAGTTCCCCGACTTGCGACCTCGAGGGGACATATTAAATCTCCGCTAAAATTCGGTCTGCAATGGAGTTACCCGTTTTAGGTGGAGACTCTAGTTCCACCTTAGGCACTTCATCTGTATAGAACAACGGCGCACCCCAACTGGTACATTCGACATACCATTGTTTACCAATTTTTCGACCACTGAGCCAGCCACGTTTTATATGGCTGACCAGTGTGTCACGTTTTGGGCGGGATGCTTCGTCTTGCCAATAGCGTTCAGCGAATACGCTGAGCTTGAGGCGTTGGATATTAGAGGACATTTCAAATTGCCTCCTTAAACTTTGCATCTAAAATAAGAGCGTTAATTTCACTGATATTGACGTTATGAAATATGTGCGTCATTTTCGATCCAAATACCGTGAGTATTTGGGTAGTCGTGGAGTAGTTAAATTTCATGAGCTTACCCTCCAAACACTGCCATTAAAATTGATGTGATGACAACCCAAAAAAGGAAGGCTAATACGGTGAATAAAGTAAAGTCACGTATGTTCGCCCAAATGATAGAGCGACGTGTAGGGCGTAGTTCGGCAGTAGTAGGGTGTTGGAAAAGGATAGGAGTCGTTTGACTGGTTATAGGCTTTTGTTTCATACTTATCTCGCATTTAGTTGCAAAGCCCCGTCGCCGTCCAAAGTTTCGGGGCTTTTTGTTGTTTGTTTGATAAATACTACCAAAAGTAGAATTAATGTCAATAAATAGTAGTAATTCATTCTTTATATAAGCTTTAAAGTTAAGAAACCCCGCTAAAAGCGGGGTTTCTTAACTTTAAATCGATATCAAAATATTAAGTTATACCGAGATATGTCCCAATAAGTACAAGAGCATTTGGAAGGTTTTCTAGACCTTCATCAAGCAATTTCATTGTTAAATGTTTAATTGACTCAGCGGGAAGGTCTTCAAGAGCGGCAATCATTGATTTCTTGTCTTCTGGAGCAAGATCAGATTGATTAATTTGATTGGTTAAAAGAGCTTTTAATGTGTCTGCTTCAAATTTAACAGTTACTGTATTTAATATTGCAGATAGCCCACCATCATCTTGTAAAAAATCCAACCCTTTTTCTGTGATTTTAGGCTTATTGATTAATAAAGTTCCCCCTCCTTGACCAGAGTTATTATCTCTAATGATAGTAGAGCTTTCACTTATTAGTTCATGTCCTTTAAGGTAATGGAGGTTTTTTGCCAATTTGATATATTCATCGCTATCATTTTTAAGATTATGTTGCCAAGCAAAAGGGTATACTTCTGCAATTTTATTTAGAATATCTAATTGAAATTGGCGATCAAGGCTCATATTACGATACTCTATTGTTTACAGATGTAGATTTTCTATCATGAAATTCTTTTACCTTTTCACGATAATTTTCAATATCAAAAAATTTCTCTTTTGGTGAAAGTGTTAAGCACGTTGATCCTTCCAAATTTAAATTAAGATGTTTGTCCTCAATTATTGGGAAGATTAATTGACAATTTGCTGACTCTGCAATTTCTGCTAGCTTCTGTAAATCCATTGAGTCAATAATTTCAACCTTATCTTGAGTACAAAAACGAGGATATGGTAAGTTTATTCTTGGATCTTGGATGAATGCTGAATATGCTAAGTCAAATGCAGTTACTAATGCTTGTTTTTTTCCGCTACCGACGTTTGATTCAACAGCCGATATTTCAAATTTATATACATCTTTATACTTGTCAAAAGCTAAGATATATCTCTGATTATAAATTATTCCAGAGTATTTGGAAAAATACTCATTAAAAATATCAATATTTTTTAATTTAAATTCATTGATATTTTTTTCTATCGATGTTGTTGTCTCTTGATATATATTTTTTAATTCATCTAACTCGTTGTGTAATGATGTAGATTTAAGCTGAATGGCATTATCTTCTGCTATTTTATTTGATAATTCATTAATTTGATTGTTTAGTAGTGTATATTGAGCTAAAGAACCATTCTTAGATAATTCTTCTAAGAGTTCTGAATACAATTTCGAAATTTCAGAACGCTTTGCTTGTAAGTTTTCAATATTAATATTAAGACCATTAATGCGATTGAATAAATATTGCCTTTCATTTTCGATCATTTTGTTGTGAAACTCTACAGTTTCTTCAAATTTTTTTTGAAGACTAATGTTGTAAATTTTTGCTTCTTTATAGATTAACTCAATAGTCTGAGAATTATCATGAAAATTTGATTTTTCGATAATACTTAATCTATTTATTAAAGTTTCTTTATTAACTTCAAGAGTAGATATTTTGTTATCTAGGTTAATTATATCTTGATTTAAATTAGCTAGAGTGTCTTCTTCATGATTATATTTTTCATTGATTTTAAATGAATCTCGCTTTTCTGTAAGCTGACTTAGTGTTGACTTGTTGACTGCAAGGATTTGTTCAAGTCCTGTAGGTTTTAGTGCATCAATAACCTTGATCTTATCCTTTAGGGATTTCATTTCTTTTTCTAAATTAAATTTTTTTTCTATTTCATGAGGGTTTTTATATCCAAATAAAATAAAATGGATAGTTTCATATTCAACATCACTAGAAAATGTGAAAAATCTAAGAATTTTACTAATCTGCTCATCTTCTTTGCGTAAAAACTTAGTAATTAATTGTCGAAATGATGGTTTTTCAGTTTTAGATTGAAATAAAGCCTCTTTAAGACTATCTGAATACTCTTTAGATGTAACTTCATCATTATTTATGTAGTGGGTGATTTTAAAAGAATTGGGGTTTTTTTTAGTAGGTTTAGATATTAATTTTCTTGAAAATTTAATATTAAAGCTAGATTTATGTTTTAGACTTTTTGCTAATTGGATAGTGAAAGTCAGTTCAGCTTCTTTTAAAAAATTTAGCACATCAAGATTTACAAGATTCTTGCTCTCATTATCTTCATAGAAAATTTGATACTTTCCATCCATGCAAAAGTCAATTGCTCTAAGTAAGGTAGTCTTACCTAAGCTATTTGTACTTCCAGACATATCATCTTTGATACCTAATACGATATTTAGGCCTGCTGAGAAGTCAATATTCCTGATTGCAATTCCATTCTTATCATGAATTGTTAAGTTTTTAATGTACATAAAACAATTTTTCCTGACTCATTTTCATTTATAACCCCAAGCATATAAAGCCAATCTAAAGTCAAAATGAATCTGTGTAATGGTATATCAATTTTTCTTGAAATGTGTGAGTAGAGTTCAGTCATATAATACTGTTGATTATTTTCATAAAAGAATTCAATAATCCGAGATCCAAGATAATAAAGTGATTTATCAGGATTTCTTTCAGTTAAGATGAGCATGGAGGTTTCTCAAAAATTTTACATTCTGCAAAAACATAAAATACAACATAAGTAGTGCAACTAATATCTTCATGATTTAACTGACTATTAATGACTTGTCTTAGTTCGCTTTCTATATCTTTACAAATTGCATATATGATTTGATCGGGATTATCAGGAAACTCAAATTTAAATTTCTTCCATTTTCTTCGAACAAATGAAATTACTTTATCCTGTGTACCAGGAAAACCATTTAATTCTAAAAATGATAATCTTTGAGCAATATTATATTTCCAATCTATATATTCGTCTATATCATCCAGATAATCGAGTAATTTATTATGTTTAATTTTATCTTCAATGGTGTATGGAAGAGTATCTGGTTCTGCTACAGACTCTAAAATTTCTAGATCTGCAATTCCTTCGAGTAATCTTTGAATATTTGAAGGTCTTGGTTCACTATTTGTTATAGTCTGATGAATGTTAATATCTCTTTTAGCAATATTAACACTATTATTATCACCAGCTACTTCGGAGGAAGTGTTATTTTCTAACATTATTAATATCTCGGTCAGCAATATTCGTCGAATTATTGTTACCATTAATAGTAATATTCGTTTTAGACGAATTTTTAGTTCTATTAATTGTCCAAGTAGCTCCAAAAACTACTGCTAAAATAGCTAATATTAGTTTGCTAGTAGCAGCCCAATCTATGTTGCTTAAATCCAATTTATATCTCCTAGCTGTTTAAACATCCCGATATAGTCCAACAACTTTTCCAACCAATTTGCATCCTTCACGAAGATCCATGATTTTTCCAAGCCATTTGGGGTTTAAGGGTTCTAAATACATACCGTTGCTTTCGACTATCAATTTCTTGAAAGTAGCTTCTGTTTCACCATCGCAAGCAACGATAACTAAATCACCTGTTTTTAAATCATTTGTTTGAAAGTCAGGATTTACATAAATTTTATCGCCAGGGCGGAAGTCTGGAAGCATGGACTCACCAACAACTTCCAAGCCATAACCATGTTTTCCTGATTTAGGGTTTGGCGGTAACCACTCTTCAAACTGTGTACCCGCAGGCACAGCCTCAACAGTAGTCCAAGCACCAGCTTGAACCCAAGAAATAACAGGGATTAAACGACCTGCAACTGGAAATGGTGTAGATACATTCGGATCTAAGCCAGTTCCGTGGTCTAAATAACTAATATCGACATTAAATTTTTCAGCCAAAATTTGCATTTTTTCTTCACGTGGCTTTGCAATGCCTAACGTATATCTACGAGCCATTTCATAAGTGACTTCGATAGCATCTTTTAATTGATTTACAGTTTTAATAGGCGAGCCGTCCTTATCCATAAGACTTTTTAGCCTAGATGCAAATTCATGATATTTAGCTGTTTGCAATTTGGGTTTCTTTCCATTTTCTACCACAGGTAGAATTTTACCTCGTATTTTAAGTTGCACCAATTCTATTTTAGGTAGTATATTATCTTCTACTTTTAGTAGTGTTAATGGTTGCATTATGTCATCTCCAAAGGATGCTTTAGAAAAAGCAATAAAAATAGCGGGTAGTAAATCAGCATTAGCCCGCAGTCTAGGAATTACGCCGTGGGCTCTAAGTAAATGGAATTTCAATAAAATTCCTGAAGATCGCTGTTTGTCGATTGAAGAACTAACACATCAAGAAGTGAAAGCAGAGCAACTAAGACCTGACATCAATTGGGCATTTGTTCGTTCTACTAAAAATAGTAATAAAGCTCCCGTCTAATAAACACGTTCAAAGGAAGCCGTTATGAACATATTAGATGCTGCTTACCATACCGTGCACGACTACAAAGGTGGAGCAAATGCACTCGCACCCCGTATGGGCATAAAAAGTCCCGCCGTGCTCAATAGCAAAGTCAATCCAAATACAGACACCCATCACTTAACGCTACTAGAAGCATCCAAGTTGATGGCGCTGACCAACGACTACCGAATACTGCAAAGCCTTAATGCCCAACACGGCAAAGTCGCAATCAATCTGCCTGACATACCCGAATGCAGAGATACAGCACTCACAGATCTAGTGCTGAGCTTTGGGATGAAAGGCGGAAACGTCTATACGCTGTTTAAAGAAATGATGGCAGACGGGCGCATCACACGCGGGGAAGCCATAGACATGTCTAAGGTCATTCACCGACTACACGAAATACTGGCCGAACTGGATGCTCAAATACACCAGTGCGTAGACGACAAATAGAGGTAACCCATATGAGTTTAGATGCAACGATTTGGGCTTGGAGAGCGGAAGTAGACAGTTCTACACAACGCCTCATATTACTTTCACTGGCAGACCGCGCAGGGGAAGACCACAAATGCTACCCAAGCATTATGCGTATGGTTAAAGACACCAAGATGAACCGCAAAACCATTATCAAAGTTTTAGATAGCCTTGAAGAAAAATCCTTGATTAAGTTCACAGGGAAAATTATCGGTAACGGCGTAAAAGTCTACCAACTGCTGGGTGTGGTCGGTCGTGAAGATGAGCCAACCAGTACCAAAAAGGGGACTAGTGGTAAAAACGGTACTAGTTCCAATTTAGGTACAGGTTCCAATATTGGTACTAGTACCGAAAACGGAACAAGTACCAGTCCCAAAAACGGTACCGAGACCAGTACCGAAATTGGGACACAGAATCTCCCAAGGAATCTTCCAATAGAATCTAAAAATAAAAAAGACTGGCTTTGCTCAAAAAAACTTCGTGAAGAAATTACTTTGGCCGATGACAGCATCGAACCAGAAACCCTCATGACAGCGAAATGGGTGGAACGAGAAAAACGTGCCTTTGAAATTTACAACCAAGACAAAACCATTTGCGATGAACTTTTGAATTTCTACTTTGCCGATTGGCTGCTGCATGCCTACCGAACCAAGTATTCCCAAGAAACCAAAACGGGATACACAAAAACACCTGCAGCAGAACCGAAGCAGCTCACTGAAAAACAAATCTCGGCATTTGCACAGAAACTTGCATATCACCCAGAGTTTGCGAGCAAGCAGAGCGCACCGGGCGATTCATACGAACAACTTGCATCACGAATCAAAATTAAGCTCATGAACCCAGCCCAAGCGAAGAAATGGGAACCATACCTCAAGCAAGTCGGCTTCACTGGCAGTTTGCAGGGGGTAGCATGATTCCACACGGCGCAACACACATCGAAAACGATGGAACATTTTGGAAATGCACCAACGGTCGCTGGTCTTACTGGAAAGAACATTTTGGATGGTGCGGATATATCGGTGGGGTAAACGCAATATTCATGAATAACAAAAACGAATTGGGGACGATGTACGCATGAAAATCATGATTGGAATTGATACAGGGGTGAAGACTGGGTTTGCTGTTGCAGCAGACCGTGGCAAGGGTGGAGAGTTAGAACAGGTCGAGAGTCTTTCTATCACTCAAGCCATGAGCAAAGTAAAAGACTCCGTACAAACATGGGGTGCCCAAAACGTCTGTTTGTATATTGAAGATGCTCGACAACGTACATGGTTTACGGGTGGTCGTGAAAAGGCGCAGGGCGTTGGATCGGTCAAACGTGATGCCCAAATATGGGAGGACTGGTGTAAGGAACAAGGCTACCTATACAAGATGATTCATCCCGCAGCCAATGCCACTAAAAAGAAAGCCACAGACTTTTTCCGTATGACAGGTTGGAAAGGCCGTACCAATGAACATGCACGTGATGCAGCGATGTTGGTGTTTCAACGATTTGCGAAGTTTTGAGGGTGCTATGAATAGCTTAAGTGGACTCAGTGGAGATTTAAAAAGTATTGCAGAAGTCATTGGGCGGGACCAGGCTCTGTACTTGGTGAGCCAATGTCGACGTTACAAAACAGAAAATCGCGTAGGTCGAGGCCAGTTGCTGCTGTATGTACCAAAGCTGAAAAAATTAACCGCAGAGCATAACTTAGTTCAAGCATTAGGTGATGTAGATGCTCACAAGCTGTCGACCGTTTTTGGTGGAGAGCTTTTAGTGCTGTCTCACTGTAATCAGATGATTCTGTCGACGCGCAATGAAGGCATTAAGAACATGATGAAAAATGGATTTTCAATCACTGATCTGGTTGATTTCTTTAATGTGACTGAACGGATTGTCCTCAAGATTTTGAAGTCTGAGTTCTACCAAAACCAACTCGACCTGAAATTATGAATAATGAAACTTCTCTGAAATAAGAACAAAAATACTGAATACATCCATAGATTCAGAGACAGAGAAGAATGTCATTTACAGATTGGTTAGCAGCCGTAGTGAAGTATTTGAGCGAACTCCAATATTTCATTGCAGGATTGATGGGGGCAGCCGTGGCAACTCGATGCAACAAAGAACAGCTTAAAACACCCAAAGACTACGCCGTGTTTTTACTATCAGGTGCATTTACAGCACATTACCTCACTTTACTCATCATGCATTACACGGCGCTCGCACCGAGTCATGCGGGCGGTATTGGCTTTCTGACTGGAGCGCTTGGTGGGTTGGTCCTACAAGAGTTCTTCGCTTGGATTAAGTCTGGTGCATATAAGCAGATTAGCTTCAAAAAATTCTTTGTTGAGATGATGAAGAATTGGAAAAAGGGTGGCAAGTCATGAGCATTGATCAAACGACAGAGATTGCTCAGGCATATTCGTGGTTACGGGCAATGTCAGGCGGAAAGCTTGAACAGTCACAAGTGATTGCTGGTGATGAAATTATTGCCTGCCATGGTTTAACAACATTCGCAACGCTGATCGGGTTTTCATTAACCAAAGCCGTAAGTGGCCAGTTTGATATTTCAGGTTATGGCTATTCCATCATCCGTGAAAGTGAGGGCTTTCGGAACCAAGCTTATAAAGATACTGGCGGTGTTTGGACGATTGGCTATGGAACGATCAAATATCCAGATGGTGTGACAGTCAAACAAGGGGATAGCTGTACTCAAGCCCAAGCAAACTTATGGTTGATGAATGATTGTAAATGGGTGGATGCATGCCTGGATAAAACCATCAAAGTAAAACTCAATCAAAACCAATTCGATGCACTTGCTTCATTCGTATACAACATCGGCGAAACAGCATTTGTAAAAAGCACCATGCTGACGCTACTTAACCAATCAAAGTTTGGATTAGCTGCTAATCAGTTCGACCGCTGGATCTATGACAATGGCAAAGTCATTAACGGGCTGGTGAATCGCCGTGCTAAAGAAAAACTCCTATTTTTGAAGTAGGTCGATATGAACATCAAACTCATTGTTGCTCTTGGATTTTTATTGACCAGTATTTTTATTGGTTGGTGCTGTTATGACTATGGATATAACAGTGCTCAGTCAGAACAAATACAGACTTATGAGACGCAGCTTAAAGACCTTAAAACACAGGTTGATCAAGCGTTAAATCGTGAGCGTAATAGTTACAAAAATCAAGAGAAAATTGAGGCTAAGTATCTTGAAAAGATTAAGGAATTGCAGCACAATGAAACAACTCTTATTGATGAGTATCGTGCTAACAATCTCAGCTTGCGCGACTCACTCAAAGCCAAGAAATGTCCCGATGTGTCCATCGTTGCCGACAGCACCGTCAGTCATCATGCAACCACAACAGGCGGACTTCACGACAGAGATGTCGAATTTCTTATTCGGTATGCCGCAAGAGCAGACGCCGTAGCAGAGCAACTCAAGAGTGCTCAAGCGCTGATCCAGCAGGACAGAGCCTTATGCAACGGTCAGACCGAACCATCTAATATCAATGAAAAAATAGTTTCCCAAGGTACTTCCAGAGGGGCACCCAAGGCGGGGGCAAAGACCTCGCAGGTTTTCATATCTGCGTGAATTTCAAAACCGTAGTTTATGTTTATGTCTCATTTTTTATAAATATTTGTTTTTAAATATTAATTCTGAAAATCGAAGTAAAAAAGGGATTCCATGTCTGCAGTAATTAAAGGGCAAGAGGTAACCAGACAGGGATTAGCCGATATCTTTGGTGTGTCACTACCAACAATTGATAACTGGGTTCGTAGTGGTTGTCCGTATATTCAAAAAGGTGGTCGTGGCCAAGAATGGAAATTTAATACTGCGACTGTTTCCAACTGGTTACGTGAGCGTGATGTTGAAGATGCGACAGGTGAAATACCTGATGATATTGAATTACTAAGAATTCGAAAACAGAAAGCAGAAACAGAACTTGCTGAGTTGGAACTGGCGACTAAAAAGGGGGAAGTAGCTCTTGTTGCTGAGTTTGAGCGTATGTGGTCTTTGGCAATGGGCCAGCTTAGACAAAATATTTTAGGTGTTCCCCAACGTGCAGTTTTGCAGCTCATAGGTGAGACAGATGAACGAAAGTTCAAAACAAAACTCCGTGCTGAAATTGTTCTGGCGTTAGAGCAATCCGCTGAATTAGATTGGCCAGAAGAAGATGAATAGTTTTTCAAATATTGGTGCAGTATATGAAGCCATGCGACGATCCATGGTTAATCTACTTCCACCACCTGATATGTTGCCAAGCGAATGGGCAGAAAAAAATATTGTTATCCCTCTGGGTAACACGATACCTGGACCTATCAGTTTTGATAATGCGCCATACCAACGGGGCATGATTGATGCCATTAAAGAGTACGATGTACGCCGTATTACCTATATGACTGGTGCTCAATTAGGCAAAACAACGATACAGCAGTGTATTACTGCATTTTTTATTGCCCATGAGCCTAAATCTCAAATCTTTGTGCAGCCTACTGAAGGCGATGTCCGAACATTTCTTGAAACCAAGTTACGTCCAATGCTCGAAGCGAATGATCGCATTTCAGAGAAAATGGCAAAACCTCGCGGCCGTGATGGTGTGAATAATAGTCGCATGATTTCGTATATTGGTGGTTGGTTGATGTTTAGCTGGGCAGGCTCACCAAAAACATTACGTGGACGATCAGCTCCTATCACCCATGCGGATGAGATTGACGGAATGGAGGCTACTGCAGAAGGCGATCCTGTTGAACTCTTATCACAGCGTTCAGCAACATTTGGCGATCAGTCACTAAGAACAGAATCAAGTACGCCGACTATTGCGGGTGCGAGCCGGGTGGAGAGTGCATTTAACCAAGGTGATAAGCGCCGTTACTACGTTCCGTGTCCTCATTGTGGTGAGGCTCAATTTTTACGTTGGGAAAATGTGATTTGGCAGGGGCGTAAATCGACGAATCTCCAAGATGCAAAAGAAGACTTAGATCAAGATCATGAGGTTAGTACTTCAGCTTATCGCTGTGAATGCTGTGGTGAGTTATGGTCTGATGGTGAACGTATTGCTGCGATTCGCAATGCTGAAAAATTAGGACATGGCTGGAAGGCAGAAAAGCCATTTAAGGGCCATGTTAGTTTTCATGCACCAGAGATGCTTTCGACTTTCCGTAAGATGCGTGACATTGTGCAGTCCTATTTGGATAAGTTAGCCCTTGATGATTTACAGGTATTTGTAAATGTCTCATTGGGTGAAACCTACGAGGAAAACGGAGACAAGGCGGATCCTGAAGTACTGCAACTGCGTGCCGAAGAATTTACAGCTCAAATACCCAATGCTGGTGTCTATCTAACTTGTGGCATTGATATGCAGATGGATCGACTTGAACTAGAAGTTGTTGCTTGGGGCGTTGGTGAAGAAAGTTGGTCCATAGATTATCGAGTGCTTTGGGGTGATCCGCTGGGTGATGAGGTTTGGGAAGAACTCGATGATATTTTAGAAGATACGTATATGCATGAGTCTGGTGCTCAACTCAGTATTTCGGCTGCATGTTTGGATACGGGTGGTACTGCAGGTTATACACAACGGGCTTATGAATATGTAAAGAGTCGTAGAAACAGAAAAGTCTTTGCAATTAAAGGGCGTGCAGGTTGGGGAATGCCAATTGTGCAAAGTCCTCAGCGTAAACAGTCAGGTAAAGATAAACGGAAAATTGATTTATTTATTGTCGGAGTCGATGAAGCAAAACTGACTGTCATGCGCCGTTTAGATTTGAAAAAGAAAGGACCTGGTTATTGTCACTTTCCACATGACCGAGAAATGGAGTGGTACCGACAATTAACCGCCGAAAAATTAATTATTCGTTACGTGAAAGGGCAACCAATTCGTGAATGGCATAAGCCAGATCGGGCACGTAATGAGGCACTCGATTGCCGTGTTTATGCTTTGGCCGCTTTGAAAATTATGCAGCCGAATTTGAAGCGTGTCTCTGAGCGTGTATCTATTGAAATTGATGAACCTCAGGTGAAAAAAGAGGTTGATCAAAAAACTGCAGAAGTTAAAACAGTGCTGAAGCGGAAGTCTATTAAAAAAACTGCTGTATCGGTCGTTGTTCCAGCGTCTAAAAATACCGTAATTAAAAAGAAAAGGGTTTTTGGGAATAAAAAATAAATTATTGTTAATATTGAAATTTGAATAATTATATGTATAATTTGCTTGTGCTATAGTTTAGGGTAAGGATAAAACAACTTTGACCTTTTTGGTTAGAGGAGAGTCTGGTTCGAATCCAGATGGCAAAAAATTAAAAGAGTTAATTTATGTCTATAGTTACCACTGATACTGATCCTTTATACAAAGGATGGGTAGATAATGTTAAAAGTTTAAGAAAAGCAAAATCTAATGTTGTACGGTTAATTAACCGAGAAATTAAACTAAGTAAAACCTTACCTTCGGGTGATATTAGACCAAGTGACTTGGAGATAATATCTGATTTGTCGAAAGCGGCATTCCTTATTTATTCATCTTATACAGAAGCAAACCTACTAAAGCTAATTCATCTGCCAAATTCATTTAATAGGCAAGAGGTAAAGACGATATTAAGGGTAAAAAAAGAAAAAAATATTACCATGGCTTGGCTTAAAGCAATTAATCTAGCTTCAAAGAAAAATAATGTATCTATTGTGGGTGGTAGCTCTATTGCAACATGTGAACAGTCTTTAAAGCAAATTGTAAATTTATCTCTTAAAGACCCTTCAGAAATAAGAAATAAGATAGTTCATGGTCAGTGGTCAACTGTTTATAATTCAAAATTTTCATTATTAAATAATGACATAACATCTGATGTGAAAAATATTGATATTGCTAAAATTGATGGTTGGTATTTAATTTTTGATAAATTAGCTGAATTACTAAAACAGCTTATTCAATCGCCAAACAAAGGATTTCCTGTTCAATATAATAAACTCATTAATGAAATAAATAACTTAGTCACTGAAGTTCAATCTTGGAATCTTATGACTAAAAGAGATAAATTGTTGAGATTGGGATATATCCCAGTTGGTTAATTATAAATAGAAAAGCACCTTCGGGTGCTTTTTTTATTCTTCAAAATATAAATTGATTTATGTTCCCTATGCCTTTTTACGCATACTTACTTATAAAAACATCCCTAAAAGCATAAGTTTGGCTATAATCTTTCGATAAATCGAAATTTTTTACGTAAAACTATGCTTTATAGTAATAGTTTTATAAATCCATTTATCTTTGGGGGCGAGAATTCAGAGTGAGTAGAGTTGAGCAGATAGGTTCTCGTCTGTATGGTTCATCTTGGCAAGCACAAATTGCGAATGAACTTAAAAATGCTGATGGGGAAAGCATTGCACGTCAGACTGTCCAAAGTTGGCATAAACGAGATACATTGCCACAATGGGCAGTTGATCAATTAATTCAACTTGCTAAAGTAAGAGAGTCGGAGGTAGCTCAAGCAATTCATTTATTAGAAGAATTAAATCAAGAGTAAACTGTTCTATTGATTATGCAGTCAATTGACTGCATAATGTGTTTATGAGGCAGCAAAAAGTTGCAGCCGTTACCACGAGGTAAAACATGAATACAGTTGCAAATATCAAAGATAAAGAAATTTCTATAATTAATTTTAAGTCAGTTCCAGTTATCACGACTGAAATGCTTGCGGATTTCTATGGCGCAGACACAAAAAACATTCAGAATAACTTTTTACGCAATACTGATCGTTTTGTTGAAGGTAAGCATTTTTTTAAACTAATGGGACAAGAGCTACGAGAGTTTAAGAAGTCACTAACCCTCTTAAAGATGGTTAGTCCCAATGCTAGACATTTAATCCTTTGGACACAACGTGGCGCAGCACGTCATGCAAAAATGCTTGATACCGACCAAGCATGGGAAGTATTTGAACAACTCGAAGACTGCTATTTCCATTGCCAAGAAATCTTAGCCAAAACACATAAGTCAGATCGCTCACCACTCAACGATGCTGTAAATATGTTGGTGGCAAAAACCAAGCATTTAAACTTTAGCGAAGCCTATAAATTGGTTCATCAAAGATTCAATGTGCAACACATTGAAGAAATTCCATTTGAAACAATTCCTGTCGCCGTGGAATATGTACATCACTTGGTTGCTATGTTTGGCCAACCAGATAAAAGCCAACATACAAATGCAAAAAATATAGATGCCGTTGCGCGACATATGCTTTGGTTAAACCATTGGTGGTCAGAGTTTGGAGATTCAATAAGAAAGATAAGTCCAACGATGGGACATGGAATCCATGACCATTTTAAATTTGGCGCAGAGGATGCGAGACAAATTGTAGGACGTGAAGTGTATATGCCTATTTTCGAATTAGCCCAAAAGCACAACTGGCATAAAGGCGGTTTGGGTTTTAAACAGCTACAAGCGTGTGGTGTTCTAAACTACAACGTAAAGCTATGAAATACTGAATTATCAAATCTATCTAACCTCGCCATGTGCGAGGTTTTTTACAATTGTGAATAATGAAAAAAACCACTTAAAAAATGATGATAAAACCAAGAAAAAGCGCATTTTTGGTTAGAAAAATACATGAGTGGTCAATTGTTTCCCAACCAAATCAAAGCGGGTACGACGTTTAGATTCAATCTGAATTTAACGGCATATCCTGCATCTGATTGGACAATTTATGCATATCTACGTGGTGTAAGTGCAATTGATCTGCAGTCTACAACGCAGGGAAATATGCATGTATTCAACGTACCTGCAAATATCTCAAAAGACTATAAAGCTGGTCATTACGGTTTCTCACTTCGTGCAGTGAATTCTGACACGGGTGAGGTAGTAGAACTTGAATCAGGTGCGCTTGAGATTAAAGCGGATCTTGCATCTATTACAGAAAATGCCGATTTGAGAAGCCATGCGCAAAAAACTTTAACGGCATTAGAAGCGGTCATTGAAGGTCGTGCCAGCTTAGACCAAGAGCGCTATCGCATTAATAACCGTGAGCTATACCGCACTCCAATGGAGACTTTGATTCGATTGCGTAATCAATACCGCGCTGAAGTTGCTCGTGAGCAGGCGAAAGCATCAGGTAAAAGCCTGTTTAGTCGTGTCGTACGGGTTAAATTGGGGTAATCGCTTGAATGAATATTTTTAAACGCCAAATTGCTGAAGTTCCGAATGTCACGCAGATAAACCCTGTATTAGATGAGTCAGTCGTAAAAAGAGGGAGTCGAGTTTTTCGCAATGCTGTTCGTTGGTTTAAAGCAGGTGTGAGTGATCGTTTAACCTCAGCTTGGCCTTCGACACCAATACCCGCAGATTTAATCGTAGAGCGATACCAGCGAACCCTTGTTGCACGTAGTCGGGAGCAATGCGCCAATAATGATTATGGACGAAATTATTTACGCTTAACCCATCAAAATATCGTTGGTCCACAAGGTGTAACGCTTCAGGCTCAGATCCGCAATGCGCAGGGGAAATTAGACAATAAACTGTGTGATGCGGTTGAGCAGGAATGGTCGAATTGGAATAAGAAAAACCACTGTGATATCCAGGGCAAAAAGTCATGGCGTTCTATTCAGCGTTCTTGTGTGATTTCGGCGGCGAAAGATGGTGAATTCTTTGTACGAATTATCCGTGGTGCTGATGCTGGGGATTATGGTTTTTCCCTACAAATGATTGATGCTCAGCGCTGTCCAATTATGTATAGCGCAAAACTCTCAGGTGGTCGTTTTATACGTCAGGGCATCGAATTTAATGCATTTGGGCGTCCGATCGC
Organism: Acinetobacter sp. SW-226; assembly: GCF_055632855.1. NCBI lineage: Bacteria > Pseudomonadati > Pseudomonadota > Gammaproteobacteria > Moraxellales > Moraxellaceae > Acinetobacter > Acinetobacter sp. SW-226. The sequence goes on along the minus strand of NZ_CM145752.1, from coordinate 2,228,673 downwards.
TTACTACTTCGATAGTGATTCAGAAGAAGAAAAACAATATCGCTTTGGCTCTGGGAACTACATTCGTGTACCTGCTGAACAAGTCATCCATGGTTATTTAGAAGAAATTGTTGGGCAAAAGCGCGGGATGCCTTGGACGGCTACCAGTCTATTTCGTATGAAACAACTCTCAGAGTTTGAAGATTCAGCGATTGTGAATGCGCGTGTCTCTGCCAACAAAATGGGTTTTATTCAGTGGAAGGACGGCTTTGGTCCCAAGTTTGAAGACGACGATGAAATCCAAATTGAATCACAAGCCGGTGAATTTCCAATGTTACCTGAAGGAGCTGAGCTCAAAGAGTGGTCTCCCAATTATCCAACAGGTGAATTTCTACCTTTCCATAAAGCCATGCTGCGCTCAATGGCCGCAGGTATGGGGGTGCTCTATAACAACTTAGCCTCAGACCTTGAGGGTGTGAATTTTTCCAGTATTCGCCAGGGAACTTTAGATGAGCGTGAGCATTGGAAAGAACTTCAACAATGGTTAATTGAAGCTTTAGTCGAGCCTGTCTATTACGCATGGCTGGAATATGTCTTGCTCAAGGGCGTGATTAAGAAGGGCAACGTGCCATTGAAAGCCGTGGATATTGAGCGATATACCCAAGTCACTTGGCAGCCACGCCGTTGGGCTTGGATTGATCCATCTGCCGATGTCACAGCTGCAGAAAAGTCGAAGAACAATATGCTGACGTCTGCAGGAGCCATTATTCGTGAACAAGGTAAAGATCCACAAACCGTATGGTCTGAAATAGCCCGCGATACTCGCGCCATGATTGATGAATTAGTGGCTCAAGGCATCAGTAAAGATACAGCAGAAGAAATGATCTTGGCCAGTATGGGACGGAAACAAACTGCAGCGGTCGGACGACCTAAAGAGGGCATGTAATGAAATTTTTGAAAACTGATTTGGCAATGGCTTTAGCAGGTATGACGTTTACCCGAGATGCTTCTCAAACAAAACCTTTACCTGATTTTAATAAAGACAAACTGGTTCGTAACTATGTCGTTGATGATTTCAAAGTGGACATGGAAAAGCGAACGGTCGAGCTTTCATTTTCAAGTGAAACAGAGGTAGGTCGTTGGTTTGGTGTGGAAGTTCTGGATCATAGCCAGGGCGCAATTGATTTTTCTCGCTTGAATACCCGTGCTCCGTTTTTAATGGATCATAACTCTCGTGATCAGGTGGGTGTAGTCGAGAGTGCTTGGCTAGATCATTCTCAGCGTAAAGGGCGTGCATTGGTTCGCTTGAGTAAATCTGCACGTGGTGAAGAAATCCTACAAGACATTGATGACCTGATTCGGACCAATATCAGCGTTGGATACACCATTAAAAAGGCCATCTTAAAAGAGCAGCGTGAGCATGATGATGTTTATTTGATTACCGAATGGCAGCCCTATGAGATTTCCCTCGTATCCATTCCTGCAGATACCAATGTAGGGGTTGGTCGTTCCGCAATTGTGAATAATGAAAATAATGCTGACGTTCCACAAAATGAGCCTATAGCAATTATTCCAGCGAATCAGCAAAGAGCAAATCGTATGAATTGGGACTACTTTACAGATGCAAATGGCAACCAAGTCCGTCAGCGCATTAATGAAAATGGCGAGCGTTATGGCGACATTGAAATGGTACGTGCAGTAGGTGATACAGCCGAACGTGGTGCAGAAGCAGAGCGTAAGCGTGTCAGCGAATTAATGCAGTTAGGTGAGCGTTTTGGCGCGAGTGATTTAGTACGTCAGTACATTGATGAAAATAAGTCACCAGCCGATCTGCAAAACGCAATTTTAGAGCGTATGCATGACAATCAGGGTAAACCTATTACTGAGCAGCCAAAAAGCAACAATGCCAATATCGGTCTTACGGGGGATGAAGCACGTTCATTTAGTTTAATGCGTGCGGTACGTGCCATGTTGCCGAATGCAACACAAGCAGACCGTGAGGCTGCAGCATTTGAGCTTGAATGTTCAGAAGCGGCACAAAAGGCCTATGGTCGTTCAGCTCAAGGGATTTTAGTACCTGCAGATGTGCTGAGTCGCGTATTTGAAGTGGGTACTTCTCAAAATGGTGCAACTTTGGTTGGAACTGACCATCGTTCCGATATGTTCATTGAAATGCTGCGTAATCGCTCAACCATTATGAACTTAGGTTTCATTATGGATGGATTAGTGGGTGATGCCGAAATTCCAAAGCAAACAGGTGGTGCAACTGCCTATTGGCTGGGTGAGGAAGAGGATGTTCCTGCATCTAGTCCTGCAACAGGTCAATTAAAACTAAGCCCTAAAACGGTGGGTGGTCGTGTTGAGATCAGCCGTAAGCTCATGCAGCAAAGTTCACCCGCTGCGGAACAATTAGTCTGGAATGATTTAAACCGTGCTTTGGCTTTGAAAATTGATAAAGCGGCTTATTACGGTACAGGCGGAGATAACCAGCCACTAGGTTTAAAAAATATCTCAGGTGTAAACGCAGTGAGCTTTGGAGCCCTTAATCCGACCTTTGCTGAAATGGTGGCGATGGAATCTGAAATTGCTTCAGACAATGCCGATGTCGATCGTATGTCCTATGTGATTAATGCAGCCATGCGTGGCCATTTCAAAACAGCACCACGAATGGGAGCGGGGACAGAAAGTACGATTTGGGAACCAGGGAATACCGTGAATGGTTATCGAACTGAGGTCACCAATCAAATTGAAGCGGGTGACGTGTTCTTCGGCAACTTTGCAGATTTGATCATTGCGATGTGGGGCGGTTTGGATCTCACGATCGATCCTTATTCGTTAAGTGCTAAAGGCGGTTTACGCATTGTGGGCTTCCAAGATGTGGATTTTGTTTTACGTAACACTGAGTCCATTTGCTACGGCAAGAAAACTGTCTAATTGAAGAGCCACTGCGGTGGCTTATCTTTCCATTTTTGTGAGCATATATCCATGAAAACAACTGTCGTAATTGCTTTAACTTCTGCCGTCGTAATTGAAGGTGAAATTCGTAAAAAAGGTGATGAGGTCGAAGTTCCACATGCTTTAGCACAAGATCTGTTACGCCGTGGTCGTGGCACCTTGGTTGAGAGCGAGGATGAAGATCAGGAAGTAGATTTGGCTACTTTGACAAAGGCACAGCTCATTGAATTTGCTTTACATGAATATGAAATTGAGCTTGATTCTTCACTCACCAAAGACAAATTGATTGAAGCGATTCAAGCTGCTGCAGAAGCCGAGTAAAGCCTATGCCAAGTTGGGAAAATTTGGATGTGTTTCTTCAGACGGATTCTCTTGGTGGATTTGCCATAACAGCCATTTTGCAGTTTGAGGACGGCTCAGAGGATAAATCCATTGCAGGAATCTTTGATGAACCGTATTTAAATGCTCAACTTGGTGAATATGAAGTAGATGATGCTCAGCCTCGATTTACTTGTAAATCAGCAGATGTAATAGGTGTAAAACGGGGTGATTTATTGCTACTCGAAGATGGTCGTAAATTTTATGTTATGACCTATCCACAGCAAGATGGCACAGGTCTTTCGATACTTAAGCTTGAAGCTAACGAATGATTTCACTCGATATAAGTGCCCAGGGCATTGAGGCCATAATTGCTGAGTTAGAACCGACTGAAAAGCAAGTAAACGCAGCATTGAGTCGTACTCTAAATCGAATGTCCAAGTGGGTACAAACCAGAACAGTTAAAGGATTAAGTACTGAATTACAGGTGATTCAAAAGGTCATGCGTAGAAGAATGCGAAAAACAAGCATTCAGAAAACAAGTACAGGCTGGACGATCAAGCTTTGGTACGGGTTGAATGGGATTTCCTTGATTCACTTAAATGCTAGAGAAACTAAGAAAGGCGTTACAGCAGGAAAGCATAAAAGAGATGGTGCTTTTATTGCAAAAGGGCAAGTGTTTAAGCGATCTGGGAGGGGGCGATTGCCGATTGAGAAACAGACACTCGAAATCAAAGCAAAAGCAGATTCGTATCTAGAAGATCAAGCCTTTTCAAGTGGATATCAAGATCAGTTTTTCAAAACTTTGGAGCATGAGTTGAAATGGCAAATGCGATAGCAGGTGTGGATTTAGGTCAATTACATGATGTGATTGAAGCCAAATTTAGAGCGCAATTTCCAGTTTTTCAATTGGTTCAGTTTTATCGTGATGAAGAGGAACGTAAAGCGCCAACGGCAAAAGAACTGCCAGCGCTGCTCCTTGAGCTTACCAGTTTTGATATGGATGAACAGGGTGATCAAGGCACAGAACAACTGCCTTTGATTGCCCGATTTGAAGCACGAATTATTGATACGTTTAATCAACGTAGAGCCAAGATTAATGTCCGAAAACTAGCGGTAGGTTTGGCGCTCTATATTTTCAAGAATAAGCACTTTACCCAACTTGGGAAATTTGGTGTTGGAAGCAGTTCACTGGGAGACATTTCAGAAGATGGATTTTTTCCTGAGCTTGATCGTTTTGAGGTATGGCGCGTGGACTTCTCTACTCAAATTTTAGTCGGTGAAAATGTTTGGGCAGAATCAGGCATTACACCAACTCCTGTCTTTAGCTATTCACCTGAAATTGGTTCAGGAAATGAAGATAAATACCAAGAACTCCCGTTAAATCAGGAGGCACCATGAGTTATGCACTGGCACAAATGGATAGGATTCTAGCCAATTTAATCCGTTTTGGTCGAGTTCATGCTGTCGATTTGGATGCGGGTACAGCAACAGTCGATTTTGATGGTGAGCTTGTTTCTGACTTGGAGTGGGCGAAAGATCGAGCAGGTGAAGATCGTTCATGGAATGGTGGTTATTCCAAAGGTGAGCAGGTTTTAGTGCTCTCACCATCGGGTGATTTATCTCAAGGCGTGATTGCTTTTTCTTTATCTCAAACTGCCTTCCCTAATGCGGGAACCACTGAAAATCCAAAGCATATTTATGCGGATGGCACTGTGGTCGAGTATGACAAAGTTAGCCATACATTAAATATTGATTTATCAGGCAGTGGTGGAAAAGTTTTTATTAATGGTGATTTGGTAGTTGATGGTCTTGTTGAATTTAACGGACCTGATGTAACGCACAAAGGCAAAAGCATTGGGGGAACTCATACGCATAAAGGTGTGCAATCGGGTAATTCTAGTACGGGAGGGGTTAATTAATGGGTATGAATGTACTTAATGGTAGATCCTTAACTGGTCTTGAGCATCTAAAACAATCCATTGCGGATATTTTAAATACACCCATCGGTTCACGTGTGATGCGCCGTGATTATGGTTCTAAGTTATTTTCTCTAATTGATGCCCCACTAAATCGGAGCACATTGGTCGATATTTACGCGGCTACTGCTGAAGCACTAATGAAATGGGAAGATCGCTTGCTTGTCAGCGCAGTTGATATTATCAGTGCACAGCTAGGTCAGATCACTTTAAAAATCACGGGTAAATATGTTTTAGATGGCAAAACCGTTCAGTTAGATGGAATAGTGGTGAGCTCATGAGTACTGTTGACTTTTCTCAATTACCACCGCCAAGTCTGATTAGCGAGTTAAGTTTCGAAATGATTTTTGAAACAAGGAAAGCTAATTTTATTGCTCTCTTTGATACAGAACAACAAGATGAAATTCGAGAAACTCTGACGAGGGAATCGGAACCAGTTACTAAGCTTTTACAAGAGAATGCTTACCTAGAGTTACTTTACACTGCGAAGTGTAATGCGGATGCACGCTCACTATTACTGGCTTATGCAGAAAAAGCAGATTTGGAACATTTAGCACTAACTGAGTATGGTTTAGTCCGACTTTTAGTCACGCCAGCTGATAATACTACCATTCCACCGATTGATGCAGTTTATGAGTCAGATGAGCGCTTACGAGAGCGTTGCTTATTGTCTTTTGATGGAATGAATACAGCTGGGTCTGCAAACGCTTATCGGTATTTTTCTTTTATCAGCAGATGGTCGTGTTGATGGTATTAAGGTTCGTTCAGATGAAGTTAATCCATATCTACTCGATATTGTGATTACACAGGTGGATAGCTTAAATGGTGAAGCATCTGAAGAGTTAGTTTTAGCTGTCCAGAAAGCGTTAGATCCTGATCAAGTACGTCCAGTTTGTGACAGGCCAACGGTTAAATCGAGTGTAGCGACTAATTATAAAATTGAAGCCCAGTTATATGTTGGAAAAAATGCTGAAGATGCTTTGTTGCTTGAAGCTGCAAATATCCGTTTAGATAAATACATTAAAAATGCTCAAAAGAATGGGGAAAGCATTTATAGATCTGCCATTTTTGCAGCTCTACACGTAGATGGAATTCAGCGTGTAGTTATTACTTCACCAGAAAATGATTTGATTATGGATGGTTATCATCACCCATTTTGTACTGATAAAACGATAGCGATTGGAGGTGTTGAATGAATAATTTACTACCTCCAAATGCCAGTGAATTAGAACGCAAAATTGCTCAAGTGGGCAAAGAAGCTTTTGACCTTACTTCAATGCGGGTAATTAAAGATATAGATGCTGTTCCATCTCAATTTCTGCCATTTATTGCATGGCAAAAATCAGTCGATTATTGGGATGAAACTTGGCAGGAATCATTAAAAAGAGATGTGATTAGGAATTCCCGTGCGCAACATCGCATTAAAGGAACTGCAGCAGCAATTAAACGAGCATTAGAGCCCTTTGGTTATGAAGTGAAGTTGATTGAATGGTTTCAAGTTCAACCAAATTTAATACCAGGTACTTTTAATCTGGAACTTGATCTTATCGGTAAAAGCTTAAATCAAGAAGTTTATAACGAGATTAATCGGCTTGTTTCCGATGCAAAGGCTGCGTCAAGACATTTAACTAATCTGACGATTACAACAAATCCTATTTTAACTGTCTGCAATATTCTTGCACATCAAACTGCGTTTACTTTTTCTAGCGAGCCAAGAGCATGAGCGATTATTTTAACGTCACAACTAATGTTGGCGATGCGGCAATCGCCACTGCGATTGTTAATAATACAAAACTGAATATCACCCACATTGCATTCGGTGATGGTAATGGTTCAGTTCCAACACCAACCAAAACAAGATCAACTTTGGTTAAGGAAGTTCATCGCCAAGCTGTCACTAAATATACAAAACACCCGACCATTGCAAATTACATTGTGATTGAGACCATTATTCCCTCAAGTATTGGCGGGTTTTGGATTCGGGAAATGGGGATTATTGCTGATAATGTGCTTATTTCGCATGGTTCACATGCACCATTTTTTAAAGTTGCAGATCCTGATGGTGTAAGTGAATATCGACTCAAATTTACACAGAATGTTCGAGATGGGAATGTAGTCGAAATTTTACTGGATGAATCATTAATCTATGCGAGCCAGGCATGGGTCAATGAATATTATATCCGTCGAAATGAGCTGGTCGACAACCTCACTACCAATGATTCAACCAAGCCCGTGTCAGCTCGCCAAGCCAAAATTTTACAAGAGTCAAAGGTACAACTTGATAATTCACCGACCTCTCAAGGTGCTTACGTTTCTTGGAATAAAAGTGAGGGACAAGGAGAAACAGACTTTATTAACCATCGTGGTTTAGGCGCTGGCGGATTCCGTTTTTACAATGGTGACAACGATAAATTTGATTTAATTGCATATATTGATGGTAGTGGTACATTCACTCCGTTAAATGGCATGAGTGGTAATGCTTCAACAGCAACCAAACTTAAAACCGCACGAAAGATTAACAATATTGAATTTGATGGCTCAAAAGACATCACCATTAAAGATGACACCAAGCTATCTTTATCGGGCGGGGAAGTAACGGGCGACTTAGCTATTGGTGGCACCATCACGGTTTTAAATATTGGCGATCAAACGGGTGCATTTAAGAAACTGATTCAGGCTTACACGACCACGGATGGCGGGTACTTGGCTGTGGGCAACACTGGGCAAGATAGAGGTTTTGTTGAAATTGGGACAACGGATGACAATGATGCTGAGATCTACGCTACCCAACGAGATGCATCAAGCAACATAATCCGTAGAGCAATATTATTGGATGGTGTCGGTAATACATCTTTTCCTGAACATGTATATGCCAAAACATTCAATGGTGGCTTGAATGGTAATTCATCTACAACAAGCAAATTACAAACGGCTCGAGACATTAGCTTTTCAGGTGCAGCGACAGGTTCATTCAATTTTGATGGCTCTGCCAATGCATCCTGCATTCTCACCTTAGCCAATTCAGGTGTGGTAGCAAGTACTTATGGATCAACCCTAAAAATTCCTGTGCTTACAGTCAATGCCAAAGGTCTTATTACAGGGGTGTCAGAACAGAACGTTCCGATGGTTGACGACTTAACCACCGATGATGGAACTAAACCCTTGTCAGCCCGACAAGGTAAAAAATTACAGGATGAAAAGTTTCCGCTCACTGGAGGCACTTTAAATGGAAGTATGAGAGCCATTACGCTTTGTGCAAATGGTCAAGCGGATTACACACCATCACAACAGGGGGCGTATTTATCTTGGAATAGAACCAGTGGATTGGGTAAAACTGACTTTATTAACCATAAAGGAGGTGGCGGTGGTGGCTTCGATTGGTGGAATGGCAATCAAGACAGTTACACCTTATTGATGAATTTAGATCCGAATGGTGTTTTGTATTCACTAGGTGGTTTTGCTGGGAATGCGACTACTGCAACCAAGCTAAAGACACCGAAAACTATTTTTGGTCAGACATTTGATGGTTCCGATCATGTGAGCGGGACAGTGACAGCTTCTACTGGCCTAGTGCAATCCGATGAATATCACTATATAGATATGGGCCGTAATGGTCTTGATCGGATGAATTTTTATAGTTATGGGGCTGTATTCAACTTCGTAGATACGCAGAATGGGAATATCGTTGCACGTCTAACAGCATCAGGTATCGACTGTAATTCAGCCACGACAACCAAACTCAAGACATCTCGGAACATTGCTTTATCTGGTGCTGTTTCAGGTAATGCGGATTTTGATGGCACAGGCAATATCACGATAAATACGCAGTTGAAAGAAAATACTGCTGTCGCACGTGCCTATGTCAATTTCAGTGTATCAGGTGGTGTCGTCAGCATTAATAAATCCATGAACATCGTCAGCGTTGTGAGAAATGCGAGTGGTGTATTTACCCTAACCTTTGCGAATGCACTGGATGATGCGGAGTATGTTTGGACAGGATCTGCTTATCATCCATCGACTACAAAAATTCCAGTTGCTGTAAATGGCTCTAGCGACTTAGTCAAATCAACGACTCAACTACAAGTTCTCACAACTTATGCATCTTCAAGTACTGGCACGATAGATGCTGGTCAAGTCTCCGTGGTGGTATTCTAATGATCGTAATTATTTATGAAAATGAAGATAAGTCTTTGTCAGTGATGACAACAGTTGAAGCTTTAACGCTTGATTCAGATGTTTCACAATATATTTCAAAGGAACGATATGTATTAATTGAGAGTACTGAGATTAGCGATATTGATGCATGCGTTTTTGATGATGAGCTGAATATCATCGTTGATGCGGATCGAGCTACGACCTTAAAAAGACAGCAACTGAGTTCACTTACCCGTCGACAGTTTAAATTGGCGTTACTTGAAAATGAACTTTTAGAAACTATCGAACAGATGATTGGTGCAATTGAAGATCCAACCCTCAAAAGCCGAATTCAGATTGAATACAGCGAGTCTGAACGTTTTGAACGGACCAATGATTCAGTTCAATACATGCTGGACGTACTTAATTTGAGCCCAGAGCAAGTGGACGATATGTGGATTTATGCGATGACGTTGTAAAGTGCAATACTGAATAATGAAAAGTACTGAATAAATCGCAAAAATGAACCAAAATCTTAAACTGAGATTGTGGTTCATGAGTGATATTTTTTTACATGGGATTCAAAACGTCACGGTAGATGATGGTTCGCGTCCCATTACTACAGTTCGAAGTTCGACTATCGGGATTATTGGATCGGCTCCGAATGCTGATCCTTTAATTTTTCCTTTGAATAAACCTGTACTGATTGCAGGTTCTCGAATCGAAGCAGCTAAACTTGGTGAGGCTGGTACTTTACCACAAGCGATTGATTCTATTTTTGATCAAATTGGTGCCGTGTTGGTTGTCGTGCGTATTGAAGAAGGCGAAACAGAGGTTGCAACGTTAGCTAATGTCTTAGGCGGAGTCGATGCAAATACCGGTACTTATGAAGGAGTACATGCTTTCTTAGCTGCAGAAAACATTGTGGGCTTTGTACCCAAAATTTTAATTGCACCTGGATATACGCATACACGTACTGCAGCAGTTGGTCAAACTCCTGCAACTTCAAACCCAGTTGTGGCTGAACTGAACGGTATTGCAGAACGATTAAAAGCAGTCATTATCGCTGATGGTCCAAATACGAATGATGCGGATGCAATTGCATACTCAAAAGACTTCGGCTCTAAGCGGGTGTTTCTGGTTGATCCTAAAGTTTTAAAAACGGTTGACGGTGAAACATCACCAGAATGGGCAAGTGCCTGTGTTGCTGGTCTGATTGCTAAATCAGATAATGAGCGTGGTTGGTGGTGGTCACCATCAAATCAAGAAATTAATGGCATTATTGGTACATCACGAGCTATTGATTTCGCAATGGGTGATGCTAACTGTCGTGCAAATTTACTGAATGAAAACAACGTGGCAACGATTATCCGTCAAAATGGCTATCGTCTTTGGGGGAATCGTACGCTTTCAAGCGATAAGAAATGGGCATTCCTGTGTGTTGTCCGTACAGCAGATATGATTGATGAATCATTAAAAGCTGCACATTTATGGGCTGTCGACCGTGGTATTACCAAAACCTATGTTTCAGATGTTATTGAAGGCGTAAATGCATACTTACGTTATTTAACCAATATTGAAGCGATCTTAGGTGGTTCTTGTTGGGCAGATCCTGATCTAAATTCAGCAGATCAAATTGCACAAGGGAAGGTGTATTTTGATTTTGACTTTACACCTGTGTATCCATCAGAACACGTCATTTTCCGTTCTCACTTAGTCAATGACTATATCAAAGAGATTTTTTCTTAAGGAGTATTTGAAATGGGTGTAGCACAAGATATTCGCAAGAATTTTAATCTCTTTGTCGATGGTAAAGGTTACGCAGGGAATACTGATGAAGCCAACATGCCAGAGCTGGCACTTCAAACCGAAGAGTATCGTGCAGGCGGTATGGATGCACCAATTGACATTACCATGGGGATGGAAAAGCTAACTGCAGATTTCACCTTGAATTCACATAGTAAAGACGTGCTGTCGTTGTTTGGGGTTAAAGAGGGCAGTACAACATCATTTACTGTGCGTGAGGCGATGGAGTCCTTTGATGGTACGATCACGGCTGTTGTGCATAACCTTACTGGGAAAATCGTCAAGATTAGTCAAGGGACATCGAAAGCAGGTGAAGCTCCAAAAGACAAATATGAATTGTCTTTGACGTACTACAAACAAACGATTGGCGGCACTGTTGTCCATGAAATTGATGTGATCAATATGGTTCGTATTATTAATGGCACAGATGTATTAGCAGATATTCGCTCAGCGTTAGGAATGTAAAATGACAACTAAACTAGACTATATTCAAGAAGAAGAAGGCATGAATCAGATCACATTGAGCCGTGCTTATGATGGAATCAGTCATATTCAAATGCGTGAACCTACTGTACAGGACCTACTTTCTGCAGAGTTGCAAAGTAAGGGTAAATCTGATGCTGAACAAGAAATCACCATGTTTGCAAATTTATGTGAGATTGCTCCCGATTTCATTAAAAAGCTAGGCTTAAAGGACTATAAGCGTATTCAAGGGTCATATCGACTTTTTACCGAATAAGTGCAAATGACATTCGACAAATGGTGATTGCACTGTCTTCGTTTACTTCATGGCCGCTGTCTGAAATTGAGAAGTTACCAATTTCTAAGTTGTTATGGTGGTGCGATGGACTACCTAGAGAAACCGCTTAAATGCGGTTTTTCTTTGCATAAGTGAATAATGAATAAAAACCCATAAAAATATCAAAATTGCATATTGGTCTGAGTGTGCTCTATGCAATGGCAAACAAAAAATTAAGTGCAATTATCACGATTGGTGGCGAAGTCGCAGGATCTTTGCGAACAGCCATTGGTAGTACGACTACCCAATTAGGAAAAATTGGCTCCGAAATTCAACGAGTCAAAAAGAATCAAGCGATGCTAGGTGAGTCGATCCGAACCTTTGGTAGCATGGGTAAGAATGTCGATAGTTTACGTATGCGTTACTCTGGCGTGACTGAAGAATTAAACCGACTCACTAAAGCGCAAGAGAAATTAAACCGTGTAGAAGAATTAAGACAAAAGAATGCTTCGTTGAAGAGTGCTGCAGGTAGCGTATTGGGTGGAACAGTTGCAGCTGGTGTGGCCATGGTGGTGCCTGTCAAATTGGCGATTGATTTTGAAAGTTCTATGGCTGATGTTAAAAAAGTTTTTAGTGGGACAGATTCACAATTTAAAGCAATCAACACAGAAATTCTTAAAATGTCTACGACACTGCCAATGGTTGCAAAAGATATCGCAAATATTGTTGCCTCTGGTGCACAGTCGGGTATTGCAGTGGGCGAATTAACAAAGTTTGCTGAAACTGCTGTAAAAATGGGGGTAGCTTTTGACATTGGTGCCGAAGAGTCTGGCCAAGCAATGGCAGAGATGCGCACTGCATTTAAAATGTCTCAAGATGAGGTTACTTCACTGGCAGATAAGATTAACTTCTTAGGGAATAATACGCCTGCTGCAGCAAAAGGCATCATGGAAATTGTGCAACGTATTGGGCCATTAGGTGAAGTTGGTGGTTTTGCATCAGGCTCTATTGCAGCACTGGGAGCTACGATCCGCGGTATGGGAGTAGCAGAAGAAGTGGCCGCTACTGGTATCAAAAATATGATGCTTGCCTTGGTTGCAGGTGAGTCAGCAACTAAAAGCCAAAAAGCTGCTTACAAGGATCTAGGGTTAGATTCAGAAAAAGTGGCCAAAGATATGCAGGTCAATGCTGAAGCAACTACATTAAACGTATTAAAACAAGTTTCTACATTAGATAAATATAAACAGGGCGCTATTTTAAAAGATCTTTTTGGTTCTGAATCTCTTGGTTCGATAGCACCATTGCTCACAAATATGGAGGCATTAGAAAAAAACTTAAACGGAGTATCTCAAGCAAATAAAAAAGCATGGGATGGCTCCATGCAGGCTGAGTATGAAGCACGAGCAAATACAACTGCAAACAAACTCCAATTGCTAAAAAATAATGCCGTTGGCTTGGGTATTACCATTGGAACAGTATTATTGCCTGTAGTGTCATCAGTGGCAGAAAGCATGTCTCATGTTATTGGATCAGTAACTAGTTGGGCGCAAGCAAATCCACAGTTGGCTTCTACACTTACTAAAGTTGCGGTTGGTGCAGTAGCAGTCATTGGGGGGATTGCAGCGCTAGCTCTTGCTGTGACTACAGTTATTGGACCAGTTGCACTGGCAATAAGTAGCTTTTCTGTACTAGGCGGGAGTGCAGGGACCGCTATTGGAATGCTGACCAAGATGATTGCCCCGATTAAAATGATTGGGGCGGTATTTGGTGTTGTAGGGAAGGCAATGCTTGCCAATCCGATGGTGCTTGCGATTGTAGCTATCGTTGCTGTTGTCGCGGGTGCAGCATATTTAATCTATAAAAACTGGGAGCCAATCAAGGGATTCTTTTCGGACTTATGGGATAGTGTTAAATCCTCACTTTCTGAAACATGGGAGGGGATTAAGGGTGTGTTTAATAAAGGGATTGATTTTATTAAAGGCGTGATTAATGGGATAGACACTGTTTTTGCGAACAACCCAATCCTAAATATTCTTCTGCCATTTATTGGCATTCCTCGCATTATTATTGCAAATTGGTCAAGTATTAAGGGCTTCTTTTCATCTTTATGGGGGCAGATAAAATCTTATGCTGAATCTGCATGGTCAATTATTAGCTCGAGTGCATCAAGTGCATGGAATTCAATAGTTGGGTTTTTTAGCCCAATTGGTGATTGGTTTGCAGCCAAATGGGAATCTGTGAAGCTTTTTACAAGTGTTATTTGGTCTGGAATTAAATCAGTAGTTTCTGCGGCGTGGAATGGAATAATTTCAACCATCACCAACAGCTCCCTTTTTCAAAGTGTTGTTAATGGTTGGACTAAAATATTTGAGTATCTGGGCACACTAAAAGACAAGATGTTGAATATTGGGAAAAATATTATTGATGGTTTAATCAATGGTATTAAGTCTGGGTTTGAAGGCCTTAAGACCGTATGGGCCTCAATCAACAACTACATGCCAAGCTTTATGAAAAAGAAAATGGACATTCATTCACCATCACGAGTGATGGCAGGACTTGGTGGATTTATTGTTGATGGCATTGGTGTTGGTATGCGGAAGCGTACACCTGTTTTAAAACAACAATTTGGTGGTGTTTTAGATACGTTTAATCAATCAGCGCCGACATTAAACTTAAGGCCAAATGTTGCCAATATGGGCTCATCAAATACCTTTTCAGGTGGTGGTAATAGTGCGAGCGACAGAGCACCGAGTCAAAACATAACAATTATTATTCATGGTGCACCAGGACAGGATATTAACCGACTTGCAGACCTTGTGGCGCAAAAAATTAACCGAACAAAGGCTGTAATTCAACGTGGCACAATGGTCGATGCGGGGTATAGCCAATAATGGATGGTCAGATCTACGGCACATTTCTAACAATGATGCGATTGGGCTCATATAAGTTCTGTATCTATACTGCGGCTTATCAAGAGCTAAATAGGACCACAAATTATAAGTGGGGTGAACAAGCTGTTTTTGGTGATTGGGACAATTTACAGTTTTTGGGGCCTGGTGAAGATACGCAGTCATTAACAGGTGTGGTTTATCCTGAGTTTAAGGGTGGTACAGGCCAGATTGATGAACTTCGTGCTTTGGCTGCGACAGGTGTTCCCCAATTGTTAATTAGCGGAACAGGAAAGATCTTGGGCTATTGGGTGATTAATAGTATTACAGAAGGTCAGACCAAGTTTGCTGCATTTGGTGTGCCACGCCGTCAAGAATTTACAATCAACATGCGTAAATATTCAGATAGTGCAGCCCGTTTAGGTTTGTTGTCTGGAATCATGAATGCGGTAGGGTTTTAACATGGCACAATATTTAACTAAAGATGGCGATATGCTGGATCAAATCGCATATCTATATTATGGAAATACCAATAACAAAGTTGTTGAGCGAATTCTAGAGGTGAATTTTGGTATATCTCAATATGAGGCATTATTACCAGCTGGTGTGCTGATTGAGTTACCAGAAGTACAACAAAGCACTGGAACACGCAAGGTGAAACTATGGGACTAATACCATGCTTTTCTGTAATTGCGAATGAAGCAGATATAACAACAATAATCGCAGACCTTTACGAGTCAATTACGGTCACAGATGGGATAGGCTATGAGTCAGATACCTGTGAGATTTCACTTATAGATGATCCGATCCGACCGATTGAGTTACCTAAAAAGGGCGCTGAATTAAGAATTTCTATGGGCTATGACTTTGAAATGACAGATATGGGATTATTTATTGTCAGTGAAATATCGTTGTCTGGTCCACCTGAAAAGATGGTGATTCGGGGGCGTGCAGTGCCACAGTTGACCAGTAAAAGCGGAATGACTTCATTGGCTTCTCAAAAGACACGTTCATGGCCAAAAGGTACGACCATTTCTGCTGTCGTGACTAAGATCGCAAGAGAGCATGGTCTAGAGCCTATTGTGAGTAATTCGGTGTCTTCCCTGAAGCTTCCTCATTTTGATCAGTCTGATGAATCGGATATAAATTTTCTAATGCGAATCGCCAAAAGATACGATGTGGTGTGTAAACCTGCAGGTGGGAAATTGCTCTTTGTTAAACGTGGTGAGATTGAATTATCAAGTTTAACTTTAGCGAAACAGCAAGTCAGTGATTGGGAAATGACGTCCAGTACAAGTGATAGTGTTGGGACTGCAATCGCATATTGGCATGATAAAAAGGGCGCCAAAAAGCATGAGGTGAAAGTTGGTGATGGAGAGCCAGTCAAAAGACTCAGGCATATTTATCAGGATGCTAAAAGCGCACAATCAGCAGCTCAAGCATCATTAGATCAATCACGCCGCGGTGAAGAACGGTTAAGTTTGAATTTACCAGGTAATCCAGAAATTACGGCCGAGAAGCCACTTACTCTTGTGGGGTTCCGGGAGGGGATCGCAGGAGATTGGATTATCGAGCAAGCAACGCACAGCATTGATAAATCAGTTGGATTTAAGACGAGCATTGAAGCAATGAAAAGGTTGAGCGATGGGCAGTCAAAGTAGAGATAGCCTTAGGTAGAACAATTTCTTAGAAGCCTCATTTCGATATAAATCGTAGAAATAAAGTAAATCCAAATAAAAGTTTTTACATTAATAATATTAATGATTACTATTTGCATCAATATTAATGCTTACCACTGAGAAATTAGAATGCGCTTGTCACACTTTAGTCTTTGCCTGCTTACGGTAGCTATTTGTACCCAACTTTATGCTGAAGACACAGTAACAAATAGTACTACAACACAAAATGCTGAAGCTCAACTTCCAACGATTGTGATGACAGCAACACGTACTCCAAAAAGCATTTCTGAAATTGCAGGAACTGTGCAAACCATTTCAGCTGACGAAATTTCTCAACAGGCAGGACCAGGGCGTAAAGTTGCCGATATTTTGGCTCAACTTGTACCATCTTTAGCACCAAGCAGTGGAACCAGTAGTAATTATGGCCAAACTATGCGTGGTCGTAATGTACTGGTGATGATTGATGGCGTATCACAAACAGGTTCTCGTGATGTGGCACGTCAGCTGAATAGTATTAGCCCGAATATGATTGATCATATTGAGGTGGTTTCAGGTGCAACCAGTATCTATGGTTCTGGTGCAACAGGCGGGATTATCAATATTATTACCAAACGTGCTGACAAGTCTGAGCCTGTTAGCTTTCAGACCAAACTAGGCGTGACGTCAGCCGATAATTTCCGTGGTGACAGCCTCGCTTATCAAGTTGGGCAAACGGCTTCATTTGCAAATGACAAAGTCGATGGTTTTCTTGGGATAGATTATACCAATCGTGGATCTCAATTTGATGGTAATGGGGATCGTATTTCATTAAGCCCTTGGCAAGGCAGTACGATGGATACCGACACCATTGATGTGAATGGTCGTTTAAACTTTAATTTAACTGATAATCAGAGTTTAAGTTTTGGTGCTCAGTATTATAAAGATGAGCAAGATACAGAATATGGACCAGATTATTCGTATTTACTGACCAAAACATCCCCATCTTATAAAGCGATCAAAGGTTGGAGTTTAGATAATCAGCCTTTTACAGAACGCTATGCTTTTAATACACAGTACCAAAATCAGGATTTCTTAGGGCAGGTTTTGAATATCGAAGCATACTATCGCAATGAGAAGTCACGCTTTGTACCTTATGGTTATTCAAAAGATGGTACGAATGTAAAGCAAAGCCAGTCGAATGTGGACTATGCGGGTATTCGTACAACCTTACAGTCAGATATGAAAGTGGTAGATCGAGATCTAAAACTTACTTATGGTCTGGATTATGACTGGGAAAAAGACCATCAGTGGGCGGACTACTACACGCCAAGCAATAATGGCTTAGTCTATACCCCAACAGGCGAAAAACAAGGCTCAGGACCAGATACTGAAATTCAGAATATTGGTACCTTTATACAAGGGGATTATGCATTAACAGATCAGCTTAATATTCAAGCTGGGGTACGTTACCAATATGTTCAGGCTGATACAGATAGTTATTTAACTGCGCGTACACCATATACTTTAATGGCTGCTGATTCGACAGACTCTGATAAATTCCTATTTAATTTAGGTGCGGTCTATAAATTGACGGATGCACAGCAAATTTATGCCAACTTCTCACAAGGTTATAGCTACCCAGATGTACAACGTGTATTACGTGATGTTGCCGCATATACCTTAACCACGTCTGGTATCGCTCCGATCACGGTGAATAGCTATGAACTAGGCTGGCGTTTAAACCAAGATACAGGTTTAAATTTGGGTTTAACAGGGTTCTATAATACCTCTGATAAAGTCGTTCAATTTAACTCAGATCGCTCTGTAAATGTTGTTGATACAGATCAGCGAGTTTATGGTGCTGAAGCAACAGTAAGTTATCCATTTATGGAGAACTACAAAGTGGGCGGTACATTAGGTTATACGCGAGGCCAGTATAAGGACGCTGCCAATAATTGGCATGAGTTAAATGCCTTTGCTGTTTCACCGATGAAAGGTACATTATTCGCTGAATGGAATACTGCTGAAGGTTATGGTGTACGTGCCCAAATGTTGGCAATCAAAGGAACTGATAAAGCTTATAAAGATGACCTTGCTCTAAAAGCTGCTGGAATTACTGATGCCAATAGTGCAGCTGAGATTAAAGGCTATACCACGATGGACGTATTAGCACATTTCCCGTTAGCAAAAGGGCGAGTGGACTTTGGCGTGTACAATGTATGGGGCAAACAATATAAAACGGTATTTGCTCAACAGGCAGCAGTGACCAATGCGAACACGTTGTTAGCGATTCCTGCTGAAGGTAGAACTTTCGCATTAAGTTACACAATTAATTATTAAGAAATTGAGCGCCGTGAGGCGCTTTATTTTTATATGAGGTTTCTCTCTACACATATCTTTCATAGTGGTGTATATTGTATATATACGCTATACGAATGGATGCTAAAGCTTGATTAAGAGTTTTAAACATAAAGGTCTTCAGGCTTTTTTCCAAACAGGTACAACAGCAGGTATCCAAGCAACGCATTCTTCTAAATTACGTTTGATTCTTGCGGCATTACATGCTGCATCTACAGTGAATGATTTAAGAACTCCACCCAATTGGCGATTGCATAAGCTCAGTGGAAACCTACAAGATCAATGGTCACTCACTGTAAACGGTAATTGGCGAGTAATTTTTAAATTTGAAGATGGCGATGTCTACATCGTGGATTATCTGGACTATCACTAAGGTGTAGGAGTACGAACTATGAATATGATGTTTAATGCACCACATCCTGGCGAAATGTTGCGGGAATACATAGGTGAAACCCCCGTGACTGAGGCTGCTCAAGCGCTAGGTGTTACTCGAGCAAATCTATCTCGTATTTTGAATGGCCATACAGGTATTTCAGCAGATATGGCGATTCGTTTAAGCGAGGCTTTAGAAACGTCACCAGAGTTTTGGTTGAATTTACAAATGCAGCATGATTTATGGAACGCAAGTCAGCGTCAGCGACCAGTCATAAAGAAATTGGTTCAAAATTTTGCATAAGTAGAGCGCCATGTGGCGCTTTCTTTTACGCATAAAATTAATTTAAGTGATAAAAAACCGCATTAAGGAAATTTTTGATTGACAAATCACGGATTTATCCCTAAAAGGTGAAAATAATCTGAGCCAAATAAATATAATTGGTTTTATTCATAAAATAGAGAAACTGTGAGGGGTAGTAATGTCAATAATTTTGGATAAATATTCTTTTCATTCTGTTGCTATCAATGAAACGGATCCAATTGCACGAGTAGTAACTGGAAATCCTAAAGATGTTCAAGAATATTTAGAGCGTATTCTAAAAGATGCTATTACTCCTCCGAAAGATCAGCAAAATATTCGTGGACAGTTTTTTAAATTTAAGAGTATGTCTGAGAGGGTTGCTGCTAATTTAAAAGAAATCGTACTGGATGTTAAGAATACTGTTTGGGATGCGAAAGCCTTAGATAATGCAATTAAGCTTCTAGATGTGGAGAAAAAAGCGCAGAAAAAAATTGAAAAAATGGGAAGAGATATTCGTGAGGGTTGTCTACTTCAAGTAAAATGCAAGATTAATGATGAATTAACAATTTGCTTAGTGAAAATTGATGATAAGACATTTCTTGAAGAAACAGACATGCAGTTGAAAAGAGGTTTGCCTCTTGATACAAGAGTACAAAAGCTAGCCATTATAAAATTTAATGCGGCTGGTGCAGATACAAGTCTTTTGTTATCAGATACAAATTCAACAATATCTCAATATTGGCGAGAAGATTTTATAGTTGTTGACCCAATACGAGACTCTAAAACAAATACTAATAATGCATTCGATGAGATAAATAAGGTACTGACGTCAAATATAAGAAAATTATCAGAGCAAGATTATTATTAGGACTTACGCATTGACGGATTCAAAAAAGTATTAAAATACTTTATAAAGTATCTGTGATCAGACGAATTAAACATGCTTCTACAGCAACTTGTACATTACCCATTTATATGGGCTTTCTCATGACAGAACCGAACTCTATTAGCTGCACACAACTTGCCGAGACTTATAATATCTCGCATGATAGTGTAAATCGCTTTCTAGAGCGTGAAGACTACACACCTCACGACCTATATCAAGAATCAATTCAACATATTGATAATAATAAACTTATAGTCAGTATTGATGATACTGTTTTAGATAAACCATATAGTCAACATATGGACTTGGTTAGCTATTTTTGGTCAGGCAAACACCACCGATCCGTCAAGGGTATTAATCTCATTACCTTGTATGCGACAGATCGAAATGGTCAAAATATTCCAATTAATTTCCGAATTTATGACAAATCTGAAAGTAAAACCAAGAATGATTACTTTATGGATATGTTAAGTGAAGTACTCAGTTGGGGTGCAAAGATTCAATTTATTACAGGTGATAGTTGGTATTCATCGACTGGAAATCTAAAAACCATAAGAAAATATGGTATTCGATTTATGTTTGGTATCGACTGTAACCGTAAGGTTTCCCCAGAAAAAGGACAATGGTTTCAACTGCGCTTATTGCCAGATTTCCATCAGGGTCAAGTGATCTGGCTCAAAGATTTTGGCTTTGTACAATTATTTAAGACTCAGTTAAAAGAACAGCAGAGGTTTTATATTGTGCATCAAGATGAAGATGATTTATTGTCCTTTGAGGGTTTTCATGAATTACATTCAAGTCATTGGAAAATAGAGCAATATCACCGGGTGATTAAACAGGTTTGTCATATTGAAAAGTTTCAAGTAAGACGATCTAAACTGATTTTGAATCATATTTTTTCAGCCTTGATGGCCTACGTCGAGATACAAAAGAACCAGTTTGAGCGGATCTTTGAAAATGTATATCGTTGGCAGAAGAAATTATTTAGACCAGTTATCAAAAACTTCATTGATGACTTTATTCTCGATAAAAATCATCTGCTACCACAGAGAATCTATAAATAATAGTGCGTAAGTCCTAAATTATTATCTTAGACATCAGATAATTATGAGTTTTAGACAAGAAAGTTTAAATTTTGATAATTTAATTGATACTTTAAAAACATATGAACCCTTAGGTGATAATCTTACAAAAGAAAAATACGAAAAATTTATTGAAAAGTTGGAAAAATTACCAAGTGATCCTAAAAAGGGTTTTGACACTCAATTTGATATTGCGAAAGGCGAGATTAAGGCACGCCTTGTAACTAAGATAGTTATTGATGATGATTTTGAGCTAAAGGTTACTGGTGATGTGCCCGATTTACAAAATAAATTTGGTAGAGGTGAGGACGATGACGGGCGAAAATTTATAAAAATCTATTCTGAAAAAGGTTATGATAAGTTTAATAATGACTTTACAGATGATGAGCCAAGTTGAGTAAAAAATGAGCTTTTTTGAGGATTTCCAGAAATCTCTTGGAACAATCGAAGATTTGAATACAGTTCATAATTTTTATCGCTTTGAATGTACGGGGCGGATAGTTTCGCTCAACCAAAATTTAGCAGATGGGCTGAAAAATCTTTTTGAAATCATCAAAAAGTTAAATACCCCACTAAATTTATCAATCACTGTAGAGGGTTATGAACCTCAACGATTTTCAGTTGCCAGTTTAGATAAATTTGATGAAAGGGCTGATATTTTACGCTCTAATTTTTCTACAGATAATGAAGTAAACTTTAAACTTGAAAGTGTAAATTGGACAAATTTAAATATTTTTGATATTTCGAGTTTTACTGAATTTCTTAAAAAAGAACCTTTAGATAAAATTTTGAAAGCTTATGATAAATATTTCATAAATAAATTTTTAGTAGTTAATATCTTTGATCATCATGAAGTGGTTTCTAATCAATTTATTTATATTCGAAGTGTTTATCCAAACTTTGATGAAAATGAAATTCAAGATTGGCAATTAACTAATGATAGAGAAAGTCTTTTACAACAAAAAATTGAGTGCCGAGATAAAGTTAGCCATTTTGTGAATGCTGATCAATATGGATTTATCCCTGAATTTTTCAATTTTAATAAATATTTTTTTCTGTCAGATCATTTTAGCTACCTGAAAACTATCTTTAATTTAATATTTTTGAGTGATTATTCAAATATAACTGAAAATAACCTTAATTTTAAAATAAAAGGTTATAAAACTTTAAATTGTGAAATTAATGAAAAGTTATCAAGTGAAGTTGAAAATGAATTAAGTTTTATCTATGAATGGGTTTATAGTGACGGTCCATTTGTAGATAAAATCGGTATTGCCCGTAATGTGATTTCTATTCATATTAAAGAAGAAAATATTTCTACTTTAGAAAGAGGCACTTGCCATTCTGCTCAGTCTGGCTATGATCTCTACCTTAAGGATAATGTAAAACAATACATTGAGGTAAAAAATAAAATAGCTGATGTTCTTTATACTCAGTCTGAGAAGGCTTCCGGTATTACAAAAGATATGTTCACAATGTTTAAAACAAGTATGTGGACCTTTTTATCATTTTTCTTGATGTCTTTTTTAGTGAAGGTTATAGAAAAAAAGTCAGAAATAAAATCATTACATGAAATTTTTAATTTTAATTTAGCCACATCTGTTATAGGTTTCTCATTAGTTGTTATTTCTATTTTTTATTTAATATTTGCTAGAAAAGAAGTTTCTGATGAAAAGAGGAGACTTAATAGTAAATATATGGAAATCGAAAATAGATATAAAGACTTGCTAAATGAAAAGGATCTCCAAAAGATTTTAACACAATCTAATGTGGATGGACGATCCGCTCAAGAAATTGAGGTTGCATATATAAATGAAAAAAAATCTTTATATACAAAATATTGGATTTTGATAATTGTTATTTTATTTGGAATTTTACTTATACCATATTATAGTAAAATAGGTGATTTCCTAGCTATTTTAATTTGCTAGGAAATTGAACATTAATATCTTTACTTAAAATCTCTACTGTTTTAGCTTGTGTTGAAAACCTTACTAGTATTGCAGTTGTGCATAATATTATTAAAACAAAAAAAGATTTAGATATACCGAAAAAGGTTTCTCTATCCATATAATAGGATATCACCCAAAAAATAGAGGCGCATATATGGAGGCCAAAAGTAATATTGAAAAAATATTTTATCTGATTTTTTGTTAATTTAGATTTGAATGTAAGTACCTCATTGGTGGTATCTATATCTAAAAAAATCTTTGCATATTTAATATTTTTTAAAAAATCAAATAATCGAGAAATTTTTAAGTCTAGAGCATGGAAAACAATTTTATAACTTATTATATCTCCGACTAAAAAAGTATCTGTCTCAGCCTGTAATTCGGACGGTTCTTTATTGGCTTTTTCCTTATAAGTGCTTTTAATATATTTAGAGAGTTGCAATGAGTTGGATTCATAATCTTTTCTTTTTAATTCAATGCGATAACTTTTAAAGAAGCACCATCTTAGAATAGGGGGAACAATAGCAAGTGCTGTTAGGAAATTTAAAATTATTGTCCAGTTCATTTTGAGTCCAATAGATTTATTTTTAACTTAACTTCGATTTAATACTAAAACTAACTTAACTTAGATTTAATCACTTTTTTTTGAAGTGTTGACATAATGGTCTTCGACAATCAACCACCCAAGACTTTTTTTACCGTTGTCTACAACATCAATATGATTGTCGCCTTTATAAACCAGAACATCTTTACCAATAAACTTTAATGAGTTCCAAAAAGAAGAACCACTCAATACCTCAAGAGCAAGATGAATATCGTCACGAAGTTGATCAAGTTCTTGCGTGTAGTCTAGGCTAAGGTTATTTAAAAGTTTCCCAAAAATAACACGTCTTTTCCCATTCTTTAAATGAAAGACTTTTACATCAGCATTTGTAGGAGCCGAACTGTCATTTAATAAAAAACTATCCTCTAATCTTGCAACAATATCCGCATTCATTGAGCGATTCAGCTCTTTAGCCGATTCAGCAATTTTATCCTTCAGTTCCTGGGACATACGCATTTTGTATTCCACACCAAGATTTCTTCCCATATTTCAAACTCTGAAGTTGAATGATTTTTTAAATAATAATATCCCCAGCAGGGATTGACAAGAGGTTATTATAAGAATAAATTTAAAAACATCCCTAGCAGGGATATAAAAACGCCCCGAATAATCTTGGCGGATCACGGGGCGAGTTACCAATCATTTTCGAGAACAATTGATATGAACAGTCTAACATTTAATGCAATGCAATTTCATCCAATACAAAGCAATGATGATCAAATTTGGATTACATCATCTGAACTCGCACGTGCTTTAGGATATGCGCGAGAAGATTCAGTGTCTCGTATTTATGATCGTAAGTCAGATGAATTTACTTCTGATATGACAAAGGTTGTCGCTAACCCTCAGACCGTCAATTTGACGGTACGGGTTTTTTCTTTACGCGGTTGCCATCTCATCACATTCTTTGCCCGCACACCAGTCGCCAAAGAATTCCGCAAATGGGTACTCGACGTACTGGAAAAAGAAGTTCTGCAGCAGAAAATCGACACTCGAGTAAAAATTAACGCAGAACAACAAGCCATACTCAAAGAAATCGTCGACCGACGCTGTGAAGGCAGTACTAAGAAACGCACTGAACTCTGGGCCAGACATAACAAACACTTTCGCATCCCACGTTATAGCGAACTCTTGGCCATGCATTTCCAAGAC
The DNA here is from genome assembly GCF_055632855.1 of Acinetobacter sp. SW-226. Classification (NCBI taxonomy): domain Bacteria; kingdom Pseudomonadati; phylum Pseudomonadota; class Gammaproteobacteria; order Moraxellales; family Moraxellaceae; genus Acinetobacter; species Acinetobacter sp. SW-226. The sequence continues at coordinate 2,203,507 of NZ_CM145752.1, read as the reverse complement.
GCTGTGGACTACCTAGAAACCATGCAGATCAAAGCAAAAGGGGATATTCATATAGATGAAAACCAATCTATAGAAATACTCTGTGGGCAAGCCAAACTATTTCAGGCATGGTGGAATACCCATAGCCCCACATTGGCAAAACTAAATCCACTACTGGTGTCTATGCTGCATGACAATATGTTCTATATGACCTATGCCATATCGGATCTATGCAAAAAGTACAATGTAGAACTGCCAGCGTATGACTACCAACATATGTTCGAGCTGAAGACCTTTCCGCATCAAAGGTACAATTTATTGAAGTGAAAATGACCGCCTGAAAGGGCGGTTTTTTATATCTTGTGCTCGAAGGCTACAAGCCATATTTTAAGACAAAACTCCTATAAGCAATTTGAAGCAAAAGCCTAAAAAAGCTGTAGAGAAATGATGCTCTAAATTATTGATTTTATTGGGTCTAGTTTGGTAAGAAAGTGACTAAAATACGCACAAAAATAAGCAATGAAATTGTTATATTCTAAAGGCTTATATCGGGTTTTGACTTCATCTTGACATCGTAGAGGTCTCCAGTTCGAGTCTGGATATACCTACCAAAATTCGTTGATATTTTAACAGATTAAAGCCCACTCAAAAAGTGGGCTTTTTGTTTTCGGGGAATGGCGTAATTCCCCAATGTGGAAAACTCGCCCATTTAAAGTTAAAACCAATTATTAACGAGAGCTAATCTACTCAGGTTTAGGCACTTCGTGACCTTCTAAATACTATACGTCATCTTCACATTTGCATAGCCAGCGAGTGCTTCTACACAGTTCTTTCCATAAATATTTCGATGGCTAAATACGATCCCAGCAAATGGTAGAGCCTAACAGCATAGGGGGGATTTAACCGAACTCACATTTTTAATTTTATGCTTGAAAAGTAAACAATTCTAAGTATAAAAGTATAGATCACTTAAAAAAAATGAGATATTGAAATGCATCCTGTACATATACTTTTTGTTGCTGGATTTGGACCAATTACCAAAGAAGATCACGCAAGTAAATCTTTCTACCTCGACATTCTTAATCTTCCAGTTAAAGCGATGGAGGGAAATGAATCTTATATGAATACGAATGATGGTGAGTTGGGTGGTGTAAAACATTTTGCACTTTGGCCTTTGACTCAAGCTGCGAATTCATGCTTTGGGCTAAAGGAGTGGCCAGAGGAATTCAATATTCCTCAAAGTTGGATTGAATTTGAGGTAGAAGATATTGTTGTAGCTTCAGCTTATATGGTTTCTAAAGGTTACCAATTACTTGTCAATAATCGTATAGAACCTTGGGGACAATCTGTCACTCGCTTTTTAAGTCCTGAGGGTGTTTTGACAGGCTTAACGGTAACCCCATGGTTACGCTCATCTAAGTAGTGGGATTATGATTATATTCTTTTATTTATCAGTTTCTTGAAAGATAAATTCTTGCATACCATGTGCATTCAGATGACTTTTATCGCAAAAAAATAACGAAGTTCATCAGTACAAATGGCACCAGAAGTGGTGGTGGAATTTTTTCTTGATGTAATAAAATTTATGAAAATGAATTTTTCTCACTTATGGGTGAGATTAAATCATTTTTATTCATGTGAAGTTTCGGGTATAAATTACACCAAGCTCTTAATGATAGACATTCTTCATCGTTAATTATTAGCCAGACTATAGATAACACTGGATAGTGGTTAACGAGCAGTGTACCAAAAGAAAATTGGACTGTTTGAAAAGAGCATGAAAGAAATTCAGGTTTTATTGCAAAAATAGGGTAAAGGTCGCCATGAGTACAGAGTTTGCATGTTCAATTAAACGCATTCGTTTTGATGAAAACTATCAACCAGCAGATAGCACACGTCTAACAACTAACTTTGCTAACTTAGCGCGTGGTGAAAGCCGTGAGCAGAACCTACGCAATACACTTCGTATGATTAATAATCGTTTCAATGCTTTAGCACAAACAGATAACCCAAATGGTGATCGTTATTCACTTGAAATTGATATTATTTCTGCCGATTTAGATATTGAAGGTAATGGTAAAGCTTTCCCGATTATTGAAATGTTAAAAAGCACAATTACTGATCATCACACCAATCAACGTATTGAAGGCATGATTGGTAATAGCTTCTCATCTTATGTACGTGACTATGATTTCAGTGTAGTGCTTAAAGAACATAATAAAGAAAACTCAACTTCGTACGCACCTGAAAATTTTGGTGATTTACATGGCAAGCTTTATCAGTACCTCGTCAACTCAGATACTTTTAAAGCAGCGTTCAATCAACAGCCTGTGATTTGCTTGAGTGTTTCAACAGCAAGAACTTATCAGCGTACAACCAATGAGCATCCTATTTTGGGTGTTGAATATAAACAGGACCAATACTCTCGTACCGATGAGTATTTCCATAAAATGGGCTTACAGGTTCGCTTCTTTATGCCGAAAGGTAGCGTTGCACCTTTAGCATTCTATTTTGCGGGTGATTTATTACGTGATTACACCGATTTTGAGCTGATCAGTGCGATTAGTACGATGGAAACGTTCCAAAAGATTTATCGTCCTGAAATTTACAATGCAAATTCATCAGCAGCACAGGTCTATCAAGCAAGTTTAGAATACCCAGATTATTCCTTAACACGAATTGTCTATGATCGTGTTGAACGTGGTCAATTGGCAGTAAAACAAGGTAAATGGACGGAAGAAAACTTTATCAAGCCTTATCAAAACATCCTTGAGCAATGGGCTGCGAATTATACCGTAGACAGTAACGCTGCTTAATTTACCTGAAATAGAGATAGAAGATTTAGAATGGCAATTTTATTACCAACATCAACCGCTGGCAGCTTACCGAAACCTTCTTGGCTTGCTGAGCCTGAGAAACTGTGGTCCGCATGGAAACTTGAAGGTGAAGAACTGCTTCAAGCCAAGCGCGATGCTTTAAGCTTATCGTTACATGAACAGTTGCAAGCAGGTATTGATATTGTTTCTGATGGTGAGCAAACGCGTCAGCACTTTGTGACCACTTTTATTGAACATCTTGAAGGTGTCGATTTCGAAAAACGTGAAACAATGCGAATTCGTAATCGTTACGATGCCAGTGTGCCATCTGTTGTGGGTGAAGTATCTCGTAAGCAACCTGTATTTGTTAATGATGCCAAGTTTTTACGTAGCCAAACCACACAACCAATCAAGTGGGCGTTGCCTGGCCCAATGACTATGATTGACACGTTGTATGATGGTCACTACAAAAGCCGTGAAAAATTGGCTTGGGAATTTGCCAAGATTTTGAATCAAGAAGCACTAGAGTTAGAAGCAGCAGGCGTTGACATTATCCAGTTTGATGAACCCGCATTTAATGTATTCTTTGATGAAGTGAATGACTGGGGTATTGCAACTTTAGAACGTGCGCTTGAAGGTTTGAAATGTGAAACTGCGGTACACATTTGCTACGGTTATGGTATTAAAGCCAATACTGATTGGAAGCAAACTTTAGGCAATGAATGGCGTCAATACGAAGAATCATTCCCTAAACTTCAAAAATCTAAGCTTGATATTATCTCACTTGAATGCCAAAACTCGCGTGTTCCGATGGACTTGATTGAACTGATTCGTGGTAAAAAAGTCATGGTTGGTGCGATTGATGTCGCAACCAACACGGTTGAAACGGCAGAAGAAGTTGCGGATACGCTACGCAAAGCACTTCAATTTGTTGATGCAGATAAACTTTATCCTTCGACTAACTGTGGTATGGCACCTTTGGCTCGTGAAGTGGCGAGAGGCAAGCTGAATGCGTTAAGTGCAGGTGCGGAAATCATCCGTAAAGAGTTATCGGCTTAGTATTAGTGGCCGAGTGATAAAAAGGGCTACTTTGATTTGTCGGATAGGCTTTTGCCTTGTTGATCAAACAGGTAGCCCTCATTTTCATTATGTCGCAGTTTTAGATATAGCCGATCTGATTGAAGTACGGTATCACCAAATCTAAACAAAATGTACGGATCAGTGTAGGAGTAAAATGATGATCGAAGCAACAGACTTTAGAAATGCGATGTCTTTATTGACCAGTGCAGTGAGTGTCGTGACCACGGCAGGTATGTCTGATCGTCATGGATTTACCGCATCAGCTGTGTGTAGTGTCACTGATACACCACCAACATTATTGGTTTGTATGAACAAAGCTTCTCGTTCACATGTACATTTTGTAGATAATAAAATTTTAACCGTGAATGTTTTAGGCGCACAGCATCAGCATATTTCTAACGTCTTTGCATCCAAAATGACTTCTGAAGAGCGTTTTAAACATGGTATTTGGACGGAGCTAGAAACAGGGGCACCTGTTTTAAAGGATGCATTGGTTAATTTTGATTGTGAGATTGATGACATTCAAGAAGTTGGGACGCATACGGTGTTTATGTGTCGTATTGTCGCTATTCAGCAAAGCCAACAGGATCAAAGCTTGGTTTATTTTAATCGTGCTTATCATCAGGTGGGACAGACAGAAAATGTTTAAACTTGGTTTTATTGTACATGTAATAAAACGATTTATTCATAAATGAAACATCTTTTATGTTTTCTACATGAGCCTTTTCTTGTTGTTTTGGTATTTCTTAATAATAGACGGCGGGTTGAGTAATTATCATGATTGAAGTACTCATTAGCTTATTTATATAGATAATGTGTTTTTTATTTGATTGTCTAATATGTATATTTTAAAGGGAAGTTGAACTTTAGAATTGCTATTTAGATAGATATCAGCGTAAAAAAATAGTACCAATACCATATTTTATTTTGTAATTATGAGAAATCTATAATTTATATCCGCATTATGGTATACATTTTCACTTTATTTTTTTCATATAGTTAATTGAAATATATAGATAAACCGTCCTTGTAGGCGGTATTTTTATGACATCAAAAAAAGTATCATTTTTTTTATCAATCATGTGAGGTGGCATTAGCAGTTTACATTACAAATTATAATGATAATAATTATTATTCTCACAAAAGTTAACTCAATCTACATTATGAATTCACAATTTCGAATAAAGACCCTTAGCTTTGCTGTTCAATCCATCTTAATTTATGGAGGAGTAATGCATTTTGCTTGGGCAACTGAGCAGGATCAAGTCACAGATACAGCAACACTCGCGACGATTAGTTCCAAGGCAACAATCACTGATCAAACTGAAGGAACAGGCAGTTTTAAAGCAAATAAATCAAAATCTTCATCGAAGTTAAATCTAAGTTTAAAAGAAACACCGCAGTCTGTGAGTGTTGTCACGCAGGAACAGATTGAGCAACGTAATCTTGTGAGCATTGATGATGTATTGGCTGCGACACCCGGTGTCACTGTTAGCAAACAAGATAGTGAGCGTTCAAGTTATTATGCTCGTGGTTTTTCTATTACCAACCGACAAATTGATGGCATGCCAGTGGGTGATAATAGCCCAAGGGCAGACAGTTTTTTCTTTGATCGTGTTGAGGTAATTAAAGGGGCGAGTGGCTTAACGGGTTCAACAGGGAATCCGTCAGCGACGATCAATATGGTACGTAAACGCCCAGATAAAGACTTTTCCGGGAGTGTAAGTTCAACTTATGGAAGCTGGAATAATACTCGTGTAACAGCTGATGTCTCGATTCCCTTGACTCAAGATGGCAGTGTACGTAGTAGGGTAATGGCTGCATATACGGATAAAGAATCCTATATGGATTTCTATGAGCTAAAGTCAACTGCGGCCATGGCCATTGTAGAAGCAGATTTAACTGATAATACAACCGCGTCGCTTGGATTTCAGTATCAGGACAATGACCCTAAGGGATCGACGTGGGGAACCGTTCCTTACTTTAATGCGGATGGTAGTCTTGCTCACTTGCCACGAAACTTTAGTTTAACGACAGACTGGAGTGCAATTAAACATAAAGATGAAACTATTTTTGCAGATATTCAGCATCAATTTGACAACGGTTGGATGGTAAAAGCGGCTGCTGCACATAGTACATCGGATAATAGTTGGTTAGTTGCTTACGGCGGAAGTGGATTCCCAGATCCTTCAACAGGTAAAGGTCTGAGTATATGGACACAGGTAGCACCGTACTCAGAGAGTAAAAAACTCAATTTAGACTTATATGCAACAGGTCCTTTTCAGCTATTTGGTCGTGAACATGAGTTAATTGTAGGTTACAGTGGCTTTAAATCAGAGACGACTTCACTAAAAGTTGACCGAAAGATTGATTATCCAGCGGTGATTCAAGACTATCGTGATTGGACGGGGGATTTACCAAAGCCGACCTATGTAAAAACAGGGGCTGGGAGTAAAACCACCACTGAACTATTTGGTTATTATTCAACCCTGCGTTTAAATTTGGCTGATCCACTCAAGTTAATTCTAGGCGGTCGTTTTAATACCTATGATTATAAAACCAAGACATGGTTGATGAACCAAAAACCTGAAAAACCTCGGAGTTTTGAGCAGTTTGTTCCTTATGTGGGGTTACTTTATGATTTCAATGATCGCTACACAGCTTATGCAAGTTATACCGACATGTTTACACCTTCAAGCAAAAGGGATAGAAACGGTAATTATTTGGACCCAGAGATTGGTAGTAGTACAGAACTTGGACTTAAAGCTGAATTTTTTGATGCTCAATTATTAACAAGCGCTGCAGTATTTTGGTCATCAGTCAAAGATCTTGCCGTTACAGATGTTGAATATGACCAAGGCAAAGTTCCGAAAATAGATGATTTAGACACAGCCTATATGTCATCGGGTAAAGGATTAAAAATAAATGGTTTTGAAACGGAAGTTATTGGTAAGTTACAAGACAATTGGAATGTAAGTGCGGGTTATACCTATGTGAATAGTGTGAGTTCAGCAATATCAAACTCAACGACCACAATTCCACAAAACCAAGTTAAGTTTTTTACCAGCTATACATTGCCAGAAAATTGGTGGAATGGGGCTAATAAACTTACTGTTGGAGGCGGAGTCAATTGGCAAAGTGAAATTTTTCAAAACTGGGGAACCGCACCACAAAATGCTTATAATGGCGGAACAGTCGTACAAAAATCGTATTATTTAGCAAATGCCTTTGCGAGTTATAAGTTTAGTGATGAGTTGTCTGCAAGCTTAAATATTAATAACTTGTTTGATGAAAAATACTATCTCAATGTGGGCTTCTATAATGGCGTATATTGGGGTGAGCCGAGAAACGTAACGTTTACAGTCCGCGCAAAATTTTAAATTTTATTTAGTAAAAATAACCGCCTGAAAAGGCGGTTTTTTTATACAAAAATGTTGCAAAATATTTACCAATCAATATAATTGCGAACGATTATCACTTATAATTATGAGCTTAATAATATGTTAAATAAAATTTTTTTTAATCGGGAAGTTTTGAGTGTTGCGATTCAAAGTATTTTAGGGGTGAGCATTCTTTCTACTACGGCTTTTGCAGATGAAGTGATCGCAGAGAAGTTAGCTACAATTACAGTAACAGCCAGTCAAACAGAGCATGACCAAAAAAGTGCACCAGCAACGATTAGTGTTATCACGCAAGAAGATTTAGCAAAACGTCCTGTTTATGACTTAGCAGATGCTTTACAACACAGTGCGGGTATCCATATTAATACGTCCTCTGCGTATGGTCGTAAAGAAATAAAAATTCGTGGTCTAGACTCAGATTACACATTGATATTGGTCAATGGACGCCGTGTGAATTCTAGAGATGCATTAACCTCTAATTATTCAAATGATTTTGATTTGTCATCTATTCCTTTGGCTGCAGTAGATCGTATTGAAGTGGTGCGTGGTCCAATGTCATCCATATATGGTGCAGATGCCCTCGGTGGCGTCGTTAACATTATTTTAAAGAAACCAAGTGAGCAATTAGAGACCGCGTTTAACTATAGTTATGAGCTACCAACTGAAGGGGATGATGGGGCAATTCATAAAGCAAGTGCCTATATTGGTGGCAGCCTGATAGAAAACAAACTCTTGGCAAATTTGGTACTTGAGGGTGTCGATCAGCAGGCTTGGCGTTCTGAACAAAGCATTTATAAAAATACGGATGCAGCGGAAAAACGTAAAGGTTTTAGTATCCTTTCAAATGTCAGTTGGCTGATTAATGATAACCAGACTTTAGATATTGACTTGACCCATCGTTCAGATGACCGTAAAGCGGTATGGAACAACTATGGTCTGTCATTTCCGACCAATATCCAAGAAATGGACCGTACCAGTGTTGGGCTGACTTATTCTGCAAATTGGAATGATATTAACAGCAGACTGCGTTATTACTATGAAAACGTAGACTTGATGGATAACTCAGAAATCATCACCAATTTATATAAGAAGACGGGAGATATTCAGCAGACCAATCATACGGTTGATGCCCAATTGAGCGGTCATATTGGAGAACAACACTTAGTGACTGGCGGAGCCGAGTTCCGTAAAACAGAGTTAGAGCATAATCAAAACTTGAATGGATCTGCATCGGTAAATCAAACAGCATTTTATTTACAAGATGAATGGAAACTTGACCGACTCGCTCTGACCTTTGCTGGACGCTTTGATGACTATGATAGTTTTGGCAGTGAGTTCAGCCCACGCTTTTATAGCGTTTATCAAGTCACGGATCAATTTAATTTAAAAGGGGGAATTGGTAAATCATTTAAGGCACCGAGTCTGTCACAATCCGATCCTACATATTCAGTATTGGCCTGCCGTGGCATGTGTCAGGTGGTGGGGAACACGGACTTGGAACCAGAAACGGCAACAAGTTATGAGTTTGGTGGTGTGTATGAAAATGACCAGTTTTATGCAAGTTTAATGTACTTCGATAACGACATTAAAAACATGATTGTAAGCGATGGTTGGAGAGCGGGATACCGTCCTAAAGTCATGACTTATACCAATGTGCATTCAGCATCAGTCAAAGGTGTAGAACTTGAGAGCCAGTATGATGTGAATGATGCTTTAGGTATGAAGTTTAATTACACCTATTCAGATGCTAAAAATAAAGATACAGACAAAGAACTCGACTATAGCCCGCGTCATACAGGCAATATGGCTTTGGATTGGCGTGTGAATGATGCGTTGGGATTGAACCTCAACTATCAATATATTGGTAGCCAAATGCTCTATGTGCCTGCCATTTCTAAGAGTAAAAAATCAGATGATTACCATGTTTTAGGCCTAAGTGGGCAGTATCAATTTAACCCAAGTTTTACTATGCAAGCGGGGATTAAAAACTTAACCAATACCAAGCGCGATGATGTCGCACGTTCTATTGATTACATTTTAATGGGCCGAACGGCTTTTGTCGGGTTTAATTTTAAGTATTGATTTAAACGATTATGAGCTAAAGAAGCACATTAGGTGCTTCTGTAGCTCCATTTGATAAGAGGAATTATCTATAAAAATGTTGAGCTAATAGCCTAGAAGTATTTGATTGATAAGATCAAATGAGTAGGCAATAGAACTTAGTTGAGAAATTACTTAAGATAAAAAGCTTGTATATGTAAATGGGTCTGTTATAGATGGTTTAGTACAACGTATAAAAAGTGATATCCGTGAAAATTGGGGTTATTGGTGGAGTTGCTGCTGGAAAAGTAAGGGAAAGTATTGCAGTGGGTTTTAATTCAACAGAATTAGAATGGGCATGTGAATACGAAAAACCCACGGCTCCTGTGATCTACAGTGCTGGATTTCAAAGAGTCATTGCTCGACCTGGGCTTGCAGAATTTGATAAATACAAACTCATGATTCTTGAAAGAGAAGGGGTGTTAAAACTCTTTTATGTTCTTGAGGGTATCTGTGAAGAAGAGTTGAATCTTCAACTGAATCAGTACTGGGATAGGTCTGACCCTCTTGGGTATCATTATTGATAGACCACTGAACTTAATAAAATTATATGCTTGTGCCTGAAATATTGAGGGGATTGAAGATCAGTTGAGATACCCCATTTTTTAGATTAATCATTGTTTTAAGGGGAATTCTTAAGCCTATCATTTGATATGTTTTTTATTGTATTTTGAACTTAATGCATTGATTAATAAATAATATTGTAAAATTTTTCTTCATGGGTTAAAACCCCACAATCGTTTGAAAAATGCACTTCCAAATTTTGTAATATTATAAGGTTTTTATAAATGAAAAAAATCTGTGCTCTCATTTTTGCACTTATCTCGACAACATCATTTGCACAAGATTTAGAGTGCCCAAACCATTTAGTGCTGTTCAAACAATTTATGCAAGAGGAACTGGATCTTCTCAAGCATGGTGATGTTCAGCAACTCATTAAATACAATCAGAAATATAATTATTCTTCTCGTTTTAATAGGCTGCATAACGACCAATATTATGTGAATGGTAAATGGATTGAACGGGAGGTATATGAATCGCGGTTGGCCGATGTGTTGGATTTCGTTAGGGAGGGAAACTACTCTGTAACTGGATTTAAACTACAGCCTATAAAGGCGAATAGGCTGATTTCGGTGGGAGAGATTTGTGTGATTCCTGTAGAAATTCAAACGCGAATTTCTGGAGATATTGAGTTAAGTACGAATGATTGGATCTTCGTGAGAAGTCTAAAAAGTAACAAGTGGCGAACATTCACTTATTTAGAGACTGTTAGTGCAGAAGATTTTAAAGTTTTTTTCCCAGATTTCCCGTCTGATATTCAATTGAAATAACACTTAGTAAGTGAAAGATCTATATGAAGTACTACTGTACTGTTTTTAAACAGCCCACGTTAAAAGTGGGCTTCGGTGCATAAGTCTATGCGATCAATCTTAGTGTTGAAGGCTGTTTTTTTATTTTTTGAATTCAGTAATCTGGATCGGTTTGTCTTTGACAAACTCGACAATACCTTCACTTCCTTTGATATGAATAGAAACACCTTTACCGTCAGTCATGAGCATACCGCTTGCAGCTGGTGCACTTTTAAGCATGAATGTTCGGTCTGAGTTATCCGTCATCATCGCTGTTTCAAAATTATCAGATGACTTCAGTTCAATCGTTAAATCCATTGGCCCTGTGAAGTGAACCACTTGAGTTTCAGCAGGCTTGTTCGTTGCAGTATTTTCTGAAGTGACTTGTCCCGTTGGTGCAGAAGTACAACCGACTAAAGCTAAAGTAATGAGTGTTGCACCTAAAATATTTTTCATAAAACTGACCTTTTTATATATAAATCATAAGTCCATATATACTATTTGTTATACCTTATGTTTAAAAGTTTGGTTTACATTCGCCTTACATAAATAGAGCTTTACGCTGGATAAACGTACTTTCTTCACCTTAAATGATTCAAAATGCGCTTTAAAGTGCTTATTCAAACATCATACAACAGAGTAAATTGACATTTAAACGTTCAATTTACTCAGTGGCATTAAATGCATCATGGTAGCTGACAACACCCTGAGGTATTTCCCCATTGAAACTCAGGGCTTGAAAGTATTCACTAGGAACGCCAGGTAAAACTAACTCTAAATAAGAGCGAAACCCAAAACGATGATAATAATTTGGGTCACCTAAAAGAACACAGCCCTTTGCACCCACTTGTTTTAATTTTTCAAGGGATGCTAGTATCAGTTGTGACCCGATGCCCAAACCTTGTTTAGTTGGGCAGACAGAAATTGGGCCTAAACCATACCAACCTGTTGCACCTGTCGAGATAGATACAGGTGAAATAGCGACATGACCCACTATTTCCCCATTTTCAACAGCAACCAAAGAAATCGTGAGTTGACCACTTTTTCTCAGGCTGTTCACAATGAACTGTTCGGTGTGGCTAGTATGTTCTGCATTTAAAAATGCAGCGCGAGTTAACGTATCAATGGCTTCAATATCTTTTGGCTGTTCGTCTCGAATTATGATGTTCATTCACAAATCCTTCTCGGTTTAGGGTTGAGCTGAAAATGCTCGTTAGTCTTTGCTCTTTAAGTGAGTGATTTTAACCAACTCTAAACAGCTCAGACCAGTTGGTCAAATAGGCAGGGGAGCGATTGCATTGATTCATTTGCCAGGGTTCTTTTTTCTCATGGCATAGCCCTAATGAGATTAGATTGTTGCCAAAACGCTCTGTAATAGCATCTATCGTATTGGACAGCACTTCACGGTCATTTTGATGGCTATAGTCAGTAAAAAGGTCATGTACAAATTGAGTCTTATCCATAATTTCCAACAAGACAATGCCAGCCTTTTTGTATTTGAACCCCGCCTTGTAAATTTGATCAATGCCCTTCATCGCTGCCTGTGTGATTTTGAGCAAATCATCGGTATGTTCATGCATGTGTATAATGGTATAGGGCGAGTAACGTTCCTGTTGATTAAAACGGCCAGTTTGAATATACACCCCGATCATTTTACAAATAGAGCGATCATGACGCAGACGTTTCACTGCACTGGCAACATATAAGCGTACAGAGGCTTTAATGTCATCAATATCATAAACAGCCTGTCCATAGGAACGACTACTAATAATCTGTTTATGGGCAACCTTATCGCTCTCAATATTAATGAAAGATGTTCCCTGAAGCTCACGGACAGTCTTTTCCATGACAATACTAAAATGCTTTTTGATTTCACTGGGATTAGACTCAATCAGGTCTAAAACGGTATGAATGCCCATGGCATTTAGTTTTTTACAGTTCTGCCGACCAACGCCCCAGACCTCACCGACCTCCACATGTGCAAGCATGTATTCAGCCGTACACGGGTCCATGTGTGCCAAATTGCACACGCCATTTAGAGCCTTATTTTTCTTGGCTAGATGATTGGCTATTTTGGCTTCTGTTTTGGAACGACCAATGCCAATACAGCAGGGAAGTCCAAGCCATTGCCATGCTTTATCTTTCATATCTTTGGCATAATCAGTGATATCGAATAAATGCTCATAGGCCGTCAGCTTTAAAAAGCATTCATCAATGGAATAGATTTCCTGTTCATCGGCTGCGACATATTGCCCGAGTAACTGCATGAAGCGGCTAGACATTGCACCGTATAAAGCGTAGTTGCTCGAAAATACCTGAATATTGTGCTGCTGGACGAGTTCTTGAATGTGGAAAAAAGGGACCGCCATACGAATGCCGAGATCCTTGGCTTCTTGACTCCGAGCAACGACACAACCATCGTTATTACTTAACACAATGACAGGCTGGTCATTCAGTTTTGGGTTAAATACACGTTCACACGAGACATAGCAATTATTCACGTCAACGAGCGCGAATATTTCAGTTTCATTTTTCATGTTGCTTCTTCTTATTTTTTTAACGGTGGTACAGACGTTTTAAGTTAAACGTCACTACTCCCCAAATGACAAAGGTTTGATTCTCTGTCGGAATAATATGTTCATACTCGGGGTTTTCAGCTTTCAGCCACATTTGAGGCAAAGGGTAATTTTCATCCCCAAAAATGTCTTTGATGTCCGACTTTGACATTTTTTTCGTAATCATCAACCTTTTAATGGTGGAATCTTTATTATCAATTAAAGCCACCACGATGTCGTAGTGTTTGGCTTCAATACTCCGATCAATAATAATCGGGTCATTTACTTCAAGACCTACACCTAACATTGACTCACTGTCTACATAAGCCATGAACGTCGCAATTGGGTTTTGAATGAGAAAATCATTCAGATCAATGGCTTTGCCTTGCTCATCTTTTGTACTGAAGGCTGGACCTGCGGGAATGCGTTCTAAAGAGACAGGAAGGGAGACTTTGGACTGAGGCAAAATAGGTGTCAGCCCAAGTTGATCCACAAATTCGGCTTGCTGCGCAATTTGCTCAAGCATACTATTGATGGTGGGGCTGGGTTTACCTTCGGGCCCCATGAGATCTTGTAAAGACGACCATGCGTCGTCCGAGAAGTAGATGGGTAACTTCTTTGACATGATAAATACTCCTACGCAACAAGGCGTGTTTGGAAGTGAAATCGGTCTGTTTAGAATATGCTGATGTGAGTCAAAATTCAAATTTTAAAACAGCTAATAAATAAGGCTACGTCAAATCTGGTCGTGAAAGAGAAGAGTTAGAAACTTTGTTTTGGGGGAATAATAGCCCTTTGAGCAGGGCTATTATGAGAAGTGTTTATATCTTTAAGCCTATGATCTAACTAAAAACTTAAGGCTTGGTTCCTAAAAACTCAAACGGTTTGGTGACTTTAAAAGAAGCATTGGCTTTGCCTGCATAGGTCATCGCTTGGTCTGGGCCAAGTTCTAACTTTTTGGTTTGACCATCTTTAAAGTTAATCTCTTTTAAATCGACCCAAAACACATTTGGTGAAACGGCAGATTCAAAGAAATATAAACTACGTTTATGATCGACCACCGTACGCCAACGGGTTGAGGAAATATTCGGCTCTTCTTCAGTGTTTAGGCCAAAAGGGACTGAGGTATTGCGGATGACACTAAATACACTGGCAAGCGAATGGTCTGGAGTTGCATTTTTTGGAATCGCATTGATATAAAAAGAAGCACGGGCAAAACGATCAGATGCGCGGTTAGTGCCTGGAAGCATGGTTGTGCCACCAATTTGCTTCCAATAGCTATTTAAAGCGAGCTGTTGATCAAACGTTGGCGAGTTGGTCATCACTTGATACTGTCGACCATGATGAATGACTTGTTTACCGTTAATATACTCAATAATGGCACTATCACCTGTGGCATCGGAAATGGATAAATGCAGGGTAGCTAAACGTTTCTCACCTGGAACTTGGTCAGTCACAACGATGAAAGGCTCTTTTTCGAGTGCCTGAATGGCTTCATGCACCGTGGCATAATTATCTAAAACATATTGTGCCCAAAGTGAAATACTTAAGGGCGGCTTTTTAGCGGTTTGCACATTTGGATATTCAGACTCTACTAGCCATAGCAAGTTGGCCATGAGCCCTTTTTCATTGACGCCATCAGTGGTGGAAATGTCATAACCTGTTGCAACCACACTGCCATATTTTGATGTCCATCGAATAGATTTTGGACCTGCCATACCATTACGTTTGACATTATTGGGTAAGATCCACAAATTTGTCCCAACATCGCTTTTCCAGTCCATCGAGCGCGCAGTTATGACATCATTATTGCCCAGATAAACTACACGGGTACATGCCATAGCAGCTTCGGCTACTACAAATATTCCAGCGGCAAATAATACTCTTTTTAATACATTGTTCATTATCATGCTCTCTTAGAAAATAGGTAAATTAATGCCAATCACTGGCCCTTGTTGTCGAATGTCCCAATGAAAATTATTCGCTTTATAATCTTGGTCAAAGTAACGATAACCCGCTCGGAGGTTTAGGTTTCGATTCATGATTGGAATGCGATACCCCAAATAAGCATGTACAGAAATAGTATTTTCAACGCCAAAAGTAATTTCTGATGCCAAGTTCCAAGCTGAGTCAAAGTTATATTTAAAACGAGAACCCCAGAAAAATTCGTTCCATGAGGTCTCCATATTTAATGTTTGGTTTAAAGCACTCAAGTTTGCTTCGGCTTTGGTGTGATTTATCCCAATGGTCGGCTCTATCACGAGTTTTGGATAATTTTGAGTAGTGGTTTCGGGAGAGATATAAGCTTGATAGTAAAGCCCATAGCTGGCTTGATTCAACTTGGTGCTGAGAGCAACAGGCACAGACATCGCACTTTTTTCTTGAGAGGTTTCAACTGTTTGGTGGTCGAGAAAAAGCCCCCAGCGACCTTTACTCAGGTCAACGTGCGCCATAAAAGAATGATCTAGCTCCTTGATGGTTTCCTTTAAAGGTTGATCGACCTTATAACTCAAGTTTCCTTGGCCTATTTTTCCATCGACATCTGCACCAAAGGCATATAGGTTCAGATTTAGTTTTGGTACGCCGTGAAAGGTCTCTGTAAAGCTTTCTGCCATTGTACTTTGGCTTAGAGAAATACCGAGTGAAAGAAATAAATATGTTTTAAATTTCATGTCAGCCCCTTTTTTTATATATATTTTTTTACCACGTGATATAAAAATACAGCATGGCTGATTTGATCATTTTTAGTACAGATTTATTTTAATGCTTTTTATTTAAAAAAGCATTTTCAAAATATATGAAATTAAAGTGAAGCCAAATTTTAGCGAGATGACTTCGTATTTAATGATTAAAACTTTACTGCTTATCTTTTATCTAATTATTCAGGATGTCGGTAGTTAAGTAATCTGAATAATTAGATAGTTGTTGAAGTTATAAAACATCATAAATGGGTAAATAAAAGCTTTAGTGCCAGAGCGATTAATATGAGTCCCATCACTCGCTCAAACTTTTTTCCCATTTTTAAAAACTGCTGTCGAACGATGGGGCGAGAAAACAAAACAGCAACAAGCATGAACCAAAGTGCATTGACGCTACACATCCATATCCCATAAGCAAATTGCACTTTCATCGGGGTTGTGGGGCTGACCAGTGTAGTAAAGATCGCCAGAAAAAAAATAGTCGCTTTGGGGTTAAGTGCATTGGTCATAAAGCCTGTCATAAAGGCTTTGCTTCGACTTAATGGGGTATTGGATGCCTGTTCAAATGAAGGATCAATATTGATCGAGGGGGCACGTAATAAGCTCCAACCTAAATAAATTAAATACAGTGCGCCTGCTATTCTCAAAATAAGCATGAACCACGGACTTTGTTGAATAACAATGCCCAAGCCTATAAGGGTATATAAAACATGAACGGAAATTCCTAGACCAATTCCAATAGCCGTGATGCAACCAATCGCATAGCCATAGCGCACGCTATTTCTAACCGTAATGGCGAAGTCGGGACCAGGTAAAAGGACCGCAAAAAAATGCACCAAAGCCAAAGCTAAAAATTCTGAACTATATTGCATCCACATATTATTGATGCTCATCCGAAACGCGATAGCTCACGGTTAATTTATCTTTTTTAAGTTTATAGCCTGTAATTTCGAGCGTCCCAATTTCAGATAAATTTTGGACATGGGTTCCGCCACAGGGAAATGCAGGTAAATCGCCAAAACTGACTTCACGGTAGCCATCAGCATTTTGTTGAGTCAGTCTGACGAGTTGGCTAGAAATATATAGATTACATAGAAGCTCTAAAGTTTCTAAATCTTGGTCTTCAGAATGGTCTTGTTTGACAAATTGGACTTTGCATTTCTCTGGCCAGTGCTGTGCTTTGGTAGGTTCCCAGCCAAATGCTTGCATTACATGCCCGATTAAGTGTCCTGCGGAGTGTAGGCGACTGTGATAACGTCGTCGGTTGAGGTCAACTCGTACTTGCGCCAGACCTAATGTAGTGGCGTGATTAGAATAATGAATAATTTGATCATTTTGCATGACAACATGAAGTACATCTGCATCATTGATTTTACCTACATCACTGGGTTGGCCACCACCTTGCGGGTGAAATGGTGTGTTGGAGAGCTGAATCGCAAATCGACCATCTTCAGTGGGTTCACACTTTAGAACCTCTACCTCAGCTTGAGTGATGTCGGATAGATATAAAGCTTGAGTCATGATTATCTCTGTCAAAATTTCACAGAAAAGATTATAGGAGGCTTCATTATTGATGATAATCTAGTAAAAAATTAAATTACTTTTTCCTCATGAGCACAAATCAAAGTATAGCTTTACTCCAAGAAATGGCTATTTTTGTCAAAGTTGTGGAGACAGGCAGTTTTTCAGAAACTGCCCGACAGCTTGGAAATACACCGTCCGCAGTGAGTAAAGCCATTAGCCGATTGGAACGGGCTTTAGGAACACGGCTACTTGAAAGAACAACACGAAAACTGCGTTTAAGTGAGAGTGGGAAACAAACTTATGATCATTGTCTAGAGATGGTCAGAGCCGCCCAAGCAGTGATTGAGCATTCAGGCAAATTCAATACTGAACCGAGTGGCACCGTTCGGATTAGTGTCCCGAAAGCCGTAGGGCATTATCTGATTCACCCCTATATCCCCGAGTTTCTTGAACTGTATCCGCAAATAGATATTCAACTGTTACTGGAAGATCGGTTGATAGATTTTATTGACGATGAAATTGACCTAGCTATACGTATTACCAATGAACCGCCGTTGGGCTTAAAGGGCCGACAGCTGATTCGTATTGATCATGTCTTAGTGGCGACAGCCGAGTATTTAAAAAAGAATGGAACGCCTCAGCAACCGAGTGATTTAAATCAACATCAATGTATTTTTTTAGGTGAACAAGTCAGCGATTCAAAGTGGAAATTTCAAAAAGGCAATAAAACCACCAGTGTAACTGTAAAAGGACGTTATTCAGCAAATCATACGGGTATCCGTCTAGATGCAGCTTTAAAACATATGGGCGTTGCAAGTTTGCCGTATTTTATGGCGAGACATGCTTTGAATAGCCAAGCACTGATCCAAGTATTACCAGATTGGCATTTCAAGACCTATTATAGTGGGGATGCTTGGTTGCTTTATCCGCCTACACGCTACTTAGCACCGAAAATCGAGGTTTTTATCCAGTTTATTGCAAAGAAACTAAGCCTAGAACCTGTTTTGAAAAATGAAGAGACACAGAGTTAATTTGTTAAAATACGATTATTTAAAGATAGCGAGAGCATGATGAATACTCGTGTTGACCTAGAGTGTTGCTGAACAATAAAAATGGGCAGAGTATTTTTTTAAATAGCCTAAGCAGAAGATCAAGATTTAAGCCATCGTCTATACATCCAATGTATCGCATAATTTGTATAATGTAACGTTTAAGTCCTAGTCTTAAAAAGACTTTGAAAAGAGATAAGCATCTTAATAAGAGATACGCAATGAAAAAACATCTACTTTATTCTTCTATCTTGGGTTTAAGCATACCTGTTTTGAGCTATGCAGATACAACCAATATTCATGTTTTAAGTGCAACGGTAAAAGATCAAAATATTGCCGATGCACAAGTCATATTACAAAAAAATGGTGAACAGTCTGCATCAACCTCAACCAACGCAGACGGTCGGGCAACGGTGAACAGTAGCAGTGCAAATGGCGCAGACAATTTATTGATTATCAAAAAATCAGGCTATTCTACACTGGTGGCAAAATGTCCTTGTGATGGTATGACCTATGCTTTAAGCCCTGTATTGAAAGACTTAAACAGTATGCGAATCGTTTTAAACTGGGGGCAGAGTCCTTCAGATCTGGACTCACATTTAAGTTATAAAAATCAACATGTGTATTGGGACAATAAACAAGGGCAAGATGCCAATTTAGATGTTGACGACACAGACGCTTATGGCCCTGAAACGGTGACGATTAATAAACGTTTAGATGGGCAATATTATGTTTATTCAGTGCATGATTATTCAGACCGCGCGAAACCCAATACTGCGAACCTGTCGAATAGCCAAGCTAAAGTTATGGTTTATGTAGGCGAGTCTTTGATCCGCTCTTACTATATTCCAACGGGTTTGACAGGGAACTTATGGACTGTGTTCCGCATTAGTCCAGAGGGTGAAATCCAAGATATTAACCGTATTTCGGGGACAACCATTGGGGCAAGCCAAGTGGGTTCAACTGTATCGAGTTATCAAAGCCAAGCGATGCAGGTGCATTATGTTCCTGTTTCAGCCAATACACAGGCAAGGGCTAAAGCACTGAATTTGAGAGCGGATAAGGCGTATAAAAACAATCAATTTGAACAAGCTGCACTGATTTATCAACAGTCCATTGATTACAATCCGAATGTCGGGCAGACCTATAGCAATCTTGCTGTTGCTTATCAAAAGTTGAATCGTTCATCTGAGGCATTATGGGCAAATCAAAAGGCGATTGCTTTAGCGTCCAATGACAATACCAAAGCGTATTCACATTACAATATTGGTAAAATTTATGAAAATAATCAGGACTATGCTCAAGCTAAACAACATTACCAATTGGCAAATCAATACAAGCCAAGTGCGACCTATGATGAGGCTATTCAGCGAGTGAGTCGCTAAGTCTCTTAACATCGTATTGGCTTAAACTGAATAAACCGTACCAGTACGAAATGCACCCCAGAAGTTGGATCATTGTGTCTAATTCAAAGGGTGCTTTTTTTATTTAAGATTTTCGTGATCTGTTTATGTTGTTACCATGGCAAATGGCGAAGGATAGAGTAGTGTTGTAACCCCGAATTTTTAGGTTCAATAAAAAAGACACCTACAACATTGGGATCAATACAGATCGAAATATTGAAGATGTCTTGGGTTTCAGTGAGTAATCCACTATTTTGGTTCAGTAATCACCGATAATTTTTCTACACCAACACGCTCTATGCTGGCTAAGAGTTTAGCCACTGTACCATAAGGGACAGTTTCATCGGCATTTAAGTTTAATGCTAACTTCGCATTGGTATTTTTACGCTGTGTGATTTCTTGCTCAAAATTTTCGAGTTTGACTGGGTCTTTATCCAAAAAGATTGCGCCATCAGGTTTTACGCTAATCACCAGCGCTTTGTTTTGATCTGTAGATTGTGTTGGTGCAGCTTTGGGTAAGTTGACCTTCACACTATTGGTTAATAAAGGCGCCGTGACGATAAACACGATCAATAACACCAACATCACGTCGACCAGTGGGGTAATGTTAATGTCGCTGACGACATCGTCATCTTGAGAGGTTGAAATAGCCATATTAAGCCAAAGCCTCCTTTTCTTGAGATGACAGCTGATGTGCCGTCACTGGTTTTGCCGCAACATGGGTACTTTGAGTTTTGGTTGGAAGTTGGAAACCTACTTTTTGAGTGAGGCTGACAAAGTCTGTTGCAAAGTCATCTAAATCTGCACCAATGCCTTTTACTTTACGAACAAAATAGTTATAGGCAAGTACAGCAGGAACAGCCACAGCAATACCAATACCTGTTGCAACTAATGCCTGACCAATTGGACCTGCGACTACATCCATGCTGGCACTGCCTGATTGAGCAATCGCTTGTAAGGCGTGAATAATCCCAAACACGGTGCCAAATAAACCAATAAATGGGGCATTATTACCAATGGATGCAAGAACAGCCGAACCTTTCTCCAGTTGGCGACGTTCAGCAAGAATTTGCTTGCGTAAGTGTCGTTCTAATAAATCCTGACGGCTCCACGTTTGTTGTAAGTCTTGATGGGTTTTTTCATTGGCATCAGTCAAAGTTTTAAAACCAGTTTGAGCAATACGTGCTGTAGGTCCCTGTGCATCTTCAGATTGGTTAATCGCCTCTGCTAAGTTTTGGGCTGACCAAAAACTGTCGACAAAGCGTTTACTTTCTTTGGTGGCTTTTGAGGTTTGTATGGCTTTCACCACAATCAACACCCACGTTACGATCGAAAAACCGATCAATAGCCAAATGGTTGCATCATGAATAATCGTATTAATATCAGACATATCGAATTTTCCTAAGATAAAATTTTACAGTTTAATTGGGTAATTTGAAGTGAATCGGAACATCGACCCAGCCTTCTATCGGGGTATTGCCACGCATTGCAGGCGAGAATTTCCAACGCTTCACAGTTTTGACAGCAGCATCATCCAGTGCTTTTTTACCGCTGCTATTTTTCAGGTTGATTTCTAAAGGACTGCCTGTGGGTGAGACTTTCACACGTAACATCACAACGCCTTCCCAACCTCGGTCTAATGCCACTTCTGGGTATTCAGGGGCAGGATTACTCAAATAACCGGCATAACCTTTGGCTGCCGTGACGGGCAAGTTTTCTTGAGCAGGCTTACTCACAGCTTCAGCGACTTTTTGGGTCGGTGCGACATTTTCTGTAGGTTCAGCCTGTGGTACAGCTTGAGGCGTTGATTTAGCGACTGGTCTAGGTTGCTCAATTGGCTTCTGCTCGACAGGCTTCTGAATGGATTTTTCAACCACAGGTTTTTGTACAGGTTGAGGCTTTGCTGAAACAGGAGGAATAATCGGTTTTTGTATTTCCTGTTTAAGTTTGGGTTCAATCACCTTAGGTGGCTCTTCCTTGGGTTTTTCAATTACAACCGCGATTGGTTCAGGCTTTTTCACCACTAACGGCGGTGTTGGAAGATGCTCTGCAAGATAAAAAATGCTGTAATGCAATGCTAGAACAGCACCAATTGCCCAAAAGATCTTATGGGTTTGAACGGGTTTTTCTGCTGCGATCGGACTTGCCAAATGGGCAACAAATGGATCTGCAGCTGGAAATACATTGGACTGAACATTTTGAAGTTGTTCAAACAAAATTGCCTTTTTATAAGGACTTCGACTGACTTCACTCATATCAGTAAGGCACCATTCAATAAGATTTAATTTTCATTGCAGAATATTTTTTATTTCATAAATTAAATTGGCTTAATTTGAATAATAAAATATTCTTTCAATTTTAAGTTTTTTATTAATTCACAGGTGAGTGAATTAATTTGGTTAAATAAAACATTGAAAGCATAATGAGTGATTTTTGAAAAATATAGAAAGAATTTTTTTAGATTAGTATTTTTATAAAAAATGATAAAAGATAGATTTTTTTATTTCTTATAATAATTAAATATAATCTATTTTGTATTGATGATATCTGCTTATAAAGTTGAAATTACGCAATGTCTATTTTTGGATTTCATTTAAATATATTTACTAAATAAATCTATTTAAATGAAATAAGACTGTCCATATAGAACAGCCTTATTCTATTTAAAGCTAAAATTTTTAAAAATAGAGCAATAATGCTTAACTAAAGAATATTAGCCACTTTTAAAAAGTGCTCACGTGCTCTAATACGTTCAATCCATGCTTTTAAGTGTGTATGATCATGCTGACGTTCAACATCTAAATTGAACCAGTGATTAAGTGCTAAGGCCAAAGGAATATCGGCAACACCAAAATGAGAGCCAGACAAATAGGGCTGTTCAGCCAGCTCAGTATTGGCAACATCCAGTATTTTTTCTAGTTTTTCTGCTGCGACCTTAACCGCGGCTAAATCTCTTTTGTCTGGTGCTTGACGAACCAAATTAAAGAATACAATCCCAAACACAGGCAGGACGGTGGTGGTGTACCAGTCAATCCATTTCTCTGCACTAAAGCGTAAGCGTGGATCTTCAATCCATAATAAATTTTTTCCATACACTTCAGTTAGATAACGTAAAATAGTGTTGGACTCCCACAGAACTGTGTCACCGTCTTGAATAACAGGAATCAGGCCATTGGGATTGAGCGTTAAAAATTCAGCTGTATCCGTCAGGCCATACTGCTGACCCGCAGGAATGTGTTCAAACTCAAGTCCAAGTTCGGCTGCTAGCCACAGTACTTTGTGGACATTTAAAGAGTTAGGTCTACCCCAAATAGTGATGCTCATATATTTTTCTCAGAAATTTTAGAATATAAAAGTGCGTTACTTTGGTGGAATCTAGCATTTAAGCAATCGTCATTCTGAACAGTCAAAAGACCTAAGCGATATTGCAATTTCACCAAAGTATTTAGATTTAAAAGATTTTAGAAGCGGTAATTAACACGTCCGTAGTAATAACCACCATAGAGTCCAAAAGGTGAAAGCTGTGCATAGTAATTCTCACCTAAGCCATCAACAATGTTCGATTTTTCAGGGTAAGTGTTGAACAAATTGTCTGCACCTAAAGTAAAGGATAGACTGTCCGTAAAGTTATATGTGGCATCTAGATCCACAATCCATTTGGCACCAAAAGTTTGATCTGTAGCTGCTGTTTCACTGCGTGCAATGTAACTACCATAGCGTGATAGGCGAGTATTTAAATCCAGTTTTGCGTATTGCCAATTTGCAGCCAACGTGAATTTGGTTTTCGGATCTGCATCGGTAATCATGCCCTTGGTACGACGGGTGATACGATCAATATTGATACCGTCCAATTGACTTGGATTATCCGCGATGGCTGTAATATCTGTTTCATTCCAGTTGAAACCTAAGCTCCAGCGGATACGACCATATTTCTCTAATTGTTGGGTGTAGTCTGCAACAACATCGACACCATTGGTTTCTGTATCAAATAAGTTGGCATAATAGGTGACATAGTTGACGTTAGAAAAACCGTTTGCTGCCAAGATGTTATTGATGCCCGTTCCTGTAAGACCTGCCGTAGACGCAATACGATCTTTCAGCTCTATACGATAAGCATCGACTGCAAGATTAAAGTTTTTAAATGGGCTATAGGTTAGGCCTAGTGAAAAGTTAGTCGATTTGGTTGGATCGAGTGCTTCTGCACCGAGAGCTTGACCCAGCGCAGAGTCGGTACGTACTGACTTACTGTAGACATCGGAGCGAACACCATTGTTTACAGTACTGACAATACCTGTACTGGCAAAACCTTGTTGGTATAAAGAGGGTGCAATGAAGCCTGTACTGGCTGTCCCACGTATCGCCAGTTGAGGATTGAACTCATAACGGCTGTTAATTTTACCGTTAAAGGTATCGCCTGAACTGTCATCATAATGCTCAAAACGGCCCGCTAAACCTACAAACCAGTTTTCGGTTACATCTAAGCCCAAGTCTAAATAGGCGGCGGTGTTACTACGGCTAATATCGGCTTCATCTTCAGGTAACAGTACACGAGCACCAAAAGTTCCCACAGTCGCAGTTAAACCCGCATTATCACCTGTAGGAATAATATAACCGCCATTTTTATAGGCTAAAGGGTCGGTGGCTTTAGAAGACCAACCTTCTTTACGATAGTCTAGTCCCCAAGCAACATTTAGTGGCGTTGCACCAATTCCAATATCAAAGGTCTTTTTAAAATCAAGATTACTGACCCATTGATAGGCATCGTATTTTTGTAAGCCAAATGATGTTGGGCTAGACGGCCCAAGAGATGGATTTAAGTTGTTTTCAGTGGAGTGGTCTTGTGTATTTTTACCATAAGAACTACTCACATCCCATGCCCAACCGAGCACGTTATCTCCTTTTAGTCCCCAAACGGTTTGCACATCCGTTTCACTTAAAATGACATCGGGGGTTGTACCATTTGGAAAGATTTCAACAATGCCTGATCTGGAATTTGGACGACGGTAAGATGCACCAGTCGAGGCATCACGCCAGCCCGCGGTGGTGTAACTATATAACGTGGCTGCATCGCTTAGAGGAAGCTCAGCATTTGCAGAAACATTAAACTGTTCAACTGATGGCAGACCTAATTTATTTAAATTACGATCTACAGTTGCTTCACGCGGGTCATCTTGACCATTTACTTTTGAATAAATGTTGCCCGAAACGGCCCCTGCACGGGTGGTAGCATCCTGATTTTTTAGGTCAAAACCAAAATTAATAAATCCGTCTTGACCCAATGGTGCACCAACGTTGGCATTCAGTTGGAAGGTTTCTCCATTGCGGTCAGTGCCTGAATAATGCTCGCGACCACCATAGGTGGCACTAATATTGCCACCATGATCTGCTGATTTGAGCACAATATTGATTACCCCTGCAATCGCATCGGAGCCATATTGAGCGGCTGCTCCATCACGTAAAACTTCAACTCGTGCAATAGCACCAATTGGAATCAGATCTAAGTCCGCTGCTTGGTAGCCCTCGCCAAAACCATATTTGTTAATGGCCAAAGCACCGACATGGCGACGTTTACCGTTGACCAGCACGAGTGTATGCCCACCACCTAAGCCACGTAAACCCGCAGAACGTGCAACAGCCCCATAACCATCGGGTTGGCTAGGTACGGTAGCCACACTAAAAGAGGGAATCACTTTTGCCAAAATATCTCTTAAAGCAAGGGTGTTACCTTGTTTGACGAGTTGTTCACCACTAATGATGTCCACAGGTGCGGGACTTTCAGTGATGGTACGAATACCACCACGGTTACCTACCACCACTACACTTTCGAGTTGTTGAACATCTTCTTTTTCAACAGGTGTCACATCTTTTTGCTGAATATCTTCAGCATAGAGAGAACCTGTCACTCCGCAAGTTAATGCAAAAAAAATGGATTGATAGAGAGGGGATATTTTAAAACCCGGCTTTTCAGGCAGAGGCTGTTTTAACTTGAATTGCAGCATTATGTTTTCCACTGATGTGATTTGGATGGCTTTGTTTGAGTCAATAAACGAAAGAATGTGTATATTCTGTGAGTCAATATATAGACTGTTTTTTTATTGTTAAATATTAAATAGTCATTTTAATATCATTTTTAATTAAAAGTTTTTTTGTGTTTTTAAATAAGTAATTCATTATTTTTTATAATAGATTATTTAAAATTAGTTTTTGCTCTTTTTTATATAACTTTAAGTTTATTTAATATTTAATTTTCAAACCGTAAATTTGTTTAATAGGTTCCAACTTTAAATCTTCTGGAAAATAGAAAATGGGGCTGAGTTATAAATTAAGCATACTGGATAAATGCCCAAAAGCTGAAGGCATCAGTGCGGAACAGTCATTTAAAAATGCATTGCAAATTGCTCAAACAGCAGAAGCGTTAGGTTTCTATCGTTATTGGGTTGCTGAGCACCATTCCACGGCTTTGTTATCTAGTCCATCACCTGAAATCTTGATTGCATGGTTGTTGGCACAGACTAAAAGTATTCGAATTGGCTCGGGTGGGGTGATGTTGCAGCACTACAGTCCTTATAAAGTTGCGGAAAATTTTAATGTTTTGGCCAGTCTTGCGCATAACCGCGTGGACTTGGGTGTAGGCAAAGCACCTGGTGGTTTTCCTGTTTCAACTCAAGCATTACAGCTTGGTTTAGATCAGACACAAAAGGGCGACTTTAAGGCGCAGTTACAAGCATTAGATCATTATTTACATGCAAAGTTAGATCGAAATCAGCCTGATCAGGTTGCTGCAACACCAGCACCTCAGCAACTTGCAGAAAAGTTCTTATTGGGTGCGAGCATTGAAAGTGCTCGACTTGCAGCAGATTTAGGCTGGAATTTCGTATTTGCTGCGCATTTGAATGGCGATGCCAACTTGCTTCAAGATGCTTTGCAAACTTACTCAAGCTACTCCTCTGGGAAAAAGGCGATTGTTGCTGCACAAATTATTGTGGCAGATAGCCGCGATCAAGCGGAAGAACTGGCAGCAGGACTATCTGTTTGGACGTTGGAGCTTGAGAATGGTCAACGCGTAAAGATACCGAATGAACAAAGCGGGCAAGAGTTTTCGAGACAAGCTCAATCTGCAATTAAAAGCCTTAAAAAAGAGCAACTGAATATTATCAAAGGGACGGTCGATGATGTTCATCAGCAATTACATGCTTTGCATCAACAATTTGGTATCCATGAATTTATTGTGGAATCGCCACTGTTGGATCATGCAACACGTCTGAAATCTCTAACTTTACTGGCACAGCATGCTGTGCTTGCAGCCTGAGTTGGGGAAATTGATGCCAAATAGATCATTACTGGAACAGCAGTTGCTCCGTTGGAGACATGAATTACATCGTCATCCAGAATTATCTGGGCAAGAGTTTCGAACCACCGATAAGTTAAAACAATGGTTGTCTGAATATGGCATTGAAACCTCAACTTGGGGTTTAAAAACGGGACTGATTGCGGATATTGGCACGGGTCATCCAATTGTCGCTATTCGAGCAGACATCGACGCTTTACCCATTCATGAGGAAATCGAACAAGACTTTCGTTCGACTCATGATGGGATCATGCATGCCTGCGGACATGATTTACATAGCTCGACCATTTTAGGCGCTGCGATTTTACTTCAAGCGCAAGTGTCTGAACTAAAAGGTACGGTGCGCGTTATTTTTCAGCCCGCTGAAGAAACCTATAGTGGTGCTTATGAGGTAATCAATAGTGGCGCCTTGGAAGATGTATCCGCCATTTTCGGTTTTCATAATGTCCCTGAGTTGCCTCTAGGCACTTTTGCGACACGTGCTGGTGCATTTTATGCCAACGTTGACCGCTTCAAAATTGTGATTAAAGGCAAGGGCGGTCATGCAGGGCGTCCGCATGAAACCAAAGATCCAATCGTTGTCGCGGCACAGTTGATTAGTGCAGCGCAAACCATTGCCAGTCGCAGCATAAATAATTTGGATACCTGTGTGGTCAGTATCACCCAAGTGCATGCAGGCACCAGTTGGAACATCTTGCCAGAAGAAGCGCACTTGGAGGGCACGGTACGAACCCATTCTCCAGAGGTTCGCCTAGCCGTTGAACAAAAACTTAAACAAATTGCACAAGGTCTTGCACTTGCTCATTCAGTTGAGATTGCTGTGGATTGGGACAATGGCCCCGCTGCATTAATCAACACTGCAACATGGGCTGAACTGAGTCAAAGCGTTGCACATGCGCAAGGTTATGAGGTGCAAGAGGCGCCGCTTTATTTGATCGGCGAAGATTTTGGCGCCTATTTAGAACAGATCCCCGGTGCATTTGTCAGTATCGGCAGTGCCAGTCACTTCGGTTTGCACCACCCACAATATCAACCCAATGAATCTTTAATTTATCCAGCTGCTCAGTACTTTGCTGCCTTAGCAACACAAGCACTTGAGTCTATTCATAAACATGCAGAGGTCTAACATGAGTAATAACAAACAAATTCGCCTTGGAACTATCTTACACGGTGCAAACGGAAATATGTCTGCATGGCGCCATCCTGAAGCGGTGGTCGATGCTAGTATTAATTTTGAATTTGCCAAAAATGTAGCGCTTCAGGCAGAACAGGCAAAGTTTGATTTTGTCTTTGTGGCTGATGGTCTATATATCAATGAAAAATCAATTCCTCATTTTCTGAATCGTTTTGAACCGATTACGTTGCTTTCAGCCCTAGCCAGTGTGACGCAAAATATTGGTTTGGTGGGTACGGTGTCGACCTCGTATAGCGAGCCGTTTACCATTGCGCGTCAGTTTGCCAGTCTGGATCATTTAAGTGGCGGACGTGCGGGATGGAATGTCGTAACGACACCACTTGAAGGTACTGCAAAAAATCATACCCGCAAACAGCATCCTGAGCACAGTCAACGTTATGAAATTGCAGATGAATATTTGCAAGTGGCCAAAGGGCTTTGGGACTCGTGGGGTGAGGGTGCTTTCGTTCGCAATAAAGGAACAGGGCAATTCTTTGAACGCAGTAAATTACATACCTTGAATCATAAAGGTAAACATTTTGAAGTGGCAGGGCCACTCAATGTAGAGCGTTCGCCACAAGACCGCCCGATTCTATTCCAAGCAGGGGCATCAGGTGCAGGTCGTGCATTAGCCGCGAAACATGCCGATGCGATTTTTACCCATCAAGCCTCTTTGGAAGAAGCACAAGCATTTTACTTAGATGTGAAACAACAAGTGATTAAGAATGGTCGTGACGCAGATGATTTGCTGATTTTCCAAGGCATTGGAGTCTTGATTGGAGATTCTGCTGAGGACGTAGAGCGTCAATATCTTGAAACTGCTGCTTTGGTGACGATAGAGGACGCACTGAATTATTTGGGGCGCTTCTTTGAACACCATGATTTTTCTCAGTATGAACTCGATGCACCATTTCCAGAACTAGGCACACTGGGTGAAAACAGCTTCAAAAGTGGTACTGATGAAATTAAACGCAAAGCCAAAGCAAAGAATTTAACCCTACGTCAGGTCGCACTTCAATCTGCCACACCACGTCCACCTTTTGCTGGAACGGTAGAAGAAGTCGCAGATCAGTTAGAACTGTGGGTAAAAGAAGAGGCGACAGATGGCTTCATTATTGCGGGTGCAACCCCTAAAACTTTAGATACCTTCATCGAAAAAGTTGTGCCATTGCTACAACAGCGCGGGCTATATCGTACCGAATATCCAGGGACCACTTTACGCTCTAGTTTTGGTTTAAAGCGACCAGAAAATCAATTTGAACGATCAGAAAAGGAACAGATTCATGCGGTTGAATAAAACACCTTTGACGATTGCTTTGGCACTGTTTCTAGGCATTTCTCTGGTTGGATGTGGTAAAGAACAGGCATCTACACAAACGGTCAGCTCAACAGCCGAGTCTACAAAATCGGCTGATAAAACCGATTTTTATAGCCGTGAGCTTGCAAAGTTGAAAGAGAATATGACGCCGATTCATGTTGCTCACAATGCGGAAGCCAGTCAAAAAATTCCAAAAGATTTTAAGTTTGTAAATACGGGTTATTTTACCGTTGCGGCTATTTCAGGAGCGCCACCTTTAAGTGTATTGGGGCCTGATAATCAAACATATATTGGTACTGAAATTGATATTGCCCGTTTGATTGCAGACAGTTTGGGTTTAAAGCTCAAATTAGTTCGAACGTCTTGGGAGGACTGGCCACTCGGGGTGATTAGTGGCAAATATGATGCTGCCATTGCCAATGTCACCGTGACCAAAGAACGTAAAGAGAAATTTGATTTTGCGACTTATCGCCAAGATGTATTGGCTTTTTACGTCGCAGAGAAAAGTAAAGTTAAAACGATCAAAGGCCCTGATGATATTTCTGGTTTAAAAGTGATCGTTGGTTCTGGTACCAATCAGGAAAAAGTACTGCTGGACTGGATTGAGGACAATAAAAAGAAAGGGCTGCCACCAGGGCAGGCTCTTTATTACGATGATGGTGCATCTGCAAGTTTGGCGCTCCAGTCTGGGCGAGTTGATGCTTTATTTGGTCCTAATGTTGCCTATGCATGGCAAGCGGCAAATGGTGCAAAAATCCGTTTGGCAGGGACAGCACTTGGGGGAGGAACACGATCTGCCGAATTGGGTGTCACACTCAAAAAAGGCAGTGGTTTGGTTGATGCGGTACAGACGGCTTTAAACGGGGTAATTCAAACGGGAGAATATCAAAAAGTCTTAGAACGGTGGGGAGCACAGGCAGAAGCGATTCAACATTCTGTCATTAACCCGCCAGGACTGGGAGACTAAAATGTATAACGCCCAGACAGCGGTGGCTTTTGGTCTGACACTGGCGACTTTAAGTGTGATGGGTTGCTATAACAATGAGACAGCAACTCATGTGCAAGAAAATCATTTGAAAACTGCTTTTTCGGAAAAAGAGCAACAGACTTTAAGAAATAACACGGTGGCTATTCATACGACTAAAAATCTAGAGGCAATTGCTCAATTGCCTCAAGGTTTTAAGTTTGTAAATGAGGGTTATTTTACTGTTGCTGTGGGAACCAACAGTTTTCCACCCCTCCATGTTCTGGCCGAAGATAACCAGACCCGTATAGGTAGTGAAATTGATATTGCACAGTTAATTGCCGACAGTTTAGGTCTCAAGCTCCGAGTGATTCCAACCTCGTGGGAAAACTGGCCACTTGGTTTGGCATCGGGAAAATTCGATGCTGTATTCAGTAATATTGCGGTCACAGAACAACGTAAGCAGAAATACGATTTTGCAACCTATCGTCAGGATATGTTGGCTTTTTATGTGACCAAAGATAGCAAAATCCAAGCAATTAGAATGCCTGATGATATTGCTGGACTCAAAATTGTGGTTGGTTCTGGCACCAATCAAGAACGGCTACTGTTGAACTGGATTGAAAACAATCGACAAAAAGGGTTGAACCCAGCACAGCCCATTTATTTGGAAGATGGTGCAGCTGCGGCTTTGGCATTGCAATCTGGCCGTGTCGATGCCTACCTCATTCCCAATGTAATGGGTGTATGGCAACAAGCCAATGGTGCCAATATTAAAGCCGTGGGCGCATTAGATGGGACGTGGTCGGTTGCTGTTGCTGTGAAAAAGGGTACAGGCTTAGTGAATGCTGTTCAATCATCTATAAACGGGGTCATTGCGAATGGGACATATACCCAAGCCCTATCACGTTGGAATTTACAAAATGAAGGAATTCCACAATCAGTGATTAACCCACTGATTCAGGATAAATAAGAGGTCATTATGCAAGAAAAATTTATCCAAATGCCTGTTGATGTGCCTGAAGCACAGCCTTTACTGGATCAGTTATTTGCTGAATATGAAGAAATTTATGGTGATTTTTTTTCACGTCAAGATGCTCAAGTCATTGATGAACGTAAAAAAGCCACACATCGGGAACGCTATGAAGGGGCGGAAGATTTTTTACCGCCACATGGATTGTTTGTGGTACTGAAACGTGATGATGAAGTGATTGCAATGGGTGCCTATAAACGCTATGACGCAGAAACCGCAGAGCTGAAACGGATTTGGTCACATCAAAACTTACGTAAACAAGGGCTGGCTGCAAAAATAGTCAAAGAGCTGGAACGAAGTGCGCTTGCTGCGGGGTATAGCAAGATTTTTCTTACCACAGGGTTTAAACAAATTCCAGCCGTGAAATTGTATTTGAGTCTAGGCTATGAACCGCAGTTTGAACTCACCCCAGATTTTAATTTTGATCGCTATATTGGCGCACCTTTACACGGTGGGCTTCCTTTTAGAAAGACCTTACTGCAAAAGGAGGTCGCATGAGTTTAGAGCACTATAAAATCGTTCCAGCGCGTCATCCGCTACGTTACATTGGCGTCGCATTTTCGATATTAATTATTGCAGTGGTTGCTGAGTCGATTTTTTCCAACAAAAACTGGGGATGGCCTGTTTTTAGACAGTGGTTCTTTGACCCTGCGATTCTTCAGGGTTTGTTGATGACTCTGAAACTGACCTTTTGGTCAATCGTGTTTAGTTTAATTTTGGGCACCATTGTAGCCATGATGAGACTGTCTTCCTCATGGTTAATTCGCTCATTGGCATGGGTGTATATCTGGATGTTCAGATCATTACCACTGCTGTTGGTATTGATTATTCTCTATAACTTTTCTTATTTATATGAATATATTAATGTCGGTGTACCGTTTACCGACACGGTCTTTGCCCAGTTTAAAACCATTAATGCATTGGATCAATTTTCAACGGCTTTAGTCGGTTTGGTGATTGTACAAAGCGCTTATACCGCGGAAGTCATCCGTGGTGGGATTTTGTCGGTCGATCATGGTCAATTTGAAGCAGCAGCGGCGTTGGGTTTGTCATGGTGGCGTCGTACAACACGTATTATTTTACCGCAATCTATTCGCAGTATCATTCCAGCGATTATCAACGAATGTGTCGGTTTATCTAAAGGCACATCAATTGTGTATGTTTTAGCAATGCCTGAACTCTTTTACACCGTACAAATGATCTATAACCGTAACCAAGAAGTGATTCCATTGTTGATGGTTGCTGCCGTTTGGTATGTCATCGTCACCAGTGTTTTTTCCATCGTCCAATGGTATATCGAAAAAATATTGGCAAAAGGCGAGCGGAAATCAGCCATTAATAGTTTTGCTTTTTTCAAGAAAACGCAGCCACACACGACTCAACCGCGTATAGGAGCTAGTTATGATCATTAATCAAGCAACATCTCCTGCAAATGGTCATATTCAAGTGAGCCATGTATTTAAAAACTATGCAGGACATGCGGCATTACACGATATTAGCCTTGATATTCCTGCGGGCTCTGTCACGGTAATTATTGGTCCTTCAGGGTCAGGTAAATCAACGTTATTACGAACGATAAATCATTTAGAACGTGTGGATGCAGGATTTATTCAAATTGATGATGAGTTTATCGGCTATCGTAAAAAAGGTGATAAACTTTATGAGTTAAAAGAACGAGATATTTTAAAACAGCGTAAATCTGTCGGTTATGTGTTTCAGAATTTTAATTTATTTCCACATTTAAATGTTTTGCAAAATATTATTGAAGCACCATTGGCCCATAAAAAACTCAGTAAAGATCAAGCCATTTTAAAAGCCAATCAATTATTGGGTTTAGTGGGGCTAAGAGATAAAGTTGAAGCATGGCCCAAACAACTTTCTGGTGGTCAGCAGCAGCGTGTTGCGATTGCCAGAGCTTTAGCATTAGACCCCAAAGTGATCTTATTTGATGAGCCAACGTCCGCCTTGGATCCTGAGTTGGTAGGAGAGGTCTTGAATGTAATCAAAAGCTTGGCGAAATTAGGTAAAACCATGGTAATTGTAACGCATGAAATTGCTTTTGCACGAGAAGTTGCCGACCATGTGGTGTTTATGGATCAGGGGAGAATAGTTGAACAAGGTAGCGTTCAACAGGTTCTGGAGCATCCCAAAGAGGAGCGTACTCAAAACTTCTTGTCTCGGGTTTTATAATTTTAAATCTTATTTTTTTAAATATAAATCAGGTAATTTTCTATATTAAAATCGTTAGTGAATGTTAGAGCTGACGATTTTTTTTATAAGCTTAATATTGTTGATAAGGTATGATTAAATCCATATAAATAGAATAAATTTCATCCTTTATAATCATTCTAAATTTATTTTTAATAGTGATTAAAATGAGCAGATTAATTTATTTGGATTATGCAGCAACAACACCTATTCTCCCTGAAATCTCTCAAGCAATGATTCGATGTTTGTCTGTAGAAGGTGATTTTGGAAATCCTGCTTCACAATCGCATCATTATGGTTGGGATGCTGCAAAACATATCGCCACATCTAGGCAGCATGTGGCTGATTTAATTCATGCCAATCCGCAAGAAATTATTTGGACTTCTGGTGCAACAGAGTCAAATAACCTCGCGATCAAAGGAACTTTAGATCGTTATAAAAATCAAAATAAACACATTATTACCAGCAAAATAGAACATAAAGCCGTTTTGGATACCTGTGCAGACCTCGAAAACCTCGGTTTTCAGGTGACTTATTTACAACCTGAATTAGGTACAGGCGTGATTCACTCAGAACAGGTGGAACAGGCTATTCAACCCAATACGGTTTTAATTTCGCTGATGATGGTCAATAACGAAATTGGTACATTAACTGATATTCAAGCCATTGGACTATTGGCGCATCAGCATCAAATTTTATTTCATGTTGATGCGGCACAAGCTGCAGGAAAAACAGAGATTGATGTTCATGCGATGCATATTGATTTACTCAGCCTATCCGCCCACAAAATATATGGCCCCAAAGGCATTGGTGCGCTCTATGTGCGTCAAGGCATTCAAAAACAAATCAAGACTCAAATTCATGGCGGTGGGCATGAACAGGGTTTGCGTTCAGGAACTTTAGCGACACATCAAATTGTTGGGATGGGGGAAGCCTGTAGACTGGCTAAAATAAACTTAGTTTAAGAACAACAACGTATTCAAAAATTAAGGAATCAATTTTTAACGAGTTTACAGGCTTTAACTCCTGTGAAACTTAATGGTCATCCGAACAAACATGTTGCCAATTATTTGAATGTCAGTTTTTTTGGTGAGCAGGCCAATTCTATTTTTTCAGCGGTTAAACAGATTGCTGCGGTTTCGAGTGGATCGGCCTGTAATTCACATCATGCAACTCAGTCTCATGTATTAAATGCTTTAGGACTGAATGAGGAACTGGCTGAATATACGGTGCGCTTTAGTTTTGGAATATATACCACACAAGAGCATATAGAAGCATTATTGAGCCAGCTTGAAATAGTTTTAAAGGAAGATAAGGTAACACCCCAGTTATCTTTTGTTTAGCTCTTCAAAGTATGATCTATTGGAACTAAAAAGCTAGAGTTTATTAGTAAAATTCTCTCTAGTTTTTTTAACTGATAAAGATGATATATAAATTTTGTATAAGTAATTTTTATTCGGAAAAGATAAATTTTTTTAATTTAATTTAAAGATTGAATGTACAGTTATCTAAAATAAAAAAGTATGTGGAATATCAAAATACTGATTTTTTGGTTTTGTTAATGGGTAAATCTTGGTGAGAGATACATTGTGTTTTTAAATGCATTAAATATATATTAATGTGATTTTGTTCTCAAAAAAAACCATATAAAAAATGTGCTTTTTTATTCTTTATGTTACATAAAAAAACAATTTTATTTTCCATGTAAATAATTTATAAAATAGATTATTTCACTTTTCAAGAAATATTTTAAATTCATATATAATTGTTTTTTATAGGTAAAAAATTTTAATTAACATTAATTTAATATATGAATTTAAAAAATTTTAAAGAATATTTAAAAAAAACTTAATAATTTTTTTGAGACATGAGTTAGTTTATACATGTGTATTTTAAAGAATAATAAACTAGTGTAAAACCATTGAGTGAAGAAGGAATTTACTTTTAATACTCATTTTTTATTTAATGAACCATAAGAATGTACAGATTGTGAGTAGCTGAAAGTCATCTAATTTTAAATAAGACAAAAAAACGTTTTTTATTCTTGAGTGGAAATAACAAATCAATATCATTTCAGAGGGTTATTTGTATGGTTATTCAAGTTTCAATAGTAGGCAAGGAATCTCATAAAGAAGCTGTAGCTAATATGGGAGAATCAAACAAAGTTCAGTTATTAAAAGGGAATCCCTCAGTAGTCAAGCTCCAACTGAATAAAGATAATGTAAAGAGTTTCTCAAAAGAAGGGAATGATCTCAAGGTTATTTTAAATAATGGAGAGGTTATAACAATTGTTGGTTTTTTCACATCGGATAATAGTTTAGTTTTAGAAGGTAGTAATGCCTTAGTATGGGTAGATTTTGTTGCTAATGGTGATGCTATAAATGCAACATATTCAACTTTAAGTGATATTGAACCTTTACTTTACGATGATAATGGAATGTCTGCATTAGCGTGGATTGCCATTCCATTAGCTGCGGGAGGCATGATAGCTTGGGCAGCAAATGATTCAGATGATGATTCAGGTTCTGGTTCTAAAGGTGCTACAGGTGAAACGGGTACCACAGGCGAAAATGGTGCCACTGGATCTACTGGCGCAACGGGTGCTACTGGTGAAAATGGTGCTACAGGCGGTACCGGTGCCACGGGTGCAGATGGCAAATCACTTTTAGAGCTTTTGATAGATGAGGGTAAATTACCGCCAGGTTCAGACATTAACGACCTGATTGATTACCTCAAAGGCGCGGATGGTGCGACAGGAGCAACGGGCGCTGCAGGTGCAGATGGCAAATCAGCCCTAGAATTGTTGATCGAAGCAGGTGAATTACCATCGGGTTCAGACATTAACGACCTGATTGATTACCTCAAAGGCGCGGATGGTGCGACAGGAGCAACGGGCGCTGCAGGTGCAGATGGCAAATCAGCCCTAGAATTGTTGATCGAAGCAGGTGAATTACCATCGGGTTCAGACATTAACGACCTGATTGATTACCTCAAAGGCGCGGATGGTGCGACAGGAGCAACGGGCGCTGCAGGTGCAGATGGCAAATCAGCCCTAGAATTGTTGATCGAAGCAGGTGAATTACCATCGGGTTCAGACATTAACGACCTGATTGATTACCTCAAAGGCGCGGATGGTGCGACAGGAGCAACGGGCGCTGCAGGTGCAGATGGCAAATCAGCCCTAGAATTGTTGATCGAAGCAGGTGAATTACCATCGGGTTCAGACATTAACGACCTGATTGATTACCTCAAAGGCGCGGATGGTGCGACAGGAGCAACGGGCGCTGCAGGTGCAGATGGCAAATCAGCCCTAGAATTGTTGATCGAAGCAGGTGAATTACCATCGGGTTCAGACATTAATGATCTGATTGATTACCTCAAAGGCGCGGATGGTGCGACAGGAGCAACGGGCGTTGCAGGTGCAGATGGCAAATCAGCCCTAGAATTGTTGATCGAAGCAGGTGAATTACCATCGGGTTCAGACATTAACGACCTGATTGATTACCTCAAAGGCGCGGATGGTGCGACAGGAGCAACGGGCGCTGCAGGTGCAGATGGCAAATCAGCCCTAGAATTGTTGATCGAAGCAGGTGAATTACCATCGGGTTCAGACATTAATGATCTGATTGATTACCTCAAAGGCGCGGATGGTGCGACAGGAGCAACGGGCGCTGCAGGTGCAGATGGCAAATCAGCCCTAGAATTGTTGATCGAAGCAGGTGAATTACCATCGGGTTCAGACATTAACGACCTGATTGATTACCTCAAAGGCGCGGATGGTGCGACAGGAGCAACGGGCGCTGCAGGTGCAGATGGCAAATCAGCCCTAGAATTGTTGATCGAAGCAGGTGAATTACCATCGGGTTCAGACATTAATGATCTGATTGATTACCTCAAAGGCGCGGATGGTGCGACAGGAGCAACGGGCGCTGCAGGTGCAGATGGCAAATCAGCCCTAGAATTGTTGATCGAAGCAGGTGAATTACCATCGGGTTCAGACATTAACGACCTGATTGATTACCTCAAAGGCGCGGATGGTGCGACAGGAGCAACGGGCGCTGCAGGTGAAGCAGGTTCTACTGGCGCAACGGGAGCAACTGGAGCCACGGGTAGTACAGGTGAAGCAGGTTCTACTGGCGCAACGGGTGCAACTGGAGCCACGGGTAGTACAGGTGAAGCAGGTTCTACTGGCGCAACGGGTGCAACTGGAGCCACGGGTGGTACAGGTGAAGCAGGTTCTACTGGCGCAACGGGAGCAACTGGAGCCACGGGTAGTACAGGTGAAGCAGGTTCTACTGGCGCAACGGGTGCAACTGGAGCCACGGGTGGTACAGGTGAAGCAGGTTCTACTGGCGCAACGGGTGCAACTGGAGCCACGGGTAGTACAGGTGAAGCAGGTTCTACTGGCGCAACGGGAGCAACTGGAGCCACGGGTAGTACAGGTGAAGCAGGTTCTACTGGCGCAACGGGTGCAACTGGAGCCACGGGTGGTACAGGTGAAGCAGGTTCTACTGGCGCAACGGGTGCAACTGGAGCCACGGGTGGTACAGGTGAAGCAGGTTCTACTGGCGCAACGGGTGCAACTGGAGCCACGGGTAGTACAGGTGAAGCAGGTTCTACTGGCGCAACGGGAGCAACTGGAGCCACGGGTGGTACAGGTGAAGCAGGTTCTACTGGCGCAACGGGAGCAACTGGAGCCACGGGTAGTACAGGTGAAGCGGGTTCTACTGGCGTAAGTGGAGCGGCTAATCTGATTACGGGTATTACTTTAAACTCAGATGTTGATTTAAATGGTAAGTTGAGTCAGGGTGAACTTCGAGACTCACCAAATACAGTCACTATTGCTTTGGGTACAGATGCAAAAGAGGGTGATACCATTGTTGTAAATGGAACACCTCATATACTGACTCAGCAAGATGTCAATGCGCAATTAATAACGGTTCTTGTACCTGTCGTCGATGGACTGAATTTCATACGGGTAGATGCTTTCAATCCTAAAGGGCAAACAGACATTGACTTCAAATTCTTTGAAGTGTTAGACGGTAAATACATTGGTGATGTCAATGTTATTAGTGACACTAATGGAAATAACATTATTGATAACAGCGAACTTAGTGCAGCAGGTGGCAATATAGATGTACGTGTACAGCTTGGTGCAGATGTTCGAGTCGGTGATGTTGTTACTTTGGATGGTATAAACCATTAGGACTTACGCACTATTACTTATAGATTCTCTGTGGTAGCAGATGATTTTTATCGAGAATAAAGTCATCAATGAAGTTTTTGATAATTGGTCTAAATAATTTCTTCTGCCAACGATATATATTTTCAAAGATCCGCTCAAACTGGTTCTTTTGTATCTCAACGTAGGCCATCAAGGCTGAAAAAATATGATTCAAAATCAGTTTAGATCGTCTTACTTGAAACTTTTCAATATGACAAACCTGTTTAATCACCCGGTGATATTGCTCTATTTTCCAATGACTTGAATGTAATTCATGAAAACCTTCAAAGGACAATAAATCATCTTCATCTTGATGCACAATATAAAACCTCTGCTGTTCTTTTAACTGAGTCTTAAATAATTGTACAAAGCCAAAATCTTTGAGCCAGATCACTTGACCCTGATGGAAATCTGGCAATAAGCGCAGTTGAAACCATTGTCCTTTTTCTGGGGAAACCTTACGGTTACAGTCGATACCAAACATAAATCGAATACCATATTTTCTTATGGTTTTTAGATTTCCAGTCGATGAATACCAACTATCACCTGTAATAAATTGAATCTTTGCACCCCAACTGAGTACTTCACTTAACATATCCATAAAGTAATCATTCTTGGTTTTACTTTCAGATTTGTCATAAATTCGGAAATTAATTGGAATATTTTGACCATTTCGATCTGTCGCATACAAGGTAATGAGATTAATACCCTTGACGGATCGGTGGTGTTTGCCTGACCAAAAATAGCTAACCAAGTCCATATGTTGACTATATGGTTTATCTAAAACAGTATCATCAATACTGACTATAAGTTTATTATTATCAATATGTTGAATTGATTCTTGATATAGGTCGTGAGGTGTGTAGTCTTCACGCTCTAGAAAGCGATTTACACTATCATGCGAGATATTATAAGTCTCGGCAAGTTGTGTGCAGCTAATAGAGTTCGGTTCTGTCATGAGAAAGCCCATATAAATGGGTAATGTACAAGTTGCTGTAGAAGCATGTTTAATTCGTCTGATCACAGATACTTTATAAAGTATTTTAATACTTTTTTGAATCCGTCAATGCGTAAGTCCTAACCATATAGTAATTGCTGCAGATATAAGCAATGGCTATGTAGATTTTAATGATGTGCCTGTGACTCAAGGACAAAAGGAAACCTTACAAGTTGACATTTCAACAGGCACAGGCGTTTCCTTAGACAATACATCGAAAGATATTCAAGTTGATGGTGCTGCGCGCAATATTGTGGAGTCTATTGCGTTTACTAGTGATACGAATGTAGATGGTACGCTCAACGCCATTGAAATAAATGGCAAAAACTATACCCCTATAAAAATTACTTTAGGCACTGATGCTAAAGTTGGAGATATTGTTGTCGTAAATGGTGACAAATATATTCTGAATGTAGCGGAAGTGAACAATAAAACGTTAAATGTCAATGTATCGGTAAGGGAAGGCCAAAACCCGATTGAGGTTACAGCTATAGATGAATGGAGCAATGTAGATCGTATATCAGATTCCATCATCGTTGATGCTTTACCACCTGATTCTCCTACATTGGCTCCAATTGCTATTGACGATATTCCATTGCATATAGGCAATATTTCTAATGGTTCAGTGACCAATGATAATCGTCCAGAAATTACAGGTAGTGGGCGTCTGCCAGGAGAAATCATAACGCTTTATGTCAATGGTACAGCGGTGACTGGAGCAGGAACCCCTATTATTGTGCAAGCAGATGGTAAATGGAGTTATACACCTTCGCTTGCTTGGGGTGATGCAAATTATGTAATTACATATACGGTTTCTGATAGTAATAATAATGTTACTGCTCAATCACCATCATTGAGTTTTGAGATTGATACTGTTGCACCGATAGGTGGTTTAGTGTCAATTAATACACCAATCGCTGGCAATGATGTAGTAGATGCAAGTGAAGCAAGTGGCAACATTACTGTTACAGGTACAGTGACTATACCTAATGGTGTTTTAACAACCGTAATCACGGTAACGGTGAATGGGCAAGATTATCAGGCGAATGTAAACCCATTGACAGGGACATGGACAGCAACGATCTCAGGCAGTCAATTTGCAGATGGTGCAGGTAGCGTAAATGTAGAGGCAGTATTTATAGATGCAGCAGGTAATACATCAGTGCCAGCAGTCGATGATGCAGCCTATACCTTAGACATTCCAGCAGTGCTGAATGACTCCATACTTGCAGGAGTTGGTGTAAATCCACCAGTTACAGGTAGTACTGTTAAAACAGGTACAAGCCTAGCTATGGACAATACCGCAGCTCCAGTAACAGCAGTTGATGGAAATGGTAATCCAGTATCACTGATGGTGGGTGGCGTTGCTTTGACATGGAGTGGAACAGGAACTCTAGCAAATCCATTTGTTGCAAAAGCGGGTACTGATATTGTTCTAAGTATTAGCATTAATAATAATGGTGACTATACGATTGTTCAGAATCATAGCCTTGACCACCATTTAGTCGGTACAGACAAAATTACGATTACTATTCCAGTTCTAGATGCTGGTGCTGCGCATGATGTACTGAAACTAGAAGTAGTTGATGGTGTTCCTGTTGCAGCTACAGATAAGACTGCAAATTTAACACAACAAATAACTCAAGGTTCAGAAACGCTAGATATCAGTATACCGCAAACTTATCGTGGTTCAGCAGTTGAAACCTTTGGTGGTGATGCAGATGGAGCACATGTAAGTAAAGTCACCATTGAAGGTGTTGACTTTACTTATGATGGTACGACAGTGACAACGCCTAATGGCTTTGGTAACTCAGGTGTTGTTGCCTCACATACTGTATCAGATAGTTCAGGGACATCCTTGGTTGTTACCACAGCTCGTGGTGAAACGGTTACAGTGAATCTGGACACTGGAAATTACACAGTGGAAGTAACTGGTCAAGGTCTTGCAGTCAATGAAGCACCTGAGGCCACAATCAATTCTAGCGGCGGATTGTTAGGCGTCGTTGATGCAAATGTATTGGGTATTGTTGATTTATCGAAATCTCAAATGTTTAGTGTAAGTGATACTAATGAAAATCTAAAAACTGTTGAAATATCAATTACAACTGAATTAGGGTCAGCCGTAATAAGTAATGCAGTTGCTGGTATTCCTGTTATTGGTGGAATTCTTTCAGGTCTATTGAATACATTAGGCATAACCGCAGTTTTAAACTATGCAGGAAGTGTACTAGGTTCGTTGACTTCTGCTTTGGGTCTGAGTCAATATTCTTTGGATTATTCAACCATACTAGCGACAGAACTGGGTTTAACTGTAACGAAGAGTTCTGCAAATGCAACTTTTATCCCAAATCCAAATGGTAGTGGGTATATTTATGGACAAACCCTTACAATTACTACTAGTGACCCCGAAGCCGCTGCTCAAAAGTTTAATGAGTTATTGGGATCTGTTAACGTTGCGACAAGCGCTTTGGGTGGTTTAGCACAAACTGGTGTGGCCCCAACTTTTACAATTAAAGCAACTGATAGTAGTAACGCTACAGATACTTCAACTCATAGCAATTTAATTAGTGCGGATGTATTGGGTGGACTATTAGGTTCGAATAATGAATCTAAAGGAGCTATTATTACTGGTACGGTAGGTGCAAACATAATAAATCAAAGTGGAGCTACTGATTCTGTCCGCATTTATGGTTTAGATGGTAACGACACCATCACTGGTAGTAACTTTGCTGACATTATTCGTGGGGGTGCTGGAATTGATACGATTAATGCTGGTGCAGGTAACGACATTATTATTGGTGGTAAGGGTGACGATATTCTCACAGGTGGCTTAGGTCGTGATGTCTTTAAGTGGGAGTCTGGAGATCAGGGCACTATAGCTACACCTGCACGGGATACGATCACAGACTTTGATATTCGATCTGTTGCTCAAGGCGGAGACGCTCTTGATCTATCAAGCTTGCTACCTTTAGCAGACCGCGTAGGTACAAACTCAGTCAACATTGGAAAGTATGTTTCGTTTATTGAGGTTTCAGGTCATACAGAAATCCATATCAGTACGACAGGTAATCTTGTAAGTGGTGTAGATCAAATTATTGTTCTAAATGGCGTAACAGGCTTTGTTGGACAATTCGCCAGCCAAGAAGAAATCATTTCATACTTGCTCAAATCTGGAAAATTAGTTATCGGTGAGCAGACCCTTGACCAAGGCACCTATGATGCAATCAAAGCTGATGATCACCTGAATATCGACATTGAAGTCAAAGATGGCGATGGAGACACCGATACGCATAGTGTGGACATAACCGTTGGCAGTTTAGAGGATGCCAATAAGTATCAACCAGACTTTGATTCAAATAATGTAGCCCCAGAGATTAGCCTAGAAGTATCTACGCTCTTAGGTCTAATCGGTGTAGATGCATTAGGTCTACTTGATCTAAGTCGCCAAGCTTATTCGGTTGTCGATGTAAACAATAACTTACAACGCGTTGAATTGGTTTATCAACCTGTAGTCAATGTTGGCTTAACACGCGCTTACTTTACTGTAAGTGCAGAGTTGGCTGCTGAGCTAGGTTTGAAAGTGACCTTAGTGACAGATGGTGGTTTACTCAATCTACTCGGCTATAGCAATACGTTGATTATTACTGCGCTAGATGGTGGAACAATCAGTAATTTAGCCATCAATGAGCTTTTAGCCGCTGTTGAAATGAGAGCGGAAGATGGCACATTGCTCACAGGTAATTTGTTGACTGCGAATGTTCTCGACTCGGTTTCAATGACTGCCATTGATAGTCAAGGAGCCTCCTCATCAGCAAGTGGCGGTAGCTTAATTGATGTGAACTTGCTCGATAGTTTCAGCAATGGCGATGAATTTATCTTCGAAGGTTCCAATGTCACTGACAATCTAAACCATTCTGCGGCAACAGAAGGTGTACGTTTATATGGCTATGCTGGGAATGACACATTAACGGGTGGTGCTGGTAATGATCTGTTACGTGGCGGTGATGGAAATGACACGCTCATTGGTGGCGCAGGGAATGACTTGCTGATCGGAGGG
Organism: Acinetobacter sp. SW-226; assembly: GCF_055632855.1. NCBI lineage: Bacteria > Pseudomonadati > Pseudomonadota > Gammaproteobacteria > Moraxellales > Moraxellaceae > Acinetobacter > Acinetobacter sp. SW-226. The sequence continues at coordinate 2,159,229 of NZ_CM145752.1, read as the reverse complement.
TCAGGCAATGACAGACTCACTGGTGGAACGGGTAATGACACAGCGCTATATGAACTTCTAGATAATTTAGATGCTAGAGGTGGTAATGGCACTGACACTTGGACTGATTTTACGGTCGGTTTAGGGGCAGATAAAATTGATGTCTCTGCATTGCTCGATGGTCATCAGACTGCGACGAATATAGGAAACTACATTTCTGTTACAACTGATGTGAATGGACATGCAGTGATTGCAATTGACCGTGATGGTAGTGGAACGAACTTTACTGTCAAATCAGACCTGTTGGTGCTAGAAAATATTACGGCTAGTTCTTTAGGTGCAACTGCCGAAGATCAACTCAAAACACTGTTAGACAATAATCAAATCATTTTCTAAATAGCAGGAAATGAATAAAAAGGATGCTTTGTGGGCTTAAACACAAAGCATCTCTTCTCTATGTATTTGATGAATTGGATATAAGTAAAAAATGAAAAAGCATATACGCCTAAATATGATTGTGAAAAATGAGGCGCATGTCATCTTAAGATGTTTGGCGTCGGTTAGACCTTGGATAGATTCATGGTGCATTGTAGATACAGGATCGACAGATGGCACGCAGGAGATTATTCAAGATTATTTAAAAGACATTCCTGGGCAGTTATATGAACGGCCTTGGAAAAATTTTGGGTACAACCGTACAGAGGCACTACAACTTGCCGTATCTGAAGACCTTTCTAGTGCGGACTATCTTTTATTTATTGATGCGGATGAACAACTGCAAGCCGCTGAAGATTTTGTTTTACCTGCACTTACGGCGAGAGCCTATTATTTTCCTGTGATTTATGGAGCATTGCGTTATCGACGCAATGCCATGATTTCTACAGCTCTAGAGTGGAGTTGGAAAGGTGTATTACATGAATATCTTCATTCTGAGCAACTCCATCGTTGGCAAACATTAGAAGGACTTAATATTTTTGTTCAGCATGACGGTGCTCGTGCACAGACCAAGGACACTTATTTAAAGGACATTGTACTACTTGAGCAGGGTTTAAAAGATGAACCAGATAATTTGCGCTACGTTTTTTATCTTGCTCAAAGTTATCGTGATGCTGGGATGCTTGAAAAGAGTCGAGAGTTCTATTTAAAACGAGCAGCAGCAGAGGGTTGGGAAGAAGAGCGTTGGATGGCACAGTTCCGTGCAGCACAAATGGCTGATCGTTTGGGTTTGGATGAGGGAGTTGTACATCGTGAATATTTAAAGAGTTGGCTTGCAAAGCAACATCGTGCAGAACCACTTTACGAGTTAGCTCGTTTTCACCGATTAAAAAAAGATTTTGATCTAGCTTGCTATTTTGCAGTTCAGGCAATTGACATCCCTGTACCAACTGATGGTTTATTTGTTGATGCTAGTGTCTATGAATGGCGCGCATTAGATGAATTGGCTGTCGCAGCAACCTATTGTAAAACATATAAAAAACAAGGGTTGGAGGCTATGCAGAAATTGCTAACAGAAAAAAAGTATCCGAAAACACAGCAAGTGCGCATGTTGGCAAATGAGAAATTCTATCAATGAAAAAAAAGGACATGATTCGCTCTGGATCAAACTCTGAATCAATTATTTTAAAGAACAAAGGATCTATTGCCGAAAAAAGAACACATTATGTTTATATGTTTAAGAGATTTGGTCTTTGGCACTTATCTTTATATTTAAGTTTAGCTTTATTGTTTTCCGCGACATTCGCAAGTGCCAATACAGAGCAATCATCTCCTGTTAAAAGTAAAATCAGCCAAATATGGCAGCCTAAACCTGATGATCGAGCCAATACGATTAAAATTAATGATTTTAATCGGTTATTTAGTAATACATCGTCAGCCCAAGAGTTACCAAAAATAAGCGATGCAGTGACGACTGACATACCAAGTAGTCGTGTAAGGTCTGTCGCTGTAACAAAAAGAAGCCAACTGGATTTTTTAGATGCGATTCGGCAGGCATTGCAACGTCGCCCTGAAATTACTCAAGGCATCGCAGAAGTTGCTCAGCAGCAAGCAAATATTGATACCGTCAAATCACAGTATTTTCCTCAAATTTCAGGAGGATTCAATACTGGCGACTTTACGACGGGAGAGCGTGGCCGACAAGTTTTTAGTATTTCAGCGACACAAATGTTGTATGACTTCGGAAAAGTAAAAAGTGCAGTGACGGTAGAGCAAGCGAAACTGATGCAAGATCAGGCGCAGTTATTGCTTGAAATAGATGATATTTCACATCAGGTCGCCAACGCGATTGTGAATATCAAACGCTATGAAGAGCTCGTAAAAATTGCCGATCAGCAAATCAGCGGTATTGGTCGTATCGCCGAAATTGCGAGGTTACGCGCACAAGCAGGTATCAGCAGTCAAGCAGACCCAATACAGGCGCAATCAAATTTAGAAGCCGCACAATCGACTAAAGTGGTTCAGGAGGCTCAATTACATCAATACCAACAAAAACTAAGAACTTTATTGGGCTACGACGTTTCAAATGTAAATGTAAATATGCCAAGTTTTTTAGTTGAAAAAGCAGGGTTATACGAAGAAATTGATTTTAATAACGTTTCCAAAATGATGGCAGCGCAAACAGCGGTTCAGATTGCGAAATTTCAGAAGCAACAAACCAAATTAAATATCTATCCAACATTAAATATTAAAGGCAGCCTGAGTCAGGCGGTAAATGGGCGCAATCCCAATAATAACGAAGATGATGGTTTTTATAATTCAATCATGCTTGAAGCTTCAAGCACCTTTTTCCAAGGGGGCGCGATTAGTGCGAGAAACCGCGCTGCCAGCTATGCAGAAGAAGCAGCTAAAGCGCAAGTGAGCACCGTTTATTTAGATGTGCTTGATCAAACTCGTTTGATTCAGACAGAAGTAGAAAGTAAGCAAAAGCAAATGGTGGTTCTTGCTCAACGACGTGAAACTACAAAACGAACCAAAGAACTCTATCAAGAACAATATAAATTAGGAACACGAACTGTTATTGACTTGCTCAATGCAGAACAAGCAATACATGGTGCAGCTCAGGAAATTGAGGCTGCGCGCTATGATATTTATACAGCACTGATTCGATACATTGAAATTACTGGACGTAGTAGAGCGGTTTATCAGTTAAATAATACGCCTATTCAGGGGCTTGAGGTGGTGTCATGAGCAGTTCATTGAATTACCAACCATGGCTAAAAGCAGTGCTTCGTATTGCAAAGCACTATCGTATCGAAACATCAGAAGAACAACTGCGTTTGCAACTGAACTGGAATCAGAGTGATTCTATCGCGGAGACCCTGACACTCATAACCCGTCAACTGGGGATGAGTTTACGTCAAGTGCCATTCAGTCAAGATTTACTCAACCCATGGTTGTTACCTGTCGTTGTCGAGTTATCAGATGGACAAGTTGCAGTAATTGAAAAAGCAGATTCAGATGGCAATATCAGCATCCAGTTCAGTGCTGACGAAGGGCTTACACAAACCTATACCATTACTAAACTACAAGAACATATTCGCTTTGTTTATATCATTAGACCTGAAAAATCGGTGAGTGATGTCCGTGTTGATGAATATATCAAGCCTTATGAAGCCAGTTGGTTTTGGGGCATTGTATTACAGGACTGGAAACGTTATATCGACATTATGTTTGCCTCATTAATGGCAAATATCCTTGCATTAGCAACCGTTGTATTTTCTATGAATGTCTATGACCGTGTTATTCCTGCACAGTCAATCCCAACGTTGTGGGTACTGGCAGGTGGAGTATTAATTGCCGCAATTTTTGAGTTTTCGATACGCGTTGCACGGGTTCTTTTATCGGACATTATCGGTAAAAGAGCAGATTTAAAAATATCGGATCGGGTATTTGGTCATGCTTTACGCATTAAAAATAAAGAACGTTCAAAATCTACTGGGACATTTATTTCTCAAATTAGAGAATTAGAAGGGGTTCGTGAACTAGTCACCTCAACCACCATTTCAGCAATTGCCGACTTACCTTTCTTCTTAATGTTCTTAGTTATTTTTTGGCTCATTGGCGGCAATCTGTTTTGGGTCATGCTTGTGGTTGTCCCCCTGATGATTTTACCAGGTCTGCTGATTCAAAAGCCTTTAGCAGAACTGGCTAAAGAAGGTATGCGTGAGGGTGCGATTCGTAATGCCATGCTCGTTGAAGTGGTACAGGGCATTGAAGACATTAAACTATTGAGAGCTGAGTCTAGGTTTCAAAATCAATGGAACCGAATGAATGAAATTTCTGCGGATATTTCTATGCGTCAGAGAAAGTTGGTAGGTGTTTTGAATGCATGGACACAGAAGATTCAAGGGTTGACCTTTGCAGTTGTCGTCTTAGTAGGTTGTTTTGCTGTGATGAAAGGTGAAATGACCACAGGGGCACTAGTGGCGTGTTCAATGCTGTCTTCCCGCATGCTTGGACCTATAGCTCAAATTACAGGTGTACTTGGCCGTTTCCAACAGGCAAAAGTTGCAAAAACAGGTCTAGATGAATTGATGAAACGCTCGGTCGATCAACCTGATCGGGTGCATTTAATTCATCGTCCTGTGATTAATGGTAACTATGAGTTAACAGATGTCAGTTTTAAATACAGTGATGGAGATGAAAAAACCAATTTATATATTTCTCAACTCGTTATAATACCTGGTGAAAAGATTGCAATTCTTGGACGAAATGGTGCAGGTAAATCGACCCTTCTGCAATTGTTATCCGGAATGCAAGAACCTACACAAGGCAAAATTAAACTTGATGGGCTTGAATTAAGGCTGATTGATCCTGCTGATGTAAGACGGGATATGGGGTTGCTCAATCAAAATGCACATCTCTTTTTTGGTACAGTGAGAGAGAATTTGACGCTGGGTGCACCCTTGGCCAGTGATCAAGAAATTTTAAATGTCTTAAAAATTACAGGCGCATTCGATTTTATCCAAGCCAAGAAAGAAGGACTCGACTTTCAAATTTTAGAAGGTGGTACTGGGTTTTCAGGTGGACAACGTCAAGCTTTGTTAATGGCGCGCTTATTAATTTGTCAGCCGAATATTTTATTGCTTGATGAACCAACATCATTTTTAGATGAAGTCACAGAAAAACAATTAATTGATCATTTGAAGCAATGGCTAAGACCAAAAACCATGATTATCGCGACGCATCGTCGTGCGGTCTTAGAACTTGTTGATCGGATTATTGTGGTGAATGATGGAAAGATCGTGATGGATGGACCGCGAGATCAGATTCTAAATCAATCAAAACAACAAAAAACTGCTGAGGTGCTGAAGTCATGAGTCAAACGGAGTCTACTAAAAAAAGCGTTTCTGCTCTCAACTTTCAACCGCCTTTGCCGAGTGTTAGCAAGTTCATCTGGATGATTTGTATTGGATTGCTCGTTTTGCTGGCTTGGGCATGGTTTTTGAATTAGAAGAAGTCTCTACGGGTACAGGCAAAGTGATTCCATCTTCTAAAGAACAGTCGATTCAATCTTTAGAAGGTGGCATATTAACCAAGCTGTATGTCAGTGAAGGGGAAATTGTCAAGCAAGGGCAAATCTTAGCACAGTTGGACCCGACTCGTTTTGCTTCAAATGTAGGTGAGTCAGAGTCGCTCTTAATTGCGTCAAAAGCGACAGCGGCACGACTTCGTGCGGAGGTCAATTCTACCCCCTTGGTGTTCTCTGAAGATGTATTAAAAATTCCGAAGCTAGTCAGTGAAGAAACTGCATTATATCAATCTCGCCGTTCGAATTTAAATGATTCGATATCTGGCTTAAGTCAGGCTTTGGTTTTAGTGGAACAGGAGCTTGCGATGACAGAACCCCTTGTTGCAAAAGGGGCAGCCAGCGAAGTTGAGGTACTTCGTTTGAAACGAGAGGCCAATGACCTTCGAAATCAGATGAACGATATTCGCAATCAATATTATGTCAAAGCACGGGAAGAATTGGCCAAAGCCAATATTGATATTGAAACTCAAGCACAGGTGATTAAAGGCAAAACGGATACCTTGCAGCGTACTGTATTCAAGACACCTGTACGGGGCATTGTCAAAGAAATTGATGTCATGACCATTGGTGGAGTCATTCCACAAAATGGAAAATTGATGACCATCGTTCCTTTAGATGAACAGCTTTTAATTGAGGCCCGTATATCGCCACGCGATATTGCTTTTATTCGACCTGACCAAGAAGCTTTGGTGAAAGTGACAGCCTATGATTATTCAATCTATGGCGGTTTACATGGGAAAGTGACGGTCATTTCACCCGATACATTAAGAGATGAAGTTAAACAAGATCAGTTCTATTATCGTGCTTATATCCGTACAGATTCAGACAAACTCATCAATAAGCAGGGTAAACAATTTAACATTACACCAGGTATGGTGGCAGTCGTAGATATTAAAACAGGGCACAAGACGGTGCTGGACTATTTAATTAAACCGTTTAACAAAGCCAAAGAAGCACTGCGTGAACGCTAATATCCATCCACTGTTTTGAAACAATAAAAAAGCCAACGCATGTAATGTCATCGTTGGCTTTTTTATTAAGTTACGGGTTTTAAGGATAAGCGTTAGAGCTGAAAATTTTCCTGAAATAGACTCTATTGTTAAGAATTTAAGCTTTGGTTTTGGTTGAAACCCAACACAATAAAGCGCCGAGACAGACCATCAAAGCACCTTGCCAAAAACTGAAAGTTAAATGCGTACTTAAAATGACAGCGGAAACTACAGCGGAAAATACAGGAATAAAATACGACGCAGCAGCCAATAGGGTGACATTGCCATGCAATATACCAATATTCCATGCACCATAGCCCATACCCATCGCAAAGGCTGCAAGGACTAAATAAATGGTGGGTTGCAGTTCAAAAATCAAAGTGCCTTCACCTAACAACAACCATTTAACCCACAGCACAATTGAAACTAAAATGAAAAAGAGCGTCACCCCATTTTTACCATTTGCCATTTTTGCGGTGATGGTGCAATAAGACGCCCAAAGTACGGTGCCGAGTAATGCTAAGCCATAACTTAGAGGGTTATTTTGAACGTTGCTTAGCATGCCCTTAAGGCTTAATCCTTGATCACCGCCTAATACCCAACAAATTCCAACTAGTGAGATAAAAAAGCCGGGTACGATGAGAAAATTGGCTTTTTGTTTATTAAATACAATCGCAAAGATAATGGTAAAGGTCGGCCACAGGTAGTTCACCATACCAACTTCAATGGCTTGTCGACTACTGGTTGAGTAACCAATGGACAGGGCAAGGCAAATTTCATAAGAGACAAACAGTAAACTTCCCCATATCAGATAAGGAAGAGGAAATTCTTTTAACCGAGTCCAACCAAAGGAGAGCAGCAAAAAAACAGAAGCCAATGAATAAATGAGGGCGGCTCCACCAACAGCGCCAAAAGCATGGCTTACTTCTTTAATCAGGGCAACAATTAAACTCCATAATAAAATCGCACCTAGACCAATCAATGTTGCTTTTTTTGAATTCATTTCGTTTGTATCTTTTACCTATTCGCTGAATGGAGCAGTTTTGTTTAGGGGAGAGAGCTTCATTTTATCGACAATGTAGCTTTATCTCTGAATGTCATTTCATGTGTATTATACGCAATATAATGATATATCACGTGAAATAAATATTAATTTAACTTCTTTCAATCCGGTTCGGTTTGGCATGAGATTTCAAAATAATTGCTACAGTTTGGATAGCTTTTTTTATCTGATCCTGATCAAAATCTCCTAAACCAAGCACTAATCCAGAGCGTTTACGTTCTAACGAAAAGGTCGGGGAAACCGCTTTAATTGCAATGCCAGCATCTAGTGCCGCTTGAGCAATTTCCCGATCATCCATGTAATCTGCAAGCCATAGCACCATATGCATACCTTGATCTCCAGCTTGTAAATAACCTAAGTGTTTTGGAATATAACGCTCAATCATGCCAATCAAATATCGACGGTTCTCAGCATAGACATTGCGAATCCGTCGAATGTGGCGTTCTAAATAACCTTCTTGAATAAAGGCAGCCAGAACATGCTGATCAGCAGAGGGAGGATGACGGTCGATCAGAACACGTAATCCACAAAAAGGGGACACCAAAGCTTTGGGCAGTACGGCATAGCCGAGTCGCAGTGATGGAAACAGTACTTTGCTAAATGTCCCTAAATAGATGACTTGTTCAGGTGCTAACCCTTGCAAGGCTGGAAAAGGCTGACCACTGTAGCGCAGTTCACTGTCATAATCATCCTCAATAATCCAAGCGCTTTGCTGTTTGGCCCAAGCGAGTAATGCGGTTCTTCTGGCTAAACTCATGGGCATGCCAATTGGATATTGGTGAGATGGGGTGACAAAGGCTGCACGGGCATTTGGCGCAAGGTTTATACCTGTATCGACTTGAATTCCTTCTTCATCTACGGGCACGCGAACAATATTTAAGGGTTGTATTGAGTTTTCTAATAGGGCAGTTGTCCCTCGATAAGCAGGGTCTTCGACCCAGACTTGATCTTGTGCTTTAAATAGAATCTGACTACAGATATAGAGTGCCTGTTGGATGCCACTAGTAATGACTATTTGTTCAGCTTCACAGTGTACTGAACGAGAGCGTCGTACATAGTCAGCAATTGCAACACGTAAGGAAAATACACCTTGTGGGTCATCATACCCAGAGGGTGCTGCGACGCCCCGTGCGCGGTAGCGATTGCCAAATTTTCTCCAAATATCATTTGGTTGGGTGCGTCCAACAGGTACAGAGACTGCAAAGGGAAGATGGGGAAGTGGTTTAAATTCTTTCAATACTTCAGCATAGGCCTGAGCTGCTGGTGTTAGCTGAATTTGAGTAGCGTGTGTGTTTGTCCACTTCTGAGTTTGCTGACGCTTTGAACGTGCCAAGTTATCTGAAACAAAAGTGCCTTGACGCTCACGTGCTTCTAAAACGCCCTCAGCTAAGAGTTGATCATATACTTCAATTATGGTGCCCCGTGAGACACTTAATGTGATCGCCAATTCACGTGACGAGGGTAAAGGGTCGCCCGCTTGTAAATCGCCATTTTGTACTGCTTGTCGTAAGGCTTGAATCAGTTGAGCGGCTATTTGTCCCTGTATTTTATTAAGCTTTGTGATAGAAGGAAGTTCTACGACTTTTGCCATTCTTGCCATAATTCTGGTCTACTCAAAGTAATACATACTGGTACTTTTGAATAATCCAATTAAACCAGAGAATTTACAACAACAAATACAGCAATAATGAGCTCAAGGAGGCAAAGCTGTGTATATCCCTGCAGAATTTGAAGTAACCCAAGTTGAAGAGCTACATCAGCTCATACAGAATTATCCATTGGGTATTTTGTTTACCCATGGACGAAGTGGTTTAGATGCAAACCATTTACCTTTTGAGTTACAAGTCGATCATACTGAACTTGGGATATTACATGCTCATGTTTCTCGACATAATCTTGTTTGGCAGGATGTGAATAATGGTGATGAAGTGATGGTGGTCTTTCGAGCGGGAGATGCTTATATCTCACCGCAGTGGTATCCCAGCAAACAAGATCATCATCAGCAAGTGCCGACATGGAACTATCGAGTGGTACATGCTTATGGTCGAGTAACTATTCGAGATGATGAGCGTTATGTGCGTGGTGTGGTGGCACGTTTGACACGAACTTATGAAGCAACACAGCCAGAGCCATGGAAAATGTCGGATGCACCTAAGGATTATCTTGAACCCATGTTAAAAGCAATTGTAGGGATTGAAATTGAAATTACGCGTTTGCAGGGCAAATTGAAACTTGGACAAAACAAAGATCAGCGAGATGTTCTAGGTGTGGCAAATGCACTGAAAGAAACCGGGCAGGTTGAGATTGCAGACGCGATGCATCTGATTGCAGCAGCAAAAAATACGTCCATATAACAATATTTTGAGCTGTGTTAAATAATTGAAATATAAGGAGTGAGCCATGCAGTGCTTCAAACCTGTAGTTTTACAGGGTGAACGAATTACATTAAAACCGCTTAAGTTGGAACATGCACCAGCACTGTGTGATGCAGTACGTGATGGCGAGCTATGGAAACTGTGGTATACCCGCATTCCTTCACCTGAGCAGATGACGGCGGAAATCCAACGCCGCCTAGATTTACAGCAGTTGGGGAGTATGTTGCCATTTACGGTGGAAGAACGAGACAGTGGGAGGCTGTTAGGGATGACGACTTTTATGAATATAGAAGTCCAGCACCGCCGTGTTGAAATTGGTTCAACATGGTATAGCCAGTCCGCGCAGCGCAGTTATGTCAATACGGAGTGTAAAAATCTGCTGCTTACGCATGCATTTGATATTTTGAATTGTATTGCGGTTGAGTTCCGTACATCCTCTTTTAATTTTAAAAGTCGGACGGCAATTGAGCGTTTGGGGGCAAAATTAGATGGGGTGCTTAGAAGTCATCAAATTGTACAAAACGATATTTTAAGAGATACGTATGTGTACAGTATTTTAAAAACTGAATGGCCTGCAGTACAACAAAATTTGAAGGCACTTTTGGACAAGAGATAACGTTTTGTCTAGCTGACGCGTTTCATTAGAGAAAAATAATACATAAAAAAGCGGCATTACTTTCATACAAAAATAATGCCGCAGATATAGAACTCAATGATGAGTGAAAGATTGGTATAACTTATTTCTTAGATTTAAGTTTACCAGTCGTATTTCAGACCTACTCTAAAGTTGGTAGGTGCACCATAATAGCTGTTGGTGGTTGATAGATGATATTTTTCATTAAATAAGTTATTTAAATTGAAGTTCAGCAGTAGGTTTTCATTGATCTTATAGCGCGCCATCAAGTCAACCAATGCATAGCTGTCTTGTGTGAAACGAGTACCGTTTGGCCCATTATCTTGATAAATCTCACTTTGCCAGCGTAGTCCACCACCAACAGTTAATGCTTCATTGAAATAAGGCAGAGTATAAGTGCTAAATAATTTAGCGGTATTATTTGGAATGTTGGTATTTAAATTATTACCATCTTTGTCCTGAGAGATATTTCGTGAAAAACTTGCAGAAACTTGCCATGTATCTGTTAACTTGCCTGTGCCTTCTATTTCAAAACCACGACTTTTTGTGCCAGATTCGGTACGGTAAACCGTATTGCCATCTGAATCTGGTTCATCTAAAGCAATGGCTTTATTATCTTCTTGGGTTTGATAGAGTGCGGCACCAATGTTTAATTGGTTATCAAAGAATTCACCTTTAATACCGAGTTCCGTACTATTTCCTACCAGTGGATCAACATAGCCACCTGAGACTGATTTCTTGTCTTGTGGTAAGAAAATATTGGTATAACTTGCATAACCTGTCCATTGCTCTGTGAAATCATAAGTAATGCCCACATAAGGAATGACTTTACCTTTTTCTTCGCGTTTTGAAGCATCCAGAGTTTGACTTGAGTACGTGTACTCATTATCTGTACGTTGCCAATTTTCAACACGTGTTCCTAAAATCACAGCTAGGGGATCTGCTAGTTTTAGACGTACTGCACCAAATACAGATAGGCTTTTCTCATCATTGCTGTACCAGCCGCCAATTGGCATTTCAGGGCGTGTAGGTGTATTTCCATCCCACTCGAAAATATTATCTAAAGTATTTACACTCCAACCCGAATAGGTTGGGCGTTTATTTTTACTTCTGGCATAGGTTGTACCTAAAACCACATCATGGGTTTGGTTGAGTAAGTCAAATGAACCATTTAAGGTTAAGTTAAATAAGTCCTGAGTTGGTTCATAGTCCCAATGAGATCCATAAAGTAAAGTACCAGCCCCTGTTTCTTTATTAATTCCTGAGCGTGAGTACCCATAACCGACAATTTCATCAGAAGCGGTAATTGTTCGAGATGCAGTGCCTTTCAGTTTCCAACGTTCGTTAAATTGGTGCTCAATATCTGCAAAATATGCAGTTGTTGTTCGGTCAGAACTACTCCAACTTGCAGCATTCGAATCTGAACGTGACCAGTTGATGAGACTACCATCGGTATAAAATGAAGGTAAACCACCACGAGCAATGCCTGAAATATCTATTTGTTGGTAGCTGACCCCTAAACTGGCTTTGGTTTTTTCTGTAAGGTCTGCTTCAACCACTCCATAGGCAATTTTACGTTCCTCACTATAACGGTCAATATAAGAATCGCCCGTTTGGTAGGCTAGAACAGTACGTCCACGGATCGTGCCTGCTTGGTTTAATGGTGCAGAGACATCAATATCGGTACGATAGGTGTCCCAAGAACCTGCACTGGTGCTGACGGAAGCTTTAAAATCTTGCAAAGGTTTTTCCGCACCATATTAATACTGGCACTGGCAGAGCCTGCACCAGTCATTAAACCATTGGCGCCACGCACCACTTCAACACGGTCAAATAAAGCAGTGTCTTGGCTTTGAAAGATACTGGTATATGAACTCATCAGCTTTACGCCATCAAGCAAATAGTTATCAACTGTTTGACCGCGTGCATAAATAGGTGAGTTATCACTGCCGATATTACCATTTTGGCTAATGGTTAAACCTGCGGCTTGTGAAACAACATCGGTCAGTTGCGTCAGGTTTTGATCTTCCATTTGTTGGCGGGTAATGACACTCACCAATTGTGGCGTTTCTTTTAGTGATAGTGCTAAACCTGTAGATGCAGTGGTTGCTTTAGCTGTATAAAGGCCAGAACCTTCGGTTGTTAAATTATTGCCTTGATCTGCTTTAAGGGAAATAGTTGCAAGTTGAGCTGATCCATCTGGATTCGTCGCCTGACTACTTTGAGCATTTTTATTGGCTTGGCTATGAATAGCTTCGAGTTGAACATCTCGTGTTTCAGCTTGAACTCGTTGTTTCGCTTGAATGCTGTAACCACCATGATTTACTTTTACTGCAACCAAAGCATAAGGCTGTAATAATACAGCCAGAGCCTCATCGACTGCATAATTACCTTTTAGTGCTTTGGCTTGCAAACTTGAGAGTGTCTTTGCGTCATAGCTGATCGTGGTACCCGTTTGGATTGCGAGTTGCTTCAATGCCTGATCCAAAGGGAGTTTTGTAATATTCACAGGATAAGTTGTGGCAGCATAAATAGCAGTAGTGGTAAGGCTTCCTGCCATTAGTGGCATGCCCCATAAAACTGCCCGAATAGCCATTGCTAATCTACTTTTTGCCTGATAATCCTTCATGCGGTGTTCTCGACTGGGAGTGTATTTCTGTATAAGTCGAGTCAGCTCAAAAAAAGGGTCATATTTTTATCTTTTTTTTATTTTTAATAGATATGAACTGTAATAATCCAGCTCAAGCTGATGGGTATAGGCCAAGTTCTCTAGGCTTTGTTTTGGGTTTTTTAATGAAAATACGCCTGAAACATGCACATTTTCAAGCTCAGGAGCGAGAAAATAGGTTCCATTTTGATAACGGTACAATTCATCTAACACTTTTTTAAGTGGCCATTGCTCCACAACCAGTAGATGTTGCGTCCAATACGGTTGCTCATTCTTCAGTGGATTGATGGCTGAAATTGTATCGGCATCAAAACTGGTACGTTGACCTTGTTGTAGAAGTTTGCGTGTATCTGTTTTGGCAGGATATAAGGCTACCGCATGTTCATAAACTTTGACTTTAGTGCGATATTCGTCTTCTTGGCGAACTGTAAACTGTGTACCTAAGGCTTCAATCTTTCCATCTTTGGTCGTGACTATAAATGGGCGATGCTTCGGATCTTTTGCCGTCTGAATATAAATCTCACCTTCAACCAATTCAACTTGTCTGGTTTGTTTTGAAAAGTCGATATTGACATAACTATTACTGGCTAAAATCAATTCTGTGCCATCCGCTAAAGGCACAGTTTTAATTTCACCCACTTGGCTATGGTAATCAGCTTGTAGCTTTGCCCAAGGGATACAATAAAGGCTTAAGCCAATAATGCAGAACCCTGATAATCCAAACAGCATATTGTGCTTTAAAGAGGTGCTAAATGTATGTTTAGACTTAACTAAGGTATCTGGTTGGAAAGAATTGGGTAAATCAGACAATCCTTGTGTAAAACGTTCAATCTGTGAAATAGCCAAAGCATGTTCTTTATTTTTTGACTTCCACTGCTCAAATTGCTCTCGTTGTTCCTCGGTTACCTCTCCAGAATGAATCAGTACCAGCCAATCGGCTGCTTCATCTAGGATATGATTAGGTAAAGAAGAGTGCTGTGGCATAAGTGTTATAATAAGATGAATTAATCAACAGGATTATAAAAGACTTATACAAGCTAAAAAAGCCTGTTTCATATCTCTTTTTACCGTTGCTTCAGAAATATTCAATTTCTCACTAATCACCCGATAGGTGAGACCATCTAACTGGGACATTAGAAAGACCTGTGCTGTACGCGTCGGTAGCTTCTCAAGCATGCGATGTACTTGATAAAGCGTTTCTCGAATGCACACCTCATGCTCTGCCGAAGGGTAGTAGTTTTCAGGTAACTGAGTCAAAGCATCTAAATACAACCTTTCAACATGTTGATGTCGCCAGTGATCAATAATCACATGTTTTGCAATACCCAAGAGCCATGCTTGAGGCTCTTTAATTTTTTCAAAACAGTATTCACTTTTAAGTGCACGATAAAACACCTCCTGACTCAGGTCTTCAGACTGATGATGATGTTGCAATTTATGTTTAAACCATGACAACAGCGTGGTTTGGTGTGTGCTGTATATCTGGCTAAACCACATTTTTTTTTGGACATTTAAGTTCATATTTTCAACTCATGACCCTAGAAAAATATCCTGAATCTCAGCAGTAAAAGTGGAATAAGTAAATGAATGGTTGAATATTAATGATAATCATTATTAAATGCAATTACAAAACGCAACATTTGCTGTGAGCTTTTTTAGGTTTTCATCCGTCTTATAAATAGATATGCGTGATTTGTAATAAGAAGTGTCAATTTTTTAAATACTTAATTTGATCAAATTTTAAAAAATTGTATGGGTCTTATCGTTTTGAACAGTACGTGTTGGGCGAGAATTTTTTGTAATGAATAGGAAATGTAATGAGTGAGCCATTGAACAATAACGACCCAGCAAAGCATTTTCTTCATCGTCGAACATATTATATTGGCTTGATTATTGTCATTTTGTTGTTAGGCATGGGAGGGCTGTATTGGAAAAATACTATGTCGCAGCCTAGCGAAGAATATAGTCAATGGGATAAACCTGTGCCTGTACGTATCGTGTCTGTACAGCGACAAGACTTGCAGGTGGAAATTAAAGCCATCGGTACAGTTGTTCCGACCCATACAGTGAATGTGCAAACTCAGGTTTCTGGTGTTCTCAAGCAGATTTATTTTAAAGAAGGTCAGACGGTTCAAAAAGGACAACTTCTTGCTCAAGTTGACCCTGCACCATTTCAAGTGGCTTTGGCACAGGCAGAAGGCACACAACAGCAAAACTTAGCGCAACTCCGAAATGCAGGAACGGAGTTAGCACGTTATCAACTGCTTTTTAAGCAAGACTCAATTGCTAAACAACAAGTAGAGCAACAGCAAGCTTTAGTCAATCAGTTGAAAGGGAAAATACAGGCCAATCAAGCTGAGGTTGATGCAGCCAAATTACAATTGTCTTATACCAAAATTTATTCGCCGATTAATGGTCGAGTTGGTTTTCAGCAGAAAGATGCAGGTAATTTAATACAGGCCAATGACACGACAGGTTTGGTCAGCATCACTCAAGTTCATCCTATTTATGTACAGTTTTCAGTGGCTGAACATGATTTGGCTCATTTGCGTAACAACATGAAACAGGGACATCAAGTCCCAGTCAAGGCATGGGATAAAGCAGAACAAAAGCAGCTTGCGGTTGGTCATGTACAGGCGTTGGATAACCAGATTGATGCCAATACAGGCACATTAAAGATTAAAGCCATTTTTGATAATCGTGATGATGTCTTATTTCCCAATCAGTTTGTCAATGTTCGTTTAAATGCACACACTATTCGAAACGCTGTCAGCATTCCAAGTGACGCCGTGCAACATGGGGCCAAAGGGACTTATGTGTATATCGTTAATCCGAAGAAAAAAGCAGAAATTCGTATGCTCACTTTGGGTTTAAGTTCTAACGGTCAGATTCAAGTTTTAACAGGTTTAAACGGAACGGAGCAGGTGGTTTTAGAAGGGATTGATCGTCTTGCAGAAGGCAAAGAAGTTCAAATTGTCTCGGATCAACCTCAAGCGATGGCCACATCAAAACCTGCTGTTGGATAAGACATGAATATTTCAAAGTTCTTTATTGTCCGTCCAGTCGCAACCACGTTGTTGATGTTGGCATTGCTGTTTAGTGGACTATTGATTTGGCGACTTTTACCCGTATCAGCCCTACCACAGGTCGACTATCCCATTATTCAGGTCTATACCTTTCAGCCTGGGGCAAACCCCGACACGGTACAACGGACTATCACTGCACCGCTTGAACGGGAAATGGGCAAAATTGCGGGCTTAAAACAAATGTCTTCGCAGAGTTCTGTTGGGGCATCTGTCATTACCTTACAGTTTGAGTTAAGTGCTGAATTGGGTGTAGTGGAGCAAGAAGTACAATCTGCACTAAGCACTGCCAGCAGTAAATTGCCAAGTGATTTGCCAACACCACCCGTATATCGAAAGGTCAATCCGGCCGATGTGCCGGTCATTACCTTAGCAATTAGTTCAGAAACTTTACCCCTCACCACGGTTTATGACATGGTGGATACTCGGGTGGCACAAAAGCTATCTCAACTGACGGGTGTGGGGATGGTGAGCCTTGCTGGTGGGCAACGACCAGCAATACGGGTGCAAATGAATCCTGCTGCACTTGCCGCTTATAAAATAAGTGCCGAAGATGTCCGCACGGCAATCAATGCCGCCAATGCCAGTCAACCCAAAGGCAGTTTTGATGGGCCATATCGCAGTACGATGCTGGATGCCAATGATCAAATTCGTTCAATTGGAGACTATGAAAGCCTTATTTTACGCTGGAATAACGGTGCCCCAATTCGATTAAAAGATGTGGCACAGGTGATTGAAGGCAGTGAAGACCGCTATATGGCGGCATGGGCAGACAGTCAAGCCGCCATTTTGGTGAATGTACAGCGCCAACCGAATGCCAACGTGATTCAAGTGGCCGATCAGATTAAGCAGTTGTTGCCTGAGCTGCAAAAGAACCTGCCCGAAAACGTCAAAATTCGTGTACTGACCGATCGTACCGAGAGTATTCGTAGTTCAATCCACGATGTACAAAAGGAATTGGTTTTTGCAGTCTGTTTAGTCGTCATGGTGACTTTTCTCTTTTTGAGAAATTTATCTGCCACCATTATTCCGAGTATTGCCGTTCCACTTTCAATCATTGGTACGTTTGTACTGATGTATTTTTTAGGTTTTTCAGTCAACAACCTGACTTTAATGGCGCTGACCATTGCCACAGGCTTTGTAGTGGATGATGCGATTGTGATGTTGGAAAATATTGCACGACATCGTGAAGCGGGTGAAAGCCTGATGCAAGCGGCATTCAAAGGGTCGAAGGAAATTGGTTTTACGCTCATTTCTTTAACCATTTCATTGATCGCAGTTCTCATTCCACTGTTGTTTATGGGCGATGTAGTAGGTCGATTATTCCATGAGTTTGCAGTGACTTTGGCGGCTGCAATTGCGATTTCTCTAGTGGTCTCTTTAACCTTAACGCCGATGATGTGTGCTTATTTGCTCAAAGGCAAAGCTTCACTAAAAGAAGCAGAGCATCAAACTTCAGCGAATAGATGGAGTTTGGATGGCATCATTCAGCAGTATGGAAAAGCTTTACAATGGGTATTTCGGCATCAAACCCTGACACTGACAGTTATGCTCAGTACAGTGTTATTCGCAGGGTTCTTGTATTGGATGATTCCGAAAGGCTTTTTCCCTGTGCAGGACAGTGGTGTTATCCAAGTAGTGACCGAAGCCCCAGACGATATTTCATTTCAAGCCATGAGTGAGCGCCAGCAAGCACTAGCGGCTAAAATTTTAAAAGATCCCGCTGTTGAAAGCCTGTCTTCATTTATTGGTATTGATGCCAATAACCCGAAACTCAGTAATGGCCGAATTCTTATTAACTTAAAGTCCCATGCAGAACGAGCGGGTGCAGATCAAGT
Organism: Acinetobacter sp. SW-226; assembly: GCF_055632855.1. Lineage (NCBI taxonomy): Bacteria > Pseudomonadati > Pseudomonadota > Gammaproteobacteria > Moraxellales > Moraxellaceae > Acinetobacter > Acinetobacter sp. SW-226. The sequence goes on along the minus strand of NZ_CM145752.1, from coordinate 2,141,070 downwards.
GATGGCACGTCTGCGTGAAGAGTTGGTTCATGTTCAGGGTATTCAAGCTTGGATGCAACCTGTGCAGGAGTTAAGTATTGAAGATAAAATTAGTCGAACCCAATATCAGCTCAGTTTGACAGCAGCAAAAAACACAGATTTAGCGCTATGGACACCTGTCTTGGTAGATGCTTTACGCCAACAACCTGAGTTTGCAGAAGTGAGCAGTGAAAATGCTGGGCAAGGTTTACAGGCGTATATTGATGTCAATCGAGATGCAGCAGCGAGATTCGGCTTAACAGTAGAAGACATTAGTTTGGCTTTGCAAAATCTATTTGCACAGCGACAAATTGCAACTTTATATACCCAGTCGAATCAGTACCGCATTGTGCTCGAGCTGGCGCCAGAATTAACTCAAGGTATACAAGCTTTAGAACAAAGCTATATCCATAATGCCAGCGGAGAGCCGATTTTACTCAGTTCTGTGGCCAGTATTGTGCAAAAACGTGTCCCAATTATTTTACAGCAGCAAGCTCAATTTCCTGCCAACGGTATCTCTTTCAACCTTGCAACAGGCGTCGCTTTGGGAGATGCCATCCAAGCCATTCAACGTGTAGAACAGCAGCTCAATTTACCTGCTGAAGTTAAGCTTCAGCTACAAGGGGCTGCTGCTGCATTTGAAAACTCGCAACAGCATACCTTTTGGTTGGTGATTGCAGCGATTGTGACCATGTATATCGTGCTTGGGATGTTGTATGAGAGCTTTATTCATCCCATCACTATTCTTTCAACCTTACCGTCTGCCGCAATCGGGGCTTTATTGGCGCTGTTTATGGTAGGTCGACCACTCGATATGATTGCTTTAATCGGCATTATTTTATTGATCGGTTTGGTGAAGAAAAACGGCATCATGATGGTGGACTTTGCTTTGGCAGCGCAGCGCCAAGAGGGTCTTTCACCTCAGCAAGCGATTTATCAGGCAGCGTTGATGCGATTCCGCCCCATTTTAATGACGACATTGGCGGCATTGGTCGGTGCAATTCCACTCATGTTGGCATCTGGTTCAGGGGCTGAATTACGCCAGCCTCTGGGGATTGTCATGGTTGGTGGTTTGATTTTAAGTCAGGTGCTGACCTTATTTACCACGCCTGTGGTCTATTTGTTTTTTGACCGTTTACAGCATGCTTTTCAAAAACCAAAGCTGCCTTTAGCTGAATTTGATGAAACAAGGAGCGAGTCTTGAAACTGCTCTCTGCTTTGGTTCATCGTCCTGTTGCCAGTGTGTTATTGGGCATTGCAATTGTGTTGCTTGGTGTATTGGCGTATTTCCGCTTACCCGTGGCGTCCTTACCTCAGGCAGATATTCCGACCATTGTGGTGCGGGCCAGTTTACCTGGAGCAAGTCCTGAAAGTATGTCGGCAACCGTTGCAACACCTTTAGAACGGGCCATGATGGGCGTTTCTGGGGTAAAAGCGATTAATTCCTCTAGTAGTCAAAATGCAACGCAAGTCACTTTGCACTTTGACTTAGATACGGACATTAATGAAGCAGCGAGAGAAGTACAGGCTGCGATTAATGCTGCAATGTCGCAGCTTCCATCGGGGATGCCTAGCCCACCTGAATATTTCAAGGTTAATCCCAGCCAAAGCCCAATTTTTTATTTGGCATTCAGTTCAGAGCATTTATCTGCGGGTAAATTATATGAAATTGCCAGCAATCAACTCCAGCCCAATCTTGCGCAGATAAGTGGAGTTGGTGAGGTTGAAATTGATGGCGCGTCTATGCCTGCGGTGCGGATCACCTTAAATCCGAATGCACTCATTGCACAGGGTGTTTCATTGGAACAAGTTCGTACTGCAATTGAAAAAAGTAATACGGTACAAGCTTTAGGTGTGGTTGAAAGCGATCAACTTCGTTGGCAAGTTGCACTGTCGCATGATTTAAAACAAGCGCAAGATTTTGCCAACTTGGTGATTCATCGTAATGCTCAAGCAATTGTGCGTTTAAAAGATGTGGCGGAGGTGCAAGATTCTGTTGAAAACCGTTATGTCAGTGGTTTTCATAATGGTAAACCCGCGGTGATTATCAAAATCAGCCGTCAACCCAATGCCAATACTGTTGCGACCATTGATCAAATCAAAGAAAAACTGCCTGAACTAAAATCACTCATACCCGCAGACGCACAATTGACTACGGTGATGGATGGTTCTGAAATCATTCGCGCAGGCTTAGCGGAAGCCCGAGATACGCTGTTGTTTTCCATGCTGTTGGTGATTATTGTCGTTGCTTTAATGTTAGGGCGTGTACAAAGCGCCCTTGTACCAAGTATTGCCATGCTGGTGACTTTGGTCGGGGCGTGTAGTTTAGTGTATTTGGCAGGTTTTTCGCTCAATAACCTCTCCATTATGGCGGTGATTGTCGCTATTGGATTGGTGGTGGATGATGCGATTGTGGTGCTGGAAAATATTGAGCGTCATATTGAGCAGGGAGACTCTCCTGTACAGGCCGCCATTAAAGGGATTCAGGAGGTGGGGCTGACTTTAGTGGCCATGAATTTGGCATTGGTAGTGATTTTCATTTCAGTGCTGTTTATGGGCGGTGTGATTGAGCGGCTGTTCCGTGAGTTTTCACTGACCTTAGTTTTTATTGTAGTGTTATCCGTTTTTGTGTCCTTGGTGTTAACACCAAGCTTATCTGCACGTTGTTTAAAACCGTTAGAGAGCGACCAACATCAGCTTTTATATCAATTTAGCCATCGTTGCATGCAGCAGTTCAATCATGCTTATTTAATATCTTTAAAATGGATGCTAGCACATGGCTATGTCGTGATTTTATTTTGGCTAGGTGCGATTGGGGCCTCATTCTATGTCTATCAGCACCTCCCTAAACGAGTATTGCCTGAGCAAGATACAGGACGAGTTGAGGCTTTTATTCGTGGTGATGACGGGTTTTCTTTTCAAATTATGCAACCCAAAATTGCAGCCTTTAGCCAAAGCTTGTTGAGTGATCCTGCTGTAAAAGATGTGGTTGGAACTTCAGGGGGAGCAGGTGGAACCACCAATTCCTTTTTCATGGTGAGTTTAAAACCCAAATCGGAACGTGAGGGGCAAAGTTCACATGCCATTGTCGAGCGCATGAAACAAAATGCGCCGTGGCAGGCTGGGGCAATTTTCTCAGCGCGTGTGGAACAGGAGTTAGAACTGGATGATCCTTTTTCAAGTGGCAGTGGTCAAGATTATATGCTGTTACTACAGTCAGATGAGGTTGCACAGCTACGCCAATGGGTGCCGAAAGTTGCACAGGCCATGCAAAAACTGCCTGAACTTGAGGAAGTCGAAACCATGGGGGATGAAGGTGCACAGCATGTCACCCTAGATGTAGACCGTGAAGCAGCACGTCGTTTGGGCGTTGATATTGAAAGCATTTCGAGTGTATTGAATAATTCATTTTCACAGCGCCAGATTTCAACCATTTATGATCAGACCCAACAGTTTCATGTGGTCATGGAAGTAGATAAACACTTCACGGAACATCCTGAATCCTTAGCCAATGTACAGGTTCCCAATAAAGATGGACAGGCTGTGCCACTGCGTAACTTTGCGACATGGTCTTATGGAATTACCAATGATCGGGTGTATCGACGTAATCAATACGCCGCGATGGGTATTGGTTATGTGGTGAAACAGGGCTATAGCTATGAACAGGCTGATGCCGCGATCCGATCTGTCCTCACTGAAGTGATGTTGCCAAACAACGTTTTTATGACCACAGATAAAGATGTCGAGGCAGAAAGTTTACAAGCGGGATTAAGCACCCCCTTACTGATTCTTGCGGTGATTGTGCTGATTTATATCGTGCTTGGGGTGACCTATGAAAGTGTGGTGCATCCATTAACGATTTTATCGACTATACCTGCTGTGGCTTTGGGTGCACTGTTGACCTTATGGATATTTAACTTTGAGTTTACCCTGATTGCATTATTGGGCATGTTTTTACTTATTGGTATCGTGGTGAAAAATGCCATTTTATTGATTGATTTTACTTTATATGAACGGCGTGCAGGAAAGTCAGCATATCAAGCTGTGTTGTCTGCTGCGGCTCTACGTTTTCGTCCGATTTTAATGACCAATACCGCAGCATTATTAGGTGCGATTCCGCTGGCTTGTAGTTGGGGTGAAGGGGCAGAGTTACGTCAACCTTTGGGTGTGGTCATTGTGGGTGGTTTGGCGCTTGGACAGCTTTTAACTTTGTATACAACGCCTGTTTTGTATTTGCTCTTTGAAAAATGGGCTGAATCTTGTTCAAGATTTAAACGTAAATTTGTGCTGCAAAGCTTAGGCAAATAGATAAAGAAATAGGAAAATAGAATGTCAGGTTTGGTTTATAAAAATGTCTTCAGCCTAAGTTGTGTATTGTTGTTGACAGCATGTAGTTCTACGGCGGTCGTACGTCCTCCTGAATATAAAACACCGATAATTCAAGTGGCTGATCAATACAAATATGCGATGCTTAATTGGACAGAAACCGCAAAGTTAAAAGGTAAGGCAGTTGCATGGTGGGACATTTATCAAGACTCTATTTTAAGTCAACTGTTGCAACAGTTAAATGCAGAAAACTTAAATCTAAAACAGGCCGAAGCACGCTATAGACAAGCCAATGCTTTACTTGAGCAGCAAAAAGCCAGTCGTTCTGTCAATCTAAGCTTAGAAGGCGCTGCCAACCGTAATGGTGCAAAGCATGTTTCTCCAAATAGCCAGTTTAGTACAGGGGTTCAGGCCAGTTGGATTCCCGATGTGTGGGGACGTGTAGCAAAAGAGATAGAGGAACAACAGGCAAATTTAGAAGCGGTGCAGGCTGACTTAGCCGCAGTCAAGTTAAATCAGCAGTTATTGGCGACTGAGGCTTATTGGAACATTCGTGTTTTGGATGCGCAACTTGATGTATTGCAGCAAACCCAAAAAAGTTACCTACGTTCGGTGCAAATTTTAAAAAATCAATATACAGCAGGGATGATTGCGCGGGCAGATGTAATACAGGCAGAAACGCAGTTGAAACAAGTGCAAATACAGCAAATCGAAACGCAGCGTGAACGCAATTTACAGGAAAATGTGCTGTCAGTCTTACAGGGTAAAAGTGTGGCTCAGTTTCAATTGGCAAAACGTCAGCAACGTTTGAGTATTCCTGCTGTACCTGCGCAGCTACCCAGTCGTTTACTCATGCAACGTCCCGACGTGATTCGTGCAGAGCGGGAGCTTGCGAGCACACATGCGCAGTTGGGTTTAGCGCAAACGGCTTGGTTACCAGATCTTAGTATTAGTCTTAATGCGAGTTTAAATAGTCAAGTGTTGGGCCAATTGTTCCAAGCCCCTGCATACTTATGGTCTACGGGATTAGAAGCGGCTTCGGTTATTTTTGATGGTGGAAAACGTCAAGCTGAAATTGCTCAAGCGCAGGCAAGCTATGACGAAAAATTAGCAGCCTATAAGCAAGCTGTACTTACGGGCTGGAAGGAAGTCGATGATGCCTTAATGCAGACTTCAAGTTTGAAGCAACAACAATTGGAACAAGCTCAGTTGCTACAACTGAGCAAAGAAAATGAACAAGTGGTGATGCGACGTTATAACGCAGGTTTAGTCAGTTATTTGGAAGTGGTCACGGCGCAGAATTTAAGGCTACAAGCTGAACAGAGCACATTAGAGTTGCAACAAATCCAATTAAAAAATACAGCGCAATTAATCACTGCATTGGGTGGAAATATTTCCTAACCCTTGCTTTTTTCACATGTTTATTGACTCAAATGGCAAAGCCTTGCATCTTGGTTTTCAGATGCAAGGCTTAAACTATTTATTTGAAAGTAACGGTGAAACAGAAAGTATGTGTTATTGGATACTGATTATAATGAACAGACTGTTTATAAAAACAGTGCACCTGATACTGCCCCAAAGAGCATGACCCACAGTGGATGAAGTTTTTTCACTAAGCTTAAACCAGTAGCGACGATAACGATTGCGATGAGTAACCAGTTCTGAGCAGATGCAGCGGCAATAATATAGGCACTAACCAAAACCAAGCCGACGGTAATGGGTTTCAATGCCTTTTCAAACATGCTACGTAGTGGGTGATCCTTAAACTGATTCCAAAATTTGAGTGCAAATACAGTCAGTACAGAAGAGGGCCCAAACTTCGCCAGTGAAGTCACGAACAGTCCAGCAGGCCCAGCCACATGCCAGCCGACCAAAGGTACAATCATCATATTGGGGCCAGGAGCCGCTTGAGCCATGGCAAACATGGTGCTGAACTCTGTAGCAGTAAGCCAGCGATGCACTTCAACCACCTGATGTTGCATCTCAGGCAAAATGGCATTGCCTCCACCAAAGGCCAATATAGAAAGCTGGGTAAAAACGATGGCTAAGGTGAGTAAAATCATGCGTTTTTTCCTCTTTTTTTCAAGCTTAAGACAGCGACATTGATGCCTACTAAAATCAGTAAAGTCAGTGCCAGTGGAATTTTAATGATCAACATAAAGACGATGGTTAGCGCGATAGTAAAGATTGTGAGGTAGCTTTTCAGAATCGGTTTCAACATTTTTAAACCCATGGCAAACAGTAAACCTGCTGCCGCTGCTGCCAGCCCCTGAATCATGTGCTGAATCACGGGGATACTTTGAAATTGTGCATAAAGTTCATACAGCAAAATCACAATCACCGTCGGTGCAAAAATTAATCCGAGAACGGCACTAATCGCACCTTTAACTCCCTGAAATTCATAGCCAATCGCAACAGCCATATTGATGATGTTTCCACCAGGGAGGATTTGACAGACACCCAATAAGTGCGTGAACTCTTCCGTGTTGAGCCATTTTTGGTCTTCTACAACCATTTGGTGTGCAAGTGGCAATACACCACCAAAGCCCATGAGTCCCAGCTTCATAAAGCCTGCAAATAGTTCCCGAGAAGTCGGGTGGGTTATTTGTTCAGCAGGGAGCACTTCAGTGTTCATGTCTTTCACCTTTTGTTGAATGAGCTCAGTATGAACCTGTAGAGATATGTTGAAAAATGCTATTTTTGACGTTATATATACTGAAAAAGTATGTTTGATGGGGCGGACATGATTGATATCCATAAACTCAGAGCATTTGTTGCAGTGGTAGAAGAAAGTAATATTTCGCATGCCGCTGTTCGTTTGAATATGCAACAACCACCGTTGACACGGATTATCAAAAGCTTGGAAGAAGAACTGAATGCGCAGCTATTAAAGCGTTTGCCGCGTGGTGTTGAGGTCACAGAAGCAGGTAAGGTTTTGTACAAAGAAGCCCTTGCGATATTGGCGCATGCACAGTTAATTCCCAAACGTGTGCAGGATATTTCTTTGGGGGTCGAAGGTCAGATTAATATTGGCTTTACCAACTCGGTTGGCTTACATCCATTTTTACCAGCGTTGCTGCGTAACTTTCGGGAAACTTTTCCACGTGTTTCAATTCATTTGGAAGAAGATGGCAGTAGCTCGCTGATTGATTCCATTAGCAATGAAAAAAATGACATTGTGTTCTTACGCAAACCTGCACCTATTGGCCTCGGTTTAACCAGTTTGCATGTACTGGATGAGCCGCTCATTGTGGCTCTACCCAACAATCATCCTTTGGCTGAGCAAGCCGAACCGATTCATTTGCTGGATCTTGAACCGCATGATTTTGTGCTATACCGACGTTTAGCTGGGCAAGATCTATTCGATAATATTTTGGCCAGTTGTTATCAAGCAGGTTTTAGTCCAAAAATCGTACAAGAAGCACCACGTTTAACTTCAAGTTTAAATTTGATTGCTGCCGGAATTGGCTTATCCATCGTGCCTGAAGCCATCCGTGACTTTTGGAATAAGCAGATTGTTTATAAAGCGCTCAAGGCCAATAATCCGTGTATTGCACCCATTTATGCAGTGTATAAAGAAAATATAGATCACATCCGTTTGCAGCACATTTTAAAATTATTACAATAATCTGTTGTATATCTAGCACTTTATTCTGCCTGACAAGCGCTGACCTAAAGTGCTAAGGTAGAGTAATGATGTGATGTATCCAAGTTTTATAGATATAAGGAATGCTCGTACAGAGTAAAAATATAATATTTAGTGATATGAGGTGTTTAGCCCATGTTTTTTAATAAAGTTTCTTTTGCACTCACAACTGTGCTTTCTTCCTCTGTGTTGTTGACAAGCGGTTGTACATCCAGTCCGTCTAGTACGGTTTCAAATACACAACAACAAATGAAAAATGCCTTGTTGGTCTATGGTGGCCCCATTTTAACCATGCAAGGCATGCAGCCCAGCTATGTCGATGCCATGTTAATTCAAGATGGAACGATCCGTTATACAGGCGCATTGTCCACGGCTGAAAAGCTTGCGCCACAGGCGAAACGTCTGAATTTGAATCACAAGACAGTCATCCCAGGCATTATTGATGCACATAGTCATTTAAATTCTGTCGGTATGCAGCAAACCGTGGCTAATTTATATCCGCCACCAGATGGTAAGGTGGTCAGTATTGCCACATTGGTTCAAGAAATGAAGGCGTGGGCAAAGCAAAATCCACAGTTTATAAAAGCCACTTCTGGTTGGATGATTGGCAATGGTTATGATGACGCCCAGCTACAAGAGAAAGCCCATCCGACAGCCTCGGACTTAGATCAGATTTCAACGACTCAACCCGTGCTGATTTTGCATCAGTCTGGACATTTGGCCTCTGCAAATCACAAGGCACTCGAATTGTTAGGCATTAATGAAAAAAGTAGCAATCCTAGTGGTGGGGTGATTCGACGCGTGGTCGGGACAAATATTCCAAATGGTGTACTGGAAGAAAGTGTCGTGATTGAGGCAATGCTGCAAGCTTTTAAAACCGTACCACCTGAAATCATGCAACAGATGGCATTGACTGCAGTACAGACCTATATGGCAAATGGCTATACCACGGTACAAGAGGGACGAGCTGATCGTGGCACTTCAGAGCTTTGGCGTAGTTTGGCCAATCAAAACAAATTAGCGATTGATGTTGTCTCTTATCCCGATATTAGTTCTGAACAGGCATATATGCTTGAAAAAGGAGTAAGTAAAAATTATGTGAATCACTTTAGAATTGGTGGCGTGAAAATTAGCTTAGATGGTTCACCCCAAGGTAAAACAGCATGGTTAACCGAACCTTATGTGGTTCCACCCGAAGGGAAAGATAAAAACTATCGTGGTTATCCTGCATTTCCAGAACAAAAAACAGTTCAGCAAATGATTGATTTGGCTTTCGAGAAACAATGGCCTATTTTGGCACATGCCAATGGTGATGCCGCGATTGATCAATACCTCAATGTGATTGCTAATGCGCAAAAGAAGTATGATGCTTCAAAGCGACGTGATGTGATTATTCATGCGCAAACCATGCGTGAAGATCAACTGGATCGGGCGAAACAGCTTCACCTAATTCCCTCATTTTTTTCTTTGCATACCTACTACTGGGGGGATTGGCATGTGGCACAAACATTAGGTGAAAAGCGTGCTGAACATATTTCACCGACAGGTTCAGCTTTAAGAAAAGGCATAATTTTCACCGAGCATCATGATGCTCCTGTCATCCCACCGAAAAGCATGATGGTACTGGATGCAACGGTTAATCGCACTACGCGAACAGGAAAAGTTTTGGGTGAGGCGCAGAAAGTCAGCCCGTATATCGGACTTAAAACGATGACAGACTGGGCTGCATATCAGTATTTTGAAGAAGATATTAAAGGCACATTAAGTACAGGGAAATACGGTGACTTTGTTATTTTAAGCGCCAATCCAATCACTATTGAACCGTCTAAAATCAAAGACATCAAAGTCCTTGCAACTTATAAGCAAGGACAGTTGGTTTATCAACGATAAAGTTGTTTAGCGGCGGCTAAACCTGCGACTGAAAAGGTCATGAGATGTTTGACCAAAAGCGCAGGTTCAACTTTCGAAACATTTTTAAGTGGTCCAGGTAAGTTTGAATCAGCGATAATCAGCATCATGCACGGTGCAACTGTGCTCAAAACGCAGGCTAATAATGCAGGGTGGTTTTCATCAATACCTGAGACTTGGCTAATGATCTTTTTGATTAATAGAAATTTTCTTGCGCCCTCAGTTTGCATAAAATCGTATAAATGTGTGGTGGGCGAAAAAAGTTCACGAATAAATACTTTGCTGTGCCACACATCCGTTTCAACCAATTTGCTGATCAGGGTTTCAAAAAAAACTTCTAGTTTTTCAGTTGGGGTGCGGGAGCTGTTTAATAAAGCCAACAGCTTTTCTTCATCAATATAATGCGTATGTGCTTCGGCTAATACGGCACGATATAGACCATCACGACCGTCGAAGTGATAGTTAATGGCAGCCAAATCGACTTCGGCAAGCTTCGCAATCGCTTTGCTGGTGGTTTTTGCAAAACCATTCTGAGCAATTAAACGACCTGCTGCATCCAAAATTTTCGACTTGGTTAAGTCACCATCGCTACGTCCAGCTCTAGACATTGTTTACTCTGCGTAAAAAATTATGAGAGGAGTATATCTTTTTTTACTTAATTATTGTAGTTTAAATTTAATTTAAATTTAAACTTGTATTAAAAATAAGCAAAGGTCTGGTGTGCATGAAAAAGAGTCACGTCGCGGTGCTGATTGGATTGGTCTTGCTTGGATCGGCAGTCGCATATTGGTGGTTGAATCGAGATAAGGACGATGCACAGCACATCGTGTTGTATGGCAATGTTGATATTCGACAAGTCTCTCTTGCTTTTGAAACCGCAGGGCGTATTAAAAATATGACTGTTCAGGAAGGTGATCGTGTCAAAAAAGGCCAAGTGCTAGCGCATTTAAATACTGAATCTTTAAGTATCCAAGCCCAACAAGCGGATGCGCAATTGCAGGTTCAACAGCAAACTTTAAATGAGCAAGCCGCGGGCAATCGACCTGAAGAGATTGCCCAAGCAAAGGCACAAGTTGGATCAGCTAAAGCACAACTCGAAAATGCCGATAAACAATATCAACGTCTAGCGGTGTTAAACAATAGTTCGCTAGGCCAAGCGGTGAGTAAGCAAGAAGTTGATACAGCTAAAAGCACTATGAAAACAGCCGAAGCAGCTTTGCGTGAAAGTGAAGCCAATTTGCAGTTGCTGTTAAAAGGGGTGCGCAAAGAAGATCGCGAAGCGGCAAAAGCACAATATGATTCGACTAAAGCGAGTTTGGATTTGATCAAATATCAAATTGCACAAAGTGAATTACGCTCACCTGTGGATGGTGTTGTACGGGCACGCTTACAAGAGGTGGGCGATATGACGACATCTAGCAAATCGGTTTATACCATTGCTTTAACTGATCCAAAATGGGTACGCGTCTATGCCAGTGAGACAGAGCTTGGACAAATCAAAATGGGGTCAACGGCCACCATTCTGCGTGATTCACAACCAGATCAGCCAATCACTGGAAAAATTGGTTATATCTCGTCTGTTGCTGAATTTACCCCGAAAACCGTTCAGACCGAGGACATTCGTACCACGTTGGTCTATGAAGTTCGTATTTATGTCAATGATCTGAATGACCAGTTGAAAATGGGACAACCTGTGACGGTCAATATTGATAAATCTTCCAAAGCAAAAACAAGCGAGTAAGTCGATGTCTTCAGATTGCGTGATGATCGCTCAGGATTTAAAGCAAGTTTTCAAAGCTGAGCAAAAAGGCGCTGAAGATGTGTATGCGCTGCAAGGACTGAATATGCAAATCAAGGCAGGACAATTGGCTGCTTTGGTTGGGCCTGATGGCGCGGGGAAAACCACATTGCTGAGATTGATTGCAGGTTTGTATGAGCCTACTGCTGGAAGCTTGGAAGTTCTTGGGATTGATGTGGCCAAAGACCCTCAGTCTGTACAAGATCGTATCAGCTATATGCCTCAGAAATTTGGTTTATATGAAGATTTAAGCATTCAAGAAAATTTAGATTTATATGCCGACCTACATGGTGTACCTGCGGATGTACGTAAAGAACGTTTTGATCGCTTGCTTAAAATTACCGATTTAGCACGATTTTCAGAGCGACCTGCGGGGAAGTTATCTGGAGGGATGAAGCAAAAGTTGGGCTTGGCTTGTACTTTAGTTCGTTCACCAGAGTTATTACTGCTCGATGAACCCAGTGTTGGGGTTGACCCGCTATCACGCCGTGATTTGTGGATCATCATTGAACAGTTAGTGAAAGATGAGAACTTGAGTGTCATTATCAGCACAGCGTATATGGATGAAGCGGAACGTTGTCATGATGTGTATGTCATGTTGGAAGGGCAAGTCCTCAAACAGGGTTCACCTGAAGCACTGACAGACTATGCCAAAGGTCAAACATGGCAAGTGAAACCGAGTCAAGGGATGAAGGCGAGGGTGTTACAAGCACATCTACTGGATAATCACAAATACATTGCAGATGCAGTGCCTAAAGGCGATGTGGTACGTTTTATTACCCGAACTGAACATCCGATTCTTCCGCCTGATCAACTGCCACAAGGTGTTGTTGCAGAAGCGAGAGCAGCAGAACTTGAAGATGCATTTATGTTGCTTTTGCATGAAGCAAAGCATGTAGAAAAAAACACCGTAGACTCAGGTGTGGCTGAGAATAACGAACTGGCGATAACAGGATTAAACACAGATCAAAGCTATGCCCAAAGCAATGATCAGAGCATTAATGCGAACATCGTTCAGACCAAACCGATCAATGCTGAAAAAGTCCCGAATAAGGAAGCGCGTTTAGACAGCAACGCAGATTTAGATAGTAACGCAGAAGCACCTGTCATTGTGGTTCAGGATCTTGTGCGTACATTTGGTGATTTTACCGCCGTGGCCAGTACCTCGTTTGATGTATCACGCGGGGAAATTTTCGGATTGCTCGGGCCAAATGGTGCAGGCAAAACCACGACGTTTCGTATGCTGTGTGGTCTGCTTCCTGCCAGTAGTGGTGTACTCGAAGTAGCAGGGATGAATCTGCGTACAGCACGTGCACAAGCGAGAGCCAAAATTGGTTATGTATCTCAGAAATTCGCCCTATATGGCAACTTAAGTGTTTTGGATAACTTAAAGTTTTTTGGCGGTGCGTATGGATTATCAGGCAAACATCTAAAGCAACAAATTGATCAGGCATTACATCAGTTTGAACTCAAGCCACATGCTAAAAGTGGTGATTTACCAAATGGCTTTAAACAGCGTTTGTCGATGGCAGCAGCACTGTTACATCAGCCTGAAATTGTGTTTTTAGATGAACCGACTAGTGGTATCGACCCATTGGCGCGACGTGCGTTCTGGTACACCATTGGTGAGCTCGCCAATCAAGGCATTACTATTATTATCACCACACATTTTATGGAAGAAGCAGAATATTGCGATCGTATCGCGATTCAGGATGCAGGGAAAATGTTGGCACTTGGTACACCCAAAGACATTCGAAGTATGGTGCATGGCGAAGGTGTCAATGATATGAACAGTGCTTTTATTGCCATCGTTGAACAGTCCCGTGCGGACATGCAGGTTCACTGAGGAGCGTCAGATGAATCATTTCTCAGCTTTCTGGACACGACTGTTTGCCTTGACACGTAAAGAATCCAAACAGCTGCTTCGTGATAAAAGTAGTATGGCGATCGGTTTCATTTTACCGATTATTTTAATTTTGTTGTTTGGTTATGGGCTGTCTTTCGACTTAACCAACGGACGCGTCGGGGTGGTGGAGCAACAACCCACACCACAGAGTCAGCAACTGATGAGTGGCTTAAACGGCTCTAGATACATTACCGTCAAGCATTATCCTAGCTTTAGCCAAGCCGAAGCCGCAATGGGCAAGGCTGAAATTGATGCCATCGTCAATATACCGAGTAACTTTGCGGAGCAATATGCAAAGGGAACGGGTGCTGTTCAGGTCATTACCAATGGCCGTTCCACCAGTATTGCTTCGGCCTTGCAGGGTTATATTACCAGTGCGCTCAATACCACCAGTTTGATACAAGCAGACCGAACAAATGCAGTTTCGATGGCTAGCATCATCACGGTTGAACAACGTATGTGGTTTAACGAGTCCGCAAATAGTACGTGGTTTTTAGTACCGGGTTTAATTGTCCTAATTTTGACCTTGGTCGGCGCATTTTTAACAGGTTTGCTGATTGCACGTGAGCGCGAGCGTGGCACTTTAGAAGCATTATATGTTACGCCCGTACGTCCTCTAGAAATTGTACTTTCAAAACTGGCGCCCTATATCGTAATTGGCATGATCGATATTGTAATGTGCTTAGTTGCAGCACATGTTCTGTTTGATGTACCCATTCGCGCATCACTGCTCTCTGTTATGAGTGCCTCTTTTTTATATTTAATGGTGTCGTTACTGCTGGGTCTGATGATTTCAGGCCTATCAAAAAGTCAGTTTCAAGCCAGTCAAATGGCACTGCTTGCCAGCTTCATGCCCGCTTTGATGCTTTCAGGTTTTGTGTTCGACACACGAAACCTACCCCTAATTGTGCAAATCATCAGCAATGTTTTACCGGCAACACACTATATGACTTTGATTAAAACATTATTACTCGGTGGTGATGATTGGTCTTTATGGTTCAAAGAATGTGGCATTTTATTGATTTATATTCTGCTATTCACAGCAATGACCGCGCGTACGCTGAAAAAGCGTTTGGGCTAGCGAAAGGAAAAATGGTGTTATGGCAACGTTAATACGCTGGTTTCTTTATCTTTGGGTGCTGATCCGAAAAGAGTTTTTAGCCATTTTAGTCGATCCTGCCAATCGGGTGACCTTAATCGCGCCTGTATTTATCCAAGCGGTCTTGTTTGGTTATGCCGCAAGTTATGATGTGAATCATGTTGATTATGCTGTGCTGGATCAAAGCCGAAGCCAAAGCTCACAACAAGTTTTAGCACATTTAGATGGTTCAGGAATTTTTAAACGAACAGCAGATTTGCAAAATAATCAACAAATCCAACAGGTGATTAATGATCGAACAGCCTTGGCGGTCATCATCATTCCTGCTGATTTTGAGGATAAGCTCAATAATCAAGAGGCTTCGCCGATTCAAGTGATTCTAGATGGGAGAAACTCATCGACCGCAAGTATGGCGGGCTCCTACATCAGCAGTGTGGTGGGGCAGGTCAATCAAGAACGTTTGGGAACCAACTCCGCGATCACGGTACAAGCGCGGACATGGTATAACCCGAATGTCGAGTCGAGATGGGGCATCATGCCATCTCTGATTGCAACTTTAAGTATGATGCAGACACTGTTACTTTCGGCACTTTCAGTAGCACGCGAGCGTGAACAAGGGACTTTTGATCAGCTCTTAGTTACACCTTATACCCCGACGCAGATTATGATTGGGAAGGCCATTCCGCCGATTATTATTGGGGTTATTCAATCTTCCATTATTTTGGCAATTATTCTGTTCTGGTTCCAGATCCCGATGAATGGCTCCTTGGCCTTACTTTATTTTGGATTATTTGCCTTTAATATTGCTGTTGTGGGTGTGGGACTGTCGATTTCAGCAATTGCACTCAATATGCAACAAGCCATGCTGTATACTTTCTTTTTGATCATGCCTTTGACACTTTTATCTGGTTTACTAACTCCTGTACAAAATATGCCAGAAGTGTTGAATTGGCTGACTTATGCCAACCCGCTACGCTTTGGCATAGACTTGGTACAACGGGTGTATTTGGAAGGTGCGAGTTTTGCGCAAGTGAAATGGGACTTTGTACCGATGTTGATATTAGCCATAATTACCTTGCCTTTGGCTGCGTGGTTATTTCGAAATCGTTTGTCATAATAGTGTGATATCTCTATGTCTCACTTATCGATACAGACTGTGATTCGGCGTTTGACGTTAAATAATGCAATCAATATCGGTTCATGATTAAAAAAAACGATTTTTGCATTGTATTTCTGGCTTAAGCTTTTTATTATTGCCCGCTTGTTTTCGCGATCAGCTTGGAATGGAACCTTGAGTAATTTTCTAACCGAACACCTGATTCATCGAGATGAAGACTTTATGGTCATCCATAAGCCTGCAGGTATACTCACCGTTCCGGGGAAGATAGAAGACTTACAAGATTGTATGATCAATCGTTTAGTCAAACTAGAACCTAAAACACTACTGATCCACCGTCTTGATCGCGATACCTCGGGTATCTTGGTTTTTGGTCTCAGCCGTTGGGGACAAAAATCCATTTCTCGTCAGTTTCAAGAACGCCAAACCGATAAAACCTATCAAGCGATTGTGGCTGGTCATTTAGATGGTCAGGGCACTGTTGATGTGCCTGTGATTTATGATCCATCCCGTCCACCGTTACATATTGCAGAGCCCAGTCATAATAAGCCTGCTGTGACAGAGTGGAAAGCCATTGAACACTTTGAAATACAGGGTCAGCCCGTGACTCGTGTGGTGCTCACCCCTATTACAGGACGCTCACATCAACTTCGTGTACATATGCAGTTTTTAGGTCATCCTATCGTGGGAGATACGCTCTATGCTGCGCCTGACCAGCAAGATTTGATGCCGCGTTTGTGTTTACACGCAGAGCGTTTGAGTTTTCATCATCCCCAAACAGATGAACGTATCGAATTTATTTGTCCAGTACCATTTTAAGTACGTGGAATCATCAAATTTGCTCACTTTTTTAGTGAGCTTTATGTCAAAATATATTGCTTAAAGGTGTATAATTTTGCTCAAATATCAAACAATGTTTGAGCATTAAATTTGCAGTCCTAACTTGTAGATAAAGGTGGAAAAATTGCAGCAGTTTGCTATTGGTCAACGTTGGTTATCAGATACAGAAACAGAACTAGGTCTAGGAGTTCTTATTGATGTAGATGAGCGATCTGTCAGCATCTTATTCCCTAAAAGTGATGAAACACGTGTATATGCACGGAATAATGCACCTTTATCACGTATCATTTTTAACGTGAACGATGAATTACAAGATCAAGAAGGCACCAAGTGGACGGTTGAATCACACGAAGACCGTCATGGTGTGGTGCGTTATAACGTTGTTCGTCGCTTAGAAGATGGCACGGAAGAACGTAAATCACTGAATGAGACTCGCATTGGCGCTCAAATTCAGCTGTCTAAACCGCTTGATCGCTTATTGGCAAGTCAAATTGACTATAAAGAATGGTATGACCTGCGTATTGAAGCAATGCTGATGCAAGCCAATATGAAGTCGAGCCCTTTACGTGGCATGGTTGGTTCACGTGTCGGTCTGATTCCTCATCAGCTGTATATTGCACACGAAGTGGGTCAGCGTTTTGCACCCCGTGTCCTTTTAGCCGATGAAGTTGGTTTAGGGAAAACCATTGAAGCTGGATTGATCATCCATCAACAGCTTAAAACGGGCCGTTCAGAACGCATCCTAATTTTGGTACCCGATTCACTGCAATATCAGTGGATGATTGAAATGCGTCGTCGTTTCAATTTGAACTTCTCATTATTTGATTTAACCCGTGCGGCTTCAATCAAAGAACATGATCCTGAACTGAATCCATTCCTGACTGAACAATGCATTATTGCGTCAATCGATTTGATGATTGACCATGATGACTTGCGTGAACAAGCCCTAGAAGCTGGTTTTGATCTGTTGGTGGTCGATGAAGCACATCACTTGATGTGGAATGAAGAAGACGGTGGCAATGACCGTTATGACTTGATCGAAGAGTTAGCAGAAAAAACACCGGGTGTTTTATTGTTAACGGCAACCCCAGAACAGCTGGGTGTGGAAAGTCACTTTGCGCGTTTACGTTTACTTGACCCACAGCGTTTTAGTTCGCTGGATCGTTTCTTGGATGAAGAAACCCAGTATCAACAAACTGCAAAAATTGCTGAAGTACTGATGTCAGATATGCCACTTGAAGAAGGGCATTTAGCTGCATTGGAAGGTTTGTTAGGGCATCGCATTGAAGATGCACCAGAACAACGTTTCCGTGCCATTCATGAGCTTTTAGACCGTCATGGTACAGGGCGTATTTTGTTCCGTAACACCCGTGAGGCCATTCAAGGCTTCCCAGGTCGTGACTGTCAGCCTGCACCTTTGCCTGCACCAGAAAACTGGTCTAAAGATGGTAAATTGCGTGAACAAATGTGGCCAGAAGAAGCACAGCTTGACGGTGCGTGGATGGAAGCTGACCCGCGTGTCATGTGGCTCATGGAAAAACTACGTACAGACTTAAAACACAAAAAAGTATTGCTCATTGCACGTACTGGTCCCGTGGTTGAAGCGCTTGAAAATGTACTCCGTTTACATGCGGGTATTCGTACTGCAATGTTCCATGAAGGCATGAGTTTGCTTGAGCGTGACCAAGCGTCGGCTTACTTTGCTGAAGAATCTTATGGCGCACAAATTTTACTGTGCTCTGAAATTGGTTCTGAAGGTCGTAACTTCCAATTTGCATCAGATTTGATTTTATTTGACTTGCCTGCAAACCCCGATGTACTTGAACAACGTATTGGCCGTTTAGACCGTATTGGTCAAGAAAACCGGATTCAAATTCATGTGCCGTATTTGATTGGTACAGCGCAAGAACGCATGTTCCGTTGGTATAACGAAGCATTAAATATTTTCAGTAATATCTCTCCAACTGCGCAAACTTTACAAGAAAACTTTATTGTTGAATTGAAAGATTGCTTGCTGGCAGATAAAGGTCAGCAGTTTGATGACTTACTCGAAGCGGTCAGCGTACAACGCGAAGCATTAGAGGCTGAGTTACAATCAGGTCGTGACCGTTTGCTTGAATACAACTCATGCCGTCCAATTGTGGCGCAAGAAATCGTGCAAGCGCTTGAAGAATATGATGACAATACCACTTTGCCAATGTTTATGAAGCGCTTTATGGCGTCGACAAATATTGATTTTGACGAGCAAAGCAATGGTACTGTGATCATTAAACCAACCGATCAAATGCAAGTTCAAGGTTTAACCTTGGACGAAGAAGGTATGACAGCGACTTTCTATCGTGATCAGGCTCAGGTACGTGAAGATGCTCAGTATTTAACCCTTGAGCATCCATTTACTGAAAGTGTGATGGAAATGATCAACACTCAAGGTTTTGGTAGTACTAACGTTGCAGTGTTGAAGTCAGCTGCTTTACCACAAGGTTCGGTGCTGTTAGAAGTTTGGTTTAAGGTCGATGTGGTGGCACCGAAAGCATTGAATTTACCTTCAAGCTTACCGCAACAATTGGTTCGTGTCTTGCTGAGTGAAAAAGGTCAAGACCTGTCGCAGAAAATTGCGCCTGAAATTTTAAAACCGTATTTGCATCATTTGGATGGCAATAGCTGTCGTCAAGTCGTGAAAGCACGCCGTGAGGTGATTGAACAGCGTTATGTGCAAGCATTAGAGCTTGCACGTTCGGCTTTACCGAATTTTGTGCAACAAGCGAAAGAAGTCTACGGTAGTAAGTGGCAATACGAAATTGACCGTCTGACTTATTTAAAGCAGTTTAATCCGAGTATTCGTGAAGATGAAATTTTGCGTCTACAAAAATTGCAAAAAGAAGGTCTTGGTTTACTCGATGGTCTATCGGTCACACCAGAAGCCATTCAAGTGATGGTTGTGGTTAAACCATAATCGCAATTGCTGTATGAAAAGCACCTTCGGGTGCTTTTTTAATGAACTTCAAAAAGGGATGTCTACGTTGTATTTGAAAAGTAATCTATTGAAATTTTAAGCGCTTGCTTATGCTAGAATTTTCAACATTAAAACTCTAACTTATCGAATAATAAATTATGCCTAAAGCTTTAATCACAATGGGTTCAAAAACAACACATGGTGGTGTAGTCATTGAGTGCGAAAACAGTTTCGTAATTAATGGTATCGCTGTGCACTTAAATGGAATGAAACACTTTTGTCCGAAGTGCCGAATGGTGGTTTCTGCGATTGCAACAGACCAGAGCACAACAGTCTTGGGGCGTGCTGTGGTGATTGCAGGAGACAAAACTAACTGTGGCGCTACTTTTCTAGGTAATCAGAACTTAACAGTTTCAGCCAAGTGATGTCATTTAGAATGCTTCTATTGCTAGTCATGAAACTGGCATAAATGCTCAAATGTTGGGACGTATGTTTCATGTCTTGCCATTCCGTTCATTTTCAAAAATGACTATGGTAAACACGGTATGAAAAAATAGATTTAAAGAGATATGAGCAAACCTGCCTTACACTTTACCCATGCAAATGGTATTCCATCTGCTAGTTATCAAAAGTTATTCCGTTTTTTAAGCAACGATTTTAATGTTAAAGCCATTCCCATGATTGGTCTAGATCCGCACTATCCTGTGGAATATCGTTGGGAAGCGTTGGTGGATCAAGTCATTTTAGATATAGAACAGCAGTTCCCCCAGCAACAAGTGATTGGTTTAGGGCATTCTTTTGGTTCCTTACTCACTTTGATGGCGGCCTATAAAAAACCACAGCTGTTTTCGCAAGTGATTATCATGGACCCACCATTTGTGATTGGGCCTAAAGCATTTTTATTTGAAGTTTTGCAAAAACTGGGTTCAAAGTCGGTTGATAAATTGACCCCAGCGGCAGTCACCGTTAAGCGTCGAGATCATTGGGAAAGCCTTGAACAAGCCAGTCAAGCACTGAGACCGAATCGTATTTTTAAGGACTTTGATGAACAGTGTTTTGCTGACTTTATAGCGTGCGGTTTGAAAGTTGATCCAATACGAAGTGGCGTGACACTTGCTGTTCCTAAACAGACTGAAGCCAAAATTTTTAGAACAGTCCCAGCATGGTGGTGGCGTACCCCACGCAAAGCACCTAACATGCCAATACATCTTATTACTGCAAAAAATAGTCATTTTTATAAGCAGGGTTTGCCACAAGGGATGAAAAAAACCTATGGCATCAACTATAGTGTGCTAGAAGGTAGCCACATGTTTCCACTTGAGAAACCTGAACAGACTGCAGATTTTGTACAGCAATTGATTGAAAAACAAGGCCAAGTTAACTAAACCCTTGAGTAAAGAATGTTCACGTTAAGCCGTCAACGAATCATGGCTTCGTCAAGATGACGTGAACCTTCTAAAATCATGCGGATCATGATCATGGTTTGTTCAGCCATTTTCTTGCGCTCTACACTTGGCATATCAATCACTTTGGCGCCCATATTGAATACCAATTGGGTGATTGCCATTGCGACTAATTCAGGGTGGAAGAGTTTACTGTTGTTTAAACGTTCTAAACGAATTAAGTCGTCTTTAAGTTCTTGCTGGAAATAGTTTAACTGTCGCTCTACTGCACTTTTGTACGAAGTGGAACCTGTATAACCTTCACGTAATAACAGACTCAAATTGCCATCGTCAGCATCTAACTGTTCAATAAATACTTCAACAGAACTACGAATAATACTTTCTTGGCGAATCGCTTTAATGCGTGCTTCATGCAAAATCTGACGTAGTACCACACCTGCACGCTCAATTAACTCAATTGCAAGTTCGTCTGTGTCCTTAAAGTGACGATAGAAACTGTTCGGTGCAATGCCTGCTTCACGTGCAACTTCACGCAAACTTAGAGATGCAATACTTTTTTCAGGACCAATTAAATTTAAAGCAGCTTGGAACAGTTCGTCTTTTGTGATTGTTGCTTTTCGACCGACACTACGTGCAAGCACTGGTGCATGGGGTTTTGAAGCTTCATGCTCGGTGTTGGTTGTATGAGTTTGAATGGTGGTCGGTGTCATATTTATCAAGCAATTAAATCAAGACTTTTATTATAGCCCCACTGGTCGGCATTGTGAAACGAAACGAAACAATTGGAATATATATACAAATATATATACATGTGTATAATAATTCAAAATCTATGGCGTGGTCGTTTACTATGCATATCCTTGAAAGAACAAAATCTCCTTTAACTGAATTCGCTGAGAGTGTTGTAGATAGACATACAGCAAACTTTTGGCTCCAGAAAATTAACCCACTATGGTCAATCCACCAAGCATTAGGCAAAGTGGTGAAAAAAGAAGAAGCAGCACATGACATGGTGAGTTTGACGATCCAAATTAACCGTCATTTTCAAATGGGCCAAGCGGGACAGCATCATCCCGTTTATGTTGATGTACAGGGCATTCGTTACGAACGAACTTACAGTTTGACTCAACTAGATGCGCAGCATGTGTTGCTTAGCGTGAAAAAAGTGGATCAAGGTAAAGTGAGTCATTGGCTGTGTGAACAGACTCAAATTGGCGATATTTTAGAGTTTGGCCAGCCTTATGGTGACATGAAGTTGACTGTAAATGATCCAGAATTGATCCTGTTGGCTGCTGGTAGTGGTATTACACCCATGTTGAGCTTACTTAAACGTTTGGATCATACTACTCAACTTAAAACACAGCCTGTACATTTGATGTATTGGGTGAAACAGCATGAAGATGCAGCATTCAAGACTTATTTTGAACAATTGGCTACACAATATCCAAGTTTTCAGTTCAGTATTTTCTACACCCAAGAACCAGATGCAGATCAGCGCTTAAATGCGGATCACTTAACTGGATTGACTCAGATTGATCAGGCCACGGTTTATGCATGTGGTCCTTCTGGTTTTGTTGCTACGGTTGATGCACTTTTCGGTGAAGCGAAAATCCTAAAAACCGAAGCATTTAGCATGAGCCAGTTTACAAATGATGAAGTCGGTTTTGTCAATATCACATTAACCAAGTCGAATAAGATTTTAAGTATTCCAAAAGGGCAATCTATTCTTGCTAGTTTAGAACAGCAAAATGTCAAACCGCAACATGGTTGCCGTATGGGAATTTGTAATAAATGTGCATGTAATAAAGTAGAAGGTTCAACTCAAAGTTTGGTTAATGGTACGCAAAACTCTGAGCCTGGAAATTTTCTTAAAATCTGTGTGAATACAGCACAAACTGATCTTATTGTTGATTTATAAGGGGAATAAATACAATGAATATGCCAGTAAAAGTTGAATACTTTAAAAATCCAAAGAATCGTGAGTTGACTTCATTTGAGTTGGACGAGCTTGCACGTGAGCTTGATGCCATTAAACAAGAAGTGCTCGATGATATTGGTGAAAAAGATGCGCAATATATTCGTCGTGTGTATGCAGCAGTGCGTTACTCATCAATTGCAGGCCGCGCCTGTTTATTTGCTGGGTGGTTTCCGCCAGCATGGGTTCTAGGTACGGGGCTACTTGGTTTTTCCAAAATTATGGAAAACATGGAGTTGGGCCATAACGTAATGCATGGTCAATATGACTGGATGAATGACCCTAAATTTAATGGTCCAAACTATGAATGGGATATCGTAGGCACATCAGATAATTGGCGTCAAACCCATAATTATAAGCATCATACCTATACCAATATTAAAGGAATGGATGATGATATTGGTTATGGACTGCTTCGCTTATTCCCCGAACAGCGTTGGAAACCTGGCTTTTTATTACAACCCCTTTACAGCATTCCATTTTGCTTATTGTTCCAATGGGGAGTTGCGATTCAAAATTTGGAGTTGGGTAAATATTTCAAAGGTCGTAAGAGTAAAGCGCAAACTTTAGCTGAATGGAAACCGATGCAACGTAAGATTGGTAAGCAACTGTTTAAAGACTATATATTTTTCCCACTGATTGCAGGTCCTGCAGCATTGCCTGTTTTTACGGGAAATTTGGTTGCAAATGGTATTCGTAATATTTGGACATTTAGTGTGATTTTTTGTGGACATTTCACTAAAGACGTCGAAGTTTTCCCGAAAAAAGTACTGGAAAATGAAAGCCGTGGCCACTGGTACATGCGTCAAATTCGTGGATCATCAAATTTAACTGGATCAGAAGCGTTCCATATTTTGACTGGACATTTAAGTCACCAAATTGAACACCATTTGTATCCTGATGTTCCTGCACGTCGCTACCGTAAAATGGCACCAAAAGTACAAGCAGTATGTGAAAAATATGGTTTAAATTACAATAATGCCAGCTTGGTAAAACAATATGGCAGTGTGATAAAACGTATTGTTAAATACGCATTTCCTTTTAAAAAGTAAGTTTAAAAGCCACTTCATATGAAGTGGCTTTTTTATGCTATTTACTAAATTGACGTAAGGTTTTTACTAAATGATCGTAATCACCTTGTTTTGCGATGTGGAGTACATGCTCAATTTCATGTTTTAACCATTTTTGTTTAGATGCATTAAAAGCAAACTGCGCCAATAGCACAAAAGGGCTCTCACCAAATTTGATAGAAAGACCCTTGACATACTTTGGTGGAGAAAACTGATCCATATTGATGCCTTTTTATAATAAAGTGGGATGGTTTTCAAAAATATTTTTATTCGTAAAAATTTATCATAAATATATTTTTTGGTAAATAAAGATGGCTGAATTTTAATAATAAATATATTTAAAATTTTAATATGCTTAAATATTAAGCACGCCTTAATAATTAACTAATTTGCCGATGATTGGGGTGATTAGAGAGGTCAGGAAGCTGTGCATCTGTTCCTGCAAAATAAGTGAAATCGGCTAAGGACAACATTTGCATATCTTCAACACTGTTGCCATAAGCATAAACAGCATGGTAGCGATCAAGCTCATATTTTTCTTGGATACGGACAGCCTTTTGCTCACAGCTACAATCAGGAGTTAGATAGCGTCCCGTATAACGCTGTTGATTTTGTTCTACCTGCGTGCAGATCAAATCAATCGAGAGTATTTCACACACATATTTTAAATAAATATCAATTGAAGCGGAGACTAAGACAACATCATCGCCTAAGTTTTGGTGTTGTTTAAGTTGGCTATACAACGCAGGATTAAGACCTTGCATGAGGCGCTCTGCATAGAGCTTTGCATGCATATCAATTTCCTTAATTTCGGCCTGTTTAAACATGGCCTGAAAAAGTTTCGGGCGCATTTGATGTGCAGGATAGAAACCTAAATAATAGCTTTGAATATAGGGGAGGACTTTTAGCCCTTGTAAAGCAATATGTCGCTTTGAATGCACATAGAAAATGAACCCTGTAAAACTGTCTTTTCCATACAGGGTGCCATCAAAGTCAAATAAAGCTAAATTTTTATGCGCTTTGAGCGTTGCATGCATGATTGGTAACGTCCATTGACACGGGTTGCAAACCAATTTGTATTGTAATCACGACTCAACTTTGGACCAGAAATCACGACTTCAGGCATCATGGCATAGAAAGGTTCCTTTTTTGTGACCTCTTGATAAAGTTTGGTTACTGCACGATAAGTTGCAGTATCTTCAAACTTTTTCTCTTTTTCTTTCTTTAAATCTGAGCGAATCTGACGCGGTGTAACCAAAATGTTATGTTGAGCAAACACCGTAATCAATTCACGTTCAGACTGACTTTTTGCCGACTTAGGAGAGCCATCTTTGCCATAAAGCAATAAATCACCATCTAAATCAAGTTCTGCTTCAGTTAAGTCATTTAGCATGCTTTGGAACGCAGCATTTCGGCTAGAGTACATGCCTGAGTTATAGTCAGCAAAGCGATAAAGGGGTTTGTCATAGTCAGCAGGATACATCATGAGTCGATGGATACCATAGTAAAGCCCCCCATACTGGCTATAAAGGTCTGTACGCAAGTCAGCCATACTGCCACCTTCGCGTTTATGTTCTTTAGCATAGCCAATGTGTACTTGCATTGATCCAAGGGTTGTAACGGGGTTCATTTTTTCACCAACGTCTTGCCCTACAAGTTTAGCAGCTCCAGTCAATGCACTGACGTGATAATGATTAGACATATAGTCAAAAATTTCACGGTAAAGCTCATCCAACTGACGTTCTGTTTTGACACGACGCATTTGGCTTAAATAGTTATCTTCAGGGCTTGGCTGTTCTTTTAGTACCTGCTGAAAATAGCCTGCAATGGTGCCACCAATGGCATCACCCAGTTTATCTTTAAATTTTTCATCCAAGCGTTCTTGAACTTCTTTTACTGCTTTCTCACCTAGACCATAGACCTCTGGGTCAGCCACAAAATTCGACTCTTGATCGACTACAGCAATAATTGAACACATATTCTCTTTGTTTTGAGGAATACCTAACTGTTCTGAAATTTCGTAGATATCTTTTGCCCATGAGCTTCGATCATTGACACGTCCTGGAATGATACGGGCAATTTGCTCGGCATTGAGCTTTGGCTCATCATCTGTCCACCATGAGCGATCACCACAGGCGGTTAAGCCTATAGATATGGCCAAGACACTTAATGTTTTTAAACCAGAAGAAAGAAACAGCTTTTTATTCATAAATAGAGAACACATGATAAAAGACAAGCTAGAACAGCAGATGCAGTATACTATGTTGGTCGAAAAAGTGATGAATTTTATATGTATATTGGTTGATGATAACTGTCAAATCATTTGATTGAGTATGGTTGTCATGTGAGGTCTATAGCCAAAATAAGGATTAAGACTGTTCTTTGTTATATGTTGGAAATAAAGAGATTAGGTTTTCTCGTTTTATTTATAACTCAACAGAATACTGTGCAAGAACTTTCTTTAAAGTCGAAAAAATGTGTTCATCCCTAGATTGGGCAACATTAAATCTTAAAAAGTTTTGAGCACTCAATGATTGGCTAAATGCATTTCCAGGGGCTAATACCACCCCATCTTTTAAACATTCTCTAGCAATAACGGCTGCATCCAAACCATCGGGAAGTTTACACCATAAAAACATACCTGATTGTGGCATGATCCATGGCTGAATTTTCAATGCTTCAAGTTTGGTAGCTACTTGCAGCATTTCATACGCTAATCGTGCGCGAATGTTTTCCATATGTTTTCGATAACCGCTGTCTTTTAATGCAATTAGCGCCATGTCAGCAGCCAGCCTTCCTCCCCCAAAAGAAGTGGCAATTTTTAAATCTATCAAATTTTCAATCCAAGATTCTTTGGCTGCGATGTAGCCACAACGTATAGATGCAGAAATTGTTTTGGAAAAACTACTGATGTGTATGACGCGATTTAGCCCATCAAAAGAGGCTAAACGAGGAGCGGGACTTTGTTCGAAGTCTGCGAAGATGTCATCTTCAACAATGACTAAATTAGTCTGATCAATTAGCTTTAACAAACGATGAGCGATTACTGGGGAAAGCACTGCACCTGTAGGGTTATGAATACCTGAATTTGTAATATACAGTCGCGGGGAGTGTTCTTCTAGAATGGATTCAAACACTTTTAGATCAGGGCCCATGGGAGTGTAAGGCACACTGATAATTTTAATACGATGGGCTTTTAGCAGAGCATGAAAGTTAAAATAACATGGGTCATCGACAATAACGGTATCGCCTGCTTCTAATAACAGCCGGCATATTAAATCAATTGCTTGAGTCCCTGATTCCGTGAGCATGATTTGATTGGAACATGCATCAATTTTAACTGAACTTAAGCGACGAGAAATAAATTGTCTTAATTCTGGGTGCCCCAGTGGTGTTGCGTATTCGACTAACTCTAGTGAATCTGCTTTTGCCATAGTCCGAAGTGCACGTCTCACCCCTGTTTCATATAACCAGTCTGGCGGGAGCCACCCACATCCTGGTTTTAAAACATTAACGCCTGTTTCAAGAGCTTGTCTAGAGACCCATAAAGGATCGACCTCCCGATCAAGCTGAGGTTCAATTTGAGTCAACGAAAGGGGAGCGATTGGTCCTGAGACATAAAAGCCAGAACCAGCTTTGGAAATAATCATACCTTCAGCAATTAAACGTTCATAAGCCTCAACAACGGTAGAAATTGACACATGCATTGTTCGAGCTTGGAGCCGGACAGAAGGGAGTCGATGACCTGGTAAATAAGTACGAGAAGTAATTTTTTGCTTAATTTCTTGCATGACTGCATTAATACGGGTATGGCTTCGCATGACTTCACTCTAAGCTGTATTGGATATATATGCATAACAGTTTCTAATAATTGTACTGAATTGTTTCTGGTTTAAAAAGAGGGATTCATGTTCAATTTGAGTGGTTGAATATTTGAGACCTGTTAAATGAAAGTACTGAAAAATGGTTGGATCAATGGATTGATTGGTGTTGTAATTTTTGCTGGATCTCTACCTGCAACACGCGTAGCGATTGCAGACTTTACACCGATTTTTTTGACCAGTGCCCGTGCCACAATTGCAGGAGTATTTGGGTTAGCCTTACTCCTATTATTCCGTCAGCCACATCCACAGAAAAAGGAGATTCCTTCACTTGTGGTCACTGCAATAGGTGTAGTGATAGGTTTTCCATTGTTAACAGCTTTTGCACTACAGTCTGTTACATCTGCACATTCAATTGTTTTTTTAGGTCTGTTACCTATTTGTACCGCAATATTTGCTGTTATACGTGGTGGGGAGCGTCCCAAACCATATTTTTGGTTATTTGCACTTGCTGGAGCATCTTTTGTCGCAGGTTATGCGGCTACTGGGGATATGGGAGTTTCTTGGAAGGGGGATATTCTCATGCTTATAGCAATTATTCTGTGTGGATTGGGTTATGCAGAAGGTGCGAAATTATCTCGAAATTTAGGCGGTTGGCAAGTAATAAGTTGGTCTTTGGTTTTATCTTTGCCGCCGATGTTATTTTTAACACTATTTACGATGCCGGCATCTTTTTATGCTACTAGTACATCTGCATGGATTGCATTGGGATATGTTTCATTTTTTAGCATGTTGTTGGGTTTTGTCTTTTGGTATCGTGGATTGGCACAGGGTGGAATTGCAGCTGTGGGGCAACTGCAATTATTTCAGCCTTTTATTGGGCTTGCATTGGCAGGATGGTTGTTACACGAAACAGTAAGTTGGACGATGTTAGTTGTAACTTTGGCTGCTGTACTTTGTGTTGTTGGGGCAAAAAAATATGCCTAAAGGAAAATTTTTATCCTCAGCAGTCGACTTTCAACATGGTGAGGGTTTTGTTTTGGGTTTAAGCGTGGATCATAAAACTCCTTTAAAGCTTTGGACATGTATTGAGCTTCAGGATTTAGAGGGGTAGGGTTACAAGCATTTCAGGCGTTAGTTGCTTAATTATTTTTACGAATGGTTCGTAAATCTTTTTTATAAATAGTGGTATTCGACTCTTTGGGGAGAGCTGACCTTGTGCGACAGAGTCTATTTTTTAATAGATATAACTGATTCTACTATTATTTAGATTACGAACCCTTAGTACTTCAATAGCAAAAGAAACCGTTTCTTCCATAAAAGAAGACCACATCATAAAAGATGAGCCGAAAGAATAGATGCAGTATACTGTTTCGGTCGAAAATATGATGAATCTATATGTATATTGGTCCATACCAACTTTCAAATAATTTGATTGTTGCACCGATGGCAGGTGTTACTGATCGTCCATTCCGCACATTATGCAAATATTTTGGTGCAGGGCATGCGGTCAGCGAAATGATGACCTCAGATCAGACACTTCGCATGAGTAAGAAGAGTTTATACCGTGCCAATTTTGATGGTGAACTAGCACCGATTTCTGCACAAATTGCAGGATCAGATCCCAAAGAGCTTGCTGAAGCCGCGCGCTATCAAGTTTCAAATGGTGCGCAAATAGTAGATATTAATATGGGTTGCCCTGCAAAAAAGGTCTGTAATAAATTGGCAGGCTCTGCACTTTTAAAAGATGAAGACTTGGTGGCTCGTATTTTAGATGAAGTTGTTGCTGCGGTTGATGTTCCTGTGACACTCAAAACGCGTTTAGGTTTTTTAAACGGCCATGAAAATATTTTACGGGTGGCGAAGCGCGCAGAAGAGGCGGGTATTGCAGCATTAGCACTGCATGGTCGTACTCGGGAAGATATGTATTTGAATACCGCACGTTACAGTCTGATTAAAGAAGTCAAACAAATATTGTCAATCCCAGTCATTGCCAACGGAGATATTGATAGTCCTGAAAAGGCTAAATATGTGCTTGATTATACTGGCGCAGATGCGATTATGATTGGTCGTGCAGCGCAAGGGCGTCCATGGATCTTCCGTGAAATAGCACATTATTTGGACACAGGGGAGCATTTGGCTGCACCTAATATTCAGGAAGTTAAAGAGGTGTTGCAGGGTCATCTTTCTGAATTGTATAGTTTTTATGGTGAATACTCTGGCTGTCGAATTGCACGTAAACATATTGCTTGGTACACCAAAGGCTTACGCTCAAGTAATGAGTTCCGCCAAAACATGTATAAAGTTGAAAGCACAACTGAGCAATTTAAAGTGGTTGCAGACTACTTTGATCAGTTGCTTGTGCATGGTGAAACAATGAGTGATGTGCAGGTGGAACAAGTTAACCTATTGGAAACCAAATAAAAAAAGCTCCATTATTGGAGCTTAGCTAAAAGATAGAATGACTTAATAATTGGCTTGTTGCATTTCGACTAAGAGTTGATTGATTAAATCACGAGCTTCAAGTTCACGAATCTGAGACACATTGCTTCCAGCCCAAAAAGCACCAAAGCCGTGATCACCTTGTTGACTTGCAGCAGCATGTAATTGTTTTCCAAGATCATAAGCATATGGATAAGCAGCGACTGCAGGGCGGTTTGGTAAGTCGACTTGTGTATGCCAGTGACCTAGAAGTCCTCGTGCGGGACGACCTGAGATGCTGGCGCTAATTTGCGTAATTTGCTCATGAAATAACGCATGACGATAGGCATCATTTGCATTTGAACTTTTACACTGTACAAATGCTGTACCCAATTGGACTGCACTCGCCCCTAGGTTTAACATTTGTTGAGATTGCGCACCATTCATGATGCCGCCAGCGGCAATAATTGGACACTGACAGTGCTCTACCAAAAGCTGAACCAGATCGACAGTCTGAATTGCGCTATCAAAAAGTTCATTAAATATTCCGCGGTGACCACCAGCTTCAGTGCCTTGCGCAATGATAATATCTATACCTGCAGCTTCAATTGCCCGTGCTTCCGCTAAGTTTGTTGCAGAGACCATGGTTAAAATACCCGCATCCTTTAGGGCTTGTATTTGATGAGGGTGTGGGATTCCAAAATGAAAACTTACTGCTTTAGGGCGAGTTTCGAGTACGACATTTAAGTAGTCATCGTTGTCTAAAAAGCTTGGATAAATACAGTGCAACTGTGTAGGGGGTTCTGCATGGTATTGTTCAAAATGAGGTCTTAGAAAATCAATCCATGCCTGTGATGCTATGGGTTCAAGTTCAACACTTTGATGGCAGAAAAAGTTGACCTGAAATGGTTGCTCAGTCAGTTCTTGAGTTTTTAAAATTTGTGCATGAGCTGTTTCTACGGTGTTGGCACCTAAGCCTAGTGAGCCGAGTCCACCTTGATTTGAAACCTCTGCTGCAAGTTCTGGAGTAGAGACACCTGCCATAGGTGCGAGAAAGATAGGATGCTTAATTCCAAGGCGTTCTAATAATAAAGACATGTGCTTGCTCCTTTTTCATATCAACACTTTGCCCAAGCACAGCAGAATTGGCAAATAATATTCATTATTTTATCGAAAAATACAGAAAACCTTGAGTATCATATTTTATTGTATAGCGACAAACAGTGTCGTTGAAAGCAGTCTTTCTACATGTTTTAGGACCGAAATTTTTTATACTTTTGTTTTTGATTTTACCGAAGTGAGTCATGAGCGATCGTATTCGTGAAAAGTTACAAATTTTAGCTGATGCAGCTAAATATGATGTGTCCTGCTCCTCTAGTGGTAGCAATCGTAAAAACAAAGCGAAAGGGTTAGGTAATACAGGAAATGGCATCTGTCATAGTTATACGGAAGACGGACGTTGTGTTTCATTACTTAAAATTCTATTTTCAAATGTATGTATTTTTGATTGTTCGTATTGTGTTTCTAGACGCTCTAACGATGTCAAACGGGCCGCTTTTACCGTACAAGAAGTAGTGGATTTAACCATCAACTTTTACCGCCGCAATTATATTGAAGGGTTATTTCTCAGTTCAGGTATTTTCAAATCAGCTGATTTCACCATGGAGCGAATGCTACAAGTGGTGAAAAAGTTACGCATTGAAGAAAACTTTAATGGTTATATTCATTTAAAAACGATACCAGGCGCTTCCCAAGAGATTATTACCGAGGCTGGTTTATATGTAGACCGCATGAGTATTAACTTGGAAATGCCAACGGAAGTTGGCTTAAAGCAGTTTGCACCCGAGAAGTCACATGCTGAGGTACAAAAGGATTTAGCTATTGTACGAGATCGCTTGATTCAGTTGAGTGATGAACGACGTTTGATTCGGCACGTACCGAAGTTTGTACCTGCAGGTCAAACTACACAGATGGTGGTAGGTGCACATCAAGAAACAGACAAAGATATTATTTTAATGGCGGATCATCACTATAAGGTTTATCAGTTAAAACGAGTATATTTTTCAGGTTATATCCCAATCAATGAACAGGAGAAAATGCTTCCTGTCGTGGGTTCTACGCCACCATTATTAAGAGAAAATCGGCTGTACCAGTCGGATTGGCTCATGCGTTTCTATGGTTTTGATGCGCAGGAAATCGTGAATGATCAGCATCCGAATTTAGATTTGGACATTGACCCGAAGCTAAGCTGGGCACTGCGTAACCCTGAGCATTTCCCTGTTGATATTCAACATGCAGACTATCGTATGATTTTACGTGTTCCGGGTATAGGTGTTCAATCGGCTAAAAAAATTGTGCAAGCTCGGCGTTTTGGGCAGATTCATATCGATCAACTAAAGCGTATGGGTATTGCTTACAATCGGGCACAGCATTTTATTCGCTGTGTTGATACCGTAAAATTTAAAAAAGAGCTCTCGACCAGTCAGATTCGTCAACAGATTTTACAGTCAGGTCTATCCAAATACCAAAAACAGCTTTCTCCTCAACTAGGTTTTGGTTTTTAACATGACAATGTACTGCTTTGATCAAACCATGACTGGGCTACTGAGTTGTGTGTATCGAAGTTTTCAGTTCAAAGACTTTGATGTGAGACTTATTGCTGATAATACACAAGCGGGTCTGTTTGATGAATATATTGATGTCGCTTCAAATGAGGAGCATGCACAGCGAGTGTGGCAGGGCTTGAGACAAAGAGTCAGCCCCATCAGTTTACGGTATTTTTATTATTGTTTTCTGTCAGAGCAACAGCAGGCACATCAGCATCTTTTTAACTTTTGTATTTATATATTTAAAAATGCACAAGTAGTTGACCAAAACTATGCACATGCGGATGTGTTGGCTGTTTCGCAGTGGGCCAAACAGGTGGGTCGAGAGAAGCATCGTATGGAGGCTTTTGTGCGGTTTAAAAAATGCCGTGATGGACTATTTTTGAGTCTCATCCAACCTGATTTTAATGTTCTTCCCTTAATTGAACGGCATTTTAAAAATCGTTATCAAGATCAAAGATGGCTGATTTATGATGAAAAACGACATTTCGGTATTTATTATGATTTAACAATGGTGCATCAAGTGAAGATGGAGGTTGAGCAACTCGACCTTGCTTACAAAGTAGGACATAGTCAGTCGTTTAGTATTCAATTGGATGACGATGAACGACTGTATGATCAATTATGGAAAGATTATTTTAAAAGTATCAATATCGAAGCGAGAAAAAACCTCAAGCTGCATGTTCAATTTGTACCTAAGCGCTATTGGCGATACTTGAATGAGAAAATAATATAACTGCCCATAAACAAGGCTTTAGGGCATAATGCCGCAGCATGATTATTTTTAGGTGTTTATCGCATGAT
The DNA here is from genome assembly GCF_055632855.1 of Acinetobacter sp. SW-226. Taxonomy (NCBI): domain Bacteria; kingdom Pseudomonadati; phylum Pseudomonadota; class Gammaproteobacteria; order Moraxellales; family Moraxellaceae; genus Acinetobacter; species Acinetobacter sp. SW-226. The sequence continues at coordinate 2,107,359 of NZ_CM145752.1, read as the reverse complement.
AAAGTACATTTCCACCGCTGCGATTGTTTCAAGTCTAAGTCTTGTTGCATGTTCAGAGGCAGATCAAGCTAGCGTGAAAGTTAATCCGAGTCATTATCACGTTAAAGATGCTGCAAATTTGCAACAGCGCTTTAGTCAGCTTAATGAAAAATTAGTGCGAGATTTTCAACAATTAAAGAAAAAAGAAAGTGTTGCTTTTGCTCAGCAACTGCCTTTGGATGTAAATAATCTTCAAACATTGAATCAACATTTGGTTAGCCGTAGCGCGCTTAAACCCAGCAAAATTGCTTATTGTGATGTGATGAACGGTTATTTTGCTGAAATGTATCGTTTAGGGCATTATAATTTAGAGCTTATCAGTGATGTGGAGCTTCCACATACTGAACAAGAAAACTTAAAACAAAATTTTAGCTCACCTGAACAGTTTTATGATTTTATTATCAATCGTTATAGTACATATCGTCAGGTACAGCAGACGATGAATTATGGTTGTAACTTAAAAGCAGCATTGAATTGATACTGATGAATGAATGTAAAAAGCCCAAAATGTTGTGGGCTTTTTAAGAATTTTTTTATGAATGTTTAACGGATTGGTAAATGTAGTATGGTTTAGACATGCACATTAAAAAGTGAACCAATCCAACTTGCAAAGAGCATTGCAAAAATGCCCCAAAGGGTGACACGAATTGCGCCTGTCCAGATTGCAGTGCCAGAAAAGTAGCTAGATAAAGCACCCAAACTTAATAAAGACAGTACTCCTGTAATGGCAACAGACTGTGCTAAATGCCCCTCTGGGCTTAAAAGAATAGCCAGCATTGGAAGCAATGCACCGAGTGAAAAAGCGAGGGCAGAAGAGCCTGCGGCTTGTAGTGGTTTTGCGCTGGTATTTTCATGGATGCCTATTTCATCACGTGCATGTGCTGAAAGTGCATCATGTGCACTGAGTTGCACAGCAACTTCATGAGCAAGTTCGGGATTGAGTCCGCGTTGTATGTAAATTTGAGTCAGTTCTTTTAGTTCTAAGTGTGGGTTTTTATCGAGTTCTCGAGCTTCAAGTTTTAAATCCGCTTCTTCAATATCGGATTGAGACTTAACTGAAATATACTCCCCAGCAGCCATCGAGCTTGCACCTGAAATGAGTCCAGCAATGCAAGTAATGAGCAAGGTTTGACTAGATGCACCACTCGCAGCCATACCCATAATTAAACTGGTCACTGAAATGATGCCATCGTTAGCACCCAAAACGGCAGCACGTAACCAACCTGTACGATGAATGAGATGTGGTTCAACATGGTGGGAGTAAGACATGGTGATAGATCATCCTCAAATTTTAAAATTATGATTTATTTGATAATACGCTCTGCATCTACTATAGCACAGACCATAAAAAAGCCTCCCAGTAGGAGGCCTTTTTATGGCATTAGATATTATTGTTGCGCTTTCTCTTTCACATCAGCAGCACCTTGTTCAACTGCACCAGCAACATGAGCGGTGGCTTCTTTAGAAGCATTTTTCACATCTTGAGCAGCAGCTTCGGTTTTTGCAGCAGCTTCATCAGCAGCAGCGCCAATTTTTGCAGATGCTTCATCAGCAGCTTTTTGAGTATCAGATACTGCTGTACTTGCAGCATTATTTAGATCATGACCTGCTTGTTCAGCAGCATTTTCAATGTGTTCGCCAGTTGTTGCACCCGTTTCAGGCGCTTTTTCTTTTGAACAACCAACAAGAGCAACAGTCGCAGCAAGACCTAAAGCAATAAGTAATTTATTCATTTTTCCTATCCTTTTCGTTTTATACCCAAAAGTAGGGGGTGGGCAAAATATAATCTAATTTGTGTGAAAAGCAGACTACATTATTGTTAAAAATATGTAATTTTTTATAAAAAACAGCGTGATAAAAAGGCTTATAAGCTGAGTTGCCTATAAGCCTTTAGATAGGTAGAGGGTTACAGCCCAGAACGAATAATATAGTCAAAAGCAGACAGAGATGCTTTCGCGCCTTCACCTGTGGCAATAATGATTTGCTTGTAAGGCACAGTCGTACAGTCACCTGCGGCAAATACACCTTTGACATTGGTTTCATTGCGATCGTTAATCACAATTTCATTACGATTTGAAAGCTCAACCGCTGTTTCTTTGAGGAAATCGGTGTTTGGCAATAAACCAATTTGTACAAAGATCCCTGCAAGTTCAACCGTATGTTCTACGTCGGTTGCACGGTCTTTATATTTCAATGCTGTCACTTGCTTACCATCACCCACAACTTCAGTCGATAGTGCGTTCAGGATCACTGTAGTGTTGGGTAAGCTATGCAATTTATCTTGCAACACTTGGTCAGCACGTAGTTTGGTATCAAACTCAACCAAAGTCACATGTTCTACAATCCCAGCAAGATCAATCGCAGCTTCGACACCTGAGTTCCCCCCGCCAATTACGGCAACACGTTTGCCTTTAAACAGTGGGCCATCACAGTGTGGACAGTAAGCAACACCACGGGTACGGTATTCTGCTTCACCCGGCACATTCATCTCTCTCCAACGTGCGCCTGTAGAAAGGATGACTGTTTTAGATTCAAGCTTCGCACCATTTTCTAAAGTGACTTCAACCAAACCATTCGCTGTCTCATCTGCACCTTTGATGTTAGAAACACGTTGTAAGTTCATGATGTCCACACCGTACTCACGTACATGTGCTTCCATTTCAGCAGCAAACTTTGGCCCTTGGGTCTTTTGAATGGAGGTATAGTTTTCAATGTCCATGGTATCCATGACTTGACCACCCATACGTTCAGCCACGATTCCCGTTTTAATGCCTTTACGCGCGGCATAAATGGCAGAGGTATTTCCTGCAGGACCACCACCAATCACTAAAACATCAAAAGCATCTTTGGCATTGAGTTTTTCAGCTTCTTTGGCTGCTGAATTGGTATCCAGTTTGGCAATAATCTCTTCCAAAGTCATACGGCCTTGACCGATATGGGTGTTGTCTTGGAACACCATTGGTACAGCCATGATTTTGCGTTCTTCAACCTCGTCTTGGAAGAATGCACCATCAATCATGGTGGCTGTCGTACCTGGGTTGTAAATGGCAATCAGGTTCAACGCTTGCACCACATCTGGACAGTTATGACAGCTTAAAGAGACAAATACGTCAAAGTCAGACTGGATGCCCAAACTTTTGATTGAAGCCAAAACTTCATCCGATACTTTGGGTGCGTAACCTGAGGTTTGTAACAATGCCAAGATCAAAGAGGTAAACTCATGTCCCATCGGTAAACCCGCAAAGAAGACACGTGGTTGTTCGCCCGCTTTTGCCACACCAAAGCTCGGTGCACGTGAATTTTGACCATCAAAACGTGCAGTCACCAGTGGAGACAGTGCTGCAACTTCTTCAACCAATTCTTTGATTTTGTCTGATTTCTCAGAACCGTTCAAAGTTGCAACCAATTCAATCGGACCTTCAAGGCGTTCAAGAAGCGTTTTTAATTGAGCTGAAGTATTTTGATCTAACATGGTTAAGCTCTCCAAAGCAGTCTGTAAAATTATTTGATAAAAGAATCATAGAGTAAATCTAAAAATAGATAAAACAGTTTGTTTTTATTTTAATAATCGGTTTTATAGATTTTAAGGTGTTTTCTTGAATCATTTCATAAAGCTATATGGGGAATTTAAATGATTTTTCAACTGATTCGCAGTTTAGTGAGCTGAAATTCGGTATGATCGAGACAGTTAAAAAATAGGGAAGTAACTGATGCAATTACAACGTGGTATTTATCAACATTATAAAGGGCAACTGTATCAAGTCTTACATGTGGCAACACATAGTGAAACTGAAGAAAAACTGGTGGTTTATCAGTGTTTATATGGTGATTACTCGATTTGGGTGCGTCCATTTGCCATGTTTACTGAAACGGTAATGCTAGAGGATGACCGCGAGGTTGAGCGCTTTAAACTGATTCAAGAAGTATAAACGAAGCTAAGTAAAGTAGAGGGGATTTGATGATGCATGCAGAATTTTTGAGTAAAGTATCGGCCTTATATCATCGCTTTCAAGAACATGATAGTGAGCAAACAGATCGTATTGCACGCTTTCGCAATATTGAACCCGAGTCTGCACAATTTTTGGCGCAACTGCTTCATATTCAGCAGCCTGAGCAGATATTAGAAATAGGTACATCAACAGGTTACTCAACATTATGGCTAGCTTATGCAGCACAGCAAGTGAATGCTCGATTAACCACTTTGGAAATTGATGCTGAGAGAAGTCAGCAAGCCGCTAGTCATCTTGCGGATTTCAATTTATCCAATGGCGTTGAGTTTTGGGTCGGTGATGCAGCTGAATATCTGAAGCAGTCGCAAGCCATCTTTGATTTTATATTGCTAGATGCTGAGCGTGATGCTTATATCGACTATTGGCCAGATTTGAAACGACTAATGTGTGTTTCACGCGGAGTTTTGGTGGTTGATAATGTTCTATCGCATGCGGATCAAGTTGCAGATTTTATAGCACTTATTCAGCAAGAAAAGCAGTTTAGTTTGTCTACACTGGCGATTGGCGCAGGTTTGTTGTTAGTGACGAGAGATCATGAAAAACAATCAGGATAAATCCTGATTGTTTGTGCTTGAAAAATTAATGAATACTTAAGCGTGTAAAGTGCAAATCATATTCTAAATATTTATGAACAAAAGCTGTTTTATTATTACATCGAACTAAATTGTTATAAACAAATTCAGGCACGGGATGATACAACTCGCCTGAACCATCGGCATAGAAAATTTTTAAATAGCGTGAAGAAGCATTGTATTTCCAGGATGTTACCGCAATTGTCCCCATAAGCGACTCCCCATCATCTCAATGGAATCACAGCAAAATGGCTGCTTCTTTTAAACTTATGCCAAACTTGAAAAGTGATGTATTACAGTTTTGTAAATAAAAAAACCGTACATAAAGTACGGTTTTTTTAAGTGATCAATTAACGCATTTTCGCAAGGAAACGACCTACACGGGTAATGGCTTCACGTAGTTCATTTTCAGCAGGGAGGAATACCACACGGAAATGATCTGGTGTAGGCCAGTTAAAGCCTGTGCCTTGAACCAGAAGTACTTTTTCCGCACGAAGTAGATCAAGCATCAGTTTTTCATCATCTTGAACTGGATAGATTTCTGGGTCCAATTTCGGGAAGCAATACATCGCGCCTTCAGGTTTAACACAAGATACGCCAGGAATGTCATTCAACATTTGCCAAGCAATATTACGCTGTTCGTACAAACGACCGCCTGGGCGAATTAAATCATTGATTGATTGGTAACCGCCTAAAGCTGTTTGGATCGCATACTGTGCTTGGTGGTTGGCACACAAACGCATAGAAGCAAGCATGTCTAAACCTTCAATATAATCGACCGCACGAGACTTATCACCTGTGATTGCCATCCAGCCTGAGCGGTAACCCGCAATACGGTATGCTTTAGATAAACCATTGAATGAAATACAGAGTTGGTCACCCGCTAACGCTGCTACAGAAACATGCTCAATACCGTCGTAAACGATTTTGTCGTAAATTTCATCTGCAAACAAAATTAAATCATGCTTTTTAGCTAATGCAACGATTTGCTCAAGCACATGACGTGGATAAACTGCACCTGTTGGATTGTTTGGATTAATAATCACGATACCACGGGTGCGTGGTGTGATTTTACTCTCCATATCCGTAATATCGGGATACCAGAAGTTTTCTTCATCACATTTATAATGAATCGCTGTACCGCCTGATAAATTCACAGCAGCCGTCCAAAGCGGATAATCTGGCATCGGGACGAGCATCTCGTCACCATCATCTAACAAGCCTTGCATCGCCATCACGATCAATTCAGAGACACCATTGCCGATATACACGTCATTAACGTGCATATCTAAAATGCCTTTTTGTTGATAGTACTGACAGATGGCTTTACGCGCAGGGAAAATCCCTTTTGAGTCGGTATAACCTACTGCATTTGGCAGGTTTAAAGCCACATCGTTAATAATTTCTTGAGGTGCTTCAAAGCCGAAGGGTGCAGGGTTACCAATGTTGAGTTTGATAATCTTATGACCAGCTTCTTCCATTTCATTGGCCGCTCGTAACACTGGCCCACGAATGTCGTAGCATACATGCTCAAGCTTAGACGATTTTTTTATTTCGCGTGGGGTTTGGATAGTGTTCGGCATTTTGATGTTCTCGGAAAGAGTGGAGGTCACTTTTGCATAACGATATAAATAACTTTTAAATGTTTCTGTTGTTACTAGGTCTAGATCATGTTCATCTCTAAGTAAAGCAACAATTTTTTCATGCGTAAATCCTACCTGTTGATATTGTTTAATCACAGGCAGTAGATGTTTAAAAATAACGCTCTTTTTTTGCGACATTTTTTAATCCTAAGCAAGAATTTCAATAAGAGTAACATTAAAATTGCTTCCAAAAAAGCATTTAATAAATAAAACTGCTTACTATGTTTTGAATTTTGCTTACTTTTTGCTTTTATTGGGATTATAGGTCTTTTGTAAATTGTGAATTAAACACTAGAAATTTTAAGATGAATCACGTAAATATGGGATTATCCTATTTTAAATAGCAAGATAGAAAGGGACCTAAGCATGGGAAAGCTCAGTAAAACAGACCGAGAATGGCAAAGAGAGTTATCACCAGAGGAATTTCGCATTACGCGACAAAAGGGGACGGAGCCAGCTTTTACAGGTAAATATTGGAATACTAAACAAGCAGGGACTTACGTATGTCGCTGCTGTGGGACACCTTTATTTATTTCTGAAAATAAATATGACAGCGGTTGCGGATGGCCAAGTTTTTATAAGCCCGTAAATACAGCTGTTATAGAAGAGCATCAGGATACAACACATGGCATGGTGCGTACTGAGATTGTATGTCATCACTGTGATGCTCATTTAGGCCATGTTTTTACAGATGGACCTGAGCCTACAGGTTTACGTTACTGTGTAAACTCGGCTTCATTAGAACTAGAAACACAAGAAAAAAGTGATGAGGATACTTATCCATGACAAACATTTATCAGTTTGAAGCGGAATTGTTAGATGGGAAAAATAAATCTTTTGCTGACTATGAAGGCAAAGTCCTGCTCATAGTTAATACGGCCAGTAAATGTGGCTTTACTCCACAATTTGCAGGTTTAGAAAAAATTTATGAGCAATATCATGCACAAGGTTTTGAAGTTTTGGGCTTTCCTTGTAACCAATTTGGGGGGCAAGATCCGGGAAGTAATGAGCAAATAGGCGCATACTGTCAAAAGAACTATGGAGTTAGTTTCCCTATGTTTTCCAAAGTCGATGTGAAAGGCCTTGAGGCTCACGCCATCTTTCGTTATTTAACTAATAATAGTAAAGGTATTTTAGGTAGTGGGATTAAATGGAATTTTACCAAGTTCTTAATTGGAAAAGATGGCAAAGTGATCAATCGTTATGCACCAACCACTAAACCTGAAGCAATTCAAGATGATATTGAAAAAGCACTGCAAACGTAAATTTTTTTGGACTGGTTGTGAATAGTCAGTTTCAGCCTGATGGTGTAGAGTTTTGGAGTGATTCATGCATGCCTTATGTGGAAACACGTAGGGCATGTGAAAGTCGTGCCTGTTATAAGTCGCATAGCCATTCAACTTTTTCGATTGGGGCTGTAGATGAGGGGCGAAGTATATTTAGCAGTGCCTTTGCGGGAACACAAGCTATAGAAGTGGGTACGTTGGTCTTGATTCCAGAACATGTGGAGCATGCTTGTAATCCAGTGGAAGGACAAGCATGGAGTTATCAAATGATGCATTTAGATGCATCTTGGCTGAGACAACTTCTATATGAAACAGAGCAAGACTATTTAGGAATACCTAAATTTAAGCCGAAAATCTATAAAGATGCCAACATGTATCAAGATTTCAGTCGGTTGAACAATCAGCTATTTAGCCCTAGATTGTCCTATTGGGAAAAAGAACAGATTTTAATTACGACGCTCGCTGAGTTGTTATTACCTCAAATTGCACTTGAGCAAATTGTAGTTAGTTCCTATGCACAAGAAGAATTGAGTCATCTTTTGACGATGATCCAGCAAGAAGAAGCGTTTTTATCTTTAGAAGAAATGTCAAAAGCAATACAATTGAGTCGCTATGCCATTATTCGGCTTTTCAAAGCATCGTTAGGTATGACGCCACATGCTTATCAGCTCAATTATAAAATAAATCAAGCACGCTCATTCTTGAAGCAAGGTATGGACATTGCGCAATTAAGTTATGCGCTAGGTTTTAGTGATCAAAGTCATTTTCAGCGCGTTTTCAAAGCTTTGACAGGGACAACACCGAAATTTTATCAGAAGCAACATCGCGCAATTTTATCCAAGAGTCCATTTTAAGTAATCGTTAGGATTAACTCGATTTTTTATTGAGTTATGTGATGGAACTTTTCATTATTATTGCTGTGACACATTTTGTTGCTTTGCTTTCTCCGGGTCCAGATTTTTTCCTGATTTTGCTAACTTTTCTGAAGAGTGGTCGAAAAATGGCACGATATACCGTTTTGGGTATCGTGACGGGTAATGCCTTAATTCTAATATTGATTTTTATTTTATTGTGCTGGCTTGGTTACATCCATCCCTATGTGTTGATGTTATTGCGTGGATTAGGCATTGTTTATCTAACGTATTTGGCGTGGCAGTGTTTAGTTTATGTGCAGAAAGAAAAAATCAAAATAGATGAAAATATACAGCCATCCCCACAAGCGAGAGGCGCTTGTTTTGTCAGGGGGTTACAGTCTAGTCTTTTGAACCCAAAGAATATGCTGTTCTATAGTAGTCTGATTCTTTTGGTTTATTCGAAATTTAATGTAGTTCAATTACTTTGCATTAGTCTGTGGATGGTGGGGATAGTATTGATTTGGAATTTACTGTTGTTGAAACTTTTTAGCCTAAATCATTGGAACCAGTATTTAACAAGGCAACTGGGCTGGCTTTATAAGGTATCAGGTCTCTGTTTTGCGATTTTTGCCATAATTTTGTTTATAGATGGGCTAATCTAAAAGCTTAATAATGTCTAGAGTTTGTTGATTTATATAACTTATAACAATGAAGTAATTAATTCTCATTTGAATTTACTATCCAAATAAGAATCAAATAGTTTTGATTAAGACTAATTCTCATTTACTATCAGGTTCGAATTTTAGATTGATGAAAGAGGGTGGGAAATGGTTAAACTAAAACCATTGGTGTTAATGATGGCATGTGTATCTGGGTACAGCATTTCACATGCTGCTGAAACTCAAGTGGCCATTGAATCTGACTCATCATCTCAAGCGAGCAATGTCACAGCTTTAGAAACAATTCGAATTGTTGCGAGTGCTGATGCTTCTGCAAATGGTTTAATGGAAGCTTTCGCTGGTGGACAAGTAGCAACTGGTGGTCGAGTCGGGATTTTTGGGAATCAAAAGAATCTTGATACACCATTTAATTTGACCAGCTATACCAATCAATATATCCAAGAACGTCAAGCGAAAAGTGTAGGTGATGTACTTAAAGCAGATCCTAGCGTGCGTGTAGGGCGGGGGTATGGCAACTTTCAGGAAAATTACTACATCCGTGGTTTTAACTTAGGATCAGATGACACCGCTTATAATGGTTTATACTCAATTTTACCTCGCCAGTATATTCCAACAGAACTCTTTGAGCGTGTAGAAGTATTAAAAGGTGCATCTTCATTCTTAAATGGGGCTATGCCGAGCAATGGCGGGATTGGTGGAGCAATAAATCTCTTACCGAAGCGAGCAGGAAATGACCCGTTAAATCGCGTAACTATCGGTACAGATTTTAATGGCGGTTATCTTTCGAATGATATTTCGCGACGTTTTGGTGAAAATCAGCAGTTTGGGGTGCGAGTAAATACCGCCTATCATGATGGAAATACATCCGTTGATGATGAAAAGAAATCGCTTGGACTCGCTGCAATTGGATTGGATTACAATGGTGAGCGCTTACGTCTTTCTGGTGATATGGGGTATAGCAATAATCGTTTAAATGCAACGCGACCAAATGTAACATTAGCTGCTGGATTAACATCAGTACCAAAAGCTATAGATAGTTCGAGTAATTATGCTCAAAAATGGTCTTATTCAAATGAAGAAGATATTTTTGGAAGTTACCGTGCTGAATACGATTTCAATGACGCGATTACTACTTACATGGCTTATGGATTCCGTCATGGTGAAGAGCAAAATTCATTAGCAAATTACACTTTGAGAAATGCTTCTACAGGAGCAAGTACGCTTTACCGTTTTGATAATGCCCGTGTTGACATGGTTAATACTGGCGAAGTCGGGCTACGTGGGAAGTTTGATACGGGTTCGATCAAGCATAATGTGGTTGTTTCTGGTTCAGTATTTCAACTGAATACCAGAAATGCTTATTTAATGGATTCGGGGAATCCGTTGAATTCTAATATTTATCAACCTATTCAATACGACCAACCTGCTGCTCTATCTCCAGCATTCTCAGGTGGAAATATGGATAGTCCGAAATTAACTACACGTACACGTCTAAGAAGTGTTGCAATTGGCGATAATTTGACAGCATTGGATGATACCTTAGTCATTATGCTGGGTGCGCGTTATCAGCAAATTCTTCAAGATACATATAACTATTCTCAAGTGAAAACAGGCACGTATGACGAGAGTAAATGGACACCAGCACTCGGGATAACCTATAAAATCACACCTGAAATTTCGGTGTATGCTAATTACATTGAGTCTTTAGCGAAAGGGCTAACGAATACAAGTGGTGGTGTCACAACGTCACTCAAACCTTTTGTAGCAGAGCAAAAAGAAATTGGAGCTAAATATGAAAATGACGATCTTGGGGTGACACTAAGTTTATTTGATATTAATAAACAGCGTGGCGTCATGCAAAATGGTGTATTCAGTGATGCTGGTGAATATGTCCATCGTGGTCTAGAGTTAAGTAGTTATGGCAAGCTTACTGACTCCTTAACTGTTTTAGGTGGGGTGACGTGGATGCATGCAAAGCAAGAAGAAACTGGTTCGACGACCTATGATGGAAATTATGAAGTAGGTGTTCCTGAGTTTCAGGCAAATCTTGGTGCAAATTGGAAGTTGCCCCTTCCGCAAGATATTTCTTTGAACGCTCAATTGACTTACACGGGTTCCACCTATGCTAGTCTGGACAATAACTTGAAGGTTAATGATTGGACTACGCTTGATCTGGGTGCAAGCTATAAAACTCAGTTGGGGCAAACCCCAACTACATTTAACTTCCTTGTGAATAATGTATTTGATCAAGATTATTGGAGTTCCGTTGGTCTGTATGACAATATCAACAGTACAAGCAATACCAATAATGGTTACTTGGTTGCTGGTTTACCTCGTACATTCATGCTTAGTGCATCATTTGATTTTTAATCGAAGAAAAAAAGAAAACCTCCGTTACAGGAGGTTTTCTTTTTTAGATGAACTTATTTATAAAATTGCTTTTAAGCGCGAAATGACTTGCTCACACTGTGCAAGGTCGGCGACTAGAGCAAGACGCACATGGTTTTCGCCTGGGTTGCCTTGCTCAGTATTGCGTGACAAGTAACGCCCTGGAAGTACTTTGACATGTGCTTTCTCCATCAGCATTTTTGCAAAAGCTTCATCATTATCTACTTTTAACCAGTAGTAAAAGCCTGCATCTGGTTTTTGTAGAGGGAGTAAGTGGCCTAATTCGTTTTGAAATAAGTCAAATTTTGCACGATATTGCACACGGTTTTCTTCAACATGTGTTTCATCATCCCAAGCCGCAATCGAAGCCAACTGGTGTTGTACAGGCATCGCTGCACCATGATAGGTACGGTATTGTAAATAAGGTTTGAGTAATGTTGCATCACCCGCGACAAAGCCAGAGCGCATACCTGGTAAGTTTGAGCGTTTAGATAATGAGTGGAATACAACACAGTTTTTGTAGTCATTTCGGCCTATTTCAGCACAAACTTCGAGTAGACCCACAGGCGCAGTATCAAACCAAAGTTCTGAATAGCACTCATCCGATGCAATGACAAAACCATATTGGTCTGAAAGTGCGATTAATTTTTTAAACTGCTCTTTTGAGAGTACCGCACCTGTTGGGTTACCTGGCGTACAAACAAATAATAAGGCAGTTTTTTCCCAGACCTCAGCAGGCACAGCATCAAAGTCACCGAGATAACCATTTTCTTCAGTACAATTTACAAAATATGGTTTTGCTCCAGCAAGTAAGGTAGCACCTTCATAAATTTGGTAGAACGGGTTAGGCATCACCACATAAGGTACATCTTTGCGGTTCACCAAGGCTTGAACAAAAGAGAAGATTGCTTCACGGGTACCAGAAACAGGCAGGATGTTGTTATCTGTACTAATTTGATTGAGTTGAAAACGACGGGTCAACCAGTTTGCAATACTGGTACGTAATTCTGGCAGACCTTTACTGTTTGGATAGGTCGATAAATGTTGAAAATTATCAATAATGGCTTGTTTCACAAACTCTGGCGCAGGATGCTTAGGCTCACCAATCGAGAGTGGAATGAGGGGTAAGTCTGCAGGAGTAATATCCTGAAATAGTTTATTTAACTTTTCAAAAGGATAAGGATGTAAAAGGGATAAACTCGAGTTCATGAAACAAAATACCAGTGTGTATTGTTAATGTTGACCACAGACCTGACTAGACGCTTCATCTAAGGCAGATTTTAGTTGAGCAGCAAAAGTCTCAGCTTCAGCTTCAGTCATGGGTTGACCATCTTTTTTAGTGACAAAGAAAATATCTTCGGCACGTTCACCTAGAGTGGCAATTTTAGCAGAGTGAATATCTAGACCTTGCATCATAAACAACCCGCCCACTTTGGCAAGTAGGCCGGGATGGTCAAGTGTTGCAATTTCGACCATGTTTTGTTGCAGTGCTTCATTCAGCGTAATATCAACGGTGTTTTCAATGTCAAAATGGCGCAGCTGACGTGGGATGCGGCGTTGCATGAGACCAGGATATTTATCTGAATTGACTAAGGCATCTTTTAAAGCAGACAGTACTTTGGCTTCACGTTCTGGGTCAGTCAGTAGGGTGCCAAAGCGGTCAAGCACAACATAAGTGTCTAAACTAAATGCTTTGGTTGCGGTAATAATACGCGCATCTTGTACATCCAAATTCATACGGTCAAGTATGGCAACCGTTGTTGCAAACAAGTTGGGCTGATCTTGAGTATAAATAAAGATTTGTACTGCATCCTGAGCAAATTTACGCTGTGCACGCATCAAAACCAGCGGTTCTGGGTTATCACCATGCTGTAAAATAGCACGTGTGTGCCAAGCAATTTCATCTGCAGATTCTTTGAGGAAATATTCGTCTCCCAGTTCTTGCCAGACTTTTTCGACGTCATCCAGTGCAAACTCTTCGACCAGTTGTTCACTGGCAGAAAACTTGGTGTCCTCAATGAGCATTTGATAATCCACAGGACGGCCTAAACCTGAGCGAATCACATCACGTGCATGCGTATAGAGCTGACGCATGAGAGAAGCGCGCCACGTATTCCAAAGCGAAGGATTGGTTGCATTGATATCTGAAACAGTTAACGTATACAGATAGTCGAGATGTTCCATGTCGCCCATTTTCTCAGCAAAAGCTTTAACCACATCGGGGTCAGAAATATCTTTCTTTTGAGAAGTGACGGACATGAGTAAATGGTTTTGGATGAGCCACGCGACAAGGTTGCATTCGCGTTCGGTAAAACCATGATTACGACAGAATTCAATCGCATCAGTTGCACCCAGCTCACTATGGTCTCCACCACGGCCTTTAGCGATATCATGGAAAATGGCAGCCAAATAGACAATATCCCGACGTGCTAGACGTTGGAACACCGAACTCACGACAGGGAAGTCTTTGGCAAACTCAGGCTCTTTGAAGCGGTTTAAGTTACGCAGTAGTAGTAAGGTGTGTGCATCGACTGTGTAGATATGGAACAAGTCATATTGCATTAACCCCATAATCTGCCCAAATGCAGGAATATAGTTGCCCAATACTCCATAACGTTTCATTGCCACCATCGTCTCATATAAGCGATGTGGTGAGCGAATGATCGCCATAAACAAGGCTTGATGGGTTGGGTTATCCCGAAACTCTTGATCAATGTGCTTTGCAGCTAAAGTGAGAAGGCGTAAAGTCCGTGCACGAATACCCGTAATCTCAGGACGGTTTGCCAATAAATAAAAAATTTCTAAGATGGCACTTGGGTTTTCAGAAAAAATCTTATGGTGTTGAACAGCAAGTTTGCCATCAACTAGTTTAAAATTTTCATTGATTTCTTCAATGTTACGTTCGTAGTTTGGTAGGCGTGGGGTAATGACCGACTCGTTGAAATAAGCCAACAGCATTTCATTCAGTGTGGTCACTTGTTGAGCGCTTCGATAATAACGCTTCATGAATTGCTCAATTGGGTAATTCGGGGATTTGCCTTCTTCGCGCACATAGCCAAACTTCGCAGCAATATCGCGTTGATAGTCGAATAATAAGCGGTTTTCATCGCGTTTGGTGAGGCGATGTAAGTGGTGACGAATTTCCCAGAGGAAGCTTTCGGCTTCTTCTAATACCCCTAACTCGAACTCTGAAATAAAGCCCAAATGCACCAAGTCATAAATGCGATTGACGCGGAAATGCCGCTTTGCAATCCAACCAATTTGGTTAATGTCCCGAATGCCACCCGGCGCATTTTTTATGTCGGGTTCTAGATTGCTTTCTGTGAAATTGTGTTGCGCATAGCGTTTGGCCTGTTCTTCCATTTTTGCATCATAGAAGGTTTTATCTGTCCATGTTTGCGAAACAATACGTCGTGGCCATTTGGCTAAGTGTTCATTGCCTATAATTAAACGGGACTCGATGAGGGCTGTGGCAACAGTTAAGTCATTTGTGGCTTGTTCAACACAGTTGGCAATGGTACGTACACTAATGCCAGGTTTGAAATTGCCGACATCCCACAGGGAGGAAATAAAGACAGAAATGAGCTTTTCTTGTTCTTCGCTAAATTCATCTTCAGACAGGATCATGATGTCTACGTCTGAATAAGGCAACATCTCTCGGCGACCATAGCCACCAACAGCAAATAAGCTCAAATCGGTTTGATTGAGTTCAGCATGTTTCCAAAGGAAAATAAGTGCCTCATCAATCAAATTTGAACGGGTTAAAATGACATCACGGATGGATTGACCATGATCAAAACTCTCTTGTAATTGATTTTCGACATCACTACGCCATTGATTGATCGCTTTAATGTCGTGATTACTGCTGACATAGCTAAGCAGTGGAGAAGTATTGATCATGTTCCGTATCCGTAAATTTTAACAACGCTTAGTTTTGATGAACGCTAACCAGTTCTGCTGTTTGAGCAGCGAGTTCACGTGCTTGGTCAGTTGTTTCAGCACGTGCTGTTGCAACGCCCATACGGCGACGTGTAAAGCCTTCTGGCTTACCAAAAATGCGTAAATCAGTATTTGGGTTTGCCAAAGCAAGATTTAAGCCAGAAAAAGATAAGTTGTTTGCATCTACACCCGCATAAATTACGGCACTGGCTGCAACACTATGACGTGCCGTATTTACAGGTAAACCTAAGATCGCACGCGCATGAAGTTCAAATTCACTTTGGAACTGAGAAGCAAGCGTTACAAGACCTGTGTCATGTGGGCGTGGTGATACTTCACTAAACCACACTTTATCGCCTTTGACAAAGAGTTCTACACCGAAAATACCACAGCCACCCAATGCGATGGTAACTTTATTGGCAATACGCTTTGCTTCATCGAGGGCCACTGGTGACATAGCTTGAGGTTGCCAGCTTTCTACATAATCACCCGCATCTTGGCGGTGACCAATTGGGTCACAGTACGACGTTTCAATTTCACCTGTTTCAGGGTTTTTAGAGCGAACTGTTAATAGAGTGATTTCAAAATCAAAATCAATTTGCGATTCTACAATCACAGTCCCTTGGTTTACACGACCACCTGTTTGCGCATATTCCCATGCAGCATCTACTTCTGCGAACTCTTTTACGCGGGATTGACCTTTACCAGAAGATGACATGACAGGTTTAACAAAGTTTGGATAACCAATGTCATCACATGCTGCACGGAACGACTCTAAGGTGTTGGCAAAGCGATAAGCAGAAGTGGGCAAACCCAGTTCTTCAGCAGCTAAACGACGGATGCCTTCACGGTTCATGGTGAGGTTTACTGCTTTTGCAGATGGAATGACTGTGGCAATATTTTCTTGTTCGATTTCAACCAATACTTGGGTTGCAATGGCTTCAATTTCAGGAACAATCAGGTTCGGCTTAATGTCTTCAATAAGTTGTTTCAGCGCTGTCGCATCTGCCATATTTAAGGTGTGGGCATAGTGTGCCACTTGCATTGCAGGAGCATGATCGTAACGGTCAGCAGCATGAACTTCTACACCTAAGCGTTGTAGAGAAATTACAACTTCTTTCCCTAGCTCTCCAGAACCCAGTAGCAGGACTTTAAATGCTGAAGACTGAAGTGGGGTACCAATAGTAACGCTCATGTAAATCATCCATGCTTGATTTTATGGGCTTTTAGAATAGCAGAACTCTTAAAGGTGTTCAGGGTTCATTCACATAAATTAATGATATTGTCCAACAATTTTTTTTATAAAGCGATTGTGTTTACATACGTGCATTTGAAGTAGCAAAATCGTACTTCTGAGAATTGCTCAACCAAATTCAAAATGCCACGAAAAATGCATTCTAAAATTGATACTTTTAGCCGTTTTGTAAATTGAGTTTAGGTCAAGTTAAGTTTTAGGGGGGAACAGATAGTTAAAAAACTACAGGAATATAGGTATATACCACGCCGTAGCTGAGTGCTGCGGTCAGTGTAGCAGGGACAATTTGCTTAAATTTGAAATAAAGCCCAGCCAAGACGATGAAGCCGACTAACATGGCAAAACTTTTATTGGGTGCATCCAACAGTGGTGGCAAAGTTGCAACCACAAGCATCGAACTAATTGCTGAAATACCAATTGAACCCAATGCAATCTTCAACCATAAAGCACCGCGCTTTTGTGAACCTTGTTGAAGCTTTTGAATGACGAAGAATGGCCCAAAGCGTGAAGCAAAGTTTGCAATACCCACTAAAATGCCGACCAAGATAATTTCGATATTCATGTTTGATCTCCACTATGTTCGGGGTCTGGTTTTTTCAGTATATAGTGCTTAAACAAGCCAGCAAAAATACCTGAACTGATGCCAATAAAAATGGCAGCAGATAAGTCAATAAAGTAACAGGCAATCGCAGATACCAGAATAGTCACAGCGACCACGAAAGTGTGCCTCTTTTCAAATGCCGCCAATAAGAAACTTAAGAACAGTGCAGGCAATAAAAAGTCTAAAGCGGCTTGTAAGAACTGGGGTAAATGGCTGACTTGGTCTGCAAACATTCCACCTAGAAAAGAACCTGTCGCCCATGCGAGCCAACTGAATAGGCTTAAACCCAGCATCCAAGACTCAGACCATTCTTGGCGACGCTGTGACAACTTGATCATGCCTGAAGCAAAGACTTCGTCGGTTAATCCCCATGACCAAATAGCAGTTTTCTTTAGGTTCAGTTTATCTTGAATTAGGTTCTGTAGCGCAGGGCCGTAGAGTAAGTGACGAATATCTAGGGCAATGACAGTGAGGGCAGTCATCCAAATAGATGTACCACTACCGAGCAGTGCAACGACTAAAAACTGACTAGCACCTGCATACATTGAGCAGGATAAAAATAAAGCCTCCCATGCACTAAAGCCAAACTGGGTTGCAGATACACCAAAGGCAAAAGAAACAGGTAGATAGGTAAAGATAATCGCTTGGCTATCCTTAGCCCCTTGCCAAAAGCCAGCAGCTTGTGCAGGAGTGGGATTAAGTTCGGACACAACACACCTTGAAGAAGACTTTATCACTAGGTCAAAATTGATTGTGTATTGTAACTGAATTCACTAGCATAGTGCCGAATTGTTTGTTGAGGCGTTTAACCATGTTGAAGCTCGAATTACGTACTTTAGGGCTGGCTGCTATTATTGTGAGCAGTTTACTTTTGCAAGCTTGTGGACAGTCAGAGCAAGCTCCTGAACAAAAAGTAGAAATTAAGGCTGCGCCAAAAATTACCAATGACGCAACAGAATATGCACAGCGTGCTTGGGCATTTATTAATGAAGTCGATAGTTTGGTCTATCACAAACAACTGGATCAAATCGAGACTAAAGTACGACAACCTGCACGTAAGCTCAGTACAGAGTGGCGTATTAATGTCAAAATGACCGACTCCGTGACTGAAGGAAAGTATGCGTTATGCCGAAAGGCGTTGACGAGTTTGGATGTCTGGGCGCGAGCAACTTTAGAGAAAGATAGGCAGATCATAAAAGCGCAACACGAATATGAGCGTGACAAAGTTCAGTGTAAGGATGCCATTGATCATCCAAATTTAGGTAACACGAAAGCCAATAACAATATTTTTTAGTTTGAATAAAAAAGGCGAAAATAATTTCGCCTTTTTTAAATGATTACGATGAATTACGATTTTAAGGTGCTATTTGAAACAGCTTTTGCATCTTTATTTTTTACGTCTTTGCTCACTTGATTCTTTGTTTCGCTTTTTACTTTTGCCTGATTAGAGCTTTTTGATTTTGTATTGGTTTCAGCATTCACTTTGGTTGCTGTCGCAGTTTTTACATTTTCCACAGTACCTTTAGATTTAGCAGTGGCTGTTTTATTGGTAGTCGTCGTTTTATCTTTCATTTTTGTAGTTTCGGCTTTTACTTCGGATGTTTTTGCTTTTTGAGCTACGCCATTCACTGCTACACAAGAACCCCCTTTGTGATTTGGGCCTGTTCCACCAGTTAAAGTTGTACCTTTAGGGCAGGCAAATGCTGATGCGCTTAGTACTGAGAAAAGTCCTGCTGTGAGAAGTGTTGTGATTTTTTTCATCGTATTCATCTTTTATGTCATAGGCATTCGCGCCTAACTGAAATATAAAGATATTTAATGTAAACGGAAATATGTAAATTGTATGTTTAATTATGAATTTTGGCTCCTTAAGTGAATATGAATCATAAAAAATATTGTTTTCAAACAATGCGAGTGGAGAGAGGAGATCTTAAGTTTATTTTCAAAATTACATTGTTGCGTGTGCTAGCGTATGAAGTCTTGGAAGATTAAGAATTTCAATTTTTTTAAACGATATTTTCAAAATCCCTTGTTGTTCTAGTTGATGTAATTCTTGGTTAATGGTTTGCCTTGAACACATTAACATTTGAGCTAGCTGTTCTTGAGAAAGATGTATCATATGGTTTTCAATATGCACATGGTTGCCATAGCCATTCAAAATAAAAAGCAAGCGTTGAGCCAACCTTTGGCTAATATTTTGACTTTGGATAGCGATCAATTCCAAAAATGCGAGACGTAACTTTTGCGAACTAAGCTGCGCAATATGAAACCAAAATTGCGGATGTGTGTGGAGTAAGTCTTCAATGGCAGTGTTGGAAATTTTTAGAATGGTACTTTTTTCAACAGCAATTGCATGATGGGAGCGAGGTTGTTGATCAATTAATGAAATTTCTCCAAACCACATGATAGGCTCAGCAATTGCCGCAATTGACTCATTTCCTTCAATATCAATATAGCCTAAGCGGATTTTCCCATGAAGGACGGCATAGATTCCGTCGAAAGCATCGCCATGATGAAACACGGCCTGATCACGTTCTATATGCACTTGTGTAGCGTACTGTGAAATGAAATCTTGAAATAAAATAGGTAGTTGGGAATACCAAATGTTATTTTTTAAAATGTGGAGTTCAGCTTCCTTAAGCACATTCAATCCTTATGATGAATCTTAAAAATTTCCATATTTGTAATTGTCACTTAGCCGACAACTTAGGTCGAGTTTTTTTTATATATTGAATAAAAGTATTTTACAAGGACGATTAAAATGTCAAAGCTTGAGCAGTTACTTAGCCAATATGCGGCTTACCATCTCGATCATAAGAATATTATGACCCACTTTGTGGGTATTCCCCTGATTGTGTTTTCAATTATGTGCTTAACCGCAAGAGCAGGCTGGGCTGTGGGTGGTTTTGAAATCACTTTGGCGATGGTTTTGATTTTAGCGAGTATTGTTTACTACCTGAGCTTAGACCGAATTTTTGGTCTGATCATGCTGGTGATCTATGCCATGGCTTATCCATTGGCGTATAAAATTGCGCAATTTGATTTGGGTCTTTGGTTAAGTTTAAGTATTGGTATTTTTGTGGTGGGTTGGGTGTTTCAGTTCGTTGGACATTTTTATGAAAAGAAAAAACCAGCGTTTATGGACGATGTAATTGGCCTTGCCATTGGTCCATTATTTGTTTTGGCTGAAATGGTGTTTATGCTTGGTTTTAGAAAAGATATCGAGCAACGGATGCTAGATGCAGCGCGTAAACAACGTGCGACAATGGACAATAAGCATGTCTCTGTGATATCACCTTAATAAAATCAGTTTAAAAAGCCAGTGAATTTCACTGGCTTTTTTATGCTGTTTTAAGATGTCTTCGAGACTTTATGTGTATCTGGCTGAACTTTGGATGCATTCGGGCTTGGAGCATGAGAATCTTTATGGGATTTATGGGTCATATCATTGGCTTTCATTGAATCATGTTTCACCATTTTATCTTGCTTTATGGCTGGATCATGTTTAGCCATTTTATCTTGCTTTGCTACTTTCTCTTGTTTCATGCCATGATCATGCTTTGCCATGTTCATGGTCGGGACACACTTACCACCTTTATGATTTGCACCTGTGCCACCTGATAGCGTTGTGCCTTGAGGGCATGCAAATGCTGTTGCACTAAGGGTGGTGAATAAACCTGCTGCAATAAATGTGCTGATCTTTTTCATTTTCGTTTGTTCAATGAGGGCATTAGTGCCTGTGATTAAATTAGCGATAATACAAAAGAATAGAAGTTATAATATTGTGTGAGATCCAAATGGATCAGGTGTTTATATGTTATTTAATGCTGTTTTTAAGCTTGGTTTAAGCTTATAAAAAAACCCGATTGGTATCGGGTTTTTTTATATTCGAAATGGCTTATACGTTAAAGCGGAAGTGTAGAACATCACCGTCTTGAACGATGTAGGTTTTACCTTCTAAACGCCATTTGCCTGCTTCTTTCGCGCCTGCTTCACCGTTGTATTGAACAAAGTCATTATAAGCAACACATTCAGCACGGATAAAACCTTTTTCGAAGTCAGTGTGGATCACACCTGCCGCTTGTGGTGCAGTTGCACCCACTTTAACGGTCCAAGCACGAACTTCTTGTACACCCGCCGTGAAGTAAGTCTGTAAACCCAAAAGACCGTAACCTGCACGAATCACCACGTTCAAACCTGGTTCTTCCATGCCTAAAGCTTCGAGGAACTCAGCACGATCTTCATCTTCAAGTAGTGAAATTTCAGCTTCGATTTGGTTGCAAAGCGGAACGACGATTGCATTTTCTTCAGCTGCAAGTTTTTTCACAGCATCTAAATGCGGATTATTTTCAAAACCATCTTCTGCAACGTTCGCAATATACATGGTTGGTTTTAAAGTCATTAAACCAAAGCCACGAACCAATTTACGTTCGTCGTCGTCTAGGTCAGCAGCACGAGCAGGTTTACCTTCATCAAGTAAAGGTAAAATTTTGTCTAAAACCGCTTTGGTTGCAAGCGCTTCTTTATCGCCACCTTTTGCAGATTTTGCTAAACGAGTCACAGCTTTTGTCACAGTTTCTAAGTCAGCAAGTGCAAGTTCCGTGTTGATGGTTGCAATGTCATCAAGCGGGTCAATTTTACCGTTAACGTGAATGACGTTTTCATCTTCAAAACAACGCACAACGTGAGCAATTGCATCCGTTTCACGAATGTTTGCAAGGAATTGGTTCCCCAAGCCTTCGCCTTTAGATGCGCCCGCAACTAAACCTGCAATATCTACAAATTCCATCGTCGTTGGAATTACGCGTTGAGGTTTTACAATTGCGGTAAGTTTGTCTAAACGTGGATCTGGCACAGGAACGATGCCTGTGTTCGGTTCAATTGTACAGAATGGGAAGTTTTCAGCAGCAATAGCAGCTTTAGTCAATGCATTGAAAAGTGTAGATTTACCAACGTTCGGCAAGCCGACAATACCGCAATTAAAACCCATGAAATAACTCACAACGTGTTATATAAAAATTGCCAGTGATTTTACATGAAAGCCATGACAAAGTCAGGTCTCAGGGCAGAAGAATCAAAGTTGTAAATCATGTTGCGGGCAGAACGTCCTCATTTAAGCCCTATATACGAGCCTTTTAAGCCTTTTCTTTTAATAAAGAAACTAGATTTAACAGATCTGTTGCATGTAGATCATTGTCTATGCAAGGACTAGAGTCTTTCAATTGAGCTGCACCATACTCAAAGGGGCGTTCAATATAAGCCGTCAGAAGTCCACAGCCACGTGCTACAGCAAGGTCATCTTGATGGGTAGCCACCATCATCACTTGATTGGGTGCAACATTAAGTAAGTCTGCGACACCTAAATAGGTTTTAGGAGAAGGTTTGTAGGCTTTAAAGTTTTCAGCAGAGAAAATAGTGTCCCAAGGCAATTTTGCATACTTTGCTAAATCGACCAATAAACGGATGTTGCCATTTGAAAGGGTACAAATAATATAATCTTGTTTTAATTGATTAAGCGCTACGACTGTATCTGGCCAAGGGTTGAGACGATGCCAAATAAAGTTTAAATCGCTTTTTTGAGCTTCGCTCAGTGTGGAGATTTGATATTTCACTAAAAGCTCATCCAAAATGAGGCGGTGAATATCATCAATGGAAGTCCACGGCTGCTGACCCAACAAAACCTGATCCATTGCAGGTCGATAGCCTGCACGCCAGTCTAATGCAAATTGGTTGGCATTGATGTTCAAGGCTAGGCGTTCCACTTCTTGGACGATTGAAGAATGCCAGTCCACGACAGTTCCAAAGATGTCGAAAGCGAGTACTTTAATTTTAGAGGAATGACTCATCTTAGGGGGATTATTCTTATTTAGGCTTGAGGATACGTTATAGCTTATACATGTCTATCTGTATATTGAGAGCCATATTTTTCTATATGAATTTGAAAGAAAAACCGTGTTGATTCAGTTGGTCAGAATGCTGTGATAAATCAAAAGCGATAGCAATTATAAGTAGGTAGTGAACTTGATATTGAACCCCTTCTTAGAAAAAGGAGGGGTTAAAAACTTAAGTGGGGGTAGAGTGCTCTACTTAATATGGGAGATGTGATTAAACTTTTCTCTTATCGAGTTGATTTGCCAGATTGTCTCCAATTGCTTGTACACACATCACCAAAATCACGAGCACAACAATCACGGCCAACATGATCTGCATATCAAAACGCTGATAACCATAGCGATAGGCGATATCACCTAAACCACCTGCACCAATGGCGCCTGCAATGGCAGAGGAGTTAATCATGGTCACAATGGTCACGGTAAAACCCGCGACAATTCCGGGTAGCGCTTCAGGTAACAACACATGCCAAATGATTTGAGTACGGTTACAGCCGATCGCTTGTGCAGCCTCAATCAACCCTTGATCTACTTCGCGTAAACTGACTTCTGCAATTCGTGCAAAAAAGGGGGTTGCCGCCAAAGTTAAAGGGACAACTGCTGCCCAAACGCCATAACTGGTGCCTACAATCCAACGTGTGAGAGGAATGAGTGCCACCATCAATATAAGGAAGGGAACAGAACGAGTGATGTTTACCAACCAGCCTAAGCTATGGTTGATACTTTTAGAGGGATAAATGCCATGCTCAGAGGTACTGACGAGAACCACTGCCATTGGCAAACCAATGAGTAAGGCAAAAAATGCAGATGCGCCAACCATGATTAAGGTGTCGATAGTACCTGTCAGTAATAAATCAATGAGTTGGTCGTGCATAGCCAAGTACCTCTACATGTGTCACATGCGCTTTTAGTTTTTGTAGTAGTGATTGAATTTCTAAGCCCTGTGTGGGAACAGCAATAACCAATGTTCCAATTAAATGGTTTTGGATGGTGTCGACCTGACTTTGATACAAATGCACAGTTTGTGGAAAGTACTCCAAAATCTGTTTTAAGTCAGGTGGATGATGCGCATCTGAAGTCGAGCGAATTTTGAAAATGGCATGTGTATCGAGCTGCGTGGGTTCCGCATTTAAGCGAAAAGGCAAATCGAGTTGTTCTAGATTCAGTAGTTCTTGGGTAATGCCTTGTTGGGGTTGAGAGAACACCGACCAAACTTCACCTGATTCCACAATTTCACCGCCATCAATGACCACGACCTGATCGCAGATTTCCCGAATCACCTGCATTTCATGGGTAATCAATACAATGGTGATACCCAACTTCTGATTGATCTCTTTGAGCAAGGACAACACCACAGAGGTGCTTTCTGGATCGAGTGCAGATGTTGCTTCATCACAGAGTAAAATTTCAGGATGGTGAACCAATGCACGGGCAATGCCGACACGCTGTTTTTGACCGCCAGACAGTTGTGATGGGTAATGCTGAACCTTATCGTTCAGCCCAACCAACTGTAAAACTTCATTGACTCGTTGTTCGATGTCTTGTTTGGGATAATTGGCAACGATGAGGGGCAGTGCGACATTTTCATAGACTGTTTTGGCAGACATTAAATTAAAATGTTGGAAAATCATGCCAATGCGTTGGCGGAGCTGAATTAATTCAGCATGACTCAATGTTGCCAAGTCTTGCTGATGGATATGAATATGACCTTCATTAATACGTTCTAAACCATTTAAGGTGCGGAGTAGGGAAGATTTACCTGCGCCACTTTTGCCAATAATGCCAAACACTTTCCCTGTCGGGATGTCGAGGTCAATATTTTTGAGTGCATGTACACTATGCCCTTGTACTGCATAGTGTTTGTTTAAATTACGAATTTTGATATGTGGAATGGAAAAATCCACATGAGAACCAAAGCTGACCATTCTTTTTCTCCTTATTTCCAGCCTTCAAACCACAGACCTTGGCCAAAATCACGGTCTAAAATTTCTTGAACATGTTTTGAGTTTTGGAATGCTTGCACAAAAGTCGCAAGTTTTTGGTTTTGGTCTGGATAGTCTTTACGTGTCACAAATAAAATGGCGTATTTCTTGTCTATCGGATCAAGAAAAAGGGC
The DNA here is from genome assembly GCF_055632855.1 of Acinetobacter sp. SW-226. Taxonomy (NCBI): domain Bacteria; kingdom Pseudomonadati; phylum Pseudomonadota; class Gammaproteobacteria; order Moraxellales; family Moraxellaceae; genus Acinetobacter; species Acinetobacter sp. SW-226. The sequence continues at coordinate 2,082,085 of NZ_CM145752.1, read as the reverse complement.
ATGATGCGGATCTGTGACTTTGGCCATTTTTAAATAATGCGGGAAGCCAAAAATTAAATCGGCATCATTAAATGCATGGGCAGTTCGTGGGCCTTCTACTTCAATAAACTGAAGTTGTTTAGGATTGCTCACAATATCTTTTACGGTAGACAATTCATTGTTGATATCTTTGAGCTGAATCAAACCTGCACGATGCAGTAAAATCAGTGCACGCGCCGAATTCACAGGGTCATTGGGAATAACCACACGGGCTTGAGTGGGTAGTGCATCTAAGGACTGATATTTTTTAGAATATAGTCCGACATGACTTCCTGTTCCTGTGGCGAATGCATGCAGGTCATAATTTGTTTCGCGAATAGCATTGCGTAGAAAGACGCTTTGCTGAAAAAAGTTGGCATCAATGTCACCATTTTGCACAGCAACATTTGGTGCATGCCAGTCCGAGAATTCAACCAGTTTGACCTGAATACCTTGCTTTTTTACATCATCTGCCACGCTTTGCAGCAGTTCGGCATAAGGTGGGCTAATGCCAATCGTTAAGACATCATCCTGCGCATGGCTTTTGCTATAGCGGTAACCCGCTAGAGCAAAAATTGCCACGATGACACTCAAGCCAATCAGCCATTTTTTTCGATTTTGAGTGAAAGATTGCGTCATGGCCTATACTCACTTCCAACCTGGGAACCAAAGTTTTTCGCCAATTTCATTATTCAAAGTCTGTTTAACTTTGTCTGATGTTTGATAAATCTTGATGAACTTTTCAAGTTGCGCGGCTTTCTCTGGATGTTTCTGTTGGTAGTCGTCACGCACCACAAATAAAATCGAATACAGGGTATTGGTGTTGTCATCTAAGATCAGCGCATCATTTGGGTCAATGGTTTTTGCAAGACGTAAATAATGTGGATAGCTAAAGACCAAGTCAGCATCATCAACGGCACGCGCAGTTTGTGGACCTTCAACTTCAATAAACTGAAGACTTTTAGGATTGCTCACAATATCTTGCAGATTCGATAGATGATTGTTTGGGTCTTTTAAGCTAATCAATTTAGCCTGTTGTAACAGTAAAAGCGCACGGCCTTGGTTGACTGGATCATTTGGAATAACTGTACGTGCATTTTCAGGAATCGCATCAATCGAGTCATATTTTTTTGAATATAAACCGACGTGTGTGGTGACGCCTTTACCCAATGCTTTTAGTTTAAATTGAGTTTCTTTGATAGCGTTATCTAAGAAGGGTTGATGCTGGAAATAGTTGGCATCAATATCACCATGGTTGAGCGTGATATTTGGAGTGTTCCAATCTGAGAATTCCACCAGTTTGACGTTGATGCCTTGCTGTTTCGCTTCTTCTACAGCCACTTTTAACGGATTTGCAAAGGGTGGGCTGATCCCAATCACCAGTTCAGTGTTACTCGATTTTTTATGATAAGACCAAGCCACTAGTGCGATGACGATAGCGGCGACAATTACCCCAATAATGGTAAATTTTGTTTTTGCAGTTTGAGCCATGATATTTCTCGTATTTTAAAATTTATGCGGTTTGTTTTTGCTGTGTTTGAGTGTGAGGGGGCGAGCTTTGACAGCGATACTGCTGTACTGGGTGGTCTGCGGACAGTCGGTCACCTTGAGCGAATAATTTGTGGCGTAAACTACCTGTTTGATAGGCAGTTTTATAACGGCCACGCTCTTGTAACTCTGGGATGACCCAACGAATAAAGTCTTGATGTGACTCAGGAGCAACGGTTCGTGTAAGGTTAAAGCCATCTACACCAGTTTCATCTAAGAGCTGGATGAGTTTTTCTGCTACAGTTTTTCCGCTCCCGACTATTAGCGGGTAGCGTCCTCCCAGTACATGCTGGGCTTTTAAATCTGCTCGGGTAACTTTTTGCTCTTTAAATTTGTTATTGACCGAGGCAATGCTATTGGTTTGTTTATAGGGAATCGCTTCATCATCTGTGAACTGAGCCAAATCTATTCCGACTGAACTTGAAAAATGCGCCAAACCTGCTTCTGGACTGGCATAGCGAATATATTCGGCGAGTTTTTCTTGAGCCAACTCATCCGTTTCTGCCGTCACGACACTAATACCGACAAAGAGTTTAATAGCTTGCTCATTGCGCCCATGGCTTAATGCAAGCGCACGAATTTTATCGACTTGCTGTTTCAGTTTTTCAGGCGTGTCAGCACCAATAAACATGGCTTCAGCATGTTGGGTTGCAAAGGCTAAGCCTTTGCTTGAGGCACCCGCTTGATAAAGCACAGGTGTACGTTGAATAGATGGGGAAACCTGAAAAACGCCCTGACTTTGGAAAAATTTGCCTTGATGCTGGATGGCATGAACTTTTGAAGGGTCAGTAAAGACACGGTTTAACTTATCTTTTTGTATGGCATCGTCTTCCCAAGAACCTTCCCAAAATTTATAGCAAAGTTCGAGAAACTCTTCGGCTTGTTCATAGCGCAAGTCGTGATCTTTTAAACCTTTTTGACCAATTAACCGTTCTGCGCTGTCTAAGTAGCCGGTGACTATGTTCCAACCAATACGACCGTGGGTTAAATGGTCGAGGCTTGCAAAGCGCCGTGCAAATTGGTAAGGCGACTCATAGCTCAGATTCACAGTGACACCAAAACCTAAGTGCTGTGTAACGGCGGCCATAGCAGAAACGAGTGTACTAGGGTCATGGCTTGGAAGCTGAATCGACTCTTTTAGGGTTAAATCCAGACCATTTTGATAAACGTCGTAGACACCCGTAATGTCGGCGATAAATAAACCATCAAATAAACCTAGCTCTAAAGTTTGCGCCAAATCGATCCAATAGCTGAGCTGATTAAAACGATGCGACTCATCGCGTGGGTGTGTCCACAAACCGTGATTGATATGACCTACGCTATTCATATCAAAGGCATTCAGGATGATTTGCTTCGACTTGTTCTTTTGAGATGATGGTGTCATTACAATGTCCCTCTGCGTGGCGGAAGCACACCATTAAGGAGATAATTGGCAATGAAGTAATATTTCCAACGTGACGCATCATGTAGCGTGTGAACACGTGCATTACGCCAAAAGCGGCCTAGGCCATCTTCACGTTGACTACCACGACTGCCTGCCAGTTCAATCAATTTCGAAGCTGCTTTTAATGCGGTTTCTGTGCTGTGTGCACGAACTTTCGCTACATCCAGTGATGCTTTAGCAATGTTATCAGCGGTTGGATTAGGACGTGCTGCGTCAATGGAGCGTGCCGCTTGTTTGAGTAAAACTTCACTGGCACGTACATCGGCAACCACTCGTCCCAGTTCAAACTGTGTTAAAGGATCATCGGTTGCCTGTTCAACAGCAGAGTCAATCCATGGACGAGCCTGACGTACACGAACCAGTGTTTCCTCAAAAGCAGCACGTGCAATGCCCGTTTCAATCGCTGCATGCATAATTTGAGCAAAAGGCCCCACCAGAGTCGGTCTGGAAAATGCTGTATCGAAAGGAACAATATCTTCTGCACCTACAGCGACATGATTAAATTTGACTGTACCGCTACCTGTGGTACGTTGACCAAAACCTGACCAATCATCAATCAGTTCTAGTCCTGAGCTATTCCGTGGGATGAAAACTAGAAACTCTTTGTCATCGGCATCTTTGACTAAGGTCGGTATGCGGTCTGCAAACAGGCTGCCCGTGCAATAAAACTTTTCACCATTGACCTCATAGCCTTGTTCCGTTTGGCTCAGTGCAGTTTGTTTTTGTGTTGCATTTTTAGTTTTAAACTCAGCCAAGGCATTACCAAAGCGAGCGCCTTTGAGCACTTCTGCATAGAGTTTACGCTTTTGTTGTTCAGTACCGTTGTTACGTAAAACCTCTAAGGCATAGAAATGGTTCTGTGGAATTTGTCCAATCGAACCATCCACACCACTCATTAGCGCAATAATTTGCGCGACAGTATAACTGGAAACATCGGCCCCCCCGAATTCCGTCGGTACAGTAATGGCCCAGAGCCCAGATTGGCTATAGGCTTCAATTTCCTCAAAAGGCAAAATTCTTTCAGCATCACGTTGGATAGCCTGCTGTTTAAACTGCTCAGCCAAATTTTTGGCAATTTCTAAGGCTTCAGCATCGCTTTGAATAATATGTGCGTACGCCGTGTCTTGGGATTGAAGAGGAAGAATGGGTTGAAATGAAGTCATGAAGCTCTCCTTAAATCCAAGCGTGGCGGGCAGGGAAAGTGTTATTTAAATAGTAGTTACCCAGTGCATGCAGCTTCCAGCGGATCGGGTCGTGTAAGGTATGTACGCGTGCATTGCGCCAATGTTGATCTAAGTTATGTTGGCTTAGGCTCGAACGACTCCCACCAAGCTCTAGGAGTTTTTCAGAAATTTGTAGTGCAGCATCATTGGCATAGACCTTGGCTTCGGCGACTAAAATGGAGGCTTGAGCTGCTTGTTCCGCACTGACAACGCTCAGTTGGTCAAGTTCATCTAAATATTCGGCAGCTTCGTCGAGCAGTAGGATAGCGGCATCCAGCAGCACTGCAGATTTGCCGACTTCTTGTAAGGTGTAATGTTCAAAACTGGCTTTCTCAACCTGCGCATCGACAATCGGTCGGGCTTTTTTAACCGCTGACAATGTGTCTTCAAACGCAGCTTCTGCAATACCCACATCAATCGCGACTTGCATTAGCTGAGAGAAGGCACCGCGATAAGTAACGTCCTCAGCTAGTTTCCGCTCATCAAAGATAAGGAGTGGATCGACTTCAACCCGTTGTAATTTTACTGTGCCACTTGAGGTTGTACGCTGACCAAAACCGTTCCAGTTATCAATGACTTCGACACCTTGTGCTGTGACATCAACAAGCGTCAGTACCACATAACCTTCAGGGTGAATGGCTTTAATGGCTAACCAATGGGCAAAGCTACTGCCTGTAGAATAGAACTTTTCACCATCGACATAGTAACGACCATTTTCAATGCTTAATGTCGTATTTAATGTTTTAGTGTCTTTGGTATTTCGTTCGGGGCCACCATTGGCAAGGCGTTTGCCGTTTAATATTTCATTAAAAATAAACTGTTTTTGTTGTTCGCTACCTAAAATATCAATCATATTGAGTAGCGCAATTTGGTTTTGTGGAATTTGACCGACACTTGAGTCGGCTTTATTAATAATGCGAAAAACCTGAGCTAAAGTTTTATTGGAAACAAATGCGCCTCCAAAAGCTTGAGGAATACGAATACCGCCTAAGCCTTTTTGGCTAAATAACTCGACTTCAGCAAAAGGAAGTTGACGGTTCTGATCACGTTGATCCCGACCTTCTAAGGCAAAGTCAGCGACATGATAGGCTGCATTAATCGCATCCTGATCATTTTGTATCACGTGAATATTTTTAGAGAGTGTATGAGACATAAAAGCACCTTTACTTAATGCCTATACGCTACTTGGGAATGCTTGAATGATTAAATGAAGGATTTTGAATTACTTAGCAGCTAAAAAGTTAAAAATAAAATATGCTAAGTTTAATCATTTGATGAATATTATAAGTATCTGAAAAATATAAAATATGTATTTTAGCTGTGGTCTAAGCAAGGTCGTTAAATTTTTACTTATTCATATTTGAGATATTGTAGAGAAAAAAATGTATAAATTTGATAAAGGCTGTTGAACATTTGCTGGGCAGTTTTGGGTAAAAAGTACATTGTAAATCTTAAATACAGTGACTAAAGTATCCAACTGAAATAGATGGCTTTGCTAAAAAGCCAAAATAGAAAAATAAGTGTGGAGCATTTATGAGAACTTTATACCAGTTTCCTTTATCTCATTTTTGTGAGAAAGCTCGCTGGTTGCTCGATCATAAAGAGCTAGATTTTGTCGCGCAAAATGTAGTGCCTGGGGTTCATCGGGCGTTTGCGCAGTTAAAGACAGGGCAGAATAAATTGCCTATTTTACGTGATCAAGACAAATGGGTCGCAGATACCACCGAGATTGCGTTATATCTGGATGAGCGTTATCCAGAACATCGACTGTTACGTAGCGAAGCACAGCTTCGTAAAGAGGCTTTAGATGTTAATGCTCTAGCCAATGATTTAGGGCTACACGTTCGCCGTTGGGGGTTGGCACATGCTTTATCCGATAATGACCAATCTCTACAAATTATGTTGGGCGAAAAGGGCTATTTACGTAAATTTGAAAAATACACCAAACCTCTGATTAAAACTTTGATGTCGAAAGGTTATGAACTCAATGCCGACAAAGTTGAGCATTCGAAAGTTGAAATGCAGCGTTTAATTGAGGTCTTGAATGAAAAGTTAATTGCTAATCATGGGCGTTACTTTGTGGGAGATCGTTTAGGTTTGGCGGATATTGCTGTGTGTTCAATGTTAGCCCCTGTGCTTGAAATTAAAGGAACTCCTTGGGAAAAAGACCATGAGGATAGCCTATCTGAAGAATTCAGTGCCTATAAAACCTATTTAAGCAATTTACCTTTGGGGCAGTATGTTTTAAGAGTCTATCAAACCGAGCGCAATGCTCGAGTCGACTGGCGCGGCATTTAGGATCAGCTGTAGTCAAATAGGCAAAGGCGGACGTTATACCTCAAGCCTTTGTCTGCTATTTAAAGAAAATGATGTAGGATGTTGAATTGAAAGTTTCTCAGTCTATTTGTAGTTTTTATAAAAAATTATAGCAATTGTTTGCCTAAATGATTGATATATTTTTATGAATTTGAAAATAAATGAAAAAATATGCAAATAAGTTTTATCTTTCATCTGAAAAGCTTAATATGAAATAAACAGCTATAAACATGATGCATTATGAGAGTTAAAAAATGGAATTAGACCGTTTTGATAAGCAAATTTTAGAAATTTTAAGTAATGAAGATATCAATCTAAACGAATTATCAGAGCGTATTAATTTATCGGTCAGTTCGGTGCATCGTCGTATTAAGCATCTGATTGATAATGCGATTATGACTAAAGTTAAGCGAGATATTAACTATCAAAAACTCGGGTTTAGTCTACATGTTTTACTCCAAGTATCTTTGAGTAAACATGATACCGACACTTTTTCCAAGTTCTTGGAAGAGTTGGAAAGCATTCCTGAAGTGACCAATGCCTTTTTAGTGACAGGGCAGTCAGCAGATTTTATTGTTGAAGTTGTGGCAAGAGATATGGAAAATTACAGTGATATTTTACTCAAACGCATTGGTAAAATTGAGCATGTGGTGGCACTTCATTCAAGCTTTGTGATTAAAGAATATAATGTATTTAACTGTAGCGGTTTGTTGAGTAAGGTTTAGCGTATGCTGAAGTTCTATGCAGCTACTGAGTATCAAGCATCTTGCCATCAAAAATTTGTATACTATCAGCGACAACTTTTAGCTCTCATACCCAAAGCACAGATTGAACATATTGGTTCATCTGCCATTCCTCATGCAGTTTCTAAAGGTGATTTGGATATTTATGTGGCTGTTGATGCTGTAGATTTTGACTCAGCCATCGCTAGTATTTCCAGTTTAGGTTTTGTTGAAAAGCTTGATACTTTAAGAACGCATGAACTGTGTATGCTAGAGTCGCTACAGCAGGATGATGTTGCTATTCAATTGGTTGTGAAAAACTCTCAGTGGCAAAGTTTTTTGATCTTTCGTGATCGTTTGTTGAAAAATCAGAATTTAGTCATGGCTTATAATCAATTAAAACACGATAGCCAGCATTTAAGCATGGATAAATATCGTTGCAAAAAAGCAAAATTTATTGAAAGTGTATTAAATCAGACATAAATAATGCGCTCCCAAAGTTATGTTTGAGCGCGCATTTTGATTAAGCAAAGATTAGGCGTCTAATTCTGCCAACACGGCATCAGAGAACTCAACGTTGGTATAAACGTTTTGTACATCATCTAAATCTTCCAGCATATCAATCATTTTCATGATCTTTTTCGCTTGGTCGATATCAGAAATTTCAGCTTTTGTTGAAGGGCTCATGACCACTTCAGCATTATCAGATTTTAAGCCAGCAGCAGTTAAAGCATCTTGCACATCACCAAAAGATTCGGGTGTAGTAATGACTAAGATTTCATCTTCATCCACTTCGATATCTTCGGCACCTGCTTCAAGGGCTACGTCCATGATTTGATCTTCTAAAGACACATCTTCAAAAGTGATCTCACCACGCTTTGTGAATAAGAAAGCAACTGAACCATTTGTGCCTAAGTTACCATCTGTTTTTGAGAAACAGTGACGCACATCTGGTACAGTACGGTTTAAGTTGTCAGTCATGGTTTCTACAATAACTGCAACACCACCAACGCCATAACCTTCGTAAGTAATTTCTTTTAAATCGTCGTTATCTTCACCACCAACACCACGTTGGATTGCACGGTTAATGACGTCACGTGTCATATTCACAGAAAGTGCTTTTTCTACAACCGCACGGAGACGTGGGTTGCTTGCAGCATCACCACCGCCAAGCTTTGCAGCAGTTGTTAATTCACGAATAAATTTGGTAAAAAGTTTACCACGGCTAGCATCTTGTTTTGCTTTACGATGCTTAATATTGGCCCACTTGGAATGACCCGCCATGCGAAATATGCTCCTTGTAGATTGGCTTTGTGCCTATCAAATTGTGCAAATTCTACCATAAGCACTTTTTTATGCGAAAGTAGGTGTTTTTCTGAAATGAGTCAGATTAAACAAAAAATAAATAAAATTGTTTGAAATAAAGCCAGTTATTTCAAATTTAGATTGTGAAGCAATTCATTTCAAAAATGAGCCCTTAGAAAGAATTAATTTAGACCTAAAAGAGAGGGGCTATTCACATTCTTTTAGGTCATTTAGATGAGCTTATTTGGGATCATTTCTAGGTTCGGGAATTTCAATATCTAAACCAACATGTTCTTTATAAAGTGCTTTAATGAGGGCCAAATCATGATCTAACTCTGTGGGATAGATTTTTCCAAAAATACCCCCTTGTTTGGTTTGCGAATTCGCATACATGAGTACAATAGGGACATTTGCGGCTTTTGCAATATGCCAGAAGCCTGTACGAATCGGTTTACGTGCTTCGCCTGTTTTTGCACGGGTTGCTTCTGGTGCAATCACCAAGTTGAATTTTTCATGTTGAGAAAAGTGTTCAACCATTTGCGACACGATGTCTTTATTTGACTTACGGTCAACTGCAATACCACCAATCGCCTCGAGTAGTGGCTTGATTGGCCCCTTGAATAATTCTTTTTTAATCAGGGTATGGATTTTCATATCGTAGATTTGAAAAATGGCCAGTGATAAAACAGCATCGAGCATAGAGGTATGCTCAAATCCAATGATGACTTGCTTATCTTCTAAAACATTTGGTTCCACATGGTATTTCCAGCCTGCGAGCTTAAATGCAGACTCGCCAATCAGTTTCTTTAACATGAGCATAAATATACAAGTGTTTTTTAAAGTGGCTAATGTCTGCTTGTTTGGCGTTTGAGTCAAGCCCTAACTTAATTCTAATCAGACATTAGAGGTCAGATTTTTCCATTAGTAGGCTAAATAATTATGATAAAAAAGTATGTAATAAGTCTTGATAGATATTTATTAATAGAAAATAAGTATAATTTTTTTAAAAATACTACTATTCATAATCGAAATGAAAGATTAGACTTTGGTCTAAGAAAAGAGTGTGAACTTTCATACTTTAACTTTGGTGTAACAAAGTTCAGGATTGTTAAAATGACTTATCTTTCGACTTTTTTATGGGCATTTGTCCTTTTCGGTTTGGTTGTTCTGTGGTCGGTTGTTGAATTTTTCATTGAGTCTCGTAAGAAAAAGGAAATCAGTATTTAGTGGTAATAATGTATAAATGCACTGATTTTTGATGCTAGCTATAAATAGCTTGATTGACTTAAAAATTTAATTTTCAAACATCTATAATCGTTAATAGCTCTTATTCTAAATGAGATACTTTGTTAGAGCATCATGTTTGGATGCTTAAAATTTATACTTGCTAGTCATATATAGTGTGTTGGATGTTATGTTCACAGTTATTCAATGCTTAATTTAGCCATATTTTTGTGAGTAGTGAGGCTAAGTGATTATAGTATAGGTTTCTGTAGGAGGGTATAGAAACAATCGGGCACGATCAGTCATGATGGCTTGTCTCATATCATTTGAATCTATAGCTGCAAGTTTAGGCAAAGAATTTGTTACAGTTATCATAAAAAATGCCTGAAAATAAGATTTGACAGGAAAATCTAAAGCAAAGATAAATTAGGTCGTGATTCTGAGAATGGTGAAGATTAGAAAGGATTGCTTAAATGAAAATTTCGAATCTTTTTTTAAATAAGCAGAAACGACTAATACTTGAATTCAAAATGTTTATATAAAAATAGCCAATAAAAAAACCACCTAGGATTAATGCACCTAAGTGGTTGTTTTATATGGTGGGCCCACACAGACTTGAACTGTGGACCAACGGATTATGAGTCCGCTGCTCTAACCAACTGAGCTATAGGCCCTAATATCTTGAATTTGTTATATATCAACAAGTTCAAGCGAAATGAATACTAGCGAAGATTTTTTAAAAAACAAGCTTTTTCATACTTGGTTGTACAGTATCCCAACAATTAGAAGATTTGAATATTAATACGTAAGAAATTTAGAAAATGATGAATTTTTCAATGTTGTTGAATTAATTTATGCATCTAGCAAGTGGTGCTACTAAATTGTTTCGGTCAATACATCAAGTGGAACTAAGTATAGACTCCTAATTCTGTGCAAATGCAGATTATATAGGCTCTGACCCGCAATAACTAGCAATAGAAAGGATATAGGGGGCTTTGGCCAAAATCTAATGCACTCAGCCAAAAGGCTCTACTTTCATAATTTTAGACCTTATTTTTTTAGCGGGTGAGAAGTACAGGGTCCTCAATGTTATAACCTGTTTCAAAAGGAATCCCGAGATATTGAACTGTCACCAGTGCTTTTTGTTGATGAGGAACTTTAAAAGTTTGTGAAATGCGCAGCCCATTTTTATAGTCCACCGCCTTGTGTATGGGACTTTTCAAATTGATGTATTTCACTTGATATTGATAGCTAAACTTCGGGATGGAGAGTGTAGGGTCATACCAAGAGGGTTCTTTTGAAGTCTTTTTATTGATGACTTGAATTTTAACCTGCTTGGGCGGAATCGGCGTTAAAGCTTTGAGTCGTTTTTTAATTTTTGCAATGTCACGGTCAAACTTCTGACTGTCTTGATCATAGTCAATTTTTTGAGTTTTTGGATTGATATATAAAGATTTTACTTCAATCAGTTTGGAGGGGGTTTTGCTGTTGAGTTGATAATAATACAATTGTGGCAAACGACCCCGACCATCTAAATAATGTCGCATCACATAAATTTTCTGATCAGTTTGGTCGAGTCCTAAAACTTCAATATTTTGTGGTCCACCTACAGTTGCAAAACTGTGGCTTGAAAAAAATAAGGTACTGAAAAGTAGTGGATGGATTATTCTTATCATCATGAGGCACCTCATATTTTTTTTACTGATGATGTTTCACTTTAGCGGTTACAAAATGTAGAAAAGTTATCTTGAGTATAACGATTTAAGCATTTTGGATACGTTCAATGACCATTTGGGCTACGTTTTTCGTAAGTTGATCAAGTCGCTCGAGCGCAGTTCCTAGCAGCAAATACTGGTAGCTACTTAATGTATTTTGATAATAAATAGCCGTGTAAAAAGTGCCTTCTGGCTTGTCAGGCGTCGCACTTCCTCCAGGTTTCAATAACCCTGTACATGAGACAATGATATCGGCATGATGAAACAGTCGATGACCGTGAATAGCCATAGCTTCAGTGACTTCAATCGACTCTGCTGTATATTGCTGAATCAGTGCTGGATCTATTTTTAAAATTTCACATTTGATACTGGGATCGTAACTGACCAGTCCACCGAGTAAAATGTCTGCGCCACTATGCTTATAAATAGAAAACTGACTGGACAAATAACCAGAACTGGCACTTTCGATAAAGGCAATGGTCAAATTTTTCTGTTCTAGGAGGTTGCAGCATTGTACTAATATTTGCATGTTTTTAACCTCCTGATGTTCATTAGGTTGATCTATTTGGCAGCTTAGTCATAAACACGATACACACCAACAAAACGATTACATGCTTTGTTTTCACTTTTTACAGAAAGAATGGCTTTTTGAAAGTTGAACTGATAATGGCAGTTGTTTTCATTGTCCGTGATGTTTTGTTTCTGATCTGGTGTAGTGTAGGCCAAAAATGAAATGGTTTGAGTCTCTATACGATTATTAGGATTACGGTAGGCGATACCTTCAATCTTAATTTTATCTTTAGACAGTTGATGAACTTGCAAATGTACAGGTTGCTTAGCAATCGTCCCATGTTCAAACTTTAAATAGTGTTGGGTCAAACTTTGATTAAGTGAAGTATAGAAATTCAGATCATCAATTCGAAAGTCCATCTGCTGTTGATAGCAATCTAAGGATTTACATTGTTGTAGACGGTTCAACCATAGCTGCTGGGTATCGACTAATAAACGCTGTGGGGCATCACTGATTAAAAAAGCAGTCATTGATTGCGTGTCTAATTTGTGCCGAATGTCTTTGAATTGATCACCACAGATCTTTTTAAGACCAGACGATGAAGGAGCGTCACAGTCAATGACTTGAGCATAACTAAAGCTGGTACAAAGACAACTTAGACACACTAAAATACTAAATTTTTTCATAAGTTTTATGTCGGTTTTCAACAGCATGATCGCTTATACTTTCACTATGTTGCGCTGCTTGTAACTATAGCGAAAGAGAAAGCGTGAATACAAGATTTCAATCATTTATTTCTTAAAGGAAACTGAGCATGGTTGCACATATTCGAATAGGACAGGGGCTTGATGTACATGCTTTTGAAGAGGGTGAGTTTGTCACGCTGGCTGGGATTCAGATTCCACATACACACGGTTTGAAAGCACATTCAGATGGTGATGTTGTTTTGCATGCTTTAACAGATGCATTATTGGGTGCGTTGGCTTTAGGGGATATTGGTCAACACTTTCCAGATACTGACCCTCGTTTTAAGGGAGCAGACAGTCGTGTATTGCTTAAACATGTCTATCAGCTTATTTTAGACCGTGGCTATCAATTAAATAATGCTGATATTACCGTAGCATGTGAACGTCCGAAGTTAGCAGCGCATAATCTGGCAATGCGGCAAAGTATTGCAGACGTTCTTGATGTCGAAGTTACGCAGATTAGTATCAAAGCAACGACCACAGAGAAACTCGGTTTCACGGGTCGTCAAGAAGGTATTTTATCTACTGCAACAGTGTTGATTTCTCATGCAAAATGATCAGGATTGATCATCGCAAGTTTTAACTCTTGTGTTGCTTTACGGCCTTGAAGTTGTAAAGCAACAGCATGTGCTAAACCTGTCCATGTGTCATTGGGTTCCCAAATTTGATGCATGGCCTCATGGGCTGTCGGCATATCCATATTCATATAATACTGACGATATAAATACATTAAACTGCTGACGCTGTAGTTCTTCGAACAGTGTACCCAAATGGTTTGTTCTTGAACTAAATGATCAATCATATCTAAGATCAATAAACATTGATCATCAGAAGGCATGTCCGACGAAATAGGTACATGTATATAGTTCAGCCCTAAATCTAAGCAAATTTGATCTTCACTGGGCAAATGATTACTGGCATTACTGAGCGCAAGATTGATCACAGTATTTACACCATACTCTTTAATTTGCTTTAACTGTTCTGCAGTTGGTTGTCCAGAAGTCAGTAAATGCTCGTGGATGAATTGAAAATTCAGGGTTTGGCTTAAGTGAGTTTCAATAGCGTTCATAATTTTTTCTTAATCATAGAATGAAAAACGCCATCCGAAGATGGCGTTTTTTAAACTTATCGGTTTGGTAAAACGTCTTTAAGTGCTTCGTGCATCTCTAGTAATACCTTTTCTGTGGTATCCCAGTCAATACAACCATCGGTTACAGACTTACCATATTCGAGGTCGCATAAGTTTTCAGGAATTTCTTGACGTCCACCTTTAAGGTGACTTTCAACCATAATGCCAATAATAGACTTATTACCATCAATGATTTGTTCTGTAATATTTTTCAGAACAAGCGGTTGGAGGAATGGGTCTTTGTTTGAGTTTGCATGACTGGTGTCAATCATGATTTTCGTACTGACTTTAGCTTTAGCCAATGCTGCTTCAGCATCTGCTACAGAACCTGCGTCGTAGTTTGGCTTGCCGTTACCGCCACGAAGCACTACGTGTGCGTATGGGTTACCTGAAGTACGAATTACAGAAACTTGTCCTTGGTTGTTTAGGCCTAAGAAGTGGTGTCCATGTTTAACAGACTGCATTGCATTCGTTGCAACAGTTAAACCACCGTCTGTACCATTTTTGAAACCTACAGGTGAAGATAAACCTGAAGACATTTCACGGTGTGTTTGGCTTTCAGTGGTACGTGCACCAATCGCTGACCAAGAGATTAAGTCTTGATAGTACTGTGGTGAGTTTGGATCAAGTGCCTCAGTTGCACACGGTAAACCTTTTTCATTTAACTCAACCAGAAGCTTACGACCAATTCGTAACCCTTTTTCAATGTTAAATGAGTCATTCATGTCTGGGTCATTAATGAGACCTTTCCAACCCACAGTGGTACGTGGTTTTTCAAAATAAACACGCATAACGATATAAATGGTGTCTTTAATTTTCTCACTTAACGCTTTTAAACGATCTGCATATTCGTGTGCAGCAATTGGGTCATGAATAGAGCATGGGCCAATAACCATAAAAATGCGTTTATCTTTACCATCTAAAATATTGCGTATTGTTTCACGACCGTGAAGTACAGTTTGATATGCAGACTCAGTGAGAGGCAATTCAGTTTTTAATTCCGCAGGTGTTACAAGCGGATGAATGCTTTGTAAGTTCACGTCATCGATATCGTTTTGGGTAATAGAGTTTGACTGTAGAGTATTCATTGCCGTCACTGGTTCGATCGTATTAAGTTGCTTTATGAGCTGAATATAACACGGTTTAGCTGAGAAAAGGTTATAAAAAAGTTGAATGAATCTTTGAAAAAAAGTGATGAATCTTGGAGTTATTTTAAATCAGAATGCCTAAACTGAGGCATTCTGATGTGTAGAAATTTGAACGACTTGCGCAGTTTCTGCAGGTTTAACTGGTTTTGCTTTAACAGGATTCAACATAAAGTTTACCCCTAGAGCAAAGAGTGTGATGCCAAGGACTTTGCGAATAATTTTTTCAGGAAGACGCGAGCTAATCAGTGTTCCGACAATAATTGCAGGAATCGAACCCACCAATAACCACATCAGGAGGTGAAAGTCGACATTGCCTGAAGTCATATGACCCAAACCTGCTACAAAAGTAAGGAGGACAGCATGTACTACGTCAGAACCAATAATACGAATCATTGGTAAGTTTGGAAACATAATGACCAAAGCCATAATGCCAAACGCACCAGCGCCAACTGAAGATAGTGTTACGAAGACACCAAGAACCACACCCATTATGACAATGTATTTGCGTTTCTTGCTGGTTTGAAGCTGGACTTTTTCTAAGTCTTCAGTCATGTCTGGGAGTTCATCTTTGCGTAATTTATTGAAAAATTTTTCAATTTGATTACGAAAGACAATCGACAAACCTGTGATGGTTAACATAAAGCCTAAGACCATGGTCAGTACAGCTTTATAATGTGTAGATTGGCTTAAATAGTTGTCGAGTACCCAATGTGTTGCAAAAGAAGCAGGAATACTACCGATTGCAAGCCAAAGTACAATTGGCCAGACAATATTTAACTTTTTGGCATGCACAAATGAACCGCAGAACTTAGAGATTGCGGCATAAAGTAAGTCTGTACCAATCGCAATGTGAGGTTCGATTCTAAAAAGACTTATCAGGATAGGGGTCATCAGAGAGCCACCACCGACACCTGTAATTCCCACACAAAAACCGACTAAAACACCTGCGAGAATAAATTCAATTGGACCAAACATTGTTATATGCCAAATATCAAAAACGTGCATATCTTATGACGTTTTAATATAAGCCGTTGTCTTGATTGTTGATTTACTTATTCTAAAAAAAGATATAGCAAGGAATTATGTTTGCTAAGAAGCGGTTTGTGATTTAAACAATATAAGAGTAAATAGCCATAAAAAATTGAGAGCGATCATCCCACGTACAACATAGATGTGACGGGTGATGTGACGTTTCCATTTTTCAAAGTCTGCGAATGTTGATGTATAGGCCATATCGAAGTGCTGCTGACGTGGATCAGCTACAGTGAGCTGATGAATAAAGACCTCTTTTTTGGAATTTTTTAGGTTCCAAAAAACACGTTCCAAATAATAAATTTCGACCTGCCTTACCGTAAATTGGTGACGATGTACCGATTGGTCACATAGTGCCTGAACCGGTTTTACCATCAATGCGCAGTTTGCGACCCATAAATGATGCTGTTGTTTAAATTTCAACGTACTCATCCTTCCTTTACTGACTTCAATCGTGATTTCATCAAAGATCTTGCTTTGAATCTGTGTAGGAATCCAACTGCTCGGGAAACAAATAAAGACAATCAGGTTTAAAAAGACCGAAATCAGAAGTGTCCAGCCAAAATGATGTTTCGACCAAATCCATAACTGTCGAAGAGGAGTGATGATTTCTTGTTGTGACCAATTTAAAATTGAACGCAAGGTTTTACCCTGTGGAAAGTTGTATAAAGTGCTGATTATTAAACATGTTATAACCAAAAAAGCAGGGTGCTTCAACTTAAATGATTTTGATCAGTCTATAAAATTCTGTTGAGTTTTTTGTTTATATTGACTCGCACAGCTTTTTATTTAGGTCATGATCTAAATAAGAAGTGTGCGAGTTTAAAATAAATGCTTAGCTAGATTTGGTTGTTTTCTTGGGCTTTAAGTCATTGATGCACAGAATCAGGATAAAAAGGATAGGGCTTGCAAATATAAAGAAACTAACACTTCCTACACCGCGACCCGTGTATTGAATCAATAAAGTTAATGCTACAGCCAATACAGCAAAAGCAAAATAGCGACAGATTTGATAATGTTCTGCACATTTCGACCAACGTGATTTGTGAGTTTTAGGTCGTTGCTTTTCACTCACCAGAAAAAGGATATAGCAGGATAATGCGATAAGGATCCCAGTAATGATATAGATCATGAATGGGTCTCCTGAGCAGCAGTATTGGCATATTTTTTCTGAATTTTTTGAACTGCTTTTTGTTGAATCGGCTGGATTTTTTGATGTAAGAAAATAGCCAATATCGCAAGGATGACGATCATAAGATCAACGCGAAAAAACAACCAATATTCATTCAAGTTATGTACATATTGATGGCTGATTAAATAGTAAAGATTGAAAATAGGCAAAGACACAGCAAGTAAAATGAATCCCTTTAATTGAGTTTTCCAAAGGTGTTGCTGTGGAGTAAGCAGTGCCATGAATAAACTGAGTAACCAAGTGCCAAAAAAGGCGTAAATCTCATAGTTGGGTTGACCTGCTTCTAACTGAAGTAAACGATTTGTGAATAAATAGCTCAGCATGGCAATTGGCAAGCCAATAATAGCTGCGGTATTGAGACGATTTACCAAATAATGTCCAAAGTGGAAGCTTTGTTTCTTATTTTGTAATTGACGTTTTAAGTTCCATAACAAAAGTCCTGAAGCAATCATGGCGCAACCTAAAAGCCCTGAAAAGAAGAATGCGAAACGTAATAGTGGCTGCGCAAAGTGCGCCATATGTAAGCCATAAACACCATTATTGAGTGTCGCAATCGCACTATTATTGCGTGTATCACCAAGTAGTGCACCAGTTTCAGCATTGAAACTGAGTTGGTCAGGACTACGTGTAATGGTTGAGTCAGTTGACGCAACAAAGTTCACTTGAGCCATGTCCGTATTAGGATGTTTGACCGTGATATTATCAATTTCAGTTTTACCCCAGCGCTGTTCATACTGCTCTATAAAGTAGCCTATGGTTTGCATAGTTGCTGGTGTTGGTTTTATATCTGATGCGATGCTAATGTTTCGAATTTCATCGAAATATTGAAAGGGTTGTTCAGGGTAGAGTTTTTTCATACCATTCGGCAGAATGAGATAAAAGAAAATGGCTAAACCTGTAAATGTAATAGTGAGAAAAAAAGGCAAAGCAATCACAGAAGTGACATTATGAAAGTCCAAATACGAACGTTGTCCTTTAAATGCCCTTAAGGTAAAGAATTCCGTGAATATTTTTTTATGCGTAATGATGCCTGAAATGAGGATAATCATCATTAAAAACGCTGCGATAGTAACTAGAAGCCTGCCGATAAAATAGGGCACACCGTACAGCTGGTAGTGGAAGCCATAGAAAAATTCACCACCTTGAGTTGCAGATAGGCTGACTTCTTTTGCAGTAGTTGCATCTAAAGTCTTACTTTCATAACCACCATCGGCTTTTTGCCAGTAAATTTTATTGACTGGTGAACTTGTACTTGCCACACCTATATACCAACTTTGTGCATCTGCGGCATTTTGTTGTAAGTATTGATATGCTGACTGTATCGCGGTGTCTTGTTTGACTTGCATGGTGGCAAATTGCGGCTGCATCCACAGATTTATTTCATGACGATAATAGGTCGCAGTACCAGTTAAAAAAATTGCAAACAATAGCCAACCAAATGTCAGACCAAGCCAAGAGTGTAGCCATGCCATTGATTGGCGAACGGATTTTTGCATGGTTTAACCTACGAACTTCAGCATGAGAAAAAAGCATAAACCCAATGAAAAGGTCACAAGACTTAACTTTTTTAAGGATTGAACACAAAAACTCAAAATAACAAAACAGATAAAAAAAATCAGCGACAAAAAAGCAGCGAGAAAAATGGATTCTGCTTTATCTAAAAGCGGGTAAAAACTGAGAGTCAGTAGTTCAGATAAAATGAACGTGCATAAATAGCCTAAGCCAAATGCAACTAAAAACCGATACAAGACGGATACAGGGTATAGAACTTGATTCATGACTAAACATTTTACTCAGATAATAGCACCTTAGTCTCTAGGCTTTAAAAGCTGAAACCAAGGCGCAATTGAATCAATATTTAAATTTCACAGCAACACTATAATTGGCTGGTGCGCCATAAAATGCTTGACCATCAGGGAAGCTGTATAAGTATTTTTCATTTGTAACGTTATTTGCATTAGCTTGAAGGGAAATATGCTTATTCAAATCATAACTCGCCATTAAATTGACTAATGCATAAGCATCTTGAGTGATCGTACTGTCTACTGATGAATCATATAATTTCGTCGAATCTTGCCATTGTAGTGCCGCACCAACTTTTAGTTTTGGTAAAGTAGGAATGTTATATGTCGTCAAAAGATTGATGGTTTGGTTCGGATTATAAGTTCGAACATCTCCACCGTTTTTTAGATCCTTTAGGGTAAATTGAGCATAGCCAAAAGATATATTCAGGTGGTCGGTGAGTTGACCTGCTAAGCCCACTTCAATGCCTTGGGAACGTAAATCACTTGTTTCCACTTTCCGTGTTAGTGGATTGCCATCTGAGCTACGTAAAGGATAGTTACTTTGCTCGGTTCTGAATACAGCAAATGTACCAGTGAGTTTCTCATCTAGCCATGAACTCTTAACTCCCATCTCATAGCTTTCACCTTCAACAGGTTTAAGCGCTTTATCAACTTCTGCACCAGTTTGTGGGCGGAAAATAGAGGTATAGCTTAAGTACCCTGTATATTCAGGAGTAAAATTATACGTGATGCCAGCATATGGCGAAACTTTACTTTCATCATAAGCAACAGATGAACCATAACTAGTTCCATCATTTTTTGCTTGTACATAATTGGCACCTAATAATAACTTTAAGTCATCACTGAGATGTAACCGAGTTGCGGCATATAAAGAGTTAATTTTCTGAGTATAATTTGCAGCTTCACTGAAATCAGACCAAGTTACAGATTGAGGAGTCCAACTTGCCCAATTTGTCGTTAATTGGCGTAAGTAGCCCAGTGAATAATCATCTGAAATGTTGTTATCATTAATATATCCATTTGTTTGTTGATCATATTGCTTACTTTGAATATAGCTATATCCAATCGTGGCCTCGTGATCTCGGCCAAACAAAGCATATTCCCCCTGTAAATTTAAATCAGCAAAATGTCTTTTTTGACTTTCTTTACCACCCCAAGCAGTGAGTGATACGTCAGATCCATCCTGATTTGGATAACCATAATAATAGAGCAACTTGCTATTATGCTCAGTATTCGTGTAGTTATAACTGAATTTTGCTACCCAATTTTCGTGAACTTTTTGCTTTAGCTCTATAAATGCATTTTGACTTTTATTATCCCAATATGCCCAATTAGGATTCGGGTTGTAATTACGATCATATGAAAGTTGATTGCCACTTGAATCTAATAGTGGCAGTGCTCCCCAATTATTTGCATTGGGTTTATTTTTTTCTTCACTATAACCAACAGTAAGTAAAGTACTATCCGTTAGGTCAGCCTCAAGAATGCCAGAAAATCCATTTTTTTCTGAAGAATAACGATCAATATATGAATCTCCAGTTTGCTCATAAGCCATTAAACGGCCTCGAATGCTCCCATCTTGAGTGAGCGGACCTGATACATCCATTTCATATCGTTGCGTATTCCACGAGCCGTAACTTAGTCCAGCATTCGCTTGGAGCTCTTTGGTAGGGCGTTTACGAATGTAGTCAATCGTTGCACTTGGGTCACCAAAGGCATTGGTGAGAGCATCTGCACCTTTAATGACTTCTACTCGATCATAAAAATATGTGTCTGGGTTGGTATTATTGTAGTTGTAGTTACTCGATGGAAATCCAACACCATCTGTTAATATATTTGAGATTTCAAAGCCACGAGCCATATACGTTGAACGTTCCGTTTCTTGGTTCGTAACTGTGACTCCAGGTGTATTATTTAAAACCTCACGAGTGCTATTGAGTGCAAAGTCATTCATTTGCTGACGAGTTACTACATTTACAGTTTGTGGGGTTTCTTTCACAGTAATGTTTAATTTTGCTGCACTAGAAGAATTTTTGACGGTATAGGCTTTACTGTCTTCTGCCTGTTCATCACTTGCTTGCACAGTAATCGTTGCTAAATTTTGCGCATCTTGTGCAAGGCTATATTGAGCACTAAAAATAGCTAAGCTAATAATTGATAACCTAAAGCCATGAGATTGGATGTTCAACATTGATTAATACTAATGAGAATAATTATTGATAAGTTTATTGTTTGCTGGGATTGTTTACAAGTTCTTCACAATTGAAAAAATAAATCGAAAAATTTTGTTTGATAGATTTGAAGCGCAGTATTTAGTGTATTTAGATTTTCTTTCATTATCGTAGTCTTTGCTATTCCCAGATTGGGCCAACATAGTCGCGCCAATCTAAAAATGGCTATGTTATGATGTATGGGTTGAAAAATAAGGAATAATGCTTTGCAAAACCGGAAACTTAAAATTGGAATCGTAGTGGGTGAGGTATCAGGGGATACTTTAGGTGCTCAACTTATTCGTAGTTTTCGTGAGCAAGGAATTGATGCAGAATTTGAGGGTATTGGTGGCCCACAAATGCTTGCAGAGGGTTTTAATAGCTTTTATCTGATGGATATTTTGTCAGTTATGGGGCTGGTTGAGGTTCTTAAAGATATTAAAAAACTTTTTGCAGTGCGTGATGGGCTGGTAGAGAAGTGGACTGCCCATCCTGTCGATGTATTTATAGGAATTGATGCGCCAGATTTTAATTTACGTCTTTCAAAAAGTTTAAAGCAAAAACAACTGCCCATAAAAACAGTGCAGTACGTTAGTCCTTCCGTTTGGGCATGGCGTCAGGGACGAGTGCATGGCATCAAAGCCTCAATTGATTTGGTATTGTGTTTGTTCCCGTTTGAAAAAGCATTTTATAAAAAATGGGATGTTCCCGCTGCATTTGTAGGACACCCTTTGGCGAGCCAATTGCCTTTGGAAAACCCAATTTTACAAGCCAAAGAAGAGCTGGGTTTAGATCTGAGTCAAAAACATATTGCTTTACTACCGGGAAGCCGACGTGGTGAAATTGAACGACTCGGTCCACTGGTTTTAGATGCTGCAAAATTACTCTACGCCAAATATCCAAATTATCGTTTTGTGATACCAGCAATCAATGATGCACGTAAGCAACAAATCGAAGCTTTGCTTAAGCAGTATCCAAAAGCACTGGTCGACCAAATTGATTTACTTGAAAACTCAGGCACCGAGTCTAAAATTGGACGCCAAGTGATGAATGCAGCGAATATTGTGGCATTGGCTTCTGGTACAGCAACCTTAGAAGCTATGCTGTTACACCGACCAATGGTGACCTTCTATAAGTTGAACTGGCTCACTTATCATGTGGTGAAACTGTTGATTAAGATTCAATATTATTCATTGCCGAATATTATTGCAGGCAAGAAAGTGATACAAGAATTAATTCAAAAAGATGCAACACCTGAGAAATTGGCAGCTGAAATTGAAAAATTAATGAATATTGAAACAGCACAAATTCAAGCCATGCAACACATTACCATGCATAAACAGTTACTTGCAGGTAATAGTGAAAACCCTGTTGAGGCTATTTTAAATATTTTAGATTAATTTTCTTTAAGAGATAGCGATAGTACAGTGAGAAACAACCCAAACGTATTTGGGTTGTTTCTCTTTACGTTAAGGTTTTAGTCCAACAGCTTTGGCACGAGCAGCGTGTAGCTTTTTATAGCTGTCGATTAAACGTAAGTGACGGTCTAAGCCTTCAAGTTTCATACTGGTTTCTGTTAAACCATAGAAACGAATACGACCTTCAACTGTGCCTATTACCGCATCCATACGTTCATCACCGAACATACGACGGAAGTTGGCTTCATATTCTTCCAGTTCCATGTCGTCATCTAACATCACTTCGAGCACGACATTCATGCATTGGTAGAACAGACCACGTTCAACGGTATTGGTGTTGTATTGTAAGAATGCCTCAACCAAGTCTTTTGCTTCCTCAAACTGCTCTAATGCAAGATAGATGAGTAGTTTAAGTTCAAGCAGAGTCAATTGACCCCATTCGGTATTGTCATCAAACTCAATCCCGATCAACGTCTTGATCTCAGTATAGTCGTCTAGCTCACATTCTTCTAAACGTTCAACCAGTGCTTCAAGCTGTTCATCGTCTAAACGGTGTAAGTTGAGAATGTCTTCACGGTAAAGTAGTGCTTTGTTGGTGTTGTCCAAAACCAAGTCTTCAACCAAGTAAATTTCTGAGTAACCCGGCACCAAGATACGGCAGGCTGTTGCACCCAAATGTTGGTAAATGGCCATATAGACTTCTTTGCCCATATTTTCCAAAATACCGAACAGCTCATCAGCTTCATCAGCATTTGAGTTTTGGCCTTGATTGGTAAAGTCCCACTCGACAAAGTCATAGTCCGATTTAGCACTAAAGAAGCGCCATGAAACCACACCACTTGAGTCAATGAAGTGCTCAACAAAGTTATTGGGTTCGGTGACTGCATTTGAGCTGAATGTTGGGCGAGGTAAGTCGTTTAGACCTTCAAAGCTACGACCTTGCAGTAGCTCAGTTAAGCTACGCTCAAGCGCAACTTCAAAGCTTGGGTGTGCACCGAAAGACGCGAATACACCACCTGTACGTGGGTTCATAAGGGTCACACACATGACAGGGTATTGACCGCCTAGCGAGGCATCTTTCACCAGTACAGGGAAACCTTGCTCTTCTAGACCTTGGATGCCCGCTAGAATACTTGGGTATTTCGCTAAAACCTCTTGCGGTACATCTGGCAGGGTCAGTTCACCTTCCAAAATTTCACGTTTAACCGCACGCTCAAAAATTTCAGACAAACATTGTACTTGTGCTTCAGCTAAGGTGTTTCCTGCACTCATCCCATTACTGAGGTATAAGTTCTCAATCAAGTTTGATGGGAAGTAAACCACTTCAGCATCAGACTGGCGAACAAAAGGTAAAGCGCAAATACCGCGCTCAGTTTTCCCTGAGTTGGTGTCGTATAAATGCGTACCTAACAGTTCTTCTTCAGGGTCATAAATTTCAATCGTATATTCATCCAGTACACCTTCTGGCATTTCACCATTTGGACCTGGCATGAACCATTTTTCATCTGGATAATGCACAAAGTCGGCATTGGCAATGTCTTCACCCCAGAACTGGTCGTTATAGAAGAAGTTACAGTTCAGACGTTCAATGAACTCACCCAGTGCAGAAGCTAATGCACTTTCTTTGCTTGACCCTTTACCGTTGGTAAAACACATTGGCGATTGTGCATCACGAATATGTAAAGACCACACATTTGGCACAATGTTACGCCAAGAGGCAATTTCAATTTTCATGCCTAGACCAGCCAAAATTCCTGACATATTGGCAATGGTTTCTTCTAAAGGCAGGTCTTTACCTGCAATGATGGTGCTGGTTTCAGAAGCAAGGCTTGGAATAAGCAGGGCTTGAGCATCAGCATCAATGCTTTCTACTTCTTCAATAATAAATTCAGGACCTGTTTGAATGACTTTCTTAACCGTACAACGGTCGATAGAGCGCAAAATACCTTGACGATCTTTTTCTGAAATGTCTGCTGGGAGCTCAACTTGAATTTTGAAAATTTGTTTATAGCGGTTTTCAGGGTCAACAATGTTGTTTTGCGACAAACGAATGTTGTCGGTTGGAATGTCACGTGCCAAACAATACACTTTGACAAAATAAGCCGCGCAAAGCGCAGAAGATGCTAAAAAGTAGTCAAATGGACCGGGTGCAGAGCCATCACCTTTGTAGCGAATCGGTTGATCGGCAATGACTGTAAAATCATCGAACTTCGCTTCTTGGCGAAGATTATCGAGATAATTAACCTTGATTTCCATGCTGGCACCTAAATTTTCTTATATGTCAGCATGGACATACAAGAGATAAAACATTGAAAAATAAGCCGAATCACGGATGAAAATTGGACTTAAAAAAGTGTGGCTAGAGCGAAAAAGAACAAACAAGCAGTGGTTTGAAGCCATCTCTAGCAAGGATGCGGGATATTATAGTGGGATTTTCACAAGATGCTAATCTTTGTCTGCAAGTTCAAGGTATTTATCTGGGCACAGAAAGACATAAGTAGAGAGAAGATTGCTATTAAACCATTAAGGACGAGCACTTTAAGTTGGGTTTGGATGATTTCTATATTGGCTTGGGCTCATTTGATACTGTCGTTTAAAGCTTTGGCTAAAAGCCGTTTCTGAGTTGTATCCGACCCGATGTGCAATTTGTTGAATTGTGCCTTGTCCATTGCGCAGGTATTGGGCGGCTAAACGCAGACGATGTTGTTGCAAATAAGCCAAAGGGCTGGTGCCTAAAATTTGGCTAAACAATGTGGCAAATTTAGATCGTGACATACAACACTGTTCTGCAAGGGACTCAACTGTCCAAGGCTGTGCAGGTTCCGCATGAATTTTAGCAAGGGCATTGGAGAGTTCAGGATGAGATAAAGCACTCAGCCAATTGTTCGAGTCTTGCAGCGCGTCAATATAATCACGTACACATTCAATTAATAAAATACTGACCAAATGATCCAAAATTTTGTCGCGACCCGGGCGTATGCGTTGGACTTCTAGAGCGAGAAACTGCAATCCAATTTGCAACCATTCAGGCACTGTGCTGAGGTCTTGGTGTTGCAGGTGAATAAATGCGGGTAAGGCTTGTACCAACGGACGCGCCATAATAGGGTCCATATGTGCATGTAAGGCCAAGATTACGGTTTTTTGTTGTGTCGCATCACTTCCAAAAGTGACTTCTTTGTGTTGGTTTTGAGCAAATAAGTCAGAAATATCGAATACTTCTAATAGTTGGTCTTTGCTTGACGACCGACATTCATGACTTGGCCCCGAAGGGAGTAAGATCAGATCACCTGCTTCCGCTCGTATGCTTTGTTTGTTTTCTAGGTAAATATTGAAATCACCTTGTAATACCGCATAGGCCATCATTGTGGATTGTTCGCTATAGCGAAAAGCCCACTCACCATACGGTTTAAGGTAGAGGTACTCAGATTGGTTGAGGTGTATATCTTCAAAAATTTTACTTAAAGCATCCATACGTTACGATTTCTATTCTTTATTTTTGGGTCTTGATATTTGATTTAGGGTCAATTTTAGTCATTTG
The DNA here is from genome assembly GCF_055632855.1 of Acinetobacter sp. SW-226. Lineage (NCBI taxonomy): Bacteria > Pseudomonadati > Pseudomonadota > Gammaproteobacteria > Moraxellales > Moraxellaceae > Acinetobacter > Acinetobacter sp. SW-226. Next base: position 2,055,841 of record NZ_CM145752.1, on the reverse strand, counting down.
AGGTCAAGGACGATTACGCTGTTTTCTTGGACGTTAGCAACTGTTTTTTATGTCCCATTTCTAGAAATATAAAGGCATAACAAGAAAATTGGAAGAATGGTAATGAATGCATCAGTGAAAATGACGAATTCTAGCGTAGTCGTTAAAAATGCAGCAGGGATGGATAAAAAGCGTTTTGGCTGGCTCTTGAGTCCTGGGCTTCCTGTGATTGGCATGGGCATTTTAGCAGGCTATCATTTTGGTCCAAAACCCACTAAGAAAATATTTGCCTTAGGTGGGCCACTATTATTACATGTCATCATTCCAGCGGTCGATGCTTTGGTTGGTGCAGATGAGAACAATCCTTCAGATGATGAAATTAAGGTCTTGGTGGATGACCCGTACTATGACCGTATTGTGAAATTGTTCATTCCGCTACAAATGGCAGCCAACCTGTTTGCAGGTTATGTGGTGACCCGCCAAAATGTATCAATGCTCGACCAAATATTATTGGGTGTCTCCATGGGGGCAATTAATGGAGTAGCAGTAAATACAGCACATGAGTTGTGCCATCGTCCTAAAAAATCAGATCATTATTGGTCACATATGACTTTAGTGCCGTTGGTCTACAATCATTTCCGTATAGAGCACCCCTATGGACACCATAAACGTGCTGCGACGCCAGAAGATCCTGCTTCATCGAAAATGGGGGAGACTTTTTATGAGTTTTGGCCGCGAACTGTTTTGGGTGGATTGAAGTCGGCGGTTGAAATTGAACATAAACGCCTAAAACGCAAAGGCCTGTCATTCTTTTCCAAAGAAAATGAACTGTTTCATGGATGGGCAATGAGTGCGGGCTTTCATGCAACCATGTTGAAATTGTTTGGTAAAAAAGTAGCGCCATATCTGGTGACACAGGCATTTTATGGGGTGAGCCTGTTTGAAATTATTAATTATATTCTCTGTACACGACAAATTTCACAGAACCCTTATCCTATCAGGCTTCTGCCTTCTTAAAATTGCCAAAATTTCCTTAAACTCTTCTTTTTTCCCAAAACCAATTAAACGCTGAATCGCCATTTGAACATAGTCTAAACCATAGCGAAATAAACTCATTGAGAGTCGTCCATGCTTCTTTATTTTTATCGCTTTTTTTTGATCATGTTGCCATTCACCCGTTAAGTAACACCAACAGAAGCTTATAGCTAACACCGCAATCAATTTTTTCACTCGTCTAGGGTCTGTCAAGCGCGTATTTTCAAGATTAAACCCGCGTCCTTTGAGACAACTGAATAAGGTTTCAATTTCCCAGCGTAATGCATAATCCTGAATAGCATTGGCATTAAACTGAGGAGAAACGACGAGTAAAAGCTCTCCATTTTCTAACTGTAGTGCACTTATATATAGTTTCACCCGACCAACCAAAATCCGTCGTTTACGACATTCAATTTGACCAACTTTAAGATGGCGAAATAAATCACTAATTTTATGATTCTTTCCTAAATGATTGGTGACAATGAAGTTTTTTTAACACGAATGCAGAAGTTGATGTCTTGTTCAATTAACCATGTAAACCACTGCTCACCGATAAACTCTCTGTCTGCGAACACATTCACAATACGGTCTTTACCAAAAATGGAGATAAAGCGTTGAATCAAAGCAATGCGCTCTTTCGTATCTGAATTTCCACGTTTATTAAGCAATGTCCAAAGGATAGGTATCGCTATTCCACGATAAACGATCGCGAGCATCAGGATATTAATATTTCGTTTTCCCCATTTCCAATTGGTTCTATCTAAAGTCAGTTGCACTTTGTCGAATGAAAATATATTGAAAATCAACCGAGAAATTTGACGATAATCGAAATACTGACCTGCAAAGAAGCGCTGCATACGTCGATAAAATGATTGTGGTAAGCACTTGATGGGCAAGGCTTTAGATGCAGAAGAAAGATTACATGTTTGCTTTAAAATAATCACAAGCATGATGAGCGCAAAGCACTTTAAATGTGACTTGTTCCATTTTAGATATTTGTTTAAGATAAGATATAACTCATTGAGATGTGTCATAGTATTCGTCGTTAGAAAACAATTATTGTGACATTATTTCAATGAGTTATCTATTTTTGTCGTGTACAGAGAATTATATTGAACACTATGGTTTAAAGCGTAGCCAAAAAGAAGATGGCAGCTATGCGCGAACCATGCCTGAACACAGCTGGAATAATAACAACATTGTGACGAATTTATTCTTATATCAGTTACAACGCCATTCAGATCATCATGCCTATCCAACCCGCCCATTTCAGGCATTAAGACATTTTGATGAAGCCCCAGAGCTACCGAGTGGTTATGCCACCATGTTGATTCCAGCGTTAATTCCAAAGCTGTGGTTTAAAATGATGGATCAACGAGTGTTTGATCACTACCAAGGTGATTTGACCAAAGCCAATATCTTGCCTAAGCGCCGTGCTCAAATCTTTAAGAAATTCGGATTAAGTGCTGACTAAACTGCAATATTTCAGCGATAACAAGCTGAATACATAGTTGACATCGAACTTACAGTCATTGCTTTACTGAGTGCTTGTAAGTTCGATGCTCATGAAAGGCCTACCGCTAAACATTCCTTTTTAAAAGGCTTATACTGCGATGTATGTAATGAAAATATTGAACAGTAATGACACCAGCAACCAAACTTTTGAAAGCCAATAAAATCGAATTCTCTATTCATGAATATGAGCATGATGCCAATGCCAAAAGCTTCGGGCTCGAAGCTGCGGAAAAATTAAACTTACGTGTCGAAGAAGTGTTTAAAACACTGTTAGTGACCGATGAAAAAAACTATTTTGTTGCAATTCTTCCTGTACATCATCAGTTGAACTTGAAAAAAGTGGCGCAGGCTGTAGGTGCCAAAAAACTAAAAATGTCCGATCCTAAAGATGCAGAACGACTGACAGGTTATTTGGTCGGAGGGATTAGTCCTGTAGGGCAGAAAAAAAGGTTAAAAACTGTAATTGACCAAAGCGCAGAACAGTTGGAAAAACTATATGTCAGTGGCGGTAAACGTGGATTGGATATCGGTTTAAAGCCTCAGGATTTGGCCAAAGTACTTTCTGCTAGTTTTGCTGATTTGTTGGATGAATAAACAGCGAATCTTGCGTTTACTTTTAGTTTATTTTAGAGCCCATTCAGGTCATCTGAGTGGGCTTTTTTCAATCTAAAATAGAGAAAATTTATAGTTCAGATCAATTATAAATTCATAAACTATCATTTAAAGCTATGGTGTAATTTCGTATACTATATATTTAAAAAACTGATTAACAATTTAAAATAAATATAAAACAATACTTTATGTTGTTTTTTTGGTGTTTTTTTCAAAAGTAAACAAAATTGCAAAAATAAATGATAATAATTACCATTAACATGCTTTACAGCGTTGGCCAACGTGAACACCTTTAAGAAACATAATTACATGAAATGAGCTTGAAATAAGCTTTTATAAGAGGATATGGTCAGATGAAAGAGCAAGCCAATCGCTTGGCGATGCAACATCTAGTCAATGCATACTCACAAGAAACAGGCAATTCTAATTTGCTTGAGAAGTATCAACAAAACTCAACTCAACTCGCGTTTAGCCAAGGTTTGACGCTGTTATCTTTACCACTCAATTTAATCCAAGCGCAGCTTTTTGTTCCGTTAAGCTATGTCAGCCGTGTTGGGCGACATCGTATTGCTGCTTTGCCTCAAATTTTTCAAAAAGGTCAGAAGCTTAACTTTAGCTCAGTTGCAATGGTCAGTCTGCTACTAGAAGAGTTGGTTCAGCAAACCCAAGGTCAAGTAGACGCGGCCTCATTATTAGAGCGTTGGATCCAAAGCCGTGATGCTTTACAACAGTTTTTAAATATTCGAGCAGATGATTTTGATGAGCTTGTTCAGGCTGAGCAAAGTTTTATCGCATCTGAACAAGCTTTGATTTTAGGGCATAGCATGCATCCTGCGCCAAAAAGCAGAACAGGCTTTGTACATGAAGACTGGCAGAAATATTCACCTGAAGCCAGAGGACAAACTCAACTTCACTATTGGCTAGTGGCACCCGAATATATTGCTGAAGGAACAGCACTTGAGAACCCTTTTTCAGAGCAATTGAAGCAAGAAATTCAATGGCATCTCTCAGAAGCCGAAAGTGTCACGCTGTCTACCTATGCACATTATAAATTATTACCCTTACATCCGTGGCAAGCCCGCTATTTACAAAGTAAAGCGTGGTTTAAACATTTAAAAACGAAATTGAAAATTATCGATTTGGGTGAAAAAGCCTGGCTCTTCTCACCAACAACATCTGTTCGCACTCTAGCTAGTTTTAGTGCGCCGTGGATGCTGAAACCTTCGCTTTCAGTGATGATTACCAACTCTATACGTGTCAACTTAGCCAAAGAATGCCATCGCGGTGAAATGACGCATCGGCTTTGGCATAGTGAATTGGGCCGAGATATTTTAAAACAATGCCCAAGCCTAAAAGCGGTCAATGATCCTGCATGGATTGCTCTACAGCTGAATGGTGAAATTATTGATGAAACAATCTGTATCGTGCGTGATCAGCCATTTGATCTAAAACAGCAAGTGACATGTATTGCTTCATTATGTCAGGACCATCCTATAAAAGAACGCAATCGTTTTAACGCATTATTTGAGCAAATCGCAGTTCAACACAGGCGAGATGATAAAATACAAATTGCCCACGACTGGTTTAAGGCTTTCTTAAATATCAGTCTGAGCCCACTCATGTATGTTTATCATCGTTACGGAATGGCCTTTGAGTCGCATCAACAAAATGTCTTGGTTGAGTTAAAAGATGGTTGGCCAGAGTTGCTGTGGCTACGTGATAATCAAGGCTTTTATTATATCGAAGAGTTTGCAACTGAAATTTTACAACAGTTCCCAGAGCTGAATGACAAAGCTCATGCGGTTGGACCAAAGGCATTTGTCGATGAGCGTTTTAGTTATTATTTTTTTGGTAATACCTTATTCGGCATTATTAATGCCATTGGTGCAACAGGCTATGTAAGTGAACACGATTTACTTACAGTGCTTCAGCAACATCTATTGGAGCTTTTAAAACAATATCCAGAGAGTAGTTTAATTCAGAATTTGTTGTATCAGCAGACTTTACCCTATAAGGGCAACTTGCTGACCCGATTATATGAACTAGATGAATTAATAGCAGCTGTTGAAAATCAGTCGGTCTATATTCAGTTAGCCAATCCGTTATGTATCAAACAAGAGGATGCTCTCTATGCTTGATTTTATTGCGATTGGCCTAGGGCCATTTAACTTAAGCCTTGCCAGTCTGTTGCATGAAAAGACGGAATTAAGCTATCTGTTCTTTGAGAAAAAAGCGCAGTTCGACTGGCATGCAGGTATGCAACTCCCCAATACAGTTTTGCAAGTTCCATTTATGGCAGACTTGGTGTCGATGGTCGATCCGACCAGCCCGTTGAGTTTTTTGAATTATTTAAAAACACAGCAGCGCTTATATAAATTCTACTTTCTTGAACAGCAACACATTCCACGTAGTGAATACAACCATTATTGCCAATGGGTGGCAGATCAACTCAGTCATATTCAATACCAATCAACAGTTAAGGCCATTTATGCTAAAAGTGAAGGTTATGAGGTCGTGGTTGAACAAGGTGGCCGTTTTATCCGTTACTTGTGCCGAAACCTAGTAATTGGTTCAGGTAACTTGCCTTATTTACCTGATTGTTTACATAAGTTACAGCAGCAAGTTCCTGAGAAATGTATTCATTCATCAGACTATTTGACACATCAAAAAGAAAAACTAAAAGGTAATGTCGTGGTCTTAGGTTCTGGCCAGTCTTCTGCTGAGGTTTTCTTGGATTTGTTCGATCAGCAGTATCAACATGATCGTACCAAAATAGCAGACTTCAAGTTGCACTGGCTGACGCGTTCCAATGGCTTTTTCCCGATGGAATATGCCCCTTTGGGGTTGGAACATTTTAGCCCGAACTATACCCAGCATTTTTACACGCTTTCGGAGTCACAAAAAGCTGCGCAGTTAAAAGATCAAGCGTTGTTGTACAAAGGTATTAGTGCCAAAACCATACGAGATATTTACCAAAGGCTCTATCACCGTAGTATTGCATCTACCCCGCAAAAAACACATTTGCATGCTCAAATTCAGTTGCTTGATGCTGAGTTGATGGAAAGTCAGCACATCAGATTAAGTCTTGAACATACGGTAACTCAACAGCGCTTCTATATGGATGTTGACTTTGTGGTTGCATCCACAGGTTATTACAGCCCTGAGTTTCCATTTTTGAAATATTTAAAACCTTTGATTGCAACCGATCAAATGGGGCGCTGGAAAGTCAGTCAAGATTATCGTTTACAGCATAGTGCAATGGGCGAAATTTTTGTGCAAAACCAAGAGATGCATAGTCATGGTGTTGGTACACCAGACTTAGGACTTGGTGCATTTCGAGCAGCGATGATTGCCAATCAATTGCTCGGTTATCAGCTCTATGAAATAGGAAGTAATGAGCAGACTTTCCAGCACTTTAAACCTGAGTTAAACCCCGAAGTGTATGTGCAGCATGGCATATCCACTCAGAGGGTATCAGTTTCAGTTCATTCTTTATCCAAGTCCAAAAATACTGAACAGCAAAAAATACAAACAGGTCTACATCCATCTATGACGGCCTATACATTCGAGAAAATAATATGAACTTTGCACAACTTCAAGTGAATCAGAAACAGTGGCGTTCAGCAGGACAGCGTTTAATCGAAATGGCGATTGCTGAATTTTTATATGAAGAAATTATTCAAGTGACTCATTTAAGAGACCACAGCTATCAACTTCTTTTGGATGATCAAAGCTATACCTTTAAAGCTCAGAACTATTTATTGGGACATTGGCAAATTGAGGAGGGTTCGGTACGCGAGTTGGGTGCGGTTGAGGATATTCCTGCATGGAACTTACATACTTTTATTCGCGCCTTTTCAAATCAAACTGAAGTTAAACCTTTTACTAAGGCGTATTTGATCAAAGAAATGAACAATACATGGTTAGCTGAAGCGCATTTATTTGATGAAAGTCGTTTAAGCAGTGCAGCGGTATTGACCGCATCGCATCATGAAATTGAAGGCATGTTGCGTGGTCATCCGTGGTTGATTATGAGTAAAGGTCGGATGGGTTTTGGTTATGATGATTATTTAAGTGCTGCGCCAGAACTTTCTCCAACTGTAAAAGTACTATGGCTAGCAGTCCATCGTGATCTAGCGGAATTTCGCTCTACCAAAGAGTGGCAAGCGGGGACACTCTATCAACATGAGTTAAGTGCAGAACAACTCACAAATTTTGAACAACAATTACATGACAGAGGCTGCTCTTGTCGTGACTATTTCCTCATTCCCGTACATGCATGGCAGTGGCACCAATGGTTAATGCCAACGTATGCTAATGAAATTGTAGATCAGCGTATTATCGAGTTAGGTATTGGAGACGATGACTACGTGCCGATGCAGTCGATTCGCACGCTTTGCAACATTAGTCAGCCTGAGCGGCATTATGTCAAATTACCAGTCAGTATTTTCAATACCGCAGTGTATCGAGGATTGCCATCTAAACGGAACATCGCAGCCCCAGCCGTCACAGCTTGGCTAAAGCAGATTCAATCTCAAGATCCAGACTTAAAACAGTCAGGTGTTGTATTCTTAGGTGAAGTCGCAACATTGACCATCCATCAGCCATGCTTTGATGAGATTGAAGGCGCGCCGTATCAGTTTAAAGAACTGTTTGGATGCTTATGGCGTGAAAGTATAGACCCAGTGATTGGAACTGGTGAACAGGCACTTTCGCAAGCAGCTTTGTTACATCGAGACATCAACGGACAGTCAATATTAGCTGTGTTGATTCAGGCCTCAGGTTTGAGCCCATTACAGTGGTTAAAACGCTTTGCTGAAGTATCTGTTACTCCACTCTTAATTTGTTTGTACAAATATGGCTTGGCTTTTTCTCCACACGGGGAAAATACCATGCTGATTCACACCAATGGCGTACCGCAGAAAATGGTGCTGAAAGACTTTATTGATGATGTCAACTTGGTCGATGAAGACTTCCCAGAGTTGGCTGGTTTACCTATTGAGGGACAAATTTTACTGCGACATCCTGCGCAGGAACTCAGTCATTTTATTTTCACTGGGCTGTTTATGGTGCATTACCGCTATATCTGTAATGTATTCCTACAAGACTATCCTGAGCATAGTGAAGTTGAGTTTTGGCAGACTATTTCATCAGTGATTGATGCGTTTCATCAGTCGCATCCAGAGTTGGCAGAACGTATTGAAAAATTTGCCATGTTTAGAGCAGAGTTTGAAAAGATTTGTTTAAACCGTGTGCGCTTATTTACCACCAGTTATAACGATGAGGCAGAACGTCCTGTCCCTGTATTTTTAGATCCAATTGCTAATCCTGTCAGCCCTGAAACCTTAAAACGCTGGTCAGAACAGGTAGCGAAATCAACTGATGATACAACTACAAAGCGTATCGCATCGTAAAACACTAAAAAATTAGAAGGCTTCCCCATGAAAACACTGTCACAGCAACTTCCCGATTTTTATGAATACTATGAGAATGAGACGCAATTTTACCTACGTCAAGTGCAGTATCCAGAGGATTTAGCACTGTTACATAAATGGATGCATGAGCCCCACGTTATACCGCAGTGGCAGCTGAATAAGTCTGAAATCGACCTTGCTGTTTATTTTGAAAAAATGTTGGCTGATGATCATCATCGGTTGTTGATCGTAGGGGTAGATGGTCAGGATGTGGGTTATACCGAAATCTATGAAGGCAAGCGTGACCGCCTTGGGCGTTATTACGATGGCGATGCTTTAGACCTTGGTTGGCACTTACTGTTTGGTGAAAAGTCAGCTTTCGGCAAGGGCTACTTGCGCCCAGTAATGCGCTTGTTGGGTTTTTACATTTTTGAGAATGCGCCATCCGAAAAAATTGTTGGTGAGCCTGACCATACTGTTAAACCTTATGCAGCAGTAGTGGAAGAAATGTGCTATGAGGCACAGCGCCTAATTCCGATGCCTGAAAAAACAGCCATGTTGTATTACTGCTTTAAACATAAATTCTATGAAAAATTTGGAGGGTATTTAACTCATTCAACTGCATTTATGCAAAACCACAACCCACTCAATAGGACTGAGGAATTTACATGAGCTATAGCTCAGAACATATACACATCATGAATATGCGATTTTCGGAGGATGTTACAGTCGCCGAATTTGAACAATGGCTCAGCCAAATTGAACGTTTTTTCTTAAAGAAACAAAACTTTGCTTTGGTCATGCAAACCGACGTTGGCACGGAATTTCCGGAAGAATACCGTCAACTGCAAGCGGCTTGGTACAAAACATACAAACAGCTTTTTTTTCAATATTGCTTGGGTTTAGTCCGAATTGCACAAGACCCGGCAGATCAACAACGATTGAATACACCCGCACTGCATGCTGCGTGGCGGGTGCCTTATTACGTCACGCTTGATCATTCTGATGCACTGCAATGGGCAGTGCAGAGGTGGATATGCAAAACCTAAATTCACAAAGAGCAACACGCCAAATCTCTGCTTTGAGCCTAGCCGTTGTTATTGTTTTATATCTGGCGCATGCCTTGCCTTTGTATTTTTACAATGTGGCATTACCAGCTATTTTGCGACATCAGGGGGTGGATTTACGTTGGATTGGAATGTTGTCACTGCTTTATATTCCATGGGCTTTTAAATTTTTATGGGCACCACTGATTGACCGACTCTATATCAAGAAGTTAGGGAAACGAAAAACATGGTTGCTTTTTACTCAAATAGCATTGGTTCTTGGCGTTCTGGCCTTGGCTTTTACCCAGTTCTCTTACGGATTGATCGTATTTGTTGTGATTGGTTTATGGATCTCAAGCTTTGCTGCGACTCAAGATATTGCTATTGATGGCTATACCGTTGAAGCTTTTTCAGAGTCCGAATACCGTCTAGGCAGTATGGCACAAAGTATTGGGGTCGCTTTGGGGAGTATGTTAGGTGGTGCGGCAACATTATGGTTGTACCAATATTACGGCTGGGAAAGCGCATTGGTGTGTTTAGCAGTCATGACAGCATTGACCATGTTTGCTGTTTTTTACATACAAGAGAATGCAAGTGAACAGACGAATATCGCTAAACAAGCTCCAAGCTTAATCCGTGCTTTTAAACGGCCAGAGATTTTATCGGCCTTAGCACTGATTTTGTGCTATCGCGTGGTTGAAGCACCTGCAATGGCGATGCTCAATCCGATGCTCATTGACCAAAAATGGACGCTTGCTCAAATTGGGGTGCTGATGTCTGTGATTGGCGCAGGCGTGGGCTTGCTCGCTGCCGTTACGGCAGCATTTCTTCTGAAAAAGTTGCAAGCTACTCAGTTGCTTATTTGGGCGGGGTGGTGTCGAACGGTGTTGTATGGAGTGATTGGCGCAGCCATTGTTTTGGGCTGGTTAAACCAGTGGCATTTACTCTTGGGGGGATTTGTGATTGTCATGCTTGCGATTCGTTATGTAGCAATGACTTCACTCTATGCCTATTTCATGCAGAGCAGTTCTAAAGAACAGGCAGGCACGGACTTCACCATTTTGGTGTGTTTTGAGCTACTGGTTTATTTCATCGGGGGAGCTACATCGGGATTTTTAGCCAAATCACTCGGATATGGCAATTTTTATATGGTATTGGCGGTTGCGTCTGTGGTCAGTGTACTACTGAGCCAATACATCATTTCACGTCATCAAAAAACTCAACAAAACTTTTGAATCAAGAAATTTAATAAAAGGAAAAAGATATGAGCCGTTTTATGTTACCTATGCAGTTGACTTGTTTAACACTTGCTGTATGTACACAATTGTATGCACAAGATGATGTCACTACAACATTAGATAGCCAAACAAACCGTGTTGAAGCTAAACAAAAAGAGGCTACACAACTGGCACCGATTGTGGTGACAGCAACTCGTTCTGCAAAGAGCATTGCGGATATTGCGGGGACAGTTTATAGCATTGATCAAGCTGAAATTGAAAAACAGGCCAATGCAGGAAAGAGTATTGCAGATATCTTGGGAATGTTAGTTCCATCTCTGACACCGAGTAGTGGAACGACCTCAAACTATGGTATGACCATGCGTGGTCGTGTAGTGCAATACATGATTGATGGTGTACCGCAAACAGGTTATCGCGATGGTTCACGTCAGTTAAATAGCATTCAACCGTCTATGATTGAGCGTATTGAAGTGGTTTCAGGGGCAACCAGTATTTATGGCTCGGGCGCAACAGGTGGGATTATTAATATTATTACCAAACGTGGTGGCCAAGACCCGATTAGCTTTGAAACTAAAGTTGGGATGACTGCGGGAAATAACTTTAAATCAGATGCTATGGCCTATGAAGCATCACAAAATATTTTGTTTAACCAAGGTGCGCTACAAGGGGCTTTCGGTGCCAGTTATACCACTCGTGGTGAAATTCAGGACAGCCATGGTCACCGTATTGGGCCTGAAGTTGCGCAAACAGACCGTCAAGATACGGATACATTAGATATCAATGGTCGTTTGACTTGGAATATTTCAGATAGTCAAAGTTTGAGTTTTGGTGCTCAATATTTTAATGACGAACAAGATAGTGAATATGGTCCTGACTATGGTCCGAGTTTAGCCTATTTAAGACGTGACCCAACCTATACTGCCAGTCTTGCTGCGGTTAAAGGCATGCAGTTAGAGACCCAACCGCAAACCGAACGCTATGCATTTAATACGCAATATGAAAATCAAAATGTATTGGGGCATACCTTAAATGCTGAAGCATACTATCGGAATGAGCAAGCACGCTGGTTCCCTTCTGCTCAGGCTATGGGAGGCGGTTTATATCTTGTTTATCAGTCGGAAACAGATATTGATGTTTACGGTGCGCGAGTTGCCTTGCAGAAACAATTTGACTTAAATGGTCGGAAGTTGGGGCTCAGCTATGGTATTGACTATGAAAATGAACAAGATGAACAAAATATTCAAATGTACGATAGTGCTGCATTTGTGGCTAGTAACGGTCTAAATTATAAGCCTTTTAATTATTATGCTTTTGGGCCAGATGTCGAAACAGAAAAGTTGGGTACCTTCATTCAAACAGACTTTGATGTGACAGATCGCTTAGGCTTAAAAGCAGGGGTACGTTATGAACGTGTAGAAAGCCAAGTGGATGAATCAACGCCTTATTTAGAGGCAATTACCGCTGACTTGCAACCAGGCTACCAAGCCAAGACTTTAAATGGCGGTAAAGTAAAGCATGACGCGACATTGTTTAATGTGGGTGCAGTTTATCACTTAAGCGATGCTCAACAAATTTTTGCAAACTTTTCCCAAGGCTCAAATTTACCTGATATTCAACGTATGCTTCGTGATGTGCCTGCAAGTTTTACAGTCAACAGCCAAACCATTGACCCAATTAAAGTGAATAACTACGAGTTGGGTTGGCGTGTGCAAGCTACAAATGGTCTAAATGCGGGCGTGACCACTTTTTATAATGACTCAGATAAAAGTTTAAAGTTTGGCCGTCCAAACTATACCATTGAAGTCTTAGATACAGATGAGCGCGTTTATGGTGTAGAAGGAAATGCGTCATATCGACTACAGCCAAATTGGACAGTGGGTGGAACCATAGCGTATACCCGTGGACAGTTCAAAAATACTGCTGGGAAATGGCAAGAACTAGATGCAATCAGAGTTGCGCCACTGAAAGGCACAGCATTTTCTGAGTGGCAGTTTAACAATGACATGAGTCTACGTGTTCAAGCCTTAGCTATTGGTGGTACGGATAAAGCAAAAAAAGACGCTGAAAAGTACGGTTCGACTGTTCCTGCTGAAATCAAAGGCTTTGCAACGATGGATGTGATTGCCAATGCAAAAGCAGGTCCTGGTACGATCGGCTTTGGGGTGTATAATGTGTGGAATACAGACTACAAATCGGTCTATAGTCAATCGGTTGAGTCGGTTTATGGGGCTATTTCAAGCTTAGCTGCTCAAGGTCGAACCTATGGTCTGAGCTATACATTGAAATACTAACTGTATGTCTAGAGGTAGCGTTCAGCTACCTCTTTACTTTGTAATCTCGCCTTAAAATATGGTTCAAATAATAAAATGAATAGCAATAACAATATTTTTATTGCAGGTAGTCTTGCCAATGGCGCCTGTTTCTCAATGATTTTACCTTTGCTTGCGCCCTTTATTCGGCAACTAGGGCTGACTGAGTTGCAAGGTGGTGCATTGGTGTCGGCTGGGGCATTAGTCATGGCAGTTTCTGCTATTTATATCGCTAAGCAAACCCAAAAATTCAGCATTTATCAACTATTAAGTATTGGTTTCACTGGTATGGCGTTGACATGGGGCTTATTTGCAGGTGTTCTTAGTTACGGGCTGAGTTATTCCATGTCGTTTATTGTTTTGTTTAGCTTACTCATATTGACCCGTGCCAGTACGGGCTTTTTTATGGCAATGCCACAAATTGCACTGCAAAGTTATGTCATGACGGCTTTTCAAAGTGAGCAGGATCGTAGTCAGAACATGGCAAAGTTTGGCGCACTAAACAGTATAGGTGTTGTCATTGGGCCTTTGGTGACGACCATGTTATTGACATGGAGCATGTTGACACCACTTTGGGGTGCCGTGGCTATTTTAACGGGTATGGCGGTTTGGATTGTACTTGGTTTTCAAGCAAAGCAAGCGCCACAGGTACAGGAACAAGCGGATACTACGGTGAAATTAGATACTCTGCCGATAGAAAAATTGCAATGGTCAAAATTAGGGATTTGGTTGTTGTTAGGTTTTAGTTTATATGTTGCGATTGTTACCTTAAATTTAACTGCTGGTTTTTATATTCAAGATCGCTTCCATTTCGATACCTATCAAAGTGCAATTTATTTTTCTCAGTGTTCATTGATTGTGGGGATCGCACTGGTTTTAATGCAATTGGCGATTTCAAAACGACTCAATTGGTCAATTAAACAATTATTATGGTTCGGTCTAGCGACAATGGTCTTGGGGTTAATACTTTCAGTCAGCGCTAGCCAGATTTGGGTTTTTCAAGCCGCTTATCTTTTTTATGGTATTGCTGTAGCTTGTTTAATGCCCGCTTTTACCACAGGGGCAGCCCAAACAGCGTCAACCACGCTACAAACTAAAATAGCCAGTTTATGTACGGCAACACAGGCTTTAAGTTTTGTTTTCGCGCCGTTGCTGAGTACTGGACTCTATCAGGTGAACCAACATTTGCCCTATTATTTTTTATTGGCACTAATGATGGGCTTAATGCTGTATTTTGCTTTTAAAGGCATTAAAGAGCAGAATTTTAGTCGTATTAGCTGAAGCTATTATTGTGCCTTAGCTGAGTAGATAAACTACTGTTTTAATTAAACTTGGACCAAAAAGAACCATAAAGATACCTGCTAAAACCATACTGAGACAGGCTGCTACGCCTTCTTCTTTATGGCGTTTGAACGCAGTGCTGGTACCAAAACCATGTGCTGCATTGCCCAAAGATGCTCCTTGAGCGAATTTGGAATCTAGTTTTAGGACTAACAATACAGAATTGGCCAAAAGTCCGCCGACTATACCAGTGATCACAGTGAATAAAATCACCAGATCTACAGAACCACCAACGGCCTTACTGAGCTCCATGGCAAAAGGGGTAGAGATAGAACGACTCATCAAACTGTAACTGGTTACAGCATCAAAATGAAACAAACGTGCCAAGTAAAAAGAGCTAAGTACTCCAACCATCATGCCGATGATAATACCTAATGCTATAGAGAAAGCATGTTGTTGAATGACTTTGCGATACTCAAAGATTGGAATGGCGAAAGCAACTGTCGTAGGGCCTAACATCCATACGAGCCACTTACTGTAATACATATAGTTGTCATACTGAATATGGAACATCATCATACATAGGATGATGAGACAAGGGATTAGAATGGTTGGTGAGAATAACAGATAGGGATATTTCTGATAAAAATTTTTACCCCAAATATATGCCAGTATGGTCCCGATAAAACAGATTAAGGCTACAAAATGAATATGCATGGTGGTTCCTTAAACTTGTGTATTGAGCTGATGGGGTCGTTTGGTCTTTTTTTGAAACTTTTCTTCAAGCTTAAAGCCTAAGGAGACACAGTAGGCCGTGCAGGTCATTACGCAAATGGTACCAACAACAATAGATAAAACCAGTTGCCAGCCTTGAGTAAGAAAGAGATGTTTATATTTAATTAACCCGATGACACAGGGGATAAAAAATAATAATAGCTCAGTGAGGAGTAGATCAGAGCCTGACTTAATCCATTCTAGTTTGAATAATCCTGTTAACAGTGCAATAAGCAAAAGTGTTAAGCCGACGACTCCACCAGATACAGGCAAGGACAGCGTAGCTTGTACAAACGTACCGATATACCAAATGGTCATTAGCAGGCCGACTTGAAGAATTGAACGATAAACCAGTTTGAACGGACGCATCTGATGTCCACCATGTTTGGATTGTTAGTGTTATTTTAAGTTTGACCTAGGGTGGTAATTATGAATAATAAAATAATAATTATGCTTATCTGGAATAATTTTGGATTTTAAGACCCTTAAAATATTTGTGCAGCTAGTGAAAAGCCAAAGTTTTAGTGTAGCTGCTGAGGAACTTTATTTAACTCAACCCACTATCAGCAAAGTATTAAGGCAACTAGAAGATGAAATTGGCTTACCCCTCTTTCATAAAGGGCAAGCAGGACGAAAGCGAGAAGTTAAATTGACCTATATGGGGGAACAGCTGTATCAGCATGCATTGCAGATTTTACAACAGCAACAGCAAATTTTTGAAACTGCTGATCAGATTCGAGGGGTAAAGCAAGGTGTGCTGAGACTCGGTCTGCCACCTTTAGGTTCAGTCCTTTTAAGCTCATTGATTGCTAAATTTCATAAACTTTATCCCAATATTGAGTTGAATTTTTTAGAAGTCGGTGCAACAGGAATTGAAGAAGCAATTTTAGCGAAAAATATTGATGTTGGTATCTTACTGGGAGAATTAAAGCCTAGTATTCAGGGGATACAAATTATTGATTCGCCGCTGTGTTTGCTTTCCAACCATGACTCACAATGGAGAAAGCGTGACGTGGTGCAATTTGCCGAGCTCAAAGAAGAATCGTTTCTGCTGTATGCAGATACCTTTACATTGAACCATGTGATATTGGAAGCAGCTATGGCAGCAGGCTTTGAACCCAAAGTATTATGTAAAAGTAGTCAGTGGGACTTTATTGCCAAAATGGTCGAGTCTGGTGTCGGTATTGCTTTATTACCACAAATTTATTGTGAGCAATTAGATCGCGCAAAATTCAGTGTCAGTTTAGTGGAACAACCAAGTTTGCGCTGGAACTTAAATATGGCATGGAATTCCACAGTAGTCATGAATCCTGCTACTCGTGCATGGTTGTCGATCATTGATGAATATAAAGATCAAATTCATTTTTAGATGGCTCATCTCCAGATAGAATTTGTTAAAAAAATGATCGCTATGGTTACGGTTCGATTACCTAAAATTACTTTTTGTTTACAAAAAAATGCTTAAACCCTAATCTATTGATCAATAAATAAACAAAAATGTTTCAGGAAATCTGAGGATCAAATTTGTGCCCGGTTTTTGTATAGTCTAAGTGCAAACATAAAAACGGAGGCTAAATGTTTAAATTTAAAAATGATATTGTGCATGGTGCGCTTTTTGACATGGATGGAACAATGTTTGATACCGAACGTTTACGGTTTCAAACCTTGAAACAGGCATCCAAAGAGCAGATTGGGGTCGAGTTTTCAGATGCCTACCTCATGGCTTGTTTAGGTTTAAGTGCACGTAGTTCTGAAGCGCTAGCTCAAAAGCAATATGGTCAAGAAGTTCCTTACGGGGACATTCGTAAGCGAGCTGATGAATTAGAATTAGAAACAGTGCGCCAATATGGTGTTCCGATTAAAAAAGGATTGGTACAAGTTCTAGAACGCCTACGTAAAGCAGGATTACGTATGGCCGTGGCGACCTCTAGTCGAAGAGCGATTGCTGAAGAGTATTTAATCAATGCCAATGTTTATAAGTTTTTTGATGTCTTGGTCTGTGGTGATGAAGTTGAACAGGGGAAGCCACATCCTGAAATTTTCCTTAGTGCAGCGCAAAAGCTGAACCTCGCACCTGCACAGTGTTTCATGTTTGAAGACTCTGAAAATGGTATCCGTTCGGCACATGATGCTGGGGGCATCTGTGTACTGTTCAAAGATATTAAAGAACCGAATGAAAGTATGTTGGGTCATGCCAATTTCTACTTTGAAAGTATGTATGATTTTCTTGCGGAGTTAGATGTTTATAGCTCACATTTGGAAATGCCCAATTTACAAGAAAGCTTTCCTCAAACTTTAAATCAACTCACTGTTGGAATTCACGGCTTTGGTGCGATTGGTGGCGGTTATATCGCACAAATTTTATCGCATTGGGATGGTTATACGCGTCCTAAAAAAATCTATGCGTCTACACGGAATAGCTTATATCGCTCAGCCGTTAACGCATTTGGGGCATATTGTATTCGCTATGGGCAAGTGTCTTATGATGAACGTATTGAAAATATGCATATTATTGATGCTGAAGACTTACAGCAGATGCATGCCATGTACGTCGAGTCGAGTTTAATTGCGATTTGTTTAGCTGAAAATGCTCTAGTCAGTGAAGCAGCAACCATTGCACAGGGCCTCTATGCACGCTATCTAGCACAAGATGAGCAAGTTCAAACTCCACTGACGCTGTTAATTATCTTAAATAAAATAGGCGCCAAGCAGTTGGTTCTTGAGCAGGTACGTAAAGCCTTGGTGGAATTAACAGACCATGCTGTTGCCGATTTTATTTTAGAGCAGCACTATTTCTGCGATACGGTAGTCAACCGTATGGTGTCTAAGCTAAGCGATAAAAATCTATATCGTCAACTGTGCATTAAATACAATATTTTTAAGCAATATCAACTTGATGATGAGAGTAATCAAATTGAAGTTGAAGATGTCAGTAAACTCAGTGCAGATCAAGAACGCCGTGCCAGTGAATATGTTGAGGATTTGAGACAAAACTTTCAACCGAGCCATATTTTACAGCATATGGATTTAATTCTATTCAATGCTGAAATGGATATGCCAATCTATGTAGAAAACAAAAGTCCCTTACTCAGTAAAATGCGTCAAATGATCTTGGTCGATCAAATTTCAGATATTCAGCTCATTAAAAACCGCTTATGGAATGGCGTACATGCCATGACTGCATGGTATGCCAGCCTACTCGGGCATCAGACCATTGGAGTAGCGATGGGTGATCCGCGAGTGCAGTGTTATGTTGAAAAACTGCTTGCAGAAGTGACGCAAGGTCTGACGCATTATCTGCCAAAACGCAAAAATGATTTAATACGATTGGCAAAAAGTTTTGATCAGTCATGCCAGTATGCTTATAAAGACCCATGCAGCCGTGTTGCGCGTGACCCACTGCGTAAGTTGAGCGCATTTGAACGTGTTTTTTCATCGGTTGCTTACAATGTCTCGCATGGATTTTCTTTTGAAGCCTTATTAAGTGGTGCAATTTTTGGCTATGCATACCTGATGATAGAAGATGATCAGCCAATAGAAAGCCTTTTGGTTCATTTGAAACAACAGCTTCAACAGATGTCGCTGTCTAAAGAACATAAAAAAGCTTTGTATTATGTCATGGAAAAACGTCTCAATGAGCTACAAAACGGTGAAATTGAAATAGTAGACTTTATGTTCCAGACGCAGCAAAAGGCTTTAAAAGCCAGTTATGTGTAATGGGGTAGTGCATAGCTACAATTAGATGTTTAAAGAGAAGTCCAGGTAAAAGGGCTTTTCTTCTGTCTTTAAATCTTTTAACGTTACGGGAACAATCAACATGGTTCTTTTGTAATGAAATGGGATGAGATCGGGGAGCAGCCTTGTTCAATTGCACGAACACTGTCGGTAATTGGTGACCGCTGGACTGTGCTGATTTTACGAAATGCATTTTTAGGAATGCGCCGATTTGAAAGTTTTCAAGAAAATTTAGGTATGACTCGGCACCTGTTGTCTGCGCGATTAAAGCGCTTGGTTGAACATGATATTTTGGAGAAAAGACCCTACGCGGATCGTCAAGCAAGATTTGAGTACTGTCTAACTGAAAAAGGCTTGGCTTTATATCCAGTGCTGATGTCGATGGCAACATGGGCCGATCAATGGATGGACGAGGGGCAAGGTCGTCCCGTGCAATTTATCCATAAAACCTGTGGGCATAGTATTCAGCCACATTTGGTTTGTAACGAATGTGGTGATGCCATACATGCCAAAGACATCAAAGCGATACCGACACAGGTTTATGTTGATGCTTTAGTTAATCAACCAGATGTTAAAGAAGCTTAAGCTTATAAACAGTTTGCAGGTTTTGGTACACCAGCCAAACGGCTCAGATGGCGCGCTACAAGCCCAGTATTAAACTTTTCTTGCAGTATGGCATTATTGATGTCTGCGTTGACTGTTTTCATTAAAAACTTAATCAGTGGACGTGTTGCAGGTGAGTGCCCAAACTGCTGGTAAAACTGACGCACTGCCATGAGGATTTCAAAGTGCCAATCGGTCAATTCAAGCTCTAAAGATTTTGCTAACTCTTTTGCAACCTCTTGATTCCAAATGGTGTAATCGACTAAATGACCATCTTGGTCTAATTCTAAATTCATCTAAACACTCAAAATTATTTTAAACTGATACAACGACTGTGGTTTAAACATAGCTCAGCAAACCTAGCATAGCTGATAGTTTCTAGGTTACTCGGATAGGCCGCAGCGATATTTTCAGCATCCTGCTCAAGCACAAATACACAAGCTAACTGCTGAATAAAAGGATGCTCTATATATAGGACCGCATCTCCCATTAAAACCACATCATCCCCTGATTGATACAGGTTTTGTAATTTACTCAGCGCTAACTCTGTCGCTGCAAATGGAGACTGCACGAGATAAAGTGTTTTGCTCATAACTGTCTCCTTACCAATACAGCACATGGTCAAACTGTTGTATTAAATTGGCATTGAGTTCAACACATTCTATTTCTTGTTCGATTTGTTGAACAAAGGCAGAAGCTTGATTCTTGGTTTCAATCCAAATCGGGCTTAAGTCATAAAACTCAAAGCTATCAACCATGTTTGAAGCCAGTTTAAAAGCATGTTTTAAGGGTTCAAATGACTGAGCATTGTTTAATAAGCTGAGTGCAGCATCTTGTAGTAAGACTTTGACTTCACAGCCAAAAGTTGCAAGAACCATCGTTGCAGAGAGGCTTTCATGCACTTGCAAAGAGTTCAAATTGGCTTGGGTTAAAATAACCAGTACAGATTTCACACAATATACCTTTTAAAAGCAACAAATTCTTGAAAACTTAGCACTTAGAATTGAATTAAGCGCTCTGCAGACTGAACGGCATCGGCCAGTTCCCCTAAGCCGACCAAGTCAAAACCTGTAGCAAGATTATGTTGTGCTAATTGATGACGCTGTGCATTTTCAGCATCGGTAATTCCTCGAGCCAATGCTGCACTGACACAAACTGGCAGGCGAATGGTGAGTTTTTGCCACTCAGAACATAGATTCCGTTGGTCGTCAGGTACCCATTGTAGGGTATTGGCAACTTGAACAGCATCTTGGTAGAAAAACACTCGAAAGAGTTCATTTTTCGCATGCAGTGCTTGTGCTAAACCCAGCGCATGCCATGCATGAATCGAACTCGGTGCGGAGGTAATTAGTAATAAAGTACTCATCAAACTTCACTAGAGGAATGTCCAAAACTTGCTTGGTACATTCGGACTTCATAATAAAAAGGTAGTATACAATGATTTTAGTGACTGGTGGTTTAGGCTTTATAGGCTCACATATTGCTTTGAGCTTTATGGCGCATGGGCAAGAGGTCATTATTGTAGACAATTTATCCAATGCGAATTTACAAACTCTTGAACGATTAGAATTTATTAGTGGCATGTACGTGCCTTTTGTCAAAATTGATATCCGAAATACGCCTGCTTTGAACAAAGTTTTTGAGCAGTATTCCATTGATGCAGTGGTACATGCCGCAAGCTTTAAATCGCTTGAAGAGTCTGTGTTGAAGCCTTTGGAATATTATAATGACAATGTTAGTTGTATTATGAGTTTACTGCGTGCTATGCAACGCACAGGTGTTCGAACTTTGGTGCATCTTTCCAGTCTTGCAGTTTATGGTGAGTCGAGTCTACATCTAGAAGAAGACTTGGAACTGAATTTCGGCTACCCAAACCCGTATATCAAGTCGCAACAAATGGTCGAAGAAATTATTCGAGATACAGCAAAAACAGATAATGAATGGAAAATTGCCGTTTTAAGAATGGGCAATGTCGCAGGCGCATTTGAAAATGGAATGCTCGGAGAGCTGTTTCCGCCTTTACCGAAAAATATTATCCCACTGTTGATGCAAGTCGCTGCCAAACAGCGTGATCATATTGAACTGAGAAAAAAAGCACAAACAGCAGACCATACGGTCGAACGTAGTTTTTTACATATTTTGGATGCGTGTGATGCGATTGCTGCTTCGTTACAATGGTTGAGCAATCAACAGTTTGCTTGTGAAGCGTTTAATATCGCAGGCCAAAGTGTGTCGATACAGCAGTTGGTTGAAAAACTGGAAAGTGTGACGCAAAGTGATATTGCTACAGTCGATATAGTTGATTCGAACATCGTGGAATTAGATCAGGTCGCATCCGAATGTAGTAAAGCAAAAAATGTTTTACACTGGGAAGCGAAGCGCAGTTTACAACAAACCCTTGAGGATGGATGGCGTTTCTACCGACAAAGTTTAGAGGGTCTTTAATTAATTTACTGATAACAATTATCATTTACATGCTTTTACTTAATCATTAAGATAAGGAAAACAAGCGCAAAATAATCATTTTGCAATTCACTTAAAAAGGAAGAGGTTAAAATGCAAACACGTATTGAACACGACACGATGGGCGAAGTTGAAGTACCGAGCGAAGCACTTTGGGGTGCCCAAACTCAGCGTAGTTTGCAAAACTTTAAAATTGGCAGTGAACGTCTACCGCGACCAATGATTCGTGCTATGGGCTTAGTGAAAAAAGCAGCAGCGCAGACCAATGCTGAACTTAACCAAATTCCACAAGAATTGGCGCAATACATCGTCGGCGCTGCGGATGAAGTGATTGCAGGGCAGTGGGATAGTCAGTTTCCTTTGGTAGTATGGCAAACTGGTTCAGGCACGCAAAGTAACATGAACTGTAATGAAGTAATTGCGAATATCGCCAATCAGAAACTCGGAAATCCTTTAGGCGCACAAAAACCTGTACACCCGAACGATCACGTGAACCGTGCTCAATCAACCAATGACTCATTTCCAACGGTGATTCATGTTGCAGCAAGTATTCTGATCAATGAATTACTGATTCCTGCGGTTACTCAGCTTCGAGATACTTTAGATGCAAAGTCTCAAGCATTTGCTGACATCGTCAAAATTGGGCGAACTCATTTACAAGATGCAACACCATTAACGTTGGGCCAAGAGTTTAGCGGTTATGTTTCTCAGCTCGATCATGGCTTAAAGCGTTTACAACAGGCACTCTCAGGTTTGTATGAGCTGCCTTTAGGTGGAACGGCTGTAGGTACAGGGCTGAATGCGCATCCTGATTATGCGGAAAAATCGGCGGAGCAACTGGCACAGTTGACCGGACTACCTTTTGTGACTGCGCCAAATAAATTTGAAGCATTGGCTGGGCGCGATGCAGCCGTGTTTGCCTCAGGTGCATTAAAAACGCTTGCGGTAAGCTTGAATAAGATTGCCAATGACATTCGCTGGTTGGCTAGTGGCCCGCGTTGTGGTTTTGGCGAATTACGTATTCCAGAAAATGAACCAGGCTCAAGTATTATGCCGGGGAAAGTGAACCCGACTCAAAGTGAAGCGATGACGATGGTGGTGGCTCAAGTCTTAGGCAATGACACCACGATTAATGTTGCGGGCGCATCGGGTAACTTTGAATTGAATGTGTTCATGCCTGTGATTGCGTTTAATTTGTTGCAGTCGATTCAGCTTTTGGGTGACGCATGTAATAGCTTCAATGATCACTGTGCAGTGGGTATTGAACCTAACCGTGAAAAAATTGACCACTTTTTACATGACTCATTGATGTTAGTTACGGCTTTAAACCCAGTGATTGGCTATGAAAATGCAGCGAAAGTTGCCAAAACAGCTTATAAAGAAGGAAAAACACTAAAACAAGTGGCTGTAGAGTTGAACTTGGTCACTGCTGAGCAGTTTGATGAAGTGGTCCGTCCAGAACAAATGATTTCACCAAATGTAAAATAAATTTTCTTCAATTGCTCAATGAAAGAGCAAATGAACATCAGCAGTTTTTATCTTTGGGCGAAGTCGGTACAATGGTCGACTAGAGATAAACTGCTGATGAGTTACCATGCTTGATATTTATTTGACAGATGTTCAGAAAAACGTGCAATTTAACGATTATCCGGGTGAGCATCCTGTTAAATTTGTTTTAAATTTCAAAAAGATTTTCCCAAGTGTTATGGAATTATTGCTTCCTGTTCTACCTGAAAATGAAAATCTTGAAGAAATGACATGGGAATCAACCACGGCTGACTTTGAACTTTTCAAACTGTTATTGAGTGGTTGGGGCGTGATTGAGTTACGCTTAAACGCGATTAAGCAGTTTAAAGATAAAGATTTTGCAGATGCTCTAGTGAAACGTGCACAACAAAAGCGCAAAGACTTTGCCAAAACACAGCAACAGTTGAAAACGGTTGAACTTGATTATTTATTTATGCATGAAATACATGCGTTAATTGATGCGGAACTAGTTGAATTGGGTGAAAAATTCTATTTACCCGTGCTACGGGACTTATGGAAAAATAAAATTCCCACTCAAGTCTTAGAAGCCAAATTCTAAACAAATTTAAAATCCTCCATTTGGAGGATTTTTTTATATGGATAGCAGAACTATGTATTTGTGGTAAACACAAAGCATTTAAACTACATCTAAAGCATTAAATTTTATTATTTGGTCAAATATTGGAATTAATTTTGCTTGATACATTAGGTCATCATTCATGGCAGACTAATGTTTAAATTTGCTATGAATTTTTTTTGAATAGAACCACAAGGATTTTAATACATGTCAAATCAGTTCATCGACTTAATTACAAAACGTCGTACTATTTATGCTATTGGTAAAAATGTTGAGCACAGTCCTGAATTTTTAACTGATTTGATCCAAACAGCTATTAAACAAAGCCCATCATCTTTTAACTCGCAGTCATCTCGAGCTGTGATTTTGTTCAATGCGGAGCATGAAAAATTCTGGACTTTTGTGGCTGAAAAACTGAAGTCTTATGCTAAAGACGAAGAAAGTGCAGCTAAAACAACCGCTAAAATGGCTAGTTTTGCAGCAGGTGTGGGAACAGTTTTATTTTTTGAAGATCTAGATGTCATTCAGAGCTTACAAGAGCAATTTCCATCTTATGCTGAGAACTTTCCTATTTGGGCAGAGCATTCTACAGCTATGGCTCAGTTTTCAACGTGGACTGCGTTACATACCTTGGGTCTAGGTGCATCTTTACAACATTATAATCCAATTGTGGATGAAGAAGTCCATGCTGAATGGGATGTGCCTGCTAGCTGGAAACTACGTGCGCAACTGGTCTTCGGTTCAGTTGAGGGTGAAGCTAAAGAAAAAAGCTTTGTGGATGATACGGTGCGCTTCAAGGTATTTAAATAATGAATCAAAAAGCCGTATTCAAATAATACGGCTTTTTTTCTATGTCATTTTCTTTTTAGCAATAGAGCGGATTACTGACCAACCAAGCCTAAAAGTGAATTTTGAGTACTACACATCCGCGTTGCTTCTTCTTCGTTCATTGTTTTGATTTCCTCTTCAAATTTCTTCTTTTGTTCTTTGAGTTGTTCTTCAGCTAAACCCATTTGTTTTCCAAGTTTTTCCATCTTTTCCCATGACTCAATACAGGCCTTCGGCATTTTGCTGCACGCGGTCAAAGACAAAAGGGTAATACTTGCACTAATCATGAGTAATTTTTTCATTGCTTAAACCTTTAATTTTGAAACATTATTGATTTTTATATTGAGCCTGTAAGGTAGCAAAAATTTAAGGCTTTGTGTGATTTTTAGTCGCAAAAGTGAATTGTTTTGCACTTGTTCAATCTTCTTAGGGGGGAGTTATATGTGTCGGCATTAAAAAAGGCATTTAGATTAATCTAAATGCCTTCTTGGTGAATATTCAGAAACTCTACTATTGTAGAGGTCGATGCTGAAGTTCATTTAACTCCCTACGGCTATAGCCACGCGAAGCCAAAACTTTTTTAATACCAACAATTACATCTTCATCTGTTGCTACTTTCAGCTTTTCGAGAAGTTGTTCGTTGGTTTTACAAGAGCAGTCATTTTCAACACAAGCAATTTGATTTTTATGCTCGTTTTGATGTTCATCTGAAAACAGCTTTTGCCAAAAACTCATAGACACTTCATTAACAACCTAACATAGGGTGAAATATAACCAATCTAGAGAATAATGCAAGATGGGCAAAGAGATAAAAGCAACAATCAGTATCCAAAAATTCCGATTATAGTTTCATAAGTTAACGTTATTATGACAGGGAAAACTCTTGTATTTTATGTAAATTACTATTTTCTAAGAATAAATAAAAATGAAGCCTGTGACAGCTTCATTTTTGAAGTTGCATATTTTGCAACAAATTGTTTAGATTTTTTCGAGCAGAATTCCTGCTTCAACATGATGCGTATACGGGAACTGGTCAAACATCGCAAACTTTGAAATTTTATGGGTTTGGCTCAGTGTTTTTAAGTTGTCATACAAGGTGTCAGGGTTACACGAAATATAAATGATGCGCTCAAAACGTTGAATCAACTTTAATGTTTCATCATCAATACCCGCACGCGGTGGGTCAACAAACACAGTATCGAACTCATAGCTGCTCATGTCGATATTTGCTTCTTGTAAGCGACGGAATGCACGTTCACCGTTATAAGCTTGGGTGAAGTCTTCTGCTGACAAGCGTGCGACTTGAATATTGTCGATTTTATTTTGTTCGATATTCCACTGTGCGGCATACACTGAGGACTTAGCCAGTTCGGTGGCTAAGACACGGTTGAAACGGGTTGAAAGCGGTAGGGTGAAGTTACCATTGCCACAGTAAAGTTCTAACAAATCTTTGTGCGACTGTTGTGCAGCATTACAGGCCCATTCGAGCATTTTTTGGCAGACTTGCGCATTGGGCTGGGTAAAACTGCTTTCAATTTGTTTGTACTGATATTTACGCTCAAAAACTTGCAGTTCTTCCACCACAAATTCATCAGTAAGTACCACTTTTTGACCACGGCTACGACCAATCAACTTAATCTTTAATTTTTCTGCGAGTTGCTTAGCTAAAACCTGCCATTGTTCATCGAGTGGGCAGCGATAAATCAGCGAAACCAGCATTTCACCTTTTAAGGTCGCTAAAAAATGCACTTCAAATAAGCGTTTTGAGAGGAGATCATTGCTTTTTAATTCTGCCAATAAAACAGGCATGAGCTGATTAATACTGACATCCGCGATTGGGAAGTCATCAATGCGAATGACTTTTTTCTGATTGTCTTCATCGCGTTCAAACATGGCATAAAACATATCATCTTCGGTATGCCAAATACGGAATTCTGCACGCATACGAAAGTTTTTTTCAGGAGATTGAAAAACTTCAAGCGAAGGTGGAGTGAATTCAGCAAATTGAGCTGTAATTCGTTCAATTTTGGCGTCAAGTTGTTGTTGATAAGAAGAAGTCATATGCAGTAAAAATCGCAAACATATTGAAAAAAGAGATGGTAACAAAGTTTGCCGAATTAGCCTAAAGATATTCAGCAAAAGCGTGGGGTTTATTCATGCTACAGGTGGATTGATGTATTGTTATATCGGAAATTTTCGAACAGATTGAGTCAAACGAAGTCGCATAAAAAATGCCAAGTAAACAGACTAGGAGATGTTGACTTGGCAATAGAGGAAACACGGTAAAAACCTGTAACCCCAATGCGGACTACAGGTTTAAATTGGGTTTAGTTCAAAGTCATCAGACTTGCATTTCCACCAGCAGCTGCAGTGTTAACACTGATCGCGCGCTCAATCACAAAACGTTCCAGAGGAATGGCAGTTTGTGATGGGCTAAGGTGGGTAATACCGACAATCGCACCTTGACGTTCAGCTATCTGTTGTTGCAGAGCTAAAAGTTGTGCTGTCGTACCATGGTGCAATACCGCATCAAATGCATCAGTTTTGATGTCTTTGATGACATGGAACGCTTGAGCCAATGCTTTAGGCATGCTTGGCATGTGTTTTAACACAAAGCTATTATCTGCGAGTACTGCTGGACGGCTACCGACTGCAAAAATCGCATTCAACTGTTGTAGTTGATCCGCTTCTTGTTCAGCTAATGACAAGACTGCATGACGTGGGATCACCATGTATTGGTTACTTTCACCTGTTGGGCCTTGCAACTCGTAATGATGGCCTGAACAGAAGTTCTCAATTTTTGCCAATTTTACTGCAGGGAAGGTTTTAGCTGTCCACTCAAGGAATAATGCAGAGTTGCTGAACTCGACCTGAGGGTTCAAATCAGCACCTGTTGCAAATGGCTTATTCAACTTTTTTGCAGAACAGTTTTGCATTAGGCGATATAGATAAATTGGACCACCCGCTTTAGGGCCTGTACCCGATAAACCTTCACCACCAAACGGTTGTACACCGACAACTGCACCTACGATGTTACGGTTGATATAGAGGTTACCTACTTCAGCATGCGTCATCACAGTTTGAATGGTTTCATCAATACGGGTATGTAGACCCATCGTCAGGCCATAGCCTTTGCTGTTGATGTGCTCAAGTAACTGTTTGAGTGAACCTTGGTTAAAGCGAATCACGTGCAGCACAGGACCAAACACTTCGCGCTCTAAATCATTGAGATTTGGCAGCTCAATCAGTGTTGGTGTAATGAACGTGCCTGCATCTAGTTCAGAGTCTTGAGTATCATTACGCATCAACTGGTGTACGCGATGACCTTTTTGACGCATTTTTTCGATGTGCTTTTGGATATTTTCTTGCGCTTCAGCATCAATCACAGGACCAATATCAGTTTTGAGTAGATATGGGTTGCCTACTTGAAGTTGCTGCATTGCGCCTTTAAGCATTTGAATCACAGTATCGGCATTGTCTTCTTGTACACACAGTACGCGAAGGGCAGAACAACGTTGACCTGCGCTGTCATAAGCTGAGCTAACGACATCAAGTACAACTTGCTCAGTCAGTGCTGATGAGTCAACGATCATAGCATTTTGACCGCCTGTTTCAGCAATCAGTGGAATGCTTTCACCATTTTTGCTCAGACGCTTCGCCACAGTTTTTTGCAAAATTTTGGCAACTTCAGTCGAGCCTGTGAACATGATGCCTTGAACCTGTTCTGATGCACTGAGCTGTGCACCTACAGTTTCACCACGACCCGGCATCAACTGTACAGCCGCTTGAGGCACACCTGCTTGCCATAAGATTTGAATCGCTTGAGCCGCAATTAGCGGTGTTTGTTCCGCTGGTTTAGCAATTACGGTATTCCCCGCAACCAATGCGGCAGCGACTTGACCTGTGAAGATGGCCAATGGGAAGTTCCATGGGCTAATACACAGCATCGTGCCTAAAGGCTCAACCTCTGCATTCGCATCTAGATCAATCATTTGCGTTGCGTAGTAGCGTAAGAAATCTACAGCTTCACGAACTTCTGCAATGGCATTGGCATAGGTTTTACCACTTTCACGGCACAGTAAAATCATCAGTTCTTCTAGGCGAGCTTCCATTAAGTCAGCAGCACGAAGTAGGTAACTTGCACGGGTGTCTTTAGCCGTACGTGCCCAAATGTCTTGAACAGCCTGTGCATTATTTAATGCTTGCTCAACTTGTTCAGTTGTTGCTTCTTGTACATAACCGACAACATCTGAGTGACGTGCTGGGTTAACAATACTTTGCTTTACAACCGTTTCATCTGTCTGGATTTGGTCACCCATAGGTGCAGCAAACCATTGCTGTTGTGAAAACTGTTGAGCTGTTTGATTGAGCTGGGTTAACTCCGTGTCATTTGCAAGGTCTAAACCTTTAGAGTTTGCACGCAGTTGACCATAAAGCTCAGCAGGCAGTGGAATGGAAAGGTGTTTTTGACCGACAACATTTTCACGTTTTGCACTGCTTAGAATGGTTTGCGTTGGATTTTCAATCAAATCATCAATCGCGAGTGACTTGTCTGCAATACGATTTACAAAAGAGGTGTTTGCACCATTCTCAAGTAAACGACGGACAAGATAAGCCAATAGTGTTTCATGGTTGCCGACAGGTGCATAAATACGACATGGGACACCCAGTTTTTTATCTAGCTTTTCACCGACGACTTGTTCATAAAGGGGTTCACCCATGCCATGTAAGCATTGGAACTCATACTGACCTACATAATATTGCTCAGGATTCGCCATTTCATAAATGGTTGCTAAAGTCTGAGCATTATGCGTTGCAAACTGTGGATAGATTTGTTCTGGCGCAGCCAATAATTTCTTTGCGCAGGCAATGTAAGATAAGTCTGTATGTACTTTACGGGTAAATACAGGATAGTCGGTCATGCCTTCGATTTGCGCTTTCTTAATTTCGCTATCCCAGTACGCGCCTTTCACTAAACGGATCATTAAGCGTTTTTCGCTACGTTTAGCCAAATCTACGATGTAGTCAACCACGTAGAAGCAACGTTTTTGGTAGGCTTGGATAACGAAACCAATGCCTTTCCAGTCTTTGAGTTCTGGTTCAAAGCATAGGCGTTCGAGCATTTCTAAAGAAATTTCTAAACGCTCAGACTCCTCTGCATCAATATTTAAACCGATGTTATAACCGCGTGCCAATTTAGCAAGAGTAAAGACTTTGCCATAAAGTTCGTCATGCACACGTGCAATTTGGGCACGTTGGTAACGCGGGTGTAGAGCAGATAATTTAATTGAAATACCTGGGCCGTCATAGACATCTTTGTCTTTTGACGCTTGACCAATGGCATGAATGGCATCGGTATAGTCTTTCATATAACGATCAGCATCGTGGTCGGTCAGTGCCGCTTCACCCAGCATGTCGTATGAATAGCGAAAACCTTTTTCTTCAAGACGTTCAGCATGTTGCAATGCTTCACCAATGGTTTCGCCAGTGACAAACTGTTCGCCCATCATGCGCATTGCCACATCAACTGCTTTACGGATGATGCCACGACCACTACGTGCCAATAAGCCTGTTAAAGTGCCTGATAAGCTATTTTGCTTTGGTGTTTCCATCAACTTGCCAGTGAGCATCAAGCCCCATGCTGCTGCATTGACAAACATTAAGTTACTTTGACCAACGTGCTCTTTCCAGTTGCCTTGGTTGATTTTGTCCTTAATCAACAAGTCACGTGTTGCCATGTCTGGAATACGAAGTAATGCTTCAGCTAAACACATCAGTGCGATGCCTTCTTGAGAAGACAGTGCAAATTCTTGTAAGAGTCCTTGTACAATACCCGCTTTACCGCTGCCGCTTTTACGTTCACGTAAAGTATGAGCCAAATCAAACGCAAGTTCGTGAATGCGTTGATTCATTTCATCAGAAATTTTGCTGTGGTCTAATAAGTTTTGAACACACTCAGTTTCGGCACGTCGCCAAGCGGTGTTGATTTCAACCTCAAACTCATTTTTTTCTTTGAATTCGGTAATATATTCAAATGGTGTTTGAGATTCGTTGAAATGCGCGTTGCTTTCCATCATATTCATGCCTACATCCTGTGCATACAATAATGTGTTGAGAGATCTATAGTAATTAATTTATGATTACAGAAAGAATGCCGAATAACTCACTATAATTTGTATGCTATTTAGAGATTAATTCAGATGACGAGCCCAATTATTGGTTTGGACCGAACAGATATCAAAATATTGGATATTCTTCAGAGAGATGGAAAGATATCGAACATTAAACTTGCCGAGGAGGTGAACCTATCTGCCACGGCGGCTTTGGCTCGGGTGCAAAAATTAACTAAGGAAGGTTTTATTTTAAATTATGAAGCGCGTTTAAATCCAAACATGCTGAATGCCAGTTTTGTGGTGTTTGTTGAAATTCTTTTGGATAAGACGACACCGAATGTTTTAGATGATTTTCGCCATGCGGTATTACAACACGATGAAATTGTGGAATGTCACATGACCAGTGGCGGTTTTGACTTTGTGGTGAAGATTCGCTGTGCCAGTATGGACGAATTTCGTAAAATATCAGGTCAAGTGTTATGGCAGTTGCCGGGTGTGAAAGAAACGCGCAGTTATCCAGTCATGGAAGTCATCAAAGAAAGTTCACGTATTCAGCTGAAATATAAACCGCAGTCGAAATGATTGAGTGTACGAAATGTAAATAAGGGGCTTAAAAGCCCCTTAATTTTTGCCATTCCAAGCGTTACATTAACGTTGTGCAGACTCTTCTTTCATTTCAGCCATTGCTTGTTTATAGAGTGCATCTGCTTTTTCAAAGCGTTGAACCATTTCAGCTTCAGGCGCTTTGCCCAACAAGCTTACAACCACAATACTGATCCAAGAGAAGATGAAGCCTGGGATGATTTCATATAAGCCAAGATGCCCCATAGTATTTTTCCACAGAATAACAGTCACGGCACCTACAAGAATACCTGCAATAGCACCATTCAAGGTCATGCGCTTCCAGAACAAAGACAAGATAATGAGTGGACCAAATGCTGCGCCAAAACCTGCCCATGCATAAGCCACAAGGCCTAGAACTTTACTGTCAGGGTTGCTTGCTAAACAAATTGCAAGAACTGCAACAGCAAGCACCATGAAACGACCCACCCAAACCAGCTCCTTTTGAGATGCCGTTTTGCGGATAAATGCTTTGTATAAATCTTCAGTCAATGTGGTAGAACATACCAGTAACTGACAGCTTAATGTACTCATTACTGCGGCTAAAATTGCGGCCAGAACAATACCTGCAACCCATGGATTGAATAAGATTTTAGTTAGTTCCATGAACACAGTTTCAGGGTTTTGAGAAACCACTGCGGCGAGTTCAGGGTGTTGTTGGAAGTACGCAATGGCAATAAAACCTGCTCCTACCGCACCACCTAGACATAAAATCATCCACGTCATACCAATACGACGTGCAGCTGGAATTGTTTTCACAGAATCTGCTGCCATGAAGCGGACAAGAATGTGTGGCTGACCGAAATAGCCTAAGCCCCAAGCTAAGGATGATAGAACGGCAACCGTACTCAACTCAGAGAAAATATGCATCGCTTGTGGACGAGCAGTTTCAAGTAAAATCGTGAATTCAGCTGCATTACCATCAATCGCAAGGTAAGTCATGATTGGGGTCAATAGTAACGCAAAAATCATTAAACCTGCTTGGAATGTGTCTGTCCAGCTAATTGCGAGGAAGCCACCAATACAAACATAACTGATAGTCGCGATCGCGCTAATCCAAAGTGCAGTGGTGTAATCCCAACCAAAGATACTTTCAAACAGGCGAGAGCCAGCAACCATACCTGAAGCACAGTAAATGGCGAAGAAAACTAAAATTACAACCGCAGAAATCATACGTAAGATACGTTTACGGTCTGCAAAACGACCAGTAAAGTAATCGGGTAGTGTAAGTGCATTATTCTGGATTTCAGTGTGCACACGTAAACGTCCTGCAACCAATAACCAGTTCAGCCAGGCACCAATAATCAGACCGACTGCAATCCATGCCTCAGATAAACCTGATAGATAAATTGCACCTGGTAAGCCCATGAGTAACCAACCACTCATGTCTGATGCACCAGCAGAAAGGGCAGTAACGACACTTCCTAAACTACGACCACCTAAGATGTAGTCATCAAAGTTGCTGGTAGATTTGTATGCATAGAGGCCAATAGCAACCATGGCAAAGATATAAACTAAAAACGTGACGAGGGTGGGGTTAATTTGACTCATAGGCATTCCTTGGCAAAAAATCCGAGATGGGAGATTTTTTAATCGCTTTGTTTGAGAGGGCGATTCAATCATGAAAATAAAATTACACTCTGTAACAGTTGTGAGATATTTTTGTGTATTTTATGTAAATATTAATTGTTTTTTAAAATTGTCTTATAACTTATTGAAAATATTTTATTTGTTTGTTGCTTAGTTTTAGTTTGTGCAAGTTGTACAAAATTTATATTTTTCATTTTATGAAATCATTGGCTTAATTATCATTTAAAGCTTATTTTAATTACGAGATGTTACAATTATTACATAAAGCAAACATTCAAATATAAAATATTTCATTTATGAAATATATTTACAGCAATGAAACATATCGAAAAGACTAGTATTTCATTATTGCACTAATTCTGTGCATCTAAGTGAGTACTAGGCAGTGACTACGGTTCAAGTCGATCAAACAAGAATAGAACGTGATTTATTGGGAGCGAAGGAAGTTCCAATGGATTGCTACTATGGCATTCATACTTTACGTGCTTTAGAAAACTTTCAAATTTCTAATCAGAAAGTAGGAACTCAACTTCATTTTATCCGTGCTTTGGCGCAAGTTAAAAAAGCCTCAGCGCAAAGCAACTGTAAATTTGGCAAAATCTCTCCCGAAATTGCTCAGGCTATTGATATTGCATGTGATCAATTAATCCAAACTCCTGAAAGCTGGACGCATGCTTTTCCTTTAGATGTTTATCAAGGTGGAGCAGGCACGTCGATTAATATGAATACCAACGAAGTGTTGGCCAATCTCGCATTGGAGCACTTATCACTTCCTAAAGGTAAATACGACGTTATTCATCCAAATGACCATGTAAATAAATCACAATCGACCAATGATGTGTACCCAACCGCGCTACGTTTAGCAACGTATTACAGTTTGGATGACTTATTTATACAGATCCAAAATTTAATTCATTCTTTGCAAGGCAAAGCAGTTGAGTTTCAATATGTCTTAAAGATGGGGCGTACCCAGTTGCAAGATGCTGTGCCGATGACTTTGGGGCAAGAGTTTCGTGCCTTTGCAACTTTATTAAAGGAAGACTTACGTTTAATTGAACGTACACGTGAGCTTTTATTAGAAGTGAACTTGGGTGCAACTGCAATTGGTACCGGGGTGAATACACCACAGGGTTATGCAGTTGAAGTGGTTCAGGCCTTGAAAGAGCTGACGGGTCTTAACTTAATTGGTGCGGAAGATTATGTTGAAGCAACCAGTGACTGTGGTGTGTTTATTATCTTATCGAGCACCTTAAAACGTTTGGCGGTGAAGCTCTCGAAAATCTGTAATGACTTACGCTTACTCAGTTCTGGTCCACGTACCGGTTTGGCTGAAATTCGTTTACCAGAACTACAGGCTGGTTCATCTATCATGCCTGCAAAAGTCAATCCTGTGATTCCTGAAGTGGTGAACCAAATCGCGTTTAAAGTGATTGGTAATGATTTAACTGTGACCATGGCAGCAGAAGCAGGTCAGTTACAGTTGAATGTAATGGAGCCTGTTATTTCACAGAGTATTCATGAGTCAATTGAATTGCTTAGAAATGGTATTGCTGCATTAGACACTAAATGTATTCAAGGTATTCAAGCCAATGAACAAGTATGCTATGACGCAGTTATGCGTAGTGTTGGCATTGTGACTTTACTTGATCCAATTTTAGGTCATGCGAAATGTGACGAAATTGGGAAACAGTGTATTGCTGAAAATAAAACCATTCAACAGGTAGTATTGGAGCAAGAGCTACTGACACAAGACCAGTTGGATCAAATCTTCTCATTTGAAAACTTGGTGACTGAGGTGACGCCTACAGTCGTTCCTTTGGCACAAGTCAGTTAAACATTTATAGCCTTAGAAATGTATAAAAGCAGCCAATCGGCTGCTTTTATACATTTAAGCTAAGACTGGCTAACAATCTAGCCTGGTTAGAACTACAATATGCAGAGAGAAAGATGATTAGATTGATATGCTCACTAAACTAACCAATTTGTTGAAACGAAAGAAAGATGCACCAGAACAACTGTTTTTGCAGCAGCATCAGATTGAATATGATGAACAGAATGGATTTATTATTGAGGGTGTTGTGATCAATGATATACATGCTGAACGCTTAGCGTATTTCTCAAATCGTCGAATCAATCAGTTTGATGACCTCAATGCACTTTTTTATAGTGCGATGTTGATGAATGAAAAAATTGATTTGGAAATAGCCAGTGGGCGCTTTGTTGCTCGCTTGGGTAATAATCTTGAAAACTTAACCGAGTTAAAGCACATCATTAAACTCCTGAGTGACTATTATTATCAGTTTATTCGCGATAAAAAATAGAGCATTTAAATGACATAAAATTGAGTGATGAAAGGGGCTTGGCTACGTGTAAGAGGGTGTTTTGTAGCGAAAAATAACGTGCGGCTTTAGGACATCGTGCTAGTATATGACGCATGTTTTTAGGTGCTTAAGCAATGCCCATGTTCCAAGAAGAAATCTCCCAACTGAATGTGCAACAACTAAAAGCGGGCGAAAAAAGATGGCTCGGAAATCTGCTCGGCTCATCTGTTGCGCTATTTATTCAAACGCTCAGTACACAGAATAAAAAACTTTTTGTGGTTGTTGCAAAAAATAACCAACATTTGGCGCAACTCGAAAGTGAGTTTGAGTTTTACGGCATCCGACCGACGATTTTTCCTGATTGGGAAATTCTGCCTTATGACCGGTTATCTCCTCATCAAGATATCGTGTCTGAGCGTCTCGCGATTTTATCCAATATGCCACAAACGGGTGTCTTATTGATTTCGGCTTCGACCTTGGCACAACGTGTGGCACCGACTTCGTGGGTTTTAGGTGAGCATTTTGATATCCGGGTCGGTCAAAAGTTTGAATTGGAACAGCAAAAGAAACGTTTGATTCAAGCAGGCTATCATTTGGTCGACACAGTATACGACCATGGTGAATTTGCAGTTCGCGGTAGCATTATGGATATCTATGCCTCAGGTCAAGCGGCACCAATTCGCATAGATTTATTTGATGATGAAATTGAAACTCTTAAATTTTTTGATCCGGAAACACAGCGCACCACGGAAAACTTAAAACAATTCTCTGTCTTACCTGCGAAAGAGTTTCCGCTGAAAGAAGCGCGTAGTGTATTCCGTGATCGTTATGCGGAGATGTTTCCAACGGCGAACCCTAAGAAGAACCCAATTTATCAGGATGTGCTAGAAGGGATTGCATCACCAGGGATTGAGTTCTATTTCCCACTTTTTTTTTAGTACGGAGCAGATGCAAGCTCAAAGTACACTACTTTCATACTTACCTAGTCATTCTATTGTCATTACAGATAAACAGGTTGATGATGGTTTAGATAGTTTTTGGAAAGAGGTTGATCGTCGCTATCAGGACCGTAGACACAATATTGATCAGCCCATTTTGCCACCTGAACAACTTTTTATTTCAACCAATCAAATTTTAGAACAGCTCAATACCTTTCCACGCATTATTGCCTCAGGCGATATTTTCGACTTAAAAGCGGGGGTGGTGAATTTAAAGACTGAACTTCCACCTCGTTTACCCGTCGACCCAAAAAGTGAAAAACCTTTTCATGCGGTGAAACAGTATATTGATACAGCAAATCATCCCGTATTACTGGTTGCTGAAAGCGCGGGGCGTCGTGAAACTTTAAAAGATGCATTGCGCGCAACATTGGGAGAAATTCCTAATGTCGAAAATTTTGCTGAGTTTCAAAAGTCTTTACATGCCATTGCCATTACCAATGCACCATTAGAACGTGGTTTGGTCTTAAAAAATACGCTGAGTGTTATCTCAGAAAACCAGTTGTATGAACACCGTGTGGTGCAACGTCGGCGTAAGCGCCAACAAGAGGTTTCTGAAGAGTTTCTCATTCGCAGTTTGACTGAGTTGAGCATGGGTGCGCCAGTTGTACATATTGACTATGGTGTAGGACGTTATGCAGGTTTAGTCACTTTAAGTATTGATGATCAGGACTATGAGTTCTTGCAGCTTAACTATGCCGATGCTGCCAAAGTTTATGTTCCTGTGACTAATCTGCATTTGATTAGTCGCTATAGTGGTGGTGACCCAGACTTGGCACCCTTACATAAGTTGGGTACAGATGCTTGGAGCAAAGCGAAGCGTAAAGCACTCGAGCAAATTCATGATGTGGCGGCAGAATTGTTACATATTCAAGCCCGTCGTCAAGCCAAACCTGGTTTTGGCTTTGAGCTTGATCATGGCCAATATATGCAGTTTTCCAGTGGCTTTGCCTATGAAGAAACGCTAGATCAGGCTAATGCGATTGAGGCGACTTTATATGACATGCAACAGGCGAAACCAATGGATCGTTTGGTCTGTGGTGATGTGGGCTTTGGTAAAACTGAAGTGGCAATGCGGGCTGCTTTTTTAGCAGTACAAAACAATAAGCAAGTTGCGGTTTTGGTTCCAACAACTTTGTTAGCTCAACAGCATTATGAGTCGTTTAAAGACCGTTTTGCGGATTGGCCTATTCGTATAGAAGTTTTATCTCGTTTTGGTAGCAGTAAGAGCCATACTAAAACGATCGAAGATCTGGCAGAAGGCAAAGTCGATATTGTGATTGGTACGCATAAAATCTTGCAAGAAAGCGTCCAGTTTAAAGATTTAGGTCTTATGATTGTGGATGAAGAGCATCGGTTTGGGGTGCGTGATAAAGAACGGATCAAAGCGATGCGTGCCGATGTGGATATGTTAACCCTTACCGCAACACCAATTCCGCGTACTTTAAACATGGCATTTAGTGGTATGCGAGATCTTTCAATTATTGCAACGCCACCTGCACGACGTTTAGCGGTCAAAACCTTTGTACAAGAGCATACGGGTGATGCCGTCAAAGAAGCTATCTTGCGTGAATTACTGCGTGGTGGGCAGGTTTACTTCTTGCACAATGAAGTAGAAACCATTGAGCGCGCGGCTGAAAGTCTCCGAGAGTTGGTGCCTGAAGCACGTGTTGCTGTTGCACATGGGCAAATGCGCGAACGTGAGTTAGAGCAAGTCATGCAGCAGTTCTATCATAAAGAATATAATGTATTGGTTTGCTCAACCATTATTGAAACAGGGATTGATGTCCCAAATGCCAATACTATCTTGATTGAACGTGCTGATAAACTGGGGCTTGCGCAGTTGCATCAACTTCGTGGACGTGTTGGGCGCTCGCACCACCAAGCCTATGCATATTTACTGGTACCATCCATTAAAGGATTGAAAGGCGATGCTGAAAAGCGTTTAGATGCTATTCAGCGGGCCTCAACCCTTGGAGCAGGTTTCATGTTGGCGACGGAAGATTTAGAAATTCGTGGGGCTGGTGAGTTACTCGGTGAGCAACAAAGTGGATCAATGCAAGCCATTGGTTATAGCTTGTATATGGAAATGCTCGAGAAGGCGACTAAAGCTATTCAAAAAGGGAAAACGCCAAATTTCGATGCGCCACTATCACTGACCGCAGAAATCAATTTGCATATGCCAGCCTTGATTCCAGATGAATATTTGGGAGATGTGCATCAGCGTTTATTGTTCTATAAGCGGATTAGTAATACAGATCGTCAGGAAAAGCTTGATAATATTCGCATGGAGCTGATTGATCGTTTTGGTATACCGCCACAGCCTGTGAAGCAACTCTTTGCTGTTCATCAGATTCGCCTAAAAGCTGAAACATTAGGGATCACGAAAGTCGATATTTCGGGCAATGGAGGAGCTATTGAATTCTCACCTGATACACCCGTACAGGCCATTAGTATTATTCAAATGATGCAAAAACACCCTACCTTTTTTAGAATGGAGGGCGGTCAGCGCTTAAAGGTTATGGTGATGTTGGAAGAGTATGAAAAGCGAATTCAGTTTATCAATGACTTATTAGCAAATTTACTTAAAGAATTGCATTAATTAACCCGAATCGCGGATAAGAAATTGACTTGAAAAATAAGAGGACTAGAGCTATCAGTTGAGTTACCACACCAAACTCACAACTCTAGTCCTTATGTTCGATAGTACAGAATTATTTTGTGTAATTGATGATTTCTTCTTAAAATTTGAAGCGACTTACTGGAAATTTCTTAAAGAATGTAACCATTGTCTAAGAATTCGAACCGCTCAACTGAGTATTTCAGAAATCATCTTCATTGCGATTTGGTATAAATGTTCTCATTTTAATAACTTCAAAGCATTCTTCTCATCGTTGAAACAAGACAAAAGCCATTTATTTAAAAGTTTACCCTGTTATCAGCGCATGATTTATTTAGTGAATACACATCAACTCGCTTTACATGCCTTGCATTTCGCTGTGATGAAAGATCATCAAAGTTCGTATTTATGGATTGATTCAACTACTTTGCCAGTCTGTAAAAATCAGCGTATTCAGCGACATAAATCCATATCATCAATTGCAACGCGTGGTAAAAGCTCAATGGGATGGTTCTTTGGTTGTAAGCTACATTTACTGATGAATCAATCAGGTGAGATTGCGAACTCAGTTTTATCTAATGGACATACAGCAGACATCAAAATGGTTAAACCGTTGGTAGAAGGATTAAAAGTAAAGCTTTATGCTGATCGTGGCTATATTAGTCATGAACTAAAAGCTAGGCTTAAAGAACAAGATATTGATTTAATTACATATCATCGTAAAAACATGCAGGCAGTTCAATTGTCAAAAGAAGATGAATATTACCTAAAGCAGCGCAACAAAATAGAAACGTTATTTAGTTTGCTCAAAGGGAAATATAATTTGGTAACAAGTAACGCGAGAAGTGTTGAAGGCTATTTAGCTGGTATTTATGCCTCTTTATGTGCTTACCAATTATGTCATCAAAACAAGCCAATCATTCGGGTTGTGGAATCATTGGCTTAAACAGGATTCGGGTTAATTAGTAGCTCTAATTTGCTGTTATTTCATACAGATATCAGGTATTTCGTAGGTGTTTGCACGACAAAAAGAAATACTTGATTTTTTGATGAAATTTATTAAAGTGATAAATGTGATGTAGTTCAAAGTAAAACGTATTTTATTTGTATTGAAACACATTGCTTATAATATTCACCTCCGATTGGATGTGATAATATTAGCCATTATTCTAATTTGCATCATTTATAAAGATATGTTTAGTTTGCATCCACAACTTGCTCAAGATACGTTTTTTGTAGGCGACTTTCCACTTTCAACATGTCGCTTAATGAATGATATGCAATTTCCGTGGCTAATTTTAATTCCACGCGTGCCAGGTATCACTGAGTTATATGAACTCAGCCAAGCCGACCAAGAACAGTTTTTACGTGAGTCAAGTTGGTTGTCAAGCCAATTAGCTCGCGTATTCCGAGCTGATAAAATGAATGTTGCTGCTTTGGGTAACATGGTGCCACAGCTTCATTTCCACCATGTGGTTCGTTATCAAAACGATGTTGCATGGCCAAAACCAGTTTGGGGTACTCCAGCTGTTCCTTATAGCAATGAAGTCCTTGCACATATGCGCCAGACTTTAATGCTTGCATTACGTGGACAAGGTGATATGCCGTTTGATTGGCGTATGGACTAATTCACGTGGAAATCAAATCAGGGATGATTTGATCGTGCGCATCATGGGGAACAATCAGTGCCATTAGACGATTGGATATCTAAAGAACCCAAACAATTTGAATACTTCCATCGAGTGATGGGGTATAGCATGTTGTCGCTATTGACTATCGTTTATCACTACACGATGGCGGATACGCATTATCAAATTTATGTCCCATTATTGTTATTGGTTGTATTATTGTTCGCACCACCATTTTCAAGGTGGTTAGGCTATCGCTTCAACACTAATGTACGACGTAGTGTGATGTTTGTGATTGATATTGTTGTCACTTCAATTATTTTGGCAGCAATTCATCTGAATATCGTACTCACTTTTTTGTCTATTTTTGCACTGCTTTATACCG
This sequence comes from Acinetobacter sp. SW-226, assembly GCF_055632855.1. Classification (NCBI taxonomy): domain Bacteria; kingdom Pseudomonadati; phylum Pseudomonadota; class Gammaproteobacteria; order Moraxellales; family Moraxellaceae; genus Acinetobacter; species Acinetobacter sp. SW-226. Next base: position 2,014,629 of record NZ_CM145752.1, on the reverse strand, counting down.
CCATTAGCAACAAAGTTTCATTTCTCATGATTTCTTTGGCGAGTCTGATTGGTGTTGTTGTTTTTTATTTATCTCTGATCTTTATCTTTGGTTTTGGTGAATATTTTGAAGCGACCAGTACCGAGCTGACCGTATTGGGTTTTTTGTGTCTGATTACTTATTTTGGTGTGGGTAGTTATTATCAGCGCAACCAAATGCAGGATATATATCGCCGCAAGAATCATTATTACGATCAAATGAATCGCTACATGGAATTTGCGAATCAGTTGAGCCGCTATGCTCCAGTGCAACTGTGGCAGTCAATTATGAAAGGTGAGTCTGAAGCGAAAATTGAATATAAACGTAAAAAACTCACGGTTTTCTTTTCAGATATTCAAGGTTTTACAGAGTTGTCTGAAAGCTTAATTCCTGATGATTTGGCATTCCTGCTTAATGACTATTTAAGACACATGACCGAGATTGCGAAGCAATACGAGGGTACTGTTGATAAATTCATGGGGGATGCCATTTTAGTCTTTTTTGGGGATCCGAATTCTGAGGGTGTAGAGCGGGATGCGCAGAATTGCTTAGAAATGGCAATGGCAATGCGCCAGCAAATGAAAATTTTGCGTGAGCGTTGGGTGAAAATGGGTTATCCGCCTTTGCACATTCGTATGGGTATTTCCACGGGTTATTGTCACGTTGGAAACTATGGTGCATCACATCGGATGGCTTATACCATTGTTGGGCGTGATGCAAACCTTGCAGCGCGTTTACAGAGTGCAGCTCAAGTGGATGAAATCTTAATTTCAGATGATACGCATAATTTAGTAAAAAATGACTATCTTTGTGCACCGAAAGCACCAATTTTCCTTAAAGGGATAAAAGGGGCTGTGAAGACTTGGCAAGTCGTTGAAAAATATACATCTCAGAAATCAGACTACCAACGCTGGTTTGATTATGAATATAAAGGGTTTCATTTACTGCTGAATTTGGATGAGGTGCAGAATTTTGAATACCCGCAGTTGATTCAAGTTTTAGAAAAAATGATTCAACGTATTCAAACGCAGCAAAAAATGACGAATTCTCAAGGTATTGTGAAATTAAATCTTGAAGATGAAGTCGTTGAAACCGTTAAAAGAAACGAATACCATTAATGATGGTATGCTTGTAAAAACAAGAGGCATTAAAAAAGCCACTACAAATGAGTGGCTTTTTTAATGCTTGAAAAATTAGTGATTTTCAGACGCATGGTTAATGGTGTATTTCGGGATTTCAACTTCTAAGTCTTCATCTACTAACTTCACTTGGCAAGATAAGCGAGAATCAGGCTCTAAGCCCCAAGCACGATCTAGTAAATCAGCTTCAATGTCATTCATTTCTTCTAAGCTGTCAAAACCTTTTCGCACCACCACATGACACGTTGTACATGCAGCAGACATATCACATGCATGTTCAATTTTGATTCCATTTTTGAGTAAGCTTTCACAAAGATTTGCATTTTGCTCGACTTCAAACTCAGCACCTTCTGGGCAGATTTGCGCATGTGGAAGAACTTTAATACGTGGCATAGTCTTTACCTATAAATTAGTTTGAGTTTGACCAGTCGTCGAGTTTTGTGCCTTTCAGCGCAGCATCGATATGCTGATTCATACGTGCTGCTGCAAAAGCATCACTGTGTATTTTAAGCTGTTCAACAGCAGATTCAATGGCCTTGATTTCTGTTGTTTCAAGTGTTGCTTCTAATGAAGTTTTAGCTGCATTTAATGCAACTTGCTGCTCACTTGTGAGTAGGTGTGCATCTATTTTTAGTGCTTGTTCTAAAGCTTCAAGTTCACGTTTGGCTTCGACTTTGGTTTCTTGTAAGTGGCGAAGATTTTTATCTTCTTCAGCAAACTTGTAACCATCAAGCAGTAAGCGTTCCATATCGCTATCAGACAAACCATAAGATGGCTTAATGTCGATTTGCGCATGTACGCCAGAGGTTGTTTCTTTGGCAGAAACCGTCAGTAAGCCATCTGCATCTACTTGGAAAGTCACTTCAATACGTGCTTGACCTGCAGTCATAGGTGGAATGCCACGAAGAACGAAGCGACCTAAGCTGCGACAATGTTCAACCAAATCACGTTCGCCTTGAACCACGTGGATCAGCATCGCAGTCTGACCATCTTGGTAAGTCGTGAACTCTTGACGACGTGCAACGGGAATGGCTGTATTGCGTGAAATAAGACGCTCAACCAAGCCCCCCATGGTTTCAAGACCGAGAGATAGTGGGGTGACGTCAAGTAGTAATGCCCCATCTGCTGTATTGCCAATCAACTGGTTAGCAGTAATTGATGCACCAATTGCGACAACTTCATCTGGATTGATCGTACACAATGGTTCTTGAGCAAACACTTCACGAACAGCATTTTGTACAGCGTAAGAACGTGTTGAACCACCAACCAAGACTACGTTTTGAATGTCGCTAAGTTCAAGCTTGGCATCGCGGAGCACGCGTTTGCACACGCTAATCGTCTTATCTAAAGCAACTTTGATAATGCTTTCAAATGTCGCACGATCAAGAGTCAGGCTATGCTCTAGCACCTGCAAATGTACGCTTTCTGCGTTTGTTAAAGCTTCTTTGGCTTTACGCGCAGCAACCAAAACATGTGCATATTCAGTATCGTCGAACTGCTCAATGTTGAGTTCTTTTTTCGCCCATTTTACGATTAAACGATCAAGATCATCACCACCTAATGCGGTATGGCCACCTGTTGCTAAGACCTCAAACACGCCTTGCGAAAAGCGTAGAATGGAAACGTCAAACGTACCCCCACCTAAGTCATAAATTACATAGTTATGATCATGTGCAAGATTGGTGTCTTGGTCGAGACCATACGCAACTGCAGCAGCAGTAGGCTCATTTAAAAGACGCAATACGTTTAAACCTGCAAGTTGTGCGGCATCACGTGTTGCTTGACGCTGAGCTTCATCGAAGTATGCAGGAACGGTAATCACTGCACCATTGACTTCATTTTTTAAGCTTGCTTCAGCACGATCTTTCAATTGCTTTAAAATTTCAGCGGACACTTCGACAGGGGTTTTGCGGCCCTGAGAGGTTTCAAAAGCGGGCATTTGATTATCTTCACCCACTAAAGTGTAGGGGTGTTGAAACTTAATGTCGGCTTTAGAGCGTCCCATAAAACGTTTGACCGAAACAATGGTATTTTTAGGATCGGAAGTCAAAAAGGGTTTTGCTTCATCGCCATACTGAATTTGGTTTGTACCATAATGTGCGATCGAAGGGAGCAAGACACGACCTTGTTCGTCGTGTAAAACTTTGGCTTTGCCTGAAAGGACAGTGGCAACAAGAGAGTGAGTTGTACCTAAGTCGATACCAATGGCAATACGGTGTTCATGTGGCGCACTTGATTGTCCAGGTTCTGCAATTTGCAAGAGAGCCATGAGTTACATCCTTTGAGCGTCAAAAATTAAAAATAGGTTAAAATTCATCATCTAAATCAAAGTTATCGTCATCTTCAAAACGATCTTCTGCTTTGTCTATATCATGCATGACTTTGACAAAGAAACGAAGTTTACGGACATCATCACGTGCTTCGGCCCAATCTTCAGCTTCAAAATCAATTTTGAATTCACGAACTAAACCGTCAATCCATTGTTGAACGTCAATTTTGAGTGATTGTAATTCATCTGCTGAACGTGCTTCATCGAGTTGTTCGCGAATTTCTAATGCGGATTGAAGAAATTCAAAGTCGTTGATGGATTGATCAAGATGGTAGTCTTGTTTTTTTAAACCTAATAAATATCCTGCGCGGCTATCGACCTGAGATAAAACTTTAAATGCTTGATTGATCTCGCTTGATTTAATCAGGGCTTGATCTTTATCGAGGGCTTTATCTGGGTGATATTGTTGCTGCAACTTTAAAAACTCTGCTTTTAAAGCTGCTAAATCAATATCGAGTGCTACTGGGAGGTTAAACAACTCAAAATGATTCATAGGAAGGGGGTTCCGCGCTAAATTTGGAGTGCTTGCAAAAGCAAAAACACGCTATGTAAATGCAATTAAAACAGTGTAATACACACTGTTTTAATGTCTAAAAGGCAAACCTGTGGTTTGATTTATACAGTGAAAGATTCACCACAACCACATTCACCTTTTTTGTTTGGGTTATTAAACTCAAAGCCTTCGTTTAAACCGTTTTTCACATAGTCCATCTCCATACCATCGAGATAAACCAAGCTTTTTGGATCGACAAAAACCTTTACCCCAAACTGCTCAAAAGTGGTGTCATGTGCATCAATTGAATCAACAAATTCGAGCACATAAGCTAAACCAGAACAGCCTGAAGTTTTCACGCCAACGCGAATACCTTCACCCTTACCGCGATTTTTTAAATAATTGCTGATATGAGTTGCAGCATTTTCAGTTAAATGGATCATGAAAACTCCGTTAATCGTTCTTTAAAATGCAAAGCAATTAAGCTTTAGATTTTTTGCTGCGGTAGTCTTCAACCGCTGCTTTAATCGCGTCTTCAGCCAGCACAGAGCAGTGTACTTTTACTGGAGGAAGAGCAAGCTCAGTTGCGATATCAATATTTTTGATCGCTTGAGCTTCATCTAAGGTTTTGCCTTTTAGCCATTCAGTCACTAAAGAGCTTGATGCAATAGCAGAACCACATCCATAAGTTTTGAAACGTGCTTCTTCAATCACACCGTTGTCATCCACTTGGATCTGTAAGCGCATTACGTCACCACATGCAGGTGCACCGACCATACCGGTACCAACGTTTTCCGCATTTTTATCTAATACACCAACATTACGAGGGTTTTCGTAATGATCAATTACTTTTTCGCTATAAGCCATGATGCGTCTCCAAACCTCGGGGTCAGCGTTAATATTTAATATGGGGTTAAAACTTGATTTTTCAATGAAGTCATCCAGTATGTGAATGACTTCAAAGGATAAAATTAGTGTTCAGCCCACTCAACTGTAGAAAGGTCGATACCTTCTTTGTACATGTCCCAAAGTGGAGAAAGTTCACGGAGTTTCTCAACCGCAGAGCGTGTTACTGTAAGTACGTGGTCAATGTCTGCTTCAGTGGTGTATTTACCAAAACTGAAACGAATTGAGCTGTGCGCAAGTTCGTCAGACAAGCCTAATGCACGTAATACATAAGAAGGTTCTAATGTTGCTGAAGTACATGCTGAACCAGAAGATACAGCAGCGTCTTTCAACGACATCATTAACGATTCACCCTCAACAAAGTTGAAACTGACATTTAAGTAGTTTGCAACGTTTTGTGTTGGATGGCCGTTTAAGAAAATTTGTTCTAAGTCTTGTAAGCCATTCCAAAGCTTGTCACGAAGTACGCGAATGCGTGCTTGTTCAGAAGCTAAGTTCTTACCTGCAAGTTCAAATGCTTCACCCATACCAACGATTTGGTGTGTTGCAAGTGTACCAGAACGCATACCGCGTTCATGACCGCCACCATGCATTTGTGCTTTTAAGCGAACGCGTGGAGTACGACGTACATAGAGTGCGCCAATACCTTTAGGGCCATAAATTTTGTGAGCAGAGAAGCTCATTAGGTCTACTTTCATAGTTGAAAGGTCAATTTCAACTTTACCTGCGGCTTGAGCTGCATCGACATGGAGGAAGATCTTGTGTGCACGAGTGATTTCACCAATTGCTGCAACATCAGTCACAGTACCAATTTCGTTGTTCACCATCATTAGGGAAACAAGAATGGTATCTGGACGAATAGCTGCTTCAACCATTTCAGGGGTAATTAAACCCGTGTTTGGTAGTGGCTCAAGGTAAGTGATTTCAAAACCTTCAGACTCAAGCTCACGGCAAGTATCTAAAATAGCTTTGTGTTCAATTTTACTGGTAATAATGTGCTTGCCTTTAGACGCATAGAATTGTGCTACGCCTTTAAGTGCAAGGTTATCAGATTCAGTAGCACCAGAAGTCCAAACGATTTCGCGTGGATCTGCTTTGATCAAGTTCGCAACTTGTTCACGTGCATATTCTACTTTTTCTTCTGCCTGCCAACCGTAAGCATGCGAGCGAGATGCTGGGTTGCCAAATGTGCCGTCAAATGTCAGACATTCCATCATGCGTTCAGCGACTTGAGGGTCTACAGGAGTTGTTGCTGCATAATCAAGATAAATTGGACGTTTCATGTCAAATACCTGTTACCGATAAAAGGGCTGAATCTGAAGGTGCTGTGTTTTGGCGAATGGCAACTTTTTGGACGTTGTCACGTGCTACAAGGTCAGCAAGAGTGATTTTAGCGAGATAGTCGGCAATGTGATGGGAGAGTTCTTGCCATAAATCGTGAGTTAAGCACATTGCACCATTTTGGCAGTTGCCTTTATGGTCACAGCGAGTGGCATCAACTGTTTCGTTTACAGCTTCAATAACTGCTAATACTGTAATTTCATCAGCGCGACGAGCTAAATGGTAGCCACCATTGGCACCACGAATGCTAGAAACTAAGCCGTGGCGCTTTAATTTCGCAAATAACTGCTCAAGATAAGCAACAGAGATAGTTTGACGAGCTGCAATTTCAGCAAGCGTGATCGTTTGTTCAGTTGGCTGCAAAGCTAAATCAAGTAGAGCAGTCACTGCGTAGCGTCCGCGAGTTGTTAAGCGCATGATTCGATACACATGATTAGACTAGATGTGCCGATTTTAAGAATCCTGACTAAAATAGTCAAGTTTTTTTAATAATGATTATGCGTATTTAATTTGCTTGAAATATTATGTAGTTATGCAAGCCAAATATTATATACCAATAAGCTAATCAAAAGTATAGAAAACAGTAAAAATGTGACATTTATACGTTTTTGGCGTTGCTCCATGCGACGAATACGGTTTTTGTATTGTTTCACTTCAACTTGTAGGGTGTTGATTTTAGAGCGTTGCTCATCAATTTTTTCTAAAAGTGGCGCAATACGTTTTTTTGATGTAACCACATTTTGTGGATCAGTTGGTTCAGTTAACCAATTTTTCCAGTCGGCTAAAACTTTAGGGGCACTAAAGTGTAAAATTAAATCTCTGAACTCATCTTTGAGTATGATGTCGCCATCAATACGCATGGTTTTAATACTGCGACGATTTCCAAAAACGAAAATTTTAATTAAATCCATTAGGGTAGTGCGCACATCGAGATCGACAGGTTTTTCAGGTGCTTTCGCATCAAATAAAATACCTTGTTCACTAAAGGTAATATAGATGTCGAAGTAAGGTAAATAGCTGTTAATTTTAATCGCAATATTTTGCTCAACAAACTTTTTTGAATGTAGAGCAACCACGCGGTCATGTTTTAAAATAAGAGAAAAGATCGTCTCAAGAACAATCATTAGCATAGTGAGTAGCATATGTGTTTGATTGTGTTCTTTTTGAGAATCACTCATAAGTAGTAACCTAAATCCTGACCTGAAATGAGCATCCTGCTCGCAAAAACTTCAGACTTAAAATAAAAAATGTAATAAAGATGCTTTGTAGAACAGTTTTGCAAAACGATCAAGTCCAATATTTGCTAGTATAGTGCAATCTATAAGATTTTTTGGAAGTTTTTGCACATAAATCATGCAGGAGATGGTGCTAATGGAAAAAGCAGATAGAGCGTTGGATGATATTTTGCAAGAAGATGAAACATTAAAAAAAACAAAAACTAAGCATCATTTTCACCGTAAAAGTAGTTTAGATTTTAGAAAGTACACTAAGCAAATTTGGTTGGCTGGTTTAGGTGCTTTCTCACGTGCGGAAGAGGAAGGCAATAAATTGTTTGACTCACTCGTCCAAGTAGGCGAGGAGCTAGAATCAAAAACAACTGAAATTGCAGATCAAACAGTTGAAAAAGTATCTGAAAAGGCACGTGAATCGGTTACGGATACTAAAGATAAGGTTGAGAAGATCGTAGACCGGAGTGTAAATCATTCTTTGAACCGTATTGGTTTAGTTACGGTCAAAGATATCCAGTACTTGGAAAACTTAATTCTTCAGCTTAACGAAAAAATAGATGTTTTGATTGAAGAAAATAAGAAGTTAAACGAAAAAGTGAATAAAAAGTGATCTGGTTGTGCTTTTGTAGCAATTTCAAGGTTTTTTTGTGATTTATTTTCCAAAAAAGCCTATACAGAGTATTGCGTTTTCACCTAAAGCATTGCTATAAAGGCGTTACGGTAATTTATACTAAACTCTTGGACCTTAAATAAACGATATTAAGAGGACGCGATCCACATGAATAAATCAGAATTAATTGATGCAATTGCAGAAAAAGGGGGTTTGTCTAAGACTGATGCTGGTAAGGCCTTAGACGCTACAATTGCTTCAATCACTGAAGCGCTTAAGTCTGGTGATACAGTTACACTTGTTGGTTTTGGTACTTTCAATGTGAAAGAACGTGCTGCACGTACTGGCCGTAACCCACAAACTGGTGCTACTTTAGAAATTAAAGCAAGCAAAGTACCAAGCTTTAAAGCAGGAAAAGGTTTAAAAGATTCTGTTGCATAATCTTTTAAATAAATCCTAAACGCGCCATTTCGGCGCGTTTTTTATTAAACATTAGAAAATGTGACGATAACACATTCATTCATTGCTACTTTTCAGTTAAAATCTCGTGCAAATAAAATATTGGAATACTTATGGAATCTTTTCGTAAAGTTATTAAGGGTTGGTTGGGCAAAGCCTTACTCATTTTGTTTTTGACCCCTTTAGCACTTGTAGGTATTGAAGGATATTTTAGTAGCGGATCAAAAGACGCTGTAAAATCAGTCAATGGTCAAGATATTTCTGAAAAGGAACTAGAAACACTAACAGCGTCTTTTAAAGAGCAGTTCTTGGCTTATGCCAATGGTGATGAAACTTTATTGAATCAAAGCTTTATCAAAGATAAGGCAATGGATCAACTGATCTCTAATACCTTGTTGTTGCAACAGGCGGAAAAGCTAGGCATTTCACTTAGTGATACTCAAATTGAACAGATGATCGCTCAGCAACCAAGTTTTCAAGAAAATGGAAAATTTTCTGAAACACGGTATTCTAGCTATTTACAATCTGTTGGAATGAGTAGTGATGCTTTGGTTGCAAATCTGCGCCAAGATCATGCATTAAAAATGATGCGTTCTACTTTTGCTGATTATGCTTTGGTGAGTAAATTAGATATTCAGCAGATTGCGAATTTGCAAACAGAACAGCGTACCGTACAGTTTGCCAATATAAATCTTGATGAATACAAAAAGAACATCAGTGTTTCAGCTCAAGAAATTGCTAACTACTACAAGCAACATCCATCAGCATTTAAACAAGTAGCAAGTGTAGATGTAGACTATGTGTTGTTAACACCTGCAAATGTTCCTGCTACGACATCACCAGTCACTGATACTGAGTTACAACAAGCTTATACTCAGTTTGTTGAAGCACAGAAGCAAAATGTTGCACCTTTGGTGAAACATATCTTAATTACTGTAGATACGCGTACAGATGCTGAAGCGAAGAAGCGTGCAGAAGAAGTTGTTGCAAAAATTAAAGCAGGCACAAGCTTTGCAGCCGCAGCGGCTCAATACTCTGAAGATACGGCATCTAAGTCTAATGGTGGTGTACTGGCAGTCTATAACAAAGGTACATTTGGTGATGCTTTTGATCAAGCTGTAACATCACTTAAATCCGGTCAAGTGTCTGCACCTGTTAAAACTGAATTTGGTTATCATGTCATTGAAACTGACACACCTGCTGTGAAGTTGCCATCTTTTGAAACTGAAAAAGCACGACTTACTGCTGAAGTTCAAAAAAGTAAAACAGCCAATGCGTTTTCAGACACTGTAAATAGTTTAAATGAGCAAGTTGTAGATTCTGATGCTTTGGATGTGGTTTCACAAGAAGTGAAAGGCGTACAAGTTCAAACTGTCAAAGGTATGATGCTTTCTACACAGCATCCTGTATTAAGCAATGCAGCAGTAAAAGTGAAACTGTTTAACGATGACGTTAAAAACGGTGACCGTAACGCGACCAGTAGTATTCAACTTACAAATGGTGATGTTGTCTGGGTCAAAGTACGTGATTACCATGCGGCAGGTGTGCAAACGCTTCAAGAAGCAACTCCACGCGTGAAAGCAAAATTAGTTCAACAAAAAGCGTATGAAGCGGCGAAAGCGAAGATTGCGCAAAGTTTAAAAGACTTTAAAACTCAACCAGCGGCATCAGTTGTTGCGAAGAGTGGTTTAACGTTTACTGCGCCACAAGTGTTTATTCGTTCGCAAGGTCTTCCTCGTGTAGTTGAGCGTGCGGCATTTAGCCAAGCGACGCCAAAAGCTGGGCAATGGTCTGTAACAACAGCATTATTGCCGACTGAAATGGTCGTAGTCGCAGTATCAAATGTAAACAAGACGACGTCTAATGCGTTGACGGATGAACAGTTGGCGGAGCTTTCTAAGCTATATCAACAGCTTCGCGGTCAGCAAGAGTCAGAAGATTATGTGCAATACTTAAAAGCACATGCAAAGATTAAATAATCATATCGAATAAAAAAACCTGCATTCGTGCAGGTTTTTTTATATCTAAAGGGAAGTAATTCGCCTTAAGGAGAAGTACGCTTAAGCACGGATTTTGAGCTCATAGCCTGAATATTTACGTATGTTAATTACGCCAGTATCCAAAATTAGGTACTGACCTTTGATGCCTTGCAATTTGCCACGAATGACTGGAGTTTTATCTAGGTTGTGAGATTTGATTTTCTCTGGATATTGCTCAACTGGATAAACAAATTCACGTGGTAATTCGGTTTCCAAAATTTCGACCGTTTCATTGAACTCAAGATTCTGACTAAATTCATCTCGAATGGTTTGGATTTTAGGTGAAAACTCTTCGAGCAATTGTTCACGGACTTTAATCAAGTTTAATGGGTCAGCTTCACCCTTGAGTAATTTACGCCAATCGGTTTTGTCTGCAACCTGCGTTCCAAACATGATTTCGAGCTGACCTGAAAGGCGACGTGAGCCTACTTTCATAATGGGTAGTGCTTGAGTGGCTCCTTGATCAAGCCAACGGGTTGGCATTTGGCTAATCCGGGTAATACCAACTTTTAGTGCGCTTGAGTTCGCCAAATAGACGATATGTGGTTGAAAACATACTTCATGGGCAAAGCTATCTTCGCGACAAGTCCCTAAATGATAATGGCAGGTTTCTGGCTTCATGATACACATGTCACAAGAGGCCTTAGTTTTGAAACACTTGAAGCAATGACCTTGTGAAAAAGATTTAGACGTTTTAGCACCGCACGAGACACAGAAGATTTTACCAGTCCATTCGATTTCGATTTCTTGACCTAAGTTAAAAGGAAGGTCAACTTCTGAACGATCTAAAATAAATTTATATTCAACATTTGCCTTGTGTGTATGTTGATCAGTTACACTAAGGTCCTTAAGACCTGCATGCATTTTATGGCAAATGCCTTGAAGTTCCATACAGAATTACTCACTTAATATTAAGGATGCGGTTATGGCTGAACTGAACGTCATTACTTCTATGCTAGACGATTTATCTCAAGAACAGCCTATTTCAACTGCATTATGCATTGGGCAAAATCTTAGCCCAGATCATCATCAATCTATTCAATGGCAATATTTTAGCGTATCTGATTTTTTAAGTCTGCCTTTTACACAGCGCTATGACTTGGGTTTCGTGCTTTTGGATACAATTGAAATGCAAAATGTGAATGAGCAACAAAAATCACAAGTATTGGTGCGTTTAAGAGATTTGATGGCAAAGCGGATTGTGGTGGTCAGTCAGTTACACGATGAGCAACTGTTACGTGCTTTGGGCTTTACTCAACTCATAGATAAAACAACTCACGAACAAGACTTTGCGTTATGGCAGTTTAATATTTTAACTTATAAGCATGTGCCAGATTGGTTTAATTCAAAATTTTGGGCGAACCCTGAAAACTGGAACAAATTTCGTTGGTAGTAGGGCGTATATGACTTGAGTCATAGCAAAAATTAACAATTTATCCGTGTAGGCTTCATTTAAACATCGTATGCTGTTTTAAAACTTACAAAGGATAAAACGATGACGAACCTTAATAATATTATAGAAATCTTGGCTAAGCAGGCTATGGGAGGGCAGCAACAGTCAAACCAACAAGGCGGTTTGGGTGGAATTTTGGGCTCTGTATTGGGACAACTTGGAACAAATACATCAGGGCAATCATCACAGGGTGGTTTGGGTGATATTTTAGGTTCGGTGTTGGGTGGTTTAACTGGTGCGCAGTCACAACAAACGTCAAATGCTCAGAACTCTGGGTTTTCAGGTGGTGGAAAAAGTTTATTGATCGCTGTATTGCCTTTGATTTTGGGGTGGATTCAACAGCAAGGTGGTTTACAAGCGGCTTTAGATAAGCTCAAAGGGCAAGGCTTAAGCAGTCAAGTGGATGATTGGGTATCGACTGGCTCAGGAGAAAATGCCAGCGTAAATCCAGAACAGGTACAGAACCTGTTTAATGATGCTGATGTAGAACAGGTTGCACAACAAGTCAATGCGCCTAAACAAGATGTATATAGTGCTATTTCACAAGTTTTACCGCAGATCATTGATTCTTTAACCCCTCAGGCAGGACAAACTAATCCACAAGAGGCCAATGCAGATATTCAGCAAGTTCTAAATTTGGTTTCAGGTTTCTTGAAACGTTAAGCTTTACATGAACAATAACTCTGTATTGAATACCAGTCAGCTAAGAAGTTGACTGGTATTTTTGATTTTTAAATTCATCAAGGTGTCTGGTACTTAAAAACATGATTCACAACTGTTTGTCTAAAGGCGATGTTAATTCCCTTAATGAATTTTGTAGTCGCTGACACAGTAAACTAGGGTATGCGAATGACAAGCCTGCTTTATTGCATTTAGCAAATAAGAAAAACTGCGTAAGGAATAAAATGAGTCTAGAAGATTTGATTTAAAATAGTAAGACTCTACTTACTGTTGTGAATAGTCAAAAACTAAGAAAATGAGGTCATTTCTAGATTGATCAGTATGAATTCTAATGCAGCAATAACCTTTTCTAGATTCAAACTTGTCAGATAAAAAAACACGCCGAAGCGTGTTTTTTTAATTTTTTGGACTGCTTAACTTAGAAGTCGTAACGCATACCGAGAGAAAGTCCAAGGCTATTTTCACCTGCGACACCACTTACGCTGTTTGTGCGACCTTCTTTCCATGGTGTTAAGTTCGACTTATCATCATTGATTACAGTTGCTAAGTTGCCGTAGACACGTACTGCTTTGTCTAGACGGTGCTCAAGGCCAACAGCGAGTAATGTTGAGTTTGCATCATCAGCATCAACATCACGGTAGAATACTTCGCCACGGACTAAAGTTTTTGGTGCAAATTTATATTCACCAGCTACACCGAATACTTGCGTGTCAGGGTTTGCATCAGAGTTGTCATGTTGAAGAAATTGGTACATACCACCTAAGTTAAAATCAGGTGTGATTTTATATGCGCCAGCAATACGGAAACCATCACGTTCGCCACTTGTTGCTTCTTCTTCATAGTGTTCGTATGCAGCAGCGAAGTCTACGTTGCCTTCTTTATAAGTTAAAGCTAAGTCGTATGCTTTATCTTTGTCTTTAGAGCCATTTTTTGTAGCATCTGGGCTATTCGCTTCGTGAAGTGAAAGAGCACCTAATACATTAAAGCCATTGCCAAATTTAGGTGACTTATATTCGATGGTATTTGCATTACGCTCATCAAACTTCAAGTTGCCTACACGTGTTACGTTTCGTACATCACCAACCATGTCGCCGAAGAAGTTAACTGGACCACGTGCTGCTTTGAATGGGCTGTCAAATCGACCTACACGTGCTTGACCGAAGTTACCTTTTAAGCCAACGAAAGTATCACGTGTTGCAAATTCAAGATCACTATTTGCTGAACCGCTCGCAAAGTTAATTTCTTGTTCAATTTGACCGAATACAGTCATGCCGTTTTCAAGTTCTTGCTCAGCTTTGAAACCTAGACGTGAAGAGTTTGAAGAAATACCAACTTCGTTGTAGTCAGCACCATCATCAAGATAGTCTAAAGAAACATGCGCACGGCCATAAATTTTTACGTCAGCAGCCATTGTTAAAGCTGGTGTAAGTAATGTTGCCCCAACTGCTAATGCGCAAAGTGTTTTTTTCATGTGTAGCTCCAAGAAAGACTTTTTGTTGATTCGTCTATAAAAGGTTATTCAGTCGTCTTTTTATCCATCAGACTTCTGTCTCTTGGCGCTCATTATTGATTACAAATAAGTCATTAATATTAAAGAAATATTACAAAAATATTAAACAACTCAAAGTCAAAGGCATTTCGGCGATAAATTGTTAAAGTGTGGTTTTGAGTTTTATGTGGTTGATATTAATTATTTTTAGATATCAAAAAAGGAGCCGAAGCTCCTTGATTTGATCTGAAAAATTACAAAGCGGCTCGAATTTTTTCTGCTTGCGCTTTGATTTTTTCTTGATCACCCATTTGTAGGGCGTGTTTACCGAGCTCATGCACAGAACTTGGGATAAGGTGGAAGTGTACATGCGGAACGGTTTGTCCAGCCGCAGGGCCAGATAATTGCATAAGAACAATACCTTTTGCATCTAAACCAACTTCTATGGCTTTTGCAACTTTTTGCACAACTTGAATGGTGTAGGCTGCGGCATCGGCAGGTAGATCAAGCAGTGTCACAGCAGGTGTTTTGGGGATCACTAAGGTGTGACCATCTGCTTGAGGCATAATATCCATAAAAGCAAGAACTTGGTCATCTTCATATACTTTAATGGCTGGAAGTTCACCACGTAAAATTCGTGCAAAAATGTTTTGCTCATCGTAAGCCATGTCTATTCCTTAAATTTTACTTAAACTGAATTTACTTACAGTTTAATTCTTTTTGACGCTCTTTGATGGCATCAAGGCGTTGTTGCTCTTTTTCAGAGAACTTTGGTTTGGTAGTGTAGCAATTGTCATTGCCAAATTTTGCTTTCGCCTCAGGATCTTTAAAGCAGAATCCTTTAGATGCATAAATGACATCATGATCATCTTTTAATTTTTGACACTCTTGCTCAGGCGATGCTGCAAAACTTTGCACCCCGATGAATGTTGCAAGACTGGCAAAAACCGCTACAGTCAACTTTTTCATGAGAATTTCCTCAGTTTGTAACATTGTATGTAGTCACATTACTACTTTATAAGGGTTGGTTTTGTTTATTCAATGGTGAGTTCTTACTCAATTGTAATCTTACTCCATGTTTCGTACATTTTTATGGCAGAAGAAAAGTCACGATCTGCTTCAGATAAATCGCTGGCGGCCTGAATCAAGCTTTGTGCTAGTCCAATTATTGGCGCAGATAGTTTGGCTTCACGAACTAAGTCAACGGCAATACCTGTATCTTTGGCCAATAAAGGCAGTGCAAAAGTTAGAGGAAAACTACGGTTTAGGATTCGTTGTGGTAAAACTGTTTCGGTCACACCACTTTTACCACTCGATGCATTAATACAGTCTAAGGCTTCATTTAAGTTGACCCCATGGGCTTTTAAGGTGGTGAAACCTTCTGCAACGGAACATAGATTGACTGCCAGAAGCATATTGTTTACAGCTTTGACTGCAAAACCTGCACCAGATTCGCCTACATGTTTAATCAGTTTGCCAAATGCCTGTATGGCAGGTAGTGCACGCTCAAATGCTGTAGCCTCACCGCCAATCATGACAGTAAGGGTTGCATTATCTGCACCAACGGTTTGGCCGCTGACTGGTGCATCTAAAAAATCTACACCTTGTAGTTTGAGTTGTTCAGCTACTTTTTTTGCAGAAGACGGTACACCGCTGGTGCAATCGACCCAAATGCTACCAGATTTAAGCTGTACTTGATCAAGTAATTCTTCAATGTCTTGGCTGGTAGGAAGGCATGAGAAAACTACATCGGCTTGTACTGCTTTTGCAAGGTCTACAGCTTGAGTGCCATAAGCTTCAGCATGTTGCTTTGCTTTCTCAAAATTGCGATTCCATACCCAAACTTGTTCAAAGTGTTTGGGTAAGTGTGATGCCATGCGATACCCCATCGCGCCTAGACCGATAAATGCAACTGACTGAATCATGTCAAACCTTAGTATTTAAATATTAGTTGAACGTTCACTTAACCACTGAGCCAGTTTTGGCCAAAATTCATCGGCACTACGTTGACTTGACATCAGTCCTAAATGTCCACCTGGGATGAGAGTAAACGTGACATCAGTACTACTTGTCAATTGGGTGAGTGGTTTAGCGGCTTCTGTAGTAACTAATTGGTCTGTTATGCCTGCGGCAACAAGCAATGAGCACTGTATATTTTTTAAAGCTATGCTTTTCTTATTTAATGTGATTACTCCTGTTTTGAGTGGATTCCGTAGCCAAACATTAAACAACATGTCTTGGTTGATGCCACCAGGATAATCAATCATACGGTTAAGAAAACTACCAATAGTGGCGTGTTCATATAAAGCTTCGTTGTCGTCCAAATTGAGTAACAAGTTTTTGTGGCTTTGAAACCAGCCTATAGGGTCAACCATTTTAAAACCAATCGTATTTAAAACACCTGGGGTGTGAAGTAGACGCTTCGGTATTCTGCCCTGATAAATTTGCTGTTGTAATGTTTTGCTTTTTGAAATGATTCGATTGAGATATGCAAAGAACTGTCCATTTCGCCCAGATTTATAGCTGTCAATTGGGCTACCCAATACCATTAAATTTTTCACGAAATTAGGCTGATGTAGAGCAGTATATAAGCTCACAAATATACCTGCCATACTCCAGCCGTGTAGTGAAATTTGATCACTTTGACTATGTTTTAAAATGCTTTGAATGCATAGCGGGATGTAATGATCAATAAAGGTTAAAAAATTAAAATGACAATTACGGAAACTTAGTTTGCCCCAGTCAATTACATACACAGCAAAACCCTGCTGTTGGAAATACTTAACCAAAGAACGATAGGGGTAAAGGTCATAAATGGACATATTGATGGCGAGAGGAACCACGAAAACCAGAGGTTCTTTGTACTTGCGAACTTCTGGGGCGTAATAGCGAATTTGAGTCAGCTCAAATGTTTCAATCACTTCATAGGGCGTATTTTGTGACAGAACGAGTGACTTCCCTTTAAAAATGCGCGTGGACAGATTATTTATTTTAGTTTTTAAGTTCTGCATAGGGTTGATATCTCAAATAAGTAGAAAGTTTGATTGAAGTCTAATCAATATTTGCGTATTTTACCTTGACCTTAAATAGCCTAGACGCTCAAAATGTTGGCAATTCTTTATAAAGGCAGTCTTTGGACTGAAACACAGAGAAATGAGCCAATACGACGACATCGAATACCAATTAGACACTTTAGCGATTCGTACCGGTCACACACGTACTTTTGAGGGTGAACATAGTGAGCCAATTTTCCTAACATCTTCTTTCGTTTGTGAAAATGCGGCAGATGCAGCAGCTAAATTTTCAGGACAAATTGAGGGGAATACATACTCACGTTATACCAACCCAACTGTACAAGCATTTGAAAAGCGTTTAGCTATATTAGATGGTGCTGAGCGCGCAGTAGCAACCAGTTCGGGTATGGCCGCAGTACATGCAGTGACGTTGGCTTATTTAAAAGCGGGTGATCATGTCGTATGTTCGCGGGCTGTATTTGGTTCGATTATTTCGCTGTTTGAAAAATATGTCATCAAATTTGGTGTCGATGTTACATTCGTAGATTTGGAAGATTTAGACGGCTGGAAACAAGCGATTCGTCCAAATACACGTCTTTTATTTATTGAAACACCGTCGAACCCATTGGCTCAAGTGGGTGATATGCAGGCAATTGCTGATATTGCTCATGCACATAATGCTTTATTTGCAGTCGATAATACGTTCTGTACTCCAGTCTTACAGCAACCCATTAAGTTTGGTGCTGACCTGATTATTTATTCATCAACGAAATATATTGATGGTCAAGGTCGTGCTTTAGGTGGGGCCGTTGTAGGTAAAGATAAATTGGTTGAAGAAATTAACGGTGTTATTCGTACACTGGGTAATTCTATGAGCCCATTTAATGCATGGATCTTCTTAAAGGGTTTAGAAACTTTAAGCTTACGGATGAAAGCACATTGTGCCAGTGCGCAAAAGTTAGCAGAATGGCTCGATGCACATCCAAAAGTTGAAAAAGTGTATTACGCTGGTTTACCAAACCATGAGGGACATGAGCTAGCAAAGAAACAGCAGTCTGGTTTTGGTGGCGTGGTTTCTTTTGTAGTGACAGGTGAGCGTGAGGGGGCTTGGACAGTCATTGACAATACTCGTTTCTTATCAATTACCAGTAACTTAGGGGATGTAAAATCTACGATTACGCATCCTGCAACGACGTCTCATGGCAGAATGTCGGCTGAGGCAAAACAGGCAGCGGGTATTAGTGAAGGTTTAATTCGGGTATCTGTTGGTTTAGAAGACATTGATGATATTATTCGCGATATCGCACGTGGTTTAGACTTAATCTAATTTTTAATTTTATGTTCGGAGATTTTAATGAACATTAATATGCTTATGCAGCAAGCACAACGCATGCAAAAAGACATGGAAAGCAATATCAAGAAAGCCAAAGAAGAGCTTGCACAAACAGAAGTGCATGCCGAAGCAGGTGGTGGTTTGGTGAAAGTGACGATGACTTGCCGCAATGTCGTAAAGCGTATCGAAATCAATCCTGAATTATTGCAAGATGATGCAGATATGATTGAAGACTTAATTGCTGCTGCAATGAATGATGCTGCACGTCAAGCAGAAGCAATCACTGAAGAGCGCATGAAAGCTGCAAACTCTGGCGCAGGCTTGCCACCAGGTCTTGCAGGTTTATTCTAATAAAGGAATACCTATAGTGTTTAGTGATCGTTTCGATCAATTGGTACAAGCTTTACGCATTTTGCCAAGTGTTGGGCCGAAGTCGGCTCAACGCATGGCGCTTCACTTGATTATGAAAAATCGTGAAGGCGCAATCGGTCTTGCACATGCTTTAAATGAAGCCACGAGCTATATTCATGAATGTAGCTTGTGTCACTCTCTGACGGAAAATGAAGTCTGTGATATTTGTGTCTCGCATGAGCGTGATGATCAATTGCTCTGTGTGGTTGAGTCACCAGCAGATGTGATGGCAATTGAACAAAGTGGCAGTTTTCGCGGTAAATACCATGTATTAGGAGGGCATTTATCTCCACTTGATGGTATTGGTCCAGAAGAAATTGGTATTCCGTATCTGATTCAGCGTTTAAGCGATGGCAAAGTAACGGAAGTAATTTTGGCGACCAATGCAACTGTTGAGGGGCAAGCTACAGCACACTATTTGGTGGAGGCAACGAAGCATTTGCCTATTCAAATGACCCGTATCGCACAAGGCGTACCACAGGGTGGTGAACTTGAATATGTCGATAGTCATACTTTAAGCCAAGCTGTACATAACAGAATGCGAATGAAATAAGTATTTCGATACTTGTTTCATTTTTTATTTTGATACGAAAAATGCTTTAGTAAGATAAAAAAAATATTAATTTGAGTTTGGTTGTATAAAAAAATCACAAAAAACGGCAAATAATTAAAAAACCAATAGAAATCTTGATAGCTAAATGATCTTATTCAGGTAAGATAACCCAAAAGAGCATCTAGCATTAGACGCAGTAGGATATGTTTCAATTTATTCAGCATCAACAAGACCTTATTCCAGTCTTAGAAAAAATGGATCGTAACGCAGTCTATGGACTCGATACAGAATTCATAAAAGTCGACACCTTATGGCCAAAGTTGGGTGTATTCCAAATCAATGTCGCAAATGATATTTATTTACTCGATGGGACCACACTCGATTTAACTGAATTTTGGAATAAACTTTTTCGCGCACAGCAAAATGTCTTTCATGCCTGTAGTGAAGATATCGACCTGATTTATCATTATGCGCAGCATAAAACCTTAAACAACGTATTTGATACTCAAGTTGGCATGTCGTTTTTAGGACATGGCTTACAGGTTAGCTATCAAAATGCATTGAAGCAAATGTTGGATGTCGACATTGATAAAGGGGAGACCCGTTCGAATTGGTTGGCACGCCCACTCAGCCCTGCACAACTCAGCTATGCTGCAAATGACGTGCTGTACTTGATGAATCTTTCAGAAAAAGTTAAACAAGAACTAAATTCAAAGTCACTCCTCAACTTTGCTCTCGAGGACTGTCAGCATCTAACGCAAGAAATTGCGACAGAAACACCTTTGCATTTACTCTATCAAGATATTGGTAACTATCGACATTCACGTCGTCAGTTAATGCAGTTGCAACAGTTGGCAGTATGGCGTGAACAGATGGTAAAAGCACTTAATACGCCACGTAGTTTTATTTTAAAGAACGCAACCATGATTGATCTGGTTGAGAAGAATCCGAAAAATGCTTTCCAGTTATCAGGCGTTAAAGATATACGTCCAAACATTGTGAGAGAACATGGTAAAACCATTTTAGATCTGGTGAAGTTTTTACCTGAGCAAGCGGATTGGCCACTACGCATGGCACGACCAATTCGACATTCCTCAAAAGATGTTGGTGAAAAAATTGATCACTTAATTCAAAATGTCGTGGATGAGACCACGATTCCTAAAGAAGTGCTGATGCGCAAAAAGTGGATGAATGCCTTACATCAGCATGTGGTTTTTCATAATGATGAACAAGATTTGCCTGACTACTTATTGGGCTGGCGTTATGAACTATTGACTCAGCCTTTGATTCAACTATTGCGCCGTGATGAAAGTTATCTTTCTACCCAAATGAAAGTCATGGATTAATAATTAGTCAATTGGTCTCAAGTTTAGATATTTATACAAAATCACGACTGATGCGTTAATCATGACTAATGTCAGTTGCTTTTATTTGATGTATCCTGTGGCTTGAGTTATTTGAGTGCTGTTTTAGATATGCAATGTTCTATTTATAAATCGAGTAAAAAAGATGAAATGTATCTTTATATTGCTCGTCCAACTGAAGCTGATCAAGCAGTTGAATCGTTTAGCCCATTGAATGTTTTGCCTGAAGCTGTTCGTGGTGCATTTGGTCGCGCAAGTTTTGTGATGGATCTTGAATTGAGTGAAGCACGTAAATTAGCACGTGTAAATGTATTGCATGTCATGGACTCAATCCAAACTCAAGGCTTCTTTTTACAAATGCCTCCAGAAGGATTGATTAATCCGAACGCTGCGGCACCAGAAGGCCTCCGTGGCGCATAAAGTATAATTCAGGAGTTGTACAGTGGATAGTTTTCTTTCAATACTTGATTCAATTCCTGAAGACAGCATCGCTGTCACAGTATATCTTTTAGGCAGTCTGCTGATTTTGTGGTGTTGGTATTCCATTGCCACACGCCTGCCTAAGCTGTTGGGTGGCATTACATGGATGATGATCTTTGCCATCTTATTGACACCAACAGTTTCTGAAGGTCCAAATGCAGCAATTGCACCTGCCATTTTTTGTTTGTTATTTGGTGTGTTAACTAAAGACTCACCACTCATTTGGTCTAATTTGTCATTGATTCTGTTTGTCATGGGTGTGGGGCTTGTGATCGGTTTCTTTTGGTCAAAATATGTGGCAAATAAAACCAAAGCAGTTGTCCGTAACCCTCATTCACCACTGTAATTAATAAAAAAATAAGGTTTAATCATGTCTGTTGAAACGCAACAATTTACGGGTACGGATCAGTACATCGCTACCGATAGTTTAAAACTTGCTGTAAAAGCTGCACGTAGCTTACAAAAGCCTTTATTGGTTAAAGGTGAGCCAGGTACGGGTAAAACTTTACTGGCAGAACAAGTGGCTGAAAGCTTAGGCTTAAAATTATTGACTTGGCACATCAAGTCAACGACAAAAGCTCAGCAAGGTTTATATGAATATGATGCGGTTTCGCGTTTGCGTGATAGCCAATTGGGTGACGACCGTGTTTATGACATTAAAAACTATATTAAACCGGGTAAATTGTGGGAAGCGTTCACCAGTGAAGAACGCTGTGTTTTATTGATTGATGAAATTGATAAGGCAGATATTGAGTTTCCAAATGACCTATTACATGAATTGGACAAGATGTCTTTTTATGTATATGAGACGGGCGAAACTATTACAGCATCACAACGTCCAATTGTGATTATTACTTCAAATAATGAAAAAGAACTACCAGATGCATTTTTGCGCCGTTGTTTTTTTCACTATATTGAATTTCCAGACGAAGCGACTATGCGTGAAATTATTGATGTACATTTCCCGCAAGTTTCAACGGCTTTGGTCAATGAGGCTTTGCAAATTTTCTTCAAATTACGTCAAGTTCCAGGTCTAAAAAAACCACCATCAACCTCTGAGTTGATTGACTGGTTAAGCTTGCTGATGGCAGATGACATGCCAGAAGATGTATTGCGTAATCATGACAAATCCAAAGCAATTCCGCCTTTGTATGGTGCGCTCATTAAAAACGAACAAGATGTGCAGTTGCTTGAACGTTTAGCCTTTATGTCGCGTCGTTAAAGGAGAAACACGCATGTTTGTGCGCTTGTTTTATACCTTACGTAAATACGGTGTTCCTGTCTCAACACGTGAACTAATTGATCTGAATGAAGCTGTAGCTTCAGGTTTAGTCTTTGCCGATCAAGACGAATTTTATCAACTCGCCAAAACCATTATGGTGAAGGATGAACGCTTCTTTGATAAATTTGACCGAGGCATGAAGGACTATTTTGATGGCATTTCAACTTTTGATTTGGATGATTTACTCAATAAAGTCCAACAGCTCCCTAAAGATTGGTTTGATTTAGAACTCTTAGAAAAACATTTAACTCCAGAGCAGCGTGAAGAGTTAAAAAAAGCGGGTTCATTAGAAGAACTGATGAAAATGCTGGAAGAACGTCTACGGGAACAGCATAAAAAACATCAGGGGGGAAACAAAATGATTGGCACGGGAGGAACCTCTCCTTTTGGTGCTTATGGTGATCATCCAGAAGGGGTACGTATTGGCGGGCCGGGACGTAAACGTTCTGCTGTAAAAGTTTGGGAACAACGCAAATATCAGAACTTGGATGATGAGCAGATTCTCGGTACTCGTCAAATGCAAATGGCACTGCGACGTTTGCGCAAGTTTGCGAGACAAGGGGCTGCTGAAGAGTTGGACATTAACGGCACGATTCGTGAAACGGCGAAGCAAGGCATACTTGATGTGCAACTTGTACCTGAGCGCCGTAATCGTATTAAAGTTTTAATGTTATTTGATGTGGGTGGGTCGATGGATTCACACATTGCTCAATGCGAGAAACTTTTCAGTGCAGCGAAAACTGAGTTTAAAACTTTAGAATATTTCTATTTCCATAACTGTTTATATGACTATGTGTGGAAAGATAATGTTCGCCGTTCTACTACGCGCATGAATACATGGGATTTATTCAATACTTATGGACGCGACTATCGTGTGATTGTGGTGGGAGATGCTTCAATGGCACCCTATGAGCTCAATTCAGTTGGTGGTTCGGTTGAGTACATGAATGACGAGGCAGGAAGTGTTTGGCTACACCGCCTACGCAATCATTTTGAGAAAACTGCATGGTTAAATCCAGAAGAAGATCGTTATTGGCATTACACCCATACGATTGGTTTAATTAAGCAAATTTTTGAAGATCATATGTACCCAATGACTTTAAAAGGCGTTGAGGATATGACTAAGTATTTAGCTCGCTAACTGACTGATATAAAGCAAATTTAAAAAATAGGATCGTCAAATGGATCATCAAATAAACGGTATTGCTTTGCCCAACACAGAGGGCTTTTTTGGGGCTTATGGTGGACAGTTTATTCCTCCACATTTGAAAGAGGCAATGGACGAGATTAATGTTGCTTACACAAAAATCCGTGAAACTGAGGCATTCCAAACCGAGCTTGCTGATCTTTTTGCGCACTATGTTGGTCGTCCAAGTCCTTTGTTTTATGCGAAACGCTTATCTGAACAGTTGGGTGGGGCACAGATTTACCTTAAACGTGAAGACTTAAACCACACAGGCGCACATAAAATTAATCACTGTTTGGGTGAAGCACTACTTGCAAAATATATGGGCAAAACCAAAGTTATTGCAGAAACGGGTGCAGGACAACATGGCGTTGCACTAGCAACAGCCTGTGCTTTGGTCGGTATTCCATGTGAAATCCACATGGGGCAGGTCGATATTGAAAAAGAACATCCCAATGTCGTCAAGATGAAAATTCTAGGTGCAACACTTATTTCAGTAACACGTGGTACTGCAACACTCAAAGATGCAGTAGATAGTGCTTTTGAAGAGTATTTAAAAGACCCAACCAATTATATTTATGCTATTGGCTCTGTTGTAGGACCGCATCCATTTCCAATGATGGTACGTGATTTCCAGTCGATTATTGGTAAAGAAATTAAAGAGCAAACGCATGAGCGTTTTGGTTCAAACCCTGATTATGTAGTCGCGTGCGTGGGTGGTGGCTCGAATGCTATTGGAGCTTTCACAGCATTTTTAAACGATGCAGATGTGAAATTGATTGGTGTAGAGCCTGCTGGTCATGGTTTGGATACCGATATGCACTCAGCAACCTTAACTTTAGGGAAGCCAAGTCAAATTCATGGTATGGCATGTTATGTCCTTGAAGATGAGCAGGGTGAACCGTTACCAGTACATTCCATCGCTTCAGGTCTCGACTATCCTGGTGTTGGTCCACAGCATAGTCTGCTGAAAGATTTAGGTCGTGTCGAATACACCACTGCAACTGATCAAGAATGTCTAGATGCATTTATGCGCTTGTCTCGTGTTGAAGGGATTGTTCCTGCACTTGAAAGTTCACATGCAGTGGCATGGGTACTTCGTGAAGCGCCAAAACTCAGTAAAGATTTAAAAATTGTGGTCAATATTTCTGGTCGTGGTGACAAAGATGCAGACTATGTTGCAGCTAAATTGGGCTTAAATTGAGTTAAAGCTGATAGGTTTGTATAAAAAATCCCTGCTTAACGCAGGGATTTTTTATTTTAAATTATTGTTTTATAGTATTTTCCCAATATAAAACTTAGAGCTAACCTGAAATATATTGCTGGAGTTGATCAATCAATTTCTTTTGGTCATCCATCGCGGCTTTAACCAAATCTCCAATAGAAATAAAGCCGATTAAGATACCTTCTTCAACCACAGGCAAATGACGTAAATGACGGTCAGTCATAAGATCTAAGCATTCTTCGACAGTTACAGAGGTTGTGACGGTCAGCACTTTTGCTGTCATAATTTCTTTGACGGTAGTTTGTTTTGAACTACGTTCCATCAACATGACTTTGCGCATGTAATCGCGTTCAGACAATATACCAACCACTTGTTGTTCATGAGTGACCACAACCGCACCAATACCTTTATCTGCCATAAGTGAAATTGCTTCAAATACTGTAGCATCAGGGCTAATGGTGAAAATATCTTTATGTACTTTATCATGTAAGACTTGAGCGACATTGGTCATAGGATATATCCTTTTGTTGTGGTTATTGTTTTATATTTAAATTAACGCGAATTTTAAAAAAAGCAAATACTTTGCAGTCATTTCTGCCAACAAGATAAACAGCCTCTCTGTGTTTATCTTTTAGGATCAGAACTAAGTTGGCAATAAAATACTGTCATTAAAGAAAAAGTGACGCATTTGAGACGTACTGAGTTTAATACGTTTTGTACCATTACATAGTGCGGGTGTTACGTTTAAACGTGAAAGTGTTGGAAGTAAAGCGCTTTGAAAATCATGCGGGGTGATTTTTTTAGGCACATAGTTTGGCCAGTGAAGTTGAGCATATTGGTGCGCATGTAAGCCATTGAGCCAGAAAGGGAAAACATAGTCATCATGATCCGAAGTCATCGCCCAACCTTGTTGTTCGGGGTGGTAAAGTCCCCATAGGATACCGCAGTACATCATGCCTCTTAAAATATTAATTTTTAAATATAAATGATTTGAAATAGGTTGTAGTTTCAAAATTTTGTACATAGCCTTATGTCGTGTAAGAAACATGAGCTAATTTTAAATAAATAAGATCTCTGTACACGACAAATTTCACAGAACCCTTATCCTATCAGGCTTCTGCCTTCTTAAAATTGCCAAAATTTCCTTAAACTCTTCTTTTTTCCCAAAACCAATTAAACGCTGAATCGCCATTTGAACATAGTCTAAACCATAGCGAAATAAACTCATTGAGAGTCGTCCATGCTTCTTTATTTTTATCGCTTTTTTTTGATCATGTTGCCATTCACCCGTTAAGTAACACCAACAGAAGCTTATAGCTAACACCGCAATCAATTTTTTCACTCGTCTAGGGTCTGTCAAGCGCGTATTTTCAAGATTAAACCCGCGTCCTTTGAGACAACTGAATAAGGTTTCAATTTCCCAGCGTAATGCATAATCCTGAATAGCATTGGCATTAAACTGAGGAGAAACGACGAGTAAAAGCTCTCCATTTTCTAACTGTAGTGCACTTATATATAGTTTCACCCGACCAACCAAAATCCGTCGTTTACGACATTCAATTTGACCAACTTTAAGATGGCGAAATAAATCACTAATTTTATGATTCTTTCCTAAATGATTGGTGACAATGAAGTTTTTTTAACACGAATGCAGAAGTTGATGTCTTGTTCAATTAACCATGTAAACCACTGCTCACCGATAAACTCTCTGTCTGCGAACACATTCACAATACGGTCTTTACCAAAAATGGAGATAAAGCGTTGAATCAAAGCAATGCGCTCTTTCGTATCTGAATTTCCACGTTTATTAAGCAATGTCCAAAGGATAGGTATCGCTATTCCACGATAAACGATCGCGAGCATCAGGATATTAATATTTCGTTTTCCCCATTTCCAATTGGTTCTATCTAAAGTCAGTTGCACTTTGTCGAATGAAAATATATTGAAAATCAACCGAGAAATTTGACGATAATCGAAATACTGACCTGCAAAGAAGCGCTGCATACGTCGATAAAATGATTGTGGTAAGCACTTGATGGGCAAGGCTTTAGATGCAGAAGAAAGATTACATGTTTGCTTTAAAATAATCACAAGCATGATGAGCGCAAAGCACTTTAAATGTGACTTGTTCCATTTTAGATATTTGTTTAAGATAAGATATAACTCATTGAGATGTGTCATAGTATTCGTCGTTAGAAAACAATTATTGTGACATTATTTCAATGAGTTATCTATTTTTGTCGTGTACAGAGAAATAAGATGAAAGTTCAGTGTAAGCTTTGCATTACTATGTAAATAAATATGTCATTTCAAAATGTTAGGTTCAAAAAAAACGCCACCTAAGTGACGTTTTATTATGCTTTCATGGTGGCAAGTTGTTGCCAATATTGTGCTTTAAGCGAGTCGCGTTCTACGCGGAAACCTTGGTAATAAAGCTCAGCTAAAAATAGGGCAGCTTTACCGTGACCAGCACGAGCAACGCTTTCTAACTGTTGTACCGCTTCGACAAAGTTCATTTGTGATTGAATGGTGTTTACTGCATCCGCATACGCATGTTCTAGGTCATGATGAGAGATTTGTTGAATCATATTAAGCTCCTTATTCTAATTATGATCACTTAAAGGTATTTTTACCTTTAGATATAAATATCACGCTAATGTTAAATATTTATTACAAATTGCTTGAATTGTCAAATATATTGTCACTTATACTTTATATATTACAGTTTACATGATTAAACAATGAACAGTCAAAAGATTGAATATGATAATAAAACAGGAAACTGTAATTTATAAGGAGAATAACATGACAAAGACATTAGACGGTTTTGAATTTGATATGCCTCCAACTGTTTCGCAAATTGTCGCATTGGCACAGTATCACCGCACACAATTAGATGAAGCAGTTTTCCATCAAGAAATTCATCTCGGGGATTTTTGTTTGGCACAGCGTAAAAGAGTATACGATTTCACAAGACAGCTTGATGAAAATCAACGGGTTGATTTTTATGAAACCTACAATGGCGAACTGGTACGAATTGCCGATGATGACCCAGCTCATCCTTCTGATGCAGAAAATGGCGTAGGGGCTTTCGCTATTGTCATTGCATTGGTTGTGATTGCCTTGGTCCTTTATTTCGCAGTGATTCGTAGCATTGTTAGCTAAGCTTCATGTTTGGAAACAAGATGACTTGCTGAAATTATGTTCTCTTTAACCATTAATGGGGATATTTTTCAGCATTTCAACTTGTGATTCTGCAATTCGCTACTTACACTAGTTCAACTAGAGGTAGGTTATGCATATTGCGATCCAAAAAATTTTTAAACTAAAAACACAGATTACACTGGTACAAATCTATAATGGTCTCATGTTATTGATCATTCTGGTCATTCTGCTGATATCTAGCTTCGCTTTGTCTCGACCTATTTCTCCAACCCAATTTGAAAATGTCAGTCGTTTGTCGCATCAAGCTGTTTTCCCAGAAACTCAAGAGATGGCGCAAAGCCTTATTCGGGAAACCCGCATTACTTATATTGATTATTTTAGATTAATGCAGGCTCATCAGTTTGAGCGGAGTCGGGCAAAGCAGCTTCCGGCATTGGCTCCAGAGGTTCAATAATTGCAGGAATCTGATCAGGATGAGGTATGCTTTGCTTGATATTGGGATCAAGATTTAGCTCTAAAATATGTCTAAGTTGAACTTTGTCTAAGCTCTTACTTACAATAACTAAGGTAAGCTTTTCAGGGTGCAAGTGTTTACGTATCGCATTTTGAACATCTGTTGGGCTAATCTCGGCGAGACGTTTCGGATAGTCAGACAAATAGTTAATATTTTGATGATAAAAACCCATAGAACCCAGTTGGGTATTGATATTGGCATTACTACTAAAGCTATTAGGTAAGCTACGTAACATACCAGCTTTGGTTTCTTCGAGTTGCTGTGCGTCGATGGGTTGGCGAACAAAGTCGACCAGTGCTTTATGCGCTACTTGGATACTGTCCATCAGCTGATCTTGTTGGGTTGAATAGCTCAAGCTAAAGCTCCCAGCGGCCTGACTAAATGTAAAACTACTGTTTGCACTATAGGTATAGCCTCGTTTGACGCGAAGTTCTTTCATTAAGACTGAATTAAATCCGCCACCACCAAACATGCGGTTAGCCAGTTCGAGTGCTAGGCGGTCAGGGTCATCACGTGTGGTGGAGAGGTGTCCCATCGTGACGTGAGCTTGTGCTGAATTAAATACAATATGTTGAATATCAAAGTCTGATTTGTCTTGTGGAACGGCAAGTGTTTTTACAGTTTCTCCTTGCGGAAGTGCGGTACTGATTCGTTCAGCCAGTTTCTGGGCTTGTTTTACGCTGAGTTGGCCTGTAAGGGCTATGTTCATATTTTTGCTGACCAAGAATTCATCACGAAACTTTTTTAAATGTTGTGTACTAATTTTTTTAATGCTGCCATTGGTACCAGTAATCGGTTCTGCATAGGGGTGCGAACCATATAATGCACGGTAAAAGCGAATACTCATCAAACGACTTGGGCTTTCTTTGAGTTGTTTTTGTCCTACTTGAGTATTACTCACCATTAAGTGAATACTGTTGTTTTTGAAGGTGGAATCTTTTAGGACTTCAAGCATGGTGTTGACAGCTGCATCAAGCTTCTTTGGATCAGATAGAGAACGCAGTCGAACCACAAACATGTCTCGATGTGCAGCCATACTAAAACGTGCACCGACGTGTTCAAAGGCGTTGGCAATCTCTACAGCATCATGCTGAGTTGTACCTTCATCCATCAACTGCGCCGCCATATTTGCTACGCCATAAAGTCCTTTTTCGACTTCTATATCCCGTGCAGAACCTGCATTAAAGGTGAGTTGAATATCTACCATTGGAAGGGCTGGTGATTCGACGAATAAACTTCGAACTTTGTATTTATTTTTTAGTTCATGGACATGCGGCGCTGTGTAGAGTTCAGCTGTTTTGACTTGTTTTAGGCTCTGTAATGACGAAATAGACTGTAATGAATTTGGATCATCATTGGTTATAGGATTTGTATTGATTTCTGCAATTACATTGGTCGTACAAAAGGCAGACAATGCAAGAAATAAAAGCTTAGACTTTGACATATTATTCTCCATCATTTTTCTGCCTGAGTTTCTGGTTGGAGGTATAAGGTGCTTAAGTTATTTTTTATAAAAGACGTTTGGCTGACTCGTTGAATGTCTTCTGGCGTGATGGCCTCATAACGCTGTGGAAGTTGATCCATTATGCGGTAATCAATACCGTTTACCGCTAAATTTCCGATCAGTTTGGCTTGCCCGACTATGTCATCTTGGCCATAAATAAGATTGGCAACAAAGCGTGTGCTAATACGTTCTAATTCTTTAGGATTAACAAGTTCTGTTTTGAGTAGGTCAATTTCTTGCTCTATGGCTTTTTGTAGTTCGGGCAGTGTTACGCCATTTACAGGTAGTGCTGAGATGGTGAATAAACTGTCACCACGGTTATAGGCGTCATAGCTCACGCTGAGTGCGGTAGCCAGCTTTTTGTCACGAACAAGGCGCTGTTGCAACCTGGAACTGACTCCGCTATCTAATAAGCTGCGAATGAGTGTGAGTGCGTAAACGTCTTCTGAATTGGTTGTTGTTGCAAGCGATTTGACATTCCAAGCCATATATAAATTGGGCACTTCAACATTGCTATACTGTTCCATGTGACGGTAGCCAATGTTTTCAAACTCAGTCACATCATTGCGTACAGGTGTAGGCTGACTTTTGATATCGCCAAAGTATTTTTGAACTTGTCTAAGGGCGGATTCTGCATTGACATCACCCACAATCACCAAGATCGCATTATTGGGGCTATACCATTTTTGATACCACTGTTTAACATCATCTAGAGTGATATTTTGCAAGTGTTTCATGTGTCCGATGACGGGTTGACGATAATGGCTAGTTGGGTAAGAAATCCATTTGAAACGTTCGAACGCGAGTGAACGTGGGTTGTCATCGGTACGTAGGCGTCGTTCTTCCATCACTACTTTAATTTCAGGGTCAAAGTCTTGTTGGCGTAGCAGAAGATTGTTCATGCGATCGGCTTCTAGCTCTAAAGCCATGGGGAAGTATGTTTTTGGATAAAGCTGATAGTAATTGGTGTAGTTGGTAAATGTGGCCGCATTGACACTGCCACCATAGATACGACTCAAGCGACTGAATTCGTCGTTCGGTACTTTAGATGTTCCTTTAAACATCATATGTTCTAGTACATGAGAGATACCTGTTGTATTTCCTGACTCATCAGTGCTACCGACTTTGTACCAAATTTGGGTCATGACCATTGGGGAGCGGTGATCTTCACGGATAATCACCTGTAAGCCATTGCTTAAAGTAGTTTCAAAACTGCTGCGAGTAAGCTCACTACGTATTTGTGCATAGCTTGTTATAGGTAAACAAAGTAGAGTTAAACCCAGTGCAACTAAATTTTTTTTATAAGAATGCGTGACTAATAAGTGATGCATATAAAATTGGGGCTCAGGTTGAAGTGAAAGCATTTCAATAAATAACCATTCTTAAGAAAAATGCGAAGTAGATCAAGCACCAGAAGTATTGATTTGTTAAGTGTTTACATAAAGTATTGTTACTAAGCGAAAGCCCATCTTTTATGGTAGAATCCGTCTTTTTTAACGCAGTGCTTTTCAAGGATTCGGCATGCAACAGCAATCTAATGAGCAGAACAAATTTTTGATTGATGCTGATATCGGGGATGACGATGTCACATTACCAAGTTTACCTGTGGTCAATGTGCCAATCGTTGAAACAAAAGAGCAAACAGTTGTTAGTCCAGTTGTGGTTGCTGAAACAAGCTCAGAAGAAGCAGAGGCGTCTGCAAAAGGCGGTTTATTTAGCCGTATGAAAGAAGGGTTAACCAAAACCCGTAAAAACCTTGCTGATGGTATGGTCAATATTTTGATCGGAGGTAAGGAGATTGATGATGAACTGCTTGAAGAAGTTGAAGAGCAACTTTTAGTTGCAGACATTGGTGTTGATGCAACGAAAACCATCATTACCAACTTAACTGAACGTACTGCACGTGGTGATTTGATTTATTCGCATTCATTGTATAAAGCACTTCAAGAAGAGCTGGTAGCGTTACTCGCGCCGCGTGTTAAACCTTTGCATATTGACCCAAACAAAACGCCTTATGTGATTTTGGTGGTGGGTGTAAACGGTGTAGGTAAAACCACAACTATTGGTAAATTGGCAAAGCGTTTACAAGGTGAAGGCAAAAAAGTGATGCTTGCTGCGGGGGATACTTTCCGTGCGGCGGCGACTGAGCAGCTTCAAATTTGGGGCGAGCGCAATAATATTGCCGTAGTTGCACAAGGTCATGGTGCTGACAGTGCTTCTGTAATTTTCGATGCGTTTGAAAGTGCACGTGCCAAAGGTGTTGATGTTTTAATTGCAGATACCGCAGGCCGTTTACATAACAAAGGTCATCTCATGCAAGAGTTGACCAAAGTAAAACGTGTCATGCAAAAAATTGATGCAACTGCGCCACATGAAGTTATGTTGGTGGTTGATGCAGGAACAGGTCAAAATGCGATTAATCAAGTAGAAATGTTTGATGAGGCGGTTGGTTTGACAGGTCTAACGATTACCAAACTCGACGGCACTGCGAAAGGCGGTGTGCTGTTTAATATTGCCAGTCGTACGCATGTTCCAATTCGTTTCATTGGCGTGGGTGAGAAAATTGACGACTTACGCCCTTTCTCTGCAAAATCCTTTGTTGCTGCTTTGTTTGAAACAGAGAAATAAGCTTGAACAACACTATTTTTAAAGTGTTAGATCAGTCACATAAACTCCGCTAAATGCGGAGTTTATTTTTTTATTCAATTTGTTTGTTTTAAAAACAAACATTTAGGAATCACATAGTAAATATAAGTAATTCTCCTGCGATTACACTAACGCCTAACACAATAGGCATCACTGTACATTTTGGGGAACACGGTATGGCTTTATTACATAAAATTGGACAAGTTCTAACAAAGGATTTAACCAAAGACTTAAAATTTAAAAAAAATCACGAAGAAGACCTAAAACAAACCACATTTATCGATCAACTAAAAAAGCGCCGTAGTATTTATGTTTTAGGGAAGCGTGTACATTTAAGTCAGGTGTATTTAGCTGAATTGATCCAAGAGGCCGTGCGAAGTTGTCCTTCGGCACATAATTCACAAAGTACTTGTATTGTGATTTTAATGGGCGATGCGCATCATCACTTTTGGAATGTCGTAAAAGAAGTGCAACGCAAGTTAGTCCCTGCGCATATTTTTGCTGGTGCAGAACTGAAGGTTGATCAATGCTCGGCAGGATTTGGTACAGTTCTATTTTATGAAGATCAGCAGATCATCCAACAGTTACAAAAGAAAATTCCTTTTGATGCGGCAGAATTTCCAGTTTGGTCTGAGCAAGTTTCAGGTATGGCCCAATATGCTGTATGGACATGTTTAGCAGATGCGGGTTTGGGTGCGTCATTACAACATTATAACCCGAGTATTGACGCTGACATTTTAAAAGTTTTTGAGATTCCAAAACATTGGCTGTTACGTGCGCAATTGGTCTTTGGTTCGATAGAGGAAAAACCCGCTGAAAAAGAACAGCATAAAGATGAAGAACGCTTTATGATTTATGCTTAGTGAATTGGCGGTGAGATTGAGCTCATCGAGTATTTATGTTTTAAGTCATGAGCGAATTAAGATTGTTCTATTTTTAAGACACTATGTCGCTCAATTAAGCATGTTCAAATTTAAAATAATGATTATGATAAATACGAATCACATATAACGAGATCGAGAGATCATTGAGGAAAATAACATGTCATTTTTAGACCAAATCAAACAGCGTCGCACTATTTATGCAATTGGTAAAAATGTTGATTTAACACCAGCAAATATCGAGTCACTCATTAAGGAAGCTGTAAATCACAGTCCATCGGCATTTAACTCACAGACTTCCCGTATTGTGACTTTATTTGGTGAGTCGCATTTACAGTTTTGGAATATCGTACGTGAAACTTTACGTAAAATTGTTCCTGAAGCTGCGTTTGAGGCGACAAATAAAAAGCTTGATAGTTTTTCAGCAGGCTATGGCACGGTTTTATTTTATGAAGATCAGGATGTTGTAAAATCATTACAAGAACAGTTTGCACTTTATGCAGATAACTTCCCCGTTTGGTCTGAACATTCCTCTGCAATTGCTCAGTTTGCTGTATGGACAGCTTTATCTGAACGCAATATTGGTGCGTCATTGCAGCACTACAACCCAATTGTAGATGCTGAAATCGCGGAGCTTTTTGAAATTCCTAGTAATTGGAAATTGCGTGCACAACTTGTTTTTGGTTCTATTGAAGCACCTGCGGGTGAGAAAACATTTATGGCGGAAGCGGATCGCTTTAAAACATTTAATTAATAGCTAGTTTTTAAAACTTAGATTTTCAAATGAAAAAGAGCAGAGTAGATCTGCTCTTTTTTTGTTTGGTTATTTATCTTTAAAATATAAAAGCTTAGCAATATATATTGTAGTTGTAGGTTGGTTCTAGGCTCAGAAATTGTCATAAAATTGTCATTTATACACTGCATAGTGCAACTAAACTTTAATAAACAACGGATAGAGTGTAAAAATGACCTTACGTGCAACCCTTGCAACAGTAGTATTGATGTTGAGTACTTCCGCATTTTCAGCAGTAACTATTACCGCACCTGAAGAAATTAAAATTGAAGGTTTAAATGGGCAAGAGGTCAAGAGTCGTTTATTTAGTTCAGACAGTACATATAGTATTGATGCAGGCGAAAATATTATCAGTGTTCGTTATATCCAGTTCTTTGAAGAGCATCCTGGCATTGGTTCGCATGATATTGTTCGCTCTGGTGTGGTGAATATTAAAACTCCAATTCTACAAGATCAGCAGACCTATCGTTTAGCTTTACTCAATCCGCCACAAAACCATGATGATGCAAAGGCATATGCTAAACAGCCCGTTTTTGGTTTATATGATGCCAAGAATCAATTATTGGTCGAACAAAAAGGCAGTAAAACGCAAAGCTCTGGCATTCTGAAAAATTTATTTAATGATGCGTCAACCGATCTCACTCAAAAAGCAACTACGATTGCGCAGCCTGCACCGATATATACGTCACAAGCAGTGGTAGGAAAAGCTGAAGTAGTGAAACCAAAAGATCTGCCAAATGCTAACAATGCTCAGCAATTAATTAATACTTGGAAAAGTGCATCGAAATCTGAACGCCAAGCGTTTATGACTTGGTTAGCTGAACAAGCACAATAATCTACTCACTAAATAATAAAAAACAGCATTAGCTGTTTTTATTATTTAGATAGCGCATTTATATAGTGGATAAACTGCAGATATTGGCTATAATTTAATCTAAAATAGATATTTTGATTTAAAAATAACCAGTCAGGTGGTTTTTCTGAAATATTTATATAAATGTGCTTGCGTTACAAATAAAACTATATAGAATACGCAACACACCAACGCAATGTAGTGAATAACTTGGGGCGGAGGTCTTAATGGTGACGAATCATTGAGAAGATCATTAAGAGATTATGAAGAACAACTTGTGTGGATTTTTACTGATTGATCGATCGAAAATATTTCATTGATTGATGGTAGAAATTACTCGAAGTTTATTTGAGCGAATTTTTAGTCAGAAAATTGATGAGCCAGAATTGTGACCTTAAGTCACTAAATGATTTTAACTGAAGAGTTTGATCATGGCTCAGATTGAACGCTGGCGGCAGGCTTAACACATGCAAGTCGAGCGGGGGGTAGCTTGCTACCTAACCTAGCGGCGGACGGGTGAGTAATGCTTAGGAATCTGCCTATTAGTGGGGGACAACATTTCGAAAGGGATGCTAATACCGCATACGCCCTAAGGGGGAAAGCAGGGGATCTTCGGACCTTGCGCTAATAGATGAGCCTAAGTCGGATTAGCTAGTTGGTGGGGTAAAGGCCTACCAAGGCGACGATCTGTAGCGGGTCTGAGAGGATGATCCGCCACACTGGGACTGAGACACGGCCCAGACTCCTACGGGAGGCAGCAGTGGGGAATATTGGACAATGGGGGGAACCCTGATCCAGCCATGCCGCGTGTGTGAAGAAGGCCTTTTGGTTGTAAAGCACTTTAAGCGAGGAGGAGGCTACCGAGATTAATACTCTTGGATAGTGGACGTTACTCGCAGAATAAGCACCGGCTAACTCTGTGCCAGCAGCCGCGGTAATACAGAGGGTGCGAGCGTTAATCGGATTTACTGGGCGTAAAGCGTGCGTAGGCGGCTTTTTAAGTCGGATGTGAAATCCCCGAGCTTAACTTGGGAATTGCATTCGATACTGGGAAGCTAGAGTATGGGAGAGGATGGTAGAATTCCAGGTGTAGCGGTGAAATGCGTAGAGATCTGGAGGAATACCGATGGCGAAGGCAGCCATCTGGCCTAATACTGACGCTGAGGTACGAAAGCATGGGGAGCAAACAGGATTAGATACCCTGGTAGTCCATGCCGTAAACGATGTCTACTAGCCGTTGGGGCCTTTGAGGCTTTAGTGGCGCAGCTAACGCGATAAGTAGACCGCCTGGGGAGTACGGTCGCAAGACTAAAACTCAAATGAATTGACGGGGGCCCGCACAAGCGGTGGAGCATGTGGTTTAATTCGATGCAACGCGAAGAACCTTACCTGGTCTTGACATAGTAAGAACTTTCCAGAGATGGATTGGTGCCTTCGGGAACTTACATACAGGTGCTGCATGGCTGTCGTCAGCTCGTGTCGTGAGATGTTGGGTTAAGTCCCGCAACGAGCGCAACCCTTTTCCTTATTTGCCAGCACTTCGGGTGGGAACTTTAAGGATACTGCCAGTGACAAACTGGAGGAAGGCGGGGACGACGTCAAGTCATCATGGCCCTTACGACCAGGGCTACACACGTGCTACAATGGTCGGTACAAAGGGTTGCTACCTAGCGATAGGATGCTAATCTCAAAAAGCCGATCGTAGTCCGGATTGGAGTCTGCAACTCGCCTCCATGAAGTCGGAATCGCTAGTAATCGCGGATCAGAATGCCGCGGTGAATACGTTCCCGGGCCTTGTACACACCGCCCGTCACACCATGGGAGTTTGTTGCACCAGAAGTAGGTAGTCTAACCGCAAGGAGGACGCTTACCACGGTGTGGCCGATGACTGGGGTGAAGTCGTAACAAGGTAGCCGTAGGGGAACCTGCGGCTGGATCACCTCCTTAACGAAAGATTGACGATTGGTAAGAATCCACAACAAGTTGTTCTTCATGACGATGTATCTGAGGGTCTGTAGCTCAGTTGGTTAGAGCACACGCTTGATAAGCGTGGGGTCACAAGTTCAAGTCTTGTCAGACCCACCAAATCTGACTAACAAGCATTGTTAAATGCTGAATACAGAAAAACAGAGACATTGACTTATTGATAAGCTGGGGACTTAGCTTAGTTGGTAGAGCGCCTGCTTTGCACGCAGGAGGTCAGGAGTTCGACTCTCCTAGTCTCCACCAAATTTGAGGGGAAAAAAAGCAACGCTTTGTCCGAGAATTTAAGCAAACAGCTATGCTGTGCGCAGGCACACATAGAACGAAGCTTAGAGCTAAAGATTACAGAACCTTAGTAAGCAAATAGCTTATTAACTTCTGTGATTTATCGCAGTTTCCTGACCTGACGAAGGCTGGAAAAATCATTAACAGAATATATTTGAGTTGAAATAATTTGTTCATACTCGTTTTTAAGATCGACATTAACAGTGATTTATTACTGGATGGTGAAGATTGAAGAAATGAGTTACTAGCGAAATTAACTGAATCAAGCGTTTTGGTATGTGAATTGAATTGAAGCTGTACGTAGTTAAATCTACAAGGCTCCAACTGTAGCGATTAAGTTCGCGACGCAATATCCTACTTGTAGGGATTAGCGACTGTTTGGGGTTGTATAGTCAAGTAATTAAGTGCATGTGGTGGATGCCTTGGCAGTCAGAGGCGAAGAAAGACGTAATAGCCTGCGATAAGCTCCGGGGAGGCGGCAAATATCCTGTGATCCGGAGATTTCTGAATGGGGAAACCCACCTGTCATAAGGCAGGTATCGTATGATGAATACATAGTCATACGAGGCGAACGAGGGGAAGTGAAACATCTCAGTACCCTTAGGAAAAGAAATCAATTGAGATTCCCTCAGTAGCGGCGAGCGAACGGGGAAAAGCCCATTAAGTCATATAAGTTTTAGTGGAATGCTCTGGGAAGTGCAACCATAGTGGGTGATAGTCCTGTACACGAAAGGGCTTATATGATGATGTCGAGTAGGGCGGGGCACGTGAAACCTTGTCTGAATATGGGGGGACCATCCTCCAAGGCTAAATACTCCTGACTGACCGATAGTGAACCAGTACCGTGAGGGAAAGGCGAAAAGAACCCCTGTGAGGGGAGTGAAATAGATCCTGAAACCGCATGCATACAAGCAGTGGGAGCCGACATGTTCGGTGACTGCGTACCTTTTGTATAATGGGTCAGCGACTTACATTCAGTAGCGAGGTTAACCGCATAGGGGAGCCGTAGAGAAATCGAGTCTTAATAGGGCGTTTAGTTGCTGGGTGTAGACCCGAAACCGGGTGATCTATCCATGAGCAGGTTGAAGGTTGGGTAACACTAACTGGAGGACCGAACCCACTGTCGTTGAAAAGCCAGGGGATGACTTGTGGATAGGGGTGAAAGGCTAATCAAACTCGGTGATAGCTGGTTCTCCCCGAAAGCTATTTAGGTAGCGCCTCGGACGAATACCATTGGGGGTAGAGCACTGTTTCGGCTAGGGGGTCATCCCGACTTACCAAACC
This sequence comes from Acinetobacter sp. SW-226, assembly GCF_055632855.1. Classification (NCBI taxonomy): domain Bacteria; kingdom Pseudomonadati; phylum Pseudomonadota; class Gammaproteobacteria; order Moraxellales; family Moraxellaceae; genus Acinetobacter; species Acinetobacter sp. SW-226. The sequence goes on along the minus strand of NZ_CM145752.1, from coordinate 1,975,687 downwards.
GATGCAAACTCCGAATACCAATGAGTACTATCCGGGAGACAGACTGCGGGTGCTAACGTCCGTAGTCAAGAGGAAAACAATCCAGACCGCCAGCTAAGGCCCCAAAATTATAGTTAAGTGGGAAACGATGTGGGAAGGCATAGACAGCTAGGAGGTTGGCTTAGAAGCAGCCACCCTTTAAAGAAAGCGTAATAGCTCACTAGTCGAGTCGGCCTGCGCGGAAGATGTAACGGGGCTAAAACTATATGCCGAAGCTGCGGATTTGCAATTTATTGCAAGTGGTAGGGGAGCGTTCTGTAAGCCGATGAAGGTGTATTGAGAAGTATGCTGGAGGTATCAGAAGTGCGAATGCTGACGTGAGTAACGACAAAACGGGTGAAAAACCCGTTCGCTGAAAGACCAAGGGTTCCAGTCCAACGTTAATCGGGGCTGGGTGAGTCGACCCCTAAGGCGAGGCCGAGAGGCGTAGTCGATGGGAAATTGGTTAATATTCCAATACTTCTATGTAATGCGATGAGAGGACGGAGAAGGTTAAGTCAGCCTGGCGTTGGTTGTCCAGGTGGAAGGTTGTAGGCATGTATCTTAGGCAAATCCGGGGTACTCTATGCTGAGAACTGATAGCAAGCTGTACTTGTACAGTGAAGTGGCTGATACCATGCTTCCAGGAAAAGTCTCTAAGCTTCAGTTACATAGGAATCGTACCCGAAACCGACACAGGTGGTCAGGTCGAGTAGACCAAAGCGCTTGAGAGAACTCTGCTGAAGGAACTAGGCAAAATGGTACCGTAACTTCGGGAGAAGGTACGCTGCCGACGGTGATAGGATTTACTCCTTGAGCTATTGGCAGCCACAGAAACCAGGCCCCTGCAACTGTTTATTAAAAACATAGCACTCTGCAAACACGAAAGTGGACGTATAGGGTGTGATGCCTGCCCGGTGCTGGAAGGTTAATTGATGGGGTTAGCGTAAGCGAAGCTCTTGATCGAAGCCCCAGTAAACGGCGGCCGTAACTATAACGGTCCTAAGGTAGCGAAATTCCTTGTCGGGTAAGTTCCGACCTGCACGAATGGCATAATGATGGGGGCGCTGTCTCCAGCAGAGGCTCAGTGAAATCGAATTCGCCGTGAAGATGCGGTGTACCCGCGGCTAGACGGAAAGACCCCGTGAACCTTTACTGCAGCTTGACATTGAACTTTGATCTTACTTGTGTAGGATAGGTGGGAGGCTTTGAAACCGAGACGCTAGTTTCGGTGGAGCCAATCTTGAAATACCACCCTGGTAATATTGAGGTTCTAACTCTGTCCCGTAATCCGGGACGAGGACCATGTCTGGTGGGTAGTTTGACTGGGGCGGTCTCCTCCTAAAGAGTAACGGAGGAGTACGAAGGTGCGCTCAGCGTGGTCGGAAATCACGCGTAGAGTATAAAGGCAAAAGCGCGCTTAACTGCGAGACCCACAAGTCGAGCAGGTACGAAAGTAGGTCTTAGTGATCCGGTGGTTCTGTATGGAAGGGCCATCGCTCAACGGATAAAAGGTACTCTGGGGATAACAGGCTGATACCGCCCAAGAGTTCATATCGACGGCGGTGTTTGGCACCTCGATGTCGGCTCATCTCATCCTGGGGCTGAAGCAGGTCCCAAGGGTATGGCTGTTCGCCATTTAAAGAGGTACGCGAGCTGGGTTTAGAACGTCGTGAGACAGTTCGGTCCCTATCTACCGTGGGCGTTGGAAATTTGAGAGGATCTGCTCCTAGTACGAGAGGACCAGAGTGGACGAACCTCTGGTGTACCGGTTGTGACGCCAGTCGCATCGCCGGGTAGCTATGTTCGGAAGGGATAACCGCTGAAAGCATCTAAGCGGGAAGCCTACCTCAAGATAAGATTTCCCTAGGACTTTATGTCCTCTAAAGAGCCGTTGAAGACTACGACGTTGATAGGTTGGATGTGGAAGCATAGTGATATGTGAAGCTGACCAATACTAATTGCTCGTGAGGCTTGACTATACAACACCCAAACAGTTGGTGTTGTGGTTCAAATCACTGCAAATACCTTGATTTAGTTATAAAGCTAAGTACAATGTGCAAATTAAATTAACTCAGATGTTCTGTTAATAACTCATTTGATGAAAGTTAGGCATACACAATGTGTAAATAAGACCAAACGAATAGTCATAAACAGTTGTGCTGGCGACAATAGCAAGAGTGAACCACCTGATCCCTTCCCGAACTCAGAAGTGAAACCTCTTAGCGCTGATGGTAGTGTGGCGTTTGCCATGTGAGAGTAAGTCATCGCCAGCTCATTATTCAAAAGCCCCCTAACTTAATTGTTAGGGGGCTTTTTTTATTATGCGGTTAGCGAAATATAGAGGAAAGAAGAAGAGATCAGAAACCATATAGTATAAAAAATTTATATTCATGCATGATCTAAAAGGATTATTCAAAAGTTAATGAATCTCCATGTGTCTCAATTCAAAGATCAATGTTTGAAAAACTTATAAGGCTCCTTTTAGGCTTTTTTGATGCTCTTTCACTTGTTTAGCATATTTTTTTCCTTGGCGTTTCATCTTCCAGCTTGAATGGTAGCCTGTTGGACCGACATTATAATAAGCCAAAGCTTTGGGCCAACTTTCTGCTTTTTGGTTGTAGTTGGAGAGAATGTACGTGCCACAATTAATATTATTAACTTCTTCAAATAAATCGCCAGGGCAAGTTTGTTGCCAATAGCGTGGGATAACTTGTGTTAAGCCAATAGCACCAGCAGGGGAAATAGCATAATTACGGTAACTAGACTCTTGTCTTATAACAGCCGCAATTAACAATGGATCGACATTATAACGATCAGCACTTTGCACAATCATTGGCGCAACACGCTGTGCTGTAGTTGCTTCAACAGCATATGCCTTTTGAATACCATTGGCTAATTTTGCTGAACGCTTTTCAACAGAACCACCACCGAGCGATGAACAGCCTGTAAATATTAAAGCTGTTGTTAAAATTAAAACAGATTTGGTTCTAATTTGAGATGTGGGGAGGGATCTTTGAAAATTCAACAAGCTGCATATCCGTTGGTTTTAGCATTTGAAATGATCATATTCATCAGGTAAAGCGCAGTCAACCCAGTGTGAGAGATGCTCTTTTATGGATTTGTTAAATTTGCCTTTTATTTAAGCGATATTTTCGATGTTAGGCAAACACGCTGATTTCTAATGCTCTTAGCATGATTCCATGACATGAAAGATAGATACAAATAGATTGTATTTAAATAGCCTAAGTAACCCGAATCATGGATAGTAAATAGGCTTGAAATAGAAGAGGACTAGAGCTATCAGTTGAGTTACCACACCAAACTCACAACTCTAGTCCTTATGTTCGATAGTACAGAATTATTTTGTGTAATTGATGATTTCTTCTTAAAATTTGAAGCGACTTACTGGAAATTTCTTAAAGAATGTAACCATTGTCTAAGAATTCGAACCGCTCAACTGAATATTTCAGAAATCATCTTCATTGCGATTTGGTATAAATGTTCTCATTTTAATAACTTCAAAGCATTTTTCTCATCGTTGAAACAAGACAAAAGCCATTTATTTAAAAGTTTACCCTGTTATCAGCGCATGATTCATTTAGTGAATACACATCAACTCGCTTTACATGCCTTGCATTTCGCTGTGATGAAAGATGATCAAAGTTCGTATTTATGGATTGATTCAACTACTTTGCCAGTCTGTAAAAATCAGCGTATTCAGCGACATAAATCCATATCATCAATTGCAACGCGTGGTAAAAGCTCAATGGGATGGTTCTTTGGTTGTAAGCTACATTTACTGATGAATCAATCAGGTGAGATTGCGAACTCAGTTTTATCTAATGGACATACAGCGGATATCAAAATGGTTAAACAGTTGGTAGAAGGATTAAAAGCAAAGCTTTATGCTGATCGTGGCTATATTAGTCATGAACTGAAAGCTAGGCTTAAAGAACAAGATATTGATTTAACTACATATCATCGTAAAAACATGCAGGCAGTTCAATTGTCAAAAGAAGATGAATATTACCTAAAGCAGCGCAACAAAATAGAAACGTTATTTAGTTTACTCAAAGGGAAATATAATTTGGTAACAAGTAACGCTAGAAGTGTTGAAAGCTATTTAGCTGGTATTTATGCCTCTTTATGTGCCTATCAATTAACCCATCGAAATAAGCCAACAATTCAATCTATGGAATCATTGGCTTAAACAAGATTCGGGTTAAGTAATCATAATTTCAGTTCATTTGTGTCTAAGGGGGGAACAACCTTAGATGAGCTAATATTTTACCTAAACGCTTTTGGATGAAAGGCGATAGTTTTAGTTATCGCCTTATTAATATTGAATTATTTTAACTCACTGGATGACTTGCCTAGTTCACGGCGCGCGATAATGAGTTGCTGAATTTGCTGAGTTCCTTCAAAAATATCTAGAATTTTAGAATCTCTTGCCCATTTTTCTAAAAGCTCATCTTCGTTATAGCCGACTGTTGCTGCAAGTTCGACGCACTTGAGCGTAATTTCATTACAGATCCGGCCAGCTTTAGCTTTTGAGATAGAGGCTTCTTTTGAGTTCGGTTTTTTGTTATCTGCCATCCATGCGGCTTTTAAGGTCAGTAAGCGTGCCGCTTCCCATTCGGCTTCCATACGATAAATTTGACTCTCAATATGAGTCGTCTGTAAGTATGGCGTTATGTATTGAGGATCAAAATAATCGCTAAAAATCTCTTTAATGCGTTCTAGTGAGGCCTTGGCACAGCCTATAGCCATTGCTGCAACGAGTGGACGGGTATTATCAAAAGTTTCCATCACACCAGCAAAGCCTTTAGTTGCATCTATTTCAGCATTGCCAAGTAAATTGCTTGCAGATACACGGCAGTCAATAAAACGAATAACTGCGGTGTCAGATGCTTTAATTCCTAGCTTATGCTCTAAGCGTTCTACCGTCATGCCAGCTGTTCCTTTAGGAATCACAAAAGATTTGATCGCTGAACGCCCTAACTTTTTATCCAGTGTTGCCCAAACAACGATGGCATCGGCACGATCACCAGAAGTCACGAAGATCTTTTCACCATTTAAGATGTAATCATCGCCATCTTGTGTTGCAGTGGTGCGAATAGCAGCAGAGTCCGAGCCACAGTTTGGTTCAGTGATTGCCATGGCCGCCCATGTGTTTTTGAAGCGCTCCAACTGCTCTTCATTGGCAACAGCGGCTATTGCTGAATTTCCCAGCCCTTGACGAGGTATTGATAGAAGTAAAGCGGTATCTCCATAGCACATTTCAATGACACTTAATGCGGTAGAGAGATTCACTCCATTTTTATTGCCTTGTTCATTGGTACCCCGCTTGCCGACAGCGGCCCCTGCGTTCATACCTTCACCACCTTCATTCATACCATCGACTAAGGATGCCAACATATCCAGTTCTTTAGGATAGCTATGTTCAGCTTTATCGTATTTTCGGGAGATAGGGCGAAGTACATTGATGGCCACTTGGTGGGCTTGATCAATCAGCAATTTAAATTTTTTAGGGTTTTGTAAATTCATGCCAGTTTTCCTTTTTATTATGCATGTAGACCAGAGTGAACAATTGCTGTTGCACGTAAATCACGATACCAACGTTCGACAGGGTGTTCTTTGGTGAATCCGTGCCCACCTAAAATCTGTACACCATCAGTGCCAATTTTCATGGCTTTTTCGGCGCAAAGTAAACGTGCTAAATAGGCTTCACGGTGAAATGTCTGCCCAGATTCAGCTAGACTTGCTGCATTTAGGATAAGCATACGCATGGCATCAATTTCGATGGACATATCGGCAATCATAAAAGCAACACTTTGACGGTGAGAAATGGGTTCACCAAAGGCGGTGCGTTCATTGGCATATTCAATACAATATTTTTTGACTGCTTCACATGTGCCAACCGCCATTGCACACCACATTAAATTGCCGAGGTCTAAAAATGCAGTGTAGTTGAAGTCTTCATCACCTAAGCGTAAAGCAGGGGTTTGATTAAAAATTAAATTTGCTGTTTCTATGGCTTTGAGCCCCATGGCAGGTGATTTTTTAAACTGAATACTTTCATCACGTCTGAGAATAAAAACTTCAGCTTGACCATTAAGTTCGGCACTGACAAGGAAAATATCTGCAGTTTCAGCCAATAGCACCAGTGTCTTTTCGCCTTGAATAAGATACTGGCCATCACGTGAAATGGCTTTGGTTTTTAACTGGTAAGGATTAAAAGCAGGCTTAGCTTCTTGAATTGCAAAGCTAGCGCGAATGCTAACGTCTTGCGCAAAACTGTTCAAATATAAAGCTTGTACTTGCTCAGAACCCCATTGTGTAATGGCATTAATCACGCTAAAGGTAGAGAGCATACCCGCAGCTAAACTAAAATCACCTTTGGCCAAATGCTCCGCAATAAGTATATTACTCAGAATATTTTTTTCAGATGCAACACCGCCGAGTGCTTCAGGCAAAGCATAAAAGTTTAGACCTAGGTCTTCGATATATTGCCAAAGTTCTGTTGGAAAAGTTTCATTTTGATCGGCACTGGCGGCTAATGGGTAAAGTACATCTGCAGCGAATTGAGACATGGTGTCGATGGTCATTTGCTGATCTTCTGAATAGTTCAGATCAAATAATGACTTTTCTTGATTATTAAGCCGCTGTTTATGCAGACCTGTATTGGCTTTAAAAGCTTTTTGTGTTTTTGATAGGGTTTTAAAGCTTGCTTTTGAGCCTTGATAAAGTGATTTTTCTACAAACTTTCTAAGTTTTAATTGGTCAAGTACGTCGCTACTTGCTATCTTTGTGATCAGTGATAAGCCAAATCCCTGCGCTTTATTTACCATATTTGTCATTATTTTCATCCAGCAGAATTATTCTGTATTTTTATGCTGACATAGCGGAACATGAATGACTATGTCATCGCTGACATGATGTATTGTCAAAGATAAACGGTAGATGGTGTGTTTTAAATTCTTCTAATGATTTGTTTTTAAACTTTTTTATTAAATCGTTGGAAATTAAATTTATTGACTAATTGACCAAAATGACATTGCGTCATTTTGGTCATGCAGCTTTTAGATGAACTTTTTCAACCATTGCGCGAACATTGGTTTTCGCTTCAATCACGGTCATAAAGGTATAAGCACCGATGAATTTACGGCTGATAAACATAAATTCTTTGGGTGGAACACTGAAATAGCGAGACGCCATCGACTTAGACGCTTGTTGCATGACACGGCTATGAAGTTGGCTAGCTTTCCAGTCATAAGCAAAGTTTTGATCCATAACACCAGTAGGTAAGTCAGGATTGTTACTAGGACTGCTGAATGCTTCAGTTGCAAGTAAAAAGACTTTAGCCATATCCGGTTTAATGCTTTGAGGGATAGATTCGAAAAATTCATAGCCTGTCATTGCTTGAACCATTTCTTCACTATTGTGGTTAAATCCAGCATGAATGAGCTTGCGTGCAACACCGAGTAAGTGTTCATCAAACTGTCGAATTGCACCAAAGTCAAGCAGAACGATTTTATCCAAGATGTCATTGCCATTACCTAAGCGAACCAGATAGTTACCAAAGTTCGGATCGGTCTGCATTTCACCCCATTCAAAAATCTCGCGTACCGCAATTTCAAGTGATGCTTCACCAAGTTTGTTGCGACGTTCTTGCGGTAGAGACAGCATGACGGGGCTGTTAATCGGCACACCACGTTCAAAGGTCATGCATAACACTTGGTCTGTGCAATAGTCATCAATAATTTGTGGCACGATGTAGCGTGGGTCTTCTTTTAAGCGAGCAGCAAAGCGGCGTGTAGTTGCAGCCTCAATTTTATAATTCACTTCACGGTGCATCATTTCACGGACTTCGTCGAACCATTGATCGAACTCACGTGTTTGCGGCACCATGCGTGTCAGTTTAAGCATATTTTTGAATAGGCTCATGTCTGAGTCAATGGCTTCAGCAACGCCTGGGTATTGAATTTTTAATACCACCTCTAAACCATCAGACTTACGTGTTGCGCGGTGCACTTGTGCAAGTGATGCAGTGCCTAAAGGTTCGTGGTCGATGGTTAAATCATCCAGTTTAGAACCCAATTGGCTGTGTAATTGCTGTTTAATCGCAGGCCATGCTAAAGCGACTGTTTGATTGTTTAGAGTATTTAACGCTTGTGTGATTTCTTCTGGTAAAAAATGTTCACCATATAGTGCCATCATTTGGCCAATTTTGACGATGGAACCTTTAAGCTTGCCAATTTCAGATACCAAATAATCGGCTTGTTCTTTCATGGCTTTTTTGCGTTTTTTTTCTTTTTCTTCTTCACTAGAAAACATAGACGTTGCGCTAGAAGCTGCCCAACGTGTTCCAGCAAGCAACGAAGCTTTGGCAATCGATAAACGACGATCCATAGAGGAGGTTTTCAGTTGTTTAAGCTTATCGTTGTGATCTGACATAATTCAGTAAAATCCTTTCATCAGCAAGGGCAGCACTTAAGATTGTAACGGATAATATCGTGTATTCACGTATTAAAAAAGTTCAACTTGCTGAATAGCGAGTTAAAAAAGCTTATAAGTGTCAGATAAGTACTTAAAAATAGCTCAACCTGAGGTTTTCATGCGAAATTGGATTTTAAGTTTGTTCTTCTGAATCAGTTCATTTTTATGCGTTTGAATGTGTTGTAGAATCATTTCTTGCACAGGTTGGTGCATAAAACCGTGTGCATAACCTTTAACAATAATGATGCTTGGTAGACTAAAAAAGAAATATTTTGCATCTTCAACGGTCGCGCAGTCAAAGATACCTTGTTGTTGTAGTAGGTTTTGAAAAAAGCTTTTTCAATGTCGACGTGGTTATTTTCAGTGTCATTCCAATAACGCTCACGCATCGCCATTAGATTATTGTGTTTATAACTCATAGATTGGGACGTAATCAGCAAAATAATTCATTTCATAATAAAGCCATTTGATCTGATTTCAATGTAAAGCCTGTGACTTCATGTAAAAGTAAGGATGTGGAAATTTTATAAGTGTTTAGTATGTTCATACAAAATAGGATGTTATATTAAAGCGCTGCAACGCGTAGATGTTGTGAATGATTAGATTAAAAAATGATTAAAGAACATTTGTTTTGGGGAATGGAATTGAAACAGATATTAGGTCTACTCCTTGTAATGGGATTGTGCGGTGGTTCAGCCTTTGCGATGGGTCCAAGTAAAGAATATGAAATATGTATGAAACAAACGGGTAATGTATTGAGTGAGATTGATACATGCATGAGTAAAGAATATAAAGTACAAAAAAAACGCTTAAAAAAAGTGTTCAAAATATATTTAGACAAAACCCCTACTAATGAGCAAGCTTTGGTTAAACAATCTCATCAGCAATGGCTTGAGCAGCGTGATCAAATTTGTAATAACAAACCCATTGTGAAAAATGAAAAGACTGAAGTTCAGCGGATTTCATGTCTGATGCAAATGACACAAACCCGTGCAGATATGTACGAAGCACGTACAGGCAGTATAAGCAAATAAGTGCAAAGCGTATGAAAATGTGTTTGCTGTGCATCAAAACATTATAAATCATAGAAAAACAGGGTATCATAAGGCGTTTTTACAATGACCTTGGAGACGCCTTTAGTGGATCGCCCGACTATTAGCCCTGAACATATACAGGAAGCCGCTGAAAACTTAAGTACAATTCGTGATTTTATCCGTTTTGGAGTGACAGCATTACGTCAATACGATGCACATTTAGGTCAAGGTACAGAAGACTATTTTGCTGAAAGCTCAGCGTTGGTGTTACAGACTTTATCTTTAGATTGGAATGCAGATGCTGAAATCTTAGATTCAAAGTTACTGCCAAGTGAAAAAGCAGAAGTTTTAAGTTTATTAGAACGTCGTATTAATGAAAAAGTACCGACTTCGTATTTGCTTAATTTGGCATATTTTGATGGCAAACCATATTATGTCGACGAGCGTGTACTGATTCCGCGTTCACCGATTGCAGAATTGATTCAAAACCGTTTTTCACCTTATTGCTTAGGTGAAAATGGCCAAATGGGTGAGGCAGTCAATAACTTGCCAGAAAATCCAAATCCAAAAACACCACAACGTATTTTAGATATGTGTACGGGTTCAGGTTGTATCGCGATTGCTTTAGCTTATGCCTACCCAGATGCTGAAGTGGATGCAACTGATATTTCTAAAGAAGCTTTAGAAGTGGCTCAAATTAACTCAGAACACCACGACAAACAATATCAAGTGGCTTTACTTGAGTCTGACTTGTTTGCCAAAATTCCTGCTGAAAATCAATATGATCTCATCGTGTCTAATCCGCCTTATGTGGATGCTGAAGACATGGCAGACTTACCAGAAGAATTTCACCATGAACCAGAATTGGCACTGGCAGCGGGTCAAGATGGCTTGGATTTGGTTCGTAAAATGTTAGCTCAAGCACCAGATTACTTAACTGAAGATGGTCTCATTGTGATTGAAGTGGGTAATTCTGAATGGGCAATGCGCCAAAACTTTAATACCGTTGATTTTTACTGGTTACAGTTCCAAAAAGGCGGTACAGGAATCTTTGCATTGACTGCAGCTCAGTGCCGTCAATTCCGTGATTTATTCATTCAATCTGTTCAAGCATAAAAGGAGTCGTTGGACATGGCAGGTAATAGTATAGGGCAACTCTTCCGTGTAACGACTTGTGGTGAATCTCATGGTGTAGGCTTAATGGCGATTGTGGATGGTGTTCCACCGGGTCTTGAGCTTACAGCAGACGATTTGCAAAAAGATTTAGACCGTCGTAAGCCGGGCACCTCGAAATTTGCCACGCAGCGCAAAGAACCTGATGAAGTTGAAATTATTTCAGGTGTGTTTGAAGGTAAAACAACAGGTACACCAATTGGTTTATTGATCCGTAACACCGATCAAAAATCCAAAGATTACGGTAACATTGCACAAAGCTTCCGTCCGGGACATGCAGACTATACTTATACACAAAAGTACGGTTTCCGTGATTACCGTGGCGGTGGTCGTTCGAGTGCGCGTGAAACGGCTATGCGTGTGGCTGCGGGCGCGATTGCGAAAAAATATTTGGCCGAAAAGTTTGGTGTTTTAATTCGTGGTCATGTGACCCAAATTGGAACTGAAGTTGCTGAAAAATTGGATTGGAATGAAGTACCCAATAATCCTTTTTTCTGCGGTGATGTCGATGCCGTACCGCGTTTTGAAGCACTGGTGACTTCATTGCGTGAACAAGGTACCAGTTGTGGCGCAAAGCTTGAAATTTTGGCTGAAAAAGTACCTGTAGGTTGGGGTGAGCCTGTTTTTGACCGTCTAGATGCTGACATTGCCCATGCCATGATGTCCATTAATGCTGTCAAAGGGGTTGAGATTGGTGATGGTTTTGCCGTTGCTGGTCAGTTCGGACATGAGAGCCGAGATGAGTTAACCACAGATGGCTTCCTCGCGAACCATGCCGGTGGCATTTTGGGTGGTATTTCGAGTGGTCAAACCATTCGTGTTGCAATTGCGCTTAAACCAACAGCATCTATTACTACACCAGGTAAAACGATCAATATTAATCGTGAAGATACTGACGTATTAACCAAAGGTCGTCATGACCCTTGTGTGGGTGTACGTGCGGCTCCGATTGCAGAGGCAATGCTTGCGATTGTTTTAATGGATCACTTTATGCGCCATCGTGCACAAAATGCGGATGTCATTGCACCATTTGCGCCGATTGAATACTAGAGAATTCTCTTCCTATTTAAGGGAATAGACATTAAAGTCAGACTTCGGTCTGACTTTTTTTATTTGCGTATGAAAGCTAATCTTAAATGTAAGAAAAGAGCTGTTGGCATATTAAGCACGTTATGGTTATCACGATACTCAGAAAACGGCATCTTACTTATTAAGTGCCAATGTAGGACAACCTTTGATTAACCTTCATTTGGTCTTACTGAGTAAGCAAATTTAGAGTTCGAGTCTTTCTAATTTTTCAATTAACTGTTGTTTCGCTTGATCAATTTTCTCAGGATTAGTTTTGTTGGACAGTTGATCCTTGGTTTTTAAGTTTAAAAAGTATTGAATCCTTTCTGCATTTGCGCCAGAAGGATGGGGAAAACCATCTAAAATTTGGTTTTGGCTTAAATAGCCTAAGCTAGATAAATAATTTAAAACTTCAATCACACTTTGGCCCAAAGGGATATACAACGCATCGGGTAGATTTTGAATTTGGGGAATAAAATAGTGCTCTACATGCTGTCTCAAAAAAGCATTTCTAAGCATATTCGGTGATGTTCCTGTGTAATTCTTGCCATTATTCAATATGCACTGCCTGAGTAGTGAGCTGTGTTGTACCAAATGCTGTTGCTGTAAAAAAAGCTCAGCGGTCGTTTCAATGCGAAGTTTTTCATGCAAACCAACATGATCCAAAATTTTAATCAGGTTTTGCCGAAGTGGACCACTAAATGCACCAGTTGCTTTGGCAATACTAAGTGCTTCACTATCAGAATAACCTTGTTGTAGTGCATCCTTACAAGCTGTCACAGCATTTCGCCATTGTAGTTGTCCTGGCGCTATCCCCACGAGCACGATTTTGGCATGAGGATTGATGGTATCAAAAGGTGCATAAAAGCTCTGGAGTGAATCAAATGTAGTTATTCGAAGTAAATTAGAGCTGAATAATTTCTGAAGACTATGCTGTTGAATAACTGTTTTATAGTCTGAAAATTGAGCATTTGGAAGAGTCATATTTTGGAGCATAAAGCAGGAATTTATCCATTATAGTGCAAAGTTCATTATCATATTGGATCAATGTGGATCGTAATAAACGACAATATAATACTTTGAGAGTAGTTTTAAATTTAATGATTACATGGTATATAAATTGCTCATAGAATAATAAGCATTATTGCAGGAGAGAAATGTTCTGCATTCGCCGAAGGAGCAACGACCCCGGAAACTCTCAGGCAAAAGGACTGTAATAATGAAAAACTCTGGAGAGAAGTGTTCAATCACTCACCGAAGGGGATGGTTTAAAGCTTCATGGGAAGTTTTAGATCGAAGCTCTCAGGTACACATGACAGATGGGGTTTGACATCAAACAATAAAAAGGAGGTGTCTATGTGTCATGTCGTTGTCATTGGTGCTGGAATTACAGGCGTCACAACTGCGTATGAATTAAGTTTACTTGGCTATCAAGTGACCGTTGTTGACCGTCATTTATTTCCAGCCATGGAAACTTCTTTTGCAAATGGTGGACAACTGTCTGCATGCAATGCTGAAGTTTGGAACCAAAAATCGACAGTGCTGAAAGGCATGAAATGGATGTCTCAAAAATCTGCGCCGTTGTTGCTGAATCCATCTTTTAGTGTGCATAAATATGCATGGTTGATGGAATTTCTAGGCAATATTAAACATTATGAGACCAATACCCACGAAACGGTCCGCTTAGCTCTATTGGCTCGTCAGCGCTTATTTGAAGTTGCTGAAAAAGAGTCAATTGACTTTAACTTAGAGAAGCGTGGAATTTTACATTTTTATCATAATAAACAAGACTATGACGTTGCTATTCGCGTCAATGATATGTTGAATAAAGGTGGGCTTGAACGTTGCGGTGTAAGCAATGAAGAAATTAAGCAAATTGAGCCGACCCTGACTGGTGACTATTATGCAGGATTCTACTGTGAAGGTGATGCCACGGGTGATATTCATAAGTACACCACAGGTTTGGCAGAAGTCACCCAAAGATTAGGTGTAAAATACCGTTTTGGGATGGATGTAACGGATATTCAACATCTATCGACGGGTGTTGAGGTGAAATTACAACCGAGTTCTGAAAATGTAGAATTGGCACCGAATGATGTTGAGATTTTGGCTGCCGATGCTGTTGTGGTTTGTGCTGGTGTAGGCAGTTACCAACTGGCAGAGTTAGTCCAAGAACGTGTCAATGTCTATCCAGTGAAGGGTTATTCGATTACCGTTATGTTGAATGACGAAGAGAGTCAGCAAAATGCACCATGGGTAAGCTTGCTGGATGAAAGTGCAAAAATCGTCACTTCACGTTTAGGTAAAGACAGATTCCGTGTAGCGGGAACAGCTGAGTTTAATGGCTATAACCGTGATATTCGAGCGGATCGTATTCAGCCTTTGGTGGACTGGACTAATCGTAATTTTAAAGTCTCGACAGAGCATGCGGTACCTTGGGCGGGCCTTCGACCGATGATGCCGAATATGATGCCTGTAGTGCGCCGTGGTAAATTAGAACGTGTCTTTTTTAATACAGGACATGGGCACTTAGGGTGGACTTTATCTGCAGTGACAGCAGCCATGATTAGCCAAGAGGTTGCCACAGCTTATCCTGTTTAAGCCAAAGGTTGTATTGGGTTATATGAGAAATGATAAAAACAAACTCAAGTCGGACTTGTTTTTATCATTTTGCTTTAATGATGTTATAATTCTGCCTTAATTTCAAAAGATTGCTCACAAACTAATACTTTAAACTGGATCAAAATACGTAGTATGGTTTCAGGTAATTGATGACTAATTCGAAGGTGAATAATGATTAACATGAAAATGGCTTTGGTGGTTTTAGCTTCTGCAACGATGCTGTCGCTTGCGGCATGTAGCGATAAAAAACAAGAAGCTGAACAAACAGCAGTGGAAAGTTCACCAACCGAAACACCAGTAACCAATATTGAGGTGAGCCCTGACATGATTGATGCTGCACCTTTAGAGTCTGAGGAGGCAGGTGCGTCAGTGCCAGTAGCTGCTTCTGAAGCAAAATAAGCTCACTATAGAAAAGCCTCCTGATTTGGAGGCTTTTTTAAATGGGCAACTTTTTTTACAAATGATATAAATTTAGAGCATAAATAAAAAATAATATTGAAACGCCACCTAACAATCTATACAGTTTGTTTAGTAAATATTGTCAATGCAAAATGACTTCTATTCAATGAGTATTTGAAGTCTAAAGGACAATAAAAAAACATGATGTTGCTAAACTCATGTAAACATGAGGGAATATTTTGTACGCAGGAAAGCTAACAGAAGTACCATTTAACTTTAAACAGCATGGCCGCGCATGTGCATTGATTGCTTTGGTCATTTTTGTCTGTTGTTTGCTTGGAATACTGACACGACCGATTGCATATTTTGCTTATTTTTGGCCCGCCAATGCTGTACTCATCGGCTTGTTTTTAAGATTTCCTCAGTTAAGAAATCTGGGGGGATGGATAGGCGCTTTTATTGGTTATATGTCTGCGGACTTGGTAACGGGAAACCATTTTGAACTAACTTTAGCATTAACTGTTGCCAATTTTATTACAGTCAGTGTCTCTCTGTTTTTTATTCAATATTTACAAATAGATTATCGTTCTGATAATAAAGGATTAAATTTTCTCTATTTATTTTTAGTCTGTATATTTATTGGCTGTTTCTTTAGTGCGATTTTTGCTGTGACCGTTGTTCCACATATGCCACATACATTTATGACGGCAGATGACTCTTGGTCTGAGTTTTATATTTGGTGGACGGGTGAAGTCTTAAATTGTATCTCCATTTTACCATTGATGCTTACGTTCCCGACTGGGAAAAAGTTCACCAATATTTGGAAAAATCGGAGGCAGTGTGAGACAAAGTTTATAGATTTATTGCCACTATTTTCTGTTATTGTTTCTGTGGCTTGTACACATATTTTCTTTGGTCCAGGCGCTTTACTTTTTCCTTTAGCAGGGTTGATTTGGGCGGCCTTGAGTTATAATTTATTTTACGTCAGTGTAATTAATAGTACGGTCTGCTTGGTGCTATATCATAGTTTAACAACCTATTATATTTCACGAACTGCAGATAATTTTTTGGCAACGTCAATGTCCGTAAGAATTGGTCTGTGCATGCTGATGATTGCGCCTTTGCTATTATGTATCGTAAGCCGAAATCGGCATGCTTTATATAAGGAAGTCTTATATCTTGCCAATCATGATCCTTTAACTCATGTGGCTAATCGTCGTTTTTTCTTTACAGAAACTGAGAATCTACTAAAACAAAATCAATTCAAATCGCTTACGATTATTATGCTTGATATTGATCATTTTAAAAAAATGAATGATCAATATGGGCATTATATAGGAGATGTTTTGCTACAAAGCTTTGCAGCCACGGTCAAAAGTAATTTGCGTGAACAAGATCTATTTGCACGTATGGGGGGAGAAGAGTTTGTTGTGGTGTTGAAGAATACGAACTTAGTTGAAGCAGAAATGATTGCAGAGCGTATTTGTCGTGCCGTAGCGTTGTCCAAGACTCAAGTGGCGCATGCAGTTTTAAATATGACCGTGAGCTTAGGCGTAGTGCATCAGGTGCTACCAACGCAAAATAGTCTACAGAGTATTTTAAATCAGGCAGATCGGGCGCTTTACCAAGCGAAAACATTAGGGCGGAACCAAGTACGTATTGCCTCTTAATCTAAAAGCAGGTAAAACTAGATAACAATAAGAATTATATATTTGGATCACAATGATTTTTTCTGAATACCTGCAATACGATGCTTTAGGATTGGCTGAGTTAGTTGCACAAAAACAAGTCCATCCTGCTGAATTATTACAACTTGCGATTGAGCGCAGTCAGCAAGTTAATCCAGCCTTAAATGCCATTATTATTCCCATGCATGATTATGCTAAAAAGCGCGCTCAGAATGTGTTATCTGGGCCATTTGCTGGTGTACCATTTTTAGTTAAAGATTTATTTCAGGAATATGCGGGTTATCCCACCTCTTATGGGTGCCAAGCCTTTAAACGAACGGGGCATATTGCACAGCACAATGCAGAAATAGTGAACCGCTGGGAGAAAGCTGGGATCTTGACCTTTGGACGTACCAATACGCCTGAATTTGGTATTAAAGGTATTACTGAACCTGATGCTTGGGGTAGTTGTTGTAATCCATGGAATTTAAAACATAATAGTGGTGGATCATCTGGTGGTTCTGCTTCGGCCGTTGCAGCAGGGATTGTACCGATTGCTGGTGCTGGTGATGGGGGAGGATCAATTCGGATCCCTGCATCATATTGTGGTTTATTCGGTCTTAAACCAAGTCGTGGACGTTACGCCGTGGGGTCCAGATATGAGTAAAGCAATGCATGGTGCAGCCATACAGCATGTATTGGCGAAAACTGTGCGAGATAGTGCTGCAATGCTTGATGCAACGCACGGTGCGGAACATAGCTCATTGTTTAAAATTGAACAGCCCGGCCAAAGCTATTTGGCCTGTCTACAGCAGCCAGTAAAAAAACTTAAAATTGCATTTTGTACGCAGTCTCCTATTGGAACTACAGTATCTAAAGATGCTATTGCTGCTGTACAGCATACGGCACATTTGTTGGAGTCATTAGGGCATACAGTAGTTGAAGCACAACCTGAAATTGATGGTATGGCATTGGCCCGCGACTTTATCACGACATGGTTCAGTCAATTTTCGTATATGTTAGAGCAGATCAAACAACAAGTCCCAACAACAGCAGGCGATTTCGAGTTGGATTCTTTAACTCTGGCTGCCTTTGGTGCGAAAACAACAGCCTTAGAATATATTCATAACCTGAATCATTGGGGAATATATGTGACTCGTATGAACCAATTCTTTGACCATTATGATCTTTATTTAACTCCTGCAACTGCTTCAGTCGCGCCCAAAAATGGACAAGTTTCTACACCTTTATGGCAAAAGCCGATTCTAAAAAGCCTACTTAAAGTCGGTAAGGTGCATTTGCTCGCTCAAGGGAAGTTGGTAGATAAAATTGTAAAAGATAATCTGCTTTGGGTGCCTTTTACACAACTGGCAAATATTACAGGCTTACCCGCAATGTCTGTACCTTTGTATTGGAATGCTGATAACCTACCGCTTGGTTCGCAGTTTATTGCGCCTTTTGCCCGTGAAGACTTGCTACTACAATTGGCCAATCAACTTGAACAAACTCAACCATGGTTCCATAGATATCGAGAGATCCACGTATAGAAAGGCTATGTTAGTTTAACTACCCAAGCTATAAGTGTCGCTCAAAAAGCGGCTTAAGCTTGTACTTCTTTGGGCAGAAAGATTACCAAAGACAGCCCGAATAAGACGACAATACCAGCCAAAATAAAAATATATTCGCCCGATAGAATGTTCCAATAATGTCCTGCAAGAATACTGCCTGATGCGACGCCAAGGCCCCACATGGTGCTATAAAGTGCCTGTCCACGGCCTTGTTGGCCTAAACTAAAATTTTGGAAAATGATGCGCATAGCAATCAAATGGAATAAACCAAAACTAAAGGCATGAATGGTTTGTGCTAAAAATTGAATCGTGAAGATTTGTGGAAAAGAACCTATCAAAAACCAGCGTAGCGCCGTGAGAATGAGGCAAACAGAAACAAGGAGCCGCCATGAAAAACGTTTGAAAAACACCTGAGCAACGGCAAACATAATAATTTCAGCCATGACGCCCACTGACCATAAAAAACCAATTTCAGTGGTTGAATAGCCTGTTTGTTTTAAATAGTTGCTATAGAAACTATAAAATGGGGCATGTGAAAAAAGTAGAATAAATTCAATGCTAAAAAATGCGGCTACGACAGGCTTTTTTAAGATAGGTAAGAGTGGCTCAAGGTGCTTTTGAGAATTGGGAGCTGTGGTTGGCTCACGAATGCTAAACGACCAAAGAAAAGCCAAAAAAGAAATACATAGTAGTAGAATGGGCAGCATAGAAATTGGAATTATTTCTAATAATGCACCAATACCAAACACACCGACTATAAAACCAATAGAACCCCATTTCCGGACTTTTCCATATAATGCACTCCGTTGTTCTCCGAGCCAAAATAGAGTAACACCTTCAAATTGAGCTAAAATTGCATTTTGGAAAAAACTAAAAATCAGCATGAGCAGAGCAACGGCTTGAAAGGAGTTTGGAATGATAAAAATCATGAACCAAATACAAGCTTCCATCCATGTAGCAACTCGGACTAAGAGCATCCGTTTCCCTGATTTATCTGCAATCCAACCCCAAATAAACGGGGCAAAAAAACGGGTAATAATGGCAATGGATGAAAGAATACCGATTTCACTGTAGTTAAAGCCTTGATCTTCGAGATATAAACTCCAAAACGGCATGAATGTGCCTACAATAGAATAATAAAAGAAGTAAAAACCAGCCAGTCGGTGCTGAATGGGGAATGGAAGCATTGTGCTGTATTCCTTGCTAGAGCGAAAATATTCAAAAAGTGTTAAAGCATTTACTTATTAAAGCTTGGCTATATTTTTTTAAAAATAAGATAATTATATCAAAAACTTAGAAGTATTTGATTATCTGTTTGGGTTTTGTTCAAGGTGCAGTCTTAAAATACGACGTAACTCCAATAAGGTCTCTGCTTCTTCATGTACTGAATGCTTCGCTTTAATAATTTTTTCAGATACAGCATGGTCTAAATGTGAACTCGAATAGGGCACAATACCATCACTCATTTCACGTGTATCATTGGTCTGACGGTAGTTACCCATAATCGAATGATAGGGAATGGTGGAAACAGGCATGATGTTATGGGTCAACGTCATAAAACGAGACTTTGGACTTAATTCATCTGGTCCTGATTGCACCATACCTTTAGTGCTAGAGCTGCCATTCAACTGCATATCAACTTGGTTAAAAAAAGTGATTGGTAGCTTCACCATTTTTTTCACTACCTCCATATACCAGCGATCGGACAGTTCACTGCCACGGTGAGGTGCAGCAATAAATACTGCACGTCCAATAGGTAAGTCTGAGTGGAACTGAAAACGGTCTTTGATGATCGGATACTGTTGCAAGCGAATGTATTGTTCATAGTTTAAAAGTGGAATCACTTGTTCCGAAATATCTTGCTCACTGATCAATAAACGACTAATCACGCCTCCCATACTATGTCCAATCAACACAGCATCACTGGCTGAACGAGAGTTAGGTTTAACCTGTGCAAAGGCTTGTTTGATTAGGGCGTGAATTTGATAGCGACTTTCAAAAATGGGCATATTGGTCGAATAGAATACCTGCCAAACTTGAAAGTTTTCACGTAAGACTTTGTCACCTAAAATGTTATTGGTCAGGTTGATCCATGTTTCAGGACTGCTGGCTAAGCCATGAATGAGGATAATAATTTTCTTATTTGGTTGATACGGTTCAAGCATATAGACATGCGGCATCCGTAAGCGTTCCGTTCGATCAAGTAAGGTTAAATAACCTGTTGAGCCTAATTTATTTTCAGCTAACCAATAGGCAAAAGGTACGGAATAATTTGCGGTGAGGATGTATTTTTGTTGATTAATTTTAACGTACTTTTGTGTATATGGATTAAATAACTCAATCTCAAAAGTAGCTGTTCCGTTGAGGATATTTTCAATATCACTTTCTGCATTTTGGGGCTGTGCTGTAGCAGTGACAGACAAATATTGTGCAGAATGTATATTTGGATTGCGCTGATTTTGATAAAACAATATAGGGTCAAGGATAAAATCATTTTTAGTGGGTGGTTCCGACGCTGTAGCGACCACAAACTCGGCACCAAGACCATCTTGACGGTTGACTTGATAGAAACCTGAGAAATTTAAATTATAACTTGATTGAACTCGTTCGATACCTTTATTTTTGAGTTCGGGATAGTGTTCTAAGCTTATGAGGTATCTGCTTTTTTTTATGTTGAGTTGCGAAGGAACTTGCTGAAAAGGCTGTGTGTGGTACGCCGTAGTAATGAGACGTGATAATGCAACATTATAAAAGCTTCTGACATGCATTTGTCTTTGATCAAAAACGCGGGTACTCGGGCTTTCTTGCATTTTAAATAAGTATACATAGCTATAGCGTAAGCTTTGGTCAAATGCTTCTAGGCTATTCTGCAAGCAAGGATTCTCACCCGAGGTCTCTGATTGGGTACAGTCTCTTTGCTTTGATAGCTGTAATGCTTGGGCTAAATATAGTTCACTTAATGCTGCATAACGTTCATCAACAGCAATGGTATTTTGTTGATTTAAGCGGTTTAAACATATTTCCAATTTAGCAGTGCATTGTTGTGGAGTCAGGCTAAGTAGTTTTAATAAACTTAGGGTTTCGGTACTTAATTGGTCATGCGTTAATATATTTTCCGACTTATTACGAATGGATTGGTGAATGGTTTTTTCTTTAACTTTGACCAACTGGCAGGCAGGGAATAAAGCAATAATTAATCCTAAAATAAAAGACCGTGGTAAAGCATGATGTCTTTGTGAAAGCATAGTTTTTAGCACGGCAGTTATCTATATAGGCTAAACATGTCTTTTATTTTATGACAATTATTACTGAGATACATCAAAGTTCGTGATGTGATCATTTAACTATTTCATATTTGGTTTTAGGGTTTAGGTTCAAGTTATTTCGAGATGAAACGCTTTACCCAACACATGTTTATGAATAAACCGTAATTTATCGAGTACTGGATTGGACAAGGTAAAAGGATAGGCATCCTCTAACCCCATGCTCCGATTCAAAGCATTCAAATTAAAGGTTAGTGTCATCCATTGTTTCAGTAGTAGATCAAAATCTTGAGCGCCTATGGGGTTCTCATAAAAGGCTAAGTCATTCTCGTCTTTCCTGTTGTTTCGAACAATTAAACCTGCGTAGTAAGCGGTTTCTAACGTATCCATCATATGTAAATAATGCGCCCATGTTTCTGCCCAATCTTCCCATGGGTGTGTACTGGCATAGGAGCTCACATAAAATTTATCCCAGTTTTGTGGTGGGCCATCTTCATAGTGACGTCGTAGTGCTTCGTTATAGTCTTGGCGTTCATCACCAAAAAACTGACGAAATTCATCGACCAGTTCAGGGTGGAGCGATTTAATGAGATCAAAATAATAATGCCCACTTTCATGGCGAAAGTGACCCAAAAGTGTTCGATAATTTTCCCCCATTTTAATACGTGTGGTTTCACGATAAATAACATCTGCTTCACTGGCATTGAGAGTAATGACACCATTGGCATGTCCAGTCAGCACAGGCAGACCTTGTTCTGGCATTAAAAAATTAAAGCGTAGCCCAGAACGGTCATCATCGTTATATTTGGGTCTCGGCATAATATTAAGACGTTGCATTAAATATAAAAAACGGCGTTTAGCATGTTCGAGGCGGGACCAGTAGACGATATGATCAGGATTCTCTAGACTTGGGATGGTATAGGTAAGCACGCATGATTCACAGTAAATATCGCTACTTTCAGCTGGAATGACCCAATTACACACTTGATGATGCTGATAGTTATAGCAAGGTTTATAGCGTTTTTCTTGATATTGTTCATTGAGCGCCAACCAAAGTACGGGACTATGTTGTTCAAAACTCCCCATGTCTTTTTCTGATGCAATATAACCGAGTGTAGTTTGGCAACTCACACATTGTGAGTTAGCAAAAAAGACTTGGTTTTGGCAGGATGCACAAGTAAAAAATTTCATTGGCGGCTGTATCAGTCGTGATCTTTTGGACTTAGTATAATTGATGTTGATTCAGTTCGTCATGCATAGTGATCGGTTTCATTTGTCTTTTAAAACTGAATTGCTGACTGCGTATAATATTTATAATGAACGATATTTGCTTGATGGCTTTTGTAGAAAAGATAATCTTTCCTGTATTTATGCGTGCGTTAGAGCAAACCCGTGAAAAATTTGATTAAACATAACTGCTGTTTTCAGTCAGCTACTGTGAGTGGTTTTGCAGATGGTGCTTAATCGTATAAAATTTATATCGTAGTGTAATAAAAAGCTTGATTTAGGCGCAGATTCGTCAAAAATAGTACGTATGTTAAGTCATCCCTTATTTGAACTTTCAAAGTTTTTTAAGTTTCTAGGAGTAAAATATAATGATAATGAACGTATCACCAAAAAAATGGCTACTCATGGGGTTAGGAGCGATGTTCCTTTCGGGTTGTGCAACGACCGCTACAGACCCAAGTCGTCAAAATGTGGGTACGACAGGTTTGCTGATTTGTGCGAAAAATGAGCTTTGTCCAGTAGTTACTGTAAGCTGGAATGAATCGAACAAGGAGTTACTTAAATTAAAAATTCATTTGAGTAGTACCTATAACAAATATGATATCCAAAAGGTTGAATTTACAAATGAGAAAAAAAGCCAATCCTTTGCTGTAACAGGCCCTACAGTGCATGATCATGTGTTAGGTGCAAACCGTTCTACGAATTATATTTTAGCGCCTGTGAATTTGATGGGCAGCTTAAAAGGCACGAGCTCAATTAAAATGAATATTTATACTGACAAAGGAATTATCTCTCGATATGTCTATAAAGATGGTGTTTCCGCACCAATTTTGGGTGAGTTCCAGAAAGTGTATCAATAAAGAAAAAATCGCCATTTGGCGATTTTTTTTATCTGCCAGATTGATATCTGGATAAGTAGTATTGCCCCCGTATCTTCTTGACGATGGTTATTACTTGGTATGCTAGCTCTTATTTTATAAATGTTTTACTGAAAATCATCTTTGATTTCCCACAATGCACTTAGATGTGTCACTTCTAAAAATAAAAAATAATTCCGCACAAAAAATAAACGTTTTTATGCGCTGTAGCTTTAAATTTGCTTTAAAAAATTGGCATGCATTCTGCTTATTCATTGGTAATACAAAAAACTTTTTTGGTAATACTGATAGGAGTTGCAGATGTCTAAACACTTCAAAGAGAGTTTAATCGCTTTAATCTCCATACTTAAGCTATTTGCCATAGAAATTTTAAGTGCAAGAGCTGGAATTTACATTAAACAAGATTTAACGAAAAAAGGATAACGACGTGTCTAAACCAAAGTTGGCGCGAATCAGTATTACTGTACCAGAACGAACCGTTGATGCATTGGATCAAAAAATTGTTGATCAACACTATGAAAGCCGTTCGCAAGCAATCGTCGATATGATCAATAAGCATTTGATCGCGGATCAAGAGCAACGTAACGCCGTGATGGTAGGGACTTTCACTTTACTTTATAACGCCAGTGTGACTCCACTTAGGATCCAATTGCTAGATTTACAGCGCCAATTTTTAGAACAAGTCGTGAGCTCACTGCATATTCAATTGGACGAGCAAAAGATTCTAGAAGTGATGATTTTGCAGGGTCTAAGCACTGAGTTAAAAGCTTTAAGTCAAAAATTCATTGCCTTGAAAGGGGTGATTAAAGGGCATTTGGAGCTTATGGATGCCGTAATGCCTCCGATTCCGCAAAACGAAAATCTGAATGCATTGAAATCATAATGCTGTACATCTATTAGAGAGCAACTTTAAGCCTAACTGCATCGGGGATAGCCTCATGATTAAACACGTATTTTTATCAGTATCTATGGTTTCTGCTACATTCTTGGCAGGGTGTGACAATACTGCCAAGGTTCCAGAAAAGCAGAAAACGGCATCGGCCTCAACCAACACACAGCCAATCACCATTGGCTATAGTGATTGGCCTGGCTGGGTTGCTTGGCAAGTTGCAATTGAAAAGGGGTGGTTAAAGGATGCAGGCTTGAATGTTGAATTTAAGTGGTTCGATTATTCGGCATCTATTAACGCATTCTCAGCGAACCAATTAGATGCAATCTCAGTATCGAATGGGGACAATTTGGTCATTGCTTCTGGAGGAACCAAGGGCGTAATGATTATGGCCACTGATTATTCTGCTGGAAATGACGTTATTATTGCGAAAGATGGGATCAACTCAATTTCAGATTTGAAAGGGAAATCAATTGCTGTTGAAAAAGGGCTAGTTGATCATCATTTGTTATCTACCGCGTTAAGTGATTATAAAATTCAAGCGACTGATGTGACTTTAGTAAATGCTGTTACCAATGAGCTCCCTCAAGTATTTTCAAGTCCCGATGTTGCAGCAATTGCTGTATGGCAACCCGTTGCAAATCAGGCTTTGAAAGCTGTTGCGGGTTCTAAAATTATTTATAGTTCTAAAGACAAACCTGGTTTGATTTATGACACTTTAACGGTGAATACGGCACATCTATCCTCACATAAAGAAGATTGGAAAAAAATCATACAAGTATGGGATAAAACCGTTAAATACATCAATGATCCGGCAACGCGTGATGATGCAGTCAAAATCATGGCCAAACGTGTTGGTGTTGAACCAGCTCAATATTTACAATTTATAGATGGAACACATTTACTGGATATAGATGCGAACAAGAAAGTCTTTGCCAAAGGCAATGGGTTAGATTCGATTTATGGTTCAACATATTTTGTGAATGAGTTTAACGTCAAAAATGGTGTGTATAGCACGAAGGTAGATGTTGATGGTGTGATCTTTCCTGAATTGGTCGAAGGTCTGAAATAATACAAATAATTTTTAAGAGGCTTTCTTTAAAAGAAAGCCTCTTTTGTATTTGAGGGTGATGTATTAAAACACTTTCTTTATCAATGACACATACTTCAAGTTTAATCCTGATATAGTGTGATCATTTCCGCTCAGACAAAAGAAAATTCAAGTAATATGACAGCTCTAAGACATTCATCATCTATTCGGATTTCTTGTAGTGAGGGACTTGGCTCATTGGCATTGGAAATCGTAAAGTCTATCTATAGTCTGGCTCAAATATTGATTTGATTTGGCTTTCTGACTATTGCACTTCAGTTGGGTAAATTAGCTCATGCATGGGCTTTTGGGCAACAACATTAGGGGCATTTGGGGGTCAATCTTAACTTAGATCAAAAACCTCTTTAATGTCTGTTTTATTTGGAATTTTTGCAAGTTCTGATCATTCTAAGGTTTCCGTACGTCCTTCACCAAGAGAGGGATTTAGCCTCAAGGTTTAATCCCAAAGCTCTCCGTATACTCTTTCATTTTTTCTTCAAGTGGCAAAGCAGAAAGCTTTTTGCTTGATGTTTAAGTTTGTCAATTTGAGATCCTAAAAAACTTTTGTGTTTTGACTTAAACGCATAAAAATAAACTTTCAATTTCAGATGCTTTGAGAAGAAAGCTGCAACTAGGCATCGGGTTAGATTTCAGTACTTTTTGAAAAAACATTAATGATGATGATTCCTATGACCATAAAGGCTAAACCTAACAATGCAGGCGCATCAAGATTTTGTTTGTAGTAAACCCAACCAATGAAGGAAATTAGGATAATGCCTGCTCCAGACCATAGCGCATAAGTGATTCCCACAGGAACAGTTTTCATGGTCAGTGCAAGGAAATAAATTGCAACTAAATAACCCACCACTGTAATTGAGGCGGGTAACCATTGAGTAAATCCGTCAGAAGCTTTAAGAGCAGAAGTTGCAATGACCTCAGCCACAATAGCAATACATAAATATAGATATGACATATCTGATCAGCTCCTTACTTCACACGACTAACTTTCGTCATACGTGGGATGACAGGTAACTCAGCCAAAGCAGGGTCAAGCTCATCTTCATCAGCATGGACAAGTCGATCTACATGTTTGCGTAGTTCTTTAAACTCAGTTGTTTGCATTAAATCTTGATGTCGTGGTCGAGGTAAATTGACCTCAATAATTTCTTTAATTTCCCCAGGATTTGCTTTTAAGGCAACAATACGATCGGCCAACAAAATGGCCTCATCCATGTCATGTGTCACAAAGATGATAGTGATATCAATGTTTTGCCATAGATCTAGCAGATGCCTCTGCATTTTTTGACGAGTATGTGGATCAAGCGCGCCAAATGGTTCATCCATCAGCAGAATCTTGGGTTCATTGACTAATGCACGGGCAATAGCGACACGTTGTTTCATACCACCAGATAATTGATGTGGATATTGGTTTTCATATTTTTCTAAGCCAATAATATTAATCCATTCCCGTGCAGCCGCTTCAGCCGACGCCTGACTTGCACCTTTCATCAGTGGCCCAAACATGACATTTTCCTTTACTGTTTTCCATGGGAATAACGTGTAGCCTTGAAACACCATGCCGCGCTCAGGGCTTGGCCCTGAAATAGGTTGCCCATCTACTAGCAGTTCACCACTGCTATAAGGATCTAAACCTGCCACAACTCGGCTAAAGGTTGATTTCCCACAGCCTGATGGACCAATCACACAGATCAATTCACGCTTATGAATTTTCAGATCTAATTGATTTAAAATTGTGCGTGAGCTTTTACCATGCTGAAAGATTTGGCTTAGCTGTTTGGCTTCTAAGATGACAGGTCGTTGATAAATTTGATTAAAATACTCACGAGCATTAAATTCTGTAGTTCCCATTATTTTGCTCCTACTTTCCATTTAAAAAGATGTTGTCCTAGCTTCATTAAAATTACATCGCAGAGCAATCCAATCACACCAATAATCAAAATAGCTGCAAAAACGTTGTCGAAGTGTTGATAGCGAGCTTGTTGGGTGATAAACCAGGTAATGCCAGATGTTGCGCCAATTAACTCAGAAACGATCAAATAGGTCCAAGCCCAGCCGAGTAGTACACGTTGATTTTGATAAATATCAGGTAATGCTGCAGGGATAATGACGTGAAACAGGCTTTTCATTTTATTTGTTCCGAGTGTATAACCCGCTTCGATCAGTCCCTGATCAACCATCCGAGTGGTATTGGCAATAATTAGAATTTGTTGAAACAGTGTCCCAATCACAATAATGGCAATTTTCGGTGCATCATTTATGCCGAGAATTGCTACGGCTAATGCACCAAATGCAGGGGCTGGTAGATAACGGAAAAACTCAACAAAGGGTTCAGCAAGTTTTGAGATAGTGCTTGAGAAGCCACAAAGAATTCCAAGTGGAACCCCAATAATTGATGAAATAAAAAATGCAGTGAATACGATTTTGACGCTATGCCAGAGACTTTGATGTAACCATGGCGCATCAGCCTGTGCTGGAGCCGTCGTAAAAGATGTTACTAAAGCTTTCACTACTTCATGTGGGGCTGGTAAGTAGATTGGGTTAACCAGTTTACCTTGAGGAACGGCCAAGTCATGATCAACTGCATTTTGTGCTTCATGATAAAACACAGCTTTATCAACACGGCTTCCTTCTTGTAAAAACGGCACACTACCAGAATCTGTAATTTGTACTTGCGGATGCCAGATAAATGGTAAATAACTTACTGCACACCAAATGAGCATTGGTATTAAAAATGATCCTAAGCTGAGCAAAAATTTGCTTTTAGGACTGAGTTCTCGTGTGATGTAACCCATATTTTCCTAGCCCCAATATTACTTTTTTAATAAAACGTAATACTATTAAGCAAAATAAATGCCAAGCTTTGAGATGGGTTTTATCTGCATATTTTCATTTTAAGCCTGTTTCAATCATGAGTTTTTCATTTAACCCAGTAAATAAGCAAAGCCTTTGGCATAAATATGTTTTAAAATGTGCTATTGATAGACTGATGCTCAAAAGGGGCTGCATCGCATGGCACAAAAGTCACAACAATCTGCACTGAACGAATTGATTGCAGAACAAAAACTACTTTGTGAAGAATTTGACTCTGCTTATGTTGAAGTAAAAGGTGATGATGTCGTAGCTGTCGCTGTGCATACTTTAAATCAAGAACCCATTGTTGGTTTACGTAAAAAGCCTGAAACTGAGGAGAATGTTGCTTGGTTTATTTATGGTGGTGAATTGGGTGAAGGGCAAGACTTTTTTACAACCATGACTGTACGAGAGTTACAAGATATTTTGCCAGATGTACTTCCGTACTTGGCTCTAAGTGAAGGTTACCGTTTTATGATTGATGGTGATGACTATGAAGACGTTTGGAAAGAAGGCGATGAGTCTTAAGACATGAAAAAACAGACATGGACGTTGCTTAGTTTTTCGTTATTTTTATTATCGCTTCTATCAACCCAGAGTTATGCAGAAACAATAAAACTGACTCAGGCGCAATATGACCAGAAAATGGCTGAATATACCGCAACGGTGAATTCGACTAAAAGTGTTCTAGATTCAAAAGATAACCAAGCAACTGCAACAGAGATGAAAACTGCATTTTGTCAGCGTATGGATGCTTATCATCAAATTGCTGCGCTGTCCAAGGCCAATATTGAGTTAAGTACAGCACCTGTAATGTTGATGGTGGCCAACCGTTATCTTGAACAGCAAGAGAAAAGTTTAACTGATAGCGGAATGAATGAAAGTGCTTTTTGCCCAACGGCTAAAGCTTTAAAACTTGAAGATACGAAACGAGTCAAAAGTAAAGTAACTCAATAAGACAACACGGAATTAGCGCAGATATTAAGATCTAATTTATTGTTTCAGTGTGCTGTATAAATAGACAATGTGCCCGATTGTGTTAAGATAAATAAAATCAACCATCGTTTGAGTAGGAGTTGGTGTATGGCAGCTTATACCGACATTAAAGCAGGCAAATATGAGGATGATATGATTCCTAAACTTGCTATTCATGCTTTTCATGATGCTTTTTTAAAGGCAACTACGCGTTCATCTGTGGTTTATGCAAAAGCTGAGCAATTGGTTGAGCGTGATATTCACGGTAATGAAACTGTTTTACAGGACTTAAGTAGTGCTTATGTCGATGTAGGCGTTTTACCGACACTGACACGTAAAAAGAAACGCGCAACTGTATAGATTGATATGCCACCTCGACAACCTAGAATAAGAATGTTTGCAGGGCCGAATGGTTCTGGTAAAAGCACTGTTAAAGATTACCTCTTGCCCCAACATATTGGGGCATATTTAAATGCAGATGAACTCGAACAAAATTTAAGACAAAGCCAACGCCTTGATTTATTGCATTATCATCCTTCCTTAAAAGCATCAGAGTTGGTCACTTTTTTAAAAAGTAAGAAACGTCCTCAAGCGGGACAGTTCGTGACTTTACTTGCGCATGAACCAATTGTGCTAGATGAATGGAAGATCGAGTTTAAAACTAATGAAATCGACTCTTATCTCTGTGCACGCATTATTGATTATATTCGGCTTGAGTTTCTGCGCTTAAAAGTCAGTTTTACTTTTGAGACGGTAATGTCGCATATCTCTAAAGTTGAATTTCTCCGGGAAGCGAAACGTCAGGGTTACAAAACCTATCTATATTATGTTTCAACAGTAGATCCACAAATCAATATTGCTCGAGTCAAGTATCGCGTCAGTGTAGGCGGACATCCAGTTCCTGAACAGAAAATTATTGAACGTTACTACCGTAGTATGGATCTGCTCATGCAAGCCGTAGAATGCTGCGATCGAGCCTACTTGTTTGATAACTCTTCTGACGGTATACAAGCGTCTTTTCTTGCAGAAATAGAAGCAGCTGAAACCTTAAAAATGAATGCCGCCGTGTCTAAGCTACCAAGATGGTTTGCAGAACGCGTATTATCAGAATTCCAATAAACTGCTTAGAAAAAGAGTCGATTATTTCATTACTTTTCATATATCTACCTACATAAAAATATAATCAAACGTCGTAAATGTGTTTCATAAACCTAAAATAATGATCATGATGTAGAAATGTACCCATAACTCTATTCAGTTTCTTTAAATGAAAACTATAATGAAATAAAACGAGATAAGTTAAGTATTTCTAATCTAAAAAAAGGTCGAATACAAAATCTCTCGGGAATATATTCAAGATTTTTACGCTATTGTGAAGAATAACTATGTAAAAAATACTTTAAGGTGTTACCTAAAAGACTAAAAGCTTCAAGAACGGACAAGTAGTACCCATCCAAATATTTAAACCTAGATGAAAATGCTCCGTAGACAGTGGTCATAGACATAGCAAGCACTTTTAGGCACAAAGGACACTTGATTATTTCAATATAATATATATTATAAATATGTATATTATATGAGTGATTGCCAATGCACGATTTTGCGTGGTCTTTTCTAGGTGGAATATTACTCGGTATTTCCACCGTTGGATATTTATATACCAATGGACGAATTGCGGGAATTAGTGGTCTGGTCTCTCAAGTTTTAAACTTAAAGGGGATTATAAATACGCCTGCACTGTGGTTCTTATTGGGTCTGTTTATTATTCCGTTTATATACGCAGCTTTTGTTCAACCTGATATTCATATGGAAGCGACACCTTTCATGTTAATTATTGCGGGCGTATTGGTAGGTTTTGGCACTCGTTTAGGCTCAGGTTGTACCAGTGGGCATGGTATTTGCGGTATTAGTCGCTTATCCAAACGTTCAATCATCGCTACGATTAGTTTTATGTTCGCAGGCTTTATCACTGTGTATATCGTTCGACATATGCTTGGAGCAATCTAAAATGAGAAATGTTTGGGCATTCATTTGGGGCGGATTATTTTCAATCGGTCTCATGCTTTCAGGAATGTCGAATCCTGCAAAGGTGATTGGTTTTTTAGATATTTTCGGGCAGTGGGATGCCAGCCTAGCTTTTGTGATGATGGGTGCAATTGCAGTTGCATTTATTCCTTTTCAGAACGCTGTACGTCAGTCACATCCACAAACCTTTTATGGTGAAGTCATACAACTTCCTAAAAATACCAAAGTCGACCGAAAATTGATCCTCGGCAGTCTGCTATTTGGTATAGGTTGGGGAATTGCAGGAATTTGTCCTGCACCGAGTTTCACTTTGATTGGGTTGGGGTATTATCAAGCGATCTATTTTGTAATTGCGATGTTCATCGGCGTGTTGCTACACCGTAAAGTGATGGAGTAAATATCATGATGCAAACAGCTCAAGTCAAAGCCTTTTTTGACTCTGCAACTAACACCTTTAGTTATGTGGTGAGTGATCCAGAAACTCAGCGCTGCGCCGTGATTGATAGTGTGTTGG
Organism: Acinetobacter sp. SW-226; assembly: GCF_055632855.1. Taxonomy (NCBI): domain Bacteria; kingdom Pseudomonadati; phylum Pseudomonadota; class Gammaproteobacteria; order Moraxellales; family Moraxellaceae; genus Acinetobacter; species Acinetobacter sp. SW-226. The sequence continues at coordinate 1,943,904 of NZ_CM145752.1, read as the reverse complement.
ATTATGATGCAGCATCGGCAAAGACTAATACAGAGCAGGCTGATTTAATCATTAGTTATATTCAAGAAAATAGCCTAAGCGTAGACTGGATTTTAGAAACACATGTGCATGCCGATCATTTAAGTGCTGCACAGTACTTAAAGCAAAGACTAGGTGGAAAAACTGCTATTAGCCATAAGATTGAGATCGTACAACAAACTTTTGGTGAGATTTATCACTTAGATATTAAGAGTTTAAATGCTACGCAGTCATTTGATTACCTTTTTGCAGATCATGAGACATTTTTGATAGGCAACATAAAAGCATATAACCTTCCAACCCCTGGCCATACACCAGCGTGTTTAAGCTATGTCATTGGCGATGCTGTTTTCGTAGGGGATACCTTGTTTATGCCTGACTACGGCACAGCACGTTGCGACTTTCCGAAGGGAAGTGCAGCAACGTTATTTGACTCAGTGAAAGCTTTGTACGCATTGCCAGATCAAATGCGGATGTTTTTGTGTCATGACTATTTGCCAGAGGGCCGGGATCATTATCAATATGAAACGTCCGTTTCTGTACAAAAACATGAAAATATTCATATTAATACAGAAACACAGAAAGTTAATTTTATCGAAATGCGCAATCGCCGTGATGCAACTTTAAGTATGCCAAAATTGATCTTGCCAGCCATTCAAATCAATATGTTTGCAGGAAAATTTCCTAAACCTGAAGAAAATGGTGTTTCTTACTTAAAAATTCCGCTGAATTATTTTTAAAACCGAAATTTGATTCAAAAATTTAAGCTGATATTAGACACAATACATATATATGATATTTTAAATTTAGCCTAAGCAAATTTACATTCAAAATAGCCTAAGCAGATTTTAATAAAAATCAAAATGTCATTTGATTTATTAACATTAAAAATTCAATATCTATAGAAATCAAATACAGTAAGTTTTATATGATTCTCAATAATCAATTTCATCAAAATGAACAACAAACAGCAAAAACACTGGTATTCGTTCATGGTTTATTCGGCAGCTTAAGTAATTTAGGAATGCTCGCTCGACACTATTATGCGAGTCATCATGTATTACAAGTCGATGTTCGTAATCATGGCTTATCTGCACATTCAGATGCTATGACTTATGAATTGATGGCTGCTGATCTGATTGACACTTTGGATGAGCTTAATATTGAACACTTTTCTTTAATCGGCCATTCTATGGGTGGAAAATTGGTCATGAAAGTGACAGAAGTGGCAGGGAATCGGTTAGAGCAACTTGTGGTGCTGGATATTACGCCTATTGCGTATAAAGAAAATCATCATGAGCAGATTTTCAAAGCATTATTTTCAGTGCAAAAAGCTGATATTGAAAATCGCCAGCAGGCCATTGAAATTATGCGTGAATATCTCAAAGAAGAAATGGTAATTCAATTTTTACTAAAGTCTTTTAGCAAAGGAAAATGGTTGTTTAATGTAGATGCTCTGTATCAGAATTATGCTCAAATTCTTTCATGGGAAAATATAAAAACATGGCAAAAACCTGCATTATTTATTCGTGGTGGAAAGTCACCTTATGTAGAAAAGCCCGAATATATGGATGCGATTCAATCCCAATTTTCTCAAGCGCAGATTCAAACGGTTGCAGATGCTGGGCATTGGTTGCACGCAGAAAAGACTTCAGAAGTCTTAGAAATCATGAACCAATATTTGGATCATGATTGCAACTGACTAATTTAAATTTGCTGCTAAAAGTTGCCCCTCGGAGGTCAACTTTTCAGCCATCTCAGCGGTTTTTTTTAAACCAGGCATTCGATACTCGGTATGTCCATAGTCTTGGATTGACGTCCAACGTCCGCCCCAAGTTAAACCGACAGATTCTGCAACTTCGCCATAGAGCTGATAGCCACGCATCGCCCATGGGTCTCGTTCAGAAATAACGACTTTTCCATCTCGCTTAAATGCGACATCGGCTGCCAAGCCAAATTGGTGGTAACTTTGATAACCACGAGCGAGCGTTGTATTTTTATTAGTGGCTAGGGAATTTTGGCGTTGTGGACTACGATAGCCCTCAAGCAGTACCAGCTCATAACCATGTTGATCACGCATGATTTTAAATACCATTAGTAGACGCTGCTTATAGCGCGGGTTCATTTTATGCCATTTACGGTCAGCCGTTGCTAAACTGTCATACGAATGGGCAGAATGTACATCCTGAATACTCGGGTCGTAACTCAAAGTATTGGCTTGAATAGAATTATTATTAAGATCCGCTTGCTCAAGCATACTTGCTTCAACTATGGCCGCAGCAACCAATGATTCTTCTACTTCTGGTGGTGGCGATAAAATTTGTCCCTCGAGTAATGCATAAATTTGTGGATCTGATTGTCTTAAATAATCGGCTTCAATCTTAGTAGGCGTGACAGGGCTAGTAAATGCAAACATCAAGATACTGGTAAATAAAAGGAGACCTGCAACTAATATCCACCATTGCTGAATATGCCAAGAGGATTGTAATTGCTCAGGTGCCGCAGCATTATTGATGTGTTGCGCAAACTGACGAGCAGACTGAAACTTTCTTTTTCCTTGAGGAATTAACCCGACAAAAAAATCGGTAAACTTTGTTCTTAATTCATAGGACAGTGCCAAACTGAGTCCTAATGCCAGAATTAGAAAAGTAGAAAAAAGAGCATAGATCATGGTGTGGTAAGAGCCACATGTTTAGTTTCCACGGCGCGTGTTGTAATCGTTGTTTGTACATCTCCTACAGGAGATTCCTCTGGTATATCCAAAGATTGCTGTGGCCTAGTTATTTTTTGTGGGCTCTGTTTTTGCGAATGAACTGAACTGCGTGGAGAAGTATTCTGATTTTTATTCTCCTTGTTTTGAGATATTGCATTCGTCGTCGGCTTTGGTAAAGCTGTGGTTAATGCTTGGGGCCGGCGTAGAAAAGCTTTACTCAGCTCATCATCTTTGGGTTGAATAAATTCAGTAGATGACTCTGGATCACTGGTTGCTTGAGGCTGATTTGAAGCATTGACTTTGCTCGCCTCAAAAATAGCTTCGGGTTCGCGCGTTGGCATTTCATTGTCTATTGCAGTTGTTTGATCTACAGCTGGGTTTTGGTTCACTTGGAGGGATGTATTTTTTTGTTGTATAAAAAAGTAAGTAAAAGCAATGCTTGATGTTAAGAGGATACCCACACAAAAACCACCCACGGCATAGAGCATGGGTGCAGGTCTTTTCTTTTTTGCTGATGTCAAAATTTTGACTGAAGTTTGTTTTTCACGAGTCATGGATTGAGTTCTTAGGGCAAATGGATTGTGATATATGCTTGTTCAGTAGGTGCTGAAATGACATTTTCATATTTAGCTAAAGAACTCGTATTTTGCTTAGACAACATGTAGTACAAGCCACCAAAGGCTAACAATGCAAACATTACCAAGAACAGTAAAATCCAATAGAACGGTAGTTCGCGGTGAATCATGTGTTTTATTTGATCGGGCAGAGAGGCAAAGGGAGAAAAGGCAGCCTTTTTCCCTTTTAAATAGTCAATTTCATCCCCCACACGTGCTACCAGATGATTTAAATTTTCTATAGACTCAATACGATATTTACCGTGAAAACCCAACAGCATGCAGTAATGATAAACTTCTAGAGCACCTAATCGACCATGTCCTTTACGACGTAGTTCCTCTAATATTTCGAAAAAACGATAACCTGCAAGTTGTGACCCAAATAAACTCAGTTGTAGGGGGCTAATGAGCCAGCTATTTTGAAGCTCAAAAAACTGTGTATCTTGCTGAGTCACAATGGTTTCATCTAATAATGCACAGTAGGCATATTTAGCGTCTAGAATATCGTCTGCAGAAAACTGTAATTTTCGTGCTTGGTTTTCAAAGCGATCGAGCAATGCAATAACTTTTTCACGAAATTCCGTGACACTGCTAGGGATATATTGGTTTTTTAATAAAAAAACGATATAAAAACCATCATGCAATAAATCGACTAAGTTCGAGGTACTGGCAGTTTTTGCGGCTATAGGTGGTGAAACTAAACCAGTTCCAATTTGTCCATCATCAAAAAGTGAAGGGGCATTATTCATTATTATTATCCTTGGCCATTCATAACCACAATCAATTCAACAGCAATATCTTGAAACCCCGCTGGAATATAAATACAAATCGACTCGGCATCTAACATACGTTGGTATAAGTCATTATTCGGTTCGATTTCAAAGTAACTCACGCCAGACCGGACAGGAATCGCTGTTGGCACTTGTACTAAATGTTGTAACGGTACGGCTGGAAGTGCAGCAACTACACGTTGTTCAACGTCTATTGTATTGCCCACTTTGAAACGTAAAGGAACCAATTGAACCAGTTCGTGGGTTTGCATCATACTGCTTGAAACAGCTAAGTACAGCCTTGAATCACGTGTAATTTTGTCTGACTCTAAACGACCTAACCAATAAGATGGTCGGGTTTCTTTCAGTAGAATACTGATGTAACGGTTTGAAATAATGGTATCCAATAAGTCACGTAAAATGATATCAATCTCAGAAAAGCTTTCTTGTAAATGAAGATGTTGATAACGTGGTAAATGTTCCACATCATGTGCAGTCGAGAACGTGAGTAAAGAACCTGTTAAGCGCAATAACACAAAATAAAGTCGTTCTGGGTGGATATGTGGGTATTGTAATAAATGATTTAATGTTGCATGTGCTGTATTCAGTGCATTGACCAACCAAAATGACACAATATCACCAGAGCGGAACTCAATCAGTTTCTGCTCATTTTCACGATTATTACTTTGAATGGTCTTAATTTTCGCTTTAATGACATTTAAAGTACGTTTTAGACTTGAAATGAGATTCTCAGACGACTCAATGTGCAAAATTGGGGGAATAAAATGGCGATCAAACTCAAATTGCCCAGAGCTTTGACGTTTAATCTTTGCTAAGGCTAGATATAAAAATCCATCAAGTTCTTGATTAGGCTCAATATTAGAATCTAATAATCTGAACTCGGCACGGCGGTGTAATAATGTGATATCGGCTTCGCTGGCATCTGTAAATAAGTCATGAGTCGAAGTCAAATAAGAATGATAACGACCCAGTTGCGTACTATTTTCGCTGGTTAAGTTCCTCTTGTTGGCTTGCACAATTGGAAGTGCTAAATAGACTAGAACTTCGCCACGCAGGTTGAGCTCATCTAATAAAATGGGCGATGGTAATAGATCACGCATAGGCGCCTGATAAATTTCTCCATCTTGCCAAATCACCTGAATGCTTTCGAGCGCCAAGACATGCGTTTGTAACTGAGCTTCGTCAAATTGTACTCTTTGAATGCCATAGGCAAATGGAATGGTCGAGCGAATCGTATGATTCAAGCGTTGCTCATGATAAGCATCTTGCAATTGAAAATGTTGAGGACGTAAGAAGAGACCTTCGCCCCAAAGTATTTTTTCTGCTTTAAACATGAAGATTACCAGTTATCAGATTCATTAGATTGTGGTTGTACACCCAAAAGTTCTTGGATGTTAAGGAGTGGATTTTCATTTTTAATGACTTGATTTAGCCACTCGTGAAGTGGCATCTGATTCCACTTTATAGTTTTCTGCAACATGTAACTTACGGGACTATGTGGTTCATTAGCTTGGAAATAGTCTGAGATATCTTGCAATACACGCATTGCTTGTTCACGATTTACGAGGTGATTTTGCGGTTGCACCTTAAAATTTTGAGGCATTGGTGATGTATTCTCTAAGCTGATTTGTTCTTCTTGTTGCATCAATGAAAGTCTTTGGCTACTTATCATTGCTGGTGTTGCTGATTCTGTCGATGTATTGATGGCATGTGTTTGCACAAAAACATCAGTTTTATAGAGTTTCTTTAAACTGATATGGACATTTTCAAGCTGCGTATCAATAGCTGCAAAGCTAGGGGCATCGAGTCCCATGAGGCGATCTAACACACTTTTGAGTTGAGACCATTCGGCTAGAAGTGCTGAAAAGTGTTGATAGTTTTGATATTGAAATGATTTTGATGTATTAAATAAACTGTGCTCGAACTGTTCAATCCCCTGAGATTGGACAGTATGATTTTCCTCGTAATTTTCGATTTGTTTTAATTGCTGATTTTTTTGTCTCAGCATCGCTTCGTAGTCACCCAGTGAAAACTGAGGAGAATGTGTGATTGGAACGCGTTTAATCAAGGCAACCAATTGATTGATTGAACCTTGTAATAAACCTAAACGTTGATCTAAATCATCTTCTTCCATTTCAGGATGTAACTGTGTCCAATAGTTGCTCAGTGTCCGATGCATTAGCTCAAGTGCTTTGGTTATGCCTTCAAATCCATACAAGTGGGAGCAAGCTTCAAGTAACCAGCCCAGTAAACGAATGTCTTTTGATTTTTCAGTTAAAAGCTCAATAGATTTTTGATGTACAAAATGCCAATCTGCTTGTTTGGGTTCAGCAACCCAATCTCCTTGATCGAGTAGTGGATCATCTTGAGTTTTTGCAATTTTAATGGCATGAAACTCATTGGAAAAAGATAGATCTTGTCCACAAGGATAGTCGCTTGAAATAGGAGACAGTAAAGACTCAAGTTCTAAGCTCATAATTCGATACTCTATAAATTGGGTTAGGCTTGATCTACTTGTTTTTTATTCGGCTGACGTTTTTTGGGAACTTTTGTTTTTTCAATTGGATCTAAACGGTAGGTGATTTCATCATCTTTAGCATTGATATAAATCACTTTAGGCACATTATTTTCCGCTAATGCTATTAAAATTTCAGTTGCTAAAGCAGGCAATACCGTAGCATTTAAAATGTGATCTATATTACGCGCACCGCTATCGACTTCCGTACAGCGGCTCAATAGCAACTCGACTAAGTCGTCTGTATAGTGAACTTTGGTTTGATACTGTTTTTTAAGACGAGCTGTTATTTTACTGATTTTATGATGAATAATTTCAACTAATAAATCATCATGTAAAGGTAAATACGGAACGATCCGCATGCGTCCTAAAAATGCAGGCTTAAATTGTTTATATAGACTTGGCTTTAGATGTTCAATTAAGTTTTCTGCGCTTGGCCATGTATCAACAGGTTGATTGATGCAAGCTTGCATAATTGCAGTTGAACCGACATTTGATGTTAAAAGGATCGTGGTATTTTTGAAGTCAATAAGTCGGCCTTCACCATCTTCCAGTGTCCCTTTATCAAAGACTTGATAGAATAATTCTTGAACATCATTGTGCGCTTTTTCTATTTCATCGAGCAGGACAACACTATAGGGATTCCGCCGAACAGCCTCTGTTAATATACCGCCTTGTCCATAACCAACATAACCAGGAGGAGCACCTTTCAAAGAGGAAACAGTATGTGCTTCTTGATATTCAGACATATTAATCGTAATAAGATGTGATTCTCCACCATAAAGTTCATTGGCTAAAGCAAGAGCAGTCTCAGTTTTACCTACACCACTTGGACCAACAAGCATGAATACACCTTGCGGTTTGTTCGGATCATCCAGTTTTGCTTTAGATGTTTTAATACCCTGAACCAGTTGATGAAGGGCATAGTGTTGTCCCATGACGCGGGCTGAAAGCTTATCCTCTAATGTTAAAATCTGTTGGATTTCATCATTCAACATATTGCCGACAGGAATACCTGTCCAATCTGAAATAATTTCAGTAATCATTTGCGCATTTACACGTTCAAAGACCAATGGACTTTGACCTTGTATTTCAGCTAATTCTTCACGTAATGTTGCAATTTCTTTTTGAACATTTTGATGATTTAAATCTTTTTGTCGTAGTTTAATTTTTTCAACGAGTGAACGCTCTTTGTGCCATTGCTTTTGTGTCAAATTAATCTCTGTATCTAGCAGTGTTAGTTTGTGCTTTAAATCTTGTAAGCGTTCATGATGAATTGGCAGATTCTGGTGCTCATTCTCCAAAATTTTGTATTCAAGTTTTAGATTATGTTGTTGAGCCAGTTGTTGATCTAACTTTACAGGCTGCGCATTTTGGGTGAGCGCAACACGAGCAGCAGCCGTGTCGAGTACACTAATGGCTTTATCAGGAAGTTGACGACCACTGATATAACGATGTGAAGAATTTACTGCAGCGATGACTGCTTCATCATCTATATTGAGATTAAAATGTTTGGTCATCACGGGAAGCATGGCACGTAACATATCAATAGCCACTTCTTCTGTTGGCTCTTCAACTTTAATGACTTGGAAGCGTCGGCTAAGAGCCGCATCTTTTTCAAAATATTGTTTATATTCAGCCCAAGTCGTGGCTGCAATGGTACGTAACTCACCACGTGCCAATGCAGGTTTTAATAAATTAGCAGCATCATTTTGTCCTGCTTGTCCACCTGCACCAATTAAGGTATGTGCTTCATCTATAAATAAAATAATAGGATGGCTCGAACTTTGAACTTCTTCAATCACCTGCTTTAAACGATTTTCAAATTCTCCTTTAACACTCGCACCAGCCTGTAATAGCCCCATATCGAGAATATGAAGTTGTACATTTTTTAAAGCGTCAGGGACTTGGTTGTTGACAATTTTGAGTGCAAGACCTTCGACAACTGCTGTTTTTCCTACACCTGGTTCACCTGTCAGTATGGGGTTGTTTTGACGTCGGCGCATCAAAATATCAAGCATTAAACAGATTTCAAATTCACGCCCAATGACTGGATCAATTCGCCCATTTTTGGCTTTGTCAGTCAAATTAATGGTGTATTGATCCAGCGCTAATGTCTTGTTTAAAGTGGGAAGTATTGGAACGTCAGTTGGTGTTAAGACTGTTTGCTGATAGCAATCTTGTTCACTACTGTTAGTGCATAGGTCTATAAACTTATGCTTCATTGTATCAATTGGAAATAGTTCAAAAAGACTTGAGGCACGTGATGCGATTTGGTACAAATCAGGCGCAGTTAGTAGTGCAATCAATAAATGCCCAGTTCTAATGATGGAATTTTGTTCAGCAGATGCAAGTAACCATGCCTGTTCTAATAAACGAACTATAGATTGGGCAAAAATTGGTGTCCGAACATTGCCCTTGGGTAAGTGTGAAAGGCTGAGCTGTAAATCAATAACTAAATCTGAGTGAGAAATATTATATTTTTCCAGTAATAAAAGAAGGTCATTCGTTTCTGATTGTGACAATAATTCCAGAAAGAAATGTTCAATTTCAATTTCATAATTTTGTTGATTAATACAACTATTTGCTGATTTTTCTAACCCAATACGTGCGTGATTAGATAGCTTCTTAATTAGAATTTTAAGGTTATTCATATATAACTCAGTCATGGTTTATAGCAAGGCTTTAACAAGCAATCATGTGCCAATAGCAATTTGTTTTTTTGGTTAAAGCTAAATTTTTTTATAAATTAGTGTTTTATATTTAATTTAAAATACTATTTTTTGCTATTTTATATATATGACCTAAGAATACACAAATCATTTTTAGATAAAAAAGATATAAAATTACAAAAAAATAACATAAAAAGATCAAAATTCTTTTGTTCGGAACATTTATTTCTTGACTTTAGGTGGGATGTTTTTGTTAAATCTCAGCGTATTAAATAACCAATAAAAAAGCGAGAGTTTAGGTCGCTAAATATTAATTTGAAGTTATACCCATAATAATTTTAATTTTTTATTCATAATAAGTTTGAGGCAAATTTTGAAAAGTTACTATTTTATTTTATCTACATCCATTCTATTGGCTGCGACATCACTTGCTTTTGCAGACACAGAAGGTGTGATTCAGCTAAGCAATAAGTGTATTAAGGCATATCCACTGGTCAGTGGAGAAACTGATCAGAATTTACTGCATTTATATATGCAGCTTTGTGATAAGAAAAATAAAAAAGATGATGTCTTAAAAAATCAGCTCTCAGTCCAGGCGGCAAAACGCTATCAAGAGCTTGGGAAAAATTATAAAGCGTTACAATTGGTTGAAACATTAAATGCTCAAAATATACAGCACTCTTCACTTACAGATACGCGGTTTTTAGCGGGTATTGCGATTGCAAATGCGGCATTAGACTATATGCGTCAAGAAGAAATGCGTTATTTATCAGCAGACTTAACCTATCCGCCTGCTAAAAACTTGTCACAGAGCATACAAAATTCTCTACCAGCACCAGACACCAGTGACGCAAAAGCAGTTGTGCTGAAGACCTCCAAAAAAACAACACGCAAGCTTGCTGTTACTAGTTCTAAAAAAACAACAAAAAAGGTAACTACTCAGCAAGTAAAAACAAAAAAAGTTGAAAAAATACAATCAGTTGAATCTTTAAATAAATCGAACGCAAACCCATTTAATGCACTTTAAAACTTAAATCGAAAGAATAACGAACAGGATTTTTACATGGCTAAACGTGAAAGTGTACAAAAAAAGCTACAGCGCATTCGACCACCGCGTGTCCAATTAACATACGATGTTGAAGTGGGGGATGGTAAAGAAATTAAGGAATTACCTTTCGTTGTGGGTGTTTTGGGAGATTTTTCAGCAGCCTCTGAACTAGAAAAAACCAAGCTTAAAGATAAAAAATTCATTAATGTTGATTTAGAAAACATTGATGAAGTTATGGAGTCATTATTGCCTCGAGCAACTTATCAAGTTGAAAATACTTTAACTGATGACGGTGGTCGAATGTCAGTCGATCTGACTTTTAAATCTATGGAGGATTTTCGTCCTGAAAACGTGGTTCAACAGGTCGATCCATTACGAAAGTTGGTAGAAGCACGTGAGCGTTTGACGGATTTACGAAATAAAATTTCAAACAATGAACGTTTAGAAGATTTGTTAGATCAAGTTTTACAAAATACTGACCAAGTGCGCAAAATGAGTGTGGAGGCAGAGAATGAATAATTTTCAATCTACAGCAGTAGCTCAAGACACTACAGAAGAATTTACGTTATTAGACTCAATCGTTGAAAGAAGTCGTATAGCGCGTAATGAAGAAGAACATGATCGTGCTAAAAGTCTAATTGGTGAATTAGCTAAAGAAGTGATGGCTGGAACAATTACTGTTTCAGAAAATATGACCTTATCTATTGATAAACGTATTGCAGAAATTGATGCGCTCATTTCGACTCAACTCAGCAGAATCATGCACGATGAACAATTTCAAAAAATTGAATCGACATGGCGTGGTTTATATTATTTTTGTCAGGAAACGCCATCTAATCCGCTTATTAAAATTCGGATGTTGAATACTACAAAAAAAGAGCTAATTAAGGATTTTCAAGGTGCAACAGATTTTGATCAAAGCACACTGTTCAAAAAAATATATGAAGAAGAGTATGGTTCATTTGGTGGAGCGCCATATGCCACATTAGTTGGTGATTTTGAGTTTGACCGCACGCCTTCAGATATGTATTTGCTTGAACAAATTTCGCATGTTGCAGCAGCAGCACATGCACCATTTATCTCTGCAGCAGATTCAAGCATTTTAGGCCTAGAATCTTTTACAGATATAGACCGCCCTCGAGAGGTTTCAAAAATCTTCGAGACGGCTGAATATGTGCAATGGCGCTCATTCCGTGAAAGTGATGATGCGCGATATGTGGCATTGACCATGCCACGAGTACTAGGCCGTTTGCCATATCACCCTAAAGAAGGTACTGCGACCGAAGGCTTTAATTTTGTCGAAGAAGTGACTGGACAAAATCATCATGACTATTTATGGATGAATGCTGCTTATGCATTTGCAACCCGTTTAACCAATGCTTTTGATATGCATGGTTGGTGTGCAGCGATTCGTGGTGTAGAAGGTGGCGGTTTAGTAGAGGGCTTACCTGTCCACACGTTTAAGACCAATGATGGTGAGGTTGTCTTTAAATGTCCAACTGAGATTGCAATTACAGACCGTCGCGAAAAAGAACTCAGTGATCTGGGCTTCATTCCGCTTGTCCATTGCAAAAATACAGATTACGCAGCATTTTTTGGCGCACAGTCGACGCAGAAACCTAAAAAGTATGATAGCGATTCTGCGAACGCAAACTCAGCTTTATCAAGTCAAATTCAATACATTATGGCAGTGTCACGTATTGCACATTATTTAAAAGCCATGATGCGAGATAAAGTCGGTAGCTTCGCATCTGCTGGAAATGTCGAAGCATTTTTAAATGAATGGTTAGCCCAATATATCTTACTTGATGACGGCGCTTCACAAGAAGCGAAAGCGCAATATCCACTTCGTGAAGCCTCTGTCAAAGTTGTAGAGAATCCTGCACAGCCAGGGCACTACAAATCTGTGGTTTTCTTAAGACCACATTTCCAGTTGGACGAGTTGTCAGTATCACTGCGACTTGTTACTGAATTACCTCAGTCCTCAAATTAATTTTGAATGCCAACACATAATAACTTTAAAATAGGAAAATATTAAAAATGAAAGATATATACGTACAATTTCGTGGTAAGTACAAAGTCGATGGTGAATCACGCGATGCTGAACATAAAGGCTGGTTGGAGGTAAATTCTTGGTCACATAACATTCGCCAGCCGAAGTCCGCAACATCCTCAAGTGTAGGTGGCCATACAGCTGAGCGTGTAGAACACTCTGACATGATTTTTGTGAAAGATTTAGATGCAACCAGCCCAAAGCTATGGGAAGCATGTTCAGCGGGATATACCTTTGACGAAGTTCAGATTGATTTTTATCGAGCGAATGGTGATAAACGTATTAAATATCTGCAAATCAAGTTAAAGCATGTGTTGGTTTCAAGTGTTACACCAACAGTGAGTGAAGAAGGTGTACCAATTGAGAGCTTCGGTTTGAAATATGCCGCAGTGGAATGGACGTATAACCAGCAAGATATTAATGGTACGCAAAAAGGTGCAGTGACCAAAAAATGGTCACTGTCAAATAATACCGCATCGTACGCTGCATAAATATGCTTCAAAAATAAGGGCTAACTTATATTAGCCCTTATTTTTCATGTAGGAAAATTCTAGTCAATATGAACCTAGATCAACTTTATCCATATGGTTTTAGAAAAACACTATTTGACCGATTGTTGCCTACAAGTGAGCAGGATCGGCAGGGGATGTCTCTTCAAGAGTTGCGCGAGTCTGTCGCGTATGATTTAGAAGAATTACTTAATAGTCGTATGGCAAACTTCGGCTCAGTTATTGATGCCTTTCCCTTAGTAAAAAAATCCATTTTACAGTTTGGGATCATTGATTTTGTTGGGCTTTCGACGGCTAACCCCTTAGACCGAGATAAAATATGTCAGTCTATCGCATGTTCTATTACCGCACATGAGCCAAGACTAAAACAGGTTAAAGTCGAAATGTTATTTGATGGGCAGAATATGGGAGCTTTATGTTTGAGTATTCAAGCTTATTTAAATATTCATCCATTGTATGAGCCTGTTATTTTCGATGCCTTACTCAAACCAACAACACAACAATATGTTATTTCTGCACGATCTTAATTGGGTGATTTGTGATTGAAGAGTTATTACCTTACTATGAAAAACAATTACAAGAATTTGGACAGCAATCACGCGAATTTGCACAAAAATATCCTAAAATTGCTCAACGGTTGTCTTTAAACCAAGAACAAATTGATGATCCGCATATTGAGCGCTTAATTCAGTCTTTTTCTTTAATTGCAGCTAGAATTGATAAAAAACTTGTAGACAGTTATGACGTCTTTACGCGATCGCTGTTTGAGGTGATGTTTCCACAATATTTAAAGCCTTTTCCTGCATGTACTATACTTAGTTTGGAAGATTTAAATAAGTGTAAACAATTAACAGAAGCACATGTTGTTCCTAAGAATACCACGATTAAGTCACGCAGTTTTAAAGGAGTGCAGTGCGAATTTAATACCACCCAAGAGTTAAAACTATTACCACTTGAGTTGTGTCAACTCAGTTTTAAAACGCATCCCAGTGCACATATGCACTTAAATCAAAACGCTACCCTTACTTTAGGTTTTAATCTTTTTAATCAATCTCAGCGCATTTTAGAAAAAGAATGCTTACCTATTTATCTGGATGCTATATCTAATTTTCCACTCCAGGTTTTGGATGCAGTGTTTCAATCAAATACTGGGTTTTCATTGAAATACGGTCATCATCTGATTGATATTAAAAATCCTTTTTGTACTCAAGGTTTCTCAGAAGATGAAAGCTTACTGCCATTAGATCAGCATACACATCATGCTTATCGGTTATTGATGGAGTATTTTTGCTTCCCCGAAAAGTTTAGCTTTCTAAATATGAAGTTAGATTTTTTAAAACATCTAGATAAAGGTCAGCATTATTTTGAAATTTTAATTCACCTAAAACTTAATTTAAATGATCAAGTGAATATCAAAAATTACTCAGAATTAAATATTGCAAACTTTAAATTATATGTTACTCCAGCAGTGAATTTATTTAGGAAACAAGCAGAACCACAGAAAATAAATCATAAGCAATTAGAATACCCTTTAATTACAGATGCACATCATCCTGAGTATTATCAAACATATAGTATTACTAGAATGCAGATGATCCGTGAAAAATCAAATCAAGAACAAACAGCATTTGATATTTATCCTTTTTTTGCAATGAGTCATTATCAAGATCCAGATACTCAATTTTTTTATAGTTTAAATTCAGCCCATTTGCATAATAAATACACAGAAACAGTATATAGTATTATCTCAAAGCAGCTTTCGCCAGAAAGCACTAAATCAGACTTCATTAGTACACAATTACTGTGTTCCAATCGTGACTTACCCCATGAAGCGTTAAGTCAGACTAATAGTATTCTGAGTTTGAATGACAGTAGTCTTGCACGGCGAGCGGTGGTTCTAAAAAGACCCAATAAACCCTATGTTTTTGAAAAAAATAAAAAAGAACAATGGAGAATTATTTCACATCTTTCATTAAATACTTTGTCCTTAATGAAAGGAGAGACCTTAAGTCATATTAAGGAATTACTTGAACTCTATAATTTACCCAAATCAAAAGAAAATCAACTGATTATTAATTCAATTCAAATGGTTGATTTTTCTCTTACTCAAAAAATGGTAGAGGCAAAACCTTTTCCATTATTTGTCCGTGGTTTAAAAGTAAAACTAGCGATTGATTCAAAGGTTTTCCGGGGGCATAGCTTATTCATTTTTAGCCAGCTTTTAGCACATGTTTTCAATTTAAAAGTACACATGAACAGTTTTGTTGATGTTGTTATATCCGATGCTTATACACAACAGGAGTTATACCAATGCGTGCAGAACGTTGGTGGCAAGACACTTCTGTAATTGGGGCCTTGATTGAACAACCGCGTGCCTTTGAGTTTATTCAAGCAACACGATTATTACGGCAGACAGCAGATTCAAACAAGGAAATCAAGGGAGATTGGGCCAAGCCATTTAGATTTCATAGTTCTTTAAATCTTAATTTTCCCGATACAGAGATTGAAAGTTTAAGTCTTGATGAGGAGAAAATTCATTTAACCAATTTAATGGTCGGGCTAACAGGTATTCATGGAAGCTTACCCTATAGCTATACCCAGAAAATTAGACACAGTCCCCGTATCCAACGCGAGGAGACTATTCATTTTTTAGGTTTGTTCAATCATAAGTTGACGACCCAATATGTCGATGCATGCTTGGCTTATCATTTACCTGTGCGCTATGAAATTGAAGCAGAGAACCATTATTTAGATATTTTGCACGCTCTGAATGGATATATTCGCTCACAGCACCATCAACCAGATTTAGATGATTATTTTGCTGAATTTGCAGGTTTAATGCAGGGGCAAAATAATACAGTACATGCTTTGAAGATCATGTTGAGTGCTGTGCTTAAACAAAATATCAAGGTTTTTGAGTTCATCGAAGAAAAATTTACTCTGTCTGTTGATCAGAGAACAGTGCTTGGAGGAAATGGAAACCTTTTGGGAATGAATACTTTTTGTGGTGAAACGATACGTCAAATTGACGAAAAGATAGAGATAGTGGTCGGCCCAGTTTCTTATAGCGAATATTTAACGTTTTTACCGAAAAAAGAAAATGGCGAAAAAATTAAACGGATTTTGTCTACTTGGTTGAGCCCAACACTCGCGGTTGATTTAAGGCTCATTCTAAATAAAAACGATATTCAACCGTTACATCTGAATTCAACAACCACTATGGGCTTATCCCAAGGTGCTTTTTTAATGCCTAAACAGAAAGATCACAACGCTGAAACCTGTTATGCACTGATGGGAATGTGACATGCTTAAACTTTTTATTGCAACACTTGTGAGCTCATTGTTACTGGTGTGTGGTGTTGTTGTTTTTTATTGGCGTGATACTGGTTATGACCCAAGTGCAATTGATTTAGTTCGTCATTTGCTTTTACTTCCCTTATTGATCAGTGTGATTTTATGGTTGCCTTGGGCTATCTACAGAGTATGGAAAGCACAACAACAACGTAAAGAGCAACGAAAGCAAGATGAATTGGCACAAAGTCAACAGATAGAAGCTGTAGAAAAACAAGCAAAACCTGTTGATATCGAATGGATCCAACTTAATATTTATTCTTCAGCTGCTTATAGTGCTTTGGGAGAAAATGAAACAATTATTGATGAACTGCAAAAGTTTAAAAGCCCTGAGTTAGATACTCAATTACAGAATAATTATGGGCTTCCAATGTTGTCCTATCGTATACAAGCGCTAGACAATGTCATTACAAATGCAGATGAAGAAGATGAATTTGAGATAGAGCACCCTCGTCACCAGCGTATTCAAGCATTGATTGAGCATCAACTTGAACAGCATGCTGAAACATTGTGGCAAATTGCGCAGCACTTAAAACAATCTGCGTTATTTTATGATAGCGAATTAGCTTATGAATATCGAATGCATCCCGCTTGGATTGATCCGAATAGTGAATATGCATCTGATGTACAAGACGATCAGGAAAGCATTAAAAGTGTAACGAAACTGAATCGTATTCATATCCATATTTTGTTATCTGAGTCGGTTTTACATTTTTGGAATGAAACACAAAGTTTTGAAATTGTGGAGCATTATTTAAGGTCTTTAGGGATCATCACTGCACAAATTCAAATTGAACATCATTATTTGAGTCAGGAAACTGCCTATAAAGACTGGGTGTTGTTGTTGGCACAAGTGTCTAAGCAACTAGAAGAAATTTCATTGATTCTTAATGTTGACTCTGAAATTGATCAAGAGTTGCTAGATGAAAAAACATGGCTGACGGATCGTTACTTACCTTCAGAATATGCATCGAGTTGGTGTTTGGCTGCATCTTTTTTACAACTATTAGAGACTACACCACAAAAAAAACTGAATATTGGTTTAAATGTGGACAATATCTTAGACCAACTTCCAACTGAGCACATGCTGAGCTTAGAGCAATTGAAGCCCGTTCAGCCTTTTGTGTTGATATTGGATGATATGACAAATATTCCAACCATAAAAAAGGTCAATCATGCTTTTAGTCAAAGCCATATTGAGCCACACCATTTTATTTATACAAAACAAAGTCTTGGTGATACGCAGCATTTGGCGAAAATATTCGGTTTTATGCTGGGTATGCATTTGCCAGATGAACTTATGACAATGATCTATAGCGTAGATCAATCTTCAACGCATTGCTTTATACAAGCATATGAAGACATGAATGAAAAATTAGCACAATCCATTTAAATTAAAAAAGAATAAGAGAGTAACGTGAATTCTTTATTTTACAACGTATTAGGTTATGTTTGGCAGTATGTGACGAATCCTAAGGCCATTATCGCTTTATCTTGTTTTGTTGCGTTATTTGCAATGTATAACACGATTCCCGCCAAAGTTTTTTGGGCTTTAATGATCTGTTATGTATTAGGGCTTGTGATTTGGGGTGTGTATTTATTGATTATGCGTCGTCGACACGCTGCACAAGGTGAGGTGCTTGCTGACGCCATTGCCCATGATACGAAAGCTGAATATGGAAAGCAGAAAAACAACGATGAGCTTCATTTGATTCAACAACAAATGAAAGAGTCTATCCAATTGATTCGGAAATCTAAACTAGGCGATAAGAAAGGCAATGCAGCCTTATATGAATTGCCATGGTATATGGTGATTGGTAATCCCGCTGCTGGAAAAAGCTCAGCCATTTATAACTCGGGTCTAAAATTTCCTTTTGAAGAGACACATCAAAGATCAGTTTCTGCCGGTTTAAGTGGAACACGCCAGTGTGATTGGTTTCTTTCAACAGAAGGAGTCTTATTGGACACCGCAGGGCGTTACTCCATTTATGCGGATGACCATTTTGAGTGGTTAGGTTTATTAAATATTCTAAAAAAGAATCGTTCCAAGGCACCTATTAACGGTTTGATTGTGATTGTGAGTATTGCTGAGTTAGTCAGTAATAGCCCTGAAAAATCAATTAAACTTGCGAAAAATTTACGTGCACGTATTCAAGATCTAACTGAACGTTTAGAGGTTTTCTCTCCAGTTTATCTGGTTTTTTCGAAAATGGATTTGATTGCTGGTTTTACAGAGTTTTTTGAATGCTATGAAGTGAACGAGTTTGACCAGGTTTGGGGCGCAACGTTACCTTATAGCACAGATGCATCAAACCATGCGGTTGAGTTATTTGAGAAACATTATTCAATTTTATACGACGGTTTGAAAGGGGTGAGTACCACACATCTTAGCCGTCGACACGCTCAGAATATCTCGCCAAGCGTAATGACTTTTCCTTTGGAGTTTAAGAGCTTAAAGCCTGCATTGAAAACGTTTATTGGTACACTTTTCGAAGATAATCCTTATCAATTTAAGCCTGTTTTTCGTGGTTTTTATTTCACGAGTGCGCTACAAGAAGGTATCATCGAAAGCCCAATGACTGAACAAATTGCACAAGACTTTTTATTACAGAAAGGTTTGGGTAATGACAGCGGTATTCCAACACGTTCAATTTCACAAAATCATGGTTATTTTTTAAAAGGTCTATTTTCAGACGTTATTTTAAAAGACAAAAACTTAGTTAAGCAACACATCAACCCAACGCGTAAACGTCAACGGTATATTGCATTCGTTACCGCTTTATTTGGTGTGGCTCTTATTTTAAGTCTATGGGTTTGGTCTTATCGTAATAATCAACAACTGATTACCGATGTACAGGCTGACTTAGAAAAGGTTGTGTTACTTGAAAAACAGTCAGGTCAAGAGTTGTCCACACAGCTTAACGCACTGTTAATTTTACAAGAACGTATGCAACAACTCGATCAATTTGAGCAAGATCGACCACTAAAGTTTGCTTTTGGTTTATATCAAGGAGATGAGCTGCATGAGAAGCTTAAAACTGAATACTTAAAAGGTGTTCAACAAATTATATTGGTTCCAACGCAGCAAAATATTACTCAATATTTACAACGTGTTAAAGCCAATGAAGAGCAATTGCGAACCAATCATAGCAATGTAAAGCTAACACCTGTTTCAAAAACACAGCAATATTTAGAGCCGAGTGATACGAATCCACAAGATGCATACAATGCATTAAAAGCCTATTTGATGATGGGTAATGCTCAATATATGGATGCCAGTCATTTAAGTGACCAAGTGACTCGCTTTTGGCGGTCGTGGTTAGACAATAATCGTGGACAAATGCCACGCGGTGAAATGATTCAAAAAGCTGAGCAAGTGCTGTCATATAGCATGACTTTAACAAATGATCCTAAGTTTCCAGTCCTAAGCTCAGATAGTCTGGTGGTGGATCAAGCACGTCAAGCCTTGTTGTCTGTAGTACGAGGCATGCCTGCACGAGATCGTGTTTATAATGAACTCAAAATGCGCGCAGCAGTTCGTTATCCTGCATTGACCATAAAACAGATGTTGGGTGAGACGAATCAAAATACAATTTTAGGTAGTTATGCACTACCAGGCATGTTTACACATGCCGCATGGTCTGAATATATCGAACAAGCTATTGATGAAGTTGCCAAGCGCCCAACAGACACCAAAGATTGGGTGCTAAATAGCACGCAATCTGACGATTTAAGCTTTAGCGGTAGCCCAGATCAAATCAGAAAACAGCTAACTGACTTATATAAAAAGGAATATATTGCGGAGTGGAGAAAATTTCTGACGGGCATACATTATGCGAAAGCAAGTGATTATGCTCAACAAACGAATTTTATCCAAGTTTTAGGTGAACCAGAAAACTCACCAATTCGCAGCGTGTTTGATCGAGTTGCGACAGAGACTAGTTGGGATAATCCTGTTGTAATGGCTGAACTTGCAGCACCACAGACTGGATTTGTTGCTTGGTTTAAACGTAAAGTCTTAAGACGTGATGATGCAAAACTTAATGCAACTATCTTAAATCAAGCTCAAGGGTCTATTTCCAAAGAGTTTCAAATGTTTTATCAGTTGGTCCGTAAACGTGATGATCAACAAAATAAATCTTTGCTTGATGAATATATGCAGTCTTTGGCACAAGTTCGTAGCAAATTCAATGATCTAAAAAGCTCTGGTGACGTTGGGCCAGCTACAATAAGCTTGGTTAAATCTACCATTAATGAGCAAAATTCAGTATTCAATACAACGCAAAAACTGGTAGATGAAAAAATGTCTGTTGGGTTGTCTGAGCCAGATCAAAAAATACTACAAAAGCTACTTATGTCACCCCTTACACAGTCATTTGAGAGTTTAATTACTCCAGCACAAGATGAGATGAATAAACTTTGGCAAATGCAGGTATATCAACCATTTAATAGTGGTTTGAGTAAGAAATATCCGTTTAACTCTTCTGCAACTTTACAAGCCACCAGCAGTGAGATCAGTCAAGTTCTCGGGGAGAATGGCAGTATTGCACGTTATGTAAAAGAGACACTTGATCCGTTGGTCATTCGTCGTGGATATACTTTGACATCGAAGACTTGGAAAGATCTAGGTATCAGTTTGAATCCACAATTTGTTGTAAATTTTCAAACTTATGTTGCGCCAAGTCGTGGCATGGCCACAGGAGAGTTAAATCAAACTTCATCTGCATCAGTAGCCCAAAATCAATCTAATTTTCAATTTTACCCAATTGAAAATACTAAACTTCTATCATATACCATTGATATTGATGGACAACGTATGCTCTATGAAAATGGGGTTCAGCAGTGGGTGAACTTTGTTTGGCCAAATGCAGGTGCAATTCCAGGTGCACGTATTACAGCTATTGATTTAGATGGAAAAACCCATACGATTTTTGAGGCTCCAGGTGAGTACGGGATTAATCGTTTAATTGACAGTGCACAACGTACGCAACGTGGAGGAAGCTATGAAATGATATGGAAAAATCAACAAAATCCTGAACTTGCTGTAAAAGTTAACTTCCGTTTAATCAGCGGGGATGCTAGTGGTGGAGTAGGAGGGCAACGTAGCTATAACGGTATGCAATTAGTTGATCAAGTGGTTTCAACTAAATCCGTTCGTGTGGTGGCTGCACAAACAGCACCTGTAGCAACAGCGGTGAGTTTAAAAGCTCCTACAAATTTGCAGGAGCCACGTTCATGATTTTATGGAAGACATGGGATAAGGAGGCGTGCCGATATGGATGAACTGCGTACATTGTCTTTATATTATGGAAAATACCCAGCACATGGCGATTTCTTAAAAACACGTGGACAATATGCTTTAATTCAGGTGATTGACCAATGGATTACGGAAGCTTTAGAACATGCGATGCAATCGGAAAACTTTGCTCAAGCTTATGAGAAATTACCATCATTAGACTTTTTCATTGCAAACCCACAAGAAAATCATTTTCTTGTGGCAAATTTAATTGCAAGCCATGATAGTTCAGGGCGCCAATTTCCAATGGTCTTAAGCCATTTATTGGAGGTTGATGATAGTTTCCAGCATATTATTTATGCACCATACCGCTATAAACAAACTTTGATTGATTTGTTTCAAAAAAACCGTGTAATGCGGTCACTACGCGATGAAAATATATTATTGGATAAGTTGACGAAATTACAGAATGAAATTCAGGTTTTTAATCATGTTGAAGCCTCTGCATTTTATGAACATCATACAATCCACTCATTTGCACAATTACTAAAAATTAGTAGTTACGAGTTTGCCCAAAGTATGATTGGATTAGGTTTGTTGCTACAACCAGTTATTCAGCAAGGGACGAGTCGCCTTACCAAAGTTTTGATTTTACCTATTCATAACGCTGCTTATTGCTACGAAATTGCAGCTTTTTGGGTCAAGTTAATCAGTTATTTTATTCAAAATCAAAATGCAGAGCTCTTGATAGGCATCTCTCATGACGAAAAACCAATCTTACTATTTGGTTTTCAAGGTGCTGATATTCTGACATTAAGTGAAATTTTTACACAGAAAATGGATACAGGTCGTTGGGTTTCATTGGTCAATGCAAATTGGATAGACCCTTATTTAGAACAAAATGCTGGTTTGGCAACCCTTGAACAAGCATTAAGTGAGAGGCAATTAAGCTTAATGCAAGGCGTAAAAATTTTTAAAAAAACATTTATAGATTAATGAGATATGAAAATAAATTATAAAATTAAAACAACGGAAATTCTATTCAGTTTAACACTGTTTTTCGGTGTCAACGTTTGGGCAGAGCCGGTTATTGTAGAAGGCATTGTTCCCAATCAAGCCAGTAAGCAAACCATATTAGCTAAAATGTACAGCATTTATGGTGCAGATCAAATTATTGATAAAATACAAGTTAAAGCTGTAAATGCACCATCGGGTTGGAGTGAGTCTGTAGCGAATTTGGTGATTCCAGAGCTAAAAAAAGTACATCAAGGGAAATTGTCCGTACGTGGTACGCAGATGGAACTCAATGGAAAAGTAATGAACTCAACGGATATCCAGCCCATAACAAACTTATTTCAGGGTTTAGTCATACCGCCTTATCGCTTAAATACGCAATTTTCTGTAAATCAGGCAGAACAACAAATTATTGATGATACGCTTAAAAATCGAATTATCGAATTTGAATCTGGCAGTGCCATTTTAGCAGTAAGTGGGACACAGATTTTAGATGAAATGGCACTGGCTTTAAATAAGGTTGGAGGAAAGAAAGTCCGAATTGTTGGGCATACAGATAGTTCTGGTGATGCGACAAAGAATCTAGCTTTAAGTAAAGAGCGAGCTATTGCTGTAAAAAACTATTTGCTCAACAAGCATATCGCTGAAGAGCGTTTAAGTGTTGAAGGAATGGGAGCAAATAAACCTGTTGCTGATAATGCTACGGCTGATGGGCGCAAGAAGAATCGTCGAATTGAATTTGATGTGATATAAATTTTGTATTGAAAGTTACATTTGAACGGCTTTGTTGCACAAACCTATCTCTAAAGGCTTATTCCATAATATAATTTTCGAATGAATAAGCCTACACCTAAAATCTACCGTACAACCAATTGGTCCACATATAACCAAGCTCTCATTAATCGTGGGAATATTGCCATTTGGTTTGATCCCAAAACACAATGGTACGCTCAACCAAAAAGCAAACATGGTCGAAATCAGACTTATTCCGATACAGCTATCCAATGCTGCTTAATGATTAAATCCATATTTCGTCTTTCCCTACGCATGGTCACTGGCTTTGTATAAAGCCTGATTAAACTCTGTGGATTAGATTGGACAGCCCCAGATTATTCCACCATTTGCAGAAGACAAAGGTATATTGATCTTGCAATTGGCTATCAAAAAAGTCGTGATGGATTACACCTACTCGTTGATTCTACTGGCTTAAAGTTTTTAGGTGAAGGTGAATGGAAACGTAGGAAACATCAGCCTGAATATCGTCGTCAATGGCGTAAACTTCACATTGGTATAGATGCTAAAACCCTGCAAATACGGGCTGCACAGTTGACTACGAACAATGTGAGCGATTCACAAGTCCTTGGGGATTTACTTGAACAAATCCCGTTGGATGAACAGATTGATTCAGTTTATACAGACGGGGCTTATGACACAAAACAATGCCGTCAGGTCATTGCAGATCGGCAAGTGAATGCAGTTATTCCACCCAGAAAAAATGCAAAGCCTTGGAAAGATACAAAAGTTCATTCGCAAGAGCGAAATGAATTACTTCTTACTGTTAAACATTTAGGCAGGACCTATGGAAAAAATGGTCAGGCTATCATCGGCGAAGTTTGGTCGAAACCAAAATGCATTGCATTAAATTATTAGGCGATCGACTATATTCAAGAAACTTTGGGAGCCAAGTCAATGAGATACATGCCCGTATAGCCGTACTGAATAAATTTACGGAATTAGGCCGACCTCATACCCGAGTTGTAACTTAAATTTGAGTGAGTTGGGGAGTGCTTCAAATTATAAATCTTTGTGCAACAAAGCCTGTATAGGAGAATCATTAAGTACCTACATCTCCACCTAAAGGGCCTGAAGGAATATGCGCTAAGTTTTTTGTAAGAAAGCTAGCAGAATGCAACAAAACTAAACGTAGCTGTAGCTGAATGCACAAAACCAATGCATAAATATTTCCTGTGAGGAATTTAAATATAAATAATTAATATATGGTATTGAAATATATGTAAATAACAGACTGGCATATTCCTTGCTAATGTTTAAATAGATTGATTAGTGGAGTAACTCAAATGGGTGAATTCAGCTTATTTAAAATTAAGGATATCCGTTTAATCGGACAAAACTCATGCGAACTATATATAGAAAATACCGAAACGCATTTAACCAAAGGGTGGGCGATATATTGTAATGATATTTTTGAGCACCAATTCCATGAACAGCTCAACCACTTATGCCAATCTGAGAATCCATTCACTTCATTACTTCAACTCAAGCAATATCATAAAGTCGAAGTTTTATGTTAAAGGCACATCTCTAACAGGGTAATGATCAAGTGAACATTACCCTGGTTCTTTACGTTCAAAATAACTATAAAGTTTTGATTTATATAAATAAAAATATAAAAAACAGATAGACGATCAAAAAAAAATCCTATATAAATTCCCAATAGGAAAAAATAATTCCTTAAGAGAATTTTTAAATTTCAGATTCCGACTTCCTACAAATTTATATTGAGGAAATACCATGTCTCACGATCTTGTTAACCAGTATGTCTTAAAAATTTCTTGTCCAGCTGCTTCTGGCATTGTCGCTGCAGTTTCAGGCTATCTGGCAGGAAACAATTGTTTTATTAGTGAAATGTCGCAATATGACGATGAAATTACTGGACGCTTTTTTACTCGTATTGTTTTTCGCTTCAATGATGGCAATGGAGATCTTGAGCAACTAAAACTCGGCTTTGCAGAGGTGTCAGAGAAATTTTCATTAAATGCACAGTTTTATGAAAAGAAAAAACCCATGAAAGTCATGATTATGGTGAGTAAGTTTGATCATTGCTTACTGAATTTATTATATCGCCAGCATAAAGGTGAGTTAAATTTTGAAATTACGACAATAGTTTCTAACCACTTAGACTTACGTGCAGTTGCTGAACGTGAAGGTATCCGTTTTATTTATCTTCCTGTGACCAAAGAAACCAAACAACAGCAAGAAGAAGAACTCCTTAAAATCATTGATGAAACTAAAACTGAGCTAGTGATATTAGCGCGCTATATGCAAATTCTATCAAATAATTTATGCACACAATTGGCAGGTCGTGCCATCAACATTCACCACTCGTTTTTACCAGGTTTTAAAGGGGCAAAACCTTATCATCAAGCCTTTGACCGTGGGGTAAAACTCATCGGTGCAACCGCACACTTTGTCACCAGTGACTTAGATGAAGGTCCAATTATTGAGCAGGCTGTACAGCGTGTAGATCATGCTTATCTTCCTGAAGATCTAGTTGCAGTTGGTCGTGATACTGAAACGATCGCACTTTCAAAAGCAGTGAAATATTTTGTAGAACATCGCGTATTTATGAATGATAACCGTACAGTGGTGTTCAAATGAGTCTGGCCTTATTACAACAAGATGATGACAAAATTATTGATGGCAAAGCAATCGCCCAGCGCGTGCTAGAAGAAGTCAAAGATGATGTGATCACATTGCAACAACAAGGTATTGAGCCTTGTCTGGCGGTGGTTTTAGTGGGTGATGATCCTGCCAGTCACGTGTACGTCCGCAATAAAGTCGAAAAAGCCAAATTTGTTGGCATCTGTTCTTTAGAGTTTCGTTTTGATGAACAGTTAAGTGAAACAGATTTACTTAAAACCATTGATGCTTTAAATAGTGATCCAAACGTACATGGCATATTGGTGCAACTGCCATTGCCCAAACAAATTGATGAAATAAGAGTGTTAGAACACATTGATCCTAAAAAAGATGTCGATGGCTTTCACAGTGAAAATGTCGGTGGGCTGAGCCAAGGGCGAGACGTACTTACACCATGTACCCCAACGGGTTGCGTTCGCTTAATTAAAGAAACTTTAGGTCAAGATTTGAGTGGTCTACATGCCGTTATTATCGGTCGTTCAAATATTGTAGGCAAGCCCATGGCTGCATTGCTGTTAAAAGAGAATTGTACAGTTACCGTTGTACATTCTAAGACTCAAGACTTACATCTAGTCTGCCAACAAGCCGATATTTTAGTCGCAGCTGTCGGAAAGCCAAATATGGTTACTGCATCCTATTTAAAAGCTGATGCCGTAGTTATTGATGTAGGTATTAACCGCATTGTGGAAGACGGCAAGGCGCGTTTAGTCGGTGATGTCGATTTTGAAGATGCTCTGCCAATGGCCAGTGCCATCACGCCTGTCCCTGGTGGAGTCGGACCCATGACCATCGCCTATTTGATGAAAAATACTTTACAAGCATCACGCTTACAACACCCAGATTTATAGATTGATTATAGGCGTTGCTTGACGCCTCGGAGGACACCCCATGCCATTTAGCCTACTGAAGTATGGATTAACTAATGAATATCCTGTGGAAGTAGATTTACCTCCACCGAAGGAGCTGAAATCACATTATGATGTTGTCATTATTGGTGGCGGTGGTCATGGTTTAGCAACAGCCTATTATTTATCTAAATATCATGGGATTACCAATATTGCGGTATTGGAAAAGTCCTACCTTGGTGGTGGTAATACAGCGCGAAATACTGCTGTTATTCGTTCGAACTATTTAACTTCTGAAGGTGTGAAATTTTATGCTGAATCGGTACGTATGTTTAAAGATCTCTCGAATGAGTTTGACTTTAACATTATGTACTCTGAACGCGGGCAATTGACTTTAGCGCATACAGATTCAACGGTGCGCGCATTCCGTCAGCGCGCAGAAGTGAATAAGCATTTTGGTGGTCGGACAGAAATGATTGACCGCCAACAAATTAAAGAACTCGTTCCTTGCTTGAATTTAGACCCAGGACATTTACCCGTTCTAGCAGGCCTATGGCATATCGATGGTGCAACCGCACGACATGATGCCGTTGCTTGGGGTTATGCCAAAGAAGCAGCCAAACGTGGGGTAGAAATTCATCAGTTAACTGAAGTACAAGACTTTGTGATCGAGAAGAATAAAGTTACTGCTGTGAAAACCAATCGTGGCACAGTGCAATGCGGCTGTATTGTTCAGGCGATTGCAGGAGCATCCTCTATTTTAATGAATAAGTTGAAAATTCGTGCACCGATTCATACTTATCCCTTACAAGCCATGGTCACGCAACCGTTTAAACCCTTCCTGAATCCTTTGGTGAGTTCTTCGGCTTTGCATTGTTATGTGCAACAAACCAGCCGTGGGGAAATTGTATTTGGTGGCGGTTCCGATCCTTATCCGCTCTATAACACGCGTTCAACTTTAGATTTAAAAGAAAGTTTACTTGCCCATGCAATTGAAATGTTCCCCTTTATGGCCAATGCCAAACTGATGCGTCAATGGGCGGGCATCACCGACATGACACCAGACTATAGCCCGATTATGGGTAAATCGCCTTATGACAATTATTACTTGGATGCAGGTTGGGGCACTTGGGGCTTTAAGGCAACGCCAATTTGTGGAAAAACCATGGCAGAAATGGTGGCGACAGGTCGCACACCAGAAATGATTAAACCTTTTGAATTAGAACGTTTTAGTCGCTTCCAACAAGTGAATGAAATGGGTGCAACGGCTGCGAGCCATTAAGGAGAATATCAGATGAAAATTATGCATTGTCCTTTGAATGGACCTCGTAACATCAGTGAATTTACCTATGGCGGTGAAGTCAAACAGATGCCAGATCAAAATACCTGTACCGATATTGAATGGGCAGACTACGTTTTTAATAGCGATAACACCGCAGGAATTGTACGTGAATGGTGGATGCATACCCCCAGTAGTTACTGGTTTATCGCAGAACGCCATACCGTAACAGATGAAATTATCCGAACTTTTGATGCCAAAGAAATTTTTAATACGCGCGTTGAATTTGTAGCCGTAGAAAGTAAAAAAACAGCTGTCGCACAGCAACAGAAGGAGTCATTAGCATGAGCAATTTAAACTTACCCCGACTCCCTTTGCCTTACGGTACATTACTTGATCGTAGCCAAGAAATTGAATTCGAATTTGACGCTGAAAAATTTAAAGGTTTCGCAGGGGATAGCATCGCCAGTGCCTTGATTGCCAACCAGCGTTGGGTGATGTCCCGTTCGTTTAAGTACCATCGTCCACGTGCGCCACTCACGATGGCTGGTCAAGATGCCAATACCTTAATCCAATTGCCACATGAAGCCAATGTGTTAGCAGATACGACAATCATTCATTCTGGATTGGTTTCTAGTGGGCAAAATTTCTCAGGTTCCCTGATGAAAGACTCGGACGCATTTTTAGGAAGATTTTCCAAATTTATGCCTGTCGGGTTCTATTATCGCTCGTTTTATAAACCGAAAGGCGTGTGGAAACTTTGGGAACCAATCATTCGTAAAAAAGCAGGTTTAGGGGTATTGGACCTCAATTTTGAACCTGAATATTACGACAAGGCTTATTTATTTACCGATATCGCGATTGTGGGTGCTGGTCCAGCGGGGCTGCAAGCAGCGCTCAGTGCAGCAGATGCTGGCGCAAAGGTATTGCTAATTGAGCAAGATAAAATTCTCGGTGGTAGCCTGAACTATGCACGTTTCGACCTTAAAGGTGAAAAAGCCAATGCTTTACGTCAACAACTACTGAGTGCAGTCGAGCAGCATGCCAATATTACCGTAATGACGGAGTCCATCTGTAATGCATGGTTTACCGATCATTATCTGCCTGTGATTCAAGGCAAGCGTTTATATAAAGTCCGCGCGAAGCAATGTATTGTGGCAAGTGGTAGCTTTGATCAACCTGTAGTATTTCGAAATAATGATTTACCGGGGGTGATTTTAACCAGTGCGGTGCAGCGTTTAATTAAACTCTATGCTGTTCAACCAGGTCAGAAGATTACGATTTTGACAGGTAATGATGATGGCTATTTGGCTGCACTGGATTTAATTGATGCCGGCTTAAATATTGTGGCCTTGGTCGATATGCGAGAAACCGCGAAGGATGCTGCACTTTACGGAGCGCTCAAAGCCAAAAAAATTCCGTGCTATATGGGCAGTACCATTTATGAAGCATTGCATGAAAAACATATGCATCGTGTAACGGGTGTTGATATTCGTAATATTGTCTCTGAAGGAGAAGTCGGCACAGAGTCTAAAACAATCCCATGTGATGTACTGTGTATGTCCTCGGGTTATATGCCAGTGTATCAGTTGCTTTGTCAGGCGGGTGCCAAGCTTAGTTATGATGATCACAAAGCTGAATTTACCCTTTCTGGTTTACCCAAAGGACTGTATGTTGCAGGTTCAGTGAATGGGATACATAAGCTTGAGCATGTTCTAGAAAATGCACAACAAACTGCAAAATTGGCGGCTACACGAGCGTTGGAGCAAGCTGATGAGGGTTTATCGTTGCAACAATTCTCTGATCAAGATGTGAATTTTCCTTGGCCGATCTTTAGTCACCCTAAAGGCAAAGAATTTGTCGATTTTGATGAAGATTTACAAATTAAAGATATCGTGAATGCCACCAAGAGCGGCTATCGTGATGTGCAATTGGTTAAGCGTTTTTCAACTGTTGGTATGGGGCCATCGCAAGGTCGTCATTCAGCCTTACCAACTGCGCGTTTAGTAGCGAAATCGACTGATCGTAGTGTCAGTGAAACAGGTGTAACCACTGCACGTCCACCATTTACCGCAGAAAAACTCGCGCATGTTGCGGGACGTAGTTTTGATCCGTACCGTCAAACCCCAATGCATGCACGTCATATTGAAGCAGGCGCAAAAATGATGCCCGCGGGTAATTGGCAACGTCCTGCATTTTACGGTGATGCCAATAAACGTCTGCAAAACATCGAAAGTGAAGTGCTTAATGTGCGCCAAAATGTCGGCATGATTGATGTATCGACTTTGGGTGGCTTAGAGATTCGTGGTTCAGACAGTGCTGAATTCTTAAATCGCCTCTATACCTTTGGATTCGCCAAGTTGCCTGTGGGTAAAACCCGCTATGCGGTTATGGCGAATGAAGATGGTGTGGTGATTGATGATGGGGTTGCAGGGCGCCTCAGTGAAAATCATTTTTACGTGACAGCCACCACCAGTGGTGTAGATCGAATCTATCAACAAATGCTGAAGTGGAATGTGCAATGGCGTTTGAATGTGGATATTACCAATGTCACTACAGCACTTGCAGCGGTGAATATTGCGGGGCCAAACTCACGTGCAGTGATGCAAATGGTTTGTCAGGATGTGGACTTATCCAATGCAGCTTTTCCATATTTAGGACTTCGTGTAGGAACCATTTATGGCATTCCAGTCCGTATTTTACGGGTTGGATTTGTTGGTGAATTGGGCTATGAAATCCACTTTCCCGCACGCTATGGTGAATTTATGTGGGATAAACTGATGCAAGCAGGTCAAGCCTTTGACATGCGACCATTTGGGGTAGAAAGTCAGCGTTTATTACGTTTAGAAAAAGGCCATATCATCATTAGCCAAGATACTGATGGTATGACTCATCCTCAAGAAGTTGATTTGGGTTGGGCAGTGGCACGGAGTAAACCTTGGTTTGTGGGTAAACGATCCATTGAAATTTTAGAAGCAC
Source organism: Acinetobacter sp. SW-226 (assembly GCF_055632855.1). Classification (NCBI taxonomy): domain Bacteria; kingdom Pseudomonadati; phylum Pseudomonadota; class Gammaproteobacteria; order Moraxellales; family Moraxellaceae; genus Acinetobacter; species Acinetobacter sp. SW-226. The sequence goes on along the minus strand of NZ_CM145752.1, from coordinate 1,912,826 downwards.
AAAATTTAAAACGTAAATTGGTCTCTTTTGTTTTAGATAAAACTCAAGAAAAGCCACTTGAAGGTCATATTGTATTGGATGGTAATGATATTTCTGGAAATATTACCTCATGTGAATACTCGCCTACGCTAAATCAAATTATTGGCATGGCTTATGTCGGCATCGAGCAAAGTGAAATTGGGCAGCAATTCCCGATTCGGGTAGAAAAAGGTCATGTGGTGCATGCGACGGTGGTAAAAGCCCCTTTCTATGATCCGAAAAACCAACGTCAGGAGATTTAAATATGAACGCATTATACGAAGTGGAACGTAGCCCGATTGCGAAAAGTACGACTGCGTCCTATCAAACTTTTGGCTTGGGTAAACAATTTTTAAAAGATATAGATATAGCCGCAGAAAAACAGATTCAGCAGTGTGCAATCGTCGATTTAACCAATTTATCTCGAGTCGGTTTTCGTGGGCAAGATGCAGCAGAATATCTAAATTCCTATGGTTTTACATTACCAGAAAAGCCGAATCAGGCATTAGAGCAAGAGGATGGTAGTTGGGTTACGCGCTTATCCTTCACTGAATATTGTATATTGGGTTCACTGCATGACTTTGGTGAACGTGTCAGCCAGCTTGAACAAGGCTGGACGATGGATGAGCGGGCAAACTATTTATTGCCGCGTCAAGACAGTCATGCATGGATTCAGTTAACAGGGCAGCATGTAGCGCTGGTCATGGCAAAACTTTGTGGCGTGAATTTGCATCAGGAAGAATTTGCAGTGGGACAAATAGCACAGACCTCTATTGCACGGATTAATGCGATTGTGATTAATGTCAGTGATGCTCAAACCCAAAAGTTTAATCTGCTGTGTGACCGTGCGGCTGCTTTATACCTCTGGGACGTCTTGATTGATGCAATTGACGAATTTGATGGGCAGGTGGCAGGTATTGAAGCCATCCTCTAAACCGATATAGCCAATCAAATACCGATTTGATCATTTTCCCCAACCTAATGTTCAGATCGGTATTGGCTATATGCTAAAACGAAAATTCAATATTAGCCCATGAAAGAACATAATCTGTCTTCGAGTGTTCAATTGATTAAGAATATAAAATTATTCAGACAGTTAGACTGATTCAACCAAACTAATCATTACATCGGCACAGCCTTCACGAGCGAGGCGAGCAGCTTTATATTCTTCGGAGTCATAGCATGCTTGTGCCGTTGCTAAGTCTGCAAACTCAATTACAACATGACGGCTAAATTCATGACCTTCTAAGCTATGTGAGTTACCCCCACGAGCCAAAAATTTAGCGCCATATTTCTGAAATGCAGCAGGGGCCAATTGCATATAGTGTTGGTATTGTTGCATGTCATGGATGGTTACATGTGCAATCCAGTAAGCAGTCATGGCGAATTCCTTTTAAGCCTGATCTAAAACATTTTTAGCAACTGCAGCGGCTTCCGCAATATGCTCAGCGACGGCTTGTTTTGCCCGATCAGGGTCTTGATGAATATAAATGGCTTCGCAGATATTTTTAATCCGTTGATAACCCGAAACTTCTCGCTTGGTTGATTTCATAGTCATGGCACGTAAACGGCTAATCCGACCATTTAAACGCTGTACCACTTCCCACGCGATGTAATGTTTAGCCGTGTTAAAGATGGTTTCATAGAGTTTGGCAGATGTTGCGATGATGTGATTAATATCATCAGCTGCAAAATCTTGCTCTAATTCAGCCAGTAGAACCTTTAAACGTTCACGGGTTGCATCATTGAGATTTTTAGTACAGTCCGCTACCGCACTTTGTTCGAGCAACAATCGAATTTCATAAATTTGCGAAGCAATGTCCCAATTCAGTAAAGAAACTATAGGGCCTTTGTTTGGCAAAATCTCAACAAGACCTTCTGCTTCAAGGTAACGTATCACTTCACGTACCACAGAACGACTGACCCCTAACTCTTCACATAATGTCCGTTCTACCAAACGTTTGCCCGATGGAAAGTAGCCCGTAATAATCGCATTGCGAACTTTCTCTAAACAAAGTTCACGCAAGGTGACTGGCGGATTTTCAATTTTAAGATTCATAAGAGTCGATCTTACCTAAATATGTGAGTCGCAATTTTGTTACATAACTTTCTTTGGAAAAGAGCATAACAAAGTATTGCATTTTTTTCATTATGTATTATGGTATACCATAAGATGTATGACAATACTAACCGACTCAACAGGGAAGAACAATGAACCTGATACGCAAAACCGTACTTCATATAGAAACCACCTATGTAGATGGCGCGAAAGAAGCCGCAACACCATTAAAAATGGTTGCAGCCGCCGCAGTCATTAAAAATCCATGGGCAGGACAGGGCTATGTCGAAAACTTAACCCCAGAAATCCGTCGTATCGCACCCATTTTAAGTGAACACTTAACCAAATTAATTATTGATGAGGTCGGTTCTGGTGCAGCCGTTGAAGCGTTTGGTAAAAGTGCCGTTGTCGGGCTAAATGGTGAACTTGAACATGCTTCAGCGCTTATTCACACCTTACATTTTGGCAACACTTACCGCAGTGCAGTAGAAGCCAAATCGTACTTGGCATTTAACAATACCCGTGGTCCAGCCAATGCAGCCATTTTAGTTCCAATGATGGATAAAAATGATGAAGGTCGCCGCTCACATTATTTAACGTTGCAATTCGCCATTCCTGATGCACCTGGACCAGATGAAATTGTAATTGTAATTGGTGCTGCGACAACAGGACGTCCACACCACCGTATTGGTGATCGTTACAAGGATTTAGAAGAGTTAGGACATGATCTCAAAAACCCAGCAGCTGTCAAATAACCGTATTGCTCACTATTTTGAGCAAGGTGAAGGAGAACCTTTGGTTCTCATTCACGGAGTCGGTATGCAAGCGGAGGCATGGTATCCGCAAATCGAATTTTTTTCGAACCAATATCGGGTTATTTCAGTGGATATGCCCGGTCATGGTCAAAGTACTCAATTACCAGTCGATGCCTCACTACAAGACTTTGTCGATTGGACCATTGAATTTATTAGTGCGTTAGGTTTAGGTCCAGTCAATTTGGCTGGACACTCCATGGGTTCACTGATTACCGCAGGTGTTAGTGTCACGCGTCCTGATTTAGTCAAACGTATGGCGGTGTTAAATGGGGTATACCGTAGAACACCTCAAGCTCGCCAAGCGGTAATGCAACGTGCTGAAGAGTTGAAGCATGGTCATATTGATGTTGAAACACCGTTACAACGTTGGTTTGGTGAAAGTGAACTAGAACAAATTGCTTCAGCAAAAGTGAAATCTTGGTTAGAAAGTGTAAATCTGTTGGGGTATACCACCGCATATTCAGCATTTGCCAGCGGAGATGAAACCTATGCAGATGGTTGGTCGAAAATTGCCTGCCCAGCACTGGTTTTAACTGGGACAGATGACCCAAACTCAACAGCAGAAATGACCGAACAAATGGCGAATCAAGCGCCAAATGGAACAGCCGTTATTATTGAAAATGAAAGACATATGGTGAATTTAACCGCACCAGAAAAAGTTAATCAGGCAATGCAAGCTTGGCTGAATACAGCCGCTTAGGTTGCTGATCGATCACAGGAGTATCGACATGAGTGAACAGGATGTAGTTAATAAAATGCGCGAACTACGCGACGCTTTTGGGTCTTTCATGACTGGCGTTACCGTAGTCACTACCTGTAAAGAGGATGGAACGCCTCTAGGTTTTACTGCCAACTCTTTTGCTTCGGTGTCTTTGGACCCAGCTTTACTGCTTGTCAGTATTGCCAAGACATCAAGCAATTATCATAATTTTGCCGATGCTGCACATTTTGCAATTAATATTTTGGCAGAAGAGCAAAAAGATATTTCAAATACCTTTGCCCGCCCAAGTGATGACCGTTTTGCAAATCTCGCATGGACAACCAGTCCTTGCAAGAACCCATTAATTGATCAAGTAAGTGCATGGTTTGACTGCACGACGCATCAGATTGTGGATGCAGGTGATCATGCGATTTTAATTGGTAAAGTTGAAAATTTTGCATCGGCAGGTTTTGCTGGATTAGGCTATTACCGTGGCGGCTATTTCACTCCAGCAAAACTTTCTGCTGAAGTCATTACTGGTCCGAAAGTAGTGATCAGTGCCATTATTGGCCATGAAAATAAAATTCTCTTGGTAGAAACGCCTGATCATAAATGGACGATTCCACATGTCATGGTCGGCAAAGATGGTGCCGATCAAGCATTAGAAAGCATTTTTGAACAATATCAGCCCGATGCTTCTGCTAGCTTCATTTATTCGGTTTATGAAAATATTGAAAATCAACAACAATATATTTCATTCTTATGTAATACCCCAGTAGATGATGCCATTGCGGGAACCTTTGTCGATTTAAACCAATTAGAACAACTCGAATTTGTCGATAGTGCCTTAGAAAGTATGTTAATGCGTTATCGTAAAGAGAATCACCTAAAAACATATGGTGTTTATTACGGTAATCAAACCAGCGGAACGGTTCGTCAAATTATTAAAGAGGGAGTTTAATCATGCGTTTTTCATTATTTGTGCATATGGAACGAGTTTCTGATCAACAAACACAGAAGCAACTTTATGATGAAATGGTTGAACTCTGTCAAATTGCAGACCGCGGCGGTATGCATGCGATTTGGACGGGTGAACACCATGCGATGAACTTTACCATTGCTCCTAACCCCTTTATTAATTTAGCGGATTTGGCCAATAAAACTCAAAATGTACGTCTAGGTACAGGAACAATTGTTGCCCCTTTTTGGCATCCTATTAAGCTTGCTGGCGAAGCGGCGATGACCGATATTATTACCAATGGTCGTTTAGATATCGGGATTGCCCGTGGAGCCTATTCATTTGAATATGAGCGGATGGTTCCTGGAATGGATGCATGGAGTGCAGGTCAGCGTCTACGTGAAATGATTCCCGCTGTAAAGAACTTATGGAAAGGTGATTATGAACATAAAGGTGAGTTTTGGCAGTTCCCGAAAACGACATCAGCACCGCAACCCCTTCAACAGCCTTTTCCGCCAATTTGGGTGGCAGCGCGTGATCCAAACAGCCATGAGTTTGCGGTGCAAAACAGCTGTAATGTGCAAGTGACACCTTTACATTTTGGCGATGACGAAGTTGAAAAACTAATGGGACACTTCAACACAGCTTGTGAAAAGTTTGCTGATATTCCTCGCCCTGAAATTATGTTACTCCGCCATACCTATGTAGCTGACAGTGAAGCAGACGCTCAATTGGCTGCTGATGAAATTAATACGTTCTATAATTATTTTGGTGCATGGTTTAAAAATGAGCGAGAAATTACTCAAGGCTTAATTGCACCATTAAGTGCTGAAGAAATCGCAGCACATCCATTTTATACCCCTGAAGCAATGCGTAAGAATAATGTGATTGGTCAAGCGCAAGAAGTAATTGATCGTCTGAAAGCTTATGAAGCGATGGGATATAACGAATATTCATTCTGGATTGACACTGGTATGAGTTTTGAACGCAAAAAAGCTTCGTTAGAACGTATGATCAATGAAGTAATGCCTGCATTTGCATAAGAGAGGCAAGGACGATGACCTCAGAATTTCAATTGTATATTAACGGTCAGTTTGAAGCGGGTGCTGCACGTTTTAGCAGTATTAACCCTGCAACTGGTCAAGTGTGGGCAGAAATGCCCGAGGCACGCAGCGATGAAGTCAATCGTGCTGTCGATGCTGCACAGCAAGCATTAACTGATCCTGCTTGGGCTAGCTTAACGGCATCTCAGCGAGGACAGTTGCTTTATAAACTTGCCGATTTAATTGAACAGGCCGCACCGCAGTTAGCTGAAATTGAAACTCAGGATACAGGCAAGATTATACGTGAAACGTCTAGTCAAATTGCTTATGTAGCGCAGTATTACCGTTACTACGCAGGTGTTGCAGATAAAATACAGGGCAGCTTTATTCCTGTAGATAAACCAGACATGCAAGTGTGGACAGTGCGTGAACCTGTTGGGGTGATTGCTGCGATTGTGCCTTGGAACAGCCAACTGTTTTTGTCTGCTGTTAAACTTGGTCCAGCTTTGGCCGCAGGTTGCACTGTCGTGCTCAAAGCATCAGAAGAAGGGCCAGGGCCTTTACTTGAGTTTGCAAAACTTGTGCATGCCGCAGGTTTTCCAGCAGGTGTCGTGAACATTATTACAGGCTTCGGTCCTGAATGTGGTGCAGTGTTGAGTAGCCATCCTAAAGTAGCGCATGTCGCTTTTACGGGTGGGCCTGAAACAGCTAAGCATATCGTCAAAAATAGTGCTGAAAATTTAGCCAAGGTTTCTTTGGAACTCGGCGGTAAATCTCCCTTTATCGTATTTGCAGATGCTGACTTACAAAGTGCAGTCAACGCACAAGTGGCTGCAATTTTTGCAGCAACAGGTCAAAGCTGTGTGGCTGGTTCGCGTTTATTGATTGAAGCCAGTATCAAAGATCAATTTCTGGAAAAATTGGTTGAGCGTGTACAGCATATTCGTGTTGGTTTACCAAATGACATGGCCACTGAGTATGGTCCACTTTGTACTTTGCGCCAACGTGAAAAAATTGAGCAGGTGGTACAGGCTTCTATTCAACAAGGAGCAATTTTGTTGACGGGTGGGCAGGCATTAGACAGAGATGGCTTTTATTATGCGCCAACCATTTTGGACTGTAGTACGGCACCTCAGGCCGATTGTATTACCACAGAATTGTTTGGACCAGTGCTATCGGTAGATAGCTTCACCACTGAACAAGAAGCCATCCAAAAAGCCAATAGCACCCCTTATGGTTTGGCTTCAGGTGTATTTACTACCAACTTAACCCGTGCCCACCGCATGACCAAAGCGATCTGTGCAGGTATTGTTTGGTTAAACACCTATCGAGCCGTTTCTCCTTTAGCTCCCTTTGGCGGCTATGGTTTATCGGGCCATGGTCGCGAAGGTGGCTTAGATGCGGTATTAGATTACACCACCACTAAAACGGTATGGCTAAGAACCTCAGATGACCCGATTGATGACCCCTTCGTCATGAGGTAAAGCTAGTTTATGCCATATTTTAAGATTATTTAATTATTTAGATAATTTAAATAAACGGATTGCTCGAAGAAAATGGATTTTCGATTGAGCCAACTTCGATGTAGATATCGAGTTGGCACAGCATTGCTTTATATAATTTTTAAAACAATGATCTACAAAATTTTATTTTATTCAATTCCGTTTGACTTAACAAAAGGATATCCCTAGTAGACGAGGCTCAATTGCAATATTTTTTAGATTAATTAATAAATGGTTTAAAAATTGCTTTGCATTTTGGGAATAAAAAATTCCTTGAAAGAATTCTTGGAATCGTCATCTAGGCCAATTCTCTATAAAAGTGAGATTAAGGATATGAGTCAAAATGCAACAACAGGAAAAGCTTTTGAAATAGAAAGCAACAGTATCGATTATGTTGATCCGTCGCAAAGAAACGGCAACGTAAAAGATTTATTTACTTTATGGTTCTGTACCAATATTGCACCCTTGGCGGTGATTACGGGTGCTATGGCTGTACAGACATTTAAATTGAACATCATCAGTGCCTTTACAGCAATTCTGTTTGGTCATTTCTTTGGCGCCGCTATTTTAGCCTTAACCTCGGCGCAAGGGCCACAAGTCGGCATTCCTCAAATGATCCAGAGTCGTGCACAATTTGGTCGCTATGGCGCATTATTGGTGGTTATTTTCACGACTTTTATTTATCTGGGCTTTTTTACCTCTAACATTATTTTGTCGGGTAAAACCTTACATACCGTTATTCCTGCAATCCCCGTACCGACAGCAACCGTAATTGGCGCCATTGTTGCGACCTTAATCGGGATTATTGGTTATCACTTTATCCATAAGTTCAACAAAATTGGCACATGGTTTATGGGTGGGGCGCTTTTAATTGGTTTTGCGTTGATGATTCCGCATGTAACGGCTGAGGTGCTTGCCAAAGGGTCTTTTAACTTAAAAGGTTGGTTTGCTATGTTCTGCGTATGCGCAATTTGGCAAATTAGTTTTTCTCCTTACACCTCGGATTACTCACGTTACCTGCCTAAAGAAATTGGTATTTTCAAACCGTTTATTAATACCTACTTAGGTGCAGCTCTAGGTACGATCATTGCATTTAGCTTTGGTATGCTTGCGGTCAGTATTATGACCACCAATGATGCCATGCTTGCGGTTAAAACTGTCACAGGTGGTTTTGGCTATGTACTCATGATTTTGTTCTTATGCAATATCATTGGGCATAATGCCATGAATTTATATGGTGCATCACTTTCCTTTATTACTGCGATTCAAACCTTTGCAGGGAAGTGGATTCCGAGTAAAAATACGCGCATTCTTTTGTCGATCTTCGTGCTCATTCTTTCGACAGGAACTGCACTCTGGGCATCAAGCAGCTTTATCAGCTACTTCCTAAACTTCATCTTTGCGTTGTTATTTATTCTTATTCCGTGGGTTGTTATTAACCTGATGGATTTCTATTACATTAACAAAAAGCGTTATGACATTGATTCTATTTTTGATGAAAACGGTGGTAAATACGGTAAATACAATGTCAAAACCCTCGCTGCCTATTTCATTGGAATTGTGGTTCAAATTCCATTCCTGACCAACTCATTCTTTACAGGTACATTTGCCAACATTATTCCAGATGTCGATATTTCTTGGATTGTCGGCATGTTGGTTACCGCAGTGATCTATTACTTGTTAAATCAGTCCAAGGTCTCTGCACGTCATTACGACGTCTCAACCAAAAAATGTTGAGTCAGCGTAAAGACATTAAGTTTGTAAGGAATAAAAAATGAAATATTCATACTATCGTTTTGGCATAGGTTTAATCAGCTCGAGTCTTACACTGCCGTGTTTTGCAGCAATTACTTTGGGTGACGCCCAAACCGACACTGGTGCACTGACCATTTCAGGTTATGTACGTGCCAATTACCAAGATAAAAATTATGGTTCCGATAATGACCATAAACTGCAATTTAATGCTGCAAAGCTGGCTTTAGATTATTCAGCACCCAAATGGTTTGCACATGGTGAATACCGTTGCTATCAGTACAGTACCTTATGCGATTTCTCGACTTTGGTTGATGCTTATGCTGGTTATCGTTTTAATGAGCAACAAAATGTGACCGTAGGTTTACAACCGATTCCTTTTGGTGTGGCACGTTTTTGGGAAAGTTCATTATATGGTGGTATTAACAACACCATGGGCTTAGAAGATGCACATAATTTGGGCGTGAACTACCATCATGAACTGAATTCAACCAAAATAGATTTAGCTTACTTTGCTACTGATGGTGGAAACTATCATGGTGATAGTCGTGATTCAGCACGCTATACAGGTAACTTTGTAGAATCTGATGATCCAACACGTTCAACACTGAATGAAAAAAATATGTGGATTGGACGAATTAGCCAAGATATTAAATTAAGTAGCATACCTGATCTGAGTTTAAACCTAGGCGGTTCTTACTGGTATTCAGACATTGAAAATAAGACCACAGACTTAGACGGCTCCCGTAAAGCGTGGGCACTGTTTGGAAGTTTGGCTTATCAAAATCTAGCATTGACACTTACCGGTGGTAAAAATTCAGTAAGCAATCAAGATTCAACTCGTCCACATGAGTCAGTGATGGGTTCTTATGATGGTGAATATGACGTTGCCAATAAGGGTGCATTTTATACAGCCGATGTTCGTTATAATTTTAAAGATATATACAAAGGCTTAAGCATTACACCGTATGCGGCATATACCACTTATGTCAAAGATCAGGATGGCTATAAAGATTCAACCCGAAACTTTTTAGGTGCTTCATTTGACTATAAAAAGGTGTCTTTAGTGGCTGAATATATCTTCAGTAAGAATGACCCATTTATTGGTGGAACTCAGGCTGCTTTAGCGCAAGGCGATGCTGATGACAAATGGAATAGACTGTTGAACTTAACCTTCTTCTATTATTTCTAATTGGTAAAATGGGCAGACTGCTCAAAAAAATTTCCTCATTTATTTGGTATACCATATTTCAATAATATGGTATCCAATTTATTATTCAGTTAACGGAATACGTGCTACAGATATTTTGACTGAAGTTACAGTTTAAAAGGTAGGATATACAATGACTCCAATGGGACCACTTTTTCATCAGCAAGCATTGATTGCAGGACAATGGTGCGATGCAGATAATCAACAAACAACCACGATTTATAACCCTGCCAATCAGCAAGTGATCGGTCAAGTTCCCAATATGGGCAAAGCTGAAGCAGAACGTGCGATTCAAGCAGCTTATGCAGCATGGCCAATGTGGAAAGCCAAAACTGCAAAAGAACGTTCAGTTTTATTAAAAAAATGGTATGAGCTGATTATTCAGCATAGTGATGAATTAGCAGCGATATTGACCATTGAACAGGGCAAGCCTTTATTTGAAGCCAAAGGTGAGATTGTGTATGCTGCCAGCTTTATTGAATGGTTTGCTGAAGAAGCGAAACGAATTTATGGGGATGTTATCCCTAGCCCTTATCCCGACGCGCGCATTGTTGTAAACAAACAACCGATTGGTGTCGTTGCAGCAATTACCCCTTGGAATTTTCCTGCTGCGATGATTACCCGAAAAGTGGCACCTGCACTGGCTGCGGGTTGCCCTTGTATTGTCAAACCTGCACCTGAAACACCATTTACAGCTTTAGCCTTAGCTGATTTAGCGGTACAAGCTGGAATTCCCGCAGAAATTTTGAGTGTGATTACAGGCGACGCAGTGCAAATTGGTGATGCCATTTTCTCTAGTGATGCTGTACGCAAGTTTACGTTCACTGGCTCAACACCTGTAGGGAAAATGCTTCTGCAACAATCAGCAAAAACTCTGAAAAAAGTTTCCTTGGAATTGGGTGGCAACGCACCATTTATTGTATTTGATGATGCTGATATCGACGCGGCTGTTGAAGGTGCCTTAATCGCCAAGTTCCGAAATGCAGGACAAACCTGTGTATGTGTAAATCGCTTTTTGGTGCAAGCAGGGATTTACGAAAAATTTATTCAAGTCTTCAAAAGTAAAATTGAAGCCCTAAAAGTCGGCAATGGTTTAGAAGCAGGACATGAAATTGGCCCATTGATTAATCAAGGCGCAGTGGAAAAAGTTCAATCACACATTCAAGATGCACTTTCCAAACAGGGTCGTTTAGTGACTGGTGGACAAAGCCACGTAGCAGGCCCTCTGTTTTTTGAACCGACACTGATTGCCGATGCAAATACTGACATGTTAGTGGCAACTCAAGAAACTTTTGGTCCACTTGCAGCGGTATTTAAGTTTGAAACTGAAGATCAAGCTGTACAGATGGCAAATGACACAGAATATGGTCTTGCTGCCTATTGTTATACCCGAGACTTAGGCCGTGCATGGCGTATGAGTGAACAACTTGAGTACGGTATGGTTGGGATCAATAAAGGTCTCATTTCAAATGAAGTTGCACCTTTTGGTGGCGTAAAGCATTCTGGTTTAGGGCGTGAAGGCTCTAAATATGGCATCGAAGACTATCTTGAAATTAAATACACTTTATTTGGAGGCATTTAAGCATGAGTAATGAAAAATTTGAAAAAGGTTTAGCTATTCGTAAGCAGGTCTTGGGTGAAGAATACGTGAATAACTCACTCAACAATGCCGATGATTTTAATCTTCCCTTACAAGAGCTTGTGACCGAATATTGCTGGGGTGCAGTTTGGGGCAGAGAAGAACTATCCAAAGCCGAAAGAAGCATGATTAATTTGGCGATGATTTCTGCATTGAACCGCCCACATGAATTAAAACTACATGTCAAAGGTGCATTGCGTAATGGTGTACCCAAAGAAAAAATTCGTGAGGTATTGCTCCAAGTCGCAATTTATTGCGGTGTACCTGCGGCAGTGGATAGCTTCCGTATTGCCAAAGAAGCAATTAAAGAGTTTGAAGCAGACGCTTAGTGCTATGTATGAATAATAAAAAGAGAAACAGCAGTTTCTCTTTTTATTTGGTTCGTTGTGCCATTACATCAAAGTATAAAGCACCTACTTTATTATTTTTTAACTGTTATAAGCACGTTCGTTATGCTCAATAATATCAAGACCTTGCTGTTCTTCTTCTGCACTGACCCGTAACCCGATTGTCATATCTATGCCTTTCATAATGAGCCATGTAAAACATCCACAGTACACAATAGTTAAGACAATGCCTGCAACTTGAGCAAAGAATTGCTGGACTAAATTAACATCGCTTACAGTACCCCCTAAAGCAGGAATACAGAAAATGCCTGTTAATATTGCCCCAACCATGCCACCTACACCGTGTAAGGCAAATACATCAACAGCATCATCAAAACCAAATTTTCGTTTTAATGTAGTCACAGCATAAAAACAACAAATACTTGTAAGGAAGCCAATCGCAAGCGCACCTAATGGTCCAACATAAGCAGCAGCAGGCGTAATGCCAACCAAGCCAGCAACCGCTCCTGAAGCCAGTCCAAGAGATGTCACATGTTTTGCCATCATTTTTTCAATACACATCCAACCAGTAATACCCGCACAAGTCGCAAGCATTGTGGTTAACAGTGCGACGCCCGCTGTGGTATTGGCAGAGAGCGCAGAACCGACATTAAAACCAAACCAACCTGCCCATAATAGTGCAGCACCAATCATGGTATATACTAAATTGTGTGGCGGCATCGCTGTCGTAGGCCAGCCGTGACGTTTCCCCAAAACCAATACACCGACCAAGGCCGCAATACCAGAGTTAATATGAACCGCTGTCCCGCCAGCAAAATCTAACACCCCCCAGTTGTGCATAATTGCCCCAGGGCCACCCCAGACCATATGTGCTAAAGGGCCATAAACTAAAGTCAGCCAAAGTGCAGCAAAGATTATAACAGCACTAAACTTCATACGTTCTGCAAAAGCACCAATGGCAATACAAGGTGTAATAATGGCAAAAGTTAGACCAAAAGTAATCAACACATACTCAGGCACACCGCCCACCAAGGTCTGGTCATTTATGCCGAGTAGAAATGTTTTATTTAAGGAACCTACAAAACTATTAAGGTTTAAATTCCCTTCGGTCATGTTACTGGTGTCGGAGGTCATACTATAAACAAATGCCACCCATAAAATGGCTGAAATACCTGCAACGGCAAAGAATTGAGAGAACAAGGACAAAACATTTTTTGACCGTAGCATTCCACCATAAAATAAGGCAAGACCTGGAATGAACATCATCAGTACTAAAATTGCAGAGATCATCATCCATACTGTAGATGCAGCATCTAAGTGAGGTTCTTCGGCAAAAACACAGGTAGGAATAAGGAATAGCAAGGCCAGAAAGATTTTTTTTAACACATGAATCATGATGAAGTACTCCCAATGGAGGATTTGCTTATTTGATTGGCTCTTAAATAGAAATACATAAGATCAGCATTCCTAAAGAGAATAATAATTTCCTTTCAGTTAAAGCAATTCTTGTACCATGATTATTTATTAAGCATTCTTATGACGTGACAATGTAGTGTGATTGATAAAACTATGAAACATTGAAATGATTGAAAGGTGTATGTGATTTAGCTTTAATATTTTCACATGCACCATTTCTTAAAACAGGTACCATACAGAAACTTATACTTCTCCATTTGATCCATAGTTCATAATTGAGAGTAAACGAATTGGCACTTTAATCAGTTTTTCTGGTCCATGTGGGATTTCACCTTCAAGTGTTAAACAGTCACCTGGCTGCATGTGGAAAATTTCATGACCATGGCGATACATTAATTCACCTTCAACCAGATACAACATTTCTGTACCAGGATGAGCAAAGGTCGGGAACTCCTCACTAGCATCATCCATACTCACCAAATAAGCCTCAAAATTTTTACGTGGGCCACGTGAATGCGTAATGAGATGATACGTGTGTCCTTTTTCAGTTCCACGACGTACAACTTCCATACCTTCACCTGATTTAACCAACATGGCATTACTTTCTTGTTGGTCATATTGACTAAACAACGTTGACATTGGAATACCGAGGACTTCACATAGGCGACTAAGAGTTTCAAGGCTAGTCGAAACCTGAGCATTTTCAATTTTACTTAACATGCCTTGGCTAATACCTGAAATTTGGGCTACTTCAGACAGTTTGAGGCTCTGTTCTTGTCGATGTTTCTTAATTTGAATACCTATATATTGTTCCAACTTTAGGCTGTTCTTGGTTTGACTCATTATGGTTCAACTCTGCACTGTTTTGAAAATTATGCCTTTTAAATTCTACTAAAAATAAAAAACTATTGTTCTATATTTTAATAATCCTCTTGTGAAATAAATATTCCTATAAGGAAATTAAAGGCTTGGCTGTTTTTTATCAAATTCTTCTGCAAAAAATGAAACTTGGCAAGAGATTTGCTTTTCTCTTTGGGAAATAAAATTTCTTGATATGAAACTTGCATTAATATAAATATCTCAATGCATTTTTCAAGCCAAACACTGTTTTTGTCATATTAGGAGTATGTCAATCATGTTGCAGCAGGCTGTAAAGGAGATGTTTGATCACCACGAAGTGATCAACAAACCCATGTATCGTTCAGAAGTACAAAAAGTCATTGATCAACATCATTTGAAATATGTGCTTGCACAATTTGTGGATATTCATGGTGCAGCAAAAACAAAATCAGTTCCAATTTCTGGTTTAAAAGCCATTGAGAAAGATGGTGTAGGCTTTGCTGGATTTGCAATTTCTGGTATGGGAATGCAACCGCATGGCCCTGACTTTATGGTAAAAGGGGATTTATCTACTTTAATTCCTGTCCCTTGGCAACCTGGTTATGGCCGCGTGGTTTGCGAAGGACATGTAAATGGTAAACCTCACCCTTATGACACTCGTTATGTACTGCGTAAACAAGTACAACGTTTGGCTGAGAAAGGTTGGACATTAAATACAGGTTTAGAACCAGAATTTAGTCTTTTCCGTCGTGGAGAAGATGGCAAATTAAAAGCTGTGGATGACTCAGATACTTTAGATAAACCTTGTTATGACTATAAAGGTCTTTCCCGTTCTCGTCAGTTCCTTGAGCGCTTAACTGAAGCATTAATCCCCGTAGGTTTTGATATTTATCAAATTGATCATGAAGATGCCAATGGGCAATTTGAGATTAATTATACTTATAGTGATGCTATGAATTCGGCAGATATGTTTACTTTCTTCCGCATGGCAGCAGGAGAAATTGCCAATGATTTAGGCATGATTTGTTCATTTATGCCTAAACCAGATCCTAAACGAGCAGGAAATGGAATGCACTTCCATTTGTCTATTGGTAGTGATGAATCAAATAACTTATTTCATGATCCGAACGACCCAAGCGGTATGGGGCTGTCAAAAATGGCTTACCAATTTATTGCTGGTTTGTTGGCTCATGCACCAGCACTTTGCGCATTTTGTGCCCCAACCGTCAACTCTTACAAACGCTTAGTGGTTGGTCGTTCACTGTCGGGCGCAACATGGGCACCTGCTTTTATCACTTACGGAGCAAATAACCGTTCGGCAATGGTCCGTATTCCCTATGGACGTATTGAGCTTCGACTACCAGATGCAGGCTGTAATCCCTATTTAGTTTCTGCAGCCATCATTGCCGCTGGTTTAGATGGTATTGAGCGTGAACTTAGCCCGCCGACCGCATGCAATGAAAATTTATACACCTTAGGTTTTGATGAAATTGCAGAACGTGGCATTGAAACCTTACCACAGTCCTTAAAAGAAGCAGTGGATGCTCTAAAAGCTGATCCATTATTTAAAGACAAAATGGGTGCAGAGATTGTGGATGAATTTATTGAACAAAAAAGTATGGAATGGGTCGAATACTGTCGTCACGTTTCGGACTGGGAAATACAGCGTTATACCGAGTTCTTTTAAGCAAAAGACCTAATGTCACCGCTAATACAAAGCAATGAATACAAAATAATCGGAGAAAGAATATGTGTGGAATTGTTGGTTTATATCTTAAAAATCCTGCGCTTGAATCACAATTAGGCAAATTATTTGAGCCAATGTTAGAAGCCATGACTGGTCGTGGTCCAGACAGTGCAGGCTTTGCCATTTACGGTGATGAAGTACAAGACGGTTGGGTCAAATTAACCTTACAAACGACAGATGAATCTTTTAACTGGCAAGGTTTTGCGGAAAATTTAAAAGCCAAATTGGGTACAGGATTTGACTGGTTCCAAAATGCAACTGCTGCAGTTTTAAAAGTCGAAGCAGATGAAACAACTGTTCGTGCTGCCATTACTGAACTTGCATCTGAACTTAGAATTATGAGTGTGGGGCAAAGCATTGAAATCTTAAAAGGCATGGGTCTTCCAGTCGAAATTTCTGAGCGATTTGGCTTAGCTAAAATGAAAGGTAGCCACATCATTGGGCATACCCGTATGGCGACTGAAAGTGCTGTAACAATGGAGGGGAGTCACCCATTTTCTACAGGTGCCGACTTATGTTTAGTACATAACGGTTCATTATCGAATCATGCCCGTTTACGTCAAGAACTTAAACGTGAAGGCATCAGCTTCGAAACAGATAACGATACGGAAGTTGCGGCAGGTTATCTCACTTGGCGCTTACAACAAGGGGACAATCTGGAGCAAGCCCTCAATCACGCACTAGATGACTTAGATGGTTTCTTCACCTTTGCAATTGGCACTCGTGATGGTTTTGCTGTGATTCGTGATCCGATTGCTTGTAAACCAGCGGTTTTGGCTGAAACGGATGATTACGTTGCCATGGCTTCTGAATATCAAGCCTTAGCCTCATTACCGAATATTGATAAAGCCAAAGTGTGGGAGCCAGAGCCAGCGACTTTATATGTTTGGGAACGTTCTTCAACCAATAGTAGTGCAGCAGCATAAGTTAACAGGAAAATTGGAGCAAAAATATGAATAGCACAGTACTAGCAGAAAAAATGACTTCAACCATTTTTAAAGATACTTATGATCTAAGCGTGGATACGATTCGCGAGCTGAATCAGGCGTTACATACTGCAGAAATTGTTGAAGAAGTCACAGCTTGGAAAATCAAGAATCCAGCGGGCCAACATAACATTGCCGTTGGGATTAAAGCGCCAGTTCAAGTCACCATTGATGGACATGCAGGTTATTACTGTGCGGGTATGAACCAAAAAGCAGACATCGTGGTGAATGGTAATGTCGGTGTCGGAGTAGCTGAGAATATGATGTCAGGTTCTGTATATATTAAAGGCAATGCATCGCAAGCGGCAGGTGCAACAGCACATGGTGGTTTACTTGTGATTGACGGTGATGCAGGTGCCCGCTGTGGCATTTCCATGAAAGGTGTGGATATTGTGGTGGGCGGTAGTATCGGTCACATGAGTTGCTTCATGGGTCAAGCAGGTCGCTTGGTGGTGTGTGGAGATGCAGGTGATGCACTTGGCGACTCACTCTATGAAACCCGTATTTATGTTAAAGGCACAGTGAAATCACTGGGTTCAGATTGTATTGAAAAAGAAATGCGCCCTGAGCACATTGCTGAATTGACTGAGTTATTAGCAAAAGCGGGTTTTGACCAAGATCCAAGCACATTTAAACGCTACGGTTCCGCACGCCAACTTTATAACTTCAAAGTAGACAATGCATCTGCTTACTAAGAATTCAACGTATTTGGAGAAATCATCATGACACAAGCGACTACTACATTTGAGCCAGTATTACGTGAATCCGCTACGTTTGATCGTTTGACGATTCAAGAAATTCAACGTGCAGCTGCAACAGGGATCTACGATATTCGTGGTGGCGGTACTAAACGCCATTTACCACACTTTGATGATTTACTGCTTTTGGGCGCGAGTATGTCGCGTTACCCATTAGAAGGTTACCGTGAAAAATGTGGCACCGATGTGGTGTTGGGTACACGTTTTGCGAAAAACCCCATTCATTTAAAAATTCCAGTGACCATTGCAGGGATGAGCTTTGGTGCTTTGTCTGCCAATGCCAAAGAATCACTCGGTCGTGGCGCCTCTATGGTGGGGACATCGACAACGACAGGTGATGGCGGAATGACACCTGAAGAGCGTGGTCATTCTGAAACATTAGTGTACCAATATCTTCCTTCACGTTATGGTATGAACCCAGACGATTTGCGCAAAGCAGATGCCATTGAAATTGTACTCGGACAAGGTGCAAAACCGGGCGGTGGCGGCATGCTACTCGGTATGAAGGTCACTGAGCGTGTTGCGGGGATGCGTACACTTCCAGTAGGTGTCGATCAACGTAGTGCATGTCGTCATCCTGATTGGACAGGTCCAGATGACTTAGCCATTAAAATTGCTGAAATCCGTGAAATTACTGATTGGGAAAAACCGATTTATGTCAAAATCGGGGCGAGCCGTCCGTACTATGATGTCAAACTTGCAGTTAAAGCAGGGGCGGATGTCATTGTATTAGATGGTATGCAAGGCGGTACTGCTGCAACTCAAGAAGTATTTATTGAGCATGTCGGTATTCCAATTTTGTCTGCGATTCCTCAAGCTGTTCAGGCGCTGCAAGAAATGGGAATGCATCGTAAGGTTCAGCTCATCGTTTCAGGCGGAATTCGTACAGGTGCTGATGTTGCAAAAGCGATGGCATTGGGTGCAGATGCAGTGGCGATTGGCACTGCTGCACTGATTGCATTAGGTGATAACCATCCTCGTTTAAATGAAGAGTTAAATAAAATTGGCTCTGCGTCGGGTTATTATGATGATTGGCAGAATGGACGTGATCCTGCAGGGATTACTACCCAAGACCCAGAGTTGGCTCAACGCTTAGACCCAATTGAAGGAGGGCGCCACTTAGCCAATTATTTACGGGTCTTGGTATTAGAAGCCCAAACCATGGCGCGCGCTTGTGGTAAATCGCACTTACACAACCTTGACCCTGAAGATTTGGTTGCGTTAACTGTTGAAGCTGCAGCAATGGCCCGTGTACCACTTGCAGGAACAAACTGGGTTCCAGGGCAATTACAGTATTAAGCTTAGAAATGATTTTGGTTCTGAATGGCTTTAGTTGCACAAAACTGTTCTTAAGGGCTTCTTCAGCAATATGATTTTCAAATGAAGAAGCCTACACACAAAATCTACCGCACAACCAATTAGCCCGCATATAACCGACCTCTCATTAATCGTGGGAATATTGCCATTTGGTTCGATCCAAAGACCCAGTGGTATGCACAATCATAAGGCAATCATGGTCGGAATCAAACTTACTCTGACACCGCTATTCAATGCTGTTTAATGATTAAATCTTTATTCAGACTCTCTGTACGCATGGTCACAGGTTTTGTTCAAAGTCTGATTAACCTTTGCGGATTAAATTGGGCAGCACCAGATTACAGTACGCTGTGTAGAAGACAAAAGCATATTGATATTCAAATTAGCTATGAGAAGAGTTGCAATAGACTGCATCTACTCGTCGATTCCACGGGCTTGAAGTTTTTAGGTGAAGGTGAATGGAAACGTAAGAAACATCAGCCTGAATATCGTCACCAATGGCGTAAATTACATATTGGTATAGATGCTAAAACCATGCAAATACGTGCTATTCAGCTCACAATCAATAATGTCAGTGATTAACAGGTACTTGGTGATTTACTTGATCAGATTCCACAAGATGAGCAGATTGACTCTGTTTATACCGATGGAGCTTATGACACCAAGAAATGCCGTCCGGTCATTGCGGATCGGCAAAAACATGCAATGATTCCTCCTAGGAAAAATGCCAAGTTTTGGAAAGATACAAAGACCAGTTCGCTAGAGCGAAATGAATTACTTCGAACAGTTAAAACGTTTAGGCAGGACACTATGGAAAAAATGGTGAGGCTATCATCGCCGAAGTTTGGTTGAAACCAAGATGTACTGCATCAAATTATTAAGCGATAAACTCAGTTCAAGAAACCTTCGAAGCCAAGTCAATGAGGTTCATGCATGTGTAGCAGTCCTTAACAAATTTATGGAATTAGGTCGACCACATACCCAAGTTGTAACTTAAATTTGAGTTGCTTAAAAGAACTCTATCTTTAAAGGCTTTATGCAATAAAGCCCAACGCAACTAATCCATTTATTGGTGTTGATCATGCTTGGATGAGTGGACCGACTTTTCCTCCCCATCAAGGCTTTTCAGCAGTTTCATATTTATTCCTTGATTCAGAAACAGGAATTAATAATCGTGACTCAATTGGGACTCAAAATCTTATAAAATCAGGTGGTCTGCATTGGACGACCGCGGGTAAAGGGATCGTACATGAAGAAGTTCCTGCTGAAACAGGAAAGACCGTACATTCCCTACTAATCTTTATTAGCCTGCCATTGACTCCACCCACTGAAGTCACAATGTTGGACATTAGTTTTTAGAACCAAACGCAGAACTTGTTTTGAACTTAGCACCTGAACATTCAGGCTTTCTCTTACCTGTCTATGGCAAAGTTAGGGTAGATGATCAAATCATTAAACTTGATGATTTATAGGTTCCTATTTTTAATGAAAAAGAAGTAGCTCAGTAAAATACTTTGAAAGCTCTCGAACGAGGAGCAAAACTCGTTTTTTTTAGTGCTAAACCATTATTAAATTAAATGAGGGAACTCAAATGACTTTCAAACGATTTACAAGTGAAGATTCAGCATTGTTATTGATTGACCATCAAGTTGGAACAATGAGCTGGGTTAACTCGATTTCACTTGAAGAGATGAAACGCCATGCAGTTATTTTGGCTAAAACAGCAAAAATTCTGAATATTCCGACTGTACTTACTTCAAGTATGGAAAAATATGCTCAGGGACCTTTGATGGATGAACTGAAAGATAATTTACCTGTTGAGTTCGAAGCGTGTATTAAGCGTCTAGGCATCGTCAACGCAATGGACGATGATATTTTTGCCGCAGCAGTTACAGCAACAGGACGTAAACGTATCATCATTGCGTGGCTAACAAATGACGTATGTACCGTTTATCCAACATTAATGAGGCAAATTGTGCAAGAAATTGTCATGCCTACATTGCAAGGTTAAATAATAGAAGAGAGAGTTATGAATTTAAATTTTCATAACTATCAAATTTTTGATAAAAAGTTTGTCTTAAATTTCGGATTTTTTTATTGGTTTTTACTGCTATAGATAACTGGCGGAAGCAAAATATTCAATACTTCTAAAAGTCATTGGGGTAGGGCTCCAATGACTTAATTACTTCTTTTTTTATAGCAAATTCACTTTATTTCAAAATCTCTAGAAACGTTAATACTGCAATTAAGCCCTCAGAATCTTTTATCTGCTCAGCAGGAATACCGCCTGTTACTTTATTAAATTAAAGTTTTTCATAAAATGTTGATTTAGCCTAATATCGTTACCATTTAAAGCATTTAAAGCATTTAAAGCATTTAAAGCATTTAAAGCATTTAAAGCATTTAAAGCATTTAAAGCATTTAAAGCATTTAAAGATTCTGATAAGTATTAGAGCTCTCTTACCAGATTCAGATTTTGGATCTAATTCTGAATTACAAATTAATCTAAAATCAATTCCAAGAATGGTTGTAAGGTCATCTTGACTAACATTAAGTAAGTCAGTAGCTTTTAATAAAACTTCATTTTCGTTCAAGTTCATAAAAATTAATACTCTAAAAGTTGTATATAAATTACCTTTAAAACTTATTTTAGAGAGTATATTTGAACTGTGCCAAGTATCCTCTAGTAAATGGTGATTAATTAATAATCCACTTATAAGTAGCTAAATTTACACATATATAGTAAAAAATCTACTTAACTAAACAAAAAAAGAATTTTCTACAAAATGAGGATATATGGAACAAGCCAACGTATTAAAAGTTGAAAAGAGTAAGCTCAATAAGCTGTCATTCAATGATCATGAACACACGACCGATTTCAGTTTTTAAATCATGATTGAAGTGTAATTTCTTTTTTATTGAAAAAAATCAAGATCTAGAGAAATCAGTGGACTTCGGCTACCACAATTAAGCACTTTGGCTGAACCATATAGAACCATTGACCAAGTGCATATCTATATCGTAGCTAATATTTAACCTCAATATTTTTTAAACAACACATAAAAGTACACTTTAATAATTTTTGACCTACGTAATGATGTTATATAGACAACAGAATTATTATTACACTTAGTTCGTATAATGTATATTATGTTAAATTGAGTACATGATACTTTAAGTTCATAGATCTCTTTGCTTAACCTAAAATCAATCACTTATATAAAATAATATTTCACATTAAGTTCACTTATGTTTATATTTTATTTACTTCATAAAGTTCTTGGTACTTAGAATGTTTGTCGTAAAAACAATTAAACTTTCAAAAAAGTATTCAAATCAAAATCTCGTGGTTCTATTGTTTGATACTTCAGCTACAGTACCTTGTCTCTATCCTTTACTCTATTCTACAACTGTCCTGCGATTTCAAAGTATTGCCACACAACAATCAGATATGTTGGCACTTAAATTTTGGTATGAATTTTGGTATCAGAAATATTCAACTTTGTTCTGTGAATCATTTTTTTCCTCCAAATATGAACCTGAGATTTTTTTGAATGAAGTCGATAACTTTATTGTTTTCTTAGAAAATAATAAAAAGTTAGAAACAAATTTGATTCGACTTCGATCAAATATTGAGACTAACTATATGACTATTACACAGCGTTTGCGGTCAGTGTTTAAGTACTTCAGGTATCTTTTAGATGGATACTGGAACATACGCTATCAAGATATTAAAATCAAAGAGCTAACAAATCGTAGGAATAAGATAGATTTGTTCTTAATGAACAAAAAAAAGATTTTTAGTAAATTTTCTAAACGTAGTTTAACTGTAAAAAGTGAAATTAATCATAGTTTTAAAAGTTTAACCAATGAAATGGTAGTTATGCTTTATAAAATTATACGTCCAGAGCAGGCAGCTAATATAAATAAAGACAATCCTTTCTCAACAAAATCACATCAACTTCGAAATTTTCTGATTTTGATGTTACTTCTTTCTGCTCATTAATCAGTTTAAAGCCTCTTGCAGGGAACGGAACAGTAACAATACACTCCCCACCAAATTTAAAGGTTATTTTTAAGTTTAATGCTAAAGGTACAACTGCACATTCCACTTGGCACTTATACGATATTCCAGTCTTTTCATAGACTAAGCTTGAATGAGGATTCAAGACTTCAATCTGAATTTCTGCATCTGATTCAATATCAAGTATAGCTTGATTAAGTACAGCACCTGCTCTTACATTCACTTCAAAATATTTTGGTAAAATAACTACTTTCTTTTTGAATAGACTTTCACCTTGTCTATTTTTTAAAGTTAGCATCTGTTGCCCAAGTAACCGATGCAAAGGGATACTTTCAATCTGCTCTTTGCCACAGTACAAAGCATGTGTACCATAGGTTTTTAATGTTGGCTTACCTTTAAATGCTAAACTAGGAGAAGTTTCTAATGTGCTGAGATTGCTCGTTCTAAATAATAACTGCTCATATTCAGCATCAGAATGACCACACTTGATGAGAATTTGGTCACCATCTTGTGTCAGAATCTGTCTTTGACCACTAATTTTATACAACTTAAATGATAAAAACTGACCGACAAACTGCGGGGCTTCTACCAAATCTGTATCTATAAACCTTGCACCAACAGGTAGGCTAATCAAGATTTCAGTCGCTTTAGTTTTTAAAGCACCCTGTGCAATATATTTTGGTTGTTCTTTTATTTCAAAGCCTACAGGTATAGTTTCAAAATCGATTGCACTATCTTCTAATTGAATAAAATCAATAAATACACCATCTACCTCTAAGCACAAATATAATGCCTCGTTATAGGCTTGACGACGAATATTCTTTGAAAACCCTCGGTTAATTTCTGCATTAATTTTATTCTCTGTTAATGAGAGATAAGCAACACATAAAAATTGGCTCTTCTGATTCAAACCTTCCCTAATAACTAGATTCCCACGTGTTCGCATTAACTCAACATCTTCCTTAAGAGTAAATGAGAGTTCTGTTGGCAAATAAACTGTAGTAGATAAAGATTTGAAGTCATACGATAATTGATGACTCGTTTTTAATGCTTGGCGTAATTGGTGATGCTTGGATATCTCTTCTGATGTCGACCTGAATAAATTTCTTAAAAAATCATCGACGATCGTTTGGTTGTCATCAATCGGCAATGGAAATTCATTACGCCAATACTTAGATTGCTGATCTAAAATTGCAATGGGATCATGCTGTGCTGATAACTGACAACTCTCCACTTTCTCAATAATCAACTCCACAACATCAAAAACTAAAGATAGTGTTTCATCATGCTCAAATGCTTGTGGCAACGTTTTTAACTCTTGTTGAATTTCATTTCTTAATTCATCAATATGATATTTATTGTCTAAATATAGAGGTGGTCCCACATGTTTGAACAACTAAAAGCTTATTTATAAGTGATACTCTGCTCTAGTTAAGCTACCTTATTTTGTTGTGGTAGCTGGTCATAGTAAAACTCATCTGGAGTCATTTTGTCCAGACTCGAATGAGGTCGTTTCAAATTATAAAATTCAAAATATGCGTTTAATTGCTTCTTCGCATCCAAAACATTGCTGTAGGCTTTGAGATACACCTCTTCATATTTAACGCTCCGCCATAATCGTTCAACCATCACATTATCAACCCATCGACCTTTACCATCCATACTGATTTGAATGCCATTTGATTTCAATACATCAATAAATGCATCACTGGTAAACTGACTGCCTTGGTCTGTATTAAATATTTCAGGTCGACCATATTTTTCAATAGCTTCATTTAATGTTTCTATGCAAAATATAACCTCCATACTAATCGATACTCTATGCGCAAGTACCTTGCGGCTATGCCAATCAATCACAGCACATAAATAAACAAAGCCTTTTGCCATAGGGATATACGTTATATCCGTAGACCACACTTGATTACTGCGCTGAATAGCCAATCCTTTGAGCAGATATGGATATTTGCGGTGAGCTTGATTAGCCTGGCTTAAATTTGGTTTGCAATATAACGCATTAATGCCCATTTTCTTCATTAAAGTACGTGTATGACGTCGTCCTATATGATGTCCTTGACGATTCAACAAATCACGCATCATCCGGCTACCTGCAAAAGGGTATTGCATATGTAACTCATCCATACACCGCATTAGCTTCAGATCTGATGCACTCACAGGTTTTGGGCGATAGTAATAACAACCACGGGAGACTTTCAGCAGCTGAGCTTGCTTAGATACTGAAATCTGAAGTGAGTCATCGATTAACTTTTGTGGTTGAAGCGGCCCAGTTTCTTCAACACACCTTCTAAAAAATCAATTTCTAATGCCTGCTCACCGATTTTTGCATGTAGTTTTTTTAGATCGATGGGTGGTTCTGTTGGAGCTTTTGATTGATCGAAAGCTTGCGAGGAAGCTGAAATCAGTTGATTTTTCCAGTCGATAATTTGGTTTTGATGAACATCAAATTCAGCACTCAATTCAGCAAGTGTTTTTTCTGCTTTAATCGCAGCAAGTGCTACCTTAGCTTTAAAATCATTTGAATGATTTCTTCTTGGTCTACGTGCCATAAAATACTCCATATATTGATGTTTATAACATCATTTGGGGAGCAAAATATCACTTATAAGTGTTGTTCAAATTTCCTGATCCACCTCTATATAAAGAGGTTACTTTTTGGAAAATCGCAATATAACGATTCCCATCTTCTTTTAACAAGCGTGAAGGAAATCCCCCCTCTTTAAAAATCGAACCTAAGTAATTATTGGCTTTACTATATTTAATAATCGGGCGTTTCCAAAATCTCAGGCCCTTGATTACAACTTCATTTCTTGTATTTACAGGTAAGTCGACGATATCTAATGCAGTTAAAATCGGATCCCATGTCCATTTTGCAGTATATTCACGTCTAAACCACTCGGCAGCATACAATGTAAATAACTTAGCCCATTCATCGCCTATATGATTTAGATTTTGGAATGGGAAACTTTTTTTAAGAATGTTTTCAATTTCTTTAAATTCCCCAAACGATAATTGATATTGATAAAGTACACGCCCATCAGAAGATGCTAATCCTCTTGTTGTTAATATCTGCTCTAAATATTTTCTAGGGCTAAAATTTAAACTGCTCATTATTAAAACACTCGAATTTTAAATATTACTTACAACTATCTGTAATTTTATTATGCTTTTATAACAAGTCATCCCCAGTAACAGCATACCATTTTACATTTTTTTTATTAAGAAAAATCTTTTGTAAACAAGCCTAAAAACTAAACGAAAAAACCACCTTAAGGTTGTCTGGTGAAGCATTACCAATTAATTTTATCCCATACCTGCTAGTTATTCGCACCTAATCGTTTCTGCGCTTCATTTGAGAATCTAAGGTTTAAAAAAATGCCACTTATTTATGGCATTTTTAATTTGCTTTGATATTAACGTCCTATAATCTTTTGAAGATGACTGCAATTGTTAGGCTCATTATAGGCAGCATAACCTATAAGATATTGATTCAAAATTTTACCAATGTGATTGATCGTATTCCGATCCTTTGTAAAAAAGCCGATAGGCATCGTTACTGGCAATCTTTCTGTATCAGTCACATGATAACTAATAGCCACCAATTCATTTTCTATGTGTAATATTTCCACATTCCCATCACAAAACCCTTCTCTTACACCATTCAGTAACTTTGCATAAGGTTTGAAAATATTTAACCAAGTTTTAGCAGCATGTTTATCATACTGATTCCCTATGGGTAAAAAGACTTTTGCTGTTAGTCCTTTATCATCCCTGAAAGCCTCTTGCACAGATTCAAATGCAACCCCAATTTTTGAAGTCATACCCCAAAATGGATTCGAAGGTGCAATCCATGTCAGTTGTAACGCATTGTTAGATTTATTTGATACTTGCTGATGTTTAGAAATCATTTGGATTTCTTTTTCCAGTACTTTCCAATTTTCTTCCTGATAAATTGGGCCTAAAAGTAAATTATAATTTACTCCACCAACAATCTCACCAACTAAGCCATCTTGCAGATCAACTAAACTTTTTATTTGACATTTCTCATCCAAGAACTGTGCTGTATAACGATCCCCGAATAACTCTAGTACTTTAATAATTTCCTTAGCATTGTTAGCACGTTTCATTTGATTTAAGTGCTCTGCGAGCAAAGAATGTATTTGATCAGAATTACTCAAATTAGAGAATTTTTCTAACAATACTGGATCACCTTTGTGGTCAATTTTAAAGTCAACTTTAATTCGTAATGGGCTATTAAAAGTAGGGATCACAGAGTTAATCATATATAAATGAGGTCGATGTTTTTCTTTTGTTACAGAATTAGGGAGATAATTATTTTCTGCAATTTGGAAAAATTCATCTTGGAACTCTGTTTTCACATATTCAGTTGCATAAGCTAAGTGCTCTGGAGGAGCATTTAATCTCAAACCACAAGCCCAATTATTTAGACCACCATTCTGATCGCTTTTGAAATAGCTAAATGTTGCTAAATCAAATTTAATTTTAGCTGTACTTTCCTCAATCGTAGTTAAGCTTACGTCTGAGGCAACGTCAGTAAATAATTTGTTTGCTAATTCAGTAAGTCCCAAGCGACCGTCAGAATTTAATTTTATAAAATCCTGTTCAATTAAATCATCGATCGCTTCTGTTACTTCAATATCACTTAACCCAAAATACACGGCAATTTGCATTTTGGTCATCGGTGCAATATTAATAAGTCGTAATATATATTCTCGAATAAAGGATAAACCTTTACAAGAAACATAGGAAAAGTTCACAATAAATTCTTGTGAGGGTATTAAAAAATCAATTTCTTGGTACTTAAATTGTGAACTCATACCATTTCTCCTTTAAGAGATCTAGATAGGATAAAACGGTATCCTTCATCTTTGCCTTGTTCTTCCATATGTTTTACCACTTTCCCAAATGGCAAATCTTTATTTCGTCCACACCAAATATTTTTGTTGCCAACTACAATCAATCGATCCATCGCACGAGATAAAGCAACATTAATACGATTTGGCATATCCATAAATCCAGGACTATTAAATTTATCAGAACGAGTAATTGAAACAATAATGATGCGATTTTCCTTGCCTTGATAACTATCAACCGTATCAATGTTTACTAGGTCTTTAAATCCTTCAGGCCATGCATTTTGATTAAATAACTGGTGTAAATAGCGTTTTTGTTCTGCATACATACATATCACGCCTATGGCAGCATCAGATTTACGAACACTATTCAGATAACCAATCAAATCTTCATCTTCAGCAATTTGCTTTAATATGGTAATGATCGCTTTCGCTTCCTCTTTATTACGAATTTTTCCTCGATTTTGATTAACTTCTGTATGGTATGCGTCGCGTCCCATATCAGATGTATCTACCCACGTCACAGTTGAATATAAGACATCAGCGCTTTGCTTATACTGTTCTGAAATAAAACGTCCAGAAGATTTTAATTTACCTTTATAAAAGATTTCTGAAACAAGTTTTCCGATAGGTGTAGCCATACGGTATTGTGTCCAAAGGGATTCACTCGCTTGCTGACCATATTCTGAATTAAATGCTCGATCAAAGTCACTTTTGAGCAAATCATCAATTTCATCATAATTGCCATGTCCAAGCTGAATTCCTAGTTTTCTAGCAATTACCTTTTTTTGCTCAGGCAGATAGTTTGGAGGTAATTGATGGTGATCACCAACCAATAACACTCGCTTTCCTGATTGCATTGCAATCGCAAGTTCTCCTGATTGAGAACGAGCTGCCTCATCAATTATTATCCAGTCATATATGTTTTCTCTAATATTGAGATGACCTTGTCCAATTCCCACACATGTACCGATCACTAGTTGTCGAGAACGGGCGTAAAATTCATCGTAATTTACATAGTCACCTGATAGAGTATCAATCATTTCCTTAGTGACTTTTGCTAAAGCACTGACCCGTTGGGTTTCTTGAGTATTCAGTCCAAATCTAATACTTAATGCCTTAATAATGCTGTTTTTTAATTGAAAATCTATTGGGGTTTTCGATGAAATATCTACATTGAACTCATTTAGACTTTCCCAGCGAATTGATGCTTCAAGCTCTTTGATCTGGGCATACAGATCAAAATCCATGTTTTCTTTAGGTGTTTTTGAATGCTCATGTTCAGTAATGTTTTTAAATATTTTTTTCAACCTGAGCAAATCATCAATTTGCTTAAATAGTTGTAGTTCGAGCTCGACCACTTTCACCATTACATCTGATTGCAGACCCAATGCTGTTGTCAAAGAAGATATACGTGTTTTCAATTCTGCTAAAAACAATTCACGTTTTTCTGTGGTAATAGCCTTAGAAAATACGTCTTTCAAACCATCTCGATACTGTGGTGTCACGATTACTAAATCGTACAACTTCTAGTGGTGTTTGCAAACGAGCACAGTGTTTACGTATACGCTCTGCAGCATTATTTACTGCTTCATGAGATTGACTTACTAAAAGGATATTTTTTACATTTTGCTTTTCAATCAGATAATGTACAAATGCTGCAATAAATTCTGTTTTACCTGTTCCTGGAGGTCCTTGTAATAATGAAAGAGGGCCACTATTAATCAATTTTTGAAAAGCTTCTCGTTGTTGAGAGTTTAGACTAATCTGATTGCCATGGTCATCTATGCGATTGTAACGAGCAAAATCAGTATCTGTAATCTGTATATCGTATTCATTCGCTTGAGTATTGCACTCTGGATCAAACAAATCGGCTAAATTTGAAATAACACTTTGTTTATTTAAAATACGTTCAATAGCGTGTTTACGTTTTCTTAACGATGCATTGCTTTGCATTGAACGAAAATAAATTATATCGCCTTCTTCCGGTGGATATCGAGTATTTTTAACCTTTGTAATGTGTACTTCGTGAAGGCTAGATGCTTTTAAATCTACTTCCCCTATTTTAAATTCTTTTATGAACTCTTTAGCTAGTTCATCATTAAATTCAACCTGTTCAGGTCTTTTCCCCTCAGCCTTTAAAGCCTTGTAGTCGATTTTTGCGATAAAAGCATAAACCTTATCGGTATCTGAATCATCAAAGCTTTCTAAAGGGTCCTTTACTGCATCATAAGGACAGACAAAAGTATCGCCTTGAACAGATGCCGTTTCTTTGAGCTCAATTGATGGGGCTGCATCAATTTCAGCATCTAAAATAGCAGTCCACAATTTATGGGTATTAAATTTGTTTGATGTAGATATTGATGATTTATCATGCTGCTCACTTTCAATAGCATAGCTCGATACAACTATCGGTTGTATAGATTGTACTGAATCGATCAAGTTTGAGAGTGCTTGAGTAACAT
Organism: Acinetobacter sp. SW-226; assembly: GCF_055632855.1. Lineage (NCBI taxonomy): Bacteria > Pseudomonadati > Pseudomonadota > Gammaproteobacteria > Moraxellales > Moraxellaceae > Acinetobacter > Acinetobacter sp. SW-226. The sequence goes on along the minus strand of NZ_CM145752.1, from coordinate 1,882,341 downwards.
CTATCTCTTCTCCAGATACTGCCTGTTGCGTCTTTTGTAGATGAGCTTGCTCTTGTATAGCAATATGATCTTGAAGAGATGACTCAACCATCTCGATAAAATCGGCTTGCATCATAAGATAATTAGCAAGTTCTACATGATTACGGTGATCAGATGCTTTGATTTGTATCTCTATATTTAAGCTTGTTTGGCTATTTTCCTTTTCTTTTGCGGATAAATAATCTTTTTTACGAGGTGCATAACCGCCAAAGATTTTTTTGGAACTCCGAGTTAAATCATATTGCAAAGTGTATGAACCACCAATTCCATTAAAAATTAAGCTAGCTATATGATCTCGCCCTTCCGTACGAGTTGTGATTCCAACATACATCTGCATATTTTCAGGATAAATCGTAAAGTCTTCTTGTACACGGTCATCATACACAGTAACAAATTGCTTTGATTTATCACCTAGATTGTCAAAAGCCTGCTTAAATCGCGCAATCCCTTTAAATCCAAATTCTTCATCTTTCAATTCATTTTGAATTGCTTCAGCAAGTTTTGAATAGATTTCAGATCCCTCACCAAAACTAAAGCCTAGAATCTCGCTCGCCAATTTCATAACTGCGTAATTATCACGCTGATAAGCATCAGCATCATATCGTTCTGGCGCATATTGAGTATTTCTAGACTCGTCTCCGGATAAGTTAAAGTCTGGGATATCAATTAGATAAATTTGACTACTATTTGTATCGAATAAAATATTTTCATCATGCAAATCACCGTGAACTACATGTAAGTCATGAAGCTCTTCAATTACTGAGATCAATTTACCAATATCTGCCAATCTTTCATCATGGCTAATTTCAACAGTCTCATTACTAGATTGATTATATTTCTGACGCCACGATTCGCTATCCGCAATATACTCTGTCACAAGAAAAAGACTGGAAGACTTTTGTGCAATTCCAAATTCTTCAATTCGCGGAATATATGGAGAATTAATTGATTTTAGCTTTTCTATTTTTTTAATAAATTTATGGATTTGAAAAGCTTCAATATCAGATGCATTAATTCCACCAGTATTGAGCCAAGCCTTTACGATAAATCCGTTTGAGCAGTACACTTCTTTTTCATCAGTTTCAACAAAGAAATCAATGTCATCAGAAGGTCTAAATTGACGAGAATGGTTAATACTATGGCGATATGGTTCTAACAATTTCGCATCAAAAGTTAGTATCTCAGCACGCTTAGGTTCTGCAGCTTGAAATGCTGTTAAAAATTCTAAAGCATCTTTAAACGCCTTATTGAAAATTGCGTCATATAGTACAGGTGCATAGAAAGCAGGACTTTTTTTTAGGGCACTTTGTAGTGATAGCAGAGTGTCTTGGGAAATACGTTGTCCACTCAACAAATGCCAAAGCATAATCGCCAAAGCATATACATCTGATTCAAAAGGGGTGTTGAATTTTTGATTTTCACTTTCATCCCCGATTGCTTCAATTGCACCAACAGCTAGTTGCTCTCGATAATCGCCTACTGTACCAACAGGCTTGAAATAGGCACATGCCAAATTAGATATTACAATTGTTTTCGATTGAGAGAGCCACAGACTATGAGTATTAATATCACGGTGTGCAACTTGTACTTTATGTAGTGAAACGAATTGAGCTAATAAAATTTTAGCAATTGCCAGTAAATCTGCTTCGCTATATAAACTCGCATATTTACCTATAAATTCATTAAAACGGAAATGATTAGATGGAAATTCGAACAGTTCAGCACTTATCGTAGTCACCTCATCTGGATCAAATGGGGTCAATGATCTTAAACAATGATTATATAGTTCCTGGTTGTGATTTTTTAAATACTGTAGGACATTTCGTTCTCTTGAAACAATTTGTCCACGACCGTTTGGAGTCGATCCTTTCACCCCAGAAACTTTACTAAAGTCCCACCAGCGAAGAAGTGCTTCATTTCTAAATTCACCTTTCGTGACTGCATAATATTCTTTATAAATCCCTTTCGGATGATCAAATATCACATCTTCAGCTGTATATCCACCAACATTAAGTGATCTAGCCTTTGTTTGATTCCCCAAAAACAACTCATCAAAGATATCAAAATCTTGGTTCACAGTACGTTGCAGCGGGTGGTTTGTAGGAAATTTATTATTAAATTCTGAGGCATTAGCTAGTTTTAAGAAATCGTCGAGCGAAATTGTTAGATCTTTATCTAGCCCTTGTAGCTGGCTAAAGTCTGCATCTCCAGTCATAACTACCATGTATTTAATAAATGGAACTCGGCCTTTATTTGTAAACTTACTTCTATATTTTTCTAATTTGTTTTGTAACGTAAATACTTTATTTTTAGTTACTGTGACTGGAGAGGTACCCATATCACGATCACCTTTATACCAGCGACCATTAACACATGTAATCGGTTGATGATTCCAGTCTTTAAGCTCTACAATAATTACATTACAATGCGTTACGATAACAAGATCGAATTCGCCTTCTTTACCTTTTGAATTGGTAAAACGAAATCCAGCATATCCTTTCCAGGGGAACATCTTTCCCTGCTTAGAAAAAGTAGCTTTAATTTTGTCGATAGCAATAATTTCTTGCGGTTGAAGTCCGCCTTCCCAAATTTTAATATCCAAAATGCCCCTCTTAGAATCTTAAAGATCAATTTTATTAATGATTAAAATTAAAATACTATAAGTGGATAAGGGCTTTTTTTCTATCATTTTTCTCTCTGTACACGACAAAAATAGATAACTCATTGAAATAATGGCATAATACTTGTTTTCTGACGACGAATATGATGACACATTTCAATGAGTTACATCTCATCTTAAACAAATATCTAAAGTGGAACAAGTCACATGTAAAATGTTTTACACTGATTATGATTGCATTAATTGTAAAACAGACCTGTAATCTTTCTTCTGCATCTAAAGCCTTACCCATCAAGTGCTTACCACAATCATTTTATCGACGTATACAACGCTTCTTTGCAGGTCAGTATTTTGATTATCGTCAAATTTCTCAGTTGATTTTCAATATGTTTTCATTCGACAAAGTGCAACTGACTTTAGATAGAACCAATTGGAAATGGGGAAAACGAGATATCAATATCTTGATGTTAGCCATCGTCTATCGTGGAATAGCGATACCTATTGTTTGGACATTGCTCAATAAACGTGGAAATTCAGATACAAAAGAGCGTATTGCTTTGATTCAACGCTTTATCTCTATTTTTGGTAAAGACCGTATTGTGAATGTGTTCGCAGACAGAGAATTTATCGGTGAGAAATGGTTTACATGGTTAATTGAAAATGACATCAACTTCTGTATACGTGTTAAAAAAACTTTATTGTGACCAATCACTTAGCCAGGAATCATAAAATTAGTGATTTATTTCGTCATCTTCAAGTTGGTCAAACTGAATGTCGTAAACGACGTATTTGGGTTGGTCGAGTGAAACTGTATATTAGTGCGCTACGATTAGAAGATGGGGAACTTTTACTTGTTGTTTCTCCTATGTTTAATGCTTCTGCTATTCGTGATTATGCATTACGCTGGGAAATCGAAACCTTATTTAGTTGTCTCAAAGGACGTGGATTCAATCTTGAAAATACTCGTTTAACAGACCCTGGACGAGTCAAGAAATTGATAGCAGTGCTAGCTATCGGTTTCTGTTGGTGCTATTTAACAGGTGAATGGCAACATGATCAAAAAAAAGCGATAAAAATAAAGAAGCATGGACGACTCTCAATGAGTTTATTTCGCTATGGTTTAGACTATGTTCAAATGGCGATTCAGCGTTTAATTGGTTTTGGGAAAAAAGAAGAGTTTAAGGAAATTTTGGCAATTTTAAGAAGGCAGAATCCTGATAGGATAAGGGTTCTGTGAAATTTGTCGTGTACAGAGCATTTTTCTAATAAAATCGTACATTTAGTATACTTTTATTTCTCATTTTGAATCGTTTTATACTTTTTATTTATCGCAAACTCATGATCTATTTCATCAATTAAAAAATATTCATCTTTTTTAATTGATCTCTCCTATATAATGTAAGTAATTGTTTATAATAAAAATGATGAAAAGTAGTAGCCTTTGCAATCTAGTTGGAAATATATATGTCAAATAATTTTCTTTTATTGAAGTCTGATTGGACAGATCTCTTTAACTATGCTGTTAAAGCTAAAAATAATATTTCAGAAGATCCCAGTATTGCCTGTGTACACATGCGTTGCTTTGTTGAGCACCTTGTAGATGCGCTTTATCAACATTTAAATTTAAGCACTCCCCAACCAAGTAGCCTATTTACATGTCTTGATCAGCATGAATTTAAACAACTCGTTCCTAAAGTCATTCAATCGGGTTTGCATACGGTCAGAATGATCGGTAACAAAGCAGCGCATGGGAAGCACATTGAAAGTCAAATAGCAATTGATCTGTTAGCAGATTTAAATGATCTCACGACTTGGTTTATTCATTTTATGTCTCAACAAACTAAAATATCTCGTGTTGAGAGTACGCAGCAGCATCAATCTAGCTCAACGGATTCTACTCATATTTTAGATGAATTATTACAAATCAAAACTGGTGAAACACAGCAGTTACAGGTCTTAGAACAACCTCAATTACGCAGTAAATATCACCTACAATTGCTTGATAGCTTTGCTGAATATGACTTAACTAATGATCAGCAAAAGTTGGTTCGACAATTGAATCAATTTTTAAGCGCTAAGGATTCACAAATATTTTTATTAAAAGGTTATGCAGGTACAGGTAAAACTTTTATTACCAAAGGCTTAACTGAATATTTTAAAAGTATCAGACGTAATTACGTATTAACTGCACCAACAGGTAAAGCAGCAAAGGTGATTGAACAAAAAACAGGTTCTAAAGCATCAACTATTCATAAGGCAATTTATGCCATCAACGACATCAAACAATATAAAGAAGAAGTTGAAGGATCAGAAACGTATAAGTTTTACGCCAGTTTAGCAGCCAATGATGATCCTGTAGATACAGTCTATATTATTGATGAAGCCTCTATGGTGTCTGATCACTATCAAGAATCAGAATTTTTTAGATTTGGTTCTGGATATTTATTACAAGACTTATTGGAATACATCAATTTAGACCATAATGACCATCAAAAGAAAATCATTTTTATTGGAGATAATGCCCAATTACCACCTGTGGGGATGAACCTCTCTCCTGCACTTTCAGAACATTACTTAACAACTGAATATGGTGTACAGCTAATAGGCTATGAGCTGAAAGAAGTGGTTCGCCAAAAAAGTGAAAGTGGTGTGCTTTACCATGCCTCGCAGTTAAGACAAGCCATGGAAAATAACGTGTTTAACCAATTGGTGATTGAAACTAATTTTGAGGATGTGCATCGCCTCCATTATGATGAATTTATGTCATCTTATTTGGCGATTTCCAATGGAAAAATGAGTGCTGATACAATTGTGCTTGCCCAATCCAATGCCGATGTTGCAGCCTACAATCAAAGAATTCGTGAGTACTTTTTTCCTGAGAAAATAGAATTACAACCGCGCGATAAAATTATTGTGGTGAATAATTATTATGATCCTGTATCAGGGAAAATGATCGCCAATGGCGAGTTTGGTATGGTGAAACAAGTGCATGGAGAAAAAGAAATTCGTCATGTTACCATCAGATGCAAAAATAAAAATACCGAACAGGTCGAAGAAATTGCCATTGAATTGCTTTTTCGTGATGTGCAATTGGTCTTAAAAGATTTAGATGGCAGACCTTTTTACATCGACTGTAAAATCATAGAAAACTTATTAGACAGTGCGCATGCTGATTTGGTTTCGGATGAGAGCAAAGCTATTTATGTGGATTTTTGCATTCGTCACCCACGCTTAAAACCAAATTCTGTTGAATTTAAAGACACTTTAAAAGCAGATCCGTATTTTAATGCATTAAAAATTAAATATGGTTATGCCATCACCTGTCATAAAGCACAAGGTAGTGAATGGAAGCATGTCTTTGTGAAATGTAAAACCCATACCAATCCATTAAGTGCTACATATTTTAGATGGTTTTATACTGCCATTACCCGAACATCAGCCGAATTACATTTGATTGATCCACCAAATATTCCTTTAGGCGGTGGCTTAACACCTATTCAACCAAGCTATATTCCTGAGCATCTACAACAGACAGCATCAGATTTAAAGGATGAGCTACATCCTACCGATGATGTAACAGTGACAGCAACTTGCGATAAACAACAGCATGATCAAGCTATTGCACTAGGTATTCCTCAAGACAATGCCTGTTTGATGTCTATTTTTAACCGAGTGCAAGCGTTGATTGCAGGCAGCGAGTTTCGTATTTTAGAAATTAAACATCAGCAATATCAGGAAGCTTACCGTTTTGTGGATCATTACAATGATGTAATTAAAATAGCGATTCACTATAACTCAAAACACAACGTCAGTAGCGTAAGTACACAAAACATGTCTGCAAACAGTTCAAAGTTAGAACAGCGATTATCTGCTTTAAAATGTCCAACTGCGAGCATGACACCGGAAGCAGAGGATACAACCATAACGTTTGAGCAAGAGTTTTTAGCACAATTTCATCAACGTCTTCTAAATCTATGTGAATCTAGATCAGTTGAAATTATGCAAGTACAGCAAAAGGAATGGTATCAAATTTATACATTTAAAAAACAAAAAGATATTGCTGTTTTTAAAATTTGGTACAATGCAAAACAACGCTTTTCTCGCTTCCAAGCCGAACTAAAGCAGTGTTCTTCAATGCCATTTGTCCAAGAAATTAATCAGTTATTAACAGAAGATTTAGCCGTATGAGTATGAGTCAGGAAATTTTTGCACTGCGTAAAGCACAACAGCTTGATGAGGCTTATCTTCTTGTAAATGAACTCATCGCTCAGGATACAAATGATGCCTGGGAAATCAAAGCCTGTGCATGGTGCTTAATTGATTTGATCAAACGGGAAGCGCAAATGCCGCACTCTGCCTTGTTGCCAACTTTGCGCCAGCAACTTGTTATACTTAAGATTGACCCCAAAGATGATATTTTAAAAAAGCAATTGGATAGCTTGCAATCTTTAACAAGTCCCTTTGGGCAAGATGTGCTACGGGCAAAAGCTTTAGCCAAAGATAAGAATTATCCTGAATCACTTGCAATCTATCGTGTGATTTTTAACCAACATACTGTCGATGATCAGCAATTACACATGTCTTATGGTTGGACATTATATCAATATGGCAAAGCCTTATGGACTGCAAATCCACAACAGCAGGCAAACACAGTTAAATATCTGTTAAATGAATATTTTCGGCTCAATACAGAAAAGCCTTCGATCTTACATAGCTGTATTCTAAAACTCGCACGAAGTTTAGCTAAAGAAGGACAATTAAGAATTGCACCATTTTTTCGGATGTGGGGCAATCAGTTTATGGATGAGGATTATCAAGCATCTGAAGATAAAAATAACACTACCTATCCCCCATTTGCAGAAACTATTTTACAAATGGTGGCAAAAGAAGCTATTCGTGCCAATGATCGAGAACTATTACATTTCATATTACCTCGTCTGCAACAAGGTATTGAAAAATTTAATGATAATATTTGGTTTAAATATTATTTGGCGAAAACATTTTTGGCTTTAGGGCAACATCAAGAAGCGAGAGTCTTTTGCATCAACGTATGTAAAGCAAAACAATCAGAATCTTGGGCATGGGGTTTACTTGCCGAAGTTTATCGAGATCATGACAGCAACATGGCCTTAGCCTGTTATTGCAAAGCATTATTGTGTAAAAATGAAGAGAAGTTAAAAATCAATCTTCGCAAACAATTGGCTCAAATGTTGATGGTACAAGGATTATATCCTGAAGCCAAATTTGAAATTCTGACCGTATTACAGAATAGTGATAAAATCCAATCAGACCTTATGTCTTTAACCCAACAGGATTGGTATCAGCATACTGAAGTGGCACATGACAATCTAGAATTTTATCGCCAGCATGCAGATCATGTTGATGATATTGTGTATGAAAATCTGCCATGGTTAAACGCCAATATGGGAGATAAATTTGTCATTCCAGACACGAAAAAAACCAAGTATAAAATCTTTATTAAAACTGAACATGATACGGTTGAAGCTTCGGTTTCCGAACATCAAATTAAAAAATTAAATGCCATTATGGGACAACCTTTACAGGTAAAAGGTGAATTTGATGAAAAAAATATCTTTCGTGTGTATTTAGTTAGTCAGCGAACCACAGGTGAAACATGGGATGCACTTTCAACTTATTTGGCTGTGGTGGATAGTGTCAATCATGAGAAAAAGTTTTTCATTTTATTATCGATAAAACTAGGGATGGTGTGGTTCCTTTCAAAGCGACAAATCACAAAGTGCAAGAAGGTGATATCATTGAAGTAGCAACGGCAACTTATACATCGAAATCAGGTACACGCCTACGTGTAATCAATTTACAGCCAAGTATACAAAATCCATCTATAGATATTTTGAAAATCTTTCATAAAGAATTTGTTGAAAAGAATGGAAATGTAGGGTTCACCTCATACGATTATTTTATCCCGCCCTACTTAATGGAGAAACATCAACTGATTTCTGGAAATCGTATATCTGGTCAGGCAGTAATGAATTTTGATAGTAAGAAAAAAAAATGGGGATGGAAGGTCATAACGATTACTGAAAAGTTAGCGCCTGAATCATATGATGATGAAGTTGATTTTGATGAACAAGAAACTTGATAGTATTGATGATAAATTCTTTTGCTCCTCTTTGTATTTGATGTTAGGGGTGAATTTACTTGATCAATCACAATCTTTACATCTGAACTCGCATTCCCACCTCACTTTGATTCTGCCCATTCTTATAGATATTTACTGATTTATCAATAAACCTATTATATAATTTTGAAAAGTGCTTCTTACGAAAATACATATGAAATATGAAAAAAATTTTATTAGAACGCAACTTATGGAATTAAAGTCTACAAATGAAAAATCTCCAATTACATTTACTGGCCGATATAAACATACAGAATCGCAAGACTACATCACCTTAACAACTATTAGAGTCCATAAAAAAGAAATTGGGAAACAAAAAACTATATGTAATCATATAAACTTAAAAAAATCATCTATTCCGAAAAATATGATTTTTGATGTTAATGTACACAACAGGAAAGTATATTTTGTAGGTGATGTTATTTTATATGAACATGATGGCAAAGTACGTGCAGGAATACAGCTTATTGATAAACCTAATGAAATTATTATTTGGTTTGCAGATCATAAATTAAACTTCGATAAGTGAAAATATCAATAGTACTGTTTACATTCTACTTAATTCATTTCGTAAATTTCTTATGCTATTTTAAATATCTTGCAAGTATTATTTCACCAGAATGTACTCTCAAAATACATTTAAATCATCTTCCACTTCATTTGAAATCTATCTCTCTTCTGGAATTTACCTATGATTTTCAGCATTAACTCTTATTACATAAAATCCAGAAAGTTTCTTTATTGAAAAATTCTGGATTTGTATATTTTTTTAAAAATTATGTAATAAATAAGATTGATATTTGAGCAAAATACCAAACAATATAACTTCAAAATGAAATATCAATATTCTTTAATAGCACAACTCCATTCATTTAAACTTATATTTAATCTTTTTAATACCTTTCTCACAAAAGTCGCATGGTATTCCACTTCACTCCCATGATGACCCATGCGATATATTTTTCCACCCTGTTGTAAACGACTTACCTTTATTTCACTACCCTTGCCTTGCTCAATAACAACATGAAACGTTTGCTCCAATATTTTAAAAAACTTTTTGGATTTTATTCCACGATTAAACACAGTAATCTGATTATTATTCGAGGAGTCTGCATCAAATACTTGCTCATTGAAACTATTTTGAACAAAAATTTGCTCATAATCCTCATTATCTATAGTAATTTCATCATTAAAAATTTCAATTGTAGATTCTAGCACTGAATTACGTTGCTTTATCTTTTGTGCGGCTTTTGCATACCAATCAATAAATAAGGCATGAAATTTTCTTATCACATATAAATTAAAATCTAGCGCAACTTCGACTCCAACTAAATCCATCTTAGAAGAATTTAACCAAGGAGATTCTACAGGAGAGATTAAGCCATCTCTATTGACTCGAAGAACACGTCTATAAGTGGCATCCATACGAGATTGCTTAGTTGCTTGTACAGACATATCTTGTTGATCATAACCTATACATATACGTCCTAAGCCATCACCGAAAGTTTCCCATTGCCATAAAGCATATATTTTACCTTTTGGAGCACCAATCATGGCATATTGTTCATATTCAAGCGGTAATTCCAAGTCAATTATAGTATCTGCAGCTTTAAAATTTTTGACTAAGAGCCTACGCATTTCACGTAAATCAATCGCCAGGTTATTTATTTCATTTTCATATTTTTCAACATTATCGTATTTTGGAAGAATGTTTTTAAATCTTAAATCAATATGATTTAGAAAATATGTTGTCGCATATTCATCTTTTAATATTTTAGCAAATGTAATATCGGGCGAAATTCGAGCATTTACTAAATCACGTTCACTAATACCCTTTAAGAGTAAAGATCTATCACTTACTGGTTGTATGCGGCCATGCTGATACAAAGCAATGCCTCCATAACACCCCTCATTAAGGACATGCCAATACATTGATTTATAAAATGTATAAAGGCTATCTGAAAATAATGCTGGGCGAATTCAAACATGAGGTGCGACAGTTTCAAAAGCCATATGATAATCAACAAGCTGAGCAAATTTCTCTAATGGTGTAAGCCAATCTAACGCCTTTCTAGGACGAGTATTCAGTGACATGGCAACTTGATTTAAATAATGCTGATCTGCCTGATTTAAATCAATCCCTTTAGGTAAATATTGCCTAATTAAACCATTCATATTTTCGCATGTGCCTTTTTGCCAGGGTGAATGTGGGTCACAGAAATATACATCTATGCCTAAATCTTCTTCGAGTATTTTATGTTCTGACATCTCACGTCCACGGTCATAGGTCAACGTTTTACGCAGTTCTGCAGGTAAATATTTCAGAGCTTCAGTTAAAGCCTTGCGCACTGATTCTGCCTTTGCATCAGGTAATGTTGCCAAGATACAGAGCCGTGTATTTCGTTCAATAAGTGTTGCTATCGAACTTTTATTGTCTTTACCTTTAATTAAATCAGCTTCCCAATGACCCGGTATTTTTCTTTCTTGAACTTCGGCTGGGCGCTCATGAATAGTTTTAATATCCTGTAATATAGAATCTTTTTTAGGTTCACCGTTAGCTTTTCGCTTTTTATTTTCATGACGTAGACAGGATAATAAGTCTTTTTTCAACTCACCCTTGGGTAATGCTCGTATCGTTGAATAAATCGTTGTATGGCTTACATTCATTGTTTGATCCAAATCAGGAAATGTCTTTAAACGCTTTGCTATTTGCTGAGGAGACCATAAACAACGGATCGCTTCAACAATAAATTTCCAGAGGATTGAATCGATTTTGAGTTTTCTGTGACCACGTCTACGTCTAGCAAAAGTGTTATCAGAAGCATATTGAGCTTGATAAACGTCATTGATGCTATTTCTTTTAAGCTCACGATAGATCGTACTAGGATGTCTTTTAATAAGTTCAGCAAATTTTCTGGCTGAAAAGCCTTCTTTTCTTGACTCAAGCATTAATGCAGTACGATCTTCAAAGTTAAGATGATGGTATGACAATTTTCTCTGTACACGACAAATTTCACAGAACCCTTATCCTATCAGGATTCTGCCTTCTTAAAATTGCCAAAATTTCCTTAAACTCTTCTTTTTTCCCAAAACCAATTAAACGCTGAATCGCCATTTGAACATAGTCTAAACCATAGCGAAATAAACTCATTGAGAGTCGTCCATGCTTCTTTATTTTTATCGCTTTTTTTTGATCATGTTGCCATTCACCTGTTAAATAGCACCAACAGAAACCGATAGCTAGCACTGCTATCAATTTCTTGACTCGTCCAGGGTCTGTTAAACGAGTATTTTCAAGATTGAATCCACGTCCTTTGAGACAACTAAATAAGGTTTCGATTTCCCAGCGTAATGCATAATCACGAATAGCAGAAGCATTAAACATAGGAGAAACAACAAGTAAAAGTTCCCCATCTTCTAATCGTAGCGCACTAATATACAGTTTCACTCGACCAACCCAAATACGTCGTTTACGACATTCAGTTTGACCAACTTGAAGATGACGAAATAAATCACTAATTTTATGATTCCTGGCTAAGTGATTGGTCACAATAAAGTTTTTTTAACACGTATACAGAAGTTGATGTCATTTTCAATTAACCATGTAAACCATTTCTCACCGATAAATTCTCTGTCTGCGAACACATTCACAATACGGTCTTTACCAAAAATAGAGATAAAGCGTTGAATCAAAGCAATACGCTCTTTTGTATCTGAATTTCCACGTTTATTGAGCAATGTCCAAACAATAGGTATCGCTATTCCACGATAGACGATGGCTAACATCAAGATATTGATATCTCGTTTTCCCCATTTCCAATTGGTTCTATCTAAAGTCAGTTGCACTTTGTCGAATGAAAACATATTGAAAATCAACTGAGAAATTTGACGATAATCAAAATACTGACCTGCAAAGAAGCGTTGTATACGTCGATAAAATGATTGTGGTAAGCACTTGATGGGTAAGGCTTTAGATGCAGAAGAAAGATTACAGGTCTGTTTTACAATTAATGCAATCATAATCAGTGTAAAACATTTTACATGTGACTTGTTCCACTTTAGATATTTGTTTAAGATGAGATGTAACTCATTGAAATGTGTCATCATATTCGTCGTCAGAAAACAAGTATTATGCCATTATTTCAATGAGTTATCTATTTTTGTCGTGTACAGAGGACAATTTTATATACTCCATAAACCCTTTAAATTAATTAGGTGGTTTATGTCGCACTTCAAGTTTTACTCTGCCCTGCTTTATTAGATTCTTTAATAATTAAATTAATGTAACTTGCGAATACATTGAGAAAGCTATTTTGATATATATTGTAGTTATTAAACTTAGTTATAAATTTACCATAAAAATACTTTTGTCCTATAGTTTTAGAATAATTAAAATATCGATTTTTAATATCAAAACTAAAATTATTTTTAGATAGTAAAGTGGATGCAACCTTCTCATTGACACCCTCATAAGAATTATTTATTTCAATCAAACTTTTTAAGATTTTAACTAATTCAAGCCTATCACTATCATCAATATAAGAATAAAATTCATGATTTTTAGGAATTATTGAATAATTTAATGAGTGAATTTCATATTCAAAACTACTCATCAGATGTCTTTTATATTCTAATGGAATTGAACCCTGCTCATTTTTAAATCTTCGAGCACTATTAATACTGTTTTGTACAGAGTTTACAAACTCATCGAAGTCAAAGTCAAAAATTTGTTCATAAGTCTGCCATTCATGTTTATATATATTATTATCTAAACGTTTTTTATCATTAGATGTAATCAAACCTTCTTCATAAATCTCCTCAATTTTATCAATTATATACTGACATAAAACATTATCAATCACTAAATCGTCTTTATATTTTTGAATATGTTCAATATCCATTTCTGAAGTGTTATCAATAATAATTGCACTCATTGCATAATTCTTTTTCTCAACAGTAAATACCTGTTTTTCCATTGAAATTTTAAAAAAATTTTTACATTTATTAAATGTCATTATAAATCTAAAAATTACTTGTTCTACTACAGGTAGATCCATTTTACGTCTTTGATAAGCTAAATTATAGGATTGAATAAAATCTTTTAATAATGCACTTATAGCTCCAACTTTGGTATCGGTTGGTTGTGGATCTGGCAATGTTTCATTGATCTTATTTAAGAATCTGATAAATTCTTCATGGGTTTGAATTCCTTTAAAAGGTAAAGAAGTTTCAATGAAATCCATCACTGTCTTTACAGCTAATACATAATTATCTCTGATTACATTATATTCTTTTTCAACTCTAACATTAGTCAACCGTTGTTGATCTAGAATTTGCTTATTTCCTTGCTTGTTAATTTTCGATAAAATTGACTTTTTTTCCTCTTGCAACATTTTTATAGTTTTTTCATCATACTTATCATTTAAAATATTCAACTCTTTTTGCGAGTCATCTAACCTTACTTGTAAATTTTTGAGTACAACTTCGATTTTTTTGAATCCGACTTCATCTTTTTGCTTAGCATATTTTTTTAATTTAACTTCATAGTTTTTAATTTCTTTTTTGGTTCCTGATATCAAATTTGATAATTTTCTAAGATTATCCTTAGCAAAATTAATTTCCTCTTCAATTTTTTTCAATGACAAACTTAATTCAATCACTATTATTCCCCGACATAAGTTATTTATGATTTTTTGTTTCTAAATATAAGATTTAAACATAAAAATTTGTATTATTAAATAAGCATGTCTTTAAAAATTAGATAATTATTTTTTAGTTAAGATAAGTTTTGAGCAGCTGCAATATAAGAATCTTGATCATTTTAAGCACAACTTGTTATTTAATTAAGATAGAGAAAGTTTTTTTAAACAATTTTTTTCATAATTTGAGATCTGATAGCTCTCCCTCCCTGTAGAAAATTTTAAATATTTTTTAATGAACTGAAAAATTCTTTAGGTTCATGAATCATAATTTTGTTAATATAATAATTTATATATACAATGCATTGTAAATTAAAGGAAATTTCTAAAATATTTTTATGAACTAGATTTTAGGTGAACATAAGTTAAATAGCATATCCAAGACTGTAGCCTACGCAACCTCAGTTGGTGCTACAGCTCGACATCGTGAATCCCAGTAAAATTATATTCACGATGCCGAGTACGCTAATGAACATAATATACGTTATGCCGAAATCTACGCGCGCAACCGATCAATGTGATGATCTAACTTGATAAAAAACTGTTTGAGCTGATCTATTTCTCTATCGTTGTCTAATTCTGAATTTTGCAGTTGTTCCAGCACGATCTCCAGTAGATCGCGTATGTACACATAGTCAACCTTGGTTAAAACACCCTTTGATCTGTCATAGCTGACTGTTTTGTAAATGTGCTTCAAGTGTCATTTAAAATTTGGAGAAATTATTGATACAAATATTAGAATGAGTCTGCATTTACAGACTCATTCTCTGTCACTATGTATTACATAAAGTTGTATTGAAGCCTAACTACGGATGAACAATAATTTTTACAGCAGACTCATTATTGTGAATTAGTGTTTCAAAGCCTTTAGATACAAGATCATCTAATGCAATACGTTGGGTAATGAAAGGTTCCAGATTAATCTTACCTTGCTCGACTAAACGGATGGTTTCCTGATGGTCATTGACATAAGCAATCGTGCCACGAATATCGAGCTCTTTCATGACCACACTATGCACATTAATTGTGGCAGGATGGCTCCAAATCGAAACGATAACGACCACACCAGTTGGTTTCATCGCCGCCACCAGTGTATCCATGACTTTATTAACACTACTACATTCAAAAGCGACATCAACACCACTGTCTTCCGTAATTTTCATCACTTCAGCGACCACATCAACTTGTGATGGATCTAGCACATAATCTGCAACACCCGCTTCTATCGCTTTTTCTTTACGTTTTGCACTCAATTCAGTAATGATGACCGTGAGGCCTTTGGCCTTTAAAATGGCTGATAAGAGTAAACCTATTGGGCCTGCTCCACCAACCAGTGCGATATCGCCAGCTTTTGCACCACTTCGTACATAGGCATGATGACCGACAGACAAAGGTTCTATCAATGCTGCTTGGTCTAAGGGAATATCATTTGAAATAGGATGTACCCAACGTCGTTGCACCGCAATTTTTTCAGAAAGACCGCCACCACGTCCGCCTAAACCAATAAAGTTCATATTTTTTGATAAATGATACTTATCATTGGGGCCAGTCGGTACATCATCCGCAATAATGTAGGGTTCAACGACGACATGTTGCCCAATTTGGATATCATCTACACCCTCACCAACTGCATAAACCACGCCTGAAAATTCATGTCCCATTGTTACAGGTGCAGATTCTCCCGAAATTGGATGTGGATGACCACAAGGTGGAATAAAAATAGGGCCTTCCATGAATTCATGTAAATCTGTACCGCAAATACCGCACCATGCAACTTGAATTCCCACTGTGCCTGGAAGTACTTTCGGTTCAGGGATATCTTCAATTCGAATATCCCCTCGATCATAAAAACGAGCTGCTTTCATTCTGTATTCCTTATGTTGATATTAACGGTAAACCATTCCACCATCTGTCAAAATAGACTGACCTGTAATGTAGTTTGCATCCTCACTGGCTAAAAATGCAACTAATGCAGCCACGTCATCTGGTGTTTCAGCACGTCCTAAAGCAATACCATCTACATATTTTTTATACGTTTGACCAATTGGTGCACCTGTAATTTCAGAGAACCGCTGATCTATTTCGACCCACATGTCTGTGCCTACAACACCTGGGCAATAACTATTTACAGTAATTTCAGCACTGGCATATTCTTTAGCCGCTGCTTGCGTCAATGCACGAACTGCAAATTTAGTTGCCGAATAAACACCGAGTAAAGCAAAACCTTCATGACCTGCGATTGAGCAGGCATTAATAATTTTTCCCGCCTGTTGGCGTTGTTTAAATTTATTTGCTGCGGCTTGAATCCCCCAAAGTACACCACCGACATTGATGTTCATGATTTGGTTAAATTCATTCGGTGTTACTTCTGCTAAAGCTTTGACTTGTGCAATCCCTGCATTATTGATCATGATATCAAAGCCATTAAGTGTCGATTCGGCATGATCAATTGCATGACTGACTTGTATTGGATCTGAAATATCCGCAATAAATGTGGTGGTTTTTACGCCAAAGGCTTCGATCTCTTGTTGAACAGTATTTAACTTTTCTTGATGAAGATCGACCAATGCAATATGAACACCTTCTTGTGCCAAACGTAAGGCAATACCACGTCCAATTCCTTGTGCTGCACCCGTAATTAATGCAACTTTATTGTTTAAACCTCTAGGCATGTTGCGACTCCTTAAATATGAATTGCACGTTGCATTGCCGACAAGACCGACTCATGCATCGCCTCAGATAAAGTAGGATGAGGGAAAATGACCTGTGCTAAGCTTTCATCGGTCGCTTCTAGGTATTTTGCGATGGCAAAACCTTGGATGTGTTCGGTGACTTCATGTCCGACCATGTGAGCACCTAACAATTCACCCGTTTCCTGACTAAAAATGGTTTTAACAAATCCTGCGCTATTGCCCAAAGCCAATGCTTTACCATTGGCTTGTAAAGGGAACTTACCCACATTGATATTCAAGCCCGCAGCTTTCGCTTTCTGTTCTGTCAAACCAATACTGGCCACTTGAGGATGGGTAAAAATACAGCCTGGAATTTGTGTACGATCTAAAGCATGTACATGACTTAGGCCTGCAATTTTCTCCACACAAAGAATGGCTTCATGACTGGCTTTGTGTGCCAAACACGGTGCGCCTGCGACATCACCAATTGCATAAACGCCCACAACATTGGTTTTACAGCATGAGTCAACTTTGATAAAACCATTCTCAAGTTCAATGCCCAAAGCTTCTAGGCCCAGATTTTCAGCATTCGGTTTCACACCAATAGCTGAAAGCACTTTTTCGATGCTAATGATTTGCATACCTGCGGCAGTTTCAATATGACAATGCACTTGAGCCTGATCAGTTTCTATTTTTTTTACGGTCGCTTCGGTTAAAACCTGCATACCCTGCTGTTCAAATTGCTTTTGTACATACTTGGCAACTTCAATGTCTTCGCTAGGGAGAATCTGCTTTGCAATATCAACCAAGGTGACTTGGCAGCCTAAGTCTTGGTATAGGCTTGCAAACTCACTGCCTATAGCACCCGAACCAATGACCAGTAAAGATTTTGGTAATTGTTCTGGAACTAAAGCTTCTTTATAACTCCAGACCTGATCACCATCTACAGGAATATGAGGCAAATTGGCTGCACGTGCACCTGTTGCGACAATAATATGCGGTGCAGAAATCTGCTGTTTTTGACCATTTGCATCAATAAGTTCTAATTGCTCTTTGGCAATAAATTGGGCTGTTGCATTAAAAACAGTGATTTGATTCTTTTTCAATAATTGCCCGATACCTTGCACCAGTTGCTCAGAAACCTGTCTGCTATGACGGACCAGTTTTTGAATGTCAAAATCAACCGCGTTAAGCGTAAAGCCAAACTGCTCTGCATGTTTGAACTGCTGCGCAAGCGCAGCCCCGCTCAATAATGCCTTGGTTGGAATACATCCCCAATTAAGACATACTCCACCTAAGTGTTGTTTTTCAACGATTGCTGTTTTTAATCCCAGTTGCGCTGCGCGAATCGCAGCGACATATCCTCCAGGACCAGCACCAATAACCACAAGATCAAATTGTGTATCTGACATGGCTATTCCTCCTACACCAAAATTAATGCAGGATTTTCGACAAACTGCTTAAATGCCGATAGGAATTGAGCACCCAACGCACCATCAATGACACGATGATCACAAGACAATGTTGCTGTCACCATTTGACGAACAACAATCTCATCATTTTCGACGACCGCACGTTTCTCTGCTGCACCTAGGGCCAGAATTGCACCTTGAGGTGGGTTAATAATGGCATCAAACTGTTGAATACCAAGCATTCCCAAATTGGAAATGCTGAAACTGCCGCCTTGAAACTCATCAGGTGCTAATTTTCCAGTTTTGGCACGTGTCGCCAGATCACGCATATCATTGGAAATTTGCGCCAAAGATTTACGGTTCGCTGCTTTGATAATTGGCGTGATCAGTCCGTTTTCAATGGCCACAGCAACCGAAATATCAGCCTGTTCAAACTGTAAAATTTGCTGATTTTCTTCATCAAACTGAACATTGACCTGTGGAACTTTGATCAGTGCAGCAGCAGCAGCTTTAATCAGCATATCGTTAATGGACAGTTTGACTTGCGGTACAGAACTGTTAATTTGCTGACGCAAAGCCTGAACTGACTCAACATTTAAGTCTATCGTTAAGCGAAAATGTGGAGCATTGCGTTTTGCTGCTTGTAGCCGTGCAGCGATAGCTTTACGCATACCATTCATAGCCACGGTGGTGAATTTTGCGGACTCTGTCGGATGCGCATGCTCAGTATGTTGAGCTTGTACAGGGTTTTCCCGTTGATAGACTGCTTCAACATCTTCCTTACAGACTCGTCCACGTGAACCCGATGCACGACAATCATGTAAATTAATACCCCATTGTTTTGCCAAACGGCGGGCAACAGGTGTCGCTAGAACATAACTGTCATCTGCTTTAGATTTCGTGGCTTTCGTACTGGCTTGATGACGTACATCTGGCCAAGAACCACCAGCAACTTTAACTGCGGCCTGAATATCTTGAACACTGATACGGCTTTCACGTCCAGAACCCGTAATCTTAGCCAAGTTCACATTATGCTTTTCAGCCAATTTCAAGGCATGTGGCGTTGCAAAAATATCATCGCTTTGTTGGAAGCCTTGTAACGTAGCAGGAATTGAATATCCACCCTGAGCCACAACTTTTGATGCATGACCAACACTGTTCTGTTTAGGCGTAGCTTGTACTTTGGTTTCAACTTGAGCCACAGCTACTTTTTCAGGAACCGCTGCTACCGCTTTATGTTCAGTTACAGCAGGTGTTCCACCTAAGGACTGTGCAAATGCTGCAACTTCTGCATCGGAAACTTGAGCGTCTGCACAAATTGCAATGACTCCACCTACAACAAGGGTGTCACCATCTTTAGCAATAATTTTTCGTAGCAAGCCATCAAAAGGTGCCTCCAATACATTGACGATTTTTGTGGTTTCAATTTCACAAATATCCTGTCCTTTACTAAATTGCGTACCTTCCTGAATTAGCCATTGGGCAATCGTGCCCTCTTCCATGGACAAACCCCATTTTGGGATTTCTAAGGTTTTAATTTCGCTCATCCTAAGCCTCCAACGTCTTACGTACAGCCTGTTCGATGCGTTCTACACTGGGTAGCCATTCTTTTTCTAATACTGGTGAAAATGGTACGGGTGAGTGTGGTGGAGTGACTAACTCGATTGGTGCTTTAAGATAATGAAAGCCTTTCTGTGCAATGAGTGCAGCCACATCATGTCCGAAACCACAACGCGCTGCAGATTCATCCACAATCACCACGCGGCCTGTTGAAGCCACTGACTCTAAAATACCGTCTTCATCTAATGGAGAAATGGTTCGAGGGTCAACCACTTCAACCGAAATGCCTTCTTTTGCGAGCTTATCAGCGACTTCATTGGCACGATGCACCATCAGGCTTAAGGCAATAATAGTAATATCAGTGCCTTCACGAGTGTAATTTGCGACACCAAAAGGAATGGTGTAAGCCTCATCTGGCACTTCACCTTTAATGTCATACAGCAATTTGTGTTCACAAAAGACCACTGGATCATCATCTCGAATGGCTTGAATCAACAACCCTTTCACATCATAGGCACTCGAAGGCACCACCACTTTTAAGCCTGGCACTGAGGCAAACACATTATATGGGGACTGAGAATGCTGTGCTGCGGCAGAAAATCCTGCACCGATCATGCCTCGTACGACGAGTGGTGCTTTGGCTTTGCCACCAAACATGTAGCGGAATTTAGCCGCTTGGTTATACAACATGTCATAACAAACGCCGTAAAAATCCATAAACATTAAATCAGCCACAGGTCTTAAACCCGTTGCAGCAGCACCCGCCGCCATACCAATAATCGCCGACTCTGTAATTGGGGTATCAATGACTCGCTCAGAACCAAATTCAGTCCATAAGCCTTTGGTCACGCCAAGCACACCGCCAAAACCTTCCAGTTTATTGTCATCCGTATTTTTACCACCATGCCCACCACGAACATCTTCACCGACCACAATGACACTTGGGTCTCGGCGCATTTCTAATTCAATTGCTTCTTTAATCGCATTTCGATAACTTTTATTTGGCATTTTTCTACTATTCCTTTAGTAAGAGACGTAAACATCAGTAAGTAGCTGAGAGACTTCTGGGTATTTAGCTGCACGTGCTTTTGCAACGGCATCGTCTACATTGGCTTTAGACTGGGCATCAATTGCATCCAGTTTGGCTTCCTCAATTTTGCCTTTGACTTTTTCACGGAATATCTTCAATGGATCTTTATGTTCTTTGACATAATCCAGTTCTTCTTTGGAACGAATAAGTCCCGGATCACCTTCAAAATGTCCATAAAAACGGTTGGTTACCGTTTCAATCACACTTGGACCTTCACCACGGCGGGCACGTTCAATGGCTTTTTGTGCAACTTCATACACAGCAAAAAAGTCTGTTCCGTCTACCTTTTCAGCAGGTAAGCCAAAACCTGCTGCTCGACCTGCAATATCTTTACTGCCTACGGCATAATCATGTGCAGTACCTTCACCAAAACCGTTATTTTCAAAAACAAAAATAACGGGAAGCTTCAGTACCACAGCCATATTAATGGCTTCAAAAGTTAAGCCCTGATTTGACCCACCATCACCCGTAAATGACAGACCAACACCACCATTCTTAAGTGTTTTGGCGCTTAAAGCTGCCCCAATCGCCAAAGGTGGGCCACCACCCACAATACCGTTTGCACCGAGCATGCCTTTATCTAAGTCCGCAATGTGCATTGAGCCGCCTTTACCACGACACAAACCATCATCTTTGCCAAAAATTTCTAACATCATGGCGTGAATGTCACAGCCCTTAGCAATACAATGACCATGCCCACGATGCGTTGATGTAATGAAGTCCTTATCTGTTAAATTTTCACAAATCCCGACTGCAACAGCCTCCTCACCGCTATATAAATGGATGAAACCGGGGATATCACCTGTATTATTTTCATCGTGAAGTCGATCCTCAAATTCACGAATGTCGCGCATTCTTTTGTATGCTGCTAGCAATTGCTCTTCCGTTAATTGCATATCTTTGTTCCTTATTAACTACGCTTAAAAGAAAATCCAAAAATGAAGGGTTGGATTTTTAAACCGTATATTTATATAAAGATATTTTTATTTAATTTCATATTAGACTAAAAAAATATAATGCATAAAAAGATGAGATAAATATTAAAAACAGAAGGTTATGAAATTAAAAATTTTTGTAAAATTTTACAATAGTTCAATCACATATGAAAACAAACCTTTAACCAACCTTTATTTTATATGATAAGTTTTTTGCACTGTTTTAATATTATTAATGCAACTCAAAGAGCTTATTTAATATCAGGATCTATATTAATTATTTTAAACGACGGAGTGTTTGAAATGGATTTAAATAACACAGTATTAATAGGAAAGAAGTTACGTGGCGCTGAAAAAATGGCACGTATTCCGGTTAAAGTTGTTCCAACGGAAACAACACCGAAAAAACCAGAATGGATTCGGACCAAAATTAGTCAACCTGAAGAAGTACAAATCATCAAGGATTTACTACGACAACAAAAACTACATACCGTTTGTGAAGAAGCGGCTTGCCCTAATTTGCCTCAATGCTTTAGCGGTGGAACTGCAACGTTTATGATCATGGGAGATATTTGTACCCGACGTTGTCCTTTTTGTGATGTTGCTCACGGTCGACCAAATGTATTGGATCTTAATGAGCCCAAGCATTTGGCTGAAACAGTGAAAAATCTAAAATTAAAATATGTTGTGATTACTTCTGTTGATCGGGATGATTTGAAAGATGGAGGAGCACAGCATTTTGCTGATTGTATTCGAGAAATTCGTGAAACCAGTCCAGAGACTTTGATTGAGATTTTGGTTCCTGATTTTCGTGGTCGTGCAGATCTTGCACTCAAGATTCTGAGCCAAAACCAACCCGATGTTTTTAATCATAATATTGAAACCGTTCCACGTCTATATAAAGCCATGCGACCGGGATCTAACTATCAGCACTCGTTGGATTTACTCCAGAAATTTAAACACTACTGTCCAGATATCCCAACCAAATGTGGTTTGATGGTCGGTTTGGGAGAGGTTGAGGCTGAGGTTATCGTGTTGTTAAATGATTTGAAAGATTATCAAGTTGACTATGTCACAATTGGTCAATACTTACAGCCATCCAAGTCTCACGCGCCAATTCATCGCTTTGTTACATTACAAGAGTTTAAGCATTATCAAACTCATGGAGAGCGCTTGGCGTTTAAAAACATTTGGAGTGCGCCATTGGTGAGATCAAGTTATTTTGCTGACCGTCAGTATTATGGCGAGTCTGTACCTGCCCCATATATACGTGAATGACTTTTCATTATTTACATGCTTCATTGATAAATATAACAGTTACGTTTATTAACATTTCAGGTGGAAATAGTCATTTTCAGCCCATAAGAACACTTTTAAAGTAATCTAAAGGTACAGAAAGCTAAATTGAGATGGTTTAATAAACCAAAGAAAAACAATTTTAAGCCTGAGCAAGAAAATGGCATGAATGACTATAATCTGAAAACTGATCTATAACGTTTAAAAATATTACAGTCTCATCATAAAGGAATATGATATGAACCTGTTCAATACCGCATCTGCAAAGAAGCTGCAAACAACCCATTTAATTAATCAAACTACTGTGCATGCTGCCCCTGTTTTAGCATTGCCTCAAGAAGATCAAACGTCTTTATTCCGCCGCTCTATTCAACATAATTATGCTGACTTACTCAAAATAGCGGATGATTCAGATATGGCGATTGGTCTTACAGATCATCACGGGACTCTCTTATGGACATGGAGTAGTTCAGCCATGCTTTCTTCTGCTGAACAAGTCCATTTTATTGAAGGCGGACATTGGTCTACACAGGCAGTTGGAACCAATGCAATTGGTATGACGTTAAACAGCCAAATTTCAAGCTGCGTATATTCTCATGAAAACCAAATGGACAGTGTTCGTGATTGGGTTTGTTATGCCGCACCGATTTGGGACCCAACATCAGGACAATTTCATGGCATTATTAACCTTTCCACAAAATACAAAAAACATACCCCTTTAGGGCTACTTGCCGTTGAACGCTGTTCAGACTTAATACAGCGGGCTATCAAATTTGAACAGCAAAATTTTTTATATATTAAAGCACTAGGTTCACCTTGGGTCCAATTTAATGGACATACATTGAACTTGAGTCACCGTCAAATTGAAATACTCTGTATTTTAGCCTTGCATCCTTATGGTATAGGTTTAGACGAATTACACTATGCCCTTTATGGTGAACGTAATGTTAGTATAAAAACCCTCAAAGCTGAGCTTTCACAACTTCGTAGCCTGCTTCCGCATTGCATTGAGGCACGTATTTATAAACTCACCTGCGAGGTTCAATGTGACTTTTTACGTGCTGAACACTCGTTGAATGCAAATCTTATTGCCAGTACGTTCTCGCTATATAAAGGGAGCTTTTTATCTAAATCAGAAAGTCCTTTACTCAGCACATGGAGGCATTGTTTTGATGCTCGTTTAAGCCAGTTGATTTATCAAATGGAAGATATAGATCAACTGCTACGAATTATTGGGCAGACACATGACCGGATTGATGCTGTACAACGTCTACTAGAATTGCTACCGCAGGACAGTATTCATCGTAACTATTTTCTAGATCTTATTTAGATCCAGTGGCTGACTTTAAATTTAATAAATACTAAGTTAAAAACTATATTCCCAAATCTGATCTTATTTTTTATTAAAGTTCGGCATCGTCAATATGTAAATTATATTCACAAGTTTAGAATGAGGGCGGATTCTTCCTAAAATCCTCTCCTTAGCCCTCTCCTTTAAAAAGGAGAAGGAACTTTCATTGTGATTTTAATACAGCTCAAAAAATGACTGATGCAAGAAAGCCATTAACTAAAAGCTGTATTTAATACTTGCCCCTACTGTTCGAGGTTGTGCAGCAGAGCCTGCATAAACACCATTTCCAGAATTAACCAAACCTAAATAATAATGTTTATCCAAGGCATTTTTTGCCCAAATAGATATATCGACGTCGTTTTTACCATGAGGAATACGAATACCTGTGGTTAAATTCAATACCCCATAACTTGGAATTTTAGAATAAATTGAATTATTTACATCTGAAAAAGTCTCTGAGCGCCAACCATAGTTAACTAAACTATAGTGCTGTGCATTGGCAAACACGTCATGCTGATGCTGAACAGTCAAATTTGCCGTCCAACGTGGCGCACCATTGACGCGATTGCCCGAAATATCACGGTAACCCTTGCCATAGCCGCTATCACTTGTCCCCCCGGCACCATTAAACTCTTCAAAAGGTGTCGGTGCTGTTCCCGAATCAAAAGTTGCATCCGTATATGCGGCATTGAAGTTTAGGGAAAATTGACGGTTCAGTTTCGCCTTTAAATCAATTTCGACACCTTGACTGGTCAAATCTCCAACGTTGGTCAACAGACCTAAAAACTGGTTGCCTAAAGCAATATTGGTGACAGCCTGATAGTCTTTAATTTTGGTATAAAAGGCGTTGATATTTGCATATAAGCGCTGATCTAACCATGTAGTTTTTAGTCCAATTTCAATGTTTTCGGCTTTTTCTGGGTCGATATTTAAAGCATCATTACCTAGAATAGCAGCAGGCGTGGCAACACTATTGATATTAAAGCCGCCTGATTTTTCCCCTGTAGAGAAAGTTGCGAAACCTAAAATATTAGGTTTAAACGCGTAACTTGCTGTCACCAACCCCGAAACACTGTTGTCTTTCCTTGATAAAGGCCCCGAATTAAATGCTTTAAATAAAGGGCTTAGTGATGCATAGATAATAGGCTCGACGTTATTTTGTTGAACTTCGCCACTTTTACGTTCGGAAGTTAAACGGAGTCCTGTGGTTAAATCAAACTTGTCTGTCGCATGCCATGTCGACTGTCCAAATAAAGCATAACTGTCAGTGGTTGAACGACCTGTCCCTGAGAGATAGGCATTGTTCGGATAGGCCGTTGTAAGTGCTGCTGCATCCGCCCCCGTACGATATGCATTGTTACTGCTAATATCTTGATAGAAATAATAACCCCCGACGACATAGTCGAAAGTATCACTGCTTGGTGAGGCTAGGCGGACTTCCTGAGAAAACTGATCTTGCTCAACTTCAAAGCCACCTGTAATACCATCTAAAGGGGTAAAGTCTAAATCATTCTTGGGTTTAAAATTCCAATCTCGCCATGCTGTAATTGAGGTTAGCTTAAAACCATTGTCAAACAACCAGTTGGCTTCTGCAGAAGCAGCACTTTGGTCTACTTTAGATTGCTGTTCGGCATCGAAGTCGACTTTATAATCATAGGGATTACGGTCAATATTTTTTGCACCGAGCAATTTAGCACGCTCTGCATAGGTTGTTGCATTTGAACCTGCTACGCCTAACGGTAAATAGCTGGCTGGATTTCCATTTGGATTCCAAGGTGCAAAGCTATAAGGCACCAAAGAACCTGTGCTTGAATCTTCGCGATTATGCTCAGCAATAATTCTTAGACTAAACGCATCGTCAGGTTTATATAAAAGTTGTCCTCTCGCACCAAAGCGATTAATTTCATTGAGATCTTCACCTGTATGAGTATTTTCAACCCAACCATCATCATGGGTTCCATAAGCCGATAATCGAACAGCTACAGTATCAGACAAAGGTTGGTTGATCGTCGCCTTCGCTTGTTTATAGCCACGCTCACCTACCGAAATTTCAGCACTCCCTTCTCGATCAAAAATGGGTTGCTTCGATGTAATATTTAAAACTCCTGCTGTGGTGTTTTTACCAAATAGAGTTCCTTGTGGCCCACGCAGTAAATCAATTTGTTCAATATCTAATAGGTCAAATACCGCTTGTCCCGGTCGCCCTAAATAAACATTATCCAAGTAAATCCCTACACTGCCTTCCAAGCCTTCATTGGCAGTATTATTGCCAATCCCTCGCACAGCCACACTAGATTGTCGCGCATGAATAAATTGTGAGGTGAAGTTAGGCAGTTGTTGTTGTAAATCTTGTACCTGATAAATCTTGGCTTCTTCAAGCTGTTTACCTTTCAGCACGGTAATCGGTGCTGGAACTTTTTGTTCACTTTCCACCCGTCTACGGGCAGTAACTGTAACTGTTTCAAGCTGAATCGCATCTACATTTTGCTCACTGGCTTTTAGATGTTCAATGTCAGTCTGTGATTCTTCTGCATAAAGGCATTGTGATGCTGCCGCGATTGCAACAGACAGTGTGGTGAATATAAATGGTCTTGATGCGACCACGCGAAATCTTGCTACTTTCAATGTGTTTAAACTCATGATTTACCCCGAAAAAATTGTGTTTTAAGTGCATGTACTGTGAAAACGGGCCATTTTAGAAGTCAAAAACTGCTCTTACTTTTCGATTGAAAAATAATATTTAAATGATCCAATAACGTTTTTTGAGTATCTAAGCGAATCAACATCGCTCAAGTTGTATGTGCTTTTGTAACCGTTCAATTGAATAGTTGAAGAAAAATAATATTTCGACACTCATTGTTTTAAGACCTCGAAATGACTGTGCTTAACTTTGGCAATGTCTTTTGGATAAAAATACAAAGCAGCGACCAATAACCCTAGTGCAACTATTCCACTGATGATTGGAAGCACTGTAAGTGCAGCAGAGATGCCATAGGCATCAGAAATCAAACCAGCAATAAATGGCCCCGGGATTGAACCTAATAAGTGGATCGTCATCACAGAAGTTGTTCCTGACAAAGTCCGGGCAGAGACAGGAACTAACTCTTGGGTCAAGCTCAATGGGCCAGAACTGCAAAAACTTAAAACTGCCCCTGCCAAAACGATCAGACCAAATTGCAGTTTTAAATCTGTCAAAAATCCAAAAGCAATTGCATAAAATACTGTAGCTAAAGCATAGCCAACCAGTGAAACATAGAATTTTGCTTTAAAAAAACGTTGTGTCAGGTGATCTAAAACCCAACCACCGAGCGGCAAAGTAAGAATACCCACCAGTAAAAATGCACTGGTCATGAGCGAGGCTTGCGCCAATTCTAAATGATGCACACGGTGTAAATAACTTGGCAAAAAGAACACCACAGGAATCCACTGTAAGGTAACGACCGCCATAGTGACATAAGTGAGTAACAACGAAGGCGTGTGCCGAATCGCGTTCCAATTCTGTTTGATCAAGGTCCAGCGAGACGGCACAGAAGAAGCTAAAGATATTTCTGAATGAGACGTTCCAGATTGAGCCTGCTTGGTTTGTACAACATGTTCATGAACTAAAACACTTTGATAATCACGACCACGATACAACAGAAATGCAACAACTATTCCTGGAATTGCGAGCAACCCTAACGCATGTCTCCAACCATAATGCTGTGCCACATACCCACCGAAGGCAATACCGACCGCCATACCAATCGGTTGACTGGCAGAAAAGATACCGAGTGCTAGTTGTAATCGACGGCGTGGAAATGCGGTACTTATCCACGAGTATGAAGCTGGGGCATACGCCGCTTCACCGATACCCACAAATAAACGTGTGGTAGCTAAGTGAGAAAAGCTAGAGCTGAATGCACCTAAAGCGGACGCAATACCCCAGAATATCCCCATCAAACTGGCAACTTTAATGCGTCCATAGCGTTCAATTAGCATGGATACTGGAAAAGCAAACAAAACCATGCCCAAAGTCAAAATAGAACTCAGTAAACCTGCCTGTGCATCACTAATACCCCAGTCTTTTTGTATATATGGCAAAATACTGGCAATAATCATCCGATCAGCAAAGTCAAAAACCATCAATAAACATAGTAGAAAAAAGACTTTCGCTGTGACTTTGCGTCCAAACAAATAGTCGAGAGTGGGTTGCTCAACTTTAGCAAATTCGGCGGGTTCTACGTCCACATGTTTAAGGTTAAGCTGCGTCATGATATTGGCTCCGTGGACGGGTTAAACCTAAGTGTTCACGTAAGGTAGTACCTTCATATTCTTGTCTAAACAGGCCACGGCGCTGTAACTCAGGAATCACCTGTTCGACAAAGTCGGTTAAACCAATGGGAAATGTCGGAGCTAGAATATTAAAACCATCGGCTGCACCATTGTTAAACCAATGTTCAAGCTCATCTGCAACTTGAACTGGTGTGCCTATCAGAATTTTATGACCTCTCGCCCCTGCGACTTTTTTATAGAGCTGGCGAATGGTTAAATTTTCTGCACGGGCTAAATCAAGCAATAATTGCTGACGGCTCTGCCAACCTTCTGTCACGGGAAAATCAGGCACAGGATCATCCAAAGAATATTTTTCCCAGTCAATATTGCCTAAAAATGCAGACAGCAAACCAACACCGACAACTGGATCAATTAAAGATTGTAATTGTTCAAATTTTTCCAGTGCTTGCTCATACGTTTCTGCAACAATTGGCATGATACCCGGCATGACTTTAATACTGTCTGGATCACGACCAAAAGCAGCCGCGCGTGCTTTGATATCATGATAAAAAGCCTGAGCACCTTCTAAAGTTTGCTGTGCTGTAAACACAACTTCAGCAGTCTCTGCTGCTAGGTGGCGGCCATCTTCCGAGGAACCTGCTTGTACAATGACAGGATAACCTTGTACTGGTCGTGCAGATTGTAATGGTCCTGCAACTGAATAAAACTCACCTTGATGATTGAGATAATGCAATTTGCTTGCATCAAAAAAATTACCTGATGTTTGGTCAAATAAATAGGCATCATCATCAAAACTATCCCATAAACCTTTGACCACATCGACATATTCACGTGCACGCAAATAGCGTTCTGTATGTTTGTTTTGCTCAGTTAAATTAAAATTTTTAGCTTCAAAGTCGGTGCCTGAAGTCACTAAATTCCAACCTGTGCGCCCATGGCTAATGTGATCCAAAGACGCAAACAAACGGGCTAAATGAAACGGTGCTAAGTATGAAGTTGAGATCGTGCTAATTAAGCCAATTTTCTCAGTGACTTGAGACAGTACCGATAAAACAGTTAGAGGTTCCCAATAGTATGCAGGCGCTCCTTTAGCCAATAAATGCGGTGCAGCTTGTGGCCAACCTAGACCATCTGCAAAAAAAATAGCATCAAATTTGCCTTGCTCTGCAATTTTTGCCAAATTCTTTAAATGTTCTAGGCTTGTCACGTCTTCAGGATTCACCTCTGGATGTCGCCAAGCAGCTAGATGATGCCCCACACTCTGTAAAAATGCCCCTAATTTTATTTGTCGCTTTGATTCACTCATATTTTTCTCACATAATTGAGCTTACTTAAATTACAAATTTTCAAATTTCTTGATCGTTTTTTGATATTTGATAATAAGAATTTAAGTAAACGATGTCGTTCACTTATGTTTTTAAAATAAGAGAAATAGTTTTAAATCAAAAATAATTAATCGGGATAATGTTATTCATTGTTCATATATAGTTTTGTTGAATGATTATACGAACAGAGATTGATTATTCTTTTAATTGTCTTTTTAATAGAACCTTTAGACGACATATCAAAAAGCCAGCTAGATGACAAATGATTGTACAAAATTAAAAAAGGTATTGACGGGACGCCCGACACGACAAGATTCTGAGGCATTGCATGAACACTTATTAAATATCGCCTCTGTTTATTTTTTAGAACATGGTTTCCAAGCCAGTAGTATTGAAGGAATCGCTAAAAAAGCACAGGTTTCCAAACTGACGATTTATAGACAATATCAAAATAAAACCAACTTATTTATTGCCGTGATTCAAGCAGGGGTTGAACAATATATAGCTGATATTCGTGATTGGTCTAGAAATAAAACAGTGGATGCCGAAAGTTTATATGAACTGGGCATGTTTATTGCGACACGCTGGTTTTCTTTGGAGAATATACGGTTGCTACGGATGACAATTCCTGAAGTACAACGGATTCAAGAATTATCAGATATGATCAACGCCCTGATGATGCAAAGCCGTCAACCTGTCGAAGAATTCTTAGCTAAACTCAATCAACAGAAAGGCTATCATATTAAAAATCTCGGGATGGCAACCATTCAATTTATTCAGTTGTGTGTTTTTGGACATTATTATTTGCTTCGAGATGAGTCTTATTTACCAAATACAGAGCTATTGCACGAAAACGTGCAAAATACAGTGCACCTATTTTTGAATGGTTATCGCACTGTTTAAAATATTGTGATTCTATTTGAAATAAAAACAATATGCAGTCCCTCAATAGAAGCGAAACTGCATTTCATTATTTAGGCTGTGCTATTACCACTCAATTTCATTGCCCTGAAAGTCGACAAATCGC
Organism: Acinetobacter sp. SW-226; assembly: GCF_055632855.1. Taxonomy (NCBI): domain Bacteria; kingdom Pseudomonadati; phylum Pseudomonadota; class Gammaproteobacteria; order Moraxellales; family Moraxellaceae; genus Acinetobacter; species Acinetobacter sp. SW-226. Next base: position 1,850,883 of record NZ_CM145752.1, on the reverse strand, counting down.
TGTTCGTTTTTACCCATAAAATTTTCAATCACAGCAACCATGCCCGTGGTACTTTGTTTCACACTGATAGGAGCATGACTTCCGCCCATTTCAGTTTGAACCCAACCAGGGTGTAAATTGAGTACACCCATCTGAGCAGGAATGGCTTCATTTACTGCAAAGCCACGTGTAAGACTGTTCAAAGCCGCCTTGCTCGCACGATACAGTTCCATGTTTCCATCATCGTTTAAAGTTACACTTCCCATACGAGAGCTCATAAATGCAATCACACTCTTTTCAGCCATTAAAGGAAGAAGCTTTCTTGCAACTGTCACAGGCGCAATGCTATTTACCCAAAATAGATGAGAAATTTCATTTGGTGTACAACTCTCAACATGTTGATGTTCCGGCCCTAAAATACCCGCCGAAACCAACAGTAAATTGATTGATTTTTCATGATATTGGCGGGTTAAAGACTCAACTGTTTGCACATGGTTTAAATTCACTTCGACCAGTTCAAGCTTGTCTGCAAACTCAATGAGCAATTGATTCAATTCTGTAGAGACTTGGTTTATATCTCGAATGGTCGCTATAACTTCCCAATGCTGATTCAGTAATTCACGAACTAAACCTAAACCAATCCCTCTTGAAGCACCAACTACAATTGCACGTTTATTCGCATTCAACATAATATGTTCCTATTCACTTTATGAACCGTCTAGAAAATATCTAAAAAGCAGATGTATAGCATCTTTTTTAGTCATAAACGACAACAATATACAAGTCTAAAGGACATCCAGTTTTCTCTCTATGGATCTCCATCTAAGGCTTTATTTTTTACATGAATTATCAACATCATTGCAATCTTTATTCAAATAAACTCAAATGCCCTTTTATCGTTTTTGTATTTAAAATATCTTCTGCAATTCAACTGGAATGCCATTCAGTGCAGCATTGCCCGACAAAGCATCAATGAATTGGTGATCTGTGATGTCGTTGACGCTAATACCCGGATTAGATGAAGCAACTGAGAGCTGCATGCCTTTGCGATGATGTCCCCAACCGTGCGGTAGACTCACTACATTTGGCATAATATCTTCAGTAATTGCAACGGTGACTCTTAAAGCACCAACTTCACTGCAAATATATACTTGCTCGCCCTGAGTAATGCGATAGTCATTTGCTGTTTGTGGGTGAATAAATAAATCGCAACGGTTTTTACCTTTTACCAAGCGCTGACTGTTATGCATCCATGAATTATTGGTACGTAAGTCGCGTCGACCAATGAGTGTCAATTTTTGAAGATGTTCATGTCTTTTGACGTAGTCGTGTAGTCGGTCGAGATCATCCAAAAATTGCTTTGGGAAAAGTTGGATTTTTTTATCTTTCGTAAACAATTTATTAGGAATACGTGGCTCTAAAGGCCCTAAGTCCATACCATGTTTATATTTTTTTAGCTTTTCTAAAGTAAGACCTTCGCCTGTGATAAAACTTTTAAACCCACCACCATAACGGCCATGTCGCAAGCCCAAATCAATCACACGTTCGATTGTCATCAGCGATTTAATCTGATGCATTGGTTTCATTTTCAACTTGGTGATAGCGGTTTGCTTTCTTGCCTTTAATTCTTCCATGCGATGTGTGAGAGCAATATAAATTTGTGCATCTGAGCGCATAAAACTTTTTTTCTTAAACAGTGGTTCAGAATATCGAGTGACATTACGAACAGCCAAATTGGTAAACACTAAATCATATAGCGCATGTTCAAATGGTCCACATGGCGGCAGAATAATATCGGCATACTTTGTTGTCTCATTCATATAGAAATCAATGGCGACCATAAACTCAAGATTCGCCAAAGCCTGCTCCAAACGGGTACCATTCGGCGTAGAAATCACGGGGTTCCCAGCAGTCACCACAAATGCTTTGACCTGACCTTCTCCCGGTGTCAGCATTTCATCCGCCAAAGTTGCGGAAGGAAGTTCACGATTAAATTCTGGAAGTTTGCGTACACGACTATGAAAACTAGCAAAACTACCTCGACCTGCAATATCTGTCATATCAATTGCTGGCGTTGTAAACATCATCCCACCTGCCCGATCTAAATTCCCTGTGATGATATTAAGAAGCTGAATGAGCCAATGATTGAGTGCACCAAACTCTTGAGCTGCAATCCCCATTCGACCATAACATACAGATTTGTCCGCACTTGCAAACGCTACAGCGATACGTTCGATTTCGGTGACAGGAATATGCGTTAGCTCAGCAATTGTGGTCAGTGGAATGCGACTCACTAAATTTTGAATATCTTCAATTTTTCCATTGAGTGGCAGTCTTGACTGGACTTGAACCAAGCCTTTAGCAAAAATAACCTGAATCAACCCGAGTAAAAAAAGTGCATCACTACCAGGTTTAATAAAATGATGTTCACTGGCGTATCGGGCAGATTCTGTACGCCGTGGATCAATCAATACCAATTTTCCACCGCGTGTCTTAATACGATCCAGCCGTCCTAAAATATCACCTGCAGTCATCAAGCTCCCATTGGATGCAGCAGGGTTTGCACCAAGCATGAGCATATAGTCTGTGCGATCAATATCTGGGATCGTAAAATTCATGCTATGGCCATACATCAAATATGACGTCAACATATGTGGCATCTGATCTAGGCTTGAGGCTGAATACATATTTTTTGATGCCAGTACTTTTTTAAAGGGTCCAATGTTCATCATGACTTCAATATTATGTGAGGTTGGATTGCCCCAGTAGCCCGCGACAGCATCATTACCATGTTTTTTCTGAACATCCACAAGGCGCTGTGCGACTTCTTCAAGCGCATCCTCCCAATCTATATCTACCCATTGGTCACCAATACGTTTTTTTGGTGTTTTCAAACGATCGGGATCATTATGTAGATCTTGTAGGGCATATCCTTTCGGACAGATATGCCCATCACTATGTGTATCTTGTGGGTCACCCGCAATCGAAATAATCTTTTCACCTTGATATTTGACCACAATGCCGCACATCGCCTCACATAATGTACATGTACGATGATGTGTCTGAATCGGCTTTGAAGCATCGTAAACTTTGATTGTTGCAACGACGTCATTATTCGTGTTGGCTTTAGCAATCTGTTCTCGATTCGTCGATTGCACATGAATCATCTCTTGCAAATCAATCAACTTACGACGTGGACGACCCACTGAACGACCCAGTTTTAGTTCTTGTATGTCTACAGCAATCCAGTCTGCAAATGTAAAAAAGTTGATTTTGTTCTGACTCAAGTACTTTTTAAGTGACATGACCTCCATTGCCTGTGTTTCACTGCTGGGATGCTCCAAACTTCCAAGCACTGAGTCCCTAGTTTCTAAGCTCCTAACTTCTAAGTCCTCAGATTTGAAGTCCTTGCTATGTAAATCAGCCACAAGCGTTTTTACCGTATGCACAGCACATTGCTTATTGGTTCCAATCACACCACTAGCACCACGCTTAATCCAACCAGCAACATATTCTTTTTCAGATAAATCACCATTGGGCAGTAGCGCTCTGCCTTCGTAATGTGCAATGGTGCCACGCACCTCATCAAATTTTAAGCCCTGTATTGCTTTGCCCTGATACCCTGTCGCAGTCACGATCAGACCAGTTTCCAGTGTCTGACTTTCTCCCGTGGCTTCAACGATAAGGTTTTGTTCAGCATCTAACGTGACTTTATTCATCCCAATACTTAAACCTTGTACGCCTTGATCAGTATGTATCACAGCTTCTGGGTTGGCATTGAAAATGAAACGGATGGTTTTCTCTGCTTGAACTTCTCGTTTGAGAATGCTACGCAGCAAAATCATATTTTCTTTGGCTTCACTGTATTCTGGCAGATCCAACATCACCTCAATTGCTGGATCTAAATCAAGATCTTGAGGATTGACCTCAAGACAAATGCCTTGATGATCAATCAATTGGCGTAACTCTTTGGGCGTAAATGCCGCCTGCGCAGGACCTTTACGTGCAATAATATTGACATTTTTAATGCCACTTTCAGCAATCATTTGCAAAGCATGATCAGCAATATCTGTTTGATGTAACTCTTCAACAGGTAGGCATACAATACGCGCAATATCCAGTGCGACATTTCCCATACCAATGATAGAGATATGCGAATGCTTTAACTGCGGTGCTAGATTTATTTGCTCAGGATGACCATTATACCAACCAACAAACGCCGCAGAACCATAAACACCTGTGACTGAACCACCTTGAATGGCTAAAGGCTTACTGGATGATCCACCTGTGGTATAAATCACGGCATCATAATTTTTTAGCAAGGTATCTCGATCAATATCTTTACCAACTTCAACATTGCCGTAGAATTTTAAATTTGAATACTGTTGGAAAAGCCGCGTAAAGTTTTCCGTAACAGATTTGATTTCAGGATGATCAGGAGCAACACCAAAGCGTACCAATCCAAAAGGTGTCGGTAATTTTTCAATCAGATCAACCGTTGCCTCAGGATACTGCTTGAGTAAAGCTTCACTGGCAAAAAAACCTGAAGGTCCTGCACCAATAATGGCAAAACGCTTGTTTGGTAATGTGGACTTTTGAGTCGCATTTGCTTCTGCTATTCGATGTTCAGCATCCACTTTACGTTCAGTAATGATCGGATGACGCTTAGATTCAATGGCATTGATTTGAATATATTGAATTTGATCTTTAGGGACGGATGCTTCGGGATAAATTGCATGTGTAGGACATTCGGTCAAACAGGCATTACAACTGATACACACATCTGGGTCGATAAACAGCATTTCATCGCCTTCACGAAACGCATTTACAGGACATACATCTACACATCCCGTGTGTTTTGCACCAATACATGCATCCGTAATTATATATGCCATCTTGCAATACCTATTGTCATCCATTTAAACCCTTAAAATATTAATGCCGCCTGCAAAAGGTGTATTGACAAAAAGGCACCGATTTGACATTTTGTGCCAAAGAGCGTGTAAAAATACAAATATGTCAAAAAACTTCGTTTCTTCTAGTTTTCTGAATACCTTACTGGTTTATCTGAGTTGCAATGCTTATCAGGATGCAACTCTTATTGCTCAAATTGAACAGCTCAAAGAACGCTACGCATGGCGCATGCCCAAAGATGACTTTCTCAATGTATTAGACATTATTCAAACACGCTATCCAAAACCAGCTCTGGGTTTCCGCATTGGACGAAGTCTAAAGCCAGAACATTTTGGAATGATCGGTTATATGGGGGTAACCTGCTCAAGCTTAGGACAAGCATTAGGTCGTTATCACCATCATCAAACTTTAGTCGACTCAGAGCTCAAGATTTCTTTAGCATTAACAGATCATGAAATCACTATGCGCTGGTGGCATAATGACCCAAGTACCCATGGCATTTGGGGAGAGTTTGGTGTCATGGTATTTATTAGTTTCTATCAGGCATTAATCGGACGTGATATTGCACCGATATGTGTTGAACTGCCTTATATGCCTGACAGTGATCCTAAAATTTATGAAATTTTGGCTGGTTGCCCTGTTAAATTTGGAACCCATGCAGTTGGGATTACCCTACCTCGTGCTTTATATGCAATGAAAATTAGTACCAGTGATCCTTATCTTCGAAGCCTGTATGACCGACAGGCTGCTGCGTTGCTACTTGACTTCTCTGGACAATATGATGCTTCTGTACGCAATGACTTTCTCACTCAAGTCAAACTTGCGATTAAAACGGGTATAGAGGAAAACCGATGTAGTGCTGAAGATATTGCACATCAATTAGATTTATCCCTGCGAACGTTCTATAGACGGCTAGATGAACAAGGTTTTCGCTATCGGGCATTGCTCGCAGACACACGTTTTGTATTAGCTAAAACCTATCTTCAAGACCAAACGCTAGCATTAGCAGAAATTGCACTCATGTTAGGCTATGCAGAACAAAGTGCTTTTACGCGCGCATTTATCAGTTGGAATGGTCAGTCTCCTTCCATGTATCGCCACCATTATGGCTTAATATAATTTTAAAAAATCACATATATTTGCAAATAAAAGAAGCACCAAATAAGGTGCCTCTTTAGAATGTTTAATTGAATATTAGAACATATTTCTCGGTCTTAATATTCCCAAAAAATACGTTGGATTTCTTTTGCATCTTTCGTTTTTGTTAAAGCAAGGGCTGCAAGTAATTTGGCTTTTTGTGGGTTAAGGTCATGTGCAACAACCCAGCCATATTTGTCATCTGGCTGCTCTGCATTTCTAAGCACAAAACCTTGCGGTACACGAGATGAACGTATAATTTGAACACCTTGTTTCTGCAACTCGGTTAGAGTTGGAACAATATAGTTCGCTACCGACCCATTCCCTGTCCCAGCATGAATGATGGCTTTCGCTCCAGCTTTAGCATAAGCGGTGTATGCATCAGGTAACATATTGCCAGAGCCATAAACAATTTGTACGAGTGGTAAACTATCGCCTTTAATATTCTCAATCTTAAATTCGGAGCTTGTATTATGACGCTTCGTAGTGCTTCTAAACCAGTAAGGTTTACCTTCAACTAAGGTGCCGAGTGCACCCCATTGGCTCGCAAATGCATTGGTATGGATATTAATTGTTTTTGAAACATCACGTGCTGCGAAAATATCATCATTCATCAGCACAAAAGTGCCTTTTCCTTTTGCACTATCATCGGCAGCAAGTGCAACTGCACTATAAAGGTTAAGTGGACCATCAGCAGACAGCGCTGTACTTGGACGCATTGACCCAACCAATACAATTGGCTTGTCTGAATGAATCACTAAATTTAAAAAGAAAGCCGTTTCTTCTAGCGTGTCCGTTCCGTGCGTAATCACCACACCATTTACATCGGGTTTTTTAAGTAAATCATTAACTTGCCGTGCAAGAGATAATAACTCTTTATCGGTAATACTTTCTGATGCAACTTGCATCGCCTGTACACCAGTCACATTGGCTAAGTTTTGAATTTGAGGAACTGCATTTAATAATGCATCTACAGGAACTTTTGCTGCGGTATACGTTGCACTGTTGGTTGAACTTGCACCTGCACCTGCAATTGTTCCACCAGTGGCCACAACAACTACACTATTTTTGGCAAATGCTACGCATGGGAGTAATAGGCTTAAACTAAGTGTTAAAGCTGAAACTGTTTTTTTCATAGGTCATCCTTTTTGAGTCATTTTATTCTTAGCATTTTTCATACCATAGTAAAATTACTGGAAAAGGATCGGATTGTATAGATACCATCACTATGTTTTGTCATTCGCTTTATTTACATAAATAGCTACCCCAAAATATACATGCCAGAATATGCAATACGCATGCATCCATTTTAAAAATAGCCTTCTTTTGAAGGCTATTGAAGAAATATAAAAGATTTCAGTTGGTTTCTATACTGTTGATATCAATCAGAACTTCTGAGAAATACTTAGCTTATAATCCCGTCCTGTACCTGTCATGTATTCACCAAGATACATTTTGTAATCACGATTAAATAAATTATCTATCGAGAAATTTAATACAGGCCCTTTCTCACCAAGGGGCTGCCAATCTGCATATACACTATGCAGTGAGTACCCTTTTGTTTTGGGCAAAGAGAAAGACGATGCAGCAATCGACTTATCATTATCAGATAAGCTTCTGTCCTGTGCATCAACGAAAATGCCCCTCCACCCCATGGTTAAATGATGTTCTGGAACATTTACCCCCAAAGTTGCGGTTGCTTTTTTAGGCGGGATGTCTGTCATCCATGTTTTTTCATCAAACCATGGATTTACTGGAGAGTTATCACGTTCTCCTCGAATATAGGAATAAGTAAACCCTGCAAACCAAGTCGGTTGATTATAGAACAATTCGGCTTCATAGGCTTGAATCGTGTAATCTGTGACATTTCGGTAGAAGCCGTGATGATAATTGCCATTACAATCACTTATGCTTCCAGAACCAGTATTGGCTTGGTTTTCAGCTTGGGCTTGACAAAAAGTTGAGCGGTTTCTAAATATTTCATCTGAGCCACGGTTGTGGTGATAGGTTAAACGAACTTGTAGATGGTCATCGTTACTCAACAGATCATCAAAATTCATTTCATTTCCAATACGTACTGCAAGCATTTTTTCTGGGCGTAAATAAAGGCTGGTGGAGGGAACGCTTGTAGCTGCCGACTGCACATAATATTGCTCATCCACCCGAGGCGCACGCCATGTTTTGCTGACATTTGCAAACCAAGTAAGTTGATCTGTTTGAGCCCAAGACATTGCCAAACGAGGAGACCAGCCCGTATAGGTTTTACTTGAGTAATCATGTCCCGCAAGAGGATTGTTATATCTTGATGCGCGGTTTGGTTTCCCATTATTTACGATATGATCATAGCGCAAGGATGGTGTAATAATAATATAGGACTTACGCATTGACGGATTCAAAAAAGTATTAAAATACTTTATAAAGTATCTGTGATCAGACGAATTAAACATGCTTCTACAGCAACTTGTACATTACCCATTTATATGGGCTTTCTCATGACAGAACCGAACTCTATTAGCTGCACACAACTTGCCGAGACTTATAATATCTCGCATGATAGTGTAAATCGCTTTCTAGAGCGTGAAGACTACACACCTCACGACCTATATCAAGAATCAATTCAACATATTGATAATAATAAACTTATAGTCAGTATTGATGATACTGTTTTAGATAAACCATATAGTCAACATATGGACTTGGTTAGCTATTTTTGGTCAGGCAAACACCACCGATCCGTCAAGGGTATTAATCTCATTACCTTGTATGCGACAGATCGAAATGGTCAAAATATTCCAATTAATTTCCGAATTTATGACAAATCTGAAAGTAAAACCAAGAATGATTACTTTATGGATATGTTAAGTGAAGTACTCAGTTGGGGTGCAAAGATTCAATTTATTACAGGTGATAGTTGGTATTCATCGACTGGAAATCTAAAAACCATAAGAAAATATGGTATTCGATTTATGTTTGGTATCGACTGTAACCGTAAGGTTTCCCCAGAAAAAGGACAATGGTTTCAACTGCGCTTATTGCCAGATTTCCATCAGGGTCAAGTGATCTGGCTCAAAGATTTTGGCTTTGTACAATTATTTAAGACTCAGTTAAAAGAACAGCAGAGGTTTTATATTGTGCATCAAGATGAAGATGATTTATTGTCCTTTGAAGGTTTTCATGAATTACATTCAAGTCATTGGAAAATAGAGCAATATCACCGGGTGATTAAACAGGTTTGTCATATTGAAAAGTTTCAAGTAAGACGATCTAAACTGATTTTGAATCATATTTTTTCAGCCTTGATGGCCTACGTTGAGATACAAAAGAACCAGTTTGAGCGGATCTTTGAAAATATATATCGTTGGCAGAAGAAATTATTTAGACCAATTATCAAAAACTTCATTGATGACTTTATTCTCGATAAAAATCATCTGCTACCACAGAGAATCTATAAGTAATAGTGCGTAAGTCCTATAATATTATTAAATTGATATTGGTCCTCAACAAAAGCACTCAGCATCTGTTGATCACCAGCAGGCATATAATTGGGTTCATAATAGCCAAAATTGTAATCAGGTTTAGACGCATTACTCTTATCAAAAATCAAAGAATTTTGTTCCATTTTCTGGTATTGCGCACCGATTTTTAATTTGTGGTCACCATACTTTGAGTTTACATCACTGATATTACTTACTTTTAATGCTGTATTTGTATAGTTGGCCCAACTTTCATTACCTAATAGTGCAGCGGAGCCATTCACGCTTGGTAGTCGTTGATCATGCTGAAAAGTTTTTGAGTATGAAGCAACTGCTTTAAAGTTAATAAAGGGATTAAATTCTGGATTGAATTCGTACGCAGCTGAGTAACTGGTATCCTTTTGGTCTCGATAAACTAAACGACGCTTCCATGCTTCATCATAACCATATTTATCAATATCTGCTTGGCTCGGCACTGCATCTTGGTCACGCATAGCAGCAAATGGTTCCCACCCTTCATGACCGCTACGCATGGCATTTAACGAAATTTTATGTCCATCGGTTGGATAAAAGTTGAGTTTAGCTAAGTAGGTGTCCTGCTCTTGTGCAGAATATAAAAATTTGCTGCCATCTGGACGTTTTACATCACCACTGTCTCGGTTTGTATAGTAAAACAAACCATCAACCAAACCATTCTTCATTTTGCCGTAAACTGCGCCAGTATACGTGTTCTGGCTATTATTGGAAAAACGTGAATATTTTACAAAAGCACCTGCATTTTTATTTGCACCGAGCAAATCACTGGGATCTTTTGTTTCCAATGTCACCTTGCCACCAAAACCACCATTTCCAACCTCAACATTGTGAGGTCCTTTGTCTACTGTTATTTTCTTTAAAATTTCAGGCTCAATAAAAACTGAGCCCTGTCGGTATTTGTCAAAACTCTTAACAGAGTCATCGAGAGTAATGGGCACATCTGCAACCCCACCTCGCCCTAGAATATTGATCGTCTGCCCACCTGGTCGTGGTGATCCAGCCGAACCAACACTTGGCATATTATCTAATAATTGTGCGACATTATTGGCTTGGTATCGGTCAATTGCTTTTTGATTCAGTACACTTTGTCCAAATTTAACTGTATCTTCTTTTTCCGCTTCTAATACGATAGCAGGCATTTGATAAATCTGATTATCCATAGCCATATTTGATAAAACAGATTGATTTAAATCTGTTTTTTTAGACTCTACTACAGCCAAATTTTTCGTATCAGGCATCTCAATCAATATGTAGCCCGATACTGATTTTTGTAATTTGAATGGTGTATTTTGAATTAAACGTGCAAAAAGTTGATCTAAGGTATATTTTCCTTGAATGGTTTTTACTTGATACAGATTGGTTCTAGCAGGATCAAATAACACCGAGATATTGGCTTGTTGTGCAACATTATTGAGTGCTTGAGTCAGTGAACCTGTTTGAACTTGATAATAACTGGCTGTATTTTCACTCACCGCATAAATTTGTGTGTTCATCAAACTTGTAACAGCTAGCACTGTAGCAGTCAAAGCAAATGGTTTTATGGAATTCCAATATAAAAACTGTGGCATTGGTCGGGTCATCCAGCGCTTAATAAAAATTAAACTTCGCTAATTTAAAATATGTTCTAAGCTTTATAAGACGATCCAGCTAAAAAAAAGACGCAATTTTCTTAAATAATCGTACTTTTTTTATACAACCCACCAATATCTAGTATAAATAACCATCCATGTGTCATTTTTGAACGATTGCTCTTGTTTAATCTTAATTGTTGCCTTTTTGACATCTATCTAAGATATAAAATGACAATGTATTGATTTAATGTAAAATATAATTACATCAATCATGTTCACCAGTGAACTATAGCTCCGAAAAGAAGTATTTTTAGAATGAGGCTCCTTATAAGTTGGTGATTGGTTTTTAAGCAATTAAAAATATGCAGAATCTAATTTATAAACATTTTAAATATATAAAAAAATTTAATTTACTATAATCAAAAAAAATATAATTTATTTACTTTTAAATCCATAATCCCCTTTCTGAGTTAACTATAATGGCTGTCTCTTTTAAATGATAAACTAAAGATATGAAAATTTTAGATGGCGGCTTTGGACGTGAACTTGCTCGCAGGGGTGCTCCCTTTAGACAACCTGAATGGTCAGCACTTGCTTTAACTGAAGCACCTGAAATTGTTAAAGAGGTTCATTTAGATTTTATCCGTGCTGGTGCGGAAGTCATTACAACAAACAATTATGCTGTCGTTCCATTTCATATTGGTCAAGAACGTTTTGATGCTGAAGTAAAAGATTTGGTCAATATTGCTGTTATGCAGGCCAAAACAGCTGTTGAAGAAAGCAGAAAAAAGGTTTTAATTGCAGGATGTCTCCCTCCTTTATTTGGTTCATATCGTGCTGATTTATTTCAGGAAAATGAAGCAGAAAAACTTGCAAAACCCATCATAGAAACGCTAGCGCCGCATGTGGATTTCTGGTTAGCTGAAACACAATCTTGCTTAAAAGAAGTTGAAACTGTTCACGCTTTATTACCTAAAGATCAACGTGATTTCTGGGTTTCATTTACCTTACAAGATGAAGTTCAACTTGAACAGCCACGATTAAGATCAGGTGAAAGTATTCAACAAGCTGCTGACACGATTACACGCCTAGGAGCCAAAGCTGTACTTTTTAACTGTTGCCAGCCTGAAGTCATTCTCCAAGCAATCGTTGCGATTAAACCCTTGTTACCAAATGATGTCGAAATTGGTGCTTATGCGAATGCTTTTCCTCCACAAAATAGTGAAGCAACTGCAAATGATGGTTTAGATGAAGTTCGTGCCGATTTAAATCCAGCATTGTATTTAAAATTTGCTCAAGAGTGGCAAGAAGCTGGAGCAACGCTATTGGGTGGCTGTTGTGGTATCGGTCCAGAACATATTGCAGAACTTTCAAAATTTTTTAAATAGTAAATAATTTTCATGTCGACATCTAAAATTGGCTTACTGTCTTTAACAGCCCTTGTTTTTAGCTCAATGGTTGGTTCTGGCGTGTTTAGTTTGCCTCAAAATATGGCATTAGTTGCCAATGGACAAGCTTTAATTATTGCTTGGTTCATTACAGGCATTGGAATCCTGTTTCTTGCATTTGCACTGCTCTATCTAACTCGGCAACGACCAGATTTAGATGGCGGAATTTATAATTATGCACGTGAGGGTTTCGGTGAGCTCATCGGTTTTTGCTCCGCATGGGGCTATTGGTTGTGTACGACTATTGGCATTGTTGGCTATGTTGTTATTGCATTCTCTGGCGTAGGTATGTTTACCGACAGCCCCCAACATGTCTATTTTGGTGAAGGTAACACGATCTATGCACTTATTGGTTCTTCAATATTTGTATGGTTAGTTCATTGGTTAGTTAGCAGAGGAATTAAAGAAGCGTCCGTAGTCAATTTAATTGCAACCATCGCTAAAACAGTTCCTATTTTAATATTCATCGTCTTCACATATATTGCATTTAAGCTAGATTTATTCACAACCAATTATTTTGATTTTTCTTTACAGATGCCCGTATGGGAACAAGTCAGAAATCTGATGCTAATTACATTGTGGGTTTTTACAGGTATTGAAGGTGCTGTTGTTTTATCTTCTCGCGCCAAAAACAGAAATGACATTGGTCGTGCTACTGTATTTGGAGTATTACTCGCATTAAGTTTCTATGTATTGGTTACGGTATTGTCCTATGGTGTGGCAAATCGTGCGGACATAGCCAATATGCATAACCCATCAATGGCCACTATTTTAGAGCAATTGATTGGGCTGCCTGGGACTATTATTATTACCTTAGGATTGATAATTTCAGTCAGTTCGTCATATCTAAGTTGGACACTTTTTGCCACAGAAATTCCCTTTCTTGCAGCAAAAAATAAAGCATTCCCACAGGTCTTTTTAAAAACGAATCAAAATAATGTACCAATTGCATCATTATGGTTAACATCAATAGTTGTACAAATTGCACTAATTTCTGTTTATTTTTTCAATAAAAACTATACGCAGTTATTACTAATTTCTTCTGTGATGATTTTACTTCCCTACTTTTTAGTCTCAGCTTTTTATTTGAAAGAGTCATGGAGAAATAAACGAACTAAACATATTTTGATCGCAATAGTCGCTGTAATTTATGCAGCATGGCTACTTTATGCTGCTGGGATTTCTTTGCTCTTACTTTCAATGTGTTTATATATCATTGGTCTCTCAATATTTTTCTACAGTAGATATTCCAATCAACGCAAAAATAATATCGTATTGTAACTAAATCCTAAAGTAGAGCACCTAAAGGTGCTCTCACTTTAATGATCCTATTATCATTAGAACACCTTTATATTTTATTTATTCGTATATTTTCTTATGACTCTTTACTGAAATTTAATTTAAAGTACATACTAAAAATCCATATTGTTTAAGGCTTTAAATCAAATATATTCTCTCTAAATCTCAAGTATCATCGCGTCTAACTCCATTTCATGAGTTGCTAGACAGTCTATACAATCCTTTTGTTGAGATAATTGTTGAATCCATTTGAGAGATTTGATGGTATTTTCACGATCAGCCATCACCCCAGGCAAGATCATTTGCTCCCAAGATTTTCTGGCATAACCGCAATCTGAGGTTAACAATAAGCACTTGCCATTGTTTTGAATGAGTATACCTGTCAATCCAGGGGTATGACCGGGCAGGTAAACCAACTGAATCGTTCCATCTCCAAATAAATCATAAGATTCATTGGCAGGACCGATATCTGAGCGATCAAATTTAAATGTTTCTAAGGGAACTCCTTCCCATAGACTTGCCACAAATTCGAGTTTATTTTTCTGTGCATAAGCCAACTCTCGATCATTCACCAAAATCTTTTTTGCATGCTTGAATTGTTTAACGCCCCCTGCGTGGTCAGTATGTAAATGTGTGAGTATAACGTAGTCAAGGTTTTCAGGCTGAATCCCAAGTTCTGCCAACATTTCATCAACTGCTTGCCCACGACTTTGTAATGGTTTATTCACTAAATAATGAATCAGAGTTAAATTCTTGACTGGATGCAGTCGAACATCTTTATGAAACCCAGTATCAATCAGAATTTTTCCTTTCGGATGTTCGATTAAATAGGCTGTTACAGGAATTTCAAGTTTATCGCGATCCGTTCGCATAATGCCCAACATTGCCAATTTGGGAAACTTCGGCATTTTTTCAGGGGCAAAAATAGTAGAACCATCCACAATCGTTGAACCGCTATGTAAAATCCTTAATTTAATTTTTGAACTCATTTTTATCTCCTAAAATGATTAGGAAATGATATTCAAGTATTAAAAATAGACAATATCAGAATACTGAAATAATGCTTTTTTGGCACAGATGCAATATAAAATGGCACTCATTCACCATTAACAAATCACAACAAAAACTAAATTAACCCATTAAAGGTAGGCCAAATAAAGATTTGGCAACATTGATAGAGGCATATATTAGCGTTAAAAATAATTTTAACGACTGTTATCAATTTAAAAAACAACCAATCAATTCTATTTTTTTATATTATTCAAGGAATGAATATGAATTCCAACTTGTCCATTAAAATGCTCATTTCCTGTATTTTTTTATTTTCTACATCACTATTTGCCGAGCAACCTATTATTGGAAAATGGTTGGTGCTTGAGTCAGGAACAGGAAAATTAAAGGCAATCGTAGAATTTAAAGAAGAATCAGATCGCACCATTTCAGGTACAAACATTAAGATATTAGATGAAAATTTAGGTCAAAATTCAGTTTGTTCTAAATGCCCTGAACCTTTTAAAAATAAACCATTGCTAGGCAGTAAAGTGATTTGGAATTTAAAGCCCTCAACAAAATATGGCGAATATATTCAGGGTTATGCCTTAGATGTGACAAATGGAAAAATATATAAAGGTAAAGCCAAAGTCACTCAAAATGGCAGACGCTTAAGTATGCGGGGCTATATTGGATCTAGTCTTTTAGGTAGAACAGAGACTTGGATTAGAGCCACTGACGAATAGATAAAACAGTCTTATCCATCATCCAAAATCTTAAATTTCACACCAAAGATAATTGGGCGCAACTGAAATACTCAATAGCACTGACTACCATCTCTTATCTGTAATAGATAATAAATTATAATATGACGATAAAAGGAGTTTCTCATGAAAAATTTAAATAAAGCCGTTTTTATTACAGGTGCAGGATCTGGCATTGGCTTTCAATGTGCAAAAACCTTATCTGCATTAGGTTATACCGTGTATGGTACGGTACTTAATGAACAGGAGTATAAAAACTCAATAGAAAGTATCCCGAAAAATTTCCACCCATTCATCATGAATATTTTAAATGAAGATGATATACAAAATGTAAAACAGGCATTGTCTGAATTACTAGACCAAAAACCCTTATATGCCTTAATCAATATTGCAGGCGTGATTTATAATGGGCCACTCATGGAATTAAGTAAAAAGCAGTTTGAACATATTTTGGGTGTTAATGTGGTCGGTGTACATGCCATGACTCAAGCACTGCTCCCTTTCTTATCTCACAATTCAGAACCATCTAAAATTATTAATATGAGCTCACAAAGTGGGCTACGCACTTTACCATTTACAGGGTTTTATTCTGCCAGTAAATTTGCACTAGAATCATTATCGACGGCGATGAAATTAGAATTTCAGCCATTAGGCATCAAGGTTTCCGTCGTCGAGCCTGCACAAATTCAAACCCCTATGGCAGAAAAAATATTGCAAGACGTGAAAAAATATTTATCGCACCCAATTTATGGAAAGGCAATGCAACGTTTTTACGACAGTTCAAAAAAATCTTTTGAAACTGGATTACCTGCTATCGCTGTGGTAGATACCATCGTAGACATATTAGATGCAGAAAAACCTGAATATCAATATGAAATCCATACCAATAAACTGCGCGATTATTATTTACTTCGTAAATTACCAATGGGCTTAAAAGACTATCTCATTAGCAAAAAGACTGGGTTAATCTAATCAGTTTCATTTATAAATCTCTAACCATTAATATCGTTAGAGATTTATTGATTCATGGCATTTACTCAGCTTTTAACTGAATAAAGTTAATCTCATTTTTAGCCCCTAATCGAATAGGTAACATAAATGTTCCTGCCCCTTGTGATACGAAAACTTGAGTATCCTTGATTCGATATACTCCTTGATTAAATGGAAAAACATATTTTGCAATCCAAGTTGCTGGAAAAACTTGTCCTGCATGTGTATGTCCTGCAAGCATTAAATCAATTTTTTTATCTGCAATATACTCAATCCCAACAAGACTATGATGCATCAAAATAGTCGGCTGATGCTGTGAAATATCAAGCTGATTCATAACAGACTGAATGCTTTGCTTTTGATTTGATGGATGTAAATCAATGGTTTTGTCATCTGCTTTCATATAGTTTAAACCAATCAATTGAACACCATGCGTCTCTACACTTTGGTTGTGTAATATGTTCACCCCATTTTGATGAATGAGTTGCAAAGTCTTGTCGGTATCAATTTCATTTTCATGATTACCTCCAACATAATAGACTGGGGCTTGCAATTTTTTTAATTGTCTAAATTCATCTTCAGACAAAGCAACATCAGCATCAACCAAATCACCTGTAATTAAAATAAAATCTGGTTTGAGCTGATTGGTTTCCTGCACGATCTTACTTAAATAATCAGCACCACGATGATGACCCAAATGAACATCTGAAAGCTGTACAACATTTAAATCGCTGGATAAATTTTTCAGCTTAATTTCAGTGCTTGTAATTGAAAAACTACGCGCATTGATCGCACCAATTACCGTGATGATGATTGCAAAAACGATCGACAATATTCCTGTTATTTGATTACTTGGAAGTTTAACTAATTTTAAAAGGTGAAAAAATACCAGCATCAGTAATAAAAAAATATAAAAGGTAAATAAATAACCGCCGACAACATAAAAATAACCCATATTTTTACTTGCAGATGTCGCAGTTAAAATAATCATGATTAACAGCATAGTCACGACGGCGATAGCAAGCATCGCCGTTTTCTTATTTGCGTTTAGGCCGAATGATGTTCTTAATCTAGCATCCACATAAATTGCAGATACAGCAATGCCAATAACGAAGAGTAATGGAACTCCGATAACAAGAATGTATTGCATGATGACCATGACTCCCTTTGATTCTTAATTCAAATTACTTGGCTTTTTCGCAGAGTTCTTCACTCAAAATCCATAGATCAGTAGCAAGCTTGTCATCTAATGCTTGCTTAGCAGGCTTAGCGATTTTGCGTTTCGAAATATATTGTCCTTTTAACGATGCTGCCTCAGCAGATGTTGCAAGCCAAATCAAAGAATCAGCCCCTTGTTCAGGAGTGACTGCAAACGGCTGTGCTAATTTATAAACTAAATTGATGAACCAACCTTGATCTGTACCAAATGCACCAAAACTTGTATTGACCATGCCAGGCTCAAAACAGTTGGCAACGGCCGAAGTGCCCTCAAGCTTTCGTTGTAATTCTTTAGTAAATAAAATATTTGCCAGTTTGGAAGTTCCATATGCTCTTGGCCCAGAAACTTCTGTGTTGTAAGGGGTTTGGGCAAGGTCTAACTTTCCTCGTGCCTGCATAGAACTTGAAGTGCTGACCACACGTGCATTGGGTGTGTTTCTAATTAAATCGAGTAATGCCATAGTCATTTGAAAATAGGCTAAATGATTTAATGCAAATGTAATTTCATAACCATCTGAACCCAATACTGGTTTCTTAAATGTCGCTCCTGCATTATTTACCAATACATCGAGGCGATCATGTCTAGATTTAAACTCTTCTGCTGCACGACGAATGTCAGCCAACTTTGTTAAATTGCAAAGAATATAATCCAAATGAGAATGACCAGTCGAAGCTTTAAGCTCGTTTACAATCTGTTCTGTTTTCTCTTGATCTCGTCCAATTAAAGTGACAGATGCACCACGTTTTGCAAATTCCGTGGTGGCTGCCTTGCCAATACCATTAGTCGCACCTGTAACTAATATGATTTTGCCTATTAAATCTTGCTTCATTTTTGAAACTCCAAATAAAAATATATAAATTAAGCTTTAAGCCAGACTGTTTAGTAAACGTTGCCCCAGTTGGTTGATGTCTTTTGATTCAAGAATGAAACGGTCTGCTTGACCTTGTACAATGCCAATCATGGCTTGTCCCAAGATCTCCGACGTCGTAAATAACCACGGGCAATATCGAACCAGATATGGAAAAATAGGATTCAAAGGTTTCATCAGCTCCACACCGATTTGATATGCTCGTGTTCTACTCGAAATTCCTGTTCCTGCTCGAATAAAACCTGGACGTACAGCGCCGGCATATTGAAAAGGCATCTTCTGTAATTTTTGTTCTACACGCTGACGTACTCGTGCCCACATACCACGACCACCTGCACCACCCGCAGAGCAATAGCAAAATGAAAATTGAGGATTGATTCGGACCAAGTTTTCAGCCCAAAATAAAGTAAGCTCTTCGGTAACTTTGGCATATTCAGCTTCATTTTTACCCACAGAACTTGTCCCGATCGCCCAAATACACGCGTCGTATCCTATAAGTTCATTTTGTATTTCAGTCACTTGGAATAAATCTTTTAGCAACAACTCTTTTAGTTTTGCATGCTCGATGCCACAGCTTTGCCGCCCAACCACCAGAACGGCTTCGATATCATCTTTCTGTAAGGCTTCACGCAATACACTCTTCCCGACCATGCCTGTTGCACCCAAAATAATAAGTTTCATAAATTTATTGCCTTTTAAATTCATATTAAATGAGTGATTAATTACTCATTTAATATCTAAAAAAATTACTGATATGCAATCACTCGCCAAAATGCTGCAAAACCATCGCGTAATAACGCTTCAGCATTGTTTACATCAAGTTTCATAAATTCCATCGTGGTATTCGCCATCGTCACCATGATTGCGCCGACATAATCAGGAGACTGATGACTTAACGCTCCCTCTGCCATCGCATTTTTAAGAACAATGCTGATATCACAGAAAGCATCATTACCTATCGCTCTGGTTGTATCTGTCACAATAGAAGATAAGCTTAATGTGGCTAAAACCTGCTGTCCATGAGGATTAGATAATCCCCAAGAAATATAAGCTCGCCAAGCAACTTGAACCTGCTCACGTAACTCAACAGACTGTTCAGGCAAAATGAGCGCTGAGCGTAACTGTTGTTTGAGACTCAGATACAACTGATTAATGAGCTCATCTTTATTTTGAAAATACGTAAAAATCGTACCTTCAGAGACATTGGCTAGCTTCGCAATTTTTGCTGTGGATACGCTGAGACCTTGCTCTGCAATCAAATTAGTCGCTGCATCTAAAATCGCTTGACGTTTTTCTTCACTTAAAGGACGTGCCATATCAACAGAATAAAATAATTAAGTACTCACTTAATTATTAATATAATTTAAAATGAAGTCAAATATTTTTTAACTTTTCTATAGTTGGTCATTTATATGCTGTATAAGCATATTTTATTTATGTTTTAAAACAATGACTTTTGCCTATATCGCGTAGCTCGATCCTTGCACCCCTTAAACACCTCATGAAATTTGGCACTTATTCACCATAAATATGACACGCCACTACCATCTCAATAGAGCAGATCTCATTACATTGAAAACTAACCTTAGCCCATATGAATGGATGCCAATATGTTAGATCAAAAATTAATGGATTTTCGCGAAAAACTGGTACTGGATCACTTTGCCGATGAAGTAAAACAGGATTTTGATGCTGTGCTCAGTACCTTTCCTCATCCGCATTATGAATTAATCGCGACTGGTGCCACACATGATGGACGTGATGATGTACTAAATTATCATCGTACCTCACGTAAAGCATTTCCCGACCAACATCACGAGTTAATCGCACTACGTCATACCGAAGATGCTGTGATTTGTGAATTTTGGCTATTAGGTACACACAAAGGTTATTTAGGTTCTGTACCTCCTACAGGAAATTCGTTCCGTGTGCGTATGTGTGCTTTCTTTATTTTTGAAGGTGAAGAGTTGGTGTGTGAGCGTATTTATTTCGATACTTTAAGCATTATCAAACAGCTCTTTAAAGGCTTTAACCTCAAATCCCCCAAAGGTATTTTGCAGTTTTACAAAGCAGCATCGGGTCTTCTACACGATATGAAAGACTTAAGCAAAGTCACGAAAGCGAAGCGCTAACAACGTATAGATCACTGTAATAATGAATAAAGGATAAAATTAATGGCAGATCTATTCAAACCCTTAGGCATGCAAGAAATTTCGGATTTTGATGGTACTCGTAATGCGCCTTCGCCTAAACAACGCTTGGAAAATGTCAGAACAGCATCGTTAAAGTTTCGACAAAAACTCATGCAGCAGGCAGATGTACAATATTATCAAAGTATTGATTTGGTTCGAGCACCCTATCCGACTTGGTATGGTTACACTGGTGTGTTTGCACAAAAGTCTTTGACCTTCCCTTTTTTACATTTGCTCAACCGTTTGTTCGTGATTCAATACAAAGACTTTCATGGGCAACTGAGAGTTTTATTGTTCTCACCTACTGATGTAGTGAATAATCGTAAAACGCCATTTTTTGAACGACTTGCAGGTTCATTACCCGAAAGTGCCTCAAAAGTCTTTGCTCCACAATACACCTCTGTTGAGCAAACGCTAGAAAGACTCAAAATTAAGCCTGAACAAGTGGATTATATTAGTTATGATCATTTGCACACCCAAGAACTTCGTAAATGGCTCGGTACAAAGGATCAGCCTGCCTATTTTCCAAATGCAAAATTACTGGTGCATGAAAAAGAATGGAACTGTGTTCAAGGCTTACTTCCTGTGCAATCGGACTGGTATTGTCCAAATGCCGTTGAAGGAATTGATGCAAATAAAGTCATTACATTTAAGAAAAGTCTGGCTTTGGGTGAAGGTTTAGCCTTGGTTCACACGCCCGGACATACCGAAGGTAATCATTCTTTGGTTGCAAAAGTCGATCAGCAGATTTTTGTTTCTTCTGAAAATGGCATCAGTTTAGATGCTTATGAGCCGAAAAGTTCAAAAATCAAAGCGATTCGAGACTATGCCGAAAGCACAGGTGTAGAAGTGATTCTGAACGGAAATACCCAAGAAGGCAGTAATGATCAATATATTTCCATGGTCATGGAAAAAACCATCGCTGGCCCATTAAAAACTAATCCTGCATTTCCAAGTTGTGCATGTAGCAGTGAATCTACGCCCTATTGGCTTTTCCCTGGACTTAAGCAAACGGAAATTTTAGGTGCACTTCAATTTGGGACATTAGTGATTTAATCATTTATTTTTTATCTCGCTTATGCTTTTTATATCGTTTGAAGACCCTTGAGCTTCAAGCGATTTTTTTTATTCTAAAATACATTATGTAACGTGAGTTAGACGCAACTATATCTTTAACCTATTGAAAAAACAATAAAATCATGCGGAGTCTTGCTGCGTTTTTACCCAATTTTAGGATCAGCCTGCGGCTAGCCCTACTTTTCTTTCGGGATGAGCCATGTATGGCGTAAGGGCAAAACCATTGTCAACCGCAAAACTCGTCAACCGCCAGCAATATATTTAATCAGTCGCAGAAACAATACCTTATAGAAATAGTCCTGCCTCAAACAGTTGCGGATGACGTTTCCGAGTATCATGTTTTATCAAGATTTTTATATCGAACTCAGGTTATGTATTAAAACTTCGATATTCTTTTGGGGTTTTGCCCGTCCAACGTTTAAAGGCGCGCTGAAAAGCACTTTGTTCTGAAAAACCCAGTAAGAACGCAATCTCCACTAAACTGAGTTGTGGGTTCCTCACATAGCTCATCGCAAGGCTTTGACGGATTTCATCTACAAAATGCCTAAAGTTCAGATGATGCCGAAGCATCTCTGTTTTAAGTTCGTCCACTGTAAAATCTGTCTGCTGTGCCAGCTCGTCAAAGGTCAAGCCACCTAACTGAAACGATTCAATAATCGCTTTACGTGCGACTGCTAACCAAGAGGGTTCGAGATGATTACCCAATTGCTTTAAAAGTTGCTGTCTCAAATCACTCATGACCAGATGCACCGACTCATTCGAGCTTGGTAATGGATAATCTAAAAAGTCCTCATGAAAACCAATCGCTGTATCTTTGGCATTAAAAATCAGTGGGCAACGAAACAGCGCATTATATTCACTGATATCTTCAGGCTGTTCATGCTGAAAAGAGACCCAAAGTGGGCTCAAATCCTGCCGATTAAACAGCTGACGAGATAAAGTCACATAAGAAGCTTGATGTAATTCATCTTGCAGTTTTCCTAAAGGTTGATCACCTGACAAATTACTTTTCCAGTAGCGGATATATTCTTTCCCATGCCGTTCAAAAATATTGCTGCCCGCATCAATAGTGAGCGCAGAATAATGGATATTTTGTTGCATGACTTCACGTGCATTTGCACAAGTCATGAGTGCAAAACCGTGTGGGCCTAAGTGTCCTGTCGTCACCAACTGCCCGAGCGTAATTCCAAGGTTAGGCTGTTTAAATTTGTCTTGTAATAAATGACAGGCCTGATTGAAGGTCTGAAAATCGACACGATCATTGGGTCGATCAAACAGATCTGGTGCGAGATTAATTTCCGCTAAAAACTGCGATACAGGATAATTTTTTCGCTGTAAATAGTCGAAAAGCAAACGCATATAGTGCACGGCAACACTATACTTTTTCTGTACAGGATCAATATCTTGCATCATTTTCCCACATATCCATATCTCGACTGAGACATCATTTCAAAATCTCAGGTCAATGAATTCCATTTCACGTCAATACCCTTTTTGCATTGTGCCCTATAGTCAGCTCAGCACTCAACTTTAAATCCAAACGATGAAAATACATTTGAAGATGAGTCTAAATACAAACCTAAACGCTTTTACATTATTCATTAAAGGATTAGACCATGAATATCAATGATTTCATCTTAAATCAACTGCCAACTGCATTAAACCCAGAAAATACAGATGGTGTTGAATGCATTCTGCAGCTACAGCTTTCTGCCCCTTACGTGATTCAAATTAATGATGGCACTTGTGACATTCAGCAAGGTGAAAATGCTGATGCCGATGTTGTACTAACCACCAGTGATGAGGTGTTCATTGAACTGATCACGGGCAAAATTTCAGGTGCAATGGCCTTTATGAGTGGCAAATTAAAAATTGATGGCGACATCATGTTGGCGAAAGAAATTAGCGATTATTTTGATGCATCAAAACTGGCTTAAAACTCGAATTTAGTCTGTTAAGGGCAAATACATTTGCCCGATTCAATTCAATTTAGAAAAGGAAATTCCCATGAGTAAAGATTTAGGTCCAGTTTGCCAAAACGGTTACATCGTCAAAGACATCGAAAAAGCCATGGATGAATGGATCAAGTTGGGCGTTGGCCCTTGGTTCTATGTGGAAAATGCCATGTTGGACAATTTCAAATACAAAGGTCAACCGCATGATATTGAAATGAAAGTTGCACTGGCCAATTCAGGCGATGTACAGATCGAGTTGATCCAGCAAACCAATGATGTACCGTCGATGTATCAGGATTTCTTAAATTCAGGTCGTGAAGGCTTTCAACATATTGCGTATTGGACCGAAGACTATGATGCCATGTATCAACACCTTCAGGATCAAGGCTTTAGCATTGTGCACGAAGGCCAAATTGGTGGGCCACAAGGTCGGATGGCGTATTTTGATACTGAACATGTTATCGGTACTGCATTAGAAATTTCTGAGTTGGCAGGCAGTAAAAAACAGATATTTGACTATATCAAAAAGGCATCCATCGGCTGGAACGGTAGCAAACCGATTCGTAAACTTTAAATCCAAGGTCTATAGTTCGAGGTCTATGATGAAATCCATATTATCAGGTGAACACGGCGCAGTTTTAGGTGAGTTAGAAAAACCTCAAGTCATGCCAAATCATGTTCTAGTTCAAATCAAAGCCTGTGCGCTAAATCGGGCAGATTTAAATATGTTAACGGGTGCAACACATGGCTTTGTCGGCGGACTCGGCTTTCCTGTCGGTGTAGAATGGGCTGGCGAGATCGTTGAAGTAGGTGAAGCGGTTCAACAATGGCAAGTCGGTGACCGTGTCATGGGTGCAGGCCCTGGCGCATTTTCTGAATATACTTTAGCCAATGCAGCATGGATTTATCCCATTCCCGATAATCTGAGTTTTGAGCAAGCAGCCACTTTACCTGTTGCCTTACAAACCACACATGATGCCATTGTGACCAATGGACAGTTGCAAGCAGACGATCATGTACTGGTTGTCGGTGCAAGCTCGGCTGTGGGTTTGATGGCAATGCAAGTGGCTAAGTATTTAGGTGCAAAACAAGTGATTGGCACATCAACCACAGTCGATAAACTTGAAAAGCTGGCTGAATTTGGTGCCGATGCAACAGTAAATACCAAAGATGAAGACTGGGCCAAACAGGTCCTCAAACTCACGAAACGCAAAGGTGCAGATCTGGTGATCGACTTTTTGGCAGGCCCTTTATTTAACGCCACCATGTCCATTACAAAGATCGCTGGAACCATTGTCAATGTCGGACGTATGGCGGGTGAAACAGGTGAAGTTGATTTTGATCAGCATTCAATGCGTCGGATCAATTACAAAGGTGTGAGTTTCCGTACACGTAATCCAGATGAAATTGCAGAAGTCATCCAGAAAGCGAAAGATGCACTCATTCCCGCTTTGACAGAAGGTCAAATCAAAATGCCGATTGATGCAGTGTATCCATTTGAGCAGTTTAATGATGCCTTCGACAAAATGAAGAAAAATCAGCATTTTGGAAAAATTGTGTTGACGCTGTAATCATTCCATCACGCGTCATTTCCCCTGAATATGACGTGTTTTGAAAAAACCTATTTACCCCTTTGGGTTTAAATTCACGACATGAAAAGTCCATCTGTGAGAAAATCATCTATAAAAAGCCTACTCATGAAAAAACCAGCTACGAGAACAGCATGAAAATACATCATTTAAATTGTGGGACAATGTGTCCACTATGCGCCAAACTGATCAATGGACAAGGCTCATATACCGAACCGGGTAAATTGGTTTGTCATTGCCTTTTGATCGAACATGACAACCGTTTGATGATGGTTGATACAGGGATCGGCTTACAAGACATCCAACGTCTTGGAAAAACCTTTCAGAAAAGTTTTAAACCGAAACTCGATCCACAAGAAACCGCATTTGAACAAATCAAGCAACTTGGTTATGACCCTGCCGATGTAACTGATTTATTTCCAACCCATTTAGATTTGGATCATGCAGGTGGATTTTCCGATTTTCCTCAAGCCAAAGTCCATGTCTATCAGCCTGAACTTGAGCAAATTACCCAACCCACATGGAAAGACAAATTACGCTTTAGGTTTAATCAATTTAAGCCTACACCCAATTGGCAAGTCTATAAGCAAACCAATAGTCAATGGTTTGGACTGGATGCGATTTCATTAGAGGAGACGCTCAAGCTCAATATCTTTATCATCCCACTTATTGGGCATACCAAAGGTCATGTTGGTATAGCCGTGCCACAAGACTCGGGCAAATGGTTATTGCATTGTGGTGATGCCTATTACCACCATAGCCAATTAGATGAAACTGACCATATGCCAACAGGACTCAAGTTTTTTGAGCGGATGGTACAAGCCATACCCCAAGCACGACACAATAGCTTAGAAAAGCTCAAAACACTTAAAGCACAACATAGCGATGAGATTGAATTTTTCTGTGCACATGATCCTGTAGAACTCGAACGTTATCAAATAAATGAAAACTAATGTAGTACTGCTCACCACCTCAATCATGCAATAACTATAAAGCCTATGTCTTCAACACATAGGCTTTGTTGTATCCGTCCATGCTATTTCATTTTTCTAATATCTCGTTTTTCTAATGTTTCTCTTTTCTCATATTTTGCTTTTTCCAAATAGAAGCAATGATTTGCTCTAGCCGATGAGATGACACCAATTCACCAAAAGATTGGCACATTTATACCATTTTCAATCCTTAAATTTAATAAAAATAGACGTACAGAGCACAGATGCTCAGTTCAAACAACAGTACAAAAGGATTTTAAAATGAAAATACGCATCGTTGCATTTTCAATCATTTACTTATCTACAGGGCAGCTATATGCCGCAGCAATAGATCGTTCGGGTCAGTCTATTTTACCCTTCTTACAAAAAGGTAATTATTTTGAAGCAGGTTATTCCGTACTCGATCCAAATGTTTCTGGAAAAATTAAACCTGATTTTAGTAAAGGGGGGCTAACGACAGCAGCCAATATGGAAACTGGTGATATTGCAAATAGTTACGCATTCCCTAGTGCAGCTTTAAAATTCCAATTAACAGACCATTTTTCTATAGGCTTTTTATATGACCATCCATTTGGTGCAGACGCAGGCTACCCTATTAAAGACTATCCAGCATACACTCAAGGCACTGAAAAATCTGAATCTGAAGTAGTCACACAAAGTTTAAGTACGATTCTCGGCTATCAACCCAATGAACACTTCAACGTCTATGCAGGACCTGTACTGCAAACCACCAAAGGCAATAGTCGTTTAAGAGGTGCCGGTTATAACTGGATTAAATATGACATGAATGCACCAGAAACAGATGGTGTAGGCTGGCTCGCAGGTTTTGCTTACAGTATTCCTGAAATTACCTTACAGGCTGCGGTGACCTATCGTTCTGAAATTGATCATGACATTGACATGACTGAATCTGTACAGATTTTAAATCCGACCAATCCAGCTCTGGGTTATGTCAATTTGGGTACAACAACATTGGAGTCAACCGTCACCACACCGCAGTCTGTGAATATTGATCTGCAATCTGGCATTATGCAAGATACAGTCGCTTTCGCCAATTTTCGCTGGGTGGAATGGTCGAAGTTTCGAATTTCCCCTGAACGTCTTGCACAGCTCACCACGCAACTCACAGGAAAAGCTGTTGATCTTGCGGCATATAGTGATGACCAATACGCAGCCAATATTGGTATAGGGCGTAAATTCAATACACATTGGTCAGGTTCTGTCTCACTCGGCTGGGACAGTGGCGCGGGTAACCCTGTGACAACACTAGGTCCAACCGAGGGATATTGGAGTATTGGACTGGGTGCAAAATATGCACCTGCACCCAATTATGATATTTCTTTGGGTTTGAAATATTTTATGTTTGGAGATGCCAAAGCACAGTCAGGTTTTGATTTTGGTACAGACAATTATGATGCAATTTATAAAGACAATGATGCATGGGGTTATGGCTTAAAAATAGGTTACCGTTTTTAAGCACATAAATACTGTCAGTCTATTGAAATGGACTACTTTTATATCAAAAACTGGATGAATTAACTTCAACCTTTGTTATAAAACATAGCCATAACATGATTATAAAAAAGCGATCACTTGATCGCTTTTTTTAAACTAAGTCACTTTTAAACGCTGTAACTGAGCCTGTTGCCATTGCTTCGGTGGCATACCAAACCAACGCTTAAACGCCTTGGTAAAGTTCGATACATCGTTATAGCCTAAATGATTGGACAGCTCGATGAGTGTGATTTTTTTATGGAGTAAATAATCCTTTGCCACTTCAGCACGCGAAGCTGACACCAATGCATCATAAGTCGTATCATGCTCAGCTAACTTTCTAAAGAAAGTCCGTCTAGATAAATGCAGCCGTTCTGCCATTTCTTCAGCTGTCAAAGGCTGCTGTAAATTTTGTAAAACCAACAGTTTTAATTTAATCAGCCAGTTTTCCCCGTGTTGTTTAAATAGATTTTGCTCTGCTTCACACATCTTTATAGCCTTTTGAAAGGCAGGAAAGTCAGCACCCGGAAGCTTCTCATCAAGCACATTGACATTAAAATAAATGGCACAGTGCTGCTTATTCCAACTAATTGGAGCATTTAAGAAACTAAACTTTTCAGCATATTTAGGTTTTTCATAATCGAGTTCAATCTTGAGCTGTGGCAATTCATGTTCTAATAAATCCCCTAAAATCCGAATGATTGAAAGGCAAAGTGCTTCTTGCGTATAGTAATAGGTTAAGCCAAGTGGAATCTGCTTCCCAAAACGAATGCAGACCATTCGGTCTTTAATTTCATACGAGAAATGTATTGTTGGATCTATCAATGTACTAAAACGATTACATACTAAAAAGGCATCTTTTAAGGTCGGTGCTGACATCAGTGCGATACCAAAAGAACCAAAATGTGATAACCGAATATGCTGACTAAATGAGACAGAAATCGCTGGATCATTGGTTAAATTGAGTGCGTTTTGAACAATGACTGCAATTTGTTTTAAGGTGAAATACGTATCAATAGACTCTAAATCATCAATATGTATACCTGAATGTTCTAAGATAGCTGTGGCTGAAAAGCCGCGTGACATAGTCATACGCACAAATGCAGCAGGCAAATGTACAGGAATAATTGGAGCAGACATGCTCTTGTCGTCAAAATCCATTTTTAACTCCGACCTATAGAATAATTATTTCAATTTTTTCATTTATATATTGATCACTATAGGCAATATTCATCATAGCAAAATTGTCACGTTTGTACATTTTTTTGGCACTTTTCTACCAAAGTATTTTCCTCGACTGCTTGATATTAAGTGTGATCAAACGTGTTTAAGAAAAGCGTCGTAACACAGCAAAAAAATATTCATTTAAAAAAAATTGCTCAGCAACGCTGTAAACGATTCCATCCCTTAGACACTCAAAATTGAATAACACGCGCTATGAAGGAAGCTTGCTATGGATTCAGCATTTATCACCATCGGTATGCCGATTGCCCTGATTATTATCATGATGGGCTTGGGTTTTGAAGTCACGCTACAAGACTTTAAACGTGTTAAAAACAACCCTAAAAATGTACTCATTGCACTGTTTTGCCAGCTGGTACTTCTTATTACGATTGCCTTTTGTCTAGCCAAACTTTTTCAGCTCAAACCACTACTCGCTGTTGGTCTGATGATTTTAGCAGCCTCACCTGGCGGGAGTACTGCCAATTTATTCAGCTATCTCTTCAAAGGTGATATTGCACTGAATATCACACTGACTGCTTTTAATTCGGTGATTGCAGCCTTTACTTTACCTATAGTTGCAACCTTATCACTGACCTATTTTATGCAAGATGACACCACTGTTGGAATTCAACTAGATAAACTGATCCAAGTTTTTCTACTGATCTTACTGCCTTTGGTTATCGGTATGATTATTCGTGCAAAAAAACCACATTTTGCCAAGAAAATGGAAAGTTTCGTAAAATACTTTTCGGTGACGTTTCTCGTGGTTATCTGTATTGGTGCATTACTCAAAGAAAAGGCAAATATCGCCAGCTATTTTGCTGATGTTGGATTAGTCTGTGCACTATTCTGTGCGATCAGCTTAACCATCGGCTATTTTATTCCTAAAATATTTAAGATGAATGAAGCAGAAGCTCGAGCATGTGCTTTTGAAATTGGTATTCATAACAGCGCAGTCGCTTTAACTATTGCGATCTCGGTACTCGGCAGTACCACTATTGCCATCCCTGCTGCAGTGTATTCAGTGATTATGATTTTTTTTGCTTTTGCAGTTGGATTTATCTTCAAATATAAAGACAAACGTCAAAAGCTGGTTAATTCAGTTGTAGCTCGGGATACCTTATAAAAACTGCAGTTTACTATAGACACGAACATGAGTACTTAAAGTTAACTTCATATCACTGAACCTTGAAATAAACACATTTTATTTCAAGGTTATGTCATCGCCAAATGTATGAAGGTTTTTCTTAAAGTCACGCAATATGGTGCCAAATCTAAAGTGCCGCTGAATGTGTTTGGCGTACTGGCTCGTTTAGATAAACTATTTCCCAATTATCTTTTTTTTATGAAAAGTATTTTATTTAAAGGAAATATTGGTCGTGTTGATAAAGAGCTGATTGTCCTTAGAATTGCTTGGAAACTAGAGTGCTCTTATGAATGGAAACACCATACCCATTTTGCAGCAGAACTCGGTATTAAAAATCGTATTGTTGAATCTATTACGCTAGATCATTCTGAATTATGAGATGACAAACTCGCTACGATGATCAACAGTGTAGATGCTTTACTCACGGATAAAACTTTAAATAACACACAATTTCAGCAGCTCAAAAAATACTTTAATGATGACCAAGTTGTTGAATTTTGTATGTTGGTTGGTCATTACGTCATGGTAGCAATGACCATTAATACCTGTGGTGTTCAGCCTGAATAAGACTGCGAGTATTTATATCAGTATCCACGTAAGTTAAAAGTGTATTTTAACACTGCATTAACAAACTGCTTTTAACTCAAGTGGATACTAAAACCCAACATCATGAATATCTATAGGGATCTGTATACACTCAAAATATTGAAAATACATATAGACATTTAACCTATTCATATACTTTTTTCTTTCAAATATAATGTCAAACTTTTTAATAGGCCGTTGATTGTCGCAAGGTTTTAATTAAAAGCTCATAAAGGTGATCTACGGCTTTAGAGCCCTGTGAGATACGACTACGATAGACCGATACTTCCATCGGCTCCAAAGGCCCTAAACCCTGTTCCGCACCTAAAATATCTAAATGAGATGGCACGCTACATTTGGTCAGGACAGCAACAGCCAAACCACTTTCAACAGCAGCGATCTGCCCCACTAAGCTAGAACTGTGATAAACCACCTTATAACGACGTCCCTGTAAAGCGAGTGAATGAATTGCACTGTGTTTAGCTAGACTAGCACTTTCATAAACAGCTATAGGTAGCGGGTCATTTTTCCAAATATCAAATTGTGGTGAGCCGACCCAGACCATTGGTTCGTGGAACAGCAAAGTACCCTGCCGAGGATCATCACGAGAAATCAAGGCTAAATCCAAGTCTCCACTATCCACACGCGGAATCAAAGAAGTGGATTGTTCACAATAGAGTTCGATTTCAACGCCTCCATATCGTGGTGCAAAGCGCTTTAATACAGGTGTGAGATATTGCGCAGCATAATCATCAGGGACCCCCAGTCGAATTCGCCCCACTAGCTCATCTTTATGAAAAGCTTGTTGCGTTTCATGATGTAAATCCAAAATCTGTCTTGCATAACCTAAAAGAAGCTGCCCTTCAGCGGTCAATTCAATCTGTCGATGGGACCTGATGAGAAGTTGACACTGTAGCGCATCTTCTAGTTTTTTGAGCTGCATACTTACCGCCGACTGTGAACGATAAAGCTCAGGAGCGGCATGAGACAACGTTCCCATATCAACCACTGTGACAAAGCACTTTAACCAGTCAATCTGCAAATCTTTTAAGTTCAAGACCGCCCCACCTATTCGATTTTCAAATAGTATACTTAAGTTTTATGCGTTTTTCTTTTTCTCTTTCTAAGTGCATAATTTACAACAGATCAAGTCTTACAAAGTATCAAGTTGTATTGATGCCACTCTGCTACTCACGCCCTAACTTGAGACATACGACTGATAATGAAAAGGAAATAGCTTTGTCTAATACAACCCAAGAGATATATAGCCTCAACACTTCAGATGTTTGGTCTGGCTTTAAAAGCTTATTGCCTATTTCACTTTTCGTTGTGATTTTTGGTGCAGCCTTTGGATTGGCCTCGACACATACAGGTTTAAGTAACGATTCCAGTATGTTAATGAGCGCCTTGGTTTTTGCAGGCGCTTCCCAATTTGCAACTTTGGAATTATGGGGCGAACAAATATCATTGTTTCCGTTGATGATTACCGTTTTCTTTATTAATGCACGTCATCTTTTAATGGGGGCTTCTCTTTACCCGTGGTTACGCCATCTTTCTCCAATGAAAAGATACGGTGTTCTGCTTGTGATCTCGGATGCAAACTGGGCTTTATCTTTACAAGCCTTTAGCCGAGGTCAATCTGGTTTTGGATTGTTATTTGGCGGAGGTTTAGCACTTTGGGTCGCATGGATTATAGGTACATGGCTTGGCTTGTATTTTGGGCATAGCATTCAAAATCCAAATGCTTTTGGGCTTGATATGGTTATGTCTTGCTTCTTATTGGCAATGGTTGTAGGTGGAAAAAAAGATCTACGCATGGTGTTGATTTGGGCTGCATCTGCTTGTATTTCACTATTGGCTTATTGGTATTTGCCGAAAAATAGTCATGTGGTTATTGGCGCACTCGCAGGTGGTGTTATTGGTTTGCTTTGGAAAGAGAAAAAAATATGAATATAGAGCTAAGTACAGCATATCCGTTGACCATCATCGCAATTATGGCCCTCGTCACACTTGTTACACGTTGGGGTGGCGTATTTATTATGTCTTATGTCCCCATCACTGATACTGCTCAACGGTTTATTACTGCAATGTCAGGCTCTGTACTGGTCGCACTTTTAGCTCCGATTGCTGTTGAGGGCGATAATGGCGCGCGATTGGCCTTATTAACGACGCTTGTTGTGATGTTGGTGGTGAAAAAGCCATTGCTTGCAATTGCCTCTGGCATCATCGCCGCAGCGTTATTTCGTCAATATTTTTAGTTGTTTTAAAACATCCTCAGAAATGAATAGGCCAATGATAAAACAATCTTTAGCTGTGGTTTTGATTCCGGGCTTTATGTTAGATCAATCTTTATGGGATGACTTTGTGCAAGAGCTGCCCTCAGAATGGCAATTGATTCGAGCCAATTTATCGCATGGAAATTCCATCCCAGAAATTGCTCAATATATGATCCGCTCTTTACCTCCAAAATTTATCTTGATCGGTTTTTCTTTAGGTGGCTATGTTGCAAGGTCTATAGCGGAGCAGTTTCCAGAGCAAGTTTCTGCATTGATTCTCATTGCATCCTCACTACGTTCTGATACAGCACAGCAAAGACAGCAGAAAATGATGGTGATTAAACTGAGTTCAAAAGAAATATTTAAAGGTTTAAGTTCAACGGCTATTCGGAAAACCTTGCACCCTTCAAATAATTACAATGATAGGCTGATACATAAGATTCAGAAAATGGGACAGCATTTAGGCTATGACACCTTTGTGAGACAGTCTCTGCTGAATAGAAATGAGCAGGATACAACAAAAATTTTATGCCCCACTTTGATTATTTACAGTGAGCAAGACCAAATCCGTTCAGCAGATGAAGCCAACGAATTACATCAACAAATAAAGGGTTCCGACTTGGCTGTGATTGAAAATACGGGGCACATGATACCTATGGAACAGCCCAAAGCATTGACACAGGTTGTTTTGAAATGGCTCAATCGTGATTACCTTTCAAGTCAGTTCGAAAAATAATTGACCTATCAATATAATAGAGACTGAAAAGAGCCCTTTAGTAAAGTCTAAGACAATTCATCATCAGATAAAAAAGGCATATTGTGGAATATGCCTTTTTTATTTACTTAAACGTATTTCTTAAAAATTCACAGTCCATGAAAACTGCGCTGTACGTGGTGTGCCCAGAAATAAATAATCATCCCCGAAGAAGCTTCCTGCATCGCGCCAGTATTTTTTATTGAACAGGTTGTCCACGTTCAGACGCAGCATATTTTCATAACCATAAGCACGGAAGTTATAAGCTGCACCCGCATCGAATACGGTATAGCCTGAAACTTTAACCGTACCCGTTTTATTGGCGTATTTACTGCTGCTGTATTGCATACCTGCAAGTAAACGTAAGCCCTCGACTTGAGGCATTTGGTAAGACACATGACTGGCAAAACGTAGCTTTGGTACGTTTTGGGTCTGATGCCCTGCATATTCATTTGCTTGTACATCTTCTAAACGTGAACGGGTCAGTGCCAACGTCGATGTCATATCTAGATTCTCAGCAACACGACCTTGCAATCCCAATTCCAAACCTAAGTTGTGTTGTTCACCATCGGTGACATAATTACTAGCACTATTGGTATATTGATTGTCTTGTCTTAAATCGAATAATGCCGCTGTGAACAACATCGTTTGCCATTGCTGTTTAAGGCCCAACTCGTACTGAGTTGAATGTCTTGGCGCTAAGGTAGCATAAGCATTATTGGCATACCACGGCGCTTGACTACCATCGCTTATCCCTTTTGCATAAGAAGCATAAAGATGAGTATTTTGCCAAGGCTGGTACATCAGAGCGAGTTGCGGTAAGAAACGATTAAAGTCGGTCTCGCGAATATTGTTACCATCCGCAGCATAGGCACTTTCATTTAAATGTAAAAGCTTACCGCCCAACAAAACTGACCATGCATCATTCAATTTGATTTGATCTAGTAGGTTTAAAGCAGTTTGTTGACTATCCAATGATTTGTAATGATTACCTAAGGCTTTATCTGTAGGTGTATAGGTAATAGGATCATGATCAATATTTCCTGAACCTATCCATTCATTGATTGCATCATACTGAGTATGACGTTTGTAAGCATGTGACAACTCTAAACTCAGGCTATGTTGCCATGCTCCAGTGCTGAATTTTCCGTTCAAACCTGTTTTAAATTGATTGGTGAGATAACTGTCATCTGGGCTGCGGAAATCATAAATGTCATAGTTACCCTGTTGGTCAAAGGTATAGGCAAAAGCAGAGTAATCATCTACGATCACACGGCTTTGTGAAGCTGACAGATTGCTACTCCAGTTATCATTGATTTGATAACTATATTTAAGACTCGTATTTAGACTTTCATTGGTGATCGGTTTGCTCCAGCTTTGATAACCCAGCAAACGATCCCATTCCACTCCTGTCGGTACAGTTTCACCACCCAATAGCTGATAGCCCGGTACCGAACGCTGTTTTTGACGCTGTGATTCAATATCAAATTCGAGTTTTGAACGATCTGAAATTTTCCAGTCTAAAGCCAAGGAACCAAACAAACGTATACCGTCAGCATGTTCAACATAGGGATGAATGTCTTCATACGCTGCATTCACACGATAACCAAACTGTTGATTGTCTCCAAGCCATCCACCAAAGTCTGTTGCCACACGACTACCGCCATGACTATCTGCTTCAAGAGTTAAAGATTGGACATCTTTGGGGCGTTTACTTACATAATTCACGACTCCACCTGGGGTCGACATCCCACTTTGAATCGCGCTCATGCCTTTGAGTATTTCGACTTGCTCTTTATTTTCAAGCGCTACATTTTGCTCACCACGAAGCAAATTACCGTTCAGTAAATAACTTGATCCGGCATTTAGGCTAAATCCCCGCATTACAAAGTTTGCATAGTAGCCAATCGGTGCATAGCCATCACCAACAGATGCATCGTTTTTTACTACATCGCTGAGTGTTTTCGCATGTTGATCTGCTATCAGTTCAGCAGTAACGGTGTTAATAGATGCAGGAATGGCTGCAAGGTTTTGCTGGGCAAAACCAGACAAATTAACTTTGGGTTGATAATACGTAGCTGGTTCAGCTTGAGCAGTCGCTGTTATGGTTGCAAGTTGTGCCACATCACTGTCTTCTGCCGCATGTACCCATACCGAGTTCAGCCCTAGACATGAAAATGAACCAACCGCCAGTAATGCTTTTTGTAAACGAGAAAAAGGATACGTTTTCACAGTAGTTGCTAACCCCAAAAAATAATATTACAGCCCAAGTTTTTCGGCTTGAGTATTCACAATTTTCTTAGAATGAACAAGCACATTATTCAACATATCTCAGCTTTTTAAATAATTTTGAAATAACCTTAAAAATAAAAATCTCATACAGCTTTTAGTCTGGCCTTAAGGTCTACAAGAAATATACGACTTGACAACGTCATCTGTAATCTGAGTAAACCTGAATTTTGGCTCAGACATTAAATAAATGGCTAAGAATGAAATGAAAAATTAAACCCATTTTTTTAATTGTGTCATGATGAATATTTATTTCTATACTTTTTGATTTATTTAATTTTTTTAGAGATTAAACCAATATTGCTAACACAAACCAAACAAAATGTTATAACATAACAATACAGCATCTAAACTACGCTCCATCATGATGAATAAATTTACACTTCTTTCTTCCAGTTTATATTTAAGCCTATTAAGTTCTTTTACATGGGCTGAAACCTCTACAGAAGTACTCAAGACCATCCAATTGCAAGCCGAAACTGAAGATGAAAGCTTGCAACAAAGTACCGCAATGACTAAGTTTTCTCATGACATTTTAGACGTACCTTTCAGTCGAAGTTTGTTATCTAAAGCTCTAATTCAACAACAAGATGTACAGCGTATTGATGACGCACTAACACAAGTAAGTGGTGTTTATAATCAAACCAATTATGGTGGCGGATTTTGGGATAACTTCTCATTCAGAGGTTTTAGTACAGACCCAAATATTGGGGCACAAATTATAAGAAATGGCCTAAGTGTCAACCGTGGACTCAGTGCGCCGCGAGACATGGTGAATATTGAATCCCTCGACTTTTTAAAAGGCCCTATGGCCGCTTTATATGGTCGCGGGGAAGCTGGCGGTTTACTCAATATCAACACCAAAAAACCGCAGTGGGAAAGCTCTTCAGAAGTTAATTTACGTGCTAACAGTTTAGAAAAGTATCGTGCCAGTTTTGAACATACTAGCCCAATAAATGATGCTGTGGCTTATCGTATTGCGGTCGCACATGAAGATAATCAAAGTTTTCGTGATCATGTGCACAGTGAGCGTTGGTTTTTCTCCCCTCAACTTACATGGAAAATTTCAGATTCGACCCAATTGGACTTTGATAGCGAATTTACCCGACAAGATGGAACTTTTGATCGTGGTGTGAGCAGTTATCAAAAACAATTTGTGATGGACCCAAAAACATTTACAGGCGAACCTGATGATGGTGATCATATTCAAAAAGATCATTTTTATCAGCTTCGACTTGCGCATCAGTTTAATGATGACTGGAAAATGAATAATGCACTCAGCGCAAAAGATACTCAACTCAAAGGCTTTTCCAGTGAACCTCGTCGTATTCAGAGTGATGGACGGACATTAGAACGTCAACGTCGCTATCGTGACAATAAAAGTGATGATGTTCTCTTTCAAACGGAGCTACTTGGGAAAATCCAACAAGGCTGGGCACGCCATGAAGTACTTTTGAGCACTGAACTTGGACAAATGAAATACCGTCAATTACAACTGCGTCGAAACCACAGCAGTAGCGTGCCAAATAGCATTGATATCTATGATCCAAATTATGGGCAGTATTCGCCAGAGCTTCCTCTTTTCATTAATACCGAAGAACAGCAACGCTATTTTGCACTGAATCTACAAGATCAAATTTTTCTGAATGATCAATGGAGTGTACTGTTTGGTGCGCGTTTTGATCACATTAGCCAAGATTTTCAAAATAAACTTGCACATACATCCAACCAACAAGACTTGCAACAAACCAGTCCACGCTTAGGTTTAAACTACCGACTGAATGATCGTTGGTCATGGTACGCCAACTACGGAAAATCCTTTGCCCTCAACAGTGGAATGGACAGAAATGGCAATGTTTTTAATCCTGAAAAAGGCAAAAGCTATGAAATTGGTGGGAAATATCAAATAAACCCACAAAGTTTAATCAGTTTAGCCCTGTTTAAAATGGATAAAGAAAATGTACTGACTACCGATCCAACAGATAGTAGTTATCAGATCACCGCTGGAGAAGTCTCTAGTAAAGGCTTAGAGTTCGATATTGAAACCCAACTGAGTGATCGACTCTCTGTCCGTGCAAATTATAGCTATACAGATGCACAAGTGGAAAAAGACCAGAGCCTTGTTAAAGGTTCGAGGTTGAGTAATGTGCCAAAACATAGTGGTTCTGTGAGTAGCAACTACGAATGGGATCTTGCCAATGCAGACAAAGTTGGAGTTGGCGCAACGGCAGTCTATGTTGGTAAACGTAGTGGACACAGTACAGATAATGGCTTCAACTTACCTGAATATACGTTACTCAACTTAAACGCTTACTATGCCCCATCAGATCAGCTACGTTATCAGCTCAATGTGCATAATCTTTTAGATGAAACTTACTATGTCGCAAGCTATAGCGATATGTGGATTCAACCAGGCGATCCTTTAAATGCATCGCTCTCGGTGCAATGGAAGTTTTAAGAGCCAAAACCAGACATGATCTATGCTAGATTATGTCTGGTTTCTCAGTCATTTTTATAGATTTGAGGCCAAATAAATTGATTCACTAAGCTGTAAAACCACCATCTACAGCATACTCAGCGCCAGTCACAAAACTGGCTTCATCTGATGCTAAAAATGCAACGACCGAAGCAACATCATCAGGTTGACCAAAATACCCCAACGGAATCATTTGGCTGACTTTATCAATATGGGCCTGAGATTCTTCAAAAGATAAATCCGCTTTTTCATAAATTGGGCTATCAATTGGGCCAACTGAAACAGCATTTACTCGAATTTTTTCTACAGCCAACTCTCTTGCCAAAGACTTTGTGATTGCTGAAAGTGCTGCCTTACTGGCCGAATATAGAGCCATGTTTGCAAGTGGTCGTTGGCTGACCGAAGAGCCAATATTGATGACGCTTCCTTTGGACTCCCGCAATAAATCTAAACTTTGACGAATAAACTCCACAGGACCACGAACATTGATATGAAAAATAGCATCAAAAGATAAAATATCTAAGTTTTCGATACTTGCAACGGGAGCAACACCTGCATTATTCACTAAAATATCCAAGCGACCAAAGCGGTGTTTAAGCTCAGCAATCGTGTTTGAAATGTCTTCCAAACATGCAATATCACCAACGACATAGTCAATATTTTGATGTTGACTTGTTTCAACTAAAGGCGTGTTTGTCCGTCCCATAATCAAAACTTTTGCTCCTTCATTGGCTAAACGTTCAGCAATTTTTCGACCGATACCAGAGCCTCCTCCCGTGACCAAAGCGACTTTATTTATTAGCTTCATTTTATGTTCCATAGGTATTATTTAAAAAGATGAAAATCTTTTGCAATTTTTAATGGAGAAAACTCTTCTATTTCATAGTTCGCACACCGATGTTTAACATAAGGGTCTAGTGCCTCAATCCGCTCTAATTCATCTTGATTTTCAGCTTGGGCAATAATAACCCCAGCACTGTTTTTTGAGAGATTTCGACCAAAAGTCAAAAAGACTTTATTGTCAAATTGCTGATTTAAAAATTCAATGTGTTGAGCATGGTATTGCTCGCTGATCTCACCGAGATCAACAGAAACATGGATTAAATACATTTGAACCATTTCCAAAAAATTAAAGCATAAGTATCAATTTAAAGTGCTGAGTAAAATCATGCCGTAAAGGCTGAATAACTGAATATTTACATCTCAATATAAGTTTTCAATTTGGCGCACTAAACGTTGTGCATGTTCCTGCGCGGCCATAGTCTGTTGCTGTAAACCATCTTCATCGCCACGTGCAAGATAGCTAACACCTGTTGTATAGACTGGTGCTTGTATGTCTAAATTGCATAATGCAGCAAGACTGTCGAAGGGTGCCAATAGCGTTTCAAGTGAGTGTTGCATGATTGCATTTGGCGCATAAGCAACTTCGGGAGCTCCCGTGGTAAAGGACAAAATCAATTGCTTACCGCCCAATTTCGCATTTGAGCCATGAGAAAAACCATGTAGAAAAACCTGATCTAGCCATTTTTTAAGCAGTGCTGGTAATGCATACCAATGAAATGGAAACTGCCACACAATGATGTCCGCAGCTAACAGTGCTTGTTGTTCAAGCTCAATATCGAAAACTTCATCTGGGTAAAGTTCATCTAACTTACGAATTTTTGCATGAGGGAGTGCAGTTGTTACGTGATTGAGAATGGCTGTATTCGCAACCGAATCTTGTAAATTGGGATGTCCTGAAATTACGAGTATTTTTTTCATCATATTTACCTTTAGAAAATTAAGCCTGCTGTTGAGACGCATACAATGCTTGTCTTAACCAGATTACCACTTAAGCCCACATCGGGTTGAACATGAATGAATGGTAGTCAGAAAAATTGTGATTGATAAGGTAGGTAATTGGCACTACATTAGTATCTAAAAGTTAATAGTTGTGCATTGATATGAATGGCTCAATTTATAATTATTTGGTTGTATTCCATGCCATCGTCAATGAGGGAAGTTTAGCTGCAGCTGCACGGCAGCTTGAAACTGCCCCACCTGCTGTCAGTAAGTCCTTAAAACTACTTGAGCAAACTATAGGCTTACCCTTATTTAATCGCACCACACGTCATTTGGAGCTTACAGAAGCGGGACAACATCTGTTTCAAAACACACAAGAACCAATTAAAGCGTTAACAATCGCGCTAGAAAGTGTTCAAGACTTAAAGAG
Organism: Acinetobacter sp. SW-226; assembly: GCF_055632855.1. Classification (NCBI taxonomy): domain Bacteria; kingdom Pseudomonadati; phylum Pseudomonadota; class Gammaproteobacteria; order Moraxellales; family Moraxellaceae; genus Acinetobacter; species Acinetobacter sp. SW-226. The sequence goes on along the minus strand of NZ_CM145752.1, from coordinate 1,809,933 downwards.
TGAACCTGCTGGTATTGTGCGAATCACAACAGCTCGTTATGCCTATCTAAGTGTTTTACAGCCCTATTTAGGTGAGTTCTATCAACGATACCCACGTATTCAACTTGAAATTGCGATTAACGATGGAACGGTCAACGTTTCAAAAGAGGGCTATGATCTAGGTATTCGCTTTGGAAATAAAATTGAAGAACATGTGGTAGCACGTCAAATTTTACCCAAACAAACTCAAGGATTATTCGCATCAAAACATTATCTTGAACAGCATGGAGTTCCGCAAAAACCTGTAGATTTAAAACAACATCAGTTAATCGGCTATCGTTTTACAACAGCGAATACGCTTTCTCCATTGCTTTTACAAGAAGATGGAAAAGAAATTAGTGTTGAAATGCCTGTCTCTTTCATTGCTAATGATATAGAAGTCAATATGGATGCAATTCGGCAAGGTATCGGTATCGGTCGAATTTTTTTAATAAATTTAAAACAACAGCCTGATCAAGAAAACTTTATTCCTGTGCTCAAGCCATACTGGAGAACATTCCCTCCTGTTTATCTCTACTATTTACAAAATAGTCAAAAGTCTAAACGTGTAAGGACGCTCATTGATTTTTTACTGGAAAAAAATACCGCTTAAAAAAACGCTCTCCTTATCTGTGCTTTCGCTTTTTCATTATTTAAGTGTTCAACTAAGCCTCACTTTCAGATTCGGCATAGTATGTATTAAGTAGTCGGTGTGCATTTTCTTCGCAGCTTAAGTCTCGGGGCGTATTTTGTATCGAATCAATCAGGATCAGTAAGTTCTTTTTATTTTCAGCCAACATTTTTTGCATTTTTACAATTTCTTGTACTTTGTCCTTCAAGGTCTGAATCAATTTTTCATGATTCCAGTTAGCAATATTTGCAGGGATCAACGATTTGATCTCTTCTAAGGAAAAGCCAACTTGTTGTGCCTGCCTGATCAAATACAATTGTTTTAAATCCTCTTCTGAATATTGACGGTAACCATTCGATAAACGCTTAGGTTTAGGCAATAACTGGATTTGCTCATAATAGCGAATTGTAGGCGTACTCAACCCACTCAGTTTCGACAACTCACTAATATTCATACGAAATACCCTCTTTATATTCAAGTGAACTTGAAGCCTGTGATATACAAAAATCAATCATATTTAAGCATGCGGTAGAGAATAAAGAAAAATACCAGTGAGTTTATTCACGGACTGATATTTCTCACGATGATGACTTTTACACCCTCTTTTAGTCAGGACATAAGCAACTATTTTATGCTATGTGACGTTTGCTCTCTTAGACTTAAACCAAAGCTTTTGCACGGCGTTGCATACGATGACGATATTGCTTAGTACGTTTGCTCATTGCAAGTTGCTGTAAAATCAATGCCCAAAATGGTGATACTCTAGGGTTCGGTTTCTTACCTTGACTCAATTTGCGTAGCTGAAACTTTACAGTTGACAAGTTGGCAACCGAAGCGAGTGCCTTGTTTTCCCACTCTATTGGTTTGAGTTCAGGGGCAAGATTTTGACCTAGTTTCCACGCATTAGGTAAATTTGGCTCTAAGGCAAGCGCAGTCCCAATCCCCACCATTTCTACACCACTTTGTATGACCTGCTCAGCCACAGGCTGACGACGAATTCCCCCTGTGACCATAATCGGCATTCGAGCGATTTTACGAATTTCTGTAGCAAATTCTAAAAAGTAAGCTTCACGTGCAAGCGTTCTTCCATCACGGGCTTGGCCTTGCATTGCAGGGGCCTCGTAACTACCACCAGAAAGTTCAACCAAATCCACAGCAAGCTCATTCAACATTTCAACCACTTGCTTGGCATCGTCTGCACTAAAGCCACCACGCTGAAAGTCGGCCGAGTTAAGTTTTACCGCAACTGCAAATTGATCAGACACAACTGCACGTACCGCTTTCACAATTTCGAGTAAAATTCGAGCACGGTTTTCCAATGAACCACCCCACTGATCTTGGCGTTGGTTACTGAGTGGTGATAGAAATTGACTGAGTAAATAGCCATGTGCAGCATGAATTTCTACACCCGTAAAACCTGCCTGCTCAGCCAGTTGTGCTGTGCGTGCAAAACGCTGAATGACTTCTTCAATCATCACTTCTGTCATTTCAACTGGTGTTGCAAACTTATCCGACATTTTTCCTAAATCTAAAGCTACAGCAGAAGGAGCCCAAGTGTCTTGCCCCATATTCGACTGCATCTGACGTCCCGGATGGTTGATTTGCAACCAAAATTGAGCACCTTTAGCACGTCCAATATTTGCCCATTTTTTAAATAGATCAAGATGTTCGATATCTTCAAGCACCACCCCGCCAGGTCCTGTCATTGCCCGGCTATCAATCATGACATTTCCAGTAATGATCAAACCGACACCACCCTCTGCCCAAGTATGATAAAGATTAAATAAATCTTGTGATGGTGCTTGCTCTAAAGTTGCCATGTTCTCTTCCATTGCCGCTTTAGCAAGGCGGTTTGGAATCGTTGTCCCATTGGGTAGGGTTAATGCATCAAATATGTTCATCATGATCACCTCTTTTGATCTGATAACTACTTTAAGGTTAAAGTTAACTTTAATGTCAAGTGATTTTTATGCACTCTCAAAATAAAATGAGCAATCTTTAGGTCACCCATAGTTAAAGTGGATTTTGCATCTAGATACTAAATTTTTGGATTAGCTTTGCATAATGACCAATAATTCAAAGTCAAAGATTTCAGGATCACGGTCAACATTCCCTGAAAATACTTGAATACACGTTTAATCTCTCATTTTTATGGGCACAGCCATGTTATTTATTACATTTTGATGGGTAACGAATATCTAAGAATGTAATGCCTCCCTGTCTTACTGACATCATTGGCCTCTGCTTAAAGCAGTACTTAAGATCCAGCATATCTATTGTTAATGACATAGCATACTGTCAGAAAAAAGAAAGGTTATATTGAAATGTCAGCATGTGAAAATCTTTTCTAATGCTGTGATTCATGTAAAAGGTTGCGAATAAATAGCAATTTTATGTCTGTAAATATTTACACCTTTCCCGACTTGACATTCAAGTTCACTTAAAGCTTATAGTATTTATAGCAAACACAGGTGTACTACCGACCTTAAGCATGATTCCATGAGGAGTTTCTCCATGACGGCAATAAAAAACAAAAAATATGATTTGGTGGTATTTGGTGCAACCAGCTTCGTTGGACAAATTTTGACAACTTACCTAAGTGACTACCTCTCAATGCAAGGTGAGTCAGCTGAACAAATTCAGTGGGCAATCGCTGGCCGGTCATCAAGCAAACTCAATGCGTTAAAAAATAAGCTTGGTGAAAAAGCACAAAATTTGGACATTATGATTGCAGATGTCAATGATACTGACGCAATTCACACGCTATGTGAACAAACCCGTGTGGTTGTTTCAACCGTAGGTCCTTATGCACTTTACGGTGAACCGATGATCAAGGCCTGTGTTGAAACAGGTACAGACTATTGTGACCTTACGGGTGAAACACAATGGATTAAAAAAATGATCGACAAGTATCAAAGCCAAGCCGAACACTCTGGAGCACGGATTGTACATTGTTGCGGTTTTGATTCTGTCCCTTCTGATATGGGCGTGTATTTTTTACAACAGCAAGCACAGCAACTTTGGCATGCCCCAGCGACCAACGTCAAAATGCGAGTGAAAGTTTTAAAAGGCGGCGCTTCTGGCGGAACGGTGGCCAGTTTAATCAATGTCATACAAGAAGCCGCAGCTGATCCTGCACTACGCAAAGCTTTAGTGAACCCGTACCTCCTTGTGCCACAAAATCATACACTCAGTGCACGTCAACACTATGTAAAATCGGCTGAGTTTGACAGCGATTTTGATGCATGGATTGCCCCCTTTGTTATGTCTGCTGTTAATGAACGGGTTGTGCACCGTTCAAATGCACTTGCAAACAATGCCTATGGGGCAAACTTTAGCTATAACGAAGCCATGCTGACAGGCCAAGGTTGGAATGGTCGTGTCAAAGCTTATAGCTTGGTCGCAGGATTAGGTGCATTCATGCTTGCAGCGGTTACCAAGCCTGTCAGTAAATTGATGGAGCGCTATATGCTCCCAAAATCAGGCGAAGGCCCGACACCCGAGCAACAACGCTCTGGCCGTTTTGATTTACGATTTATTGGCAAGTCAGATGCAGGACAAAGTCTTCGAATCAAAGTCACAGGCGACCGTGATCCAGGTTATGGGTCAACAGGAAAAATGTTGGGGCAAGCAGCATTAAGTTTAGTTTTGGATCATCATAAAAATGGCGAGAAAACGGGACGAAATGGCGGTTTTTGGACCCCTGCAACGATGTTTGATGAGCGCTATGTTGAACGCTTAAAACAGCATGCAGGTATTGGCTTTGAAGTGATTTAAGTCTTTATCAACTCATTGATAGAAAAGTATGTAAGGCGCATCATGCATTTTAAATACACAGTGTTATGTATTTAGCTGATGATGATTAAAATGCAGACTACAAATAGAAAAGAATGAAGCAACACAGGCCTCATTCTTTTTTGTTGAATCTTAAAAAATATCTGTTTGAACATCATACAAAGCATTTTTTGTTGCGCCTTTGCATCGTGATGTTTAGCTTTACTTTAGAACATATTCCCAAATAATGAATCCGAGAAAAAATCCAAGAAATGAATATAAAGTAATGATAAAGAATACAAACCAAGCTTTATTTTTTTTCAGTAAAAAGTTCATTTCCAATACCTCAACGCTTTATCTATATTTGTTATTCTAAGGTTTAGGCTATAAATGGACAGATACAGTTCTTTATGAAAAAAATATAACAGACTATAACAGATTTGCCATTTTTAACTCCTAAATGCGATTAGGCTGATATCAAGTAGTATAAAAAAGCATGAGGGGTATATGTGCCTCCCCATGCTTCAGTTGATTAAAGAATTAAACTTCCGTTTCTTTCTTAGCATTCATCCAACGATACAACACTGGCAATAGTACCAAGGTCAATAACGTCGAAGAAATAATTCCACCAATTACCACGGTCGCCAGTGGACGTTGAACCTCTGCCCCTGTGCCCGTGGCAAGCGCCATAGGAACAAAACCTAAGGACGCCACACAAGCGGTCATTAAAACAGGCCTTAAGCGCAAAATCGCCCCCTGCCAAACAGCTTCATGTAAGTGGTATTGCCCTCTTAACTCTTTAATGAAGGTCAGCATGACCAAACCATTTAAGACGGCAACGCCAGACAAGGCAATGAAACCAATACCCGCCGACATCGACAAGGGAATGTCTCTTAACCATAAGAAAAGCACACCACCTGTTAAAGCAAATGGAACACCCGTGAACACCAGTAAGCTTTCTTTCATGTTATGGAAAACAGCCATCAGCAAAATAAAGATCGTCAATAATGCCAGTGGAATCACAATCTGCATTCGAGCCTGTGCCGAGGCCAGATTTTCAAACTGACCACCATATTCAATCCAATAGCCACTTGGTAGTGGATACTGCTTCAGTTGAGTTTGTACCTCTGTGACAAAAGAGCCCAAATCACGCCCTTCGACATTCGCAGTGACAATCACACGACGTTTGCCATTTTCACGGCTGACTTGGTTGATGCCATCCATCATTTTTACCGTGGCAATATCAGTGAGTAAAATACTGCCGCCATTTGGAAGTTGTATTGGCAGTTGCGCAATACCACTGACACTACGGTCTTGTTCACTGAGTCGAATCACAAAGTCAAAACGGCGGTCACCCTGTAAAATTTCACCGACATTTTGCCCACCAATGCTTGCTGACACATAGTCTTGTATGGTTTTAACACTTAGGCCATATTGCGCTGCCAAACTTTTATCAATTTCAACATTAAGCAAAGGTAAGCCCGATGTTTGTTCAACTTTAACTGCGGTACTGCCTGAAACTTGTTGAATCAATTTACTGATTTTTTCAGCTTCCGCATTTAATACTTGCATGTCATCACCAAAGATTTTGACACCGACATCACTACGTACACCCGATATTAACTCATTGAAACGCAGTTCAATTGGCTGAGAAAACTCACTGTTGTTACCGGGCAATGTCGCCAAATACGCCTGCATACGGCTACGCAGTTCATCCAATGTTTCTTTCGGGTTTGGCCACGCATCACGGGGTTTTAACATGACATAACCATCTGAAATATTCGGTGGCATTACATCGGTCGCTACCTCAGCAGTTCCTGTACGCGCAAAAATAGCGTGTATTTCAGGGAATTTTTTCAGGAGTAGCTTTTCCGTATTTTCCTGAATACGAAGTGATTCTTCTAAACCTGTGCTTGGGGAACGCAGTTGCTGTACAGCAAAGTCACCTTCACTCAGTTGCGGTGCAAACTCACTGCCGATCCGCGTTGCGAGTAAACCTGTTAATACCAATAAGCACAGTGCAAAAGTTAAAACTACCGCTTTGTACTGATAGGCACAGTCTAATACTCGCTGATATCGCTCTTTTAACCACAACATCCAACGGCTTTCCGTTTCTTTAATGTCACCTTTAACAAAAAGTGCAACAGCCGCAGGCACAAAGCTGATCGACAAAATAATGGCCGCAACCAGTGCAAGAACAACCGTCAAAGCCATTGGGTGGAACATTTTTGCTTCTACACCAGTCAATGCAAAAATCGGTAAATACACCACTAAAATAATCAGCTGACCAAAAATAAGTGGACGACGAGCTTGGCGCGCTGCTAAAAATACTTCCTTAAAGCGTTCCGACTGAGTTAACGGTCGTTTGAGCAGTTGTTGTGCATGGGCTAAACGGCGAATACAGTTTTCAACAATTACCACTGCACCGTCGACAATAATACCGAAATCCAATGCCCCTAAACTCATCAGGTTGGCACTGATGTTCTGTTGTGCCATGCCTGTTAAAGTAAACAGCATAGACAGTGGAATCACACAGGCTGTAATTAACGCAGCACGAATATTACCCAAGAATAAAAACAGGATCACAATCACCAAGATTGCGCCTTCAACCAAGTTCTTTTGCACCGTTTTAATGGCTTTTTCCACCAAAGTTGTGCGGTCATAAACTGTTTCGATTTTAACGCCTTGCGGTAAACTGCTTTGCACCTCTTGAATTTTGGCATCTACAGCTTTAGACACCGTTCGACTGTTTTCACCCATCATCATCATAGCGATGCCGAGTACAGTTTCTTCGCCGTTATAGGTTGCGCCTCCTGTTCTGAGGTCATGATCAATTGAAACCTGCGCAATATCCGCAACACGGATCGGGCTACCATTTGGGCTGGCAACTGTTGTATTTTCAATGTCTGCAAGACTGTTGAGTGTGCCAGGCACACGAACTGTGAGCTGCTGACCATTTTCCTCAATAAAACCTGCCCCACGATTTTCATTATTTTCCTGTAAAGCAGTTTGCAGTTGGCTCAAGGAAATATTTAACTGCTGCATACGGTTTAAGTCAGGAGCAACCACATAGGTTTTATTAAACCCGCCAATACTGTTGACCTCTGCAACCCCTGCAACACGTTGCAATTGTGGACGAACGATCCAATCTTGGATCTCCCGCAAGTCCATCGCGCTATAAGCTGTACCATCGGCTTTTTTGGCATTCGGTTCAGCTTTAATGACCCATTGATAAATTTCACCTAAACCCGTCGAAACTGGCGACATGGTTGGAGAAACATCACTGGGTAAATCTGCTTTGGCTTCTTGTACCCGCTGATTAATCTGCTGGCGTGCCCAATAGATATCTGTACCATCCTTAAATACGATGGTGACTTGGGATAGACCATAACGTGAAATAGAACGAGTCAACTGTAAATCTGGAATACCCGCCATTGCCGTTTCAATTGGATAGGTAATCCGCTGCTCAACCTCCAGTGCGGTAAAACCATTGGCTTGGGTATTAATTTGTACTTGCGTATTGGTAATATCGGGCACTGCATCAATCGGCAGTTTTTGATAGCTGTATACACCAACCGCAATCCACGTGCAGACAAAGAGCATGACCCAAATGGCATTTTGAATAGAGAACTGAATAATTCGTTCAAACAAACCCTCAGGCTTGGGTAAATCATGATTAGTGTGCATGATCAGCCTCGCCTTTTTCGAGTTCAGATTTAAGAACAAAGCTGCCTTGACTGACATAGCGTTGTCCTGCTTTTATACCTGAAACGACTTCAATCCATTGACCATCATTTGACGCTTGTCCAAGTACAACAGGCTGTGCTTTCAAATGCACTTGCCCTTTTTGTTCAGCGTCGACCACAAATACTGACGTTTGACCTTCAATGTTTTGAATAGCACTTTTATGGACACGAAGCGCTATTTTGGAACTGGTATTGTCTAAAAAGATATTCACCAAAACATTTGGACGTAATTCAGCCGCTTGGCTTTTTAATTTAGCGCGTACCACTAAGCGCCCCGTTTGGGCATCGGCCTGAGAGGTTAAGCTTTGGATGACGGCTTGATATTTTTGCTCAGAGGCATTTGGTTTAAACGTTACACTTTGATTGGTTTGTAATTGACTCGATAACTGTGCAGGCAGATTAAACTCAAGCCATAACTCTTTAAATTGTTCAATCACAAAAAGCTGATCGGCCAATTGTACGTTTTCACCCACCACGATATCTTTTTGGCTAATCACCCCTGAGATGGGTGCTTTAATGGCAAAACGACCATTTATACCACCTGTTGCCCCCAGTGCATTTAAACGACTTTGCACGGATTGCACAGTAATCTGTGCCTGTCGGTAAGCATTTTCTGCCCGTTGGTAGTCTTGTTTAGCTGAAATGCCCTGTGACCATAACTGCTGTTCACGTTGATAATCCTGACGTGCCAAGTCCAAGCTAGCTTGGGCCATCCGTAAATTGGCTTGTTGATCAATCAGTTCAGGTACGGACAGTACAGCTAAAGTTTGTCCTTTTTGTACGTTTTGACCAAGTTCAACATGTACTTGTTCCACATGCCCACCAAAGTTTGGCGAAATGTGGGCTTGCTGATCGGTATTCACCACAAGCTTTCCAGGTAAAACAGTGACTTGAGATACCGCGCCTTGTTGAGCCGAAGCGATTTGAATGCCTTGCTCTGTCAGTTGCTGCGCTGTCAGTTGAATTTCACCTTCCTCAGCATGTCCTTTTTCTGACTCGGGCTCATCCGCATGTTCAGATTCTTCATGTTCCCCATGCTCATGTTCATCGGTGGTTTTATCTTTCGAGCTAAACCAAATTCCTATAGCAATCAGGAGCGTTACTAGAAGCAAAAGCCCAATCATCAATGGCTGTGATATTTTTCCAAGTTGGTTCTTCAGTTGCATATTATTGTGCTCCGCCAAGGATGAGGTCTTGTATTTGTGCGATTGAGTTTTTACTGATTTGGCTATAAGCATCTGAACTACTGATCTGTTCATAACTAGTGCCGAGGCTAAGCGCTTCTGCGGTCAATGCGGTCTGCCATGCTTGACGCAATAACTGTAACTGCCCAAGACGTATGCTTTGTAGTTGCGAATTGGCTTGTTGAATGTCGGTAATAGACAGCTTTCCGGCTTTAAAACCTTGTAATGTACGTACTTGTACTTGTTCTGCCAAAGTTGTTTGTTGACTGATCGCACCGAACTGCTGTTTTAGTCCTTTGAGCTCATGCATGGCATTGGCGATATCTAAAATTTGCTGTTTTAACTCACGCTGCTGCTGCTGATTCAACAAGCTTTGCTGACGCTGTGCCATCGGAATGCTGTATTGCTGACGGTTAAAGATATTCAGCGGAATATCCACGCCAACACCTAATGTGGTATCACTATTTTCATTCGGTGCTTGACTCCGTTTCATGCCGACATTTAAGGTCGGATTGGGACGCGCCTGCACTTTTAAACTTTCAATGTTTAAATTGGACTGTTGAATATTCAGGGCATACAGCTTTTCCAACCAACCTTCAGCAATATAACGCTGTACTGTGGCTTCACTTTGATCTGGCCATGGCATGGTGGTCGCATTGAGTTGAATGTCGGCTTTGGTTTCGCCCCAAAGGTTTGAGAGTTGACGCTGTGCTACTTGTTCAGCCAGTATTGCTTGTTGATATAAACGTTGCATATCTAAGCTTTCGATTTGCGCACGTTCATAGTCAACCAAAGCGATACTGCCCGCCTGATAGCGCTTTTTGGCACTGTCTAAATTATTTTGACTCACTTTGAGCTGTGCGGCAAATAGCGATTTTTCAACTTGTGCTAAAGCCAACTGCGACCATGCAAATTTCACCACCAATTGGCTTTGTGCTGTCCACAGTTGTTGCTGTAATTGGCCTTGTTGGTGTGCTGTTTCTGCGAGTTTTTGATCGAGCTTACGCTGTCCAAAAACATCTAAAGGTTGGCTAATGGCAATACTGAGTTCACGATCGGTATTTGAACCAAAACCATCTTGATTGATATTTAAGCTAGGGTTTTGCCATAAACCACTGTTTTTGATGTTCAGCTCTGAAATGCTTTGACGCTGTTGCCCAATTTCACTTTGGTTCTGATAGCGCTCTACTTTTGCCAAAGCCTCATCTAAAGTCTTGACTGGTTCGGCAAAGCTCCATTGCATCGTAGCTGTTGTTATGCCCACAGCAAGAGCTTGGCGTATAAACGCCTTGAATTGATTCGACATGCTTTTTCCCACTAATTTTTAGAAGAAGTGGTGGGAAATGTTTTAGGCTACCCCACCATTAGCGGGGAAAGTTCAGGAGGCGGATGTTGCCCCAGTAAATCAGGAGCTTGATAGGCATTGTGCCAAAAAAATTGTGGCGGTTCTTTTATCTCAAGCGCGAGCGGCAGTTGATAGTTTTTTTCTTTCGGAATAATCAAATGTGCCATTGAAGGCAAATGATCTTGATGGTCTTCACCTAATTCAAACTGATCATTTGCCGTTTGAGTATGGTCATCAATACTACTTTGTTGATGTGCTTTCGCATCCGATACACACAAAGTGGATTGATGATGCCCAAAATGAAAATTTTGTTGCGTCACGACTTGAGTTTTTTGTTCTTCATGGACGCAAAAAGCTGCCGCCACGTTCCAAAGACTTTGGAACATGAATAAAGCAACTAAGACGCTAATCCACGTGGTAGAACGCATAATGTCGTACTGAAAAAAACTGATGCTATTGTAAAGCCTAGACTAAGTCTAAGGTCAAGCCTTTTTTAATGACTATGTTCGTGTTGGTGTGGATGGCATTCATCATCTTCAATCTGTAAAGTCACTTGGGTAATGCCGTGCTCATGTCCTAATAACTCCACAGCTTGGTGGTATAAAGCTCTCTGATCTACATCAGGAGCGATCAAATGCGCGGTTAAATGCACATTTTTAGAGGTAATGGCCCAAACTTTAAGTTGATGAATCCCTTGTACACCGTCTAAAGCCAACAAGTCATTGCGTAGGGATTCGATATCAATTTCACTTGGTACACCTTCGAGCAAAATATTGATACTTTGCTTCAGTAGCACCCAAGTTCGAGGTAAGACCCAAAAGCCGATCAACACCGCAATAACGGTATCTACCCACATCCAACCCGTGAAATAAATCACCAATGCGCCTATGATCACACCCACAGAGCCCAAGGCGTCACTCAACACCTCAAGATAAGCCCCTTTCACATTTAAGCTGTCTTGACTGCTCGACACCAAAATTTTCATTGAAATTAGGTTAATGATTAAACCCAAAACAGCAACGACCAACATGCCTATACTTTGGATTTCGGGGGGCTGGCTAAAGCGCTGATAAGCTTCATATAAAATGTAAATCGCTACAACAAACAACATCATGGCATTGAACAATGCTGCCAAGATTTCAAACCGTTGATAGCCAAAGGTACGTTTATCATCGGCAGGTTTTTGTCCAATTTTGATGGCGGCTAAGGCAATCGCCAAAGCCGCAGCATCAGTAAACATGTGCGCCGCATCGGACAATAAGGCTAAACTTTGTGTGATAAATCCAGCAATAACCTCAACAATTAAAAATGTCGTGGTCAAGGCAAGTGCAAGCGTTAATTTCTTGGCATTTTTTGCAGTCACTTCAACATGGCTGTGATCATGGTTATGAGAACCACTCATGTAGGACTCCTTATCATTTTAATGGATGCAATGCTTTAGCATTGAAATCGAAGCTTTTTTTGATTTGAAAAATTACTCGATTCAGCATACTCGGTTAAAACAATAAAATCATCCTTCAAGTTTGCCAGTCTTTATTTTTGACGCTTTTTCCCAGTCAAAAAGTTCATGGCTTGTGTATAACCTGTCGGTGTAATGCGTTGTACCAGATCCATAATTTTGGCATCTGTTCCAATTAAGACACGGCGCTCATTTTTTCCCACAGCCTTTAAAATGGACTGTGCTGCCACATCTGGCGGAGTTTTAAGCATTTTGTTGAAAGAACGGCTAGCACGCTCAGGGTTCATACCTAGCGCATGAATACTGTCACTCATTCGAGCACTATTGGCGATATTGGTTCGTATACCACCTGGGTGAACACAAGTCGCACTGACACCACAGTTTTCTAGGTCTAGTTCTTGACGTAGTGCTTCGGTAAAACCACGAACAGCAAATTTTGTCGCATTATAGGCACTCTGGGTAGGCTGTGCAGTGAGTCCAAATAAGCTTGAAATATTCACAATATGCCCAGCACCACTTTTCTTTAAGTAGGGTAAAAAAGCTTTGGTTCCATACACCACACCCCAAAAATTGATTTTAAAGATCCATTCCGCATCTTCATAGCTCAAGCCTTCAACAGTACTGGCTAAGGCAACACCTGCATTGTTGAAAATTAAATTGATCTGGCCAAAGTCTTGTTCACATTGTTTGGCCCAGTCCTCAACAGCTTTGCGGTCTGAAACATCTAGTTTTGTAAGTGTGACCGAAACAGGATAATCTTTGACAAGCTTTAATGTTTCTGCCAAACCTTGCTCATTGACATCACTGAGTGCCAAATGCGCACCTTGTTTGGCTAATTGAATAGCCAACTGCTGTCCGATACCAGAACCTGCACCCGTGATCGCAGCAACTTTATTCTCAAAATTTTTCATCATGCTCTCTAGCTATCATTTTAAACTTTATGCTTAGGTCAATTAGGCTAACTCTACACATACAAAGTACCACTGTATTTAATGTACAAAAATTTAGATCATGAATGAAATGGAATTCTCTCATGGTTCAGTATGTATAAAATTCATAGTGAATATTCTTTCACTTTTGCTTAACAGGCAATAATGAAAACCATAACAGTTCTATATATTTGCCAATACGCTGTTATATTTTTTTAATCATGTTCTGTATCTGTTTCATGCTGTCTGTGCTTTGCATAATGTACACATCACCTCAGTTGAGTGCAGTAACCATGAAAGATCTAGACCCTAAAAAACCAGCAAAATATGCGGATAGTTCTATTTCGGACAAAGCATTTAAAAACATGATTATCTGGTTTGCTATTTATTGTGGGCTATTTTGCTTGGGCGTTATTTTTGTTATTGGAGCAGATAAAAACTATTTGTCTTAAAGCAAAGCCATATAGTTGGAAAACATATCTGTAGGCTAAGATGAGAGTTTCAAATCTACATTTTGACTTTATCTATACTGGTACGAGCTTAAGCTACATATCCGTTTAAGCTCTTCACACGCAGATAGAATATGGGTTAATTCCGTATCCCATTTATTTAGTATAACCAATGTCATTACAAATAAATGACAATGCCTTATTGATTAAGCCCAAATCACTAGAAAAGCGGCAATCACCACCAAAATAATGCCTAAATGTTCAGCTCGTGCCAATTTTTCCTTAAAGAAAAAGGCAGAGATCAACATACTAAAAATGATCTCAACTTGCCCTAATGTTTTAACAATTGGAACGGACTGCATACTCATCGCGCTAAACCAGCCCAATGAAGCAAGGAAACTACATAAACTGACGCGAAATGTAAGTCCCACTCGCTGCCACATCGCCCATAAAGTAACACGACGAAATATACCTAATAGGACTTACGCATTGACGGATTCAAAAAAGTATTAAAATACTTTATAAAGTATCTGTGATCAGACGAATTAAACATGCTTCTACAGCAACTTGTACATTACCCATTTATATGGGCTTTCTCATGACAGAACCGAACTCTATTAGCTGCACACAACTTGCCGAGACTTATAATATCTCGCATGATAGTGTAAATCGCTTTCTAGAGCGTGAAGACTACACACCTCACGACCTATATCAAGAATCAATTCAACATATTGATAATAATAAACTTATAGTCAGTATTGATGATACTGTTTTAGATAAACCATATAGTCAACATATGGACTTGGTTAGCTATTTTTGGTCAGGCAAACACCACCGATCCGTCAAGGGTATTAATCTCATTACCTTGTATGCGACAGATCGAAATGGTCAAAATATTCCAATTAATTTCCGAATTTATGACAAATCTGAAAGTAAAACCAAGAATGATTACTTTATGGATATGTTAAGTGAAGTACTCAGTTGGGGTGCAAAGATTCAATTTATTACAGGTGATAGTTGGTATTCATCGACTGGAAATCTAAAAACCATAAGAAAATATGGTATTCGATTTATGTTTGGTATCGACTGTAACCGTAAGGTTTCCCCAGAAAAAGGACAATGGTTTCAACTGCGCTTATTGCCAGATTTCCATCAGGGTCAAGTGATCTGGCTCAAAGATTTTGGCTTTGTACAATTATTTAAGACTCAGTTAAAAGAACAGCAGAGGTTTTATATTGTGCATCAAGATGAAGATGATTTATTGTCCTTTGAAGGTTTTCATGAATTACATTCAAGTCATTGGAAAATAGAGCAATATCACCGGGTGATTAAACAGGTTTGTCATATTGAAAAGTTTCAAGTAAGACGATCTAAACTGATTTTGAATCATATTTTTTCAGCCTTGATGGCCTACGTTGAGATACAAAAGAACCAGTTTGAGCGGATCTTTGAAAATATATATCGTTGGCAGAAGAAATTATTTAGACCAATTATCAAAAACTTCATTGATGACTTTATTCTCGATAAAAATCATCTGCTACCACAGAGAATCTATAAGTAATAGTGCGTAAGTCCTACCTAAGTAAATTAAGAGCAATGAACACTGTGTACCAATCACACAGATAAGAACCCACGCCGCACGGTGAATAAACGGTAAATTAGTGAGTTCTAAACTGGCTTCACGTACCAAAAGCGATGTGATAGCAAAACATAAGCCACTACCAATACCTATACATAAGGTCTGTAATGAAAAATCGGAAAAGCCGCGACCTTTGGACATGAGGAATACCGCAAAACCGCCAATCACGACTCCTACCCAGCCTAAAATACTCAGGTGGTCAGATAAAAAGATAACTGCAACAATTGCTGCCAAAATGGCCTCACTTTTAGCAAGCCCAACACCAATTGCATAGTTTTTTTGTTTAAATAACTGAACCATTAATGCAGTTGCTGCAATTTGGCTAATTGCAGCAATAAAGATATAAGTAGCAAAACGTGGATTAAAATGAACAACTTCAACAATAGGTTGAAAATGATAAAGACTCACGATGTATATAAATGCCAAAGGTAAAGCAAAAATAAACCTTGCGAGTGTTACACCATATACATCGACAGTCGTACTGAGTTGCTTTTGGAAAGCATTTCGCCAAGCCTGCATAAATGCAGCCATAAGCGTAAAAAGAATCCATGTAACTCCCATCAAGCACCCAATATGTCATTACTTATAAAACATAATTTACCTGCTTAAAGGCAGAACATGTACTTTATTTTCATGACTTATTATTATGTGATGAATAACTTAAGTTCTCATCCAATTTCACGTTGTAACTCATTGACGGCATTCCCACGAAGACTAAGCCAATCTTCACGTCTTTTAAACAGTAATGGCGCTGCTCGATTCACCTGATCAATTAAATGCTGTAAGTCAGCATTCATTAGCTTGCCATTTTGTACGACTGTTTGACCTGCCACCATGGTCATGACAACATCTTGACCCTGAACTGCATGTACTAAATTATGATGTAAATTGAATAATTTCCCTTCACCAATTAAAGGGGTCATTCGTGGCGTTGCTGTTTTTATTGCAATAATATCTGCCTGCTTCCCTGTTTCAATAGAACCGATGCTTTCTTGCATACCTAAAGCTTTAGCCCCAAGAGTTGTCGCCATTTTACATACAGACCATGCATCTAGTGCGGAAGCATCTAAATTTGCAAATTTTGCCAACAATGATGCTGTTTTCATCTCTTCAAACATATCTAAATTATTATTTTCTTTTTCACCATCTGTTCCCAAACCAACCGCTACCCCTTTAGCTAACATTTCTCGAATAGGTGCTGCACCTGATGCTAATTTCATATTCGATATTGGATTATGTGCCACTCCCACCTGATAGTTTTTTAAGATGTCGATTTCTGTGGAGTTAGCCCATACACAATGCGCCAATAAGCATTGCGGTGCATCGAGTAAACCAAGTTGTTCTAAGGTTTGAATGGGGCGTTTATTATAGCGTTTAAGGTTTTCTTCAACATCAAACTTACTTTCATTACTATGCGTATGAAAGCCTGTTTGGTAGTCCTGACATAAGTGTTGTATACGTTTTAATGCTTGCTCTTCTGCATAAAATAAATGCTCCAAACCCACCCAAACATTGATACGACCATTTGCACCTTGATGCCACTGTTGAATCAGCACTTCATTGCTATGCAACGTTTCAAAATAATTATGATCAGGATGCTCTGCGACATAAGGCACCAGTACTGCACGAATACCTAGTTCCTTGGCAGCTTCAGCACTGCCATCCATAAACCGCCACATATCTACAATCGTTGTTGTGCCAGAAAGTAGCGCTTCCGCATAGCACAGATAAGATGCCATTTTCGCATCTTCAGGTAATAAAACCCGGTGCATTGGGTCGATAAACTGCTGTAACCAGTCCCATACAGATAAACCTTCGGCAGTACCTCGCAGTAAACCTGAGTGACAGTGTGTATTCACAAGGCCTGGCATGAGCACAGCATCTGCATAATGTTCTACCACTAGATTAGGGAATTGAGCACGGATCTCTTCCAGTTTACCAACCTGCTGAATCAAAGTACCCTCTACTACAATGGCACCATTTTTGATGCAATCCAAATTTTGATTCATGGTGAGTACATAATCTGCACTTAATATTTTCATAGCTTTCTCAATGGATCCAATTTAAGGGGTAAATGTTTTGCCAAGTGATGCAGGTAAATTCAGCTTCAACAGTTTTTTATCTCGAGAAATCACCACCAAGACCACTATCGTTGCAACATATGGCAGCGCGGACAAAAGCTCATTGGGAATGTTTAAACCCAATGCTTGAGCATGAAACTGTAAAATTGTCACTCCACCAAAAAGATAAGCACCCAACATTAAACGTGCTGGTTTCCAAGCAGCAAAAACCACTAAAGCAATTGCAATCCAACCGCGCCCCGCAACCATGTTTTCAATCCACATTGGGGTATAAACAGTCGATAAAAATGCCCCCCCAATACCTGCCATTGCCCCACCAAATAAAACAGCACAGTAACGAATACCTAGAACGTTATAACCCATTGCATGTGCGCTTTCAGGTGACTCCCCAACTGCTTTAAGTAACAGCCCTAAACGCGTCTTTGCCAAGACCCACCAAACAAATACAAAGGCCAAAATGGATAAATACACCACATAGTTTTGTTGAAATAAGATGGGGCCAATCAATGGAATATCTGACAATACAGGTATATTTAAATTTTGTAGTCCGGGTAAAGCCGTACTGACATAGTTCTGTCCAATAAATGCAGAAATACCGATACCAAAAATAGTAAGGGCTAAGCCACAAGCAGATTGATTGGTACTGAGTGAGAGTGTAAAAAATGCAAAAATCAAAGACATCAACATCCCAGCCAAAGCCCCGACTAACAATGCGCTGGCTACGCTGGCCTCATACTGGGCTGCAAAAGCAAAACCCGCAATTGCTCCGACCAACATCATGCCTTCGACACCTAAGTTAATTACCCCAGTACGTTCAGCAACTAACTCCCCCAAACCAGCAAAAACCAGAGGAGTTGCAGCTGCAATCGTACCTGCCAAAATAGCGGTTACTTCTATACTCATAATGAACTTTCCTCTCTAAGTTTAAGCGACAGTTGGGTCAGTTTCTGACATCTTTGATTTGAGCTTCTTTTTTGCAAACCGATAACGTTTTTCTATCAACACATCTGAAGCTAATAAAAAGAACAGCAATAGACCTTGGAAAATCCCTGTAATAGCAACAGATAATTGCAGTTCCATTTGCGCCATTTCACCGCCCAAATAAAGTAAAGCCATTAAAAAACCAGAGAGTACAATTCCAATAGGATTTAAACGACCTAAATAAGCCACGATGATGGCTGCATAACCATAGCCTGGTGAAATGTTTGGATTTAACTGTCCAATCGGTCCTGCAACCTCGCAAAGACCTGCGATACCCGCCATAAAACCAGATAACCCTAAACTAAGCCAGACCGCTTTTTTTGATGAAAAGCCGGCATATTTTGCAGCCATCGGTGCTTGACCACTGACTTCTAACTTATAAGCACTCATGCTTTTTTTAATAAATACCCAAAAAATAACCACAGCCAGAAAGGTAATAAAAATCGAAGCATTCACACGAGTACCTTCAATGACAAAAGGCAAAGTCGCACTTTCATTGAACATGACCGATTGTGGAAAGTTCATACCATCTGGGTCTCGCCACGGCCCATTCACCAGATATAACAAAACAAAAAGTGCAACATAGTTCATCATTAAGGTCGTAAGGGTCTCTTCTGCATTAAAATGTGTTTTCAAAAATGCAGGAATCAGTCCCCAAAATGCACCACCAATGGCCCCCATGACCACCATTAAAGGGAGGATCCACCAACCTGTATGGTCATGAAATAAAATTGCAATTCCGCCACCAAAAATAGCCCCCATAGTCAGTTGACCTTCGGCACCGATATTGAATAGTTTTGCGCGAAAGCCAATAGCTAAGCCAAGTGCGATGAGAATTAATGGGCTGGCTTTAATGGTGAGCTCACTGAGGTTATATAGTGAAGTTAGCGGTTCAACAAAAAAGATATACAGTGCGCGCGCAGGATCTACCCCAAGCATCAGAAACAGTAAGCTACTGACCACCAGCATTGCACTTAGTGCAATAACAGGTGATAACCATTTCATGACTTGAGAAGGCTTTTCTCTAGGTTCTAATAAATACATGTGACCACCTTTAGATGAAATGATTAAGCTTGAACTTGTTGTGAATGAGCTAAATCTACAGTGTGTGCAACACTGGTAATCCCTGACATCAACAACCCAATTTGTTCTGCATTGGTACTACGGGTCTGCATAGGTTCGGATAGTTTTCCAGCAGCCAATACACAAATGTAATCACTAATTTCAAACAATTCTTCGAGCTCTTCAGAAATCACCAAAATCGCAACGCCTTGTCTAGATAAATCAATCAATGTTTGTCGAATAAACATTGATGCTCCTACGTCAACGCCCCAAGTAGGTTGAGAAATAATGAGAACTTTGGGCTGTTGTAAAATTTCTCGACACACGATGAATTTTTGTAAGTTACCACCTGAAAGTGAGCGTGCTTCTGCTTGTGCACCAGAAGCCTTTACACTAAATTTTTCAATACATTTTTCTGCAAATAGTTTGGTTTTTTCAAAGTTAATCAGTCCAAATTTAGTCAAACCCTGCCTAAATGCAGTCAATAGCGCATTTTCAGACAGTGTCATATTGGGTACAGCACCTCGCCCTAAACGTTCTTCGGGGACAAAGCCTAAGCCCAAATCACGACGTGCACCTGCGGATATCTTGCCGACATTTTGCCCCTCTAGATAAATGCTGCCATTTGTGGTTATTTTCTCTCCAGAGATTAAAGACAAAAGTTCTGCTTGCCCATTGCCCGAAATGCCTGCAATACCGAGGATCTCTCCCGCTTTTAAGTTCAGGCTGATATTTTCTAGCGCAACACCGAAAGGATCATCTGTGGGTTGATTTAAACTCGAAACCTCAAACAATACTTGCTTCTCACCTAGATATTCATCGTGAATATACGTAGGTAACTCACGTCCAATCATTAAACGTGCCAAATCACTGGTACTATTTTCTTCTGGTCTAACATGGCCTGTAACTTTACCATTTCGTAAAATGGTTGCTTCATCACATAACTCTTTAATTTCATGAAGTTTATGACTGATATACAAAATAGAGACACCTTGTGAAGCGAGTAATTTCAATGTCTTAAATAATTGTTGAACCGCTTGTGGAGTAAGTACTGAGGTTGGTTCATCTAAAATAATGAGGGAGGGGCTTTGTAATAGACAGCGGATAATTTCCACACGTTGCCGTTCGCCCACTGAGAGTGAATACACTTCACGGCGCGGATCAACAGGTAAACCGTATTGTTCAGATACTGCAATGATTTTTTCATTGAGCGTTTTTATGTCAATTTTCTCATCGAGACCAAGTTGAATATTTTCTGCAACAGTTAAAGTCTCAAACAAAGAGAAATGCTGATAAACCATGCCAATGCCCAATTTTCTCGCTGTCGAAGGGCTATCTATTTTGACTTCTTTACCATTCCAAAGAATTTGGCCTTCATCGGCTTTGGTCGCACCATAAATAATTTTCATGAGTGTGCTTTTTCCAGCACCATTTTCGCCTAAGATGGCATGGATTTGACCCGCATGAACTTTGAGATGAATTTGATCATTTGCACGTAGCGAATTATAACTTTTGCAAATATTAATTAACTCTAAGCGAGTACTTGCTTGTTGAGGTTCTCTATGCATGACCTTAGTGATATGACTGTCTGGTGTATTCATGATTGTGATGCTCTTTCGAATCTCTGCATTGAATGTCCATTCAGCTCGTATCGTACTAAATGGACAAAACCGTGACGTCTCAAACGATGCGTTATTTCGGAAGTGAACCTTCTACACCTTTGACGTAATAGTTCATTTTGCTCAGCGTCGCATCATCTAAAGTTTTTCCTTTGGCAATCACCAAACTGCCATCTTGTTTATAAATCGGTCCTGAAAATGGGTGAAGTTTGCCTGAATGAATGTCATCACGTACTTTGAGTGCTGAGGCTTTAACATTGGCAGGAACAGAAGGTCCAAAATTTTCAATATTGACTGCACTTTGTTTGACGCCATACCAAGTTGCACTTGGTTTCCATGTTTTATTTGCCACTTGAGTCATGGTTGGAGTATAAATTTTTTCCCAATGCAAAACCGATGCAGCCAAGTGTGCTTTAGGACCAAATTTACTCATATCAGAGTCCCAGCCAAAGGCAAAAACACCCTTTTGTTGTGCCGCTTGTACAACTGCTGGCGAGTCAGTGTTTTGCATTAATACATCTGCTTTTTGTGAAATTAAGGCCAGTGCAGCATCACGTTCTTTACCTGGGTTAAACCAAGAGTTCACCCAAATGACTTTCGTTTTAACTTTTGGATTAACACTTTGTGCACCCAATGTGTAAGCATTGATATTGCGCACCACTTCGGGGATTGGGAACGAGGCAACTACACCGAGCACATTCGATTTGGTTTTTTGACCAGCGACGACTCCAAGCATATACGCCCCTTCATAAGTCCGCACATCATAGACCCCTAGGTTTTTACCCTGTTTGTAGCCAGTTGCATGCATAAATACAGTATTAGGGAACTGTTTCGACACTTTTTCCATGGCATTCATATAGCCAAAAGAAGTTGCAAAAATTACTTTATTACCTTGTTGTGCCAAATTACGAATCACACGTTCTGCATCAGCCGTTTCGGGTACATTTTCGATATAAGACGTCTTATATTTTCCAGCCAAGGCTTTTTCCGCCTTTATTCGTCCTTGATCATGTGAATATGTCCAACCATGATCGCTGGTCGGGCCAATATATACAAAAGCAGCTTTATCTACAGCAAATGCCTGTGTAGCCCCCATCAACCCCAATAGACTTGTGAGTACTATTTTTATAGCTGTTTTTTTCATCGAAAATTTATTTTCTAAACATTTTGACATCATCGGCTCCCTAGGTTTTAACCTAAAAATATATTGACTCGATATAAATGGATCTTTCATACCCTCTTTCTAATAAATAGCAATATTCGTTCCAACTATTTAGAAAAATAGAACTGCACCACTATAAATATATTTATTATTTTAATAATTTTTCAATTAAATAAAAAAACCACCATTATTTATGGTGGTTTTTTATTTTAAATACACATCAGTCATTATTTATATAAAATAAATTTTATAATAAAAAGTGAACGTAAGGATTTTATTCATAAACAGGAATTTCTTGTGGTTTTACATCAAACGAACGTTGATACATCTCTTCCATATGTTCTCCTGCCGTACATGATGTGTAACTGGAGCGCTCTCCCTGCTGAATTGTTCCAGGAAGTGCATCAATTTGTGTGAAATAACTCGGACCATAGAAAAATGGAATGGAATAACGTGACTTTCCATTTGAATATAAGTTTCGAACTCGATGTGGATTGGACTTATATAAGCCATTGGTCCATCTTGGAATTAAATCACCCAAATTCACCACAAAGGTATCAGCAATCGGTGGTGCAGAAACCCAAACGCCATCAGGCATACAGACCTCTAAGCCGCCCAAATCATCTTGCGCTAAAATGGTGATTGAACCCCAATCTGTGTGCGCACCTGCACCAAAAGTATCAGCAGCGGCATCTTTCGGATGAGCGGGATAGCGTAGCATTCTTAGTGTTACCATTGGATTTATACAGCATTCATCAAAATAATGCTCTGGCAAATTTAATGATAAAGCCAAAAGCTGCATAATTCTCTCAGAGAGCCCCATCATGGCATCAATATATGCTTGGCAGAACGCCTCAGTTTCAGGCACTTCCGTATGCGGCCATTGATTTAAGCCATAATTTTGATATTTTGCGACCACAAAAGGATGATCTGGAGCATAGTTCTTACCACAATAAAATCCTTCTTTAATGTCGGCCTTAGCAGTAAAGTCGAGCTTTTGCGCTGCAATTTCCTCAAAACCTCTATGACTTGGACTATTATTTTGGTCATACTTTTTTTTGACACTTTGAGGTAAATCAAAAAGCTCCTTTGCAAGTTCAAACTGCCGTTGCACCAAAGCCAAATCTATCGAGTGATTTTTCACATAGAAAAAGCCTGAGCTCATTGCAGCCGTTCGGATTGATCGCACAATGTCATCTAACTGATTGGCATTTGGGTGGAAAGCATAGTGAAGATCTATAACAGGAATACTCATATTTAACCCTCATGTGTAAAGCCCAGAGTGTGCCATACAGCTCTAGGCGATTATTTTTCGATTTAGTCATGACTATTTATTTAGGTAGTGAGCCGTCTACACCCCTGACGTAATAGTTCATCTTGCTGAGTTCTACATCTGTCAGCGTTTTGCCTTTGGCTATAATTAAACTGCCATCCTGTTTATACAACGGTCCTGAAAATGGGTGAATTGCCCCTGTTTTGAGTGAGTCTCGAACTGCTAGCGCTTTATTTTTTTCAGCGGTAGAAACTGCTACTCCAAAATTTTCAATATTCACTGCATTTTGTTTCACGCCATACTTATAAGCAGTTGATTTCCAAGTTTTATTCTGAACCTGTTTCATCACTGGCTCATAAATTTTTTCCCAGTGTAATACAGCTGCTGCCAAATGAGCTTTTGGTCCAAATTTGCTCATGTCTGAGTTCCAACCAAATGCATACACCCCTTTTTGCTGTGCAGCTTGCACAACAGCAGGAGAGTCTGTGTTTTGCATGAGCACATCTGCTTTTTGTGCAATGAGTGCCATTGCAGCATCACGCTCTTTTCCTGGATTAAACCATGTATTTGCCCAAATCACTTTGGTGCTCACCTTTGGATTTACACTTTGTGCACCCAGTGTGTATGCATTGATGTTTCTAACAACTTCTGGAATAGGAAATGACGCAACAACTCCAATGATATTAGTCTTGGTTTTCTGTCCCGCTAGCACGCCCAACAAATAGGCCCCTTCATAAGTTCTAAGCTCATACACCCCTAAGTTCTTAGCTTGCTTATAGCCAGTTGCATGCATAAATACAGTATTAGGAAATTGCCTCGCAACTTTCTCCATAGCATTCATATAACCAAAAGACGTTCCGAATATGACTTTATTTCCTTGTTGTGCAAGATTACGAATCACCCGTTCTGCATCGGCTGTTTCGGGTACATTTTCGATATAAGACGTCTTAAATTTACCTGCCAATATTTTTTCTGCTTTGATCCGCCCTTGGTCATGTGAATATGACCAGCCATGATCACTGGTCGGTCCTAAATAAACAAAAGCGGCTTTATCCTGTGCATACACGGTATGACTCATCCATGTCCCAGCACTGACACAAAACAACATAACACTTTTTAATAATCTTCGTTTTAAATGCATTTCTGTTCCACCATAGATTATTTAACCAAGTAAAAATTATTATCAACTCTAAATTATTGCATTATAAAAAATCGACAATCAACCACATTTAAATAAATAATAATATTATCTATTGGCCCAAAAACTCATTTGTAGATCTACTGTTTCTTTTTCAAGTTCAAGGATTGGACCAATTAAATCAATATTTTTTTGCCCATGAGAAAATATATATTGTGAAGAAACATTCATGGTTGGGTTCTCATTATGATTACCTGTACACACTAAAAGTTTTTCCTCTGTCATGGCATAAACCACGCGTCCAATATTTGCCCAGTAAATCGTACCTGAGCACATGCAACATGGCTCTACAGCTGTATATAGTGTGCAGTTCCATAAATATTCTGGTGGATAATTGGTTGCAGCCACACGTGCTAAGGTCGACTCTGCATGATTTACAGTGTCAATATTGCACTGAGTTAACAGGACAGTCTCATGGTCAGGTGCAACCAATACTGCACCAAATGGGTGGTGCCCTAAACTGATTGCACGCCTTCCAACATCATTTGAAAGCTTTAAAAATCGAATAATCTGTTCATGGCTCGGCTGATTCACAATGATCTACTCCATTTCTAAAAACTAAACGATATAACGCTTACTTAAACCCCACTCCGCCAGAATACGACGATATGTGGTCGAAGAACGGTCTGCTTCAAAGTGCGCCTCCATACCAATATCAAGTGGTAGTTCTTCTGGTTTTTGGCTTTCAACCATGTCTTGATCTTCTGCAAAAATTTGTGCATTAAAGGCGTAAACAGCTTCTAAGTCTCCAGTGGTATCAAAGTTACGGGTCAGTGGTACAAATAAACGGGTTTTATTGTGCGAGACTGGGCAACAGGCGTTTAAAATTTTCAACACCCCGTTTTCTGGGAAATATATGGTCAGGATCGCTGAAAATGGTGGATAAACATCAAATACCCGCTTCCATAAAAATCCTTCAGGTGCTAAATGCTGCATGCCATGTGGGTAATTGCTGACATCACTGACATATTCCGTATGTAAACCATAGTCTGTTCTTACTGTTGAATACTTTTGCACCACAGGATTATCGGCATCAGCAAAGGAAGCACTATGTACCCAAGCAAAATGAGCGACATCAATAAAACCTTCAAGTTGACGTCCACTTGAACCACCGATATCTACATATGGCGGTAAAATTGCTTGATGTTCACCATGATCCCATGTATCTAAATTTGGGAAATTCGCATCTGTTTCATTGCGACCAAATAAACTGGTCCAGATCAGACCATACCTTAGAACCACAGGAAATTTGGTTAGAGAAAAACGGTCTGAAATTTGGGTTAATTCAGGTTGCGCAGGAATTTTGACGCACTTGCCATCAGTATTGTAGTGTAAGCCATGATATGGACAGACTAAGTCTTCGCCTTTAACCCAGCCTTTAGTCAAAGGTACACCTCGATGTGGACAGATATCTCGAACTAAATGAATACTGCCACTTTCCGTTTTATACAACGCCATCTTGACGTCTAAAAGAATGACTTGTTGCGGTTTATCTGTAACATCCTGAATGCGCGCTACTGGATACCAATGCTGCGCTAAAATATTCCAATCCGTTGGATCAAAGTCGCTGCCATGCGGTTGACTAAAGAGATTAAGCACTGGAATTGCATTCATATTTAACTCACAAAAGGTTCTTTATTTCATCAATTTATCTATCAACAAGCTATTTTTTCCTCGTTGATAAAACCGTTGTATTTGATTAAAAAATAAAGATTTTTATAACATTCTGTCTATTAGAATGTTTCGTACATTTCATTCTAAAAATAAGAACACCTTTTGTTTGCACATAGCGCATAACTCTGAGATTTTGCAGTTTTTGGCATGGAAATCGCTTAATTCTTATGATTGTTCCGGTCTAGGAAAATGCTCAATCATTTTCTACCTTGCTTTTAAACATACTTGGGGTATATCCATTTGACGATTAGCACTCCATTTTCACGTTTTTCAGACTATTTCATTGCTGTTGCCAGAACAGGAAGTCTAAGAAAAGCCGCAGATCAACTTTATATTTCAGTGTCTGCAGTCCATCGCCAAATTGCTCTTGCTGAAGAAGAGCTGGGAGTACCATTATTTGAACGCTTGCCCAATGGCCTAAAGCTCACGCTTGCAGGTGAAATGTTATATGCTGACCTTTTAAAGTGGCAAAAAGAATTCCAAATGACACGAGTCAGGTTTGATGAAATTCAGGGCTTGTCACGAGGGAATATTGAGTTAGGATTAATTTCAGCATTAAGTGATGGTTTCGTACTTGACTCTATTGAGTATATTTACCAGCAATATCCTTGGATCAATTTTAATATTCAAATTCAAGACAGTGATCAAGTTGCAAAAATGATTGCCAATGCCGAAATTGATTTTGGTATTTTGCTGAATCCCAAAGAACATCATCATCTAGATGTTTTGGCATTTATCGAAATCCCACTCGGATTTGTCATGTCCGAACAACATCCATTAGCTAAAGCCCCAAAAATCAATTTTTCAGATACAGTTAGCTTTAAGCATTTAATTCCGTGCGCACCACTCATTATTCATGACTATGCCAACGCATTGTATAAGCACCATAAATTTACGCCATCGCAGAAAACAGAGTGCAATGATATCCATATGTTGACATCACTGTTAAAACGTAATTTGGGCATTGGCTTACTGTCGTATATTGATGCATATCCCCTCATCCAAAATGAAAAGCTAATTTTTAGCCCAATCCATGAAAAGGGTCTATATCCTCTCACTATTGCACTTTGTGTTGCGCCTAAAAGACAAATTTCACGCATTTCTCAGGTCATGATTAAGCATTTAGTTGAGCAAATGGAGAAAGTCAAAAACAGTATGACGCTGCTCTAATTTTTTGTGTTGATAAATTATAAGCTTGGTATAAAAGTTGCTGTAGTTCTATCAAATAAAATATTTAGGTTGATCTATGGCTTCAATATGGATTAAAAACCCAATGGCTATTTATACTGCAAATGCATTTGATGCGCGCGGGGGACTACTGATTTCAGATGGGAAAATCACTGAGCTGATTGCTCTAGGAGCCAACCCTACTCAACCCTTTGAAGAAATATTTGATGCCAAAAATCTTGTCATTACGCCAGGGCTTATTAATAGCCATCATCATTTTTATCAAACTCTAACTCGGGCTTGGGCTCCTGTTGTAAATGCGCCACTTTTTCCTTGGCTGAAAACCCTTTATCCAGTTTGGGCCAAGCTTAATCCAGAGCAACTGCATTTAGCGACACAAGTAGCTTTGGCAGAACTTGTGCTTTCAGGTTGTACCTTCGCAGCCGACCACCATTATTTATTTCCAGAACAATTAACTGACGCGATTGATATTCAAGTACAAGCTGCACAACAAATTGGTTTACGAGTTATGCTCACTCGCGGTTCAATGAGCTTAGGCTCAGATGCAGGTGGTTTACCACCACAACATACTGTTCAAGAAATAGATACTATTTTAAAAGACTCTGAGCGTCTGGTTCAGCGCTATCATCAGCGTAGTGAAGACGCCATGGTGAATATTGCACTTGCACCTTGCTCTCCTTTTTCTGTGACACAAGATATTATGCGCGAAAGCGCTAAACTGGCGGATTTTTACGACGTTCGTCTACATACCCATTTAGCAGAAACCCTTGACGAAGAAAACTTTTGCATGCATATGTTTGGTATGCGAACCGTTGATTATTTAGAAAGCGTAGGCTGGCTCAATAGCAGAACATGGCTGGCTCACGGTATTCATTTTAATGCCGAGGAAATTACACGCTTAGGACAAGCCCATGTCGGAATTTGTCATTGTCCGCATTCTAATATGCGTTTAGCTTCAGGTATTTGCCCAACCTTTGAGCTCATACAAGCAGGTGTTCCTATTGGACTTGGTGTGGATGGTTCTGCTTCTGGCGATGCTTCTAATTTGATACTTGAGACGCGTCAAGCTATGTATTTACAGCGTTTAAAATATGGTGCCGAAACCATCACGCCTGAGCTAGCTCTTGGCTGGGCAACAAAAGGGTCAGCACAACTGTTGGGGCGTGAACAGCATTTAGGGCAAATTGCTGTTGGCTATCAGGCAGATCTTGCTTTTTATAGTCTAGATGAACTTCGTTTTTCAGGTGCACATGATCCACTTGCTGCACTATTGCTTTGTGGCGCTGATCGAGCAGAACATGTAATGATCAAAGGTCAATGGATCGTAAAAAATCAAAACCTAGTCTCGGTAGATTTAGAACGCTTACAAGCTGAACATCGTATTGCAGCTAAACAGTTATTAGCCGCTTAAAAACCGAAACATTGAATAAAAAAAATAAGAACTGAAGGGTTATTCCTTCAGTTCTTATGCGCGAAGTTTCACGTCAAAGACTAAAAGTTATAAATCGCAACCAAGTTCACACGGTTGTCTTCACCTTTCTTACTGCCATTTGCCGCAGGTGCAAACGCCTCACGCTCACCGTAGACATACTCAATCCCAAGACTAACAGGCTGAACAGGGCTATAGAATAAATTCCCCCATACCTGCCATAAGTTTTTATTGATTTTGGTATCATCAGCGACAGCATCAAGATAGTCCTGATTTTTATCAAAAGTCATATAACCATAAGCTAACGTACCGCGTAACTTGTCATTAAACTTCTGCGTTAAACCGACAGTAATTGAGTCAAACTCACTTTGTTCAATACTTGTACCCGTTGAAACAACACCCGAGTTGGTAAAGGATACAAAGCTGCTATCGCCTTTGACATGATAATAATCGGCTTTTACCGAAGTGACCGGAGAGATGTCAAATTTGGCACCAACACCTACGCCATACGCCCACTTTTCTTCATTTTGAATGCGTTTTTCATGCGCCATTGCACGTCCACTGACTGATAATGCATCATTAAACTTATGGTTCAGCCGACCGGTAAATGCAGGCATACGTTGGCTAATGCTGCTATCTTTCGGATCTTCCACGGCTGCAACTAAGTTGGTATTTGGCGTGAATTTATGAGTATAACGCACTTGAGGGGTACGTTTAATTGAAGCACCCACATAAGCCAAAGCATCAATCGTTTCAGGGATATAGTCTGGGGTTGCAAAGTTTGACCAGGTTTGACCAATTAACCAGTTCCCATAATTTAAATACGCATGACGAATACGTAAATTATCAAGGTTTGTACCGCCTAAAAAGTCAACCTCAATTTTAGCGTTTAAGTTCTGATCGGCCATGGGTGCCTTAAAATCCAAACCTAATCGTGTTGCTGAAAGTGTTGATCTTAAACGATCGCTATTTTCAGCATTACCCTCTAAAGGCACACTATTGATCTGATTATAGGGCATATCACGAGCACCACCTTCAGCCTGATACGATGCGTCCATACGAACATTACCGTATAAATTGAACTCTGCCCCACCTTTGGTTAAACCCAAACCCGTTTTTTCAACCGTCTTAGGCGCTGTTGACACTTGTCGCTCAACAGCACTCAGTTGAACAGCTTGCTGCTGTTGTTGCTGAGTGTACTGTTGAAGCATTTGTCTTAACGCATTTACTTCATTTCTCAGTTGTTCAACTTCTGTCGTAGTATTGCTTTGCGCATGTAATGCAGCGCTACTGAACATAGATAGTGTGACAACTAAAGCATTCTTCTTAAATTGTTTCATTTAACACGGGTCCTGTGTATATAAGTCTGTCCTGACTTTTACTCTTAATATTTTGGATCTCTTTTTCACTGCTGTTATTCAACGCAATGCAATTTTTTTAATACTTTAAAATTAATCTTTTATCGCATTAAAACTGCGTTAAAAACAACTTATAAAAAAGCATATTGATTCTAACAGTTCGTTCAGTTTTTAACATGAGCCTACTACTAATGCACTAGACTCATGGGTTCAATATTATTTAATTGGCGGTGGATTTAACTGCATCAAATACTTGTTTTGATTTAGCTTTTTCACCATCAACAGATACTTTTAAATTCACCATAAACACTGCTAAAGCCGCAATCACACCAGGTATCGCAATCACGAGAAAATTCATTTGATGTGGCAATTCAAAAGTTAACAGTGCACCTGTCAGTACAGGTCCGACAATTGCGCCAATCCGTCCTATGCCTGAAGCCCAGCCCATACCTGTAGAGCGCACCGCAGTTGGATAGAATTGTGCAACAAAGGTATAGAGTAGAATTTGTGAGCCAATAGTCGCTGCGCCTGCAATCGCAATCAAGGTATACAGCACCATTTGCGGGCTATTGAAGCCAAGTAGAATCAGTGCAATAGCACCCACGGTGAACATCGTTGTTAAAACTGGTTTTAAGTGGAAACGGTCTGCCAAAGCACCACCGCCAATTGCGCCAACCATACCGCCAATATTTAAAGCAAATAAGAAAATCATACTTGCACCAAGCGAATAGCCTGCTTGAATCATGAGTTTTGGTAACCAGCTTCCAAGCGCATAGACCATGAGCAGGCACATAAAGAATGCCACCCAAAACATCATGGTGCTAAAAGTTCGACCTTGTTGGAACAATGCTTTTAATGGTGCATCATCACCTGCAACCGCATCATTCAATTTAAAAGTGGTCTCTGGTTGAATGTCTTGTTCAGGTGAAATTTTTCGCACAATTTCACGGACTTTTTCAGTTTCGCCTTTTTTAGTCAGGAACATTAAAGATTCAGGTAAAAACTTCCAAAGAATCGGTAAAGCCAGAAATGGAATGATGGCGATATAGAACATGATTTTCCAACCATAGTCTGTTACCAACCATGCACCCAATAAAGCTGAGGTCATCCCGCCAATGGCATAACCACTGAACATAACCGCAACAAGTGTGCTACGAATGCGCTTTGGGGCATATTCAGTCATGAGCGCGACCACGTTTGGCATCACTCCCCCAATGCCAAGTCCCGCAAGAAAACGTAAAATACCAAACTCAATAGGATTGCTTGCAAATGCGCCTAGAAAAGTGAAACCACTAAAAATAGCCACACAAATCATAATGGTCTTTTTACGGCCCAATTTGTCAGACAACGTACCAAAGCTCATCGCACCGAACATCATGCCAAACAATGCTGTACTCGCAAGTAAACCTGCTTGTACTGCACTGAGTCCCCACTCTTGCATCAGAAGTGGCAATGCCACACCGTAGATGACTAAATCGTAACCATCAAAAATAATAATCAGTAGACACCAAATGAGCACACTCCAATGAAAGGGCGTAAATTTGGCTTCATCGACCACCGTGTTGATATTAACTGGATTTGTATTCACTTTAAGCCTCCTGCTTGCGAATGTTCTGTTGCTGTGCACATTGCAGTAAAAGTGACTTTCTTGTCCAAAACCGAATAACTCTATATTTATACCTTTAAGGTCGGTTACCCATTTTATTGTTTATAATTAAATATATATATAAATGATTGAGAATAAATCGGTTAGAAATAATCTTCTTTGGCCGACAAAATGCCATAAAAAAAGCCACCTGCTTAGATGGCTTAAATCACATATTTTTAAATATATGCATAGTTTTAACAGTTAAATTTGAAACTCAAATTTTAAATAAAAGCACGGTCATATTTGATCGCTTCGAGGTCATAAACCTGATAAATACAATCAAATAGCGAGCGAATATCCTCACTTTCATCCATAGAGCGAATCGCAAGAAAAATTGGGCTTCTTGCCGCATCATCTAAGATTGGAATGTAGTTCAAATGCGGGAGTTGAATGGTTCTTGCACTTTCTGGAACTACACAAATCCCTTCTCCAGCGGCGACCAAACCCAGTGCTAACTGTATTTCACGAACCTCTTTTAAATGTTTCGGTTCGAGCCCATATTCTGAAAATAGACTTTGTACCTGAGTCGAAAAATTTGGCTTGGGATGACTTGGATAAAGAAATAAGTTTTCATCAACCAAGTCAGACAGGTAGACCCCCTGCTTGTGTGCCGTTAAAGGGTGACTAGAATGTGCCGCTAACATCAATGGTTCTTCACGCAGTAAAACCCGACGCACAGCAGGATCGGAAATGCGTAAACGTCCAAAACCAACATCAATACGCCCTTCTTTTAAGGCTTGAATTTGGTCTTTGGTACTCATTTCAATCAATTCTATTTTTAAATGCGGCTGTTGCTGGCGAAATAAATACACAATTTTAGGCAATAACCCATATAACAAAGAACCCACAAAGCCCATCGTTACCGTTTTTTCCACCAAACCCACCCGCTGAGTCATGGTTTTTACTTCTTCGGCATTAGACAAAAGTTTAACCGCATGTTGATAGAAGAATTGCCCTGCTTCTGTGGTCTTGAGTGGGCGGCTACCACGTTCAAATAATTGCACTCCCAATTCAGCCTCTAGATTTTGTATCTGGCGGCTTAAAGGAGGCTGTGCAATGAATAGTTTTTCAGCAGCTTTGGTAAAGCTCTGCTCTTCTACAACAGCTACATAGTAGCGGAGGTGTCTCAATTCCATGACCTTTGATACCTTTAAGATATATTAAAATGCTAATTTGATCTTCGACAGTTCATATTTATTCTTTTAAGGTATATCACATCAGGTACACAACGCAAGGCTGCGCAGAGTTAAGATGTATAAATCTATAGAAACCTTACTCGTCGAAATCCCCACTATTCGCCCGCACAAAATGGCGGTAGCGACTATGCAAACGCAAACGCTTGTTTTGGTGAAAATTAGCACTGAAGATGGCTTTGTCGGCTGGGGTGAAGCAACAACGATTGGCGGACTGGGCTACGGTGAAGAAAGCCCTGAAAGTATTAAGACCAATATTGAAACTTATTTTGCACCTTTATTGAAGTCCCTTAAAGCTCCAAACATCGCACAAACCATGCGTGCTTTGAAAAAGAACATTAATGGTAACCGTTTTGCCAAATGTGCAATTCAAACGGCTCTACTCGACATCCAAGCACAACGTTTAGATTTACCCCTTTCTGAAGTGTTGGGCGGGCGTTTACGTGACAGCTTATCTGTGCTCTGGGTGTTGGCATCTGGTGATACTGAAAAAGATATTGCTGAAGCTCAAAAAATGATTGAGGCGAAACGCCACAATATTTTCAAACTTAAAATTGGCTCACGTCGTGTAGAAGAAGATGTTGAACATGTTCTTGCAATTAAACAAGCATTGGGTTCAGACATTTCTATCCGTGTTGATGTGAACCGTGCATGGTCTGAGCTAGATGCGATTAAAGGCATTCAACTCCTACAAAATGGTGGTGTTGACCTGATTGAACAACCCTGTGCAATCGACAACATTGATGCGATGCAGCGTTTAACACGACGTTTTGATCTTGCCATTATGGCAGATGAATCGCTCATGGGGCCGAGCTCAGCCTACCGTTTAGCCAAAACTAATGCGGCCTCTGTTTTTGCAGTCAAAGTGGCGCAGTCTGGTGGACTAATCGAAGGTCATGAAGTCGCGAAGATTGCCAACTTAGCAGGAATTGACCTATACGGCGGCACCATGCTTGAAGGTGCAGTCGGCACGATTGCTTCGGCACATTTGTTTTCGACCTTTGAAAATTTAGCTTATGGCACCGAGTTATTCGGCCCACTGTTGTTAACCCAAGATATTTTAAAAACCCCACTTCAATACACTGACTTCGCCTTACATCTACCCCAAGGCAAAGGACTCGGTATTGAGTTGGATGAAAACAAGATTGATCAGCTGCGCCGCGCTTAAGCGACGTCTTAACCGTTTAGGAGTTACACATGCTTTTTCACTGTACGTATGGATGTAAACATTCCACTGGATATGCCTGCTGAAACTGCCAGTGAAATTAAAGCAGTCGAAAAAGCATATTCGCAAGAGCTACAAGCTCAGGGCAAATGGCGACATATTTGGCGCATTACAGGTCAGTACTCAAACATCAGTATTTTTGATGTAGACAGCAATGAAGAGCTACACAACATTTTGCAAGGTTTACCCCTGTACCCGTATATGAACATTGAAGTGATGCCTTTGAACCGACATCCATCGTCTATTCGCGAAGATGATCGCTAATTTAAAAAGATTTAATGCAGTTTAATCACTGGAACGTAATGAGTAATCCAGTGAAAGAAATTAACAAGGAGCGTGGCAGCTAGCTTTTCAACCTATTCATAAAGCCAGCCACCACACAGCAAACATACTTAAGGAGCAATAGTATGAATCGTCAACAGATTGATGCACTAGTCAAAACAATGAATGTGGATACAGCAACAGGCCCTGTAGACGCACGTACTCAACAAATTGTAGTTCGCCTATTGGGTGACTTATTCCAAGCAATTGAAGACTTAGATTTGAGTCAAACTGAAGTTTGGAAAGGCCTAGAATACTTTACGGATGCAGGCCAAGCCAACGAACTCGGGTTACTTGCAGCGGGGCTTGGCCTTGAGCACTACCTCGACTTACGTGCAGACGAAGCCGATGCCAAAGCAGGCATTACAGGCGGAACACCACGTACTATCGAAGGTCCTTTATATGTAGCTGGCGCACCTGAATCAGTTGGTTTTGCACGTATGGATGATGGTTCTGAAGAAGGCAAAATTCCGACTTTAATTATTGAAGGGACAGTGACTGATACTGATGGTCAGATTATTGAAGGTGCAAAAGTTGAAGTTTGGCATGCCAATAGCTTAGGCAACTACTCTTTCTTCGATAAGTCACAATCAGACTTCAATCTACGTCGTTCAATCATTAGCGACCAAGATGGTAAATACGTTGCTCTCACCACGATGCCTGTCGGTTACGGTTGCCCACCAGAAGGAACAACTCAATTTGTATTGAACAAGTTAGGCCGTCACGGTAACCGCCCTTCGCACGTACATTACTTTGTATCTGCGCCAGGCTACCGCAAGTTAACCACTCAATTCAACATTGAGGGTGACCAATACCTGTGGGATGACTTTGCATTTGCAACCCGTGAAGGCTTAGTGGCTACTGCTGTCGATATTACCGATGAAGCTGAAATTGCGCGCCGTGGTTTAACTGGTCCATTCAAACACATTCAATTCAATGTTGAACTTGTGAAAGACCAAGCAGCTGCCCCATCAACTGAAGTTGAGCGTCGTCGCGCTAGCGCTTAATTACCCTTGGAACCGAAATAGCCACTGCAAAGTCGCATTTCGGGGACTTCCTCACTTTTGGAAAGTCGGAGAACGGACATGCCACGTATCCCAGTTATTAATACTAGCCATCTCGATCGTATCGACGAATTACTTGTCGACAACTTTGAAACAGGCGAATTCAAACTTCATCGTTCAGTTTTTACTGATCAAGCCCTTTTTGACCTAGAAATGAAATATATCTTCGAGGGTAACTGGGTTTACTTGGCACACGAAAGCCAAATTCCAAATAACAATGACTATTACACAACGTATATTGGCCGTCAGCCTATTCTGATTGCACGTAACCGTAATGGTGAACTCAATGCCATGATCAATGCCTGTTCACACCGTGGTGCACAGCTTTGTCGTAATAAACGTGGCAATAAAGCAACCTATACATGCCCTTTCCACGGTTGGACATTTAACAACTCTGGCAAACTTTTAAAAGTTAAAGACCCAGCAGATGCAGGTTATTCAGACTGTTTTAACCACGAAGGTTCACATGATCTGAAAAAAGTTGCACGTTTTGGTAACTATAAAGGTTTCTTGTTCGGTAGCTTAAATCCGGATGTTCCCTCTTTAGAAGAATACTTAGGCGAAACCAGTAAGATCATTGACATGATTGTGGATCAGTCTGAGCAAGGTCTCGAAGTTTTACGTGGTGCGTCTACCTACACTTATGAAGGCAACTGGAAATTGACTGCGGAAAATGGCGCAGATGGTTATCATGTTTCCGCGGTACACTGGAACTATGCTGCTACCACTCAACAGCGTAAAGAAAAACAAGCGGGTGACAACATCCGTGCCATGAGCGCAGGCGCTTGGGGTAAACAAGGCGGTGGCTCATACGGTTTTGACAATGGTCACATGCTGCTTTGGACACAATGGGCGAACCCAGAAGACCGTCCAAACTTCCCGAAAGCCGACGAATACTCTGAAAAATTTGGCGAAGCAATGTCGAAGTGGATGATTGAGCGTTCACGTAACTTATGTCTTTATCCAAACGTCTATTTGATGGATCAGTTCGGTTCACAAATTCGTGTACTCCGCCCGATTTCAGTCAATAAAACCGAAGTGACGATTTACTGTATCGCGCCTGTGGGTGAAGACACGGAAGCACGTACACGCCGTATTCGCCAGTATGAAGACTTCTTCAATGCCTCAGGCATGGCAACACCGGATGATTTGGAGGAATTCCGTGCATGCCAAGCAGGTTATGCAGGCATTGAACTGGAATGGAACGATATGTGCCGCGGTTCAAAACATTGGATTCATGGCCCGGATGATGCTGCCAATGAAATTGGTCTAAAACCAAAACTTTCAGGTGTCAAAACTGAAGATGAAGGCCTCTATCTTGCACAGCACCAACATTGGTTAGACATGATGAAAATTGCCATTGCGAATGAAAAAGCGCTGGCTGTTGAAACTGCAAATGAACAAGGAGAAGTTGCATGAATGCTCCTACAACACTCAATACCGTTAGCATCGAACAAGTTAGTCAGTTTTTGTATCAAGAAGCACGCTTTTTAGATGATGAACAATGGGACGATTGGCTTGCATGTTATGCCCCTTCTGCATCGTTTTGGATGCCTGCATGGGATGACGACGATACCTTGACTACAGATCCGCAGTCTGAAATTTCACTGATTTACTACCCAGACCGCCAAGGTTTAGAAGACCGTGTGTTCCGCATTAAAACTGAACGCTCCTCTGCGACTATGCCAGACACACGTACTTGTCACAATGTGAACAACATCGAAATGATTGAGCGTGATGGCGATAAAGTTACTGTCCGTTTTAACTGGAATACGCTGAGCTTCCGCTACAAAACCAGTTATAGCTACTTTGGTATGTCACGTTATGAAATCGACTTTTCAGGTGAAAAACCACAAATTTTAAGTAAATACGTGGTACTGAAAAACGATTATATCAACCAAGTGATTGATATTTATCACCTCTAAGTTAGCCACACATCCTTAGTATGCTTTCAGCCAAATGGAGTTTTGGCTGAAAGTTCCAAGTTTCAAAGTTTTTAAAGGATATTCAGCCATGTCAAACCACAATGTTGCACTTCAATTTGAAGATGGCGTAACGCGTTTTATTACCGTGACTCAAGGTGAGTCGTTATCAGATGCCGCTTACCGCCAAAAAATTAACATTCCGCTAGACTGCCGTGATGGTGCATGTGGAACTTGCCGCGCTTTTTGCGAATCTGGTAGTTATGACATGCCTGAAGAGACGTATATTGAAGATGCGTTAACACCAGAAGAAGCGGAACAAGGCTATATTTTGGCTTGCCAATGCCGTCCGACCTCAGATGCCGTATTCCAAATTCAAGCGTCATCTGAAGTGTGTAAAACCGAAATCCACCAGTATCAAGGCACTTTAGTTGCTGTTGAAAACTTATCAGAGTCGACCATTACTTTTGATATTCAGCTTGATGAAGGTCAACCTGACATTCACTTCCTTGCTGGTCAATATGTCAACGTCGGCATTCCAGAGACAGCAGAAACACGTTCATATTCATTTAGCTCGAAACCGGGCAACCGTTTAACGGGCTTTGTGGTACGTAATGTGCCGAATGGCAAAATGAGTAGCTTTTTAAGTGGTGCTGCCAAAGCGGGCGACAAAATGACGTTTACTGGTCCATTTGGTAGCTTCTACCTGCGTAATGTCGTTCGTCCTGTGGTTATGCTTGCAGGCGGTACTGGTATTGCACCCTTTATGTCTATGTTACAAACTTTAGAAGAAAAAGGTGCTGAACACCCTGTTCGTTTAGTGTTTGGTGTTACCAATGATTTCGACTTAGTGGCTTTAGAACAGCTCAATGCCCTCCAAGCTAAACTGCCATGGTTTGAATACCGTACCGTGGTTGCAAGCCCAGACTCTGCGCATGAGCGTAAGGGTTATGTGACTGGGCACATTGACAATGAATGGCTCAATGGCGGTGATGTTGATGTCTACCTCTGTGGTCCTGTACCTATGGTCGATGCTGTTCGTGGTTGGTTAGATAGCGAAGGCATAAAGCCTGCAAACTTCCTGTTTGAAAAATTCTCTGCAAACTAATAGATCACCCAATATTTAAGTCATAGAAAAAATGATACGCGAAAACGTCATTCGCAATTGTTCGAGGCCAGACTGCTTGGTAAAAAAGCCTTTTCTGCGAAAAAGATATCAAGTAATCGGTTTCTGACGAGTTTTGCAGTGTTGCTTACTTTTCCCAAAAGGAAAGTAAGTCCAACCAAAGGTTAATCCGGTAAGTGATATTCAAATGTTAGGACGCCGGCGTGCCAAATTTATAAATTTAGAAAATCATCTTTATATCGGATGATGAGTGAGTTAAAAAATGGCGTTAAATCAAAGATTTTTAAACAAAGTCGTGATTGTGACTGGTGCCGCTCAAGGCATTGGTCGCGGTGTTGCACTCCAAGTGGCTGAAGAAGGTGCGCAAGTTGTCTTAGCTGATTTATCCGACTATGTATATGAAACATTAGCAGAGATTGAAGCACATCAAGGCGATGCTATAACCGTCAAAGCCAATCTTGAAACCTTTGCAGGCGCACAAAGTGTTGTAGATAAAGCACTTGAAATCTATGGCCGTGTTGATGTACTCATCAATAATGTCGGTGGTGCAATTTGGATGAAACCCTTTGACGAATTTTCTGAAGAAGAAATCATCAAAGAAGTCAATCGCTCATTATTTCCAACGCTATGGTGTTGTCGTGCAGTTTTACCTGAAATGATTAAAAATCAGAAAGGTACGATTGTAAATGTGTCTTCTATTGCAACTCGTGGCATCAACCGTGTGCCGTACTCGGCATCCAAAGGTGGGGTCAATGCTCTCACTGCATCACTCGCTTTTGAACATGCCAAAGATGGCATCCGAGTGAATGCAGTTGCGACAGGTGGAACCGAGGCACCGCCGCGTAAAGTGCCACGTAATGCAAATCCACTGTCTGAAAATGAAAAAGCATGGATGCAACAAGTGGTCGATCAAACCATTGATCGTAGTTTTATGAACCGTTATGGCACGATTCAGGAACAAGTAAATGCGATTGTATTCCTTGCTTCAGATGATTCGTCATATATGACAGGTACAGTGGTTCCTGTAGGCGGTGGCGATCAAGGCTAATTGATCGTCGCAAAACTTTATATACAGGATCATGTCTGCATGGAGGCAAATGAATGGCTACCCTGTTTAAAACTTTGAAAGAAGATTTGTCTATTTCAGCCACTGTCGCAGGTTTTTTGGCGGTACTGATTTCCTATTCAGGACCACTCATTATCTTCTTTCAGGCTGCGCAACAAGCTCAGGTTTCCCCGACCATGATGATTTCATGGATTTGGGGTATTTCTATAGGGGCAGCCGTGGCAGGGATCTTCCTTTCCATTAAGTTTAAAGTCCCTGTGATTACCGCATGGTCTGCACCAGGTACAGCTTTATTGGTCACGCTGTTTCCGAATATTAGCCTGAATGAAGCTGTAGCCGCTTATATCACCTCAGCAATAGTAATTTTCCTGATCGGGATCAGTGGTTACTTCGATAAATTGTTGAAATGGATTCCGCAGCCGGTTGCAGCAGGCATGATGGCAGGGATCTTATTTCAGTTTGGTTTGGGTCTTTTTAGTGCAACTAACAGTATGCCGATTATTGTATTTAGCATGCTGTTTGTCTTTTTAGTCGCAAAACGAATTTCACCACGCTATAGCATGCTTTGGGTACTGCTTTCAGGTGTAGCCTTGAGCTTTGGGCTTGGTGAAATGAATGCGGTGAGTTTAGATTTCCAACTTGCGATTCCTCAGTTCATTAGCCCTGAATGGACTTGGCACTCCACCTTAAACCTTGCCCTGCCTTTAATTTTAGTCAGTCTGACGGGACAGTTTTTACCGGGCATGGCCATCATGAAACTGAGTGGTTATGACATGCCTGCTAAGTCGATTATCACCACCACCAGTATTGCGTCTTTAGCTGTTGCATGTGTGGGCGGTATCACCATCGTTTTGGCGTCCATTACCGCTGCACTGTGTATGGGCAAAGATGCGCATGAGTTAAAAGAAAAACGCTATATCGCAGGCGTTGCTAACGGCATTTTCTATATTTTAGGTGGTTTGTTCGCAGGCAGTATCGTTCTGCTCTTCAGCTTGCTACCAAAAGAGCTTGTTGCTGCTTTGGCTGGCTTGGCTTTACTCGGTGCAATTTCAACCAATATTGCTGTAGCCATGAAAGATGAATCTCAACGCGATTCTGCCCTCATTACCTTTTTGGCTACAGCTTCAGGTATGCATTTTTTAGGCCTAAGTTCAGTTTTTTGGGGCATCGTCATTGGTTTAACTGCGCATCTGATTTTAACCAAACGTAGTCCTGAAGTTTCAGCTTTAGCTTCACGCTCCAATTCAAGTTCTAAAAGTTAATAGGTACGCTGTACCTAGGACAATATTATGATTGATAAAAGTTCAGCTTCTTTAACAGAAGCACTTTCGCAAATAAAGGATGGCTCAACCATCATGATCGGTGGTTTTGGCACAGCAGGACAACCTGCTGAACTGATTGATGGCTTGATTCAACTCGGCATTAAAGACCTCACCATCGTCAGTAACAATGCTGGCAATGGCGACTATGGGTTAGCCAAGCTGCTGAAAGCGGGTGCTGTGAAAAAAGTCATTTGTTCGTTCCCGCGTCAGTCCGACTCTTGGGTCTTTGATGAACTCTATCGTGCAGGCAAAATCGAATTGGAACTGGTGCCTCAAGGTAACTTGGCCTGTCGTATCCAAGCCGCAGGCATGGGACTGGGTGCTGTGTTTACGCCTACAGGTTACGGTACTTTATTGGCTGAAGGCAAAGAAACCCGTCACATCGAGGGTAAAGATTATGTACTGGAATATCCAATCAAAGCCGACTTTGCTCTGATTAAAGCGCAGCAAGGCGATCGTTGGGGTAACTTGGTCTACCGCAAATCGGCACGTAACTTCGGCCCGATTATGGCCATGGCTGCCAGTGTGACTATTGCACAAGTCTCTGAAGTGGTGGACTTAGGGGCTTTAGACCCTGAACACATCATCACCGCAGGTATTTTTGTTCAACACGTGGTGCAGGTTCAACCAGAACCTGTTGCTGTGTAATCGGGAGAACATCATGAGCTATCAAAAACTCAGCCGTAACCAAATTGCAGAACGTGTGGCACAAGACATTCCCGATGGGGCTTATGTGAATCTTGGGATTGGCTTACCGACCAAGATTGCCAGTTATCTACCGTCAGACAAAGACGTGTTCTTACATTCTGAAAATGGACTGTTGGCTTTTGGCCCGCCACCTGAAAAAGGTGAAGAAGACCCTGAACTGATCAACGCGGGTAAAGAATATGTGACCATGCTGCAAGGCGGTGCCTTTTTCCATCATGGGGATTCTTTTGCCATGATGCGTGGTGGTCACTTAGATATTGCAGTCCTCGGTGCCTTTCAAGTGGCAGCCAATGGTGACTTGGCCAATTGGCATACCGGTGCACCTGATGCGATTCCTGCGGTTGGCGGTGCAATGGACTTAGCTGTCGGTGCCAAGAAAGTCTTTATCACCACCGACCATGTGACCAAACAAGGTGAACCGAAGGTCGTGGCTGAACTGAGCTATCCAGCGACAGGTTTGAAGTGTGTAGACCGTATTTACACCGACCTGTGTGTGATTGATGTCACCGCAGAGGGTTTAAAAGTGATTGAGAAAGTCGACGGTTTAAGCTTTGCAGAATTGCAGGCCATGACGGGTGCAACTTTAGTGGATGCGACGCAGGAATAATAAATCTCCCCTAACCCCTCTTTAAAAAGAGGGGAACTCCTCCCTTTGATAAAGGGAGGTTGGGAGGGATTTTAGATAAAGGGAAAATGAAATATGAAAAACGCTTACATTATTGATGCCATCCGTACCCCATTCGGCCGTTATGCAGGTGGACTCGCTCCAATCCGTGCCGATGACTTGGGTGCAGTGCCAATTCAAGCCTTGATGCAACGCAATCCAACAGTGGATTGGACTAAAGTCGATGACGTGATCTACGGCTGCGCGAATCAAGCGGGTGAAGACAACCGTAATGTTGGCCGTATGTCAGCACTCCTTGCTGGCTTACCTGTCGAAGTTCCTGCCACGACTGTGAACCGTTTATGTGGTTCGTCACTCGATGCCATTGCGATGGCAGCCCGTGCGATTAAAGCAGGTGAAGCCGATCTGATCATTGCCGGTGGTGTAGAAAGTATGTCACGTGCACCCTTTGTCATGGGCAAATCAGAAATGGCTTATGGTCGTAGCCAAAAGATTGAAGACACCACCATGGGCTGGCGTTTTATCAATCCTAAGCTGAAAGCGATGTATGGTGTAGACACCATGCCGCAAACCGCGGAGAACGTGGCACAACAATTTAATATTGATCGTACAGATCAAGACCAGTTTGCCTTGACGAGTCAACAGCGCACCGCAACCGCGCAAGCTCAAGGCTTTTTTAAACATGAGATCATCCCTGTGAATATTGCACAGCGTAAGGGTGATCCAATTGTGGTCGACACGGATGAACATCCACGTGCCTCGACCACCTTAGCAGCTTTGGCAAAACTCAAGCCAGTCGTGACAGCAGAAGGCACCGTCACTGCGGGGAATGCATCAGGCATCAATGACGGTGCGGCTGCTGTACTGATTGCTTCGGAACAAGCGGTTGAACAGTACCAACTTAAACCACGTGCCAAGATTATTGCGTCTACGGTTGTGGGTGTAGAACCACGCATCATGGGCTTTGCACCTGCGCCTGCCATCAAAAAATTACTCAAACAAGCCAATCTGACATTAGAGCAGATGGATGTGATTGAACTAAATGAAGCCTTTGCAGCACAAGCACTGGCGGTCACGCGTGATCTTGGTTTAGCGGACGACACCACTCAAGTGAATCCAAACGGTGGTGCAATTGCCATCGGTCATCCACTCGGTGCATCGGGTGCACGTTTAGTCACCACAGCTTTAAACCAGTTAGAACAAACGGGTGGAACCTATGCCTTGTGTTCGATGTGTATTGGTGTCGGTCAAGGGATTGCAATGATTATTCAGCGCGTTTAACCCTCCTTCTGATCTGACGTGGTATTTCTACTCATAACACTTATTGCTGATAACAACAGTAGAAACACTGAAAATTTTTAATGAATTAAGGAAGAACTTATGCCAAGTTTTACTTCAAATAATGCCGAAATTCACTATCAGACCTTTGGTGATTCAAAAAATCCTGCGCTTGTTTTTTCAAACTCACTGGGTACAAACTTCAACATGTGGAAGCCACAAATCAATTTTTTCCAGAAAAATTATTTCGTGATTTGCTATGACACTCGTGGGCATGGTCAGTCTTCTGCACCTCAAGGACCTTATGATATTGAACTACTTGGTCTAGACTTGATCCATTTACTCGACCACCTGAACATCGAAAAAGCCATATTTTGCGGCATTTCTATGGGCGGTCTCACAGGTCAGTGGTTAGTCATTCATAAGCCTGAACGTTTCCACCGTGCGATTGTATGCAATACTTCCGCAAAAATTGGCAGTGAACAGGCTTGGAATGAGCGAGCATCTCTCGTTCGTAGCCAAGGTTTAGAACCGATTGCTTCAACGGCCGCGAGCCGTTGGTTTACCGAACCCTTTATCCAAAGCAACGCAGCAACAGTAGCAGTGCTTTCAAACGACTTAGGTGCTGGCAGCCCAGAAGGTTATGCGAGTTGCTGTGAAGCTTTGGCTAAAGCGGATTTACGTGAAAAACTCGAAAGTATTCGAGTACCTCTACTTGTGATTGCAGGTAGTAAAGACCCTGTGACTACAATCGCCGATGCTCAATACATGGTCAATCATGTACGTAGTAGTGCTTTATTTGAAATAGATGCATCACATATCTCAAATATTGAACAGCCCAAAATTTTCAATCAGGTCATCTTGGATTTTATTGCCTAATCGTTTTACCTGATAAAAGAACAGCTCATTGCGGGCTGTTTTTTATATTTCTGTCGTCAGAGA
Source organism: Acinetobacter sp. SW-226 (assembly GCF_055632855.1). Classification (NCBI taxonomy): domain Bacteria; kingdom Pseudomonadati; phylum Pseudomonadota; class Gammaproteobacteria; order Moraxellales; family Moraxellaceae; genus Acinetobacter; species Acinetobacter sp. SW-226. The sequence continues at coordinate 1,765,294 of NZ_CM145752.1, read as the reverse complement.
ATTAAAAACTGCATATAAAACAACCATAAATACTTATGTGTTTTAGACCTTTTCCGACTCTATCGTACTTATTGCCAATACCCAACCTGCACTACTCTGCTACTTTTGTCATGATCAAGAACGCTCTAGTGAACAAAATAGCCAATCATGGCGTGATTGAGCCAATCTTTGGATCAAAAAACCATATGAAATGACTGTATTTTTTTTACCCAAAACCAAGTATTCAGACATACAAGCTACAATTCACTCACAACTAAACATAGGCAAAAAAACAAGTCGAAAACTAAAGAAATAACTATAGCTTTAGGCTTGACCACATCCCGCCTAGGATAACTCCATTATTTTCATAACATGTAACTGTCAGAATACATCCGTGAATAAAATAAAGCATTTCTAAATATTGATGTAACAAACTTATGTTTTATTTAAAGAAAGTGATCTTATATTTCTATTCACTTTAGAAAATATGCTGCTTTAGAAAGACTTTGAAATCTGATTTATTCGAGCCTGCGCGATAAAGCGGTTTGATGGCCAAGTCAGCAGATACAAACACTTTCAGACAGTACTGTTATTTTGATATACAGTGTTAGCACTTAAAAATCGGTTAAGATACTGTAATAAATTTCAGCGTGATCAACAGAATCATACTGTTTTTCGCATGGGTAACTACGTCATTTACATGCTGTAAACCTAAAACAAAAATGCAGTTTTTGGTCAATTTAACTTACAATGTAAAAAAGAGTAATCATTCGAAAATTTGTAATCTTTTAACATTGCCAATTCCTTGCAAAATTTACATTATATTGCCGAAGTTTGGCACTAAGCATCTACGTCAATTCAAACAAACTATAAAAAAAATGTAGAACTTTATGCCATAATACGCAAACTTTGCAGCCATCTTGCAAAGAATTATTGCAACTTATAAATGGAGCAAGCTAAATGAGTTCGACCATTTTGGTTATTCATGGACCGAATCTAAATTTGCTAGGAATGCGTGAACCAGAAGTTTATGGCTCTCTAACGCTGAAAGACATCAACCAACAACTCATCGCCCAAGCTAAACATGCTTCCATTTCTCTCGACACTTTCCAAAGTAATTGGGAAGGTGCCATTGTCGACCGTATTCATCAAGCCCAAGCGGATGGCGTGCAATTTATTATTATCAATCCTGCTGCGCTCACCCACACTTCCGTGGCAATTCGTGATGCGCTACTTGGTGTAGCCATTCCATTTATTGAAGTTCATTTATCAAATGTTCATGCGCGCGAAGCGTTTAGACATCATTCATATTTATCAGATAAAGCCATTGGCGTGATTTGTGGCTTAGGCGCTCAAGGTTATAGCGCTGCGCTCAATTACGCTCTCAACAAAATTCAATCCTCTACGCAATCATAATTAGGAATATTGTCACATGGATATTCGTAAAATCAAGAAACTCATCGACCTGATGATTGAATCTGACTTACAAGCGATTGAAGTTAAAGAAGGCGATCAATCTATTGCTCTTACTCGTCGCAGTCCAGTTGTTGCAGCTGGTGCTCCTGTTGCTATGGCAGCTCCTGTTGCCCAAGCTCCAGCAGCAAAAACACCACGTGGTGCTGTAGAAACTTCGCCAATGGTTGGTGTGTTCTATGCTGCTCCTAGCCCAGGTGAAGCGCCATTTGTTAAAGTCGGTCAAACAATCACGGCTGGTGAAACACTTGGTATTATCGAAGCAATGAAAATCATGAACCCGATTGAAGCAACGCAAAGCGGTGTAGTTGAAGAAATTTTAGTGAAAAACGGCGAAGTGATCCAATTCGGTCAACCATTATTCCGCTACCGCGCGTAATAGACGGGGACTCATAATGTTGCAAAAAGTTTTAATTGCAAACCGTGGTGAAATTGCCCTGCGCATCACCCGTGCCTGCAAAACTTTAGGGATTAAGACTGTAGGGATCTATTCAGATGCTGACAAAGACTTAATGCACCTACGTTTTGTAGATGAAGCAGTATGTATTGGACCAGGTGCAAGCAGTGAAAGCTACTTGAATATTCCTGCCATTATTACAGCAGCTGAAATTTCAGGTGCAGATGCCATTCACCCAGGTTATGGCTTCTTATCAGAAAATGCTGAATTTGCTGAAATTGTAGAAAACTCAGGTTTCATTTTTATTGGACCACGCCCTGAACATATTCGTTTGATGGGTAACAAAGTTTCTGCCATTACCGCAATGCGTAAAGCAGGTGTTCCAACCGTACCGGGATCTGCAAATGCAGTTACACCTCAAAATGCTTTAGCAGAAGCCAAAGAAATTGGTTTCCCATTGATCGTGAAAGCTGCTTCTGGTGGTGGTGGTCGTGGTATGCGTATTGTAGAACGTGTCGACACCCTACTTGAATCTGTTCAAGCTGCACAGCGTGATGCTGAAATGTGGTTTGGCGATGACACGGTGTATATGGAACGTTTCCTGCAAACACCTCGTCACGTTGAAGTTCAAGTTCTTGCTGACGGTAATGGTCACGCGATTCATCTCTATGACCGCGACTGTTCTTTACAGCGTCGCCATCAAAAAGTGTTAGAAGAAGCGCCTGCGCCAAACTTACCTGAGCAAGCACGTGCTGACATTTTAGAAGCTTGCGTAAATGCTTGTAAATTAATGCAATACCGTGGTGCAGGTACCTTTGAGTTCTTGTTTGAAGATGGTGAATTCTTCTTTATTGAGATGAATACACGTGTTCAAGTTGAGCACCCTGTAACTGAAATGGTGACAGGTATCGACATTATTGAACAACAGCTCCGCATTGCTGGTGGCTTGGGTCTTGAAATTGAACAAGATCAAGTTGAAGTCAAAGGCCATGCGATTGAATGCCGTATCAATGCTGAAGATCCAACGACCTTCTTACCTTCACCAGGTAAAATTGAGAACTTTTATGTACCAGGTGGTGCAGGTATTCGTCTTGATTCACATATCTATCAAGGCTATAGCATTCCACCTTATTATGACTCGATGATCGCGAAGCTGATCGCACACGGTAAAGATCGTAAAACATCTCTTGCACGTATGCGCCAAGCACTTGATGAAATGATTTTGACTGGAATTAAAACCAATATTCCATTGCACAAAGATTTGATTCTTCAAGATAAAAAGTTCTGCGAACAAGCGATGGATATTCACTATCTTGAAAAACACTTGTTAAAGCAAATTGAAGGTCATCAAGATAAAGACTAATCTAAAGAGTTGATTAGTCTTTCTAAAAAAACCGCGATTAATCGCGGTTTTTTTATAGACGATACAAATACTTAAGGCAAAACACGGCGTAGTGTTGCAAAGCACTGCTGACCTTTATCATTGGCACAGAAGTTAATGGTTGATGGGCTTTTCCATTTCACAAAGTATTGAGACATTTCACCAGATTGATCTTCTTTTAAGCCAGAACAATCGACTTCATTATTATCATACTTCACTTGCAAAATGAGTGCGGGCAACTGAACATTTTGATCGTTTGACGGTTGATAGTCGTAAATTCCTGTAGACCATTCCTCGCCACTTTTGATCACGACATCGCTATTACTTTTAAAATTATAGTATTCAACGCATTTCCTGTTGTTTGGTAGCTCCATTCCCCACAAACCCACGATTTCTGGGCGAGTCATCACGCGAATATTATTTTGATTTGATGCTTGAGTGACCTCAGTCTGATTTGGCGTATTTGCCATAACTACTGATGTAGTTAACATGAATAACATGCCGAGTAATGTTTTTTTCATACAAGCCATAATGTTTTTTAGCGTCGTACTAAATTAGCATATTTTCATGCAAAACATCATTTTATAACCATTTCATAACAATCTATTTTCTGCTACGCATCGGAAGCTTTATTTAACAAAATGATGTAGTGATTAGATTTATCTGCTTTGAAACGCAATAAAAAGGACTGCCCTAGCAATCCTTTCATTTAGGAATATTTGAGTTTAAGCAACAGGGGCTAACGTAAACAGTACCTGACCTGTTTTGACCGTTTGTCCTTTTTCAATAGTAATGGACTCAACACGCATACGTTCTGGGGCAATAATTGGAATTTCAATTTTCATAGCTTCAATCACAGCTAATGTCGCTCCTTCTTCTACCACATCTCCAGAATTACACTCAATTTTCCAAATAGAACCCGGCATGTGCGACTCTACTGCACAGCCACCTTCAGGAATCTGAATTTCACTGTCATCTAAAACCGCATCAAGACTTTCAGAAACATATTCAACCAAACCGGCTGCATGCCAACGACGGCGTTCCTCATCAAAGTTCGCTTGCTGTACTGCTTTAAAACTTGAAATGGATGCTGCATTTTCAATGAGGAAATCATTATATTCTTTTAGATTTAAAACCCCATCTTCTACACGGAGCTTTAAGCGCCCTGCTTTAAAGTCTTCCCGCATTTGCATCAATTCTGATTCAGATACTTCATAAAATTTAATTTGATCAAAGAAGCGCAGTAACCATGGCTTATCCTGTTCAAAGTCTGGATTTTTGCGGTAACGACTCCACATTTGGGTGGTACGCCCAACAAACTGATAACCGCCAGGGCCTTCCATGCCATAGACACACATATACGCTCCACCGATGCCGACTGCATTTTCAGGCGTCCATGTACGTGCAGGATTATATTTGGTGGTTACTAAACGATGGCGTGGATCCAGTGGTGTTGCCACAGGTGCCCCTAAGTAAACATCCCCCAAGCCCATGACCAAATAATTGGTACTATACACAACATCCTTCACCGCTTGTTTTGACTCTAGTCCATTGATGCGGCGGATAAATTCAATATTATCTGGACACCACGGCGCATCTGGACGTACCGTTTGCATATAGCGCTCAGTTGCCAGCTGGGTTTGCGAGTCTTCCCAAGCCAAAGGTAAATAGACTGTGCGTGACGGCACTTCCATTGCGGTCACGTCAGGCAATTCATTTTCTGCTTGCTGTAAAAGCCACAATAAATGTTTTTGATCAAGTTTTAATGAGTCAAAATGAATTTGTAGCGAACGAATTCCTGGGGTTAAATCAATAATCCCTTCGATACTTTGGTCTTTGACCCATTGCATTAAAGCGTGAATACGGAAACGTAAATTGAGGTCTAAAACCAACTCTCCGTATTCAACCAATAAATAACTGTTCCCTGCGGGGCGATAAGTCACATCAGGTGCAGCGTTCACACCTTTTAGAGTCGCCAAAACTGCATCTGAGAGTGTGTCCATTTCAGCATGCAAGCTTGGGGCAAAATCTACATTTTCAGTCGTATCCGCTTTTAACGCGGCATGATATTTTTGATTCAATACTTGTGCTTGATCATAAGAAATTGGGATAAATTTAACTTTATCCCCCGCTTTAAGCTGACCAATTTTCCATAGTTCTGAACTAACCACCACCGCTGGGCAAACGAAACCACCTAAGCTTGGACCATCGGGCCCTAAAATAATCGGCATATCTCCAGTGAAGTCAATCGCGCCAATGGCATAAGCATTATCATGAATATTTGAAGGATGTAGTCCTGCCTCACCACCATCGGTACGTGCCCATTCAGGTTTTTCACCGACTAAGCGGATGCCTGTACGACTTGAGTTAAAGTGAATTTCAAACTCTTGCTCAAAGAAGCGCTCAATATCACGTTTAGTAAAAAAGTCGGGCGCACCATGCGGTCCATACATCACCGCGATGTTCCAAGCATTGCTAAAGCTTGGTACCTGTGCTGCGCTGAGTGCAACAGTTTCTGCTGAGGTATAAGCCGTAATGGGCAACATATCTCCAATGAGTAAATTGCGTCCTGCGTGACCACCAAACTGACCTAAAGTAAAAGTCGCTTGCGAGCCTAAATAGGCGGGTACATTCAGCCCGCCTTTAATACCAATATAACTGCGACAACCTGTGGTGATTTTACCCGTTTTAAGGATTTGCCCTTTTTTAACATTAAGGGTCTGCCACATGGCAACGTCGACACCATCCAATGTCGCAAACATCTCACCACCCGTAATCACGATTTGGCTGTCACAGTGAAACTTTAAAGTTGGGCCTTGTAATGTACATTCTAGCCCTGCGGTATTAAATGAATTCCCCAATAGTTGATTGGCTATATTTAAAGATAAAGGATCAATCGCACCCGATGGTGGCACTCCAACATCCCAGTAACCCAAACGACCATTGACGTCTTGTATTGAGGTTTGAATACCTGACTGTAACACCTCAATTTTTTGGGTTTTCCACTCAAAAGTATTTAAAAAACGTGTGGTCTGTATCCCTGTTTTAAACACGTCACAGTCAATAATATTTTGTAAATACTCAAGATTAGTTTCAATTCCTGCCACTGAAGTTTTTGCCAAAGTATCACTCATGGCTTGAATTGCCCTTTCACGGTTCTCACAGGCCACAATGATTTTGGCAATCATCGGATCATAAAAGGAAGATACATTTGAACCTGTTTCGACCCATGTTTCATTGCGTGCTTGTGGGTCAAAGTCGACATAAGTCAGTAAGCCAGCACTGGGTTGAAAGTTCTTAATTGGATCTTCGGCATATAAACGGACTTGAATCGAATGGCCTTTAGATCTCAGCGCCTCTATCGGTGCAGTCCAGTCACCGCTACCTAAAGTGACCATCCATTCCACAAGGTCTACACCAAACACTTGCTCGGTCACACCATGTTCAACTTGTAGGCGTGTATTCACCTCTAAGAAATAGAATTTTTGGGTGTCAGTATCCATCACAAATTCAACCGTACCTGCCGAACGGTAATTCACTGACTGCATCAGTTGAATTGCAACACCTTGAATATAATCACGTTGTTCATCATTTAAATGCGGTGCTGGAGTTTCCTCAATTACTTTCTGATTACGGCGCTGTACTGAACAGTCCCGCTCTCCCAAAGCCAAAATCAAACCTTTACCATCCCCAAAGATTTGGACTTCAATATGCCGCGCATTTTGCACAAACTTTTCTAAATACAAACCTGCATCTTTAAAATTGGCTTGTGCCAAATAAGATACGGTTGCATAAGCATCTTTCAACTCAACTTCGTTCCACACCAAACGCATACCAATACCGCCACCACCTGCGGTACTTTTCAGCATAACGGGATAGCCGATACGATTTGCTTCGATCAGTGCTTCCGCTTCGTCTGCTAAAAGCTGGCTACCCGGTAACAATGGCACATCCGCCTGAATGGCAAGTTCACGTGCGGTATGCTTTAAACCAAAACTACGCATTTGTGCAGAATTTGGCCCTAAAAACACAATGCCCTGTGACTCGCACAAGTCACAAAATTCGGCATTTTCAGACAGGAATCCATAACCCGGATGAATAGCTTCAGCACCCGTCTCTTTGGCAACCTGTAAAATTTTTTCAATATTTAAATAACTTTGACTGGCTGGGCTATCACCAATAAATACCGCTTCATCAGCCAAAGTCACATGCAAGGAATCACGGTCTGCTTCTGAATACACTGCAACAGACTGAATGCCTAAATTCTTTAATGTACGAATTACTCGGCAGGCAATTGCACCACGGTTGGCAATGAGAACTTTTTTAAACATGCAGATTACTCCTTGCCTTCACGTACAATCAGTTGAATTTTGGTCGGGTTATAGGCATTACATGGATTGTTCAGCTGCGGGCAGTTAGAAATCAGCACGATAAGATCCATCTCCGCTTGAATTTCAACATATTTACCAGGCGCCGATATTCCATCATCAAATTTGAGATGTCCCTCACTGCTCACAGGAACATTCATAAAGAAATTAATATTCGGCCCAATATGACGAACATTCAGTCCATGCTTTTTCGCAATTGGGTGCAAAGCTAAAGCTGTCATAAAGTTATTGCGACAGCTGTGCATCGGAAATGTGTCGTGTGCATAACGTACGGTGTTACTTTCACATGAACAAGCGCCACCCAAGGTGTCATGACGACCACAGTTATCATCATGGATCGTGGCGATTTTATTGCCATAGTTGGTATATAGAGCTGTGCCTTTTTCGAGATAAATCTGCTGGTTAATAGCTAAAGTATCAGTTGCACTGTAACGCTCTTCAGGGTTGCCCGCAGAAATAAATAAGGTATCGACCGCTTGATTGCCTTCGAGATCAATAATACGGAAATACTGCCCTTTCTTTACTTCACCCATCCATGCCTCACCCGCTGGACAGACTTCATTTAAAACAGCTTGATCAAATGCTTGTAAAATGGTCATGCGTATTCTCCTCGGGCTTAAACAGCATCAAATGCGAAATAACGTGCGTTGTTTTGAAAACCGCGTTGGTTTTGCGAGCATGAGTCACGACAAATATCATGTGCAGTTAAAGCGGAGGCTTTGAATAAACTCATTTGAATATCGGCAGGCTGATACTTTACGACTTGGCTTAAACCATGTGGTGCGGCAGATAAGAACACCAGACAGTCCATCTCAAAACGCAGTTCAATGATTTGATGGGTATTGTCAGTATCAACATAAGATAAGTTGCCCGCATCATCAGGACGAACCTTGGAGAATAGGTTGACCGTAGCTGACAGGTCGGTTTGACCTAATGAAAACTTGGTCATTTCAAGTAACAAACTGTCTCGTCCACTCCGATACATCTTATTTCGTGCATCTTGGAAAGTTTGAGTGCCGAATTGTTTTTGAATTTGTTCTGTGCGACTCGGACCACACAAGGCATCATTCCAACCATGATCGTCTTGAACAATTGAGGCCATAACCCGACCTAAGTCCGAATACAACACATGTCCTGCACTTAGAAATGCCGTATGCTGTGCCTTTAAACTATCTGGCATATTAAAACGTTCGAGCTTATCTTCACTGTTGACGCAGAAAAGAGAAACGTTAGCTTGTGCCCCTAAGGCTTTAAACTGTAAGACTGTGCCACGTTGAATACGCCCAGACCAGTGATGTCCACCCGGTAAAAGTTCAGTCCATAGTGCGTTATCGTCGTGATATGTTATTGTGCTCATGCGCCTCTGCCTAAATCGTAACTGTTTACCTCCCGGGCTTTTATCCCTCCGTGTAGTTCTTACGAACCGTGAACTCTCGGTCACAGACATACATCAAAAATGTATCGGAACCCTAGATCACTCTTTCAGTTTAGATTGTGCAAAGGCCGTGCCAATTTAGTATTACGATTTTCAAGCTTTGTAATACCATTTATGAGCAATAAACGGGCGCTTTCAATTTTCAGCACGAATATCTTTGCTATACGCACCAATAAAAAGCATCAAATTTTTAAGAATGCTATTTCATTAAAATTTCATGAAACATATGACGCAGCCATTGGTGGCTGGTTTTATGATGACAAGACATGTGCCAATACTGTTTCACTCCATAACTTGGAAAGGCAATTGGCGCATTAAAGATCTTTAAATTGCCACGTGAAAGTAGAACTTCACTCAAATAGTATGGGACTGTGGCGATTGCATCTGTTTCTTGTACCACCAAGCCTACCCCCAAATAGCTCGGTAAACGCATTAAAATGTCACGCTTTAGTTCTAAATTAAGCAGCTCGTTTTCAATATGGTAATGTCCCATGCCTGCATCAATATCAATATGTGACTCAGCCAAGTATTGCGCTGTGCTGATACTGTCACCTGTCAAACGCGGATGGTCTTTGGCTGCAATCACCACATAATACTGCTCAAACAGTTGCTGTTGATAAAAGCCATTTTCCAATTGCGGTAAAAAACCCAACGCCAAGTCAATTTCACCATTTGCCATTTGATAACTGGTTTCAGAGGTGATCGGACGGATATTCAAACGAATATGTGGTGCATGTTTCTTTAAATACTGCGAAATTTTCGGCAACAACACCAAATGCGAAACATCAGTCATGGCCAAACTAAACTGTTGCTGCGAAGTGGCTTGGTCGAAATCAATCGTAAAGTTATTGATGATTTCAACCTTGTTTAAAGCCTCACTGACCAACGGAAACAATTGCTTAGACAACTCTGTCGGCACCATTTCGTTGCCAATCCGCAAAAACAGCGGATCATTATAATGTTGGCGAATTTTATTCAGAATGTTACTCACCGTCGGTTGACTCATTTCTAAATGATCTGCCGCAAGCGATACACTCTTAAACTTATAAACGTAAAAAAAGATACTGAGTAATTTACAGTCCAGTTCAAACACGAAAAAAATGTTCCTTATATGCATGTGATGGTAGACGATCCATCATCTACCCATTATAGCGATGATCCAATGCTCAAAACTTACATTTATAAGCATCTAGGTCTAATATCAGACGTTTCAACAATAAAAGCACATGAATTATACCTTTAGCTGTACTAAACAATAGATACTTTTCCTGAAAATTTATGTCGCATGTTCTGCATATATTTTACATAACAAAAAAGGCCCGAATCAATCGAACCTTTGATGAAATCAACCATGCCGAATTATAGATATTTAAATCATTTTCTTCACAGGCACAGCTAAAGATATTACAGCTTTAACCCAACAGCTCAACGGCAATAGCAGTCGCCTCACCACCACCAATACATAAAGCAGCTACACCCTTTTTCCCACCAGTACGTTTCAAGGCATGCAGTAAAGTCACGATAATACGAGAACCAGAAGAACCCAATGGATGTCCAAGTGCACAAGCACCACCATTCACATTCACTTTAGCAGGGTCTAAATGAAAACCGTCAATTGCAAGCATTGTGACCATCGCAAAGGCTTCATTGACTTCCCACAGGTCAACATCACCCGCAGACCACCCTGCTTTGGCTAAAACTTTCTCAATGGCACCTACAGGGGCAATAGTGAACTCAGATGGATGCTGAGAATTGCTGGCATAAGCCACAACTTTTGCCAATGGTTTGAGACCACGTGCGTCTGCAACATCAGATGAAGTTACAACCAATGCAGAAGCCCCATCTGAAATAGAACTCGAATTTGCCGCGGTAATCGTGCCGTCTTTTTTGAATGCTGGGCGTAAAGTTGGAATTTTATCCACTTTAGCATTGAGGGGTTGCTCATCCTGATCAACTACAACATCACCTTTACGGCTACTCACTGTCACAGGCACGATTTCATCTTTAAAGTAACCACCTTGAATCGCAGCAACGGCTTTATTTAAAGAACCAATGGCATACTGATCCTGCTGTTCACGGGTATAGCCTTTTTTATCTGCCATTTCTTGAGCAAGGACACCCATCGACAAACCTGTTTCAGCATCCTCTAAGCCTTCTTGGAACATGTGATCGGTTGTTTTACCATGTCCCATACGGTAACCCGCACGTGCTTTTTCAAGTAGGTACGGCGCATTTGACATCGACTCCATACCACCTGCCACCACGATTTCAGCTGAACCTGCTTTAATCGCGTCAGCCGCTTGCATGACGGCTTTCATCCCCGAGCCACAAATCTTATTGATGGTTGTTGCACCTGTTGAGTCTGGTAGACCTGCAATGCGCATTGCTTGACGTGCAGGGCCCTGTTTAAGCCCCGCTGGAAGGACACAACCAAAAATGACTTCGTCTACATCAGTCGGTTGTAAGCCAGAACGGTTTAGCACTTCTTTAATCGTGACCGCACCAAGTTCAGGTGCTGTACATGCCGACAACGAACCCTGAAAGCCACCCATTGCTGTACGTACACCGTCTACAATAACAATCATTTTCCATTCATCCTTTTTGATGTTTATTTGTTTTTAAGCGACATTTTATGCACTCAAAAACGCTCCATAACTATTCTTCGTCTTAATAAAGGCTCAATTTAAACGCCTTATTTTTGATGCCTTTAGTCCACGATTTCGCTCACAACGTTATGATCTTGCGCTATCGGTAATATTCAACAGAATCGAACGCATCCGAATAGTTCAACACGCAATAACCAATGTAGGCTTAGATCTGAGCCAGAACTATCCATCACTACGTTTAAGGCAATATATAGTTTTTCTGACAATAGTGTAAAAATCACAAAAATGAAATGTATTTCCATAAAAGTGATCTCTAGAGGCTAACTTTATTGACGGTTGTCTTCAGCTGTTGCAAACAAATTTATTTCAATTCTTGAACAAGTGGATATTTTTAAAACGATTGTAGTAATATTCAAGACCTTAGTTGAATTTAAATATTGAACCGAGTTAAATAGCCTCTCTATAGTTCTCATAAAATATACTGGAAAAGCCAATGACTTCAGTACGCCAACAGAATTTTCTATTACGCAAAGAGAAAATTTTAGCTATGGCTGAGACTTTGTTATTAGATAATAATCAAGACATCACCTTAAGCGAATTAGCAACGGAACTCGATATTGCCAAGGGTACAATTTACAAGCATTTCAAAAGTAAGAACCAACTCTATTTGGAGTTGATTATATTGAATGAAACTCGCTTGCTGGAAATTTCTCAGAAGTACAATAATGATATTAAAACCTATGTTTCTGAATACATGTTGTACAACATGTTAAATTCAAATCGTACGATTTTACTGCACGTTATTGAAGAACGTTTAACCAATAGCGAACGTAAACTTAAAGAACTTTTTGAGAAGCTCTATCAAATACGTGAGCAACGTATTATCGAAATTAAAGACATGACCTCTGACTACTTAAAGTCTTTAGATAGCGCAATGTCCATTCGTGATTATTTATCTTATGTATGGACAGTGACCTACGGTGCCTCTTTGTTGCTCAATTCAACGTATTATCAAAAATCAATTGGTTCACGCGAACGCCTGATTAAACTGTATGTTAATCAAGCCCTCATGACACCTGATAAAATTTCACACGCAGTCCTTTAAGTTTCAAAACTGCTTAAGCGACTAAAATAATAAAAAGCCAAACAGTTGATGTTTGGCTTTTTACATTTACATCCAATTAATCAGCTGAAATATCTTCAAACAAAACTGAAGATAAATAACGCTCACCACCATCAGGTAAAATCACCACAATGGTTTTACCCGCATTTTCAGGGCGTACTGCAAGTTCTGCTGCAGCCGCCATCGCTGCACCACTTGAAATACCCACTAAAATACCCTCTTGACTTGCTGTTTTACGTGCCCAATCAATTGCTGTTGCAGCATCAATTGGCATCACTTCATCGACCAAGTCAAGGTCTAAGTTTTTAGGAATAAAATTAGCGCCAATCCCCTGAATCTTATGTGGTCCAGGTGTCAAAGCTTCGCCACGTTTGGTTTGCCCTATAATCGGCGACTCAGCAGGTTCTACCGCAACTGAGTACAAGGCTTGTTTTTTTACTTTTTCAAAATAACTTGAAATCCCAGAAATCGTACCACCTGTTCCGACACCAGCCACTAAAATATCAACTTTACCACCTGTTGCTTCCCAAATTTCAGGGCCTGTAGTTGCTTCATGGATAGCTGGGTTTGCTGGATTTTCAAACTGCTGTGGTAAAAAATAAGTTTCTGGGTTTTCATCTACTAAACGCTGTGCTTCTTCTACCGCACCACGCATGCCTTTTGCAGGGTCGGTAAGCACCAAGTTAGCACCTAAAGCTTTCATTACTTTACGGCGTTCGATACTCATACTTGATGGCATAGTCAGGGTTAATGCATAGCCTTTTGCTGCAGCAACAAATGCCAAAGCAATCCCAGTATTCCCACTGGTAGGCTCTACGATGTGCATTCCCTCTTTAAGTACACCACGCGCTTCAGCATCTGCAATAAGTGCAGCCCCGATACGGCATTTGACTGAAAATGCTGGGTTACGGCTTTCAACTTTGGCTAAAACGGTTGCTGGGCTTTGTATAATTCGGTTGATACGAACCAATGGGGTATTACCAATCGCTTCTGCGTTATTACTATAAACCGCTATCCCTAAATTATGAGGCGTTGGAAAAGCTGAATCCGTACTCATAGCAATGTTTCCTATGTTGTTTTTAATGATGTATTGATTATCATACCCTGATTTTTAAATGCAAACTGACATTTGGTCGTGCATATGTTTTTATTTGATAAATAAATCATTTAAACGGAAAAAGTATGGGTTTCCCCATACTTTTAGTACCAAGTGAGCCACTTATATTAGTGTTAGGCTATTCCACTTTTCCAACTCCGTGACTGCCGCGCTAAAATCCACTTGCGGAGCCTGTTCTCGATCTGTTTTTAAAAACAATTCCTGCGTTGTATGAAAAATAGGAGTTTTCATCTGTCCTTCCTCCGCCAAATCCAACGCAATGCCAATATCTTTTTGCAACAGGTTTAAAGCAAAAGTTTTTTGAAAAGTTCGGCTCAAAACTTTTTGCGCCATCACCGTTTCAGACATCGTACTTTTACCGCTAGAGTGATTGATACAACTCAATGCTCCGACCAAATCAACGCCTCGATGCTTCAAAATAGACAAACCCTCGGACAGAGCCCATAAGTGTGTTGCCATGAGTGTATTGTTCACCGCCTTAACTGCAAAGCCTGCACCACTTTCCCCGACGTATTCAATCAGCCCCGCAAATGCCTGAATGATCGGTTTTGCCCTTTCAAATCCAGCGATATTGCCACCTACCATAACCGTTAACGTACCGCGTTCAGCACCAATGGTTTGACCCGAAACAGGTGCATCTAAGTAAGTTACACCACGTGCTGCCAAATCAGTGGAAATTCGCTGCGCAGACTCAGGCACGCCACTGGTACAGTCCACCCATAAACTTTCAGACTTAGGTGGATGTAATGTAATTAAAGCTTCAACATCTGCGCTGGTCGGTAAGCATGAAAATATAATATCGGCTTGCACCGCTTGTTGGAGTTGAACGGGCTCAGTGTCAAAGGTTTGCGCATGCAATGCAGCTTTTTCCGCTGTGCGATTCCACACCCAAACATTATGACCCAGTTTTGGCAAATGGGAGGCCATATGCCAACCCATTGCGCCCAGTCCTATAAATGCAATATTCAGACTCAAAACGTACTCCTAACCGTGTGCAATAGTGCTATTGATTTGGTCATCCGACTTTTCTATGGCCTGCTCATTTTCACTGCCTCGGTTTAAGAAAAGATTAAGAAGAATAGCTGCTAGTGTTGCAGTGCCAATACCACCTAGGTCAAAACTACCAATTTGTAAGCTGTAATTACCTGTTCCCATAATCAGACACACCGCACCAATCATTAAAGTACTATTCTTGGTAAAATCAATTTTGTTATCGACCCAAATTTTTGCGCCCGCAACCGTAATCAAACCAAAAACAACAATGGATGCACCACCCAAGAGTGCAACGGGAATCGTACTAATCACTGCACCAAACTTAGGGGAAAGCCCCAATAAAATGGCAAACACACCTGCAAAAACAAAGATTGTGGTTGAATAAACTTTAGTGACCGCCATGACTCCAATGTTTTCAGCATAAGTCGTCATCCCTGTTCCACCAACTGAAGCTGAAAGCGTAGTGCACACGCCATCCGCAAAGAAACCACGCCCCATATAAGGAGACAAATTTTTCCCAGTCATCGCTGAAACTGCTTTGAAATGTCCTAAGTTTTCCGCCACCAAAATAATTGCAACAGGTGCAATCAACATCATGGCATTTACATCAAAGGTTGGGCTATGGAAAGTCGGTAAACCAAACCATGCTGCTTGACCAACTTTGGCAAAGTCAATTGCAGTACCAAAACCCATGACATTGGTCAGTAAGAAGTAAATAAAATAGGATGCAACCAAGCCTAAAAGAAGCAATAAGCGGCGAACCATCCCTTTGGTAAATACCGCAATCACACTAATACAAATAATTGTGATTAAGGCCATCCAAGAGTCAAATTGATTGGCCGATACACTTTTAATTGCAACAGGTGCAAGGTGTAAACCAATGATCATTACGATGGCACCTGTTACAATAGGTGGCATCAACTTTTCAATCCATGCTGTGCCTGTACGCATCACAATTAAGCCAATTAAAGCGTACAATACACCACATGCAATGGTTCCACCCAATGCTAACGAAAGATTTGGATTTGATCCGACACCCGTGTAGCCTGTGACTGCAACCA
Organism: Acinetobacter sp. SW-226; assembly: GCF_055632855.1. NCBI lineage: Bacteria > Pseudomonadati > Pseudomonadota > Gammaproteobacteria > Moraxellales > Moraxellaceae > Acinetobacter > Acinetobacter sp. SW-226. Next base: position 1,749,341 of record NZ_CM145752.1, on the reverse strand, counting down.
CTGCACCAATGAAGGCAAAGCTAGACCCCAAATAACTTGGCATACGTCCGCCAGTCATTAGGAAGAAAAGTATCGTACCAATCCCTGTAATAAAGATAGTTAAGTTCGGATCAAAACCCATCAGCAATGGCGCAAGCACAGTTGCACCGAACATGGCGAAAGCATGTTGTAATCCTAAAATAATGCTTTTGCCTACGGGCAAGTACTCATCTGTTTGCACAGCAGTTGTATCTAAATCGCCTTGATAAGGCTTAAATTTTGGAAACCACGATTCTTTTGTTTGCATGGGTTTCCCCTCCCTTAAAAAGTAGGATTTTTTGAATTAACACATTGGTAATGGCTCGCAATAACCACGCTTAAAATACATAAGTGCATTCAGTCCATAACTTTGCTTCATGGCTTTGACTTGGCAAAACAGAACATCATGACTCCCCACAGACATACTCTGCACCACTTCGCAGTCAAAACTCACTAAGGCATCATCCAAGACTGGAGCATTGGTCAAAAGTGTGGACCATGTGCCTTGAGCAAAACGTTCAGACATTGGAGTTTTGCCTCCAAACACGTTAGATAAATGTTGTTGCTGGCTCGATAGCGTATTCACACACAGTACTTGATTTGTTTTAAATGTATCAAACACAGAAGATGAACGGTTTAAACAGACCAATAAGGTCGGTGGTGTATCTGTTACACTACATACTGCCGATGCAGTAAAACCTGCCTGACCCGCAGCACCATCCGTCGTAATCACATTAACCGCAGCACCAAGATTCGCCATGCCTTGACGGAACAGGTGTTGATCCAATATCACTTCCGCTTTTTCTTCAGGCACTATAGTGTTTAGCATGGCTTCAACCTGATCTTGGTGTAATAGTTTTGCATTCATCGTATTCTCCATGTCCTGAATGTCGAATTCCTCCATTCAGGACGTTAAAATTTGATTATTCAACTCAAGCCACATGTGCAACCGAAGCAATTTCCACTAAAGCATCAGGCTTAACCAATCCAGTTTGGACACAATAGCGCGCGGGCTTATCACCTGGAAAATATTCGGCATATACAGCATTAATCGCGCCATAATCCCCCCAATCTTTCACAAAAATATGGTTAAAAGTCACGTCATCCATCGTACCGCCAGCTGTTTCAAGGACTCGTTTAATAGTCTCTAAAATATGTCGAGTTTGTGCAGCTGCATCGCCCACATGGACAACATTGTTCTGTTCATCAAAAGCTAAAGTGCCTGATACATAGACGATATTGTCAGCCTTAGTCGCAGGTACAAATGGAGCCAGTGGTTTCGCTGTGCCTTCTGGCACAATAATTTCTTTAGGCATGAGACTTCCTTTAATCTACTGTATGTTTGGCTTATGCTGTTTTTGCCAGAGGCTTATTGCCACAGGTCTGGAAGGTGTTTACAAAACTTTGTGTATCAGACACCCAACCAAAAAAGGTTTTGATGTTATAGAGACTTGCTTCTTGTGCTTCGACGGGCCCAGCCTGATAGCACGCATCCTTAAGAGCTACCCCGAAATACTCCAAGAAAAACCATCCCTGAGAGTTGACTCAACACAAACATTGGTCGCAATACCAACAAAAACTAAATTTCGGATTCCACGTACCCGCAACATGCTGTCCAGTGCGGTATTAAAAAATCCGCTATAACGAGGCTTTTCAATCACCAAGTCTTGTGGTTCTGGCTTTAGTGCATCAATCAACTCAAAGTCCCAACCACCTTTTACCAATAGCTTTCCCTGTAGCTCAGGATTTTTGCGCATGGTTTTTAAAGCATTCGACTTATGGAAATTCGGCGAATCAATCCCTCCTGCTTCGCGATATTGATCATCCCAACCATTTTTAAAGTAAATCACCTGTATACCCGCTGCATGTGCAGCAAGAACGGACTTTTGAATGTTTTCAACCACAGGTCTAGTTTTAGATACATCAAACCCAGCCAAATCCAAATAGCCACCTTCTGAGGTATAGGCATTTTGCATATCAATCACGATCAAGGCCGTGTGCTCAGGTGCCAATGCAATATGTTCAGGTTCGGCTTTCAATGTTTTTGCGTGCAGGCACTGTTTAGTAAATTCTGTACAGACAATCGGCTCATTCATGCACTTTTCTCCAAAACAGCTTGGGGAATATCCTCTTCAACCACGATATGTTCACGGCATTTCATTAAGGGTTGTATGCGCTGACCAAAGTCTTCGACCCCTTGTACAAAATCATCAAAGGTAAGCAAAATGCCTTCCGTCCCTTGGATCTCACCAATTTCATCTAACATTTGTGCAACATGCTCAAACGAGCCGACTAAAGTTCCCATATTGATATTCACAGGTGAAACTGAAGAGGCCATTTGACGGATGTTCGTATCTGCTCCAGATTTGGTATCTTTACCACCTTGATTCATTAGCCAATTGATGGCCTCCATATCTGCACCAGCATTATATTTTTGCCATTTTGCATGTGCCTCTTCATCGGTTTGTGCAGCAATCACCATGAACAACACATAGGTTTGCACGTCACGGCCTGTTTTATCCGTTTGTACTTTTAAGCGGTCATTGATTTCTGCATAGGCTGTTGGTGTATTCAACCCTTTACCAAAGACAAAGTTGTAGTCGGCATATTTGGCAGAAAACTCAAGTCCTGTATCAGACTGACCTGCACAAATAATTTTCATGTCTGCTTGTGGACGTGGACTGACACGACAATCTTGCATGGTAAAATGCTCTCCTTTGAAGTCTGAACGCCCTGTTGCCCAAAGTTCACGTAGAATTTCTACATATTCCGAGAGATATTCATAACGTTGTGCAAAATATTCATCTCCTGGCCACATCCCCATTTGCGTATATTCTGGAGCTTGCCAACCTGTCACCACATTTAGACCAAAGCGCCCATTTGAAATAGAATCAATCGTTGATGCCATACGCGCCACAATTGCAGGTGGCATTACCAATGTCGCTGCTGTTGCATAAATTTTGATTTTGCTGGTTACTGCTGCAAGCCCAGCCATCAAAGTGAATGTCTCAAGGTTATGATCCCAAAACTCAGTTTTCCCGCCAAAACCACGCAGCTTAATCATCGACAAAGCAAAGTCGAAGCCATAATGCTCAGCGCGTTGAACAATTTTTTTGTTTAGTTCAAATGAAGGCATATACTGTGGGGCGCTTTCCGAAAGCAGCCAGCCATTATTTCCAATCGGGCAAAACACACCTATTTTCATCTCTTTTATCCTCTGGCCTCGGTGAATGCTGATGAATTAAAAATATTCAATCAGCGCAAAGTTTTTACTCTTTGTTTGATAAAAATACATTTGCATAAGCCGTGCCAATTTATTTTTATTTTTTATTTTCAAATATTTATTGTATTTTAATTGTTTTTATTTTTTACCAAAAAGTAAAATAATAATTATCACCATGCACTATATTTGTGATCTATGGTCGAACATTGTGCAGAAAATGAACCAAACTAGTTTTTTTAAATGTATTCGCCTAAAGAAAAAGGTGTCTAGATATAAAATCTAGACACCTTTATTTTATAAAGTTGAATTAAACAATTAACATTTAAACCAAACTTTCCTGTGCTATTAAAAAGCCCAATATTTCGTTATTCATCCGTGCTGTCTCAGTTACAGTCGCCGCATGAGCGCCCTGCCTTAAAAGAGTCAACTGCGCATGCGGAAACAACTGTTTTAGCTTTTGTGAGCGTTGGTAAGGCACAAGGAAATCATCTTGGTTCGCGATCAAATGCATAGGGATATTCTGCAAAGCCGCTCGTATCTCCTCGCTCAGTTGAAAAGCCATTAAAGCACTCAGTCGTCGTAATACATTTTCATGTGGTGGAAAGTTTTGAATTTGGAGCTGTTCTTGTTTTTGAATACTTTCTATATTTGCTGAAATCCAAGCGGGTGGATATAGGAACAATGCTTGCGCTTTGACATAAGCTTCTGTTCCAGCCCATTTTAAAAGATTGATTCGTGTTTCAAAGCATTTATAAGTATGCGCATCTAGCGTATCCCAGCCATTTAAAATCGTGATGGACAACATCCGATACGCTGTCAGTTGGCATAAATATGCTAATTCGGCACCAATAAAGCCGCCCAATGCATGACCAATAAAATGAAATCGTTGAATATGATGCTGTTTTAAAATCAGCAAAAGTTGCTGCCCCAAATCTCGCATACAATAATCTGGTTTTAATAATGCTGCATCAGCACAGCAACCTTCTTGATCGTAAATCAATACATGAAACTTAGACTGTAGTACTTGAATTTGGGGTTGCCAAAACTGACCATGTCCGCCTAAACCAGACGATAGAACCACATATTCTGCACTTTCTTCATTTGAGGGAAAAATTTGTACATTCATCTTAAAATTTACTTATTGGTCAAAAAAAATAAGTTGCAATAATTATGCCTTTAATAAATACATATATTTTTAAATTTTATAGTGCTATTTTATAAATAGATGAGAGATTATGCTGTCATAAGACTCATATATGAAAAAATAATAAAAGCTTATTATAAATAATCATAAAGAATACAAATATTATTAAATTTTTATCCTTAAATTATATAAATATCGAGAACTTAAGTGATATTCAAGATAACTATTTTTGATGTAAATAGAACGTATATATAACTTTAACTAATATTTTATTTCACTAAAAGCCATGCATATTACACATGAAAACACAACATTATGAACTGCTTGGTTTTATACTAAGCGCACAGTTGTTTTGTTTTATGAGTAGGTTTTAAATGAACACAGGACTTGAAATCACGTCTATGCGCGACTCTGCTGAAGTTGTTGTGAGTATTTTAAAATCTCTAGCCAATACCGATCGTTTATTAATTCTATGCCATTTGTCGCAACAAGAACTTAATGTTTCACAAATTGAAGAAATTACTGACATCAAACAGCCAACACTTTCTCAGCAATTGATGATGCTACGCAAAAGCGATGTAGTAAATACACGTCGTGACGGTAAGCAAATTTACTACTCCATTAAAGACGAACGTATGGTAGAAGTCTTAAATACTTTATATCAGTTGTATTGCCCTAAACCACGTCTTTAAAATCAAATGATTATGCTATTTTTGATATGAGTATAATGAATGCTAAGACTTCTTAGCATTTTTTATGCATAATATATCTAAATTTATGATTTAGATTTTTTTATGTCTGATTGGAATCGTCGTCTAGGCCTTTATCTCCCCGCATGGCAGTGGCTCAAGCACTATGACACGCCTACTTTTAAATCAGATTTACTTGCATCCTTTATTGTCATTGCCATGTTGGTTCCTCAAGGTATGGCATACGCCATGTTGGCAGGTTTACCTCCAATTACAGGATTATATGCCAGTATCATCCCGATGATTATTTATGCCATCATCGGCGGCAGTCCCACGCTTTCGATTGGTCCCGTTGCCATCATTTCCATGATGACCTTTGCGACTTTGAATTCGATGTTCGAAGTTGGTTCACCTGTCTACATACAGGCAGCCTGCCTATTGGCGCTCATGGTCGGTGTTATTTCTCTGTGTTTGGGGATGCTACGCTTTGGTTTCTTAATTCAACTCATTAGTCATCCCGTTATTCAAAGTTTCATTATTGCTTCGGCCTTACTCATTGCTTTGGGTCAGTTGAAGTTTATTGTTGATCTGCCTTTAAAAGCCAATAATATCCCCGAGTTTGCAACTAGTGTTTGGCAATACATTAGTCTCACTCACGTAGGGACGCTAGTCTTTGGACTCTGCGCCATCGCTTTTTTAATTTACACTCCCAAACTGCTAAACAGCCATGCCTTTAAGTCTTGGTTCGGATCGACTGTATTACTTTCGCGCACCATTCCTTTATTTTTAGTGGTTGCGTCGATCGCCTTAGTCTATTTTTTCCAACTGCAAACGCTTGGCATCAAAACGGTCGGAATCATTCCATCTGGTATGCCTCCGCTCGATATGCCGTATTGGAACTGGGCTCTAGTTCTGCAACTGTTGCCAGGCGCCACCATGATCGCAATGATCAGTTTTGTTGAATCATTGTCTATTGCCCAAGCAACAGCGCTACAAAATCGAAGTCAACTGAATAGTAACCAAGAGCTGATCGCTTTGGGATTAGCCAACATCAGCGCTGGTTTGAGTTCAGCCTTTCCTGTCACAGGCAGTTTATCTCGTACTGTCGTTAATGCAGATGCAGGCGCTCAAACCCCTATGGCAGGAGTGATATCATCATTATTGATTATTGTAGTGAGCTTATACTTTACTGGTTTTTTTCAAAACCTGCCTTTAGCCATTCTGGCTGCAACGATTATTGTCTCTATTTGGAAATTGGTAGACTTTAGACCCTTTATTGAAGCATGGAAATATTCAAAAGCAGATGGTATTGCTATGTGGATCACGTTCTTTGGGGTCGTATGTATAGATATTTCAACAGGTCTGATCATTGGCATGATCTCAACATTTGTTTTATTGCTTTGGAGAATTAGCCGTCCACATATTGCGGTGATTGGTTTGGTCGAAGGTACACAACATTTTCGCAATGTTGAACGTCATGATGTTCAAACAGCTGCACAAGTGCTTTCCATGCGTATAGATGAAAACCTAAGTTTTCTCAATGCCAATGTCTTAAAAGGTGAACTGATTAATGCAGTCAGCCAGCAACCTACACTGGTTCATGTAGTGATCAATTGTTCAAGTATCAGCAGTATCGACCTAAGTGCTTTAGAAATGTTAGAAGATATCAATCTAGAGTTATCTAAACAAAACATTCAGTTGCATTTATCGGAAGTTAAAGGCCCTGTGATGGATCGGTTACAAGGCTCAAAACTGTTAAAGCATTTAAGTGGAAAAATATTCTTGACTCATTATCAAGCAATTCAAACGCTTGCACCACAGCTTCTATCGACACATTCAATATGATCTATATATGAAAGTTTTTTGGCATAAATGAAAAACTTTCTATGTCTTTTTATGATAAAAACCCATTAAATATGTCATTTTTATGAATAAGAATGAATAATAAAAACTGAAATTACAATAACTTAATTTTTATATTTAAATATTTTTCAGTCAGTTAGGAAATTAGGTATAAAATGGCGCACTTAAAATCCGTATTTTGTCCTCGTAATTTTCAAGGCGCCTCTATGTTCTCTGTTTTAGCGCGAATGAGTTTAGTTACTCGAATTATCATTGCCATTATTTTAGGTATTGGTGTAGCTCTTGTTTTTCCCGGTGTTGCACCTTATTTGAGCCTACTAGGCGACTTGTTTATTAAAGCGTTAAAATCTGTGGCGCCTGTACTTGTTTTCGTTTTAGTTCTTGCCTCTATTGCCAATTTTAGAGTGGGCCACAGTGCAAATCTACGTCCAATTATCATCATGTATGCAATTGGTATGTTGCTCGCTGCGTTTGCAGCGGTTGCCGTCAGTATTATTTTCCCAAGTACATTATACTTAAATTTACCTGCAAATACGGATCTACAAGCACCAAGTAGCCTGATTGAAATTTTTAAGAATTTACTGCTCAGTTTCATCGCTAACCCTGTAACTGCAATTAGCGAAGCAAACTTCATTGGTATTTTAGCTTGGGCTGTTGCTTTAGGCGTAGCTTTTCGCCATGCAAAAGACACGACTAAAGACTTCTTAAATGACACAGCTCATGCGGTAAACAGTGTTATCCGCCTCGTAATTAACTTTGCACCAGTGGGTATTTTTGGCTTAGTGGCTGTCACTTTTGCTGAAACGGGTCTAAGTACTCTAGAAAGCTATGCTCAGTTGCTTGCAGTATTGCTGGGTACTATGGCTTTTGTGGCACTAGTAATTAACCCACTTATGGTTGCGGTTGTAACACGCAGCAACCCCTATCCTTTAGTATTCCAATGTTTACGTGAAAGCGGTATTACTGCATTTTTTACACGTAGTTCTGCTGCGAATATTCCAGTTAACTTGGACCTTGCAAAGCGCTTAGGCGTTCCTGAGTCTACGGCAAGCGTAGCAATCCCTTTGGGTGCAACCATCAATATGGCTGGCGCATCTGTGACCATTACTGTACTTACACTTGCAGCAGTCAATACCTTGGGGATTGATGTTGACTTTACTACGATGATGATTTTATCAGTACTTGCGACCGTGTCAGCATGTGGTGCTTCTGGTGTTGCAGGTGGTTCTTTGCTGTTGATCCCTGTTGCTTGCGGCCTGTTTGGTATTTCTTCTGATATTTCGATGCAAGTCGTTGCTATCGGGATGGTGATTAGCGTATTGCAGGATTCAACTGAAACAGCGCTTAATTCATCAACTGATGTATTATTCACTGCAGCAGTTGACCGAGCTTCAAAATAATATATTGTAGAATCAGTACATTGTTTCATTTTGAAGTTATGCCATTTCAACACTTACCATTTTGGATACAACTGGGTGCATTCTTTTTAGCAATTAATGCTGGAATGATTAATGTTTTAGGACTGGTCACAGTATTACACCAGTCCGTTTCCCACATGACAGGTAATATCAGTGTTTTAGCCATGTCACTTGCGAACTGGCAACCTGAGCACATCTTATACCTTGCGCTTGTTACATTGTGCTATGTGGTGGGGTCATTTTACAGCGGTATCATTTTAGGAAATAGCCACTTTCAGTTGGGTCGCCGTTATGGCTTACCCCTTAGTCTGGTGGCTTTTTTTATTTTTCTATGCTGGTTGTTCCTGCCGTACTTTCCGCGCTATGCACTGCTCTGGGCATGTGTTGCAATGGGTGTACAAAATGCCATGGTCAGCCACTACAAAGGAACCATCATTCGAACCACACACTTGTCTGGTGTCTTAACCGACTTAGGTTTAGCACTCGGCTATCGGGCAAGAGGTCTCGTGGTCGAGCGACGCCGTGTTGTATTACATCTTCTTATTTTAATTGGTTTTTTCATTGGTGGACTCAGCGCAAGTTTGATCTACCCTTATTTCAAACTCAACTCTTTCTTAATCCCGACAGCATTAAGCTTGATCCTTAGTGTTGTATATTGGATCATCTATTTTCGATATCGTCGTATTTAAACGCAATTGTGGAATTCGTTATGGTTAAAAATGCATTACAGGCTCAGTTACTCAAAGCCGGTTTAGTCGACAATAAAAAGGCAAAAAAACTCTCTAAACAAGCAGTGCATGAGCAAAGAACTGGTCAAAGCAATGAAGCTGAGATTAAGGCAAAAATTGCGCAAGACAAACAGCAAAAATTAGAGAAAGATCAAGCCATAGAGCTTGAGAAGAAAACTCTGTTGCAAGAAAAAGAGCTCAAAGCAGCCATTATTCAAATGATTTCACAGCATAAAATCCGTGATACGGATGGCGAAGTCATCTACCAATTTATTGATAATGGCAAAATCAAAAAACAATATATCAATCAACAAATTTATAATGCCCTAGTTGCAGGCAGTTTGGTGATTGCTCGTGATCATGACAACTATGCTTTCTTACCAAAAGCTTTAGCTGAACGTATCAATACTAAACTTGAAGGTTTTATTATTGTCAATAACTCAGAAAAGAATGAAGCTGTCACTGATGAAGAAGATCCTTATGCAGCCTATGTCATTCCAGATGACTTAATGTGGTAATGATTTGACCATTTAACGTTCAAGAAGCTTCCGACAAGGAGGCTTTTTTACAATAAAATGATAGTGATAAATCCCTCCTTATCATGTTGGTCTTTTATCTTTCAATCCAACACATCTATTGAATCTATCTATAATTCAGCCAACGCTCCCAACAACGAGTAAATAATCAAGTCGTTGAAAACGTGTATAAATTTAGTGACATGATTTGATTAATCTGTATAGCTGATTACACTATTTTCAGTGTTTTAATCAAAAGAAGACTAAATTTTGGATAAATTTCATTTTATACAGAACTTAAAAGACTGGTCAGATCAGTATCCTTGGATCGAAATGCTCACAGGGTTTTGCATACTGATTTTAATTGCAATATTGGCCTATATTATTGCTAAACATGTTGTTGTCCGTGGTATTCGGCATCTCATCACTAAGCTAAAATTTGCCAATCATGACATCATGTCGCAGCATAGTGTGATTCGTCGAATTGCGAACATTGTCCCAGCAATCGTCATTATGAATGGTATCGTCACCGTCCCCCACCTGTCTGCGAAAATGGTCAGCTTTGTGCAAATGGCAGCGCAAGCATTCATCTTCTTGACCATCGCCTTAGCCATCGGTGAATTGCTTAATATCTTCAATTTGGTGTATCAGCGTAATCCTAAATCACGCAATAAACCCATCAAAGGTTATTTGCAACTCATCAAGCTGATTATCTTTATTGTCTGTGGTTTGATGATTCTCGGGACTTTCCTGAAAAAAGATGTCTTCACTTTGCTTGCAGGTTTTGGTGCAATGGCTGCAGTGTTGATGCTGGTTTTCCAAAATACAATTTTGTCATTGGTGGCTTCTGTGCAGATTTCATCTTATGACATGGTACGTATTGGAGACTGGATTGAAATGCCCTCACTTAATGCCGATGGCGATGTGATTGATATGTCATTACATACCATTACCGTACAGAATTTTGACAAAACATTCACCACCATTCCAACCAACAAATTGGTCACCGATACCTTTAAAAACTGGCGTGGAATGTCACAGTCTGGCGTTCGGCGTATTAAACGCTCCATTTATATTGATCAAAGCAGTGTTCATTTCATGTCAGAAGAAGAGCAAGTTAAACTGCGCGATTTCCTGTTACTAGATCAGTATTTAGATCATAAGAGTAGTGAATTGATTGAGTTTAACCAAAAACTTGACAATACATCACCGTGTAACCAAAGACGCTTGACCAACATCGGAACGTTCCGTGCTTATGTCGAGTTATACCTTAATCAGCATCCCAATATTTCAAAACACCAGTCCCTCATCGTACGTCAGTTACAGCCAACGGAAAAAGGTTTGCCACTAGAAATTTATGCATTTAGCAACCAAATTGCATGGAAAGACTACGAGGCTATTCAGTCAGATATTTTTGATCATTTAATTGCGATTATTCCAGAGTTTGGACTCAGAATTTACCAAGCACCTTCAGGGCATGATATGCAAGTTGCACTATCTGAACATTAAATTTCTTATTTAGCACACTCAAATAGTTTCAATTTGAGTGTGCCCAAACTCTTCAAATATATAAAAATACTTACTAAGTCTATTGGCTTAATTTTCATCATTTCCCGGGAAAATCAATTCTGCCTTAACATTAATGATTAAAAACTGTGTTAATTAGATTGAGTATTGTGTAAATAAATTACGTGAATAATTACATGAAATATACGACTTTATCACAACATCCACCTTTTCTCTTCATTAAATTAGCCATTCCTTTTAACTTTAGTAAGACATTCTAAAATGAATACTTTAAATAAAACTTTCATGGCTACTCTTTTAGCTGTTGCAGCAACTTCTTCCTTTGCAGCAGAAGCGCAATCTGTAGAAACAACTCAAGCGGTAGTTACAACTGAAAACACGACTTCTGCTTCGGAAGCTGCTGCAGCTGATGTTACGGCGACTTCGGAAGCTCAAGCAAACTAACACATTAAGTGTTTCAGGGAGTCCAACTTAAATTGGATTCCCTTGTATAAAACACCATGTCAAAGCACAAAATTTGTATTAAAAAGCAATTCTCTCTGGACAAAACTACCATTTCCTAAACAGACACATGGTCTTGTAATTTACAAACAACTGAACGACCTTTTCATGCTAAAATTCTCGAACTCTGATTATCTATAAAACAAACTGTTATTCCCTAAACAGCTTATTTTTACAAGGTTTTATTTATGTTCAAATGGTTTGAAAAGCGTGTTGATCCCTATCCAGAAGAAGGACTAAACCAGCCTTTACCAACCACTTTCTTTCCATTTGTTTGGCAGGCGGCTAAAGGTGTCCGTCAATATTTAGTGATTTTAGTTTTATTCACTGCTGGTGCGGCCAGTTTTGAAGCACTCCTTTATGCAAAAATTGGTGAACTGGTAAATTGGCTCAGCAAAAGTCAGCCTGAAACCTTTTTAGCAGAACACAGTTCAAACCTTAGTCTGCTGTTTTGTATTTTGTTAGCCAACATTTTCTTTGCCAGCCTCCAGTCCATTATTAAGCACCAAATTTTGTTTAGTTCTTTCCCAATGCGTTTGCGTTGGCGCTTTCACAATCTTTTGCTGAAACAAAGTCTCGACTTTTTTCATAATGATTTTGCAGGACGATTGTCTGCAAAGGTCATGCAAACAGCTCTCGCCGATACGCGAGTTCTGGGTCATTTTAGGCGACATGTTGGCCTATGTATTGATTTACTTTATCACTGTCAATCTAGTCCTTGGTGCTATTTCACCGTTGTTAATTGTGCCTTTGCTAGTTTGGTTGGCTTTATTTATTTGTGCTGCGTATTACTTTATTCCACGTTTAAGCAAAGTGTCTAACGAACAAGCTGATGCTCGTGCGGTGATGACAGGCCGTGTAACCGATGCTTATACCAATATTCAAACCGTTAAACTCTTTGCCCATGCTGGGCGTGAAAGCCAATATGCCAAAGCCTCGATGCAAGAGTTTATGGTTACGGTCTATAAGCAAATGCGGTTGGGCGCAAAGTATGAAATTAGCATCCTATTTTTAAATGTCGTGCTCTACGTTGGTGTACTCGGCACAGCTGTCTGGTTATGGATGAATGGACAGGCTGAACTTGGTGTCATTGCAGCAGCAACAGCCATGATTTTAAAGCTGAGTAGTATTGCTGAGTTTATCATGTGGCAAACCTCAGCCTTATTTGAGAATGTCGGTACCATTCAAGATGGGATGAAAACGCTTGGTCGCCCGATTAATATCCAAGATAAGCCTAATGCTAAAGACCTTGAAGTTAAACAAGGTGTGATTGAGTTTAATGACGTAACTTTTGCGTATAACAGTAAAAATGTCATCGACAATTTAAACTTACATATTCGTGCAGGTGAAAAAATTGGGATTGTGGGTCGTTCTGGTGCAGGTAAATCCACCCTCATTCAACTTTTATTACATTTTTATCAGTTAAAACAAGGTGACATTTTAATTGATGGACAAAATATTGAAGACATTACTCAAGATAGCTTACGTCGCAATATTGCTTTAGTCACTCAAGATACCTCCTTACTTCATCGTAGTGTCGCTGAAAACATTAAATATGGTCGTCCAAATGCAACAGATGAGGAAATGTTTGCTGCCGTACGCAAAGCCAAAGCTGAAGAGTTTATCCCACAACTAACAGACTTACGTGGCAAATCGGGTTATGAAGCCTATGTCGGTGAGCGTGGGGTAAAACTTTCAGGTGGACAACGTCAGCGTATCGCAATTGCTCGAGTATTCTTAAAAGATGCGCCTATTCTGATTTTAGATGAAGCCACCAGTGCCTTGGATTCTGAGGTTGAAGCTGCGATTCAATCTAGTTTAGATGACCTCATGGAAGGTAAAACGGTAATTGCAATTGCACACCGACTCTCAACCATTGCACAAATGGATCGTTTAATTGTGCTCGATGAAGGTCATATTGCTGAGCAAGGGACGCATGAGGAACTGATTGAGAAAAATGGCATTTATGCACATTTATGGCAGCGTCAGACAGGTGGTTTTTTAACAGAACAACATCCGATCAAAGCGCAAAAGGAAGCTTAATATACTAAACAATATTATTGACTGAATGATCATTTAAGCCTAGATCTCCTTAGAGGTGATTTAGGCTTTTTAATTTATCTATAGTCACGATTAGCCTATTTATAACAATCGTTATAAGCACAGTAAAATACTTATGTGTGCAACGAAAAATTATGCTATTTATTATTTACTTGAAAGGAATTCAAACCCCGATAAACTGAACCTATATTTGCTCAAAGTATATTGTCAAACAATATACTTCATGGATTTTCATTATTCATGCCAATATAACTTCAGACCGAAAAGAAAGAAAAATGCAATGGATCGCGCATGAAAACAGTTTCACTTCGCCAAGATCAAGGAATTCCTGGTGTTTATGGCTTATTGTTATTAGATGTTGTGTCTCGCTGGGGCTATAACGCAGAGGCACTCTTTTCCCCTTTTCAACTCACCAGCGAACAACTTGCTGAGCCTGATTTTCGTATCCCAGTGCATACTGCGAATGAATTGGTTAAATTAGCCAGTCGTCTGACTGGTGAGCCCACTCTAGGCTACCATCTTGGTACGCAGATGCGTATTTCAATTCATGGTTTCATTGGCTATGCCATCATGACCACACATGATATTGGTGAAGCTTTGGTTCTGGCAAATCGTTTTATTCAACTACGTATGCCTTTTTTGCAGCTTTTCTTTTCTACCTTTGGCGAAAAAGCAACTTTACAATTACGTTGCGATGTTGATATTGAACCTTTGCGTACGGATATTGCGATCAGTATTATTTTTGGGATTGTGTCAATGAGTAAGGCACTCACTGGTATTGAGGCTCTGGCAGGTGAAATTGATTTCGATTTTCCAGAGCCAGAAGGCTTTGACCGCTACCGCGCAAAATTGCCTAACCATAGTGTTCGTTTTGATCAACCTCATTTACTTTTAAGCTTTGATAAACATTACTTAGGCTTTAAAATGGTCAATGCCGACCCACTTGCAAGCCAAATTGCGATTAATCAGTGTGAAGCCGAACTCTCCGCTATGGGCGAACGCCGAAGATTATCTATGCGAGTTCGTGACATTCTAACCCGATCAGAACAACACTATTTAAGCATCGAGCACGTGGCTGACCTATTACACATGTCTGATCGAACACTGAAACGCCAATTGGCTGCTGAAGGTACTTCATTTTCCACCATTGTTGATGAAGTTCGATACCGCCATGCCACCTCACTACTTTCTCGTACTGACTATAGTCTGGAACAAATTGCAGATGAACTAGGATACAGCGATGTAGCCAATTTTAGCCGTGCATTCAAACGCTGGAGTGGTCGCAGCCCAAGTAATTGGCGTAAAGATCCCTATTTATAAGCCTTTTGTTTTTATAAAAAAGCATGTATAAATCATGCAAAAATGTTTTTGTATTTTAAGGAGTTATTCATGAATCATCCTTCAGAATTGAAGTATGCAAGTACACATGAATGGGTGCGTATTGAAGGTGATCTGGTTGTAACTGGTATTTCAGACCATGCACAGGATGCTTTAGGCGATTTAGTCTATGTTGAAACCCCAGAAGTTGGTCAACAGATCACAGCTGGTCAACAAGCAGGTGTCGTTGAGTCAGTCAAAACAGCTTCTGACATTCATGCACCTGTATCAGGCACCGTTGTTGAAATCAATGCAAATTTGGAAGATGACCCAGACTTTGTCAATGATGACCCCTATGGTAAAGGTTGGATTTATAAAATTAAGCCTGACAATATGGCCGATGTTGAACAGCTTCTATCAAATACAGCCTATGAAGCTGGACTATAAATAAAACTGAAGCGTTTGAAATAAGCAAAGTCAGTCTTCGGACTGATTTTTTATTATCCTCCTATTTTGAGAAATAAATCATTTTCTATAGCACAGTGACCGTCTATTTATTTCCGTTTATCACAATAACTACACTTTTCACGTTTTTTGTACTATAATTAAACAATTCTAAACTGTACGATAGCGTCTCAAGATCCCTGCATAAAAAATATAAAAGCGCCTTGTGACTTAGCCTCAAACCAAAGGTTCAGCATGTCCACATCCAATACCCCAACGCTGTGGAATAAGTCTTTTATTCTTTGCTTATTCAATAATTTGTTCTTATTCATTTTTTATTTTGCACAAACCACCATTCTACCAATTTATATTTTAAAAGATTTGGGCGGAAATCTTACGCAAGCAGGTTTAGCCATGACCTTGTTTATGGTTTCATCCATTGCTGTTCGACCTTTTAGTGGACTGATTATTGAAAAATTTGGTCAAAAGAAAACACTTTTCATTTCGGAAGCCTTATTTTGCCTATTTTCCTTAGCTTATCTCTTAGCTGATAACTTACAGGTGCTTTTATTGATTCGTTTTCTGCACGGCATCTGGTTCAGCATTGTTACAACTGTGGCTGTTCCTATTGTGAATGAGTTTATCCCAGAGAAACGTAAAGGCGAAGGTATGGGCTATTTTGTCATGTCAATTAACCTAGGTATTGTTCTAGGACCATTCATCGCTTTGACGCTCATTCAGTCTATGTCTTATCAAATGGTTGCAGGATTTTTGGCATTTAGTGTCTGGCTTGGTTTTCTCTTTTGCTTTTTTATCCCAATTCCTTCGAAGCCCAAACATTCTAAATCTAGTAAAAAACATAAGCTCTCTAGAGATGATTTTATAGAAATAAAAGCCTTAAACATTTCGATTATGGCCATGATTATCTCTTTTTCCTATGCCAGCATCATGTCGTTTATCTCTACCTATGCAGAGTCTAAGCATCTTCTTAATTATGCAAGCTTGTTTTTTATTGTCTTTGCTATTGCTATGATGAGCCTACGCCCTATTACTGGCAAGATTTATGATCAACATGGTGCAAATTATGTAATTTATCCTGCTATTCTCTTGTTTAGTTTAGGTCTTGTAATCCTAAGTCAAATTCAATCATTAGCGGGCTTGCTCATTGCAGCGGTATGCGTAGGTATGGGCTTCGGTTCAGCTCAACCCTGCCTACAAACCCTAGCCATTCAACGTGCTGAAAAGCATCGGATTGGACATGCAACTTCCACATTTTTTACCATGTATGACTTAGGTATTGCTTTAGGTTCAATTTTGCTGGGACTACTGATTTCAAAACAGGGCTATAGTTTCACCTATTTACTGTGTGCAACAACGACAGCTTTAAGTTTATTCTTCTATACTTATGTCGTAAATCGTAAAAATATATCTAAATAGAAGTGTCCGCAGGTTCTGATCATTAAACATACGGACTTAAAGCTTAGCTTTCAGCTTGTGTTTCTTCTAAGTCTTTTGACTTCTCAGGAGTTGTTTGATCAAAAGATAAAACACTACTTGTATTCAAATGTGGATTTGCTCTACTGCTTTTGAGTTTAATTTGTAAGCGCAATTCATTTACCGAGTCTGCATTGCGTAACGCTTCTTCATAGGCAATTGCACCTTGATTATACAAATCAAATAAAGCCTGATCGAATGTTTGCATTCCAAGCTCTCTTGACTTTGCCATCACTTCCTTAAGCTCATGAAAATTCCCCTTTAATATCAAGTCTGACATCAAAGGCGTATTGAGCATGATTTCCACTGCTGCCCGGCGACCACGACCATCTTCAGTACGGACTAAACGCTGCGAAATAATCGCCTTCATATTTGAAGATAAGTCCATCAAAAGCTGATTTCTTCGTTCTTCTGGAAAGAAGTTAATAATACGGTCTAGGGTTTGATTGGCATTATTGGCATGCAAAGTTCCAAGACACAAATGTCCTGTTTCTGCAAAGGCAATTGCATGCTCCATCGTTTCAGTATCTCGAATCTCACCAATTAAAATAACATCAGGTGCTTGGCGAAGTGTATTTTTTAAGGCATTGTGCCAAGAATGGCTGTCCACCCCTACTTCTCGGTGAGTAATCATTGATTTTTTGTGCTTATGTACATACTCGACAGGATCCTCAACGGTAATAATATGCCCTGCTGAGTTTTCATTTCGATGGTCAATCATGGCTGCTAAAGAGGTTGATTTACCAGATCCTGTACCACCAACAACCAATACCAGACCGCGCTTTTCCATAATCACATCTTTTAAGGACTCTGGAAGCTGCAACTTGGTAAAATTCGGTATTTCCGCAGCAATCGTACGAATAACCATCCCTACTTGTAGTTGTTGCTGGAAGACATTGACACGAAAACGAGAAACATTGGGAACACTAATTGCAAAATTACACTCAAGCTCAGTTTCAAATTCTTGACGTTGCTTTTCGTTCATTAAACTATAGGCAAACAGCTTAGTTTGATCTGCTGCTAAGTTCTGTTGCCCTAAAGGCTTCATCAAGCCTTGATGCTTGATACTCGGAGGAAAGTCCGCAGATATAAATAAATCTGAACCGCCATACTCAACCACCTTGGTGAGCATGTGGAACATCATTCGACGAGCTTCTTCTAAGAGTTCTGCAGTATACATAGTATTCTCTAAAAATTAGTGCAAATAGCTGACCCTAAAAAGCATTTTTGTTAAAAATACAATTTGTTATCATGTTTCTAAGGTTACTGATTGTGCATAACTTTAACCGCCAGCTCAACCTCATTTATTCTTTCATAAATAATTTTTAACTTATTTTTCAAATTATTATCAGTATTTTCTGAACTACATCACAAAAAAAGACCTTCAAATCTGAAGGCCTTTTTTATAGGTACTTCAATCATGCGCTACGCTGTATAGCATGCATTCTTAAAGTATCAGCAATATCTAATAGTACCTGTTGTGTTTTTTCCCATCCTAAACATCCATCCGTTACCGATTGGCCATAGACCATATCTGATGAGATCTTTTGATGACCATCTACCAAGTAACTTTCAAGCATGACACCACATACATTACTTTGAGCACGCTCTTCAACAATACTACGCAATACCTCAGGTTGATTGAGCGGATTTTTGGCACTATTACCATGACTACAGTCAATCACTAGAGCCGGTAATTCGCCTTTCACTTTATCCTGCATTTGGCGAATATGTGTTATGTCATAATTAGGTCCAGAATTTGCACCGCGTAAAATTAAATGAGGCTTCGGATTTCCAGTAGAGTGCAACATGCATGCCATGCCTTGCTGCCCCACCCCCATGAACTGATGCGGATTTGTCGCTGACTGAATCGCGTCCAATGCAATTTGAATAGAACCATCTGTCCCGTTTTTGAAGCCTATGCTGAATGGCATGTGACTTGAGATTTCACGGTGAATTTGCGACTCACTCGTACGTGCACCAATCGCCCCCCATGCCAACAGATCATCAAAATATGCTGTTGCCATTGGACTTAAAATTTCTGAGGCAATAGGCAGTCCTTTTTCAATAATGCTTAAATACAATGCACGAGACTGCTCTAGGCCTAACTGCATATTTGAGGAACCATTTAACATTGGGTCGTATAAAAAGCCTTTCCAGCCAACGGTTGTCCGTGGTTTCTCGATATAAGCACGCATAACGAAGAAAATTTGGTCTGCAACTTTGCTCTGTAATTGTTTTAATTTTTCAGCATATTCTAATACTGCAATCGGGTCGTGAATAGAACATGGTCCTGTAATCACCATAAGACGATGATCCTGCCCACTCAAAATCTTTTGAATCGTTTGACACTGTTCAGCAATTTGTAATTTTAATGCTGCTGAAAGTGGTAGCTGTGTTTTGAGTTGCTGTGGTGAACTTAAAGACGTTTCTTGAGCTGTTTGTTGAGCTTGTTGTAGTGCAGTATTTAGAGCATTCATTGGTTTGTATCCTTTGGACTGTGGTCTCAGTCCGAGCTTTTATTTGAGCGTTATGGGTCTAATGGATTGTTCGGCTGAAGTCATAAATTGACTAAAGTAAAACCAATAAAAGTTGCTAAAGTATGAATAGTTAATCGTTTTCATGAAGTTCTCCAAAATTTATTAAAATAGCAGATATAAAAAAACCTGATCAGGGTTGCCGATCAGGTATTAACTGGGTGGGCAACCTTTTGATGCCCGAACGCATTCAGGCAACTATCTAAATTGCCAAAAATAATATGTCGCGTTAGAAACTACAGGTTGCTTTAACATTTTTATATCTTCAAAAATATGTTATCTGAAATTTAAAATACGCTGATTTTTTTGCTTTTACAACACTTTTTTTATAGAAAAGTGTTGTTCTATCTCGATAAACACAACCCTCCAGGAAAATCGGAAATCATGCAAGCTGTCTTTGTCTAAAGATCAATGTTTAGTGTCGTTTTAATAATTGCATTTCAGCCTGTTGAGCCGAAACTGGAGGGCTAAACAAATAGCCCTGCCCAATATGACAACCCATTTCCCTTAAAAGTTGTAATTGAGTAGCTGTTTCAATGCCTTCAGCAATAATATCCATAGATAATAAGGGGCCCAGTTTAGCTAATCCCTCAACAATCGCATAAATTGATTTATCTTCACTTAATCGCTGTACAAATGAGCAATCAACTTTAATGATATCAACAGGATAGTCTCGTAAATGAGTTAGTGAAGAATGCCCCGTGCCAAAATCATCTAATGCAATTCTCACACCATTGGCTTTAAGTTTTTTTAAAGCTCGAATAACGTACTCATAACCCCGTTCTGCTAAATGGTACTCTGTGACTTCTATTTCAACAAATTTTGCTGGAATAGCATGTGTTTTAAGCCGTTTTAAAAATATTTCTGCGAAGTTATCTCGCATAAATTCAACAGGTGCAGCGTTGATTGAAATAGGAACAACCTTTAACCCTTTTGCTAGCCATTCAGTAATCTGTTTAAAAACCTGATTCTGCATAATTTCACTTATACGACTAGATAGCTCATAATCATTAAACGCAGCAGCAATTCTTGCAGGGCTTTGAATATTATTATGTTCATCTCGCCAACGTAATAATGCTTCATAACCAATAATTTTTTCAGACTTTAAACAGACTTTAGGCTGAAAATAAGCCTCAATAGTCAAGTTACGAATAATTTGATGTGCGCAATTCAGTTGTGCTGAATGCTCTCGAACAGCATTAAACATGTCTTGATCAAACATTCGCATACCGCCACGCCCTTGGGCTTTAACATCGGTAAGTGCGGTATCTGCACACTTCATTAACTCGACAATATCACTAGCATCATCTGGATATAAGCCACAGCCGATACTCATGCCTCCATTAATATAATTACCTGCGAATGTAATCGGGATCTCTAATTGCTTTAAAATCAGTTGAGCAATTTCATTGAGTTCACCAATATCTCGTACATGTGGAATAATGACTCCAAACTCATCACCACCCAGACGCGCCAAGAATGCTCGTCCTTCAAGAGTCTGTTTTAAGCGTTTAGATAATATGCGCAAAAGATGATCGCCTGCAGCATAACCCAGCGTATCATTAATTGTTTTAAAATGATCTAAATCCAACAACATCACAGCAAGCTTTTGCTTTTTATCCCGTGCATTTGTATATAGTTTTCTTATTTTTTCTTTAAACGCTCTACGGTTATTTAAGCCTGTAAGTTCATCCCGTTCATTTCCTTGTTTAAGCTTTTGTTCTGCCAAGTATTGTAAAGTTACATCACGTGAAACACATAAAATACTTTGGGTTTTACCATCGACATCTAGTACAGGTGTAAGCACATTATCCCAGTAATAGACACTGTCTTTAGAAAAGCTCATGCCATTAAAACGTGAGTTTTTTCCATTGTTAGCATCGAGCATCGCCTTTTTAGCTTTTTTACGAATCGCTTGTGGCAAAATTTCGATCCAAGACATGCCAAACTCTTTTAAATCAGCACACCCAAAAAAATTTTCACATGCTGACTTATTCATGTGTGTGATTATGCCATCAGGGTCAACCACAATAATACAATCCACACTGGCATCCAACATATCGGCATGAGCTCTTAAAAGAGCCAATGATTCAATATGGATTTTCATGCCCTGATGAATATTGGTACAACTGATTTTAAAACCACCGATTGGACTATTTTCCAACTCAGCTTGAATTAAAAACCAGTGATACTCGCCTTGTTGGTTACGAATTCGGCAGGATTTTTCAAATTTATGTTCGACCACAATTGCTTGATGCAAAAAGTCATCAAGTACTTGAACATCTTCAGGATGAATATAATGAAGTAAATTAAATTCTTGTTCTGATATATTCATCACACCCAAATATTGGCGTAGGGGTAAGTTTAGGTACTTACATACATGACTATGCAACCAAAAAAGCTGTGGAATAGAATCAATCAATAAACTGTCATTTTTAGAAATGGCAGTTTTCCCTGCCTCATGTTCATAAGCAAAATTTTTAGATTTAATTTTCGGCTGTGATTGGATTCGCGACATAATAATTATCTGCAACTTAAACTAGCTGATTTAATCCGTAATCAGACATATTGTTTAAAAAAGAAATCAAGCAAAGTCATAAATATAAATTAAAAAAACAAAGAAAAACAAATGTGAAGTGACGTTGCGTGATTGCCATCACACCATGCATCATATACAACTTATATGAGCCTATACCAATGAAAAATTGCAACATTTACACAAATCCGACAAATAAACAAAAGCGATATTTGAAATTAAACTCACCCTATCCTTGCTGGGGAAAAGAGCATATAAAAAAAGTAATAAAATTTAAATAATAACAACTAGATAAAATAAAATTTCAAACATGCAGACAGATCACTGATTATTTTTAGTTAGAATGAAACATTATTTATCAGTATTTTATGCGCTAATTTTGAGCAAAAAAAGAAGTCTAATTGGTAGATCCATTCCAATTAGACTTTTACTGAATTAATGCATTTTAAATACATTAATTCAGTAGCGCTTTCTTCAATAAATTTAGATTGTGTTTAATAAATGAAAATGTATTTTCATTCTTCGCATAGCACTGGTTTGGTAATGAATATTTCGCCAATTTTGTCCAAACAGATGAAAACTGTTTTATAAAACTGGCTTCATTGTAATGAATCCCATAATCCGCACATAATTCTTTAACTTTTGGGGCTACTTGTGCGTAGCGATTTGCAGGCATATCTGGAAAAAGATGATGTTCAATTTGATGGCTCAAGTTGCCACTTAAGATATGGAGCCACTGTGTTCCAGTAAAGTTACTCGAACCTCGAATTTGACGCAGATACCACTCGGCCCGTGTTTCATTGTCAATATTGTCCATTTCAAAATTTTCAGCGTCTTCGGTAAAGTGACCATTAAAAATCACCGCGGATGCCCACAAGCTACGAATAACATTCGCTACAGCATTTCCTGCAAAGACAGGCAATGCATTTGGCCCAGCGATGATGGGGAAAAAGACATAGTCTTTAATCACTTGGCGTTTCATCTTCTGTCTAAAATTATATGACTCTACCCAAACTTCACGCCATGTTTTGGTTTTATAAGCGACCACATCTTCGATATGCAGATTTTGTATGCCAACGTACCACTCAAAAAATACCATCAACTGAGCAGCTAAAGGCAAATTCAGCAAAAAGCGAGGTTCCCATTTCTGTGCATCACTCACACGGACTAAGCCATAACCGACATCATGATCCATCCCGACAATGTTGGTATAGGTATGATGGATGTAATTATGTGTATGCTTCCAGTCGGGACCTGTGGCCATAGTATCCCAATCATAATTGCTACCATTGAGACTCGGATCATTTAGCCAGTCAAACTGACCATGCATGACATTATGCCCAAGTTCCATATTTTCTACGATCTTAGATACCCCCAATAAACCTGTGCCCAAAAGCCATACTGGAGGTAACCACCCTGCAAACATGAGCATTGCACGTGCGCTTATTTCGCTATAGCGGACAAAATTTCGGATTGTGTAAATATATTCGGCATCTTTTTCATTGAGGCTTTCCATCACTTCACGGCGGATCGCTTCAACCTTTGAGCCAAACTCTTCGATTTGTGCAGGACTTAAATATTTAGATTTACTGCTTTCACTAAAATATACGGGAAGATTCATATCTATACCTTCTTAAAGGTTAATTACAACAGGACTAACCGCCTGTGAAATGCATAACTTAATTTGAGTGTTATTGTTTTGATCCAGTTCACCTGTGAGTAGATTACGCACCACACCCTGAACTTTGGTACATGAACAAGTATTACAAATCCCCATACGACAGCCATGTGCGGGACGTAAACCCGCCTGTTCGGCACTTTCTAATAAATTGCTTTGAGCTTGAAACTGTTGCTGCGAACGTTGAAATGTGACCATTTGAGCGTTCTGAGTGTGATCGACAGTAATTTGAAAGTATTCGGTATGCAGATGGTCAATTAAGTCTAAAGCCAGATAGATTTGTGTCAGACTTTGCATCATATTGGCAGCACCGCAGGCATAACATTCGCGTTGTTCAAAACATTCAACCTTTTGGCTAAGCAAGTCTTGGCTCAGATGTTGTTTATCCAGCAAGGTATTTATATGATGATATTTAAACTGCGGATAATGTTCCGCTAAACGTTGCAGTTCTACGTGAAAGGCATCATCCCGCGTAAAGTAAATTAGATCAATATGGGAAACTATTTGTGTTTGTTTTAATGCAGCATTAATCAATGCGTAAATTGCAGTAATGCCACTTCCAGAGGCAATCATCAGTGCAGAATGAGGCTGTGTTTTTAAAACAAATTCACCCTGCGATTGGGAAATTTCAACTACACTTTTTTCGAACTGCTGAGTAAGCGTATTTGAGACTTTTCCCTGTTTTTTTACAGCAATCACAAGATTACCATTGTCTAAAATTTCAACAATCGAATAGCTACGTTGCCAACGTACACCACCTATAAGCACCGTTACTAAGATGCTTTGCCCAGCTTGATAACCAGCGACTTTAAAATGACGATTTGGCTGTAACTGCATGCACACGAAGTCATCTGACAAATGATACTTTGCAACAATCTGTGCTTTGGCCTTTTTCCAAGCCCACAGCGGATTTACTTTTTCAGCTAGAAAATCCACAAAATCTTCTCGAACCCATTCTGGATGGTACTCAATATGCTTTCCCATAGTCACCCTCTGATCTAAATTTATTTTTATACAAGTGTGCATTATTGAATCATCAAGATACGGTTAGAAGTTGTTTTCAGCTATGTCATAAAAGGACAAAATCTAACAAATTGACATTTTCTATCATTTTTGTCTAACAATATGAACAGTTTTGCCACCCCACTTTTCGTTTCATTAAAAACAAAAAAACCAAGCCTAAGCTTGGTTTTCTAAATGTATTACACTGAATTAGTCTTCAAAATGAATCACTGTACGGATAGATTTGCCATCATGCATCAAATCAAACGCTTCATTGATTTTGTCGAGCCCCATAGTATGAGTGACAAATGGAGCTAAACGAATGTCTCCACTCATTGCTTCTTCAACCATACCCGGCAGTTGTGAACGACCTTTTACACCGCCAAAAGCAGTCCCTTTCCAAGTACGACCAGTAACCAGTTGGAACGGACGTGTTGAAATCTCTTGGCCTGCACCTGCTACACCAATAATCACCGACTGGCCCCAACCACGGTGTGCACATTCCAATGCTGAGCGCATGACATTGGTGTTACCAATACATTCAAATGAGTGATCAACCCCCCAACCTGTCATTTCAACAATCACTTCCTGTACAGGACGGTCATGGTCTTTTGGGTTTACAAAATCAGTTGCCCCGAATTCTGCTGCTAATTTATATTTGTCAGGGTTCGTATCAACCGCAATAATACGACTGGCTTTAGCCTTTTTTGCACCTTGTACAACAGCTAGACCAATACCACCTAGACCAAAGACAGCAACGGTATCGCCCTCTTGTACTTTGGCTGTATTTTTGACTGCACCTAAACCAGTGGTCACGCCGCAACCCAATAGGCATACGTGTTCTGGGTTAGCTTCTGGATTGATTTTAGCCAAAGACACTTCTGCGACAACAGTATATTCAGAGAATGTTGAACAGCCCATGTAGTGATAAATCGGTTGTCCATTATAAGAAAAACGCGTTGTACCATCTGGCATCAAACCTTTACCTTGAGTTGCACGAACAGCTACACATAAATTGGTTTTACCTGACTGGCAGAATAAACACTCGCCACACTCAGCTGTATATAGTGGAATAACATGATCGCCCGGCTGAACGCTAGTGACACCGTCACCCACCTGAACCACGATACCCGCACCTTCATGGCCTAAAACCGCAGGAAAAACACCTTCAGGATCATCACCAGATAAAGTAAATGCATCGGTATGGCAAACACCTGTATGCGTAATCTTGACTAAAACTTCACCCTTTTGCGGTGGAGCAACATCAATTTCTACAATTTCCAGAGCTTGTCCTGGTCCAAAGGCAACGGCCGCACGTGATTTCATTTTCGCTATCCTTAACAGCTATTTAACAGATGAGCTACAGTAACCGCTTTTTATTCACGGTTTCAACCTATAACATGTGAAATATATAACTTATAAAAATTAGGTCTTTAAAACCAATATGCAGATATCAACTTTTTGTAGACCACTAATTGTACTGAGTACAGCTTTTACACTCGCGGGATGCCAACTCGCCCCCAATCAGGCTAAGCCCTCAGCCCCAGTCGAAGTTTTTGCACAGCATTGGCTCAATGAGCAAGACGTATCTACACAGCAAAAGCAAGGGCTTACAGCCTATTTGGCGCTTGATGAGGCTTTCATGAGTATTGCTTCACGTCTACATTTGATTCGCGAAGCTAAACACAGTCTGGATGTTCAATACTATATTTGGGGGGATGACTTTATTGGTCATATGATGTTACATGAACTGCTAAATGCTGCGGATCGTGGTGTAAAAGTACGTTTATTAATTGATGACCAAAACGGCACTGCATTAGATGAAACGTTCAAAACATTAGTCGCTCATCCCAATTTTGAAATTAAATTGTTCAATCCTTACAAATACAGACATTTACGTGTGATTGATTATGCTTTCCGCTTCAAGCACATCAACCATCGTATGCATAATAAACTTATCATTGCCGATGGCGCCATTGCCGTAACTGGTGGTCGTAACATCAGTAGTGAATACTTTGACGCCAGTGAAAACTTCCAATTTACCGATTTAGACATTTTGTTTTATGGGCAAGCTGTAGAGCAAGCCAATCGTGTATTTCTAGACTTTTGGAATGATGACTTAAGCTACGCTGTACCACAATTAATCGGTCAAGGAACTCAACAAGCGCTGACTGATTTAAGACAACATTACGAAGCTGATGCTTTAGATAAAAACGTTATTGAGCGAAAAATTGATCGGGCACGATCAGAAGTCAATACAGAGCTGAATCAACACCCTGTAAATTGGGCTAAAGCACATTTTATTGCAGACTCTCCCAATAAAATTCGTGCGAATGCAAAGCCTCATGAAATGATTGTCAATCAAATGTTTAATTTGATGGGCAAGCCCGAACAGCATATGGAGTTAGTTTCAGCTTATTTTGTTCCAACAACGGCTGGTACGGAGTATCTTTCAAGCCTTGCGAAAAATGGTACTCGCGTTCGCGTTCTGACCAACTCTTTATTTGCCAATGATGTGGCAATCGTTCATGCATTTTATAAAAAATATCGCCACGATTTACTTAAAAATGGCGTAAAGCTGTATGAGTTTAAACCTTATATTGAAAGAGAAAATCGAACATGGTATGAAGTTGCTACAGGTAATGTGATTCCAGCAAAAGGCAGAAGCTCATCTCGATTACATGCCAAATTTTTTGACATTGATGGGAAAGTATTCATTGGCTCATTTAACTTCGACCCGCGTTCAGCTCATTTAAATACAGAAGTGGGCTTAGTCGTGGAGTCGGATCAATTACAAAATGCAATTTCTGAAAAGTTAGATCAGTATTTGCCTCATATAGCCTATGAATTAAAACTCGATAAACAAGGGCAACTCATTTGGCTTGACCGTCAAAGAGATGGCACTATTATTGAACACCATAAAGAACCCGAAACAACCAAATTCCAAAGATTTATGATGAAAACTGTCTCATATTTACCTATTGAATGGATGATGTAATGACAAAGAGATGACGATCAAACCTTTTAACTCACTTACTCCGACTCACTATACACTGCACAAAGTCTTCATATTGATCATTTGGTTTAAAAATAAGTTGAACTAAAAGCCAAATGTAGTGAACGTTATGAAAAAATGAGCCCAAACTCATCTTATTTAATACTTAAATTCGCTCATAGCTTTGAAAGATTTTACTCACTCCAGACTTTGATTTAACATATCCAACTTTCGTTATATCCCTCCTTTTAAAGCTCAGTAATGCAATTTTTTGATTTAAGCCAACAGTTTAATTTAAGCAATATTTTAACCCCATATAAAACACTTGATGATTTGGCTAAGCAAGAGTGGGTTCTAAGTAAAGTTCGTGTAGAGCATGATTGTTTAAGTGATCAAGACGATATAGAAGGACAAGTGGTTTTAAAGTCCAACGAAAATATTCAAATCGAACTCGAATGGCTCATCCAAGATACTGGACATGAACTATTGATCCAGTTTAAAGGAATAGAAACGCCAGTAACCGAAGAAACCTTTGTTCTCATCAAAGGTGCCCAGTTAATAGATGAAAGTCGGAGTCCTCTTTCCTCAAGTGCACTCAGTCTCTGGCTAGATGGAATTTTATTTCCCTTACTACCACAACTACGCCAGCAAATTAAAGCACGATTGAATCTATGGGACTATGTTGAATATGATAATTAATACAAATCATTTATCCATCAGATCAATAAAATGACTTAAAGTAAGCCTATTTCTTTAAATAAGCATTGATAAGCATCAGCTTTTTTCTCTAAAGCCAAAGGATAAGCGCGCGAAGAGGATGGCATGCGATACAGACTCAAGTCTCGTCCTGCAAAATGTGTCTCAGACTTCATTCCAATTTGTGGTTTTAAGGTCCCATTAGGCATAGACAGCATGAGCGTATCAGTGGCTTTATCACCGGTGGTCATGACATTACGACACTCGGGCATTTGTTTAAGTAAATGTTGTAGATTAGTCGGGGTAACGATTTGTAGAAACTTATCCGAAGCATTGCCTTTTTGGCGGATCACTTTATAGGCTGTATCAAATATCGCAATACCTCGTTCATTTAAAAAAGTACGGATTTGTTGTTCTTTAAATGTCTTCTGCTCGATATTGAGAAAATAGTTTTTATCTTGAAAAAAACACAGACCGAATATTTTCCACATATCATTTTGAAAATTTGGATAATAAAAATCCATTTTCCAGCGTGTTTTCGGTGGAGGAAAACTACCTAGCATTAATAATTTGGCATTCTGTGGTAAAAACGGTTTGAGTGGATGTGTTTCAATTTCAACTGAGGTCGTCATAAATTATTTTAAACCCGTTCAAAATGCTGACGTATTTTTTCAGCTACTTGTTTGCCCCATAGCTGATAAATTTCTTTGCTCGGGTGAAAGCCGTCCTCTGCCATATCCAAATTCAGATTTTTAAATTTCTCTAAATCGTATTCAATCCAATCCATCTGCTGTTCTTGCGCAACAAATTGACTGAGTTTTAAATTCATCGCTTTAGCGTATTGACCAAATAACCATGCAAGTGGGTTTGGCAGTGCAGGAAACTGATCCATCGGAGGTACTCCCGATGCAATCGTCAGTTGTGGGCTAAATTTATGTTTGAGTATTTGATAAAGTTGTTTCTGTTTTACGATCCAAGCCCGTGGCGAGGTAAATTTTGTAATGTCATTGACACCGACAGAAGTAATAATCACATCAAAATGCCGTGTCTCAAGTGTTTGAACGGCATGAATGACTTGATCTGTGGTGAAGCCAGTCGTTGCATGTAAATAAAATTGAATACTAAATTCAGATGACAGCTCAGTTAAAATTGAACCCAATAACGCATCATCCTGCACATTTACACCAACACCTGCTGCCGCTGAGTCACCCAAAATGAGTAATGACAGTGTTTTGCCTACACCCTTTTTTCCAACGCGCTCACCAATTGGCTCGGGCAGTCGTGGTGTATTTTTTTTTACTTGGTAACCCTGTAAAAGAATGACAGGAACTAAAACAAGTGTATAAATTTTTAAGCGCATGTGAGCTAACTAGATCTTCGGTAGCCTAAATATAAAAACAGTATACGTTGAATTGAATCCATGCAAAGAATGAAAAACTGTAAAGTTAAAAAACATATTTAGAAAACTGCCATAACACACAAAGTAAACATGTGGCAGTTCCTACATTCAAATTCACTATTTTTAATATATGAACAACCATAAACATGCTAGTCGAGCAATTTAACTCTCAGTAGATCAAGTCAAAAATCCATCTCTTTTCAGCTTATTTTTTTTATTTTTCTAAATGACAAATATAATCAACCACTTCGCTTGCCATCATACTAAAGCGACTATTGGCAGGCACATCAAAACTTTCACCCGCATGATAAAGCATCATCTCAGTCTGTAACCCAATTTTGACTTGGCATTGACCTGAAACAATTTCAATATGTTCCGCAACATGTGTTTCAAAAGTTAAAGGTTGATCTGTAGGCAAAATAACCCCTAGGGTCTTTTGTGAACCATCTTCACATTGAATGACATGACTGATTGAGCGCCCACCAAAGTGAACATTGGGTTTCTTTCTTACCGAAACAAAGTCGAACTGATTTGACATCTTCATCACCTCTTTTCTTCAATGCTACACTGATTTTATGACTAACTCATGAATCCATTCAAATGCTCATCTGACATAACAGTATTTGTTTAAGAATGCCCTGACATTGTTCAAGATAAAAAGGCTGATTTACAGCCTTTTTATCTCAAGGATTAGCCCAGTTTATTAACCAATTTCAGTGGTAAAACTTTCATCGCTAAACCGAGCGGTAACCAAGGCCATTTAGGAACATAGGCTTTTACTGGAGCTTTTTCAATTTCTGCTGCCAAGAGTCGTGAACCTGTTTTTTCATCCACTTCAAAAGGCAGTGGTTTAGCACCCTCGTTGATTTCTGTACGAATATAGCCAGGGAAAATCGTGGTGACTTTGATTGGGGTATTCAGCAGTTCGGCACGGATCCCTTCAGCCAAATGTGCAACACCTGCTTTACTTGCACCGTATGCTGTCAAATGTTTCGGCATACCACGGACTGCACTCATAGACGAGATAACAACCAAATGTCCTGCATTTTGCTCACGGAAAATTTCAACCGCAGCTTCACACTGTGCCAAAGCTGAAATAAAGTTGGTTTCTACCGTAGCTTTATTAATTGCAAAACTTCCTTTACCAATACGACGCCCATCACCAATTCCAGCATTGACAATGACTCGATCTAAATGACCAAAGTCTTGTTTAAATGCGCGAAACACTTCGAAGACTTGTTCATAATTGGTCACATCTAAAACTTTAGTTATGACTTTTACCCCGTACTGGCTTTCAAGTTCTTGCTTTAAGCTTTCAAGACGTTCCAAGCGCCGTGCACAAATAGCCAAATTGTAGCCTTTCTGCGCAAATTCGCGTGCCATACCTGCACCAATACCAGAACTTGCCCCTGTAATTAAAATTGTTTTAGCCATGTCTTAATCCTTCCCTTAGATCCATGTCAATAAGTTTGAGTTTTCGGCTTTAATAAAATGATGTTCATTGAGGCTTAACAGTTGTGGTTCATTCCCTACCAAGCGCAAAGTGGTCATACTACTGTTGGCAATGGCCCAATTTAAAGCGAAGGTTTTATTTGGACTCAGTCCTAACAGCTTACCAGCCACCACAGAAATCACACCGCCTGAAGTAAACACCACAGCATAGCGCGGTTTCGTTTGGGCCAGTTCATCACACAAATCTTGTAAAGCACCTTCAATACGACTTTTAAAAGCAGGCCACGATTCATCATATTCATGATGATAGTCACCACCTGTCCAGCGTTCAATTGCCCCTTCAAATATCTTGGCCAAATAAGCACGTGGATTGGATTCTTTGGCCACATCAGCTTTGAGTAAGTGCGGCTCATTAAAACGCGGTTCATAGTGAGCAAAGACTTGCTGATGATTAAACTCATTCCATGCAGAATTGGTCAAAACATCCACTTCAGGAAAACATTCCGCCAAAGAAATACACGCGGTTTGCTGATGTCGTTGCATAGAGCCAGACACCGCTACAGGTGCTTCTTTTAAAATTTGATCAAAATATTGACCCAAAATTTTGGCTTGCAACTCTCCATTTGGTGAAAGTTGGTCATAACTTTCAGCACCAAAAGATGCTTGTCCGTGGCGAATGAAATAAATAGTGGTCATTTACCTAAAATTTCCTTCATTTTGACAATATATTTTTGTGCCACATCATTGGCCTCAATTTTCTGTAAACCAATCAGTTTGAGCGCGCGAATGTGTAAAGCATGAATGACTATCCAAAAATCTTTAAAGGCAGGGTTATTGGTCTGTTTATGGTGATAACGATAATAAATCTGTTGTGCAATTACAGCTAAACGGAAAATGCCAAAGACTTCATAGAAAGTCCAATTGTCCGTTTCTAAGCCTGTTTTTTCTAAATAATAATCCACCACTTGTTTACGTGTGAACATTCCCTTTAAGTTAGTCGGCTGGCGACGTGTCGCTTTAAACAAAGCATTGTCAGATTCTTCAACCCAATAAGCCAAAGCTGATCCCAAATCCATCAAAGGATCACCTAAAGTCGCCATTTCCCAATCTAAGACACCAATAATTTGCGTCGGATGATTCGGATCTAAAATGACATTATCAAAACGCCAATCATTATGAATCACACAGGTTTTTGAATCCGCAGGAATGTTGTCTTTGAGCCAATTCCGCACATATTTAAATGAAGGCACATTAATGGTTTTGGCTTTCTGAAAGCGTGCATCCCAACCTTCAACTTGACGGCGGCAGTAACCCTCACCCTTACCTAGGTTTTCCAGTTCTGTGCCTTGATAAGGTACTTGATGCAACTCGATGAGTTTATCAATCACATTGACACATAACTCACGAACTTGGGTTTCACTGAAATTCAACTCTCTAGGTAAATTAGCACGTGGAATAATGCCTTCTACGCGTTTCATTACATAGAAGTCACAGCCAAGAACAGATTCGTCCTGACACAATGCAACCATTTCAGGTAAAACAGGATAAAACGGACTTAAGTTCTTCTGTACATGATATTCACGTGCCATATCATGTGCAGATTTGGCTTTGGTCCCTTTAGGCGGGCGACGTAAAATCAGGTCAAGATTGTCGTATTTCAACCGATACGTCCAGTTCGATGCACCACCAGAGTATTGTGTCACCTCGACCTGCCCTTGTAGATCGACACCTTGTGCTTTAAGCCAATTTTCCACAGCTACAGCGTCTAGTTCTTCACCTGCTCGAACTGTTCCACCTACATCAATCGCTGACATTTTCTTTTTCCCAAACTATCAATCTTTTCTTCACGTTTTAGAAGATCATCTATTCTTTTTAAACTGCGAACCAAATAGATGATCTATCCCACTCTTATTTTTTACGACGTGTACTATGTCCACGTTTTGCTAACTCTAATTTGGCAATCATGCCTTTATGCACTTCATCTGGTCCATCTGCCAAACGCAGTGAACGTGCTTGAGCAAAGAAGCCAGTCAAAGGTGTATCTCGTGATACTCCTGCACCACCGTGAATTTGAATGGCCATATCGACCACTTTTTCAAGCACACTTGGTGCAACCACTTTGATGGCAGAAATTTCTGTTAATGCCGCCATATTCCCTAAAGTATCCATTTTATACGCAGCATACAAGGTTAATAAACGTGCTTGATCAATCGCAACACGTGCATCTGCCACACGCTCAAGGTTCCCACCTAGTTTTAAAATTTCTTTGCCAAATGCAGTACGGCTCATCCCACGGTCAATCATTAACTCTAAAGATTTTTCCGCAGCCCCAATACAACGCATGCAGTGATGAATACGTCCAGGCCCTAAACGACCTTGCGCAATCTCAAAACCTTGACCTGCGCCACCAATAAAGTTAGAAACAGGTACACGAACATTATTAAAGCTAATTTCGCCGTGACCATGTGGAGCATCATAGTCACCAAAGACTGGTAACATCCGTTCTATTTTGACTCCAGCAGTTTCAACAGGCACTAGAACCATCGAATGTTGATGGTGGCGATCTTTGGTTTCATCGGGTGTATGCGCCATAAAAATAATAATTTTGGCATTTGGGTCACCTAAGCCTGAAGACCACCATTTACGTCCATTTAAGACAATTTCATCGCCTTCAATCACAGCTGTCGCTTGCATATTGGTCGCATCAGATGAAGCAACAGCAGGTTCTGTCATACAGAAAACAGAGCGAATTTTTCCATCTAGGAGTTGAGTCAACCATTGTTGCTTTTGCTCTTCTGAACCATAACGCCATAATACTTCCATATTGCCACTGTCAGGTGCATTACAGTTAAATACGGTCGGCGCAAGAAGACTCCGACCTGTGAGTTCTGCAATGTGAGCATACTCTTGTACGGATAGACCTTGGCCCAACTCTGGACACGGCAAAAACATATTCCATAAACCCGCAGCTTTTGCTTTTGCTTTTAGCACTTCAAGTTGTACAGGCCACTGCCATTTAGTCCAGTCCCCACCTTGATTGAGCTCATGTACTTCATGCCAGAACTCGGTTTCAATAGGTTCAATTTCATTTTGAATAAATTGTTTAGTACGTTGTACATAATCTTGAGCACGTGCTGATAGTTCAAACATGACGACTTCCTTCGATATATTTTGATATTTTCGCTTTACATCAACATAACCTGAAAACTAATATGAACAAAATGATTTTATTTTATAGACAAACATGACTAATATTCATAGTAAGTCCCCTATCGACATGGGACTTTTTCATCGTATTGATATTAATTTATACCCACTTTTTATTGCCATTTATGAGCAAAAAAGTATTTCAAAAGCAGCGCAGATCTTGTCGATTACACAATCTGCGGCAAGCCATGCCTTGCAACGCTTACGGGGGCATTTAAAAGATGATTTGTTCGTTCGTTCGGGCAGCCAAATGCTTCCAACCCCTTTTGCCGAGCAAAGTTATCCCATCATTAAAAGTGCTCTAATTGCAATTCAAAGTATCTCTATTCAGCAGCAAAGCTTTGATCCAAACATGGTAAACAGCTTAAAAATTGCCATTCATGATGAAATCGAACCTATTATTTTCCCAAAGTTAGTTGCTCACTTTCAGAAACTTGGCTTAAGTATTCAATTCGTAAGTAGCAAACTCGACCGCAAAACAGTCGATGCTGATTTGGTTTCTCAGCAAATTGATTTTGTGATTGACTTAGAGCAAAATTTTGGTGAAAGAATTCAATTTAATAGCTTAGTTAAGGACCAATTTGTCGCATGCACACTACTTAAACAGATTGATGCGAATACTTACTTGGCTGCCCCGCATATTGGTGTGTCTTCGCGGCGTACTGGCGTTTTGGTTGAAGACATTTATTTAAATCGGAAACAACTATCTCGGCAGGTCTTTTTACGCTGTCAACACTATTCCACTGCATTGCAAATTTTAGAGCAATACCCCAATGCAATTTTAACGATTCCTAAAAATATTCTGACTCATCTCAATATCTCCCCGTCTCTCAATATTTTTGATGTACCTATTGAACTGCCGAAAATGAATATTGGTATTTATTGGCATAAGAATTTGTCTGAGAATAAAAGACATCTTTTTTTGAAATCTGAAATTTTTAAAATTTTTGCTTAGGCTATTTGTTATTATATTTTTTGCTTAGGCTATTTTATAGAGTCAACCTAACCCGTATATAGATGCTTAATAGAAAGATTTTTTTGTACCTTGATTAACAAAACTATCATCCATTGGTTTAGTTTATTCATTATCGAGGCCGTGACAAAAAATTGTATCTGTATCCTAAATCACCATGTCAGTGTTCATGGTGAGACCGTATGGATGATGTAGTTGTGAATGTAGATAGATGTAAAAGTAGGCGATGAAATATGCATATTAAGCTTTGGTTGGAATCAAAGCACACACATCAGCTGTTGTTTTTTATAAAAATTATCTTAAATTATAAGCCTTCAGCTTTGCTTTCCAGACTGCATATCTAATGAAAACATGACTTGAAATTTGATGCTAATTCGCTTTATTGAATAACAGTATCGTAAACTCAGATCAAAGCTAATCCTACTAAATAGTCGCTTATTCGAAGCAGAAGCTTTAAAATAGAGATAAAAGACAACTGTAATGAATTAGCACATATAGGTATGCAACAACAAAAACCACACTATCCTTTGGGAGCTCATCTCATAGTCAAGCATTTTGGCTATACGCATCACGGCATCTATGCTGGGCGTGGGCGTGTGATTCATTATTCAGGTTTTGCTCATCTTTTTAGAAAGCATCCCATTGAAATGACCTCGATTGAAAATTTCAGTCATGGACGTAAAATTATTGTTAATCAATACCAAAACCCCAAATATAAAGGCCGTAAGGTTGTGCGACGAATGCGGTCACGTATGCATGAAAACAACTATCATCTTATTATTAACAACTGTGAACACTTGTGTACCTGGGCCATTACGGGCGTTGAAAGCAGCCCACAAGTCATTAAGATGATGAACCGACTGACGACTATTGGTTACGTCAGTTCTGTAATGAGCTTTATGAACAGTCTCATGTTAACGCTCACCACGACCTGTTTTGCTTTGGTACTCTATATCAAGAAAAAATTACGTGATAAAGCCAAACGGCAGATTGGTAGCTATCTTGAGTTTAAAGAA
The DNA here is from genome assembly GCF_055632855.1 of Acinetobacter sp. SW-226. Lineage (NCBI taxonomy): Bacteria > Pseudomonadati > Pseudomonadota > Gammaproteobacteria > Moraxellales > Moraxellaceae > Acinetobacter > Acinetobacter sp. SW-226. The sequence goes on along the minus strand of NZ_CM145752.1, from coordinate 1,712,908 downwards.
CAACGCTCTAAAAAAATCACTAACGCGAACGAAGTTGAAATGGCGGAAACTTATCTTCAACCAAATTGAGTTGAATATCATACTCTAACCAAGCTTTCGCACCATCAAGCACGGTCGTAAAACCACCCGTAGCATCCATCACGTAATGCATCAACTCATTGCCCTGAAGCTCAATGTCATAGTTTCGAATCATGACATAGGTATTCATACTGTCGATTTGCTCAAATACGAAGTCAACTTTGGTTTTAGGTGCTCCCCATTCAATACTAATAAGTTCATGCTCAACGACTTGTAATACATGAATAGAGTGCGTAATTTGGTATTTATCCCATGTCCAATCCACAACAGCCCCTTTTTCAATATAACCCGATGACTGACTGAACCAAAATTTAGTGGTAATGAGTGGGTCAACGAAAGCATTAAACACAATATTCACAGAACGCCGAATCAACATTTGGGTTTCAATTACTGTAGTCATTTTTATATCCTAATCATTTTTAAGCTTAGTGATAGCACATCTTAATGAACCAAGAATATCGAAGAATTGTTATGGCTTAGATGATGCCGATCTTCTCTTGAGTATTTGTTTTAGTTAACGCAGATTCGCTTTATGTGGACTCATTTCGGGAGGTAGAGGATGTTTGAGAGAGCTGAGCATTTCACGTTCTATTCCACGAACAATTGCATCCAAAGCCAAATCGTTTTCCTGAAGCCCAAAAGGTTCTTCTAACTCTGCACTTAACGCATCTAAACCTAAAACAAGATAAGCAATTAATGCCACGATCACGGGTGACCAGAAACCTAAACTGGAACTTAGGCTAAAGGGCAAAATCACGCAGAAAGAATACACGGCGCGATGTAATAGAACGGAATAAGAGAATGGTAATGGCGTCGATGAAATACGATCGCAACCTGCATGAATATCTCCCATTGCAACTGTATGCTGGCGTAAACCACTGTAAATAATGTCGCTAATTTCTCCTTGCTTATAAAGGACGGTCAAATCTTTTTGTGCAAGCTCTAATACGTATTGAGGTTGATTTGAATGATTCTTTAACACTTGCCACTCTTTATCTTTGAATTGTGTTTTTTCTCGATAATGTTCAAATGCATAGCTTTGTTTGCGTAAACGGTCACGGAGTAAATGACTAAATAACATGACGCGATACATTAAAACTTCACGCGCTGTATCATTTAATACATAGCTATCACGAATTATATGTCTCGAATTGGCAATCAATGCACCCCACAGCTTGCGCCCCTCCCACCAACGGTCATAACATGCCGTATTTCGAAAACTTAAAAATATAGAAAGAATCACACCAAACACGGTGAAACCAATAGTTGGTACCGCAGGAACAGAAACAAAATGCTGTGTAGATAAATAAACCAATAGCGTTGAGATCAGAACACCAACCATTAGTGCAGGAAAAACCTTGGGGAGTATGGTGCCACGCCATGCAAAGAGTAATGCAAAACTATTGGTTTTATCTCGAACAATCACAGTTCATTCCTATTGATTTCGCTACGAAAAGGCTCAACCGAAGTTGAGCCTTATATCTATTTCCACATCCATAAAAGCATAGCTTTATTTAGTGTTTAAGCAAAAGCCTTATTTCGGCTTAAAACTATCTTTTAAGTCCAAAATACGGTTAAACACTGGTTTATCACTGCTATGGTCGTACTGATCTGCAACAAAATAACCTTCACGTTCAAACTGGAAACGTTCTTCAGGCTGTGCTTGTGCAAGTGCAGGCTCAATCACTGCTTGTACAGTTTTCAATGACTCAGGGTTGAGATGTACAAGGAAATCATCATCCGCATCAGGTGCTGCTTCGTTAAATAAACGATCATAAATACGGACTTCAGCTGGAATACCTTTAGTCGCAGATACCCAATGAATCACACCTTTAACTTTACGACCTTCAGGATTTTTACCTAAAGTTTCAGGGTCAATTGAACATTTCAATTCAACCACTTCACCGTTTTCATCTTTAATTACTTCATCGCACTTAATCACATAAGCATGACGTAGACGAACTTCACCACCCGGAATTAAACGCTTGAAGCCTTTTGGTGGTTCTTCTTCAAAGTCTTTACGGTCGATATAAATTTCAGATGTTAATGGGATCACACGCTCACCCATGTCTACATTTGGATGACGTGAATGAGTTAAATCTATATCGTTAGGCAAATTTGTGAGTGTGACTTTGAGTGGATTCAATACTGCCATACCACGAGCAGCTGTATTTTCCAAAGACTGACGGATGCAGTATTCAAGCATTGCAACATCAACAATACCATCTGACTTCGATACACCTACACGCTTACAGAAGTCACGTAGACCTTCTGGGGTAAAACCACGACGTCGCATACCGACAACCGTTGGCATACGTGGGTCATCCCAGCCATTAACATAACCACCTTCAACCAATTTACGTAATTTACGCTTAGAGGTAATAGTGTAGTCTACATTTAATCGACTCGACTCATACTGACGTGGTACTGCTTCCGAGTGAACTTTTTCAACCACCCAGTCATAAAACGGACGGTGGTCTTGGAACTCTAGGGTACACAATGAGTGAGTAATCCCTTCAATTGCATCTGATAATGGATGCGCATAGTCGTACATTGGGTACATTTTCCATTTATCACCTGTTTGGTGATGCTCTGAATGAAGTACACGATACAAAATAGGGTCACGCATATGCACATTTGGAGATGCCATATCAATCTTGGCACGCAGAACAGCTTCTCCTTCTGCAAACTCGCCATTGTTCATTTTTTCAAAACGGGCAAGGTTTTCTTCAACTGAAGTATCGCGGTAAGGCGAGTTTTTACCCGGCTCAATAAAGTTACCACGGTTCAAACGAATTTCTTCAGGTGACTGCAAATCAACATAAGCATCACCCTGTTTAATCAGTTGAATCGCCCATGTATGGAGTTGATCAAAATAGCTTGATGCATAACGCGGTTCACCATTCCATTCAAAACCTAACCACTTAACGTCATTGGCGATCCCATCGACATATTCTTGTTCTTCTGCATCAGGGTTGGTGTCATCAAAACGGAGGTTGCAAGAACCATCAAACTCATTGGCAATACCAAAGTTTAGGCAAATCGCTTTCACGTGGCCAATATGTAAATAACCATTCGGCTCTGGTGGAAAACGTGTGACAACTTTTTGCGTACGTCCTTCGGCCAAATCTTCGGTAATCACTTGGCGCACAAAGTCTAAGCCTGGCTGTTGTTCTTGCTGCGCTGCGACAGAGGCATTGTTACTTGGTGTCGGGTTATTTGGCAGTGTTGAAACAACATCATTCGGCTTCATAGTTTAAAAATCACTTTGATGAAAAAATTGAGGAAAAATAGGCTGTGCTACATCAGCATAATTCTAACCGATCTATCGGCTAATTTATGAATATTTTACAGCCCCTTAAACGATATTTGATCTATTTTACAAAGAAAATAACGTTTTTACTTGCCTTGTAGTTTACAGTTTGCTTATGCTTCTCACAACCAAAAAACCCATGGCTTTGATGTCCATGATCAGGAGATTACACAATGAGTTTTCCTCAAGTCGAATTAAACACCAATAAAGGTCGTATTGTTCTTGAACTTAACAACGAAAAAGCACCGATTACTGTTGCTAACTTCTTAGAATACGTACGTGACGGTTTCTATGACGGCGTAATTTTCCACCGCGTGATCGACGGCTTCATGATCCAAGGTGGTGGTATGGATGAAAACTTCAAAGAAAAAGCAACACGTGATGCAATTGAAAACGAAGCTGATAACGGCTTAACCAATGACCTTGGTACAATTGCAATGGCACGTACACAAGCACCTCACTCGGCATCTGCCCAGTTCTTTATTAACGTGGGTAACAACTCGTTCCTTAACCACTCGGGCAAAACGGCTCAAGGTTGGGGTTATGCAGTTTTCGGTAAAGTAACTGAAGGCCTAGACGTAGTAAACGAAATTAAAGGCGTTCGTACTGGCAACCGTGGCTACCATGCTGACGTTCCACTAGAAAACGTTGTAATTGAATCTGCTAAGATTATTTCTGAATAAAAATCCCTCCTAACCTCCCTTTAAAAAAGGGAGGAAGTCCCTCTTTTTAAAGAGGGATTTAGGGAGATTAAATTAAAATGGAAACTTCCGTGACCTATTTGTTTATCGCCGATTTACACTTGTCACCAGATCACCCTCGACTCATTCGAGGGTTTTTAGATTTATTAGATGCTTATAAAAACAAGAATACCCAGCTGTATATTTTAGGTGATTGGTTCAACGCATGGATTGGCGACGACTACACAGCTCCTTGGCTAGATGAAATCGTAAGTGCGCTACAACAATTTTCAAATGCAGGCAATCATATCTACTTCTTAACAGGTAACCGTGATTTTGCTCTTGGACAAACATTTCTTGATCAATTCAATGGGGAACTTTTATCTGAGATCACGACACTTCATATTGCAGGGAGTATCATTCGTATTGAACATGGTGACCTACTCTGCACGGACGATATATCTTATCAGCGTTTCCGGAAGATTATTCGAAACCCACTATTGCTGAAATTATTAAAAAATACACCTCTCAGCTTTAGACAAAAACTAGCCAACGGCTTCCGTAAAAAAAGTCATCAAGCACAGCAGTTGAAAAGCTATGAAGTGATGGATGTGAATCAAGACGCGGTTCAAACAGCCCTAAAAAATGTCGATTTACTCATCCATGGACATACTCACCGTGCCAATATTCATGATGTCGAAAGTAAAAAAAGAATTGTACTTGGTGACTGGAAAGAAGATTCTGCTCAGATTTTAGAAATTGACCCGACACAAAATGATCATGCATTGTATTTAAACACGTGGCGGTATTAATCATCTTTTAAACATCTAATCCAAGCACACTATGTCGCCATTAACTTAAAGTACTACAATGATTCATTACTTATGTGTCCGTGTTTTTCTAAGTTCGGTGGGTGTAATTCCAAATAACTGTTTAAATTTACTGGTAAATTTTGATTGTGAATGATAGCCGCATTGCTCTGCAATTAGTCCTATTGGTTCCATTGTTGTTTGTATCAAATGTAAACCATACCCTAGTTTGGTTTGGCGAATCAAAGATAAAATATCAATTTCTTCGGCAATAAGTTTTCTTCTTAAGGTCGATTCACTCATTGCAAGTTGCGTTGATACCCGCTTCATATTCCATGCAATACTCACATCATGACTGATAATGTCATGTATTCGATGCCCAAGAGAAGGATTTCTCGCAATCGCGCCCACATCTGCATACCCTAAACAGTAAAGTAGCTGTAGTATTTCCTGCCTTCTAAAGTGCCACGTCTCAGGTGGGGAGACGAGTGACCATTCAATCAATTGCATTAACGTTGTTTTTAAAATATCGTGTATTTCCCCTTGAAAATAATTTTTCTGACTCACCCCTGCATGTTTGAATTGAACAAAATCCTGATAATCAAACTCTATAAGCACTGCAACATATTCATCATGTTCATTTGGAATATTTCTCATATCTATTTTTGGGCTATTCGATAAAAATACAAAGGAGCCTTGTGGGCATACAATCTCACCACTAGAGCCGAGCTGCTTTTCACCAGAAAGTACAAATATGATTAACGGTTTTATAATCGGAGCACTCAATATAAGTTGCTCTTGTTTAGATGAATACAACGAAAAAGGTAATTTTTTCTTTTCATTTACGAGTTTTTTTACTAACCCTAATACTTCTTGCATACATCAATAATCATATTAATTTTTGATAAAATACAACCTAATGTGAATAAAGTCATATTAAATTCAAATTTTCCCAAAAACACTGTCTAAAGCAGAGTAAATGCTTGAAACAGTGTGAGATGTATTTGGCTATATAGATTAATCACGCTGATATAAAGCAGTTATTGTGCTGGAAGCCAGAGCATTTGCTCGAACCATATACCCTGTTAAAGCACCTGATGCATTTTCAGGTAGATCCAACTTCTTAGATAAAGCAAAAACTGTAAATTGATAACGATGTACACCATGTCCTTGGGGTGGGCATGCACCGCCAAAGCCTGCTACACCATAATCGTTTTTAATACTTAGGCTTCCCTTCGGCGCCAAGTTTCGACTAAGATCACCTGCCCCTGTCGTTAATACAGTCACATCTTTCGGAATATTAACAATTTGCCAGTGCCACCACCCACTCCCCGTTGGAGCATCGGGGTCATACGCTAGAACAGCAAATGCTTCCGTTCCTTTTGGCGCGCCATGCCAAGAAAGTTGTGGTGATAGATTTTGACCATTACACCCAAACCCTTGAAACTCCTGAGCTTGACTCATTAATTGATCTTGTGAAATATCGGTACTTTTCAGTATGAATTCATCGGCCCAAGATGTTGCACCAATACCCAACATACAACTAGAAATCAATAACTTAAAAAATAAATGACGCATATAAGATAACCCTATTGTTATACCTCTTGATATGTAAAGTATAAAATATCTAAATCCAGTCACTTATCCCAAAACCTAGCAACTTTTATCCTTTTAGGTGTCAAATACAAATCAATTTAAATCAATTGCCATAAGCCCGATAGATTACGGCTATCCCAACCATTAACGTTTTACAGTGACCAAGAGAAAACTTATAGATATAAAACAACTCTAAGCCATTGCGAAAAATATGCTGAAATTGGACCTAAAACTTATTTTATCTATTACAATTATTTTAAGTTCAATTTGACTGATGACTAATGGACACTCTGATTACTGCAAAAACACGATATACAACTAAAGCTTATGACCCGAATAGAAAGATCCCTCATGAACAGTTTGTTCGATTATTAGAAATTCTCCGCTTAACGCCATCATCTATTAACATCCAGCCTTGGCACTTCTTCATTGCAGAAAATACAAACGCCAAAGAGCGAATTGCCAAAGCATTGGTGGGTAAATATGCATACAATGCACCCAAAGTTTTAGATTCATCACATACCATTTTATTTTGTACTAAAGCCGACATTTCTGAACAGCATTTAGAAAATTTACTTCATCAGGATGAGCTCAACGGACGTTTTAAAGACGATGCCGCTAAACAAGGACAAAAAGACAGTCGCTCTGGTTATGTAGACTATTATCGTAATGAAAAAGGCGATATTCAGCGTTGGGCGGAAAACCAAACCTTTATTGCTTTAGGCCAAATTCTATTAGCAGCCGCTAGTGAAAAAATTGATGCAACACCGATCGGTGGCTTTGATGAGTCAATCATTAGTGAAGAACTCGATTTAGCTGCGAAAGGTCTAATTCCCTCTGTACTACTCACATTGGGCTACCGTAGCGATGCCGACTTTAATGCCCAATTACCCAAGTCTCGACTAAACAACGTAGATATTTTCACGCAGCTGTAATGATAGCTATATATAAAGAAGGGACTCTAAGTCCCTTCTTTATATTTTAGGTCTGAAAATTGCTTATTTATTTTTAAGCTAAATCATTTCAATCTAAACAAAACAAAAATAGTGAGGTTACTGATGTCAGTTACACCGTATATGCCAATGAAGTTTGAGTGTGCTCGTTGCAATAAAATCTATTTACGTCAGTATGAAAATAAAATACATACCCATTACCCTAACTGTCCCCGTTGTGAGCAACCAGGTTTATTACTCGGTATTGCTGTGCTTGAAGATCTACTCAAACACCCTCAGTCTTTTGTCCGCAATTTTTTTAAACAGACATTGCATAAGCTAAACAAACTACACTGGTAATACCCAATACAAGTCCAATCGCTGTTGCGGGCTTCAGCTTTTCTTTAAATAAAACCAGTCCGCTCAGCACACCTAAAAGTACCACCATAATATTCATGCCCGCAAAAACCACCGCAGGGCTGTCCTTGAGTAGCAGATGTGCTTTGACATACAGTGCGATATTGGCAAAGTTCAACACGCCAAGACATAAACCAGCCACAACGTTTTTGGTTAAGCCGACATTTTTTGTGGTCACGGCAACATAGCTAACTGACAATAAAAATGCACAAATAAACATCAGGTTTAATGCAACAGAAAATTGGACACCTAAGCCTGTAGTATATTTGAGTAAAATGTCTATCAGCGCATAACCAAACCAAACAAGTGCTAAATACCATACAGCCTGCTTTTGCCCCTCTCCGCCACCCGATGCATTGGTAAATAAAATGCACATCACGGCAGCAAGACCTAACCCTACCCCAACAATTTTCAGCTGATTAAACTGTTCTTGAAAAATAAAATAAGCCGCCAATAAGGACAAAATTACCGATAAGCGTTGTGCGATTTCTGTTTTGACAATACCTGCATATTGCAAAGACTTGGCTAAAAATAAAAATACACTCGGCAACAAGACACCGAGGGCAACAATTAACCACCAAGGCGTATTTGAAATAGAAACGTGGCTAAGGTCAGGTTTAAACCAGAAATAGCACAACAAACTGGCTGAAGCATAGTTCCAGCTGATCATCTGAATTGGATCAAAGCCTTTGTTTTTACCCCATTTTAAAAGAATGGAGACCACCACACTACAACAGGCCGCAGCAAATATCAGTTCCATAGCACACTCTTATTATTGTCGCCTTGAATATAAACACACATAGAAAAGCCCACATCAAGGTGGGCTTTTCCAATATAAATCATTCAAAATGAATTATTTATAATGTTCAACCATTTTCTCTAAAGAAATTGGACGAATCTTGTCAGCATTGCCCGCTGTACCAAATGCTTCATAACGGTCAACACAAATTTGTTTCATTGCATCTACAGTTTTTGCGAAGAATTTACGTGGGTCAAATTCACTTGGTTGTTCAGCCATCATACGACGCATTGCACCTGTTGATGCTAAACGCAAGTCTGTATCAATGTTGATCTTACGAACACCGTGCTTGATTGCTTCAACCAGTTGTTCAACAGGAACACCATAGGTTTCTTTGATGTCACCGCCATACTGGTTAATGATCGCTAACCATTCTTGAGGAACAGAGCTTGAACCGTGCATAACAAGGTGGGTATTTGGAAGCGCCGCATGAATTTCTTTAATGCGGTCAATCGCCAAAATATCGCCTGTAGGTGGACGTGTAAACTTATACGCACCATGTGAAGTACCGACTGCAATTGCAAGTGCATCGACATTGGTATCTGCAACGAACTGACGTGCTTCTTCAACAGAAGTAAGAAGTTGAGAATGATCGAGTACACCTTCAGCACCCACACCATCTTCTTCACCCGCCATACCCGTTTCAAGGCTACCTAAACAACCGATTTCACCTTCAACTGAAACACCGCATGCATGCGCCATTTGTACTGTACGACGTGTTACATCAACATTATATTCATAAGTTGTTGGTGTTTTACCGTCTGCACCCAATGAACCATCCATCATCACTGATGAGAAGCCCAATTGAATTGAACGTTGGCAAACGTCTGGATCTGTACCGTGGTCTTGGTGCATTACCACTGGAATGTGTGGCCATTCTTCAATTGCTGCCAAAATAAGATGACGTAAGAATGGAGCACCTGCATATTTACGCGCACCCGCTGATGCTTGTACGATAACAGGTGAATTTGTCGCATCTGCTGCAAGCATGATTGCGCGCATTTGTTCTAAGTTGTTTACGTTGAATGCTGGTACGCCGTAAGCATGTTCGCCGGCGTGATCCAAGAGCTGGCGCAATGAAATAAGAGCCATAATGTCCTCCCAGTTGATGCGACATATTCTACATGGTCAAAGGTTTCAATTCAGCAACAAATAACACTATTTAAAAAAAATCCCCGCAATTGCAGGGACTTTTTACAAATTTCACATCTAATTAATGTGCTTGAGCCGCTGAAGCTTCTACCGCAGTATCCGCTGTTGCAGCATCGGCTGGTGCATTTGCGACTTCAGCAGGAATATCTTTATTCTTTTCATCTAATACTGGCTGATCAATCGCATCAATTGCTGCTTGTTGTTCAGCTGTTACAGCTTCTTCAACTGCTGCTGTTTCAGATGCTGCAACGGGTTGTTCTGGTGCTTCATTTTTCTTACAAGCAGTCAAAGCTAGTGGTGCTAACAAAAGTGCAGCAAGAGTCATTTTTAAATTCATAATGTTTTCCTAGAACAGATGATTTAATGCCCTGTAGTTTATTTCAGCAATATTTCATTTTCATGACTAAATGATGAATAGATTTGTTAAGCCCATAAAAAAGGTTGACCTAAGTCAACCTTTTTTACAACAACTTTAAACAAGATACTTATTGTGCACGTTCTAGTAATGCTGCAACTGCTGGAAGGGTTTTGCCTTCGACAAACTCAAGGAAAGCACCACCACCAGTTGAGATATAACCAATTTTGTCTGCAACTTCGTATTTATCAATAGCAGCTAAAGTGTCACCACCACCCGCAATCGAGAAGCCAGCCGATTCAGCAATCGCTAAAGATAAAGTTTTAGTGCCTTCGCCAAATTGATCGACTTCAAACACACCGACTGGGCCATTCCACAAGATCGTTTTTGACGTTTTTAGAATGTCTGCAAATGCTTTTGCGGTTTCTGGGCCGACATCCAAAATCATGTCATTGTCAGTCACATCTTCAACTTTTTTCACGACTGCTTTAGCAGCAGCCAATGAACCCAAGAAGTCTGCAAAATCAATTTCAGAAGCATCCGCCACGACAACATCCGTTGGAAGCGGTACAGAAACTTTTGCAGCAATTGCTTTTGCGGTGTCAATCAAATCATTTTCACACAATGATTTACCGACATTGAAGCCTGCTGCTGCCAAGAACGTATTGGCAATCCCGCCACCCACAATCAACTGATCGCAAATATCAGAAAGTGATGTCAACACATCCAACTTAGTCGATACTTTAGAACCCGCAACAATCGCAACCATTGGCTTTTCAGGCGTTTGTAATGCGCGACCTAAAGCATCAAGTTCAGCTGCAAGGAGTGGACCTGCTGCTGCAACTTTTGCTAAACGTGCTACACCTTCAGTTGATGCTTCTGCACGGTGCGCTGTACCAAATGCATCCATTACAAATACATCACAAAGCGCCGCATATTTTGCTGCAAGTTCTGGGTTGTTTTTCTTTTCACCTGCGTTAAAACGGCAGTTTTCAAGGAGTACCACTTGACCTACTGTAACGTCAACGCCATCGAGATAGTCCGTCACTAATTGAACGTCTTGACCCAATGCTTCAGTCAAATATGCAGCAACAGGTGCTAATGATTGTTCTTGTTTTGGCTCACCTTCAACAGGACGACCAAGGTGAGAGTAAACCATTACGGCTGCGCCTTGTGCTAACGCTGCTTTAATTGTTGGTAAAGCGGCACGTAAACGCGCATCACTTGTAATCACACCATTTTTAACAGGAACGTTTAAATCTTCGCGAATAAGAACACGTTTACCTGTTAAATCGAGGTCAGTCATACGCTGAAAATTCATGTAGAGCTCTCTTTCTATATATAAAAATCGCGTCGATTTTAAATGATTATGCAGAAAAAGGTTAGCTTCTTTTGCAGAAAAGCAAACGAAAGGCAAAGTTTTGCTATCATAGTGAAAAGTCTCACTCGATTTATCATTTATGTCTATTCATCCTGATCCAAATCTGAACCGTTTAAACGTTTTGGGTGAACCTTTAGCGAGCTGCTGTTACTCACCAATTACTGGTTATTTCCGTAATGGTTTTTGTCATACAGCACCCTCAGATTTGGGACAACACACCATCTGTGTCGAAATGACCTCTGAGTTTTTGAATTTTTCGCAACAAGTGGGCAATGACCTCATTACCCCTGTGCCTGAAGTTAACTTTCCGGGACTACAACCGGGAGATTTTTGGTGTATCTGTGTGACTCGTTGGGTAGAAGCGTATCAAGCAGGTTTTGCTCCTCCAGTCAAAGTTCAAGCTTGCCATCAGGCCGTACTGTCTTACGTACCGCTGAATGTGCTCATGGAATATGCAGTCGAATGAATACTTCCGAAATTATCTTGGCATCCAGCAGTCAAACTCGTAAAGATTTGATGAATCGCTTACGCTTAGACTACCGTTGTATTGTCCCTGATATAGACGAATCGCCTCGTGGAGAAAGCCATGCGGATGATTTGGCTAAACGCTTGGCATTTGAAAAGGCGCATGTAATTGCTAGACGACATCCAGATGCGATTGTGATTGGTTCCGACCAAGTCGCATGGCGTGAAGGTGCGCCCGATATTTTTATTGGAAAACCATTGTCTGCTGAAAAGGCGATTAAACAATTACAAGCCAATTCAGACAAGATTGTCTACTTCAGTACCGCTTTGAGTGTTCAACAGCATTCTACTGGATTTGAACATAGTCTGGTTGAACACTATAAAGTTAAGTTCCGTAAACTTAGCCTGCCTGAAATTCAACGTTATATTGAACTTGAGCAACCACTCATGTGCGCTGGTAGTTTTAAATGTGAAAGCCTAGGGATCAGTTTATTTGAACAAATGATAGGACAAGATCAAACTACTCTTATGGGTATGCCGATGATCCAGTTATGTAATATTCTGCGTGAATTAAAAGTGCTTGTGCCTTAATTCTATAGAAAGATTTTTAGTTTATGTCTAATAAATTGAACAGCACTAAGTGTTGCTGTTCTCTTTTTAGTACTAAGCTTAATCACATTATTAGATCTCTTTCATAAGTTATACTCACACTTTTCGATTTCCTTCTGTCATATCTGATTCGCTATTTTCTGGGCTTTGTCTTTATTTAACATTATGTTTATTTGCTATGTTTTAAACATATTATTCTGTAAAAATTTTAATGTGAGTAACCTAACGGCTGATGCAGGCGCTAGTTATTTAAATCAGCGAATCACTTTCAAATAAATCTAACGATACTTGCGCATAGGCCTTCGATCATAAGACAATACACAATATTGTTTTAAATTTGCTTAGGCTATTTTCATGTCCCAAACTCTTGATGTTCTTGGCGGTATTACAGCCGAACAATTCCTTACCGAATATTGGCAAAAAAGCCTTTATTGGTGCGTAATGCTATTCCTGAAATTGCCAATCTCTTAGAACCAAGTGATGTAATGGAACTGGCTTTGGATGAAAATGTCACAGCCCGTCTCATCAAACAAAAAGATCGCGATCCAAATCAATGGTCGGTAAAGTCTTCTCCACTCTTAAAAGCAGATTTTCAAAAGATGCCGAAGCTTTGGACTTTGTTGGTTCAAGCCGTCGACCATTACTCTTTTGATTTGGCAGCGCTATGGAAAAAATTTCCATTTATTCCACAGTGGCGTCGTGATGACATCATGGTCTCTTATGCACCTAAGGGTGGTTCTGTAGGAAAACATTTTGACTTTTATGATGTCTTTTTGGTGCAAGGCTATGGTCATCGTCGTTGGCAGTTGGGTCAAATGTGCGATGCTGAATCTGAGATTGTTGCAGGCCAGCCTTTAAAATTACTGCCTGAAATAGACACCCATTTCGATGAAGTATTAGCCCCAGGTGACCTACTTTATGTACCACCAGGTTTAGCTCATTATGGCGTCGCTGAAGATGACTGCCTGACCTTCTCTTTCGGCTTCCGTATGCCAAACATCACTGACATGGTTGACCGTGTAGGTGACAAACTATCAGATAATGCCCTGCTGCGTAATCCTTTGCTCGATATTGTCCGTGACCAACAAAGCCCGATCGGTCAATTGACACAAAACGAATTGGATTATTTAAAAGCAGAAATTCTAGCTCAGTTACAAAATTCAACTCTGCTTGAAGATGCTATTATGACCTTGATGTCAGAGCCGAAATATCCTGAAAATATTCCTGAAGCTGAAGAAATTGGCACGGGAGATTTGGAAGGTATTTTAGACCAAGGCTACCAACTCATTTTAGAGCCTGCATCTCGCCTACTTTATACGCATGACAAAAATGCGTTCTTGTTCTGGGCTAATGGTGAAGGACTATGTATTTCAGACCAATTTGCACCATTACTTAAAAGTTTAGCTGATGGTGAGGCATTATTGCTTGATGAAAGTTTATATGATGCCGATATTCTAGAAGATATCGCAATGCTTATGAACGAGTCTGTTTTGATGCTTCTACCTCCTGAAGAAGTTTAATAACACCAAGTGCTGAGCCTCTTACTCAGCACTTTCACCTTCTCCAAAACTTAAACAAGCCTTGATTTTGGTACAGCCTTTTTTAGACTCAATTTCCAACTCAGCACCAATTTTTTCTAAACGCATTTTCATGCTTCGCATACCAATACTCATTCCATGATTCAGCACACACTCTACGTCGAATCCAACACCATCATCTTGAACAATTAAGACCAATCGAGTTGTACTTGGATAATACATTTTGACTTCAATATGACTTGCTTGGCTATGCTTCACAATATTCGTCAAGCTTTCTTCAAGTACACGAATCAATGTCAAACACTGTAAAGCCGTAGGTTGTATCTCCCATGTAGCTGGTATCGTCCAAGTCGCTTGAATATCCAATTCATCCATAATTTGACTAAAACGGTGCCGAACAGGTGCAATCCACAGCACTGGATTGTCTGGAATTTTATTATTCGTAGATGAACCACTATCAATAATTTGCCTTAAATCATCACGCAATAATTTAAGAATCGAAAGAAATTGTTGATTCGACATAGCACTAGAACTCTGCCCCACCAAAATCATCGAACGAACCAAAGATGCACCCAGACCATCATGTAGATCATGCGACAAGTGAATGCGCTCTTGTAGCCGAACGTTTTCAAGCTCTAATTGATGTCGCGCGTATAGGCTTGAAGATAAATTACTGGTGACAAAGTTCACACGTTGTTCTAGCTCATTATTAAATCTTTGTATTTTTTTGATATTTTTATCTAAACGAGTTGCAAGAATGATCACAATAAAGAAAGTGATAATCGGTGAAGTATAGGGGGATAATGGCTGATGATCATTGATACGCTCATCAAATAATAGTGAAACGTCATACATCATTACAATACAAACAACACTCAAACACACAGCAAGTAAAATGTAATCACGACGCTTTGTTTTATTCGCACGATAAACCACAAATAAAAAAGAAGCTAAGAATAAGGCAATACACAGAAGAAAAATTATCGCAAAAACGGTTTTGACCATCAGACTCGGGATAAATAAAATCGTAACAATACAAACCGCTGCAACCAAAAATAATGTTTTTTCTAACTCAGCAAACTTCACCTTAACAAAACGGAGCAAATAAATAGAAAAGCAAACACTGTATAAAACAAAATAAGTTAGGTTAGCTTTCATAACCCATAAAGAATTTGGATAAGGAAACACTTCCCGATTGATCACATTCCAAATAAACAGCACCCAAAACAAACAACTAATAGAGAACCAAAGAAAAGTTGTTTCATTGCGCCTAAAAAACCAGATGACAAAGCATACTAAACCTAAGGTTGTCGAAATCACCAAATTAACCTGAAACAGTGCTCTTTTATTCCAAAGCCGTCTTTGCTGCTTATCATAGGCTTTTGTAATATCTGAAAATTCTAAATTTCCTAAACCGGGGCTTTCATAGCTATTACCAACCACATACACCCAAATATCATTCTTTTGTTGTTTTAAACTTTCGACAGGAAGAATCCAAAAACGCGGAGTATTCCAACTTTTTGATAGAGGTTCAACTAAATGTTTATCTTTCCACATCAAATTACGGTTAAAAAAGACAGCACCCGCACTACTCATACCTTCTACTGAAAATGCGATCGGTTCTTTTAACTCATGACTATCGCTACAGCTCCAATGCCACGCAAAATGGTACCAAACACCACCATCATAATATGGCCAACGCTTGGTCCAAACATCAGGATTTTTAACTTCGACCCAGCCCGTTTTAGGCACTTCATTCATAGATGTTGTTTTGACTGCAGAAATTTTATCGACAATCACATTACAAGTGGAGCCAACACTGAAGCGGGTTTCTGCATAACTGGCAAGACTAAACGCACACAAACATAGTGTGAAAAAAAGGCTCAGCCAGCCATTTTTCATAAAAGACCTAAAGAACGTGCTGTACTCACAGCCTTGGTGCGTTTGGTAACTGAAAGCTTTCGATAAATATGCTTAATATGACTTTCAACAGTATAGCGAGACACAAATAACTGCTCTGCAATTTCTCGATTACTTAAGCCCTGTGCAACTAAGTTTAGAATTTCAGTTTCTCGATTCGTCAATTCGTCATAATCTTGACCATCTAACTGATCTACACGTTCTGTTTGGGGTGTAGTTGATGTTGAAATTTGATTCAGAATTTCACGAGCAATAAATGGATCTATAGGAGCCCCACCACGTAAAATGCTACGTATAGACATAAGTACTTCAGCATCATCACGCTCTTTCAGTACATAACCATTCGCCCCTGCTTTAATCGAGGCAAATAGGCTTTGTTGTGTACTCCAAGCCGAAATCACTAAAATTAAAGCACTTTGGTCAATGTCTCTGAGTTTTTCAATCAGCGTAATACCATTGCCATCTGGTAAACCCAAGTCGACTAATGCCAAAGAAATTGGTTGCGATGCAATTATTGCCATTGCCTCCGCTAAATTCTTAGCAAAAATCAACATGTCATGGCTATAACCTAATTCCGAGAGAATAAGGTCTAGGCGAGAGCGAATCATCGCTTCATCTTCTACAATTAAAACAGGTGCAGGCAAAACTGTTTCCGTATTTTTCACTGAAGCATCCCCTTTTTATCATTCTTTAACAACACTATACCGATGCTAACTCGAAGCAACCTATCCCTAGAAGTAAGTAATTTATCAATTTTTATTGTTGAAGAATACGCATTCATTAAAATCATTTTATCGACTTTAAAAACTGAAAGATACTCATCTATGTGTAATTGATTCCTCCATTTTTAACATTCGCCATATTCAAAATCTATTCACAGAATGAACAACAATTTATTACTTGTAGATGAAACAAAGACTTGGCACATTAGTCCTAAAACAACACGGAAGGAAGCCAAGCCATATGTCTAGCCCTGCTCAATCCATACGTCATAAATTACTCAACACTTTCTTTTCCAGACATTCTATTTGGCTGCTTTGTATTTTTATCTTTTTAAGTATTAGCTTTTTTCATTATAGCCATACCCCTATTTACATCAATTACTTTATCTCAAACACTTTCTTAAACAGTATTTGGCTCATTACAGGTTTACTCAGCTTTGTCGGCTTACATGATGTTTTGCAAAACAGACATTCTATTTTGAAGAACTACCCGATCATGGGGCACTTTCGTTTTATCTTTGAAGATTTTCGTCCTGAAATCCGCCAGTATTTCATTGAAGCGGATCAAGATGCACTGCCATTTTCAAGAATGCAACGCAGTCTAGTTTATCAACGCTCAAAAAACCAAAATGCAGATAAGCCTTTTGGTTCTATTGTCAATGTCTATGCAGACAACTATCGTTTCATGACGCATTCATTAAGTCCATGCAAACCTGCCGACCCAAAAACCTTCCGTATATTAGTAGGCAATGTGCAATGCTCTCAGCCTTATAGCGCATCTATTTTTAATATTTCTGCCATGAGTTTTGGCAGCTTGAGTGCCAATGCCATTCGTGCTTTAAACAAAGGCGCACAAATGGGTGGTTTTTACCATGATACAGGTGAAGGCAGCTTAAGCCCTTACCATCTAGAATATGGTGGTGATATTGTCTGGGAACTCGGTAGTGGCTATTTTGGCTGCCGTACTTTAGATGGCCAGTTTGACCCAGAAAAATTTGCCATTCAAGCTAAACGCCCTCAGGTTAAAATGATTGAGATCAAACTATCTCAAGGTGCTAAACCTGGACATGGAGGTATTCTACCTAAAGATAAAATTTCTGAAGAAATTGCTCAAATACGAGGTGTCAGTCGTGACCATGACTGTGTTTCTCCTTCAAGTCACTCGGCTTTTAAAACACCGATTGAAATGATGCATTTTATTCAACAACTGCGTGAATTATCTGAAGGAAAACCTATCGGTTTTAAACTGTGTATTGGTCAGCCTTGGCAATTTATGAGTATTGTCAAAGCCATGCTACATACCCAAATTATTCCCGACTTTATCGTCGTTGATGGTTCTGAAGGTGGTACTGGTGCCGCACCGATTGAGCTCATTGACAATATGGGTGTACCGCTACGTGAAGGCTTGCTTTTTGTACACAATACGCTGGTTGGTGCAGGTTTACGTGATCAAATCAAAATTGGGGCCAGTGGTAAATTGGTCAGCGCCTTTGATATTGCAAGTATTATGGCAATCGGTGCGGACTGGGTGAATTCTGCACGAGGCTTCATGTTTGCTGTAGGCTGTATTCAAGCACAAAGTTGTCATACCAACCAGTGTCCTGTAGGTGTTGCAACTCAAGATAAAGAACGTCAAAAAGCACTACACGTTCCCACCAAAGCCGAAAGGGTTCTACATTTTCATGACAATACATTGAAAGCCCTTTCAGAAATGATTGCCTCAGCAGGTTTGAAACATCCAGCAGAAATTAAAGCCCGCCATTTAGCACAGCGCATTAATGACCGAGAAATTCGAAACTATGCGCAACTCCACTTTTGGTTAAAAGAAGGCGAACTGCTGTCTTGTGAAAATAAAGACGAGGAAAATTTTTATTTCCGTATGTGGAACATGTCCCAATTAGAACACTTCTAAATAAAAAGGAGGCTGATAGAGCCTCCTTTTTATTCTCGATAAGCAAAATCACAGACTATTAGTAATATCCACTAGATGAACCCTGCGCATGTAAAAAAGCGGGGATTAAACCTGTTAATGCAGCACGAATGTCAGCACGTTCATTGATCAATTGGTGCGAACCTTCCTCTAGCATTAGCAAGGTCTGTAAACGAAACTTCTCTCGAATGAACTCGATGTTATACCGCCAATCTACCGTCTGATCCAGAGCGCCTTGAGCCAACCACACAGGAATACGACAGGCTGGACGTTGTTCCATTTCCAGCATCCACTTTGACATCGCCAAAATCCAATCCATACCCATCATACGCGGTTGCAAGGGATCTTTTAAACGGACAAAGCGCAAAAATTCAGGATTATGATTATTGCGTCTAAAATGACGCGGTACTTGACGCTTTATCCGACGAATAATGCCTAATCCAACTGAATTATGCCACCAAGCCGATTTCGCAGGACGAATCAATGGTGAAAGCAACAGAACACGCTGTACATAAGGGTTTTCACGGCGTTCGGCAAATTCGAGTAAATGATGCATTAAAATTGCACCACCCGTACTCTGCCCGATGCCTAACCACGGCTGTGGTAACTGATCAGCATGCTTTACATAACGCACTACAGCATGAAGCACATCTTGATAATGGTCAAAGTTTTGGATATTCGCAGGCGATCCATCACTCAGACCATGCCCAGGCAAATCATAAGTCAGTACGCTAAACCCTTGCTCAAGCAGCTCTTTAATGATGGGTTGGTAAATACCACTGTGTTCTAAGTAACCGTGCAATAAACATACGGTTCCCTTAATCTTCTGGATTTTGGGCGCAAAGACCTGTACATGCAATTTAAACAAAGGCATTTGTACATAACCTTGCCACTGCTCACAGTCCAAAGTGTCTAAGCCATAGAGCCTACGGTATGAAATAATTTCAACAGACGCTTCATAAGACTGGTTTAAATTGAGTGGTTCTAAAAGTTGTGGTGTGGTCTCACGACTTGGGACAGGAAGCTCAAGTTGTTTGAGTACTGAAGGATTTAAAAAGGAAGTTCAGGCATTATGGAATCTCCCTACAGTCACTTGAGCCGACAAGTACATCACGCACAGTTGCAAGCATTTCATAATTGGCACGGCGACTATGATCATAGTTTTGTTGACTTGGTCGCCAACGTGTTAATTGGGTCGGCATAGGTGCTTCTATCGGCTGGGTTTCTATACCATTTAAGGCAAATAAACGACGGGTACGTGGCATATGGTATTGATCTGTAATTAGAATCACTCTAGGTGCGCCACCTTTTTTCTGTAGTAACAAGGAACTAAAACGTGAATTTTCGCAGGTATTCATACTACGATCTTCCAACAGTTTTGCATCGACTCCTCGTGCCTTTAACCATTTTTGCATATACGGTGCTTCTACCCCACTCAGTACAATAGGCAGCTTAAACTGCTGTTCAACTTGTAATGTGGTTTCAAGTCGCAAACGGGTATATTCATTCACGACGATATCCTTACCATTCTTATCTAAAGTTAACCCGCCTCCTAGAACAACGATGGCATTCGGCATATTTAAAGCTGCTTTTTTCTCTTCATTTTGTGCATGGATTTGTGCAATATCTTGATAAATTTGCTCATCAACGGGCTGTTCTTCGAGTTGTTCAACCTTATGTGTTTTTAAGAACTCTAGATAATGCTCCATTAACGCTTTATTTTCTTTACTGTTGAGTTCTAATAGTTCTTTTACATTCTCTGTTGGGTCTACTTCTGAACTTGCAGTCTCAACCACCAAAGGAATTTGAGGCTTCTGTTCTTTTTCCTGTTCCTCTTTTTGCTCAGCAACAATCAACTCTTGTAAGGCTTTGTAGCGCGCCTGAATGGTGGTTAAGTTTTGTGAATTATGCTCTTTAATCTGTTCTTCCATGAGCTGTAAATAAGCTTGACGTGCTATCCACAAATCAGAACCCGGTTCTAAGCTTTCTTGCTCACTCAATGCTGCCATCTTTTGGCTCTGTGCGGCCACTTCGTTAACATCGACAGGAACAAAAGTATTAAGCGCAGCAACAATGAGCTTAGAATAAAAAGGCGTATAAATAAAAATCATTAAACAGCCGAAAAGTGCAAATAACACCGAAGCGATTTGCACTAAACGTACCATTTTATGGGTTTTACTCATACTTTTAATGATCCTGATGAGATTGAATTAAACCGAGCGAATTAAATAAAACTGGCTCAGGCTCTAGTAAAACTTTAAATTTATTATACACATCCCGTTGTACTGCTCGGTATGTGCTCTGTACATCGTCTAAATTTGCATTGGCATAGTTCACCAAGACCAACGCCTGCTTATGAAACATACCCACCGCCCCAAGTTGCTTGCCTTTCCACCCCGACTGGTCGATTAACCAACCAGCGGCAATTTTAACATCACCATTTGACTGTGGATAATGTGGCAAGTTGTCAAATTGTTGGGCTAAATCGTCATACGCCTGCTGACTCATAATTGGGTTTTTGAAAAAACTCCCTACATTTGGAAACTCTTTAGGATCGGGTAATTTACTTTGGCGAATCTGAATCACTTGTTGCTGCAAATTTAATGCAGTTAAGTTATCCCCTACAGCCTGTTTTAAATCACCATAACTAATTTTTAAGTCTTCGTGTTTCAAGAGTTTAAATGTGACATGAGTAATCACATAGCGATTCGGATCATCCTTAAAAATACTATGGCGATAACTAAATGCACAATCTTCAGCAGGAATATCACTAAATTGTTTCAGTTGTCTGTCATAGACCTGCACACTTTCAATGAACTCACCTGCTTCGACACCATAAGCACCGATATTTTGTACTGGGGATGCACCGACTAAGCCTGGGATCAAGGCTAAATTCTGTAAACCAAATAAACGCTGTTCTGTCGTCCAAAGTACAAAGTCATGCCAAACTTGCCCTGCACCAACTCGTATGGTTTGGGTATTCGCATCTTCAGACAGATTCTCTATACCTAGAATATTCATATGCACAACCAAAGCATCAATTTGTGCAGGCAGAAGCATATTACTTCCACCTGATAAAATCATGACATTCAGCGCTTGTTGCTGCGCATAATCTAGGGCTTCAACCAATTCATCTGCACTATGAATTTGAACATAATGCGATGCAACTGCATGTAAACTTAAAGTATTAAAAGGTTTAAGCTGTTTTTGTGTTTCGATTTGCATGCGCTAACCTTAATAACTTTCAATTTGTTGTTTAAAAATGTGAACCCATGCTTGGCTACTTGATTCACATTGATCCAATACACGCTCAAAACCATCAGATCCACCATAGTAAGGATCAGGTAAGGCTTGCTGTGGATATTGCGTATCATGCTCGGACATGAGAGCGACTTTAGCACGTAGTTGCCCCGTACCAAATTCACGTGATGCTGTTTGATACAGCATCTGAATCTCATCAAAATTATTGTGGTCCATCGCTAAAATTAAATCAAAATGGACAAAATCACGGGTCTGTAACTGTCGTGCACGTAAACCAGACAAATCATAACCACGTTTCAAAGCATGTTCTTGGCTGCGTAAGTCAGGTGCCTTATTGGGATGATAGTTACTCGTCCCTGCTGAGTCGATTTCAATATTAAGTTGATGCGCATCACAAAAATGTCTGAGAACCACTTCTGCCGTGGGAGAACGACAAATATTTCCTAAACAGACACATAACACCTTATAGGGCGTTGTGAATGACATAACCACCTCGAAACAGCTTTATTTTCAAGTGTCTTATGTTAAGTTATTTAGAGGATGAATCCTATAGAAGTACAAAACATTATTGTTGAATAAGATATAAAAAAGGATGCTGTATGAACTCATTTCAATTTCAAACTGTGCCGAATATTATTTCAGGCTTGGGCAGCATTCAGCAACTCAGAGACATTTTAACAGCACGCCCTTATCAACATCTGTTATTGGTTACAGATGTAGGCATGCTACAACATCAACTGCATTTTCCCATCTTAGAAATTTTAGAGGATCTCTCTCTCACTTACAGTATATACAGTGAGGTTAAAGCCGACCCGAGTGAGCAGATTGTTTTAAATGCGGTTAATTTTGCCAAACAGCAAAAGGTAGATCTCGTTCTAGGCTTTGGTGGTGGTAGTTCTATGGATGTTGCAAAAATTATTGCCATACTCAGCCATCCTGCACAGCAGCAACAGTTAGCTGATCTTTATGGGGTAAATAATGCCCAAACACCTCGACTGCCGTTAATTTTAGTCCCAACCACAGCAGGGACAGGTTCTGAAGTTACCCCGATTTCAATTGTTACCACAGGTGAAACGACAAAGACTGGAATCGTCGCACCTGTTCTTTTTGCCGATGTAGCGATTTTGGATGCGACTTTTACTGAAAACCTGCCGCGTCATATTAGTGCAGCGACAGGCATTGATGCGATGGTACATGCCATTGAAGCTTATACCTCTAAAATCAAGAAAAATCCTTATGCAGACATGTTAGCGAAACAGGCTTTAAAGCTGCTGAATCAAAACCTCAGTTTGGTGCTAGAAGATGGTCGAAATTTAGAAGCCCGACAAAACATGTTGGTCGGTTCAATGTTGGCAGGACAAGCTTTTGCCAATGCCCCAGTAGGTGCTGTACATGCACTTGCTTATCCACTGAGTGGACATTTTCACATTTCACATGGACATAGCAATGCCTTAGTGCTGACAGAGGTTTTAAAGTTTAATCTTCCGCAAGCCAAGCACCATTATGCAGAGTTGATCTGCTGGCTCGACCCAAAAAGTACAGGTTGTACTGATGGTCTTTCTGATCTCTTTGTCGATCATATACAAAACCATTTAGACCGTAGCGGTTTAACCTTAAAACTCAAGGCGTTGAATGTTCCTGAACACAGTCTAGATCAACTTGCAACAGACGCCATGTTGCAAACACGCCTACTACAAAACAACCCAAGAGAACTAGAGTGGCAACAGGCACGCGAGATTTATCAAGCCATTTACAGCTAACCCATATAATAACTTAGGCTATTTATAATCAGATTTTAAGGATGACGTCGATGAGACAAACTGCAAAGACACGTGATCAATTTCATTATTTTTTACCGATTCAGACACGTTGGTCGGACAATGACCTCTATGGCCATGTCAACAACGTCACTTACTATAGCTATTTTGATACTGCCGCAAATGCCTTACTGATTGAAAAAGCAAATTTTGATATTCACCAATCCCCTATTATTGGCTTAGTGGTCGACTCAGCATGTAGTTTCTTACATGAGTTATCTTACCCTGAGATTATTGACGTGGGTGTGACTATTTCCAAAATAGGAAACTCTTCACTTACTTACGAGCTCGCCATTTTTAAATTTGGTCAAGAAACGGCTTCGGCTCAAGGACATTTTGTTCATGTTTTTGTGGATCGTGAAACACGAAAAAGCACCCCGATTCCATCTGAAATGCGGAGTGCTTTGCGCCACTATTTAAGCCATGACATTACTTAAGCTGAATATTGTGTAATTCACCATCAAAAGTTTGCACTAGACTTTTCACTGTGTCTTCGTTTTGTAGTAATTCATGTGCACGTTGGAATGCCTTTTCCTTACGTTGCGCTTGCATCGTATATGGCGTAATGGTTTCAACTTCTGCATATTTCACATCAAAACGCGTCTGAGGCCATTCAGCTTTGAGCGCATCTTCCAAGACATGACGTAATTGGGTGAGGAGTTGCTCATAGCGTTGCGGTATCATAAACACCGATTCTGCATCAATCTGTCCCGTCATTAAGCCTTGCTGTGCCAACTCTTGTACCGCGGGTGATAAATCGCTGTTTCTAAACCAATACTCCCACTTCTCCACTGTCCATTCACCGACTAACTGCTGTGCTTGTAGTTGCAAAATATCTTGTGGCATTAAATCGGTTGGTGTAGATGAGACCTGTTCAGGTTGAGCAAGCTCTACAAGGGCAGTAACAGTTTGTAGGCTTTCATTTTCTACAACTTGAGTATCCTCAACATTCGCGACTGAAAGCACTTCACTTGCTAAATCAAAAGATTCCGCTTGTACAACCTCAACTATTGCTACAGCAGGTTCAACGGGTGCTTCATTTTGAGTTTCTGCTTCTAACGGTACAATTTCATCAAATAAGAAATCATCACTATTTGGTTCATCATCATTGCTTTGTGCATTAAATTCATCAGCTTCATCCAAATCGAATAAAACTTCATCACTGGAAGGATCGAAAACGATTTGATCGGATTGCTGAGATACTTCAACTGATGGTTTATTCTCTTTGGCGCTTTCTGAAAGATTCACATCATCAAGTTCAGAATTAAAGTCAGTCTCTGCATCCTCATTTATCGCAGCATCTTCAAATGTCGCGTCAATATCTAAGCTTTGAGCATCTTGTTGCAAAGCCGTTGCTGGAGCAGAAGTCGGTATTACCGTTTGTTGTACAGATTCAGCTATAGCGCTATTGGCCTGAGTCACCAGTACTTCATTCGGTTGTAATGGACGGAACGCCAACATGCGTAGCACCGTCATTTCAAAGCCTTGCTCTTGCGTGACTGCTAACTGTAATTCAGCACGTCCTTTACATGCAATTTGGTAATAAAGCTGTAGGTCTTGCGCAGCAATCTGCTGAGACAATTGCATGATTTTTTTATTAATTTCAGCGCTATATTTGAGGCTTAGTTCTGGTAAATATTGTAATAATGCCAATTCATGTAAAGTCGAAATCAACTGATCCAAAACTAAAGATACATCCAGTGCTTGCTGGCGGAATTGCATCAGCAACTCACTCACCCGTTGTTTCTGGTTTTGATGTATCGTAAGGATCAGATCATAAATAATGGTACGGTCGATTAAACCTAACATCTCTTTGACATCTTGGTGCTGGATAGAGCCCTGACCATAGGCAATCGCTTGGTCTGTCAAAGAAAGTGCATCACGTAATGAGCCTTGGGCAGATTCCGCAATTTGCCAAATCGCATCCTGCTCGGCGGGAATGCTCTCTTTATTTAAAATATTCCCCAGATGCTCGGTAATTTCATCTACAGCCAACGGGCGTAGAGTAAATTGCAAACAACGTGAAATCACGGTAATTGGGAGCTTTTGTGGATCTGTCGTTGCAAAAAGGAATTTCACATGTTCAGGCGGTTCTTCCAATGTTTTGAGTAAAGCATTAAAAGAATGCGTAGAGAGCATATGTACTTCATCAATCAAATAGACCTTAAAACGACCTTGCGTCGGTGCATAAGGCACATTATCTAAAAGCTCACGCGTATCTTCAACTTTAGTCCGTGACGCCGCATCAATTTCAATCAAATCAATAAAACGGCCTTCATTCACGGCAGTACAAGTTGGGCAAACTTCGCATGGTGTTGAAGTTACACCTGTTTCACAGTTCAAGCACTTCGCCAAAATACGGGCAATGGTGGTTTTTCCGACCCCACGCGTTCCTGTAAATAAATAAGCATGGTGCAAACGTCCGCGCTCTAAAGCACTGGTTAGTGCCCGAGAAACGTGGTTTTGACCCACTAGCTCATTAAAATTGCGAGGACGATATTTCCGTGCAAGTACTTGATACATGTATGCTCCTTTTTATAGGCCTAAGCATACTGTTTTTTTGCCAAAGAGTGAATGAATTACTTCACCCCGTTCTCGCTTTTCTAAGCTATAAACCTGATTTAGATCAATAATCCAAAAACCATTCGCTCCATTTTTATCCCACTCTCTATCTCAAGCTATTTATACATTTAGATTATGGATTTGAAATAAAATGAGAGCTTTGCAAAAGTAAAAAAGAGGTAAATATTAAAATGAATTCCTAAAATACAGCTATTTAGAAAATTAAGCCGACTTCACCAGAATAAAATCACTCTGCATTTGGTATTTTTTACCGGTCACATCTTCACGTATTTCTAAAACACGATCCTCTAAATCGACATAAAGTAAGTTTCGCTTGGTCACGTTCACCAACTCTATCTTGTGCTGATCTTGAGCATTAAAACGAAGTAGTCCAGTCAAAGTTTCGACTTCGTTATGGCCACTCAAACTTTCTCGTTTTAGGGTGTAGGTCATGTTTTCATGCAGCTCAAGTGCAACTGCCATACCCGGACAGTCTTCACAACGGGACATACATCCCATACACGGCGTTGTGCCCTGATAACCCTCAACCCACGCAGGAATAATCTGCTTTTGTTCTGCCACTTGGAGTTTAGACTGATCATGTTGCGTTTGATTCGCCTCGGAACAACCCAACAATAGTCCTGTAGCCATCAGAGGAATAAGAATGGGAGCCTTCATGTCACAAATCTTCAAAACCTAAACCGCGACGAACATAACATATTTTAGACGATGACTAAATCTCAGACCTGTCAAAACCAGCCTTTTTTACCTTTTAAGACTGCGTCCGCACAACGTAAACTTTCTTGGCTCAAAGCCCAAAGTCGATAATCCCCAGTTAAAGAACCTGTAGCAAAGTTATGTGTATAAGCAAAACTTAAGCCTCGCTCACTATCGCCCCAAGCCCCTGAACCATTAAAGCCCATATGACCAAAACCCTGCTCTGCGGTTTTGCCTAGGGTTAATATACGGTGATATCCCAAGCGCCAATGCATCGGTATCGGCATCACGCGATCTCGATAGCTATATTGCACTCGACTCAATTCAGAAAACACATCGGGACGAATCAACTGCTGACCTTTCCAAATCCCTTTTTGAGATAGCATCGCATACACTTTGGCTAAACTATTGGCGGTAAAGACACCATTTGCCGCCGGAATGATCGCCTGAATCGCATCATCATGATAAAAGCTGACCTTTTTCATGCCTTTGGGAATCATGCCATCCTGAAAGTCTTGTGGATCTTGCCCTGACCACTGCATTGCTTTATCAAGCAATGAAACTTTACGCACCTTCGTTGGACTTTTTTGATTTGCTTGGATAGGTACAGGACGAGTAATAGGTCGTGCGATACGTTTTAATTCAGCACTGGGTGCGCCAAAGTAGGCTCCATCTAGCTCTAGCGGCTCAACTAAATAGGTTTGAAAAAGCTCAGTTAAACTTTTCCCCGTTGCTTTTTCCAAAGCACCACCGACTAGCCAACCGAAGGATAAAGGTTGATAGGCAGCATCTTCACCAATTGCAAAGCGTGGTTGCGCCTTTTCAAATACGTCTAACATATATGCCCAGTTCAACATTTCTGTCGCATCGGCAATGTTATTACGTATATCAAATAATCCGCTTTGATGACTCAGTACATGTCTTAGCGTCATCTTTCCTTTACCATTTTGGGCAAATTCAGGCCAATAATCCGCAATGGGTTGATCGTAGCTCAGCTCACCTCGACTGACTAAAATATGCGCCAAGGTTGCGAGCACGCCTTTGCCTGTCGAATAACACACCGACATCGTATTGGCCTGCCAAGGAGAATCTACCGATGCCAAACCCGTATAGATATCGACAACTTTTTCACCCTGAAAATATAGAACACAGGCCGCACCGCCATATGCTGAACGAGCATCTTGTAAGCGGCTAAAGAGATGGGCAACACTTTGAAAACGTGGGTCAACGTAGCCTTGGTAATGGTTCGGATTCGCTTGTAAATATTGTTTTAAAATTTTCATTTACACATCCATGTATTTTAAAGTTGACATAAAAAAGCCCAGTGTAATCTAAACTGGGCTTTTTAAAATTATAGTGCTTTGATCTGTCCCGTCACATGCGGTTTTTGATTCTTACTATTTCGAATTAAGAAAGCGGTATTTGCCCCTTTTGTCGCAGTCATAAAATCAACTGTTGAAGGCAAATACATCGGCAGTTTAAACCAAACATCTGCTTCATAAGCATC
Organism: Acinetobacter sp. SW-226; assembly: GCF_055632855.1. Taxonomy (NCBI): domain Bacteria; kingdom Pseudomonadati; phylum Pseudomonadota; class Gammaproteobacteria; order Moraxellales; family Moraxellaceae; genus Acinetobacter; species Acinetobacter sp. SW-226. Next base: position 1,684,348 of record NZ_CM145752.1, on the reverse strand, counting down.
AGGCAATGTGATCGAAGCTAACGCTCGCGCTTTACTCCACATGCCGTGCGCAATGGCCTGTTTAAAACCAAAGGCTTTTGCTGTCACCGCATGAATGTGGATCAGGTTAAAGTCACCCGAAGTCATTGCATAACGACGACCTGTATTTTCAGAGACTTCCCAGACTGCATTCGGCTGATAATCTGGAGTCGTTGCTTCGACCAATTTGGGTGCTGTTTTGCCATCGGTTTTTTGACGCGCTAAATACGTGGTCAACGCTTCCACCACGACTTCATTACCAACTTTCACCGTGGTAATAAAATCAAACTGAACACCTTTATCATGTGGCTCAAGCGCGCCATATTTACATGATAAAGTGAGGGTTTCATTGACGCCAACTTTACGCATTTGTTTGACTTGATTGCGAATATGTACCAAACCTAGCACAGGAAATGGAAACGGCTCTTGCCCCATCATGTGCATTTGTAGGCTTTGCGATAATACAGCCAAATAAATCGCAGGAATATAACCATTATTCTTAAAGCCACATACTTCGTTATAGGCTTTCAAATGCTTTTGATCGACATTAAAAGAATCTACCACATACTCAACCTGCGGTAAGACTTTTTCACCTTTTGGTTTTTTAAAAATCAAACCTTGAATGACTTTCGGATAAGCCATGTATGGTTTTGGAAGTTGACTAAAATGGCGAGTCTTCATACTGAACCTTTGAGAAGTTTTTATTTCAATATTTTGAAAGTTCCTTCTCCCTCAGGGAAAAGGTTGGGATGAGGGAAAAATGCCATCCCATTTATAATATAAAGAATTCATCTCCCCTCTAAAGGAGAGATAAATTCAAGTTTTTAAATTAAGCACCCAACAAGCTTTGACCACAAACGCGTACCACGTTGCCGTTTAAACCAGTCGATGCTGTCGCTGCAAATAAAGCAATCGTTTCAGCAACATCTACCGGTAAACCACCTTGGCTCATCGAGTTCATACGACGACCCGCTTCGCGGATTGCAAATGGAATCGCAGCGGTCATTTGCGTTTCAATGAAACCTGGTGCAACCGCATTGATGGTAATGCCATTCGTCAACGTTGGAGCAGTAAATTTAACCACACCAATTACACCGGCTTTTGATACAGCATAGTTGGTTTGACCGAGGTTACCTGCAATACCTGAAATTGATGATACACAAACAATACGACCATTGGCATTTAAACCGTCGTTCGCAAGTAAATAATCATTTACACGCTCAATCGCTGACAGGTTAATGTTAATGACCAAGTCCCAAAGCTCAGGCTTCATATTTGCCAAAGTTTTGTCACGGGTAATACCTGCGTTATGCACAATAATGTCTAAACCACCTTGAGCAGCTGCCGCAGCTTTGATTTTCTCACCAGCATCGTTTGCTGTGATATCAATTGCCAGTGTTGAACCGCCGATCTCACCTGCAACACGGTCAAGATCTGCTTGTTGCTGTGGTACATCTAAACAAATCACATGCGCGCCATCACGTGCCAAGACATGCGCAATCGCTTCACCAATACCACGGCTCGCACCTGTTACTACAGCCGTTTTTCCTGCCAGTGGTTTCGCCCAGTCCACATCTACAACTTCAGCTTTAGAAACACGAATCACTTGACCAGAGACATAAGCAGAACGTGGAGATGCTGCAAAACGTAAAGTTGACTCAAGATTTGCTTCTGCACCTGCATCCACATAAATCAAATGTGCTGCAATACCCTTCTTAAACTCTTTACCGACTGACTTCACGAAGCCTTCAAGTGCACGCTGTGCAATCGCTTTTTTAACGCTACCCGCAGTTTCAGGCGTAGTACCTACCACAATTACGCGACCAGAAGCAGCCACTTGACGTGCAATCGGATTAAAGAAGTTATATAACTCATTAAGTTGCTCTGATGACTCAATGCCAGATGCATCAAAAATAACAACTTTGAACTTAGACTCTTTGTCGCCTGCATTAAATGCACTTAAGTTTAAGCCGACTTGAGCCGCAGCTTGTTGTAGTTGCGCATTGTTACCCGCATAGCTATTGGCGTGGACATTTGCCAACACTTGCGCAATTGCACCAGATAATGAACTGTTTGCTGCTGCACCCAGTAAAACAGCACCTTTAATCACAGGCGTTGCTGACTCAAAACGGTCTAAAAAAGTTGGTGCAGGTAAACCCAAATTTTTAATGACAAATTTACCAATCGGAGATTTTGCAAATGTTTGGTATTGATCAGTCATGTTTTTATCTCTCATACAAATGAATTGTTGATGGATTCAAAGATATCCTTTTAACTTCAAAGTGATGTCTAGAGTCTTATATTTCAATAGTTCCATCGGTTTCAGTAGAATCATACTTGAGTTATAGAGGATATGTCTTGACCTGAAAGCCTGTTGCAATGTCATTCTAGTCAATTCAGCCCTTTTTATAATATGCTAATGTACACCCTAAGAATAGATTAACATGCTTGGAAAAGCCTTATGAGCAAAACAACTCAAGAAAATCCAGCAGTGGAAAATTCTGCTACGGAAACCGTGTCAAATACATCAAAAAGTACACCGCGTAGAACTAAAAGTACTGGCACGACAACCCAATCAGTAAATAACACGACTAAGCCGACTCGCACTCGTGCTACGTCAACTCGTAGTAAAAGCCCTGCTTCTTCTACAAATGCTTCAAAACCAAAAACTCAAACTGCTGTTCAACAGGATCAAACCATGAGTCAAAACACTGTTCGCCGCGTGGCTATTATCGGTGGTAACCGTATTCCTTTCGCTCGCTCAAATGGCGCATATTTCACCGCTTCGAATACAGATATGTTCACAGCAGCGCTAAACGGTCTTGTTGAACGTTTTAATCTTCAAGGTCAACGCCTTGGTGAAGTAGTTGCTGGTGCTGTTCTTAAGCACAGCCGTGACTTTAACATGACCCGTGAATGTGTACTAAACACTGCACTTGCGCCAGAAACACCTGCTTACGATATTCAGCAAGCATGTGGTACTGGCTTACAAGCAGCGTTCTTAGTTGCGAATAAAATCGCACTGGGCCAAATTGAAGTGGGTGTTGCTGGTGGTGTAGATACCACTTCTGATGCACCAATTGCGTTTGGTGATGGTTTACGTAAAGCATTACTTGAACTCAACATTGCAAAAACGGGTAAAGACCGTTTAAAAGCTTTAACCAAAATCAACCTAAAAGACTTAATGGATGCGCCGAAAAATGGTGAGCCACGCACAGGTTTGTCTATGGGTGATCACCAAGCCATTACTGCGCTTGAATGGGGTATTGCACGTGAAGCGCAAGACGAACTTGCTGCATCTTCACACCAAAAAATGGCTGCGGCTTACGAAGAAGGCTTCTTCGATGACCTGATCACACCATTCTTAGGTTTAGAGCGTGACAACAACTTACGTGCTGACTCTACGGTTGAAAAACTTGCTAAGCTCAAACCAGCTTTTGGTAAAGGCGATGCACGCACCATGACTGCGGGCAACTCAACACCACTTACGGATGGTGCATCTTGTGTACTTTTAGCATCTGAAGAATGGGCAAAAGCAAACGGTCACGAAGTCCTTGCTTACTTAACCTTCCAAGAAACAGCTGCTGTTGATTTCGTTGAGAAAAAAGAAGGCTTATTGATGGCGCCTGCTTATGCAGTTCCACGTATGCTTGAGCGTGCTGGTCTTAAACTTCAAGACTTCGACTACTACGAAATTCATGAAGCATTTGCGTCACAAGTTCTTTCTACATTAAAAGCTTGGGAAGACCCGAAATTCTGTAAAGACCGTTTAGGTTTAGATGCTCCACTCGGTTCAATTGACCGCACTAAACTCAACGTCAAAGGTTCTTCACTTGCAGCAGGTCACCCATTTGCTGCAACAGGTGGTCGTATCATTGCCACTGCTGCGAAGTTGATTAACCAAAAAGGTTCAGGTCGCGTACTGGTTTCAATCTGTGCTGCAGGTGGTCAAGGTGTGACAGCAATTATTGAGAAATAATCTCGCCTTCGCTGTAAAAAAGCATCTCTTTTGAGGTGCTTTTTTTTACTGGTCAAAACCATCAATTTACTCTATAGATAAAAACATAAAATAACCAAATACAAACTATGCGAAATTCACCGCCCTTTATTGTTTATCTCAATACCCCGATTCGCTATTATTATTTTTACCTCATTCCCTTAGTCATAGCGCTTTTGATTGTCAGCTTCGACTTTCACTTTCTAGGCGTGTTTCCAACCAGCATTGCATCCAACTTGTCCAGCCCGCATAAATTTCTCAATGACTTTTTTGCTATTTGTACTTTTATATGTATTGCCCTTATTTTGATCAATTATTTTCGTATACAACTCAACCGACCACAAGTTCAGCAGATCAGGCAACACTACGCAAAACTGAATACACAACAACGCTCAATGTTTAATCCACTAGGCTTAGTGTTTTTTATTTTTATGTTGCTCTTTTTCTGCTTAAGTTGGTTTTTGATCAGTGATGAAATCCCATACACAAATTCCAGTACAAAGAAAGGCGCAACCATGATCTATCTCAAAGGCTTTGCGCATCCATATATAAGCGCTATAGCAAATAGTTTTCATGCTGCCATCACCGTCTTTTTTGCCTTAATGATCCCTTATATTTTAAATGTCAGAAAATTCAAATAAGAATTGCATCACATTAAAAAAGCCACGACATTGCGTGGCTTAATTTTTAATTTGAATATTGCGCTTCAGGTTGAATACCCAATTTGGTCTCCACCATGTCATAACACCATTGGAAAATAAAGGTATAAACCAAAATACACATGGTTAAACTAAAGTCGAGTACGATGGCTTGCCAAATACTCATTTGCATTGCATATGCGACCATTGGAATGGTTGCAAGCATCAAACCACCTTCAAAACCAATCGCGTGAAGAACACGTACGCCGAAGGTTCTTTTGAGTTTTCTTTTCGCTTCAAACTTTTCAAAAAAATGGTTAAACACCATATTCCATATGACCGAAGTGACTGCCATGGCAATACCGAGCACGCCTGTGACCTCTAAAGGCATATGGAATATGAAACTTAAAGCTACAGCAATGATCACCAATAGGATGATTTCATAGCTGAGCGCATGAATAATCCTTCTTTTGGAAATCAACATTTTTAATTACTCTTTCATGATTGGATGTTGGCTATTTTATTTTTATAATATTGATTAATCGAGTCAGGTTCTTTCAGTAAAACTGAAAGATAGAAAATTATGAATATCAATCAAGAGCAACTTATCATTTTTAAAACCGTGATTGAGTCAGGCTCATTTTCAGCTGCCGCACGAAAATTGGGCAAAGTGCCATCGGCCGTGAGTATGTCAATTGCCAACTTGGAAATAGACTTAAACCTACAACTTTTCTTACGCGAAGGACGTGAGCCTACAGCAACAGCGCAAGCCCTAACCTTGTATGAAAAGACCGAGCAACTACTGACCGAAATGAATCAATGGAAACAGCATGCTCATGCCCTAAGCCACGGTTTGGAGTCCTCGCTCAATATCGTCGTTGTATCCGAACTGCTCCATATGCAATGGATCGACTACATCGCAATATTAGAAGCTGAATTTCCCAGTCTACAGATCAACATTTTTTCTGCACCTCAGGAAGATGCGCAAAGAATGTTACTCAACGGTACAGCGCAACTTGCACTGATGTTCGAACGTGAACAGCTGGAATGCAGCGAACAGTTTGTTGAATTAAAAATGGAAACTTTAGTCCCTGTCTCAAACAAAGACTTTGAGCTGGCGCAATTTTCACAAGTCAGCTTTGAACAAATTCAACACAGTCGCCAGATCGTGGTTGCCAGCCGAGATAAAAGCATTAAGCCTGAACTACTTTTTTCTAAAGAATATTGGCGGACTGACAATCATCACTCTGCCTGCGCACTCATTATGCAAAATTTCGGTTGGGGTGTTTTACCCTTGGAAATGCTGAATGAAAACCCTCAGCTCAAAACCCAGTTGAAAATATTAGATCTGCTGGATTTCACCCCAAAGTTTGAATATTTTGTCGATTTGGTCTGGAGTCGTGAAAGTGAATTGGGTGCAGCTGCACGTTTTTTAATCCAACACATCCGAAATCAACGTAAAAAATCGTGATAACTGCTGTTAAAACATCCGAATCCACTTGGGTTAGAAGCAGTTTGTGTTATAAATATTTTATGGGTAATAACTTTAAGAACTAACGATCAATGACACAAACTGCATTAAACCAATTAAAAAGCTTAACCACCATTGTTGCTGACAGTAGCGATTTAGCGGCGATTAACCAATTTCGCCCGCTTGACGCAACGACTAATCCGTCGCTGATTACAGCGGCTGCTATTCAACCTGAAAATAAAGAGTTGATTGAGGATGCTTTTGCTCAAGCCAAAACTGAGGGCTATAAAGAAGACTTACTCATTGAACGCACAATCGACATTCTTACCGTCAAGTTTGGGGTTGAAATTCTCAAATTGATTGAGGGTCGTGTATCTACAGAAGTGGATGCTGCACTGTCATACGATACCGATGCCACCATTGAAAAAGCCAAAGAGCTGTTGGCGCTATATAAAAACTACGGCGTAGATCAAAATCGTATATTAATTAAAATCGCTTCAACATGGGCGGGTATTCAAGCAGCGAAAGTGTTAGAAGCTGAAGGTATCCATACCAACTTAACGCTTTTGTTTGGTGTGCATCAGGCCCATGCTTGTGCGGAGGCAAATGTCACTTTAATTTCACCTTTTGTTGGACGTATTTTAGATTGGTACAAAAAAGCCGAAGGCGTGGACAGTTATCCAGTTGAAAAAGACCCTGGCGTACTTTCTGTGAAGCAAATTTACCAGTTCTATAAAGCACATGAGATCAAAACAGAAATTATGGGCGCAAGCTTCCGCAGTGTTGACCAAGTCTTAGGACTTGCAGGTTGTGACCTTCTTACTGTTGCGCCTAACTTATTAGCAGCTCTTGAACAAGACACACGTGAAGTTAAAGCCCAACTGTCAGCAAGTGATATTGCGCCAGCGACAACTGCACTTAACACACTCAGTGAAACTGAGTTTAGGAATCAAATTGAACATGACTTGATGGCAACGCAGTTGTTACAAGGCGGTATTGATGGATTTATTAAAGCCCGTCAACAGCTGAACACACTATTGCGTCAGTCTTTTGGTCTAGATGAAGAAATTTCAGCTTAACTTGATTTTTCTTCTTTTAAAAGCCGATTTTGCTATCATGCAATATCGGCTTTTTTATTGAGAATATGTTGTGTTTGGGATTATCGACATCGGTACCTATATCATCGGTACAATTTTAATTGTGATTCTACCAGGCCCAAATTCTCTTTATGTGATGTCCATTGCCTCACGTTTTGGCCCGAAGATCGGCTATTGGGGAGCATTAGGCGTTTTCACTGGTGACCTGATTCTCATTCTATGCACGGTACTAGGCGCAGCATCTCTTTTACATGCTTTTCCTTGGCTGTTCATTTTATTAAAAATTGTAGGTGCTTTGTACCTATCCTACCTAGGTGGAAAACTCTTGATTGCTGGCGTCAAAACGTGGCATTCATCCCCACAGCATCTTAAAGCAAGTACAAACCAGAATACTTTGCAAACGCTACACCCGTTTAGATCAGCGCTGACCATTAGTCTTTTAAACCCTAAAGCTATTTTGTTCTATTTGTCTTTCTTTGTGCAGTTTGTTAACCCTAAATACGCTTATCCTGCACTCAGCTTTACTTTACTTTCAGTCATCTTGCAGATCATCAGCATGGCTTATCTTAGCATTTTGATTTTCTCAGGGATTAAATTGGCCAGTTACTTTAACCGTCAGTTTAAAGTTGCCGCTGTCGCAGTGGCAACTGTTGGTTTGCTGTTTTGTGGTTTTGGTTTAAAGCTCGCACTTTCCACCCTGTAATTCTTGTGAATAATCTCGTTATTTTCGATAAAAAAACCATTGTATGCTGTTTTCTTTTTCAAGAACCAGCGTATGATCCTTGAACAATCGCTATTTTCACTCATTCAAATTATGTTTTGATCTTCATGCAAAAATTATTTCAAGATTTCTCAGTTCCAGCAGTATTCGCAGGTTTTATTACCTTCCTCATTGGCATTAGTGTGTCTTCTGTCTTGGTCATTCAGTCCGCCCAAGTCTTAGGTGCAAATACCGCACAAATCAACTCATGGTTCTGGGCTTTAGGTCTGGGTATTGGTTTGAGTGGATTGCTTTTATCTTGGAAACTTAAATATCCTGTATCGACCTCATGGTCTACTGCGGCACTGGCTTTAATTATTGCTACGGGCAGTGGCTATAGTTTACATGAAGCAATTGGCGCATTTTTGGTCTGTGGTTTAGTTACCGCTATTTTGGGCTTTTTCGGGATCTTTGAAAAAGTACTGACTTATATCCCGCAAAGCCTAACCAGTGCCATGCTGGCAGGTGTGCTACTGAAGTTTGGTATTTCATTGTTCGCCAGTATGCAAGACCATTGGGGGTTTATTTTATCCATGCTGGCGGCTTATATTGTTTCTAAGCGACTTACTCCACGTTATTGTATTGTCATTACCGTGATTGCAGGCTTGTTACTCTGCCCATTGTTCCTAGACTTCCATACACCTCAAATCACATGGAGCCTAGCGCAACCTGTTTGGATGACGCCTGAATTCAGTATGTCTGCTATTTTAGGTTTAGCGCTGCCTTTGTTTGTGATCAATATGGCATCCCAATATTTACCAGGTATTGCCATGATTAAAAGCTATGGCTATAACCCACATGTCAATCAACTGATTGGTTGGACGGGTACCGCTCAAGCCTTACTCGCACCATTTGGTTGCTATAGTGTGAATACTGCAGCCATCAGTGCCGCTGTCAGTTTAGATGAACAAGTTCACCCTGACCCATCAAAACGCTATATTGCGGGCATGAGCTGCGGCTTCTTTTACATATTAATGGGACTATTCGCAGCCACCCTCACCAGTCTTTTGTTGTCATTCCCTGCAATCTTTATTACAGCCTTAGCAGGCATTGCTTTATTTGGCACGATTAGTCATAACATTGCAATTGCATTTGAAGCAGTATCAGACCGTGAAGCGGCACTCATGACTTTCTTATTTAGTGCATCAGGTGTTCAGTTTTTTGGCATTGGTTCTGCCTTTTGGGGGCTACTCTTTGGTTTTGCAGTTATGCTTATATTTAAGTTTAAAACCAAAAAAGTTTAAGCCCTCATATAAAAAAGCACCCTCGATGGGTGCTTTTTTATTTTGAAATACTGCTAACTTAAAAAGTTAATGCTGATAACTTCGTTGGATTAGCTCTTGCTTAAGCTGCATGGTCTCAGACAAATTTTCCACCTCAGTAAATGCTGTGAGCCAAATGCCATCTGCAGCATAACGTAGGATTTTCAATTCCAAATCATTGTCTGTGTCCTGATGTCGCGCTAAACGTTTTTCTAGCCACTCAATCCAATACTCATTAAAGGTACGATCTGTCAGCATGATCATCGAAATAGCTGACCAAGAGTGTTCTAAACCCAGCACCTGCTTTTCTAATGTAATTTCGATATAGGCTCTCGTGAAGCATCCGTAATACTCTTGATCTTTGGCTATCAACTGATCCACCACTCGATCTAATTGTTCAAGCTGTTCTACAATCATTGCCTCAAGTAGCTTTTGCTTGTTTGGAAAATGATGAAAAACCCCTCCTTTACTCACGCCAACCAAATCAGCTACGGCCTGTATAGAAACCCCAGTCACACCCTTTTCAGCTGCCAAACGGATGGCATGTTGCAAAATACTGTGGCGAACCTGTTCAGGTGCTTTTTTACGTGGAGTTGTTTGTTGCATCGAAGTTAATGCCCTGTCGAATTTGAAAATAAATTAATTACGATTACACCAGAAACAATCAACGCAATACCAATCATTGCGGCGAGATCTAAACTTTGTTTGAAAATAAAGTAGCCAATCAATGCAGTTAAAACAATCCCCACACCCGCCCAAATTGCATAAGCGATACCCAATGGAATCACTTTAATCACTTGTGACAATAAATAAAATGCCAGCGAAAATAAAACCACTACCGCCAGCGAAGGCAATAGTTTGGTAAAACCTTCCGACTTAACTAAAAAGGTCGAACCAATGACTTCAGAAATAATTGCCATCGCTAGCAAAGCATAAGCCATTAATACAGGATTCATACTAAACTCAATTATTAACATACCAGTCGGTCGGTATGTTAATAAAACCCCAAAAGTTAAGCAAGTCTTTTAAACATGATTATTTGGATGAATTTATCACTAAATCTGAAGTTCTTTTTATAAAATCAATGGTTCGATCAAAGGTGATCTGACTCGCCTCTTTACTCATCATGAACTGATATTCATGCACCAAATACTCTTTAGAGTCTGGGTAAAAAGCTTCTGTAACTGCCACCTGATGCTGCTTCAGTACTTCAACAAAAGGTAAAGACTGAGTTTTGGTTAAAAAGTCTTTATTTCCCCCACTAATAAATACAGCAGGATACTGTGATGTAATATGTTCGCTAGTTGAAATCGACTTTAAAAATGCAGCATCGTCCTTACGCTCGCCTGTATAAGCCTGTACCAAATTATATACACCCCATTCAATCAACTTTAACTCTTCAGGAGCCGTATTCACAAAACTGTATAAATCGTAAATCCCACAATGCAGAATCAATCCTTTTAGTTGTCTAGCTTGAATCGAAGGTTGAAAGCCAGATGCTTCAGCAAAGCTAGAATTAGTCAAAAGCGCAGCATAATGGCTGGCAATATTGGCTCCAGCAGAATCTCCAGCAAGATACAATTGGTTTGCGTTAATGTGGTACTGAGTAGCATGTTTTTGTAAAAAACTAAGTGCTTGATTGAGCTGATGTAGTTGCGTTGGATAAATCGCCTCGGGGGCAAACTGATACTCAACTGAAATAACATTGAAACCTTGGTTGGCTAAAAGCTTAAAATACCCACGTGCATGTTCTTTAGAACCAGAAACCCAGCCACCACCATGAACCCAAACTACTGTAGGCACTGTATCTAATTGTTCAATATTTTGTGGTTGATAAATATCAAGATTCAGCGCAGGACTAGCTTGATATGGAATATTGTGATGTACAATGACATCAGGGGGAGCAAAACGATCCAGCATTTTCATTTGAATATGGGTTGCTGTATTAAATGTACCCGCAATCAGTTTGGTATTTTTTTCGACACTTTGACATGCACTTAACACGACCATCATAAAAATGATACTGATTGTTTTAATCAGAGACTGAAAACCCATATTGTTTGCTCAATTTTTTTAGTGATTCTAATACAATATCTTGCGCAAGATATATTTAAAACAGACCAATTCGCCCCTTTTATAGCTCTCGAGTTAAGCACTGAAAAAAATTCTTCAAACTTGAAACTTGAGTTTTTTGCTCAAGATTTATTCTGGCTAAATCCACATTTAATGACATTATTTTCTGAAAATTTCATGAATTTTCAATTTTTTAGCGCAATCAAAATTGAACATTTAAATACAGTATGTTATCAATAAAACAAGAACTAAATCTTATACAATCAGGAGTTCCACTGATGGCTTACCAACATATTTTAGTCCCTGTTGACGGTTCGCAGATTTCTTTTTCTGCTGTAAAACAAGCAAGTGAAATTGCCAAAGTTTTCGGCAGTCAATTAACTCTCATCAGCTTAGTCGCTGAGGATCCCTTGAAAGATGCTGACTTTTACTACACAGCTCCAATCATGAAAGAATATTTCATTGAAGCATATAACAATGCTGAAAAAGCCCTGCAAGATGCCGTTAAAATTGCACAAGAAAATGGTGTAGCAGCTCAGTCAAAAATCATCAAAGGTCAAGTTTCGGAAGATGCTGTGGTTGAAGCAGCAACTTCGCTGAAAACAGACTTAATTGTCATGGGTTCACATGGCCGTAAAGGCTTCCAAAAGTTTCTTTTAGGTAGCTTCGCTCAAGATGTGCTGAAGTCTACCGAGCTTCCTGTTCTCATTGTTAAAGCCTAACCCAAAATAAACTTTCTTTGCGATGCACTACGATTCTCTCTGCATAAAATAGCCATCGCGAAGAAAAACAAGGAGAATACCAATGAGCTATAAACACATTTTGGTGGCAGTTGATGAGTCACCTATGTCTTATGCTGCCGTTGAGCAGGCACTTGCTTTGGCTAAAGACCTCAATAGTCGTGTAACGTTGATGAGTGTCATTGCCGTTGATCCATTTGTCGGAGTCGATTTTTATAAAGTTGCACCTGCAATCACAGACTATTTCCTACATGCAGAACAAGCTGCTCAGGCACGTTTAGCTGAAGTCAAACTCTCTTTTGACCGTGATGAAATTGAAGCAGATACTAAAGTCATCCGCGGTATATCTCCCTCTGAAGGTATTATTCATGTCGCCGATGAAGTCAGTGCAGATTTGATTTTGATGGGTTCACATGGACGTACAGGCTTTAAAAAAATGATGCTAGGTAGTGTGGCACAAAATGTCCTGACTCAGTCTCCTATTCCTGTCTTAATTGTGAAAGTTTAATACATAGTGCTAAATAAAAAAGACTGCCTAGGCAGTCTTTTTTATTTAGCAAAATATTAATATTGCACTAGCTTTTGGAAATTTGCTGATGCAAATTTTGTAAATATTGCTCTGCTACTGACTGTTGAATAAAGGTTTTTGAAATAAACCTGAGGCATGATGGTTATGTGGACTATATTCAATATTGACTTGAAATGTTCCCAGTTCAACACTTTTTACAATACGAATCGCAATAATATGAACAGTATTTAAATAAAACCCATCTTCAATCTTAACTAACATATCTGTTTACACTCTACATGTTCTATTCACTCAACATCCTGCATACATAGGCCGAAAAAAATGCAGAATATGAGCTAATCAATGATTATTGCGGATTATTATAGCTCATAAAATGCGATTCATTTCACACTATTCACATGAAAAGTCATTATTAAAATAAATACTGATATAGATTTACCTCATGCAGTCATTCTTCAGTTTTAATAAAAAACCAGTCATATGACTGGTTTTTTATTAAAAGAAATCTGTTAAATGCTTAGCATACTACTTAAAGTCTCACTGACATTTTTAGATTTCACTTGTGGTTTTAAGTCCTCAAGCTTTGCTTTCACTTCGCTACGCTGTGGTTCTGCCAATGTGTACCAACGTGACAAAACTTGCAATAAACGAGAGCCTACAATTGGATTTTTCTCATCCAAATACTTTGCCAGTCCAATGAAATGATCCACACCAAAACTCCATGTGTTCACTGGGTTTGCATTTAAGCCACCACTCACTGAACGGATGCGGTTTGGTACACCCAAATCATAGTCTGCATGTGAAGTAAGGTAATTAATCGTCTCTTCTGTCGCACAAGGATGTGCCGCTTGTAGCATAAACCACTGATCTAATGACAAAGCCTCATCTTTAAAACGTAGATAAAAATCACGTAATGCAGCTTCTGCTTGTGGTGCATCGTTCCACACCAAGACACGTAATGCACCTAACCGTTCAGACATATTGCCTGTGGCTTCATATTGCTGATACGCCAGTTCAAAAGCAGTTTCATCACCTTGGCGAGCCATCATACTGAGCATTATATTTTTCAGTGCACGGACACCCATGGCTTGTGAGAACTCTTTTTGCAAATCTGGGTCTAAAGCCAAATACGTGTCTTTACAGAACGCCCCTAACTCACGTGCAAGTTTGTCAATCAGAGCATTACGCTGTTCTTGAACTTTCTCAGGTTCATAATCGGTGTCGATACGGCTACCTAAATATCCTTCACTTGGCACATCAAATAAACGCGATGCCAAGAGTGGATCTTGCTCAACAAGCGCAGGCAACGTGTTTTTAATGGCTTGAATATAAATATGCGCATCATGACCATTGAGCAAAATACGCTCAAGCAGTGTTTGTGTTGCTTGCCATTGGTTAAATCCATTGGTTTCGTATTGAATTAAGAATGCCAACTCTTCATCGGTATAGTTGAACTCTAAGTTGACGGGCGCAGAAAAATTACGCAGTAATGACACGACCGGCTTCGTGCTTAAACCGCTAAATACAATGCTGGCTTGGTCTTGATCAAAAAGATACACACCGTCTTTGACTGCATTTTCAAATAAACTGTTTGAGTTTAAAAGCAATTGCTCACCTGTTGCAGCATCGAACAGTGCTAAAGCAACAGGAATTGGAACAGCTTTTAGGTTCGGATACTTAGGATGTGCTTTTAAACTTTGCTTAAAGTTTAAGGTATAAGTTTGTGCAGCAGCATCATAGTGACCTTCAGCTTCTAACTTTGGTGTACCTGGTTGGTTATACCACGTTAAGAAGTTGGATAAATCTACACCTGAACCCGCGGTCAAAGCAGCGACCCAATCTTCAACTGTCACAGCTTGACCATCATGGCGTTCAAAGTATTCATCGGTTCCTTTACGGAATTTTTCTTTGCCTAATAAGGTTGCCATCATGCGGTTAATTTCCGCACCTTTTTCATAGACTGTTGCCGTATAGAAGTTATTGATTTCCACAAAATGATCTGGACGCGGTGGATGAGACAATGGGCCTGAATCTTCAGGGAACTGATGCGCTTTGAGTACCGCAACGTCGTCAATACGTTGAACTGCAGCAGACTGTAAATCTTCTGAGAAAGATTGATCACGAAAAACTGTTAAGCCTTCTTTTAAACACAATTGGAACCAATCACGGCAAGTAATTCGGTTTCCTGTCCAGTTATGGAAATATTCATGGGCAATTACCGACTGTACACGCATGATCGCGGCATCTGTCGTATATTCTTCATCCGCCAAAACACATGAGGTATTAAAAATATTGAGACCTTTGTTTTCCATCGCCCCCATGTTGAAAGCACTGGTCGCCACAATCATATAATTATCTAAATCATAGGGACGACCATAGTGTTCTTCATCCCAACGCATTGAATGCTTTAAAGCTTCCATCGCAATATGACATTTCGGAATATCTTTTTCTTCAGCATAAATTTCCAAAGCCACATCACGACCTTCGGAGGTCACATAACGGTCTTTTAAAATAGCCAAATCACCAATCACACAAGCAAACAAATACGCTGGTTTTTTGGTTGGGTCTTGCCAAACGGTATAGTGACGACCTTCGCCAGCCTCACCCGCTTCAATCAAGTTACCATTGGCAAGCAGCACAGGATATTTTTTGTCAGCTTCAACACGTGTGGTAAACACTGAAAGAACATCAGGACGGTCTGGGTAAAAGGTAATTTTACGGAAACCTTCAGGCTCATTTTGGGTTACGAACAAATCTGATGCGGCTTGGTATAAACCTTCAAGTTGTGTATTTGACTCAGGATGAATGATCACTGATGTCTCAAGCTTGATCTGATTTGGTGCATTGCGAATCACCAACTGCTCAGCATCAAGTACATATTGCTCTTGGCTGAGTTGCTGACCATTCAGCACTAAACTCTTCAGCTCTAAATCACGCCCGAGTAGAACCAAATCACCTTCAGCTTGGCGCGTTAACTCCAGTACAGCATCAACTTTGCTATGCTCATCATAGACTTGAATATCGAGGTGAATGCTGTCTACTAAAAAAGATGGCTTTTGGTAGTCTTTTAAATAAACAGTTTGATCTGCCTCAATAATTGGATTTGCCGCAATATTCATGTCATGTCCTAATGCTATTGGTCTACAGCTTTATATTGTGTATGTTTTGATCATACGACAAGTTTGTCATGCTGTCTGTGTTCGTTGAATGATATTTATATGGGCACATTGAATTGGCTTTTCAATTGTATTCCCCTTGTCGCTATCCACTATCTTTATCAATTGAATAAGAAACAGGCAATTCCGTTCATTGTGCTGGTGTTGTTCTGCAATATTTACACCAGCACTCAAAACCAATTTCATACAAATGGTACAAATTCAATAAAATCAGGCTTTCTCAAAACCCTATAGCACTATAAGGAAGACGTTTTCGAATTTATAACTTAATTTTCAAATCGTCTACATTTTGTGCACAGTTCTTGCTTGTATCTCATTATGCATAGCGCATGATAAAACTTAGACAAAATAAAAGAGGTGTGAGATGTATTTAAAAGACCATATCGTCCGCGTCGAAAATATAAAAATGCTGCAAGCACTGGATGCTGCAAAAATTGATCATAAAGTGATTGCTATGTTTATGAGCTGTGAAGGAATGCCATTACAAGCACATGACGTCACCAGTATCTTAAACCACTATGATAACCTTAGTCGCAAAAAGCTCCCCAACAGGAAGGTTCAAGCTATGATTGAAGCCAAAAAATTAGGTAGAGAAGACGACTCTTTGCCTTGCCCCGTTTAAATTCGACTTCTACAAAAATACGGCGCATGCCGTATTTTTTTGCCCTATATTCGCCCCTGTATCCCTTCTTCTATCTCATCGTCACAAAGCGCCTCTGCTTGTTCAATTACACTGCAATTTACACCGCCTTTCTGAAATTTTAGCGTGTATAATTTGAGAAAATCCTGAGTTCCAGATTCATCCTATGTCGCTTCAAATTTTGCACAAACAACTTGATGAAAGCACGCCATGTCCACTGTGTCAGGCGGCTATGTTTTGGGTGGATGCTGAACAATACGATAAAGAAATTAACTTTCATGAATGTAGCCACTGCCAACATCGTGTTTTTAGTCATTCAAATCTAAATTGTCACTGTGACAGCTGTTTAGCGCAACGCAAAAAAATATTAAAAGAAACTCGCCAGCAAGAACAACGTAAAACTAAAAATCAAAAAGACATTTATGAGTTTGAACTGGGCCAGCTCAGTTTTATGCATAAATTATTTTTATTGGCCCTGCTTGATGACTACGTACAAGAACATACTCAACACCAAGAGTTTATTGATTGGGAACAGATCAAATATTTTAGCATCAGCCCCAATTACCTGTTTCAAAATAGCCTTGTTAAACAACTGGTAAAAGAACAAATCCTCGTTGCCAAAGATTTTGCCAGTGAAGCACATCAGTACTATATCAATGTCCGTTTAGATGGTTATTCGGAACCCAGCTTATTTAGCATTACCCAACAGCTTCGTTATTGGTTTTACGAGAACCTGAGCCTCGGTGTTCCATTTAAAACCTCAGATGAAGTCAAAAATGCCTTGTACCAATTGCTTTATCAGGAAATTATCCAGTTTATGCAATTTTACTGCCGTACTTGGGGTATTCAAATTGCGGGAAATAACAGTTTCCAAGTGTTTTGTTATCGTTTGCTCGATGTACTCGCAGTTGGACAAATCTATTATCTCATCCAAACTGCTTTAGAATATTTGTACGAACGTAAAGCCTTACAAATACGCAATGAAAACTTTATCAATACCAACTTGTTGAAAAAAACCTTGCAACAATACCGTGAACGTAGTGTGGCAGAAAAATGGGAAACCTCAACTCTGCCTCGACCGCATAACTTAGCATTCAGTAAAATGAGCGAAATTTTGTTTTTCCGCTTCTTAGGTTATGACGAAACTATTTTCTTCCAACCTGTTTCACGTTCATGGCAAAAAATTGAACCGCGTTTAAGTTTCTATTCGCAAAAGCGCTGTATGTACTGTGGTTCAAATGAACTCACTGTAGATTATGATGCTGACCAATATGTGACTTTATTTTGTCGCAAATGTAAACATCAAGACCACTATTTCACCAAATAAGGGCACCCACTATGACCCAGCTTTTAGACCTGTCCTTGCTTAACACAAAACAATCAATTCAAGACCAAACCGATGTCTTGGTGGCATATGTTGCTGAAGCTTGGACTGCCCTGCAAACGCAACAACCTTTGGTGCAATGTATCACCAACAGTGTTGCTGCCAACTATGCAGCCAACGTTTTATTAGCTGCGGGCGCCTCACCTGCCATGATTGATAACCCCTTTGAAGCGGAAAGTTTCACCCGCATTAGTGCAGCGCTTAGTATCAACCTAGGAACGCCAACCTCTGAACAAATGCAAGCCATGCAAATCTCAGCTCAAACTGCGCAGCAACAAGGCATTCCATGGGTTCTAGATCCTGTTGGTTATGGTGCATTTTTAAAATGGCGCTCTGAAATGGTCGATCAGCTTTTAGCCTTTAAACCCACGATTATCCGTGGCAATGCTTCAGAGATCAGCACACTTGCAGGCAACCACATCGAAACCAAAGGTGTGGACAGTACTGCCAATAGCGCAGATGTCTACCAACAAGCAAAAACGCTTTTTGCACATTCTAGGGTGATTGCTATCTCAGGTGAATCTGACTATATCCTGTCTCAAGAACTTAATGCTGTGATTCAAGTCAATGGTGGTTCATATTTACAACCGAAAGTAACCGCTACAGGCTGTGCTTTAGGCGCATTGATCGCTGCCTATAGTGCGGTGACCAATCCTGTTATTGCAGCACTGTCTGCGCATATTCACTTTGCGATTGCTGGACAACTTGCTTATACCCAAAGTCAAAGCATTGGAAGCTTTGCCGTAGCTTTTATGGATCAAATTCACCAACTCAAAGCTGAAATGATTTATGAATATGCAAATATACAACTGATTCAAACATCTTGATAAGCGCAAATAAAGCTGTTCTTGACTCGCTTGTTAGGCGACTTCTCGCCCTAAGAGCAAGTTAAGTGCAGCATCTACTAATGTAAAAAGATCTAATTTACAAATACAGATCAACCCCATACCGATAAAATAGTCAGGTGCATGCTGCATATAAAAGTTGATATGTGGACTCGCCCGATTGCGTAGCCGAATTAATTGTTCAGGGGTTGTTTGTGGCAGCACACAAGGATGTACAAATACATCCTCACTACGTTGCTGTACATTCTCATGACGATTTTGCATGAGCTCAAGCACCTGCAAATACTCTTCAGGCATCTTAGCACCAACACGTGGATAAAAGCGCTTAGAACGTGAAGCAAACAAGCGATATACTTTCGGTTGCATCAAGCTTGAAACAAACCACAGCTGTCGCGTGGGATATTTGAGGCGATAACCTAAAGCCACTCGTATCGCAGACATCAAACTTCTGTTTTGATTCCTATAATCAGGTAAAAAGGCTGCTCGTGAATTCACGATATACAAGGTCTGCTGCTCTCTATTAAGCTTTAAAATGGCAATAATATTTTGACCGACGATTTTACCTCGATGATAAAAACGAATAATCGGTAATGCAACGACATCATGATTATAAAGCAGTTGATATAACTCATTTTGAACTGCATTTGGAAAAATTTTCCGATCAAAGCTTTCCAATTTCTTAAATAAGGCCTGTTGCTTCTCAGTCGAAAGCTTAGTGAAATCGACCATTTTTTCCATAAGATGCATGAGCTCTTTCCATTTTTATTTTTGGTAGCCACACTACCTTTATTTATTATCTGATATTAAATTATGGGATAAAAACCTACCTTTACTAAACTTCACCAGCTCAAAAAGGATAAACGCACATCGCCACTAAATTTTGCGCATAGCATAGCGATTTTTTAATCAAACATCTAATGGTTAATTTATATACAAAAAAAATGCCAACATAAAGCTGACATTTTTTTACAAAAGCTTAAAGCAAATCTTAAACTATACGATGAACAATACTGACAGTTTTAATTCGATTTGAATCTAACTCAAGCACTTCAAAATGAACACCACGATAGTCTAACTGAGTTCCGACCTGAACATCACCATGGGTTTTATCAAGAATTAATCCAGCTACACTGATATAGCCTGCATCTTCCTCGACCAAATCCAGCATTCCAAGTTCGAGTTCAAGTTGGTACAAGTCTAGCATTCCTGTCGCCTTCCAAGTCTGATCATCTATTTTGATCAAATCAAGCTGTTCATCAGCATCAGGAAACTCACCAGCAATTGCTTCAAACACATCAAGCGGTGACACCAAGCCTTGTACATTACCAAACTCATCACTCACCAAGACCAAAGAACCTTTTGATGTTCTCAAAGTATTAATGGCATCAATCACTTTCATTTTTTCGAAGATGTAAATTGGGCGATGACGCTTGATCAGATCTTTTAACTGTTCTTCATCATCGAGTACATCAAGCAGCTCTTTGGCACGTGCAATACTTATGACCTTGTCTAGACTACCACGACACACTGGAAATAAGCTGTGTGGTACAGACAATACCTGCTCACGAATTTTTTCAGGGGAATCGTCTAAATTGACCCATGAAATTTGGCTACGTGGCGTCATGATTGAAGCCACAGAGCGTTCGGCCAATGTCAGCACACCACCGATCATATAACGCTCTTCATCCGCAAAAGCTTCTTGTGCTTGACGCTGTTCCGGGTCTTCAGCTTCGATTTTTCCGCCCATGAGTTTTAAAATAGAATCCGCAGTACGATGACGTAGTGGAATTTTAGCTTCATGTTTTGCCGCATTACGCTCACCAAACTGGTTAAATGCCTCGATCGCAATCGCGACACCAATACCCGAATAGATATAACCCTTAGGAATATGGAAGCCGAAACCTTCCGCAATTAGGCTGATACCAATCAATAACAGGAAACTAAGACACAAAATAACCACGGTTGGATGACGGTTTACGAAAGCAGTTAAAGGCTTAGATGCCAACAACATCACGGCCATCGCAACAATCATCGCTGCCATCATGACATAAATGTTATCTACCATACCAATGGCGGTAATTACTGAGTCCAGTGAAAAAACAGCATCTAGAATAACAATTTGTGCAACGACTGCGGTGAAACCTGCATAGACAACATTGCTTGTAACTTTAAGCTCAGGCTTACCTTCAATTTTTTCGTGCAACTCAGTAACGGCTTTATATACCAAGAATAAGCCACCAAAAAGTAAAATGAGGTCGCGTCCAGAGAATGTCCATTCCAATATAGAAATAAGCGGTTGAGTCAATGTGACTAACCAAGAAATTGTAAATAACAAACCCAAACGCATAATAAGTGCAAGGGATAAACCTATGACACGCGCTTTATCACGTTGTTCAGGGGGAAGTTTTTCAGCCAAAATGGCAATAAAGACTAGGTTATCAATACCTAAAACAATTTCTAATATAATAAGAGTAAGCAAACCAACCCATATTCCCGGATCTAATAGAAATTCCATTATTTCATTACTCCAGAATTATGTTTCTGTTTTAAAAGCATAAACCCACACGGCGACGGATCCATTTTTGTGACCTGTTCAACTAAAGATGAAATAATTATGCCTGAGATGTTTGCTTTGTAATATTTTTTTTATGGTTTTTAACAAAATTTTAATATTTAGATACTTATAGAGTGAAATTTACCCTTAAAGCACCAAACTTGACTTTAGATATTGTCACTTAATGCCAATATTCGATGTTTAAAAATTCTAGACGCATTGGTCATTTTTTAAAAAATTAATTTTCAGACTCAATTTATTTGAATCAAATAAATGTTTTTTATACATTATTTATTTTAATAATAGTTAAAAAAAATCAATTTATAATATTTATGACCTTACGCATTGAAACTTTTTGTTAAAAACACTAGTTCACAAATCCATTTTTTTCACTAAAATGAAACACAGCCAAGATTGTTGTAAAAATAATCAATTGCTAAAACCAAGGATGCGCGGATTTCTAATCCAATCAAGTAATACAGAATAGGATTCATTGCTATGACCAATGAAAAGGCTTTGACTTTTAATAAAACGTCAAAAATGCTTAGCAATACTAGCTATGAAGGCTCATATCTCAACTTAGACTCATCATTTGATCAGCATCAAGTTAAAATTGTGGTTTCGCATAATAACCAAAAGTTTGAAATGCTCCTACCTATCGTTCTACAAGACGGTACCCCAATGGCTAAACTTTCTTTAGATTCTCACCAGAATGCTGAAGTAGAAGATGAAGTTATACAATTTGCGCAGACTATTGTTGGCTTTCACCAAAATAAAAGCAGTTATACCCTATCTGTTTAATAGCCACACTTAGCTTCAAATTACTGTTAAAAGATATTTCATCTGCAAATCTCTTTTAACAGTAATTTTATATTGCTAAGTATATGAGTGTTCACATAAAATGTGTTCAATTGATTTATAAAATAAAAATACGATTCACGGGGAATCCGTCACATGACCAAAAAGTATAGTAAGTTCCTACCAGGTTCTGAAGATTTTTCACTGGAAAACTTTCCATTTTACTGGGTAACTCAAGTACATGCTCAATATGTACTCAATGTCGATCACGCTTTGAAAAAATATGGTTTAGACAACTCTCGTCGTCGTATTTTACTTGCTCTCAAATCAAAACCACATGCCAGTGTTTCTGATCTATCTGACATGGTCGTCTCAAAAATGTCGACAACCACCAAAATTGTTTATCGTTTGAAAGATGAAGGATTGGTTGAAACTTATTCTTGTGAAGATGATGCACGTATCACTCGTGTCCTCCTCACAGAAAAAGGCACGGAGATGACCAGTAAAATTAATGATTTAACCAGTGTAGTACTTGAGCAATCATTTGAAGGTTTAACACCTTTGCAAATTGAAAAAATGATGGAAAGCTTGAAACACGTGTTTAAAAATTTAGCGCGCTAAACCGTTTAAAAGTCGAAAAAGTTGAGCTGGGGACTCTCTTTTTCGACTTTTATTTTGGGTACATAAGAACATTCAAACTCTTCAACAGGAAAGCCTTGTACAAAAGATTGAATATTTGACGATTTCCAGCTAAGCCATTCCTCTAAACGGTCATGTGGAATCACAATCACTGAGCGCTTCACATCCCCCGGCTCATGGAACTCCCGCATCATTGGGTGGTCTATAGCATCCATCGTCAGCATGGTTGCTGAACGCACTACCTCGCCTGCTATGCGACAGATTTCATAAAGAGCGGCAACAAAAATAACCTGTCCATCCCGTCGTCTAACACCCCATCTCTGTGGTTTTTGCTCTATATATTTTGACTCATAGAATTCAAAAACTGGAATTACCCCAAACTGATATTTCGAAGTCGCTTCAATAAAACTAGCCTTTTGCAGAAGTGTCTCACTTCGAGCATTATAGGTTTTGCTTGCAATACTCTTATCTTCTGCCCATTTCGGTATTAAACCAAAATGCACCTTACGCCATTCAAATCCTATATTTGATTTGAACAATAAGGGCAGCTCATAACCTGGATACACCTCTTCCACATAATCAAAAGGAATTTCAGGTAGGCCAAACTGCTGTACTTGAGCAAGGATTAGAGGTTTAAAATTAGCACACATAGCATCAAATCATTTTTGCTTTTTTTGTCTCAAGCAAATTTCTAAACTTAATCAATAGAGTAACATATCATCTTGGATATTTTACCCATCAGGCATAATCAACCAAAGCCCAAACTAAAGTCTTCAAAATACATCACTTAGGTCGAAGTCAGCTTATTGATGTCGAAACTTCATCCACAAATTCGCACCATATAGCAATCAAGATTGATACGCTCTGTAAGGCCAATACATTCATTAGAGCTCTTGCAAAAGTCAAAAAATGATCATGCATTGGTAATAAAATAAGTGTTGAACGTCACTTCACTCTTGGTGAAAAGCTTAGAATGAGGGCGGATTCTTCCTATCAATCCTCTCCCTAGCCTTCTCCTTTTAAAAGAAGAAGGAACTTTCATTGTGATTTCAATACAGCTCAAAAAATGACTTATGCAAGAAATCCATTTATCTTAGAACAAATCTAGTAGACATAGACCTTATTTTTACTCTTGGCTTTAGAGCAAACCAAGTGATTGGTGGACTATATATCCTGTCGAAAGCTCAATAAAAGTTCTCTATGAATATAAATCTTTTTCATCTCAGTTGATTAATTTGTTTTACTGCCACATAAATTCGCCAATAAATATATGTACTGATAATAACTTCAAAAATAAGATCTAAGACTATATTTAATTGCTTAAGCATTGCCTCTTCCAAACTGGAAGCAAAAACCAAAATTATGACTTGCAAGGAAATACCAACTATCAAAAACAACACAAGTGATTGAATTGTAATAGGTAGACTCAAAGCAATAATACGCTTTAAAAAATCACGACCTTTTTCACCCCCATTCACTTTAAAGATTGCATTTATCCAGCTAATCAACAAACCAATTTGCAGAATAAATGATGCCCACGCTGCGGATACGGTAGATTCGGGTGCAAGTGTAAGTGCTAAATAACTCAACAAGATAATAATGGCACTCACGATATAATAATTTTTAAAATCTGTTTCTGAGACTTTATTTAACTTCAAATCTTCTACTAATTTATTAACATTCCAGAAGTACATTGTTATTCCTTGTTCTTATACTATTTAAAATTGCTGATAAAAAAAGCCTCCGAAGAGGCTTTTTTTAGATTTACAGATTAGTCACCTGTATAACCTTTTAACTTCAAACGTGCAGCATGTAGAAGTGGCTCTGTATAACCTGATGGTTGCTCACCACCTTTAAACACTAGGTCATAAGCTGCTTTGTATGCATAACCATCGAAGCTTGGTGCCATTGGTGTATAAAGCGGATCGTTTGCGTTTTGCTCATCAACGATTTTCGCCATACGCTGCATCACTTCTTCAACTTGCGCTGCAGATACGATGCCATGACGCAACCAGTTTGCAACGTGTTGAGATGAAATACGCAAAGTTGCACGGTCTTCCATTAAACCAACGTTGTTGATGTCTGGAACTTTCGAACAACCTACACCTAAGTCAACCCAACGTACAACATAACCTAAGATCCCTTGAAGGTTATTTTCAAGCTCTTTAGTTTTCTCTTCTTCAGTCCAGTTAGTATCTGTCGCTAAAGGCGGTGTTAACAAATCGTCTAATGATAAAGGCTGAGTATTCAAGAGTTCTTTTTGACGCTCAGACACGTTGCATTGGTGATAGTGAATCGCATGAATGACAGCACCAGATGGAGATGGAACCCATGCACAGCTTGCACCCGCTTCTGGATGTTCAATCTTGGTTTTGTACATGTCTAGAAGCATGTCTGGTTTTGGCCACATGCCTTTACCAATTTGTGCTTTACCACGTAAGCCCGCTTGAAGACCGATCATCACATTGCGGTTTTCATATGCTGGGAACCAAATTTGTGCTTTCACTTCGCCCTTACGAACAAATGGACCTGCTTCCATGAAAGTATGAATTTCATCACCTGTACGGTCCATGAAACCTGTATTAATGAAGATAGTACGGTCTTTTGCTTGAGCAATACAGTTTTTCAAGTTTACAGAAGTACGACGCTCTTCATCCATGATACCGATTTTTAACGTTTTTGCAGGCAAGCCAAGCGCTTGTTCTGAACGCTCAAACAACTCAACCGCAAAAGCAACTTCTTCAGGACCATGCATTTTAGGTTTTACGATGTACATTGAACCTTTACGAGAGTTCTTGTTTTCGTTTTCACCTTTAATGTCTGCAAAAGACAATAGCGGAGTGATTAATGCATCCATGATACCTTCGTAGATTTCAGCACCATCTACAAGGATCGCAGGGTTGGTCATGAGGTGACCCACGTTACGAAGAAGCATCAATGAACGGCCATGAAGTTTCGTTTCACCGCCAATCAAGTTTTTGTGCGTACGGTCTTTATTCAAAGTACGCGTAATAGTTTTACCATTTTTCTCGATAGACTCTGAAAGTGTACCTTTCATCAAACCTAACCAGTTACGGTAGCCTTCAACTTTCTCTTCTGCATCTACAGCAGCGATCGAGTCTTCTAAATCTTGAATTGTGGTTAATGCAGACTCAAGAACCAAATCTTTTACGCCAGCCGCATCTGTTTTACCAATTGGGCTATTTGCATCAATTTCGATAATAACGTGTAGGCCGTTATTTAAAAGTACGATTTCTGTTGGAGCAGATTCTTCGCCATTGAAACCTACAAATTGTGCTTCGTGTGCTAAGCCTGTTGTTGAACCATCTTTCAAGGTCACAACTAACTTTTTGCCTTCAACTGCATATTTTGTCGCATCAGCATGTGAACCATTTGCTAATGGGAAGGTTTCATTTAAGAAGTTTTTAGCAAATGCAATAACTTTATCGCCACGTACTGGGTTATAGCCTTTACCTTTTTCAGCGCCACCGTCTTCAGGGATCACGTCAAAGCCGTAAAGTGCGTCGTATAAAGAGCCCCAACGCGCGTTTGCAGCATTTAAGCAGTAACGTGCATTACGTACAGGTACCACCAATTGCGCACCAGCCAATAATGCGATTTCTTCATCTACATTTTCTGTGCTGATTTGGAAATCTTCTACTTCTGGTACCAAGTAGCCAATTTCAGTAAGGAAAGCTTTGTAAGCTCCAAGTTCAAATTTGTTGTTGCGGTGCCATTCATCAATCTTCGCTTGAATGTCGTCACGCTTAGCCAATAGTGCTTTGTTCTTTGGGCTAAGATCGACAACGACTTGTTCAAAGTTCTTCCAGTAAGCTTCACTGTCCAAACCTGAACCTGGAAGTGCTTCATTTTCGATGAAATCGTAAAGTTCTTTAGCAATCGCTAACTTGCCTTTTTGAATACGTGCAGTCATTGTCTTTCCTGATATTGCTACTTTTTATACAAGAGATTCTAGTATACCGATTTAAACTTGGCTGAATAGTAATATCACCGTGCGAAATAGTGATCATTTTTTATTTAATACCGTAAAAAAGCTACCAAATAATATACTGCTCAAAGCACAAGCACTATCAATTTACAAAATGCTCTTTAATAGTTTATTAAGTTTTTGAAATGTCGAAATTAGACTTAAGTGCAGTTTTGCTTATATTTCACACTTAAAACCAATATTCTCCCTGTTTTTCAACCCTGATTAAGCCATGTTTATAAAAAAAAGTCGATAAAATAAACAATGAAAATGCACATAAAAAAAGCATCCTTTCGGATGCTTTAACTTTTAGATTTCTTCTTGTTGTTTACTTGCTTCAGCTTGTATTTGTCGATGCGCTTCATTCAAGTAATCATCTGATTGCATTTCCAATAAACGTGAACGCGTGCGTTCAATTTCAAAGGCTAATTTATCACCAGAGTACAAATCAATAATCGTATCTTCTGAGGTTAAAATCAGTTTTACCCCACGGTCATAAAACTCATCGACCAAATAAATAAAACGACGTGTCCCTTCAGAAAGATAGTCCGTTAAGTGCGGCACATTGCTTACCAACACCGTATTATAAATATTTGCAATTTCAATAAAGTCAGCAGGACTCCGTGGTTTTAAACACAGCTCCGAATACTCACACCATAAGACATCTTCAGTATGTCCTACCGTTTCCACAATACGATTATTAATAATAATCGGCTCATCTGAAATGGTTTGGGTTTGTGTCAATGCGCTAAAACGCTGTGCGATCCAACGTTGGTGTTCATGTGTTAAAGGCGATTTAAAGAGTTGCGCCTGTTTTAAAACACGTAAACGGTAGTCCACGCCCGCATCCACATTTAAAATCACACACTGTTGTTTCACCATTTCAATGGTTGGAATGAAACGATCACGGTGAATGCCATTTTTATATAAACCATCTGGCGCAATGTTTGAGGTCGCCACCAAGGTAACACCACGTGCAAAAAGCTTTTGGAACAAATCACTGAGAATCATGGCATCCGTCACATTCGAGACGAAGAACTCATCAAAACAAATAACCACCGCTTCTTTATAAATTTGATCAGCAACCGCATCTAAAGGATTACGCTGACCTGAAAGCTTGTTGAGCTCACGATGTACGTGTTGCATAAAATGATGAAAGTGCATGCGTGTTTTACGGCGAAACGGAATTGAGTCATAAAACTGATCCATCAGCCATGTTTTACCGCGACCGACACCACCCCACATATATACACCACGTGGAGAGGTTTGACGGCGGAAACGACGGAATGCCTTTTTTGATGCCTTAAAACGTTGAATTAATTCATGCCAAACGCGATCCAACTCGTGTACGGCCTGTGCTTGCGCGTCATCGGGCATAAACTGTCCAGATGCTAAGGCTTGAGCATAACGCTCGGCAGGAGATAAAGGGCTGAATGCGGTAGGTGAATTAAAATCTGACATATCATTTAATACTATTTTTAGGCTATATCAATTATAGCGGAGTGGAAAAGTTAATCTATAACACTTTGGCATGATTATGCTTAGGCTATTTCCCATATTGTCGTGGACTATAACCAAACCAACGCTTAAACGCATGATTGAAAGCTGCTGGCTCTGAATAGCCCAATAACTCTGCAATCATTTCAATGGAATATTCCTGATATTCCATCAAATGTAGTGCACGATCTTTCATTAATTGCTCACGAATTTGTTTATAACTGCTATTTAACTGTTGCAACTGGTGCCTCAATGTTCGCTCTGGCAAGTTCAGCGCTTGCGCGGTTTCTGCCATAGTCGGTAGTAACCCCCGCTGCAACTCCAAATAATCTTGTACACGTTGAATCAAACTTGGCTGTTCAGCGGTTTCTTCCAAACGTTGCAATTCTGCCTGACATTTGCCCGCATACACGTTGAAGGTCATAGCATCTGCTGAAGGAATAGGTATATTAAGCATACGCTCATCAAACCAAAATTCAGCTTGCTGTGTACCAAAACTCACTTGCTGACCATAAACCTGCCGATAGAGCGCAAGCTTCTTCGCATCTTCAGGTCGTGCAACAGGTAAAGTCATCCGAATCTCAGGCATCTCTAACCCAATCATCTTATAAATATCTTGTAGGAACTTATAGGTTCCCGCGATTTCAGAATGTGCTCGTAACTGTCCCAATGGTGTTTGCAAGTCACGTGGTAAATAACACAGTGCCACTTGCTCATTTTGTTTTTTCAAACCTAATAAGCCACTTAAATGCGTCAAACTCTGATAGCGGATACCCTGTTCCAATGCTGTGTGTGTCGTCGGACTGGTCATCAATAACATGAGTAAAGGACCGTAACCTGCCAGAGCGTAATGCTGACCGATGAACAAGCCCTGCTCAGGCTCAATACCTTCTGCAATGATTTTCAAAATATCCCACTCTAGAGCAGGATGGATGATCGCATTCGGATCAAGCGACTCTACACGCAAACCAATGCTTTGTAACTTTTGATCGACTGCGACTCCTGCTTTACGCATTCCTTGAATCAAATACATCAAGCCAAGTACAGAACGTTTCATAATCAATTAAAAGCAAAATATTGGGCTATGTTTTACTACAACCATCCAGCACTCAACAATTGCCGAATCTATCAATTTTAATGTCAGCTCTATCATAGATCTTGTTAAGCATTGCTCTACAATCAATCAAAACAAAAAAGGAAATTCTTATGCAGGCAGCAAATTCAAGCTTAAACACTCCTCATGCACGGATCGCTATTATTGGCGCAGGTTTTGGTGGCTTAGCTATGGCGATTCGCCTGTTAGAAAGTAATATTCAAGACTTTATCATTTTAGAAAAAGCCAGTGAAATAGGCGGAACTTGGCGTGAGAACCAATATCCAGGCGCTGCTTGCGATGTGCAGTCTCACTTATATTCTCTGTCTTTTTCACCCAAGACTGATTGGTCTAAACGTTATGCTGAAGCACCTGAAATTTATCAATACATGCAAACACTGACTACTCAACATCAATTGCAGTCTTATATCCGTTTTAATACCGAAGTCAGCTCAGCCCGTTACTTAGAAAATAAATGCATCTGGGAGTTGAAACTCAATCAAACAGAAATACTGACTGCTCAATTTGTGATTTTTGCCTCAGGTCCATTGCATGTACCACAAATCCCGTATATTGCAGGCATTGAGAAATTTACAGGCAAAGTTTTCCACTCATCACAGTGGGATCATAATTACGACCTTAACAATAAAAATGTTGCTTCCATTGGCACAGGCGGCAGTGCGATTCAATATATTCCTGAAATTGCAGAAAAAGTGAAGCAACTTTACGTACTACAAAGGACAGCTGCATGGGTTATTCCACGAGATGAAAGGCGCTATCTCCCCCTTGAGAAAACCCTTTTTAAACGTTTTGATTGGTTCCGAAAAATTCACCGTGCCCGACTCTATTGGACAAATGAATCTCGTGTAGTTCCCATTATGAAACCACAGGTCATGAAATATGCACAAAAACTAGCAGAAGCCTATATTCGCCATCAAGTAAAAGATTCTGCGACTGCGGAGAAATTAGTTCCTAACTATATTATGGGTTGTAAACGAATATTGGTCTCCAACAAATATTATCCAAGCTTTAACCGTAAAAATGTTGAATTGGTTACCGATGATATTTTGGAGTTAACTGAGGACAGTATCATCACCCAAGATGGGAAAAAGCGTGCAATTGACTGCCTGATCTATGGCACAGGTTTTGTGACCAACCCTCGTATTTACCTCAAATCTTTTAGCTGTACAGGACTAAATCATGTCGAGCTGACAGAGGCATGGAAAAATGGCGCCGAAAGTTACTATGGGATTAGCACCAAAGGCTTCCCTAACTTATTCCAGCTTTTAGGGCCCAATACGGTCTTAGGTCATAACTCGGTTATTTTTATGATTGAGTCACAAGTGAATTACATTTTACAGCTCATCGAGATGACACAAAAAACGCAATCTCAAGCGATCGTTGTGAAAGCAGATACTCAAGATCAGTTTAATCAACATCTACAAAGTCAATTTACCAATACCATTTGGCAATCTGGCTGTGTGAGTTGGTATCAACAAGAGGACGGGAAAAATTTCTCTTTATGGCCTACCTATACCTGGAAATATTGGCTGAAAACACGAAAAGTAAATCCTGCAGACTATCGTTTTTTAAATTCCAAGCAAGATAGTCAAGCAATCAATTAAGATCGCGGTCATAATAAGTCAGTATTTTTTCACACTTTATTTGACATGCAATCTTTTTGGTTGATTTTCCAGCTTTTGGTTTGTTTAACACTTGGATTTGTTTTGGCGCGTCGTTTACCTAAATGGTTTGAACGACTTGCGTTTCAAATCCTGCCTTATTTTACCTATATTCTCTTAATTGCAATTGCGGTTGAATTCTCAACCACATTACATAGCATTGCCCAACCTTTGCAGATACTTAATCATGCGGCTCTTTTAGCAGTTATGACCAGCCTCGGGGCTTTTGTTTGTTGCTATATCTTATTCAAACTTTTAGGTTATCAACCAAGTCATGGTAAAGTGTCCATGAGTCTAGTGACTAAGTCTTTAATCAATATCAGTTATGCATTTATTGCATTAGGATTGGGTTATGCTTTGGCAGAGCTATCATCAAGTTTCGGCTATACCCTTCATATCAGCACATGGAACTTACTCTTGGTTTTCATGTTCCTCATTGGGCTTGATTTAGCCTATTCACCACTCGATCGCTCATGGTTAAATTGGCAAATACTACTCGTGCCACTTGGTTGTATCCTTGGTTCATTAATTGGTGCATTTGTGACTGCTTATTTTGTACCTAATTTGCAATTAAAAGATCTAATTATGCTGTCACAAGGCTATGGTTTCTACTCGATGACGGGGATTGTAGTCACGGAATTAAAAAATGCACATTTGGGTAGTATCGCCCTCATGAACGACTTGTTTAGAGAAATCTTTGCAATTGTGTTCATGTACATTATTGGCTGGCGATATCCACGCTCTGCCATATCCTCCGCAGGAGCTACTGCCATGGATGTTACCCTACCTATGGTCAAACAAGCGTGTGGAAATGACTTTATCCCTCATGCCATGGTAAGCGGTTTTATCTTGTCTGTGCTGGCGCCTATTGTTGTCAGTGTCTTGGCAGCAGTATAAGTCATCTCACGATCATCACGCCTCTTCACATGAGGTGTGATACTGCACTCAACATTTCTCTTTTCATCTTTTAAAATAAACTGACTCAGCTTATATCAATTTTTTTCACCAGATCACCCACCGCCTCAACCATTGTTGCACCTAACTGATAGCTGAACAACAGCTATGGCTGATACCCAAGCAGATGAATTCGTGGAGTCTTCATCTTGTTCTGTTAAATCCGGCTTCATTTACAGTCGCACTGCATAATTCAGTATTTTGCTTTGCCGTAATCATCTTCAGCTCAAAAGATTCTTTAAAAAAAGAATGTATAAAAAAAGCCTTTCAAATGAAAGGCTTTTTAGAGTTTTATATTTAGAGCGTTGCTAGAATGTCTTTAAGCGTTTGACATGGGTTAGCAGACTGCGTAATTGGACGACCAATGACTAAATGAGTTGCGCCATCTAGCATGGCTTGCTTTGGCGTTACAATACGTTTTTGGTCATCTGCACTCGAACCTTCAGGGCGAATACCTGGAGTTACCAATGCGAACTCTGAACCAAGCGTTTCGCGTAACATTTTTGCTTCTTGTGCTGAACACACTACGCCATCTAAACCACTGTCTTTGGTCAGCTTAGCCAAACGTTTAACTTGTTCAAAGGGTTCAATATCGAGGCCGATATCGGCTAAATCTTCACGACCCATCGAAGTCAGGACCGTTACTGCAATGAGCTGGGTATTATAATTTCCCGCTTTTAAACGTTCGACACAAGTTTCCATCATTTTTCGGCCGCCTGAAGCATGGACATTCACCATCCAAACGCCCATTTCTGCCGCAGCACACACCGCTTGCGCAGTGGTATTTGGAATATCATGAAATTTTAAATCTAAGAACACTTCAAAGCCTTCACGATGTAAAGCTTTAACGATAGATGAGCCTTCATGGGTAAATAATTCTTTACCAACTTTCACACGGCATAATTGAGGGTCTAATTGCCCAGCAATCGTCATTGCGTCATAATGACTTTTTGCATCTAAGGCAACGATAATACTCATGAGGAGACCCTTCAAACTGACAAAATTATGGCATTATACGGATTAAGCCGAAAACGACCAAGACTATTTTTTCTAAAAACTATTCAAAATTCAAACCAAGCTCTTTATTTATATAATTTTATATCATTATCAATAGATTAATGCACAATAAAAAACGCCTTTGGCCATATATCCAAAGGCGTTTAAATCAAACTAGCTTCAATATTTAGTAAAATAAAAACCTTACTTCATATTGTGGCTCAAAGCGGTGTAGATGGACGATCATTCGGATTGATATCTAACACCGTTTTTTCATGTCTTGTATGTGCTGCAGCTTCAGCAGCAGCCAACTGCGCCGCATGAATTTGTTCTTTACGGAGGTGATCAATATCTTTACGTAATCGCTTAATTTCCCAACTTTTCTGGAATACACGAAATACCTGAACACCAATCAACAAACCCAAAACAATCCCTAGCGCCATTGTTAACAATAACAACAAACCTAGACGCATTGCTGGAACCTGTATAAACAACAGATCAACAGTCAGCTCAGTTCCGTTTTGCAGTACTAAAGCTAAACAATAGCCAAACAGTACAATTAATAATGCGAATAATACGTAACGCATAAACACCCCGATAAATTTTATTAGTCTGCAGAATCGTTTACTGCATCACGTAATGCTTTACCTGGTTTAAAATGTGGAACAGCTTTAGCAGCCACCTCTACCGACTTACCTGTTTTAGGGTTACGACCTACACGAGGCTCACGATGGTGAAGTGCAAAACTCCCAAAACCACGAATTTCAATACGGCTATCAGAAGATAGTGATGCAATCATTTGATCAATCATAATCTTAACAGCTTCTTCCACTAGTGGCTCTGCTAAGTGTGGATTTTTTAGAGAAATACGCTCTATTAAGTCAGACTTATTAAGTGCTTCCGTAGTCATCTGCGACCTCTTTAATTATCAAGCTACCATGTAGATAGAATGATAATAACCTGTTTAAATACAAAACGGTAGCGTAATAAGTGAATACTACGCTACCGTTTATTGTATTTGTGTAAAAAGTATTAGTTAACTTACATTAACAATACAATTTAAACATCTACTTAGTTGCCCATTTGAGCTTTGATCAAATCACCAATAGTCTTAGGACCATTGTCTTGACCGTTAGCTGCTGTCTTCAAGTTAGCAACTGCTTCTTTCTCTTCAGCTTCGTCTTTCGCTTTGATAGACAAGTTGATAGAGCGAGATTTACGATCTACGTTGATGATTTTAGCTTCAACTTCTTGACCAACTTCAAGGAACTTAGTTGCATCTTCAACGCGGTCGCGATTGATTTCAGATGCTTTAAGAGTCGCTTCAACTTCGTCAGCTAACTTAACAGTTGCGCCACGAGCGTCAACAGCAGTTACAGTACCTTTAACAAGCGCACCGCGTTCGTTAGCAGCTAAGAAATCGTTGAACGGATCGCTGTTCATTTGTTTGATACCAAGGCTGATACGGTTACCTTCAGCATCTACAGAAAGGATAACCGCTTCAACAGTGTCACCTTTCTTGTAACGACGAATCGCTTCTTCACCTTGTTCGTTCCAAGAAATATCAGACAAGTGAACTAGACCATCAATACCGCCTGGTAAACCGATGAAGATACCGAAGTCAGTGATTGACTTGATAGTACCTGAAACCTTTTCACCTTTGTCGTGGTTCTTAGCAAACTCTTCCCATGGGTTAGCACGAGTTTGTTTGATACCAAGAGAAATACGACGACGTTCTTCGTCAACTTCAAGAACCATAACATCAACTTCATCACCAATCTGAACAACTTTAGATGGGTGGATGTTTTTGTTTGTGTGGTCCATTTCAGAAACGTGTACTAAACCTTCAACGCCTTCAGCGATTTCTGCAAAACAGCCGTAGTCAGTTAAGTTAGTTACGCGAGCTTTAACGATAGAACCTTTAGGATAACGGCTCATGATCGCCAACCATGGATCTTCGCCTAATTGCTTAAGACCTAAAGATACGCGGTTACGTTCTTTGTCAAATTTAAGTACTTTAACAGTAACTTCTTGACCAACTTCAACCACTTCTGATGGATGCTTGATACGTTTCCAAGCCATGTCAGTGATGTGAAGAAGACCATCAATACCGCCAAGGTCAACGAATGCGCCGTAGTCAGTAAGATTTTTGATAGTACCAGTAACTGTTTGACCTTCTTCAAGCTGAGCAAGAAGAGCTTCACGGTCAGCTGAAGATTCAGCTTCCATAACAGCACGACGAGATACAACAACGTTATTACGTTTAGCATCAAGTTTGATTACTTTAAATTCTAACTCTTTACCTTCTAAGTGAGTAGTATCACGAATAGGACGAGTATCAACTAAAGAACCTGGAAGGAACGCACGAACTGGACCGATGTCAACAGTGAAACCGCCTTTAACTTTACCAGAGATAACACCAGTAACGATTTCGCCGTCTTCAAAGATTTTTTCAAGTTTAGTCCAAGTTTCAGCACGTTTCGCTTTTTCACGTGATAAAACTGTTTGACCCATGCCATTGTCAAGAGCTTCAACAACAACATCAACAGTGTCGCCAACTTGAACTTCAAGTTCGCGTTGTTCATTTAAGAATTCAGCGCGGTCAACAATACCTTCTGATTTAAGGCCAGTGTCAACTGTTACCCAGTCAGAATCGATGTTTACTACAACGCCTTGGATGACAGCACCCTTTTCAACGTTGAGGTTTAATTCGCTTTCTTCAAAGAGGGCTGCAAAAGATTCGGTCATGATATACCTGATAAAGTCAGCGGTCTTGGATCAGACAAGGCCGGTTTAGTTAAGCGTCTACATAGTCCATATTGAACTGATCAAGCTATGCTTCTGCTGAATATAAAATTCGTTAATTTGCTAATTGCTTATCTATATAAGCCGTCATGAGCTGAAACACCTCATCAATGTTCAATTCAGAACTATCAATGAGATAAGCATCAGCCGCTGGTTTGAGTGGAGCAACTTCTCGCTCCATGTCACGTTTATCACGCGCCTCAATATTAGCTAAAATATCGTTTATTTTAGCATCCAGCCCCATACCCTGCAACTGCTTTACTCTTCGTTCAGCACGAGATTGGGCTGAAGCAGTTAAATAAATCTTCGCTTGTGCTTCAGGAAAGATAGATGTAGCCATGTCTCGACCGTCTGCAACCAAACCAGGGGGCTGTGCAAAAGCATGCTGGCGATCAACCAGTGCAGCTCTAAGTTCAGGAATCGTTGCAACTTTTGATGCAAACTCACCAACTCGCTCAGTGCGAATGGTTTGACTAACATCCTCACCCTTAAGCAAGACTTGTGTGCCTTGCGCAGTGCTTAAAAATTGTATGTCTAAATGTGTAGCAATTTCCACACATTGTGCCAACTCTGTCGCCACAACATCTAACAAATCATGCTGATGTAAGGACAATCCCAACAGACGATAAAGTGCACCTGAATCAAGCAAATGAAACTGATAATGCGCTGCTATTTTTGCAGCGAGCGTGCCTTTGCCCGAACCACTTGGACCATCAATCGTAATAATTTGAACTGTCATTGCTTACCCAAAGTTTGTTATACAGATTTAGCGAGTTTTGAAAAACCTAGTTTAATCGCAGATTTAAGCTGCGCAAGAATTAATTTACTGACAAAAGGCGCACGTGCCTGTAATTCAATCGTATAGGTCACTAAAGTTTTATTTGGATCAATTGCTTCGAACTCAATAATCCCGAGATGATGCTTGATGAGTGGATTTTTAATAATTTTGTATTCAATCCGCTCATTCACTTTCATTAATGTGATTTGTTCTTGTAAAGGCTTAATAGGACCGAAGCCCATATGACGAACAGAACCTAGTCCATCAGGTCGTTCTGGATCTGCCGAGTCTTTTACCCGAACCACTTGGACTGGTGCAAATGCAACGTTATACGTGGAGTGTTTAGACAGTAAATCAAACACCTGCTCTAAAGGCGCACTAAACTCTTTCTTAATCTGAATATGATTCATGGTCGATTCCAATATATTATTTGACAATTTTAATTGTCATTTTATTTTACATGAAATGAGCATTATACAAACATCTCTGTCACTTTTCTTGTAAACGAGATAGTCGTTTTTGCTCGCGACGCATTTTAAAAAATTGACTAAGTTGCAACGAGCATTGCTCATGCAAGCAACCTGCTTCAAACAAAAACTGATGATTATAATACCCTGTTTCAAATAGTTTACGGGCACTGATTAAAGAGCCTGCTTTGGGTTCAGTTGCTCCAAAAACCACTTTTGCAACACGTGCATGCACTAAAGCGCCCACACACATGGTGCATGGCTCAAGCGTCACATATATGACCGCATCATCAGGTAAACGATAATTTTGTATATTTTGACAAGCATCTCGAAGAGCTTGAACTTCTGCATGTGCGGTAGGGTCATTCAATGAAATAGGGGCATTAAAGCCTGAACCAATAACCTTATTCTGGCTCACGATGACCGCCCCAACAGGAACTTCTCCTTTTGAAGCGGCAACTGCAGCTTGCTCTAAAGCAAGCTGCATCCATTCACTGTCCGTTTTTAAAACATCTGTCATAAAGTCAAATTAGATCGTAATGCTTAAGAAGTTCGTTCCAACTTGCGATAGTTGTCGTTGGCGGGTTTCCAGCAAAAATACCTTTTAAGCTATTATTAACCCCTTGTTTCCATGCTGGTGACAAATCTTTATCCACTAAGCGCGCACGTACACCCTCAACGAAATCTGCATGGCGAATTTTCCAGTCAGAAATTTGTGTCTCAAGCTCAAAAACTTCATTCCATGAATGAACTTGCTTGCCCCACTGCCATAACAGCCATGTTAATGCTGCAGTTGTAGGTGAACCTTTTTGCAAGTTCTCACTGGCTTGACGAAGCCAATCGCTACGCGCATCACTTAAACCAACAATAGCATCATAATCATGCTCAAAGTTCAAACCACGACATACACTATGAATCACATCCAACGAGTTTTGTAGTGGGCCTGGACCTACTGGGCGGTGCATACTATTTAAGGTATCATCAATCGCTCTAAAGTCACCTGCTGGATAATGACTCCAATCAATATTGATCAACTTTTCAAGCACGGTACTACGTTGCGTATCACAAATATGGGTGGCCCAGCCTATACCATATGCGCCAGCTGCCGTCATAATTGAACCCGTTAAGCCAGTAAACAAGCCAATAGCACCACGATCTGCCAAGAAGCGCGTTGCGCCAACATCTGGATACAAACCGATATTAATCTCAGGCATCGCCAAACGTGAATGCGGTGTGACCAAACGGAATGGCGCAGCCATAAACAGACCTAAACCACCACCCATCACATAACCTTCGCCCCACACCAATACTGGTTTTGCATAATTATGCAATAGTAGGTCCAGTGCATATTCTTGTTCAAAGAATTTATTTGCTGTCGCTACTTCGTCATTAATCACCAATTGACGCAGCTTACGCACATCACCACCCGCACAGAATGCTTTTGGTGTCGTAGAATCTAACCAAATGGCTTTAACAGCATCATCATTATGAAAGTCTTGAAATACTTCAAATAGAGCAGAAACGATCGTTTCATCCAAAGCATGAAGTGATTTTGGTCGATTCAGACGAACAATGCGCCAACCATTTTTTGC
The DNA here is from genome assembly GCF_055632855.1 of Acinetobacter sp. SW-226. Taxonomy (NCBI): domain Bacteria; kingdom Pseudomonadati; phylum Pseudomonadota; class Gammaproteobacteria; order Moraxellales; family Moraxellaceae; genus Acinetobacter; species Acinetobacter sp. SW-226. The sequence continues at coordinate 1,645,875 of NZ_CM145752.1, read as the reverse complement.
TTCTTCTACAATCAAATCTGGATGGTAGTTTTTAGAAACGGGAGAATATGTCATGCGTCCAGCTGCCAGTCTATAGGCTCAATGCCATGTTGTTTAAGATAATTATTGGATTTTGAAAAAACTTTACAACCGAAGAATCCACCACGGTTTGCTGCCAAAGGTGACGGATGTGCCGCCTTTAACACCAAATGTTTTTCTTGATCAATCCGTTGTCCTTTCCGCTGCGCATATGCTCCCCAAAGAATAAAAACAATATGCTCTCGCTGTTCATTTAACACATCAATCACATGATCAGTAAAGTCTTCCCAACCTTGTTTTTGATGTGATGTCGGTTGACCAGCTTCAACGGTTAATACACTATTCAACAGCAAAACACCTTGCTGCGCCCAACGAGTTAAATCCCCATGTTTAGGTATTTCAATACCTAAATCTTTATTTAACTCATGGAAAATATTACGTAAAGATGGCGGTAAAGCAAGCCCTCTTTGTACGGAAAAACTGAGTCCATGCGCCTGATCGGGTCCATGATATGGGTCTTGTCCTAGAATCACTACTTTTACATTTGACAATGGTGTTGTATTAAATGCATTAAAAATCAGTGCATTTGGCGGATAAATCACTTTATTCGCCTTGATTTCTGTAACAAGAAATTGCTTTAACGCATCCATTTTTGGACTCAGTAAAAAATCACTTAATCCATATTTCCAACTGGCATCCAGCTGAATTTTATCAAGCTTGGTTTGCTGTTGTTCTGTTAAAGACATACTTGCGCCTTATTCCTTGACTTTATATTCTGTGACAAATTTCACAATTTGACTTGCAATTCTACATTCGGATTATGAAATTTGATACCTTCTTTTAACTTGCTATACATTTCAGTATCATTCCATTCTGCTTGAATTTGCTCTGAAAATTCTATTTCATTAAGAGCTAAAAGTCCCATCTGCTCATTTTCAATATCTTCAATAAAGCTTTGCGCATAACCCGTATCTGTTTCATGTACAATCACAGAATACACTTCCACATCACCCTCACCGTTTTGAGTTACAGTCGAAGCAAGTACTTGTTGGGCAAGGTAAAAGAAGATACGCGAAAATTGCTCAGCTGATGGTGAAACTGGTAAAGATACCCAACGCGCACTAAATGTTTTGCAGGCTTGAATATATTCAGGATCGTCGTTTTGCCAAAAACAAATTGCATGATCAAAAGAATCATAAAGATCTTTAATCACACCTTTGAGCAAACCAAAGTCATAGACCATTTGACCATGATCCAATTTAGAGGCTTTGAGAAGTAATTCTACTTTGTAGCTATGACCATGAATCGAACGCTTACAACGATCCGAAGTACAATTACGTACAATATGGGCATTTTCAAACTTAAATAACTTACGAATTAACATATGTCGTAATGCAATCAAACTTTCTGAGGATTAACTTTAATTATAAAGCAAAAGTTAATAGATGCTCATTTATTTTATTGTTGAAGTCGATTGACAAATCATATCAATCTGCCCAACGACGTTTAAAACGGTGCCATACTTCGATATGCCACATAAACTGTTTGTTCTTTTCGCACCAAATCACTACTAAATTGACGTTTACGCTCATTGAGCATCACGTCTATTCTTACTTTAAAATAATTGGATTGAACACCCAGAAAATCATTAACCGCAGCCCGTTGCTCTTCTTCAATCTGATTAAACGGATCAATTTCCCACAGCTCACTGACATTAGAAAAATGTTTAAGACTGGCCTGTTGTTGTTTTTGCATGTTTTGAATAGCTGATATATCTAGTTTCGGGTCAATACTTGCCAATACCAACGCAGGTGCTGTATTTATATTCACCTTTAAGGCATTGCTCGATAATGCACTGACATAAGGTGCGATGAGTTGATAATTACGACCTTCAAAACCACGAACCAACTTCAACTGCTCGATATTATAAAAAGGTCGATTTGCTGGTAAATAACCTTGAGCTAAACTTTGATAATAAGTCGATTCTGCGCCCATCGACCCACTGACTTCGTCATTTTCATCTTGCCAGTCAATAACTGCTTCTGAAAGTTGTGCAGGCAATCCAACACGCTCTAACAATTTTTCAAACCAGAGTTTTGCAGCTTCATTGACTGTTCCGTCTGATTTAAGCAGCCCATTTAAATTAAATTTACCCGACTGATCTTCCAGACGCCCTGAAACAAAACCGTCCTCTACTGGAAAAGCAGGCATAGGCTTTGCCCACGTTTCTTGTAGATGATCAACATCCGCAGCATTCTGCGCATCATCCACCAACAATTCAGCAAAAAAAGCTTCAGCACTTTTTGCATATAACAAGGCTTGGTTTTGTCTCATTAGATAAGCAGTACTTTCAGCCGTATTCCGCTGATGTTTCGCAATAGTCGCTGCGAGGATAGTTGCTAAAGCCACCATCACCAAAATCGTAATCAGTGCAATACCACGCTGAAACCGCATCAAAAGGTGCCCCTATTCGCAACGAATATATTTAAAAACAAATGGTTTGGTATAAAGCCCGCGTGTTTCATGTCCTACAACTTAATCTTTTTGTTTTAAAAAGTCGGTATTTAACAAACTAAATACCCATTCATAACGCTCATCATTGACTGTGAGGTTTATTTTTAAACCGCGAGGCAACAGCTTGGCCTGTGCTAGATCATGATCATTTAATGCTGCTTCAGGCCACTGTGCTAATTCATTTGGATTGAGCACCATCACTTGAAATTGATCGACCGACTCCATTAAGACACTGGTTTCAGGTTGGTCATGACCTATTTGATTTAAGTTTTTATATTTATAACGATACAGTTTTTTTTCATCTGCTTTGTAAACATATTCAACCCGTTCTTCAGGTGGTATACCTTGCATTAAAGGATCTGTCACACCCGTTTTACTAAAACTAAGCTGCCCATCTTGCAGTACCAAAGCAGGCTGAATTTGATCAGCCACATTGGCTGTAATTGGAACAATTTGTACCGAGTCACGTAGCAATTGCTGATAAGCTTCTTGTAACTGCCCTAAACGTTGCTCATGTTGCGTATTTCGATCTTTGATCTTGATTAGATAATCAAACACTTTCCAGCCCAAAGCGGACAATACAGCAAAAATTGCAATCGCCACCAATAACTCAACCAAAGTGAAGCCTGAGCGTTGTTTCATGGCTGGCTTCCATCACGATGGTTAAAAAAGACCAAGCTCGTAACACCTGAATCCACTTTTCCAGTTTCAGTATTCACCAAGCTCACTTGAACATTGACACGTTGGACATTGGCACTGATCGTTGCCTGAGCCGATTTATCAATTTGCCAAGTTTCTCCTTGCTGAGTGATTTGTTTAGAGGCTGTACCTTGTAACCAATCACGATTGATTTCCATCATGGAAATTTCATTCAAAGCAACAAATTGAGCTTTGGTTCGTAAAATTGCATGTGCTGTAGACTGGGTATATTGCATACCTACTTTGGTTAAAGCGACCGCTGCGGTAGCAAAAATAGCCAGAGCAACCATCACCTCCAACAATGTAAATCCTGAGAAGTGGTTAATTCGCGCAAGATTCGATCTAAGGGGTACTGCCTCGCAAGAAAGACCCAAAGCTATGTTTGAGGGGCGAGGAGTCATGAAATACTGTTTCATCCGAGCACAAGAATGCAGGCGATGTTGTAAACTTTTAGCTCGCATTAATCTTACCTAAATGATCAATTTCAATTTCCGCCCCCACTGGTTCATTCGCATAATAAAATTGAATGCGTACAGGCTTAGCCTCCCCATTTCCCAGCCAAATCAATTTAGGGGCATTTTCTTGGATTAAATCATTATTTCCCGCTTTCGAAGCGTCATAATCTAAAGATTGCACTGCGAAAGAAACATTCTTGGCTAAAACTTGCTGAGGAAACTCTGTATATGCTTGCCACTTTTGCTGATTTTGCATCGTATTATTTTGTTGTGGTGTAAAAGCTGTTAGTTGTGGATTTTTATATTCAATCACATTATATGAAAAATCGGCGACATCAGTTGCAGGATGAATTTCTAATGCCAACACACGTGCCTGATCATTGGCTTCGCGTGCAATTTTCTGCACATCCATTATGAAAAAATCACGGGCTTGCGCCGCTTTACGTTGATCAACCCCATTGATATTCAACATCACCAATGATGCCATAATGGCCATAATCACAATCACCACCATCAATTCAACCAGTGTAAATCCTTGAATCCTTGAAGGTGGTTTCTGTTTCATAGATCTAATCCGCTAAGCAAAATATCCCGCGGCACCCATTTGTTTAGGCATCGCCAAAGCTTGGTCAATATAAGCAACACGCAAGGTATCACGCGAACCCAAATAACGTTGATAAAAACTAGAGTTTAAAATGGCTGCCGCACCATGCGTTAAAGACCAAATAGAAGCCAAATAATCGCGTACCGTCATTTGGCTGTCGATCGACTCTAAATACCGCTCCGTCATACGAATAATCAAACGCAAACGTTGCTTACGCACCTGATAAAGCTCGGTAAATAAATGATAGATCCCAACACCAGTGGTCGATAATCGCTCTTCGATTTGGTGAAATAACACCGTCCGTTCAGGATGATGCAAATGATGAAGCATAAAGAAAGCTAAATGTTCAGGGAACTGCTTATCCGTGTCCTGAATCATTTCAAGCAACATGCGCTCATTACGAATAATAAGCAACATATACAGTTCATCTTTACTTTGAAAATGCTTATAAAGCGTACCTTTTGCCAGATCCAATTCTGCTGCCAATGCATCAAGGGTCATTCCTGCTTCGCCATTTTCTAAAAGCAACTGTTCAGCCACTTGAAAAATTAACGCTTCTCTCGCTCGAAACTGAGCCTGACGATCCATCTTCACCCTATCACTCTCTTATACGCTTTTATCGTTTCAATTTTATTTACTTCATCTTGAGAAGGTTTTCAAAATTCTGCGTTGTGATGAAAGCCATCTCTTCCAAGGACTTATCATATACGTCTGCCAAGGCTTTTGCTACATAAGGAACGTACTTTGGTTCATTAGACTTTCCTCTATACGGCATAGGCGCTAAATAGGGGCTATCCGTTTCAATCAAGAGGCGATCTAAAGGAACTTGTTTTGCAACATCACGCAGGTCTTGCGCATTTTTGAAAGAGACAATACCTGAAAATGACACATAATAACCACAATCTAAAACTGCCTTGGCTGTTTCCCAATCTTCAGTAAAACAATGCAAAATACCATGCGTTGATTTTTCAGCACGAATAATATCCACAGTATCTTGTTTCGCCGAACGGGTGTGCACAACAACTGGTTTTTTTACGGCTTGTGAAGCATGAATATGTCGTGCAAAACAGTCTTTTTGTTCTGCAATAAAATCTGTGCTATGAAAGTAATCAAGCCCAGTCTCACCAATCGCCCATACCTTTTCAGGTTGTGCAAGTTCAATTAAATAATCTGTACTTGCACGCGCCATAGTTTCAGGATCTTCACAAGGATGCACACCAACGCTATAACCTACATCGTTATGACGAGCCGCTATTTTTGCCAATTCAATATGGTCATCAATATCAACCGAGATGCTCATAAAGCGATGAACGCCAGCTTCACGTGCCTGCGCTAATGCTAAATCTAAACTCCCATCATAAGGCGTTAAATCCAACATGGTTAAATGGCAATGCGTATCTACAAACACAGGCGTTTCCTACTTCACTTACATAATCACATAGTGTAACTAGTTCGACCTTCAGACTTAAGACCTGCAAGCAATTTTTCCGCCTCAGATTTGTAATAAACCCCTTTCTCTCCAGAAAGCTGAATCCCAAATCCTTGAAGTTTGATTCCATTTTGTTTTTGAGAAACCCAAATAACTTTGCCCGTCAGTGGAATTTTTTGCGACTGTTCTGGCAATGTTGCCAAAACAAAGACTTCCTCGCCCAATTTCACAGGCTGCTTAGATGGAATAAACAAACCACCACCTACAACAAAAGGCATATAACTAGCATATAACGTTGCTTTATCTGGAATATTGGCTTGAATAATTCCGCCCATACGTGGTTGCATAAAATTCCCCTGTTTTAAACATCCATCAACCGAATACACAATTGGTCGAGCACTAAATTAGTTTGTACATTTTGTTCAATATATTGTTTTGACTGTTGCAGCTCAGCATAAATTGAAAACAACGTTTCAAGTGAATACTGTTCTGCTAGCACACTGAAATCCAAATCAGTGTTTTTCAACTGTTGATTTAGCTTGACACAAATCAAATCTGACAACAAGTACTCAAACATTTGAATAAAATCACTGAATGCGAGCACTTTATTCCACTTGGTCGCAATTGCCATTGGCATATTTTTATCCACCACCAACTTTTGCCAATCTTTTAAAAATTCAGCCCGTTGAGCCAACCATTCACTCTCGGATAATACAATAGCCTGCAAAGGCATGTGGTTAGATAAATTCATCAGCAAATGTAGCTGTGCTAAGTCACTATTGGGCAAATGTTGATTTAAAAATTGCTCTGCTTGTTGCGGTTGAATCCGATCCAAAGCAAAGTGTTGTAAACGACTACGAATCGTTGCAGGCAGTTTTAAATAGTGGTCTGCCAATAAGATGATAACAACACGATCACCCGGTTCTTCAAGCGTTTTTAGTAGCGCATTGGCTGATGCAATATTCAATGCTTCAGCCGGCTCAATCATAACAACACGCCAACCATCCACGGTTTGTTGTACAAAAGGCAAAAGATCACGGATTTTTTCAATTTTGATTTTGGCATTTTGCTTTTTATTGTCTTCATCTGTGGTGATGTGAACATAGTTAGGGTGTGTATCCGCCTTTAACCACTGACAACTTCCACACTCACCACAGGCTAATTGCTTAGCTTGTCGATTAGCACACAACACCCAAGCCAAAAACTGCTCAGCAAAAGTCTCTTTACCACAACCTTTTCTGCCATAAAACAATAAGCCATGACCAATATTGGGAAATCGTGTCGTCAACGTTTCCCAAACACTTTGATGCCACGGATAAATCTGCTCAGGCAGGGTTTGTTTCATGTCTAAAACCTAAGTCCAATTATGCAAAATGAGCCACATCCATGGCATTGAGTCGGTCTAAATCTTCCTGAGTATCGACACCCGGTGGTAGATTCGCTTCTGCAACATCTATCGCAATACGATGACCGTTTTCTAAAACACGTAGTTGCTCTAAGCTTTCAAGTTTTTCAAGTGACCCCATGTCCCATGTCACATACTCTTGAAGCAATTTCACACGATAAGCATACAGCCCCAAATGGCGATAGGCTTGATGATGTAAGCTTGGTTCTGCTTGTTTTGCTGCATCACGGTCATAAGGAATAGTGGCACGACTGAAATATAGTGCTTGCTTATATTTCGACATCACAACCTTAACAATACTGTCACGTTTAAACTCATCTAGATGCTGAATGGGCTCACACAAAGTCGACATTGAACAATCAACCTGAGTCTCTAAAAGCTGTGCAACTTGCTTAACTAAACTTGCAGGCAATAGCGGTTCATCACCTTGAACATTCACAATGATATCTTCGCTGGCCCAGCCCTTAATTTTTGCCACTTCACTTAGGCGGTCTGTACCAGATGGATGATCTGTCGAAGTTAACACCACATCCACCCCTTCAGCTTTACAGAGATCATAAATTCGCTGATCATCTGTTGCGACGCACAAATCATCAAAACCCTCTACCTTTTTAGCCTGATCAACCACTCGTAAAATCATTTCGCGACCATGAATTTTAAGCAAAGGTTTACCAGACAAACGTGTGCTCGCAAAGCGCGCAGGGATAACAATGTGTTTCATAAAAAACCTTAAGAAATTTTAATACCAACAGAGGCAAGTTGTTGATGCAAAGTGTCATAACATGCGGCTGACAAAACAGCATCGACAGGAACAACCCAAATATCACGAGAATAACTTGGGTTTTGTTTCAACAAAGCTAAAATTTTAACAGCATCTTTTTCAGTAGTAATGATCGGATTGGCATCATCAAAGACCAAATCTTCTAATTCATATTCATGATGATCAGCAAATTCATGACACTGGAACTGCTGCACGCCCATCCCTTCTAAAGTGCGATAAAAGCGCTGAGGAAATCCAATCCCCACCACAGCATAAAAGTCATCTTGCCGATTAAATACTTTGGCTTCAGTGCTGTTCAACAAATAAGGCTCTGCGACCTCTAAATGCATATGCATCCTATATGTAGGATGATCGGCATGCTCAATTACTGTTCCTTCATTGAGCCTTGACTTTGGTTCGCGCAAATAACCTTCAGGCAATAATTTCGCATTACCTAAACCACGATTATTATCCAACACAATCCATTCAATTTGACGGTTCAATGCCCAGTGTTGCAGACCATCATCACTAATAATTAGATCAATAGGAGAATGCGATAACAGGAGCTCTATGCTTTCTTGTCGGTTTGGTCCCACAGCCATAGGTACATCTGTTGACTGCACAATCAAAGTAGGCTCATCACCGACATATTCGGGCACCGAGTTTAAGTCTACCAGTGCTGGAAAAGGCCCTTTTGCACCATAACCACGACTAATGACTCCGACTCGAATATTTTTACTTTGCAAATAACTGACGAGATGAATCAACAGCGGTGTTTTACCACTCCCGCCTACGGTGATATTGCCAATCACCATCACAGGAACAGGAGCGGTATAGGCTTTTTTAATATTACACCGATACAGTTTTCGGTTCAGAAGAAAACCACCTCGATATAACCAAGACAAGGGTCGAAGCACAATTAACCACTTTGCCTGTGAGTTCCAAGCATCCTGAATAAACTGCGCACCTGACATGGTTTAGTTTTCCTCAAAATTACGCTGATGGAGCTGATAGTAGGCACCTTGTTTTGCAATAAGCTCGGCATGGCTACCTTGTTCTACTATACGCCCTTTATCCATCACCACAATACGGTCTGCATTTTCAATCGTCGATAAACGATGGGCAATCACAATCGTTGTACGGTCACGCATGGCTGCATCAAAAGCACGTTGAATAAAATACTCAGACTCATTATCAAGTGCACTGGTTGCCTCATCTAGAATTAATACAGGCGCGTTTTTCAAAATTGCACGAGCAATCGCAATACGTTGACGTTGTCCACCTGATAGATTAAGACCTTGTGCACCCAACTTAGTGTTATAACCTTGCGGTAATGCCATAATAAAATCATGTGCATACGCAGCTTTTGCTGCCGCAACAACCTCTTCATCAGAGGCATTTTCAAGCTGACCATAGGCAATGTTGTCACGCACAGTACGGTTAAATAAAACCACTTGTTGATTAACCATTGCAACTTGATTACGCAGACTATTGATTTCAATGTCGTATATATCTATACCATCAAATAGAATCTGGCCTGATGTCGTATCTTGGAAGCGAACCAACAAATTTACCAAAGACGTTTTACCAGCACCTGAGCGCCCCACCAGCGCAACAGTTTCACCCTCTTTTACACTGAGGTTAAAATCATGTAGAGCATGATGACCATCGGTATACACCAGATTAACATCTTTAAAGTCAATATTACCTCTTAGCGCAGGCGTTAAAGTGCCCGTATTTCTCTCTTCTGGTAAGTCTAAAATTTCAAAAACAGAATGCGCCGCAGCCATACCACGCTGAATCTTCTCATTCACATCTGTCAGTGCTTTAATCGGTTTGCTCAACATACCTGCTGCTGTAATGTAAGCCACAAATTGGCCCGCACTGGTGTCTTGCATGATTTCTGGACGCAACGCAATCCACATCACTACACTTAGCGAAATGGACATAATAAGCTGTATAATCGGACTATTTAATTGTTGTACAACCACCATTTTTAAGCCACGTCGCAAATTTTCCATAGACGTATCTTTAAAACGCTGTTGCTCATAAGTCTGACCACCAAAACCTTTGACCACCAAGTGACCATTGACTGTTTCTTGTACAACATGGTTCACATCACCCATGGTATTTTGTACTTGAATAGATAACTTACGCATACGCTTCGCAGCTTTACGAATAAGCAGACCTATCAGCGGGGCAAAAATCAAAATACATAAAGTCAAACGCCAATTGCTATAAATGAGATAGCCAAGTAAAGCAATGGTAATCAGGCCTTGTTGAACAATGGTTTTTAAGGACTCTGAAGATGCAGCCGTTAACTGCTCAACATTAAACATGATTTTTGCAGTGATATGACCACTGTTATTATCGAGATAATACTGTGAGGGCAAGCGTAATAATTTAGCAAAGACGACTTGGCGAATGTTAAAAACCAAGTTTCTTGAGATCACGGCTGTAAAATAGCCACCCATAAACAAACCTAGCCCACGAAAAAACATCACCAGTACAACCAATAATGGAAATAGCGAAGTGAAACTTTGATCACGATGCTGAATTGCCTCAATAATTTTTTCAAGCAATTTAGCGACAGAAACCTCTGTCGCTGCATTTATAGCAAAACCAATAAATACAAGAATCGCTACGCCCCAATACGGTTTTAAATAGCTCAGTAGACGTAGATAAACTTTAAAATCGTGTTTCACTAATAACCTCGGGAAGGCACTTTCGTACTAATATTGACATTTACAAATCCAAGCTGACCGGCCACATCCATTACACGAATAACATCTTGATGAGTTGCTTTAGCATCAGCAGCAATCACAAACATTAGATCACGACGGTCATTAGAAATCTGTTTAATTGCGGTATTTAATTCTGATGTATCTTTCGATGCAATCGACTGACCATTGATTGAATAGTGTCCTGTGGAATCAACAACAACTTCAATTTTATGATCAAATGTCTTGGGCGGAACTCCCTGCGCATCGGGCAAGGTTAAATTCATACGGCTAAATTGATTAAATGTTGTGGTCAGCAATAAAAACACCAAAATAAACAATAAGCAATCAATCATTGGTGTGAGGTTGATATGAATATCTTCAACTTGTGTGCGCTTGAATTTCATCGTTCACCTTAGCTCGCTTGTTTAACCACAACATCATCATGATTTTCAAGCAACGTTTCTGATTGCTTATAAAATAAAGCAGCATGAAACAAGGTCGATTGCTGTTCTAGTTCAGCAATATATTCTTGTACTAAACGCTGAAAATAGCGGTAAGCAAACAGTGCTGGAATCGCAATGAACATCCCTGCCGCTGTCGTAATCAAAGCTTTTGAAATCCCTGGAATCATCAAAGTTGGATTACTGCTGTTACCAATATCAATCATTAAGAACGACTCGATAATACCAAGTATTGTTCCTAATAAGCCTAACAACGGAGCAACAGCACTGAGTGTACCTAGAAAATTAATATTTTTTTCAAGATAGCCAATTTCCTGAGACGCTGTTGCTTCCATCTGTGCACGTGCAAACTGTTCACCTTGAGTTTTACTTTGGTAACCCACTTCCAAAATTCGCCCTAATGTTGTCGTCTGTAAATCAGACTGTTTAAGTTTAGGCAAAATGCTTTGTATGCTTTGTGATGGAGTCAAAAGTAAATCTTTAGGTAGAATCGTCGATTTTTTCAGGCGAATAAAACGCTCCAAGCTAATCGCAACAGTAAAGATTGAACAGAGTACAAGGGGAAGCATGAGCCACCCCCCTGCTTTTACCAATTCCCACATAACACTTCCCCAAGTATTTATAAATTGAAAATAAAATTATTCAGCCAAACAAATATTCAAAATACCATCCAACTCATCGAGTGAATGATAATGAATCGTGAGCTTACCTTTGCCTTGTTTATTATGATCAATTTTGACATTTGCGCTAAAACGATCCGTCAAACGTTGCGTCAACTGTTGAATATCAGGCGCAATTTCCGTTTTTTCTTTTTCTTGCTTAGGTGCATTAAAATCACGAACATATTGTTCAGTCTGACGTACAGACAAACTCTTCTCAATTACTAACTCTGCAACTTTGAGCTGATCTTTTGCCTTCAATGTTAAAATGGCACGCGCATGCCCCATATCGAGTAAACCCTGTTGCATAAAATCTTTCACAGGTTCAGCAAGACTCAATAAACGAAGTAAATTACTTACTGTGGTACGCGCCTTACCAACCGTGTCAGCGATTTCCTGATGGCTCAAGCCAAATTCATCATGAAAACGTTGTAATGCCATCGCCTGATCGACAGGGTTTAAATCTTGGCGCTGAATGTTTTCGATTAAAGCCAGTGCAATGGCAACTTGATCGCTCAAGTCCCTCACAATAGCAGGAACTTCTGTTAAGCCTGCAAGTTGCGCCGCACGCCAACGACGTTCACCCGCAATAATTTCATAAGGATGTTGTTCATTGTCAATTGGACGAATCACAATCGGTTGCATCACCCCATGTTTTTCAATAGATGCCGCTAGCTCTTGTAAGTCTTGCTCATTGATAAAACGACGTGGTTGATATGCACCGCGTTGTAATAAATGAACATCAATCTGCTTGAGTTGACCATGATCAAGCGCTTGTGCTTCAAGTTGTAATTTCTCTTTTTGGATTGAGCCAAGTAAGGCATCTAAACCACGACCTTTTGCTAGTCCACGTTTCTTAACGGTCATGCGTTACTTCCTTTTTTCACTTTGCTTTTCTTAATCATTTCAGCAGCCAAATGTAAATAAGCCACTGCGCCCTTTGAGCTTTTTTCAAAATAAATCACAGGTAAACCATGTGCTGGCGCCTCAGCCAATCGCACATTACGCGGAATGACCGTGTCATAGAGTTTCTTACCGAAGTATTGTTCTAATTCTTCAGATACATCCCGTGTCAGAGCATTACGTGCATCATACATAGTACGTAATACACCAATAATTTTTAACTCTGGGTTCAATGCTTGTTGAATACGATCAATCGTTTGTGTTAAATCAGCCAAACCTTCTAAAGCGTAGTATTCACATTGCATTGGAATCATCACACCATCCACTGCGGCCAAAGCATTGACCGTAATCAGACTTAAACTTGGTGCACAGTCTACAATGATGTAGTCAAATGCTTGTTCGACCTCTTTCAGTGCCTCGCGAAGGATAAACTCGCGACCTTCTTGCTCAGCAATCGCCAACTCTACGCCAGCCAAATCACGGTTTGCACCCAAAACTTTATAGCCAACCTCAGCTTTGGTAATTGCAGTTTCAATCGGCACTTCGCCCAGCAACACATCGGTCACTGAATATAGTAAGTCATTTTTTTGAATGCCTGAACCCATGGTCGCATTACCTTGCGAGTCCATATCAACCAATAACACCCGCTTTTTCAGTACTGCTAAAGATGCAGCCAAATTTACTGCGGTTGTGGTTTTACCAACACCACCTTTTTGGTTCGCAATCGCAATAATTTGTGCCATGACCCGCCCAATCCTTTGAATTTTTTAGATACGTTTTAATAAAAGTAAGTGGCGTTGTTCGTCCAAACGTGGAACCTTTAACGCAATAATTTCACAGCTAAATTCACCTTTAAATGCTTCGACTTCATCCTGTGGAATCAAACCTTTCATCGACGCAATAATGCTGTCTTGATGCATATATGGTTTAGATGCACTGATGAAATCCGTTAAAGATGCAAATGCGCGACTGGTAATAACATCAAACTGCCCAAGCTCGTTAATGCTCTCTTCATTCTCAACACGCGTTTGAACTGCAATTACATTGGTCAATTTTAAGTCTGCAATAAACTGCTTTAAAAAACGAATTTTTTTACCATTTGAATCAAGCAGAACACATTGACGCTCAGGTTGGCAAAGAGCAATAATCATGCCTGGCATGCCACCACCTGTCCCAATATCCAGTAAACGGCCCTGCGGTAAATCTCTTAAAATACTTAAACTATCTAATAAATGCTTTACCAGCATTTCTTTAGGATCACGAATCGCTGTTAAATTGTAGGCTTTGTTCCACAGCACAAGGGCATCTTGATACTTCAGCAATAGATTTAATGCTTCTTCACTCAAATCTAAGCCAAGCTTTTGACTACCTTGCTTTAAGTCTTGAAAAAATGGATGCATAAAGAAGACATCTCAATAAAATTAAACTGAAGTATACCGATTTCTAAGCCGTGGAACAGTAGTTAACGCTTAGTGATTATGCACTTAAACGTACTTACCTTGACGAATCTGTAGATCTAGATCACTTAATCGCTCAGGTGTGCCAACATCTACCCATGTTGCCTGCATTTTTTCAGCAGAAATTTTACCGGCCGACATCGCTTCTTTTAACAAAGGTGCCAATGGTCTCTTACCTGCGTCTAGTCCATCAAACATACGTGGATGAAGCACAGCAACACCACTATAAGTTAGCGCCTCACCCGACTGCTCTTGTTCAAAGGTATAAGCCCGTCCTTGATTTAAAATAAAATCCCCTTTGGGATGCTGCACTGGATTGGCAACAAAAACCAAATGGGCTAAATCCTCTCCCAAATCAACATTGAGTAATGATGCAAAGTCAAAAGTCGTCCAGACATCACCATTGATTAAGATAAAAGGTTGTGTACCCAAAAGTGGCAAAGCATTAATGATGCCACCTGCCGTTTCTAAACCTTCTTCCTCACGAGTCCAGCGAATATCGACCCCAAACTGTGAACCATCACCCAAAGCACCAATCAATATATTCGCCAGCCAAGCTGAATTAATCACAATTTCTGTGACCCCAATTTGTTTGAGCTTCTCAATATGCCAAACAATTAAGGGCTTGCCACCGACTTCGAGCAAGGGTTTAGGTTTATACAGTGTGAGGGGGCGCATACGGTTGCCTAGCCCTGCTGCCAAAATCATCGCCTTCATGCAACAACCTCATATTTGCCATATTTTGCTTCAAACTTCGGCATCACTTTATCGCACATAAACTGCATAAAAGGTTGTAGTTCTGCATAAGGTTTACTTTCTTCAAGTAAATACCACATCACCCGTGGTAAATCTTTGAGATAACCTGATTTGCCATCACGCTCAAATAAACGTACAAAAATGCCCAAAATTTTAATATGTCTTTGAATCGCCATTAAATCAGCATCTTGCTTAAACTGCTCAAAGTCACGCCCTTCTTTTGCTGTAGCAGGCAACAAGCCATAAAACACTTTAAACCACTGATAAACCCGCTCAGGATTCCACTGTACATATGCATCGCGTGTAATTGAAATCAGATCGTAAGTATCCGCACCAATCACCGCATCCTGAAAGTCAATCACACCTTGCTCTTGCTCATCGGCCAAAAGCATCAAATTTCGACTGTGGAAATCACGGTGCACAATCACTTGTGGCTGTGCTAAAGCAGCATTGGCTAAAATCGCAAAGGTACGTTTAATCAACGCAGATTCAGCATCGGAGGGTTTAATCTGTAAACTAGGCAGTAACCAGTCAGTCAACAGACTCATTTCCGTCATTAATTTTTCATAAGAATATGCAGGAAAATGCCCTTTACCATCAATGGATTGCAATTGAATCAACTGCTTAAAGCTCTGCTCATAATGAGCATCGACCGTATTATCATCCAACTGTGTGGACAGCAAAACATCACCAAAATCTTCAAGCAACAAGAAGCCTTGATTTAAATCTTTCGCAACAATATGCGGTACCCGAACACCATTAGCATCGAAAAATTCATCAATCGTCACAAAAGGCACACAATCTTCTTTTTCTGGTGGTGCATCCATGAGCATAAATGTTTTATTATTCAATTTGATTCTTGCATAACGACGGAAGCTTGCATCGCCTGCTAAAAAGTTAATTTCAAATTGATCTGAACCAAGTACAGATGAAATCCAAGTTTGTATCAATTGTTCACGTTGTGTATTCATTTGCGATAAATTCTAATACAGGCTGAGTTTTTAAAGTGCTAAGTGTAGCCACTTATCAACTTTTTCTCTATGATGCGACAATAATTAATTGCGATTAAGCATACTTGGTAAATGAGACACATGAAGCATCAGTTTAAATTTAATCCTTTAGCGACTGCGATATTTACCCTTCTTTGTGGTAGCTCAATCACAAGCTATGCTGCAACATCGTCTACTTCTATTTCAGACGAACAACAATCACTGAAACAAGCTTTACAAGAAAGCTATCCAGGGCAAAAGTTCTACGAGCAATACTATGTTGATAAATCGTCTCCTGAAGCTCAGCAGCGACAAGGCAAGTATTTAAGCTCAGCCTATTGTCAAGGAACATGGTTGACGCCTGTAAGCCCTGAAACCAAAGCTGTTGATGCTGCCAATGCAACCTCTACAATCACTGCGGATTATGGTCATTACAATCCACAAGGCGACTCTGTTCTTGAAGGCAATGTGCTTATTGACCAAGAAGGGCGTCAAATTCGTGCCGATAAAATCACCATTGATCAGACACAGACTTTTGCCAATGCAGAAGGTCGTGTGCAAATGGCGCAAAGTGGATTATTGGCTCAAAGTGATCAAATCAATTACAACCTCAAAACCCAGCAAGGTGACTTAAAAAATAGTTTTTATATTGCTGAAGAACAACATGCGCATGGACGTGCAGAACAAATTTTACGTCAGTCGCAAACAACCACTACCTTAAAAAATGCAACTTATAGTACATGTCCGCCAGAAAAAGCACCGACTTGGAAAATTCAAGCAGATGAAATAAAACTCAATCAAGAAACAGGCCGTGGTGAAACGCGTGGTACCAAACTTTATATTAAAGATGTGCCTGTACTCGCAGTTCCTTATTTCAACTTCCCTATTGATGACCGACGCACTACAGGTATCTTGACACCAAGTTTCGGCTTCACCAATGATGGAGGCATCGAACTTGCAGTCCCTGTTTATTTAAATTTAGCACCAAACTACGATGCAACCATTACGCCTCGTTACATCAGTGACCGCGGACCTATGATTGAAGGTGAGTTTAGATATCTCACTGAAAATTTCGGTTCTGGCCAAATTTGGGGTGGTTTCCTTTCATCTGATCGCAAGTATGATGATCAAGACCGTAAAGACTTACACTTTTTACATAACTGGCAAATTAACGAACAATTTTCGACAAACCTCGAATATAACTACGCATCAGATAAAGACTATTTTACGGACTTAAGTAATAATCCAAATACAAAAACAGATCTAAATCTTCGTCGTGCATGGGAACTCAACTATAAAAATGGGATCCCAGGCTTAAAAGCTCAGCTTAAAATTGAAGACTTCCAAACACTGGATGAAACAACACCCTACGTTGACCGTCCTTATGCCCGCTTACCTCAGTTTTTACTCAACTATAAAACTGGTAATGCTTTAGGCTTAGAATACGAATTTAATAATGATACAGCCTACTTTAAAAAGGATTTTGGTACGATTGATGGCGATACCAACGACAGTTTCGAACCAAGTGGTACACGTGTCTACAATGACTTTTCTGTACGTTACAACTATCGTACACCTTGGGCATTTGCGATCCCACAGATCTCTATTCGTAATGTAAATACATTCTATGACCAAGACACGATAAATGAATTTGATAGCACGAATCGTTCATCAAAAGACAAATCATATACTGTTCCACAAATTACCTTTGATGCTGGCTTAACCTTTGAAAAAGAAGGCACATTCTTACAAACCCTCAGTCCGCGCATGTTCTATGCGTATGCTCCATATAAAAATCAAGATGGTGCACCAAACTTTGACTCTGTAGCCGCATCCATTAACTATGATCAACTATTTAGCCCTAATCGTTTCTACGGTCATGACCGCTTAGAAGACAATAACTTCTTGTCGTTAGGGCTCAGTTATAGCTTATTTGATACTGTCGGTCTGGAACGCTTAAAAGCAAGTGTTGGTCAAAGCTATTATTTTGAAGACCGTCGTGTGACTCTTGATCAAACCACAGATTTGTTTGATAACGAAAAACATACTGGTCCAATTGTTAGCGTATCAAGCCAACTCTCACAAAACTTTACCCTTGGTGCTAATTCGGCTTGGATGTCAAATGGCGACAATGCTCAACGCGATTTACAGTTGTATTACACAGGGGATAAAGGCAATTTATACAATGTGGGCTATTACTACCGCAAAGAAATCGCGAACCGCCAAGAGCACTACGATCAAGTGGTTGCATCTTTTGTACAACCTGTACATAACAACTGGCGTATTATGGGCCATGCTCAGTATGACCTTGACAATAATGTCGCGCGCGAATACTTACTAGGCGTCAATTATGAAGCATGTTGCTGGGGTATCTCGGTGTATGGGCGCGAGTATTACAACGACTTAGATGACGTTAGCGATTCAAGTGTAAAACCAAACCGTGCAATTATGGCTGAAGTCACCCTAAAAGGCTTAGGAGGACTAAACAGCAAACTTTCATCATTACTAGAAAATCGTATTCTAGGCTTTAACAATATTAATCAGACTTGGACAGACCGTTAATGAAGACAAAACAGTTCAAACAATTTTTTAAAGCGAGTGCTTTAGCTTTAGCTCTCGCAACCGCTATTCCAACTTTTGTACACGCGTCGGATGAAGTTGTTGCTGTTGTCGATAACAGTGTTATTTTAAAAAGTGACTTAGAAGCAAGCATGGCTGAAGTTAAGCACCAACTTGAAAGTCAGAAAAAACAAGTTCCACCTGAGCAGTATTTAGCACAGCAAGCTTTAGAACAACTGATTATTCGTCAAACCCAGCTTGAACAGGTTAAACGCTACAACATTCAACCTGATGAGAAAAGCTTGAATGATGCTGTTTTAAATGTCGCGAAACAATCTGGAACAACAAGCCTAGAAGCATTTCAACAAAAGTTGGACAAAATGGCACCAGGAACCTATGCCTCTTTGCGTAGTCGTATTGCTGAAGATTTAGCGATTAGCCGTTTACGCCAACAAATCGTCACCTCTCGTATTCAAATCTCAGATCAAGATGTTAAGAACTTCTTAAATACCCCACAAGGTCAAGCTGCATTAGGCAATCAAGTACATGTCTTACATGTGCGTGTTTCTGGTGACAATGCTGACGCTGTGGCGAAACAAGTCAAAAACGTTCTCGCAAGCGACAATGATGTAGCTGCAATTTCTAAAAAGTTCAGCACAGCCAACACCAAAGTTGAAGGTGCAGATATGGGCTTTAGAGCACTTTCTGATATTCCAAGTGAACTTGCTGCACGTGTGAGTCCACTCCAAGTTGGGCAAACCACTGACCTTATTACAGTCCGTGATGGCGTACATATTTTAAAGTTAGTTGAACGTAAAGGTGCAGAGCAAAAAGCCATTGTACCCCAATATAAAGTACGTCACATTCTTATTCAGCCATCAGAAGTGGTTAGCCCTGAAAACGCAAAACAAATGATCGACAACTTGTATAATCGTGTAGAAAAGGGGGAAGATTTTGCAATTTTAGCTTCGACCTATTCAAACGATACAGGTTCAGCACGTGATGGTGGTAGTCTTGGTTGGGTTAGCCCTGGCGTCATGGTGCCTCAGTTTGAAGAAACCATGAAGAATACCCCTGTTGGACAAATTAGCAAACCATTCCAGACTCAGTTTGGTTGGCATATCCTACAAGTGACAGAAACACGTCAGCAAGATATGACGACTGAATACCAAGAGCGCATGGCACGCCAAGTTTTAGGTGAACGTCAATTTGATGCTGAACTAGATAGTTGGTTACGTGAAATTCGAAACAAAGCTTATGTTGAGATCAAAGATCCAAATTTAGACCGTAAAAATAACAAGTCTTAAAATGTGGCACAAAAAAACCAGCATTCATGCTGGTTTTTTTATGACAAAGTCATTTAAAAAATTTTAAATAAAAAAAGCCTCTCAGCAGAGAGGCTTTTTTTATCAATTAACGATTGTTTTCGTCATCTTGAGAGTCTTCAAATTTTGATTCGCCATCAAAACCTGCAGATTGACCACCGAAGCCACCTTGACCACCAAAGCCGCCTTGACCACCGAAGCCACCTTGTTGACCGCCGAAGCCGCCTTGACCGCCGAAGCCACCTTGACCGCCGAAGCCACCTTGACCACCGAAGCCACCTTGACCACCAAAGCCACCTTGTTGACCACCAAAGCCACCTTGTTGACCACCAAAGCCGCCTTGTTGACCACCAAAGCCGCCTTGTTGACCAGCACCAGCAGGCGCACCAGCAGGACGTGGATTACGTGCAGGAACAACAGTAGAAATTGCATGTTTGTAAACCATTTGGCTTACCGTATTTTTTAATAAAACAACATATTGGTCGAAAGATTCAATATGACCTTGTAATTTAATACCATTTACAAGGAAGATAGATACAGGAATACGTTCTTTACGGAGAGAATTTAAGAACGGATCTTGCAAAGTTTGACCTTTAGACATGTTATAACTCCAAAAAAAATTAAAAATCAGCGCAAAAAACTATCTTTATTTTTCAATTAAAAATTATAAAAAAGACAGTAGCTAAATTTTGCTTTATCCGTAGCAGTTTCGCAAGTCTTCTTGTGCCTGCGTGATCGTTGAATAGGTTGTAAATTTATGTATTTCTTGCAAAGATCTTAACCAAGTGTATTGACGTTTGGCAAGTTGTCGTGTCGCAAAAAGTGCTTTATCCTCCATTTCTTGTTGTTTTTCGACAGTTTTATCTCCTTTTTGTAAAAATTCGAGTGCTTGTCGATACCCAACTGAGCGCATAGAAGGTAAATTTTCCTTTAAATCGTATTTTTTCATAAGAGCTTCCACTTCATTCAAAAATCCGATATCCCACATAATTTTCAAGCGCTGTGCAATTCTTTGGTGCAATTCAGCTCGATCTGGCACTAAGGCATAATTATGAAAACTATAACGATAAGGTACATTTTTAGGCTGTTCTGCCTGAAGCTTAGTAATGGGCTGCCCAGTCAACTTATAAACTTCTAAAGCACGAATAATCCGTTGTTTATCACTCACTTTAAATTTATCGCCCGCCAAAGGGTCCACACTGCATAATTCTGCATAAACTGCGTTCCAACCCTCACTTTCAGCTTTAGACTCAATCTCGGCACGAACAGCATAATCAGCACTAGGTAAATTACTCGAAAGCCCCTCTAATAGTGCTTTAAAATAGAGCATGGTTCCACCGACTAAAATCGGAGTTTTGCCACGTAAATGCATATCGTCAATCAGGCGACAAGCATCCTCAACAAAATTTGCAGCGGAATACACTTCTAAAGGTGTAATAATATCAATCAAATGATGTGGATATTGCAGCAACTCCTCTTTGGTCGGCTTAGCTGTACCAATATCCATATCCTTAAAGACCAGTGCTGAGTCTACAGAAATGAGTTCAAAATTCCCTTGCTCATAGAGCTGACATGCCAAAGCAGTTTTACCACTTGCAGTTGGCCCCATTAAATTGATGACCGGCAATTGAGTTGACATGTACAACTACTCTCCTCGAGCAAAAAGCTTATCTAGTTGAGCCAATGGAAACGCACGCCAAGTTGGGCGACCATGGTTACATTGGCTAGCAAATTCAGTTTGTTCCATTTGACGAAGCAAAGCATTCATTTCAGAAAGACCCAGAATGCGATGCGCGCGGACAGCACCATGACAGGCCATACCCGCTAAAATTTGATCACGCTTTTGCAGTAAGCCCTGAGCTTCATCATTTGGATCCAAATCGTTAAGTAATTCAGGTACCAGCGCCTCAAAATTGGCTTTATGTAAAATCGCAGGCACACCACGAACAATCACCTGCTCATCACCATATTGATCAATTTCAAGACCTAAACGCGCCAATTGATCTTTGAGCTCTTCCACTCGTGTCGCTTGCATCCGTGTGATATTAATCACTTTGGGAATGAGTAACTGCTGAGAAGTCCAGAACTCTGGTTTATCCCATGCGGACTTCATTTGCTGTAGCAGAATACGTTCATGGGCTGCATGCATATCAACAATAATCAGTCCTTCTGTATTTTGAGCCAACACATAAATACCGTGCAATTGTGCAATGGCTATTCCCAACGGATGTTCATCGACTTTAGGGCTTTGCACTGTAAAATCAGCCAAAGGCTGAGCTTGATCAACACTAGATGACGTATCACGCAAAGGCGCTAAATAGCTTTGCAAGGCATTATTAAGCTGTTGTGAACCCTGATAACGCGAGGTTTGCGCAGAATAATGAACACCTTGCGGTTGATTTGAACTAAAGTCAGTGAGCACATCCGATGAGGCTTGCTCACCAGTTTGTTCAGACTCAACATGACGATGCAACTGCAAAGGCTCTTGATAGCGAGGCTGCACAGACATCAAAGCTTGATCCTCTGCAATCTTCATTGCATCAGATAAATCTGCGGTTGCCGTTTGAAACTGCGATAAAGTCTCTTTGGCATAGTGCCGGACAAACTCATGCACTTCACGCTGATTTAAAAAGCGAATTTCATGTTTAGTCGGATGTACATTGACATCAATATTTTCAGGATCGACTTCTAAAAACAACAAATAACCCGCATGCTGATGACCATGTAAAATACCGTCATAAGCCATACGTAGCGCATGAGAGATGGTTTTATCTTTAACAATTCGACCATTCACATAGACATACTGCAAGTCTGCTTGCGCACGAGCATCGGAGGGATGTCCCAACCAACCTGTTAAACGCATGTTGATACTATCCGCATCCATCCAATACGCATTTTCAGTAAATGCACGACCAAGTAACTGTTGTACGCGCTGAAAACGTAGTTCACCACTATCGGCAATTGGTAAGTTCAACTTGATGCTTTGATTATGTTCAAGCACAAAACGAATATCGAAATGAGTCAATGCTAAACGTCGAACGATTTCTTCAATATGACCAAACTCTGTGCCAGGTTTTTTGAGAAATTTGCGACGTGCAGGCACATTAAAAAATAAATCTTGTACCCGAATATGCGTACCTTTCGGTGCAGCTACAGCCTGAATCTCTTGATGGTCAAATGCAGTTCCATTAACTTCGACTTGATAGCCAATCCCATCATCCGCTTGACTACTGGTCAAGGTTAAACGCGAAACTGCTGCAATAGACGCTAAAGCCTCTCCACGAAAACCCAAGCTGACAATTGCATGTAAATCTTCTGCAGTTTGGATTTTACTGGTCGCATGGCGCATCACCGCCAAAGGGAGATCTTCAGCATGAATCCCTCGACCATTGTCCATGATTTCAATTAAAGTACTGCCGCCTTGCTCTACCCGAATAATCAACTCTGTCGCACCTGCATCAATCGAGTTTTCGAGTAACTCTTTGACCACAGACGCAGGGCGTTCAATGACTTCACCTGCTGCAATTTGGTTGGCTAAAGCAGGATTCAGAGTCTGAATACGACGTATCTTTAAATCATCACGCATTGTTTAATTGGCTCTCTAAAGCTTGTAATAATGCTACTGACTGAAAACTCAATGTGGCATGTCGTGTTAGCTCATCTTCAGATTTTTGAATATCAATAATTAAGTCCGCCGCAGGGATTTCATCTCCCCCTTTAGATGGCCATTCAAATAAAAACAGTGCATTGGGTGTTTCCAAATAGTCACGAATGCCCATTAACTCCAACTCATATGGATCGTTTAAACGATACAAGTCAAAATGGAAAATATCATGCCCTTGCACTTGGTAAGGTTCAACCAAGGTATAGGTTGGGCTTTTCACTGAACCTTGATGCCCTAAATGCTGTAAATAATGACGTGTTAAGGTGGTTTTTCCTGCCCCCAAATCGCCAATCAAATACACTACACCCGTCGTAAAATGCTGTGCCAAAATTTGTGCTAAATTTTGGGTATCTTGTTCATTATTGAGTGTTAAGTTGAATGAATACTGCATAATACTCACGACAAGTGGCAAAAGAGTAATTATGATAGCATCGCACCCATAAAATGCCCAAGTCGCAAGTTTGAAAACTCGTATTTTCCTGTATCAACCGCCTAGATATTACCTACAAAAAACATGTCCAACCACCAAACTTCTGAATTTTGTCCACCTATGCTCAAAGGCGTCAGTGCCAGTAAGGTGTACTTACCTAAACTTCAACCTATGCCTAAAAGCATATTTGCTTATTTATGTGCGCAATTTCAGCACATTGAAGCTGCGGAATGGCGACAGCGTTTTCATGATGGCTTGGTCTATGACGCTGTAGGTAATGTGCTCAGCACAGATTCGGCATATCTTGAAAATCAACATGTGTTTTATTACCGCTTTTTAGCGCGTGAAATTGAAGTACCATTTCAGCATGAGATTTTATTTGAAAATGATCATTTCTTAGTGGTAGATAAGCCACATTTTCTAACTATCAGTCCAACGGGACAATATGTTCAACAAACTCTTTTAGTTCGCCTAAAACAACAGACAGGTATTGAGCATTTAACCCCTATCCATCGCTTAGACCGTGAAACTGCAGGCTTAGTACTTTTCTCCAAGCGCATTGAAACGCGTGGGGCTTATCAACAAATGTTTGCGGAACGGCGGGTGCAAAAGACCTACCATGCAATTGCACCTTTTAACCCAGAACTTAATTTCCCACGAACTGTAAGGGTACACATGCAAAAAGGTGAACCGTTCTACACTATGCGGGTATTAGACAAAGCACCCAATAGTGAAACAGATATTTCGCTGTTGGAATATGACTCAACATGGGCAAAATACGAGCTTAAACCACATACAGGAAAACAGCATCAACTGCGTGTACACCTTAATTCTTTAAGCTGCCCGATTAAAAATGACCCGTTCTATCCTAAAGTTGTACACAAAACCGACTATGATTTCAGCCAACCATTACAGCTTTTAGCCAAGAAATTATCATTTAAAGACCCAATAACTCAACAACTTATGCTGTTCAACTCTCACTTTGAATTGACACTGTAATATAATTGTCATTACAAAATAATTTAAAATTCCATTGTGTGAATATTGAAATTACAATGAAATTGATTAAAATAACTTCTACCCTTTAAGTGATTCAAATTATTTAATAAATCATGAGAAAAACAGAAGTCTATCAAATTCGACTCGATTCCCAAGAAAAGAAACAAGCATTTGCCGTGTTTAAACAATTGGGGATTACACCTGCACAAGCCGTTCGTTTGTTCTTCAAACAAGTGGTTTTAACCAAATCTATCCCATTTTCAATTGAAAATCAGAACATCAACTTAGAGCAACTCATTAAATTACGTAAGTTAAAGCAAGAACAAAAAGCAGTCGAACAAATCACAAGCCCCGACTCTACAGCCACTAATGATTTATTTGCCGATGATGAACACATTGATCTATTTGAAGAATTAGCTGCAATTTTGGGTGAGAGTGACAAAACTTAACAGTGTTGCATTTCTAAACAAATTTTAGAAATATCCTGTTCAAAACTTCGGTATGCTTCATGTAAACATTATAAAAAACAGCATGGAGTAATACATGATCGTAAGACGTGCCACCTTAGAAGACTTAGAAAAACTTGCTGTATTATTCGATGAATATCGCCAATTCTATGGCGCATCTTCCAACTTAAGCCTTTCCCAAAAGTTCCTCAAACTTCGTCTTGAAAATGAACAAAGCGTGATTTTTATTCATGTCAAAGACGATGTGATTACTGGTTTTGTCTTATTATACTTAGGCTTTTCTTCCGTGGCTTGTGCAACGTATTATATTTTAGATGATGTCTATGTCTCACCGCCACATCGTCGTCATGGCTCTGCAAAACAACTCATTGATACCGCAATTTTGTTTGCTCGTCATGAAAAAGCGATTCGCATAACACTTGAAACGCAAAAAAATAACTACCAGTCCCACAGCCTATATGAAGCCATGGGCTTTGTAGCGGATAGCGAATTTAAAACCTATCACTGCTTCTTATAGCTACTGATTTATATGCCGTTTTCATGAGGGCTGCTATGACGAGTCTTGGCTAAAGCGACTTGTTCCTCATTTAAATACACCCATCTTCCCTCGACTAAATCAGACAATGTGATTAAGTCGAGTTCTCCAATTTGCTGACGATGCAAACATTCCACCTTATTGCCGACAGCTGCAAGCATACGCTTTACTTGATGATACACTCCCTGATGCACCGTCATTTGCAGTTCACATTCAGCTAATCGTTTTACCCCTGTTGCTGCAAATATCCCTTTTTCATTACGTAACTCAACGCCTTGTTCTAACTGCTGGATTTGTTCATCTTTAATAGGATCAGCCGTTTGCATGCGATACACTTTGGCCACATGCTTTTTAGGATGTGTCAATGCCTGTAAGAATTGACCATCATCAGTAAGCAACAACAAGCCAGTCGTGTCTTGATCCAGACGTCCAACACACTGAATACCACGATTCAAGAGCACATCATCAAACAAATCGAAAACACTAAAGTGGTGTGTTGCCTGATGTGAACATTCATAACCCTGAGGTTTATTTAAGGCAATATAGACTTTTTCACGATATTCAAAACTCTCATCATGTACTTTAAAGTGCAAACCATCTAATTTAAGTTTATGTTTAGGGTCTGTAATGATCTGCCCATCAATTTCGATGGTTGCATTTTTAATCAACTGTTGGCAATGCTTCCGCGAACCGAATCCTTGCGACTGCAACATTTTTTCCAACAGCATCAGCACACCACTTTTTCAAATAAAGGCTCATTTTATACTGAAATACAGGAACATCAATCAAAGGACTCGGATCATTCGGCAGACTGGCTAAAAAAACGTTACAATGCACATGTTTTTTTGACCAGTCTCCCCCCTATGCCGAACTTAGATTTGAACCTGATCGTCCTCCTTATCCTGCTGGCTTGCGGTATTTTCAGTCACAATTCTGCGGTAACCATTGCTGCGGCTGTACTCATTATTTTACGCATGACGCCACTGAGCGAATACTTCCCGCTAATCCAACAACATGGATTAAATATCGGCATTATTATTTTAACAATTGCCGTTTTAGTTCCTATTGCCAGTGGTAAAATTAGCGGTGAAAGTATTTTTAAATCTTTCTTAAGCCTTAAATCATTACTAGCGATTACGATTGGCGTTTTAGTTGCATGGTTAGGTGGACGCGGTGTGAAACTCATGTCGAATCAACCAGATGTAGTTGCAGGTCTGTTGGTTGGAACTGTAGCAGGGGTTGCATTACTGCGTGGTGTACCTGTGGGCCCATTAATTGCCGCAGGTCTACTGACCTTATTAATTGGGACGGGACAATCTTAAATACATGTATCGTAGCTGAAGTCACATTTCAAATATTCACTGAGTTGGCGCTATTTTTGCTTTATCTAAATTAGGCATGACTTTATGGAATAATCAATTAAATGTAGACAAACCAATAGATACTGTATTTAAGAATACTCAGGCATCGCATAGATTTTAGTGTTATTGAATTAACTTATAATATTTTTGAACAACCTAATTTTTATGTGATAAAGAACGTATAATATTTTTCATTTCACTCTCTATTTATGTCCATTCAAAAAAATAGCAGCCCATCAACAGGTCACTTATCTGTCATTATTTTAGCCTTGGCACTCGGTGGTTTTTGTATTGGTACGACTGAATTCGTTGCGATGGGACTCATCCAAGAGATATCGCAGAGTTTCAAGCTTAGTATCCCTATCACAGGGCATTTTATTAGTGCTTATGCTTTGGGCGTGACAATTGGCGCGCCTGTCATTGCCATTTTGGCTGCAAAAGTGCCACGAAAAATACTCTTAATTGGACTCATGTTGTTTTATGGCATTGCCAATGCAAGCACCGCACTTGCAAATAGTTATGAGTCTATGCTGATTTCTCGTTTTATCGCAGGCTTTCCACACGGCGCATACTTTGGTATTGCTGCTCTCGTGGTTGCAGAGTTTGCTGGTAAACAAAAGCGTGCTTTTGCTGTTGCAATGCTGATGATGGGCCTAAATGTCGCGACCGTGATTGGCGTACCTCTTGCAACTTGGCTCGGACAACTCTATGGTTGGCGGGCAGGTTTTGAGTTTTCGGCATCTATCGCATTTTTAACTGTTGTCGCGATTTGTTTTGGCCTACCCCAAATGCAACGTGATCACACTGCAAGCATTCAAAATGAGCTCCGCGGACTTAAAAATACACAAATGTGGATGACTCTTGCTGTAGGGGCAATTGGTTTTGGTGGACTCTTTTCGGTTTATAGTTATGTATCACCCATTTTGACTGAATATACCCATGCCAGCATTCAAGTTGTTCCTTTTGCACTGGCATGTATCGGGCTAGGTTTAGTGATTGGAGGTGCTGTTGCAGGACACTTTGCCGATAAAAACCTAAACAAAGCCATCATTTTGGTATTGATATCCAATGCCTGTTCTTATGTGCTTTGTGCATTATCAATGGATCATCTTGCGACGGCTCTTATTGCGCTATTTTTAGTGAGTTTCAGTATTGCTGGTCTAGGACCTTTACTGCAAACCCGCTTAATGGATGTTGCTGGTCATGCCCAAGGTCTAGCTGCTTCACTCAATCACTCTGCCTTTAATATTGCCAATGCTTTTGGTGCTTTTATTGGTGGCTGGCTCATTAGCCAAAATCTGGGCTGGTTAGCACCGATTTGGGTAGGTACCTTATTAAGTCTAGGCGGTCTAATCATCTTGCTACTCGCTTTTCAGCATGAAAAAAAGTCAATGTCTATATCTAAAGATGATGTAAATCAAACCTGTTAGACCAATCTAGATTTCTATTCAGATAAAGTAAGGCATGTGTATCAACATTCGATTTGAACGTTGATACACATGCCTCTTTACACCGATTTATTCAGGTAGCTTCTTCCCACAATGTGGACAATACGCATACTGATCACGCTCTTGTTTTAATGACTCTTCTTTTTGCTCACGTATAAGCTGCAAAATAATATCTTGTGTTTGTTCTTTGGTCAGTCCAACCTCTTTACGAACTTCCTCAATTTTTTCTGTTTCTAGGACAAAGTCAATGTCGCTATTCTGGATTAACTCTCGAAATCTGAGTTCTAGTTGTTCTTTGCGCTGCTCTAGTTCATTGGCCAAACCATTTGCCAAGATACCTGCGGGTAATGCTGCTAAACCTACACCTAAAATAGTAATGATCGCACCCAAGAAACGTCCTAGCGGTGTAATAGGTGTCACATCGCCATACCCTACGGTGGTCAGTGTAACCACAGCCCACCACATAGAAGCTGGAATAGAACTAAAAACCTCAGGTTGTGCCTGACTTTCAATCAAATACACCCCCGCAGCCGCCATAATGATCATAATCATTAAAATGAAAATAACCGCTTGAAATGAGCCTTTTTCGCGCTCAATGACCCGCAATAGGATTTGTAGAGAGACAAAGTAGCGGGTTAACTTGAGAAGTCGGAGCAAACGAACGATTCTTAAAAAACGTAAATCGAACTGAACAAAGAAGTTTAAATATGCAGGTAAAATCGCCAAGAGGTCGATAATTGCCCCACCACTTTTGACCCAATTTAGGCGGTTTTTCCAATCCGACTCAAAACTATTAGCTTCAGCAATTGACCAAAAACGTAAGAGATATTCAATCGTAAAAACGATGATCGAGAAGATTTCAAAATAATAAAAAAAGTCCTGATACAACATATAGTACTTCTGTACCGACTCCAACAGCACAGCAGCAGCATTACTCATAATCAGTACAATGAGGAAATAGTTCAGCCCTCGGCTTAAGGGTGTCTCATAGTCTTCATTATGCAAATTGTTATAAACAAATTTGCGTAACATGTACCAAGCTGTCAATTTCATTACGATTTTACGTTATTCTTATCCCTTAAAATTCAGTTTAACCGAACTTAACAGCAAAGTAAGTAAGAAATTTCGGTACGAATCGTACAACTGCGGCAGCATTATTCAATATAGAGTAAGGCCAAGCGCACTTGGTCATAGCCCATACGCGGATTGGTTAACTCTACAATCGGACGTAGTTTAATTGCGCCATCTTCACTAAAGTGTTCAGCTTGCTGACGTTTCATGAGACGTTTATAAATTTTTCGCACTTGCTCTACCACTTCTTCGCCTGGATGAGCTATAGAAATGTCTAAGCCCTGTTCTTTATGTAGCTTCGCCAAATGGTTGATAATCGTTGCAGCCGTCAACCCTCGCTCTTGGGCGATATCGGCAATTTCATAACCACCTTCAAAAAGTTCACGTGTTTCATCGAGTGTTGCAGAAGCATAGTTGGCTTTACCTGCATTACGGGCAATTTTCTTTTCATTACGCTCAATCTCAACTTCATTGAGCGTTCCGCCACAGTGACGAATAAAGGCCTTGTGTTGTGGCTCTAGATCAATGACCTCAAAGTGTGTTTCGGCTTCATCGGAAAGTTCTTGGAAACGTCGATCTGCTTTAATGGCAAGACTGTCTAGCTCTAAGGCTTGTTCATTAAAACCCAGTAGTCTTAAACCATCCAAAGTCTTTAACCGTGACAAAGCCACATAGCCCTGTCCTTTTTCAAAAGTATGGCTCAGGTTAATTTCTGCTGCTGCTAAGGTCATGCCTTGAGATTTGTGAATGGTGATGGCCCACGCTAAGCGCAATGGAATCTGCTGAAAACTGGCAATGGTTTTACCTGCATCATTGTCCACCGACCATGTTTCAGGCTCAACCACCAGTACTGTACCATCAGTCAGTTTTACTTTTGGTAAGACTCCGAAATCATCATCTTCTTCAAAGCCAACCACCTCACCCAAACTACCGTTAATATACCCCACGTCAAAGTTGTTCTTTACAAACATCACTTTGGCATTTTTCTTGAGAGTGAGGTTTTCAGGTGCGCGCACAGACGACTTTAACGTTTCAATAAGCTTGTCATTGCCATCACACACCGCCTCAAACTGACGACCTTCATTTTCAATTTCATTCAAATGTTTGAAGTTGATGGTGTCCACGTCCATATTATGGGTGTATAAACGTGTGAATGTTTCACCAATATCCTGCTGACGTGTGGCTTGTAAAGCTTGCAAATGCTCGGAGCGGATCGTTTGGCTACGGATAGCATTTAAAATATCGTTGAGGTAGTCATTGCCCTGACGGTGCTGCTCGGTCAAATAGCACACACGGAACTTGGCTTCCACCCAAGCATCAGACATAAAACAGAACTTATCGCGATTACGTTCTTCATTCTTCCCCACGGGCGGTAACTGGAAGAAATCTCCTGCAACAATGACCTGAATTCCACCAAATGGTTCTTCACTTTCTTTAAAGAATTTTAAAACTTTATTGACCAAATTGAGCTGTTTCGCATGTAGCATCGAAATTTCATCAATAATTAACACTTGGGCATTTTCTAAATGCTCTTTTAAATATTTACGTTCTTTCATGCGTTTGAGTTCATCTTCCCCTAATGCATCTTTAATACCTATACCAGCCCAAGTATGAATCGTCATACCATTCATATGTGTTGCAGCTATACCTGTAGAGGCTGTGATCGCCACAGGCACTTTACGGGCTTTTAAGTAATTAATGTATTGGTTCAATGTATAGGTTTTTCCTGCACCAGCGGAACCAGTTAAAAAGACATTTTCGCCCGCTTTTAGAAGTTTGAGTGCAGTTTCTTGCTTCATAAGACCTATACCATTAATGAACGGCTATAGCCTACCGAGTTTTTGCTAAAAAGTTAAGCAGATCTCGTCATATAGAAGTTCTTGTGCGACAAATTAAGTCGAGTGTTGTTGAAATTTTAACAGCCCTTTTGTCGTTCTTGGTTGAGCATCGCAATAAACTGCTCTGCCACTAACACATCGTCAGGAAGTGCCTTTTGGTTGTTTGGATATTCCAACTGATCAAATAACAACTGCCCCGCGATATAATAGCAGCCAAGTGTTAAGTGGCGCTGTGCATCAGTATGACTCATATGAAAGGCCACGTATTCATTGACAATAATTCGTTCAGCAAAGCTTGCCGCTAAACAATGTCTAAACCGACGAGACTCTGCGATGATGCGATCAATATCTTTAAGCTCCTCAAATACCCAACTTTCAATAAAATAATAAGCTTCATGACTGATCGGTTGCCATGACACATGGCCGACTTTCCGTTTCAGTTCAGCAAGTAACTCTTGGCTATGTAATTGATCATGCCATTGCACAGCCTGATGAAATAGGCCATTCCATGTGACATTTTTTAAAACATCCTTTTGCGTCTCGAAATGTTCAGGTAAATAATCTCGGACATAAGCATCAAACACCGCAACCCGCAATGGCGGATGATTCAGATAAAAAAGTTGTCTAAAGCTTTCGATAGGCAGTTTGTACTGCTGCAATTGGCGATAAAAATCACGATGTTGTTGGTTTTCTTCACTGAAATAAATCACTAATCCAGCAGGTAGTTTTTGTGCAATTTTATCTAAATGCTGAATGTAAGCCTGCATGACTCGACTCAATTTTGTATAAACTTTTTTACCCCATTCGGGTTGCTGCTGTACTACACGGTGCAGTAGTTCTAACCATTCATCCAAATACAAAATCGACGGGCTGATTGCTATACGCTGATCATCCATATCTTGGCGTCTATTTTTTAAGACGACATGCTGGTTGGCTTCCAACTCAAACCATTGCTGTTCTATAGCATGTTCATAACAGCTTTGGATAAACAAACGTGCTGCAACATGCTGAAAGTACCTTAAAGCTACTAAAATAATCTCAGGATGATAAGACTGTGTATCCAAATAACTCAAAGCAGTCACAGCAACACGTACACTACTATGTTGAATGTTGTGGCTAACCCAGTCTGTCACGGCAGCTTTTTGTTTGAATAGCCAATTCACTGTACGTTTTTCATCGAAAATAGGGAGTTTAGCAACTTTTTTTTGCCAAACTTTGGTCTGCACCTCTAAAAAATGTTGCTTTGCCAGCAAATCAGGCAATGACCAAAGATCACGATTCATTAAACGTGCAAAACCCAACAGTTCAGGCTGCTCTTTCGCATGCGGATACAATAAATAAATATCATGCCCATGATCAATCAGCTCTTGTAAACAAAAACGTTCAGGAAATGCTGTTTCTACGATGCGATAAACATGTGGTTCTAGAAATTGCTTGGCACTAAAACACAGCTCATCATAACTATGCATCAAGGACTGAATAGGGAGAATATCCTCTGCTTGATCTGCATCTAAGTAACATAACTGCTCAAGTAAAGTCAGCAAATTGTTATCCGTTGCTGAAAGTTCTATTCTGCCCACATATTGACACAGTTGCTGAAAGAGCTCTGCATGGCTGTGCTCTATTTCAGTCAAAATCGTTTGGATCCGGCTTAGCCCCCCAACCACAACAAAAACCTGTTGCAATAACAACTGGCGTAACTGTTTTACTTTATTACGTAAATACAAAGAATGCTGTGGAGTCTGCTCACCCACCCAGAAGACAATGTCATGTAAACAAAACTCTTCAAGTGATTCAGCGTAGTGCCCCTTATACATAAACTGTGGGACACAAATCGTTTTGTTTTCGGTCGGTGAATAGAACTGAATACGAAAGCAATGGTTTAAAATTTGAATCTGGCGTTGCTTTGCATCAATCCCCAAAACATTGTGCACACTGAGCGTGGAGAGAAACATAGACTGCTCATGATAAAGCTGCTGAACACTCGGAACAACTTGCCTTAACACGACGGCAAAGTTTTGATATTGCTTAATCCTATCGTTTCTGTCCACAGTGAATCCTCATCGAATTTGGCGACGTTCATCCCGCTTCAAAACCAATATAAACAATTCCACACATGCAGGCTATGCCTTTTCATCATAGCTATTTTTTCGATTTAGAATCAGTATTTTCCATTTCCTTACGCATGGTAGGTATTTGGTAGGTACACAAGTTTTTTGAATCATTCGATACTCTAAAAACGGTAATGAGCACCGATAACAACATAAATATGGTAGAAGGAATCGCACCATGGCTTTTAAAAATATTGCAGATCAAACGAACGGTTTTTATATCCCTTGTGTTTCACTGTTTGGCCCAGGCTGTGCCAAAGAAATTGGTGGTAAAGCACAAAACCTCGGTGCGAAGAAAGCACTGATCGTAACCGATGCTGGCTTATTCAAATTTGGCGTAGCAGACACCATCGCAGGATATCTCAAAGATGCTGGTGTTGATAGTCATATCTTCCCAGGTGCGGAACCAAACCCAACTGACATTAACGTACATAACGGTGTAACTGCTTATAATGAGCAAGGTTGTGACTTTATCGTGTCTTTAGGCGGTGGTTCGTCTCATGACTGCGCAAAAGGTATTGGGCTTGTCACTGCTGGTGGTGGTCATATTCGTGACTACGAAGGGATTGATAAAAGCACCGTTCCAATGACTCCTCTGATTGCAATCAACACAACAGCAGGTACAGCTTCAGAAATGACGCGTTTCTGTATTATTACCAATACAGATACTCATGTAAAAATGGCGATTGTAGACTGGCGCTGTACTCCTCTTATTGCAATTGATGATCCTAAACTGATGATTGCAAAACCTGCAAGCTTAACAGCAGCAACAGGTATGGATGCATTAACACATGCGGTAGAGGCTTATGTATCAACAGCTGCTAACCCAATTACCGATGCTTGTGCCGAGAAAGCCATTTCGATGATCAGTGAGTGGTTAAGCCCAGCCGTTGCAAACGGTGAGAACCTTGAAGCACGTGATGCCATGAGTTATGCACAATACTTAGCAGGTATGGCATTTAACAATGCATCTCTAGGTTATGTTCATGCAATGGCACACCAACTTGGTGGTTTCTATAACCTACCACACGGTGTATGTAACGCAGTTTTACTGCCACATGTATGTGAGTTCAACTTAATTGCCTGCCCTGATCGTTATGCACGTATTGCAGAACTGATGGGAGTCAACACCGCAGGTTTAACTGTGACAGAAGCTGGCTATGCTGCCATTGATGCGATTCGTGAATTATCTGCATCTATTGGTATTCCATCAAGCTTGTCTGAACTGGGCGTAAAAGAACAAGATTTGGGCATTATGTCTGAAAACGCGCAAAAAGATGCCTGCATGCTGACTAACCCTCGTAAAGCAACCCATGCTCAAGTGATTGACATCTTTAAAGCGGCGCTCAAATCAAGTGCTTCAGTGGTAGATTTTAAAGCGGCTGTCTAAGTTCTCTCCTTAACACTTTGTTTGCTTTGACAATTTAAGTGGAATGAAACAGACGTCCATACTGTTTCATTCGGGTAAGCCTAATCCTTGCTTACCTTTGCACTTAAATTGTCTTTTTTTATTTGTGGTTGACAAAAATTCTGACTTCATCAAGGATAAGGGAACTCATGACAATAACAACCAGAGTGAACTATGTCAGCACTACAAAACCCGCTTGCGTATCAACCAGATGTCCTTGGTGAAGACTACGAACAACTCAAACTCAGTTTTGCTAATGACTACGAAGGTGAAGTTTGCGCAACTCTCATTCGTAAAAAAGCCACGCAAACCACAACCAAAGCAGTGCTGTATATTCATGGATTTATTGACTACTTCTTCCAAACAGAAATGGCTGAACAGTTCAATCAGCATGGTTACGACTTTTACGCACTTGATTTAAGAAAATATGGTCGCTCCCGTTTAAGCCACCAAAACTACTACAATGTCCGTGATCTGCGCGAATATGACGATGAAATTACTCAAGCTCTTGAGATTATAGGTGCTGAAGGTCATCTTTCTGTTGTACTGGCAGGACACTCGACTGGCGGTTTGATTACCACACTATATGCAGCGCACCATCCACAACACCCTCTAATCAAAGCGCTATGGGCCAACAGTCCTTTTTATGATTTTAATATGCATCCAATTAAACGCAAACTTGGCGTGCCACAACTCAGCCGACTTGCAAAGCATTTCCCAGACTTAAAATTTCCAAGTGAACTGAATAAATGGTATGTACCAAGCCTACATCAGAGTGAACACGGCGAGTGGAACTTTGATTTGCAGTGGAAACAACCAAGTTATTCTATGGTTCGCATCAGTTTTGTCCGTGCCATCCATGAAGCGCAAAAAGAAATTCATCGTGGCGGTTTAAAGCTTTCTGTTCCTGCACTGATTATGCATTCACATCAAACACTCAACCCCAAAAAATGGGGCGTAGCTGCACAAACCAGTGATGTAATTTTAGATGTCAAAGACATTGAAAAACAGGCGAAAAATCTACAAGGTGACATCTGTGTCGAGACCATTCAAAATGGTTTACACGACTTAGTCTTATCCGCACCAGATGTTCGTGCCGAAGTCTATACCAAGTTATTTCAGTGGCTAGAACAAAAGAAGATTTAATCGCAAAATTTTTATTAACCTATTCCATAACTCAAATCAAAACTATTAAATTTTGTATTTCTCAAGTAGCTGATGCGCCGGGTGTCCACTCGGTGTCAGCTCAATAAGTCGTTCAACAGCATCAATTGCTTCTGGGTAGCGTGCTACATGCTTAAAGAGCATATCAGTTTCATTGGCTTTAAAAATCGCGCTACTTAAACGTGACTCCAAACAGTCGCGCCATGCGCAAAGAAACGGACTTTCTGTTTTAGGCAATAACACACCTGAGCAAAGCTTTAAAGCCGTCTCGATATATGCAGCATCTAATGCCTGCTCTGCTTGTAGGAAATCTGCTTCTATATGCGCCAAAATTCGGTAAGGACGAGATCCCAACATTCCCCCCAACAAATCCCTTAATTGCGACATTTCTGCTTTAAGTGTGCCTATACTCACTTTTCGCTCACCATATAAAGCCTGATGTAAGGTATCTAAAGTCATACCTTGTGGACATAGCGCTAAAATAGTCAGAATTTCAATTTGACGTGGTGTGAGCACCATCACTTTGCCATTAAAAAGCACTTGTGGCACACCAAAAGCACGAATATACAGTTGTTGACGCTGGTATTCCAATAATGCTGTTTGAATGATAGATGCACAGCGCTCTGCTGCCAGTAAACCAAGGCTATTATGATTTTTCCATGTGGTCGATAAATCAATTACCCCCAAAACATGTTTTGAATAGGGGTCGATGATTGGTGCTGCATAGCAAACCCAATCATGGATGGAACTCATATAATGTTCATTAGAAAACACACAACTCGATTGTTGAGTTTTAAGTGACAATGCCAATGCATTAGTCCCCACCAACTCCTCTCTCCACTGCCCGCCTTCTACAAAATGTACACTTTCCGCAGCATTACGCATTTGCTTACTTGAAGCACTCCAAATAATCGTACTACCAATATCACCCACAGCAACGACCATTGAGGACTGCTGTGCAATATGCTTGAGCTCATCCGCGCAGTAACTTAAAGCATGTTGTAATGCTGAACCTTGTGACATCGAACCTTCAGAAATGGGCGCTGCAAAACGATCCTTAGGAATCTCTGCCGAATTAGAACGCTGCCACGAACTTGCAATGCTTTTTCCGAGCTGTTCAGCTTGTACCGTCGAAATACTGCTGCTGGTTCTAAGCTTTTCTATTTCTTGTCTTTTCTGTATTAAATGTTGCATTGCCATCATTCCTTATTCTCAAAACAATTCCTGATACACATCCACTGTATTGCATGGTTGTAAACATTTGTCGGAAGCTTGTAAACCTGCATCCTTCCAACCTTTTTCCAACCTTATATTAGGTATGCTACTTAAATATTGTACTGATGTACCTTATACCAAAGCTGTAGATGCTTTTAAAAAATCAATAAGCAAAGGAACTTCAATATGCGCTACGTAGACCCTAACCAACCTGGTTCAAAAGTAGAATTTAAAGCACAGTATGAAAACTTTATTGGTGGCGAGTGGGTTGCTCCAATAAAAGGTGAATACTTTGAAAATATCTCTCCTGTCGACGGTAAAGCCTTTACTAAAATCCCACGTTCATCTGCTGAAGATATTGAGCTTGCTCTCGATGCTGCACACAAAGCTAAAGCACAATGGAATAAATCTTCTCCAACTACACGTTCTAATTTACTCCTTAAAATTGCTGATCGTCTAGAGGAAAATCTAGAGAAATTGGCTGTAGCTGAAACTTGGGATAACGGTAAACCAGTACGTGAAACCTTAGCTGCAGATATTCCACTTGCAATTGATCATTTCCGATATTTTGCAAGTTGTATTCGTGCACAAGAAGGTGGTATTTCTGAAATTGATGAAGACACTATTGCCTATCACTTCCACGAGCCATTAGGTGTTGTGGGACAAATTATTCCATGGAACTTCCCAATTTTAATGGCAACATGGAAAATTGCTCCAGCCCTTGCAGCAGGTAACTGTATTGTTCTTAAACCAGCTGAGCAAACGCCTGTAAGTATTTTAGTCTTGGTTGAACTGATTCAAGACTTACTCCCACCAGGCATTTTAAACATTGTAAATGGTTATGGAGTTGAAGTAGGCCGTCCACTTGCAACTAACCCACGTATTGCAAAAATTGCATTCACAGGCTCAACCGCTGTTGGGCAAATGATTATGCAGTATGCAACTGAAAATATTATTCCAGTAACTTTAGAGCTTGGTGGTAAATCTCCTAACATCTTCTTTGAAGATATTATGGATCAAGACGATGATTATCTTGACAAAGCGCTTGAAGGCTTTGCTATGTTTGCGTTGAACCAAGGTGAGATTTGTACTTGCCCTTCACGTGCATTAGTTCAAGAAAGCATAGCCGATAAATTCTTGGAAAAAGCAATTGAACGTGTCAAACGCATCAAAACAGGTCACCCACTAGACACTGAAACGATGATTGGTGCACAAGCTTCTTTAGAACAACAAGAGAAAATTTTAGGCTGTATCGCAACAGGACGTAATGAAGGTGCTCAATTACTGACGGGTGGTAGTGAACGTAATGAAGTGGGTACAGGTTTCTATATCGAACCAACCATTTTTAAAGGCACAAACGACATGAAAATTTTCCAAGAGGAAATTTTTGGACCAGTGCTTTCGGTTACAACGTTCAAAGACTTTGATGATGCGATTAAAATTGCAAATGACACCATTTACGGTCTAGGTGCAGGAGTATGGTCACGTTCTGCTCATACGTCTTATCGCGCGGGTCGTGCAATTGAAGCGGGTCGTGTTTGGACCAACTGTTATCATATCTACCCTGCGCATGCGGCATTTGGTGGTTACAAAAAATCTGGCATTGGTCGTGAAAACCACAAAATGATGCTTGATCATTACCAACAAACTAAAAACTTGCTTGTAAGCTATGCCACTAAGCCAATGGGCTTCTTCTAAGCATAAATATATTTGTGCATGTTGTGTTTAGGGTAATTCGTTACCCTAAACCCCTTCAACCTTCAACCTTCAACCTTCAACCTTCAACCTTCAACCTTCAAAAATAATAATTTATCTCTGCGTTACACACAAAATTAGACAGGATGTCTGATTGCTTGGTACTGAAATTGCTTAAACATTGTATGAACCAAGCCATCTATAAAAACTTAAGATATGGAGCTTCCTATGACAGACTCTCCGCTTAAAGATTCAACATCTTTATCAACACAAACAGTGCAAACTTCTGACGATTATTTTGAAAAAAGACAACTTAAACAAGGTGCTGTCGGCTGGCTACTTTTAGTCGGTTTAGGCGTGGCTTATGTCATTTCTGGTGACTTTGCAGGCTGGAACTTCGGTTTAGCTCAAGGTGGCTGGGGCGGTATGTTCATTGCAACAGTCGTAGTTGCCATTATGTATCTATGTATGTGCCTTGCCATGTCTGAAATGGCGACCATGCTTCCCACAGCTGGTGGAGGTTATAGTTTCGCCCGCACCGCTTTCGGCCCCTTAGGCGGTTATCTCACAGGTACTGCAATTTTAATCGAGTATGCCATCGCACCTGCTGCTATTGCGTGCTTTATTGGTGCTTACTGTGAATCATTATTTGGTATCGGTGGATGGATCATCTATTTGATCTGCTATCTGATTTTTATGGGCATTCATCTCAAAGGTGCGGGTGAGGCACTGAAAATCATCTTTGTGATTACCGCAGTTGCTGCTGTGGCCTTATTTGTATTTTTCGTCGCAATGGCACCCCATTTCAACAGTGCCAATCTGTTTAATATTGCTCAAACTGAAAATATTGGGGCAAGCAGTTTCTTACCTATGGGCTATATTGGGATATGGGCTGCCGTGCCTTATGCAATTTGGTTCTTCTTAGCCGTTGAGGGTGTACCACTTGCAGCAGAAGAAGCTAAAGATCCATCTAAATCACTCCCGCGTGGTTTAATCGGTTCCATGCTTATCCTTGCTGCATTTGCCATGCTCATTTTGTTCCTTGGTGTTGGAGCAGCTGGTGCAGATCAATTAAAAGAATCAGGTGCCCCATTGGTCGATGCGCTTATTGCAGTCTATGGACCAAATACGTGGCTTGCTAGTTTTGTCAATTTTGTGGGTTTGGCGGGCTTAATTGCAAGTTTCTTCTCTATTATCTACGCCTATTCACGCCAAATTTTTGCATTATCTCGTGCAGGTTATTTACCGACATCCCTGTCACTCACAAATAAAAATAAAGCACCTTATTTAGCCATTATCATCCCTGGCATCATTGGCTTTTTACTATCGCTAACTGGTGAAGGTGATCTACTCATTTTAATGGCCGTGTTTGGTGCGACTATTTCCTATGTTTTAATGATGCTGTCCCACATCAAACTCCGCATCAGTCGCCCTGAACTACCACGCCCATACAAAACACCAGGTGGCATTGCGACTTCATCTATTGCCTTAATTTTAGCCAGTATCGCAGTAATTGCAGGCTTTGTGGTCGACCCTAAAGTTTGGTTTATGGCGGCTGGTATCTATGTGGTATTTATTGCTTACTTCATCTTTTATAGTCGGCATAAACTGGTGCAAGGAACACCTGAAGAAGAGTTTGAAAATATTCGCAAGGCTGAGCAAGAATTATAAGAGGACCTTTCAAAATGGCTTATAAAACTTTGATTGGACATCAACATTATGTTTTTAATGACTTAAAAACGCTTATGGCAAAGGCAACACCATTGCGATCGGGAGATCAATTGGCAGGTGTTGCAGCTGAACATGCAACGGAACGTGTTGCTGCACAAATGGCTTTGGCAGAGGTTCCACTCAAACAATTTTTAACTGAGGCATTAATTGACTATGAACAAGATGAAATCACACGCTTAATCATTGATGAGCACCGTAGTGATTTATTTGCCCCTATTTCACATTTCACTGTAGGTGACTTTCGCAACTGGTTGCTCAGTGCAGATGCGAGTACAGAAAAGTTACAGCAACTTGCCTTAGGTTTAACACCTGAAATGGTAGCCGCTGTCAGTAAAATTATGCGTAATCAAGACCTGATTTTGGTGGCCCGCAAATGTGAAGTCATCACCCAATTTCGCAACACCATCGGTTTAAAAGGGCATCTTTCCACTCGTTTGCAACCCAACCATCCTACAGATGATCTCTTGGGGATATCGGCCAGTATTTTGGACGGACTGATGTATGGCAATGGTGATGCAGTAATAGGGATTAACCCCGCAACGGATAACCTCCAAAATTTATCAGAGCTCTTAAAACTCCTTGATCATATTATTCAAGAGCATCAAATTCCAACCCAATCTTGCGTGCTAACCCATATCAGTTCAGGCATTCAGCTGGCTGAAAGAAATGTGCCGATTGATCTGATGTTTCAATCTATTGCAGGAACTCAACTTGCCAACGACGGCTTCGGGATTAATCTTGAGTTACTCCGTGAAGGTTATGAAGCGACACTCGCTTTGAAACGCGGCACTGTGGGACAAAACGTGATGTACTTTGAAACGGGTCAAGGTAGTGCTTTATCCAGCAATGCCCATCACGGCGTTGATCAACAAACCATAGAAGTTCGCGCTTATGCAGTCGCACGTAAATTTAACCCACTGTTGGTCAATACCGTGGTTGGATTTATTGGTCCAGAATATTTATATAATGGCAAACAAATTATCCGAGCAGGTTTAGAAGATCATTTTTGTGGCAAGCTTCTCGGCTTACCAATGGGATGTGACATTTGCTATACCAACCATGCCGATGCTGATCAAAATGACATGGATGTATTACTCACCCTCTTTGGTGCAGCAGGGTTGAACTTTATTATGGGCATTCCAGGTTCAGACGATGTCATGCTGAACTATCAAACCACATCGTTTCATGATGCCTTATATTTAAGACAGCTTCTGGGTCTAAAAGCCGCACCTGAATTTGATACGTGGCTCGCCGAACAAGGGATTTTTAAACAACAGCAACAATACATTCAGTGGCCTGAACACATGCCACCTCAGTTTGAAAAACTTTTACATATATAAGGAGCAACCTATGTCACTTGTTCCTCTCGAAAACTATCAATCCGAACAGCATCAGGATGTTTGGGAAAATCTTAAAAAATTTACCGATGCACGAATTGCAATCGGACGTGCAGGTTGTAGTATTCCTACGCATGAAATGCTGAAATTCCAACTGGCCCATGCTGAAGCACAGGATGCAGTACATCA
Source organism: Acinetobacter sp. SW-226 (assembly GCF_055632855.1). Classification (NCBI taxonomy): domain Bacteria; kingdom Pseudomonadati; phylum Pseudomonadota; class Gammaproteobacteria; order Moraxellales; family Moraxellaceae; genus Acinetobacter; species Acinetobacter sp. SW-226. The sequence goes on along the minus strand of NZ_CM145752.1, from coordinate 1,603,496 downwards.
AGCTTTAGATGTCGATCTATTGGTCTCTAGTTTTAAAACCCAAAGTTTGGATACTTTAACCGTACATAGCCAAGCCGAAGACAAGCAGGAATATCTAAAACGTCCAGATCTAGGGCGTTTGCTTAATAGTGAATCCTATCGTGGCTTACAAACGTTTAAAGCAAGTAACCCACAAGCTTATGATGTTTGTATTGTGATTGGGGATGGTCTTTCTGCACGTGCAATTGAAGAAAATGCCGTACCGTTTATTCAGCACCTCATCCCGCATTTGCAAGCTGAGCATTGGTCTATTGCTCCTATCGTTATTGCAACAGGCAGCCGAGTTGCTTTGGGTGACCAAGTTGCCGAATGCCTACACGCTACAATGTTGGTCATGCTGATTGGAGAACGCCCTGGTCTCAGCTCACCAGACAGCATGGGGATTTATTACACATGGAAAGCTAGTACTGGTACCCTAGACGCAAAAAGAAACTGTATTTCTAATGTTCGTCCTGCGGGTTTAAGTATTCTAATTGCAACACAACGACTAATGTCGCTCATGCGTGGTTCAAAAAGACTTGGCTATTCTGGGGTTGAGCTAAAAGACGAACACGAAATGGTGAGTCTGGACACTGCGCATACCCCTAAACGTTTATTTTAATTCTGAAGCAGATTAGCCATTACTTTGGCTAATCTGCTCTCTATCTAACTTACTTTTGCAGTGCTTGCTCAACAAAATGCAAGCGATCTTGTCCCCAGTACATCTCATCCTGCACAAAGAATGTCGGTGCACCGAAAATGCCCCGTTGAATGGCCAGTTCCGTTTCAGTGATCAGTTTTTGCTTCACCACATCCGACTGAACCATACTCATGATGTCATCTACAGAAAAGCCACTTGGTTTTAACACCTCTGCTAAGACAGCAGGTTCATTAAGGTTTTTGGGTGTACCAAACATCGCATCGAATAAAAGTTTTAAAACTTGCTCAAACTTTTCTAAATGCAACAATTGAACGCCTGTCAAAATACGCATCAAGGTTAAAGTATTCATGGGAAAATGTGGGTTCATTTGCATGGGAATGCCGTAATAATCCGCCCAACGCTGCATATCTAACATGGAATAAATACCTTTACTCGGGATCTCTATCGGACTTCTATTCCCTGTCTCCTTAAATACGCCACCCAATAAAATAGGTTTATATATGATTTGAAAACTTTGTTGCTCGGCCATTTGCCGTAACCGATAGTAGGCCAAATAACTATACGGGCTGCCCAAGTCAAAATAAAATTCTACGGTTTTCATGCTTTGTCCTTTTACCACGTTTCCATCCAAGGTCTTAAATCCAACTCATGCGTCCATGCATCACGCGGTTGCTGCGACAAATGCCAATAATTTTCTGCAATATGTACAGGGTTTAAAATGCCATCCTGCCCTTTACGTGCATACAACTCTGGGAAAGTGTCTTTGATGAAGTCCGTATCAATTGCACCATCAACCACCACATGGGCTACATGAATATTTTTAGGTCCCAATTCACGCGCCATACTTTGGGCTAAAGCACGTAATGCATGTTTTGCACCTGCAAAAGCGGCAAAGTTTGCTGCACCTCTTATTCCTGCGGTTGCCCCTGTGAAGATAATGCTCCCTCGTTCCCGCAGTACCATTCGCTTCGCTACTTCACGCCCTGTCAAAAATGCACCGAAGCATGCCATCTCCCAAATTTTTAAATACTTACGTGCAGTTTCTTCTAAAATACTACACGGCACATTCGCCCCAATGTTAAACACCAAAACATCTATTTCACCAATATTAGCTTCAATTTCTTCCACCAAAGCAATGACTTGATCTTCTTTACGTGCATCGGAAGCGAAACCATACGCAATCCCCCCTTCAGCCTCTATGTCCGCAATTAAGGGCTGGAGCTTTTCAGCATTTCTTCGCGTCATACAGCTGATATAACCGCCACGAGCAAAACGTTTGGCAATTTCCCCCCCTGTTGCATCGCCTGCACCAATCACCAATGCCACTTTCTTTTTAGCTTCGGTCAATTGCGACTGTTGTTCTTGCTGTGTTCTATCCATAAATATTTCCCTTTTATAAAATAACGATCGTTATTATAACGATCACTATGTTATAGTTTTCAAAATCAGTCAATAATATTTTGATGAAATCACTATGCGCTACAAAACAGGCTATAAAGAAGAAAAACGTAAAGAGTTACTTAAAATCAGTGCCCAACTGGCCAAAAAACAAGGTTTTGCCAATACTGGTGTCGATAGCTTTATGCAAGCCGCTCAAATGACCAGCGGCGCTTTTTATTCACATTTTTCGTCAAAACACGAATTATTTGAAGCACTCATTGAGTCAGAGCTACAACACAGTTTTCAGGCATGGCAAGCCAATCCTCATGAAAAACTATCTGACTGGATTGATTTTGAACTAGATCGCTATTTAGCTTTCTCTCATGTCCTGCGCCCAGATCATGGTTGTGTCATTCCCGCCTTAGCAACAGAAGTTGCACGTAGTAGCGAAAGCACAAAACAATGCTTTCAACAGGAAATGCTTCGTGGTCATGCTTTATTTACACAGCATCTGAGCAGTGAAACACAAGCTTGGGCTGTACTGTGCCAACTGGTCGGAGCTATTGTCATGGCACGCAGCATGGCTGATGAACATTTACAACATGAGATCTTAAACTCAAGTAAATGGATGATTAAAAATATGTTGCAACTTAAACAAAGTGAATGATTTCATTTGTCGTGTTTTTCTACATATTTTCTTCGTTCTTGACTTCAACTTCGGCTCATTTCCCTGTACATTTTTAGGCTCCTTAGTACCAATAAACGAGCCTGTCATGACTGTATTACCTGATACTATTTACGCCATTCAGCATCTTGCGTTTGAAGATCTAGGCGCATGGGAAGATGTGTTATATCAATTGGGTTATCGGGTACGATATTTTGAAGCAGGTAAAGATGACTTAGCCAAAGCATTAAGTTATGACGGTTTAACCGTCATCTTAGGTGGCCCTATCGGGGTGTATGAAACCGAAGACTACCCATTTCTACAACAAGAAATAGAGCTACTGAAAGTGCGTTTAGAAAAAAAATTACCCACTTTAGGGATTTGCCTCGGCGCACAGTTAATCGCACATGCTTTGGATGCAAAAGTGTATGCAGGTCATAGTAAAGAAATTGGCTGGAGTCAGTTACAGCTCCATACTCTTGAACATAATCCATTGCAAGCACTTGAAGGAACCGAAGTCCTGCATTGGCATGGGGATACGTTTGACCTCCCTGCGCAGGCTGAACTTTTAGCCAGCTCAGAGGTTTATCCTAACCAAGCGTTTCGTGTAGGCAAAAACATTCTCGGTTTACAGTTCCACCCTGAAGTCGCCGCCGATGGTTTAGAAAAATGGTTGATCGGGCATACCGCAGAGCTGCGCCAAGCACGGATTAATATTCCAGCCCTACGTGCAGACAATCTACGTTTTGCAGCACCCTTAGAGCAAGTCTCAGGTCAGGTTATAGCAACGTACATGCAACAGCTGGTTGAAGTGAAAACTGCTTCTTAATACAAATGAAAATGAGTTAAAACTTTATAGAGTATAGTGATACGTTACACATTCTTTTAGTATTGCTTATCTGACATGCTATAAAAAAGCACCTCTGAATCTCTTTCTAGTAGGTGCTTTTTTAAAATATATCACTTATTTTTTAACCCTATTGGGCTACGGCGTGAGCTCAATATTCAAAGCACATATTTTCATCTTTTTCAAAATGAAAAGAGCAACTAAGTTAGTTATAAATATACAGCTCCAGAAAAATATAGTGATATTTCAGATAAGAATAAAATCAAAGCATCGAATGGCGAGAATATGTAGAAAATCTTACAAATAAATAAAGTATTATTTATAAAGTCCAATGATTTTCAACTAGGGGCATATAAAGAAGTTCTTATTAACAGGCGCTCTTTCAATTCAAACACAGAACTCTAGACTTTATATTTTAATATTCAACGAAAATTAATAATTTAACAAATGAGAATAATTCTCTTTCATTTTATGGGTTATTTCTTTATATTTATCCCGTTTTTCCAACTATATAAATATTTAGGGGTACTAGTGAAACACTCTTTCATAATTCTTACTTTGGGGCTGTTAATAACTACACTTTCTAGTTGTGCAACATCTCGTGGACTGATTCAAGTCCCTACACCTCATAATCCTACATCTTATCAAGAAGCAGCAAATTCTAAAAAAGTAGTGATTGCACTCGTTGAAGATGACCGAACTTTCGAAGATAAACCTGCAACTGCCGACATCCCATCTTTAAAAGATGGCTTGGCTAAGGCAACTGAAGCAGATAAAGCAAAAGCTGTTGCTCGTAAAAGAAATGGATATGGAAAAGCTTTAGGCGATATTTTGTTAGAAAAAGAAACCGTCTCAGAATTATTACAAAAACGTACTACCCTCGCTCTCGAACGATCTGGGTATGTAGTTCTTGAAAATAATGAAACTAACCGAGCAAATGCCGACTTTGTTCTCAACATTAAAATCAATAAGTTTTGGTCATGGTTCCAACCAGGATTTGCATCCATCAAAATCCATTCAGAAATTGACACAGATATTAGTAATACAAAAAATTTAGCTGCTGAACCTGTTCATGTTTACAGTAAAGTAGTTAAATCTGCACAAGTTGCCAATGGCACAAAATGGATTGAAAATATTGACAATGTCCTAAATGACTACGAAACCAAATTAATATCATCCTTAACAAAAGTAACGCCATAACAGCTTAATTCATATATCCAAGTATAATTTAGATGAATAAAGCCCTAAAAAAGGCTTTATTCATCCACATATTTAGTTTTAAGATAACCCCAAAAGAATCAAACATTGCAAGCCGTAAAGATTAATCAATAAATCAGCTACTCACTTTTATTTTTCTATCATAATGGGTGGGTGTGTCAGATTAATCTAGCCATTTTTTATTAAATTCCCCCTCTATATAGATGAAAAATTTATGATTCCCCATCAAATAAGTATTTTAATTAAAAAAGGATCTTTTTAATATTCAGCTTAAAATAAATATTTGCAGTAAATACATAGTTATTCTATTCAACATACATGCTTTTCTAAGGGAGGAAATCATTAGTGTGAAATTCACCAATTGATTTTATGACTTTTCCACGAACTATTAAGTTCAAGAAGCTTTAGGACTGCTGTCTGCGCATTTTTTTGCTGAATTTCTAATAATTAAATAGCATTACTTCTAAAAAATCATAGTAATGCACAAGTTTAAACCACGTTAAATAAATTCCGATACTCGCATTTTGGGTAAAATTTCTATAAACCTATTAGTTTTATTATTATTTTGAGCAGAACGATCACATTTTTTGTGAGGATGTTAGAAACAAAAAAGCTTACCAAGGCTCTCTCCTTCCTTGATAAGCTTTTGTATTACAAAAATTATTTTGCAACCGATGCTTCAGTCGTGATATTCACTGTGATCTTATCACCTACGTTCGGCACATAAGCTCCTACACCAAATGCAGAACGGTCAAATGAAGTTGTCGCATTGAAACCAATAGATTGAGCTTTCGTCATTGGATGCTCACCTTGCTTATTCAATACAGCATCCAATACAACAGGCTTAGTCACGTTTTTAACAGTTAAGTCACCTGTGATTTTGTATTTGTTTGCACCAACTGCTTGTACTTTAGTACTTTTAAAAGTGATGTTTGGATATTTTGTTGCATCAAAGAAATCTGCACCCTGTAAGTGCTCATCCAAAGCTTTTACATTGGTATTCAAGCTAGATAATGGAATCGTTACATTCACATACGAATTTGCAGGTTTTGCATTATCAACATTAATGACACCCTGAATGTCGCTAAAGTTTGCAGATGGTGTTGAAAAACCGAAGTGGTTCCATGAAAACACTGTTGCAGTATGTGTAGGGTCAATTTGATATGCTACAGGTTTCGCCATAGCAAATGTCGTTGCAGTTGCAACAGCCAAACCGATTGTTAAAGCTTTAAAGTTCATGTTTTTATCTCACACTGGAATACTGTTTAGTTTATAGAGTTTTACAGCGAATACACCCATAAAGATAAAACGATATGTTGCAAGTTTAGAACGATAAATTTGTTCTAAAATGTAGTCTTAGCACTACATTTTATATTGAATAAAACCTGTTTTCTTCGCGACTTTATTATAGAGTTGCTGAGCGACTAAATTATCCTGATGGGTAAGCCAATAGATTCGATCACATGCTCGCTTTTCGGTATGCATTTTGACATGTTCGATTAAAGCTCTTGCAACCCCTAGCCCACGATACTCCTCATGCGTAAATAGATCTTGTAGATATGCATAAGGCTTTAACGTCCAACAACTATCATGTTCGATCACATGCACAATGCCTACAACCTGACCTGCTATAATTGCGGCAAAACCATACATATGTTCACATTTAGAACCAGTCAGTTTATGCCACGTGTTTTCAGATATCTGTTCCAATAAATCAGCCTGATAAAATACTTGATAAGCTCGCCATAATGTAGACCAGATCGATTGATCTATTTCTGTCAACGACACAATATGAATATTTTGTACTTTCATTTTGCTCTCAAAGGGATGTTGATTTTTTGTATGGCTTATATTTAAACCGAAATCTACCCAAAGAAAAGCCTTATTGAATCACTTCAATAAGGCTTCTTTTAGACGTGAAAACCATCATAATTTTTCAATCAAAATCCGATCAATCAGCTTCATACCCGTCTGTTTTTCATGGTTTTTACGGCGAATCTTAATTTGCTTATCCTCTGCCAAGTCTTGCAATAGTAGTTCAACCGCCACCATCGCTTCCAAAGGTAGATCTGGTCCAATCCACTTCTGTTCGCCCGCATCCATTAACACGACTTCGTCATGAATTTGATCATATAAGCTCATATCTTCACCTAAAATTTATGCAACTACTGGCATCAGTATTTTGCATGTTGTATATGTCATTCAAAATAAAAGACGCCCCTAAACTGGGGCGTCTTTTTAACAGTCAACCGAGGGGGATTAAGCTGTCAATTCTTTTACTGCAGCAACAACCGCTTCAGTGGTAATACCGAAGTATTGGTATAAGTCTTTCGCTGGTGCAGATTCACCATAAGTCGTCATACCAATTACACGACCATCAAGACCTACAAACTTCCACCAGTAGTCTACGTGCGCTGCTTCAACAGCAACACGTGCACGAATATTTGATGGAAGAACCGCTTCACGGTACGCTACATCTTGCTTCACAAATTCTTCTGCGCATGGCATAGATACGACACGCACACCTTCAAGCTGTGCATGTGCTTCCATTGCTAAAGATACTTCAGAGCCTGTCGCGATAATAATCGCTTTTAATTCGCCCTTTTCTTCAGCCAATACATAACCACCTTTCGCTACATTTGCAATTTGTGCATCTGTACGTGCTTGGAATGGTAGGTTTTGACGAGAGAAGATCAACGCAGTTGGGCCTTCTGAACGTACAAGTGCAGATTTCCAAGACACAGCGGCTTCAACGGTGTCACATGGACGCCAAGTATTTAAGTTTGGTGTACCGCGTAAAGATGCAATTTGCTCTACAGGTTGATGCGTTGGACCATCTTCACCCAAACCAATTGAGTCATGTGTATATACATGGATTACACGTTGTTTCATCAACGCAGACATACGTACTGCATTACGCGCATATTCCATAAACATAAGGAATGTTGCAACGTAAGGAATGAAACCACCGTGAAGCGCAACACCGTTTGCAATTGCAGTCATACCAAACTCACGTACGCCATAGTGTACGTAGTTACCCGCTGGATTGTCTTGAACACCTTGGCAACCTTTCCAAAGTGTTAAGTTAGAACCAGCCAAGTCCGCAGAACCGCCTAATAATTCAGGCAATAATGGACCGAATGCTTGCAATGTGTTTTGGCTTGCTTTACGTGTAGCAATGGTTTCGGCTTTTGCATTAGTTTCAGCAATAAACGCATCGGCTTGAGCCAGGAATTCAGCTGGCAATTCACCTGAAAGACGACGTTTCAATTCAGCTGCTTCAGTTGGATATTTTGCTGCATATTGCGCAAATAACTCATTCCAAGCCGCTTCAGAAGCTGTGCCTTTTGCTTTTGCATCCCATGCTGCATAAACGTCAGCAGGAATTTCAAATGGACCTTCTGCCCAACCTAATGCTTCACGTGTTAATGCGATTTCGTCATTACCAAGTGGCGCACCGTGGCAGTCTTCTTTACCTTGTTTGTTTGGTGAACCTAGACCAATAATCGTTTTACAGATGATGATCGTTGGTTTTTTCGTTTCAGCTTTTGCTTGCAAAGTTGCAGCACGTAATGCATCTGCATCATGACCATCAGCTTTAAGGACTTGCCAACCGTAAGCCAAGAAACGTTGCTCTGTATCGTCAGAGAACCAACCTTCTACTTCACCATCAATCGAAATACCGTTGTCATCATAGTAAGCAATCAGTTTACCCAGACCTAAAGTACCTGCAAGTGAACATGCTTCGTGAGAAACACCTTCCATTAAACAGCCATCACCTAAGAAACAGTAAGTGAAATGGTCAACAACACTTAGGTCATCTTTATTGAACTGCGCTGCTAATGTTTTTTCAGCTAGAGCGAAACCAACTGCGTTTGCAATCCCCTGACCAAGCGGGCCAGTCGTAGTTTCAATACCTGGTGCATAACCTAATTCTGGATGACCCGGCGTTTTAGAGTGCAGTTGACGGAATGCTTTTAAATCTTCAATTGATAAATCATAGCCCGTAAGGTGCAATAACGCATATTGCAACATAGAGCCATGACCATTTGATAGTACAAAACGGTCACGGTTCGCCCATTGTGGGTTAGTCGGGTTATGGTTGAAAAACTCACGCCATACCACATCAGCGATATCAGCCATCCCCATTGGCGCACCTGGATGTCCAGAGTTTGCTTTTTGCACAGCATCCATTGCCAATACACGAATTGCGTTTGCAATACGACGTTCGTTAAGCGGGGTTGTCATAGGTCAGAGTCCAAACAAATGATTTAAAGAGTAAGATGAATAGAATTCAAAGATAGGTGTATTGTCTTAAAAAAAGAGGAATGGGTAAAGCCTAATGGACAATATTTCGCTATTTATTCATCATCAATGTCTAATAAATGCGGGCATTGCCTAAAATCACAACAATTTCACTCAGAAATGCCTCACTAGCTTTTCTCTGGTTCAAATCCCATACGATAGAATCTTCAACTTTTAAAAACAAAGCTCAATCATCCTATTCACTAATCAGAACAAACCGTTATCTTTGAGTATCAAACACATCACAGCATACATTTGTATTTTTTACATACAATTAAACACGCATGGTGAATTTTATTCATTTTTTTAGATTTTTCATGAATTAGGACAAATTATTGATTCTTTTATGATACATATTTTGAGCATTTTTTATTTAATGCCAAAACAAGAAAACCAATAAAAAATACGTCAAGTTTTTGTTTTATATTAAAATATAAACAGCGCATAACCCTCCAAAATACATACCTCTATATTTTGAAGAAAAACCCGTTATTTTGTCATTTCGAACTAAAAATAAACGCTATATCAATTTTTTAGATGCTTATATCAGATAAAAAGTCGTTGAATTGAAATAAATTCAGTCATTTTGGTCGTGTAGAACTGGCTCAAATGGCTAAGTCGATGTACCATATTGCGTCTTTTAAATTAACTGTGATAGGACTTATGCGCGAGTACGCTGTATTTACCTCGGAATCTGTAAGCGAAGGCCATCCAGATAAAATGGCTGACCAAATCAGTGATGCTATCTTGGATGCGATCTTAAAAGAAGACCCATATGCACGGGTTGCTTGTGAAACGCTTGTAAAAACGGGTGCGGTAGTACTTGCCGGTGAAATCACAACAACTGCAAATGTTGACTTTGAAGCAGTAGTACGCCAAACCGTAAATGGCATTGGCTATCACCATTCTGACCTAGGTTTTGATGGTTCAACCTGTGCTGTGATCAACATGATTGGTAAACAGTCACCAGAGATTGCTCAAGGTGTAGACCGCCAAAAGCCTGAAGATCAAGGCGCAGGTGACCAAGGTTTAATGTTTGGTTATGCAAGCCGTGAAACTGACGTGCTTATGCCTGCTCCAATTTCATACGCACACCGTTTAATGGAAAAGCAAGCTGAACTACGTCGCAGTGGTGCTTTACCATGGTTACGTCCAGATGCAAAAAGCCAAGTAACTTTTGCTTATGAAAATGGCATGCCTGTTCGTTTAGACGCAGTGGTTCTGTCTACCCAGCACGATCCTGAAATTTCTCAAAGCAACTTAAAAGAAGCTGTTATTGAAGAAATCGTGAAAAAAGTAATTCCTGCTGAGATGTTCCATGCAGACACCAAATTCCACATCAACCCAACAGGAATGTTTGTGATTGGTGGCCCAGTGGGCGACTGTGGTTTAACAGGCCGTAAAATCATCGTAGACACCTACGGTGGTATGGCACGTCACGGTGGTGGTGCTTTCTCTGGTAAAGATCCATCTAAAGTTGACCGTTCTGCTGCTTACGCAGGTCGTTATGTTGCGAAAAACATTGTAGCTGCGGGTCTTGCAGACAAATGTGAAATCCAAGTGTCGTATGCCATTGGTGTGGCTGAGCCAACGTCTATTTCAATCAATACCTTCAATACAGCAAAAGTATCTGAAGAGCTGATCATTGCATTAGTCCGTGAACACTTCGACTTACGTCCATACGGTATCACTCGTATGCTTGACCTCATTCAACCGATGTATAAGCAAACTGCTGCTTATGGTCACTTCGGTCGCGAAGGTTCAGATACTGCATTTACATGGGAAAAAACTGACAAAGTGGAAGCGCTTAAAGCTGCAGCTGGTCTATAAGTTTGATTCCAAAAGAAACCCGCTTAATGCGGGTTTTTTTATTTTCACTGATGGAAAATAGCCCATCAGTTCAATCGTGAAGTCATTGAACATCACTTACTTTGGTTTATTTTCATGATTAAGCACATCAAAAAGTGAAGTCACAGCGGTAGGTTCACTATTTCGATCCGTCAAATAAACTTGTACAGATTTAACAATAATGGCCGCTGCTAAACATGCAACAATACAGAAAATCCAAAATCCAAAAGGGCTTCTAATATTGTGTGATCCACAGTTTGGGCAGTCTTTGTCTGTTGATGCGACAACTGTTTCGCAACAAGCGCAGTGATATTGATAGAGCATAACTTTCCCCCTTTGTTTTCTTACTTTCTTGTTTTTATTGTCCATCACCCTGCCTCACAGAATGTTAGATTAATTTATCTTATGTGAGTATTTGTTGAGGCACAAGTACCATTAACCTGAAATGCTGTCAGCAAAAACTTACACCGTAAAACTAATCAACTGAATTAAAAACAATTCCTTGTTATAACACCCAATCATGACAATTTCATTTTGTAACATAATAGTTTTTGACGTATTCCATCATATTTGCTTAAAACCCTTTAGTTTTCTAGCGATTGTTTATTAAAATACGATGCAACGATGAGGAAGAAAGAATGGTTCAGTTGATCAAAAAAGGCGGTTTACGCGAACGTGCCAACCGTAGTCGTAGCTATAAGGGCTCAGAAAATACCGAAGCGACATTGCAGCCTAACCGTTATACACAGAGTAAAAAAGACGAGGCCTCCACCTTGGAACAGATCCCATCATCTAAAGAACTTAAAGAGAACTTAGATGTAGATTGCAAGTGCATCATACCAAAGCCATAAAGCAAAAATCAGGAACAACCCACCAGAAAAAATGTCGATATAACTTCCTGAACGCTGATAAGCCGCCTTAATTTTAGGTAATGACAAAAGCATCATCAACAATGCAAAAGTCATAAAAGTTTGAATTGGAATAATCACCGCAAGCTGCATTTTTAAGTAAGGACTTGCGCTAGAACTCAAGGCTAGTGAAAACACACTACTAAAATAAATCAGCGTTTTCGGGTTGGACAAGTTCGTCAGCAAACCTGACATGAAATAATGGTTGGCCTTCGGTGTAGCCAGTTTTTGACCATCATCCAGCATTGCGTCTTGCTGTATTGTGTTGATGCCTGTTTTCAACATGAACCAGCCCATACGTGCGAGAAACACCCCACCAACCAACATCAATAGCTGTTGAATCCATGGCATTTTGTCGATGAGTACAGTAAAACCTAACAAGGTTAAAACCACCCAAACCACGATGCCAACGGAAATACCTAAGATAGTTTTTAACGTATTTTTTTGTGTGGTCGAAGCTGAACTTTTGGCAATCAGCAAAACATCAGGACCGGGACTAAGCTGTGCAACAAAATGCAAAGCACAAATCGTGAAAAGCAATGACATAAAAAGAAGTATAATTTTAAAAAATAATTATATCGTTTGTTATATTTATTTTAAATCATCATCACCTCAACATTTTTAAAGCAATAAAAAAAGCCGAGTCAAACTCGGCTTTAAGATTAAATATGAAATTATTTGTTCACATCTTTCATTTCAATTTTTTTCGCATCGGGTGTTACTTCTCGTGCTTCACCATCAATAATACTCGAGTCACGGTAGCCTGAACCACCCTGCTGTTGTTGCATTTCTTGCATCTGACGCATGATGTCTGCAAATGGGTTTTGACCTTGAGCACCACCGCCCATGCCATTCATATCGCCCATCATACCACCCATCATTTTTTCCATCATCGTTTGTTGACGCTTCATCATCACTTTCATCAATGCGCCTGTCATCGCTTTCTGGACAGCAGGGATAAGTAAAAGCACAGCTAGCACGTCCGTTAGCAAACCAGGAATCAATAAAAGAAAACCTGCAATAATTTTAGGTAGATTACTGGTTAGTGCAGGATCACCGCTCATCTGTCCTGTTTGCATTTGCTGCATTTGCGGCATTAAACCTGCTGAGTACTTGCGAATCAGGCTCATGCCAATAAAGAAAGCAACAATAAACCAGAAGAATACGTACCACATACTACCAACGAGGTCGCCCACGCCAATCCATACGAAAACTTCGAGAATGACACCAGCCAATATAAAAAGAAATAATTTCATGAAAATTAATCTAATCTCAACAAAATGAATAAGGTGCAATGATCAACTGCTCAATCTACATCAAGCTTTTTTCATCCGCTTATGTAACAATATGGGCATATATTTTTTTTTAAAGGGCTTGCATGTCATTAATTATTGGTATTGACCCCGGTTCTCGCCTCACAGGCTACGGTATTATTCAAAAAGAAGGTCAAAAACTAATTTTTGTCGATGCTGGCACCATTCGTACTGAAACAGCTGAAATGCCTGAGCGTCTAAAGCGTATTTTTGCAGGGATTGATCGTATTGTAAAATTTCATGGTCCAACTGAAGCTGCTGTTGAACAAGTCTTTATGGCACAAAACCCTGACTCTGCACTGAAGCTCGGGCAAGCACGTGGTGCCGCAATTGCTGCACTAGTAAACCTAGACTTACAAGTTGCCGAATACACAGCCCGTCAAATTAAACAGTCTGTGGTCGGTTACGGTGCTGCAGATAAAGAACAAGTACAAATGATGGTGATGAAACTTTTAAACCTAAGCATCAAACCACAGCAAGATGCCGCCGATGCGCTTGCTGCTGCCATCTGTCATGCGCATGCTTCGGGCAGTATGACCAAACTTGCTGTACTCAATGCTTTAGGTGGCATGGCACGTGGACGCAGCCGTAGTAGCTCTCGTCGACGCTAATGAATTAAGTGACATAGCCTTTAAAGTCTTTACGCATTTCACGTACTGAAGGTGCTTTGGGATAGGTGGCGATCAGCATTCTTCCTGAAGTGCGCAAATTTTTCTTTTGAGCAGGGTCAATACGGATAAAGACCAACTCTTCTGGTTCATTGCGATGGTTGATCTCACAAATCATAATGGTGTAATTTTTTTCAATCACTTTATAACGACTAAATGCCTGTTGCACAATTTGCTTAAAGTTTTTTTGCCCACCTGTTGGTGCAAGTTGAGTGTAAATCACCAAAAGTATACATGCACCAACCACCAAGGCGACCAGTAAGTATTTATCCATTCTTCCCCCATTTTTATTTTTGAATTCAATAGTTTCTATTCAAACGCTAGAAACATCATAAGATTGACCAATAAAATATGCAAAAAAGATCACCAAAAGTTTCATACGAGAATAAGATTAAATCAATCATTTACGTCCTATTCAGGAGGCACTTTTCTAAAGCTTGAATATTTGCAGAAATTAATTCTTTTCTCCAAATTAATTCAATCTGGATGCGTCCTAATGCTGAATCTATATAATGTACGGACAATAAATCTTGATTTGGAAAAGTATCTAACATTGTTTTGGGAATAATCGCAATCCCCATGCCCGCGGCTACACCACCTAGAATTGCGTGATAGGATGCAACCTCAGCTATCCTTTTTGGTGTGATATTAAAGGACTGATACCAGTTTAAAAGTCGATCCCGATAAGAACAACCCTCTTTAAATGCAAGAATAGTTGCACTTTCAGCATCTGAAGGCATTAAAATTTTAGGATGCCCCTTAGGTGCAATAATTATAAGTTCTTCATCATAAATGAGCGAACGATTCAACAGTGGATTTTGAGGAGCATCTCCAATTAGAACCACATCTAACTCGCCATCCAGTAAAGATTGATATAAACCATCGCGTATACCTGTAACCAGTTCCAATTTAATTGCAGGATAAATCGAATATAACTGAGCCAGTGGTGCGGGTAATCTTGTTGCCGCCATACTTTCCAATGCCCCCACTCGTAAAGGCCCACAAGGTTGATCAGCTTTGATTTTATTTTCAGCTTCATACGCCAGTGCTACGATTTGCTTTGCATATTGATATAGTAATAATGCTTTGGGTGTCGCAACTAAACTTTTTTTCTCTCGAATAAAAAGTGACACTCCCAAATACTCCTCAAGCTGTTGTAAGCGAATAGTAATTGCGGAAGGTACTCGGTTTAACTTTTTGGCTGCACCAGTAATACTTCCAGTTTCAATAAGCACAATAAGCGTTTTAAGTTGGCTAATTTCCATGATTCAATAAAATTAAACGATTTACTCAATATTATTTAATTTTATTGAAGAAAAATACCCTCTAACATTCGAGACCTTAATTTTATAATGTGTAGAGGATGTCGATGCCTTTCGTAAATGTGAAAGTGACAGGTGGAAATGAAGCGCCTACGATTGAACAAAAGAAGCAAATTATTGACGGGATTACTCAGCTCTTAGTCACCGTTTTAAATAAAAATCCAGCAACAACGATGGTCATTATTGATGAAGTTGAAATGGACAATTGGGGTGTCGCGGGAAAAACCACAACAGAACGTCGACTAGAGGCTCAAAAATGAAAAAACTTGGATTAATTGGTGGTATAGGACCCGAATCTACCCTGCTTTATTATAAAAAACTGGTTTATTCCTTACAGGAAAAAGTTGGACCAACATTCTTCCCCAACTTAGCAATCGAAAGCCTAAATGTATTTGAAGTTTTAGCGTTCTGTGAGCATGAAGATTTTGAAGGGCTGATTTCATACTTAATGAAAGGAATTAATAGCCTCATTGCTGGTGGTGCAGAAATTATTGCCTTAACAGGCAACACCCCTCACATTGTGTTTGATCAACTTCAAGCAAATTCGACAGTACCCTTAATAAGTATTGTAGAGGCGACAAAAAAGGAAGCACAACGTCAAAATTATGCAAAAATTGGGCTATTCGGAACACAGTTTACAATGCAGGCAGCGTTTTTTAAAAAGCCTTTTGTAGAAGCTGGAATAAATATTGTAATGCCTCACGCGGATGAGCAGTTATTTATTGCAGACAAAATTTCTAGCGAATTAGAACATGGGATTGTTTCCGTTGAAACACAAAAACAGATGCTCCAAATTGTGCAACGAATGCATGAGGAAGATGATATTGATGCCATTATATTAGGCTGTACGGAACTGCCTTTAATATTTAAAGATACTATTTTACCGCTACCTACTTTGGATACCTTAGATGTTCACATTCAAGAGTTAATCAACGTAATTTGTAATTAATACCCCCCTAAAAGTGACTTCATCTAGATTCCCAGAAAGTTCTAATTGTGCAAATAGAGATTAATGGATTTTATATACTTACTCCTAAACCATCCATTTTATAGTGCAATAAGCATATTAAATATATCCAAGACATTGATTATAAAGTATTTCATGAAAATTATAGCCTTTCTGTTCTATCAGATGCTTTATTTAAAAATTCAGTCAAGTAAAGAAATACTGAATTATATATTTTCTACTCTTCGCATATTGAAAAGCTTTCGTTCCTGTCTATCTAACGTCTCTTTTTTATTCTGCATCTAAAACAATATAAAAAAGCCCATCAAATGAGATGGGCTTTTTTATAACTGGTTTAATCCAGACCGTTCAAGCTTACTTTTTCTTTTTAGATTTTAGATATTCCTGATAAGACTCTTCCGCAAAGCGTCGCAATGAATCACCAATGGCTGCATATTGAAATTCATTCAGATTTGCCAAGGATGCGCGTGCGGAAGGATGTTGTACACCAAAACCCGAGCCTGGAAGTAAAACCACGCCCGTTTCATCCGCCACACGGAAAAGTAATTCAGTTGGGTTTTTATTCTTCATAACCCAGTCTGCAAACTCATCACCATAAAGCGTCCGCGAAGTATTTTCCAAATTCACCAGTGTATAGTAATCGACTGCATTTGGATCTTGAGGAACATCAACACCCAGTTGTCGATACAGTGCTGCATCACGCTCACGCACTACAGATTTAACTGCTTTTTTATAACTTTGACGTGAATCCATTAAGTTAAATAACGCAAATAAAACTATTTGAACCTGTTGTGGTGTAGACAGTCCAGCGGTGTGATTTAAGGCCACATTACGACTATCTGCCACCAGACGATCAATAAATTTGATACTCGATGGGTCAGTCGTAAGTGATGAATAGCGTTCTTCTAGTTCTTTTTTGTCTTTTTTAGATAATTCAGTAAGCTTCTTATCCAAAATATTATTGTTGGTCATGGCGATGACCCCAAGACGCCAGCCTGTCGCACCAAAGTATTTGGAGAACGAATAAACCAAAATGGTGTTATCTGGACAAATGGCGAATAATGATTTGAAATTATCAGCAAATGTTCCATACACATCATCGGTCAAAATAATCAGATCAGGACGTTTTTTAACAATATCTGCCAAAATCGCCAAGCCTTCATCACTCATTTTAACTGAGGGCGGATTACTTGGATTCACCAAGAAGAAAGCTTTAATTGATGGATCTTCTAATTTGCGGAGCTCTGACTCTGGATATTGCCATCCTTGTTTTGGATCTGCTTCAATCAATACTTCTTCTAGCTGATAATCATTGAGTTTTGGAATCTCTAAGTAAGGGGTAAAAATCGGGGTACCAATAGCAATTCGATCACCCGTAGCAATAATTTTATTTTCTTTAAGCGAGTTAAAAATATATGCCATTGCTGCTGTTCCGCCCTCTACGGCAAACAAATCTAAGCCATCTTTTGGCATACCTTGCACGCCCATTTCACGCAGCACATATTCTTTAATGATGGTTTCGCTGAGGCGTAGCATGCGATCTGGAACAGGATAATTACAGCCCAAAATACCTTCAACCATTTCCAGTAAAAATGCATCAGGATCTAAGCCCAGCTGGTCTCGGACGTAAGAAATCGCTTTTCCTAAAAACACTACGCCTGGCTTATCACGATTTTCAAGTACAAAGTTATCAAAACGAGATTGCAAGCCTACAGGTCGTGGAAAGCCCCCGAGCCCTTCTGGCATATATGAAAATGAAAACTCAGATTCGGTTGCAGAAAATAAACCCAGCTGGAAAAAAGCCCTACGAGGCACAGTTGCAAGGAAGTTTGGGTTTCCTCGACCTGCATTCAGCATCATCCGGTCAGTTCGACTTTCTGCGAGTGCAATCAGTTTATCTTTTAATTCAAATGGGCTTAGTTTTGCGTATTTTGAGTAATCAACGTTCCCCATGGGAAGTCTCCTTTAATTATAGTGAAGCCAAAGATTTATTGTTAAACATCAATTTTTAAGCTAAACCCACAATCAGTGGACCCAGCAAGGTGAGGAAAACATTGGCCAATGCATAGGTAATTGCAAAAGGAACTGTAGGAATTGAATTGCCTGCTTTATCAAGCACTCCACCAAATGCAGGGTTTGCACTGCGTGAACCAGTTAAGGCACCTGCCATGACTGCGACATTGTCATAACGCAGAACATAACGTGCAAAAAGCATCGAAAGAATGAGTGGCACAACCGTGACCACTACACCAATCATAAATAATGACAAGCCACTGTCTTTAATGGTTTGAATGGCCTGTAATCCTGACTGTAAACCAACAGCAGCCACAAATCCTGCAAGACCTAGATCTTTAAGTAACTGCGAAGCGGCTAAAGGCATATTGCCATGAACTTGATTTCGGCTACGTAACCAACCAAACAACAGACCTGATAAAAGTGCGCCACCGCCAGCACCAAGCGTCAGCGGAACATCACCGATACGCACGACAAATAAGCCAATTAATAGACCCACCACTAAACCCGCGCCATGGAAGATCCAGTCTGTTTTTAAGCTCTCTGGTAAGGCTTTACCTGCTTCTTTGACTAAACGCTCAAGATCACTTTTGGTTCCGTATACGGTCACCACATCGCCTTGACGCAACATGGTTTCATCATTTAAGAGTTGTGTTTCGTCTTGACGTTTAATGCCCAATACATAAATACCGTGTTTAAGATAATCAGGCGTCTTGGCTTTGACATCGCCTAGTGTTCGATTGATGTATTTAGAATTTCTTAAAATGACATCCGTCGTATCCATGACCATTTCCATGCCTTGGGACGATTGGAGTTCTGAACCAATATTCTCTGCAATAGAAACAACACTTGCTCTGCGACCGACAATGAGAACCACATCATCTGTTTGTAACGTAATTTCAGGAGATACATCAATAAACTGATCTTTACGTTTAAGCCGCTCAATGGTAATGCCTGATTTTTGGGCTTCTAATTCTTCAATTGTTTTTCCAGAGGCTTGTTGGACTTTATAAATCCGTCCTACAATTTCTGGCATCGCCAGTTCTTGACCTGGGGCAAGTTCAAAAGCACCTTTTAAACGCTCAGACTGCGCTTTAAGTGCATCATCATGAATTTCTCGCCCCATAAATTTCGGCAAGATGTTCACACAAATAATAATCGCACCTAGAGAACCAAAAATATAAGTCACGGCATAGCCAATTGCGACATTGGCTTGCAGTCGTTGAATCTCTGCCATTGGCAAATCTAAGCGCGAGAGAGCATCGCCTGCTGTGCCAATAATGGCAGACTGTGTCATACCACCTGCGGCTAAGCCTGCAGCCAAACCTTTATCTAAATCAAAGATTTTTGCCATAGCAAGCACGGTGATAAGTCCGCAAATGGCCATAAAGGCAGCCAGTAAAATTTCTTTAATCGACTGAGGTCCGAGAGATTTGAAGAATTGTGGACCACTTTCAAACCCAACTGCGTAAATAAATAGTGCAAACAGAATGGCTTTCACACCATTATCAACAGGAACACCAATCAAACTGAGAATCACTGCAACCAGCAATGATCCTGCGACACCACCAAATTGAAACTTACCAAATTGAAATTGACCAATCCAAAAGCCTATTGCCAAAGACAAAAACAATAGAATTTCGGGACTATGTTTTAATTCACCTTGTAGCCACTCAATCATATTATGGACTCACTTTTATTATTAGGCTTATTGTTAAAACTAAGAATTATTTTCCAACTGTTAAAATACGCCTCAGAAAATATAAATGCAAATATATTGGTTGTATTTATAAAAATGAATATTATTTATTTCAAAATTATTTAATTTTCATATCACCAACCAAAATAGTCGAAATTAATGTTTTTTCGTGTAACAAAAACCCCATGCAATATTTAAAATAATTTTTATTATATTTATTTTGTTTTTACATATTAATATAAATGTATGATTTATTTATTTTTAAAAAAAATCTTGTTTTAATAATCCATTTTTTATATTGTGATTTAGTTCACAACTAGAATTTTAAAATTGCTCGCATCCTTGCGAATTTTACTCAACCATATTTTGTAGCTACTTTGAAGCCCTCAAGTTTCGAAATTGAACTGTGCAAAAAATATAGAAAGTGCATGTTGCGCAATTTCAGCATCTTGAAAAGATTTTGCACCTGATACTCCGATTGCTCCAACCAATTGCCCTTCATACATAATCGGTTCGCCACCTTCGAGCATTCCCGAAAAGCTTTGCATGCTCAGAAAACCCATCTGCCCAGATCGAATCAAGTCTTCAAATAACTTTGATGGGCGACGACTCATTGCTGAACATTTGGCTTTTTCAATACATAAATTTGCTGTCATAGGCGATGCTCCATCCATTCGCTTCATTGTCAGTAAAACTCCTGTTTCATCTACAACAGCAATACTTACATTAAGTTCATGCGTCTGAGCATAATCAAAAGCATGACTTAGTATAAATTCAGCATCTACCAACGTTAAACAATGTTTGATTTTCATTTTTCATTCCTCCAAATACCTAATACAAAAAAGCCCATCAATTAAGATGGGCTATATAATGATAGAACTGAAAATTTACTTCATGCTGGCAAAAACATCTTTTGCGGCCTGAAGAGTAAATTCAATGTCTTCATCTGTATGTGCGGCAGAAATAAAACCTGCTTCAAATGCTGAAGGTGCAAGGTTCACGCCACGGTCTAACATGCCATGGAAGAATTTACGGAATGCGTCGATATCGCACTTGAGCATCGAGTCGAAGCTGGTAATGTCTTCTTGATCGGTAAAGTACAAACCAAACATACCACCTACTTGTTGTGTTTTAAAAGCAATACCTGCTTCATTGGCCGCTACTTGTAAACCAGCAAGAAGTTTTTCTAGCTGCGCTGTCAATTTTTCGTAGAATCCCTCTTGGCGCAGGTGCTTAAACATCTCAATCCCTGCACGCATTGCAAGTGGATTCCCCGACAATGTTCCAGCTTGGTAAACTTTACCCAGTGGAGCAATACACTCCATCACTTCTCGTTTACCGCCAAATGCACCAACAGGTAAGCCTGCACCAATAATTTTGCCCAAGGTGGTTAAATCTGGGGTCACGCCATAGTGAGCTTGCGCACCGCCTAGCCCAACACGGAAACCTGTCATCACTTCATCAATGATAAAAACAGAACCATATTCATCACACACATCACGAATCGCTTGCAAGAATCCATCAATTGGTTTCACAAGGTTCATGTTTCCTGCTACAGGTTCAACAATCACCCCTGCAATCTCGGAACCAAACTTAGCAAAGCACTCTTTTAAGGTTGCAATATCGTTATACGGAAGTGTGAGCGTATGTTTGGCAAAGTCAGCAGGAACGCCCGCTGAGGTGGCTTCCCCCTCACCATTGGTTAACAAGCCTGAACCCGCTTTGACCAATAACGAGTCTGAATGACCGTGGTAACAGCCTTCAAATTTGACAATCTTGTCACGACCTGTGTAGCCTCGCGCAAGACGAATCGCAGTCATAGTTGCTTCAGTACCTGAATTGGTCATACGTACCAACTCAATTGACGGCATAATTTCGCAAATAATGTCGGCCAAAGTCGTTTCATGTACAGTAGGTGCACCAAAACTTAAACCATCTACCGCAGCACTTTGTACAGCTTTAATAATTTCAGGATGAGCATGACCTAAAATCATTGGTCCCCATGAGCCTACGTAGTCCACATAGCGTTTACCATCCACATCATACAAATACGCACCTTGCGCCTTTTCAATAAAGACAGGCGTTCCACCTACACTATTAAAGGCACGTACAGGTGAGTTCACACCACCTGGAATATGTTTGCTAGCTTGTTTAAACAATTGTTCTTGCTTTGGAGATAAGCTCATGAAATTACTCAACTCAAAAAATAAAAAGACATCTAAAACACTTAAGCTTTAGATGCAAATAAATCAGCCCACTGTTCAATACGATCGGGAATCGCAGACATTGATCGACCTAATATATCACTAATCACTGCGCAAAGGTCGGCACCCGCATCAATCACTTCACTTGAATTTTCAACTGTTAAACCGCCAATTGCACAAATGGGCACATTCAATCTGGCTTTGGCTTCTTTTAAAGTCTCCAAACCAATATGACCTGCTTCTGGCTTGGTATGAGTTGCATATATTGCACCAAAAGCCACATAAGTTGCCCCTTCAGCAATCGCTTTTTCAGCAAGTTCAATCGAGTTTAGACAAGTACGACCGATAACCACGCCTTGAGGCAAACGGGCAACAGCTTCAGCAACTTCACCATCATCTTGTCCCAAATGCACCCCAACGCCGTACTTAACCGCCATTTCCAAGTCATCATTAATCACAAAAGGAACTCGATATTCAGCACACATAGCTTTCATGTACTCAACTTCATAGTCTTGCTGTTCTTTGGGTACTTTCTTACGACGATATTGCAAAATCGCAATTTCACCAGTTGCCATCGCACCCTCCAGCTTAGCCAAAAGTAGCTCTAATGGATCATCATTTGTAATTAGATATAAACCGCGCATTTAATTCTACCTTTGGGTTATGTTGTTCTATTATAAAGCTAAAAATCAATCTAACCTTAATGAATTGACATTGAAAACATACTGCTTTGTACAAAAAAGTCGCGACTAAACAAGTGCCGTCTAAAAATACCTATTATCAGTGATAGCCACCCCAACGCTTTCGCAGTTTAATGGATACATAAGGTAACAAGAACAAAATTAAAATAACAACTTCATAACAAGAATAAGAGATGAGCAGCGATCTAAACGGCTTTTTAGCTTTTTAAACCAGTGATGTTCAAACAACATCATAAAAAGCTAAAAAGCCGCGTATTTTATTTGAATATGACATAAAAAAAGCCTAGAGAAGGTCACTCTAGGCTTGGAAAACTCAAAGCAAAGATAAGCTAAATGTGCCTACTTGCAATAAGATGAAAATATATACAACGACTTCATTATTAGAACATTCACTTTAACATTGCAACTGTTAATTTCGGGTTGCGACGAATATTTTCATCATTTGGTCATAAAGTACTTCACTCACTTGGAATTTTATCCAAAGTACGATCTTGTAAGCTAAGGTTTCCGCGTAACACATCGAAGAACATGCGCCAATCCGAGATAAAACTATACACAGGCTGTTTAAAACTGGCTGGCTTATTTTTTTCAAAAACAAAATGACCTACCCACGCACAGGCATAGCCAGAGACTAAACCGTATACAAAATAACGTGGTTTGCGTTTAAGTATGGCTTTAGAGAAAAAGTACAGCCCCATCGAACTGCCCGTGACATGCAACCGACGGCTCATGATGTTACGGTGTTCTGTTAGATAAAAACGATAAAACTGCTGAAAGTCCTTAATCGGCAACTGAAAATTAGGTTCTACATCACGTTCCTGTTTCGGTTCAACCTGTGCATTCATCTGTCATCATCCTGATGGTTTTCTACCAACATAGCCGAAAATGTTCAGTCTGCAAAGTGCAATCGCCTCTAAGAAAGTTTCCAATAAAAACAGAATTGTTTTTTGATCAATCTCTCACTGCAACTTTGTTTTATTGTGTCGTCAAGTCTTACATACGGTCTCTTTTTCGCTACAATTCAGTTGTCCATTGGTGTGCCTTTAGCGCACATAAAACAAACTACAGATCATGCATCTAAATACATAAAGGCTTGGCACTGACCTAGCCCCTCGAATTAGGAATTTTTCATGGTTGAAATTGAATTAAAATTTCAGATTAGCGAAGCACGACGTACCGCCCTTCTTAAAGCTTTAGATCCTAAAAAATCTGAAAATATTCAACTTCAAGCCAAGTATTTTGATACGCCTGACCGCCTTTTGGCTCAACACGGCGCTGCTTTGCGTCAGCGTCTCGAAGGCACTTGCTGGATTCAAACACTCAAAGCCGCAGGTAAAAGTCATTTACACCGTTTTGAACAT
This sequence comes from Acinetobacter sp. SW-226, assembly GCF_055632855.1. Taxonomy (NCBI): domain Bacteria; kingdom Pseudomonadati; phylum Pseudomonadota; class Gammaproteobacteria; order Moraxellales; family Moraxellaceae; genus Acinetobacter; species Acinetobacter sp. SW-226. Next base: position 1,579,399 of record NZ_CM145752.1, on the reverse strand, counting down.
AATCACAATTTGGGTGAGTTAGAGTCATCTCCTGAACTCGACCTCAGTATTTATGAAGCTATTCCAGAAGCTCAACAGATTTTAACCCAAGCTTTAGGATCAGATGCAACTGCGTTAAAGCTCACCTTTGAAACGGACATCCAACGTACCTATCGCGTTATTGAGTTTGAAGATGCTGAAATTGAAGTCTGTTTGGATGTCGGTGTAGTTCGTGCATCTGGTCGAGAACAGACCATCCATGAAGTAGAGTTTGAACTCAAATCAGGCTCTGTGCAGTCGCTTTTGGCTTTTAGTTTTGAATGGGTGAAGAAGTATCAACTGTGGTTAGATGTTCGTAGTAAAGCCGAAATGGGTAACTTACTGGCACTTGAGCAAACAGTGAGTCCAGCGCGCTTTGAAAAGGAATTTATCTTATCAAAAAAAGAAAGTGCGGCACATAACCTGAGTTTGCTGATTGGTCAGCAAATGCAGCACTTACTGCCCAATATTGCCGCAATTTCGGCAGGTGTTGCTGAGCAAAGTCATATTGATCAAGCACAAACTGCTTTAGAGCACTTACAACTAACGCTAGCGTTATTCAAAGACTGGAATAGCAATATTTCTGATAAATGGGCAATGCAACTGGGCGCATTTAAGCATCAATTCGACCAACTACAGCATTTGCAACACATGCAAGATACCTTAGGTGCATTTTTACAAAATCCAACCACAACAGAAAATCTTGCTAAAGACATATTGTATGCTCAAGAAAAGCTTGGAAATTTAGTTAAATCGACCCAAAACGTCCATCATTATCTTGAATTATTAACGTTTAGTTTAAGCCCACATGATCAAGTGCAAAAGCAAGATTTAAAAACCTATGCACATAACACCCTGCAAAACCAATATCGACAGCTACAAGAAAGCTTAAATGCTGCGGATATTAGTCACTTTGAAAGCTTAGATGTATTGGCACAGAAAATTAAGGAACTGAAGTTTAGCTTTCCTATTTTAACGTCAATTTATGATGTGAAAAATTTGCAGAAATACAGTAAAGCGTTAAATGACGCCCAACAAGCCGCACATGAATATCAAATCTTAGCGACTTCTGCTGCGTACATTCAACAGACAGAACTTGAAGCCAGTGATTGGTTTGTTTTGGGCTGGCTCACAGCAAAACTTGAAGTCTATGCAGATAAACTTTTAGATGCCACAGAACAGTTCTTAATCAGCCGTAAATTCTTGAAATAACGCTCTGCATACCATAATAAGCAGTTATATTAATATATGACTGCTATCGCCCCTCCACAAGACCTGAAAAGTCGTAAAACCACGATAGAAAATCGTGGTTGTTATCTTCCAAACCACTAATTTATCTATGGCAAAACGGCCTATCATCAGAACAATACAGGTTATATCCATTTTTATTCTTAAGAAGTAAGGCGATACATTCCTACTCAATGCAAAGTTATCGTCACTTCACGGCAACCATCAGTACTTATTAATCCTCATACATTTAACTTCCACCTCATTATTTTAAAAGTGACCTCTATCACACTGTTTCTGCTCTTTTAGCTTATATTTATTCAAAATTGGTCTTTTTTTATTCGATTTAGCATATAGTTAAATGCAGGTCGTTATGAGTAAGCGCTATGCAAGAGATTGAGTTTAAGTTTCAAGTTCCAGTTAAGAAGCGTAAGGCCTTACAAAAAGCTTTTAGCTTGCTCAAGGCTGAACCGATTCATCTGGCAGCACAATACTTTGATACAGCTGAACAAACCCTTGCTAAACATTGCATCGCGATTCGACGTCGTCAGGAAAATGATGAATGGAAACAAACCTTCAAAGCCGTGAACAACGCTAAAGCGCTGAGTCGATTTGAACTTGAATTTGATATAGCACCACCTGAAACAACGACTCTCGACTTACATAGCTATGATGCTTATCCCGCTGTCTATAAACAATTAAAGCGCGCTTTGGGGCTTCCACTTCCAACCCTTAAGTTGCTCTTTGAAACTAACATCCAACGTTTACGTGTTTTGCAGGATGTTGGGAACAGTACAGTTGAGATTGCACTCGATATTGGAAAAATTTTTAAAGAACAAAGCAGTGTAGATATTTTCGAGATCGAATTTGAATTAAAACAAGGATCTATAGAGGAGCTGATCGCATTTATACGTCCTTGGATTCAAAAGTATCAACTGTCGCTCGACACACACAGTAAATCTGACTATGGACTTCTAGCTGTCCGTCAGCAAAGTTACTTTTCTGCGCAGTATCAAACATCTCTTGCACTGAACAGAAGCTCAAGCGAAGTTGAGGCTCTGCAAAGCATAGTGGCCAATTGCTTACAGCACCTACTCCCTAATGCTAGTTCAATTGCGCGACAGCAGTATACCAGTGAACATGTCCACCAAGCCCGCGTGGCAATCCGCCGCTTGCGTACCGCACTGAAAAGTTTTTCTGCATGGTCGGACGCCATTCAACCGCACTGGAAAATGGGACTCACCACTATTTTTCAAGCCTTAGGTGGAACCCGCGACATTGATGCCTTAAATGAAGATTTACTTCCTCAACTGATTGAGGCAGGTTATCCATTAGATCATCTTGCGCCAAGTACAGAAGTCATCACTGATATCTCTGCCCTATTTCAACGACCCGAAACGATGCAACTTTGGCTTGAATTGATTTTATTTACAGAGCAAAAACTAGATTCGCCTTCAAAAGCCAAACTGAAAAAGCATGCACTCAAAGTAATCCATGCTTTACACGATAAAATATGTGCATATGCCGAGCACTTTAGCCAGCTTGAGGATGAAGAAAAACACCGTATTCGCAAACAAGTCAAACAACTGCGTTATAGCATTGAGTTTGTGGCGTCTTTACTCGATGCAAAAGCGTTAAAAACCTATTTAAAAAAACTCAAAGTAGTGCAAGAAAGCTTGGGATACTATAACGATTTGGTCGTTGCAGAAGCCTTATTTCAACAAGCTACAGAACCCAATGTTGCCTATAGTTTTGCTGCGGGCTGGATTGCTGCGGAAAAAAATAGAATGCTGAAATTGCTTGAACAACAACTGATGCAGTTCAGTCAAACCAAAAAGTTGAAATAGACGTTTAAATCAGAACACACATCAGCAGTGAAAGCTTCTTCTATAAGTGAATTCTGCCAGCACCTAAGTTAGCGATACTTGCCGTATACTTTCCACGTGTTGTTATCTGCGAGTGGATCATTATAACTATCGCTACGCTGTTTACGTGGTTTGTCTCGCGCATCGACCAACTCAAAGTGTGCTTCGGTACTTAACACGATACCATTTACATAAAATCGGGTACGGGTATATTCACTCTGCCCATGCTGAAACACATAGGTTCTGAGGTCAATAAACTCCCTATGCGCAACCAAGGCTGCGTTATCATCGCTGTCTAACCAAGTGCGCATAGCTTGGATTTGCTCGGGTTCAAACTGCCCACATTTTTCGATTAAGCTCGCAATACCGCGAAAACTTTTAGACTCTTTGGCACGGGTTTTATTAATCCGAATACGATCGACGTGAAAATAAAATAGCGGTAAATTCAAATGACTGGGTAAATGAATCGCGTCCAGTACCTCATCTTCCATAAAGGGTTGGAATAAGTCTTGCGCCCGCTCAATCAAACCCGTCCACTGACGGTAGTAGTCTTCGACCTCTGCTTTTGTAGCGTAATAGATCGGTAAGCCTTCGACATTGGCCAAATTTTGTGGTGGCCAAATGTTTTGACGCAATAATGCAATATCACTTTTTAAACTTTGTACCGCAATCGCATCTTGCATGAATATTCTCTATTTTACTGCTTAGGCTATTTTTAGATTAAGGCAAAGGTTTAGTTTCTGCAAGGCTTTGCCTATAATGCAGTCTGAGTTATTTATGTATTTTAGGACAAGTTCATGGTTCAGAAGATTGAAGCAACAGATGTAACCGAAGAAGAAGCGTTGAATGCTAAATTCTTTGAACATGCAGATGAATTTATTAAGCAAGCAAACGATTTTTGTCGCACTGAAAAAGGTTCACAAGTGAAACCTGCTGAAATGCGTGGACAAGTGAGCGCAGCAATGTTGTTTGGTACAGCCCGTTTTAACACGTGGGTAGCAGCCAACAACTTTAAAGATGGCGACGAAATGCGTGATGCCAAAGAGCAAGTCATGTCTTATATTTTACAGCAATTCCAAATGATGCTTGAAGACAACTATGATGAATATTGTGAACAGTTTGAAAACTATCTTCGTTTCCGTCATAACGAAGAATTTCATGCCAATAAGCATGACCACAAACACGATCACTGATCAATCAAAGCCTGCCTCGTGCAGGCTTTTTTCATTTCGTCGTATTTGAAATGAAATACAATGTTGCAATACCTCAATTTGCAGTAAGGTAATCCTGAAAGAATATAATTTAGGGAAAAACATGCAGCATTTGGACTTTGCACTCATTGATCCGCACATTCACCAGTGGGACCCCTATAACACGCCACATGCAGCGGCTTTGGCAGTCAAATTATTGGGCAAGCATCCTAAGCTTTTGGACAAAATGGTTCGTTTGGTGAAACCTAAAGATCTGATTGAAACCATCGGTCTAACCCGTCATATTACACATCCTTATTTACCTCATGACTATAAACACGATACTGGCCCATACACAGTAGAACAAGTGGTACATGTTGAAGCCAGTTGGCATCACAGCAAAGGCAAAGGTGTGGTTGAGGAAACTCAGTTTATTGAGTCTTTAGCTTTTGGGGCAGATACGGTCAAATTGGGTGGCATTGTTGCAACAGCTGATCCGCGTGATCGTAACTTTAAGAAGATCCTAAAATTACACCATAAAGCTTCACCACACTTTCGTGGTATTCGTAAAATGGCGTCTTTTCATGAAGATAAAGCAATCCATGCGTGGACAGATGAGCCACACTTATATCGCAATAAGAAATTTCTCAAAGGCTTCGAAGTACTGTCCCAATACAACTTGAGTTTTGATGCTTGGGTTTATTCCACACAGCTTGAAGATGTAATTTATCTGGCCAAGCAGTTCCCAGAAACTTCTATTGTGCTGGATCATTTGGGTACACCCGCAGGTTTATTTGGTCCAATTGGTGCAAATACAGGGATGACACAGACGGCACGGGAAAATATTTTCTTCCGTTGGAAAGATGACTTAGCTGAGCTTGCAAGCTGTCCAAACGTCTATACCAAAATGTCGGGACTCTTCATGCCAGTATTAGGACATCGTTTTCATAAAGAAGACCGGCTGGCGTCCAGACAAGAAGTCTTTGATCTGGCACATCCCATGATTACGCATGCCCTCGCCTGTTTTGGTACCTATCGAGTGATGTTTGCCTCTAACTTTCCGATGGATTCGGTCAGTACATCGTTGGTCAATATTATTGATGCCTTTAGTGATGTCGTCGCAGCCTATGACCCTGATGCTTTAGAGCGCGTATTTCATCACAATGCCAAACAGTTTTATCGGCTTGAATAGAAAACTGCTTCATAAGGCTTATAACAAAAAACCCCTCTATATTGAGGGGTTCTTTTTAGGTGAGAACTGAGATCTTTACTTTTTCAACGCTGGCTGCGCTTTGCCATATTGGTCAGCCATCACTTCAACCAATTGATCCAGCTGAATATATTTCTGAATCACCGTATCAACATCAGCCTTGCTAATTTTTGCCAATGCTAAATCGCGTTGCTCACGATCCAGTAAAGTACGATTGCGCTTCATTTGAGGAATCAACATACGATGGATATTGCGACTATCTTCAAGTGCAGTCACACGCTTTTTCAAAATATCAGCTTTCGCAGCTTCGACTTCCTGTTCAGTAACGCCTTTTGCCAGTAACTCATTCAACACTTTATACACGGCTTGAGACACTTGAGCCGATTTGCCTGCGCTATAGTTTGCGTCAATTGTCAGCGCTCCTGACTCCGTCCAGTCATCGAGTGAAATGCTGCTGCCAAAACCATAGACCAAAGCATTCTTTTCACGTAGCTCTTGCGCCAAACGAGAGGACAACTGCGACTCACCTAAGATGTGCTCGAGTACCTGCAAAGCAGGTGCATCTGGGTGATACGTGCCCACAGGGAACGTCATAATGCTCTGATAGCTACCAAACTCACGCTGCTCTGACAGCGCGTGTACCCGCTGCGCTTTATATGCCGTAAAGTCAGAAGTAATCCGCTGATAAGGCGCTGCCGAATTCCAGTTTGCAAAGGCCTGATTTAAAGTCTTTTTCATCTTTTTCGTATCAATCACACCCGTCACCGAAATTTGTGCATGATTCATCGCAAAAAATTGCTGATACAGCTGTTTAACCTGTGCTTGTGTTGCAGCCTGATACTGCTTCTTGGCATATTCAGGCTCGAAGTGATGGCGAATATCCCCAATTGGATAAGTTTCAAGTAAACGCGCAATGGTTAAAGCTGCTACAGTTTCAGGCTCAGTATACGGTCGATCTAGACTTGCTAAGCTTTGTGACTTAATCAAATCAAACTGGCTTTGTTCAAAAGTTGGATTTTTAAGGACATCTACAACAAAGTTAAAAAATTCATCAAACTTTTCTTTCTTCGCCACGATTGAAATATTGATGCCGTTACCATTACTTGCTGCACTTGCACCACCGCCAGCATCAATAGAATGATCAGCAATATCTTGCAAACTATATTGAGTTGACGCTCTGAGCAGTAAATAAGAAGTTAGGTCTAATAGCTCGGCCTTATTAAACAAACTTTCTGCCGCACCAAAGTCAATCGAAATGGTGGCATAGGTCTTATCGTCACGCGTGGTACTCGGGTACAATGCGTATTGCATACCATTTTTTAGCTTGCCACGCTGAATTTGTTTTTCAGCACTTTCTAAATATTGCTTTGAACTTTTTACATATCCAGCCACTTCTGCCTTATACACACTTGCATCTTTCAATGGCTCTTCAGCAACGGCTTGCTGATCTAAAGTTTTTGTAGGCGTGGCTGCTGCCGCTTGTTCAAGTGCTTTTTTCTGATCTTCTGGGGTTGGTAAGATAGTGCCTGAAATACGATGCTCAGGCACTAAAAAGTCATCTAAGCGTTGGTTCACATCAGTAACGCTGAGCTGTTGTAACTGTTGCTGATCTTTAAAGTATTGTGTCCAATCACCGTTGGCAGAAACCACGTAGTCACTGAGCATGCCACCGACTGCCGTTGCACTACTGAACATGCTTTCTTGTGAATTTTTAATCATGCTCTTCACACGGTTAAGCTCAACCTCGTTGAATTTTGGTGTTTTTTCGACCCCATCAACCAAAGCCGACTCGACTTTTTTCACATCATGGTTGGGTGCATAAACTGCGCCCATAAACACCATATTAAAATCTTGATCTAACCATGTGGTTGACTGAACTGCTGTCGCCGTTCCCGTCTCTACAATATTTTGGTACAAATGCCCGCTGGGTTGCATGGTATATAAATACGGTGACACCGCCAACGCAGTTTTAATGTTCTCGTTTTTACCATTTAGGTAAATATTGTATTTGGCGAAGTTACTGCCTTTTTTCACCACAAACTGGCGATCTTTAATCTTGCTGGCATCTAAGACAGGTACTTTAACTTTCGCAGGCACAGCGCGCGCTTGAATCGCACTAAACTTTTCATCAATCTGTTTTAGTACAGCAGCTTGGTCAAACTTCCCTGAAATGACAAATACCGCATTATTCGGTGCATACCAATCACGATAAAACTTATTCAGCTCAGCCATTTTGATTGACTGTAACTCGTTTAAATCACCAATCGGTAAACGCCCTAAATATTGATTGCCATAAGCGGACTTCCACATCTGATCCATAAGTACCGAAAAAGGCTGATCCATACGGACTTCACGCTCGCGTTTTACAATCGCGATTTCAGACGGTACATATTTTTCTTGGAGCACCAAGCCATCCATGCGCTCAGCTTCAAGATGAATCAGCTCATTAATCGCATTTTGTTCAGGACGAACCACATTAATATATTTGGTTGAATAATAATCTGTACTGGCATTATTCATTAAACCGTACTGATCTAAACGGCGCTGAAACTCATCTCCCGGAACATTTTTAGTTCCCTTGAACGCTAAGTGTTCCAATAGATGCGCTAAACCGCCCTTTCCTTTAGGATCGTTCAATGAACCAGTCAAATAGACCATATTCATATACACTTTATTTTCTTTATCGTTTGGCGCAAGAATAATGCGTAAACCGTTATCTAATTTATATTCTTCAATTTTCTGTTCCGATTTTACCAATACGGGTTGTGCCCATACTGTGCCCCCAAAGCCAAGTAGCAATACCGACAAACTCAATGTTTTAAAACGCATTAACATTATTTTTCCAAATAATTCGACAAAATATGAATGATTCTCAACATCATAGAGGAAAGTGAAATTATTTTTATAGTAATTTGGTGAAAAACAGCATTTTAATCAATGCTTATTTTTCACCAGTAGTTTTATTTTAAGAGAATTACAACTTAATCTAAGTACAATTCAGCCGTCATATATAACTTGGCATAGCCAGAAATTTGGATCCGTGTTTCAGACTGAATATCGCAGTAAAGTAATCCTCCACGGCTCGATGCCTGATAGGCAAGCAATGAGGTTTTACCCAACTTCTCCGCCCACAAGGGTGCAAGACCTGTATGCATGGAGCCTGTCACAGGGTCTTCATTGATGCCTTTATGCGGTGCGAAATAACGCGCGATATAATCATAATCTTGCGACGTTGAAGTCAAGGTAACATCTAAGTTTTCAGCGGTAATCGCCGTACTGACTTTATGCTTTTCTGCCATTTGACGAATTTTATCTAAGTTCGGTTTGGCATCCTTAACTGCCTGCTCAGACTCACAGACTAAAATATAAGCCTGTGGGTTTAAATAGACTTCTTTAATTTCACAATCGACCAACTCATGAATTTCCGCAGGATAGTCTTCTAACTTTTGCGGTGCACGAATTGGAAAATTCATATGAATCTTGCCGTCAGCATCTTGATCAATGATAAAAACACCCAAGTCTTTGACATGAAACTGGATACGTTTAGCATCGGTATAATCACGAAACAGAACGAAACTACTGGCTAAAGTCGCGTGCCCACAAAAGTCCACTTCAACCTGAGGAGTGAACCAGCGAATTTCATAGTTTTCAGCATCAATTACTTTCACAAAAGCCGTTTCTGCCAAATTATTTTCCAAGGCAATATTCTGCATCAAATCTACTGCTAACCATTCATCACGCACAATCACAGCGGCAGGATTACCTTTGAATAATTCAGTTGTAAAGGCATCGACTTGATACATTTTCATCGTTTTTCTCCTAAATTGAGGCTTTATTTTGCAAAAAACTGAGTAAAAAAGTAGATACAGTTTTTAGTCATTTATGGATACACGCCCAATAAAAAGAAGCCTAATCATTAAGATAGGCTTCTTTCCAGTTCATAAGCGATATATTACTCAGCTTAGACTTCTTTTAAGTCCACATTGTCTTGCTCAAAAATACGCTTATCGGTTTGACCTAAGACTTGGCTGGTCACGACACCTGCAGTCATCGAACCATTCACATTCAAAGCCGTACGACCCATATCAATCAAAGGCTCAATTGAAATGAGCAGTGCAACCAAAGTCACAGGCAAGCCCAACATCGGCAGGACAATCAGTGCTGCAAATGTTGCACCACCACCTACACCTGCCACCCCAATCGAGCTCAAGGTCACGACACAAACCAAAGTCAAAATCCAAAGCGGATCGAGTGGATTAATACCTACTGTCGGTGCGACCATAACAGCCAACATTGCAGGATATAGCCCAGCACAGCCGTTTTGCCCAATGGTCGTACCAAATGAGGCTGAGAAGCTGGCAATTGACTCAGGTACGCCCAGACGTCGTGTTTGTGCTTCAATATTTAAAGGAATACTGGCAGCACTTGAACGGCTGGTAAACGCAAAAGTCAGCACAGGCCAAACCTTTTTAAAGAACTGAATTGGGTTCATACCTGTGAGCGCCAAAATCACGGCGTGCACGATAAACATAATCGCCAAGCCGATATAAGACGCAACCAAGAAGCCACCTAAGTTTAAGATGTCCGCCATTTTAGAGTTGGCCACAATATTGGTCATGAGTGCGAACACACCGTAAGGAGTGAGCATCATAATCAAACGCACCAACTTCATGACCCACGCTTGCAAGATCTCAATTGCAGACAACAGCTTTTGCCCTTTCTCAGCATCCGCTTTCATTAGGTTCAAGCCTGCAATGCCTAAAAACACTGCAAAAATGACTACACTGATAATGGAAGTTGGATGTGCCCCTGTCAGCTCGGCAAAAGGATTGCTCGGAATAAATGACAGAAATAAATCAGGCACTTGCAAATCAGCCACTTGCCCGACATAGTCAGTTTGAATCGTATTTAAACGTTCAGTTTCTTGTGTCCCTTGTACCAAACCTGCCGCAGTTAAGCCAAACAAATTGGTCACCACCACGCCGACAAATGCAGCAATCGCTGTGGTAAATAACAAGGTTCCAATGCTAATAAAACTAATTTTACCCAATGAACCCGCATCGTGCAGCTTGATCACAGCGCCTAAAATGGAAACAAACACCAAAGGCATCACCACCATTTGTAGTAGTTTGACATAGCCTTTACCGACCAAATTAAACCACTGTACCGACTCTTGCAGTACAGGCGAATGCGTACCATAAAACCCATGTAAAGCGAGACCAAAAACAATACCGAGACAGAGACCTGACAGTACTTTCTTCGCTAAACTCCAATCGGTTTTACGGGTTTGGCCCAGTAAAAAAAGCAATGCAATAAAAATGATGACATTGACGATTAAGGGGATATTCATATTGTTTCCCTAAATGATGCTGTCATAATTATAAATCAAAATTTAAACGGGCTTACTGTTTTGCGCCATATTCCACGCTGAATGTACAAATTTAGACTGAATTGGCAGTTTTAGAATGTGGTATAAAGCATTTAAACGGCTGTTAAAGTGTTCTTTTACATGAATCAATCTCTGCTTAATCCTCACATTCTGCCCGTCCCTTTAGAAAAAGCATATCGGCTACTCAACCACGGCCCAACTGTGCTGGTTTCCAGTCAAGATGATGAAAGCACCGATGTCATGGCAGCGGCTTGGGCTTGCGCCCTAGAGTTTAGCCCCGCCAAAGTGACGGTCGTACTCGATAAATCTACGAAAACCCGCAGTATCATTGAAAAATCAGGTCTATTTGCGCTGCAAGTCCCTACATTTAAACAGTTAAAAATGGTCTACGCACTTGGCATGATCAGTCAATATGATGCGCCTGAAAAGTTACGTCAGTGTGGGGTCGAACTTTTTCAGTTTGGTCACAGCCCTATCCCAGTGGTTGAAGGCTGTAGCGCATGGATTCTGTGTGAACTGATTCCTGAACCGCATAATCAGCAACAGCATGACTTGTTTATTGGCAAAGTCATTGCCGCTTATGCAGATGATCGCGTTTTTAGAGATGGGCATTGGTACTACCATGAAGCCGCAGAGGAATGGAAAAGTATCCATCATGTTGCAGGCGGACATTTTTATACCATTGGTGATGCAGTGGATATCAATACACTTAAAGACACTGAGTAAATTGGCTTCACCTTTACTCCGCTCGACTAAAGGCGAACATTACTCGATTGTTTTATTGTAAATTTCACCTTATAGTTCAAGTGTGTTTTTTAAACAAATAGTCAAATGATGATGAACAGGACGTTCTCGAGCACCGTACAACTGAGTCTCTTTCTCTGCCTGAGTATGTGCTTGGGAATTGGCATCTTACGTTTTTCTTATACCGCTCTACTGCCGTCCACTCGCGAAGCCTATGAATGGTCACACAATTTCGCCAGCCTACTCGGTAGTGCTAATCTGCTGGGCTATCTGATCGGCGCGTTCTGGGCGATGAGGCTGCCACAAAATGCAAAAATGCCGATCTATATCATTTTTGCTGCGTTGTTTGGTTCAATCAGCCTATTTGCCTGTGCATTTGCACATTTTAATGAAGTTTGGTATTTGGTGTGGCGCATCATTTCAGGTATCAGCGGTGGTTTGCTGATGATTCTATCGCCCAGCATTGTGGCGCAGTACAGTGAGTTACAGCACCGTTTTAAAATTAATCTAATTGGATTTAGCGGAATAGGAATTGGTGTATTGGCAGCCACGCTGTTTATGCCGTATTTAGACCGCATTGCCATCACCAGCGCATGGTTCATTCTCTGTGGCTTTGCATTTGTCATTACATGGTAATTATGGACACTGGTTCGTCCTTTCCAAAAGCAACTGCACAGTATTCCTACAAGCCAGCCCCAGACTCATACAGTGAATAAAATTTACTATAGCTTACTCATTGTGTATGCCTGCAGCGCCTTTGCGTATATTCCCCATTCTTTGTTTTGGATTGATTATTTAAGCCATGTTTTAACGCTAAATTTATATTGGATCAATTTTAACTGGATTTTATATGGCCTAGGCAGTGCTCTAGGTGCTGCAACAGCTTATGCTTTAGCACGTAAATTTGGCAACTTTCTGGCTTTAAAGATTTTATACAGTGTCTATATTGCGGCAGTGTTTATTGCAGTTCTGAGTTTTTCGCCTGTATTTACGCTCCTGTCTTCATTTCTCACAGGTCTACTGAACCCTGCAGTGGTCTTTCTCACCTCCTACACCATCTTACAACTCTACGGCTTGGCCTATAAAAAACTGTGGAGTATGGCAACACTTAGCTTTGCAACGGTACAGCTGGTTGGTGGTTTAAGTTTTAGTACCTTGCAGCATTTGGGTTGGTCATATCACTTTCAGTTTATGCTTGCTGCTGGAGTCCTCGGTTTAGGAACACTGCAATTGTTTTATTTTACCCGTACGACATCCACCTCCAATCCAACCAGTAAAAAGAAGGCCTTTTAAGCCTTCATATTAAAGAGAATCAAAAAAGTAACCTACTTGCGTTAGTAGGTTACTTTATAGAGGGTCGTCCATGTTAAATACGTGTGATATTTTAACTTACCCCTAAATATTACAAATGAACGATGTAAGAATAAGAAAAAAATTGATGAACCATCTATGAGCAAAACAATGAATGCATTCGAACTTTTACAACTGTAGATCAAAACTTGGCTATTTCAATGCATTTAAAGTTAAATACGGATAAGGATTCACAGCTCCTTTTCCAGTCCTATAAATTCCATAGTGCAAATGTGGTGGCGTATTCTTAGCATTGCCCGTGTTTCCGACATAGCCCAATACCTCTCCCACTTCAACCCAATCCCCCGTTTGAATATCAGGCGCATAAGCATCTAAATGTGCATAGTAGTGACGGCTTAAGTTAGGTCCCATCACCCACACCACTTGTCCACCTAGACTATTGATCCCAACATCCAATACAATGCCTGATGTGGCGCTTAAGACTGGTGTTCCGCGTTTAGCGAAGATATCAATACCTTGATGTTTTCGTCCCTGCCCACGTGCAGCCCCCCAAGTGTCCTGTATCTGCTTGTGGCTTACTCCTTCTACAGGCACATTTAAATTTTTCGCTAAAGGCGTCTTATATAACTGCCAATATAAATAGGGGTAACTCAAACCCGCTGCTTCACCCGAAGCCGGTGGCTGACATCCACTCATCAGCAGATTTGTACTTAAAATAGCTCCACTCAGAACTAAACGAGACATGATTCAACTACTCAGCTAATTTTTAGATATGCAAATAAGATAAAGTTACTTATTCATACTAAATGCTTCATATATTGAAAGATATCTTATATATGTAACGGCAAAGCCCTCATATAAAATGAGGGCTTTTCTTCAAATAAACTACGTAAAACTACTTACGCTTCTTCAGTTTTTTCTCTAAGGCTTTCAGCTTAGACTGATGCTTAGAAATCTTTTTTAAACGAGCTTTGATCTTCTGTTTTAATGTTTTCACAACATTATTCGACATAGAGTCCTCCTGTTAGTCCAATTCCTTTTGCGTGATTCCTCCGTGCTGTGTTTTAAGATAAATTCATTAAATCACGACAACTTTAACGTTGCTGATTTGGATTCTGTTGGTTTTGGTTCGGTTGTTTTTGCTGGCCTTGATTTGGCTACTGTTGCTGTTGTTGCTGATCTGGCTTTTGTTGCGGTTGATTGGGTTGCTGTTGACGCTGCTGCTGATTTTGTTGATTAGCCACGAGACTACTCCTTTGATCATCTGCCGTAACATTCGACAAAGACCACCATACAACACTGGCTCAAAAACCCAAGCTATAAGCTGTATCAAAGTACTTCAATGTAATGACAATTCTAATTTCCCTTTATAAATCAAACTATCGTGTTGTTAGACTGTACTTTCACTCACCTAAAGCACGAATGTCTTAACCTAGTCTTACATTGCAAACATATTTCAATAGCTATTTTCAACTTATAAAAAGAAAACCGCAACAAGTGCGAGTTTTCTTACAGTCTGTTCAATTAAGACTTATTCCATATTGGCAATAATAGCCTCACCAAACTCTGAACAACGTAATAAGGTTGCATTCGGCATTAAACGCTCAAAATCATAAGTGACCGTTTTCGCCTCAATTTCTCCTGAAATACCTTTAATAATCAAATCTACAGCTTCTACCCAACCCATATCCCGTAGCATCATTTCAGCAGAAAGAATAATAGAACCTGAATTGACTTTATCCTGACCAGCATATTTTGGTGCTGTTCCGTGCGTGGCTTCATAAACAGAAATCGCCCCACCAATATTCGCACCCAGCGCAATACCAATCCCTCCGACTTCAGCAGCCAGCGCATCAGAAATATAGTCACCATTCAGGTTTAGAGTCGCAATCACTGAGTAATCTGCAGGACGCATTAAAATCTGTTGCAAGAACGCATCGGCAATCACATCTTTTATAATGATGTCTTTACCATTTTTCGGGTTTTTAATTTTTATTCAAAGAGCGAATATCCCCACGTTTAAAGCTATCGCTAAAGAATACGTTCAAGAAAAGATGGAATAAAATCTGAGGACTATATTGCACGCTTTAACAACTCAATGGAAAAGGATGTCTACAAAGCCTTTGGCAATAAACCAATTAAAGACGTTAGCTCAGCAGATATCTTATCCATTATGAAGAACACCGTTGAACGTGTATTAAACCAAGGAAAGCATGGTACAGGTGAATCTGCAGCTAACATTAATCGTAGATTTATTGGTTTAGTTATGCGTTATGCAATTGTGACTCTTCGTGTTGAGAATGATCCCACCTATGCTGTAAGCGAAGCCATTGAGTCTCCTAAGATAGAACATGATCGACCATTCGAAAAGCATGAGAAGAATGCTCTACGAGAAAAGATTGACATTTATGGTGGTTCTACAACGGTCAAGAATGCATGTTTGGCAATGCTCTATTCTACGCTCAGAACTGTTGAGATTAGAAAAATGGAATGGAACTTTGTGGACTTTAAAGAAAGGATTATCAAATTCCCAAAAGTTTCAAAACGCTTAAAACAAGAACGTACAATGAAGAAAAATAGAATTCATATCGTTCCCATCTCTGATCAACTGCTTAATATCTTGAATGAACAGTATGCTTTTACTAAAGACCAAAAATATGTATTCCCTTCTCCACAAAAAAGAGACTGCATGATCTCTAGAACTACACTAAACAAGATGCTGACTTATATCGGCTTAAATCAAGTAACAGCTCATGACATCAGAGCTACAGCATCAACCGAATTAAATAGCCTTCGCTACAATTCTGACTGGATCGAAACACAACTTGCACATGCTGAAGCAAATAAAACACGGGCAGCATACAATCATGCCAAGTATTTAAATGATCGTAGAAAAATGCTACAAGATTGGGCTGATATTATTGATAGTTGGAATGCATAAATTATGAAAGTATCACCCCCCTCATACAGTTACCCTTTATGCTCGCGCAAGCAATGAAAGCTAAATCCACACCAGTAATTGACTGGGAGTTATGCGGAAATTGGGACAAGGATAGAAAATATTGGTCTATCATTTTATGCTTTCTTCAAAAATAAAAACGATAAACCAGAACTATTGATGGAGACTACAAACTGATGGAACCTAAAGCACAAACTAGATCACTTTTGAGAAAGCAGTTAAGATTAGACAGCTTATTTTAAGTAAATCCTAATTATCGATCTACTGAAGTACAGTAACTAAATTATGAGAGCCAATGTATAACCCTCATTATTTAGTCTGCTGAATATAATATATTATATGGAATATTCTAATTTTAAATTACCACTTAACATTCAGTGACACCACACCATTTCTACCCTCGCCAATGCTCGCCCATGTACCACTTGATGCCCAATACTTTTTATTTAAAATATTATTCATATTGGCATTCAAAGTAGCATCATGCCCACCCAGATTAAATTGATATGCCAGTCCGCCATTGACTAAGATATATGATGGTATTTCTACTGTATTTGTATTAGCTGTATAAGAATCACCATTATATCTAACATTGCCATGTAAACTTAAGCCAGCAATACTATCTATTAAATACTCTCCATTTAAAGTACCAGTCCACTTTGCAACACCTGCTGGACGATTACCTATCAAAGCAATATTAGATGCACTAACCTTATCAATCTCTGCATCCATATACATCATACCCGCACCAATTTTTAACTTAGATGCAGGTTTAAAATTGGTGTTAAGTTCAATGCCATTGTAATTCGTTATGCCATCTTGACTTAAATAATTATTTGCATCTGTGATAGTTGCAGCACGTTGAATTTTAAAGATAGCAGCTGTTGCAGAAAATAGATTTGCATCATACTTAAGCCCTAATTCATATTGTTTACTAATCGTCGCATCTAAAACCTCTCCAGCATTCTTATAGGTTGAGCCTACAATCCCTCCATTCTCAAGACTCTCAACATAACTCAAATACGTCGTACTATTTTTTGTTGGTTTATATATCAATGCAAAAGTAGGTGTAGTTGCTTTTGTGCTATACCCCGAATTTGATGCTGGATTATAATCAAGATCCTCAGAATCGTAATACGTATAACGAGCACCTAAAATGGCTTGAAATTTATCATTAAAATTCAAAGTATCGCTTATAAATGCATAGGATTGACTAATGTCAGAGCTTTTAGGTTTTAGTGAATAATCCTTAGGATGTGTAATTATATAATTCTGATTTTCAAAAATATTTCCAATATAGCCATCTGCTGTTAGACTACCATTCCAATAATAATTAGAATTTTGAACAGTGCTATTTGTATAACCTAAACCCGTGTTTAGTTCATGCTTAACACTACCTGTTGAAAAATTCCCTGCAAGAACAATCTGATTAATAAAGCTTTTTTCAAGATATGCAAACTGATATAAACTTCCAGTGTAATCGCCTGATGTGTTGGTTAAATAATTAAAAACAAGATTGGATTGCTGTAGTTTACGCGTATATCCAACTTGATAATCAAGTGACCAATCTGGATCAAATTGCCAATTTATTGCTGTATTAGCGGTAAATAACTTAGTCTTATAAAATGAATTATCGACGATTAACTTATCATAGTCATACGTAGCTTTAGGCAAACCATCTGTTAATTTACTTAAAGAAAATATTGGTGGTTCATGTTCAGTTTTCTTATCTTCATAAGAAATATTTGCTTTCCAGGTTAGGTTATCTGAGATTTTCTTATCTAAAGCTAATGATGCTATGAAACGATTTTGATCACTGCCATTATATGCTTCGCCTTTCTCCCCTCCAAGAGTAACCCTATAGTCCATATCAATAGCATCTACATGATCGCTATGATCAACCAAAACATTAAATAATGTTGGATTACGGTAGCCAACCGTAATATCAGTTTCAGGATTTTCTTTAGCACGTTTTAATTGATAACTGATGGCACCACCTGGTGAGCCAAACCCATACATAAATCCTGTTAACCCCTTCAGTACAGTAACACTATCGGCAAACTCTGCTGGGTAGTCACCACCCCAATTGAGACTCATCGGCATTCCATCAATATAAAAGTTTTTTACTCCTAAACCGCGAACTGATGTGCCCCACCAGTTAGTAGCTTTTGCTGCACTTTGACTATAGACAGCAGGATCATTAATAAATATTTGACCAACAGTATCAGCACCTCTTTTTTCTATATCGCTGCTATCGACCACTGTAATAGAAAATGGTGTATCTAAAATTGATTTGTTACCCAGCACACCAGTTTGTGTTTTTTTACTTAAATTAGAAGTCGATTCCTGAGCTTTTAAATTAATGACAGGTAAGGTCTCAGGAGAATTGTTATCTTGAACTGTATCAATCGTATTCTGTTCGGCAAAAGATGGATGTATAAAACAAATATTTGTAATTAATATTATTGAGTAAGCTAAAGGCTTCATTTTCATTTTTGAATTATTCACGATCAATATTTACCTTTTGTGTCCATTGGAGAGATTTGACTACCTAATTGCCGCATGTATAGTACAAAAACAAACACCAAACGTAAATGATTTTTATTCTCATTTTATAATTAATACAGCCTCCTAAGCCGAATCAAAAATGAGAGACTGGAAGCCCTCACTTGAGAGCTTTTTTTACAACTATAGAAATCACCAAAAAATACGTTCCAGCCCACTAAGCACTAGAACATATATAACTAAGACATTGATACTTATATTAAAGTTTCAAGAGTTTCATATAAGTGCTATTATGTTAAATGGGGCTTCAAAAGCCACTCATGAATTACATTAATTTGATGTTGTATAGCATCTATTAAATGAGGCGAATTTTCGATTGTCCATGTTTCATCGCACCAGTCACAAGCATCATAGAGGTCACCTATCCATTCCGGATAGTAAGCTATGCTATTTTTAAGTCCTCGTGGAGCATCAAGGAATCCACTTTCTAAATTACTAAAAATTGTACATAGTTTAAGAGGGCTTAAATTACCATTTTTATAGTCAGCTAAAACATCTAAAAAGAAATTAGCTGCCATTATTTCAGCCTCTAAACAATTAGATGAAAATTCAGAATCTTTTGCCTGTATTACATTAAGTAATAGTGGTTCATAGTTAGGATATAACTCTAGTAGTTCAACAGGAATACTTTCATTTTTATCAACGTATTCAATTAATTTTTTTATCGTTTCTGAGTGAGAATATTCTCCATAATAAAGTTCTATATATAACGCTTTTAATGTCATTGATTAGTCCAAATGATTCTTTATTTTCTCTAAAATTAGCATAATACACTGATACGAAATTAAAAATGGGAGCTAAAAGCTCCCATTTTTAGATTCTAGGTGAACATAAGTTAAATACATTCAAATTTCCATTCTTATAAAGTATTATTAATAATCTAACGAATTAAATATTATTTCGATTCAAAGGCAGAAAATGAAATTTTTCAAACTTATCGCTATTACTTTTGGGTTGGTCTTTTCCATGGAAATCTTAGCGAATCCAACGTTCTCAGATGATTTATTAAGAGAAGCTGAAAATGGTGATGTGTTGGCACAATATAACCTTGGATGGATGTATGACAATGGTGAAGGTGTTATACAGAATTATGAAAAAGCATTTGAGTGGTATAGCAGGGCAGCTAATCAAAGGTTTGCAATGGCACAGTATAATCTTGGACTGCTGTATCAGAATGGTCAAGGTGTAGAAAAAGATGATCAAAAAGCATTTGGACTATACAGTTTAGTAGCTAATCAAGGATTTGCGATGGCACAAAATACCCTTGGGTTGATGTATTATCGCGGTCAGGGTGTAGCGCAAGATAATAAAAAGGCATTTGAGTGGTATGAAAAATCAGCTATACAGGGAGATGATCTAGCACAGACTAACCTTGCCTTGATGTATGACAATGGCGAAGGTGTTGTACAAAATTATGAAAAAGCATTTGAATGGTATAGCAAGGCGGCTAATCAAGGTAATGCTCAGGCACAGTATAATCTTGGATCACTGTATCAGAATGGTCAAGGTATAGGAAAAGATGATAAAAAGGCACTTGAGTGGTATAGAAAAGCCACTAATAATGGGCACTCACAAGCGAAATTAGTACTTGCAGAACTTTAAGTTATTCTAAAATTAACATAATGCACGTTATACGAAATAAAAAAGGAAGGAAAGGCTGTGGGAGATTTTTTAATATTTATTGGACTAATCATCAGTATTGTAGGGACGTTTATTGGTCCTCATGTATTTCGTGAAAAAGTAAATAATCATATGGATGCAAAGGCAGCAAGCTTCTTAGGAATGTTACCTGGTGTCTTAGTTATGTTTGTTGGTTCTTTCTTTAAATAAAAACCCTATAGCCATCAAGTATATCTTTAGAGTGAATAGCCACCGATTTTGTAGACACCTTTTAGTTAGTGGTTGGACTACCACCACTCTCCTAGACAAATTTAGTCTATTCTTAAGACCTTTTTAGTAGGAAGCTATGTATTCATAGCTAGGTTCATGGACCAAATATTTTATAAATTGTTGTTTTAGCAACCTAAGTATTTAAATTTATTATTTATTAAAAATTAATTTAATTGTGAACTAGATTCTAGGTGAACATAAGCAACTGTTAGCTATTGGAAAAGATAAGTTTTACAACATGATTAATGCAGGAGATATCCAGCAACCAGTTAGACTCTCTGATAAGGATGTGTTCTAGTATTCCTCCTACGTTAAGAATAAAGTTGAGGAGCATAAGCCTAAATCTGATATAGTAGCCCACAATTTAGTGGGCATTTTATTCCTAATTTTCACCCTACCTCATCCAAAACGGGTACTTAAACGGGTAATCAGGAAACCACATCAGAATTAATTGATATATTTTAGTAGGTTATAATGAAAATCGTCATCTTGAATAAACCCTATGACGTCCTCTCCCAGTTCCGTAAAGATGAAGCACATATGACGATGTCTGACTTTGTCAGCGACTCGACTTTGCGCTTGGCTGGCCGTTTGGATATGGACTCTGAAGGCTTAGTATTTTTAACTGACCATGGTGGTTTAAACCAATACATTACCAACCCTGCCAATAAAAAATTTAAAACCTATTTGGTTCAGGTCGATGGTGATGTCACTGAAGAAGCCCTTGAGCAGTTGCGTAAAGGTGTGGAACTTAAAGATGGTATGACTTTACCTGCTGAAGCATCTAAAGTTGAACAACCTGAATGGTTATGGGAACGTGATCCTCCTGTACGTTTTCGTGCATCCGTGCCGACATCTTGGGTTGAAATTTCAATTTGTGAAGGCCGTAACCGCCAAGTACGTCGTATGACTGCTGCTGTAGGTTTTCCTACTTTACGTTTAATCCGTACTAAAATTGGTGCAATTGATTTGGTTCAAATGGGTTTACAACCAGGCGAAACCAAAGAAATCGAGCCACTTTTATACCCTGACTTTCAAAACATTCCTGCTGAAGAACCTTACCGTTCACGCTCTTATGTAAAAAAACCGGGTGGTACAGGCGGTAAGCCTATGGTTCGTAAGAACAAAGATGGTTCTGTGAAAAAGTCAGGTACAAAGCGTATTTGGCAAATGGACGAAAGCGAGAAGCCAAAACGTAAAACCAATGGTACTACTCGCCCCAATACGAAAGCGCCACGTGGTCGCGGACGTAATGGTCGTTAAGATTTGATTGTTTTAAAGCCCACGAAAGTGGGCTTTTTATCATAAATATCTAAACAATAATCTTATCTCTTTATAATATTTACTCGCTCTGTTTCCCATGAATCTTCAATAAAATATACCTCAATTTCATAATGCTCTTTTATTTGAGCGTTGAATTTATTTGCACAAATAAGAGTAAACTCAACATTTAAAAAATCTAAATTTTTAGATAGTTTAACCAGATCAGGTTCAAGATAAATTACTACATTAATGACTTCATCTACAAAAATTCTTTCACTTATCAAAAATTTTTTATTGTTTACTTCTATCCTAATATCTAAAGCTTCCCCAATACCTTTATTAAATATTTTGAGGTTTAAACTACATAAATTATTGACTTCGTTTTCTTCCTCTGAGTATCCCCCAGAGTATATTTCACACTCACATGAGCTAATCAATAAATTGGGATTGGAGGCATAATTGATTGCATCAAATTGTTTTTGCTGAATTTCTGCTAATTCAGTTTATTGCTTAACACTTTCTCGCATTTCCTCAATTTGCAAATTGAGCGCCTTTTCTTGTTGTTCCAAAGCTCTCGTGTTTTGATCTAACTGCTTACCTTGCTGGATATAACCTAAAATCAACCAAAGAAATGCAATAGGTGCAAAAACACCTGCAAGGAAATCACCTAATTCATTGAGTGATTCTGGTGATTTCAAACTTCCAAATATCCAAGTTAAGCCAATCCCACCCAACCAAATGACTGTAATTGCTATAACCCTATTCAAATTTTTCTTATTCATCTTTTTAGCCATTTGAAATATTTTTTAGTATAAAAAAAGCCGATGTTTTCACATCGGCTTTTTTTACTTCATCGGCAAATTTACCGATTTAGTTTTGACTTAGATCGCTTCAAGTACTGCATTCAAAGTCGTGCTTGGACGCATTACAGCATTTACTTTAGCAGTATCTACAGCATAGTAACCACCGATGTCCGCAGCTTGACCCTGAACTTGAGAAAGCTCAGCAACAATCTTATCTTCATTTTCAGCAAGCGCTTTTGCAAGAGGAGCGAACTTCGCTTTCAAGTCAGCATCTTCGTCTTGAGCTGCTAAAGCTTCAGCCCAGAACTTCGCTAAGTAGAAATGACTGCCACGGTTATCAATCTCACCAGTACGGCGTGATGGAGACTTATCATTATCCAGTAACTGGCCTGTCGCTTGGTCTAAAGTCTTCGCAAGAAGTTTTGCTTTCGCATTATCTTCTTTAATACCCATCTCTTCTAGAGATACAGCAAGTGCCAAGAATTCACCTAAAGAATCCCAACGTAAGTGGTTTTCTTCAACAAGCTGCTGTACGTGTTTAGGCGCTGAACCACCCGCACCAGTTTCGTACATACCACCGCCCGCCATAAGCGGAACGATAGACAACATCTTCGCAGATGTACCAAGCTCCATAATTGGGAACAAATCAGTGAGGTAGTCACGCAGAATGTTACCCGTTACAGAAATCGTATCTAGACCACGTGCAACACGTTCAAGTGTATAACGCATCGCGCGGACTTGAGACATAATTTCAATGTCTAAACCAGTTGTGTCATGATCTTTCAAATACGTTTGTACTTTCTTGATCAGTTCATTTTCGTGTGGACGGTATGGGTCAAGCCAGAAGATCGCAGGCATACCTGAGTTACGCGCACGTGTTACTGCCAGTTTCACCCAGTCACGGATTGGTGCATCTTTCACCTGACACATACGCCAGATGTCACCCTCTTCCACGTTCTGAGACATCAACACTTCGCCAGTTTCTAAGTCAGTGATGTTTGCAACACCTGCCTCAGAGATTTCAAAGGTCTTGTCGTGTGAACCGTATTCTTCCGCTTTTTGCGCCATCAAACCAACGTTCGGCACTGTACCCATAGTACGTGGGTCAAAGTTACCATTCCACTTACAGAAATTGATCATTTCTTGGTAGATACGTGCGAAAGTTGACTCAGGCATGACTGCTTTACAGTCATAAGGTTTGCCGTCAGCGCCCCACATTTTACCGCCACCACGGATCATTGCAGGCATAGAAGCATCCACAATTACATCGTTTGGTGAATGGAAGTTCGTGATGCCTTTCGCAGAATCAACCATTGCAAGTGCTGGACGGTGTTCTTGGCAAGCGTGTAAGTCTTCGATGATTTCTTCACGTAACGATGTCGGTAAAGTTGCAATCTTCTCGTAAAGACCCGCCATACCGTTGTTAACGTTAATACCTAGCTCATCAAATAATTTACCGTGTTTTTCAAAAGCATCTTTGTAGTAAATTTTCACACAGTGACCGAAAACGATCGGGTGTGAAACTTTCATCATGGTTGCTTTCACGTGTAAAGAGAACAAAATGCCTGCTTCTTTACAATCATCAAGTTCTTTTTCATAGAAATCGCAAAGCGCTTTCTTGCTCATAAACATTGAATCAATGATTTCGCCATCTTGAAGCGCAACTTTTGGCTTAAGAACGATGGTTTCACCAGACTTTGTCACGAGTTCCATTTTCACATTGCGGGCACGGTCTAAAGTCATTGATTTTTCACCATGGTAGAAGTCACCTTCATCCATGTGAGAAACGTGAGTTTGAGACCATTGCTTCCACTCGCTCATAGAGTGCGGGTGTTTTTTCGCATAGTTCTTAACAGCAGCAGGCGCACGACGGTCAGAGTTACCTTCACGTAATACTGGGTTCACTGCTGAACCAAGACATTTACCATAGCGTGCTTTAAGCGCTTTTTCGTCTTCAGTAGTAGGGTTTTCTGGGTAATCAGGAATCGCGTAGCCTTTTGATTGAAGCTCTTTGATACATGCTGTTAGCTGAGCAACAGAGGCACTAATATTTGGCAGTTTGATGATATTAGTATCAGGATCTTGTGTAAGACGACCAAGTTCTGCAAGATTGTCTGGAACTTTTTGTTCTTCTTTTAGGTATTCAGAAAATTCTGCGAGAACACGTGCGGCAACAGAGATATCAGTTTTAACGATCTCTACACCAGCAGGTTTAGTAAAGGTCTCAATGATCGGCAGTAGCGAGTAAGTCGCTAGCAATGGCGCCTCGTCGGTCAGTGTGTAAATGATGGTTGACTTTCCACCAGCCATATATAGCCCCTTGCGTTAGATTGAGTTTTTTAGGGTGATGAGCTTCTGGCTCAGCCCCTGCGAACCGATGTGCTTGAATAAAACCCTGAAAGTATCGGCTTTCATTGCTTTTCAGTCAACGTAATATCCTGTGATAACGACATTTCGAAAAAAAATGATGCTGAATATTTACTCTAATCCTTCCTGTTTTCCGCAAACGCTCTACAATCTTCTGGAAAATTGACAACAAGATCCCTAAAACAGTGCGAATTTAGAGAAAAATAGAATCACTTGCTTCATTATAGAGCTTAGACTCGCAAACTCGATGAAGAAAAAAGCCAAAAATTTATTTCTTATTAAACCAATTTTACATTTTTTAAACCTATGATTTTTATGACTTTGGTTAAACTTAATACTTTTATGCAACATTAAGGATCAATTAGATGATGAAAATACTCCTTCCTCTCATTGGACTTGGTTTTTCTTCATTATGTTTTGCACAGAACCCATTAAGTGTACACGTACTGAATTTAGAAAATGGTTTACCATCAGCTAATGTCAAAGTAACGCTTGAAGCACAACAAAATGATAAATGGACTGAAATCAATTCAGCGGCAACGGATGATCAAGGCCGTATCAATGATTTATACCCTAAAGATACCAGTCTACAAAAAGGTGTCTATAAAGTTACTTTTAAAACAGGTGATTGGTTTCGTCAAAAAAATCAGCGCTCTTTTTTTCCAGAAGTGCCTGTTGTCTTTGTGATTGATGGCTCATTGGATCATTATCATATTCCATTATTGATCAGTCCGTACGGTTATTCAACTTATCGTGGTAGTTAACATTCACAAACGAAAAAATATAAAAAACCGATGTCTAAACATCGGTTTTTATCTCAACAGAATGACAAATAAAGTAGGTTAAGCATTAAAGCTTGAGCCACTTTTCTGCTTTCGCTTGGTCTTCGACTTTCAATTCAACTTCGGTCAGTTCTGAACCAGCAGCTTTTACATCAAAGCTCAGCAACTCATCACGGCGGAATGCCAGAATGCTATAGGTATCGTCTTGCTTGGCATATTTTTCTACCAATTTCACCGTTGCTTTGAGACCATCAATCGCAATGATCACATCATGGGCAGAAAGACCAGCTTGAGCAGCAGAGCCATCACGACGCGCACTTTGCACCAACACACCCTCTGGCTTATCTACAAGCTTTAAACCCAACGGTAATGACTTATCATTTTTCAGGCTATAGCTTAAACCAAACTCAGGGAAAAGCTGATCGAGCGGCAACTCATCTGTGGTGTTAATGAGGTGATTGATTTGCTCAATCCAGTTATCACCTGTGAGTTCATTACACAATTCAACAATCGTACGCTCATGTACTTGTATGCCCTTTTGCGCGTTTTCATAAAGTTTACGCATAAGCGAGTCTAGACTTGAACCACGTAACCGTAAACCCAAGTCTAAGCATAGGGCAACCAAACAACCTTTGTTGTAATAGCTGGTGCCTGCATTGTTCGAGTTTTCATCCTGACGGTAAAATTTCACCCATGCATCAAAGCTAGACTCAGACACAGACTGAACAAAACGACCTGGATTTTGTAAATAACGATCAATCTGAATTTTGAGTAGTTTGATATATGAGGCTTGAGAAATCACACCGCTACGCAGCAAAATCAGGTCATCATAATAAGACGTGAAACCTTCAAAAATCCAAAGCAAAGAGGTATAGCCTTCTTTGTTTAAATCATAATTGACAAAGTTTTCAGGACGAATGAATTTGACCAACCATGAGTGGAAGTATTCATGACTACATAAACCTAAGAAACGTTGATAGTCTTCAGATGGTTCTTCAGGCTCATTAACTTTGGGCAAGTCTTCACGTGGACTAATCAAACTGGTTGAATTTGGATGCTCCAAACCACCATAACTATTTGCTGTAGCCATCGTCATAAAGGTGTAGTTTGCAAATGGCGCTGAGCCAAACATTGAGATTTCTGTTGCGCAGATTTTTTCAATGTCTTGCTGCATACGTGCAGCATTCATGGCATGTTTGCCTGACACTACAAACTCGTGTGGAATGCTATTGGCTTCAAAAGCAAAACGAGTCTGCTCTGCCAACTCAAATGGTGCATCAATTAGCTCAGCATAGTTTTTGGCTTTTAAGGTAAAACGACCTTTAACAAGGCTTTTTGAAGCCATACCTGTCGCTAATTGGAAGTGTTTCAGCTCATCAGGAAGGAACAGTTCAACTTCAACAGCTTTATCCTCTTGACCTTCCAGACCTAAACATGCACATGCAGGATTGACATATAAACGGGTTTGATCTACATACGCACCGCGCACCGACAGATCATAAGCATATACATCATATTCAACCGTAATCAATTCATGATCGGTATTAAAAAGACGCCATTTATTCTTTTCAAATTTTTGGATTTGTAATAACCGCCCTTCTTCATCATAAGCACGAACAGATTCAATATGCTTTGAAAACTCACGAATGAGGTAACTACCCGGAATCCAAGTCGGTAATGAAAGTACCTGTGTTGGGTCTGCTACAAAACGTAAAGTCACGTGTATAAGGTGCTGACGATAATCGTCAAATTCGATCTGATAATGCAACATAATGGGCAATACAAAATAAAATGAAATGAGTTATAACTTAGCTTATCATTATTTAAGCCAGTTTTGCGTCACAGTCACATTTGTCTGCATTTTTGACTGGTCATTGGCGAAAAAAAGGCATAGCATTTGCAGCTGTTTTCGGTTTAAAAGTCACGGAATGGCTTAGTTAGGGAATTTCATTGAAAGCTGTCATCTACTTTATCGCTACACTCTTCGCCTTGTGTTCAAGTTTCACTCAAGCCGCATTGCTCAACATTGTTCCTGAAACAGTTGAAGCTCAAGCTTGGACCGTTTTTGACAGCCAATCAGGGCAAGTCATTGCAGAACACAATAGTCATGTGCAGCGTGCTCCCGCTTCGCTCACCAAAATGATGGTTGCCTACATTGCACTGAAAGAAATTAATGCAGGAAAACTAAACAAAAGCGAAATTCTTACCGCGACACCTGTGGTTAGTACGGTGATGTGGGATGAGTCGCAAATGTATTTAAAACAAGGTGAACAGATTTCAGTTGATCAGCTTTTAGCGGGTTTAGTGGTGATGTCGGCCAATGATGCAGCGGTGACTTTGGCAGAACGTATTTCTGGTGATATTCCTCACTTTGTGGCACGAATGAACCAAGAAGCCAAAGCACTGGGAATGACTGAAACACATTTTCAGAACCCAGCAGGTATTACCATGCCCGAACACTATTCGACTGCACATGACTTAGCGCTGTTAGGTCAAGCCTTAGTGAATGAAACACCCGACTATTTGTACTATTCAAAACAGCAAAGTTTTAGTTATAACCAACGCTTTCACCGTGCGACCAATCTTCTGTTAAAACAAGACCCAACAGTCGATGGCTTAAAAACGGGTTATACCAAAGCAGCGGGATATAACCTAGCCCTAACAGCGAACCGCCCAACAATGAACCCTGAAAACCCAAACCGTCGTTTGGTGGTGATTGTATTAGGAACGCAAAGTGCAGCAAAACGTGCAGAGGTTGCGCACAATCTCATGAATTTGTCTTATACCTACACACGCAACGAAGTTGCGCTGAAGGATAAACAAATCATTGCGGAACTTCCCGTTGTCAAATCAACTTTGAAAATTTTCAAAGTCGAAAGCAAACAACCGAAAATTGTGACCACATCATTGTACGATCAACCTTATGCAATTGATTTACATGCCTTTGATCAAACCAATCAACGTATTATGCTCAATACAGGCAATGGTACAATCCAACCGATCGCACCTTTAGAATCGACTAAAACACATTTTAATATAGAAGTTTTACAGAACAAACTAACCGCACCACTTGCAGAAGTAATGCAACTGGCTAAAGTTCAGGTTTATCAAAATAACCAGCTTATTCAAACTTTTACTATAGAAGATGACGTACATATTGAAGAAGCCAATATTTTCCAGAGACTCATGATCTGGTTCAAAAGCTTGTTTCCATTTTTATCAAGCGATGAACCTCAGGCCAAAACCTATACTCTAGGCTAGGTTTAAAACATATCTTGAGTTTTATACTTTATGTAACTTGTAAGACAATCTAATTATCATTAAATCAAGAAGATGGCATATTCAATGTCATCTTCTTTTTTTTTAATAATAAAATAGGTTGCTTCATATGGCTGTACAAACAGAACAAGTGCCACACCATATTGTCATTATTGGTGGCGGTGCAGGTGGTCTAGAGTTAGCAACACAACTCGGAGACAGCTTAGGAAAATCCAAACAAGCAAAAATCACCCTTGTCGATCAAAACCTGACGCATATCTGGAAACCGTTATTACATGAAATTGCGGCTGGTACACTCAACCCTAGTGTTGAAGAAATCAATTACTTTGCCCATGCCTCTAAACATCATTATGAGTTTGTTTTGGGTCGTTTTGTCGGCTTAGACCAAGAACATAAACAAGTAAAACTTGAAGCACGCCAATATGCCAAACAAAGCAGTGAAACCACGCAGTTTGCACTCAACTACGACAGCTTAGTCCTTGCAGTTGGTTCGACCTCTAACGACTTTGCGACCGAAGGCGCTAAACATTACTGCCATTTCCTCGACAGTCGCCAACAAGCTGAAATTTTCCAGCAAGACCTTCTACATTTGTATTTAGATGCACAAAACCGTCCCGAAACACGTGCACTCAATATTGCTATTATTGGTGCAGGTGCCACAGGAGTTGAGCTTGCTGCCGAATTGGTCCATGCGAAAAGCACCTTTTTTAAATACGGTCTCAATAAAATTGACCCAAACAAAGTGAAAGTCACCTTGATTGAGGCAGCGGATCGTCTTCTTCCCGCCCTATCCACCAAAATGGCAAATCACACTCATGCGCAATTGGAAAAGCTTGGTGTTGAAGTCCTCACTCATCACCGTGTTGCAAAATTAGACAAAGACCATATTTATTTTGCCGATGGTCAACAAATTGATGCTGATTTAAAAGTTTGGGCGGCAGGTATTCAAGCACCTCAAGTTTTAAATAGCCTTGAAAGTTTCCAAAAAGACAAGATTGGTCGCTTAATCGTCTACGCGACATTGCAAACTCGTACTGATCCCAATATTTTTGCCTTTGGAGACTGTGCGCACTGCCAACCTGCTGCCGATGAGCCAGTCCTTGGCCCACGCGCTCAAGTGGCTAGTCAACAAGCTGCCTTTTTGGTTCGAGCGCTCAAAGCGCGCATTCATGGTCAGTCTTTGCCGATGTTTAAATTTTCTGACAAAGGTTCTTTGGTTTCCCTCAGCCAATATAAAGCAGTCGGCGAACTCCTTGGACAAGTCAATGTGCAAGGCGTGCTGGCAAAATCCATGTATGTTTCTTTATATCGACTCCATCAAGCGACCCTACATGGTTATACTCAAGCTGGATTAATGACCGCAAAGGATCTGATGAATAAAAAAGTCGGTCCAAAAATAAAATTGCATTGAAATCTAAAAATGTGTCCCCACTAATAAAAAAACGCCATAAGAACGTGGAAAATGCAGTTTTTTACTAAATTTAGTCTACAAAAGCTGCTTTTCACTTTATGATATACCCCTTAAATTCTAAATGAATGGACGAAAAACATGACTGCTATCGCAAATGATCACGTGGTTTCTTTCAACTACAAATTGACTAACGCAGAAGGCGAAACGCTAGACCAATCACAAGGTGAACCACTTGCATATTTGCACGGCGCAGGTAACATCATCCCAGGTTTAGAAAATGCATTGCTAGGCAAAACTGTAGGTGAAAAATTCACTGTTACTGTTCCTGCTGCTGAAGGTTATGGCGAATACAACCCTGAACTTGTTCAAGAAGTTCCAGCGCAAATGTTCCAAGGCGTTGACAACATCCAAGCGGGTATGCAGTTCCAAGCTCAAACTGATGATGGCGTTCAAATCGTCACTGTAAAAGCAGTTGAAGGCGAAAACGTAATTGTTGATGCGAACTTCCCACTTGCTGGTCAAGACTTAACTTTCGAAGTTGAAATCGTAGAAATCCGCGATGCAACTGAAGACGAATTACAGCACGGCCATGCGCACGGTGCTGGTGGTCACCATCACTAAGATTTAACACGCTTAGAAAAAAGGCGGAAGTTAAACTTCCGCCTTTTTTATTTTGAATACTTAGTCATTCGCGACGTATTTCAAAAGCGGTAAATGATTGCTGTTCTGAAGCCAGTTCTACGATGACTACATCCTTGACTAACGCATGAGTTGGCCCGACTTTAGCAAAATTCACCAGTTCGGCAACCGTACCATCATCACCCAAAAGCAATGCTTCAACTGCACCTGAATCCAGATTCAGTACATAACCCTTTAAACCTAAAGCAACAGCATGTTGTGCAAACCAACGTCGATATCCGACACCCTGAACTTTTCCCGATATAGTCAGTTTTACTGCTTTCATACCGTATACTCTCGGTTCACGACCGTATAAATAGCCTGACTCATGTGCTGTGCTTGTAAACCACGCTCACCTTGCTGAGCCAAGAGGTCGCCTGCTTGGGCATGTAAAGTCACAATTTGATGTAACGCAATGTCATCTTGCAACTGTGCTTTTAAACTGGCAATCATGCCTGTCAATACATCCCCCATTCCACCTGTCCCCATCCCTGGATTACCTGCGGTACAAATCCAAAGTTGCGTATCTAAAATCAAGCTTCCCGACCCTTTCAGCACCCATTGCCCTGCATATTTTTCTTGTAAGGCATAAATAGCTGCAATGCGGTCAGATTCTACCGCCAAAGTAGTTATGCCCAGTAAAGTCGCCGCTTCTCCCGGATGCGGTGTTGCGTAGACCTGTTTACCAAGCTTTACTGGCTTTGAGGCCAAAAACCATAAGGCATCTGCATCTAGCACCACCTGTAAAGCACTGATCTGAATGAGTGGAAACCATGCCTCAAACTGCTGTTGAGCCCACGAGTCTCGTCCCAACCCCATACCAAAACTGACTGCATCCACATGTGCCAGCAACGCTTCACGTTCTTGGAGCGACATTTGGTTAATATCGCGCAGCATAATATTCGGTGCACGGGCTAAAATTGCAGTATGGTGTTTTGCATCACACACCACCGTCACCTTACCTGCACCCGCATGAAAGGCAGCTTCTGCAGCCAGCATCACTGCACCGCCCATCTGTGCATGCCCTCCAATCACGAGTACATGCCCATAACTTCCTTTATGCCCAAAGGCTTGACGCCGTTCAAGCTGCACATGCTGTGGAGCAAGTGACGCTAAAGGCTTTAATTCGCTGTCTACTGGAAGCAGTGAAATAAGCATGACTTCCCCCGCAAAAGCCTTCCCCTGTCCAGTAAATAAACCTGCCTTTAAACCGAGAGCCGTAAAAGTATAATCAGCGACAATAGCACAAGGTAAAGCCTGCCCCGTGTTGGCATGTAAACCACTCGGAAGGTCGATGGCAATTTTTAAACCTGCTTGTCTATTGATTTTCTGAATCACTGCTTGCCAGTCTGAACTGAGTTCACGGTTTAAACCAATCCCAAACAAAGCATCAATATACGCATCATAAGCACGTTGAAAAGCAAAGCCTGTATGAATCACTATCCCCTGTTGCACAGCCGTTGCATGTGCTTGTTGCAGTGATGTAGATGCACCCAAAGCCGCTGCATAAATTTCAACATCATAACCTTGCGCGGCTAGATACGATGCAATTAAGTAACCATCACCTGCATTGTTGCCTTGACCACAACACACCGCAACACTTTTGACTTGCTGCTGTTTAAGCCTAGGAAGCACCTGCTCAGTTGTTGACCATGCGACTTGTTGCATCAACCCATAAGCACTATTTTGCTGCGCAAACCAACGCCCTTCCCATGCTTGAATCTCACTGCTGTGGTACACTTGCTGATGCATGATTTTTCCTTTGTTCTTGGTTATGACAACACTCATATCTTCCTCAAAAATCCCTGTAGATCAATATGATCCAGAGCAAATTAAGGCTTGGATTAAATCTGAAGCGCTGGCTTTGGGGTTTTCTGATTGTGTCATCGCCAAACCAGATGCTCAAGTTGAATTGCCGCGTTTTAAAAAATATTTAGAGCTTGGTTATCATGGTGACATGCATTTTCTTGCTGAAAACTTAGAAAAACGTGCAGATCCGACCCTGCTTGTTCCAGGCACCAAAAGTATTATTTGTGTGCGTATGGATTATTTAGTTGCCGTGCCTGAACCCCGTCTTGTGCCTTTTGCACCAAATAGTGCCATTATTGCGCGCTATGCACGTGGACGTGACTATCACAAAGTCATGCGTGGACGTTTAAAGACCCTTTCGCAGAAAATCAAAGCCAAAGTGGGTGATTTTGAATCTCGCCCCTTTGCAGACTCAGCACCCATTTTTGAAAAATCATTGGCTGAAAATGCAGGTATGGGCTGGGTGGGTAAACACACCTTACTCATCCATAAAACATCAGGCTCATTTTTTGTCTTAGGCGAACTCTTTACCTCTTTAGAGTTACCTTTTGACCAAGCCACCACCAAACACTGTGGCTCATGTAGCGCATGTATTGATATTTGCCCGACTCAAGCGATTGTTGAACCTTATTTGCTAGATGCACGTAAATGCATTGCCTATTTAACCATTGAGTTCCAAGGCATTATCCCTGTAGAACTACGCCGTGGTATCGGCAACCGTGTGTTTGGTTGCGATGACTGTCAGCTCATTTGCCCATGGAATAGCTTTGCCAAAACCACGCCGATTGATGATTTTAACCCGCGTCATGGCTTGGATGACATCCAACTGCTTGACCTTTGGCAATGGGATGAAAGTACCTTTATGGCAAATACTGAAGGGAGTCCTCTGCGGCGAACAGGCTATCAAAGCTTTATGCGTAATGTTGCGATTGGTTTGGGCAACGCACCATTTTCGGATGAAATTTTGCAACAATTACACACTTCTCGCTCAGAGCTTAACGATATTGTGCAAGTCCATATTGACTGGGCCATCCAAGAGCAACTGATGAAAAAGTCGTAAAACTTGCTTCGAACACCCTCCATCCAAAAGGGTTTAATCAAACAGCCAGTTGCTTGCATAATTTTATCTATTTTATCTATTTAGCTGCATTTTCAACACATCCACAGATTCATAGAAATAGAATTTTGCAGCCAAATTTCGAGAAAAGTGCTCAACTTTGCAACTATTTCCATAATCTCATAAAAAGATAAAATTAGAAACATAATCGGGAGATACTATTAAAACTGAGCAATAATGCCTTTTAAGTTGGCACGTTAAATGTATGATGTATACAAGTTAGAATTAAAAATGGATCGCCATTATGAACCTACGCAATGATTGGACGCGTGAAGAAATCGAAGCTTTGTATGATCAGCCTTTTCTTGATCTCGTCTTTCAAGCGCAGACCGTACATCGCCAACATTTCCAAGCCAATACCATTCAAGTAAGTACTTTATTGTCGATTAAAACAGGCAAATGCCCTGAAGATTGTAAATACTGCTCTCAGTCAGCACGTTATGACTCAAAACTTGAAGCAGAAAAACGCATTGCTGTAGACAAAGTCATCTCTGAGGCAAAAGAAGCGTTAGCATCAGGCTCATCTCGTTTTTGTATGGGCGCAGCTTGGCGTAATCCACATGAGCGCGACATGCCTTATGTACTAGAAATGGTTAAAGAAGTAAAAGCACTCGGTTTAGAGACTTGTATGACTTTAGGGATGCTGAATGAGTCTCAAGCTGGACGTTTAAAAGATGCAGGTTTAGATTATTACAACCATAACCTCGACACTTCACGCGAGTATTATTCACATATTATTAGTACACGTACCTTTGACGACCGTTTAAATACCTTAGAATATGTCCGCCAAGCAGGCATGAAGGTGTGTAGCGGTGGTATTGTTGGTCTAGGTGAAAAGAAAGAAGACCGTATTGGTTTATTGCAAGAACTTGCAACAATGCCAATTCACCCAGAATCTGTACCTATCAACATGTTGGTTCCAATTGAAGGCACGCCATTGGCAGATGTCGAAAAACTCGATGTGACAGAATGGATTCGTACTATTGCTGTTGCACGTATTATCATGCCGCACAGCTATATCCGCTTGTCTGCAGGTCGTGAAGCACTTTCTGACTCAGACCAAGCGCTTGCATTTATGGCGGGTGCAAACTCATTGTTCTCGGGTGAGAAACTACTAACAACACCAAATGCAGGCGAAGGTAAAGACCGTCAACTGTTCAGCAAATTAGGTTTAGTGGCTGAAAAGCCAAAACCGACAGTGGCAGACCTGAGCCTAGATGCCATGGCAAGCTAATTCCCAAGATTTGCTAAGCACAAAAAAAGCCCCTTATTTCAATAAGGGGCTTTTTTAATCTCTATCTGTTTAACGTTCAGATGACTGAGCAAAATTATGTGCAGTAATTAAAATACCATAACTGGCATTCAGATAATCGCCTTGGAAGATCTCATCTTCACCATTGGCATGGCGTACAATTAATGTTTGGCGAATCGCATCATAGTGAAAAGAATCAAAACACTCTTGATGCTGACACAGCCAGCTTAAGGTATCACTCAAATTATCATCAACAATATAAGTCTGTGCTTGAAAATTTTTAGTCATCATCTAGGTACGCTAAACACTGTGATCAGGCTATTGTAAGCAATTTTGACTGCATTCAGTCAAACTAAGCCATAAAATATAGACATTAAAAAAGTGAGCCTGCGCTCACTTTTTTTACTTAATTTAGTCGGTTTTAGAATCCCCACACTTCCGGCATTCCATATGCTCCCCGATTTCAGTCATTTGTTCATATTCATAAACGTGGATGCAAAATAATTTTTTAAACAACTGAAGCATTTTTAACTCCTGTAAGTGATTTTTTAAAAATTAGCTTCTTAAAACGAGTATATCGTCCTGAAATACCCACAACTCATGTTTCATGAGCTATACACATTTTTAAACATACTTTTTATAAATTTCAAGTGCCTTTTGTCGAATAACAGCATAAAGTGATCAATGGTCATTTACTTTTTTAAATGATGCTTTTCATTTACTTGTAGTTTTGGTTCACATCACTTTTAAAAATGCGGCAGAAGATGAAACAAAACTTGATTTAAATTTGGATCAAGCTAGGATAAAAATACAATGAATGCTCAAAGCAGATGTTTTGAGAAACCAATAAATAATTTGATAAAAAAGCAACGATAAGGATATTTATACATGCTTGGACGTATGATGTTTCAACCGCTATTGATTAGCAATCTGATTGATCACGCAGAACGCTATCATGCCGACACAGCCATTATTTCTAAAAATACAGACGGCAGTATTACTGAAACCAACTGGGCCAAAGTCGCAGCCAACTCTAAACGATTTGCCAATGTGCTTAAAGGTTTAGGGCTTTCGCAAAGCGACCGTGTGGCGACCATCGCATGGAACAATCATCGTCACCTAGAATCTTGGTATGCCATCTCTGGCAGTGGTTATATTTGCCATACCATCAACCCACGTTTGTTTCCAGAACAACTGATTTTTATTATCAATGATGCGCAAGATCGTGTGGTGTTATTTGATAAAACCTTTGCGCCACTCATTGCTGCGGTAAAAGCACATTTACCGCATGTTGAACACTTTATTTGCCTAGATGCCTCAGATGAGGCTATTACAGAAAAAATCGCCGATGTGAAATTTTATGATGACTTGGTCAGCAAAGAGTCTGAACAGTTCACATGGCCAAGCTTTGATGAGCAAACCGCAAGCTCTTTGTGCTATACCTCAGGTACAACAGGAAATCCAAAAGGTGTGCTATATAGCCACCGCTCCACCATTTTGCATAGTTTTGCCATCAGCCTACCCGACTCACTTAATCTGTCTGCAAATGACATCATGTTGCCTGTAGTGCCCATGTTCCATGTCAATGCTTGGGGTACACCTTATGCCGCGGCTATGGTGGGTTGTACAGTTGTATTGCCTGGACCTGGTTTAGATGGGCCGAGTCTAGTGAATATGATTGACTCGTATAAAGTTACTGTGGCTTTGGGTGTTCCAACCATTTGGCAAGGTTTACTGGCAGCAGCAAAACAATTAGGTAGTCAATTGACAAGTATGAACCGCAACGTTGTGGGTGGTTCAGCCTGCCCACCCTCCATGTTAGCGGCGTTTAAAAACGAATATAACTGTGAAACTATCCATGCATGGGGCATGACCGAAACCAGTCCACTCGGCTCTGCCAACCAACTGAAAGCCAAACATCAACAGCTCTCTGAACAAAAACGTTTCCAACTGCGCTTATCTCAAGGTCGTCCGCCTTTTGGCGTGGATTTACGTCTTACTGATGAGGAAAAAGGCAACAACGAAATTGCACGTGATGGCGAGCAGATTGGCAATCTACAAATTAAGGGTCACTGGATTATTGACAGCTACTTTGGTAAAGCTGAATCCGCACTCACAACCGATGGCTGGTTTGATACAGGCGACATCGCAACCTTAGATGAAGATGGCTTCTTATACATCAGTGACCGTTCTAAAGATTTGATTAAGTCTGGTGGTGAGTGGATTTCATCGGTTGAGCTTGAAAACCTTGCAATGGGTCATCCAGACATTCTTATGGCGGCTGTCATTGCTGCAGAACATCCAAAATGGGATGAGCGTCCAATTGTGATTGCGGTGAAACGACCTGAAAGTACAATCACTGAACTAGACCTTTTGGAGTACTATACCGACAAAATTGCGAAATGGCAGATTCCCGACCGTGTGATTTTTGTCGACAGTATTCCACTGAGTGGCACGGGTAAAATGCTAAAACGTGAACTCCGCGCCCAATATGGCCAAGTGCTACTAGAACAAAACCCTGTTTAACGTTGTTTAAAATAAAAAGCCTGATCATATACGATCAGGCTTTTTCATGTTCGGATGGTTTAAATGCCATCAATACCATTGATTTGAAAGCACGTCTAATAAAGACGCCTTAAACACCTCACCATGCTTTAAATTTGGATAGATTAAAAATTTAGCATCCACTCCATGTTGCTTAGTTATAGCAAGCACCTCTCTATTGTTGTTGATACCACTTGCATCAAAATTAGGACTCTGCTGGCTGCCTACATTTGCTAAAAGATCACCTTCCATCAGTAATAGATGCTTTTTCGAATCTTGGGCTATTTTTGCGTTCTTAGTTTTTTTCATTATACGCTGATCAGCCCAAGATAGAGACGGGCTTGCGGCAAAGAAATGACTAAAGTAACGCCCATCAATCAAACTATCAAGGACAAATAAACCACCGTATGAATGTCCCCACAGTGCTCTTTTTTGTGCATCAAGCTTTACATTTTGCTCAACCCAAGGCGCGATATCGCTCAAAATCACATTTCTAAAATCAGCACTCCCCCCGCTCATTCGCTCTGGATTTCTAGGATCATGCGCAGGTTTTCCAGTCGATAGATCCGCTGGCGTATAGTCGAGCGAGCGAAATGCTGTGGCAAATGGCAAATTGGTTTTATAACCTATAGCAACCAATATAGGCGCATCATTTTCCAGTAAAGATTTCAGCACATCCTCATTCAAATGAGACATCGCAGAATTCCCATCCAACATAAAAACAGATGGATAAGCTTTTTGTTCATTTTGTGCTGTTTTAGGAATACCTAACCACACTCTATATGTTTTTTGTGGGTCTTTAGATACAAACTCTTTAATTTTAAAATTATAATACTCAGAGCCCACTTCTGCGATATTCGCAGCTAGAGGTTTCATTTCTGGCTTTGCATATAAACCTGAACTAAACCCCAACAGGGATAACGAAGCCAATACAATATTGAAAGTCTTTCTATAAAAATGAGTCATTTTTCATGTACAAAATCATGTGATAACGAATATTAACATATAATAATGGTTATCATTTTCAATGAGTAATCCATTTTAATAAATATTCACCTAAACAATATATTGTGGTCAGTTCGACTTCTTAAAAATATACTTTCAAGGTCACCCTTCCAAATACGCGTAGTCAGCTTTCCTATAAAGCACATACGTCGAGCGATTTCCTACAAAAAAGCCACCACATTCAAGTGTGATGGCGATCTTTACCTTATCTTGAGATTTTTACAACTTTTTCCAAGTCATGTTGCTCACACCCTTCGCATCTTTTGCTGAAGCTTGTACTTTCAGTTGGTCTTTACCTGCGTTGATTTGTGCCGTATTGATATTATATGTACGACCATCTTGAGGATTTATCCATACGCCTTTTGCAAACGTCTGGCCTGTTTTATCAGCTACTAAACCGCTTAAAATTTGCATACCAAAGATTGGTTTATCCTTGAGCCCACCCTGACATTTTGTACAAACATCACTGATCGGTGCGCCAGCCAAAGGATAATATTTCGTCACTACTGCGCTATATTGTGCTGTTTTTGAGTTCTTACGAATCACAATATCTGAAATATAAGAACCTGTTCGGTCATCAATAACCTTCCACGTCCCAATCAGTGGGTCAAAAGGCATAGCAAAGACAGAGTTAGACAACCCAAAACATAGTGCAGATGCACACAAAAATTTAAGCTTCATAAAATCAATTACAATTGAGAAAAATAAGAATGAAAACGGTCGCAATTATAGCAACTATATTTTTCTATTTATAAAATATTTCATGAAAATTAAACATTTATATGAAATTAAAAAATAATCACAGCAGTCCAGACATCTAAGCACTTTTTTGAAACAGATATTGATATAAAAAAAGCCTCCGAAGAGGCTTTTTTGTTGACTCACTTATGCAGCTGTACGCTCTTCAATTGGCACAACTTTACGTAGCTCAGGCCCAGTATAGTCTGCACTCGGACGAATAATACGGTTATCCGCACGTTGTTCCATCACATGTGCGGCCCAGCCTGTTACACGACTCATCACGAAGATTGGGGTAAATAATTTGGTTGCAATACCCATAAAGTGATATGCCGATGCATGGAAAAAGTCTGCATTACAGAACAATTTTTTCTCACGCCACATCACCTCTTCACAGCGTACCGATACTGGATAAAGCACTGTATCGCCTACGTCTTTGGCTAAGCGCTCTGACCAAATCTTAATGATGCCATTGCGCGGATCATTGTCTTTGTAGATTGCATGACCAAAGCCCATGATCTTTTCTTTACGCTCCAGTTTACCCAACATTTCACGCTCAGCTTCGTCAGCTGATGTCCAGTTTTCAATCATTTCCATCGCAGCTTCATTGGCACCACCGTGTAATGGACCACGTAGTGAACCAATTGCACCTGTAATGCATGAATGCATATCGGATAAAGTTGAAGCACACACACGTGCAGTAAATGTAGAGGCGTTGAACTCATGCTCTGCATAAAGGATCAAAGATACATTCATTACCTGCTCATGCAATTCGTTTGGCTTTTCACCATGCAGTAAATGCAGGAATTGAGCGCCAATTGAATCATCATCAGTATTTTCTTCAATACGCACGCCATCATGACTAAAACGATACCAGTAGCAAATAATCGCAGGCAGTGTTGCAAGAATACGGTCAGCAACATCTTGTTGTTCGGCAAAAGAGTGTTCCGTTTCTAGATTACCCAGCATGGACACGCCTGTGCGCATCACATCCATTGGGTGTGAGTCTGCAGGAATACGCTCAAGCACTTCTTTCAACGCTTGCGGTAATTGGCGTAGTAATTTAAGTTTCGCTTTGTAGGCTATAAGTTGTTCTGCTGTTGGTAGTTCACCAAAGAAGATCAAATAAGCGACTTCTTCAAATTGACAATTTTCTGCCAAATCTTGCACATCGTAACCACGGTAGGTTAAGCCTGCGCCACTTTTACCTACAGTTGAAAGTGCCGTTTTTCCCGCAACTTGTCCACGCAATCCTGCGCCTGTAAGGACTTTTCCTTCTGCCATTTTTAATTCTCCTGTTTAAACAGCTTATCTAATGTGTTTTCAAAGGTGTGATAATCGAGAAATTCATAGAGTTCTTTTCGTTGTTGCATTTTATCCAGTACATTGACCTGAGTACCGTCATTGCGAATAGCATGCATCACTTCCAGTGCTGCCTTTTGCATAGCGCGGGTCGGTGACAGCGGATACAGCACCATCGAGATGCCTTGTTCTGCAAGTTGTTCTTTGGTGTAGTATGGAGTATCGCCAAATTCGGTAATGTTCGCCAGTACAGGGACACCGACTGCATCACAGACGGTCTTGTACATCGTGATATCTGTCATTGCTTCGGCAAAGATCGCATCAGCACCTGCTTCCACACAAGCACATGCACGGTCAATCACTGCTTGTAGGCCTTCCTTTTGTAGGGCATCAGTCCGTGCCATCACCACAAAGTTTGAATCCGTTTTGGCATCAACAGCAGCTTTGACACGATCGACCATTTCTTGTTGGGTCACGATCTCTTTATTTGGGCGGTGACCACAGCGTTTTTGTGCCACTTGGTCTTCGATGTGGACAGCAGCAGCTCCAGCAGCAATCATTTGTTTCACGGTACGTGCAATGTTAAATGCCCCACCCCAACCTGTGTCAATATCAACCAGTAGTGGTGTATCTACACGTTCGGTAATACGACGTACATCTTCCAAGACATTGTCTAAGCTGGTCATTCCCAAATCAGGAAGACCGTAAGAGTAGTTCGCAACACCAGCACCCGAAAGATAGATGGCCTTGTAACCCACCTGTTTCGCCATCATTGCTGCATAAGCATTGACTGTACCGATAATTTGTAATGGTTTTTCCACTTCCAGTGCTTGTCTAAATCTTAAGCCTGCAGACGTTTGTTCTGTCATAGTCCTTTCCACGGCATTTACTTTAATTTTCGAGTTTTGAGTATAGCCATAATGTTCCAATTGGCTATGACATTTTAGAATGATCACTCTAAAACTTTAGTCCCATGGTTCACGTTTTTATTGTGTAATTTTCTTCCATAAGCAGACCTTTAGTGCTAAACAGATACACCTCAAAAAGACAATGTGTGCATATTTTTGCTATGATAGCAACTAGAGATACACATTTTATTAGGCTGTTTTTAGTTATTATGCACACTTCTGTTCAACTTGAACCACTAACGCGGGATACACCACAAACCAAACGTGGTCATGAACGTTGCTTAGCGCTTTTAGAGAGTGCGACTAATCTTTTTCTAGAACATGGTTATGAAGCTGTATCACTGGATGATATTGTGAATCATGCAGGCGGATCAAAAGCCTCAATCTATAAATATTTTGGGAACAAAAAAGGCTTGTTTAAAGCAATTTGTGATTATCGGCGTGATCAATTTTATCGCGATATTACCCTGACTTGTATCTGTGAGACTGAGGAATTACGCACTTATCTTATTCGTATTTTAACCAACTTCCTCAAACACATCATTCAACCTAAAAACATTGCCTTTATTCGTTTAATACTCAATCAAACACAGAAAGATCCTGCGCTTGCACAATACATCCATGAAAATGGTGCACAAATGATTCAAAAAACTATTGCTCAAGCCTTATCTCAAGCACATGAAAAGGGACAACTCAATTGCCCCCAACCCAACAATTCAGCCATGCTGTATTTCGGTATTTTGCGCGACTATGAGTGGCGAATTATTTTGGGGGTCGATCTTGTTCTTGATCGTGAAGAACTCAACAATCATATTGAATATTGTGTAGACCGCTTTTTAGCAGGTCATCAAAAACTCTAGTTTTTTTGCAATTTCCTTTGCTTATAGTATATTAATCAACTCTCGTTTTCTTTTAACCAACCAACAACTAATTGTTGTTCTGTTTTTATTTCAGTTTTCAGCAATTATTGTGGAGTAACAATGGCTCTACGTCACTTTCTTACCTTACGCGATTTATCTACTTTAGAACTTAACCAAGTTGTGCAACGCGGTATTGAACTGAAACGTAAACAGCACAATAGCGAAGTCTTCCAACCTTTTGTTGGTAAAGTTATGGGTATGATTTTTGAAAAATCGAGTACTCGTACCCGTGTATCGTTTGAAGCAGGCATGAGCCAGTTCGGTGGTAGCGCAATTTTTCTTTCTCCACGAGATACGCAACTGGGTCGTGGTGAACCGATTGAAGATTCAGCACGTGTGATCTCAAGCATGTTGGATATTGTGATGATCCGTACTTTCGGACATGACATTGTTGAACGTTTTGCGTCTTATTCAAAAGTTCCTGTGATTAATGCTTTGACCGATGATCACCACCCTTGCCAACTGCTTGCAGATGTTCAAACTTTTGTTGAACACCGTGGACCTATCGCAGGTAAAACTGTAGCGTGGATTGGTGATGGCAACAATATGTGTAATTCATATATTGAAGCAGCGCACATGTGGGGCTTCAAGCTCAAAATTGCAGCACCTAAAGGTTATGAACCCAAAGCAGAATTTTTAAGTGAATTTGCACACTGTGTAGAACTGGTTAACTCTGCTGAAGATGCTGCTGTCAATGCAGACCTGATCGTGACCGATGTATGGGCAAGCATGGGCCAAGAAGAAGAGCAAAAAATTCGTGAAGCAGCTTTTGCTGACTATCAAGTGAATGAACGCCTGATGGATCTTGCTCATCCTGATTGTTTATTTATGCACTGTTTACCTGCACATCGCGGCGAAGAAATTTCTGAAAAAATGCTCGACCATAAAAATGCTGTGGTTTGGGATGAAGCCGAAAACCGTTTACATGCACAAAAAGCATTGGTTGAATTTTTAATCAATGAAAATGCAAAAAAAGACTGATTTATTTTTCCAAAGAAAAGCACCTAAGGGTGCTTTTTTTATACGTGCAAAGCTATAATTGGAACATAATTTTTATAAGCGACACTTTCCATGCATTTCAAAAAGACTGGCCTGTGCCTTGCTACACTCCTAAGTACTACATTTTGTCAGGTTCACGCTTCTGAATTCGATGACTACCTACAATCCAAACAAATTAT
Organism: Acinetobacter sp. SW-226; assembly: GCF_055632855.1. Taxonomy (NCBI): domain Bacteria; kingdom Pseudomonadati; phylum Pseudomonadota; class Gammaproteobacteria; order Moraxellales; family Moraxellaceae; genus Acinetobacter; species Acinetobacter sp. SW-226. The sequence goes on along the minus strand of NZ_CM145752.1, from coordinate 1,535,675 downwards.
TGATGCAAATTTTAAAATTCAACAACCTGAAACGTTGAATGAAATATTAACGGTATTAACCGCAGAAGACTCCAGAACACTTCCCATTGAAATTGATAATAACACCATCATTGAACAATTTAATCTATATGCAGACCGTACCGAACTTAAAGGGATGATCATTACCCCAGATTTCGCCCAGTTTGAACAAGATTTAGGTGAAAAAGAAGTTCAAAAAGTGATTAAAAAGAATGTCCTGCAAAACTGCAATATTTTCTTCGAGCATCAATATCAGCGCCATAATCCCTACATTGTAAAACTACAGCTTAACTCCGAAAAAAACAGCTACGATTTAGAGCTAAAACAGAAAGACTGTGGTATCAAATAATAATGCCTTATAGTGATTGGTTCTCTGCTCTAGCGAACCAATCCTTGTGGTTGCAAAATAATCATAGCAGCACCAATTAAAACTACTGCACCGCCCATTATATCCCAACGGGAAAGCTGAACCTGATCGACATAACGCAACCACAGCAATGCGGTAAAGATATAGATTCCACCATAAGCCGCATAAATACGTCCTGACGCAGCCGGATGTAAAGTCAACAGCCACACAAAAGCACCTAACGCTAAAGCTGTAGGAATCCACAACCAATGGCTTCTCGCCTGATTTAAAATCAAATAAGGAAAATAACAGCCTAATATTTCCATCACTGCTGTAATTAAAAACAGTACAAATGTACTAAAAATCTTAGTGAATTGAATATCCATACAGTCTATTTTTACTCGCTATTGGTCTTTAAATCGTTTGCTTTCAATAAAAAACCCGTGCGAACACGGGTTTTTAGATGATGTAAAAATCTTTAAGCAGGTTCAGCCGTTTGGTCTTCAAAAACTTCGAGTTTCAAACCAACCGCTTTACCATTTTCTTTTTTCACAGAGACCGCAACATTGCCACCATGTTCTGCAAGCTCACCGAATAGAATCATTTCAGCCAGTGGTTTTTTCAAATGCTCTTGAATCAATCGTTGCATTGGGCGAGCACCCATTAGACGATCATAACCATTTTCGGCCATCCACTCACGTGCACTTTGATCCACTTCAAGAATGACTTTTTTCTCGTCCAGTTGCGCTTGTAATTCAGTTAAGAACTTATCTACCACATTTTCAATCACAGTAGTAGGCAGCGCTTTAAACTGAATTACGCTATCCAAACGATTTCGGAACTCTGGAGAGAACGCTTTTTTCATCGCATCTTGGTTATCATTGCTGTTGTCTTGATCCATGAAGCCAATACTCACACGAGAAATACTTTCCGCACCAATATTTGTAGTTAAGACCAACACCACATTACGGAAGTCTGATTTACGACCATTGTTATCGGTCAATGAACCATGATCCATAATTTGCAACAATAAGTTGAACACGTCTGGATGTGCTTTTTCAATCTCATCTAGCAATAATACACAGTGCGGATTCTTATGAATCGCATCGGTCAACAGACCACCTTGATCAAAGCCCACATAACCGGGAGGCGCACCGATCAAACGTGAAACCGCATGACGCTCCATATACTCCGACATATCAAAACGAACCAGCTCAACGCCCAATAATTTCGCAAGTTGTTTGGTAACTTCTGTTTTACCTACCCCAGTTGGACCCGCAAAAACAAAACTACCTACAGGTTTATCAGGTGATTTTAAACCTGCACGTGACAGCTTAATTGCTGAGCCTAAAGCTTCGATGGCTTCATCTTGACCAAAGACCACTCGTTTTAAATCGCGCTCAAGATTTTCAAGAACAGTCTTGTCATCTTTAGATACGGTTTTTGGTGGAATACGTGCAATTTTCGACACGATATCTTCAATATTTTCCACCGTAATAAGCGTATCATCTTGTTCAGCTTTCAGACGACGTTGTGCCCCTGCTTCATCAATGACATCAATGGCTTTATCCGGCAAGAAACGGTCATTAATAAACTTCGCAGATAACTCAACCGCTGAAATTAAAGCTTTGTCATCATATTTAACATGATGGAAATCTTCAAATTTGCTCTTCAAACCACGTAGGATATCAATCGTTTCTGAAATAGATGGCTCATTGACATCAATTTTTTGGAAACGACGTGACAAAGCATGGTCTTTCTCAAAGACTTGGCGGTATTCTTGGAACGTGGTTGAACCTATGCAGCGCAATGAACCATTGGCCAAAGCGGGTTTAATCAAGTTTGACGCATCCATCGTGCTGCCCATACTTGAGCCTGCACCAATAATCATGTGGATTTCATCAATAAATAAAATCGCTTCTGGTTTCTTTTTTAAGGCATTCAACAATTGTTTTAAGCGCTTTTCAAAGTCTCCACGATATTTTGTTCCTGCAACCAGCGCCCCAATATCTAAACTATACACTTCTGCATTTGCCAATGGTTTAGGTGCTTTACCATTGACAATAAGCCAAGCCAAACCTTCTGCAATAGATGTTTTACCGACACCAGGATCACCCACCAATAACGGGTTATTTTTACGACGACGGCATAGAATTTGTGCTGCACGCTCAATTTCTTTTTCACGACCAATTAAAGGATCTGTTTTTCCCTTTTGCGCTTCAACATTTAAATTGGTTGTGTAAAGCTCTAACGGGCCAGCATTACTTGAACTGCTCGACTCACCATCTAAATCTTCAACTTCTTCTTCAACTTGCACTTCGTCTTTACGAGTACCATGTGCTAAATACTGAGTTAAGGTTAAACGATTAATTTGATGACGTTTTAATAAATAAACAGCAAAAGAATCACGCTCAGAATACATTGCGACAAGGATATCTGCACCTTCAACTGTACGGTCTCCACCACTCGATTGCACATGGAATATCGCACGTTGCAAAATACGGTCAAAACTCTCAGTTGGATGCGGTGCTTGGTCGCTGTTCTCGCCCAATTTAGGGGTATGTTGCTCTACATATTCTTCGAGCTCTTTACGAAGCAAAATAATATCCGCACCACATGCTTTCAATGCATTCACGGCTGAATCATTATCAAGTAAAGCCAATAACAAATGTTCTACTGTTAGGAATTCATGTCTCTTTTGTCGAGCCATACTAACAGCCAAACGTAAGGATACTTCTAATTGACGACTGAGCATGGAACCCCCTTAATCTTTCGGCTCAATCTGACAAAGTAGCGGATGACCTTGAGACCGAGCGTAATTATTGACTTGGTTTGCTTTTGTTTCCGCGATGTCTCTCGGGTAAACGCCTGCAACACCCTTTCCTTCATAATGTACAGTTAGCATTACTTGAGTGGCTTGGTCAAGATTCAAAGCAAAGTATTGTTGTAAAATTTCAATAACAAAGTCCATTGGGGTATAGTCATCGTTCATTAAAACGACAGCATAAAGTGGCGGACGTTTCAATTCAGGTGGCGCTGTTTGGACAGCGACATCACTATTTTCGTCTTCATGCGGTTCATCATTGCTCAAGCGCGGGCTGATATGCCAATCGACATAGCCAGACTCATGAAAAGACTGCTTAATTTCGTTTAAACACGTTGAACGCTTAGAAATACCCATAAACTTACAATTCACAATTATTGTGCATTCGCCTCTGCCTGAGGAATTTCAGTGACAAATGCAGATTGACTTTCTACGGCCTCACCACGTGACCAACTAAAGCGTCGTGTCACTGGCGTGCTGCCTGTTAAACGGACTTCGATAAACTGTGGCGTAAAGCCTTTAGGCATCGTCCAACGCCCTGTTAAACGCTCATAGTTCTCAAAGTTAAAATTTTTGTCTTCCAAAGGAACAACCAAAACTTCTGTACCACGAATCAGTCTGAGCTCAACGGTACCAGAGGCTGCACGTTTTGAGGGACTGACTTGAACCAAATCAAGTTGGTATTCAAATGCATTTTCAGGCAAAGGTTTGATCGTAATATGCTGAACAGCCAAAGGAATACCGCCGCGTTGACGTAAAACCTCACGATAAATGACTGCTGTCGTTTCAGACTGTGCTTGTTGATCTAGCGCTTTTTGCAAAGACAAATATAGCTCGTTTGAATTAGTGACAGCGACATCACGTTCCTGAACAGCAGCATTATAGTTTTTATTTAAAGCATCCAGACTGGTCTTTTGCTTTTGTACTACTTCGACCAGTTGCTCAGCATCAGCATCAAAACCTACGACCGTTAAACCCTGACGATGTCCAACGGTATAACCCAATAATCCGCTCGCAACAACCAATATTACTGCACCAATTGCCAAGGGCTTATTGGTCTGTAAAAACGGCTTTGCAGGTTCAGGCTGTTGTGACGTCATATTTGTGTCAGTGTTCGGCATCGTCATCTCTTATTTTGATTCAATTCAAAACACACATTTAAATCGAAATCTAAATGTGTGTGAAGTTTTAAAACGTTTTTTATGGTAATAAACCAATTCCATCTAGACCCGCAGTTTCGACAAATCCAAACATTAAGTTCATGTTTTGAACAGCCTGACCTGCTGCACCTTTAACTAAATTGTCTTGTACAGAAATTACCACCAATTTTTTCGGTTGCGGCTTATACAAAGCAATGCGTAATTGATTTGCACCACGCACAGAGCGTGTCTCTGGTGAACTTCCCGCAGGCATGACATCGACAAAAGCTTCATTGGCATAAAACTGCTCATATAAGCTCTGTACATCTATAGCTTCACCCGCATCAGTTAAATCCACATAGATCGTACTGAGCATGCCACGAATCATAGGCACCAAATGTGGCACAAATAAAATGTGATTAAACACATTTTTTAAGCCTGAAATATTTTCCAATGCTTCCACAATTTCAGGATGGTGACGGTGACCTGCAACGCCATAAGCTTTAAAATTATCCGCATTTTCAGAATAGATCATACCAAGGCTGGCTTTACGTCCCGCACCAGACACACCAGATTTCGCATCAATAATAATACTTTCAGGTTTAACTAATGTGTCGTTTTGCTTAAATAACGGCGCTAAACCCAGTTGCACTGTCGTTGGATAACAACCTGGATTACCAATGACATTCGCTTGTTTAATCTGTTCGCGGTTTAACTCAGATAAACCATAAACTGAATCTTTTAATAGTTCAGGACATGCATGTTGCATGCCATACCATTTTTCGAACTGTTCTAAATCTTGTAGACGGAAGTCTGCAGCAAGATCAATCACTTTGGTATTTGCAGTGACTAATTCTTCAGCATGCTTCATGGCAACGCCATGCGGGGTTGCAAAGAACACCACATCACATTTCTTCAGTTCATCAATATTCAAATCTGAATATTTGAGTTCGGTATGTCCACGTAGGCTTGGAAACATATCATCTACACGGCGACCATCTTCTGTACGCGATGTTAATACGCTTACTTGCACATTTGGGTGTCGTAGTAAAAGACGCAACAATTCAACGCCTGTATAACCTGTACCGCCGACAATACCAACTGAAATCACGTGTATTACCTCAAACTTAAACTATCCACTTTGTAGCTGCCTAGTATGACAGGAAGTTTCTGCTTTCTAAACTGTTTTACTTGGAATTTATGCGTTTTTGGTGCTATAGACATTTAATGTTGCGCATCTAATACAGTCAGTGATGGCTCAAAACAAATTTGGTTTCGTCCTGAATTTTTCGCATCATATAACAATTGATCGGCAGCATTTATAGCATATTTTAAATTGTGTTGATGCACTGCAGCGAGTCCAAAACTCGCTGTCACAGTTATATTTTCTGAAGATAATTGAGTATCCGAAATGCGTAAACGAATACGATTAGCAATACTATAAGCCAACTCTAGATCATCTACTTGCAATAAAATAATAAATTCCTCTCCACCGAAACGTCCAACAAGATCATGACCACACACGTTTTGCCCAATAATTTGACTCACCTGCTGTAAAATTTGATCTCCAATCAAATGTCCATAGCGGTCGTTAATTTTTTTAAAATGGTCAATATCACACATCAGTAAAAAATAAGATTGTTGAGATAAACAATGTAGCTTTACTTTGGCTGCTTCATTAAAACCACGTCGATTAAATAAATGTGTGAGTGGATCTCTTAAACGCTCATCATTCAGTTGATGGATAATATCTCGGACTAAAGTACCCAATAAAACAATAGCAAACCACATGCTCAAGATAATGCTGGCAGCAAGCATCATTAACCACCAGACAGAAGTTGCCAACATATCTGCTTGTATATTTTTTAAAAAGAAAAAAATGATGATGCCACGCGCGAAAGTATAAAGCACAATGAATAAATAGGAGAAATCAACTATTTTATTAAGAAAATCAACATTTTGATAATTTTTAAACATTGAAAATAACACCAATGACTCAACCACAGCAATGGATATATTTAAAACGAGCATTCGGATCCACAACTGATCGTCAATATAAGAATAATAGCTCAACAAAACCAATGTGATTGCAATCAATATCGCACATCCAGACGAATGTGCGTTGGCTCTTTTTCTTAGCCCCATAGCATAAGCACTAGACCATGCCCCGAACAAATAAAATGATCCCAAAATCGGAGCGAACAATGCTAGTTGCTTATTCGACATGAAACACTGCGTAGCCACAGAAAAAGACGGCACGATATACCCTAGACCCAACCACAAAAGATATGCAGGAGCCTTAAAAACAAAATGACATATTAAAAGTAAGCTACCCATTAAAATCAGGCATGCTGGAACAATTAATATAAAATAGTGGATATCTGCAAAATTCACATTAAATGTCTGTCGACTGAAATTGGTAAATATTGATGTTACTGCATGAGGTTTATAGCATTTTTTAATGGCATCTCAATCAGTCTCAAGAAATATATTTTATATTTTTTGGTCAAAACTTGCTTTTATTTTTGGTACCACCAATGCGGCAATGCCGTTGTTTTTAGCGTTCTACGATGTTGTTGAAACGCTGGATCATGTTTCTCGACTTCCGACCAAAAACGTACACTGTGGTCAAAGTGCCGTGTATGCGCCAACTCATGCACACAGACATAACGCGTAATCGCTTCAGGGAACAGAGCCAAAGCACTATTCAGCATAATATCATGCTTTACACTACAACTTCCCCAGCGGGTTTTAGGCTGACGAACCGCGCATTGTACAAATTTTAAACCTGTTTCATGACTAATCTGTTGCAAATAGGCAGGCAAGTGCTGTTTGGCATATGCGATTACAAAAGATTTTAAATAACTTTCAGGCTGGCGATCACTAACCCATAGTTGGTTAGATTGCTCATCAAAAAGATAAGCATGTCTTTGTGTTTTATAGCTGATCGTTAATGCATGCTGTCGATTAAATAAATGTAATTCTGACGGTAGGGTTCGATCGACTTGTACAAGGCTCACTTGCTGCTTTTGCCAAGTTTCAACCATCCATTGCTCAGACTGATTTAAAAATTCCTGAATTTGTCGTTTACTACAGAACTTAGGCACGGTTAAACGAATTTGAGTCGGTTCAACACGCAGTCGTAAACGGGTCGCACGTGCATGATGGGTGATTTGGATTTCGGGTAGGTCTGTTAAGGTCATTAAGATTATTCTTTTATTGAATCATCCTCCCCAGCCCTCCTTTGTTAAAGGAGGGAGAAAAACACCATAAAAATGCTGTTGCTTTTAGCCCCTCATTTTTTTAAGAGAGACTTGGGGAAATTTAAAATTAAACTGCGGTACGTTCTTCAATCCCGTTATCCGTTGCAACCACAGCAATATCCGCTTTATTGATCGCAAAAATACCGTTACATACCACACCAGGAATGTTATTGATGGTCTTTTCAAGCTCAAGTGCATTTAAGATGTTCAGGTTATAAACATCTAAAATCACATTGCCATTGTCGGTCACTACACCCTCACGGTAAGCTGGATCTCCACCAAGTGCCACAATTTTACGTGCTACAGCAGAACGTGCCATTGGAATCACTTCAATCGGAAGTGGGAAGTCGTGACCTAACTGATTGACCCATTTTGAGTCATCCACGATACAGACAAATTTTTTCGCAATTGAAGCTACAATTTTTTCGCGAGTCAGTGCGGCACCACCGCCTTTGATCATATGCATATGGCGGTCAATTTCGTCTGCCCCATCTACATAAGCATCTAAACCGCCAACAGAGTTCATATCAACCACTTCAATACCTAATTTCTTTAAGCGCTCAGCCGTTGCTTCTGAACTTGCCACAGCCGCTTCAAGCTGAAGCTCAGGTAAAAGTTCAATCAAGAAATTGACGGTGCTGCCTGTACCCACCCCTAATATGCCACCTTTAGGTAAGTGCTTTAAGGCAGCTTTTGCAGCAGCTTGCTTTTTTTCATCTTGGGTAGCATACAGACTCATAATTTGGCTCAACTATTTTTGACATTTGTTGCTGATTTTACAGCCCAAATGTACAGGGGTTTGTTACAATGATCCCCTATTTTAAACTGTTAAATGGGAAATTAACATGCTGTCTCGTTTGGTTCGACAAATATTACAAGCAACAGTCTATGATGTTGCAATCGAAACTCCACTCGAAGCGGCACCTCGAATTAGTGAGAAACTCAATAACAACATTCGTTTTAAGCGCGAAGATTTACAACCAGTCTTTTCATTTAAGCTACGTGGTGCTTATAACCGCATTAGTCAATTGCCTCGAGCACAACTCGAACGTGGTGTCATTACTGCATCTGCTGGCAACCATGCCCAAGGCGTAGCACTGTCAGGTAAAAAGCTCGGCATTCGTGCCATTATTGTCATGCCGAAAACCACCCCAGATATCAAAGTACAGGCAGTGAAGCGTTTAGGCGGTGAAGTAGTCCTACATGGCGACTCTTTTGATGTTGCAAATAAATATGCGATTCAACGTGCAACCGATGATGGTATGACATTCATTCCGCCTTATGACGATGAATTAGTCATGGCAGGTCAAGGAACCATTGGTAATGAAATTTTACGTCAATGGCGCGATATTGATTATGTCTTCGTGGCTGTGGGTGGTGGCGGTTTAATTGCTGGTGTTGCCGCTTACTTAGGTGATGTGGCACCGCACGTCAAAGTGATTCCTGTTGAATACGATGAATCTGCTTGCTTAAAAGCTGCATTTGAGGCAGGTGAACGTGTAGTACTGCCTCAAGTCGGACTATTTGCCGATGGTACGGCTGTCGCGCAAATTGGTGAAAAACCATTTGAAGTGATTCAACTGCAAAAATCAGATAACTCTGGCCCAATCGTTGAACGTGAAGTAGTTTTAGTCAATACCGACGAAATTTGTGCGGCAATTAAAGATACCTATGATGAATGTCGTAGTATTGTTGAACCATCGGGTGCAATGGCATTAGCAGGCATTAAAAAATATGTTGAAGCCCATGAGCTGATTGGCAAAAACATCGTCTCTATTGTTTGCGGTGCAAACATGAACTTTGACCGTTTGCGCTATATTGCAGAACGTACTGAATTAGGTGAACGCAAAGAAGCTATTTTTGCTGTGACCATTCCAGAGAAAAAAGGTTCATTCCTGAATTTCTGTCGTGCGTTACAAGGTCGCAACATCACCGAATTTAACTACCGTGCGAGCGATGCCAGTGCAGCACAAGTCTTTGTCGGCATTAGCTTAAAAGGTGGCGAAAAAGAACGTCTCGATATTTTCGAAGCACTGAAAACGCAGTTTGATGTCGATGATTTGTCTGATGATGAAGTGGCGAAATTACATATTCGCTACCTGATTGGTGGGCATGCAGACATTGAAAATGAGCGTTTATTCCGTGTTGAGTTCCCTGAGCGTCCAGGTGCACTATTAATGTTCCTTGAACGTCTTGGCCCAACGCATAACATCACCTTGTTCCACTACCGTAACCACGGCGCTGCTGAAGGTCGTGTACTGGTTGGTTTAGAAGCAAGTGATGCAAAACAGAACCCAGACGGATTGGTTGAAACTCTAGAAAGTATTTCATATCCATACGAAGAAATTACCAATAACTTAGGTTATCAACGTTTCTTAAAATAAAAGATTCAATACATAAAACCGCCCTTCGAGGCGGTTTTATTCTATGAGCTGGATTGGCTCTTCATCACCAAACGTATGGTTATATGTCACAATGATTCTGTCGATCAGCTCATCATTATGCGGAACCAACAGCCAATATGGATTTTCTCGCTCTATCACCAACAGGCTAAGTTCATAAGGTTCAATAAAAATCTTAATGTGGCTTAGATTAGCATTTGAAGTGCAACACCATGTTGTTGCCATAATACCTGACTCGGACTTTTAAAGCTGAGTCTTTTTCTTGGGCGATGATTCAAACGTTGAGTGATTTCTGAGATATATTCATCCGTATAGGCATTTAAATTACTGCCTTTTTTAATGTATTGTCTGATTAAACCATTTGTATTTTCATTCCTGCCTCGTTGCCAAGCGCTATAAGGATCAGCAAAATACCAGTCTAGTTCTAATTCTTGAGCAACATACTTATGCAGACTGAACTCCTTACCATTATCTGCGGTAATAGTCTTTAGCTGATCTTTGATTGGCTTAAGAAGGCTGATAGTTGTTTGGCAAATTTCCTCTGCCTTGCGTGAGCTACACTTTTTCAGCCATAAATAACCTGTCTTCCGATCCACAATAGAGACCAATGATTGCTGATGGTTCTTACCAACAATCGTATCTATTTCCAGATCACCAAAGCGATTCCGCCGCTCAATCTCGATAGGTCTGTCATGAATACTTTTACGATTACTCAGCTGACCACGGGTTTCAGGAGAGCCGTATTTCCTCTTTCTTTGATTTCTGAAACGTAGGTGATGAAAGAGTGTACCGCCATTGTTTTTATCCTGTCGTATAAAGCGATAAATTGAATGCAAACTGACTGGAACATGAGAAGCAATCTGTTCAGGACTCCATTGAAGATCAAGATAAGAGATGACATGTGCCCACATTTCACAAGGGATTCTTTTAGGATTGGAGCAGTGACGTCTTCGAGCTACTTTATTGGCATGTTTAGCGAAATAGCCATTTCTAGCTCGATTACGTTTGATTTCCCTAGAAATGGTTGAAGGTGAACGATTCAGTCTCCAAGCGATATAACGTTTAGAAAAACCTTCACGTAACAATGTATAAATCTGATATCGTTCTTCTTGGGTAAGATGAGTATAGTTCATGATGCAACTTTGACTTTGGTCGGTCGGAAGCAAAATGCTAGCTCATCTTGCTTCTTTCCAATAATTTAATCTCTGTTGCACTTCATTTGAGAATCTAAGTGGTTAAAAATCACATCAAAACTAAACTCAAAATCATAGCTGTGCATATCTGAGTTTTCTTTAAGTTCATCACTGTCGTACATATGGTAAAAAGAAGCCATATCATCGTTGATTTGATTTTTCAGCTGATCTAAATCAACCCCAAGTTGTTGTAGTCTGTGGCATTCATCAATACCATTTTGCTGAAAATCATCGAGTGCTATTTTTTGTATATTTGAATAATAGGTATTTAACCAACGAACAAAGTGCTCGAACTCATCTTGTTCTTCAGGAATTGCGGTATCATTTAGTTCTGGAAAGGCAATTCTAAGGGATTCATATAGTGTCTTCCGCATTTATATACTCCTCTGTATGAGTGATATATTCGGTATAACTCAAAAATGATTGATCAAAAAAGTGTGTCTGTATAAAGATGACATCTTGTGAAATTCGGCACAACATGCGTTAACAATCGACGTATAAAAAATTTAAGGAAAAGATGACATGGCGCAATTTGCAGTGATTGGTTTAGGAAGCTTTGGAGCCACAGTTGCAACTCAACTTATTGAACTCGGGCATGATGTGATTGGCATCGACAGTGAAAAAAAGTATGTTGAAAATATCTCTGAACAAGTAACCCATGCCGTTATTGCCGATGCAACGGATGAACATGTGCTCGATGAACTCAATATTAAAAACTGCGATGCGGTTGTCGTCGCAATTGGTGAAAATATTGAAGCCAGTATTTTATGTGTATTACACCTCAAAAATATTGGGGTCGAGAAAATTTGGGTTAAAGCCAAATCCAAATCACACCATATGATTTTGAGCCATTTAGGCATCAGTAAAATTATTCACCCCGAAGAAGACATGGGCGTTCGGATTGCACAATCTTTATGTTACCCGATGGTCAGTCGCTACATGGCGCTTGAAGATAATCACTATATCGTCAAAATTGAAATTGACGAAAAATTGCAAGGTACACGCTTCCGCCAACTCATGGATCAAGCACCTGATGTAAAAACATTACTCCATAAGCGTGGTACAGAAGTTTTGTACAGCATAGATCCCAATTTAATTTTACAAGTGGGTGATATTTTAGTTGTTGAAGGAGTCCTTGAAACATTACGTCGTCTTTCAGCACGGTTCAAATCATGAAAAATCTAAAAGAATGGCAACCCAACCCGCAAAATACAATTAATTTAAGCCCGCCTAGCTTATTAGCTTTGGGTTTTTTAAGTTTTATTATTCTTGGTACGCTGTTATTAAAACTCCCTATTTCACACCATGGTGAACTCAGCTGGCTCAACTCTTTGTTTACAGCTACATCTGCTGTGACCATTACTGGACTATCTGTGGTGAATGTGGGGGAAACTTTTACCGTAACTGGTAAAGTCATCATTATGCTATTAATTCAAATTGGTGGCTTGGGGTTTATGACCTTTGCAATTTTGGCGGCATTAAGCCTATCGGCCAAGTTGGGCTTAAAACAACAAATCATGGCGCAAGAAACCATTGGTCAAACCAGTTTATCCAAAGTATCTTTTACCATTAAAGGCGTACTGCTTTATTCCTTATTTTTTGAAGCCATTGGTACTGTTATTTTAACCATTGCATGGATGGAAGACTATAACTTCAATCAAGCCTTTTTCTATGCTGCCTTTTATAGTGTCTCAGCATTTAATAATGGCGGGTTTTCACTCTTCCCGAACAGCTTGATGAGCTTCTCAGGTCAATATCTCATTACCTTTACCATCAGCATGTTATACATTATTGGTGGGATTGGTTTTGTGGTACTGATGGATATTAAACGTAGTAAACGCTGGAAAGGCTTAAGTACCAACAGCAAACTTATTTTGTCTACGATTGCAGGCTTAAACATCATCGCCTTTATTCTTTTATGGGCAATTGAATCCAACAACCCCCTTACCTTAGCGCCAATGAGTTTAGGTGACCAGGCACTCAATGCATGGTTCCATGCAACCGTTCCTCGCTCATCGGGCTTTAACAGTCTCGATTTGGCACAAATGAAAGATGCTTCGACCCTCGTGACCATGTTACTGATGTTCATAGGCGGCGGCTCAATGAGTACCGCAGGCGGGATTAAAGTAGGTACTTTTATTATTGTTTTACTTAGTGTCATTAGTTTTTTAAGACGTGAAGATGAAATTCGTGTCTTTAATCATGCTGTTTCTGAAAAAACATCCTTCAAAGCAATGGCTGTTGTTTCTATTACCGCGACTCTGGTTTTTTTAGGCATCTTTAGCTTGACGTTAATTGAACCGAATCATGAGTTTATAGACTTATTATTTGAAACCATTTCCGCAGCCTGTACAGTTGGTTTGTCCCGCGGGATTACAGGCGAACTTCAACCTGCCAGTTTATTTGTTCTAATGCTTCTGATGTTTGCAGGCCGTTTAGGGCCATTAACATTGGCATACCTCATTGCAACACCGAAGAAAAGCCGGCTTAAACACCCAACCACAGATATTCAAATTGGTTAATCCTTAAAAACAATGTCATAAAAAAACCACGTTTGAAACGTGGTTTTTTTATCTACAGAGGCTTAGTACCAATTCATTAAAGATACACCCAAGCCCACATAAGTTGCCCGGTGATTATAATCAATCAAACTTTCACCATAACCGTCAAACAGTTGAAAATGCCCACGTAGTTTGCCAGAGATAGGAAAAGCCCAATCAAACTGTGCCGCGCCACGAGAGTCATCTCCCCCTTTTAAACTATGTCGTAACATAAGCGAAAAATCATGCTCATTCCAACGATAGAATGCCGTTAAATCACCGCGTCCAATATAGTCTTTAATATCTGGGTTATTGTCATCTTTTGCATCTTCTTCTATTCGATACCATGGACGCAGCATGAGAGCAAAGTTATCTCTTTCAAATCCAAGATTTAAAATGACACGATTCCAGCTACGAGAAAGCGGATCAGAGCGACCATTGGACTGATGGTTTAAAGTCAGCCCTAATAGGCGACCATTTAAACCAAACAATTCATAATTGGTTCTAAAGACCAAGCTGGCTTCAGGCTCATAGTTGGTTTCACGAAATGGACGGGATTCATCCGCATTGTAGACTTGCCAACGTGAAGACTGGGTATACCCCAACCAGACATCGCCATTGTCCCCAAACAGATTTTCAACAGCTTTCGTTTTTAAAGACAGTTGGAATTTTGCTTCCATTGAATTTAAGTTTTGATCTTCATCCACTGTATTGGAAGGGTTTGGACTTTGAGGAAACTCATTTTTATCCGTCGTCCAAAAGCCTGGCATTAAATACACAGGCTGATAGGCACGAATATTCCATGTCCCGAGTTTACTTTCTGGAGAAAGCTCCCAACGGCTATCCATAAGAGATAAATTGGGCGTTATTTTAGGACCTTCCGAGGCAAAAACAGAGCTAACGCCTTGTGCGATCTTCCCTGAGATATTTTCAGGCGCTGGCGCGATTTCCATCGCTGCACGTTGTTCAGAAACAATATGCGGCTTTGCTACTGGAGGAATTTTAAATAATGCATCATAACAAGCCAAACGGTCTGCATTTGACTCTAATGCTACACATGCCTCAGCTGTTGCGGGAGCCGCAGGCACCTCTGAAACTTGTGCATGCGTTTTAGCGACAGCCAAAGCACTGAGCAAACTTACGCTCAGTGCTAAAGTTGAACGCTCAAATGGTTTAAACGCCATACGACCCTCTTATTATTTTACTGAACTTGTTGAATACTGAAACCTAGCTCAATCAAGGTATCACGCTTCGCAATAGGTGCAACCACTGCTTTCGTTGGTTTTTGTTCAAGCAAATATTGTACCGCAACACGCTTTAAATCTTCAAAATTCACGGCTAGAAGACGGCTACGCAACTGCTTGCGGAAGGCTGGAGTACGGGCATGTAATAGTGCATAACATGCAGTAATGGCTTCACCCGCTGGCGAACCTGGCTTATCCATACTTGCAATTAAACCCAAAATCGCTTCTTCAAGTTGATGTGGTTTTTGCTCAGTATTGAGTAACCATTGCACACTCCCTTCAAAGTCACTGAAAGTTTCCGCTAAACGTGGATCACGATAACTATAGAAGCGGAATGAGCATGCATTGCCATCATAGCTTGCACCACCACCATACGCACCGCCTTTTTCACGAATCGCACTGTGTAGGAATCCATTGCGTAAGTATGCAGCAAGAACCATCAGTGCTGCTGCATCTGGATGTGAAACTTCAACTGCTGGGTAAGCCGATGAACAGAATTGAACATTGGCCTGAATTAACCATGCTTCATCTGTATCTGTGTTTTCCTGCTCCACAGCTTTAAGACTCACAACTTGCTCAGAAACCTCTAGTTTGTCCCAGACATTTTGAACTTCTTCTAGCAAGCGCTCAGATTGGTGTTCTTCACACACCAACAAAAACTGTTTCGGTGCTTGTAAAAGTTTTAAATGAATGGCTTTTAATTCATGAATGAAATCTTCATAAGCAACTTCATCTTTTTCAATACGGCTAATCAACTCACCCAACCAGTTTAATGCACCTAAACCCGTGTTGTGATAATCACGATTAGCTAAAGCACTGTGGTTACGCCCTGCAATTTGCATAGCATAACTATGACCCGAGCCTGAAAGACGTGATGCCCAACGTGTTTTACGTTGTTGCAAGAGTTCAATAATGCGGTCTTTTTCATCGAAACGTAACTGCTCAAACGCCAATTTCAACAAGTTAATACTTTCTAAACTACTCACTAGCGATTTTGTAGTCAGCGTGAGCCACGCACTGATTTGGTTTTTATCATTCACGTGAGAACGTAACGACGCACCCATTCCTAAACCACCACTTACAGCAGTTTGCAGTTGTTGTAGCTCAAGATAATCGTACTGACCTGCCCCCACTTCACCCATCAAAACAGACAGTAAGTTAAAGTATGGTGACTGCACCACATCTTGTGGAATCTCAATCAGCACTTGGTTGTAGTAAATACCGTTCGTGCCTGCATGATAGAGATTGAGCGGGTAATCAGTACGATTAGAGATAATCTCCCGCAATTGACCTTGTACAATTTGCAATTCAGCTGGCACATCTTCCAAGCCCACCTTTGGCAATAAATTTAAGTCATCTGGTGTATCCTGACGGACTTTCAATGCCTCAGTCTGTGCTTCAATTTCTGCTTTTTGAGTTTCTGTAAGTTGCGCACCAATTGCAGCTAAACGTGCTTTCTCATCTGCTGCTTCCACCGCAGATTTATTGGCATCTGGCACCAAAGTCATTTGTACACGGTGTGAGTTATCAATGAGATGCGTCTTGATGAGATTGGATAACCACATCGGGTCTTTTAATTCTTCTTTCACCGCAGCAATAGCTGAGTCTACATCCCAAACAGTGACTGGGTCGCTGTGGTGGATCGCACTACCCAAACCATTTAAAATCAGGCTTAGACCATAAGGCATACCGTCGCCATTGATTTCACGTTGATGCAATTCAATCTGATGTAAAATCGCATCGACCATGTTTTGATCGACAGGTTTTGCAGCCACATCTTCTAAGATTTTAAAGACACCTGCTTTAAACTCTGCCGCATGTTCAGGGTTTGAACCCTGTACACCGCAGTAGAAGGTCATTTCGTAGTTCGAATCATCTACACCCATAATCGGGCCTGTAGACTGTGCATAACCACAAGTCTCAAGATAATGACGCAGTGGTGAAGCTGAGTCTTCTAAAAGCACACCTTCAACCAATCGCATACCTAAACGAAGCTTTATATTGCTAGCTTTAGGCAATAACCACGAAATAATGTGATAAGTTTTATCTTTTAAATCTTCTGCATCTACCGCATAGGTTTCAGTCACTTCTACGGGTGCTGTTAAACGACGTTCTTCTTTAGAATAAAGCGTTTCACCTTTAGAAAATTTAGCCAAAGCCAAAGTTTCAAATTGCTCCTGCAAATTATAGGCAGGCTCATTACCAAAGGTCATGAAAACTGCGTTGCTTGGGTGATAATGCGACTTGTAGAAATCCACCAACTCAGGATAAGTCAAGTCTGGAATATCTTTCGGGTCGCCACCTGAATTGTAATGATAGGTCGTTTCTGGAAACAAGTGATGTGCAAGCTGATGATACAACTGGTCTGAAGGCGAACTCATCGCCCCTTTCATTTCGTTGAAAACCACACCCTTATAGACAGGTTCACCATTTTCAAGCTCAATACGAATACCTTCTTGAGCAAAATCAAGCGGATTTAAATTAGCCGCAAAAGCCGCATCTAAATACACTTCCAATAAATTTTGGAAATCTTTTTTATTTTGCGTCGCAAATGGATAAGCCGTCCAATCCGCTGCTGTAAAAGCGTTCATAAACGTATTCAATGAACGACGAATCATTAAAAAGAACGGATCACGCACAGGGAATTTTTCTGAACCACAAAGCGCAGTATGTTCTAAAATATGCGCTTCGCCTTTTGAATCCATAGGCTGAGTACGGAATGCAACCAAAAATACATTTTCATCGTGATTGGTGGCTAAGTGATAATGCACTGCCCCAGTGATTTTATGTTTATATTCAGACACTAAGATGTCTAAAGCTTCAACATGGTGTTGACGTACCAACTGAAACGCAGGATGTACAGTTTGTGAAATGGTTTCAGTGACATCTACAGTCATGTGATCTCCTCAATTCAAAGCATTTTCTAAATGTTTCAAGTATAACCTGAAAATCAAGAACAAGACTCATTCATTGACAATTTTCCAAGTAACTTGGCCAACTTTTAAAAAGCGTTGAACTGATGGGACCTATACCCAACTGAATCCACCCGCAAATACTGAATCAATAACGATTAGACAGGATCATTAACCAGTTTTTCGGTTTTTTTTGCCCACCATACACAAAGCACTATTGCGATCAGTAACACTGCAGATGCGCCAAAACGACTCAAATCTAAACCACCAGAACTTAAAGGTTTATCTAAGAAATCACCAACAACCGCCCCTAAAGGACGCGTTAAAATAAAAGCGGACCAAAACAGAAAAGTCCTCGAAATGTGGCTCAACTTATACAAAAGTAAAATAAATAAAATCAGTCCACTAAA
This sequence comes from Acinetobacter sp. SW-226, assembly GCF_055632855.1. Classification (NCBI taxonomy): domain Bacteria; kingdom Pseudomonadati; phylum Pseudomonadota; class Gammaproteobacteria; order Moraxellales; family Moraxellaceae; genus Acinetobacter; species Acinetobacter sp. SW-226. The sequence continues at coordinate 1,517,384 of NZ_CM145752.1, read as the reverse complement.
TAGTGCAATCCCACCGCTATAACCTAAACCTGCTGTGTCTGCAGACCAATCACCTAAAGCAGTACCTAAAGTTTGGGAAAATGTCAGCGTTAACCAATAGAAAAGCTCAACTCGTGGCTGATTCACCACATGCGGTGAAATACTGCCTTCAGATTTATGCCAAATAAAAAGCGAAATCCCGACCAAACTTAATAATAATGCGCTCCCACCCACGTAACCAATGCCTAATGAGCGATCAACAAAGTCAGCTAAAGTTGTCCCCACAGTTGTACTGGCAATAATGGCGAACCAATATAAAAAGGGATGATAACTCTTCGATCTGATTTGAAAAAATACAGCAACAATAAAAACGAGTGAAAAGATAAAAGTACTGAGTAAATAACCCAAGTTCATCGACATTGAAACAGCATCACCCGCCGTTTCACCAAATGTCGTTGCAAAAATTTTAGTTATCCAAAAAAGAGCCGTGATTTGTGGCACTTTCATTAATACCTGATGTACATCTTGTACACTTGCGGAGGAATTCACATCAATAGGCATTATTAACACCCCAATAAACAACAGATGCCCATTGTCAGCTTATTGGCTTAAGATCAGATTAAAATAAGACCTAATCGGTGTAATAGCCCATTATAATTTTAGCTCTCATCGAAGCATTCAGCTGTATCACAAGCGGCGACAATACAGCTGTTCATGAAGACAATGTTCGCTATACTGATTAACCAATCAGGTATTTGAAATAATTATAGTTCGGATGATTTTCAACAAAAACATAATTTTGCTTTTGATAAAAACTTACAGCAGATAAATCTGCTGTGTTTAAACACAACGCAGAGAAATTCGGACGTGCATATTTTTCCAAATGTGCCAATAGTTGACGTCCCACACCACTTTTACGATATTTAGGATGCACATAGAAACGACGTACACGACCAATACGTGCCTCGATTTCGTTTTCACCCCATTGCTGGTTTAATCCACCACACGCAATAAGCTGATCTTGATCATAAGCCAACAACAGCACTTCACCCTTTTGATTAAAACGATTTTTCCCACTTTGATATTCTTCGATCAAGCGGGTCAACGGTTCATATCCTTCTTTTGCTGCCAGTTGCGCCAAAGCTTGCATTTGAGGAGGTAATTGTTCTGCCGCTTGAATTAAAATTTCCATCTAAACTTCCTTGAATATAACCACAGCCATTTCACTACATTTACCATGTAAATAAAATGAATTTTACTCAACAAACTACAGCAATTATGAGCATTAGTGTAAAATGTCGCTTTAATTTCAATACGTGACGAAAAACACATGGCAACTGTTGATCTTTTTGCAATTGGTAATGCACTAATCGACCAAGAATTTAAAGTCTCTGACGACTTCCTTATTCAACAAAATTTGCAAAAAGGCACTATGCAGTTAACTGATGGTGAAACACAAGCAGATCTGTATAAAAAATTAAAAGAAACACAAAGCTATAAAGGTCAAGCATCAGGTGGTTCAGCAGCAAATACTACCGTTGCCTTTAGTGCCTTAGGTGGTTCAGCCTTTTATGCATGTCGTGTAGGTAATGATGAATTGGGTAAAATTTACCTCAATGGTTTGCACGAAGCAGGGATTAAAAACACTGAGAAATCAATCAGCGAAGGCGTCACAGGCACGTGTATGGTTTTAGTCAGTGAAGACTCTGAACGGACGATGCACACTTATTTGGGTATTACCGCTGAGTTGACTGAACAACAGATAGATTTTGAACCTTTAAAAACAGCTAAATGGCTCTATATCGAAGGTTATCTTTCAACCAGCGATAGCGCACGTTTAGCTGTTAAACAAGCGCGTGAAATTGCCAAAGCACATGGTGTTAAAATTGCATTAACCCTCTCTGATCCAGCGATGGTGCAATATGCACGTCATGGATTGGATGAAATGATTGCAGATGGTGTGGACTTATTATTCTGTAACCAGCAAGAAGCCATGATGTACACCGAAACGGTAACGGTTGAGGCAGCTTTGGCAAAACTCAAAACGTTCAGTCAACACGTGGTCATTACCCTTTCCGCTGAAGGTGCCCTTATTTCAAATGCGCAAGAAACATTTAGTGTCGCAGGCCGTAAAGTTGATGCTGTCGATGCAAACGGTGCTGGCGATGCCTTTGCAGGTGCTTTCTTGTACGCTGTGAATACAGGCTTAGGCTTACATACCGCAGCGCAACTGGCTATTTTGATTTCAAGCGAAGTGGTCGCTCAATTTGGTCCTCGCCTAGATATCGCGGATTACACTGAATTGTTCCAACAATTGCAAAAGGAATGCGCATAATGCACAAAATCTGCATGACGGAAGACATCCCAGAACGTGAAGCACGCTCCTTTGAGACACCCAATGGGGATACAATTTTTATCACTCAACGTGACGGTGCATTTTTTGCCTATCAAAATATCTGCCCTCACCTCCAAGTTGAACTGGAGTTTTTGGAAAATCAATTTTTAGATCGAGACCAAGAATTTATTGAATGCTCAACGCATGGTGCATTATTTGTAGTTGAAACAGGTGAATGCATCTCGGGGCCTTGCCAAGGTGAAGCACTTGAAAAAGTGCAGATTACCGTGCATTCTGATGGTGGAATTTACCTCACAGAAGAATAATATATTTGGACTTTCACCATGTATGAGCTGCTACACCACCCTGATTTGATGATTTTTCATTTCAGTTTATTGGCTTTGCTTTTACTCAGCATGGTGGAAACCCTTGGCTATTTTTTTAATTCACGCCCAAGTCACTTTCTCAAAAAACTATCTCCACAAAAGCTCACACAATCTCCATTATTAGACGTGAAATTTTCAAAAACCCTGATTGTGGTTTTTCTTTTGCTGAACTTCAGTGTCGCGGGTTATTTCCTTCAATTTTGTATTTATGCAAAGGAACAAGCCTTTACCTCCGCATACTACCTCATCCTGCCAGCCCTGATTATTGCGATCTTCTTCACCGTTTTTATGATTCACTGTTTAGATCAGGTGATTAAACCCAGACCCATCAAAAGACAAACCAATTTATTGGGTCGCCTTGCCACTATTTCCAGTGGCAATGCCCGTCCTGGCTTTTCAGCTCAAGCACGTGTGCGCGATGAGTATGGTCAACTACACTATGTCCAAGTTGAACCTGAGTTTGGCGAGCTCGAATTTCAGTCGCAAATTATTCTGATTCGACTAAAAAAATCACATTACATCGCCAAAAGAATTTCAAAATCTAACCAACTGTTTAGTGGTGAGATCAGCAACTAAATACGACTCTCAAACATCCACTTGAGCTCCACTACTGGTCTGTTACACATTTTCAGTGTATCGGCTTTGCTTGCGCCATCATTGTAATATTCTCAGATCAATACAGAATAACAATATTTAAATATGACCTTGTATCACTCAACCTTTCAAAAATGATGCTGCCTAAAGCAAAGCTACACCAGAGTTTCGAGGCAAAAGGGCTATCGCTTCGACCAGCTATTCTTCAATGATTTAAAAGACCTATCAATTTTATAATTTTAAGACGAATTCTCGATAAAATGAAATTTTTTTAAATATAAGCGTTTTAGTCGGATTTAAAATAAATATATACAAGTATTTCAGTCAGGTTTTTAAATATAAATATAAGTATTTTAGTCAACTTTAAAATGCTTAAATATTAGTTTATTTTTCATCACATAGAATCATTAAGTATTTGTATATAAACAAATTAATAATATATTTTTTATTTAAGTTTAAAGGCTATTTATTTTTTGTATGTTTTTGTTTAATAATATAAAGCAAGTTAAAAAAATAGGCTTTATGAAATGAGCTTAGTCCCCAAAAATCTCAATCAAAAAGTCACCAGAGAGATTATTGCCATTTTAATCATTAAAGTGATTATTTTAATGGTCATTAAGAACATCTGGTTCGACGCCCCAACGATTCCTAAAAATTTTGACAATCAAGTTGCTGAGCGTATTGCTGGCAATCCATCCCCAATCAAGGAGACACGTTGATGATTTCTGAAAGCGTGGTCGATCTCTCGCGGTTCCAGTTCGCTATGACCGCGATGTATCACTTTATTTTTGTTCCACTTACTATTGGTATGGCTTTTATTCTTGCCATTATGGAAACCACTTATGTGATTTCTGGCAAAGAAATTTATAAAGACATGACCAAATTCTGGGGAAAACTCTTCGGCATTAACTTTGCACTTGGGGTAACAACAGGTTTAACAATGGAGTTCCAGTTTGGTACAAACTGGGCGTACTACTCACATTATGTAGGCGACATTTTTGGCGCACCATTGGCAATCGAAGGCCTGATGGCTTTCTTCTTAGAGTCCACTTTTATTGGCCTATTCTTCTTTGGTTGGGATCGTCTTTCCAAAGTCCAGCATTTGGGTGTGACATGGTTGGTTGCGCTTGGCTCCAATATGTCAGCCCTCTGGATTTTGGTTGCTAACGGCTGGATGCAAAACCCTGTTGGTTCTAAATTTAACTACGAAACCATGCGTATGGAACTAGTCGATTTTGGTGCCCTCATTTTCAACCCCGTTGCTCAAGTTAAATTTGTACATACTGTATCTGCAGGTTATGTAACTGGTTCGATTTTCGTTCTCGCTATTTCCAGTTATTACTTACTGAAAAAACGAGACGTTCCTTTTGCCCGTCGTTCATTTGCTATTGCAGCCATCTTTGGCTTGGCATCAACCTTATCTGTCATTTTACTCGGTGATGAATCAGGCTATGAAATTGGTGATGTACAAAAGACTAAACTTGCTGCCATTGAAGCGGAATGGGATACACACCCTGCACCTGCATCCATTACTTTGTTTGGTATTCCAAATAAAGAAACAATGACCACAGATTATGCCGTGAAAATTCCATATGTGATGGGCATTATTGCGACACGCTCGTTGGACAAACAAGTAACAGGCATTAAAGACTTAATCGCACAGCATGAAGTCCGTATTCGTAATGGTATGGTTGCATATTCTCAACTAGAAAAGCTTCGTGCAGGTGACACATCACCCGAACTTCAAGCAGCCTTCGAACATTCTCAAAAAGATTTAGGCTACGGTCTACTTTTGAAAAAATATACACCAAATGTTGTAGACGCATCTGAAGATCAAATTAAAGCTGCCGCAAAAGATACAATTCCGCATGTACCAAGCTTATTCTGGGCATTCCGTGCCATGGTGGCGTCTGGTTTCTTAATGCTGTTGTTATTTGCCCTAGCAACCTTTGCTGTTGCAAAACGCAATGCAGAGAACAAACCATGGCTACTAAAATTTGCACTTTTCGCTCTGCCTCTACCATGGATTGCTGCGCAAACAGGTTGGTACGTTGCTGAAGTAGGTCGTCAGCCTTGGACGATTGGTGAGGTTTTACCTACACACTTGTCAGCATCAAGCTTAAGCACAGGTGATGTATGGGGTTCTATCGCTGCCTTAGCTGCGTTCTATACTGTACTTTTGATTATTGAAATGTATTTAATGATCAAATTCTCACGTCTTGGTCCAAGTTCGCTTCACACAGGTAAATACCATTTTGAAAAACTTGAAGCAGCTCGCAATGAGGAGACTCAAGCATGATCGAATATGAATTACTCAAAATTATCTGGTGGGTTTTAGTCGGCGTCCTGTTGATTGGCTTTGCCCTCACCGATGGCTTCGATATGGGCTCTATGGCGATCATGCCATTTGTAGGCAAAACAGATGAAGAACGTCGCGCAGCCATCAACACGATTGCTCCGCACTGGGATGGTAACCAAGTTTGGTTCATTACTGCGGGTGGTGCATTATTTGCAGCATGGCCTATGGTTTATGCAACCGCATTCTCAGGCATGTATTGGGCGCTACTTTTAGTTCTGTTTGCCCTATTCTTGCGACCTGTAGGCTTTGACTACCGCTCCAAACTACAAAATACCAAATGGCGTACATCATGGGACTGGGGTTTAGCAGTTGGTGGTGCTGTGCCTGCGTTAGTCTTTGGCGTAGCCTTTGGCAATATGTTCTTGGGTGTTCCATTCAATTTAGATGAAACAGTACGCTCAACTTACACAGGTAGCTTCTTTGCTCTACTCAACCCATTTGCTTTGGTCTGCGGCCTAGTCAGTTTATCTATGCTGTGTGCCCACGGCGGTGCATGGCTCATGCTCCGTACTGACGGTGACTTACGTAACCGCTCAGCACAAGCAACCAAACTGATGGGTATTGTTTACCTCATCTCGTTTCTTAGGTGCTGGTGCTTGGTTGTATTTTGGTGGGATCGAAGGTTATACCCTAGTGGCGCCATTTGATACCAACGGTGTTGCTAACCCATTAGCCAAAGAAGTGGTGACCAATGCCAATCCAGGTTGGATGAATAACTATTCAACTTACCCAATCACGATGATTGCACCTATTGCAGGCATCTTAGGTGGTCTAATCGTCGTTCTTGCTGCAAGCAAAAATAAAGCGGGCTTAAGTTTCTTAGGTTCAAGCTTAGCTGTTATTGGTGCAATTTTGACTGCTGGTTTTGCACTATTCCCATTCCTTATGCCATCAAGCATCAACCCTGTTGCAAGCTTGACCATGTGGGATGCAGTTTCAAGTAAAACGACGTTGACTGTAATGACCGTTGCAGCCTGTATCTTTGTCCCACTTATTTTGTGTTATACCACTTGGTGTTACTACAAAATGTGGGGTGTTATTACCAACACTCACATTAAAGAGAATTCACACAGCCTTTACTAAGGTTGTGTCTAAGGAGATCAAATTATGTGGTATTTTGCATGGATTCTCGGCATTTTAATGGCTTGCTTTGCTGGCGTATTGAGTGCTTTATATATTGAACATCATCAAGACCTTGATGAGGAATAAACCATGACAGACGTTGCTATGGAAAACCAAACTGTAGATAAAAAGCCGAACAAAATTGCGATGCTAATTTCCTGCCTGTTGGCCTTTCCACTTGCAGCGGTGTTGTTAGTTCATCCTGCTGCTATGTTGGATGACAATGGTCACTACAGCCACAGCGCACTGATGTATATCATGATTGGTATTTCAGGTGGCTTTATCCACGGCGTTGGCTTCGTGCCACGCCACTGGATTTGGAAATGGCTGTTTAGCCCGTTTCTATCGTGGCCACTAATGCTCTGGGGTTATTACACTTGGTTCTTCAGTTAAATAAAAAAGCCTTCATTTATTGAGGGCTTTTTTATTTGCATATGACAATTACATATCTGCAATCACACCTGTAATACCATTGATAATCATATCGACCGCGATGGTTCCAATCAGTAAGGCCGACAGTCGCCCAACGATATCAACATAACGGTCGATATATTTAGCATGCTTATAACGCAAATGATCATGTGCAAATTTCATTAAAATCATCAATGCGCAGGTTAACGTTAAAGTTAAGAAAATAATCATGGCTGCGCCACCAATCGGTAAAGATATACCTGTCACCACAGCAGCACTGATCGTACCTGGACCAATCATAAAAGGCATCGCAATGGTTCCTGCCAAATGCTCAGGTGCACCACGCATTTCACCAATGGTATCTGCCCCCTGAAACACGTAGCGATAACCAATCACCAAGAAGATCAGACCACCAAATATTTGAAAGGCTTCAAAGCGTACATTTAAATATTTACTAAAGATCGCTTCTCCGCCCCATGCAAACAGCATAAATACCACAAAGGCAATGAGACAACCCTGAATCAAGGCCTTATTAAACACTTTGGCTTCGGAGTTCCGAATCATGCCAATCATGTAAATACTCATTAAAAACGGATTCAACAATGAGAAGAACAAAGCAAAAGCATGTAAATATGAGGTCAACATGGTTCCTCCTAATTATCCTTGAGGATCTGGAAATAAGGGACGATTCCCCGGACTGATTCGATTGATATGTAAGAAAGTCATGTGGCGTTCATAACGATCCAGCACATCATTAATCACCTGCTCTTTGGTATAGCCGACTAGGTCGTTGCCTTGAGAGCCTTCATACAAATAGGTTTCAAGACGGTAATAGAAGCGTTTACCCAGTTTTCCGCGTTCACTAAAGGTCGGCGCGATATAACGTACTGGCCAAATTTGATAGACAAAGTTTTGTTCTTCTTCCAAATGAATCATCAAATCTAAATGATACAGATTTGGGTCTTCTTCTAAAGCACTCTCTTGAACACCGATGTCGATACCGCGTTTTTGCATTTCTTCTGCAACCGCCATCACTGCCGGTCGGCAAATATCATCTAGCATACGCCGAGTATCGGTTGTTCCTGGATGGTGCATGACTCGGGACAAGCGTTTTTTCCAGTTGAGAATGTCGACATTGCCCACCACGGGTGCTGCATTTAAACTGCTACTTGCTTGTCGGTAGTCTTCTAACCGCAGTGATTTATACAAACCTGCCATCACCAAGAACATCACAAAACTAAACGGCAACCCCATAATAATCGTGGCATTTTGCAGTGCCGTAATCCCATTAGCCATCAGCATGGCAAGGGTCAATAAGCCAATGGCTACAGCCCAGAATACGCTCAACCAGCGTGGTGCATCATGGTCGACATTGGTAAATTGAGTAGTGAAATTACCCAATACCAGTGCACCAGAGTCCGCCGAGGTCACATAAAACAATAAGCCTGTAATTGTGGCTACACCTGCAATAAACGGAAACCACGGATACTGTGCCAGCAAGTCATAAAAACCATGTGCAGGATTCGCAATCACACTTTGTGCAAGGGCTAAATTGCCATCAAAAATCACACTATGTAGCGCACTATTTCCAAATATTGATAACCACGTGAGTGTGAAAAATAAAGGAATAATGAGTGTCCCGCTGACAAACTCACGAATGGTTCGCCCACGCGAAATACGTGCTAAAAACAAACCTACAAATGGAGACCAAGCCACCCACCATGCCCAAAAAAACAAGGTCCAACTGTTCATCCATTCTTTCGGTTGTTGAAAGGCAAAACTTTCCAATGTCATACTTGGAAAACGGTTAATGTAATCCCCAATATTTTGCACAAAAGCATTTAGTAGAAATTCAGTATTGCCTAAAAACAAAATAAACAGCATCAACCCAACAGAGACATAGATATTGATCTCGGAGAGAACACGCAGTCCTTTATTGACTCCTGACGTCACTGAGATAATGGTCATGACAACCGCCACCCCAATTAATGCCGCTTGCATCCAGAGGTTCTCAGGTAAGTCAAACAGCACATGTAAACCATAGTTCAACTGTACCACCCCAATCCCGCAGGTGGTCGCAATACCAAAAATAGTCCCGATCACCGCAGCGGTATCGACACTATGACCGATTGGGCCATGAATCTTTTTCCCAAAAATTGGATAGAGTGCTGAGCGAATGGTCAGGGGTAAATTATAACGATAACTAAAATACCCTAATGCCATGCCAATCAAAGCATACATACACCATCCAGTGAGGCCATAGTGAAATAGCGTCCACACCATACCTTGACGTGCCGCTTCTAGGGTCTGCCCCTCACCCACAGGTGGATGCATATAGTGGGATAAAGGTTCCGCCACCGAGAAGAACATCAAGTCGATGCCGATCCCAGCTGAGAACAACATGGCAGACCAACTTAAAAGGCTAAATTCGGGCTTGGAATGTTTGGGGCCTAATTTGATGTTGCCATAGCGTGAACAGGCAATAAAAATCACAAACACCATGTATAGGGTGGCTGCGAGTAAGTAGTACCAACTAAAGGTAGAACTCACCCAAGCCAAGACCGTATTTAAGGTTCGATTGGCAAAGTCATTAAACAAAATGGTGGTAAGAGAAAAAATTAAAATAATGAGAGCTGAAATATAAAAGACCACACCATTTAAACGGTCTTTAGGCGCTAATGTTTGATCATCAACTGCTCTTGGATTATCTGTTGCCATACAATCCTCAAGAAAGTAAATAAAAAGACAAAAGCCAATTTTTAAACTTCTCGTGGTCGAGAGCTTAAAAATCGACTAACGAAAACGACAGTATTTTTATATGCAATAAAAATGCTATCTCTTTTAAACCCACAGGTCTAAATCATTTATTGGGTCGGTTTATTGGTACATATTAAAATATGTAAACCCGTTCCCTTTTCATCTATATCCCAATAGGAAACTTGTATCTTTCTCCCCACAAAATGACTATATGAGCTTTTGCCATCCTTAAAAAGTATAAAACCGTAATTTGCTTAAAATTTACACAAAATAAAACTACAGCTATTCATACCATTTATCTACCTGATAAATATAAATTTAGCTAAAAACCAAACCGCCAAATTGCTGACGCTTGCTGTGAATTTAAGCACCAGTGTACTTATTATTGATTGAACGTTCAATCAATAATAAGTATCATAAAAAAATGCTATGATACTTTCCATGTAAGTTATTGAATCTAACGCCTTTAAATTTAAGGCAAATTGTTCTGGATTGTGATGAATAAACGTAGAGTAAAACCTGAGCATGAGCGTCGTGAAGAAATTATCAATGCTGTCTATGCAGTCATTCACGAAGTAGGCTTATCCAACACCACCATTGCTCAAATTGCGAAAAAAGCACAGCTTTCTACGGGCATTGTGAGCCATTATTTTGGCGATAAACAAGGTCTTATTCACAGCTGCATGCGCCAAATGCTCAATGTCTTAGCCGAGACCACGGCAAGCTATAAGGCAAAGGTCGTGCAACCCAATCCAGAACATTTGCTCAAAGCCATTATTGATGCCAACTTTGACATCAGTCAGGTCAACAACACTGCTATGCGGGTTTGGCTAGATTTTTGGTCTGCCAGTATGCATCAAGCCGACTTAGGTCGCCTGCAACGAATAAATGATCAACGTCTTTATTCAAATTTGAAGTTTCATTTCTTGCAACTCATGCCGAGACCACAGGCAAGCCAAGCAGCTAAAGGGTTAGCAGCACTGATTGATGGATTATGGTTACGTGGAAGTTTAAGTGGTCATCAAGCATTTGATCGTGATTTGGCACGTTCTATTGCATACGACTATGTCGATATGCAACTTCGCTTAATTCAACAGATACGGCAGGAACAACAAAATGAGTAATGTACAGCTTCACTCGCTTTATATTCACGGACAATATTTCAATGCCACCAGTGGTCAAAGCTTTGACAGTATCAACCCTGCTACAGGTGAAGTCATTGCCACCATTCAACAAGCATCCAAAGCTGATGTCGATGCAGCCGTGCAAAGTGCTGTACAAGGACAGCGTGAATGGGCTGCCAAAACTGCGGTCGAACGTGCCCGTATTTTACGTCGTGCAGTCGATATTTTACGCGCTCGTAATGACGAGTTAGCTCGCCTAGAAACACTCGATACAGGTAAAGCATTCAGTGAAACCTCTACTGTCGATATTGTCACTGGTGCAGACGTTTTAGAATACTACGCGGGACTTGCAACTGCGATTCAAGGTGAGCAAGTGCCATTACGTGAAAGTAGTTTTTTCTACACGCGCCGTGAACCTTTAGGTGTGGTGGCAGGCATTGGCGCTTGGAATTATCCCATTCAAATTGCGCTATGGAAATCAGCTCCTGCCCTCGCTGCGGGGAATGCCATGATTTTTAAGCCCAGCGAAGTGACCCCTCTTACCGCCTTAAAACTAGCAGAGATTTATACTGAAGCGGGCGTACCCGCTGGGGTTTTCAACATTGTACAAGGTTTTGGTGCTGACGTCGGTCAATGGTTGACTGAACACCCAGACATTCAAAAAATTTCGTTCACAGGTGGTGTGGCAACGGGTAAAAAGGTCATGGCGAGTGCTGCGGCTTCTAGTCTCAAAGAAGTCACCATGGAGCTCGGTGGCAAATCACCTCTGATTATTTGTGCCGACGCCAACCTTGACCGCGCAGCCGATATTGCGGTGATGGCGAACTTCTTTAGTTCAGGTCAAGTGTGTACCAATGGCACCCGTGTGTTTGTACCGCAAACCCTCAAGACTGCATTTGAACAAGCCATTATTGCACGTGTCAAACGTATCCGTATGGGGGACCCTATGCAAGCTGAAACCAACTTTGGACCTTTAGTCAGCTTTCCCCATATGGAAAAAGTCTTGTCTTATATTGAGTCAGGCAAACAACAAGGTGCAACCTTATTGATGGGAGGACAACGTGCCACCAAAGCAACACTTGCTCAAGGTGCGTATGTATTACCAACCGTGTTTACCGACTGTCACGACGACATGCACATCGTGCAAGATGAAATCTTTGGTCCAGTTATGAGCATTTTAAGCTATGACAGTATTGAAGAAGCCATTCAACGTGCCAACAACACCAGTTATGGTTTAGCTGCGGGTGTGGTCACACAAGATATTTCCCAAGCGCATCGAATTATTCATCAGCTTGAGGCAGGTATTTGCTGGATCAATACTTGGGGCGAATCCCCTGCTGAAATGCCTGTAGGTGGTTATAAACAGTCGGGCGTTGGACGTGAAAATGGCATCACCACACTTGAACACTATACCCGCATCAAATCGGTTCAAGTTGAACTGGGCGAATACCAAAGTATTTTTTAAAGTCTGAATTTTAGCTATCTAAATCCTTACTTCCTTTTTTATTTATTCTTTTTTCATCCTCAACTCAACATGTGGTCACGTTCTCATGCAACGTGGCCCTGCCATAGAAAAAGGATCATTATGCATTCTCAACACTACGATTATATTATTATTGGCGCAGGTTCTGCAGGTAATGTACTGGCTGCTCGCTTAACCGAAGACCCAGATGTTTCGGTGCTCTTACTCGAAGCGGGTGGGCCTGATTATCGTCTCGACTTTCGCACCCAAATGCCCGCTGCTTTGGCTTATCCTTTGCAAGGGCGTCGTTATAACTGGGCATATTTAACCGACCCAGAACCCCACATGAACAACCGTCGTATGGAATGTGGACGCGGTAAAGGCTTAGGCGGTTCATCCCTAATTAATGGCATGTGTTATATCCGTGGAAATGCCATTGATTTAGAACAGTGGTCAACCCTTAAAGGTCTTGAAGACTGGAGCTATGCGGACTGTCTTCCTTACTACAAAAAGGCTGAAACCCGTGATATTGGTGGCAATGATTATCATGGTGATGCTGGCCCTGTTTCTGTTGCCACGCCTAAAGCAGACAATAACGTTTTATTCCACGCCATGGTTGAAGCGGGTGTGCAAGCAGGCTATCCACGCACCGATGATTTAAATGGTTATCAACAAGAAGGTTTCGGCCCAATGGATCGAACCGTAACCCCCAAAGGTCGACGTTCAAGCACCGCACGTGGCTATTTGGATATGGCCAAAGGTCGCGCGAATCTAACTATTACTACCCATGCCATGACCAATCAAATTTTGTTTAATGGCAAACAAGCGATTGGTGTTGAATATATTCAAGGAGCGAATCAAAACAACTTGCTTCAGGTCTATGCCAATAAGGAAGTTCTACTTTGTGCCGGTGCGATTGCATCACCGCAAATTTTGCAACGTTCAGGTGTGGGTTCAAGCACCTTACTTCAATCTCTCGACATTCCAGTTGTACACGACTTACCGGGTGTAGGTGAAAACTTGCAAGATCATTTAGAAATGTACTTACAATATAAGTGCACGCAACCCGTTTCTCTCTACCCTGCTTTAAAATGGCAAAACCAACCTGCGATTGGTGCAGAGTGGCTATTTAACGGTACTGGGATTGGAGCAAGCAACCAGTTTGAAGCAGGTGGCTTTATTCGATCATCCAAAGAGTTTGCTTGGCCAAATATTCAATATCACTTTTTACCTGTTGCAATTAACTATAATGGTAGCAATGCTGTCAAAGAACATGGCTTCCAAGCCCATGTCGGTTCGATGCGCTCACCTTCACGCGGTCGAGTACATGTGACCTCTAAGAATCCTTTCGACCATCCAAGTATTTTATTTAACTACATGTCGACAGAACAAGACTGGCAGGAATTTCGTGATGCCATCCGTATTACTCGAGAAATCATGCAACAACCTGCGCTTGATCCTTATCGAGGCGAAGAAATCAGCCCTGGAACAGAGATACAAACCGACGCTGAATTGGACGAGTTTGTACGTAATCATGCTGAAACGGCTTATCATCCATCCTGTAGTTGTAAAATGGGGGAAGATGATATGGCGGTAGTCGATGGACAAGGTCGTGTACACGGGATGCAAAATTTACGTGTTGTTGATGCGTCGATTATGCCGCTCATTATCACAGGTAACTTAAATGCAACGACCATTATGATGGCTGAGAAAATCGCGGATCAAATACGTGGTCACCAAGCTTTACCACGTTCAACTGCTCCATTTTATCGCGCCGAAATCGCATAAATCTTAATGGCGTAAAACCTGACCTTTTATTTAACTTTAGGATAATAAGGTCAGGCAATTATTCATATTTTCTAAAACAACATAATCACAACTTACTTTATTTTTAGGACTTACTTTCCAACTCAACTTATACATTTAAACGTTAAAAAAATTGGACTCTTGTATAGATATTCAACATCTGTATTTTAAATACAGAAATTACACCTAAATAAAACTCAATAAAAACAATGAATAAAAACAAACATCACTGATATTTATAATTTAACCGAACTCATTTACAATAAAAATTACTAAGTCAATACATATTTAGTCTAAAATACCCATAAATCAAAAATGCGTGATAGCTTAAAAAGTTAATCTTTGGCTGCTTGAGCTTTTAAGTATTACTTCAATTCTGCCAAGCTAATTTTTTACAAGCATCTCTATCACCATAATTGTTATTTTCTCTTCGCTATAAAGCGATCCAAAACCTGTCCCCAAGGTCATAATCGCATGAACAAATTTTTAAAATACCTTTTGGTATTAATCGTACTGCTTATTATTGCAGTCGTAATTTTCTTATTTAGACCCGTCACGTCTAAAAAAATTCAAACCACCAGCAACGAGCCTGTTGTTGACGCAGTCTTAGTTGGTGGTGGCATCATGAGTGCAACCCTAGGCACATACCTTAGTGAACTTGAGCCAAACTGGCAAATTCGCATGTATGAACGCCTAGACAAAGTTGCACAAGAAAGCTCTAATGGCTTCAACAATGCAGGCACAGGTCACTCTGGCTTTATGGAAATGAACTACACCTCTGAAAAAGATGGGAAAATGGACATTACCAAAGCTGTAAAAGTGGCTGAACAATTTGAAGTTGCAAAACAGTTCTGGTCTTATCAAGTCAAAGAAGGTGTTTTGAGACAACCCAATAGTTTCATCAACCCTGTACCGCACATTGCTTTCGTTTGGGGCGATAACGTGAATTTCCTCGAAAAACGTTACGCTGCAATGGTTAAAAACCCAATGTTTTATGGTATGAAATTCTCTGAGAATCCTGCTGAAATTAAACAATGGGCACCTTTGGTGATGAATGGCCGTGATACTGCACAGAAAGTAGCTGCAACACGCATGGATGTAGGCTCGGATGTAAACTATGGTTCGATCACCACTCAATTGGTCGATCACCTTAAAAAACAATCTAACTTCAAACTACAAACATCGACTGAAGTGACTGGTATTAGTCAAAACGATGATAAAACTTGGACTGTTGCATTTAAAAACCTCACTACAGGTAAAACAGATCACGTGAAAACGCGCTTTGTCTTTATTGGTGCAGGCGGTGCAGCGGTTAAACTTTTACAAATGACAGGCTTACCAGAAGCAAAGCAATATGCTGGCTTCCCTGTAGGTGGCGTGTTCTTAATGACCGACAACCCGAAAGTCACCGAAGGCCATACTGCAAAAGTTTATGGTCGTGCTGAATTAGGCGCACCTCCAATGTCTGTTCCACATATTGATACTCGTTATATCGACGGTAAAAAATATGTGTTGTTTGGCCCATTTGCGACTTATTCAAACAAGTTCTTAAAACAAGGTTCTCAGCTTGATTTATTGAAATCAACCACTAAGAACAACGTTTTACCCATGACTGCTGTGGGCATGGAAAATCTTGATTTGGTCAAATACTTAGTTAGCCAAGTCATGATGACCGATGAAGACCGTTTTAATGAATTAAGAAAATACTATCCTGATGCAAAACCAGAAGACTGGCGCATGAATCAAGGTGGTCAACGTGTTCAAATCATTAAGAAAGAACCAGGCAAACCCGCAAGCTTGCAATTTGGTACCGAGATTTTTGCCTCACAGGACGGTGCTGTTACTGCCCTATTAGGTGCGTCCCCTGGTGCTTCGACCTCTCCTTATATTATGTTGAGCTTGCTTGAAAAAGCATTCCCTCAGCAAGTAGCAGGTAAATGGAATCCGAAATTACATGAAATTGTAAAATCGTACCAACAAGAACTCAGCACCAATCCTGTACTTCTTGACCAAGTTCGCCAATACACCAGCACAACCCTAGGTTTGAAATACACACCTATGGCTAAAGCTGCAAATGACGAAACTGCTGCGGTAGCAAAAGCACAGTAATCTGCTTTAAACCCTAAAAAGGATGGACTTTGCGCCATCCTTTTTTTAAGTCATATTTAAAATTATTCTGTTTATGTCTCTTTTCCATTCCAACGCTTTTTTGGCTTTTCGTTCACGTGATTTTTCACTTCTGAGTGTCAATCAGTTGTGCTTAATTCTAGCCATCATGATTCAAGAAGTCGTCATTGCTTACAGCGTTTACCAACTCACTCAGAATCCACTGAGCCTCGGTATGATTGCCTTAATTGAGTTACTGCCGTTCATTTGCCTCTCCCTGATTAGTGGTGACTGGGCTGACCGCTATAACCGACAAAAAATTGTGCAGTGGAGTTTTAGCTGTAGCACTCTAATTCCCTTACTATTTATTGTTCTTTTTTCTCAGTACCAACGACAGCACATTCAACAAAATACACTTTTATGTGGCATTTATAGCCTCATCTTTTGCTTAGGCATACTTAGAGGCATTTACAGCCCATCATTTAATTCATTACGCCCGTTTCTCACCCCAGAGCCAGCCTATAGCAATGCAGCCGCTTGGACGGCACTCATTTGGCAAATGGGCGGAATTTTAGCACCCTTATGTGCAGGACTTTTACTCGGCCAACTTGGGCTTGAAAAAACCCTCTTTATTGTTTTTTTCTTATGTTGCATGGGTAGCATCTGCTTATTCGGATTAAGTCCTCGTCAATTCCCTAGCCCGCATAAACAGCATTTAAGCAAAAGCTTAAAAGAGGCCTATGTGTTTATCTTTAAACATCCACTGATGTTTTGGAGCATGTTGCTGGATCTCAGCGCCATGCTTTTTTGTAGTGTTATTATCTTACTACCTATTTTTGCACACGATATCCTGCATCTAGGCGTTGAAGGCTTAGGCATACTCAGAGCTGCACCTGCGATGGGTGCCTGTATCATGATGTTGGTGCTGACCTGTTATTCTCCAATGCAAAATGCATGGAGAAACATGCTCTATAGTAGTTTTGCCATTGCTTTGTGCACTTTAGCTTTCGCACTATCCTCTCATCTTTGGCTCTCAGTCTTCTTCCTTGTTTTAATCGGCGCCTTTGATAGCATCAGCATGGTCATTCGCCAAACCTTATTACAACAGCTCCCACCGAAAGCACTATTAGGGCGTGTAGCAGCTTTAAATGGCATCTTAGTGACTTCAGGCAATCAACTCGGCGCACTACACATGAGCCTGATGACACGTTATTTTTCTGTGGTGCCAGCCGTCCTTATTGGTGGGACACTATGCTTAATGATTTGTGGTCTAAGTTCAACTCGTACGCGACATTTACTCAGAGTATCTCCAACACGGAAAAAGCATGCCACCGCCACAAGAAGCGAATAGCATGTTAAGCTTCAAATCCTCTTTTAATACGATGTGAGTTTTCAATAGAGCAAATTATGAAACAGATTCTCCCCTTTTCACACACTCTCTATGCCAGACTCTATTCTTTCTTACTCTCCGTGTTGCTGGCTTATTGCCTATTTAATGCAATCTATAGTGTGATTATTGGTGGAAAAAGCGCGTACCTTTTTAGTGGCCTGGTTTTAATTTTTCAAACCATCCTTGTTTTTAAAGCATCATTAAATAAAAAGATCTATAACGTTTTGGGATTGATTGGACTTATTTTATGTCTGGTTTATTTACATCATTGGGCATTTCTTTTTCAGCATGAAAGTATTGCGATTCTTCCCTCAGTCATACTCGCCCTACTTAGCTTAGGCTATTTTTCACGGCAACATTTGCGTTTAAATGTATTGAAGTTGGCTTTAATTTTTGGGCTGTTTGTACTGGCTTATACGCAACACCATGACTTGAACACTCTACAAAACTACTATAATAGCTTGCATACAGGCGAAACATGGCAACAGTATGGTGCTTTATAAAACCTAAAAATACAGCCTAGTTTTCTCAGCATGACATAAGTTTTAAATACAAAAAAAGCCAGCAATAGTGCTGGCTTGATTCTTTTAGACTTTAGCGATGGGTATGGATTGACATTACAATGCCCATACTGGCCAACATCGTAATCACCGCCGTTCCACCATAACTCATCAACGGTAAAGGGTCACCTGTTACTGGTAAAATTCCGCTCACCATCCCTGAGTTTAATAATACGAAGAAAAAGAACGTTAAGCCCACAGCACCCGCATATAAACGACCAAAATTATGAAAGCTGTTCATACCAATAATCAAACAACGAATAATAATTGCGGCAAATAAGCTAAACAGCAAAAACACCCCAATAAAACCAAACTCTTCTGCATAGGTCGACATAATGAAATCGGTATGATGCTCTGGCAAATATCCCAAATGTGACTGTGTACCTTCAGTGAAGCCCTTACCCATTAAGCCACCTGAACCAATGGCAATCTTGGATTGGATAATATTCCAACCCGCACCCAATGCATCTGACTCAGGATCAAATAAAGTTAGCACTCGCTTTTTCTGATATTCTTGTAAAAAGAACATCCACAGCAAAGGTGTAGCAACAGCCAAAGCACCACAGGCCAAAGCAATCAGACGCCAAGAAATACCACTGAGGAAAATGACACACACCCCAGGAATCAAGAGACCTAAGTTCAAGTCAGGTTGCAAAGCCGCCAATAAAAACGGCAACATCATGATGCCCAACGAAATCACAATGTGCATAAACTTCGGTGGAAAAGCACGACCTGCGAAGTACCACGCCATCATTAAAGGCATGGCAAACTTCATAAACTCAGAAGGCTGCATACTGCCTATACCCGGCAGACTGATCCAGCGCCTTGCTCCCATTCGAGTTTCACCCACAACCAAGACCAGTACCATCAAAATCACTGCGAAGATGAAAAAATAAGGACTAATGGCCTGATAGACTTTGGGTGGAATTTGCGCACAGATAATCATCACAATGAAGCCTACAGCAAAACTGGTGGCTTGGCGAAATACCATCCCCATATCTTGTGCTGAGGCACTATAGATTACCAGCAAGCCCAAAATGGCATTTAAAATAAGAAAACATAAAAGCCATGGATCTAAATGTAGTTTAGCCCAACGAGATGAGTCATGTTTAATGCTTCTGCCGTCACGTAAAGACTGACGTAAAAAACGATACTGTTGTGATGGTATCATTTGCGTAATTTGAATGAGCTAAAGACAGGGCAAATTATAAGTTTAAAGTGTTTTAGATAACATCATTCAAACCCATATTTCTGTAGTTTTAACCCAATAAACCCAATTATTTTTTTATTGTGCTGCTAAAATGAGGCGTGCAAGCTCTAGGTCATCAGGATAGGTAATTTTAATATTATCGGAGCGGCCTTGTACAACCTGAACGGGTTGACCTACAAACTCCAAAGCACTAGCTTCGTCGGTAATGACTGCATTTGCTACAAGTGCATGCTCAATGGCTGACTTCAAAACACCCAGTTTAGCAATCTGTGGGGTTTGTGCCTGCCAAAGCTGTGAACGGTCAATCGTTTCTTGAATATTTTGCGCTGAGACCACTCGCTTTAAAGTATCTCTAACAGGAATCGCTAAAATCGCCCCTGTATTGAACTGAATAGCAGTATCAACCAGTTGCCATAGACAATCCTGCGTTACACATGGACGTGCTGCATCATGCACAAAGACCCAGTCGTCAGCATTAGCGATTGTGGAAAGATAATTGAGCGCATTGAGCACCGAGTTTACACGCTCGGCACCACCTTCACAGAAATGTGCTTTTTCCATATTGGTAAAAGGCAAACTTTGAGCAACATCATCATCTGAACTAATCGCCAAAACATAGCCTTGTAAAGGTAAATGATTTAGACGAGAAACTGTATGCTCAAGCACAGTTTTTTGACCAATCATTTGGTATTGTTTCAGCTCTGATTTAGAGAAACGACTTCCAGAACCTGCAGCAGGAATAATCGCCCACAATTTATGGGGTAGCTGGAGGGAGTTCAGGCTCATCGTCTTCATTGGTCCGCAAATCAATTTGGGCGTTTGGATTAATATAAACAGGTTTATATTGAGTACTGATGGTACTCATTTGAATAAACGTTTCACGCGGTTTAATTAAACCCAAGTCTAAGCGCGCATGCTCTTCAATGGCCTCAATACCATTCTTCAAATCATACACTTCTGCCGCTAAGACACGATTACGTTCTTTTAAATCGTTATTAATTTCAGTTTGTTGTTGGATTTTTTGTGTGAGTTGCAAATGGTCTTGATAACCACCCTCACCAAACCAGTATAAATACTGAAACCCTGCGATCAAAATGATCGCAAGGCCTAGTAGTACTTTACTCATCAACGAGTCGAATACATTGAACATTGACATCAGTCGCTTAGTTTAAACCTTTAAACTCAGCTTTACCGCGGTAAGCAGCATTTGTCAATTCTTCAATACGAAGCAATTGGTTGTATTTCGCTACGCGGTCAGAACGGCAAAGTGAACCTGTCTTGATTTGACCAGCAGCAGTACCTACCGCAAGATCCGCAATAGTAGAATCTTCAGTTTCACCAGAACGGTGAGAGATTACTGTAGAGTAACCATTTGCTTTCGCAAGGTAGATTGCATCTAGAGTTTCAGTCAACGTACCGATTTGGTTGTATTTGATTAGAATAGAGTTACCTACTTTCTCATTAATACCACGTTGAAGGATTTTTGGGTTTGTAACGAACAAGTCATCACCCACCAACTGGATTTTATCACCAAGGATAGATGTCAAGTAAGACCAACCTTCCCAATCTGACTCATCTAAACCATCTTCAATAGAGATAATTGGATATTGGTTTACAAGGCCCGCTAAATAGTCAGAGAACTGGTTGCTTGTGAATGCTTTATTGCCTTCACCAGCAAGGATGTACTGACCATTTTTGTAAAATTCTGAAGATGCACAGTCAAGCGCAAGCATAATATCAGAACCTGCTTTGTAACCAGTTTGACCAATCGCTTCAAGAATAACAGTGATCGCTTCTTCGTTTGAACGTAAGTTCGGTGCAAAACCACCTTCATCGCCTACAGCAGTGTTTAAACCTTTTTTGTTTAAAACTGATTTTAGAGAATGGAAGATTTCCGCACCCGCACGAAGCGCTTCAGAGAATGAAGTAAAACCTACAGGCTCAATCATGAACTCTTGGATGTCGACGTTGTTATCTGCATGCGAACCACCATTGATGATGTTCATCATTGGTACAGGCATAGTCAAAGTAGTTTGACCGCGTAAGTCTGCGATGTATTGGAAAAGAGGAATTTTCTTTTCATCAGCAGCAGCACGTGCAGCAGCTAGCGATACCGCTAAAGTTGCATTTGCACCCAATTTTTCTTTGTTTTCAGTACCATCAAGCGCGATCATCGTGTTGTCGATGTCTTTTTGTTCAAATACTGATTTACCCACTAGAGCATCACGGATCAAAGTGTTTACGTTATTAACCGCATTTTTAACACCCTTACCCAAATAGCGTGCTTTGTCGCCATCACGAAGTTCTAAAGCTTCACGAGAACCAGTTGAAGCACCAGATGGTGCACATGCACGGCCAACTACGCCAGATGCTAAGATTACGTCTGCTTCGATGGTTGGGTTACCACGAGAGTCCAAAATTTCACGTGCACGGATGTCAACGATTTGGCTCATGAACAATTCCTCAGTAGATTAATAACGAGATGCTTTAGATAGCACCAATGAGTTTATAATTTAGTGTGTATCTAACTTTTTGAAACCTTTAACCAAGGTATCCAATTCTTTGAGTTGTGCTAAGAATGGCTCAAGCTGAGACATACGTAATGCACATGGACCATCACACTTGGCTTTTTCTGGATCTGGATGTGCTTCCAAGAATAGACCAGCTAAACCTGTTGCCATACCTGCACGAGCGAGCGTCGTGATTTGCGCACGACGACCACCCGCAGAATCCGAGCGACCACCTGGTGTTTGAAGCGCATGAGTCACATCAAAAAACACAGGGACATTCATTTCTTTCATGATGTCAAAGCCCAACATGTCTACAACCAAATTGTTATAGCCAAATGCTGAACCACGTTCACAAATAATGAGTTTGTCATTTCCTGCCTCTAAACACTTATGCAAGATATGACGCATTTCGTGTGGTGCAAGAAATTGTGCTTTTTTAATGTTGATAATGGCATCTGTTTTTGCCATCGCTTCAACCAAATCAGTCTGACGACTCAAAAAAGCAGGAAGTTGGATAATGTCTGCAACTTCAGCTACAGGTGCAGCTTGGTAAGGCTCATGTACATCTGTAATGATAGGCACATTGAAGTGTTTTTTAATGTCAGCTAACCACTCAATTCCTTTTTCTAGGCCTGGACCTCGAAACGAGTTCAAGCTCGAACGGTTGGCTTTATCAAAGCTCGCTTTAAATACGTAAGGAATCTCCAAACGCTTACAGATATCGACATAAGTCTCTGCAATTTCAAAAGCCAAGTCTTTAGACTCAAGTACATTCATGCCGCCGAATAGTACAAATGGCAAGTGGTTTGCCATTTGTATATCACCTAAACGTACAATTTCTTGTGGTTTTAATTGTGACATTTAAACTTCCTAGTTTATTTATTAACCCAGATTACTTTGCTTTTTTATGCTGTGTTTTAGCAGCGTCAATAAAACTAGCAAATAATGGGTGTCCATCACGTGGTGAACTTGTAAATTCTGGGTGGAATTGTACAGCAATAAACCAAGGATGTTGAGGAATTTCAACTGTTTCTACCAAGTGCTGCACTGGTGAGTAACCAGAAACTTTCATCCCAGCCTCTTCAAGCGCAGGAATAAAACGGTTATTCATCTCATAGCGGTGACGGTGACGCTCAATAATGTCTGCTGAACCATACACTTCACGTGTTTTTGTGCCTTCAACCAATTCTGATTTTTGAGCACCCAAACGCATCGTACCACCAAGGTCAGAATCAACATTACGCTGTTGAACTTCGCCGCGCTCATCTAACCATTCAGTAATGAGACCAATTAATGGAGATTTTGTTGAACGGTTAAATTCAGTAGACGTTGCATCACTAATGCCAGCAACATTGCGCGCATATTCAATCACAGCCAACTGCATACCTAAACAGATACCTAAGAATGGAACACCGTTTTCACGTGCGAATCTAATCGCTTGCATTTTCCCTTCAGTACCACGCTCACCAAAACCACCTGGCACCAAGATTGCGTCCATATCTTTTAATACTTCGCTTACATCTTGGCTTTCAAGTTCTTCAGCATTGACATAGTCAATTTGCACTTTAACGCGATTCTGAATGCCTGCATGTAATAGTGCTTCATTGACAGACTTATAAGCATCTGGCAGTTCAACATATTTACCCACCATTGCAACACGTACAGTGTATTCAGGGTTAAGTAATGCCTCTACGACATTATCCCAGTCCGTCAAGTCAGCTTCAGGCAAGTCGTTAAAACCAAAACGTTCACAAATTAAATCATCAACATTTTGTTCGTAGAAGGTACGTGGAATTTGGTAAATGCTACGCGCATCTTTACACACCACAACTGCACGTGCTTCAACGTTGGTAAACAAAGCAATTTTACGGGTCGTGTCTGCATCAACATCGTGTTCAGTACGACAGATTAAAATGTCGGGTTGAATACCAATTGATAGCAGTTCTTTTACCGAGTGCTGCGTTGGTTTTGTTTTCAACTCTGCCGCAGATTTGATATATGGAAGCAAAGTTAAGTGCATAAGCATGGTGCGCTTATGACCTAGCTCAACCATGAGTTGACGTACAGATTCCATGAATGGGAGAGATTCGATGTCACCTACTGTGCCGCCAATTTCAACAATCGCAACGTCATAACCTTCGCCGGCACGAAGTACACGCTCTTTGATGTTGTCTGTAATGTGTGGAATAACTTGAACAGTTCCACCAAGGTAGTCACCACGGCGTTCTTTATTTAAAACGTCTTGGTATACGCGACCAGAAGTAAAGTTATTTAACTTGGTCATTTTCGCACGACGCAAGAAACGTTCGTAATAACCCAAGTCTAAATCGGTTTCTGCACCATCCTCTGTGACAAAAACTTCACCATGTTGGAATGGGCTCATAGTCCCTGGATCGACATTAATGTATGGATCCATTTTTACCATGGTTACTTTTAATCCACGGGCTTCTAAAAGCGCAGCAACTGAAGCAGCTGAAATACCTTTACCTAGTGATGAAACTACACCACCAGTCACGAAAATAAAATGGGTCATTGGGTTTCTCGTACAATCGAGCCTAATTCGGCCTGCAATGTTGCGCAATTTTACTTTACCTTGCACCAATAAAGCAAAGTCAATCCGCATCAATTCATAGAACAATAAACAATTGGATATTCTATCAGCATTTGGCAGATAAAATTAAGCTAAGTTCATAGGATTTTCATCTTGCATTTTGCTGTTATACTAGTGAAATCCCTCAAACACTCAATTTTGTGTAATTATGAATAAAAAACTTTTAATTTGTGGTGCAATTGCAGCAGGTTTACTATTAACAGCATGTGTAAAGAAAGAAGCACCTAAAGAAGATGAACAAGAACAAGTTGAAGTAACAACAGAGCAACAACAACCTGTTGAACTTCAACCCTTAGAAGCATCAGAACCTGAGATTCCAGCACAAGTTGAAGTGATTCGCGAAGAAACGCCGAATACCACCACTGAAATACGTCGTGAAACACCAGCACCTGCTCCAACAGCAGAGCCTGCACCTAAAGCAGAGGCACCAAAGGCTGAAGAAAAACCAACGCAAGCGCGCCCAAGCAATACAAACCCAAATACACAAACTGAAGATGATGCAGTTGCAGCTGCCATTGCAGCAGCGACGCCAGCTTTAGAAAACTAATCATCTCAATACTGATGATCATAAAAAAACCCGATCTCAATCGGGTTTTTTTATTGTTGCCTGATAACTTATAAATAGTCTTTTAATTTTTCTGCAAGAAAGTCGATAAACAAGCGAATACGTTTGGGGACATAATTTTGCTGATAATAAACCGCATGTATTTTTTGTTCATGTATTTTTATTTCATTTTCAAATAAAGCGACAAAACGCCCTTCCTGAATATCTTTTTCAACCATAAAACGTGATAAACAAGCAATGCCCACACCCTCTAGTGCCAACTGACGGACTGTTTCACCATTGGAACATTTTATTTTCGCCTGAATGGTCAACGGCTCATCCTCAAGCTGAATAGGCCACGTATTTAAATGTGCAGGTTGGCTAAAACCAAGCAAAGTATGTGAGCTTAATTCTACGGTCTTTTTCGGCATTCCTTGTTTTTGGATATATTCAGGGCTTGCCACTATATATAAACGACTTTTACAAAGCAGCTTGGCATGTAAGCTTGAATCTGCCAACTCACCAAACCGAATCGCGACATCGGTTTTATGTTCAAGTAAGTCTATGACCTGATCATGATTGGTAATTTCTATATCAATTTTTGGATGACGCTGCATAAACTCCTCAATCAGCGGCACAATCACATGCAGTACAAAAGGCGTTGCTGAATCAATCCGAATCAAACCAGACGCCTCCGCATCAGTATTTTGCAGACTCTCTTCAGCTTCGGTCAGATCGAGTAAAATCTTACGCGCCTTTAGCAGGAACTGCTGCCCTTCATAAGTCAGCTTGAGCTTCCGTGTCGTTCGCTCCAGCAAAGTCACATTCAACTTCGACTCTAAACGTTGCAATGCACGGCTAACACCCGATGTGGTTTGATCCAACTGCTGCGCAGCTTTGACAATAGAACCACTATCAACAATGCTCACAAAAGCCGTTAATTCTTCTATGGTTGATTTCATGTTCAATTATTGATTATTAGTCAATAATATTTTGCAAATTACCCAGTTTTTAAGCAAGACCTTTTTCTACAAAATAGCCTCATTCCATGAAACAAGTTATCGAGTAAAAAATGAATATCGTTCCTCAATTCGGCGTAGGCACTTTCCGTTTAACAGGTGATACCGTCATTCAGTCTGTGAAAACTGCACTAGAAGTCGGTTATCGCGCAGTCGATACTGCACAAATCTATGGTAATGAAGCCGAAGTTGGTCAAGCTATTGAGCTGAGTGGTATCAATCGTCAAGATCTTTTTCTCACCACAAAAATTTGGACGGAAAATTATTCAGCCGAAAAATTGATTCCAAGTTTAAAAGAAAGTTTGAATAAATTAAAAACCGATGCAGTAAATCTAACCTTGATCCACTGGCCTGCCCCAAGTACAGGTGTAAATATTGCAGAACTCATGCAGAATTTATTGGAAGCAAAACAACAAGGTTTGACCGAACACATTGGTATTTCTAACTTCAATATTGAGCTGACTCAACAGGCAATAGAGAGTATTGGGTTAGAAAATATCGCAACCAACCAAATTGAGCTCAGCCCCTATCTACAAAACCATAAGTTGGTTGATTTCCTCCAAGCCCAAAACATTGATGTCACTTCATATATGACACTGGCTTACGGTAAGGTTTTGCATGATCCAATTCTAATGCAGATCGCGCAGCAACATCAGGTATCCACTGCACAAATTAGCTTAGCTTGGGCATTACAACGTGGTTTTGCAGTCATACCCTCTTCAACCAAACGCGAACACTTGATATCCAACTTAAAGGCACAAGAGATTCAACTCTCGACTGAAGAAATGATGGCAATTACGCAATTAGACCGAAATCAACGTGAAGTGAATCCTGAAGGATTAGCTCCCATTTGGGATTGAGCATCGCTATGAAAATTAATTTTCCACTTTTAGCGCTTGCAGTGGGTGCTTTTGCCATTGGAACCACCGAGTTTTCACCCATGGGCTTTTTGCCTGAAATTGCCAATGATTTGTCCGTGTCAATTCCACAAGCTGGACTGCTGATTAGTGCTTATGCAGTAGGCGTCATGATTGGGGCTCCGCTCATGACCTTATGGCTGGCACGCTTTCCTAAGAAAACAGCTTTAATCCTATTGATGGCAATTTTTACGATCGGAAATGTGTTGGCAACCGTTGCGCCTGATTATATAAGCCTGATGGGAGCACGTTTAATGACCAGTTTAAACCATGGCGCATTCTTCGGTTTAGGTTCAGTCGTAGCCTCAAGTGTAGTGCCTAAAGACAAACAAGCCAGTGCGGTCGCTATGATGTTTATGGGCCTCACCATTGCCAATATTGGCGGTGTCCCACTTGCAACGTGGCTCAGTCAAAATACCAGTTGGCGCGTGGCTTTTGCTGCAATTTCAATCTTAGGCATCATGACCATGTTGGCACTATGGAAAGCGCTTCCACAAGATCACGATGTGGTTAAACCGAATGTGGCAAAAGAATTGCGTGTTTTAACGCGTGCGCCTGTTCTACTTGCCTTACTAACCACGGTCATGAGCGCGGGCGCCATGTTTGCGTTGTATACCTACATTGCTCCGAGCCTACACGTATTTATGCATGCATCACCACAAACCATCACATTGATGTTGGTTTTAATCGGGATCGGTTTCTCGATTGGTAACCATTTTGGCGGAAAGTTTGCCGATCTATCCTTAGAGAAAACCCTGATAGGCTTCCTTGTCCTGTTAATGCTGATGATGCTTATTTTCCCTGTACTAGCGCAAACAACTACTGGTGCAGCGATTGGCTTGGTGATTTGGGGTGCGGCGGCATTTGCGGTTGTACCGCCACTGCAAATGCGCGTCATGTCGGTCGCAGAAGATGCGCCTGGACTCGCCTCTTCAGTCAACATTGGTGCGTTTAACTTAGGTAATGCCTTAGGTGCCTTTGCAGGTGCAACGGTACTGAGTCTGCAACTCAGCTATGCAGCAGTTTCATATACAGGTGCCGCGCTCAGCTTTATGGCCTTGATCTTGGTTTTTCTACAGATGAGGTTCGGTCTCAGCAAGAAAACCTGTGAAGCCCTTTAAGCCATTACACTGCTGAACCAATCAAAAAGACCTACACTGCTGTAGGTCTTTTTATATTTAGTGTTTTTGTTGTTCCAGTTTCAAAAAGTCCGCAATCAACTTGGTTGCCCAAGACTCGGTATTGAGCGCCCCTTCATAGAAACCACAATGACTGCCCTTTTTCGTCGTCACTACAGCAATATTCGGCATTTTTTGAATCATATCTTTATACGGTTCAAAGTTCTTAATGTGACAGACAGGATCATCCTCTGCATTTAAAATCAGCAATGGAATGGCGACATTTTCAAATACATAGATTGGATTTGTGGCTTGGTTATAACTGTCATAGTCTACATAACCCGCCATTTCATAATAACTCGACTCAAATTCGGCCAAGGTTTTGGTCATTAAGACTTGAGATACAGAAGCTGTTTGTTGCCACGTTTGCTGGTAAGGAAAAATAAATTTCTTAAACAGTTTCTTGGTCATGACTTTACTGTAAAAGGGATGTACATTTACAAAACCTAGCTCCGTATTATAGCCTGGGCACAGGGCAAAAGCCGCTTTAAAAGGGGTTTGATTACCCTCTTCTCCCAAATAACGCACTAAAAGCCCCGTGCCCGCAGAAGAACCTACGGCAAAAAGAGTTGAAGTTGGAAATGTGCTTTGAATAAAGGCAATTTGTTCACGTAAATCATCAGTTGAACCGAAAAGATTCATTTTCGGTACAGGCATAGGTAGGTCAGCATGACCACGACGTAAACAGAGTGCAATGCGCCAACCTGTATAGCGATTTAAGTCACGTACCACCTCACGCATACTTTCAGGCGAACCTGTAATCGTATGCATGACCACAACCGTTGGCGTCGCTTCAGGTAAGTCATAACCGAACCACATAATGCCTGTGACCCCACCGTCTTGCATCTCTAATTGATCAAAATGATCATACTCTAATTGAATCCGACGCTTGCGAATCACATCAAAATACAAAAGATGGGCATGCGTGTTGGATAACCACGGCGTCGGTCGGTACTTTTGTTGAAGCTGTGGTAGTGCACCTATCGTCTCTTGAATTTGCCCTTGCGGATTAAGAAAAAGTTTCGGGTGTTCCGCACCAGTTACTCGATCCAATGCCGTTTGACGTAATTGATTTAGCAAACTGAACACAGCATTCATATCAATACCTTCTTTTCCTATCTTTCTTAGTGATGCATCAATTTTCGTGCCTAACTATAAATATCAAGTAACACCTTTATCATCCAGCTTGAGGTGCAAACGCTGCCATTCGCTGTCCCATTTGTACAGCTAAGGCCTCTAGCCCCGACTTAGGACGAATCATCACTTCAAAATCTACAATTTGACCTTGCTCATTAAAACGAATCATGTCAATCCCTTTGAGCTTTTTTTCGCCTACATTGGCTGAAAACTCAAGAACGACACTTAAACCATCTTCTGTAAAAAATTCACGGTGGTAAGTAAAGTTTTCAAAAACCTGAATCACATTACTCAAAATAAAAAAAACAACTTGCTTCCCTGAGTAAGGATTAAAAGCCACTGGAGAGCGAAACACGACGTCTTCGGCCAAGAGCTCACTTAAAGTACTCATATCACGGTTGTTGATCATCTCATGCCAACGTTGCAGTGCTTGTTTTGTTATTGCTATGCTCATTATTCTATCCCTATGAATTTGAATGCTTTTAATAAAGCAAATGAAGACAGTTTGACCTTCTAGAAAAGGTAGAGGTGAGGAAAAATACTCATATTTCTGACAACACCTCTCATCCCCCTCCTTAAAGGGGAGGGACTTGTTTACAATTTATTCAACTGATTCAAAAATGATGATGCTTTAAATTGTTGCAGCTAATTCAGCGCCTTGACGAATTGCACGCTTTGCATCTAACTCACCCGCTTCTTTTGCACCACCAATTAAATGCACATTCTTACCATCTGCTTTTAACTGATCATACATAGCTGTGTAAGACTCTTGACCTGCGCAAATAATGACATTATCCACTTCTAATACTGTTGGCTGATCATTGACGGTAATGTGTAGTCCTTGATCATCAATCTTGTCGTAACTTGCACCTGCAATCATTTTTACATCACGATGCTTCAAACCAGTACGGTGAATCCAACCTGTCGTTTTACCCAAGCCTGCACCTACCGCATTCGACTTACGCTGCAATAAGTAAATTTCACGCTCAGACTGCTCAACGCTAGGCTGTTTTAAACCGCCGACATGTGCATAACTGGTATCAATACCCCATTCATCATAGAATTTTTCAGGGTTTAGACTACCGCTTTCACCTTCATGGCTTAAATATTCTGCTGTATCAAAACCAATCCCACCTGCACCAATAATGGCTACACGGCGCCCAACAGGTAAACGCTCTTTAAGTGCTTGGATGTACGTTAGCACTTTTGGATGATCCACACCTGGAATGTTCAATTCACGTGGCGTCACCCCTGTCGCAACAACGATATCGTCATAATCTGCATCTTGTAGTTCTTCATAAGTTACTAAATGATTAAGAACCAAACGGATATTAGGTTGCAACTCTATTTTACGTTTAAAATAACGAATAGTTTCGTAGAACTCTTCTTTGCCCGGAACCGTTTTTGCAATATTAAACTGTCCACCAATTTGATTGGCTGCATCAAACACTGTCACTTGATGCCCACGCTCAGCAGCATAAGTAGCAAAGCTTAAACCTGCAGGGCCAGCACCAATCACTGCGATATTTTTCTTTTCTGCACTTTCTTTAAAAATCAGTTCAGTTTCATAGCATGCACGCGGGTTGACCAAACATGTCGCAATTTTCATCGAGAAAATATGATCTAAACACGCTTGGTTACAGCCGATACAGGTATTGATTTCATCACTACGACCCTGCTCTGCCTTAAGGACAAACTCTGAATCAGCTAGCATTGGTCGTGCCATAGAGATCATGTCTGCGTGACCTAACGCCAATACATGCTCAGCCATTTCAGGAGTATTGATACGGTTTGACGTAATCAATGGCACTTTGACAATGCCTTTTAATTTTTCAGTTACCCATGTAAATGCAGCACGTGGGACTTTGGTTGCAATGGTCGGAATACGTGCTTCATGCCAACCAATCCCTGTATTAATAATTGTTGCGCCCGCTTTTTCGATTTCTTTAGCAAGCTGAATTACTTCTTCTAAGCTTGAACCACCTTCGACCAAATCCAACATGGATAAACGATAGATAATAATGAAGTTTTCACCCACCTCTTCACGTGTACGTTTGACAATTTCTATTGGGAAACGAATACGGTTTTCATAACTTCCACCCCATTCATCATCACGATGATTGGTACGTGCTGCAATGAATTCATTAATTAAGTATCCTTCTGAACCCATGATTTCAACGCCATCATAGCCTGCATACTGTGCCAACTTTGCACAATGAGCAAAATCTGCAATGGTCTGATTCACCTCAGCAGACGTTAAAGCATGTGGCTTAGTAGGATTAATAGGTGCTTGAATTGCAGAAGGTGCAACCAACTCAGGCTGATAAGAATAGCGGCCTGTATGTAAAATTTGCATTGCAATTTTACCACCAGCCGCATGCACAGCTTCCGTAATCACTTTATGTTTTTCAGCTTCTTCACGGCTATCTAACTTTGCACCACCTGCAAAAGTTAAACCTGCATCATTCGGTGAAATACCACCTGTTACGATCAGTCCTACACCACCTGCTGCACGCTCTGCATAGAATGCGGCCATACGATTATAACCGTTTGGTGCTTCCTCTAATCCAATATGCATAGATCCCATGAGTACACGGTTTTTTAATGTGGTAAAGCCTAAATCTAAAGGCGCAAGTAAATGCGGATAATTAGACATATATACTCCTTGGCGTGCTTTCGCTGGCTGGTATTTTAAATACAAGGTTAAATCAAACTATTTAATGCAACAAGTTGCATACTTTTTATCTTTATAATCGAGATTTGTTTTTTATGCAACATGTTGCATAATGACTCTACGTCCATTTTATTTGCGAAATATTACCAAAATGTCATTAGCTCATGTTTTATTGACCAGTTTGATTGAAAAACCAAGTACAGGCATTGAGTTAGCACGTCGCTTTGACCGTTCAATGGGCTTCTTTTGGAATGCAACACATCAACAAATTTATAGAGAACTCAGCGCTATGCAGAGCAAAGGCTGGATCTCAACCATAGAAGAAGATGGTGCAACGTCTAGAAAAAAAACCTATCAAGTTGAACAACTTGGACGCACAGAATTGGCAGATTGGTTGGTAAAACAAAGTCCACCTGCTCAACTAAGAGAAGAAGTCATGGTGAGACTTCGTGTTGAAGCTCAGTTAGGTGGTAACGCTGTCTTACCTGAGCTGGAACGCCATTTAGCCCTACATAAAGAAAAATTACAGATTTACCAAACGATTTTTGCTAAAGATTTTGGGCAGGCAGATCCTCATGATCGAACCTTGTATATTCATAAAATGATCTTACAACTTGGGATCAATTTAGAGGTCGGCTGGATTGAATGGTTAGAAACCATTATTCCCACGCTTAAAACATTTGAAAAATAAAAATCATACAAAGGATTGACCATGCCACACTATACGATGCCCGATGGTGAAAAACTCTATGTTCGCGAATTTGGACAAGGCGAGCCTGTACTCGTACTTTCTGGTTTAGGCATGCAAAGCTGGCAATGGCTCCCTTTTTTATTTCAACATCGGAAAAAATATCGTTTTTATATTCCCGATTGGCGTGGCTTTGGTGGTTCAGCACAGTGTCGAATTCCAAAACTAGACGCTATCTCTAGCCATTGGCAAGATTTAAATTGTTTTTTAGAACAACAAACACATCATCAATTTCGTGTTATTGCCTATTCTATGGGGGCCACCACAGCTATGCATGGCCTGCAATACGGTCACTTTCAAAAACATGTACATAGTTATCTGCACATTGACCAAACCCCTAAAATTTGCGTAGATGCAGAATGGTCACATGGTCTATTTGCAGAAAAACATAAAGATTTTAAAACTATCTTACAAAACATTGCGGAACTTTTGGCACAAAATACTCAGTACAATTTGGTGTCTGAACTAAAGCCAACGACTCGCACACAACTGGTCGACTACTGGTTCGCGTTTATGCAACTGCAAGCCAAGCCATCTCGAAGCACAGTTTTATTTCAAAAAGCTTTTCAACAGCCACGCTTACAGAAGTTTATGCTTCCTATTCAGCGTTTAGACTATATGACTTGGTACATCCATAATTATCTTTACCATCAAGAAGATTATCGTCTCGCGCTGAGTCAGATTGACCGTCCCACCACATTCTTTATAGGTGAGATGTCTAAGCTCTATCCTTCGCAAGGACAAAAACTGATTGCATCAAGCGTACCTTATGCCAAAACAGTGATCTTCAAAAAGTCAGGGCACACACCGCTGTTAAGCGAACCGCTCAAATTTTCCAAAGAAATTATAAGTTTCCTCAAAGCTGCGGATGTTTAAATGTATATCGTATTATCAGCCAAATGATGAATATTTTTATAACATCTGAAGATAAATACAATTAATCATTCCATTGTAATGACAAAAAAATCAGATCAACCTGATAAAACATCAATGCTTAGAAATCAAAAGAGGCATCTCTTTGAGATGCCTCTTTTTATGCTGCATAGGTCTGCTTGAGATAAGCAACAATATCCGCTGACTCAAACAATGCCGTGCCTGTATTCGGATCGACGAGATAAGGCACTTGAATATCACGCCCCATCACTTGCACAACTTGCTCACGCTTTCCACCTGCAAGTGGGACATATTTGCCTGGCTTTAAGCGTAGTACGGCAGGACCTTGATCTTGCCAACGTTCTTTCGGCACATTATTAAATTTAAATGCTAACTCCAGTTCAGTCAGCAACCCCCGCACAACACGTGTATATGGACTGGCTTCAAATCCCCACAGTTGAAGCAATTGTTCAGGTGCGGCACGATTTTTAATTTTTTTATTCAACCAAACACCACGCGCGCCATTTACCAACGTGCCCACATAAGCGACATAAGGTGTTTTAGGATAATGTGCATACTTTTTCGGCGTGTTACCACTTCGACCATACTGTGCAAATAAATAGTGAATGATGTCTTCTGACTCGTACAACTTGGTATCTGTATTTTCATCCACCAAGAATGGAAACTGAGTCTTACCACCTAACTGTTTCACTAGGGGACGATATTTAGTACCACCCTTAGGACATGGATAGACTTCATAATCCAAATTGAGCAAAGTCAACACTTCACGCACACGGCGACAGTATGGCGAACCTTCAAATTCATAGAGCTTTAAAGCTTGCTCTGGTTGGTTAGGATACGGCGTTCCCGTTACACCACGCCCACCTTGAGTCAGTCCCGAAAAAAGAGCTTGAATCACTTTAATTTGATGCTTCACCATAATGTACGTCCCTATGTTGTATTCAGGTCACCATGAAAAAGTTTTTATACTTCTACTAATTTTTCTTTTGAAATCACAATACCGTTATTATCTGCATAGATATAGTCACCCGATTGAATGCTGACTCCACCAAAATGCAAGTCAATATCTACCTCACCTACACCTTTACGCTGACTTTTTTGCGGGATAGCTGCTAAGGCATGTACACCCAAGTCTAATTCAGCAATGGCGTCAACATCACGCACACAACCATAAATCACCACACCATTCCAATGATTTTTCACAGCCGATTCAGCAATCAAGTCCCCCATCAATGCGCAGCGCATCGAAGCTCCACCATCAACAACCAACACCTTACCTGCCCCTTCAGTTGCGAGAAGCTCTTTCACACGAGAGTTATCTTCAAAGCATTTCACTGTCACGACCTGACCCGCAAAGGTTTTGCGTGCGCCATAACTTTGAAAGAACTTACCATCCATGGATGGCGTTACCACTTGTAAATCAAGCTCAGGATGATCATCCAATAAATCACATGTCACAAATGCTGTCGTCACCACACTTCCCCTCATTTTGTCTTTTGTATGCGTAAATTATCATAGATTTCAAATTTATTGGTCTGCGTTTGAGCAGCCTCCACCATAGTATGAGCCACTTGCTCTGCTGTCACTGGCTTATATTTAAAATGATTCGGTATAAAGTGCGAAAGTTTCAAATAGCCTTTTTGGAAAATATCTTCAAGTAAACGATTTTCACTACGTTGGCCAATCAATAAAGACGGTTGTAATATACTTACTTTATCTAGCCCAAGCCCCCGAATCGTATCTTCAAGCTCGCCTTTGACTCGGTTATAGAACAGTTTTGAATTTGCTTGTGCACCTAAAGCACTGATCAACAAATAATGCGTTTTGGTTAAAACAAATAATTCAGCAAAATGTGCATTCACTACATAATCTATGGCATAGAAATTTTCTTTAGAGCCTGCTTTTTTCAGTGTTGTGCCCAAACAACTAAAAGCATGACTAAAGCCTTGTACATCCTCATGGTTTAGCAAGAGAAAGTCATCCAGCTCAAGTTGCTGTACTTTATCGTACCGATCGAGCTCAACATTATGTCTTCTAACTACCGCTAAAATTTTGCTACAATCTTCGAGTTGCTGTAATTGTTGAATCAGGTTTAAACCCACTAAACCTGTTGCTCCAATCACAATCGCTTGTTCTATATTTTGTGTCATTTTTATACAAACTCCCATGTAGATGGCTAATCTTAACGTTTCTTTAAAATTTTTATGTATCTTAAATATGGTCAAGGCATGTCAAGACTTGACTTCATGGCGTATATTAATCAAAATATGGCACTTGTTTACGGGCTGGTGATTGTTCTTCTGATGTGGTTTTCAGTTTGAATTTCAGCCCGCCCAGACCAATTTAATTCAAGGAGTGCACGAGTGGCAAACTCTGCTCAAGCTAAAAAACGTGCTCGTCAAAACGTTAAAGCACGCAAACACAACGCTAGCTTACGTTCTATGGTTCGTACATACATCAAACGTACAGTAGCTGCTATCGCTGCTGGTGATCATGCAGTTGCTTCTGAAGCATACAAAACTGCTGTACCAGTAATTGATCGTATGGCTGATAAAGGTATCATCCATAAGAACAAAGCTGCTCGTCATAAGAGCCGTTTAAATGCACAAGTTAAAGCTTTAGCTAACTAATTTATGCATTAAAAAAAGCCCTTTTTAAAGGGCTTTTTTTGTATCTAATTTTTCCTACGGCCGCTCATATCACTTTTGATGCATGTATCTGATACATAAACCTGTCTATTTGTTATATAGAAATAGAACATCACAGTCATTCAAACCCATCCAAATATTAACTTAAAAAAAAAGCCCCCTGCCGAGAGCTCTCTTTTAATTTCACTTTAAAATACATTACTCACTTAACAACGTACTTAATTCACAGATCCAGTTTTTAAGTGTTTCACTAAAATACCAATGTTTTTTGAGCTTGCTCCAGCCAAAATCAAACTTGTATTTTGGTTCAGCATCGTCCACCTTTGATTATTATTACCAGAGCAACTGTATCGAATTGCAATTTGACGATTACTCACCAAATTACCAGTATTCAAATCTAGGCATTGTCCAGCTTGCTTAATGGCAGAAGTCGATACATCCATTGACCACACTTGTGCTGAGTTATTCTTCACACACTCCGTGAGAGTTACTTTTGCACTCCCTCCATTGCCTGTTAAACACTGCCCGATTGCAGCCTTATTATGAATACGACCTAAGCCATCATAAACCCATTGTTCCGTATCATCACCCACACAGCCCGATGGCCCACTAATATAAACATCTATATTCTGGCCAGATGTCAGCTCGGTTTTTAAGCAGTTTTTATTGTTTTTCAATAATGCACTTTGCTCAAGCGGGTTATCTTGTTCCAAGCCTAATTTCACAACAAAAGCATTCATTGCATCAACAGCTGCAGATACCTCTTTGGCTAAATCGTCATAGTAGACATTTATCCAACGGTTTAAACGCATCAACTTGTTTTCTTGCTCTTCATAACGCACCAATTGCTGTTGAGCAGCTACGCTCATTTCATTCTTATAAGACTTATAAGCTTGATAAAGCATTAAACCATTTGGAGATAAAACAATCATATTGTTTGTCGCTTGGTTAAGTAGCTCTTGTTCAAGTAGTGGCAACTCCAAATCACGTAAGGCTTTATAGCCTTGAGCCTTTCCAATTTTTACCGCAGGCGTAATCGCCGTAGCATATTGTGGAATCACAATGGTTGATAATAATTTTGCCTCCGCATTGGCTTGCTTACAGTATAAATCAACTTTTTGTGGCTGCTCCGCAAGCGCTAAGTTGACATGCAATTTATTGGCATTACTGCCTAAACGTGTCGGGGCTAGAGCGATATTGGTCACTGTCTTTGGATACTGTACATTTAACCAACATGCAGCCTGACCCAACGCCGTGTTGGCTACAGGTAAATCATAAACATTACCCCAGTTTGAGCGTGCTGCTGGATATAATAATCCAACTTGAGCTACCGGATCGTAACCACCTAAAATGGTCAATACAGGTTCGCCAAAGATTCGTGGACGTAGATAGTTTTGCTTTGGCTGATACCAAACAGGGGCCGTAGAATCTGGCATGATTGGCTGTGCCACATCCATCTGACGTGTGACTTCATTCCACTTTTTATAACCTGTAGGCGAGCTCTTATCCCAAACATAACGGTTAAAGTGTGGTTGAATTTTCAAGTAGGTACTATAACCCGTATAGTGGGTATAGCGTGAAACTGAGCTTGATGCATAACCACCAGACATGGCATCTCGGCTATGTGGATATAAAGCCAAGAAGTTCGCAATTCCTGTGGAAGCCGCCCATAAGTCCTTGCTATTCCAAATCAAATTACCCCGCATCATATTCCGATACGGAATATAGCCCCAGCCACTGTCAGCATGATGAGAAGTCCAAAACTGATTCTCACCTTCCTGCCCTGGATAATGTCCAAGTCCATAATGATGCCCAATTTCATGGCTAAATTCGTTGCCAACCGAATCATATAAGGTCAGCATGCCATTCCCCCCACTTAAACCATGAGTACTTTCACCATTGGCATATTTACCACGACTATGATGTGCAACCACCGTTTGAGTTAACTGAGGCTGACTTTGGCTAGCCATTGAGGCACTGGTGACACCCCAATTCGCCAAATTTATTCCTACACTAAAAGTCGATTTACCAACATTTTCACGCATGTCACCTTCATACACACCACCTTGATCCGCACTTGCTGTATCGTAAATAGTTCCATCTGCAATCATGACCCGATCAAGCTGAATATCATCATATTTTGCAATAGTCATTTCAGCAGCAGGGATTGTTTGGAAGTAATCCGAACCTGCACGTACTGGATCATTCAACATATAGTGCCCTGTAGCGACAGGCGGTGCAGTTAGCATCCCGATACGAATATTGTTTAAGACCAACTCTCCTGGAGAGGCAAAATCAATTTTATCTTGCGTAATTTGTCCTTGACGGCCAGTAGAGTCTTTCAGCTGAATACTCAACCCTGGACGAATTTCATCCCAATTGAGTCGCGCACTCCATGCACGCTGACTATATTGCACTCGAGCCCGATCATCAGTATTGGTCTGATCCGATGCAGGAATCTGTGTTGGGTCATCCAGCTCAATGGTTCTTAACCATTGGTTATTCATATAAATATCTGCTCTCAGACTCTCAATTTTCCCCATAGCATCATTTGGCGTAACTAACAACAACGCTTCTTTTTCCATCGTTAGACGTGGCATTTTTTTACTTTCATTGCCATTTGGATCAACCACATGACTCTGACCGAATTGCAACATGGCCTCAAAACTACCAGTTAAATCGTTACGTATTACGCGTGTATTCGCGTTTGCATCGTAATCAAAATAACCCAAGGTATTTGAGTCTGAAACATCATGTGTAGGCTCAGCATAAGGTGTTACGACAGGTGCTGTGGAATCTTCAACTCCTTTATCCCCATCATCATGACCACCGCCACCACCACATGCTACGAGCATCAGCATCACAACACAGAGGCTTAACTTACAATATATAAACCCATTCGCACTTTTCACAACTTTCCCCAAAATCATCACAAAAAAAACTTTAATTTTTTAAATTTAAACATATAAATCAAAAACTTAATTATTAAACCCGATTTGGCGTTTATATTCAATTCACATCATCTGTTACATAGTGACGAATATTTTCGACTCTG
The DNA here is from genome assembly GCF_055632855.1 of Acinetobacter sp. SW-226. NCBI lineage: Bacteria > Pseudomonadati > Pseudomonadota > Gammaproteobacteria > Moraxellales > Moraxellaceae > Acinetobacter > Acinetobacter sp. SW-226. The sequence continues at coordinate 1,477,848 of NZ_CM145752.1, read as the reverse complement.
GAAAATGCAAGTCCGAAAAATATAAATTATGTGATACAGCTTAAATTTATAAAAAAGAATGCTGAACGTTACAGCTAGATTCTCAGCAATTTAGTAGAAAGTTTTTATCAATCAATTTTAAAAATTTGAATCTTTTTTTAGCAGCCTGACTTGTCGCTCTCATTTTCAGATTCGTAGCGATTAAAAACATAATTCCATAAAAATAATATGGTATTCTGTTTTCCTACAATGAAACCAGATAAAACCTGCACCTGGGGGAATAAAATGATCAGCAAATTTCTACCAACACTCGAAAAGTTTCAACCTACAGAACAACAATATATTGACTATTTTAATACCAAAGGTGAAAAAGATGTTCTCGCCAAAGTAATTTCAAATATGCGTGGTACTGCTGAAATTCAAGCCTCACAAGGGGTCGATGCATGGCTAGGTTATGGTGTGTATTTACCAGCCATTGAACGTATTTTTGCTTTGCACCAAGGCGAGACTGAAGCTGAATTTTATGCGCGTACACAATACCCTGTCGATGTTGTGAATGCATACACGCTTGCCAATCATGAAATTGCAACACTCATTGCCGCAGATAAATACAGTCGAATGCATCAGCAAACTGTGGCAGTTAATACTTCTTTATGGCCGTTGAATGATGAAGGACTAAGTATCGACTTACATGACTTCCCTAACCGACTGAAAGCAAAAATTTAGTTTTTTACACGACAGTACATGCTTTGATTAGCATGATAATAGCTTGCCATCTCGTTGATTATTTTCAATATTAAATTTAATAAAATCAATGAGATGCCACAAAGAAGCAACAAAAATATCTATGTTTTTAAACCCCAAACTTAAAGCTGCTGAAACTCTTGAATATTCAGCTCATGAATTTCACCGCGCCAAATCCATTTTAATTTAGATTCCAAAAACACATCGCCCTCAAACCAGACAAATAGACCTTCCATCATTTTTGGCCAATCTTCTTTGGTTACTATAGTACGCCCCGAAATCACTGCCAAAATTGCAGCTAAGATCGTATCGTGGCTAACAGCAAGGCTCAAACCATAAGGGTTGCTCGGATGAGTGTTATATATGAGTTCCAAGACATCAACCACACCATGAATCGGATGCTTCATACCTGGCAAGGCATTATTAACAAAACTATTAATAAAACCCAATGCGCCTTGCCGCTGAAAATAAGGACCTGCTTGTTTAATGTCTAACACAAAACTTCCGGGTTCAACCAATAAACCCTGCTCAATAATTTCTATGCGGTGAGTATTCGGTTCAAGCGTTTGCGCATCTGCCCCCTGAATCATTAACGCAGCAGTATCAATACAACGCTGAATTGGGCTAGAAATACAGTGTTGAATAACTCGGTCAGTATTATCAATTAAATATGAGCCCCAAGCTTCAGCCAAATCACGCCCTTGATGGGTCAATTGTAAATCATAGCCTGCAAGACCCTGACCAGTGACAACTTCGCGAATAGAATGACGTGTAAATAACGTCACTGGCGTTTTTGCATCGGGCAATAAGTCGATGGCTTTCAGCATACTAGGCGGGAGCAAGTCTAAGGCCATAATCAACAACAACTCAATAATTCAAAAAACACTATAGCACGCTTAATTTTTAGCTCAAGCCAATGAAGGCATTAGTTCAAGTGCTTGTAATGCGAGTTTTTTCATATCGTTATTTCGATAAGCAATAAAACCGCCATTTAATAAACTCGCTCTTTGGTTATATACGAATGGCCGTCCCTGAAAATCAATCAAGCCACCACCGATGCGCTCCAAGAAGCATTGACCTGCACTGGTATCCCATTCAGACGTTGGGTGGAACCGTGGATAAATGTCTACACGATCTTCAAGCATCATACAAAACTTGTAAGCGCTTCCTGCACGGTATTCTGTAATTTCAGTCAGCTTTTCTAATTGATCTAAATAAAGTTGATATTGAGGCTTGCTCTGGCTACTTTGGCTTAAACCGACTTGTACGGTGTGTTGCTGTTCCGATAAATAATATTCAGACCATACATCTTTTTCAATAGCGTATTTTAAAGGCTGACCTTGCTTTGGGCAGAAGTAAATTTGTTGCTCACATGGAATTGCAAGCACGGCAAAACTTGTGTGTGCTCCATCAATCAAACTCAAATTGATAGTAAATTCGGGACGCTGATGTAAGAACTCTTTAGTACCATCTAAAGGATCAAGCATCCAAAAAGACGTCCAGTGCTGTCTATGTGTATGCTTCCCTTCTTCAGACAAAATAGGCATTTGAGGGAATATTTTTTCTAAAGCCTCTGTAATGTATTGATTAACACGATAGTCCGCTTGCGTCACAGGCGAATCATCTGTCTTTTTTTCAATGCTAAAATCATCGCCTGCAACATACGCTTGGTATTCTGCACGCAAAATTTCACATGCCTGAGTCACAATAGGTACAAGTTGCTGAATTAAAGCATCTTGCGGTGCAATGATTGTTCTGAACATGCGATACCCTTTTTTATTGAATCAAGCAACTCAAAAAATTTTCAACACTTAAATGCCGATACATACCCATAAAGACCTCTAGATCTTAAAGTATCTTTTCAAAAAACATTATACGCTGATGATACTAGAAAAATGTAAAACGATTGTGCAGCCTAAACCAATCTCTACTTGGGGCCACTACATGATCATTTCATCAAGCACATCTCATGGGCAAATGTTTACATGATCACTGATGACAAAAATTTTGAGCAAAAAAAATCCCACGCATGGAAGCGTGGGATATAAAACGAGAAAAGCTACAGCACTTTAATTTCGTGACACAGTATAAACCTATATTTTGAATACATCAATTAAAAATGCAAAATCCGACACATTTTTATGCATTTTGTACAGACCGCTGTTATTTACTATTAATCTGCGCACTTTACTTCAAGCTGATACTCATCCTGTGTCACTTTAATTTTAATTTTTTGATATTTTCTTTTATTCGGATCCATCGCAGAACCCGCGACTTCAGATAAGAACTTCCGATCATTCATTAGTTCACTATAAGCTTTATATCCAATCAAAATTTTTTCGGGTTTTTTATTTTTGGAAATTAATGCGTTCAGAATGTCGTCTAGTTCATTTGCAGTAACAATTGGCATATAAATCAACTCAAAATAAAAAAGAGTATCTATGAACAATATGATGAAATGATGTCAAAACAATATTTTGAAAAATATAAATTAAAAATAAAGCCCGATCACCACAAAAATAGATAGGGCTTTTGTCTAAAAATCAGACCATAAAATTATTTTATTTAACAAAAAAGCCTGTTTATCTCTCTCCAAATAAACAGGCTTAAACTACACACACCGCATTTAATCATTTAGCATTTATATTTATGACACAGATACTACAGCTTAAATATTTCAAATTGATGAAGCTGAATTGCTTTTATAAAACCACGCCGACTCAATCGTCATTTCTTAAAAATGTGAGCTCGTATTCATCATGGGTAATTTTAATCTTAGTATTCCGATAGGTCCGCTTTTTCGGGTCTAGCGAAGAATTGATGACGTTATCTGCAAATTTCGGATTCGACATAAATTTTGCATATAACATATAACCGATACGAATCTTCTTAATTGCTTTTTTCTTTCCTTTTGCCTCATATTTATCTAGGGTTTCATCTAAAAAATCTAAACTGAGTTCACTCATTTATTCATCTCTATTTTATTGTCATTCGATCCATGTTTTACCTGATTCTAAGTTAAATAACCAGTGCAACATCTTTATTTATTAATCATTCTGATCAATCACCAACATCATTTTCTTAGCATAAGTCAGCCAATTTTTATCTACTTTTGCTACACATATACAAAAGCCACCTTTAAGGTGGTTTTGATTTTAACAATGCAAAATGAAAATCTGATGAAAATCACATTACATAGACATAACTGCAGAATAACTCAGTGGAATTGAAAAACTAACCAAAACTAAAGAAGCTGTACGCTGCAAGTTTTTTTGATTTAGCCATGAAATTCTATTAGCAACCAATACAGAACCAATAAATATCCAAAATAACGCAATTGGAGTAATTAGACATAAAAATAACCCCATGTGCACCGTATATGATTGAAGACTTGACCATGCAGCAATTGGAAAAACGGCTGAAGCAAACAACAGAGCTTTTGGATTGAGCATTGTCGCGCAGAAAAGTGACTTGGCTGTAATTGAGGGTTGGTTTAAATCTGCATCAACTGTAGAAGTTTTCCATAATTTAAAGGCTAAATAAATAATATAAGCTGCACTGCAAAGTTTCAGTACTGGCGGTAAAATGGGGAGAGATTCAGCAATTGAGTCAATTAAAACGCCCCATACGGTGATTGCAATAAAGTAGCCTATCACTTCAGCAGGAATCAATTTAAGGGATTTTTTGACACCAGTTTCAATACCTGAAGACGCTAAAAGTGTATTCGTTGGTCCAGGTGTTAAGAGGATGGTAATGACCAAACTTATAAAAAGCCATGAAAACATTCACTATCCTTTTCCTTGTAAATTTGGCCAAATCTTTCAATATTTCGTTTTATTTGTCGACATTTTAAATGTAAGAAAAAATTTAATACAAAAATAAATACTAAAAAAAGTAATTACTTAATATTCAATTCATCTTGCTTTCAGCATATCCCTTGACTGACTCAAAATGACCTTTTTTGTTCACCAAAGTTTCTATAATTTAAATTAACATTTGAAGTGCAGCGCCATACTCTTAAAAATCATACTTGACTCAGACGTCTAAAGCCGACTCCTTTTCTTGGTCGGTCAGATAGTATTGAACCAATATACTTTCAAGAATACACATGGCGATCTGTTTAGCTTTAGCGGCCGTAAACAGGTCATCAAACACTTACCGAGACTCACGCTGCTAAAACCGCAACAACCTGTTTGCTTTCAATATTCACCAGTAGCTAAAGATAAAAATGGTTTTTTCCTACTCACCAATCTTCACTAAACAGCAACATACGCACTATCTCAAATAACACTCCCAATTCATACAGGACGCAGAGACAGTCGCACAAAATGGTAGCAAGCGCATGTGCGCTGAGAGCTTGATACATCGCATACCTTTTACATCATCATTAATTTTCAATGCAGATCTGGTATGATTAATAATGATTATTGATTACACTTTATAAAATATAATATGCATGATTCATCAACAAATTTTAACGATAACCGCCCCATCAAATCGTGGTTTGGATTTCTTTTAGGATTGTTCTGCGTTGTAATGAGCATAATAGCGTTATTTGAATCTGTGAGTTTACAAAGCATCCTGAGAACTTTAGGTTTTCTATGCTTTTGATATCCATGGAGTCAATTACAAGTTAAGAATCGTCCTCTCTCAAAATTTTTCAGTAGTGAAATAGACGACGACAAATTAAATAAACAAGCAAGCATCCTCGCAATTATTGCTCTGGCTCTACTCATCAGCTCTACAATTTTGTTTTATATGAGTTAGTTTGAATAGCAACCCGTTTCTTGATTGGCTGACATTAATGATTGAGAAAAAAGTTCAACCATAGTAATCACACCGATAACTATTGCTGATTGAAAGAGCTTGATGAAGGCTTATATTAGTTTATGTATTATGCAAATTTTATCAAAATCATAAGGTGTCTTTAAAGTGAGAATACATATTGATAAGTTAAGTATTCGTTCGACCACCGAAGAAGATTGGGAAATATTAAAAACTGTGCGCTTAGAATCTCTCTTAGAGAGTCCTAATGCATTCTCTGCAACATACTCTACCACTGAGCTGTATAGTGAATTGCAATGGCGTGATCGTGCAGCACATAAAACTCAATATCACTATATCTTAGCTCTAAATGGACAACGCGCTATTGGTATAATTGGTGGAAAGCAAAGTACTGAACTAGAGTTTGGCTTGATCGCCATGTGGGTCAATCCAGAGTTTCGCGGTAATGGTATAGCAGATATGCTGATCAATGCTATAAAGAAATTAGCAATTTCTAAAGGGCATTTTAGAATAGCTCTGAGTGTTTCTCAAGATAATATTCGGGCAATAAATCTTTACTCTAGGCACGGTTTTTCATGTATAGCCGACTGGGAAAACTCATCTATAAATGCTCGCCCAAGAAATCAAAAAATGGAATGTGTCGAATTAGACAGAGTGATACCCAAATTTGCATAAAGCTTACTTGTAGGTTCAATGGTATATCAGGGCACTCCCGTACAAGTCTATATGTTTAAAACATCAAAAATGACTGACTTATACAAAGTCAAAAAAGTGAATATGATTTTTCAAATACTTGAGAAATGTATTATTTTACTAAATAAAATTAGGCGTATAGAGAGTAAGTTAATGAACCACCCTGAGTCTCAAATTGATGATATACAGATTGTAGGTTTACAACATTGCAAGTCGGAAAATTTAGTTCATTTTTATATAAAAAATAAAACTCATTTAGCCGATGCAATGCCCCTTAGAGATGAATCTTTTTATCAGTCTCACTACTGGGACGAGCAGATTGCTGATTATGCTCAATTATTTAAAGAAAAGTGTGCGATTAAATTTGTTTTACTCAAACATGAGCAGGTGATTGGAACCATTACATTTGATCAAATTTGCTATGGTGCCTTTCGTTCTTGTTATCTTGGATACTTGTTAGACCAAGATTATCAAGGAAAAGGCATAATGACTAAAGCTTTACAGTTTTGTTTAAGCTATATAATTAAAGACCTCAACCTAAATCGTGTAATGGCTAATTACGTTCCTGAAAACCTTCGTAGTGGAAAACTACTCCGTCAGTTAGGATTTGAGCGAGAAGGCTATGCCAGAAAGTATCTTTTACTCAATGGTGTATGGAGAGATCATATTTTGACCAGTTATATTAATGACACCTAATATTAACCAAATAAAGTTCCAGTTTAAATTTTCGTCTGCAAACCAATTAAAAAAAATTGCATCTTCCCAGAGGATTTTCAATTCACACTCTTAAGACAGACAGTGATATGAGCGTTTCTGGAAAGCGATTCTAGGTTACAAATAACAATTTCACACAGACCGTTTAAAGCAACGTGAAATTTTTAATTTAGTTGGGAGGATTGATTACCCAATATCCCCTATTTCACACCCACTCCTTAAAGGGCAAGGCTCACCATCCAATAAGTTTTCAAGCATGCTCTGCATCTGTAGCAATTGAAATATTTTCTCCTGTATCACCCCTAGTTTTTCCGACAAAATCGAACGAAATTGTGTAGCCGGAATTTCATTCTCATTGATTAGTTGAGTGATTTGCCTTATCTCAGCCAGTGTAAAACCTAGATTTTTAGCCGTCTGGATGAGTTTCAATTGTTGTAGCGTCTGTTCAGGATAATCCTTATAACCATTATTACGGACTAAAGGTTGAATTAACTCCATTTTTTCATAAAAACGGATGGTATCTCGACTCAAATTCATCTGTTGTGATAGTTCACCGATCAACATATCTCATTTCCATGCATATTTTTAAAACCCTCTTGACCATGGAGTATACTCCATGCTTTAGCGTAAGCAATGACTAATGAATAGGAGTTAGTTCTATGTTTACATCACCCCAAACCGCCTTAATAGTCGGCTCAACTGGATTTATTGGTAAATTCCTTGTCGCTCGTCTGCTCCGTGATAATGCACGGGTCTTTGCTCTCTGCCGTAATATAAATGAGCAACCGCATCAACTAAGATCTTGGCTAACACAACAGGGAATTGACTATCGCCAACTTAGTTTCATTCAAGGTGATGTTACCCTTCCCCATTTAGGTCTATCACCTCAGGATTGGGAAACATTAAAAGAAGTTAACTATCTCTACAATACGAGTGCATTGTTTAAATGGAATCTCTCCATGGAGCAAGCTAAAGCAGTAAATGTTGATGGGCTGACCAACCTGTTACATAGTGTATGCAAGCATTGTCATTTAGAACGTGCAATACACTTGTCTGGCTATATGCTAACTCTAGACAAGCATTTACAGGCAGCAGGCATCTATAGAAAGAATATTGAAAAAACGGATTGGCCCAAAATTTATGACAAATTGGGTGCTTATGAAGCCTCAAAGATCCAAGGGCATTTTAACTGGATCAAGCAGGCTGACACTCTCAATATCCCATGGACAGTCATTCACCCGGCCACAGTAATAGGTGATGAAATGAGTGGAGAAATTCCTGCAAACCAGCCGATTGCCACCCTAATTCAACAGCTCAAACAAAGAAAAATGAAGGCACTGCCCGGGACACCTCAGCATTCACTGCCTCTAGTATCCGTAACAATGCTTGTGAATGCTATTTTCCATGCAGGCAAAGATACCCAAACTCTAAAACAAGAAATTTTAGTAGCCAACCCTGAACAATTATCCTTACAGACTTTGGTCAGCATTATTGCTAATGCTATACAGGTCAAAGCTCCACATCATTTTGTATCACTCTACTTTTTAAAATGGATTTTAAAATGGCATTGGTTGGCAAAAAAATTAGATATGTCTGGAGAAATGCTAAATTTCATTAGAACTGAACAGATTGACCTGAGCTTATTCAACCAACTCAATCAAAAGTGGGAAATCCCACCGACCGTACTACTAGAAACCATAGAAAGGACTGCAGGATGGGTGATTAAGCAATCAAAATAAAACAATGCTAAGTATGAGCAATATTGAGTGACTCAAGATGGAGACTCTCCTCTCTAAGTTTTAGCAGTCATGGATTTATTCACTTATTCAGTTCTGATTTATATTTGCATACTTGTGAACAAGCATCTGTTGTTAATCCAAGTAATGGGTAAGTGCATAAATCCATCTATTGAGTTATTGGGAGTAAAAGAATACAAAATTGGAAAATAATCTTACCCTTAGGTAAAACCCTAATAAAAAAACCTTCCGATCCGTAGCCATCAACTTCTTATCTCAAAGTTTTCTGTTGTTAGATTTAAGCCAACTATCACTTAATGCCATTCGTTTTTTTCAAGCTAGTTGTTTTATACTCTAATGTTGCTATGTACAGATAGAAAATATGTACACAGATATGTACATCATTTTTCTTGAAAGGTTTTTCTATAAACTTTGTTGAACTTGAAAAAACATTGGAGATTTTTAAATGGAAAAACCGCTTATTATTTTTGATATGGACGGTACATTACTGGATCTTGCTTACGATGATTTTATTTGGAATCATCAACTTCCAATTCGTTATGCGGAACAGCACCAATGTTCTTTAGAGCAAAGTCGGCAGGCTTTGTTTCAGTTCTATCAAACCCATAATCACACTTTAAATTGGTATTCAACCCGCTTTTGGACAGCAAAAGTTGGTGTAGATACGCTGGCTTTACAGCACGAGTTTAAGCATAAAGTCAGCCTCCGCGAAGGTTGTATTCAACTTCTCGACTACTTGAAAACCAATGGTTATCCTTGTTGGCTTGCAACCAATGCGGATTGCGAAGGCTTAAAATTTAAGCTTGAACACACTGAACTGGCCTCATATTTTGATGTCATCATCAGCAGTGAAACACTTGGTCATGCCAAAGAATTTACCGAGTTTTGGCAACATCTTCATAAGCACCATCCTTTTAACCCATCACATTGCTATTTTATCGACGACACAGAGAAAGTGCTTAAAGGTGCTGAAAGTTTTGGAATTCAAAACTTATTTACCATTGCTCAGCCCTCATCACTGGGACAATCTAAAGTATCGAGCTCTTATCCCATATTAAATCAACTCACCGATTTAATTCATTATTTAGAGCAAGCTGAGGTCACTACAAAATATGCGTAAATCCGCTTTAGCTGAAGATGCTGTAGGCATGCGTATTGATAAATGGTTATGGGCAGCACGTTTTTTTAAAACGCGCTCGATTGCCAAAAATGCCATCGAGGGGGGTAAAGTCCACCACAATGGCGAACGTGTCAAAGTATCACGTGAAGTCCGTATTGGTATGGAACTCACGATTCAACAAGGTATTGATAAGAAAACCGTGGTAATCAAAGAGCTCTCTGATGTTCGCGGTCCTGCACCAGTCGCACAAAAGCTTTATGAAGAAACCGAAGTCAGTATTACACGACGGGAATTGATTGCAACCCAAAGAAAGTTGCATAATCTAGCTCGACCTGATCATCGCCCGAGTAAAAAAGATCGACGAGATATCAGCAAGTTTAGACAAGAAAATGATCAACAATTTGACCAATACTGGTCTTATAATGATGATGAATGACATGCGTCATATTGTGTCGTACACGATATGACTTTTATAGAAGATACGGACTAAATCTGTCACTATAGTGATCATATTCAGTAACTATCCGTGACATCGTTTTGAGGTTGTAAGATGGATGATAATAAAAGCAAGGCGCTTAATGCTGCGCTAAGTCAAATTGAAAAACAGTTTGGCAAAAACACAGTAATGCGCCTTGGCGATAACACCGTACAAGCTGTTGAAGCGGTATCGACGGGTTCTTTAACACTTGATATTGCGCTTGGTATTGGTGGTTTACCTAAAGGTCGTATCGTTGAAATTTATGGTCCTGAATCTTCAGGTAAAACAACGATGACTTTGCAAGCGATTGCAGAATGTCAAAAAGCAGGCGGCACTTGTGCATTTATTGACGCCGAACACGCTTTAGATCCTCAATATGCACGCAAACTAGGTGTAGACATTGATAACCTACTGGTTTCACAACCAGATAATGGTGAACAAGCTCTTGAAATTGCAGATATGTTAGTTCGCTCTGGAGCGATTGACCTGATCGTTGTCGACTCAGTAGCTGCATTAACACCACGTGCAGAAATTGAAGGTGAAATGGGCGACTCTCACATGGGCCTACAAGCACGTTTGATGAGCCAAGCATTACGTAAAATTACAGGTAATGCAAAACGTTCAAACTGTATGGTGATCTTCATTAACCAAATTCGTATGAAAATTGGTGTGATGTTTGGTAGCCCTGAAACCACAACTGGTGGTAATGCACTGAAGTTCTATGCTTCTGTTCGTTTAGACATCCGCCGTGTAGGTCAGGTCAAAGAAGGCGATGAAATTGTTGGTTCTGAGACCAAAGTCAAAGTTGTTAAAAACAAAATGGCACCGCCATTCCGCGAAGCACTCTTCCAAATCCTCTATGGTAAAGGTGTGAACCACTTAGGTGAGCTTGTAGACTTGGCTGTTCAGCAAGAAATCGTACAAAAAGCCGGCGCTTGGTATTCATACCAAGGCGACAAAATCGGTCAAGGTAAAAACAACGTGATTCGTCACCTTGAAGAAAATCCTCAGTTGGCTGAAACCATTGAGAAAATCATCCGTGATCAACTGCTTACCACTTCAAATGCTGCACCCGTAGAAGAGAATGAAGAAGAGCCAGACTTTTTAGATGCTTAATTTAAAGTATCTTTCTAAAGAATAAATGTGATTACACAACATTTAGGCTTACACTAAGAAACGCCCTACGGGGCGTTTTGTTTATTCAGATCTATTTCATAGCCGATTATGCCTAATTCAAAATTCCCCAAACTTCTTGACTATGATGCTCTCAAACAACAATTTGGTGAGGAAGAATCCCCTGCTACTCAATACAGCCACACGCAGGCAACACAAGAAACGGTTGATGCCTTAGATTTTGATGAAGAGAATCAGCCCAAACCCACAGGTTTAACAGGTTCTCGTCTACGTTCTTATGCATTTGCGGTACTGACACGTAAAGAATATTCAAAAGCAGAATTGATTGAAAAATTAACCACATGGGCAATGTACCGCGAAGAAGTGATTACACTGGTTGAAGAGCTTTCCGCACAAAACTACCAAAGTGATCAACGCGTGGCCGAAATTATGCTATCGAGCCAAAAACGTAAGGGCAAAGGCCCTAACCGTATCAAAATGGCGCTAAAAACTAAAAAGATTGACACTGGCCTAATTTTAGAAGAACTGAGAGAAACCGATTGGGTCGAACAAGCCTATCAACTCAAAATTAAAAAGTATGGAACTGAGGTCGCAACAGATCCAAAACTCAAAGCCAAACAAATCCGTTTTTTAATGTATCGTGGCTTTGAAATGGATGCGATTATGAAAGCCATTTCGAGAAAAATGGAAGATTGAATCGTCATTTAACACTCATATCATAAGGAATTTAAGGCTGAGATACATCACTAAAACTTGAGCATACGAAGAAGTCTTTGAGACTTTAAGTACAGATAAAACCCTCAACTTACTGCAATTCATAACTAGACCCAGTAATGCCTAAATTACTTTTATGTAGTGTCATCTTATAAGCACCATCAATGCTTGTATTATAGTAGTCCCCCGATCTAGCCTCGATCCTCTGGATCTCGCCATTAGGCATACGCACATCTAAATAATAATGCGAAATAATACACATAGATAAAATATAACCATACCTATGGAGATATAATTTAAAAAGCCATTTGAAATAAAATATAAAATCGAGAAATAGATAAAAATAATGGTAATTACAAAAAAGAAAATAAAAAGTAAGACACTTTTAATTTTTTAGAGGATTCAATAGTAAGAACTAAACCAGCATCAATGCCGTAATAATCTTTCATTTTTATTCTTTTATATTTATAAAACTGGTGGCAACCCTACCAGCAAGCCTTCGGCACATCATATTTCTACTACCGTTGCTACCTTCCGGTCCTGGCGGGGTTCGTAGAGTACAATTGCGAAGTAACCGGCAGGGCTACCATTGCAAGAACAGAGTATAGAGATTTTCTCCCAAGTTGCAAGCCTATAAATGCTTTTTAAGTAAGCATTTCATTCAATTGATTATTTATAAAACAAACTGAGAAAAAGACATTCTATTTTGAACAACATCGGTACTACAATCCTTTACCTAAATACACGACAACAATGTAAAAGCTTATTGCATTTCAGAACATTGCCGTTTTTAATGGGGTAAATAAATTTTGTTTGATGTGTCTACATCAAAAGCATGACAACACGGATATTTCATGATGCTAAAGAAGCATAGCCTATGTGCCCTCACCCTACTTTGCACAACGTCTGTTTTCGCCAACGTTCCAATTGAATCACTAGGCTTAAGTCAAGCCAGCAATAACAGTGTCAGCTCAACTAGCTTAGCTGTAGATACGGGTGCAGGAGCCACTGCAACCAATATCAATTGGCAAATCATGCAAAAAAACCAGCAACTAGAAAATGATTTGCGTATCTTGCGTGGCAAGATGGAAGAACAAGATAATGAAATTGCTCAGCTTAAACATGAATTAGAAAACCGCTACGCTGACCTAGATCAGCGTTTAGAATTACTTCAACAAAAACTAGACCCTGAAGCAAGTAATACAGCGGAGGATAATCAACAGGATATTACTCCCAGCACCAACACAACCAACACAAGCTCCGGGAACAACACAGCCCCCCCAGTAAACCCAGCAAATAAGCCACCTGTGGTTGTCAACACACAGAATACGTCTGAACCATCGGAACTAGAAAAAGCAGCCTATACCGTAGCTCTAGATGCGTATAAGCAAGGTGGTGCAAAGAAAGCCATTGCACCTATGCAAAATTTTATTAAGAACAATCCCAATAGTGTTTATATTAGCAATGCCTATTTTTGGTTAGCAGAATTCAACTTAGCCGTTGAACCCACCAACTATGCAGAAGCAAAGAAAAACTATGGTATTGTGGCGAACAAATACCCAAACTCCTCGCGTGCACCACGCGCTGTTTATCAGCTCTATAATATTGCCAAAGAAGTAGATAAAAACACGACTCAAGCCAATCAATATAAAGCCAAGCTACTTAAACAATATCCTAAGTCTGAAGAGGCTTCTTTCTTTAAAAAATGATTTTCCTATAGATATAAAAAAAGACACGCGAAGTGTCTTTTTTTATATCTAGAATGAGCTTAACGCACAATGCCTCGTTCTGACTGTTCTAATGAGTCGATGAGCAATTGTACCTCAGCAACTTCAGGCAAAATTTCTACACGGATACGTTCTAAAGCCTGCTCTGTCGTTAGACCTTCTTTATAGATCAATTTAAATGCTGTGCGTAAACCTTGAATCACATTTTTAGACCAACCTTTACGACGCATGCCTTCAACATTCATCGCAAAAGCATGTGCAGGATTACCAGAAACCATTACATAAGCAGGTACATCTTTCACGATCAAGGATGCACCACCAATCATACTGTAAGAATCAATCTTACAGAACTGGTGTATCCCTGAGTTACCGCCGACAATCACATAGTCTCCTACATGAACATGACCAGCCACACCAACATTGTTTGCAAAAATATTATGATTACCTACCACACAGTCATGTGCGATATGTGTATTAACCATCAATAGATTATGGCTACCAATCTTAGTAAGACCGTGATCCTGAACCGTACCACGGTGTAAACTACAATGTTCACGAATTTTATTATGGTCGCCAATTTCTAACCAGGTTTCTTCACCTGCATATTTTAGATCCTGACATACCTCACCCACGCTTGCGAATTGGAAAATTTCATTCTGCTCGCCAATACGCGTATAACCACCGACCACCACATGTGAGTGTAACTGTGTACCTGCACCAATGGTGACATTTGGACCAATAACACAATACGGTCCAATCTTTACATCTGCTGCAATCACGGCAGATGCATCGATAATTGCTGTAGGGTGAATAAATTCGTTATTGCTCATGATTGCTCTATTTTCTGATGCGAAACCATAATTTCCGCAGATGCTGCTACTACACCGTCAACGGTGGCAATACAATTATATTTGTAAATACCACGTTTCTGCATAACCAATTCTGATTTTAACACCAATTGGTCACCTGCAACGACTTGCTTTTTAAAGCGAACTTTCTCTGCACCTGCAAACAAGAACAAAGAGCCTTCACTCGGTTTTTCATCGTTCATGATAAAACCAAGAATGCCTGATACTTGTGCTAATGCTTCGACAATCAAAACACCTGGCATAATTGGATAATTAGGGAAGTGTCCTTGAAAAAATTCTTCATTAATAGACACATTTTTATAAGCCACAATACCATTTTCAGTCACATCAACAACACGATCGACCAATAAAAAAGGATAGCGGTGTGGCAAGTATTCACGGATCGTTTGAATTGTCATTGGCAATTCAGGTTTCGTGAAACTAGTAGAATTCGACTCAGTCATCATATTTCTATTTACGCAATTTAATTGTTGATTCAAGGGACTCTATTTGAGTCTGCATATGATCAATTTTTTTTGACCAGTTGGGTCAATGGCACATCTGCTAATTGTCTTAAACGCACAACCGTATGTTTCCACTTTTGATTTTCAAAAAGCCCTATGCCTGAAGAATAAGTTCCAGCCACAGAAATATTATTTGTGACCATTGACATTCCTGTTAACGTCACATTATCAGCAATATTTAAGTGTCCAGCAATTGCAGAACCACCACCAACAATACAATTTTTGCCAATGGTCGTGCTACCTGCTACAGCGGTCTTTGCAGCAAATGCAGAATTTGCACCGATTTTAACGTTATGTGCAATTTGCACAAGGTTATCAATAATGACACCATCTTCCAAAATCGTGTCATCCAAAGCACCTCGATCGACACTACAATTCGACCCAATTCGCACATCATTTCCAATAATGACAGAACCCAATTGTGCAATGCGATGCCATTTACCTTGGTATGGAGCGAAACCAAAACCTTCTCCACCTATTGCAGTATTGGCATGGATACGTACACGATCGCCAATTTTACATGACATTAAATTTACATGCGATTCAATCAGACCATTACGTCCAATTTCAACACCATCATGAATGGTGACATGCGACTGGATAATTGTATGATTACCAATCACACAATTTTCGCCAATCACAACATAATGACCAATATAAGCACTATCCGAAATAATTGCTGAGGAATGAATCTGTGCAGTACTTTCGATACCCTGCTCAGTATGCTTAGCCTCAAAAGCATGCGTTAAAATTGCAAATGCTAAATAAGGATTAGCAACAATAATAAAGTTTTGATGTTCAACCAAGTGATCTTTCAGGGCTGCTGTAACAATGAAGGCTCCAGCTTTAGACTGTCGTGCTTGATCTAAGTATTTTTCACTATTCACAAAAGCAACATGTCTAGACTCAGCAGAGTCTAGACTAGCCAATCCTTTGAAGATCAAGTCTGCTTGACCTACGCACTCACCTTGAACTAAACGAGCAAGATCTTCTAAGCGATATTGTTGAGGATTCATTGGATTACTTAATTGCGTTAACCTTTTGAATCATTTTATCAGTTAAATCATACTTAGCGTCATAGGCAAGTGCCGAGTTTTTATTCAAAACAACATCTAATTGATTTTCTTTACGCAATTGTTCAGCAACTTGCTTCACTCGCGTATCAAAAACTGAACGAACTTGTTGAATAGAACTTTGTACACTACTTTGCATTGTTTGCTGTAAAGTATTGAACTCTTTCAGCTTCGTTTGGTATTGAGCCACTAATTTTTGCTTTTCTGCATCGCTTAATTTATCGCCAGTCTGCAAACGCTGTTGCAAGTCCTGAAGCTCTTTACCTAGTTGATCAAGCTTAGTGCTTTGTGGCTGTATTTTTTGTTGGAAGCTTGAGTTTTGTTGTTTTAAATATGTGCTATTTTCAACTACACGCTCAAGATCCACGACACCATAACCTGCCGCATTGACTACTGTTGAAGTTAAAGCCGTTAAAACCAATGCTGTAAAAATTTTTTTCATGATTTAATCTGTCATATAAATAAAGAAAGGTCGACCTTAGAAGGTACGACCAATTTCAAATTGAATGCTCTTCGTCTCATCACCGTCTTTATCATTCAGTGGGAACGCATAGCTTAACGATAATGGGCCAATCATTGTAATCCACGTAAAGCCAACACCAACACTATAGCGCAAATTACTTAGGTCAAAACCATATTCATCTTTACAAGTTTTTCGCTCAGTTTCTGTAGAAAATACATCACATTGCGTATCGAAAACCTGACCACCTTCAGCAAAAATCACTGGGCGAACTTGACGCGTCCAATCGCCTTTAAATGGTAAAGGTAATGCCAATTCCGTACCAAATTGTACAAGTGCGTTACCACCCACTTCTTCAGGAGAAGGATCATTTTGACCTGTTTCAGTATAATAAACACCATCGTATTTAGGACCCAATGTACTTGTGTCATAACCACGAACCGAACCAAAACCTCCAGCATAGAAGTTTTTGTAGAATGGAAGGTCATTACCATAACCCAACTTACCATAACCACGAAGTACGAAGTCCTTACCTAATGGAAGATACCCTTGTGCATCATAGGTAATTTTTTGATATTCAACATCACTACCAGGTAATGCAATTTCACCATTCACACGATGCGACATACCTGATGTTGGGAATACTGGACGGTTTAATGTATTATAAGACCAACCAAGGTTAATATTATAAGTAAAGAAATCGCCTTGATACTCTGAACTATATTCTTGGGTTGAAATTTCATTACCATCATCATCAACACATACACCATCGCTCCAAGAACCAGAACAATATGTGCCTGTGCCAGTTTTCTTACCGCCATGTGCTAACAAATAATCACGCACATAGGTAGATACGTATGGACCAGTGGTTACTTTAGTTTTATCAATCGTTAAGCCTGCACTAATATTTTGGTTTTCATCAATTGGATAACCAAAAGTCAGACCACCACCTAAGCTGTCTGTAACATAGTTGTTGACGTTATAGTCATCATCAAGCTTGGTTTTACGGTAATACATGTTATAACCACGTTTTACACCATCAATGGTGAAATACGGGTCAGTTACACTTAAATTATAATAGTCTTGCGTCTCTGAGCGTGTTAAATCAATAGCAACCGAATTACCCGTGCCCAAGAAATTCGTTTGACTTAAGCCTGCTTGGAACGTGACACCACCACTTTGCGAGAAACCAACAGCTAATGTTGTTGTACCAGAATGTTGTTCTTCAACATTTACATTAAGGTCGACTTGGTCTGCAGTATTCGGTACACGTGCTGGTTTAATATCAACAGTTTTAAAGAAACCTGTACGCTCTAAACGCACTTTAGATAAATCAATCTTTTCATTGCTCGCTAATGCACCTTCCATCTGACGCATTTCACGACGTAAAACCTCATCCGCAGTCTTGGTATTTCCTGCAAAGTTAATACGACGAACTGTCACTTGTTGACCCGGATTAATATAATAATTTAAGCCAACCAAGTGGGTTTCTTTATCAATCTGAGGCACTACATTAACTTCGGCATAGTAATAACCAGCATTGCCGTATTTACGTAGAAGCAATTGTTTAACTGCATTTACTTTTTCTTGCGAGTAAATATCGCCATCTTTATAAATTTGTAATGCTTTTAGTTCTGAAGGTGTATATAAAGCATCACCTAAGAATTTGGTTTCGCCAAATTTGAATTGCTCACCTTCATCAACAGAAACTTCAACAAAAATATTCTTCTTGTCTTCACTTAAGTTTAAGCTTGAGTGATTAATATTAAAGTTGATATAGCCTTTGTTTAAATAAAGTGCACGTAACGACTCTAAGCTTGCGGCCATCTTTTCACGTGCATAACGATCATTACGCGAAATAATAGAGGTCCAACCACTCTCTTTTACTGCAAACGCTTGTTCAATTTCGCTTTCTTTAAAAACGGTATTACCAATAATATTGATATCTACAACTTTTGCAGCTTTACCTTCTACAAACTCAATCGTCAAATCTACACGATTGTTCGGCTTTGGTGTACTGACAACTTTTACATCAGCATCATAACGACCTTGCTGCATGTACTGTTGTTCAAGTTCAGACTCAACAGTTTGTAAGGCTGATTTTTTCAGCACTTCACCTTCTGTAATACCCATTTTTTTGAGACCTTCTTCTAAGGCCTCTTTAGGGATAAGCTTATTTCCTTTAAATTCAACTTTAGAAATAAGAGGACGTTCGACAACCTTGAAAACCAGCGTATCGCCCTGCTTTTCAGTTTTAATGTCATCAAATAAACCTGTTGCATACAAACTACGAATGGCATTGGCAAGCGCAGCATCGCTCACACGATCTCCACTGTTCAACGGAATCATTCCATAAACATTTGCTGGCGTTAAACGAACAAGTCCATCAACCTTAATATCACGTACTATATAATCTTCTGCTGCATATACTTGTTGTACTGTTGCCATAGCACTAACGAGCGCCAGAGGCATAAATAAATGTGTGTGCTGCATGCCAGTCTTTTCCGATGTAAAATTTAATTCCGTATCTACGCTTTCTTACAAACGCATAAAATCATTGAATAGTGCCAGAAGCATCATACTTCCGAGCAATACCATACCAATTTTCAAACCAACCAATTGTATTTGTTCAGAAACAGGTTTACCACGTATCAGTTCTATAAAATAATAGACCAAATGTCCACCATCAAGCATAGGAATAGGTAATAAATTTAATATACCTAAACTAACGCTCATCAGCGCCATAAATGAGATGAAAGTCTGCCACCCCATTTCTGCACTTTGTCCCGCAACTTTGGCAATGGTAATCGGCCCAGATAGGTTATCTAAACCAATCAAACCGCGTACCATTTTCACAATCGAGTTTAAAATCATACTCGACAATTGACCAGTTTTGTCCACCGCCATCATGAAGGCTTCGGCAGGATTATATTGTATCGTTTGTTTATATTCTGTAGGAATACTGATCTTTCCTGAGTCACTTTGTACACCCAAGACACCAGAAACCTTACCCATATTGTCGCGTTTACCTTGTGGCATCACTTCAAGCTGTACCAACTGATTATTGCGAAGCACCTCAATTTTTAACAACTTTTCAGGCGATGCTTGAACGACCTGCACCACATCAAACCAGTCTTTCATTTTGACGCCATCAATTGCAACAATTTTATCGCCTTGTTGCATGCCTTGACGAATAGCTGCGCCATCTTCACTTAGCTTTGTAACAACTGCTGGAATTTTAGGCCTGTATGGCATAAAACCAAGCACATCAAGTGGAGACTGTGTTTGATCTTTCAGAAAATGCTGTATAGGCAGATTAAAAGTCTTGATCTGACCATTCCGTTCGGCCTGAATCTGAATTGAACCTGTTTCACCCACACGATCAACCAAAGCAAAATTCAACTTTTCCCAAGTCGGTGTTGTTAAACCATCAACTGCGGTAATTTTATCGCCGACTTGCATTTGAACTTGCGCCGCGGGGGTATTCGGTAACACTTTACCCACACGCGTATTCAATTGCTCTTGTGCAGGTAAAAAGAGTATCCAGAACAAAACTATTGCTAATGCTAAATTAATCAACGGGCCAGCTGCAACAATCGCAATACGCTTCCACGGATGCTGACGATTGAATGCTTTAGGCAAGTCTTCTTCAGATACATCACCTTCACGCTCATCAAGCATTTTGACATAACCACCCAATGGCAGTGCTGACAGTTGATACTGAATGCCCGATTTTTTAGAAGTCCACTTTAAAAGCGTTGGACCAAATCCAATAGAATAAACTAAAACCTTTACACCCAATTTACGCGCAACAAAATAGTGCCCAAACTCATGTATTGCAATAAGTGGGCCTAAAAGCAAAATTGCCGCAACAATAATAAACAAGGCGCTCATGCTTAAATTCCTATATTCACCACATATTGCTGAGCAACATGACGTGCGTTTCGATCTGCTTCTAAAATAACATCAAGTTCTGTTGCAGCTTGATATTGGATAGTATTTAAAGTGTGTTCAACAATAGCAGGAATATCCATAAAACCAAGCCGTTGATTCAAAAATGCAGCAACGGCTACCTCATTAGCAGCATTTAAAATTGCTGGAGCCGTACCACCTGTTTTCATCGCTTGACGCGCTAAACCCAATGATGGAAAGCGTATAGTGTCTGGTTCCTGAAAATCTAACTGATGATTTTTAAATAAATCCAAAGCAGGTACATGTGTTTCAATACGCTCAGGCCATGCTAAAGCATGCGCAATCGGCGTACACATATCTGGGTTACCCATTTGTGCCAACGTTGATCCATCCACATACTGCACCATGGAATGAATGATACTCTGTGGGTGCACGACTACTGTAACAAAATGTTCTTCAATTGAAAAAAGATGACACGCTTCAATCAATTCCAAACCTTTATTCATCAGCGTCGCTGAATCTACTGAAATTTTTTGCCCCATCGACCAGTTCGGATGCTTACACGCCTGCGCAGGAGTTACCTTTCGAATCTCATCTAAACTATGCTTTAAAAAAGGGCCTCCTGATGCTGTAAGCAAAATCCCCGAAACGCCAAGTTTGGGTTGTCCTGAACGCTCAGTATCTAAATAACTGTGTGGAAGACACTGGAAAATTGCATTATGTTCAGAATCAACAGGAAGCAATAATGCCTGATGATCATGAGCAGCCTGCATCATGATGTCACCAGACATTACCAAAGCTTCTTTATTTGCAAGCAGTACCCGCTTGCCTGCTTTAACCGCTGCCAACGTCGGCATTAAGCCTGCTGCTCCAACTATAGCAGCCATCACAATATCAACTGCGGGATGCTCAGCAACTGCAATCAATCCCGCTTCATCAGCTAGAATTTCAATATCCGGTAAATTGACTGCAACTAAAAGCTGACGCAACTCATCAACTTTAGTTTGGGGAACCACCACAATTTTAGGATGAAACTGTTGGCATATTTCAACAAGCTCACCAAGTCGACTGTGAGCCGTAACCGCAAATACTGAATAGCGTTGAGCATGTTGCTGCAATATTTTTAAGGTGCTCTGTCCAATTGACCCAGTAGCACCCAAAATACAAACTGATTGTGACATTTACAAATCTACGCCAATGAGTTTTAACACATATACACCTGCTGCAAAGATTGGTGCAGCAGCGAGTAGGGAATCAATACGATCGAGCACACCGCCATGCCCTGGCAAGATACGGCCTGAATCTTTAATTCCAGCACGACGCTTGATCATGGACTCAAACAAATCACCCAACACTGAACTAAATACTGTCACTACAGATAAAATAAGAAACAATAAATGCTGTGCATAAGTTAAGTTTAAATAGAGGATTTCAACTGCAACCACAATGATCATGGCAGTAATCACACCACCATAAAGACCTTCTAATGATTTATTTGGGCTGACTTCAGGTGCAAGCTTACGCTTGCCCAGTTTTCGCCCAACAAAATATGCTCCACTATCAGCACCCCACACCAACAAAAACAGATACATGAGCCACCAAGGCGACATTTTCCATAATGCAAAAATAGCGGTCACTGCAGAAGAAACAAGTACGATCCCAATAACATTTAGTGTTGAGTTATACCAAGCATCGTATTGCGGATAAGTTTTCACCCAATAAAGACTTAGTAGCCAACAGAGAATAGACGCCGCCCAGAGCAACAGTGCGATATCATTAAAATATAAAGCCAAGGTTGCTAAGCCTGCGGTTAACAGACCAAAACCCCATGCAAGAGGCTTATTTACATTTTTTGTTGTGCGGGGCATGAGTTTAAACCACTCATAGCCTGCAACCCCTGCCGCAATAATCATCAGCACAAACATTGGATAGTGTGACTGGGTTGCAAACATACAACTCAATACAACGGCCACCAAAACCAATGCGGTTATAATCCGCTCTAACATTTATTTTTTCTCAATTTTATCTTGTAGAATTTGTTCAGTCGTTTTTCCAAAACGACGTTCACGACCACCAAATACAGCCAAGGCGTCATCAAACTCTTCCACACTAAACTCCGGCCAAAGCGTTGGAGTAAAGTAAAGCTCTGCATAAGATGCTTGCCACAACATAAAGTTCGATAAGCGAAAATCCCCACCTGTTCGAATCAATAGATCCACAGCGGGTAAGTCACTCAAACTGACATATTTTCCAAACAATTGTTCATCAACTTGCTCAGGATCTAACGCTTGAGATTGAACAGCAAGTGCAATTTGCTTGGCAGCATGTGCCATATCCCACATCCCACCATAACTGATAGCAATGGTTAAAGTCATGCCCTTGAAATTAGCAGTCTCTTGTTCAGCATGCAACATCAAGTCACGCAATTGCGGGGATAATTTTGCTCGGTCACCAATAAAACGCAAAGACATTTGATATCTATGCATACGAGGCAGTTGTTCATGAATAGTATCTTCCAACAACTTCATGAGCAAATCGACTTCAGCTTGGGGGCGCTTCCAATTCTCACTCGAGAAAGCAAAAACGGTTAATGCTTCTATATTTTTTGTTCGACAATGCTCAACAATCGGATCTAGGACATTCTTACCTTCACGATGACCATCCCCCTTTTGTAAAGCATTTTTTTTGGCAAAACGATTGTTGCCATCCATAATGATGGCAACATGTTTTGGAAGAGAAAGGTTGTCTTCTGAATCGGTCATTATAAAGTTTAGACCTTCAACAACTCAGCTTCTTTAGTCGCAAGACGTTTGTCCACTTCTGCAACAAACTTATCTGTGATTTTTTGAATATCATCAGATGCACGGCGCTCATCATCTTCAGAAATTTCTTTTTCTTTCAATAATGCTTTGATATCACCCAGTACATCACGGCGAATATTACGAATTGCAACTTTTGCATTTTCTGCTTCGTTACGTGCAACTTTCTGCATGTCACGACGCGTTTCTTCAGTCAACGCCGCCATAGGAACACGAATCGCATCAGCTGTAATTGGGTTTAAACCCAAGTCTGATTCACGAATCGCTTTATCAATTGCTGCAACCATTGTGCGTTCAAATGGCTGAACCAACAGTGTACGTGAGTCTTCAACACCCACGTTTGCCACTTGGTTTAATGGCACGTCAGAGCCATAGTAAGGAACCATTACACCGTTTAAGATAGATGGATGCGCACGGCCTGTACGAACCTTAGCAAAACCATGCTCTAACGAGTCAAGTGACTTGTTCATACGGTCTTCTGCGTCTTTTTTAAGATCGTTAATCATGTGATCTTCCTTACTTAATTCGAAAAGATATAAATTCTAAAATAGTGTGTAGTATAGAGAGCTTTCAAGGTCACGTACATTAGTTCGTTACGTGAGTACCCTCTTTTTCACCCATAACCACTGAAAGCAGTGAACCTGCTTTATTCATATCAAAGACTTGAAGCGGTACATTGTGGTCACGGCATAAGCAAATCGCTGTTAAATCCATCACACCCAATTTTTCATCTAGCACTTGATCAAATGTCAGACTGTCATATTTCACTGCATCATCGTATTTACTTGGGTCTTTGTTGTAGACACCGTCAACTTTCGTTGCTTTCAAGATAAGGTCTGCTTCGATCTCAATACCACGTAAACATGCTGCTGTATCTGTAGTAAAGAATGGATTACCTGTACCTGCTACAAACACACATACTTCACCTTGGGTCAGGTGGCGAATTGCATCACGGCTTGAATATGATTCAACCACTGCACCAATTGGAAGTGCTGACATTAAACGGGTTTTGATGTTACGACGTACCAAAGCATCGCGTAGAGCCAAACCATTCATCACGGTTGCAAGCATACCCATTTGGTCACCCGTTACACGACCAACCAAACCATCTTTCTGTAATTGACTACCACGATACAGGTTACCACCACCCACAACGATTCCGACCTGCACACCCAAACCAACTAAGTGAGCAATCGACAAAGACATCTGATCAAGCACTTGTGCGTCGATCCCCATATCTTTATTTCCAGCCAATGCTTCACCAGAAAGTTTCAGCAAGATGCGCTCAAAACGTGGTTTTTTAGAATCCAACATCGCAATAACTCCAATATCTAAATTTTAAAATTTTATTTGTGTCTTAATTCAATTTAATCGAAATCAATTGTGCATACAGATCATATTCATCTGCATCGGTAATTTCGACTTCTAACAAATCACCTGATTTAATCTGGCTTTTATCAATGTCTTCCACAAATACATTGCCATCAATTTCAGGAGCATCTGCGTATGAGCGTGCAATTGCAACTGGGAACTCTTCGTCCAGTTCATCGACCAGCACTGTCATTTTCTGACCAACACGCTTTTGAAGTTTTGCAGCAGAAATCGCCTGTTGCACTTCCATAAAGCGTTCATAACGCTGTTGCTTAATTTCTTCAGGCACATGATCTGGCAAGTCGTTTGCTGTTGCACCTTCAACAGGTGAATAGGTAAAGCAGCCTACGCGATCCAGTTGTGCTTCTTTTAACCACTCAAGTAAGATTTCAAAATCTTCTTCAGTTTCGCCTGGGAAACCCACAACAAAGGTTGAACGAATCACCAAGTCAGGACATTTTTCACGCCATAACTTTAAACGCTCAAGGGTATTTTCACTATGTGCAGGTCGTTTCATTAGTTTTAAAACTTTTGGACTTGCATGTTGGAATGGAATATCCAAATAAGGCAAAATTTTGCCTTGTGCCATCAAGTCAATCACTGCATCCACATGTGGATATGGATAGACATAGTGTAAACGTACCCAAATACCCAGTTGACCTAAGGCCTCACACATGTCATAGAACTTTGTCTTAACAGGTTGACCATTCCAGAAGTCTAATTTGTATTTGGTATCGAGGCCGTAAGCAGAAGTATCTTGGGAGATAACGAGTACTTCTCTAACACCCGCACGTTTCAGCGCAGCCGCTTCCTCTAAAACAGAACCGACTGGGCGAGACACTAAGTCACCACGCATGCTTGGAATAATGCAGAAGGTACAACGATGGTTACACCCTTCTGAGATTTTTAAGTACGCATAATGCTTTGGGGTTAAACGAATCCCTTGTTCTGGAACAAGGTCAATAAATGGGTTGTGTTTTGGTGGCTCAGGCACGTATTGGTGCACAGCTTCCATCACTTCTTGATATGCTGCTGCCCCTGTCACTTTTAAGACATTTGGGTGCATTTGGCGAATTTTGTCTTCGTCTTTGCCTAGGCAGCCCGTAACGATTACACGACCGTTCGCACTCATGGCTTCGCCAATGGCATCTAAAGACTCTTGCACTGCAGATTCAATAAAACCACAGGTATTTACAACGACTAAATCCGCACCATCATAATCTGATGCCACATCATAGCCTTCAGTCTTCAACTGAGTTAAAATTCGTTCGGAATCAACCAATGCCTTAGGACAACCTAAAGAAACAAAACCGACTTTGGGGGATTTCATGAATCTGCGCTCCACTAGAATGCGCGTATTGTATGTCTTTTCTGTTTATAAAAATAGGTCGATTCCATACTCTTTGTGCAATGCACTAAAATAAAGCCAATAGTGTAGTAAAATTTAAATAACGCACCATTTTAAACCACTTTCGGTTTACTTGATTTTTAGAATCCGCTATATCTTAAGCCAATCGTTCATTTACAGCGCATTCCGCAAAAAAAGTGTGCTCATTCCACTATACAAAATCAAAGTTGGCGTGCATTTTGCTTAATTTGCATCAATTCAGTCCGCTATTTGGAACGCTTAATGCTTTATCAAGATGCCATTGCGCTATTTTAATACAGGATACATTCGCTAATGGATCACCCTATTTCTATCGACTACCGACTTTTAGTGGACAATTTGACCACTGCGATTTTATTGGTCGACAGTAAATTAAATATTTTTTACTTAAATTCCTCTTGCGAAGCATTATTTGATATCAGTCTTTTACGTGCCTCTGGCCAACCTGCGCTTAATTTACTCCATGCGCCCAATGATGAGTTCAATACAGAAGAAGCACTTCTCAATACTTTAAACTCGGGACAACACTACACCCGTCGTGAAGCCATTATAAAGGTTAACTTTAAAGATATTCATGTTGACTATACAGTGTCACAGCTGAATTCAAATAAACCCTATCACCCTTTACTTTTAATTGAGATCAATCCGATTGATCGGATGCTCAAAATTTCCAAGGAAGAAAATTTCCTACAACAACATCAAGTCGCACGCCAACTCATTCGCGGTGTTGCACATGAAATTAAAAACCCTCTGGGCGGGATTCGTGGTGCTACACAACTGTTAGCACGTAGTCTCAATGATCCGCAATACAGCGAGTTCACTGATATTATTATTAGTGAAGTCGATCGCTTACGTAATTTAGCAGACACCATGCTTGGTTCTCGTCAGCTCCCAAGTTATGAGTTGGTGAATGTACATGAACCCTTAGAGCGTGTTCGTTCACTCATTACCAACCAAACCAAAAAGAAAATTAAGATCACCCGTGATTATGATTTGTCATTACCTGAAGTGATGGCCGATCGTGATCAACTAATCCAAGTCATGTTGAACATTAGCGTCAATGCAGTGCAAGCCATGACTGAAAATAAAGAGTTCTTTGTCGACCACCAACCTGAACTCATGTTACGCACCCGTATTCAACGTTTAGTGACCATCAATGGTGTACTGCAACGCTCCGTGGTACGGATTGATATCGAAGACAATGGTCCAGGCGTTCCAGAAGAAATTTTAGAATCCGTGTTTTACCCACTGGTCACGGGTCGTGCTAAAGGCACAGGACTGGGTTTAAGTATTGCGCAAAATATTATGCATCAACATAACGGAATGATTGAATGCCAATCTGTTCCCGGAAAAACAACTTTTAGCTTATATATACCTTGGGAGTTAAACCATGTCGCGAAATAAAATATGGGTAATTGATGACGATCGCGCCATGCGCTGGGTGCTGGAAAAAACGTTCAAAGAAGAAGGTTTTGACGTCACAAGCTTTGAAGAAGCTCAATCCGCTTTAGACCAACTCAGTTTAGATGCACCCGATGTGATTTTGACTGATATTCGTATGCCCGGCATTGATGGCTTAACTTTTTTAGCGAAAGTTAAAGCTAACTATCCTGACCTACCTGTCATTATTATGACGGCTCACTCCGACCTAGAGTCTGCTGTTTCAAGTTATCAAACAGGCGCATTTGAATATTTACCTAAGCCTTTTGATATTGATGAAGCCTTGGCTTTAGTGAATCGTGCGATTTTGCACATCACTAAAATGCAGCAGCAAGAATCAGCAAAAACGGTACAACCGATTCAATCGACCGAGATCATTGGCGAGTCTCCTGCCATGCAGGAAGTTTTCCGTGCGATTGGTCGTTTGTCTCAGTCACACATTACCGTGCTGATTAATGGTGAATCTGGTACAGGTAAAGAGTTGGTTGCGCATGCTTTACACCGTCACTCACCACGTAGCAGCAAACCTTTCATTGCGCTCAACATGGCCGCGATTCCAAAAGACCTGATTGAAACAGAACTTTTTGGTCATGAAAAAGGTGCATTTACAGGAGCAAATACACAACGACAAGGTCGCTTTGAACAAGCCAATGGCGGAACGCTGTTTTTAGATGAAATTGGCGATATGCCTTTTGAAACGCAAACGCGTTTACTGCGGGTACTGGCTGATGGCGAGTTTTACCGTGTCGGTGGTCATATTCCAGTAAAAGTAGATGTCCGTATTGTCGCAGCAACACACCAAGACTTAGAAAAACTGGTACATGATGGCCGCTTCCGTGAAGACTTATATCATCGTCTGAACGTGATTCGTATTCACATTCCAAAACTGGCACATCGTAGCGAAGACATCCCTATGTTGGCACAGCACTTCTTGGCACGTGCGGGCAAAGAATTAGGTGTAAGCCCTAAAATCCTTCGCCCAGAAACGCAAGAATATATGCAACAGTTACCTTGGCAAGGCAACGTACGTCAACTCGAGAACACCTGTCGCTGGCTAACAGTCATGATTACAGGACGTGAAGTCTATCCTGAAGATCTACCATCAGAACTGAAGCAAATTCCAATTACACGCTCAGGTGAAGATGCGCAGTCCGCACATAATCTAGACCGTATTGCAGTGCATCATTGGGATGAGTTATTGGGTCAATGGGCTGTACAGAAGCTAAAAAATGGCGAGATGAAAATTCTCGATATCGCCACCCCGATGTTCGAACGCACTTTAATCATTGCTGCGCTACAACAAACCCGTGGCCGTAAACGGCATGCGGCTGAGTTACTCGGTTGGGGGCGTAACACTCTCACCCGCAAACTCAAAGAACTCGGTATGGATACCGCAGATGATGAAAGTGAAGAAGAAGCTTTAGAAAACTAAAAGCAGCTTCATAACTGACTCAAAATAAAAGCGCCACAATGGCGCTTTTATTGTTTAAGCCGTGAAGCCTAAATAGCGTGAATAACCTTCGACACCAAGTGGTGCTTTTAATATAATAAATTTCGGGTAACTGGCTTGCGTTAACTCTTCAAACATAATGACTTGATCATCATGTGCATGGAGATCATCAACACTGCGCTGCATAGTCACTTCAAACTCATCTGTGATATATTCAAAGCCAATATCCATTGCAATAAATAAGGTATGTTCACAGGGCTGAACATACTGTTCTTGTGACCAATCAATCACCTGTTGTTGGCAGTGTGGACACGCTACAGGATCTGTCGCTTCACAGTCTAATGAGATCAATTGGTAAGTCATAATTTAGTTTTTAAACAAAGATGCTGCGAAGTTTAGCATAGGATAAAGTGCCTAGAACAATCATGTCGACTTTGGAAAATGCCATTGTATTGGCTACAACTCAACATGCAGGACAGCTCGATAAGGCTGGACAACCTTACATCCTGCATCCACTACGCCTCATGTTGCAATTTTCCAATCCCACCCTACAAATCATTGCTGTGTTGCATGACATTTTGGAAGATACCGCAACGACTGCTGAAGACTTAAAAGAGCTTGGCTTCAGTACCGAAATTATTCAAGCCATACAAGCCCTCACCAAACAAACAGGCGAATCCCGTTTGGAAGCAGCCAAACGCACTGTATTAAACCCTCTTGCAACCCAAGTCAAATATGTTGATGTGCTAGACAATATGAACCTTGCGCGCATAAACAATCCAACATCTCGCGACTTTGCACGTTTTGAGGAATATAAAATGGTACTTGAGATACTCGAACAAGCAAAAAAACACAGTTAAACATCTTGAATAATTAAGTCTTTTTAATTGAATCTCTACAATTTCAAAATTGACAAATCGCAACGATCACTTTTTAATTAAGCACATCGTTGCACAAATGGACATGGTGAATGTTAAGCGATTTAGATGATTTTTATTGTTTTGCTCAAGTGGTTGAACATGGCGGGTTTAGTGCAGCAGAACGCGCAACAGACATTCCCAAATCCAAGCTCAGTCGACGCGTGTATAATCTTGAAGAGTGCTTAGGGGTCCGTCTCATTCAACGCAGTTCTCGACATTTCGCAGTGACCGATATCGGGATGAACATTTACCGTCATGCACAAGTGATGATGAATGCTGCACAAGCCGCACACGACTTGGTCGATCATCTCAGCTTACAACCCCGTGGTGTGATCAAACTCAGCCTACCTGTCTCAATTGCACAAAATGAAATTGCACGCATTCTTCCAGGATTCTTAAAAGCCTACCCTGAAATCAAAGTACAAATGATGGTGACCAATCGCCGAGTTGACATTATCAATGAAGGTTTTGATATTGCCCTTCGTGTCCGCTCTAACTTAGATGATGATCCAAGTTTAGTGATTCGCAAATTTGAGAACATCGAACAGCATTTATTTGCCAGCCAAGCGTATTTGAATGAATTTGGCGAACTGAAACAACCCGAAGATTTAAGCCAGCATCATATTTTGAGTATGGTCGATGAGCATTTAGATCAACACATCATCGTACATAATGATGCACAGCAACAAAAGAAAATACGTGTAAACCCTGTAGTGATGGGCTCTGATTTGAGCATGTTGGCGCAACTGGTCCGTAAAAACTGCGGTATTGCCTTACTTCCAGACAGCATCGTACAAGATATGGTAAAAAGTGGTGAGCTGGTTCGTGTCCTGCCCGACTGGAAAGCACCGCATGGTATTTTTCATGCAGTATATCCTTCACGTCGTGGTTTACTGCCTGCTGTACGTGTGTTTATTGATTATTTAATTGATCAATTGAGTTCAAATAAGTCCCTTTAAACCAAGCCAATATAGACTCAATGCCTAAAAAATAAATATTTTTGGAAAAAAAGAGCTTAACCGAGGTGGATAAGCTCATAAACTTTCAAAAATAAGAAACTACAGCGAGTATCTTGGAAACTATTTTAGTGAAAACATAAAGCCCAGACCAATAGCTTACATGTATAAGTTTTAATCAAAAAGCATCAAAGATACGACAAATAAAGGGGCTTAGAAATATCAGTTATTGCTTTTAAGACTTAATTTAGCTTTTAGACCACAAAGCTAGACCAAAGTCTAAAATTTAACCGCACACAAAACATCAAGTTAAATTTCTGGATAACTGCCCGTGCCTTCAGGCCAAGGAGACAGCAACTCAAAACCTGTTTCAGTCACGAGTACCATATGCTCCCACTGCGCAGTCAAAGAGTGATCTGCTGTAACAACGGTCCAACCATCCTTAAGTTCTTTGACATGTGCTTTACCCATATTAATCATCGGTTCAATGGTAAACACCATGCCCGCTTTAAGTTGCATTCCTTTACCCGGTTGACCATAGTGCAATACGCTTGGCTGTTCGTGATACACCTTACCGATACCATGACCACAATATTCACGTACCACACTATAGCCTCCACGGTGCGCAACTGTCTGGATGGCATAACCAATATCACCCAAAGTGGCACCTTGCTTCACAGCATGAATACCTGCAACCATCGCCTCATAAGTCGTATCGACTAGCTTTTTAGCTGCTGGCTTTACTGTACCTACGTAATACATACGACTAGTGTCACCAAAGTAGCCATCTTTAATAATCGCCACATCAATATTAATAATATCGCCATCTTTCAATACAACATTCGGCGATGGGATGCCGTGACAGACCACTTCATTTGGTGAAATACAGGTAGTCTTGGTATAACCGTGATAACCAATATTGGCAGGCGTTACTTTTAGAGTATTTACAATGAAGTCATGACAAATATCATCTAGATATTCCGTCGTAACGCCTGGCTTCACATGCTCACCAATCATCGCTAAAACTTCGGCAGCCAAACGACCAGATATACGCAGTTTTTCTACATCTTGTTCAGTTTTTATGCTCACATTTAAGCCACGCATTGAAATACCCTCAATTATGAAGTCGCAAGTATAGTCCTTTTCACATTGTTTTTGTTCAAACTTAAATCGTCTTACGATAGTAAAGCCTCATATTGAAAATAATTTGTATAGTTTTAAGCCACTCAAACTACAATATTGGATGATCAAAATATTAAAACCCAAGCTTTTAATATTTATAATTTTTCTATTTTAAAATGGATAATCAAACACATATATCAACCCATTTTTTACGTGTTGATATATTCACTTTTCATCTTATAAAAAAATTTAATACTACCCATGAAATAAATTAGCCAAAAATACACTTATGCACTAAAATCGTCCCCTTTGTTCAACTCGATCTCCCTTTTATGACAAGTCTCCGTACTCGGGATATTGTTGCTTTGGGTTTTATGACTTTCGCACTCTTCATTGGTGCGGGCAACATTATCTTTCCACCGATTGTGGCTCAACAAGCGGGTGAACATGTTTGGCTAGCAGCGTTTGGTTTTCTAATCACCGCTGTAGGCTTACCTGTCATCACTATTATTGCGCTATCTCGTGTCGAGGGTTCGATTCAGATTTTAAGTTCGCCATTGGGTAAAATAGCCAGTCTCATTTTAACCATTACATGTTACTTAACTGTCGGACCACTGTTTGCAACACCACGCACAGCAACCGTTTCCTATGAAATAGGTTTTTCATCTTATCTTGGAACATCAAGTAGCAGCTTGCTGATCTATAGTGCAATTTACTTTAGTGTCGTCACTCTCATTGCACTGTATCCAAACAAGATTTTAGATACGGTTGGTTATGTACTTTCTCCGTTAAAGATCTTATCTTTAGCCACCTTAGGTATCGCCGCAATGGTGATTCCAACAGGTTTTGTTCCACCAGCCATTAACAACTATATTGATAGCCCTGTTTCTGAAGGTTTTGTCAATGGTTACCTGACCATGGATACTTTAGGTGCACTGGTTTTTGGTATTGTAATTATTCAAGCCATTCGTTCACGTGGGGTCAGCAACCCTAAGCTAATTACACGTTATGCAGTGATTGCAAGTATTATCTCTGGTATTGGCTTAACTTTAGTTTATCTAAGCTTATTCAAACTTGGCCTCGGAAGTCACGAAGTCGCAGCAAATGCGAGCAATGGTGCAGTGATCCTGCATGCATATGTTCAACATGCATTTGGTGACTTAGGTTCATTTTTCCTGTCAGGTATGATTTTCATTGCGTGTATGGTTACTGCGATTGGTCTAACCTGCGCATGTGCCGAATATTTCAGCTCAATTTCTAAAATTGGGTACAAAACTTGGGTCTTCATCCTGATTGGCTTCTCTTTTGTTATTTCCAATTTAGGTTTAACCAAACTGATTGCCTTTTCTGTGCCTGTTTTAAGTGCAATCTATCCACCAGCGATTGTGGTGATTATGCTGAGCTTTGGCTGGAAATACTTTAACCATCCTAGACGTGTAATTGCACCAGTTACAGCTATTTCATTAGTCTTTGGTATTCTTGATGGTTTAAAAGTGGCCAACTTTGAACTTCCTTATGCCCTCACTCACCTGCCACTTGCGGAACAAAATCTTGCATGGCTAATTCCATCACTCATTGTATTTATCATTGCAGTTGTGATCGACAAAGTGAAAAAGTAAACACAAACTGATGTCATTAAAATCTTGTTTTACCCAAACCTGATTTTAATTATGATCAATATTTGTCACATTTTATCCAAATGGACATATATTGTTTCATTTTAGCTCACATCAGTTTTTGTACATTTCTATACATAAACCATACACCGCTAAAGTCGTATACCAAGCCCTTCATATCTCTTATAAATTTAGAATTAGAAAACAAAAAACCCGTTAAAGCCCATCCTATCATGCCATTCATGGCATCAATATTGCTTTATACAATGGGCATATAAGCTTAGGCAGAACATTTATTTGCTATCTTATACCGTACGGAAATACTATTTATTCGCTAAAAAAATGCTACATACTTATATTTTGATTGGTATAACATAATTTTTCTGAAAAATAGTTTGTTTTGCTCTTGATCAACTCAAATTTTAGCAGTACAACAGTATGAACTAACCCGACTAAATACATTGGTTTTTAGTCAAAAACTCAAGGAGGGATGGAGATGTTATCATTACATTTCAACAAGCAAGTCTTCATTAGCGCTCTGAAGGCAAACAAGAATATGGTGACGTATTTAAGTACCACCATTGCCCTGATGGTTATTATGATCATGCATGGCTTAATTCAAGGTAACCTTAAAGCTGAATATTTTATTTATGCTATTGTCGTTTCACTGGCCTTTTACTTATGGGCAGTTGTCGACCAAAAATTCCGAAAGGCCACACAGTCAATTGACTAGCAAACAGGTGGATGATCAGTCATCCACCTTTGTAAAAGTACCAAGACTAAAAATCATAACAACTTAAAATAAACCTAAAAACATACCCCATAATAATCCAAAAGTTGCCACAATTTCCCCTACAACCAAAGCCATCATTGCCATCACCATGACGGATTTGGGTAAAATCCATTTGCCTAAAATGTGCGGACTACGAAACTGGTTATTGGTATCTTGTAATACACCATGCACAATATAGCTCAGTATCGAAAAGCTAAAAAAGAATAGATTAATTGCCACAAACAACATATTTACAGGCTCTGACCACACTGAAATGACCGCCATGACGGCAATGATTAAGCTAGCAGGTGCATATAGCAAACTACTACGATGTGCGATATCGACATAATAATGTGCGCGAAATTGTGGCGAATGGCGAATTTGAGCATATTTCCACACCCCAGTTAGCATGCCTACAAATAGAAAAATTGCACTGAATAAAAGTGCGAATTTAACTGACATCTCTAATTCAACAAACTGCATGTGTTTTCCTTTTTATTTTCGATCCATTTTATACAAATCCGCTTGACTTTAAAGTCATAGATTTGACAAGTTTCTTTTTGGAACTCAAGTAAAGTATGAACAACTTAAATCTATACGCCAACCATGCAGAATTACGAAACGCTCAACATCACCTGTTCCGACCATTATTCACTCAGTGGACGCTTTTATACTGCCCAAGCTACGCAGCAAACCTTTCCTATTTTAATCTGCCCTGCAACTGGCATTACCCAACAGTTTTACCACCATTTTGCATCGTGGCTTGCTGAACAAGGTTATGCTGTTTTGGTTTTTGACTTCCGTGGAATTGGGAAATCTCTGCACGAACCACTTAAACAGTCAAAAGCGAGTATTGTACAGTGGGGACAATTGGATATTCCTGCTGCAGTAGATGCTCTATTAGATAAAACCCAAGCAACTCAAGTGATCTTGCTCGGGCATAGTGCAGGTGGGCAACTTTTAGGTATTAATCCCAACTTTAAAAAAGTGGCAAAGGTCGTAGCTATTGCTGGTTCTACTGGACACGTTAAAGACTTAAAGGGCCGCACCAAACTACTCGCTCCAGTCATGTTTAAGCTAATCTTCCCAATTGCTCGATATACATTGGGCTACGGCCCAACTCAAGCCATCGGGATGGGTGAAAACTTGCCTAAAGATGTGGCACGTGAATGGGCACAGTTTTGTAGCAAACCTGGTTATGTCATGAATGCCATAGGAAATACAGTCCAAGAGGACTTCCACCATCAAATTCGTTGCGCCATTACCTCAATTTGGGCATCGGATGATGAAATTGCCACTCAGGCCAATGTCAAAGGACTGCTTAACCTCTATCCCAATGCACAAACAGAACATATTGAATTAAAACCACAGGCTTATGGGCACAAAAGCATTGGTCACATGGCCATGTTTAAACGTTCCCACCAAAACTTATGGCCCAAAATTGCAGCACAACTGCAGGCTTAACCTCATATAAATCACGACCTCACGTATTACACCAGTTCAAGCACTCAATGTCTGAACTGGTGTAATTCTAACCAGCAAGCGCTATATTTAACTAAAAACCACAAGCATTGATAAATTTAGTTTTATTAATTGATAAATAAATATTATATTTCCATCACAAATTTTTATTAAGTCATAGTTCATGTGATGTCTATCGCATGTTCTAGAGATGGATGAATCATGTCTGCACAACAGCAACGTCAGCTTAATCATGGGCTGAGCAACCGCCATATTCAGTTGATTGCTTTAGGTGGCTCTATCGGTACGGGTCTATTTTTAGGCATTTCTCAAACCATTAAACTGGCGGGTCCCTCTGTCATTTTAGGTTATGCACTTGCAGGTTTAATTGCCTTTTTTATGATGCGCCAATTAGGTGAAATGGTGGTTGAGGAACCAGTGAGTGGCTCTTTTAGCTATTTCGCCTATAAATTTTGGAGCCCTTTTGCAGGCTTTATGTCGGGCTGGAACTATTGGGTGCTCAATGTCTTAGTCTGCATGGCAGAGCTAAGTGCCATCGGCCTCTATGTCCAATATTGGTGGCCTGAAATTCCAACGTGGATTTCAGCACTTGGTTTCTTTGTACTGATCAATGCCATCAACCTGCTGCATGTCAAAGTCTTTGGCGAAACTGAATTTTTATTCTCCATGATTAAAATTCTCGCGATCATTGGCATGATTGGATATGGGGCTTGGTTGCTTACCAGTGGGCAAGGTGGCGAAACTGCTTCCATTTCCAACCTATGGGCTCTAGGCGGTTTCTTTCCTAATGGTCTTTCAGGCTTAATCATGGCAATGGCCATCATTATGTTTTCTTTTGGTGGAATTGAATTGGTCGGTATTGCTGCGGCAGAAACCAAAAATCCAACGACAACTATTCCTAAAGCCGTAAACCAAATTGTCTATCGTGTTTTATTGTTTTATGTACTAACCATTATTGTTCTGCTTTCCTTATTTCCATGGAATCAAATTGCAGAAGGTGGTAGTCCTTTTGTTTTGATCTTTGACTCATTGGGCAGTCAAGGCGTTGCAACTGTACTGAACTTTGTAGTTTTAACTGCAGCCATCTCGGTATATAACGGCACCAGCTATGGCACCAGTCGCATGCTCTTGGGACTTGCTGAGCAAGGCAATGCACCACAGTTCTTAAAGAAGATTAACCAGCGAGGCATCCCTTATGCTGCTATTTTATGCTCTGCACTGGTGACATTGATCTGTGTGGTACTGAATTATATTTTTCCAGAAAAAGCCTTTAAGTTGCTGATGAGTCTTGTGGTTTCAGCGATTGTAATTAACTGGATGATGTTGGCACTGACTCATTTAAAGTTCAAGCAACACATGCTGGCTTTGAAAAAGCCGACTTTATTCCCTGTGCTGATGTATCCGTTAAGTAATTACATTTGCATTATATTTATGCTAGGGATTTTAGTAGTGATGTGGCTGACACCTGATATGCGTATTGCGGTGGCATTGATCCCACTCTGGATTGGATGTTTAACGCTTACCTATTGGTTTAAGCAAAAGCGAATGAAGCAGAAGATACTGTAAATAAGTGCGTAAATAACACCATGTAAAGGCACCCTTCCCTTAAATGGTGTTATTTACAAATCAAAGCCAATCTCCCAAATGACTTTGATTGAATAAGCTTATTGTAATCAGAAGACGCTTCAATAGTTTCTCTATTATTTGCTTGTTTCAAAGTATTTTTGAGAAATATTTTCACATAAAACCATTTATAAAGAAAATTATTAGCAGGAATTGCACATGAATGACAATCACCATGTTTTAGATAAAATTGACCGCCGTATTTTGTCAGAACTTCGTCAAGATGGGCGTTTGACTGTGACTCAGTTAGCTGAAAAAGTTGGTCTTTCCTCCTCCCCTTGTTGGACACGGCTTAAACGTCTTGAAAATGCAAAGATTATTGAAGGCTATACTGCCAATATCAATCCCAAAGCGATTGGGATTAATGAATTGTTTTTTATTGAAATTACACTTGAGCGCCATGATGATGAAATTTTGGAGCAATTTAGTGAAGCACTGGCCT
The DNA here is from genome assembly GCF_055632855.1 of Acinetobacter sp. SW-226. Classification (NCBI taxonomy): domain Bacteria; kingdom Pseudomonadati; phylum Pseudomonadota; class Gammaproteobacteria; order Moraxellales; family Moraxellaceae; genus Acinetobacter; species Acinetobacter sp. SW-226. The sequence goes on along the minus strand of NZ_CM145752.1, from coordinate 1,439,786 downwards.
ATATGCCCGAAGTCGTTGAGGCACACTTAGTCACAGGTGATTATGACTACTTACTCAAAGTCGCCGTAAAAAATGCAGAACACTATGAACGCTTTTTACGTAAGAACTTATACTCCATGAAAGGTGTGCGTCATACGCGGTCTATTTTTGCCTTACGTCCATTAAAACTTGAAAACAAAGCAGATTTAACCCTCATTGAATAAGAGCTGAAAATATTTAAGGAATATGCTTTAATATACTTAGTATGAGATGAGCCTTATATGAGTATGGCGCGAGCTATACGACTAGCCCCTGAAAAATGGGGCTTTTTAATGTCTATTATTTAACAACATCCGTGTGTCGTATTCTATTTTTTGGATTTTTCCAAATGAATCGAAATTAATTGGGCTCAATGTCATAAACCCAATTCCTAGCTTGTTGCTCTGTTGTCGTTTCACACACATAGTAGTCATGGTCCCATGCGTCTTGATGGAAAATTTCCATTTTTCGATAAGTCACGTTTTTAGCGTTTTCGACACAGACGAAACTACCGCCTTGGTCTTTGACTTGAGTTCCATTGAGGAAACCACCAATACAGAGGAATCGAGATTGCTTTGCCATTAATACATCAACTTTTTAAAGCACTTACATGTAAGGATTAAACGATGCATTGATTGATCTGTAAAGCTAAAGTTAATAGATTCCATAAACTCAAATTTCTGGATACTAATGCTTTAGAAATAATTCTAACCAAGCTTTTCATTACTTAAAGTCTGATATGTCATCCCAAATGAAGGATTATATTTGCGTGCTTCATCTAACTCCAACATAGGAATATTCACAACCTTTCTATGTTTTTTTCCGAAAGAATCTACTATACAAATCTTTATTTTAGTTTTGTGATTCTTTACTACAGGCGACATTGCACCCCAACTCTCAGCCTGTTCAAAATATACAATTCCATTTGTACCCTTACCTACTTCTATAAACTTTTCTACTTTATTAGGAGCAAGATTATTTAGTTGAGTTAAAAATGGATAAACTTTTACTCTATCACCAATTTCACATTGAAAATCATCCAAAGCAATCGTTTGATTATTTATCCAAAACCATCCCAAGCGATACTTAACCCAATTAAAGCTAAATGGAATAATATTCCATTTATACGCAATATGTATTTTTTCAATACTAGATGGCAAGTTACCAACATTTTTAAGATTTAGATAAAGAACTACAGCTGTAATATGAGCTTCATATCCATGAAAAATCCGACCAGTCTTAAAAGTACAAGCAAATGTAGGCCCTTCAATCGTATCAATTAAAAATTTAGGTTTATTATTTAAATATTTTAAAATCCAACTAAAAAAGGCAATTATCAATCCAAATAAAAATATAAGTAAAGCCAATACACCTTGATTTGCATTTAGATAAACAGGGTCTATATATTTTTCCATTTATACCTTTCTATTATAATTTAGATTATTGTCATAAAAATAAGGGCTGATTACTCAGCCCTTATCTTATACCGCTTATTGCTTAATTAACAAAGAATTAAGTCAACTGAGCAGCAGCAATTTTCTTCGTATCAATCTCAGATGCAGGTTTAGTATAGTCTGTCATCTTGTCGAAGCTTAAGTATTGGTAGATGTCAGCAGACATGCTATCAATCTGAGCTGCATACTGTTGGTATTCTTCTGGAGTTGGTAATTTACCAAGTACAGCAGCAACAGATGCAAGTTCAGCAGACGCTAAGTAAACGTTTGCACCTTGACCTAAACGGTTCGGGAAGTTACGTGTAGAAGTCGATACACAAGTTGTGTTCGGCGCTACACGCGCTTGGTTACCCATACATAATGAACAACCTGGCATTTCAGTACGCGCGCCAGCTTTACCATAAGTATTGTAGAAACCTTCTTCCATCAATTGACGCTCATCCATACGCGTAGGCGGAGCAATCCACAAACGAGTTGAAAGTACGCCACCAGGAACTTTCTCCAACAACTTACCAGTTGCACGGAAGTGACCGATGTTAGTCATACATGAACCAACGAATACTTCGTCAATTTTCACGCCTTGAACGTCAGAAAGCAATTTCGCATCATCTGGGTCATTCGGGCAGCAAAGAACTGGTTCAGTAATTGTCGCAAGGTCAATTTCATACACTTTCGTGTATTCAGCGTCAGCATCAGCTTTAAGAAGTGATGGGTTCGCTAACCATTTTTCCATGTTCTCTACACGACGAGCCATAGTACGCGCATCGCCATAACCTTCAGAAATCATCCACTTCAACATTGTGATGTTTGATTTCAGGTATTCAGCAACTTTCTCTTCAGAAAGTGTAATAGAACAACCCGCAGCAGAACGTTCAGCAGACGCATCAGAAAGTTCGAATGCTTGTTCAACAGTGAGGTCAGTTTCCATTTCTGTTAAGTCGATCTCAAGGATACGGCCAGAGAAGATGTTTTTCTTACCTTTCTTCTCTACAGTTAAGTCACCTTGCTGAATCGCAACGTAAGGAATTGCATGTACAAGGTCACGTAGTGTGATACCAGGTTGCATTTTACCTTTGAACTTAACAAGTACAGATTCAGGCATATCTAGTGGCATAACACCAGTCGCAGCAGCGAATGCTACAAGACCAGAACCCGCTGGGAATGAAATACCAATTGGGAAACGTGTATGTGAGTCACCACCAGTACCAACGGTATCTGGAAGAAGCATACGGTTTAACCAAGAGTGGATAATACCGTCACCTGGACGTAGAGATACACCGCCACGGTTCATGATGAAATCAGGAAGCGAGTGTTGCATTTGAACGTCAACTGGCTTTGGATATGCAGCTGTGTGACAGAAAGATTGCATAACGAGGTCAGCAGAGAAGCCTAGGCAAGCTAAGTCTTTCAATTCGTCACGAGTCATTGGACCAGTGGTATCTTGCGAACCAACAGTTGTCATCTTAGGTTCACAGTAAGTACCTGGAAGTACGCCTTGACCTTCAGGAAGACCACATGCGCGACCAACCATTTTCTGTGCTTGAGTGAAACCTTTGCCAGTAGCAGCAGGTTGAACTGGAGTACGGAATAACGTAGATGGAGCAAGGCCTAAAGCTTCACGTGCTTTAGCAGTTAAGCCACGACCAACGATTAGGTTGATACGACCACCTGCACGTACTTCGTCTAGAAGTACTGGAGTTTTAAGTTCAGCATCAGCAATGACTGCACCATCTTTAGTTGCAGTTACTTTTGCAGCAGCATGATCAATGTTAAGAACGATTTCATCGCCCATGTTCATGTTTGCAACATCAATTTCGATTGGCAACGCGCCAGCATCTTCCATTGTGTTAAAGAAAATCGGAGCGATTTTAGAACCTAAGCAGTAACCACCGTCTTTTTTGTTCGGGATGTGAGCAATTTCGTCACCGAAGAACCAAAGTACAGAGTTCGTTGCAGATTTACGAGATGAACCTGTACCAACAACGTCACCAACGTATGCAACTTGGTTGCCTTTTGCGATCAAGTCTTTGATTTGGTTTAATGGACCAACTTCACCAGGAACTTCTGGGTTAATACCGTCACGTACGTTTTTCAACATTGCATTTGCGTGCAATGGAATGTCTGGACGGCTCCAAGCGTCTTGTGCAGGTGACAAGTCATCAGTGTTGGTTTCGCCAGTTACTTTGAAAACTGTAAGTTTGATTTCAGTCGGAACGTCTTTACGAGTCGTGAACCATTCGGCATCAGCCCAAGATTGCATAACCGCTTGCGCATTCGCGTTACCCGCTTTTGCTTTATCTGCAACGTCATGGAACGCATCAAATACAAGAAGCGTTTTCTTGAGTGCTTCAGCTGCTAATTCAGCAAGTTCAGCATCATCAAGAAGTGCAACTAAAGGAGCAACGTTATAACCACCAAGCATAGTGCCTAGTAAGTAAACCGCACGTTCTTTAGAAACTAATGGTGAAGTCGCTTCGCCTTTAGCCAAAGCAGCTAAGAATGCAGCTTTAACGTATGCAGCTTGGTCAACACCCGCTGGAACACGGTTTTCTAGTAAATCAACTAAAAATGCTTCTTCGCCAGCTGGTGGGTTTTTTAATAATTCAACTAATGCAGCTGTTTGAGCATCGTCAAGTGGCTTCGGTGGGACTCCGAGTGCGGCACGTTCTGCAACGTGTTGGCGGTAAGCTTCTAGCACGGTGTTATTCCTCTTTTTTAAAAAATTATTTACGTATTCCTGCTTTAATTAAAGCTACATAAATAATATGGACTGCTAAATTTTACTAAAATTCCAGTTAAAAGTTAATGCAAGCAGCGTGTTTCTTCGTGATGCCCATTATTTTCTAACTAAATGATGTTCATACCGATTGCACAATGAATACCACATTTACTGCTATTTGCTCAGTCTTTAACACATTAACTTTGGACTGGTATTTAAAAACAAAAAGGCAACTCATGTTGCCTTTTTTTTCCAAATATAAGTATTCAACCTTAGTGTACTGTTGTGGCTTGAATATATTGCTTAAAACTTTCCCGACATCCTTCAAATTTCATCTGAATTTCGTCGTCATGTAAGTTTTGGTGCGCCGAACCGGCAAATGAAATTTGAACCAAAAACCGTGTAGGTTCATGTTCAAGGGCTTGTTTAAAGTAAACCTGATCACCCAAGCTAAGGACATAGTGCCCTCCACCAATCACGGCCACGCCATTTTCATCTTCCAAGAGTAAATCTGCTTGATTTAAATAGCCGACAACTTTCATTTTCTGCTCCTCTCGTTTTTGTTCTCTTTTCATTATTCTTTATTTTTATATGCTTTTCTATATATATGATTTAGTGTTTTGTCACAAAAAATACCAACTTAAAATAAAAAACCGTTCATTAGAACGGTTTGTAATCTGGCATGTCTTTATGAGGGGTCGCTATACATTTTTCAGTGTATGCTGCACGAACTTTTTCTCGTGCCCCTTCAATATCGCTCTTAATGTCCGCTTCAGGCAAAGCATATACATGCTCAATAATATCTAAGATAAATGCTTTGGTCGTCGCATCTTCTACCTTATTGGCATGTTCAATTGCTTTGTCTTTTTCAATTGCATTTTGACGATCTAGCATAATCGAACGTGCTGCATTTCCTACACTTTTACAATAGCCATGCCATTGTTCTTCTGGCGTTAACGGTTTTTTTTCTGCACAACCCACCAAAGCAATGGCAGCAGCCAAAACAAATAACTTTTTCATTACAACTCTCCTATGTGCCCTATCATAATCAAACTTTTAAAAATGAAGAACCATTCCCCTGCTTTAAATGTGAAAAAGCCCAGATTTGGGCTTTTTGACTGAGCAAATTAACCGCAGTTCGCTTGAACTACTTTATTGGTCTTTGGATCAACCGTTACTGTCACTCGGTCTTCACGATAATCCATCGTGACTGGCTGCCCAGGTTGGACTAAACGCACTATCTTCGCACTGGTTTTTTGCTTAATCTGCGCTTCCGTTAAATTCGACTGACCAATCAAGGCTGTCGCTTGCTCTGCGACACATTTGCTCTGGCTAGCACGGAACAGTGCCCACTCTTCAATAACTTGACCATTGGGCAAATGACAATATCCCACTTCACCATTCGCTTCTTTTCGAGTCTCTAATTTGCCACCCTGTTCAATACAAAAAGTACTGGCAGGATTTGCCATACCAATATTGGGCTTTTCTGCTTCATTCTTTTGTGCAGTACTACAACCAGACAAAGCTGCCACAATCAATCCGAGCATTACAGTTTTTTTCATAAAGGGGATTTCTTTAAATAAAAGATCAACATAGCAAATAAGCACGAATGAAACTGTGCGAGTTTTGCAAAATATTGAACAAAAAAGAAAAGCCCATCAAAAGATGGACTTCTTATACTTAAAACTTGCCTTGTTAAGCCTGTTTTAGTTAACTGAATGGATATCCAGCTCTTCATTTTTCGCTAAAACGACCGAAGCCAAAATTGGCGTACCTAAAATGAATGGTACGGAAAAAATCCAAAAAATCACGGTATAGTGAGGATCAAAGAAAAATTGAATAGCAAGTGCCACCAAAATTAAAACGGAAAATAGAATTGCAGCAAAACGCATTACAAATTTGATTGGCATTATGATCTTCACTCTTAATTTAGCTAGTCCATTTACTATACACCTACTTTTAATATGGCTTAATTGATTTTAAGTATCTTCTGTCTGTTATTTATAGATTTTATTCATCTACACAAAGACTATTTATTCTGAAAAATAATGCGCCATTTGACCGAAGATAAGCCCACATCAATGTAGGCTTATCTGGAAATAGATGCGTTAGAACTTCCAGTTCTGTGACTATTGTTTGGCATTTAATGTATTTGGCAATCAATAACTATAAGTAGTTGTAAACAGTGATATTGAACTTAGCTTATACTTTGCAATGACTATATATAGTAGTCTACATCTATAACTCAACAGTCTACATATCAGTCTACATTTTTTCGTTTTGATTATACCTATATATAGTCATCGTAATTTTTGTGGTTGATAGATGGAACTTATTAAATATGAAAGTATCAGATCTAACACCCAACCAACTTCCTTATGCTCTCTCTAAAGCAATGAAAGTAAAGTCAGTGTCAGTGATCGACTGGGAGTTCTGTGGAAAGCTAATCGAAAAAGAAAAAATTAGCTTAGTGCGATCATATTCAAGATGGACTGCTTTTTATGTTGGTCCTCGTGCTGATAGTCGAGAAGCTGAACAAGTTGGTAATACTGCAATTGAAGCTGTGGTGAAGTGCTACATCGAGAAGAAATTGGGAGCTGATTTCAAATGACATTTTGATCATTTGAAAAAGCCATTAAGAAGTAATGGCTAGATAGCTCATGTAATAACACTTTTATTAAAATCTATTTACTTATTTAACGACATTACTTCTTCTTTGAACTCTTCATGGTCTATCTGACCTGTCAGGTAGCGTTGATAAAGAACCTCGTGCTTATAGGAAATCTCCAAATTGTATTTTTTATTCATTTCTTTTTGTGTATTAACTACTTGTAAACGCTTGTTCCACTCTTCCCCAGAAAAGTTCATGATCTATTTAAGCATTAGTTATAAAAATTAGAAAGGATAAGTCTATGTGTGCAAACTTCTAAAAATTGGGAAGTGAAATATAATAACAAACATGTATATGAGTTATGAAGAGGCAACAAAAAACCATGACAGAGGGAGTGATATGTCATGGTTTCATTATTCTATTGATGCTTGAAAATAAGAGCTTTTTAAGGGCTACAAATTTCGAAGATGGACTTTATAATTTTTACATGCAGCACAAAAATAATTCTAAAAACAATAAAAAAGTTTAAAATAGTCAAAATAGTATCAACAACATCATTGTGTATGATACTAGTTAAAATAATAGATACACATAAAACAAAAAACCAAATATATGATTTTAAAATGTAAAAAACAGCTTTCATATATTTCAAATCAAATAAAAAATTCAAATTTTCTTTGTTCATAACCATTAAATTAACTTAAAAATCTTACTACTTTCAAGGCTCTGAAAAAACATTTCAAAACTAGGGCGAATATCCTCACCTTCAAAAGTAATATATTTTAAATTTGAGTGATCTTGTAGGTCTACAATAGACTTATCAACTGTTGCTTGAATATTATATTCAGTACCAAATTGATCTTTTACGGTGACTTCTTTTTTTAACATAGATGGATCCTTAATTTAAATTATTTAGAAATTATATAACTTGATTAAATTACTTTATAATTTAACTTAAACATCTGATTTAAAGACGTATAAAAAGTTCTTCCATCTAGGTTCAAATCAACTTCTTTACCTGATTGAAGAAGTATTCGCTTACCCACTTCTATAGTTTTTAACCCATTACGAGTATTTTGTATTTTATTTAAAGGGATGAGCGACACTATAATTTCTGTACCATTTTTTGATTTTGCAATTAAATCGTTTATTTTTAACAATTTGTATCCTATTTCTGGAGGTTTTCTCGATTTGAAAAAACTTTAAAACTAACTTTCAATTTATAAAAAGCACTGTTTAGTGCTTTTTATTACTGTCAATTATTGCTTAGATAGCAACAATATTTACAGCATTTGGTCCTTTTTGACCTTGAGCTACACTAAACTCAACCATTTGGCCTTCAAACAGTGTTTTGAAACCTGAATTAGCAATTTCGCTAAAATGGGCAAAAACATCTGGACCTGATTCTTGCTGGATAAAACCGAAACCTTTAGTTTCGTTGAACCATTTTACAGTACCTTTAACAACATTCGAGTTTGACATAATAAATCCTACTGATTTTTTAATAATTGTGAGTCATTTGATTGACTGTTTATAACTTTGAAAATAATAAATTTTGAGACTTAAAATCTGAAAAAACGAAGGATTATGACTAAAACTGCGATACTTAAAGAAGATTTACCGAAACAAGACTTTTTTCTAGTTAAGTTAACTATACACTAAAAATTAATTTAATCAAGTTTTCTTATATATATATTTATTTATTTTATAAATTTTTAATTTTTACAATAAAATTAAACCTTTATTGTAAATACAGTGAGATGTTGTTACTCTGAAGCCCAGTAATATTGATAAGTAATGAATGCCATTTTATAACGCTGTAATAACAATTCTAGTTTTTTTAGTTTCGGGAATGATGATTTTTTCCCATATACAAAGCTCCTACCACCCTGCAAACTTTATTACTGCATCTATTGAAAAATAATTAAATTCAATATTAATCATATGTTTAATTGAAAAACATTAGTCATATAAATAAATTAATATAGAACTCTTATTTCTCTCACGATAAGCTAATAAGAAAGCCCTCACCTGAGAGCTTTCTCAATTCACACACTGTACACATACAGTGACATGTACCTTTGTCGAAATCGAATGCGCTATGCAGCCTGAAAGCAGGATGCACAGCAAGAGAAGATTAATTATCCTGAGCAGCATATTTCAAGTTATCTGCTACACGATTCGTCCAACCTTTTCCGTATGTTAGCCATGTTGAAAGTGATGTATAAAACTTCAATCGCTCAGCGGTTAAACTAAGTAATACATCATTCAGATCAAGCGCATTCACAGCCGCAATAGTTTTAGGACCAATAACCCCATCGGCAGTCACCCCAGCAACTTGCTGTAGCTCAATGATTGCTCGTTTTTTCCCAGCATTAATTGCAAAATCCCAAAGCTGAAAAACAATTGCCGAATGTAGTCCATTGGCACCGAGCTTATCCCACCAGTCCTTTTTATAAATTTCTTTGGCTTGGGCTAATGTGAGATTTTTAATATCAAGGTTTGGATAGGTGTTAGCAGCTAAGCCATACTTTGTACCTTTTAACGTACCTACACCAACTTTCCCACCAGTCCAGTTACCTGGATCACGTCTGTCATCACTGTAACCACCTTCATGACCAATCAACCGCTGAAAGGCCTGATCAAATGTAATGGAATTTGTGGGTAACGTGGCAAAGCCTAATAGTTTTGGTACAGGATGAATTTCAGGCTGTTTCTTCAAACGTGCAAGTACCATGGCCACACCAACAAACATCCCCACCCACTCAGCAATGTTTTCTGGGATCTTATTTTTCAGCTCTTGTGGGATTACATTCCACACACCTAAAAACTGCTCTAATAATAAAATCAAGGCATAAAAAAAGGCACTTGCTGCGCCCACTTGTACTGACTTGAGTTTCCAAGCCTGTTGCCAATTTTCAATAAGTTTCATTTCAATTTCCTTCAGGTATTAAAAAACCGCCCTAAGGCGGCATATAGTTGGTACGTTATTTATTCAAATCTTCTCTGGCTTCCTTAAGCTCCTTAACCACCTCAATAATGGTCTTCCCCTCTTGTTTATTGATGAAGTTAAAAGTCCACCGAACCACAGCCCAACCCGGCAAACCACATACAAAGAAGAAACCACCCAAAGCAATCATTCCCCAAATATCTGTTACCCACTCATGCAGCCCCCATTTCACGATAATAAAAGCGCCTCCAGTCAGACTAGATACAACCGTACAAATCAAACCCACTGCCCACTCTTGTGGCGAGCGAGGCAAACGCATCATGATGACAACCGTTGCAACAAGTGCTATTGCTAAAGTAACCATAATTGCTGCACCGTAGAACTTTAAAAACGCAGCAAAACCACTTGTGGACACTGGTTCCATTTATTTCCCCCTAATTATTGGCAATAAAAAAGCACCCTCTTGGGTGCCATATACTTTTCTAAACTTAAACTTCGATTTGAATCACTTCACCCAATGGTGCGAGTCGCTTGATCTCACCATCAGATACAAATACAGATGCTCCTAAGTTATAGCGGGTTGAACTGGTGACCAGGTTTAAGCCTGATCCTCCCACCACCAACACTTTGTAGTTAGGATGGTCCACGCTGGTAATGGTTCCTACAAATTCTGCAGCTGTAGGCAGTAAATCAATTAAACGCTGTAATGCATTACTCACGATTGACGCGCTCCACTTTCACGGTTTGATTGACCACTGCATGACTGAACGAGACGCTGACACTATCTACAATGCCCCACCACTCTGTATTAAAAGCAAGCACTTCTCCTGGCACACATTCACCCACTTCAGGCGAAATCGGCATGCTGTAGGTATGCGTCTCAACCATCCCGGCTTTTGCAAGTTTGGCCTTTCCATAAGCGCCCATGCTGACATGGTTAAATAATGGGTTATTTTCAGGCTGAAGTAAGGTATCGGCACTGGTACCAGTACGCTTTACTTGAGAGACCAAAGCTTTACGATCATTGGTCAGCGTGATGCCGTTGTAATCTGGATAGATCTGGTAATCAGTCGACTGACTCACCACTGCAGACTCAGGCAACAAGCGATCATACTCAGCAATCGACAATACATCCCAAAAGGTCTTTTTATACAGCGGTTTAATGGTTAGGGTATTACTACCATTTTCGCTATAGATAAACCCGCCACCGCTTTCAACCACCATCTTGATGGCGTCGATTGGTGCTAAGTTGGAATAATTTAAGCATTCACGCTCAACGATCCAGCCCAACGCATCAATCAACTGCCAATTCAGTACCGTATCGCTAAATACACGATCCAGCTCTGCCTGACACAATTGAACGGAGGTTCGATCATTCTCTTGTAAGAATGAGCGTAAAGGCGCAGTCGGTGCCGCAAGCAGTGCGGTTTGACTGCGACCAATCAAAGTGTAGGTGTCTTGAGCAAACTTACGAGAACGTCGGCGGTTCTCAAGCAACATTTGATGCTCGGTACCATTCACCATAATTTTTAAAATCACAGGTTGGCCATTGATGGGCTCCAGTTTACCAATCTCGGATGCAGGTACGGTCAAACTATAGGACCAACACCAACAACTGCGATCGGTACTGTAATTCCCGTCATAGACTTCAATCTCTACACCATTGTCTAGGCGCGTCACAGATAAACGATTCAATATGTACCACCAATTACGATTCGGTATGCCAGGTATGCAATCGTCTGCACCGAAGTTGAGAACAACATCATGCGAATCCACTTCATGACATAGGCATACGAAATTAAGATCACCTGTACCCTGATATTCAGGAATTTCAGGCTCTGGCCATGGTTCAATCGGATGCTTGCGATAGTGGATAGATTTGGATTTATCCCAAGGGATCTCATCTTGTGTGACCAACTCCAGTCCTTTATCCCAATCAAAGCTAAAGCGCTTTTCAAAGACATGTGCGACTTGATGTGAAAACGAGATGTTACGCCGCTTTCGGATCATCTCTTGATGCGACAATTCACGGTTCAATCGAAGTTTGATCGACTCATCAAAATACAAATCACGCGCAATACGAATCTTCAGATTTTCTTGCCAGCGCACACATAAATTTCGGCTAAGCTTCACACCCTGATCAAATACCGCATGGATGGATTCAGATAACGTCCGTCCACGCTGAAAGCCAATGTCACTACCATGGTTCAACACCAATCCGCGATCGTAAAAAAAGGTATCATTTGACACCCTTAAGACTGGTTTCGCCCACGGTATTTCCGTTGAACCAAGCTGGGTGATTGCTCGTTCAAATACTGCACTGAACTTCAGCTCAACACCTAGTTGATGATTAATATCAAACAAGGCATCAAAGGCAGGATTGAATGATGTGCTGATCACTGCATCGAGGGAGCAATATGCATTAATCCTCACTACATGAAGCGCTGGGATAAAACTCGTATTGATCACTGCATCAAGCTGTGCAGTTTGCCCCGATACCGCTTTTAACTCTGCGCTGAATGAAACATTGAACTCAGCCTCAAGCGCATTGAAGTCGAAACTTTGTGCCTGAAATAAAGCTAAAAATGAAGTATCAATGGTGGCTTCAAGTGATGCGAGATTTTGTTCATCTGCACCAAAGTTAAGATCGGTAGATCCTGTCGCAAGGTCTTTAAAATCAAGATTTACATAATGTGCATCAGGTGGAATATAGTTCGCCACATGTCCACCTCTTTTATGTGGATGGTTTGAGGATCAATGAGTTCATCATCAGTGTGCTACCTAAGACCAATTCGGGGTTGGCCAACTCTATATCCGTACCCACTGTGAAATCAGCAACGGCTTCACCAGCGCCATTCAGCAAGCGTGCCCATGTCGCAACACCTGCTTTCGTTACTGTTGCTGCATCAGTTTGATTGAGTTCAATACTGTCTGCGTGTAGGGTTTTAAAACAGGGTTTTGGCAAAGTGAGAATAACTAACTTAGCTGTATTATTAGCAGCCACTGCTACAGATGCGGGTTTGGCATCATCATAAAAAACAAAGGAAGCATTTGAGCTTCCTTGATCGAGATATGTGGCTAGTGCTTGGAGTTGCACAAGACTGGCTTTGAGTGAGGGTTGAATCATTTCGGCACCACGTTATCTTGAATGACTGCGTTATATTGATTTTGCGGATCATGAGCAATAACAAAACACTTTACCTGTGCAATGTATTTAAACTCATAATTGCCATTAGCATCTGTCGCAACCTCATGTAGCTTATTGCCTGTTGATTTCTCATAGAGTCTTACTCGGCAAGGGATATTGATTCCTTTCTTTTGAACCACGCCCTTGATTGTGTATTCACCATTTTGCGTGGATTTGTACTGTTTAGACCAGGCTGTCTTGATATTAGTGTTGCTAATACTTATTGTTGTCATAAGTCCCCCACTTTAAATAACATCTGTCCTTCAGCTGTGCTTGTTGCGACATTTTTAGCAAGCCAAATCTCCCCCGCCAAAACCTCAAGCTGAAGTTCTGCAAAGGGTTTGCTTTGAAACAACCATTGCAATCCTGCGAATTTCCCACGAATTAAACTTACTAAACTTGAGAAATTAGTTGTATTTTCTGTTAAATGCACATCACAGCTTTGAGAAAATCCAAGGGTAGCAAGGCTTGAGATAACATCACTCGACCCCGTTGTTGATGTGTTGGATGTAGATATTGACATGATGCCATTTGAAGCAGTAGCAAAAACAGCACTTTGATCATATTTTCGCTGGATTATGATGCAGGCATTTCTATTTAAATTAGAGCCAATTCCTGTGTTGCCTGCAGCATAAAAACTACTACTTGCTACTGCATTATTTATCGTTGCTGATAGATAAGTATTTGCTGAATCACTTGATATATTGCTATTAAATTTCCCAAAGCCATACACGGGACCAAAATCATTGCTCACGGTATGAGCAGGTATTAAATAGAAGTGATCATCGTCTCCTATAAGTAGCCATTTTCTAATACCATTTGCTGGAACGCTTGTGTCGGGACCTGTACCAGTGGCTGCTGTGTTGCGTGCGTAATACCACTTCGCCCACCCATTAATGACTGCTGTACCCGTTCCTGTTCCAACCCAATTTTTATCAACGCTTGCTGAATCGTATGGCGCTTGCACCCCAAGCATTGTATTGATATCAGTCATATCCTCAACCATGCCCACCTTAGCAAATTTGGCATATGTTGCTGTATAAGCTGGGTCAAGCTCATCAACCACACGTAAAAACGGTCGGCTTGGTAATAATGTATTTTTGGAGCGATAGGCGGCTTTCCCGCCTCCAGCCTCATTTGTGCTAGAGAAAGGCTTTTCCCACCCCAATGATGGCAATGATGCAGTGATTGAACCTGTAGCTGTTGTTACACTTGGTGCACTTACCAGTTGAAAAGTCACACTCGTTGCATTTGGTACCGTCAAGATACGATGCTCACCGTTATATTCAGCCTGATTCGCACCAACGATTTTGATTACCTGGTATTGCATGAGGTTGTGAGCAGTACTAAATACAGCTGTCACCGTGGTGCCAACTGCTGTCAGTGTTGATACGATCCCAAGACTGATCCCATTGACTAAGCATGCATCCAAAACACCAATCATCGAACCATAGGCATTTTGAAGCTGTGGTGCATTGTTATTGCTATGTACGTAGAACTTTATATCTGTGCTTGCAACCATTTTCATTACCCATAAAAAAGACCGCCGAAGCGGTCATATTTGAATTAAAGATTAAGCCACCCGGTCAATGTCACCGCGTAGCATGATTTGAAATGAATCTGACAGCACTGTTGGCGCTGATTGCTTCACTGTACGTATTACCCAAATCGGATGATTGGCTGCAATCGTGTTGAAGCGCAGCACATTGCCACTTGCCCAACCATTGCCCCAACCCTCCTTTTTGATCGTGAAGTACGGCGCATTAGTCACTGGATTCATAGGGGTGCAATCTGTTGTAATAACACCCGTATCAATCTGGCCAGAATATTCACCAATGATCCGAAACGCTGTGGTACTTGTAAAAACAATCGCCCAACGCTCCTGAATATTGCCTTTGTTGGTGACTTCAATTGGATATAGCGTATCGTTATAGTTGGCTGAGATGGCCGCACCAGTAGCCTCATCATTCCACAAATTGTCCCACGTCGACTGCACAAACTTTCGGGTGTAACGCGCTTGCATATCACCAATCACCAGTGCGGAACCAACAATCGTATTGCTTGGATCATAATTGTGCGTCAGAGGCTTGGTGAAAGTCACTTGTCCATTAATTTTGACATCACGCACTAAACCCATGTCTTGATAGCGATACTTGGCTGTCACTGGTCCAGTCAAATTACCCAAAGCAAAATCACCATTTAAAGTCACTTTGCCGTAGTCATAATCTACTGTGTATAGATCAAACGATATCTTAATGCCGTCAGCATCTTCAAGTTCACACCATGAGATCCGTGCATCATTCAATGGGTAGGTTTGACCTGCAATATAATCAGGTAGTTCCTGCGACTTGCTTGCACTCACTATCCCAATCTCACCCGATCGGAAAATCGGAACTCGACCATCAATCGGCAAACGCACAGCGGATAAACCCAATAACTCAGCATCAATCGGGATATAGCTATAACCGACTGCGCTGTATTTGATGGTTTCAGGCAGGACCATAATGGGCTTATGAATCCACTGCTTGCCGTCTTTTGCATACTCAAGTTCAGCTACATACCAATCCTGCGCCATAATTTCAGCGCGATTAGCAGATGTAATTACTACTTTTTCACGGAATACAAACTGGCCATAGCCTTGCTCAAAGTTAAAGAATCCATCACAGTCCGCTGTATCAATGGTACCCGAGCCATCAGGGGTGATATTCAACACTCCACCTTCTACCTTGGTGGCGGACAAAGTTAAGGACTGCGCCCGAATAGGAATCATCGGTGCACGGTATGACACTTGGTTAGTTTGAACATTCTCCAGTTGAGTCACCAAAGTCTCTAAGGTCGGATTGTTCGCCCCACCTACATCCCATGCAGATAGCTCTACGGCTCCATTTCCATAGTGGATCTGACCAGCAACTGTACCTGCACCCGTAGTCACTGATGGATTACGGTAAAGCGATCCAAGTTTATCGACATAAGTTGAGCTGGCTAATGTAAAGCGAACCGAGCTGGCAAGAATCTGCTCAGCAAAGCCTTCAGTTAAATCCGTTTTTAATATAGTGCCGATTACTGTATCCGACCAAGAAGCTGCGGCTGAATTATCACGATAAGACACACTCACCGTCACCGCAGTCGCAACTTCATTCAGACTCAGGGTGTAGCTCTCCGTTGTATTTTTATACTTGATTGTTGCTCCAAGCATGCCGGCTGCAATCGCCTCTGCACTGGTGTTGTACTGACCATAATAAGCCTGCACGATCTTCTCACGCTCGATCGTTTCAAGTGTAGTGCTGGGGGTAATATTCATCGCATGTGATGCATAGTTAATGGTGCCTTGTTGCTGACCTTCACCATTAAATAGGCGTCCAGTATTAGCATCAACTGGCATATCATGCAGCTCAACCTCCCCTGTGTAGCTCATGCACTTCACAGGAACTCGCACTTTCACAGATTTAGGGATAAGAGCTGCTGAGCCATTATCCAGTTCAACTGTAATTGATCCACCTGATGGTATTGCTGTGAGACTAACAGCGGACTTGGTGCCTTTCTGGCCTGATACATTAAATGTGGTACCACCATTGGGCAACAGTGTCGGCATTAGCTTGGCTACACCGTCAGCATAGTCAATCGTGCCAGTTGCATCCCCTGTGAATTGCCCTTGGCCGTTATCGGTTGCAGACTTGGCAACACCGTTTAATAACCAGTTAACTATTAAGGTACCAGCCACAATCGAATCATTTACAGGAATCTCGACATAGGCTTTATTGATGGTTAATCCTGAACGCTCTTGAGCCGTGATCATGTTGCTCCACGTCATCAGAATGGCACTACCGACATCGGCAAGTTCACCTGTGGTGAGTGCCATGGTCCCAGTATCATAATCAATACTTCCTGAACCAAATGATGAATCAGAGCCTTTTAACTGCCCTGCACCATTGTCTCGAAGCGTATAGACTTGGTTCTGCACCAAGTAAGACACTTGCAGGCTACCAGGTGATGGCAATGGGACCAAGTTTCGCAACCAAGTAAAACCAATATTCTCCTGATTTACATAGATCAGTTCAGATTCAACGGGAGCTGTCACCGCAGCCGCTGGCAGAAAGTTAATCGTGAGGTTGGTTGTACCGGTTCCAGCATTGGCATTCCATACAATAGAACCGTTTTGATAGTTGATTGTACCAATGGATGTACCAGCTGTATTTTTAAGCTCCCCGCCTACATCGTTAATAGTAGAACCAAACAAAGTAAACTCAACCGATTTCGGCATGATAGATGAGCCGATATATAGACTTGATACAGTGTTAATAACAACATTGCTAAAAGTCTTGCTCAGCACTCCATCTGTAGCTTTCACTAGCGCAACTGAATCACCTGCTGCATTGATATTCACCATTGCGGTTTCTGTCTGGGCTGATGGAACCAACTGCGTGTAGACATCTTCAGCAACCACAGAATAATCACCGACTTGTGCAGCTTCTTTTAAATTCGCACTGGAGTAGTACTTACCTGTATCTGCCACAATGGTGTCACGGATAATCGTGGTGCTCTTTTCACCGCTAAACCATTGCTTCACTGATAACCCTACAAAATCAGCTTTCAATGCATCACTGAGGCCATAGGTAGCAATTTTATATTCCACCTGTTTGCCGTCAATCATCACATAAGCTGTTCGTGTCGTTACCTCGGTAATTCGTAGGTATTGTTCAATTTCTAAGGTTTTACCCTCATTGGAGATCAATACAATCGACTTTCCAATCGACAACTCGGTTTCTTGCGTAGCTAAAGCGACTTGCAGGAGTTTCATCCCCTGCCAATGTGTGTCCAAGGGTGTACCCGCAACTTGTGCACCTTTAGCCAAATAGTTTTCAATTCGGTTTTGAGCGCTCGAGCGTTCATCCGTCCAGCTGTCTGTACTGAATAACACGGCGGACACATTGGGATCTTGCGCATTCTGCGAGATGAATACCGTCGCACCCATCAATGCATCGGTATCCGCTGTATCGACTGCAGCATAAATCTTTTGGATAGAAGTACGGCCAGTGGTGCGGTCCATCTCGGAAATATCATTGAACAGGTTATTACTTTCACCGTCGACAATTTCACGGCCTGAGTATTTACCCCCACCATCCTCAGCATCTGTACGGATACGCTCTGACTCAAGGAGCTTTAAATTATTGGTTTCAATTGTCATCGCTTACCTCAATGAATCGCATGGTGACGTTAAAATAAGTATCAAGTGATGTTGCTGGGGTGCCTTTAACTGTAGAGCTTTCCAGCGCACCGTCTTTATGATTCCAAATCACATTGAACTCGCGTTGGTCGTGTGGCCATTCATACTGAAGCGTGAATTGCTCCTGCAGGTTCTGCCATAAACGAAGCGTGTTCAGATCGCGCAGTTTGATCCAACCTTTAGTTTTATTGGCAGGCTGTAATGTAATTGGTCGACCTGCTTGCTTGCGCCCCTCTTGGATAATCAAGGCACCACTGATGGCATATTCTTGGTTCTGTTCAATTGCAGACCAGTTTTCATCAGACCAAAAAAACCATCCTCAAGTTGGATGGTTTCACTGGTCGACTTTCGCATTAATTGCATTACGATCTTCCTTTAATTGCTTCAAGTTCTCGCATCATTTCTTCAAGAGCCGTAGCTTGATCGGGTGCTGCTGATACTGTCGATGTCTGTCCTGTTCCCATATCAATTTTGATTTCCACACTTTGTTTAGTTTCCATACCTTCAATCGGTTGAATATCAAGACTAGTCGCGATAAGTGGAGCATCTGGCACGGCGGAAATTTGCTGAGTTGAATCCCTACCATTCGACAGCAATGAAGCATTACCACCACCCGTACCTCGTGCTTGTGATTTGGCATTCAGCTCATCAGTACGCGCTTTCATCTTGGCCTTGAAGTCATCCCAATAGTCATTGGTGGCTTGTTGCTCAGCACTGATCTCAGGCTGCTCTTGTGTAGTAGATTGGCTGACTTGGCTCACAGTACGCTGAGTCTCGATTGCTGCTTGCTGGATCTCGCCAAGTTTAGTGACTGTGGCTTTACCTGTGGCATCGAGTTGGACCTCAAGCCCTAAATAAGCCGCCTTAGCATTAGCAGCTGCCATGACTTGAGCATTACCAGATGCTTGAGCTAATCGCACAGTTTCTTCATAAGCTTTTTGCAAACCCTCTTGAGTTGCTTCACCGCTTTTCATGACGGTATCGAGGTCAGTTAAGGCATTTTCCGCAGCTAATTTAAGTTGCTCTTTGGATTTAATTCCAAGTCGCTCCATTGCGGCTTCGACTGGTGATAAGCTATCGGGAATTTCTTGCACGGCGCGTTTCACAGCCTGCATTCCCATCTCAACTTGCTGGGTGCTAAGTTGGCCAGATGTGCCAAATTCTTTTAATTTGGCTTTTGCTTCATCAATTTCAGCTTGGCTTTTGGCGGTTTCAAGCCACTTTAGCCATGCTTGATAGGTGACTTCGCCAGCTTGTTTACCCCTAACCCCCATAAGCTCAAGACCGTTAACGAAATCATCAAGGCTTTTCTTCTTACTGCCAAATGCTTCTGATACACGATTGAGAGCGACATCTAAATCCAATCCTAATGCTTCAGCACCTTTGCGACCCATAACTAATTTATTATCTAAATTAGTTACCCCAACTGCTGCTTGATCCATGGCTGTGACAATTACGCCACCAGTAGTGCTGAATTCAGCCTTTAATCCTTGGGCGGCAAGAGTAGTCTGTAAAGTTTTTTGTGTGGCTAAATCTACGGCTTTTTGAGTACCATCAGCCGCCATTAGCTGAGCATCCACCCAATTTTGTGCGGCTTGAATTTTAGCTTCGGTAATTTTTTGACTTTCCGCTTGATAGGCCTTTTCCTTGGCATCTAAGGCAGCAAGACCCTTTACAGCTAAATCAATAGCACTTTGATTGCCAGATTTACGCGCTTCAAAAAGCTGTTGCTCAGCTTGAATGCGCTCATCACTTATGGATTTATAATTGGTTTTGTGTTTTTCCTCTTGGGCTTTTAACTGCTCAAGCGTTTGTTGGTTATCAGCTATACGCTCCTGATTTTTCTCCTTGTCTGTTTTACCAATATTCTGAATTGTTTCAATTGTTTTAGATTCGAAATTCTTGGCACCATCAAATCCTTTGGTAAAGTATTCGTCAGACTTGGCTCTCATTGCTTCCATATCAGCAATGGCTTTTTCCTTCACCTCACCCCATGACAAAATTGACTTAAGTTCATACCAAGCCGAAGCCAAACCATAAAGAGTACCAGTAAAGAGATTCACTCCAATCCCGATGGTTTTGAATCCATCATTTAAAAAGCCTAATGCTATATTTAGAAGATCAATGAACTTTTGGAATCCACTAACTTGCTCACCAGCAGGATATAAACCATTTGTAAACCCAAGAACGGTTGATAAGGCATCACTAAAGACATCATGAAATGCTTCACCAACCTCTAAAACTGTATTAAAAAGAGTCTTGATGGTTTCATATACACTGAGAAGAGTGGCTTTTAATGAATCAATCGTGCCTTGGTCATATATGTTGCTGTAGTATTCTCCAAAACGCGTAAACCCACTACCAATATCCTCAATAATCGGCTTCAGTAGATACATATTGTCGGCAAGAGTTGATAACCACTTAGCTACTGTTGCCGATGCACCGTTAGATTGATCCATTTCACCAATTAAGATCTGCCAAGACGTTGCAATCTTCTGAAGGGCATTGGTGATAGTTGTTGGAAATTGATCGTAAGTCTTTTGAACCTCACTAGCTTGGCCTTGCAAAGCTTTTACTACTCGCTCAGCTGAAAGCTCTCCATTTTCAGCCATCTTACGGAGTTCGCCAGTAGTAACACCCAAGCCTCTCGCTAAAGCCTCCGCAACACCAAATCCATTCTCCATAATGGAGTTGAATTCCTCACCACGAAGAACACCGCCCTGCATTGCTTGAATGAATTGCTGTACCGCGGCCTCACTTGCTTGGGCTGATCCACCACCAATCTGAATGGCCTGAGTAACAGTCTTGGTTAAATCTAATGCTTGTTGCTGGGTCATCCCCATGTCTTTACCGACAGCATTTAAACGAGTAAACAAACTGCCTGTAGCATCAAGACTGGAGTTCGTCATCAACGCAACTTGGTGTACACCAGCCATTGCCGACGTAAAATCACCACCCTCCTTGGTCGCAATATTGATGCGTGCGGATAGGTTGGTGTAGGTGTCAGCTGTTTGGGCTAATTCACGAATACCGAGCCCAACGCCCAGTGTAGCCATAGCACCAGCAAGAGCTGTTGCGGCATATTTTGCTACACCCATGCCCTTTGATAATCTATCAACACCTGTGTTTGCAGTATTGGCAGAGGTATCAACACCACTTAACTCTGACTTTAGGCGAGCAATTTCCTGCTCAGTGATCTTCGTAACACGCGTTATTTCTTCCGCAGGTAGCTTGCTGTTTTTCTTAAAATTCTCAAGTTTTTTTGATAAATCTGAGATTGCATCATTAATAACAGTTGGCGGCTTAATCCCAAGTGCTGCATAAATATCACCACCTGCTTTTTTGGCACTGGCAGAAAGTTTGTTAGCGTTATTGGCTACATCCTGTAGTTCACTACCAAGTTCGCTCAACTCACCTTTTACTTGTTCCGCTTTTTTTGGAAGGTCTGTTGGTATGATTTTACCAATCTCTTTTGCGGTTTCAGCGCTTGTTTGCTTTAATCGTTCAGCTTCACTTTCAATGGTTTCAAATAGCTTTTTACTAACATCTTCGGATTGCTTTGCAGCAGCCACAAGACCTTTGCTTTCACCATCCATGATGAGTTTAAAAGTTAGATTTTTTGACATAAAGACCTCAAATTCAGGGCATTAAAAACCGACCTCGTATTGGGTCGGTTTATTTGAATAAGTTGATGGTCCAGATCGCCACATCGACATAAAAGTTGAGTAGCAAAATGGCTACAAGGATGAAGAACGGGTATTTCAGGATTTCATACTTTCCAGCCATATAAAATGTTAGGGCGACAAGAGCAACACAAGCAAAAATACTAACAATGGACAGTAAAAATATAATTGGATGGTTTAAAGCTATATCGGCAATAACTTGCCATCTTTCTTTAAAGATATTAATCATCGCCCAACACCTGTCACATTAAAAAAATAAGACAATGAGTAGATAAATGGACTTGCTGCAATCAGTAGAATTGCCACTCCAATACAAAATCGCAACCAGCCAGATAAATAACCTTCCATTTCCATGCCCTCTTTCGGGTGAATTTTAAATTTACCTTTGGTAAACTTGTTCATAGGTTCTCACTTATTCCTGTTCAATTTGTGGGAAACAAAAAAGCCCATGATTGCGAGTCACGGGCTTTTTGCTTTTTCGGGTTTAAAGTCTCGCCTTCGCAAGACCAATTTTGAAATTTATAAAAATGGGCAAAAATGATTATTCCTAGCAAAGAATCTAGGAATAATCATTTTCACGTGTCTATGAATGTGTTAGGCAATAAAAAACCACTCCGAAGAATGGTTATTTGGTTCTCTCTTATAAGCGTAACTCTAAATAAAAAAACCTCCCGAAGGAGGTTTGTATTTATTTGCTGAAATCTAATCCCATTTTTTCTTTAAAACTTGCATGCCACTGATAGTCTTTTGTTTTTTCATCAATTGCCAGTCTGGTTGGTTTATCAATGAAGTAAGTTGCAAAGCTATGTCCATCAATAAAGTTATCATTGATGTCCCCTGCCATTCTTGGGCTAAGAGCTCTGATAGCTGGGCCAAACTCCTTCCACCATTTGTAAACCCATATCATATGAATAGCCAAGCCTTGAATATTATGTTCATTCAAGTTAAATGCTTCAGGCTTCGGTTCATTCTTCTCGGTCTTAACCTTTAAATCCATCACTTCCAAATAGTGCTTAGCATCTTCAAAATGAATGGCTCGCAGCTCACGGTAACTCGCAGAATATTTAAAGTGGTTCTTTAAACGACTCCACATTTGAACGATCGTGTTTTTATTGTCACCTGCACGTGTATGGACAATGTTGTAAAGAATACCTGCCTGTTCAGGCGAGATGGTTTGCTTACCGCCAATCATCCATTCCATTACTTGTGATCTATAAGCACGAATTACCATTAGATGAAACTTAGCAGAAATCCACATTGCGTGCATGAATAGACTAAATCCTCTACCACATATGTACCTTGGTCTTTCCCCCTCCCACGAATTACATTAATTGCACCAGAATTATGATTCTCAGATTTGAGCATCATAATATTTTGCTCAATTTCCTGAATTAAATCTTTGGTCTGTTCGTTTCGTAAAAAATTAGAAGGTTTGTGTTTCTCTAATCCACCACCAGCTTTATGCAAGTCATTAATGCAATAACGCCCTTCATCATCTTGACGAATTGAAAATTCACCAATAACTAAAGGTTGGCTGTTTGGGTTTAAAAGATTTTGTTGTATGATAGTCATGTTGACTTTCCTGTAAGTTGTTGACATCAATCAAGCCCTGTCCGCCAAGATCATGGGCTTTTTTGTTGTCTATTGATTTCATGCTTTCGCACTCTCTTGGTTTTTTAAAAATTGTTTTATCGCTTGATTCACCAAATAAGTTAGTGAGCGATCTTCCATTTCAGCAATCTCTTTCAATTTCTCATGATCAGCATCATCAAAAAAACGAATTTTTAATTGCTGACCTCTTTGCTTTTCCATAACCACCTCATACACAATAAAGAACCTCTTGGGTTCACTTAAATAATGAACCTCTTGGAGTGCATTGTCAACACCTCTTGGGTACATTAAACTCGAATTAGTTACTGAAAGGTCTTTTATCCCATGAGTGAAAATCAAAGAGATCCGCAATATAAGTTGCGTTGGTCTGAAGAATTGCGAGAAAAAATCTCCCAATCAGCCAAACAACATAATCGCTCAATGAATGCGGATATTGTTGCTCGCCTAGAGGAAAGTTTTACATCTGGATTAGTTGCATCTGACCCATATAAGAGAATGCTTTTAGCTGTCATTGCAGGTATTTTGGCTGAACAAGCTGATAGAGAAAAACCTTCATTTGAGGAAGCAATTGATCGAATAATTAAAGCCATAATGATTGATGAAAGCACTTTGCAAAACATGCTGAGCGTCAATAAAAAAGCACCCTAAGGTGCTTTTTTAATCTTATGGACATTTCTTCTCCCATAAGATATTCATCATTTCAGGGTTGTAAAGGCCATCCTTTTCATCTTCTATTGAAACATTGTCAAATTCCGCATCGTAAATAAATCGTCGATAACCTGTATAACCACCAACCTTATTTTTTGCATTTATTTCACCACAATTTCCTTTAATGTTTCTGAATTTTGCAGCTTCAGGATCAAACAACCCAACTTTTGCCTTATCCTCAATAAACTTAATATCTTTTTTGATCTTATCTTGCTTGGCTTGCTCCATTTTCTTTGCATCAGATTCGCTCTTTAAGCGCTCTGCGTCAGCTTTCAATATTTTCGCTTTCTCGGCCTCAGCTTGTCGAGTCAAAGACGCTTGTTCAAGGCTGGCCTCATTGACTTTATCTTGCTCCAACTTCTGTTGATGAGCAATCTCAGCCTGCTTTAAACGCTCGGCATCAGCCTTATTGCTTTGAGACATAAAATAAAAAAGCGCTACAGCAACTATGATGACTGCAATTAATCCGTACTTCATTTCTTACCCTCAACGCCCACTACGAATCGTAGTAACTTTGCCATCTTCAATCACAACAGTGAAAGTTTTGCTGCCATCGACATAGCTTAGTTCACGGACCGAAACGTCTTTACCACCTACGTTTTTAATGTAGTCATAATGCGAAGTTGGTTGACCTGCAGCTGCAACAACTTCGCCATAGCTCTGACCTTTGCGAACTTGCTTACCGTTAATGCTTGCCCCAGCCAAATTTGCATTTGCTAATGTAAAAACAGACATCAAAGCAGCTGTAATTAATAATTTTTTCATGAATTTACCCAGTTATTTATATTTAACAGCTAAATCATAACGTGCTCAAATTCACATCACAATGTGAAAATTACTGTTCTTTCTCAAGACTCTTAATGAATTCACTGAACTTCTTATTGATAGCATTCTGTGCCCGGCTAGCGATCGCTAAGTTACGCATCTTTATACGCTCGGCTTTTTGAGCTGCTTTGAGATAGTGACGGAATGAACCGTAGCTCATTTGCATGATGCTTTCATGTGTATGGCCATTCGATGCAAGAAGCTGAAATACATCAAACCAACTGCTCTTTTTACGCGGATCCACGTCGTCCCGGTGTTTTGGTTTTGGTTCGGTAAAGAATGCGTCATTCACTTTGATCACAGCATCCAATAACAAGATATTGAGCGCACCATCTTTCTTGAATAGATCAATGACTTGTTCAGTGCTGTATTTCAAGCAATGGGCTATCAATTGCGTCGATTCAAATGGATGAGCATCAAAGATCTTTTGTGTGGTTCCATCTGGATGATTATTCAAAAATTCTTTAATGACCTGTGCTGCGCCTGACCACTCATCAAAGTTGTGCATCTGTAATTGGTGCACCGATAACTCACCTGCTTTGACAGGTCGATTTGAGGCCGTAAAAAAATCATGCATGATGAAATCTCAAAAAGTACAGGCACAAAAAAAGATGCCTATTGCATCCTATTTAAGTGCCTGTAGTGAGCTTATGTTGCTTTTGGAATTTGGGTGTAATAGCCGTATAAGCCAAGTGCACCATCTTTATCTTTGGTCAGATCACCCAAGGCATCACCGCTGATTTCGTATGAGCCAAATTCTTCATGAATCAGGCCAAAGCTTGCATCAGGCGTCTTCACTGTTCGATGCAGAGCTAAGAACACTTTGTCTTTGCTGATCTTATCAATGCCCTCAAAGAACAATGCATATTCAGCACCGAAATCAGATGCGATCGTAGTATGTGTCACGGCGCCAGTCGTGTACCCAATAACAACTTTCGGCAAATCATCAAGAAACTCGATAGTGCCATAAACCGCATCTAGCTTATATTTCGTTGATTCAATAGGTACTGGTGTTGATGCTCCATCAGTCACTGTTGGTACAGTCAAATTAAAACCATCAAGCTTAATCTTCTGTCCTTTGGTTACTGCACCTAAATCGTGGTCAGCTACGGTTTTCGTTGCCACTGCGACATTTTTACCTGACAGGATATATGCCAGGTTATCAGCATCAACCTGTTCGATTGTGCCGCTAAATGAAACTGCCGTGGTGTTGTATAACACTAAATCGGTCGTATCATCACCAGACATTGACTCGGTATGCTCAATCTTGTCAGCAGTGATTTCCAGCGTAAAGTCAGGAATGTTGCCCAGCTCTCGCATTGCCCCCACAACACCTTCAACTATTGGGGCAAGAGAGAATTTACCGCGTAATGAAATGTATTTCTTAGCCATTCGCAGGCACCTCTTTTGTTTTTGGTTTAGCTTCTGCTTTTACCTCAGGCTTGATTGCTTCAATCACTCCGTCTTCTAAAAGCTGTTTAATTTTTTCTTGTGGTAGATCACCCACAATTTGATCTTTCACCCACGGGCCAATCGGCTTTAGGGCTTTGTATTGCGTTTTCATAAGATTCCTAATTGTTAAACATTAAGCATTCAAACATCATAGGGAAATAAAAGTGACCAGTTTGCCCACCGCTACGCACAGGACTGTTAGTACGCTTAAAGACGTCAAATCCTGCAATTTCAGGATCAAAGCCACTCATGGTCTTTAAAACTTTTTGGATATGCGGAGCTGCTAATTCACGAATTGCATTGGTTTGCTGCAATTGTGATGAGGCTTCTCGAACACTTAATACAACCAACCATTGCTGATAAATCGTATTTGCTTTCCCTTGACCTGCATTCCCAGCAACCCGGTCATCAAAATAAATAACACTCAGAGCAACCTCTTCGTTGGTCATTCCAAGCATTTCTTCAATATTGAATGGCGTGTGGATTGTTTTGATTTCAGGGATGTTATCCTGAAGCGCTTTCACAATTGCTGGTTCAAGTGCAAAGTAATTTTCACTCATAGCTACACCACAAAAATGCCTGAGGTATACGAAGGCTTACCTTGATCACCTGCAGGTGGAGTTGGGAATACAAGTTTAGCTCGACCTGCAGACAAGTCCTTAAAGTAAGAAATTGCCTTGTTGTACCGGGCTTCAACTTCTTCAGTGGGCTTATCTTTGTACATCAAATAACGAGCCACATCGCACACTTTAGTTTTAAGTGAATCTGGAATACTGGGTAAGGGTAGATCGTAGCTAACTGACAAGTAGCTATCAGCCTCATTAGAGGCTGAAATAATTGCTGCTGTAGAAGCTTTTACCTGCTCAACCTGTTCATTGCTCTTGGTGATGTTGAACTCCAAACGTGAGATCTCCACCTCGCCAAAAGCATTTACTAGATCCGTTCGATCAACGTAGGTCATGATTAATCCTTCGATACAATGTAGGTTGTACCCTGACGCCATTGACCTGAATCAATGAGCGGCTTGCTACTACCTTTGCGTTTAATAGTCTTTGGACTCAGCGGTGCAAACTTACCGTTGACCATGTACTGCTGAATATCCGATTGTGCTTCCATACCTATGAACTGCCATAGACTACTGATATCCATCACGCCTTCCAGAATTGGTACCACGCTACGTTCAATCATGTTGCGGTACTTATCTTGGTTTTGCTCAATAGCGGGTGTAAGTGGATCACGTGCTGGAATATGATCAGTGCCGTAGATATGTATGGCAGCCAAATCTGCCATGGTGATGGTTCGCTTTCCACCACCTTTGCTGATGTGGTTTTTATTACCCAGCCAACCAACCTCAACATGGCCACCAATCTTTTCAGCATTTTTAATAAAACGATCTAAAGAACCATCGTCACTTACCTCAATGCTTGTCTTTATAGTGACCATGTGAACCACCTGTTATTAAGCAATATCTGCCTGAGCAAGTTTGGCTTCAAGCTGCTCCAATGTTTCATCTTCAGAAAACTCAACGCCTTTTTTCGTCAAGGCAGTACGTACTGCCTTTAACTGTTTGGCCAACTCTTTTGCGGCCGCTTCAGCGGTGATTTCTTCTGCTGTTTTTTCAGGTTTTGGCGCTTTCGCGCCTTCCACTTTAATTTCACCCAATGAAATCAGCGCACCAATGATTTTATGCTTCACAAGCTTGTCATGATCTTCCTGTGAAACTTCGGTTTCTACGCCTTTATCTAAAACAATGCGTGGCTTAGTTGGTAGTACCAGTGCAGCTGGATCGGAGGTTTTTAACGTATTGCTGTATGTATATTTTGGCATGTGATTAATTCCTTAAATGTCCAAATATTTCATTGAATCAATACGCTTTAACCAAACGCCTTGATATTTATAATGACCAGGGATCTTGATATCGACACCCACAGGTTGTGCTGCCAAGAACTGCACATCATCTGCAAGGAAGCGAATGCATGATGGATCACGGCGATAAATAATCGCACGGTCAGCACCAGCTAAGCCTTTACCGTCAAGTCGATCTGTTGAGCCCCATTCGAGCTTTTTACCTGCAATCGCAAAAACATTCTTTTCCTTTACAACCTCAAGGAAGGTTTTATCAGAAGTTGCTGAGCGGAAACGCCCTGCAAGAATGAGGAATTGAGCAGCTGGCAACAAGAATGTGTCTGGTGTTGCTGGATCATCAAACTGTGAAGCAGTAAGCGCTGGTGTAAGCACAGCGTTCACATCTTCAAGCACTTCATCAATTGTGGCTGTTGCCCAATCGTGCTGAGCTGCAATCACTGTTACACCGCTTTGGTTGTAAAACCCTTTCGCTTGACCTTCGCCCTCCCAAGCAACATCGCTTAAGTGCTTTTTAGATGCGAGTTGAGCGGCTTGCGCTTTATCTGAATCTAGTGGAATGCCTGCTTTAAGCGCGGTTTCAATTTCAAAGATTGAATACTGGTAACCAATCGTACCGCCAATAACCTCAAGCGATACCTTGTCATATTCAACCTCTGCCAAAGGAATATCAGTACCTGTACCAGCGTGTCGTTTACCTTTACCGATACCACGCTGGCGCTTTAGGACCTCCCCACCACCCACAACATTATTAGTTGGCTTGGTCGGGATGAATTTTTCATATTCCGAAGCTTCAGCAAGCTGAGCATCCGTTTCATTAATAGTTTCAACCTGAGTAAATAAGTTGACCAAATTTTGCATATTAAATGCATCGCCAACAAAGGCTTGAATTACACCAGCAACTGGCGATAAACGTGCTTGTAAATTTTTCATATTGTCTTATGCCCCGCGAAGACGAAGAATTGCTAAACCTTCAGCATTGGTCACGGTTTCCCATGATGCATTAGGAAATTCGGTACCATTCTGTCGCTGTGCTTGAAAGCGAACCTAAAGGTGAACCAGTGGTACCGTTTGCTGTTTTGACATATACCTTCGCAGTAATGTCTGTTACAGGAGCGTTAGGCTTAACCCAAATCGTTCCAATGGTTTTAATAGGTAAAATGTCACCTAATTGATAGGCTTCATTGCCAGCAGCATCTTTTCCAGATTTACCCACACCATTTTCGCATGACCACTCCGAAACGTGTAGGAGTTGCACCTGTAACTAATGCAACTGATTTACCATCAGTGGTACGAACAACCACATCACCATCAGAGATAACACCTGCACCAATCATTGGAATTGAGAGGGTTTCATTTGGCCCTGTTAAGTACGCCTCTTGACCTGGGCGTGAGGTAATTTTTTGAACCATATCAGGCTCCCTGTTTTAAGGTGAAAGTGGTTGTTGCCATTTTTCCAATTTTGGCTGTGTGTTTTTGTTTTCATCACCAACGTGTGTTGGCGTGGATGTTGGCTGGAACAATTGATTCGCGGGATTCATCGTGCCAGTAGTTGCTGCTAGTGCGCGAAAAGCAGTATCAATGCGATCAACTGCTGCATCTCCTACAGCAACACCACCAAGCACTGCGGTCACAAGCGCATCGCCCGCTTTCGCTTTAATCACTTCGCGCTTGATCTGCTCACACGTGCAACCATTCTGTTTTGATATTTGGATCTAACTTTTTAGCATCCTGAATCACTACTGCGCGATCAGCTGCCATTGCTTCCAATTTTTCAGGTGTTGCCTGATTGGCTTCGAGCTCTGGAATTTTTTCAGCCATCTGTTTGTTGGATGTGACCATTTGATCTGCAACCGCCTGCACTGCATCTAACTCAGTCGCAATTGAAAATTCCTGATCACCAATTTTTAATTTGGCTGCTTTTAGATTTGCCAATTGATCCTGCTCTTTCTTGAGCGCTGCCGCTAATGCTTCATTGTCTGCAACATCAAATGGAATACCATCAACGATGATTTTCATTGTTTTCTCCGGGTTTGGATTGTGATCGCCAACACGGCAATCACCACCGCATCGACCATAGTGAACAAGCGCAACATGGTTGACTTGTATGTTTTTAAATACGGCGTGATACGGCGTTCCATCAGGCGCCATACCTGTTTCAATAATCAGATCTGCTGCATATCCAAGCGATAGTTCAATCTTTTCGTTGGTCTGAATCTGCTCGATGGCATTCTTATCTTTGATAAGTAAATCACCTACCAAATAACCATCTTCCTCACGAACATTGGTTAGACCCCCAATGCTGTATCCTTGCCAAGTTGCAGCATTGACTTGATTACCAGGTGGATGTGAGTTAGTTGCATCCTTGCCTTCAGCACTGGCAATAGTGGCTTTACTAAAGAGCTCTTCTGCTGAGGTATATACCCCAAAAGCAAAACCCTCCTTGAAGCCTTCGATACCGCCAAATTCTTCAGGGTAGTAATTGCGAACCTGTGGTGCCTTGGCTAATTTCGCTCCAACACACAATAAAAAACCCTCTTGAGAGAGGGTTCGTGATGATTGCGATGGAGCAAAGTCTCCAATTTTTAAATGAAATAGTTTTTTCATAATTAAGCTGCCATTTGTAATTCCATAATCTCTTCTGGTGTTGGTGCGTTTGGATTAAACAGATGTGCAATATATGGAATCGCTACACATCGACAATTGATAGGAATACCAGGATGACCATCATCAGGTGCATTATTCCAAGCAAATAAATTATTATGCCGCGCGTAATGCAACGGACGCACACGCTCATCTCGACTACATGACCAGTAATAATGTGTAATCCCCATCTTCTGCTGTCGGATCTGCGTTAAACGACTGGTGATTTTACCCACCTGATCACGTGCAATCAGCGCAGCACGGCGTTCACTCTTGGTTCCGAGTGCCTTGATAGCCTCAACCATGCTTTCAGCACGTTGACCTGATTGCAGGCCATTTAAGACTATCTTTTCAACTTGATCTAATTGCTCGGATGGTAGTGATTTAATCAAAGCGACATTGGCAGCAATAGCTTCTGCAACTGCTTCAGCTAAATCCTCACTATTCATCAGGCTTGAAAGATCAATACCTGTTGAATTATAGATTATCAAAGCCAATTGCTTGTCTGTACTGGCCTTATTCTGCTCCACGACACGCCTAGCAATGTCCAATGCAACAGTATCGACTACACCATTCATTTTTGAGCGTAGCGCAGCCATAGCACTTAAAAAAATATCCAAGATGCCGTCCGACACTTGGATATTTTGGCTATCACTAATTCTTTGTTGCCTCAGTATTGGGACAATTGAATCGTTAATGCTTTTATGGCATTGGTTAGTGATTCCTAACAACTGGCTTAAATATTCAATTTCAATCTTCTTGGATCGAATGATTGGTTTTGCTTTAGCCTTACATCCCTTTTTCTTTTGAGCTGCTTGCGTGAGCAATGGACTAATCAGTTGGATCTTCATTCGTTAGCTCCAAAGCTTTGATATGCTCATCCGTCAGGAAGTCATACACCTTATCCTCGCGAAGCTGCTTAGCAACCTGTGCATCTGTGATAATTCCACGCTCTAAATAAGCCTCATCACGCTCCTTATTATTCTTCTCGATCTCAGATCGAGTTTTAGCATCCAATTGCCAAAGTGCGTTAAATAGAGTCTTCATACCTGATGGTGCTTGGCCATAAATATTTCGATAAAGCACCGGCATTAACAGATCCAGTAAAGGCTTTAACATCCAGTTCTGTTCGGTATTTACGCGGTCATAATAACTGCGTAAATCAAACTCACCTGAATTGTTTAGACCTGACGTAGTTTGCCCAAATAGAATCGTATATGGCATGTCAGCTGCGCCTGCGGTCTGCTGTGAGAATTCACGCATAAGGTCGGGCAACCCACCAAAAGTGTAAGACTTGGATTCATACTGTTCGTTTGCATCAATCACCAGCATGCCGTTTAAACTTTTCATTAATGCAGCAGCGCCGAAACGCTCCATAACGTCCTTGGCTCGGTTTTTTATGGCATCCATCAGACCAGGGAACTTAATCACATCAATTTTAGCTTCGTGCACCAAACTTGCTGCACCAGCATTCGTTGAAGCAAAGTTTCTTAGTGTGTAGTAAATCGGCAGTAGTGCAGATTCCTCTTCCTCACCGTTGGCTAATTTTATTAAGCGTGAAGAATGCACTTTGATCTTGCTATTGTTCCGTTGCTTATACTCATAATATTTCGGCTGGAATGGCTCACCTGCAGTTAATTCAAGTGGCAAGTATTCATAGGTCAGTGCACTTACCTCGCTATGCTTCAGTACAGTGATGAACTGCAATTGACCGCGACTCAAGAGGCTTAAATCTAAAGGTTGGTCTAAAGACTTACCATCCGCCATGCCAAGCAATAAATATGCTTTTCCATACTTACGCATCCAAATGAGCGCTTTGTATAGACGATCAATCAATTTGACCCGTGCCATTTCAGCCTGTAAAGCAAGGCTTTGATTTTCATCAATACCAGTGAAATACCATCCTGCTCGAAGCATATCTTGCACGGGGCGGTTGATAATCTTCTTAGCCAACCAATCTTGATAAACCGCTTCAATCTGGTCATCAGGTACACTAATTCTCTGAAATGTGCCGTGGCTTGCTTTGTCTCGACCTGTATTTAAGTTAGATACAAAATTGACATAAGCGCCATCGTTCACATCAACTTGAGTTGTTTGCTCTGTCAATTTGAATCTCCTAATCTAAAAGCGAGTAGTCAGCCGACGGTGCTTGACTCATGACTAACGCATCTGCCAAGTTTGGACTTGGAATGCCTCGTTTTTTCATATCGTCTTTACTTTCGACTTTAAATTTACCGTCCGCTGTTCGTTGCTGTTTGGGTGCCACAAGCTCATCAATAATTTTCTCCAAGTGAGGGCAATCAGCAGAAATACTAATCAACTCATCTGGACTGAATTTCTGACCGCGTTTTATTGCGTTATAGGTGTTCCTAAAGCGATCCGCCAAAAGCCACCAACTTTGCGCTTTTAAATTGGAAAACATATCTCGATTGCTTACTTGTGTGCGGTTGTACATCGCTTCAGGTTGCCACACGGCGCTGGATGCATTGAACTTGGAATATTTAAGGTGAAGCCTGCGACTATCATTTAATTCGCCAAACTTCGCACCTGCAGTGGCTCCAACGCCAATACAGTCATAAATAATATGAGATTGATTTTCCATGGCTTTATCATAAGTTTTAGTGCAACTTAATAGAATTTCATCCTCACCAGCTTTCCATTCTTCCGCATACAAAATCACTGAACCATAAGCCTCTACATTGGCACATTTATCATCACCACTATCCGCAACGTCAAAACCAAGCTTTCTTGTGCCTTGTGGCTCAAAACCTAATTGTTTGTGTGCATCAATGGATGCCATGACCCATGATCGCTTAATAATAACGTCATCATCATCTTCACGTGGTTGCCCTAAGTAGATGTGGTTGTAATTTTCCTCATCTTCAGCTTTTGCCGCAGCCGCCACACCAAGAGCTGTATTGGATAAAAATGGATTATCTGGATAATTGATTTTTCGCACTACGGTATTTGGTGGTGGATTAGTCACAAAACGACGATAAACAAAGTCAGTGGTTAATTTTGGGTTAAAGATAATCCAAAACTGAGAATGCTCCTTTCGGATCGTTGGCTCCAATACCTCCCACTGCTCCTTGGTGACGTTGTGTGCTTCTTCAAGCCAGCAAATATCAACCCCCTCAAGGGATTTAATCTCGTCAATATTTCGCCACAAGCCATAAAATAAAAATTCTGAGCCCGTGTGAATATTTTCAATCTTATTGTTTAACACCCTGAATCTATCCTTCAGGCCGAAACGCTCAATCTGCACCTTAAGCAACGAATACACAGACTCTTCAATCTTATTTTGAAACTGACGTGCACACAGGATGCGTAGCTTGTAGTTATCTGAAAGGAAAATTGAGAAGCCTGCAGCATCCCAAGACTTTGAGCTGAATCGCCCGCCATATAATACCTTGTTACGCGCTGGCTCCATCCAAAAGTCTTCAAGTACTGGATTCAGGGTTGCTTGTTTTTCGCCCATAGAAATGACCTAAACCTGATGGATATGAAACCTCATTTTTAACTGAGCTTTCAGTTTTATTGGTGTACTGATTCCCCATCTCCTTAGCTGCTTGTTCAGTCCACTTTGGAATAAATACAGGGTTATTGGGAAAATTATCTACCAACCCTTGTAGTAATTGCAGTCGATAACGCTTATTGGCAATCGGGATGGCCTCAAGCTCTTCATTAGCTTTACGGCGATATTCAAAGAATTTATCTCTTAGCTCTTGGCTTAGATCCTGTCCAGTTCTTTTTGTCGGGTCATACGCCTCACACTGCTGAGGGGTAACATCTAGATTAAATATCTCTTTTACTGTTTTAGATGCCCGCGTTGGTGATTCGAATTCGGCAAGCATCCTAACGATGAATAACTTCACCTTCTTGGTAATACGTGCCATTTCCACCATTCCATCCAAGTACATCCAAGAAGAATGGTAAAAAAATATCTAAACCACTCTCAAATAACAGGTTCCACACGCATGATGCACATCCGCTTTAGCAACCGTAGGTCTTTGGTTTGCCGCATCAACCATCTCTTGAACATCTTTGCCTGCACCATAGCGACGAACAACACCAGTAAACTCTTCAACATCATGCCCTTTAATTTCTAAATTAGGCTTTCCTGTTTCTCGGTTATAAGATGGTGTTCCCCACTGATCTTTCTTATGTGCAATGTGATAAAGCTCATGCTCAATCAAGGCACAAAAATCAATATCGTTAGCCTGTTGTGCATAGGTTGCATCAATTGTTATTAAATAATCAGGCATATCATTGAACCATTGATAAAATTGCTCTTCTTGTCGCTCTTTCTTCCAGCCACCCGCATTTATCATGATTTTTTCAGCCTGACCAACCACAATACGACCCTGTTTCCTAAAACCATCCCTAGCCCACATTACCGCTATTTGTGGATAGCGATACGCACCAAGATGTGCATGATCAGGGTTAAATAATTTATGTTCAGGATTTAGAAATATTGATTTTATCCACCGCCATAGTTCTGGAGATGGAGCAAAGTTCGGAGTGTCTAATGCAAATATCCACTCAGGTGGATATGGGCGTTGCTTAATAATAAAGCCAACTTCACTCATGTAGCGCCCCACGCAAATTACTTATTCGCTTTTTGAGCTTAATCATGATGCCATCAATCGCCAGCAACTCATTACGAGTCAAACCTGAACGGCTTAAGTTCTGGTACTTAGACAGCTCAGCACTACAGAACTCTAAGTCTTTTTTCGCTTGTACTTTATCTGTCATAACACAACCAAATAAGAAAAGAAAACCCAGCCAATAACTTATATTGAGCGGGGTTTCATGTGCCGTAATCCGTTCGGCGAATTTACTAGCCATATAGCACGCCCTCAAATTGAGGTTGTGCTATAAAGCCTAAAAATACACATCAACAATCGAAGCATTTTGAGCTTCTGAATTTTGGTGGGCCTGATCAGATTCGAACTGATTGTCTCCCCGTTATGAGCGGGACGCTTGTACCACTTAAGCTTAAGGCCCATTAAATAGGATGTGGTGATCTGCCACATCCTTGCCTATAGTTCGATATTAATCAGCTCGGCAACTGATCTACCGCTACTCACAATCACATCAACCTTACATGCACGGTCAACTTCACTTGCTTTCGTTCTCTTTAAGGTCGGGTTGCCAAGCCCTAGCTGGAATTGCCTAAAACATCTAGGCGTTTACTCAAGGCATGTTCTGCAAGCTGGCACACTCACAGGATATGATTGCCATATTTCAGGCAACAAAAAAGCCCGATCATTTGACCGAGCTTTGATGTATGTAAATCTGGGTGGCGGCATTAAAATTTAAACCACTACGAATAAAGTTAAGCCGCCATTGGGTGCCTTGATATTGCTTTCACAGAACATTTCTCAAGGCATTAAAAAAGCCAATCAAATGATTAGGCTTAGATACTCGTCTTTCCGAATCGTCAACTAACAAACAACATTATGAGTCTACATAATGTATGTGAATAAGCCTTCTCTTTCCTACTCACGGTTAAAACATGCTCAATACTTTCAGTTTAGTCAAGAAAAAACTCAGTGACTTGAACTAGCTGCATATATGAATGAGTACCATTAAGACTGAGTTTTTTATTGATCTTTATCCATAGAGTGCGGCGTTGTGGTTTTATCCTGCTCACTAGTATCAGTATCTCTTTTTTGGCACGCGCTTAACGCTAGCATTAGAACCAAACTCACTACTGCAATAATTTTCATAATTTTGCCTAGCTTTAGTTAAAAATATAACTTATCAAAGTCTACTGATTTGAATGTTTAAATTGTGAAACAATGGCTTTCGCAAAATTTTGTATGAATGTTTATCTATTTAATATTTTATGTGCCCAATTTATGAATTTATCCTTTTCATGAAAATTCGGGACATTCAATAAATTAATAAATGAAACTTCACCAAAATTTCCTGATATTTTGTTTGGTGCCAAAATTACAAATTCAACCCTATCCCCTATATGTAACTCCCTAAAGAACTCTGTAACCTTGAAATGGAGATTCAGGGCTGTAAATCCCTCTCTTTCTAGTAAAAAGTCGTAAATTTGGCTAAGCACATGTAAATCAAATTTCTTGTTCATTGTATTCCTATTCTCATATTTATTTTAATATTCGGTATAATTTAGCTTAATTTATTTTTTTGATAAAGATAATTTTTACAACCGTATCAAGGATAGCCAGAACTAGATTTTCGTTTGCGTTTAGCAAATATGATTTCTACTCGACGCGTAACTTCCCACAACTTAAGTTCCGTATCACGCCAAAAATGGAAAACTTGACCATTTATGATATAAATCTGTTTAATATAATTTGTTGATTTTTTCTTGTTAAATTCTTTTGCATTAAAGCGTGCTTTATCAAGCACTACGACCTTTCCATCTAAATCACCACCAATACAGATATTCATTTTGTGCTACCTGCGCAAAGCGACAGTTTAACTATACCACAAGCAAAAAAAGCCCATCTAATTTGATGAGCTTTTACTGTAAAAGTGAATTTCTATATGTGCGTCCACTATACCTGAAATATGCCATACCCCGTGCGCACACTCAAGTGGTTTTTTCAAAAGTTTCAAATACAAAATGTGAGTGTCTGCTTTTGATATAAGCGAGACCACATTTTAAATCTTGGCGAATTTGGTTTACGGATGTGTCGTTACTCGTAGCAATATCACGCAATGAATTACCCAACACATGATGAGACCAAATTGATGAGATCCACTCCTGAAGAATTACATCTTCTAGAAGTTGAATATCAAGAAAGAGTCTTTGAATTGCACGTGCTTCATTACAATCTAATTGACAGCATGTTCCTTTACGGCGCACGCACAGGCGATCTCTAAGAGACTCGTCTGACATATACATTGCAAGCAGACGTTCACGTTGTTGCTGCGTTATTCTTTTTGTTGGCATGGTTTTAACAACCATCACCATGGTCTCATTGTCGCCATTTATCCAAGCTCCAAGCTGACGACACCATTCTTCAAAACTATATTTCGACCAATCTGTTATTTGCATAATTGTCAGTGCTGCCGTCATCCCAAATCCCCTACCATCTTCTCTATTTGCTCAATCGCTTTGCCGCTTTTCACTTGCTCGGTGCTAAACCGTATTACCTGATAACCCATCATTGTTGCTGCGTTGTATTTCTCTAAGTCTGCTATGTAGCCTTTTCCCCTTGTATGCCTACCATTGGTCCAGATCCCACCTTCCACTTCGACTAATATCTTTTTGCCCATTAAATGAAAATCAGCTCTCCACTTTCGTGTAGGGTGAAATTTAAACTCCTGCTCAAAATCAATCTTTAAAGCTCTCAGTGCAGTGGCCAATA
Organism: Acinetobacter sp. SW-226; assembly: GCF_055632855.1. Lineage (NCBI taxonomy): Bacteria > Pseudomonadati > Pseudomonadota > Gammaproteobacteria > Moraxellales > Moraxellaceae > Acinetobacter > Acinetobacter sp. SW-226. The sequence continues at coordinate 1,401,486 of NZ_CM145752.1, read as the reverse complement.
TCACCTCACCCTCACTCTGTACCTTTTCTCCTTTAACCTTTGGGCGCTTAGATCCTCTTTTGGATTTATTCGCACCGATCATCTTTTTGTATTCAGCAATGGAGTAGCTGCTAGTCACCCCTTCACCTCAAACAACTGTTTAGCTTTTTCCGTTAAAAAGAATCGTGATTCATTCTGCAAAACCTGCATCTTTCCGTTTGATATACCCTGCTTGCTCCAAACCCTTCAGGTATCGCTGTGCTGTTCTTAAACTTAGGTCGCTTAATACTGTTTTGCGAAGCTCAGATACCGTCGCTATAGGCGTTGTTTCAATTGCCTTGAGTGCATGGATCACACGTTCAAATATTGCAACCTGATTCACTGGAGTGCTTAATTGCTTCATGCCGCACCTGCCTTACCAACCATAAAACTTGGTGGCGTCGGTAACGATTGTTCTGTTGGTCTCCACATGTGTAAGCAATACTGGTGATTGTTCACATAGTCGCTTTTAGGTGGGTGATACTGAATTACGCAGTCATCTTCACTCCAAAATAAGGACTTGATGAAACACATCTCTTCCCAAGTTGGGCAACGTGTTGGAAGTGAAACACTGACATGCTCCCAACCCATCTGATCACTTGCAATGACAGTGAAAACACATTTTTTGGTCTTCACCCAAAATGCACCATTATTGCCAAAGCTCTCATTACTACCCAGTAGACCAGCAGTTATTCTGAATTTTTCTGGAACTTGAAGACTCACACTCCACCTCCAACACGTTCATCTGCCCAATTACACTCAACCACATCCAATCCATCATGCTGAAAACGAGACCAAAGGCGATCACCTAGGTCTTGTTCTAACTCCTGTGCTGTCATGTTTGAAATCAACATGGTTGGTTTGCCAGCGTCATAACGTGAATAAAGAACTTTGTGCACCAGCTGGAGACGGTTTTCATGACGGTCATGCAATCCATATTCATCAAGGATCAATAGATCGTATTCAGTGAAGCGATAAACAGCGTTTACCTCACTGTCATCAGCTTTGGTCCATGCATTCGCAATTTCATTGGCCATGTCTTCAGAAGTCACATAGCGGGCATACTTTTGGGTTTCAAGAATGTTTCGAGCCACGGCGCAAGCTAAGTGCGTTTTCCCAGTTCCGGTGCGACCAATCATGATCAAATTGCGTTTAATCCCCTTCGTGAAATCTTTCACAATTGCGACGCATTGAGTTTTTGCATTTTGCTGACCACTATTCGCAACCAAGTATTCTTTGAACCCACTGTTCGCATGACGGCTTGGAAGTTTTGCACCTTGGAAGTGTTTTTCACGAACCATGGCATTCACGGCGTTGTGATGTTCTGCTTGAGCTTTGTTAAGTGCTTCTGTTGAGCATTGCTTGCAGAACGATTTACCTCGGAAAGAAACCATTTGTGCCTGGTGCAGATGGCAGAACTCTGTTGATTGCTGAATATCAAAACTAAGCGGTGCGATTGCGTTCATAGGAGCCCCCTTGTATCCACGTCACCTGTTGCTGGTTCATAGTCCTGAACTTCACCCCAAGGATCATTCACGTTTCGGTTGTTTGGTTTTTCAGAAGATTGTTTACGTGTCGGTTTTTTTGCTTCGCGTTCAGCTTTGGTCAGATGTTTCTCAAATTCCTGCACCAACCAAGCAGCGAACTTTCTGGTTTTTTGGTTTTCAGTAAGATAGATTTTGTTTTCCCAGTGCGCATTGAAACTACCCAAGTGAAATTGGAAATCAGGCATGGTTAAAATTTCGTTTACGCGATGACTGAATTTTGTTTGAAGTAAAATTGTGCTTAGGAAATTTTGATCAGGTTTCCATGAATCATCCTGAGTTGAATTTTCAGGCGATTCCTGTTGTGTGTTTATATCTGTAGTAGTCTCTGTAGTAGTCTCTGTATTTGTCCCCTTTTTGAAATGGGGAGGGTCTACCTTTTCAAATGGGGAGCCTCCCCCTTTTGAAAGTGGGAGGGTGGTCATTTCAAAAAGCACAGGGGTAATGAGCTCAATAAACAAAACATTGTTGTATTTCTGATTGTTAGCTTCGATTGTGCGAAAATGACGTTTTAGCACTCCATACCTCTCAAGACGATCAAAAGCCTCTTTGACTTGCTGTTTTGAGAAGCCATATTGATCAGCAAAACTTTGGTAAGAACGTTGCAAAAGATCAGATTTAAACTTCTTTTTTACGCGCACAACTTGACCAGAATATTCATCACGCACCACTGTTGGACGATGCCAATAAACGATTTCTGAAAGCACAACGATCGCGTTTAAATCGGGTTTTCCGCTCTCCAAAACGAATGTACTAAACCAACTGGTCGGCAAGATATTGCCTTCAAGATGAACACTACCAACCTGATCTACAACCTCATGGCCAGTGCTGAATAAACTCATTTAGCACACTCCAATTTGACTAAGCCGCGCTTTTCCAACTGACGAATAATTCGAGGTTCGACAAATTCGTTGTTGATCTTGTATCGCGCACGTGACTTTTCCTTCACCTGAACAAGTTGGGTGCCTTCCTGCATTTGGCGACGTATCGCTATGGCTTGCCCCCCCATTTGAGTTGTGTGCTCAAGAATGAAATATGCTTCCTGAGCCTCAATAGCTTTGTTCATGACTGACAAAGGCATAGCGGCAAGCTCTTTGGGTGTGTAGATCTTCACTGGGTCTAGTAAAGGGATAATCACCTCGATAGGTGCTGGAGCTTGAACATCTTTCTGCCCACGTTTAGCTGAATATCTCATTGAGCATCCCCCTCTGGCATTTCATAAATAAAACTGCCATGCATTAAAATCTTATTGGCTCTGCGCAAGCTCGCGACAATTTCACCAGCTTGATACACAGAAATTCGGTGTTCATTCACCAGGGTTTCGATGAGCTCATTTCTCAGCACTGCAGCATTCTTTTCATCACCTTTGATCTTGCGTAGGTTTCCTTTACGCTCATCTAGCAGTCGATCCAACGTGCGCAATGCTGGCTCGTACCATGATTGTGTCCATTGAACCTGCTTATGCTCAGGTTTCTTTTGAATAGCCTTGTTGGTAATCATGGAACCTCCGCTAAGGCTTGTTCAGCTTTTGTTAAACGGCGTTTGGCTTGCAGTTCAGCTACCGAAGCTGGGCGAATAAATTTTGTTCCACTAGTCCATTTCATATTCTGGTCATCGACCATATCCACCCAGTCACCCAAGAAATCACCATTAACATTGGTTACGGTAAATATAAAATTAGTAGCGTTGTGATCTATGATTACAACCGTGTCGCCTGCAAGAAAATCAGAACTACTTTCGAGTGGCATGGTTTTCACATACGCATCATCAGGAGCCACCCCTAACTCAAACTCTCGTTTTTCTACTTGAGCCACTAAACAGGGATTGCACCGATCTTCCTTAAAATTGCTGCACTTGTTAGCGCATGGGTGTTGTGATAAATTTAAGTTGTTCATTAGTTTCCCTAGAAAAGTTGGTGGACACGAAAGCCCAATACGCACACGTTGGGCTTTTTTAATGCTTGTTTGCTGTGATAGAATTCGCATGTTCAATTCGATTCTCCATCAGTGAACAAATAAAAGTCTGGGCGTTAAAACCTGGGCTTTTTTTTGCCTAATTTATGTGCTAGATTCAAATACATATCCGACTCCGCATGGTTGGATATCTTTAAAAGCCTGACGTAAAACTCAGGCTTTTTTTTTGACTACTGCCTGTGTTACATTCGAAAACATGTTCAATTCCACTAGAATGTTTTTGAACTAAAAGTCTGATTCCCCTGAGTCAGGCTTTTTCTTTTTGTGCATTTGCTGTGTACTTCTGCATTTGCTTACTCTGTACACGACAAATTTCACAGAACCCTTATCCTATCAGGCTTCTGCCTTCTTAAAATTGCCAAAATTTCCTTAAACTCTTCTTTTTTCCCAAAACCAATTAAACGCTGAATCGCCATTTGAACATAGTCTAAACCATAGCGAAATAAACTCATTGAGAGTCGTCCATGCTTCTTTATTTTTATCGCTTTTTTTTGATCATGTTGCCATTCACCCGTTAAGTAACACCAACAGAAGCTTATAGCTAACACCGCAATCAATTTTTTCACTCGTCTAGGGTCTGTCAAGCGCGTATTTTCAAGATTAAACCCGCGTCCTTTGAGACAACTGAATAAGGTTTCAATTTCCCAGCGTAATGCATAATCCTGAATAGCATTGGCATTAAACTGAGGAGAAACGACGAGTAAAAGCTCTCCATTTTCTAACTGTAGTGCACTTATATATAGTTTCACCCGACCAACCAAAATCCGTCGTTTACGACATTCAATTTGACCAACTTTAAGATGGCGAAATAAATCACTAATTTTATGATTCTTTCCTAAATGATTGGTGACAATGAAGTTTTTTTAACACGAATGCAGAAGTTGATGTCTTGTTCAATTAACCATGTAAACCACTGCTCACCGATAAACTCTCTGTCTGCGAACACATTCACAATACGGTCTTTACCAAAAATGGAGATAAAGCGTTGAATCAAAGCAATGCGCTCTTTCGTATCTGAATTTCCACGTTTATTAAGCAATGTCCAAAGGATAGGTATCGCTATTCCACGATAAACGATCGCGAGCATCAGGATATTAATATTTCGTTTTCCCCATTTCCAATTGGTTCTATCTAAAGTCAGTTGCACTTTGTCGAATGAAAATATATTGAAAATCAACCGAGAAATTTGACGATAATCGAAATACTGACCTGCAAAGAAGCGCTGCATACGTCGATAAAATGATTGTGGTAAGCACTTGATGGGCAAGGCTTTAGATGCAGAAGAAAGATTACATGTTTGCTTTAAAATAATCACAAGCATGATGAGCGCAAAGCACTTTAAATGTGACTTGTTCCATTTTAGATATTTGTTTAAGATAAGATATAACTCATTGAGATGTGTCATAGTATTCGTCGTTAGAAAACAATTATTGTGACATTATTTCAATGAGTTATCTATTTTTGTCGTGTACAGAGATTTGCTTAAGTGCTGCCTGATCCACGGCGGTACTCAATTCGATCAAGCCTTGGGTAATTTGGTGGATCTCTTCATATTCCGCAGGTGTAATTACCCCATCTTCATAAGCCTCATACACAACTCGGTTTGCTTTCCCGCTTTTAATGTTGTGCTGCATCATTGCTTCAAAGATTGATAGCTCATGATGTTTGCTTGAGTCGCAATCCACTGGCACAAGTGCATAACCCATCTGATGCGCCCACACCTTTAAAATTTCAGGGTTCTGCGTGTACATCATGATGGTTTCAAGCTTTTTTAAGCTCGGTAAGTGGTTTGGCATTCCTACGTTGCCGTAGTTGCAAATCGTGTTATGTGAATCACCAGTGACCTGAGCAATTTCCTTTGGTGAAATCCCCTGCGTCTGGTTAATCATTTTAAAAATTGCTGTTTGTGCTTCACGGCTTAGTGTTATTTCTTGCATTTGTGAAATCCTTGATTTGTTTCACGTTTGTTTGGTTGAGCTATTGAGGGATAATTTATTAAGCAACATTTCGATTAAGAGGTTTCTTTCCCTTTGCTAAGTCTCGAATTTGGTATTCACGAGCTAATGGGATCTTCTCAGCAGGCCATTGACTGACGGCGTTGTGTGAAATGCCAAGCTTTTCAGCCAATTGAGTAACTGAGCAATTAAGCAATTGCAAAGCATCTGACTTAGTCATTTAGGTTACCCTGTAAGTAATTTAACTTACCTAATTAAACTACATAAAACTTACCTCGTCAATTGGTAAGATAACTTACAAATATTTGGTTGTATTGATATGGAAACTCTTGGTAGCCGCCTTAAAGCATTAAGAAGACAAAGAAATCTTACTCAACAGAAAATTGCTGATGCGCTTGGTGTCTCTAAAACCTCTGTGATCTATTGGGAAAAAGATGAAAATGTACCCAAACACGAAAGCTTAATTGCATTAGCCAGAACCCTAGGCACAACAACTGAATGGCTTTTGAGTGGAGTGGGAGTTCCAGAAAAGAGCAATGCTGATATAGCCAAGATGGAAGTTGGTATTTATCAAGCTGGTGATCCCGTTCCTGATGGGTATGTGGCTATTGATTATTATGATGATGTGTTTGTTAGTGCGGGAAATGGGTACTTAAATTTAGAAAAGCCAAGCAACAATAAGATGCTTTTCCCTGTTGATTTAATTAAAGAGTGCAATGTTCAACCATCTGCAACCAAAGTGATTCACGTTCGCGGGGAAAGCATGTTTCCTAAATTAAAAGATGGGCAAGCCATATCAATTGATATGTCCGCTAGAACCATTTACGACGGAGAAATTTATGCTTTTCAGGTTGGGGATGATACAAAAATTAAATACTTGTTTAATTGGAGTGATGAAGGTAAGGGTGGCTTCAAGGCTGTTTCAGCAAACCCTGATAAAAATCAATTTCCTGACGAGTACTACTCCCCTAGCAAAATAGAATCTGAAGGTATAACTATATTAGGGCAGTATTGGTGGAAACAGGTTGTAAAGCGAGTTCGACGCTAGGCTAGCGTAAGACCGCTTTCCATGGTAACGATAATTCTAAAAAAGGAAACCACAATGATCGCAACACTCAATAAATCTAAAACTGCGCTAACCATTAATCGTCAAGAATTTAAACTGGCGTTAGAAAAAATTGGTGCAGGAATTGACAAACAAATAGCCTCGTTCAAAAAAGCCAAACAAAGCTACGACCCTGCCGAAATAGCAAGTGAGGTTATAGGTGAAGTAAATATATTTGAAGCGATTATTGAGGGTTTTAACGAAGCAGAAAGCACAAATCTAAAACTAGCTGATATAACCAACCTCGAGGCTGCACAAGGTTGGGTGGATGACTTTTTAGGAAAATATTCTAAACCCCAAGCATGACTTGAAATTAATAAGATGAATAAATTTGATTACATGAAACTAGGGTTACTCTTTGTTGTGGTGACCCTTTGCTGGGCTTCTATGATTTTTTAAACCGCGAACCCGACACACCAAGAGGAAGTTAAGAAGATGGTTTTTGATAAAAATTTTAACCTCGAGCCGCCTGATGTCTACTTTGAACTTCCTGAGTTAGATGAATTGGATTTAACACTAGCTGAGATACGAGAACTTAGTGACGACGATCTTCTTAAACTCTTAACTGGTGAGTCTTATGAGGGCATGATTCACCCTGCTCTAATGCAGGTAATTAGTCATGAGCTAACCTCCAGACAGGTTATGGAAGCAAGCAGGCCCCACTGGACAGTAACACCAACGTTTATTGTTGGGTGTATCGCATCACTACTAGCTGCTATTTCAATCCTAGTTACTATATATTTTTCAGTATTTTATAAGGCAGAAAATAATAATAAACATACAGATCAAAGTTACGCTATTGAAAAAAATAGAAGCCCAAAGTAGACGCTTAACGATTAATGATTCGTTTCTATTCATAAAATACCTTTACTGCGAACCCGACGCAGTCCTTAAGAACAGATCGGGTGGAGAGAAATATGGCTACAATCGAAGAAAAGCGCTTAGCTATAGAAATGGCTGATAAAATTATACAAACACGACTTTCCCATTCTACAAATAATATAAGGAATAACTCTCGTTCTGGTGAAATTGAGTATTGGAAAGAGGTTTATGTTGAGTGCTTGAAAATAATTTCCACTGACAGTTAATCACTAATTTTGGATAGTTTTTCAACCAAATCTTCATAGGCTTCTTTTGTAAGTTTTTTTTGGTGAAAAACAAAGGATTCAGCAATTTCTATATATTCTTGTATTAGAACAGGATCACGCATTCCTGATGCAATATAAGCTTTGTATAGGTCTGCTCTAAATTCTTCATTAGTCATTTTAAAAAACTCCATCCAACCCACCCCAGCGGTGGGTTTTCTTTTGTCTATTAAAACATAAAAAGTAAGTTTTAAAATAAAAAATGGTAATCTAAATTACTTTTATATTGACATTAAAAGTAAGTTAGCTTACCTTTTATCTCACAAACAATAAAAAGCCCTGACACTTTCGACGGGATCAGGGCTTTGCAAACTTGCGAGATCAATTATGAACAAAACCTTAACCCCTTTCAATACCATCAAGATATCTCTTGTTGTAGCTACTGTAACAATTGGCGTGCTTAGCTGTGGGTTTAAAACCGCACCGCAAGCAGCGCAACCTGTAGTTGCTAATGTAGCTCCTTCTGAATACCAACTCTTAGCATTACGCATGACAAGTGAGAAGCAAGGTGAAGCGATTATTCGTTTAGATGGTTTCCGAGTGACTGCACGTTTTGAAGTTGAAGCATACCCTGACAGCTACGGTGTACCAGGTAGTGAATTCACCGCAGTTGATGTAACCAGCCTTGATGAAGTGACTGTTTCTGATGCCCTAGGCAATCCATACAACGACTTCACAGACCACATCGACCATCAGAACTTCAATGCCCTCATCAAAGGTTACATCGAAAAACATCGTTTAGTGGAGGCGGGCTAATGACTTGTAACTGCAAAACTGAAATTTCAGAAAAGTTCCTTGAGAAAGTTAAGGCGGACATCCCTGAATCAACTAACCACAGTCTTGAAATGACGGCTTATTCGTTTGTCCTTGATGGCAACCGTATGGAATTGCGTGGATATATGCCAGTGGAAATCAAACACACTTTGAAAAATAAAAAGACAGGTCTTGATCGTGTAAAGAAGGAAAAGACCAGTGTTCTTTTTACTTTCTGTCCTTTTTGTGGTGTTCGTTACAAAGAAGAGCAAGGAGAAGCGGCATGACTACTTCTACTAACACGTTTTCAGAGTTCATCAGCCAAGATGATGATGGCAATATCCGTATGCGTCTCGGCCACTCAACCTACTTTGAAAAAGGTCGCCATATCTATGTGGTCAATAAGGATGGTATCGAACAGTTAATCACGCTTGAGGTTCATACAGCAAAACCTTGGATCCGTGAAAACTTTGAACGTGAACGTGCATTTCAACGTAAGAAGAACTTAGCAATCGCCCTACAACGTACACACATTCCACTCAGCGAACGCAGAGCTTTTAAGCGTCGTATGGGCTGGGTTGGTGCGAGATAAGGAGAAGAACATGGCTATACCTATTATTCCAGCGGACCAAGCATTAAACGTAAGCGCGATTATTACTTACATCTATGCAGATCCAGGGCTTGGTAAAACGTCTCTAGGCTTTACAGCAGATAAAGCAATTTCGTTTGACTTTGACCGTGGCGCACACCGTACTGGTGAACTTCGTCGCGGAGCTGTTGTTCCAGTTCAGCAGTGGTCAGATATTGAAAACATTACTGAACAAGATCTAGCACCGTTCAATACTGTTGTTATTGATACCGTTGGCGCAATGCTTGAATCCATCAAGACACATTTACTTAAAACAGCAAATAACCGCCAGCAAGATGGTGCACTCAAGTTAAAAGCCCAAGGCTTAGCAAACATGAAGTTTAAGCAATACATCAATACACTTTTAAGCTTTGGTAAGGATGTTGTTTTTATTGCCCATGCCTCAGAAGACCAAAGTGGTGATCAGATCATCTACCGTCCTGAGCTTGGTGGTAAGAACCGAAATGAACTTTACCGTATTGCAGACATCATGGGTTATTTGACCACTGTTACTACTGGTGAAGGTAAAAATGCGAGAGTTATTAACTTTAAGCCATCTCCAACACATCATGCGAAAAATTCAGGCGCTTTAGGTGGTGAGACTGGTGAGGTTTGGGTACCTGATCTTAAATCACACCCTACTTTTCTTGCAGGCTTAATTGCAGAGGCGAAAGCCCATATCAACACGCTTACACCTGCTCAAATCGCATCAAATAAAGCACTTCAGGATTTGGATAACTGGAAACAAACTTGCGAAGAAGCTGTTTATGCAAGCGACTTAAATCACCTGACCGAAACCCTAAAGCAAGACAAAGAACACACTTATTATCAAAACATGCGTCAAGCCATGCTTGCTCGAGCGAAGGTACTCGGCTGCACATTTGATATACCGCGAGAAACATGGATGGAGCCACCTGAATTTAATGGGATATCAGAATCTCAACGTGATGAATTGCAAGATCTTCTTGCGCAAGCAGGACTCGATGTGATGGCTTTCTGCGAAGACCAAGGGATCGACAGTCTATTAGCCATTGAAGCTCAGCATTTTGACAATGTAAAAGCCCACATCATCAATACCCCCCAAGGAAAAGGGAGAGCGATTGCATGAGCTACACCTACTCTTCCATTACCCGTGTGCTGATAGTTCAGCACAATGGTCGGGTGAAAACTTATACGAACATAAACCTCTTTGGGATTGAGGACTGTATTCAAAACTTTGTGAATACGTGGGGGTATAGATGATCTTCAGAATTAAAAACAAGCATGCCATTGCCTTCATGATTTGGCTTGAATTATTGGGCTATGTAAAGAAACAACTGGCTGATGGCAGTTTCACATTCTCAGGCAAAGGTACAAAGAAATCGTTGAGCTATGTGTTTGTAAAGAATGATTTAACAGGTAATGCAGCATGTCAGTCACTGTATGAAGAATACGTGAATTACCAAGAGTCTAATTATATCGAAATGAAGGTGGCGGGATGAACAATACACCAATGGATCTTAATGCTGTTCTATTTGCTCAGCTCGATCGCCTAAGTAATCCACATCTAAAAGGTGGGGAGCTTGAGGCTGAAATTCAAAAGGCAGAAGCCATTGAGAAAATCAGTGAGCAGGTCATCAAGAACAATAATATGCGTTTAAACGCCGCAAAATTGGTTGCTGAATATCGTGGGCTTAAAAATGCCGATTCAGTAGAAATTCCACAAAACTTAATTGGGTGATCTATGGCTAAAGGTAGTGCTATTCATTACAGCCAAGCGCAACTGGACATTATTAAAACCAACTGCACATTAAGCCGCAAGGATCTCACCGAAAAAGTAAATGATGTATTTGGGAGTGAGTTTTCTGTTGATCAGATTAAATCCCTGTGCACCAGGAAAAAATGGAAATCTGGAAGAACGGGTTGTTTTGAAAAAGGTTCAAAACCTTGGAATACAGGCACTAAAGGTATTTGTAAACCAAACTCGGGAAACTTTAAAAAGGGTCAAATATCTTGGAATAAGAAACCCGTTGGTTACGAGCGTATTTGTTCTAAAGATGGGTATGTTCTTATCAAAACCGCAGAGCCAAATGTCTTTGACTTGAAACACCGGGTAATCTGGGAAAAAGTAAATGGACCAATCCCCAAAGACCAGGTATTAGCATTTAAGAATCAGGATAAAACTGATTGCCGGTTAGAGAACTTAATTCTAATGAGTAGAACCGAAATGGCTCGATACAACCAGAGTTATCAAAAATTAGCTAATCCTGAAAATAACGAATCTTGTTTGTTAATGGCCAAAGTCAAAAATATGAAGCATCAGCTTCTCAAGGAGGTGTCTTGATGGATATTAAAAACTCAGCTATTACAGCAAAAATGGTTATTCATTCTCTTTTGGCACTTCTTGAAAATGAGAATGTTGATATTTCATCTGTGAGATTCAAAGTTGGTTCAGACGGCAATGGATATGAAAGCCCTAAATTTGAACTAGAAAAGTTGGTTAGCTTAGCTATTGATGGGCTGGTTGAAATCGAAGAAGGAAATGCAGTTCCTGAAGGGTTTATTTTAGTTCCGAAAACGGAAGCTCAATACTTTAGCCATGATTTCAATGGTGATGGGTTTAAGTACCACGACACATTGGACGAAGCTAAAAAAGAAGCCGAGGCAAGCCTTGATTGGTATCGTGATCAGGTAGCAAATGGCAGACATGTAAATGATATGGGCGAGTTTAATGAGCTTAGCTACGGTCTAGTTATTGGAAGTGCTGAATACTCAATTGATCATGTAGTTACTCAGGATGATATTGATAAAGGCGAATACTCTTATGAAGTTGGAACTGAGATCCTATATTTGTACCTAAGCGAAGCACAGGGGCAAAGTCATGACTAACCTCCAACACATCGCCCAGGATCTTGCTGAAGAATTTGCGCCATTCGTTATTGGACAGTCTGGTACAACAAAAACATTCACGGCGGAGCAAGCCTCTGCCCTGTACAAAATTTTAGTTAATTACGGGTATCCCGATGAGGAACCTAACCAGGAGGCGTTATGAAAATTAAACTTGATCAAATGACTCAAAAAGATAAAGACGACCGTTTACAGCGCTTTCTATCTGCAAGTGAACAGCAGCTCTTTCCTCAGGAGGATATTGCAATCTATCTAACATGCTCTACACACACACTTCAGCGTTTACGCTGTACTGGTGGAGGTATACCATATAGCAAAATTGGTCGAAGCGTGGTTTATAAGAAGTCAGATGTTTTGAAGTATCAGGAAAATCAGACCATTATGAATACGGCTCAACTCGCCTCCTAATCGAAGCAGTTGAGCTTCCCTTGATAGACGGCTTCAATATCATTCATTGCAAGCCGTAATTTTTTTATAGAAACCTGAACATAACCCCCTGTTACATCATTCCTTGCCCCTGATCTATGATTGAGAAGTCTCTTGATTGTATAGGGCCCATAATCCAAGTTATTGCAAATAGTTGCAAATGTTCGTCTTAGATCATGCAGTGAAATTTCAATTCCAGTCTGATCACCTATTGTCCTTAACATACCTTGCGCGCCCGATATGTGTTTTGCGCCAGATGTCATCTTGGAACCGGGAAAGACATACTCATTACACTTTAATTCATAACGCTGTTTAATGATCTCAAACAAATGATCCCCCATCGGCAGCAAGTGATCATCTCCATTTTTTGGATCTTTAAACACAAATAAGCCTTTCTCCATGTCCACATTTTCCCATTTCAATGTTTGAGCTTCATTCCGTCGACAACCGGTATACATAATAAATAGCACAAGGTCGCGTACTGCATTCTTTGAGGCATCATCATATAAAGAACGTTCTGTGAAATAGTTAAGAACGGCATTGTAGTAAGTGTGAATATTGCTCTCGTCTAAATGTCGAGTTCTAACCTTAGCCTTATTCCATCCTCGCTTAGCAGGGATTACATCTACTGGATTATGTTTAAGAATCGGATTCTCATCACTCGAACAATGAACTTGAGCAAAGCGCCAAATTGAACCAAACATCTTTAGTGTAAGGTTGGCTTGCGTTGGACTATATTCAGTAAGTTTGATAAACCGATCAAACACTTCCTTTTTGGTGATTTCAAATATTGGTTTGAGCTTCCAATCTGATAAGAAAGTATCTAGGCAATGGTTATATGTATTGATGGATAGCTGTTTTAATTTTCTTTGCTTTAAATATAAGTTGAAAGCTTGCTCTACCGTCATCTCACCTGTAAGTGCATCTTTCTTTTTTTCAAAAACACCATTGGAAATATCAGCCAAAATACTTTGAGCTTTTTTTCTAGCTTCTACAGGTGTAATTTCATTTGTTTTACCAATAGTCACGCGGAATAGTTTTCCCTCATGACGACGTTCGACAATATAAGACTTACTCTTGACTGTTGCCCGAACAGCAAAACCAATCAGGTCAGAGTCCCGATAGATGGCTTGCCCTTTTTCAGTCAATGCAATAGCATCAACATTAGATTTGTTGAGTTTCATTTCAGACTTAAATACAAATTCGACACTTGCATTTTAAGTCTGAAATCACTCAACAGTCTACATATAATCTACACAAGATATAGAAGTGCAGATTAAAGTCAAAATAAAGCAATAACAAACAACACCTTACACAAATATAAAGATTTCAATTATTAAAACTTCCAGTTATAGAACAAGTCTATTGCACGCTCTACTGATTGACTCGCCTCTAAGTACATTCGCTTATTCATTTGATAGCGTAAAGTCAATTTATTCACAGGAGTAAACACCCCCACACCATAACGAATATACAAATCAGGAGTGATATAACCCGTCAGACTCACTTGAGTATCATCGCCAGTCCCTTGCGCATCTAAAGCCAAACCACTTAATCCAAAAGTACGCCCAAGCTGATTGGTAAATGCGCGTGTTCCTCCCAAACCTAAACTAATTCCTGCTGCAGCAATAGTATTATTAACATCCGATTTGAAGCCTTCAGTTTGGCTTAAGCTACTAGAACCTTCATTAATTCGTCCAGTAAGTAATGCATTTAAAGCTTCTTGCTCAGACAAACCAGCATCATTATACACTTGAATATTCGGGGAAGTTGCCGTACCTGTTACGCGCACTCCAACCGTACTGCCCTGTACGGCTTTGTTTGCATCAATATCTAAAGTTGGGTTACTTAGAGCGCCATTGAAACGCGCAATTGCACGGTTTAAATCTAAACTTTGACCATAGGCTTCAATTTTAACCCGTTGACTAACCCCAATTGCGCCATTGGCACGCATAGCAGTTTCTGCACCACGCTGTGACAAATACAAACGTCCTAATAATGGAATGCGACTGTTAAAGCCTTGGAAAATGACCTGATTACCTAAGCCAACCATGACATCAGCACGGATGTCCCAAGGCTTCGAGCTGTTTAAGATTGCTAACTGATTTTGCCCCTCTTTAACTATACGAACATCAGAAGATACATTCACCACAGGTACAGATGCCTCTGGCATTGAAATTAAAGCGCGGGGAACTTGAATTTCACCATTTAAAGTGAGTTTCTTACTTAATGGTAAAACATCAAGTGTAATTTTAGGTGTTACCAATGCCGTAATTAAAGGCGCTTGACGAATAAGTAAATTCTCACCATTCAGCTGTAACTGAATACGCGGATCATTCTTCCAGTCCACAGTTCCTGTTAATTTGCCAACCCCACGCCCACTATTAAACGCACCGTTGATTGTTGCTTGGTCTTGACGAATTGCTGAATAAAGCTGGATATTGGTCAAGTTCACTGGTAGTGAAATCATGCTAATTGACCCATCTTTTAAACGGACATCCCCCGTCAGTAATGGAGCTTTCAACGTACCATTGATTTTACCTGCATAAGAAAGTGTCCCCCCCATAGAACGCACATCGGCTATGAATGGCTTAAAAACTTTGAGCTGTACTTGATCAAATGCGATTTCACCACGCATAGGCATGTTGTCACGGTATGGATCAATAACCACATTGGCATATCCCACGCCAATTTCAGGTGTTTTGACATCCAATCGGATTTGTAGACCTTCTGCCACACTTTTTGCAACCAAAGCCACTTGTTCATATTTTAGCGTTGAACCTAAGTCTTGTGGATCATCTGCAGCTAAGCCAATCACCCCATCACGAGTGACTAAACGAGCATCAATTTTCGGTTTAGCTCCTTGTGCCCAAACCGCTTTTGCATGCCCATTTAACTTACCTGTAATCGCTAGACCTTCAGGCATAAATGCAGCAAAATCATTTAAGTCTAAATTTTGTGTTAAAAATGAAACATTACCACGCGTTTTGCTCACTCGAATTGGCTGATCAAAACAAAGTTGGCTTTGCTGACTCATCCAACAATGCGCACCGATCAGCAAATCTGTATTAGAGCGACTATAAACGACTGAGGCATTTTGACGCTGAACCAAACGCGCGCGCACAGAGTCAAAATCACCCTTTTGAATTTGCCCTAACCAATCATTTTGACTATTAAAGCCACCAGCAAGTTGCACATAAAATTTAGACTTTTCATTTTTCGCAGTAACTTTTAATAAATGTGCTTTACGTGTTCCTGCAAGTGAAATTTCACCTTGTTGAATTTCACGATTACCACTACGCAAACTTTCCATTTTTGCCGTCATAAGTGACGGTGTCGTTTCTGATGTCGGCAACTGTCCAATAATACGCAATTTACGCATATCAATTAGATCTTTAAAGCCAAAATTATCCACCGCTAAGTTTGCTGTTGCTCTTAATCGGGGTTGGGACTGAACATTTAAATATCCGTATGCGCGACCACGCAAGCCTGCATAAATTTCATACAGCGCAGGTGCATTAATATTCAGTCTTAAATTTTGCGCATTACCAGTCGCTTGAATTTGGTTTTTAGCATAAGCCAACAGCAAGTTATTCGCTTCAAACTGCTGAGGTAAAAAACCTTTTTGATTAGAGTTTAATACCAAAGCCAAGTTACCTGTACCACGTACAGGTTTGTTATTCAGCATACCCGCTAGATTTAAACTTTCGATGTTAATTCGTTTTAAAGCATCTGACCATGTGCCTTTCGTCTTCACGACACCTGACAATTCGCCTTGGACACTCGATGCAAAATACTGTGGTTTGAAACGAATGAATGCTGCATTTACATCCCAAGTAATGCCGTGAATAAAGTGCACCAAACCACTGGCATTAATTTGACCTGCAACTCCGTTATGCTTCAGTTCAGTTATTTTAATAAACTCAGGTGTTCCTGATAATCTTAGGTTTAATGTACCTTGACTGGCCTCAAGTTGACTGGCTTTTAAAGCCCCGTCATAGTTCACAGCATAACCTTTAAAGCCACCACCTGCTTTTTCATCATTAAATAATAATGCGGCGGTTGACTGACCAGTTAAGTGAACCGTTTCATTGTTGCTAACCATTTTTCCAGTCAGATCAATACCTTGTAATTGAATAATCTGTTGATTTGGTTTGGCATACCCACTAGCCTGAAGTTTGCCATTCAATAGATTAATCGGTGCTGCTTCTGTAACAGTTTGCGGATTAAAGTCTTTTGCGTTTAAAACGGCTTTCCATTTTAATTGACGTTTATCACTTGGAAGCTCAACAAATGCATTACCCGTTAAACTTCCTTGGCCTGCAACATAGCTAAAACTTGGAACATTTAAGTTATTATTTTTAAGATTTAACTGTGCAAGGTAATGACCCGCAGGTAAGGTCGCTTTTTCATGTTTACTCACAACAGTCGCAACATGAATATCTTGCTGACCTTCAACTAAAGCCAGTTTTACATCACCTGAAGCACTACTTAACCAGCCAACATAAGGTACGGCGCGATCAATATTTTTCCAAGAGACATCCATCAACATTGGCTGGACTTTATTATTTTTCTCTGGATTTTGGTCTAGCGCAAGATGCCATGATTCATAACGATCAAAGTCAAGATTTGCAGTTAAATGCAGGCCTTTTTCAAGTGTCCCCTTCGAGGCAATTTTGGCATCTAAGCTGGGCGGTAAAAAATCAGAAATAACTTGAGGCAATACATCATCTTTAGGATTTAGTTTATCCAAACGACCTTGTAAATTCCAAGTAACATGGTCTTTCCAGCTCACCACACCACCGACATTAACAGAACCTTTCATCAACTGCGCATTTAGGTTATCAATGTCAAGTTGATGAACCAAATCGGTATGCATCAAAGCAGTGTATTGGCCTTTAGGAATGTCTTTACCACTCAAATCTGTGTTTAAGTCGATATCCAACCGCTGAATATCACCTGCAAATTTAGCAACACCTTTTTCAGCATACAATTTGTAATCGCTGAGCAGTGGCACATGGTAATGATTAAATTTGAGCTGTCCTTGCATCGGCACATGTTTACGTACGGGATGTATAATCGCCCAACCTGTTAGTAAGTCAGGCGTTCGGGTCGCAACACCCGCTTGAATGGTATCTAAGCTACCTTTGGCATGAACGGCAATATCATGTACGTTTAAACTGTTATTTAAGGAAGGGATGTTTGCAATTGCTGTCGCTTCAAGCGGATATTTTCCTGAAAATTTCATTTTTCCAGTTGCATTACGTACAGCCAAATAACCCATATTCATACTTGACTTTTCAAACTCAAGCTCTGTACCCGACCATAAGGCATCATTTAAATGTACATCATAAAAATCAACGTGCGCACCTGTCGCAGTTTTAATATTTAAATGATCAACATCAGCTGTATCTAAGCGCAGTACAAAAGGAAGTTTAATTTCATTAAACTTAAATGGTTCATCGCTTGGCTCACCTTTGGTTATAATTCTAAGGTTACGAACATCAGCTTTGCGTAAATGAATTTCTTTATCTAATATAGCACGCCACCCTAAACTGACATCGGCACGATCAATTTTGACATCAACAGGCTTTAATGTGACTACTACATTTTTAAGAATAATACCTTTCCATAGATTACCGCTTTCATATTCATAGTTAATAATCTTTTGGCGTTCTAATACTTGGTCGAGTAAAAACTTACTGCCTCTATCTGTAGAAAACATAACTGCAAGTGATATCACCAACAAGATGAGTGTCAACATCAGCGTCAAAATGACACTTCTAAAAATGCGCCGCTGTTGTTTTAACGGCGTAGGTGTTGGTTCTTGCTGCTGCTCTACTTCAGCCATAATCTTCCCAAAAAATGCTAAATTTTATAATAATGAACCGATAAAGAAATGTAGACGGATAGGATGACTGTCATCTGAAATCCCTGATGCTACATCAATACGAATTGGACCAATCGGTGATGCCCAACGAATGCCTAAACCAACACTGTACTCGGTGTCATTGCTAAAATCTTTATCATACGCATTACCAAAGTCACTAAAAATAGCTGCACGCCAGCCTTCCTTAAATTGATAGTTGTATTCCATTGAGCCCACAGCTAAGGCTTGACCACCTACTTTAAATCCGTCCACAGTTGGAGATAAACTCTTATAATCAAAACCACGAATACCTTGGTCGCCGCCCGTAAAGTAACGTAAGTTATATGGTACTTTACTAAAGTCTTGAGTAAAGATATAACCGAGATCTCCACGTCCTACAAATTGGTGATTATCATTTTCACCCAATGAATAAATAAAACGCCATCCTGCATTCGCAATTGCCATGTCTGCATCTGAGAGTAGGCTTTCACTGCCTAGTTCAAGCTTATAAGTTTGTTTAATGCCCTTACTTGGATTGACACGTTTATCGCTATCAATTCTGGAAATTTCATAACCAAATAGCAGTGACTCTTGCTCAGGGTCGTCATTTGCAATAAAGGCATCTGGAATATCGTCTTCATCTGCAACCCCTTTTTGGGTTAAACGATCTAAACGATAACGCACACCATAGGTATGTTGCCAATTTCCCATCGGATTTTTAATAACACGGTCTGCACCAATAACTGCTGATTCAGTTTGTAAACTTACGCCCTGTCCAACATCATCTTGTTCTTCACGCTCATACCCTCCCACAAGGCTCACATAGTCATTCAATGGATGCTTGTAGGGGATGTTATATCGACCATCAATAGACTGACGGATTTGTGAAAGTTCTAAGTTCGCATCAAAAGAATGGCCACGATTGTTAACAATGGCACGACGATATTGCGCACGTAAACGAACACCTGTATCACTACCATAACCAGCACCTAATTCAGCGCTATTCAATTGATCGGCATTTAATGTGACTTTAACGGGGATGACCTTTGTTTCTCGCGCTTCAAGTTTTAGGCGTTCTTCTTCGCTTTGTTTTAATTCTTGTGCAGTTTTTAGTGTCGCTTGTGCTTGATTTTGTTCTACATCATTCACACCTGCAAACTGAGTTTCGCTTACGACAGACTGGGTCACTTCACGGTTTGACACAATCTGTTGTTTTTCCTGAGCCAAAACATCTTGACGTGAAAGTTGCTGTTCATCGACCAATTTCTGCAAATCAGGAGGTAATTCGCTTGGTATTTCAACTGGATCTGGTCGAACAGCATCTACCAAACTATAGTTAAAGTAGCGTGAGTTGGTCAAATTATTAGCCAAACCATTTACACGCCAAAAGGTATAATCCGCTCCAGGCTCCCATGTCACTAGACTTTGTAAAACATCTAGATCAATTGGTAGCGGCTTATCCGGATCACTCATTACAAACTCTACGTCACCCAGCTTATAACGACTACCTGTCTCAAAACGCAGGTTAATATCTGCTGTATTTTGTGGCTGTTCCACTTTCACATCGTGTAAGCGCCAATAACTATCAAAGAAACCGTTATTACTTGCAGCCTCATTGACTCGTCCTTTAGTTGACTCATATAAGCCATGATTTAATACATCGCCTACATCTTGTTCAGGCAAAACCCGTATCACTTGGAACTGCGGTAAATTTGCACCTGCACCACTAAATTCAATGTTTTGCTCTTCGATACGAACGGGTGTATTCGGTGTGACTTGAACACGGACACGACTACTACTGGTTTTTTCAAACTTAAACTCAGCATTATAAAAACCAACCGCTTGCGCCGCTTGGTTGGACAGTGTACGGAGTTGCGGTAGTGCCGATGGAAAATCATCAAAAGATTCTTGGGTAAAACTCGAGAGCTTACCCTTAATATTGTCTTTTAAATTAACCAATGCTGCCTGATAAGCTTTATTCGATATCTCGCCCTCATATTTTGCATTGATAATTTCAACATCAGCACTGATCCGTGGAACTTTGGCGCTATCCATTTCTTTTGGTGGTCGAATCTTATAGAGCATGCGTTTAAAGAAATTCGGTTCTTTGGCGATTTTCTCTTCGGTGCTCATGTCAAAATCTAAGGTATTTCCCGCTGTATTTGCCTCTACCGAAATTTGACTATCGGCTTGAATATTCCGCATCAAATCGTCGACATTAACAGGTGCTTGATTAATCTCAGCCATTTCCTGCTGTGTCGCATCTGCCACGACAAGCTCTTTCTTTTGACCACTGCGGTAGGCCTGTGCTTCTGCTTTGGCTTGCTCTGCTACCTGATAAATATCATTTGCCATATTCTGATCGACTTGAACATCAGGCAAATCCTCAAGGTCTTCAAATTGAATCGGTGCAAATTCAGCTAAGTTTTTTAAAGAGGTTTGTTGCTGTTGCAACATTTGCATACTGTCTGGAACAGGAGGTTCAACCGCCATATTTTTAACTTTCTGTAATTCCTCAGTACTGCTCATACCCTGAAGAATCGCTTCTTTTTTAATTTCCTCAGTGATTTGCGCATTCGTTTGCGTATCCACTTGCACACTGCTTGGCTCAATGGCAACGGGCGTTTCTGCAAAACTTGCTTGTGACAAAAGCGTTAAAAAGATACTCAGGCATAAATATTTATTGTTATGATGCCACGGTATGAAAGAATTCATACTCAATGAAAGAGTCGACTTTTTAAAATTTGTTTTGGCAAGCATAGAAAACTCTAAATTTATTTAATCTTTATGGATTTGCTCTAATGAAATGACCCAAAAGAACTGAAATCTATTGATTATTTTACCCAATTTCAGGTTTTAAATATCTTACATGATTTTATTGAACGATTGAGCAATTAGTCACATTTCTTAATAAAACTTAATGCAGTGCAAAAAGCATGAAAAACAATGAACATCTATTAAGTACCCGTCGCTTTCTTCCCATGTTTATTACCCAATTCTTTGGTGCATTAAACGACAATGTTTATAAACAAGCTTTGCTTTTAGTCATTACTTATGGATGGATTAATCAACAAGCAGCCAGTGTAAGTACACTCAATAATCTAGCTGCACTTTTATTTATCCTACCTTACTTTATTTTCTCCGCAACAGCAGGACAAATTGCTGACAAATTTGAACGCTCACAGTTGATTCGCAGCATTAAAATTTTAGAAATTGTGATTATGCTGATTGGCTCAGCAGGATTCTTATTGGGAAATCTATGGTTGCTGTTGTTGGCTTTATTTATGATGGGCACACACTCCACCTTCTTTGGCCCAATCAAATACGCCATTTTACCTGAGATTCTCAAGCCAAATGAACTCATGTCTGGCAACGCATTGTTCCAATCAGGTACATCTATTGCCATATTGGTGGGCATGATTTTAGGTGGTGCGGTCATTTCAGCGTCAAATGGCAATTTGTTTTGGATTAGCCTGACTGTGGTTACGATTGCTATTTTGGGTTATTTCTCTAGCCGCTATATTTTAAAACAAAAAGTCAGCGCACCCGATTTAAAGATTGACTGGAATTTCTTTAGAACGAGTTTTCAAACACTTCAATATGCCAAAAGCCTGCCCCTCATTTTTATGGTTTTACTGGGGAATTCATGGTATTGGTTTTATGGGGCGACCTACCTCACTCAAATTCCACAGTTGACCTTGCAAAATTTACACGCTTCAGAAAATGTCGTAAGTCTACTCTTGACCTTTTTCTCTGTCGGCATTGGGGTCGGTTCGCTGTTATGCCGTAAGATTGGTGGTTCAGAAGTAAATATAAAAATGGTGCCTGTGGGTGCTATTGGACTGACTCTATTTGCCTTTTATTTGGCCTTGAGTCTCGCTTATGTCCCAGAACGCACAGAGGCAATGCTCAATGTTAGCGATATGTTCAACCACGGTATGGTTTACTATCATGTCATGCTCGCAGTGACTTTGCTTGGCATCAGTGGTGGTTTTTATATCGTACCCTTGTATGCCATGATGCAAGCGTATTCTCCGCGGTCACACCGTGCACGTGTTGTTGCCGCAAACAACATTTTAAATGCGGTGTTTATGGTGTCATCTCGCTGTATTTTCGATTATCATTTTAAGTGTTTTAAAGATTGATATTAAAATACTTTTCAGCATTACCGCTATATTGAGTGCAGTTTTTACAGTATGGTTGTTATATCAACTTAAACCTATGCTAAAAACTGTACAACCTGAGTTAGAGGACTAAAGTTATGCGTCATTACACTGGCATAGATAAATTTATCAATTCTTTTGATCAAGCCCTGCGCAGCTTAGTTCCTGGCACAACGTCTGCTCAACGCGAGAACCCAGGTAAGGCGGTAGAAACCCAACTGGCCGTCAGTGAAGCGCGTCATGTTGCTGGTTTAATGCGAGTCAACCATAGTGGCGAAGTCTGTGCTCAAGCGCTCTATCATGGTCAGGCCTTAACTGCAAAACTGCCAAATGTACGCCGTGAAATGGAACAAGCCGCGATTGAAGAACAAGACCATCTCGCATGGTGTGAAGACCGCTTAAAAGAACTGGATAGCCATACCAGTCTGCTCAATCCAATTTGGTATGGTTTGTCTTTTGGTATGGGCGCAATCGCAGGCATTGCAGGCGATAAATATAGCTTAGGTTTTGTTGCAGAAACGGAGCGCCAAGTCAGTCTGCATTTACAACACCACATCAGCCAACTCCCTGCTCAAGATGATCGTTCACGCAATATCCTTGTACAAATGAATGAAGATGAATTACATCACCGTGATACAGCACTAAATGCTGGCGGTGTCGATTTACCTATTCCTGTCAAAATCACCATGACGGCTATATCAAAACTCATGACCAAGACCAGTTATTTTATTTAAACAACAAGGGTTTAAATAAAAAAGCAGTGGAATCACCACTGCTTTTTTATTGACTTAGTGCTGAGTTATTCCACAACGATCGGCAACAATAAGGTATTGCTTACTTGTTTCAAATTCGCTGTATATTTAGTTGCCAATGAAGGGTTGGATGGATAACTTTTTCCGTTGAACTTGAGTATGACCTGTCCTAAACCACGTGTGTAAACCGACAAATCATGCCAACCTTGCGTCTGTGTACTTAAAGCATAAATTGGGGTAGATGATACGGTCATTTTGCTATGTGGTTGGAAGCGTCCATTAGCAAGTCCTTTAAAGACCAATAAAGTACATCCACCAGAACCACACCATTCTGAACCATCCAGCAGTACCACTGCATCAGCCAGACCATCCTGATTCAAATCAAAAGTATTAGTTTGATAATTTGACTGATCTTGCGTATAGGCATGCACCGCCTGCTCTAGCGCTTTATTTTCAGCAGATTTCGATGCTGAGACTTCATTCCCAACTGTACTTGTCACTACTGAAGTCAGATCTGATTCCGCTTCAACCATGTTTGATGGATTTGATTGACAACCCGCTACAAGCATTGCTAAAAAAAGCGCACTCAAAATTTGTATTTTCATGAAATAACTCGCTTTGAATTGTATTTTTATATACATCTTAAAGCAGTTATAAATGCAATCACACTTCAATATGTTAATTGGTTTCTAAACAACTGACCGTTGGAAATGTATGCTCTGCATGTTGAAAGGCAGCATCCTTCCACACATCAAACATTGGAATTTTAACATCTAAAGCCAAAGGCAGTTTCTTAGGATTAAATTGCATATGCTCTAGGTTGTCACCCCATGCAATCAAATCAACATCCAAAGCAATTTGATGCGATGGACGAATTCGTCCAGAGGCATTTTCCATTTTTTTCAGCAAGACTGAAATCTCAGAAGCAGACAAAGCTGATTTCAGCAAACACGCTGCATTCCAATAATCTGCTCCGACACCATCACGACATGGAATTAAATAAATGTTCGAAAATTGCAGCTGCCCAATTTTAGATAACTCATCAGAGGCATATAAAAAATGTTGCTGAGGGTTATTATTACTCGCCAGAGCTAGGGCGAAAATCGTTTCGGTGGCGTTCAAGACGAATTCCTACAGAATTTGCTTGCGCGATAATGGCAGGCTTACGGATGGTAATATTAATTGATTCAATCGCATGAAAGGTAGAAAAAAGTGCGTTGATGACCAACTTTGCCGCATGTTCAATCAGTTCAGGCTTGGCTTCTTGAATAACCTTTGCCGCGATTTCACAAATTTCAGCATAATTTAAGGTATGGTCTAAGTCATCTGAGTTTGATGCTTGCTCCAAATCTGTTTGAATAATCATATCCAACATTAAAGGCTGAATAATCTGACGTTCCCAGTTAAAACAGCCAATCACTGTTTCAACTTTTAAGCCTTCAATGATAATTGCGTCCACATTATTACCTTTAACAGATTTTGACTTTTAATCCCTGCCTTGCGAAACCATGTTTCTCATCCGTTTAACAGGAAAGCGTTTTCAGTCCCTCTTTTCAAAAGAAGGACTGAAAGGGATTTTTTGGAGAATGTGCTTCAAAAGAATTTAGTTTTTT
Source organism: Acinetobacter sp. SW-226 (assembly GCF_055632855.1). Taxonomy (NCBI): domain Bacteria; kingdom Pseudomonadati; phylum Pseudomonadota; class Gammaproteobacteria; order Moraxellales; family Moraxellaceae; genus Acinetobacter; species Acinetobacter sp. SW-226. Next base: position 1,376,656 of record NZ_CM145752.1, on the reverse strand, counting down.
AACAACACATTTGGGTCCATAGTTTGCACCATTTGCAAACGCTGGTCAGCATAGATATCGGTATACGGTGCAAGGATGCGCATGAAACGATCGAAATACAGCATCTGTTTAAATAACAAGGCAAAATCACGTGGGAAGCGAATGCCGTGACGCTCGCCCACTGCTACCATATCCATCATAATGTCATTCAAATCTGCTGGGTTTGAACTCAGTAATTCTTGCGGATCTGCCAACAGCACACCACTAAATAAACGCTCAAGATCTGCGGCCAACACTTGCGTATCAATCTGCACTGCGGTCATGCCCATTTTCAGCATATTTTCCGCCATGAGTGCATAATCGGTTTTTTGTAAGGCATCCATAAAGGCGATACAAGCTGTCCATACTTCAGGTTTCAACTGGCCCACAATTCCAAAGTCAATAAAACCGACACGACCATCATCAAGCAACATCAAGTTTCCAGCGTGTAAGTCAGCATGGAAGCTATTACACATCATCAGACTACCAAACCATGTATTCATGGCAGTAATCAGGACTTGTGATGGATCTTTGCAACGCTGTTTCACCACATTAAAATCGGTTAATGGTACACCATATAACCGTTGCATGGTCAGCACACGGCGAGTCGAATATTGGTGATAGACCTTCGGTGCCATGGCTTTATGGTTTTGTGTGATATTGAGATAGTTCACAAAGTCATCCAGATTACTGGCTTCTTCAATAAAATCGACTTCACGAACCATGCGGGTTTTGATTTCTTCCACAATGTCTGCAAGAGATGCAAATTTGACTTTAGGCACCGCTTTTTCCAAGACCTTGGTTGCCCAGTGCAGCACATTTAAGTCAGTATAGAGAATTGTTTCTACACCTGGCTTTTGCACTTTAATCACTACATCTTCGCCCGTTACCAGTTTTGCGGCATGGACTTGGGCAATAGATGCCGAAGCTAACGGTGTTTCATCAATTGATGCAAAAATCTCAGACAGATTTCGACCTTCAAACTCAGACGCCAAAACCCCTTGTACATAACTAAACGGTAAAGATGGGGTTTGGTCTAAACAGCCTTGGAATTCTTCAACGTATTCACGTGGAAAAAGTGAAGGTGTACTGGCAATAAACTGACCCAGCTTGATATAGGTTGAACCCAAAGACTCAAAGGTTTCACGCATCAGTTTGGCATTACTTGGTTTTTCAGTTGCGTACTTAATACCTGCACGCGCTGCAATGACTGCTGTTTCCCCAACACGGGCAACAGAGCGCAGTCCATCTAAAAAGATATTGTTTTTCATAATATCGGTCAAAAATAAATTGTATTGAGTGTATCAAAGAATGAAAAAATTGCAGGCTTATCTTGCCTGACAAACTGGACAATCTGTATCTTTTTCGAAAGCAAGCAAACGTTGTTTCATACTTAAGCCATCCCAAAGCAACAGGCGTTGTTTGAGTGCGGAGACATTTAAACCTAAGTATAAAAGTGCATGATGCGCTTGAAGACTAGCCATTACGTTCGGAGTGGTGGCAAGAACGCCCGAATCTGCACAGCGTAGGCTTTCATTTTCATGTTCTTCTTTCGGGAACAGACATTCATAGCAAGCGGACTCACCTTCCACCATAAAGAGTTGCCCTTGAAAACCAATAGCTGATGCACTGATGAGTGGAATATTGGCCGCTTTACACTGCTGATTGACCAAATACCGCGTCGTAAAATTATCACAACCATCAAGAACTAGGTCTTGACCAACAATTAAGCGAGCTGCATTAGATGTATCAAGCTTTACAGTATGCGCATGGACTTGGATATAGGGATTGATCTGCTTTAAACGCTGGGCCAAAACCTCTGCTTTATAGAAACCGACATTGTTTTCTACATAGGCAATCTGTCTTTGCAGATTGCTTACTTCGATCGTATCTGCATCAATCAGAGTGATTTGCCCTACGCCAGCACGTGCCAGTAACTCCGCAGTCAAACAACCGATGCCTCCACAACCCACGATGAGTACATTGGCTAACTTGAGTTTTTCTTGCGCCTCTATATCCCATCCGTCCAATAAAATTTGGCGGCTATAGAGATGCATTTCAGCATTACTGAGTTCTAGACTTTCATCTAACTCGTCCATGATTCAGCCTTTTGCTAAAGAAAATATTGATGTCGAATTATAACTATGAAACTAAGATTGGCTATGCACAAATTCAATAAATGCGATGTGCTTTAAATGGCTCATCTTTTCATTTTTAAATTACGGATATTGAATCATAGTAGTTGCCTAGTTAAATTTACTTAGGCTATTTATACATCTAGCTATATTTCAGGCGGTGTTCCCACAGGTCACATATCACTATAAATGGAGCAAAGAAAAGCCAGCCTATTTAGAACTGACTGGCTTTAATTCTAATTAGAGTTCAACAAAAAATATGATACGCGAAAATGTCATCTGCAACCTGCATGGTCTAAGCAAGATAATGTTTCTTCGATATCTTTTAATAAATCCAAGAAAAGAACAGGTTTTGCAGGTGACAATGGTTTTGCCTACTTTTGCCGAAACAAAAGTAGGGCGAGCAGCAGGCTAATGACAAAATTGGATGAAAATTCGATAAAACTCCGCCAAGATAATTTTTTTTCAATCGGTTAGATCAACAATTACTGCGAATTCGACTTACCACTAAGACCCTTTTATCTTTAAATTAAATTGCAGCTTGTAAGGTTTGTATCTTTGCCACTTCTTGCTGTTTCAGTAAATTACGTTGAATTTTGCCACTCGACGTTTTCGGCAAGCTTTCAACAAACTCAATCTCTTTCGGATACGCATGTTTAGATAAACGTGAACGCACATAGGATTGGAGTTTGCTATCCAACTCTTTAGAGGCTTGGTACTGAGGTTTCAGCACCACAAAAGCTTTCACCACTTCAGTGCGTTCTGGGTCAGGCTTACCAATCACAGCCGACTCTAAAACCTCTTCACACTCAAGCAAGGTACTTTCGACATCAAAAGGCCCAACTCGATAGCCTGACGTTGTAATGACATCGTCAGCACGTCCAACAAAATCGACACCGCCAATTTCATTCAGTTTGACCGTATCACCAGTTAAATAATACTGTCCCACAAAGGACTTTCGATTATTGCCACCATAACCCTTAAACCATGTCAGTGGTGACTGACTAAAGTCTATCGCCAACGTTCCAATCTCTCCGCGCTTCACTTCTTGGTGGTTCGCATCCAGTACAGCAAAGCGGTGCCCAGGATTGGCAAAGCCTGCCGACCCGACTTTTTTATCATGCTCCAGTGCATGATGGTTGGCAATCACCATGCCCAACTCAGTTTGTCCATATTGGTCATAAATGTTGACGTTCAGATCATTATTGAACCAATGAATCACTTCTGGGGTCAAAGGCTCACCCGCACTACTGACGGCGCGTAAGTGGGTTTTAATGGAAGGATCAAACTTTTCTTTGAAACCAAAGAACATCCGAAAAGCTGTAGGCGAACCCGTTAAGTTACTGACACGATACTTTTTAATAACCTCAACCGCATAATCCACGCTAAATGCACGTTCATCCATAATGATGCTATGCCCCAAGCTGAGCGGGCCTGTGATTCCATAGTACAACCCATAAGCCCAGCCCGGATCGGCTAAATTCCAGAATGAATCATCATCTCTTAAATCTACCGCATATTGCATATAGCCCTTAAAAGCCAAAACTGCTTTTAAAGGGACAGGCACTGATTTCGCCAAACCTGTGGTGCCCGAGGTAAACATCATCAGAAAATCATCATTAAAGCTACACAAAACAGCTTCACATTGATCGGACTGTTGTTTGACCTCTTGCCAAAAATCAGCTTCGTTACTAGCTAAGTTTGTTCCCGCATTTACAGTCAGGATATGTTTGACTTCAACATGATTTAACTTTGGGCGTTGTTCTGCATTGGTCACAATCAATTTAGTATTCGCAGTTAAAACTCGATGCTCAATCGCCTTCGACTCAAAAGCGGTAAACAAAGGCTGGTAAATCGCGCCGATTCGCCATGTTGCTAAAATCGTAATCAATAGTTCTGGCGTACGCGGTAACAGCCCTGCGATGCAATCACCTACTTGAATCCCGATACTTTTAAAATAATTTGCCAACTGTGCTGAGGCCACATCGAGCTGTTCAAAACTCCATTGCTCAGACTCACCATTTTTTCCTTCCCAAATGAGTGCTATTTTTTGCTGCCCGACATAGCGCTGACAGCACTCAATATAGGCATTCATTGCATTGGGTTGGCCGACCAATTGTTCCCGAATCAATTGCTCATAGTTAAATTCTTGATGGGCTTGTTCTAATGTCTTCATCACGACAACCTCGTATTATCCATTTTAAAAGGCCAAATCCACTTTGGCCGTCCATGTTCTTTATCGTTTTAAGCGTTGAACTGACCTCATTGTCAGTCCTATATTGTTTGAAAACCTAAAGCAGCTTAACTGCCCGACTTAGTGACCGTAATTAACCGCTGTACCTAGATAACCATGTTTTAAATGCACCTACAATTTCCAAATCCCTCAATGAAAATGCAAGCTTTGAACATCGACCAAGGTCTAAAACTGAGTCAACTTAAACCTTGGTGACTTCACGTACAATGACCAGACGTTGAATATCAGATGCTCCTTCATAAATCTGGCTCACACGAACATCCCGATAAATTCGCTCAACTGGAAAATCTGAGACATAGCCATAACCACCATGAATTTGAATCGCATCAGAACAAACACGCTCCGCCATAGTTGAGGCAAACAGTTTGGCCATAGACGCTTCTTTTAAACACGGCAATCCTGCGTCCTTCAAAGCGGCTGCATGGAAAATTAACTGCCGTGCCGCTTCAATTTGTGTCGCCATATCAGCTAAACGAAAAGCAACCGCCTGATGTTGTACAATTTCAATACCGAAGGCTTTACGGTCATTGGCATATTCAACCGCAGCATCTAAAGCGGCGCGCGCCATGCCCACTGATTGCGCTGCAATACCAATACGTCCTGACTCCAAATTTGAGAGTGCAATTTTATAGCCCTCACCTTCCGCGCCTAGCAAATGATCTGCTGGAATGCGGCAGTTCTCTAAAACAATGGTTGCCGTATCTGAACAGTGCTGCCCCATCTTTTCTTCTATACGAGAGACGATATAGCCTTCGGTATCGGTTGGGACTAAAAAGCAAGAAATACCTTTCTTATCCGCAGCCTTGTCTGTGACTGCAAAAACCAAAGCGACTTGAGCATGCTTTCCTGTGGTAATAAATTGTTTGGTTCCATTCAGCACCCATTCATCGCCCTCACGAACGGCTTTACACTCCAATGCTCCTGCATCTGAGCCTGCTTGTGGTTCAGTGAGACAAAAACATCCTAACCACTCACCTGTGGCAAGCTTACTTAAATATTTCTGCTTTTGCGCATCAGTGCCATAACGCTGGGTAATGCCACACGGCAGTGAGTTTTGCACACTGACAATAGTCGAAATAGCACCATCACCTGCTGCAATTTCCTCAAGTGCCACCACCAGTGAAATATAATCTAGGCCCGCACCACCCCACTCAGGTGAAACAGTCATACCCAAAGCACCTAACTCACCCAACTCTTTAAGTTCTTGCGCAGGAAACTGTGCCGTTTTGTCACGTGCAGCTGCGGTTGGCTTCAGTTTTTCTTGCGAATAACTACGAAGCATATCCTGAACCATTTTTTGTTCTTCATTTAAAAGCATGGAGTGTCCCTTCTCTGTTCAGGTTATTAAATTTAATAAATATTTGATACACGGCGACCCATTCGCAACCTGAAAGCCTTTCAAAAGATAATGTTTCTGCGAGAAAGTACTCTGTAAATTTAATAAAACAGGTTTTGCGAATGGAGATGGTTTTGCCTACTTTTCCCGAAAGAAAAGTAGGTCGAACCGAAGGTTATAAGAAGCCTTTACTTATCGACGCAAGACTCCGTTATAAATTCAAAGATCACAAGTCAAAATAAATTATTTAGGCTGCATACGAATCGCGCCATCTAAACGAATCACTTCACCATTCAAATAACTATTTTCAAAAATATGCCCCACAAGCTGAGCAAACTCCTGCGGTTTTGCCAAACGCTTCGGAAATGGCACCATTTCACCTAGCGCATCTTGTACATTTTGCGGCATCGCCTTCAACATTGGCGTTTCCATAATGCCTGGAGCAATGGTCATCACTCGAATTTTTTCACGTGCTAGCTCGCGTGCCAGCGGCAAAGTCATTGAGACAACCGCGCCTTTCGATGCTGCATAAGCGGTCTGGCCAATTTGTCCGTCATAGGCTGCAACTGAAGCTGTATTCACAATCACGCCACGTTCTTCTTCACCGGCTTGAGGTTCATATTTCGCGATTAACTGCGCAGCAAAACGCAGCAAATTAAAAGTACCTGAGACATTGATGTTTAATACTTTTTGGAATAAAGCCAGCTCATGAATACCCTCACGACCCAACACTTTGGCTGAAGGCGCTACACCTGCACAGTTCACCAAACCATTCAATTGTGCATATTCCGCCTCGACTTCTTGGAAGAAACTTTGCACGGCGTGCTCATCAGTAACATCAAGGCTTTTAAACTGAGCATTTTCACCCAACTCACGCTGTAGCTCTTCACCTAAAGCTTGGTTCATATCTACCAAAATGACTTTCGCGCCTTGCTCAATCAAATGACGGGTAGTCGCTGCACCTAACCCTGATGCACCACCCGTGACCACAAAAACCTTCCCTTGAATCTTCATTTATTTTTCCTTGTATGATTGAATGCTACGACTTAAGAAGAAATGTAAACACAGAACCCTTTAAGTACAATTTCCAAATATTGCATCTTCCATGATGGTTTTGGACAATGCTCAAAATGCACAATAAAAATATGGAAGCCACTATGACTGCGTCGGAACATGCAAACGCCCAGAAAGATTCCATTTCAATTGCTTTGGTACACGAAGCATTGTTTGAAGCTGAAAAGCAGGGATATGCAGTTGCTGATATTTTGAAAAATGCAGGCATCAATAACGAACTGTTAAGTGCGACAAAAGCACGAGTCTCAGTCAATCAATATGCACAGCTCTGGACTGAACTGGCCAATGTCATGAATGATGAGTTTTTTGGGATGGATCGTCATGCTATGCGCCGTGGCAGTTTTCAGTTTTTGTCTAAATCACTATTACACACCACCCAGCTGGACCAAGCCATTCAGCATATTTTGCAGTTTATGAATCTGGTGCTAGATGACTTTAGCAGTCAACTCATGGTGCAAGAGCATTATGCCTATATTGTGATTTATGAACGACAACAGCCCAAACGCATGTTTAGTTACGCGACTTATATCATGCTGATTCATGCGCTTATGTGTTGGCTAGTGGGTCAACGGGTGATTTTGAATCAAATTCAACTCAAATGTGATGCACCTACAGATGACATCGACTATAAAGTTCGTTTTTGTGAAAATATCCAGTATCAAATGGCTGAAAACTACATTCAGTTCGATGCCAATTATTTAAAAATGCCAATAAAACAGGACAGTAAATCGTGGTATCAATTTATTCAGCAAACTCCACATATTTTACTGACCCGTTATAAAAACCCACATTCAACCAGTGCCCAGATTCGTCGCTACTTAATGCAAGAGCCACCTATACAATGGCTTGAACTGTCTGAAATTGCCCATCATTTCAATATGTCTGAGGCGACTATTCAGCGGCGACTGAAAAGCGAAGGTTTCAGTTATCAGCAACTGAAAAATGATATACGCCGTGATATGGCGATTGAGCTGCTCAGTAACAGCCAAGTATCATTACAAGACATTAGCACTGAACTCAATTTTCATGATCCGAGTGCGTTCCACCGTGCTTTTAAAAAGTGGACTGGGGTCAGTCCCGGTGCTTATCGTCAAAATAAGGACGCTTAACTGAGGTCGATTGGTATAAGCAACTACGAGATGCTCTTGCTCTTTCTACATCACAAATCACTAGCCAATAAAATTCTCTCGTTCAAGTAAAACCTTAACATTCTATTGTTCTGACTTGGGTTTTGATTTGCCAAATGAAATGTCAACAGAGCTTATACATTAAATTGAATTTTTGATGCTCATTCATCGGAAAATCAAGGTGCTGTCGCACTTTGTCACTGACTTCAAAAAATTAACTGCCATAGTGATCTCGTCATATTGTTCTTGACACAATGTTGAATAAAAACATCATGGAGGGAAAACATGAGTAGCCAATTAAATAAAAACTTAATGAAAAATATCGGATGGTTATCATTATTAGTGTGCAGTCAGCCAGTGATAGCCGACTCATACGTTTATGTGACCAATACCACCCCTGAAACAGTCTCTGTCAATATTAATCATCACGGTACACGCACCTTAACGCAAGGGAGTCAATGGGCTCAAGAAGCCACTCAAATTGCCCCTTATGAAACCAAACGTGTACTGCGTTATAACCGTTATACTGGGCTAAAGTCAGGCCAAACCTATAATTTTGATACCGTGATTACAGGCGGTGGTTCAAGCGTCACCCTGAAACAATCTATGACTGGCACTTGGTCTGGAAGTAATATTAAACATTCTGCATCTGACAGTGATTTCTCTGCACCATGGTTCAACGACCGTAACATTCAGCGTTTCAACACCAATTATGCAGGAAAAACGGCGCAGACTGCTTTTAAAGCTGAATACACTGGTGGTTATGACGACTTCCACTACACCATCCATCAAAATACCGTGCCAGAACCTGTTGCCAGCAGTGCCGATGAGTTTAAAGTTTTAACCTACAATATTTATGCCCTTCCTTTGGTGGCAAGTAAAATTGATGAACGCTTAGAACAACTACCACAAAACCTAAAAGGCTACGACGCGATTTTATTCCAAGAGACCTTTGCTTCTGGTCGTACCGCCATGTTGGCCAAATTAGCTCAGGAATATCCGTACCAAACCTATATTCCAATCGGTTCAGGCTACAACATTTATGACAGCGGTATATTGGTTGCCAGTCGCCACCCGATTGTACAAACGGATCATTTTATTTACCCAAGCTGTACAGGGATTGACTGTTTTGCCGATAAAGGCGTGATTTATGCTGAAATTCTCAAGAATGGCAAAGCCTATCATGTGACCTCCACGCATACCGCATCGTTTGATACCGACGCGGCACGTGATATGCGCCAGCAACAATTTAAGCAAATCCGCGCTTTGGTCGATAAGCAAAATATCCCGTCATTTGATGCAGTACTTATGGGCGGTGACTTTAATGTCAACAAGCTACTGTGGCCGCAAGATTATGCACAAATGCAAATTAACTTGAATGGTACGGTACCAGTCAGCACAGGATATACCGAATCAACCTTCGATCCACGGGTGAATAAACTCGCGGGTGCAGGACTCACGGGCGGCTCTACCGTAGAGTATTTAGACTATGTGGTGTCATCCAATAACCACCGTCAGCCTATACAAGCACGTAATGATGTCCGTATTCTTCGCTCGGCTACCGATCCCTTGTTTATGACTTGGGACTTATCTGACCACTTCCCTGTCATGGGCCAATTCCAATACAACCCATGAGGAAGAATAATGAAGCGCTTACGGCTTATCGCTTTGGTGCTGAGTGTATTGGTGATCGGTGTGGTGATATGGTTGGGCCTTGGCCCATCCTATGCCACATCGGGTCAAACTCAGGCATCCTCACCGTCCCTTACAGAGACTGCTCAACCCAGCAGTTTGCAAGAGAAGCTTGCTGCTGCAAACAACGACGAGTCAAAAATGCAGCAACAACAGCAACAAGAATCCATCCAACAAATTATTCAACACTTTCAAAAAAATCCGGGCAATATCACACAATTATTAAACCAGTTACAGCTAAACTGCCCCGATACCAACTGTCAGGCATTATTAAAACAGGTATTGGACAAATATCCAGATCAGCAGTTTGCCCAGACTTTAAAACAATTGATAGAACGCCTGCCACTGTATGAAAAAGAAATGCAAGCTAGAACTATGTCCACACAAATGACTCCACAACAGCGTTATCAGGAAATTTGGAACTTACGTGAACAGACTTTAGGTAAGCAAGAAACACAACTCGGCTTTGCTGAAGAAAAAGAATTTGCCAGCTATCAGTTTGCTTATGGTGAACTCTTGGGCCGAGCACCGCAAATGACGCTACAACAACGTCTGAGTGAACTCTCGCAATTACAGCAACAATATAAAAACCCGAGCAAAAACATTGATGGTCAAAGTGGTGGTTATGATAAAGCCCTTAAATTGGCTTTAATTGGCGTCACCGATCCAATACAACAGCAAGAAATTACCCAACAAATTCGTAACAGCTACTTTTCAGGCAAAGAAGCAGCACAAATGGCTGAACGCGAACAACAAGTCGCTCGTCAGCAACAACAGATCGCCAGTTACCAATCTGAGCTTACTGCTCTAAACCAAGAAATGAACCAGCAAAAACAAAACTTAGCTGAAAGTACATGGCAACAGCAGTACCAACTCCGCCTAGAACAACTGAGGCAAAAGCACTTTAACTAGTGGCTTAAACGTTCATCATTCTCCACCCCAAACAAAGACAGCTAAAGCAAGGTGATGTACCTCATCTTGCTTTAGCTTGTATTTATAAATTGAAATTCCACAATCTTTTGAATCTGCATCTGTAATCTCAAAATAAAGTAATTTGCAACAGCACTGACAACATAAGTAATATATTTCAATAGCTTAAAATAAACTCAAATAAATTTTTAATTAAAATTTCACAATATTCCATATTAAATTGCTTCTTTTTGATCTATCCGAGCCCCTTGCAACAGTCGTATGAAATGCACACAGGCACTCAATTTAATAAATTTAAGCTTTTCATTCACTTAACAAATCCATCTTTCATTTATCGGAATCTATTTGCAAAAAGCTCCAAAATGGATTATTTTTCAACCAATTTTAAAGCATTCTTTAATGCTTACTTTCTGGCTGTACTCCCCCTGTTTAATCACCTTATTTCTTTTAAAGGTTATGACATGCTTAAAATGATTGATGTTCTCGATCAACGTCTGGTGCAAAACTTTACTCAAGCTTTGCAGTCTCCTACCCCACAATTTGAAGAGCAACTGGATCAAGGCATTCTCAATGCATCAGACCTCGAATTAAATCATGCTGTTACTGCATTTTTTAATGAAGTTGATGCAATTGAAGCTGCTCAAGCGTTGGATATTAGCGCTGACCGTATTCAAGCCCTGCAGTTAGGTGCATCGTTTAAAGATGAACAATATCTAGCTGATCTAAAGAAAATTGTGACGCTTTGCCTTGCACTTGAAACTGATGCTTTAGAGCAAGTTGAAGTGTCTGACAGCTTACAAGACTATCCTATGTAAGCTTGCAATCCCTCAAAAAAAAGCGACTTTTACAGTCGCTTTTTTACATTCAAAATGAATGATTTAGTTATGTAATTTTCATATAAGAAGAAATTATTCTATGCTTTTTGGAAGTTATTCTATACTCCAAAAACTACACATAGCTCAATCAAGTTATTAAAATTCAGATAGTTAAACTAAGACCACCCGTTTATTTCAATTTAATATTTTGTTATCCATTTTTCTTTTTTTATTTTTCGCATCCATCAGGTTAAAAGAATCCACAAATGAACTTATTTAAATGATGCAACATGAAAAACTTTAAACTACTGAGCACTTCACTGATTTTAGGTCTGATCGGCTCTTATGCCCATGCCGCTATTCCAAACACACTCAAACTCGATTATGCCTATTACGCGCCAACCAGTCTTGTGGTGAAAGAGCAGAAATTGTTAGAAAAAGCCCTACCTAAGACTGAAATTAAATGGGTGTTTAGCCAAGGCAGTAACCGTTCACTGGAGTATTTAAATAGCGGCAGTGTCGATTTTGCTTCAACCGCAGGGCTTGCAGCCGTACTCAGTCGTGCCAACGGCAGTCCAATTAATACCGTATATATCCAGAGCCAACCTGAATGGACCGCTTTGGTGGTTGCTAAAAACTCCCAGATTAAAAGTTTAAAAGACTTAAAAGGAAAGAAAATTGCAGCAACTAAAGGCACAGATCCATTTCTGTTTACCCTACAAGCATTGGATACAGTGGGTCTAAATAAACGTGACGTGCAACTGGTCCATTTACAACATCCAGATGGCAAAACAGCTTTAGAACGTGGTCAAGTCGATGCTTGGGCAGGCCTAGATCCATTGATGGCTTCGGCACAAGTGCAATCTGGCGCAAAACTACTGTATCGAAATATTGGGTTTAATAGTTATAGCGTGCTCAGTGTCAAAGAGTCTTTTACTCAGCAAAGCCCCGAAGCCATTGAAGCGGTGATTAAAGCCTATGAACAAGCACGTAAGTGGGCCAAAGCTAATCCAGAGAAACTGGCGGAGTTATTGGCACGCGAGTCCAAACTTCCGTTGAATGTCGCAAAATTACAATTAAGCCGTACCAACTTTGATCAAAACATTCCGTCAGCCAAACAGATTGCCGCATTACAAAAGTCTGGCAGTATTTTGAATGAAGAAGACTTAGTCCGTAAAGGAACAAATGTCAATCAAGTCGTGACTCAGTTGTTTAAGCCACAATATGCACAAAAGGTTGTAAGCAAATAATGACCAAGTCAGTCGCGAGCTCTTTCACCCCTATTGAAGTGAAAAAGGGTTCCTCATTTCAGTTGAAATTGAAGCGTGTTCTCAAAGCGATCACCCTTCCAGTGCTCTTACTGATTGCTTGTGAATATCTGGTCCGTGCAGGTTTTATTGAACCTTATTTATTGCCTGCACCCAGTAGTTTATGGCAAACCTTTCTAGATTTATGGCAGGCAGATTTATGGATGCATGTCTGGACCAGTACATGGCGGGTATTCTTAGGCTTTTTTATTGGCAGTGTTCTGGCATTAATTTGTGCGATTTTGGTCGGACTCAACAAACAGGTTGAAGCATTTTTAGAACCCAGTTTTTCAGCGATTAAATCCATCCCAAGCTTAGCGTGGATTCCTCTACTTTTACTGTGGTTAGGGATTGATGAAGCATCGAAAATTACCCTGATTGCAATTGGTGCATTTTTTCCGACCTATACCAACACGGTCGCAGCGATTAAAGGTGTTGACCGAAAACTCATCGAAGTCGCGCAAGTCTATCGACTGAAATACTGGCAGCAAGTGCAACAGATTATTTTACCTGCGGCATCTCCGGGAATTTTAACGGGACTACGCAACAGTTTAAGTTTGGCATGGATGTTTATGATTGCCGCAGAACTGATTGCAGCGACACAAGGCATTGGTTACTTACTGAGTGATGGACGAGAAACTTCACGTCCCGATATTGTGATTTTAGCAATTATTCTTTTAGCCGTACTTGGAAAATTCAGCGATGGCATCATGAAAGCCATCGAGACTTGGCTACTGCGTTGGCGTGACGTATTTGGAACATAAGGTAGAAAAATAAAAGCGCATCAACTGCGCTTTTATTTTGAAGGGAACAATGAAATTATTGTGTCCACTGCCCTAAAGTGACGCGGTCATTCCCACCATAATCTTTTACCGTACGGACTTGCTTATAGCCCGCTTCTTTAAAGATTTTCTGTACAGCGTCAGCTTGATCATAACCATGTTCAAGCACCACCCAGCCATCGAGGGTTAAATGCTTTTTGCCTTGCTGGATAATGACTTTTAAATCAGCCAAACCATGATCCGCAGCAACCAAGGCACGTTCAGGTTCAGTTGCTAAGTCTTGCATGTGTGTATCATCAGCATCAATATATGGCGGGTTCGATACAATCACATCAAAAAACTTTCGATTCAGCGGTGCAAACCAACTACCACACACAAAAGTCACATCATTTAAGTCATGCTTTTCTGCATTTTGCTGGGCAACCGCTAAAGTCGGCTCATAAATATCGGTCGCCGTAATGTCCCACGTGTCCCGTTCACTGGCCAATGAAAGCGCAACCGCACCCGTCCCCGTGCCTAAGTCGACAATGCGCGCATCTTCAGGTAAGTCTAAACGTAGTACAGTTTCAACCAGTACCTCGGTATCTGGACGTGGCACTAAGGTATCAGGAGTGACAATCAGATCTAACGTCCAAAATGGCTGTGAACCTGTCACATAAGCCAAAGGCTCTCCTGCTTCGATTCGCGCAAGTGCTGCAACATAGGCTTGCTCTTGCTCATCGGTCAGCACTTGGTCTTTTTTCATAACCAAATCAAAAGAATCAATTTTGGTAATGTGTTCCAGCAACCATGCATTTTCTTGACGTTCGTAACTCTCAGCTTCACCACGTAAAGCCAAAGCCTGGGCAATATTCATTATCCACCATTCTGCTGTGCAAGCATCGCAAGCTGATCTGCTTGGTATTCGCGGTGTAAGCTATCTAATAGTTCAGTTAAATCGCCTTCCATAACCGCATCTAACTTGTATAAAGTTAAGTTAATACGGTGATCGGTCATACGACCTTGCGGATAGTTATAGGTACGGATACGCTCTGAACGATCACCCGAGCCGACCAAGTCACGGCGCATTTCAGACGTTGCTGCATCAGCTGCTGCACGTTTTGCATTTTCCAAACGTGAAGCAAGTAAAGCCATGGCTTTAGCTTTGTTTTTATGCTGTGAACGCTCCTCCTGACATTCCACCACCGTTCCTGTTGGAATATGGGTAATACGCACAGCCGAATCGGTTTTGTTGATGTGCTGACCACCCGCACCTGAGGCACGGTAGGTATCAATACGTAAGTCTGATGCATTAATCTCGACCGTTGTATCGACATCAATTTCAGGCAAAATCGCAACGGTACACGCCGAAGTATGCACGCGTCCTTGAGACTCCGTTGCAGGTACGCGTTGTACACGGTGCGCGCCACTTTCAAACTTCAAGCGGCCGTAAACGCCCTCACCATTCACCAAGCAAATGATTTCTTTATAACCACCGTGTTCGCCTTCATTTTCAGACAACACCTCAATACGCCAGCCTTGTGATTCAGCGTACTTAGTATACATGCGATATAAGTCACCCGAGAAAATAGCAGCTTCATCACCGCCTGTTCCCGCTCGAATTTCCAAATAGGCAGAATTGGCATCATTTGGATCTTTCGGAATCATTAAAATATTTAAATCAGCTTCTAGAGACTCAATAATGGCTTTATTTTCTTTAATCTCTTCCTGCGCCATTTCCTTAAAGTCAGGATCTGACAACATCGCTTCGGCCGTTTCAATGTCTGCTTCCGCTTGTTTGTACTTGGTCCAAACTTCTGTAATTTCAGTCAAATCACTATGTTCACGTGACAGTTGGCGGAAACGCTTGTTATCTGAAATCACTTCTACATCTGCAAGTAATGCTGTTAATTCTTCGTGACGGTCAGAAAGTTGATCTAATCGTAAACGTAACGATTCTTTCATTAGGAAAATATCTCAATATAAAGGCTGCAATACAGTTTCACAGCACCAAAAAATTTGCGCTTAGTTTAACGACTCTATCGCTCAAAGAACATCTTTATTCAATATGGACTGATTTTTACTCCATATAAGCTAAATCGAATTTGTATATTTTTGAAAATAGGTTCAGCCATTGACGTTAAAAATTAAAATAATGATCTACACCCACTCCAACTACTTTTAATAGCACTTCATTCGTCTATGACGCAGAGTGTGAATTACATCACTCCTAGGTTTATCCACATTTGCACGAGTCTGGATAAATTTCATTCGCATTATTCACATTTGTAATAAAACTGATACAAACAAGAAACCAACGGGTTTCAATTTGGTTTCAACTCTTCACAATTAACTAGAATCTTTTTGTTACATTAGCGCCATCGAAATAAATACGACAGTTCAACCAATGTTGGACATGGAGAAACACATGAAACTAAATACACTCTTAATGTCAGCAACATTAGCGACAGCATCCATGTTTACTGCAACTGCGTATGCAGATAATACAACCCGCGTTGCTGCTGCAAGTGCTTTAGGTAGTGTTGCAGGGACTGCAATTGGGAAAAACATGGGCGGTAACACTGGTGCAACCATTGGTGCAGCACTGGGTGGCGCAGGTGGTGCAGCTGTTGCAAGTGACAAACGTAATCGTACAGAATCTGCTATTGGCGGTGCCATCGGTGGTGGTGCGGGTTATACCGTAGGTAAAAGCATGGGTGGTACCAACGGTGGTTATGTCGGTTCGGCATTAGGTGCAGCAGGTGGTGCAGCACTAGGGAATAAAATCTCAAAAGACAAACAAACCAGCTCTTACCATGGAAAAAAATGGAAAAAGAAACATCGTAAACACCATTAATTTACAGCATTGTAAAGATGTCATAGAAAGCACCTTCGGGTCATTGCTGTCCCACAATTTTTCACAAGAGGAAGCTCATTTGAGCTTCCTCTTGTTTTATGGGTATTTTATCGGGTGAAAATAAAGCTTTTAAAGTTCTTCTTTCAAACAAATTCACTTGAATTATTCTGAGTAAACGTTGAACTGTCCAACCTGTTTTCCCTAAATGTTGAGCGAAACTCACCAATAAATAGGCGATCATCGCAATCCAGATTTGTGTCTGAATTGCGTTCCTGCTGCGGCCTAGAAACGCTTTTAATTTGAGATTCTGCTTAATCGCCTTAAAGAACAGCTCAACTTTCCAACGATCTTTATAAATCGCCGCAATGGTGGAGGCGGCTAAATGAAAGTTATTGCTGAGAAAGCTAAAGTGCTTGCCACTTTGCTGATCTCTATATTCAATTCTTCTTAACACTGGGGCTTTTCTTTTTAGGGCATGTGCGCTATTCAGCTGAATGGTTTCATCTTTTAGAATACCTTTGGATTCAAGCACTGGATGTTGCTGGATCACCTGATACACAGATTTAGGCCTAAAACGTGTGACAAATCCAATGTTTTGAGCAGTCAGATTTGCATACCATTGGTAATCGACATAGCCTTTATCAAAAACTACAATGCTGCCAGCAGGAAACTGGAATTTGCGACCTTGTACCATGTCATTTTCTTTGCCATTTTCAACTGCAACAAACTCAGGAATATCATTGCTGTGATTCAATCCTATGCTGAGTTTCATGCTGGCTTTTGAGTCATGAACTTTGGCCCATTCACATAAGGAAAGCGACAGGTCAATATGACTGGCATCCAAGGAATACAAGGGATTTTTAAAGCGAAATTTATGAGCTACTTTTGAGTGTTCATAGTATTTAAGCAACTTGTAAAATAGCTGTTGATACAAGGCAGCAGGCTGCTGCTCATTGATTCGTGCCAGCGTGCTTCGGGGAATAGATTTTGCTCCGAGATGACTTAGCTTTTCCTGTTGGCACTCCAAATTGGATTGAATATCTCTCAGACTTTGCCTACAAGAGAATTGAGACATCAATATGGCAATAAACTGATCCCAACGGGAAGTCGCTCTAAATTTCTGTCCAACATGGTGTACTTTAGCAAGTTGTTCAAAATCCTGTCGCACAACAGGTTTAATTAGCTCATAAAATACGGTATTCTGATGTGACAAAACCTGAATCCTGGTCGTTAAAGTGTTTGTTTACACTCATATTTTAACTGTTAGGACTCAGGTTTTTTTATTTAAAGCAAACTATGGGACAGCAGTGCCTTCGGGTGCTTTTTTATGGCACAGAGATCAAGACGTAATTCCACAGAGCTAAACTGGTAGAAAATACGAAGAGTCGTTACATAGCATTTACCAAAGCAACAATTTTGATAAAGTTTCTCTTCATTATTCTTCCTATATGTTTCGCTAAAGTGAAATCAAGACGAAATGAACATACTCTTAGGAGTCTAAAAATGAAAATCAAATCAATTTTAATGAGTACTGTAATTGCAACTTCTGCATTAACAATGACGACTACATACGCAGGCAATAGTACGAATACAGCACTGACTTCTGCGCTTGGTGGTGTAGTCGGTGCCGCAATTGGTAACCAAATGGGTGGACAAACTGGTGCTATGATTGGTTCTGCCATTGGCGGTGGTGCAGGTGCAGCCGCTTCAGCCAACAAACGTGACCGTAATGGCGCAATCATTGGTGCAGCACTTGGCGGTGCAGGTGGTTATACAGTAGGTAAAAACATGGGTGGCACCAATGGTGGTTATATTGGTGCGGGCTTAGGTTCAGCTGGTGGTGCCGTTCTCGGTAAAAAAGTCTCAGAAGACCGCCGTTACGATGATGAAGATGACCGTCGCTACAATGATCGTTATGACCGTCGTGATAACAACCGTGGTTACCGTTACAATAACTATAAATACAATGATCGCGACTACCGTGGTGACAATGGTCGGCACTTAGGCTGGTACAAAAACGGCAAACGTTAAGTCATCTATAAAAGTTTCCAAATAAAAAAGCACCTTCGGGTGTTTTTTTATTTAAGAAATAATCTCTGTCTCAAAAAGCTAAAGTACAACCGATCAGCAGCACAATTTGAATATGATCTTCTCATTCATTTTTAATGGTTGTATTAAATTTATCACTGTTGCAATTCAACATATTAGCGACTGATTTATCGTGCAGACAAAATACATCGAATAAAAACGATATACAAAACCCTGCTTATATCGTATTATTTCGATATACACCGCAAATTTGAGAAGCCGAATGCGCACATTGTCCGAAACTCAATTTTCTATTTTAGAATTAGCTCCTGTCCGCGAAGATCAAACTGTACAACTCACCCTACAGCATAGCTTAAAATTGGCCCAACAAGCTGAACGTTTAGGCTATAGCCGACTTTGGCTTGCAGAACATCATAATATGGATGGTATTGCCAGCTCTGCTACTGCGGTGCTACTCGGCTATTTACTCGCGAATACCTCAACTTTAAAAGTCGGCTCAGGTGGCATTATGCTCCCAAACCATGCGCCACTTGTGGTAGCAGAACAATTCGGTACACTTGCTACACTCTACCCGCATCGTGTTGAGTTAGGTTTAGGTCGCGCACCCGGTACAGACCAAGTCACCATGCGCGCACTTCGTCGTGGTCGTCAAGAAACTGAAGAACAATTCCCACAAGATGTCTTAGAAATTCTGCATTACTTTAAAGATGCTGAGCCGAATCAACGTATTGTTGCAACGCCGGGACAAGGGACTCATGTGCCCGTATGGTTACTCGGTTCAAGTTTATTTAGCGCACAACTCGCAGCAAAACTCGGTCTTCCCTACTCATTCGCATCACACTTTGCACCGCGCATGCTGAAACAAGCGATTCAGCTGTATCGTGAAAACTTTGAACCTTCTGAATACTTATCGAAACCTTATGTGTCGATGGGTGTCCCTACGGTCGTTGCTGAAACTGATGCTGAAGCGGAGTTCTTGGCAACAAGTGCCTATCAACGTGTTTTAGGTCTGATGCGCGGTCAAAGCTTAAAGTTAAAAGCACCTATTGAAAGCATGGACGGCCTTTGGTCAGCTGCGGAAAAAATGTCCGTAGACAGTTTCTATGCTATGGCACAAATTGGTTCAAATGGCACCGTAAAAGAAGGCTTGAAACAACTTCTTTTAGAATATGATGTCGATGAGTTTATTTTCACTTGTGACATCTATGATACAGAGAAACGTTTAGAAAACTTTGAACGTTTAATGCAGATCAAAAATAGCTAAGCGGACGTGAACCTATTTGCCCAATGACTGTTCTATCGACATTCATTGGGCAAAATGAATACGAACCCTTTGCATCTCTGTCCATCCTTAAAAGCATAATCAAAATATGTTATCTCCTTAGACTAAAGTTAACGTGACTGCTCAGACAGTTAATCATTTTGCCTTTTTAGAGTAAAAACACTAAAAATAAAAGATTAAGGAAAAACTAAAAAAACAATTAAGGATCGAGCATGGTTAATTTACATCCAACAGATAGCCTATCGGGTTTATTTCAAAACCATCCCGAATATTTTCAGCATTTCAGAGGTCAACTGATTGCATCATCAGACATTAAACAGCATGATTTTAACCAACAACGTGTTGCGATTATTGGCACCAATCAGCACACGGTAAGTGGACTTGAGTCAATCTGCCAGGTGGCACAATCTGTTCGTGTTTTTCAAAATGAACCTCACTTCATTTTACCCAAAACAGAACGCGGGGTTCAGCGCTTAATCCAGCATCCATTAGTCATTAAAAACCGCCGATTATTTAGTACCCGTATTAAATGCCTATTGGCTTTACGTTTTTTAGAAACCCAAGTTGCTGACCCGTGGCTCAGACACCAACTTAAGCCTAATACTGCTGCCAATAAACTCAAATTCTTTAAGTCCGATTTCTACTACCATGCTTTACAGCGTGAAAACTGTAAATTGGTGACTTGGCCAATTGTGAAAATTCGAGAACATGATATCCAGAGTCTTGATGGTGCAGAACATCCAGTTGATGTGATTATTACCACCTATACGCACTAGACATCACGTGGGTAAGCATTTTAGCTTGCCCTCTTTAATTCACTACACCTTGATATTGATAAGCTGACTTTCCACGTGTATAGCGCAAATACTGACCTGTTGGCTGACTATTTTGATTCAGTAATTTGATATCAACATACTTTAAATCTTTCGAAACCCGAATATACGAACCCTGACGCGCTTCATCATAATGACAGTCATAATCCACTTCTATCGAACTCAACTGCTTCTTATTTTTCGTTTGAAAAATTGGGGCTGGTGTCAAAGCTTGAGCATGCATTTTAAAGGCTTGAATTTGATATAGACCGTGGCAACTATCCCCTTTGTAATAGCTTTGCACCAAGTAAATCGGTTGCGTCCCCATTTTCACTTGATCAATATTTAAAATATAGCCCGTATTGATCGCTTGAAGCTTGCTAGACGGTCTCGATTTCATCTGTACATAGGATGAAAATTCACCCATAGTGCCACCACCGCCCACATCAAAGGTATAGAATTTAAGCAGTCGATCAGGTGAGCTATTAATCTTTAGTCTAAGATCTTCAGTTAATTTGGGGAAAGAATAAGCATAGCTTGCAGTATTTTTCTGGATTAAATCGACAATATCCTGTTCGATTTTTTGATTGACTTCATAAAAATCCAGTGCCGCATATTTTAAAATAATCACTTGTTCGGACTGCTGAATGGATATATTTTCTGCATAAAGTGTCATATTAAAAGAACTGAACAAAATAAGACTAAAAATGCATTTTGATATTATTTTCATATAATCTGATCTATATTTTTCTATTTATAGCGAAATTAATAAACAGTATAAAGCATCACCACGATGACCCTTTATACTGTCATCTCGATATCAACCAATGCGACGTTTTAGACCCGTCATTTGGAGTACACGAGTAGAAATTTCCTCAATTGACATTTCAGAGACATTTAAATATTTAATCCCCTCAGAAATATAGATCCCTTCAATGGCGCGTAGTTCCATTTGGCATTGACTAAAGCTTGCATAGCGACTATTCGCCTTACGTTCAGAGCGAATGGCAACCAAACGTTCAGCATCAATCATTAAACCAAACAGCTTATGCTTATGCGCTCGAAGTACTGCAGGTAAGCGGTTATCATCCAAGTCTTCTTCAGTCAGTGGGTAATTAGCAACACGAATTCCAAACTGTAATGACAAGTAAATCGAAGTCGGTGTTTTCCCCGAACGTGAAACCCCAATCAAAATCAAATCGGCCTTGTCATAGTGACGTGTACGTGCGCCATCATCGTTATCTAAGGCAAAATGCACCGCATCAATACGCGCTTTATAAGACTCAGAATCAGTCACAGCATGGGTCTGTCCGACTAAAGTTGTAGGTGGAGTGCCTAACTCTTCAGACAACTTACTTATAAGCCCCTCAAAAACATCAAGATTTACTGCATTTGCAGTATTAATAATATCCCGCACATACGGGTCAACCAATGTGTCAAACACCAATGGTTTTTGACCATCTTGTAATGCTCTTTGATTAATCTCAGCTACAACATTGGTCGCAGCTTCTTCTGAACTAATATAAGGAATAATATGAATGTCAAAGTCAACATTTGGAAACTGCGCCAATAGAGAGTGCCCAAGGGTTTCTGCGGTAATTGCAGTGCCATCTGAAATAAAAAAAACACTCCGCTTAAACTGTTTACTTTCTGACATTAAAATTCTCCTTAAACATTTGTCTTAGTGCTATATAATCTTTATAGTAAACCGATCTTACATGACTGTCGCTTAGTAAAATCAAAAAGCTAAGTAGATTTGTTATAATCTGATGCCAAGATAGTGATTAAATACTGCAAAAGTGGAGTAACAACTTTGGAAGCGCGCGTAATTGGTCTAGAAAAATTAGGGAAACACGACGTTGAACTCGTAGGTGGGAAAAACTCATCTCTAGGTGAAATGATCAGCCACCTATCAAATGCAGGTGTATCTGTACCAGGTGGCTTTGCTACTACAGCTCAGGCATATCGTGAATTTCTCGAGCAAAGCGGCCTAAACGCTAAAATCAATGCAGAGCTAAAAACACTCAATGTTGATGATGTAAATGCTTTGGCTGAAACAGGTGCTAAAATTCGCCAATGGATTGTTGACACTCCACTTACAACAGAACTAGAAAAAGAAGTTCGTAAAGCATTTGAAGAACTTTCAAACGGCAACCCTGACATCGCGGTTGCCGTTCGTTCTTCTGCAACAGCAGAAGATTTACCAGATGCGTCTTTCGCAGGCCAACAAGAAACTTTCTTAAACATTCGCGGTATCGACAACGTTTTGATCGCGATCAAGGAAGTGTTTGCATCACTATATAACGACCGTGCAATCTCTTATCGCGTACACCAAAACTTTGCGCATGATGTGGTGGCTTTATCTGCTGGCATTCAACGTATGGTTCGTTCTGAAACGGGTGCAGCAGGTGTAATGTTCACTCTTGATACTGAATCTGGTTTCCGTGATGTCGTCTTCATCACTGCATCTTATGGTTTGGGTGAAATGGTTGTTCAAGGTGCTGTCAACCCTGACGAATTCTACCTCTCTAAACCACTTTTAAATGCAGGCAAACACGCTGTATTACGTCGTAATTTGGGTTCTAAACACCAAAAAATGATTTATGGCGAAGAAGCATCTGCGGGTAAATCAGTTGTTGTGGTTGATGTTGAAAAGCAAGAGCGTCAACAATTTGCATTGAACGACCACGAACTTCAAGAACTTGCAAAACAAGCGCTCATCATTGAAAACCATTACGGTTCTCCAATGGACATCGAATGGGCAAAAGATGGTGATGATGGTCAAATTTATATCGTTCAAGCACGCCCTGAAACAGTGAAGAGCCGTGAAAACGTCGGCACAATGGAACGCTACCTTTTGAAACAAAAAGGTACAGTAATTTGTGAAGGTCGTTCAATTGGTCAACGTATCGGTTCTGGTAAAGTACGTATTGTTACGTCTATTAAAGAAATGGACAAAGTACAAGACGGTGACGTTCTTGTATCAGACATGACTGACCCAGACTGGGAACCAGTAATGAAACGTGCTGCTGCAATTGTCACTAACCGTGGTGGTCGTACTTGTCACGCTGCAATTATTGCGCGTGAACTGGGTGTTCCAGCAATCGTTGGCTGTGGTAATGCAACTGAAGTTCTAGTAGACGGTCAAGAAGTGACTGTTTCATGCGCTGAAGGTGATACAGGTTTCATCTATGAAGGTTCACTAGACTTCGAGATTCAAACCAATTCAATTGAATCTATGCCAGCACTTCCATTCAAAGTAATGATGAACGTTGGTAACCCTGACCGTGCATTTGACTTTGCACAAATTCCAAATGAAGGGATTGGTCTTGCGCGTCTTGAGTTCATCATTAACCGTATGATCGGTGTCCACCCTAAAGCATTGTTGAACATTGACAGCTTGCCACGTGAAACACGTGCTGCGGTAATGGCGCGCACTGCGGGTTATGCATCGCCAATCGAATTCTATGTTGAAAAACTAGTTGAAGGTATTTCTACCCTCGCTGCTGCATTTGCAGACAAGCCTGTGATTGTTCGTATGTCTGACTTTAAGTCAAATGAATATGCAAACTTGATCGGTGGTAAATTATACGAGCCTGAAGAAGAAAACCCAATGTTGGGCTTCCGTGGTGCAAGCCGTTATGTGTCTGACAACTTCCGTGACTGCTTCGAGTTAGAATGTCGCGCGTTGAAAAAAGCACGTGACGAAATGGGCTTAACCAACATTCAAATCATGATTCCTTTCGTCCGTACTGTACACGAAGCAAAACGTGTCATCGAATTATTGGCTTTAAATGGTTTGAAACGTGGTGAAAATGGTCTGAAAGTAATCATGATGTGTGAGTTACCAACGAACGCATTATTGGCTGAACAGTTCCTTGAACACTTCGATGGCTTCTCTATCGGTTCTAACGACTTAACCCAGTTAACACTCGGTCTAGATCGTGACTCTGGTATCGTATCTCACCTATTTGATGAACGTGATCCAGCTGTTAAAGCGCTTCTATCTATGGCAATTCATGCATGTCGCAAAGCAGGTAAATATGTGGGTATCTGTGGCCAAGGTCCTTCAGATCACCCAGATCTTGCGCAATGGCTCATGGAACAAGGCATCGAATCTGTATCACTAAATCCTGACTCAGTATTAGACACATGGTTCTTCCTTGCAGCAGAAAAAGTTCAAAAATCTTAATTTTTTGATGCGATAAAAAAAGACCCTTTCACGGGTCTTTTTTTATGCCGACTACTTTTAGGTGTCGTCATTAAAATAAGCCCCTTTATACAAAGCTTCAGCTAAATTCAGCATTCATATATCAACATCTTGATTTAGCAAAGATCGTATTGCGATAAAACTAGAAGAAGCGGCTCATTCCTTGCTACACTGTCATAAGTTTTGTGTATCTTTGGTTAATTTCATCTTGAATTTTCCCAGACTATCCACAAGTTTTAACATAAGATTTTTCTATTTGTTTTTAATTTGAAAACAAATACATCTATTATTTTGACATCCCAATTTATATTTTGAGATTAAGTTTATATGCAGATTTACTTGGCACGAAATAATCAACAAGCCGGTCCATATACCTTAGAGCAACTGAATCAGATGCTCGCAAGCCAACAAGTTTTATTAACGGATTTAGTTTGGCATCAAGGTATGCCTGAATGGAAAGCTTTAGGTGAACTCACCCAAGGAAAACTGGCCTATGAACCTGCAGGCTATCAAGCTCAGCCTCCTATTCCTGAACCAGTACAGCTGACAAACCAATTCGCACAGCAGAACCGTACGACTGCAAAAGCGGTTCAACCTGAACTTGCCTCTATTGGTACTCGCGTTTTGGCGAAAGTCATTGATTTATTATTATGGTTACCTGCAGCTGCCATTCCCTCGTTTTTCTTGCAAGCCGATCAGTTCGGTGAACTCACCGAAATTCAGCAGAAAATGCAAGCAGCTACAACGGCAACTCAAGCCAGTGAACTGCAAGCGCAACTATTTCAATTGATTCCCACTGAAGCTTGGACAAGCATGGGGATTTACTTGCTGATCATGCTTGGTATTCAAGCCTTTTTCTTGGCAAAAAACGGTCAAAGTATTGGCAAAAAAATCACCAAAATTAAAATTGTAGATATTGAAACCAACGAAAAAGTTAGTTTAATGCGTGTATTCACATTACGCAGTGTTGTCTTTATTGTGCTCAACATGCTATTTATGCCATTCATCACGATCGTCGATCACGTCTTTGGTTTAAGCGCAAAGCGTCAAACTTTGCACGATAAGCTGGCTAAAACCAAGGTTATTAAGCAATAATTTGGGCATATTCGGACTGAGGTTTAGCACACCTCTATTTTCCGCAGTATATTGATATTCAATATAAATCTCTAAGGAAAAACACCCAATTCCGAGTAAAAAAATCGGTTTTTATAACAGTCATTTAAAGCATCTTTACGTATAGCTTAGTTTGTCGATATGAGGCATAATGCCCTACAACGTAGCGGTGTCTTATGATTGAGAAGTGTTTTTAGTCTTAAAAAGAAACTTTTCAATCATGCGACACTTTAATCGCTATCCCAATTTTATTAGGGAATGGGACTCTTCACCGAGGTTGTAAAATGAGACAAACGATTTTAGCTGTATTGTCTTTATCTACGATTGCCGCGCTCTTGACTGGGTGTGGCGGTGATATGGTACTTCTAAACTCGAAAGGTCCAGTTGCACAAGGTCAATCTGACTTAATGATGACTGCGATCTATTTAATGCTGTTGGTGGTTATTCCATCAATCATTATGGCATTATGGTTTGGTTGGAAATATCGCGCGTCGAATAAAGATGCAGACTATAAACCTACATGGGCACACTCTACTACAATTGAAATTGTAGTTTGGGGTATTCCTGTCATTATTATTGGTATTCTGGCGTGGTTAACTTGGTGGGGTTCACACAAGTATGACCCTTACCGCCCTATCGAATCCGATAAAGCACCTGTAAATGTTCAAGTCATTGCAGAACAGTTTAAATGGATCTTCATTTATCCTGATCTTAATATTGCTACGGTTAACGAAATTCGTTTCCCTGAAAAGACTCCAATTGCACTTAAATTAACTTCTAACTTTACGATGAACTCATTCTTCATCCCTTCGTTAGGCGGTCAAATTTACGCAATGGCAGGTATGCAGACTCACTTGAATTTGTTAGCAGATGGAACTAGCCCAGCTGAAGGCTACCGCGGTTTCTCTTCAAACTATTCAGGTTATGGCTTCTCGCAAATGCGCTTCCGTGCTCACTCTTTAACAGACGCTCAATTCGCTGAATGGGTTGCTGCTATTAAAGCAGGTAACGGTACAAGCATTAATCCAAAAGCTGTACAAAAAACAATTTTAGATCAGTCTGAATTTGCATCTTTACGTGACGGTAACCGTGGTAAGCATCAAATTGAAGCTTTAATTGCAAAAGCAAAAACTCCTGAAGAGAAGGCTGCTGCTGAAGCAATGAAGCCTTACCCAACTAAGCCACATCCAGTGACTTACTACTCTTCTGTAGAGCAAGGCTTGTTTGAATCAGTGATCAACAAATACATGAGCAACTATCACGGTGCTGATCATTCAGCAACTGCGGGTGCTCACGGGGCTGCTGCTTCTGAAGCACATGCCGCAGTTGAACCTGCTTCATCAGTTGTAGGGGAATAAGACATGAGCTTCTTAGGTAAGTTAGGTCCGGACGCTATTCCGTATGATCCAATTGTACTGGTAACAGTTGCAATGATGATCTTAGGTGGCATCGCAGTTGTTGCTGGTGTTACCTACTTTAAAAAATGGAGCTACTTGTGGAACGAATGGTTCACATCGGTAGACCATAAAAAAATTGGTATTATGTATCTAATTGTATCAATCATCATGCTTGTGCGTGGTTTTGCTGATGCATTTATGATGCGTTTACAACTTTTCCTCGCTCGTGGTGGCGGTGAAGGTTATTTACACCCAGAACACTACGATCAGATCTTCACCGCTCACGGTGTGATCATGATCTTCTTCGTAGCAATGGGTCTTGTTGTAGGCTTAATGAACATCTCTGTACCTCTTCAAATTGGTGCACGTGACGTTGCCTTCCCATTATTGAACTCACTCAGCTTCTGGTTATTTGCTGGTGCTGTTGGTTTGATGATGGCATCTCTTGCAATTGGTGAATTCGCTGCTACAGGTTGGATGGCATACCCTCCTCTTTCAGGTATCGAATACTCTCCAGGTGTGGGTGTGGATTACTATATCTGGGCACTTCAGATTTCCGGTTTAGGTACGCTCTTAACAGGTGTTAACTTCTTCGTTACCATCATTAAAATGCGTGCGCCTGGTATGTCTCTTATGGACATGCCGATCTTTACTTGGACATCTTTGTGTACAGCAGTATTGATCATTGCGTCATTCCCAGTGTTAACAGCAACCATTGCAATGTTAACGCTTGACCGTTACTTCGGTTTCCACTTCTTTACAAACGACATGGGTGGTAGCCCAATGTTGTACGTAAACTTGATTTGGACATGGGGTCACCCAGAAGTTTACATCTTAGTATTACCAGCATTTGGTATTTACTCAGAAGTTGTAGCGACGTTCTCTCGTAAAACGTTGTTCGGTTACAAATCAATGGTGTATGCAACTATCGCGATCACAGTACTTGCGTTCGTGGTATGGGTTCACCACTTCTTTACTATGGGTGCTGGTGCCAACGTGAACGCGTTCTTTGGTATCATGACCATGGTGATTGCGATTCCTACTGGTGTGAAGATCTTCTCTTGGTTATTCACCATGTATAAGGGTCGTATCAGCTTCACAACACCAATGCTATGGACACTTGGCTTCCTTGTGACTTTCGGTATCGGTGGTTTAACAGGTGTATTAATGGCAGTTCCACCAGCGGACTTCTTGGTACATAACTCGTTATTCCTTATCGCTCACTTCCATAACGTAATTATTGGTGGTGTAGTATTCGCAATGTTCGCAGGTATCATTTTCTACTGGCCAAAAATGTTTGGTTGGAAGCTCAATGAAGCTTGGGGTAAAGCTGCGTTCTGGTTCTGGTTCTTTGGTTTCTATTTTGCGTTCATGCCGCTTTATATCCTTGGTTTCATGGGTATGACTCGTCGTTTGAACACTTATGACAACCCAGAATGGGACCCGTACATCGCTATTGCATTCTTCGGTTCAATTTTAGTCGCGCTTGGTATTGCATGTTTCATTATGCAAATTGTTGTTGGTTTCCTACAACGCAACGACCATCTCGACCTTACAGGCGATCCATGGGATTCTCGTACGCTTGAATGGGCGACTTCGTCTCCTGCTCCGTTCTATAACTTTGCTCATGTTCCAAAGATCAATGGTATTGATACCTTCTGGAATGACAAAGAAAACGGTGTGGCTTATGCGAAACCAACGTCGCATGAAGACATCCACATGCCAACGAATCGTGCTGCCGGCTTTGTTATTGCAATGTTCATTACTGTGATGGGCTTTGGCTTAATCTGGCATATCTGGTGGTTGGTTGCTGTGACTTTCATCGCTGCTATTATCAGCTTCATCACTTCTTCATTCACGAAGAAGGTGGACTACTATGTTCCTGCTGCTGAAGTTGAGCGTATTGAGAATGAACGTTACGCGATTCTTGAAAAAACACTTGAAGAAGGACTAAGACAATGGCTGACGTACTTCATCACGAAAACCACGGACACGATGAGCATCATCACCACGATGATACGGATATCACCGTCTTTGGTTTTTGGACTTATTTGATGAGTGACTTGATCTTATTCGGTACACTCTTCATTGCATTCGCTGTATTAAGTAGCCATGTACCTATGGGTACACCAAGTGCAAAAGAACTATTTGGTGAGTCTTTAGGTTTCGTTTTAACTGAAACTTTTGCTCTCTTGATCTCTTCTGTGACTTTTGGTTTTGCGGTTCTTGCTGCATACAAAAAGAACGTCAACCAAGTGTTAGCTTGGTTAGCGATCACTTGGTTATTCGGTGCTTCATTCATCGGTATGGAACTATATGAGTTTCATCACTTAGTTCATGCTGGCCATGGTCCAAGCGTGAGTGCGTTCTTATCGTCGTTCTTTACTTTAGTAGGTACGCACGGTATTCACGTAACTTCTGGCTTAGTCTGGATGATCGTGTTAATGATTCAAATCAAGAAAAATGGTTTGACTCTTCCAAACACGCGCCGCCTTGCTTGCCTAAGCTTGTTCTGGCACTTCCTTGACATCGTTTGGATCTGTGTATTCAGCGTAGTTTACTTGATGGGAGTTCTATAATGAGTCACGATCATAACTCTGCTGGTGCTTCACACGGTAACACGAAGCAATATACGATTGGTTTCATCCTTTCAGTTATCCTCACCGTAATTCCATTCGGTATGGTTATGACTGGCGGTTTTGGCCGTGGTATTTTGATGACTGTTATTGCAATTACAGCGGCTGCTCAGGTTCTTGTTCAATTAGTTTACTT
Organism: Acinetobacter sp. SW-226; assembly: GCF_055632855.1. NCBI lineage: Bacteria > Pseudomonadati > Pseudomonadota > Gammaproteobacteria > Moraxellales > Moraxellaceae > Acinetobacter > Acinetobacter sp. SW-226. The sequence continues at coordinate 1,346,715 of NZ_CM145752.1, read as the reverse complement.
CTTGCACATGAACTCATCTTCAGAGCAACGTTGGAACGTGATTGCATTTATCTATACAGTACTTTGTATTGCCGTACTTCTGGTTGGCTCTGTATGGATTATGAACTACTTACACTACAACATGATGATCTAAACTGGTTGTCATGCTGAAAAAGTATTTATTCCTGACTAAACCAGGAATTCTCTTTGGTAACTTCGTTACCACTCTGGGCGGCTTCTTTTTAGCCGCTCAGGGGTCTGTAGATTTCCTTCTTCTTATCATCACACTACTTGGTACAACATTAGTTGTTGCTTCTGGCTGTGTCGTCAATAACGTCATTGATCAAGATATTGATCAAAAGATGGAACGGACGATGAACCGTGCATTAGTTAAAAAAACCATCAGTCCTTCCGTTGCTCTAGCATTTTCTGCTGCGCTCGGAATATTGGGCTTTGCCCTACTCTGGTTCTTTGTAAATGCCTATGCCTTTGGCTTTGCTGTACTTGGTTTCGTGGTTTATGTGATTTTTTATAGTCTATGGAGCAAACGTACATCTATTCACCAAACCGTGATTGGAAGTATTTCTGGTGCTAGTCCACCAGTGATCGGTTATACAGCTGTGACCAATGAATTTGATGTTGCCGCATTACTAATTTTCTTAGCATATGCACTTTGGCAAATGCCTCATTCATGGGGAATTGCGGTATACCGCTTTAATGACTATAAAAATGCAGGCATTCCAATTTTACCTGTCGCACGTTCAATTTTTCGTACAAAAGTTGAAAGCTTGATTTATGTCTTGCTGTTTGCTGCGGTGTTAAATGGTTTGTATTGTTTTGGCTATACCAATGTGTTTTTCCTCATCACTTTTAATGCACTTTGTGCTTATTGGGTGTATTTATCACTGATTGGTTTTAAAGCCGAAGATGATCAATTATGGGCGAAACGCTATTTCTTATATTCAGTGATTTTAATTACCGCATTAAGTTTTAGTTTTAGTTTTAGCTACGTCTCACCTGCTCCACATTTGCCACTGTTTTAAAAAAGATAGAGTTCTCTCTATCTTTTTTATTTCAACTTATTTAATATTTAAGTCTAATCTTTAAATTGTTACTATAGCAGGCACAACAATAACTCATGCACTGCAATCAAAATGCCATCACAATTCTTAAAAAAATCTATTTTTATTGGTTTGTTTCCTATCAGTCTTGCTTATAGCACGCACAGTTTTTCTGGTTTTGATGTTTCTTGCTACCCATCGACCAACATCCAAACCAATGCCTATACAGCCTGTGACAATTTACCAGCACTCACGCCTGCTAATGACAACCAAACCAATATGCTTCTACTCCTGAGCGACATGGGGTTGGCCAAATTGAATTTTAATCAACCAAATAGCCCGCTTTGGGAAACCGAATATAGCAACGTACCATTTGCGGCTAAAACACTGTTTGAAAGTGTAACCAATAAACGCCCCAATGCTCGCTTAAAACCAAGTAATGAAAAGACACCCTACCAAGAACATTGCTCTAGTTTAGACAATGGTTCGGATCAATTTACACAGCAGGTAAAAGCCGACAAAAATCTCAGCAAAGCGGAAAAAGATTTACTGATTCAAAAAAGACAAAATATCTCGGCCTGCGACCGTGATCTAGCCCTCATTCAAGTTAATCCGAACTGGTCAATTCAAGCACGTCAATATGCGTCTTATCTAAATGCAACCATTGCCTTTTACAATAGTAACTTTTCCATAGCAACTAAAATTTACTCAGTATTAACTACGGTTGATCATCCTTGGATCCAAGAAACCTCTCAATATATGTTGATTCGTAGCAGCCTCAATGAAAGCTACCAATCTGGAGTTGGTAAATATGGTGACTTAAAAATAGATAAAGTAGATCAGACTTTACTCAAAAATACCTATGAGCATATCGCTACATATTTCAAGCGTTTTCCCAATGGAAAATATGCAGCCAGCGCACGTGGTTTGCTGCGTCGTTGTTATTGGCTAAGTGGCAATACCGAACTCTTAACCAACGAGCTCGCATGGCAAATCAATCATCCAGAGTCGAAATACTATAATTTAGAACTCGATAATCTAGTTTTCGAAATGGATCGCCATGTTTTTCAAAGCCGCTCATTCAATGCAAAAAATTTAAAAGATCCCTTCTTTCTAGCCATTTCAGATTTAATGCAAATGCGTCAGGCAACATCGGCAGAAGCTAAAATCTTGAGCTGGTCTGAACTCAACAACCAAAAAACACGATTTAAGAGTCAGCCAGAACTGTTCCAATACCTACAAGCCAATCACTTATTCTTTGTACAGAATAAGCCAGCCGAAGCTTTAAAATATTTGCCAGAACATTCCTCAAATTCAACCAATAGTTACCTGCAACTCAGTCAAATACTGTTAAAAGGTCGTATTTTAGAAAAACTCGGACAAACTCAAAATGCCCAGCAATATTGGGAAAATTGGTTAGACCGAGCTAAAACAATCGAACAGCGTGGTTTATTTGAGCTGATGTTGTATCCACATTATGCCCAACAGCAAAATGCCAGCGCTTTTATCAGCGCAGATGCTAAAATCAAACAAGCTTCATTGCAAAAAAGCTTTATTGAAAATGAAGCCAATGAAAAAAGCTTAATGCACATCATTCAGACTAAAACATCAAGTACTGACCAAAAAAATTTAGCCTTGTATAAAGCTTTGCAAAATTCATTAATTCATCAAAACTATAAGCTGTTTAATCAAGGCTTTGTACTGCTACCACAAGACGCAGCAAAGTATAAATATGATTCGGAAACATATACGAACTATAAAAATCAGCCACCCTTCAGTGATTTCATTTGGACAGGAACAAAAATCACTGCGCAGATTCAATGCCCTGACTTATTCAACCTGACTCAAAAACTGGAAAATTCACCTCAAGATTTAAAACTCCAACTGTGTCTGGGTGAATATGCACGCTCGCCTCAAGGCTACAACATCACTTATGTCACCGCTTTAGAAAAAGAAACCGCTCGCTTCCAAGGTACAATTTTTACCCGTGGCCAAGTGTATAAAGACATTATCAAATCCAGTTCTATACCCGATTTAAAAGCTTATGCACTTTATCGCTCAATCATGTGTTATTCACCAAGCGGAATGAATGACTGTCAGGATGCAGAAGTTGCTAAATCCACCCGTAAACAATGGTTCGATCAAATGAAACAAGACTATCCAAATACCTCTTGGGCACAATCTTTAAAGTATTACTGGTAAGATTCATGATAAAGCAGTTTTTTTCATTTGGCCTAATGTTGATCTGTATGTTGGGCATCATGGCTTGTCAGCCAAGTCAGTCAGCTTCAACATTAACATCTGGTCAAGTAAATGCCGAAGACTATGATTCATTTTGGGTTTGGGGCAACATTTCATCAGCCCCTTATCTCAAAACAGCCAAAGAAATTTATATATTACAGGGTGAAGTTCGTCTACATCCGCAAACTCATCATTCATACCTCATTCCACAAGGGGTGCAGGTTTTAAATATTCCTCAACAAAAGGTGTGGCTGGTTTTTCGTAATTATCATTTAAACTGGCAAGGCCATGAGCTTACACAAATTTTAAAACGCGTTCAGCAATGGGAAAATGCAGGGAATCATATTCAAGGCATACAAATTGATTTCGATGCCAAAACCAAACACATTCACCAATATGCCCTATTTTTAAGCCAATTAAGAAAACAATTGCCTCAACACTATCAACTCAGTATCACAGGTTTAATGGACTGGACCAATGTCACAAATCAGGAGACGTTAAAGCTCCTCAATAACACCATCAATGAGTTGGTTATCCAAACTTATCAAGGCTCAACGACCATACCCAATTATGCAGCTTATCTAAAGAAAGTTTCAGCACTGAAACTTCCTTATAAAATTGGCATCGTTCAACACGGTGAGTGGCGAAGCCCGCCAAAGCTTGCGAATGATACAAACTTTGAAGGTTATGTGGTCTTCCTTTTACGCTCAAAACCTCAAAATAATTAGGGCTTTTTAAGAGAAGTCCTTGAATTTGGCGAGCAAAGTCTCTAAAATTCCCCCTTCGCATCTAATGCGACACAACCTTGGTTGTGACTCCTTGCTTCTAACAATTATGTTAGGGGCTGTATAATCCGTAAGGAGCTGACAATGCGTCACTACGAAATCGTACTTCTGGTACACCCAGATCAAAGCGATCAAGTTGTGGGTATGGTAGAACGTTACCTAACTCACATCAAAGAAGCTGAAGGTCAAATCCACCGTCTTGAAGACTGGGGCCGTCGTCAATTGGCTTACCCAATCAACAAGATCCACAAAGCTCACTACATTCTTATGAATGTTGAGTGTGGTCAAACTACTCTTGATGAGTTGGAAGAATTGTTCCGTTACAACGATGCAATTATTCGTAGCTTAATCATCCGTCGTGAAAACGCTATCACTGAAGAGTCACTATTGGCTAAGAGTGCTGAAGAAAAACGTGCGCGTAAAGCTCAACGTGAAGAAGCACAACAAGCTCAAGACTCTGCTGAAGCATAAGGAGAACATCAATGGCACGTTTTTACCGTCGTCGCAAGTTCTGCCGCTTTACAGCTGAGAACGTTACGTACATCGACTACAAAGATATCGACACTTTAAAACAGTACATCACTGAAAACGGCAAGATTGTTCCTAGCCGTATTACAGGTACTAAAGCTCGTTACCAACGTCAATTAGCGCTTGCTATTAAACAAGCTCGCTACTTGTCTTTGATCCCTTACACTGACAATCATAAGTGAGGTTGAGCTGTGGATATTATCTTATTACAACGCATTAAAAACCTTGGTAAATTAGGCGATAAAGTTTCAGTTAAAGCTGGTTACGGCCGTAACTACCTTATCCCTCAAGGTCAAGCAGTTGCAGCTACTGAAGCTAACACTGCTGCTTTTGAAGCTCGTCGTGCTGAACTTGAGAAACAAGAAGCTGAAATTTTAGCTGCTGCTCAAGCACGTGCTGACCAATTGAACGAAGTTAACATCGTGATCACTGCTAAAGCTGGTGACGAAGGTAAACTATTCGGCTCTATCGGTACTCGTGACATCGCTGACGCGTTAACAAATGCTGGTCTTACAGTTGACCGTGCAGAAGTTCGTTTACCGAACGGTGCACTTCGTCACACTGGCGAATTCAACATCGCAATCCAATTGCACCATGATGTTGTTGCTGAAGTTCTCGTTACTATCGTATCTGAGTAATTTCTTGCAAAAAAAAGAGCATGCCTTGGCATGCTCTTTTTTATCTCTATCAAAAAGCCATTTTTTACACAGTCCTATTTAGGCTTCCAAAATCCATTTTTAACATGATGGTTTTTATCCATAACACAGTTTTTCAATTCAACACACAGCACGCACATTTTTTGGTAAAGTGCATATTGCTGATCAACTGAAAGTTTTAAAAAAAATTTCAGTGAAATTGACTTTTGTTTCAACATTTACTGCATTAAAAATCAGGGCGTTATATGTCACAGGCGACTGCCACTGCTCAAAAGAGCTCATCGAAACAAGACAATAAACCGAATGAGTCAGGGCAACTGAAAGAATTCCGCACGCCTCCGCACAATTTAGCATTAGAGCAAGCTGTTCTTGCCGCGCTAATGACGGTTGCTGAGTCCTTTGAACAAGTCGGCGATGTACTTACTGAAAATGACTTCTATGCAACACGCCACAAGTATATTTTCCGTGCAATTGCACAACTTTCTAAAGACAGCTCCCCCTATGACGCTGTTTTAGTGCATGATTGGCTCACCACACAAAACCTACTCGATGCTGTAGGCGGTGAAGAATATCTAATGCAACTGATGGCAGACTCCCCTTCTAGCTTCTATAACATGGAGACTTATGCCACCAAGATTAAAGAGTTTTCAACTTTACGCAGCATGATTAAAGTCAGCTCTGAGATTCTACAAAATGCCTATGACACCAAAGGTCGTAGTGTCAGTGAAATTTTAGATTTGGCAGAAACCAATATTTTCTCATTGGCTGAACAACACAATAACAATGCGAAGGCACAAGGCCCGAAAGCTATCAACACCGTTGTAGCAGATGTTTTTGATAAGTTGAATGAACTGTCTCAGATGGAAGGTAGCATCACTGGTTTAACCACAGGTTTTGTTGAACTAGACAATAAAACATCAGGTATGCAAGCAGGAGACTTGATCATTGTCGCAGCACGTCCCTCAATGGGTAAAACCACCTTTGCAATGAATTTAGTGGAAAGTGTGCTATTTAATAATGACTTACCTGCTCTGGTTTATTCCATGGAAATGCCAGCAGATTCGATTGCTATGCGTTTGATTTCTTCTTATGGGAAAGTGCATCAAGGGCATTTGCGTGCGGGCAAACTCGATGGGGATGAATGGTCTAAAGTTACGGGCACCATTTTGCAACTGCAAGAAAAAAAGCTCTATATTGATGACTCCTCTGCACTTCCCCCAACAGAAGTTCGTGCGCGTGCACGTCGTATTGCGAAACAGCACGATGGTAAATTGGGCTGTATCATGGTCGACTATTTACAGTTGATGAAAGTGCCTGGCATGGGTGATAACCGCGTAGGCGAGATTTCGGAAATTTCACGAAGCTTAAAAGCTCTAGCCAAAGAAATGATGTGCCCTGTGATCGCACTATCTCAGCTTAACCGTTCTCTTGAGAACCGTCCCAACAAGCGCCCCGTAATGTCGGATTTACGTGAATCTGGTGCGATCGAGCAGGATGCCGACTTAATCATGTTCATTTACCGTGACGAAGTCTATAACAAAGAGTCCAAAGAAGCAGGCACAGCGGAAATCATTATTGGTAAACAGCGTAACGGACCTATTGGTACCGTGCGACTTGCCTTTGAAGGCCAATATACCCGCTTTAGTAATCTATCCCCTGAGTTTTATGCTCAGTACGATGATGAAGAATAGTTAATGCTTCATCATCGCCTTTCCATGACCCTGTAGGAGTAATGAGGGTGCGTCAAGCAACAGTTTATATTGACAGTACAGCACTGCAATATAATTTAAACCGTGTCAAACAACTTGCCCCAAACGCGAAAATCGTCAGCATGGTCAAAGCCAACGCTTATGGACACGGAGTCAAAGACTGTTTAGCAGCCTTAAGTGAAACAGACGCCTTTGGAGTCGCCTGTTTAGAAGAAGCACTGGAAATTCGTGCACTCGGTTTTGAGCAACCGATTACCCTGATTGAAGGGGTTTTCACGGCCGATGAAATGTCGAGTGTCATCGAACAAAAGCTTGAATGCGTAATTCACCATCCACAGCAAGTCGATTGGTTACTCGCGCATAAAACTGCATATATCGAAAACAAGCTTAAAGTATGGGTCAAACTCAACAGCGGTATGAACCGTTTAGGTTTTAAAGTTGCTGAAATTATAGATGTCATCAACACACTGAAAGCCGAAGGCTTTACATGTGTACTGGCTATGCACTTTGCGAATGCTGATAGCGAGCAGCACCCACTGAATGACCAACAGCGAGAACAATTCCTACAGGTTAAAAATGCCTGTGCTCCGATCCTCGCATCTTGTTGTAATTCGGCTGCTATTTTTAAATGGCCAGAACTTAATTTTGATTTTGTCCGTCCGGGCATCATGCTTTATGGCGCATCGCCTTTTGCCGATAAAAATGCACATGACTTGGACTTAAAACCTGTTATGACTTTCACAGCAGAAATCATTGCGTTGAATACCATTCAAGCAGGTGAAGCAGTTGGTTATGGTTCACATTTTGTCGCAAACAACAAAACTGAGCTGGCTATTGTGTCTATTGGTTATGGTGATGGCTACCCACGTGCATTTCCAAAGCAAAACTATGTTGCCATTAAAGGACAAACTGTCCCAGTGGTTGGACGTGTGGCAATGGACATGATTGCAATTGACGTGACTGGACTCAATGCTCAATTAGGCGCAAAAGTTGAACTTTGGGGTAATACCCGTTTAGTCGATGAAGTCGCTGAAGCCAATGGAACCATTGGTTATGAGTTGCTTTGCCGTTTAAGTAACCGCCCTACCCGCAAGCAAATCTAACAAAAAAGCCCAAGTTAAAACTTGGGCTTTTTTCAGTGCGAACCATCATCAACCTGAGCATCATCAAGATCTTGCAACAACTAAACAATTTACTGTTGGTGCATGGTCTGTGGGTCAAATTTAGTAAAACTCATCTCATACATTTTGTGATGTACACGCTTCAGGTGTTACAAATACTTCATGCCTCAAGCCTGAAAATGTCTTGCCCGTATGGTTTTCACCTCAAAGACCTTGATATCTTTATGTCTGGGGTGCTTTTAATAATTTTGACATTAATCATCATAAAACAACGTCATCACCTACTAAGTATTAAAAAATAATGCTGATCTATATCGTAAAGAACAACCAAAACATCCAACAACGCATTAAAATTGCGCGCTTGCTTTAAAATATCTCAAACATCTTAAAACAGCTGTACATGACTTGAAGTTGAAATACTTGCATAGAAAATTTGCCGCATAAACTTCTACAAGTTTCTATTTTTAATACCGAGGACTATTATTCTAAATAGTCATCTGTAGGTTTTGCCAGTTCTTGCAACCCTTTTCTTAAAGTGTCTGACCATTGCTTACTGATACTTGAAAAGTACGGATCCTCTTCGTAAATCCTTTTACCTACAGGAACATGCAGACTATCTTTTTTATATACCAATGCGTCTAAGGGTAAGCCAACAGAGACGTTAGAGCGTAAGGTCGAATCAAACGAAATGAGACTACATCGTACGGCCTCATCTAAAGGCATGTCATAACGTAGCGCGCGGTCTAAAATTGGTTTGCCATACTTACTTTCACCAATTTGAAAATAAGGGGTATCTTTCGTTGCACAAATAAAGTTACCTTGTGGGTAAATATTATAAAGTTGCATTTCTGCACCTTTAATTTGCCCGCCGACCAATAAACTACAGTAATAATTACTTTGTTCCTGCGTGTCTGAGGTCACATCTGCCAAGACCTTTTTTAAGGTGTGCCCAACCAGCTCTGCGGCCTCAAACATAGTGTTGACACTATATAAATTGGGTTCTTGGCTTAACTCCAAATGATTTTTTAGATGTCCTATCACAGCTTGGGTTGTGGCTAAGTTTCCAGAGGTCTGAATGGCAATAAATCGTTCACCCTCAATCCCAAAGGTATACAGCTTTCTAAACACTGATATATGGTCTACGCCCGCATTGGTACGTGTATCACTAATAAAAACCAAACCATCTTGAAGACGAAGAGCACAACAATAGGTCATAGAACATCCTTTTCAGCTAAACCTTAACAACTTAAAACTTGTACAATGGAATGCATAGATTCCACTCCACCTTTTTCACGTACACCGCGAACGGGTGCAACATCCCAGTAATCACGTCCAATAGCTACATAAATATGCGACTGCGGTCTAAATAATTGATTACTGGTGTCAAAACAATACCATACATCATCAATATACACCTCTGCCCATGCGTGACTGGCGAGGTGCGAAGTTTCAGGTACATGTAAATAACCCGAAACATAACGTACTGGCAAGCCTAAATGCTTACACATCGCAATAAAAACATGACTATGGTCCTGACATACGCCTTGCTGACCATTAAATGCATCAATTGCAGATGTATGTACCGACGTTTCTGCAGCTACATAAGGAATATGCCCCAAAATTGCATTGGATAGTTGCATTAAATTTTCACGATTAACTGTCGGCACATACTGATGTGCAAAAGCCTTCATTTCAGCATTACATTGAGTATTCGGCGTAGGCTGTAAAAATAAATTTGGGTTAAGATGATCTTGAATACCATGCTCGGCCTGCGTGTTAATCTCAACAATACCTTGTGCCATAATGGTCAATTGTTGATAAGCTTCACGCTGTGAACTCGTGATCCAAATATTTTGAAAGGCATCTCGTTTCTCTTCACGTACTCCTGGCACACTCACGTGCCAGTGGCAAACTTCCTGATGCGAATTATCCGATGGTGTCATTTTAATATATTGGATGCTATTGCATGCAACTTCACTGTATTGATAATGCGTCTGATGGTTGATCATAAGTCTCATACATCTACCTCAAACAGTTGTTGGATATAATCACTAAAATGATAAAAACTCATTGCATCTGGCTGTGCTTTAAGTTGTGTCCACGCTTGAGCGAGAGCAATCCACCCCATTCCTTTTAACACATCAACAATATTATCAATCTCAACCAATGTACGATGCTTCTCTTGCTTCAGACGAATTTGCCTATCAAGCTGTTCAATCATTTGTCCTAAACTAAAAAATAAGAATACATCACTTGCTTCTGCTTCGAGCACATCCTGACATTCACCAACAACATCACAAATATAAGCTGCATTTTCTGTAGCATTTTTGATAAATTGATTTAGTTCCGCATAAGCTTTTGCCGATAAAATACCACGCAAGTCTTGCACATTGGATTTAGCATTTTGAAATTGTTGATTAAATGATGCAGGATTGCTTTGGTCTAAAATCAGTTCATTCAACGAACAAGCATCAAAAGCAGGTAGGCAAAACGCATGTGCATAGTCCATTGCAGATTGATCTTGTGTAAACGGAAACTGTGAACACAAATATTGAGTACGAGTTAAATAGCGTCCTAACCAAAAAATATTTTCTGCATTGGTGCTTAATAAAATCATTCTTCTACCCTCATATTTAGTTATTTATGAATGTAAATTTTCTACAACCCAAGTATCTTTAATTCCTCCTCCTTGGGATGAGTTGACCACCAGTGAACCTTCTTTCATCGCAACACGGGTTAATCCACCAGGGACGATTTCGGTACGATATGGGGAACTAAGTACAAAAGGTCTTAGATCAATATGGCGCTCTGAAACACCCAATTCAGTCATCGTTGGGCTAACGGAAAGCTCTAATGTAGGCTGAGCAATATATAAATGTGGCGTAGCCATGAGCTTGTCTCTGAACTGCTCAATTTGGCTTTTGCAAGCTTGCGGTCCAATCAGCATACCATAGCCACCTGAACCTTGTGCCTCTTTAACCACTAATTGCTCAAGGTTATCCAGTACATAAGCCAGATCTTGCTTGTTACGGCATTGATATGTTGGAACATTTTTTAAGATAGGTTTTTCACCTAAATAGAATTGGATCATTTTATCGACATAAGGATAAATCGCCTTATCATCTGCGACTCCTGTGCCAGGCGCATTTGCAATCACCACGTTATGGCTGAGATAAGCCGACATTAATCCAGCTACACCTAAAGTACTGTCTGGCATAAAACATAAAGGATCAAGATAAGCATCATCCAAACGGCGGTAAATGACATCAACACGCTGACGTCCACGAATCGTTTTCACATAGACTTTATCATGCTCAACAAAAAGATCACGTGATGTCACTAAAGGCACATCCATTTCACGGGCTAAAAAGGCATGTTCATAATAAGCACTGTTAAAACGTCCCGGTGTTAACACCACAATAAAGGGCTGATCGACATAGGCATTTTCAGCCAAAATTTCTTTGAGTAATTGTGGATATTGTTCTATGCCTAAAATATTGCTTTTTTGCATTAAATCGGGCATTAATTTTTCACTAATTTTGCGACTCTCCAGCATATAAGAGACGCCTGATGGTGTTCTTAAATTATCTTCAAGTACATAAAACTCACCCTGACCATCACGTATAATATCTATACCACTGATTTGACTGTAAATTTTACCTTTTAAGCTATGTTCATACATATGTGGCTGATACGCTTCATGTGTTAGCACTTGAAGTTCTGGAATAATCTTAGCTTTGAGAATCTCTTGTTGATGATAAATATCGTGTAAAAATAAATTTAAAGCCCTTACACGCTGTGCGGAACCCGATGAAATTTTATTCCATTGCTGTTTCGCAATTACTCGCGGAATCAAATCGTAAGGAATAGTGCGTTCAATGCCCTCAGATTCTCCATAAACAGTAAAAGTAATACCTTCATATAAAAAATGTTGCTTTGCGACTTGGTTTAATCCTTCAAGTTCTTTTAAGTTGTACTGTGACAACCATTGCTCAATCCGTACACAGGCATCGCCTGACATCGCGTTATCGTCCGTCATTTCGTTAAAGAAATTTGACGTCATTTGATGGAATAATCCAACAGATTGGCTCGATAAGCGATCTTGAGAGTCGATCGGGTTCAATACAGGTTGGTCTAGGTTGTAGCCTTCCAACATCGTATTCACATTTGTATCTTTATCTTCTTTAAACATACAAACCTCTCAATTATTATCGGTATGTAATACTTATGAAGCAATAACTATGCCATAGGTATGGTGATTGCTTTCTTTCATTAATTGATAAAAAGCCAAACACTTCAATTCTATTTCGCATTAAGTTGTGTCAAAAAATATAACTGAAAAAATTAAAGCAAAGCTTGCTTAAACGAGTGAGTTTTTTTATTGTGTTCTCATTCAAGTAAGTAATTTCGACTTCTATATTTTATTCCATTATGTCTGCACAAGAAAAAGAAACGTCCAATAGCCTCTACCGTCAGTGGCAAATTTTATCCCGCCTTTCTACTGGAAAATGGATGGGGACACGCGAGTTGCAAGAGATTTTGCAACGCGAAGGCATCGACATTACTTTACGTACCATTCAACGTGATTTAAACCAAATTTCGCAACGTTTTCCTATTGAAAATAATGGTACGGTTCCTCAAGGTTGGCGCTGGCGCTCCGATGCACCTATTCAGAGTTTACCGCACATGACCAGTTCGCAGGCGGTCACTTTTATGATGGTTGAGGAACACTTAAAACATCTGCTGCCACCAAGTTTAATTGAAGAAATGAATCCTTGGTTTGACTTGGCTCGCCGAAGTCTATCCACACAAAACAATGTGCGTCAATGGATTAACCGTGTACGCATCGTGCCTGCAACTCAACCTTTGATTCCTCCGATTGTTGAAAAATCAGCACAACAAGCAATCTACGAAGGACTACTACAAGACAAACAACTTGAATGTGTATATCAAGGCTTAAATCAAGCTATTGAAGCAAAAACTTATACATTAAACCCACTGGCATTGGTCCAAAAAGGTGCAATTATTTATCTGATTTGTACCCGCCACGATAAAACGGATATCCAAACTTTCGCGCTGCACCGTTTCAAGTCAGCCACAGTTTTGAACTCTCGTGCTTTACATCCTGTTAATTTCGATATTGATGAATATATCGAATCAGGTGCTTTGGGTTTCCGTGTTGACTTCTCTAAACCCACAGAGAATGTTGCACTCACTCTGACCATGACTGAAATTGATGCGTTGTATTTGGAAGAAACCAAACTCAGCACCAATCAAGTATTAGAACCGCTTGGAAATGGACATATTTTGGTTCATGCTACCGTACCTTTCACCTCGCAACTGGTGTGGTGGTTACGTAGCTTTGGCAATAAAATTAGCCATATTGAACCCAAAGAAGTGCGTGATGCTGTGAATCAAACAGTTACAGATTAAAATAAAAAAAGCCCCAATCTCAGGGGCTTTACAGTTTTTTTGGCATTAGATATTTGAATTGCTTGTGGTTGTCATTTTCATTGCTCATCTTGATTTGATACCTCCCCTAAACCAAGACGAGTGCGCTGTTTTTGGTGATTCATACAAACTAGCATTGGCATGCAAGTTCTCCACTGTTAAAACGGATACATTTCATCGTCATGTTATTGACCTCATATTAAGAACGTAAAATCAATTTAAGATACAGCGACGATTTTGTGAAATAACATAATTGGCAATTTTTATCTATTTTTCTATTAAACAACTCTTAAGCTTAGTTTATCTGTCAAAACAAAAAGCAGACAATCTCGTCTGCTTCTTAAATACCCATTTACACCAAAAAGTTACTTATGCTTTCGTTTTATAACGAGACAAGACTGTCACAGCTGCCGCTGAAATCATTACTGCTGGTAGGCTTGCGACTAAAATTCCTGTAGCTCCAAGGCCAAGTGCTAAAATTTTTCCCGTTAACAATGGTCCAGTCATTGCACCCAGGCGGCCTAGAGAAATAGCACTTCCCACCCCTGTAACCTTGCCCGCACCAGAGTAAAAGATAGGTGAAATACCATATAAAATCGACTGTCCACCCGTTGAAAATATTCCACCCATTACACCAGCAAAAACCAATAGCGGAATTGATGCGGTTGTGAACAACAAAACAAGTGCTACAGCAAGCCCGACATAAATAATGCTAGCCATTTGCCAAAGTTTCAAACGATCTAACAAATAGCCCAAACCCAAAGTACCGACTACAGCCCCGACTTGAAAAATCAGCATAATACTGAAAGCTTGTTGCTTCGTTAAACCTTGTTCCATCAATAAATTCGGTAACCAACTAATTAAAATATAGTTGATCATAAGGGTAAAAAAGAAACCTAACCATAAAGGCACTGTTCGTTGATATTGCTGTGCTTTAAACAGAACATCTGCCATTTTCGGAACAGCTTGATTAAATTCAGTTTCGATCTGTACAGTTCTAGGCTTATCTTTCAAAATCATCGCCATAAACGGCAACAAAAGTAGTGGAGTCAATCCACCGACTAAGAACAAAGTTTGCCACTGAATGTCTTTAAAATAAATCGCTAAGCCTGCAACAAAAATTGCTCCTACAGGCAAACCACAGTACATCAAGCTATTGAGCTTACCGCGGTTGGCTTCCGTAGCTTCATCTCCAACCACCGAAATCATGGTTGGCATAGCTGCCCCTAAACCGAGTCCAGTCAGGAAACGAGCAAGATATAGAACTTCAAGATTCGGTGCGATGGCTGTGATTGCAAAAAATACCCCAAAAATACCAATAGACAACATCAAAACTTTCTTTTGTCCCAAGTAGTCTGCAATGCGTCCACCAAAAAAAGCTCCAAACAACATACCAAACACACCAAGGCTAAATACATAACCCATTTGCACTTGATCTAAAGCAAAGCTTTGCGCAATTCCCTTTGCCGCAATTCCTGGGGCTTGCAGGTCAAAACCTTCAAAGAAAGCGACCCAAAAGCATAAAAAAACCACCAGAAATTTTTGTAATTTTTCACGTTGTGTTAACGCCATGATTGATCTCCATCCATAGTAAACATCCTTATGGCAAAACACGCATAAGCACGTGACTAAATTGTCAGCTCAAACATAATCAATAAACACCACGACAATGGTCGGGATTCACTCTCTACAATGTATAAATAGCTTCATTATTTAGACCTAAATCATAATAAACCTATAGTTCAAAGCTATTTCACATACAAATAGTTTATTAAATACATATATTTAGATTTATAAAAAGCTATTAACGATACAACCATAGCAAATAGCAATCGTCGCAAAAAATTTACTTTTTATTTCTTCCAAAATTGCCACCTGCTACGTTTCGGTCGCTTTTCTTCAATACACACCAATCCCTTGAGTGCTTCATTATTGATGCTGTCATACATTTTTAAATACTCAGGATTCAGCGGCTCTCCGACATATTCAGGCGTATACGCTGTACAAAGTTTTCGTAATGAACGCTCATACCATTTTTCTGCAACGTCTAAATCTGCATTAAAATAGAGCCCTTTTTCATATATATATCCAATCTTGCATTCTACATACGGGTCTTTCTGATCCGCCGCTTTATGAATCCAATACGCCGTTTCCTCTAAATTTTTTTCGGTATAGAAACCATTTAAATACCAATAACCCACTTGATACTGTGTGGAAGCTTCACCCTTTTGCGCATTCAGTAAGAACAGTTTAAAAAATAATTGTTTGGCTTCATCTAAATGTAAAAGGAATCAATTTTTCGGATCTGATCATTAATCTGATCAATTGAGTAATCCCTTGCGTTTTTAAGAAAATATTGTGCCTGCTGCAATGGGTTGTCTTCTGTAAAGGACGCGATTAATTGCATTGCTTCTACCCGCATCTCATCTGTCCTACTAATCCGGGCATCCAGTACCACATTTAAATGTTTTCGGGCAGATGCTAAATCGCGCTCAACCCCTCGTCCCTCTAAATACATACGGCCTAAACTTAAATCTGCCACTATGACCTGACCTGCTACTTGTTGATATAGTTCAATTGCCATATCTAAATCCAGCGGTACATCTAAACCATACTCATACTTATCTGCTAAATTATTGATCGCGACTAGATTCCCCAAACCGACAGATTTTGGTTTTAGCAAGCTCCCAAACTTTCATAATGGCTCAATCAAATTGATAAAACTCACCACTTTGATTGAGCCAGATAACCACATCACCCGCGCGAATCTCTTCTCCGCTTTTATACTGTAATGACATAATTCACCTTATTTTTTATTGTATATTGCCCCTGCGCAGTTTTTACCCAAAAAAAAGCCCGCATAAAGCGGACTTTTTCAATAACTTTCAAAGATTAAGCAGATTTTTTCGCTTGTGCATTTTTACGGATCGTAATCATGATCAATTGCACTGCTGCAGGTGTTACCCCTGGAATACGATTTGCTTGAGCTAATGTTTCAGGACGTACATCTTTCAATTTTAAAGTAATTTCACGGGATAAGCCTGAAACGACATCATAATTAAAATCGGCAGGAATTTTAGTTTCTTCCAAACGCTTCATTTGTGCAACGTCTTCATGCTGACGGTTAATATAACCTGCGTATTTCACCGCGATTTCAATTTGATCGCCCACTTGTGCAGACACTTCTGAACCTGTGAGTTCTGCAATTTGAGCAAATGAAATATTCGGACGTTTTAACAAATCAATCGCAGAGCATTCTTTCGATAAATCCGCACCCGTCATTTCGACAAATTTCTTGCCCATCGGGTTGTTTGGTGCCGCCCAAAGGTGTTGTAAACGGCCTGTTTCCAATTCAACTGCTTCCATTTTTTCACAGTAAGCAGCCCAACGCTCGTCATCTACCAAGCCCATTTTACGACCCACTGGCGTTAAACGTTGATCCGCATTGTCTTCACGTAGCATCAAACGATATTCGGCACGTGAAGTAAACATACGGTATGGTTCTTTCGTGCCTAGCGTAATCAAGTCATCCACCAACACACCCATATAGGCTTCATCACGTTTTGGTGTCCACTGCTCTTGATCCCACGCACGACGCGCAGCATTTAAGCCTGCAAGCAAGCCTTGCGCACCCGCTTCTTCATAACCCGTTGTACCATTAATCTGACCCGCAAAGTACAAGTTATTGATGGCTTTGGTTTCTAAAGTAAACTTTAACGCTTGTGGGTTGAAGTAATCGTACTCGATGGCATAGCCCGGACGTAAAATGTGCGCATTTTCCATCCCGCGAATTGAACGAACCAACTCAAACTGCACATCAAATGGCAATGAAGTTGAAATACCATTTGGATAAAGCTCATGTGTATCTAGGCCTTCAGGCTCTAAGAATACTTGGTGTGAGTCTTTATCAGCAAAGCGGTGAATTTTGTCTTCAATAGATGGACAGTAACGTGGACCCACGCCTTCAATAACACCAGTATACATCGGTGAACGATCTAAACCGCCACGGATGATGTCATGGGTTTTTTCATTGGTGTGTGTGATATAGCAGTTGACTTGTTCAGGGTGCATAGATGCATCACCCATGAAAGACATGGTCGGTGATGGGAAATCACCTGGCTGCGGAATCATCACAGAAAAATCAACTGAACGCGCATCAATACGTGGTGGCGTACCTGTCTTTAAACGTCCCACTGGCAAATTCAATTCACGTAAACGGTGAGCCAATGAAATTGAAGGTGGATCGCCTGCACGGCCACCGCTTGATTTTTCAAGCCCTACGTGAATTACCCCCCCAAGAAGGTTCCTGCTGTGAGTACCACTGTTTTCGCATCAAAGCGAATCCCCATTTGGGTCACAACACCTTTTACGGTATCACCATCAACAATCAGGTCATCTGCCGCTTGTTGGAAAATATCGAGATTAGCTTGGTTTTCTAAGGTGTCACGAATTGCAGCTTTATAGCGAATACGGTCTGCCTGTGCACGCGTTGCACGAACGGCTGCACCTTTACGTGAGTTTAGGATGCGGAACTGAATCCCCCCTTTGTCGGCAGCCAATGCCATTGCACCGCCCAAGGCATCAATCTCACGTACTAAATGCGATTTACCAATACCACCAATCGCTGGATTACAGCTCATCTGCCCTAAAGTCTCAATATTGTGAGTTAAGAGTAAAGTCTGTCGCCCCATACGTGCCGCAGCCAATGCTGCTTCTGTACCTGCGTGACCGCCGCCGATAACAATGACATCGTAAACTTTAGGATAATGCATAGTGGTAAGGAGATTAAAAAATGATAACGAAAGATTATAGCAAATTTTCAATTGTAAGTTGACTGCTTCCGTAGAATTTATTGTATATGCCATCAACGTATTAGACCGTTCAAAGCTAATTTTATGTAAGTTGACTTGCAGTACAATAGCAAAAAATCAACAAATGAATCGTTTTGTTACCTGAAAAGCCTTGTATTAATTTGATCATTTTTTATTCTATAAATTGATCATACAACAACCAAAGGTAAACATTATGAATAAGAAGATTCTTTTTTCATCCATTCTCTGCGGTTTATTATTTTCACCTTTTGTATCTGCCAATGACAAGGTCGAAAAAGTTTATGATAGCCAACGCTATCAACAAGTATGTAAAGGTAAATCTCAAGGAACAGCCGTCAGTTTTGCTTACCGTGGCATTATTTGGAATGGTACTTGTGAACCTCAATTTTTCCCGAGCTCAAAAAACGCCAACATTCATGGTGATGAGGCTGAATTAACCAGCATCTGCCACGGTGATCCTAAAGCAATGTCCATTAATATTGAAGGTAAAGAAATTAAAGGTAAATGTGCACTCGGATTTAGCGCACCAAAACCTAAAATGTAGATTAAGCCACTAAAATCAAGTTGTTTCACTAGGGTAAAAAATCGTCTTTTTTACCCTTTTTTTGCGTCTTGTAAATTATTGGATTCGGTATACACTCAAGCAAAGATGAAAAATAAAAACCAATAAAAAAGGGATTCCATGGATTCGGAATTATTTACTGTTTTTTTGCCTTTGACCTTGGCATTGATGATGATGGGATTGGGTTTACACCTACGACCCGTTGATTTTTATCGCCTCGCACAATACCCCAAAGTGATTTTTATTGCCTTATTTTCACAGTTAGTGCTACTGGTGGGCATTGCATTCCTCATTTGTAATTTTTTAAATTTATCTCCTATTTTTTCTATTGGCTTAATGCTTGTTGCAGCGTCACCCGGTGGACCAACATCAACTATCATGACCTATTTATTTAAAGGAGATATTGCACTCAATATCACCTTAACTGCGGCTAACTCAGTCATCGCGACATTTACCCTGCCGTTTATTCTTAATCTCTCCATGATATATTTTTTGCAAACAGCTCAACCCATTGATATACCTGCAACAAAAATCGCAAAAGTCTTTTTCCTGACTTTAGTTCCAGTCAGTACTGGGATGTGTTTACGTTATTTTCTTCCAAAATTTGCCATACGACTACACCACCCTATGCGAATATTATCGCTTAGCTGCTTATTTTTTATTTTTTTCATTGCTTTATATCTAGAACGACACAATCTGATTCAATATATTTTTGAAGTTGGACCAGCAATTGCGTTATTTTGTTTCAGTAGCATGTTCATTGGTTTTTTTATACCTCACATTGCCAATATTACAGAAAAACAAGCATTAACCTGCTCATTTGAGATCACCATTCATAATACAGCGCTTGCGATTACTGTTGCACTATCAGTATTGGGTAATACAGCCATGGCAATTCCTGCGGGAATTTATTCTATTTTCATGTTTGTTTTTGCCACCCTCTTTGGCTTATTGGTATCACAAAAAAAGACCGTTTATTTTTCAAAAGGCAAAACTTAATAGACTAATTTCACAGCCGTTATTAATAATGATTTTAAGGAGAAAATAAGCGAATGGATTCTAGTATTATTACCATTTTTTTACCTATTGCACTTGCTATTGTTATGGCAGGTTTAGGTTTAGAGTTAACCCCAAATGACTTTAAGCGAGTCAGCAAACATCCTAAGGCTGTTCTTTTGGCATTGTTCTGTCAGCTCGTCATTTTGACCAGTATCGCGTTTGTCATTTGTAAAGTTTTGACATTACCACCATTACTCGCAGTTGGACTCATGCTACTCGCAGCTTCTCCAGGTGGACCAACAGCAAACTTATTTAGCTATTTATATAAAGGAGACATTGCTCTCAATATCACCCTCACCGCAGTTAACTCAATTATTGCTGCATTCACCTTACCTTTAATTGTCAACTTTGCAATTCAACATTTTATGAATGATGGTCAACATGTGGGCTTACAGTTCTCTAAAGTCATACAAGTCTTTCTTATCATTATTATCCCCGTGTGCTTAGGGATGCTGGTTCGGTATTTCAGACCTGAACTCGCCGATAAACTAAATAAACCCGTTCGAATATTTGCTGTAGTATTTTTAATCATCATCATTATTGGCGCGGTGGCTAAAGAGCGAAGCAATATCATGCAATATATTGGTGATGTAGGCCTAGCTACTGTTCTGTTCTGCATCTGTAGTTTAGTTATCGGTTATTTTGTTCCTCGTCTTTTTGGTATCAGTAGTACTCAAGCACGTGCTTGTGCCTTTGAAATTGGTATTCATAACAGTACTCTTGCCATGACGATTGCACTGACGGTAATGGCGAGTACGACCATTGCAATGCCCGCAGCTGTTTATTCTATATTTATGTATATCTTTGCTGCTATCTTTGGAACATTGCTTAACCGTTATGCTCCTTCCGTTCAACCCAGTATAGAACAAGCCCCAAATTAATGTTGTGCATAAGGATGCTTCGGCATCCTTTTTTATTTTGAGGAATGCTGTCGAACTGTGCACCGTTCCGCTACAATATTTATTTATACATAAATATTAGGTTATTCCTGTGAAATGGTTACAAATTCATATTACGGTTGATCAAGCGCAAGTCGATTTTACTGAAACCCTTTTAGAATCGTTGGGTGCAGTCAGTGTCACACTAGATGATGCAGAAAACCAAGACTTACTTGAACCACTTCCTGGTGAAACACCACTTTGGAATAAAGTTATTGTAACGGGTATATATGCGCAAGAAGACGACGAAGAAATTGATGTAAACGCATTAGAAACTTTTATTCGTACTCAAATGCCTGATGCACCGATGCGTAGCGAATTTCTTGAAGATCAAGAATGGGAACGCACATGGATGGATGCCTACGAACCAATTCAAATTGCTGACAAGTACTGGATCGTTCCTGAATGGATGGACGCACCAGAGCCTGATGCGGTCAACATTAAACTCGATCCAGGTTTAGCGTTTGGTACAGGTAACCATGCCTCTACATTCCTTTGCCTTCAATGGCTAGGTAAAACCGATGTTAAAGACAAAATCGTGATCGACTACGGCTGTGGTTCAGGTATTTTGGGTGTTGCCGCTTTATTGTTAGGCGCAAAGAAAGTCTACGCAACCGATATTGATCCGCAAGCTGTTTTAGCTACGGAACAAAATGCACTATTGAATGGTGTTTCTGAAAACCTATATGTCGGCTTACCAGATGAGTTCAATTTAGAGCTAGCTGACCAAAAAGCAGATGTTTTTGTTGCCAACATTTTAGCAGGGCCTCTCATGATGTTAGCGCCACAGTTCGCAACTTTAATTAAATCTGAGGGAGAGTTCGCACTTGCAGGTGTAATTGAAGAGCAAGTTTCTGATGTTTCTAGTGTTTATTCTGAATTTTTTGATATATTAGAGGTCGAAAAACGCGATGAAAACTGGTGCCGAATTTCGGGTAAACGCCACACCCTTTAAATGAACCACTAAAACACTATGAGCGACAAACAAACATCTTGCCCAAAATGCTTAACTATCTATAAAGTAAGTGTTGCACAACTGACCGTTGCACAAGGTATGGTTTGTTGCCCAAAGTGCTCAATGACCTTTAATGCCCTTTCACATTTGACGACGGGTCATGCAGTTAATGAAAATGAGGAAAAAGCGTCGAATTTGAATAACTATTTAGAGCCTTCAAATCCAGCGCTTTCATCCACTCATATCGACAGTATCCATTTTGATCTATCACAATCTGCTGCTCTTTCGATGACCACAGCGAACTTGCTCGATATTTTCAATTTGAAAATTGAACATTCCAACATTGATCTCAAAACCTATTTAAATAATTTAAATTACTTTAGTACCGATCCAATTGGTAACTATCCTGCGATGAACTTAGCTGAGCATAGTCCAGCTAAACCGCCAAAACGTCCCATGTATTATGTGCTTTGGGGAATGATCAATTTTGGTTTATTGGCACTATTGTGCTTTCAATATTTATGGTTTAACCCACATATCATTAATAACAGCCCAGCATTGGGTGCAACATATAACAAAGTTTGTCTTGTACTGAATTGTAGTAGCCTTCAGGAACGCTACAGTCTCATCAGTATTAATAAGTTAAAAGTTAAAAGTACAGGCTCACAGGAAACCCAGTTTTCAGGGGAGCTCATCAACTACCATGAAACGAGCTTACCTTTGCCGATCATCAAAGTGATCTTAAAAGAAGATGGTGAAATAGATTCAACTTATCAATTGCATTCCAATGACTATTTGATCGACAGTCTAGTTGGAATTAAGCGGATTCCTAAAAATAGTCCATTCAAATTCAAATTTACCCTGCCAGTAAGCCGTAAAAGCTTCAATCATTACAGTTTAGAAATAGTCCAGCCCTAAAATTTAAAAAAAATGTAAAAAAAGTGAAAAAAAATGCAGTTTTCTTGCTCACTTTTTCTTAGACAATGGTATGATACGCGCCACGAAAGCTTAGTGCTGCAATCTCCTCAGTCTTTTAATACAAATAGAACATCAGCTAAAATACGCGTTATCCAAATATCGCGTATCGAGCAGATTTTTTTGTTTAAAAAAGGTCAGTAACAAATATTTAACTATTGTTACGCTTATATTTCGACCAACTTAGCGATATTGTGGCATGCTAAATGTACAGTTTTAGAACTACTCGTTTTAGGATCTAAAACGAAGTTCATTTTAATTTTAGACCACTTTATATATGTCACTTTACCCAAGTGATATTTAGATTTTTCGGATTAATTCGCATGAATAGCAAATCTCCTATTTTTACTGCACAGTCTGATGTCGCTCTTCGTATTCACGTAGATCGCGCAGTTCGCCACTATTTTGCACAATTGCAAGGCGAGCAACCATCTCAGGTCTACGACATGGTGCTAGCAGAAATGGAGAAACCTCTTCTATCTGTAGTTTTAGAATATACCCGCGGTAACCAAACACGTGCTGCGGAGATTCTAGGTCTTAACCGTGGCACTTTGCGTAAAAAGTTGAAAGCTCACGGTTTAATGAGTGAATAAATGATAAAATGCTTGCGGCTTCCGCGGGCATTTTTTTTACCTGCTATTTTTGGCTTTTTTTGTTTTAATTCTTGATAACTGTGACGAAGATCATGACCATTAAACGCGCTTTAATCTCTGTTTCCGATAAAACTGGCATTGTTGAGTTCGCTCAAAACCTTGTAGCTCTTGGGGTAGAAATTTTATCTACTGGCGGTACATATAAGTTGTTAAAAGACAACAATATCGCTGTAGTCGAAGTTTCAGAGCATACGGGTTTCCCAGAAATGATGGATGGTCGTGTAAAAACGCTACACCCGAAAATTCATGGTGGTATCTTAGCTCGTCGCGGTCTAGACGAAGCTGTGATGGCTGAACACAACATTGATGCGATTGATCTTGTGGTTGTGAACCTTTATCCATTTGCTGCAACTGTAGCTAAACCAAATTGCTCACTTGCAGATGCGATTGAAAATATCGACATTGGTGGCCCAACTATGGTTCGCGCTGCGGCAAAAAACCATGCATCTGTGGGGATTGTAGTTAATGCTACAGACTACGACACCGTTGTTGCTGAGCTAAAAGCAAATGGTGCTTTGTCTTATGAAACTCGTTTTGATTTAGCCGTTAAGGCATTTGAGCATACAGCACAATATGACGGCATGATTGCTTCTTACCTAGGCGCTCGTGTAGGTAAGGAAGAAGGTCAAGCAGACAAGTTTGCACGTACTTTTAATACACAGTTAAATAAAGCTCAAGACTTGCGTTATGGTGAAAACCCGCATCAGTCAGCAGCATTCTATATAGAAAGCACAGCAACTGAAGCTTCTGTTTCAACAGCGAAACAACTGCAAGGTAAAGAACTTTCTTATAACAACATTGCAGATACAGATGCCGCACTTGAATGTGTGAAATCATTTGCAAAACCTGCTTGTGTTATTGTTAAACACGCAAACCCTTGTGGCGTTGCGGTGTCTTTAGATGGTATTCAAGCAGCATACGACTTGGCTTATGCAACTGACCCTGAATCAGCTTTTGGCGGCATCATTGCATTCAACCGTGAATTAGACGTTGCAACTGCACAAGCCATTGTAGATCGTCAGTTTGTTGAAGTTATCATTGCACCGAGCATCGCTGAAGGCGTGCTTGAAGTCACTGGTGCAAAGAAAAATGTTCGTGTACTCGTTTGTGGTGAATTACCAGCAATTGACGCACGCCAAGCTCAACTTGACTATAAACGCGTCAATGGTGGCTTATTGGTTCAAGACCAAGACTTAGGTATGATCACCAAAGATGACCTAAAAGTTGTGACCAAACGCGCACCAACTGAAGCTGAAATTGATGATTTGATCTTCGCTTGGAAAGTTGCGAAATACGTGAAATCAAATGCCATTGTTTATGCTAAAGGTCGTCAAACCATTGGTGTAGGCGCAGGTCAAATGAGCCGTGTTAACTCAGCGCGTATTGCTGCGATTAAAGCGGAACATGCCGGTTTAGTGGTTGAAGGTGCGGTTATGGCATCGGATGCATTCTTCCCGTTCCGTGATGGTATTGATAATGCAGCGAAAGCAGGCATTAAATGTATTATCCAACCGGGCGGTTCTATGCGTGACGAAGAAACCATTGCTGCTGCGGATGAAGCAGGCATTGCGATGGTCTTTACTGGTATGCGTCACTTCCGTCATTAATTGATTAGAAGTCATATTTATTAATCCCCCTAAATCCCCCTTTGTAAAAAGGGGGACTTTTCACGTAAGAAACCTTGGTTTTCATGCGTGATCCCTTCCCTTTTTTAAAGGGAGGTCGGGAGGGATTCTTTTCTTTGAGGGATTTTTAGATGAACATTTTAGTTTTGGGTAATGGCGGTCGTGAACATGCATTGGCATGGAAAATCGCACAAGATGAGAAAGTTGCAAAAGTATTTGTAGCTCCTGGTAATGCAGGTACAGCGACAGAAAATAAATGTGAAAATGTTGCGCTTAACATTTTAGACAACCCTGCAATTATCGACTTTGCAAAAAATAATGCGGTAGATTTAATTATTGTTGGCCCAGAAGCACCGCTTGTAAATGGTGTAGTGGATGCCTGCCGCGCGGCAGAGCTTAAAATTTGGGGACCAACTCAATTTGCTGCTCAGTTAGAAGGCTCGAAAGCTTTTGCTAAGCACTTCTTAAAGCGCCACAACATTCCTACAGCATTCTATGATGTATTTACTGAAGTCGATGAAGCGAAAGCTTTTGTTGAAAAAAATGGTGCGCCTATCGTAATCAAGGCAGATGGTCTTGCTGCAGGTAAAGGCGTGATTGTAGCCATGACCAATCAAGAAGCTTTTGATGCAATTGATGACATGTTGGCAGGCAACAAATTTGGTGATGCAGGTTCACGTGTCGTAATCGAGCAATTCCTTGCAGGTGAAGAAGCCTCTTTCATTTGTATGATTGATGGCGACAACATTTTACCAATGGCAACGTCGCAAGATCATAAACGCATTTTTGAAGGTGACCAAGGTCCAAACACAGGCGGTATGGGAGCTTACTCTCCTGCTCCTGTGGTGACTGCCGATGTCTTTGACAAAGTCATGAAGGAAGTGATGCGTCCGACAGTTGATGGTATGAAAGCCGATGGTCATGTCTATACAGGCTTCTTATACGCAGGCTTGATGATTGATGATGCGGGTCAACCACGTGTGATCGAATTCAACTGCCGTTTTGGTGACCCTGAAACTCAACCGATTATGATGCGTTTACAATCATCTTTGGTTGAATTAGTAGAAGCAGGTATTGCAGGAAAGCTTCCAGAAGAAGCACAGTGGGATGACCGTAAAACGGTCGGTATCGTACTGGCATCTAAAGGCTACCCTGAAACATCAAGCAATGATGATGTGATTTCAGGTTTAGATACACAAATGACCGATGCTAAAGTGTTCCATGCTGGCACGAAGGCCAATGAAAATGGCGAGATCGTGACTGCTGGTGGTCGTGTACTCTGCGTAACTGCACTAGGGAATACAATCGGTGAAGCACAAGCCAAAGCTTTAGAACTTTGCCAAAAAGTAACTTTTGAGGGTGTTCAATATCGTAAAGATATTGGTTACCGCGCGATTGCTCGTGAAAATGCTTAATTTCAACTGAGTCAGTTAAGTTAAAAACCCGCATAATAATGCGGGTTTTTTTATTGATCTTGATTTCTCAGCTTTTTCAACTGGCGCGGTGCCACACCAAACCAATTTTTACAAGCACGACTTAAAGCAGATTGTTCAGAAAAACCCAATACTGAAGCAATTTGGCTCATTGATGCTTTTGAGTCGGCTAAATATTGCAGTAATAATTGCTGTCTAAGTTTATCTCGGATCTGTTCGAAACTTGTGCCCTCTTCATCTAATTTACGTTGTAAGCTTCGCGGGTGCATCGCAAGCATACATGCAATATCCGTTTTATTGGCTTTAGGTCCAGACAAATGAATACGTATCGCATGTTGTACGCGATCACTCAATGACCCCTGATGACTGCGAAAGCTCCGCTCAAGATAACTATCCACAATTTCACGTAGACCATGATCAATACTAGCCAAAGTAATATTCAACATATCTTTATGTAAAAATAAGGCTGCATGTTGTTGGTTTTCAAGCACATCTGTATGAAAAAAACGCTTATACGTACTTAAAGGCGCGATTGGACTATGTGGTAATGTCACCTTCAGTGGCTGATATTGTTCACCACTTAAATAGCGCATAACACGATGACATACGGCAAGCCCAAGATCCATAGACTGGCGTTTACTCAAAATAGGAGTCGAATCATTTAGCTGTATATCAAAAACGATTGCAACAATATCCGCATGTGGCTCAAATAAATCGGCGGCAATGGCTTCATTAATATATAGTCGCAATGCCGAACCATGAAGAAACAATAAATCTGAACTGTACTTAATCACTTCTCGCAGTGTAGAAGCACTCTGTAAAATTAGCCCGAGCACACCTAAAATACCAATGTCTTGATACTGGGAAATACGTAAGCCAAAATCAGGACAATGGGTCTGCTGTGCACTATCCTCTAAAAGCTGAATCATTGCAGCGTGTGATATCCACGCATTATCATCTTGTAATTGCCCAAGTTGAATACCATATTTTGCCAATAACGGTATTGGGTCTATTCCCAATTGTTGCATAAGATCCAAGTATCCCCGTAAACCGGAACTATGCACCATGTCATCATGGATATTTTTATGGCGTAAAACCGCGAGCGAATCTTCCTGATTCATTCCAACAATTCCTGTCTCAACAAGTCAAAAAATAGACTCATTCTGTCAAGTTAACATATAAATGTCTCGGCAGAATAGCTCCAATGAACATTTTATTGCTTCATTGATACTGTATATCAAGCAAATAAAATGATGTCCTAAAATGTAGCTCATGGATATGAAAACTACATTCATCGTTAAAGACAAAAAAGGAAAATAGAATGAATTTTAAAAATGTCACTGTTGCAGGTAGTGGTGTACTCGGCTATCAAATTGCATTTCAAACCGCATTTCACGGCTTTAAAGTCAGCGTTTATGACATCAATGATGAAGTGCTTGGCAAAGCCAAAGCCAAATTTTTTGAATTATGTGAATGCTATAAACGTGATCTCAATGCAACCCAAGATCAACTCGACAATACATTTAACAATCTTAGTTATCATTCGAACCTTGCCGAAGCAGTCAAAGATGCAGACCTTGTGATTGAAGCTGTACCAGAGGATCCAGCTATTAAACGGGATTTTTATGAAAAATTAAGCCACGTTGCACCTGAAAAAACTATTTTTGCAACCAACACGTCGACGTTATTGCCAAGCGAATTTGCTGAAGTGACTGGACGCCCAGAAAAGTTTTTAGCCTTGCATTTTGCTAATATGATTTGGGTGAATAACATGGCTGAAATTATGGGACATGCATCTACAGATCGTAGCGTCTTCAACCAGTTAGTTGAATTTTCCAAAGCGATTGGAATGTTACCATTGCCAATTTACAAAGAACAACCTGGCCATCTCCTCAACTCAATGCTGGTTCCGTTTTTAATTTCAGCACTGGACCTTTGGATAAATGAAGTGTCTGATCCACAAACCGTAGATAAAGCATGGATGAAGTCATTTGGTTCACCCAAAGGTCCGTTTGCAATCTTAGACATTATTGGCATTAACACAGTATATAACGTTGCAAAATTGCATGCCGATACCAACCCACTGATGGCACGTCTCATGGATCGACTGCAAACAGAATTTATTGAGCCTGGTCACCTCGGTATGCCAACAGGACAGGGTTTTTATAGTTATCCGAATCCAAATTATGAATCTAAAACCTTTTTACAGTAATTTGAGTTTTTAGCCTTAACCGCCTATGGCTATTCTAGGATAGTCGTAGGCAATACCAACGAATATGCTCGATTCTCCTGTCTTCACTACTATCTAAGAATAAACAGCGATAGGCTCAGTTTTTGCATTGACTCAAATACTCAAACAAACCTAATCATAAGCATTGAACTGCTTACATCTTTATAATTTCATCTGATTCAGCCTTTCAATCGCAGAAATATCCGCATTCTCGTCCGACACTTTATTCAGCTTATATCTATTTTTTGTATTTAGTTTAGATAAAATCTTATAAAGAACAAAATTTAAACAAACCATTATTTTTTAATAGTTTAATTCTCTGTACACGACAAAAATAGATAACTCATTGAAATAATGGCATAATACTTGTTTTCTGACGACGAATATGATGACACATTTCAATGAGTTACATCTCATCTTAAACAAATATCTAAAGTGGAACAAGTCACATGTAAAATGTTTTACACTGATTATGATTGCATTAATTGTAAAACAGACCTGTAATCTTTCTTCTGCATCTAAAGCCTTACCCATCAAGTGCTTACCACAATCATTTTATCGACGTATACAACGCTTCTTTGCAGGTCAGTATTTTGATTATCGTCAAATTTCTCAGTTGATTTTCAATATGTTTTCATTCGACAAAGTGCAACTGACTTTAGATAGAACCAATTGGAAATGGGGAAAACGAGATATCAATATCTTGATGTTAGCCATCGTCTATCGTGGAATAGCGATACCTATTGTTTGGACATTGCTCAATAAACGTGGAAATTCAGATACAAAAGAGCGTATTGCTTTGATTCAACGCTTTATCTCTATTTTTGGTAAAGACCGTATTGTGAATGTGTTCGCAGACAGAGAATTTATCGGTGAGAAATGGTTTACATGGTTAATTGAAAATGACATCAACTTCTGTATACGTGTTAAAAAAACTTTATTGTGACCAATCACTTAGCCAGGAATCATAAAATTAGTGATTTATTTCGTCATCTTCAAGTTGGTCAAACTGAATGTCGTAAACGACGTATTTGGGTTGGTCGAGTGAAACTGTATATTAGTGCGCTACGATTAGAAGATGGGGAACTTTTACTTGTTGTTTCTCCTATGTTTAATGCTTCTGCTATTCGTGATTATGCATTACGCTGGGAAATCGAAACCTTATTTAGTTGTCTCAAAGGACGTGGATTCAATCTTGAAAATACTCGTTTAACAGACCCTGGACGAGTCAAGAAATTGATAGCAGTGCTAGCTATCGGTTTCTGTTGGTGCTATTTAACAGGTGAATGGCAACATGATCAAAAAAAAGCGATAAAAATAAAGAAGCATGGACGACTCTCAATGAGTTTATTTCGCTATGGTTTAGACTATGTTCAAATGGCGATTCAGCGTTTAATTGGTTTTGGGAAAAAAGAAGAGTTTAAGGAAATTTTGGCAATTTTAAGAAGGCAGAATCCTGATAGGATAAGGGTTCTGTGAAATTTGTCGTGTACAGAGAGTTTAATTAAAAATAATATATTGTTTTCACTATAAAAATATAAAGTACCGCGCCATTGCTAATCTTAAAATCAGATAAGTATTAAATTTTTATGCTCTATATCGAATATTACTTTGTTGATATGATGTGCAAAATTTAACGATTGAGCATATATGTTACTCGTTATTTGAAAAGCATCATTTTTTAAATATGAAGGAAACATATACGACTGATATAGCATTGCAAGCTTGCAAAACACACATTACAGTCTTATGCATCAAATCAGGAATGTCTGATTTAAAATCAATTAATCTCTCTATAGTTCAGGTAAGTGATACCTCATTTGGATGCTTACTCGGGAAGAAAAAATGAAAAAAATTCTAGGAATTGCACTGGGTTTATCTGTTGTTTTAACAGGTTGTAGTAAACCTGAAGCACCTGCAACAGATGCAACTAAAAAGGATACAGCAACCACTGCTGAGCAAACAGTAACTATCGCATCGACAGGGTCTGATGCGGACATTTGGCGCTATATTGCAACTTTGCCAGAAACCAAAGAAGCAGGTTTAAAATTAGACATTAAAAACTTCACTGACTATGTTGCAATGAACACTGCTGTTGCAAACAATGAAGTCGATGTCAACGCATTCCAATCTTATGCTTATTTGGTTGCCTACAACGAAGCAAACACAGCGAAGATTGCTCCGCTTTCTACCACCTACCTAGAGCCAATGGGTATTTACTCAAGCAAAGTAAAAACACTGGCTGAATTTAAAAATGGTGCAACGATTGCGATTCCAAATGACGGTGCGAACGAATCACGTGCATTGTTATTATTACAATCTGCGGGTCTTGTGAAGTTAAAAAATGACTTTGACTTTGTGAAAGGTACATCTCAAGACATCGTTGAAAATAACAAAGCACTTGTCATCAAGCCTATTCAAATGGCAACGGCTGTACGTGTGAAAGACGAAGTTGATGCAATTGTGTTGGGGAATACCCTTGCAATGGAAGGTGGTCTAAACGTATTGAAAGATGCGATTTACTATGAGCCAATCGACCAAACCACGAAAATGAACGTCAACGTTCTTGCTGTGGCTGAAGCGCGTCAAAACGACCCTGTACTGAAAAAAGTTGGTGAGCTTTACCATGTCGCTGCAGTAGGCAAATATGTTCAAGAGCATTTTGGTGGCACAAAAATTGATGTGAACAAGCCAGTAAGCTACCTTACTCAAGCTAAATAGTAATATAATCAAATCAACGAAACAGGCAAAGTCTCTTTGCCTGTTTTTTCATTTTTGTGTAGTTTTTGACGATATGATTCAATTTAAAAACATTTCAAAGCACTATCAGCTAAAAGGCCAAACCATTCCTGCACTGGACCAAATCAATTTGGACATTCCAGAAGGCAGTATTTTTGGCATTATTGGCTATAGTGGTGCAGGTAAAAGTACCCTCATTCGATTGATCAATTTACTTGAACGCCCAACCCAAGGCCAAGTGATTATCAATCAAAAAGACTTTACTGCATTAGATGCAAAAGCATTACGTCAAGAACGTGCAAATATTGGCATGATTTTCCAGCATTTCAATTTACTGCAGACCAAAACTGTTGCAGCCAATATTGAAATGCCAATGAAACTTTTAGGTTATAGCAAAGCTGAACGTGAAAAACGTTTAAATGAGCTACTTGAGTTTATTGACCTCAAGCATAAAAAAGAAGCTTATCCAGACGAGCTCTCGGGTGGTCAAAAACAACGTGTCGGTATTGCTCGTGCGCTTGCCAACCATCCTAAAATTTTACTTTGTGATGAAGCAACTTCTGCACTAGACCCACAAACCACCAAGTCGGTCTTAGACTTGCTCAAAAAAATCAATCAAGAGCAAGGCATTACCATCGTCATGGTGACACATGAGATGGATGTAATTCAAAGCATCTGCTCACATGTGGCCGTGATGGAACTCGGCAAAGTGGTTGAAACTGGAAAAACAGTGGACTTGTTTAGTCGTCCACAACATGCAACAACGCAGAATTTTATTCAAACCATTTTGCATCAACAGTTACCGATTAAACTGCTGAATAATTTGGAACATAAGCACCATCACAGTATTTATCGCTTACAGTTCCTTGGTCAATCTGCACATGAAACCGTGATTCAAAATTTAATTAAACAGTTTGATATTAGTCTCAATATCCTATTTGCCAACATGATTGAAATTGATGGCAATGTGATTGGCCAAATGTTTGTTCAGTTATTAGGGGATGAAACTTTAATTACTGAAGCAGTGGAGTTTTTAAAACAGCATGGTGTGGCTGTTGAGCAATCAGGAGAACTGGCATGAGAGATTTAATTGTCCAGTGGTTAACTCAAATTACCGCGCCGTTTTGGAAAAGTTCACTATCTATTGATCAGTTCATTACCGCTTTGCAAGAAACCTTTCACATGGTGTTTTTTGCAATGCTATTTGGCTGTATTTGGGGCTTTATTCAGGCCATCATTTTATTGGTGACACGCCCAGATGGTATTTTGCCCAACAAAGCGATTTATCACATTCTTAACCCGATTGTGAATGCCCTGCGCTCTCTACCCTTTATTATCTTGCTCATTGCAGTTCTACCTTTAACTAAACTGATCGTAGGCACCTCGATTGGCACGTGGGCGGCAATTGTTCCTCTTACGATCTATGTTGGACCCTATATTGGTCGTTTGGTCGAAACGTCATTGCTTGAAGTGAATGAAGGAATTATCGAATCTGCTCAAGCCATGGGCGCAACGCCACTACAAATCATTTTTAAGTTTATTTTACCTGAAGCACGTAGTTCACTGATTTTGAACTTAACCACAGCCACGATTAGCTTAATTGGCGCAACCGCGATGGCTGGTGCAGTAGGTGCAGGTGGTATTGGTGACCTTGCTATTTCTTATGGTTATCAACGTTTTGATACTAGTGTTGTAATACTCACGGTGATTGTGCTGTTGATCATGGTACAAATTGTACAATCCGTTGGAGATTGGCTGTCTAAACTGCGTTAACAAAATTAAGCTCTCAATATTGAGAGCTTTTTTTCAGATTTAAATTTTATATAATGACAACACAAAGAATTCAAAATTACGACTTTAAAATCATCACCATGAAAACACCCATTTTATTTCTAAGTATAAGTCTTTTGCCGATACTCAGTCATGCAGTGGCAAATACGTATGACTACGTCACCAGTGTGAAAGTGAATCAGGTCGAACTGAATGCCCCTGTGACAGCACATCAAGTCAGTCAATTGCTCAATCCAGCGAATGGAAAAGTCAGCAAGCAATATGCCGAATGTACAGGCAACTATGAATACAATATTACAAGTACTCAACCCAAAACCCTAAAGTTTGAAATTTTTAACGAAGATAATCCCAAGATTCAGGCCGAAAAATTCTATAAAGACAAAGCGAATTTTAAACAACTCGGTCAAATCAAAGGCCGTGTTTGGCTTGACTGGAAAAGCACTCAAGGGATGAGCGAAAACATACGCGTACAAAATATTCAGATCACGCCGAATTATACTTTGCAGCAATTTAAACAAGACTTTAAATACAGTGCACACGGCATGGCAGCATCAGGTGAAGCTCAAGTTCTGCTCTTACAGCCCAGTGAAATCAAAGCTTTTTTGAAAGAACCACAAGACTTTGCCCCACCCTACACGGCTTATCTCAACTTCGGTTTTAAAAATGGACGGCTAAACAGTTTTGCCATTCAGCAAGCGGTGGCCTGTTAAAATCTTTTTATGCCAAGAACAAGGACTGCCATTGCCTTTTCTAAGTTGTTTTGAACTTACTGACAATAAAATATACAGTCCAAACGCTAGATGCTATTAAATTTTGCCAATTCATTTGAATCGCACTCAGAATGAAGGCAGAGCATGTTAAACTATTTAGCGGTTTTTGCAGGGACTCACTTATGCACTTTGTACATCTTGGTATTCATACAGAATTTTCAATCACAGAATCAATTGTACGTATACCTGATTTAGTCAAAGCTGCTAAGGCAGAAGGTATGCCAGCCCTTGCCATTACTGACCTATCTAACTTACATGCTGCTGTAAAGTTTTATGGTAAATGCTTAGATAATGGCATCAAACCAATTATGGGTTCAGAAGTTCGTTTGAACGATGCTGAACATCGCGTGACATTATTGGCAATGAGCAATGTTGGCTGGCGTAATCTAACCGAACTGGTTTCAGAAGGTTTTATCCGCGGTCAACAGCTTGATATTCCTTGCGTTGCAAAAGACTGGATTTTAGAGCAAAACCATGACCTGATTGCCCTACTTGGCATGCAATCTGATGTCGGCAAAATGCTCTGTACATCGAATCCGCAAAAAGCCGAACCTTTACTCGAAGAATGGATTGCAAAATTTGGCAATCGGGTTTATTTGGCTCTATGCCGAACAGGCCGTTCAGGCGAAGATGACTTCAACTATGAAGCATTAAAACTGGCTAAAAAATATAACATAGGTGTGGTTGCGCACAACGATGTGCATTTCATGAAAGAAATGGACTTTGAAGCACACGAAGCCCGAGTCTGTATTGCCGATGGTTATGTATTAGGGGATAACCGCCGACCAAAAAATTACTCTCCAGAGCAATATTTTAAATCTGGCCAACAAATGGCGGAATTATTTGCAGACATTCCCTCTGCAATTGAAAATACTTATCAGATTGCCAAACGTTGTAACGTTACCCTGCAATTAGGTAAATACTTTCTGCCTGACTACCCTATTCCTGAAGGCCATACCATTGACACCTACTTTGCACATTTATCCAAAGAAGGTTTAGAAGAGCGTTTAGACTTTTTATATCCACCAGAAACGCGTGATGAATATTGGCCTGAAAAACGTAAAGAATATGATGATCGTTTAGAGTATGAAATCGGGACCATTCTTAAAATGGGTTTCCCGGGCTACTTCTTGATTGTCATGGACTTTATCCAATGGTCCAAAGGTAATGGCGTGCCCGTTGGTCCAGGCCGTGGTTCAGGTGCAGGTTCGTTGGTTGCCTACAGCTTAAAAATTACAGATCTCGACCCTCTCCCATACGGGCTACTTTTTGAACGCTTCTTAAACCCAGAACGTGTTTCAATGCCTGACTTCGACGTCGATTTCTGTATTGCTGGTCGTGATCGTGTAATTGACTATGTGGCGCGTACCTATGGACGCGATGCAGTATCACAAATTGCCACTTTCGGTACCATGGCAGCCAAAGGTGCTATTCGTGATGTGGCACGTGTCTTGGGTAAATCCTATGGTTTGGCAGACCGAATCTCAAAAATGATTCCGACCAAACCTTTAGGTTTAAGCCTCGAAGAGTCGATTGAAGCAGAGCCACAGCTGAAAGACATTGTCACCAATCCATCCAACCCAGACAATGACGATGCGGCTGAAATTTGGGAAATGGCATTAAAACTCGAAGGCATTACCCGTAACACAGGTAAACACGCAGGTGGCGTGGTCATTTCCCCGACTAAAATTACCGACTTTTCTGCCGTGCTGTGTGACGCAGATGGTACAGGCCGTGTTGCGCAGTATGATAAAGACGACGTTGAATCTGCTGGTCTAGTAAAGTTCGACTTCTTGGGTCTACGTAACTTAACGGTTATTGAAGATGCCGTGAAGAATATCAATAAGCGCATTAAGCTCGATGTGCCTTTAGACATTGCCTTCATTCCGCTTGACGACAAAGATGCATACCTCATCTTTGCCAATGCCAACACTACAGCCGTCTTCCAGTTTGAATCCGTGGGCATGAAAAAAATGCTCAAGGAAGCAC
Source organism: Acinetobacter sp. SW-226 (assembly GCF_055632855.1). NCBI lineage: Bacteria > Pseudomonadati > Pseudomonadota > Gammaproteobacteria > Moraxellales > Moraxellaceae > Acinetobacter > Acinetobacter sp. SW-226. The sequence goes on along the minus strand of NZ_CM145752.1, from coordinate 1,310,633 downwards.
GTCCAAGCAAATTTGAAGAAATTATCGCCTTCGTATCCCTTTACCGTCCGGGTCCGATGGACCTGATCCCGGACTTTATCCACCGTATGCATGGTGGTGAGTTTGAATATCTCCATCCCCTACTTGAAGGTGTACTTGAACCGACTTACGGCATTATGGTTTACCAAGAACAGGTGATGCAGGCAGCACAGTATTGTGCGGGCTATAGCTTAGGTGGTGCGGACTTACTACGTCGTGCGATGGGTAAGAAAAAGCCCGAAGAAATGGTCAAACAGCGCCAAATTTTCACGGAAGGTGCAGCCAAAAAAGACATTGATGAAGCAACTGCCAACCATATCTTTGACTATATGGAAAAGTTCGCAGGTTATGGCTTTAACAAATCACATGCCGCAGCTTATGCACTGGTTGCCTATCAAACCGCATGGCTCAAAGCGCATTATCCAGCTGAATTCTTAGCAGCAGTGATGTCATCGGAAATGCAAAACACCGATAACGTGGTGTTCTTGATTGATGACTGTCGACACAATGATATAGATGTATTGCCACCTTCGGTCAATATGTCTATCTATCAATTCCATGCTTCGGACGACAAAACGATCGTCTATGGACTCGGTGCAATTAAAGGCGTCGGTGAAGCCGCGATGCAGTCAGTCATTGACTCGCGTATCCAAGATGGGCCGTATCGTGACTTGTTTGATTTCTGCCATCGTATTGATCTGAAAAAAATCAATAAACGGACTTTAGAAGCATTAATTCGCTCAGGTGCTTTAGACTGCCTCGGCATTGAGCGCTCCAGTTTAATGGCGCAACTTCCAGAAGCAGTACAAGCGGCGGAGCAAGCTCGTTCAAACCGTGAAACAGGCATCATGGACTTGTTTGGTGAGGTTGAAGAAGTACAGCGTAAACCTGCCAAACCTGTGAAACCGTGGTCAGATGAAGTCCGTCTCAAAGGTGAAAAAGACACCTTAGGTTTGTATTTAACTGGTCACCCAATTGATGTATACCGTACAGAGCTGAAAGCATTTATTCCAAATAAAATCAATGAACTCACCCCTACACGTCGTGGGGTAACCACTGTTTTTGCTGGTCTTGTAGTCGATGTAGCCAACTTTCCAAACCGAATGATGGTCACCTTAGATGATGGTACCTCCCGAATTGAAGTCTCTGCGAATCATGAACGCTTTATGCGTTTTAAAGACATCATTCAAAATGAAAAAGTGGTGGTGATTGAAGGTGAAATTTACGAGCGTGAAGGCTTTGACCGTCCAATGGGACGCTTGACCAAAGCATTTACCCTAAATGAAATTCGCCAAAAACGTGCCAACTGTATTCAAATTCGCCTTGACCCAACGCATAGTACAAAAGCACTGAACCAAGATTTGAAAAATATTCTTGCACCCTTCTGTAATGTCGATATGTGTAATCACATTCCGCTACAATTACTGTTGGACTACCCGTATGCCACAGCTGAATTGCACTTAGGGATCAATTGGAAAGTGGCACCGCTAGATGAACTGCTGTCTAAACTTCGTGACTATTTTGGTAAAGAAAATCTTCATGTGGAATATCAAGTCAAATCTAAAGCTGCCAAAGCGGTCAGCTATGAAGAAGCCAAACCCGTAGATGTACCACCGCCACCTGCGGATATGAGCATGGATGATGCCATGGACTTATATCAGGCTGAGGTCGGTCAGTTCTCTTAAATATTTTCAAATTTTAAAATTCATTGGAAAAATCATGAGCCAATTTGACAATGCCGCTGTTTCAGCGCATCTCTCCCATGTGCGTATTGTCATGGTCAATACTACACTCCCTGCGAACATTGGAAGCGCATTACGTGCCATGAAAACAATGGGACTCTCAAAGCTAGTTTTGGTTGCGCCAAAAACCTATCCACATCCCGATATTGATGCTTTAGCAGCGGGTGCAACTGATTTAATCGCGCAGATTGAAATTGTTGAAACCCTTGCCGATGCCATCAAAGACTGCCATTTAGTGTTTGGTACCAGTGCACGTAGTCGTACTATTCCTTGGCCTTTGCTAGACGCACGTCCTGCGGCAGAAAAATCAATTTCAGCAGTGGTGAATGATCAACAAGAGGTTGCTGTGGTCTTTGGTCGTGAAGACCGCGGACTGACCAATGAAGAACTGGCGATGGCCAACTACCACGTTACTATTCCAGTCAATACAGACTATGGCGTACTGAATGTAGCCCAAGCTATTCAGGTCATCTGTTATGAAATGCGTATGGCAACTTTGGCTGCTGTAGAAAGTGGTGAAGATGAAACTGCAACCATGCCTGTGACAGATACAGAGTCCATGCAGTGGGATGAGCCTTTGGTCACACATGAGCAAATGGAACAGTTCTATCCACACATTGAAAAAATGTTGGCTGAAATTGAATTTTTAGATCCAAAAAATCCACGATTATTGCCTTTACGCTTGCGTCGCCTTTTTGGACGTATACAATTAGATCGTATGGAATATCATTTACTTCGTGGTATTTTTAGTCGTGTACAAGCCTTAAATAATGGCACATGGAAAAAGTCAAATACGGATCAAATAGAGGATCAATCTAATGCTTAAACAGCTCAAAGAAGATGTACAAGCTGTATTCGCGCGCGATCCTGCAGCACGAAACACTTTAGAAGTTCTAACCACATACCCAGGTATCCACGCGTTGATCATGCACCGTATGGCGCATGAATTATGGAAAAAAGGAATGTAAGGGCTCCGCACGCTTATTGTCTTCTTTCAGCCGTTTTGCAACAGGTATTGAAATTCACCCAGGTGCTAAAATTGGTCGTCGTTTTTTTATCGACCACGGCATGGGCGTTGTGATTGGTGAAACAGCTGAAATTGGCGATGATGTAACCCTCTATCACGGCGTAACTTTAGGCGGTACAACTTGGAATAAAGGCAAACGCCATCCGACTTTAGAAAACGGCGTAGTTGTTGGTGCAGGCGCTAAAATTTTAGGCCCCTTTACGGTCGGTAAGAATGCGAAAGTTGGCTCAAATGCAGTTGTGACAAAAGCAGTACCTGCCGATACCACTGCCGTTGGCAACCCAGCGCGTTTCATATCAAAAGATAAACCAAAAGATGAGGCTGAAACACATCGTCGTGATTATGCAGAAAGTATCGGCTTCCAAGCTTATGCTGCAACGCAAGACCAGTCCGATCCTATACTTGAAGGCATGCGCGTCCTGCTCGACCGTATACAATTGAATGAAAAACGGATGAACACCCTGTGCCAACGTTTGTCGTTACTTGATCCAACCTTTAAAAAACAGCAACAAAATGAACAACCCTTTAGTGCTGAAGAACTGAAAATTTTGGAAGACGTTCGCCGTGAATGTGAAGCTCAAAGCACTCCATCAAATGATTAAACATGAAAAGTGTTAGTTTTTGAAAACCAGCCTATAGCAAGCCTTGCATGTTCCTCAGAGTTTTCTTAGACTGACGGACATGCCTTTTACACCACTTCTTAAAATAATGAATGGATGAACCTTATGATGCTTAAACCCTTAGCGGTTGCTGTACTTACAGTGTCGTTTTTAACAGCGTGTAGCACAACCCCACCGAAAAATAATAACAATACCATTGTGTTTACTGAGCCTGAATTAACTGCACCGTTTTACGCATTAAATCCATTTAACTATGATGCGCCTCCTCCGTTTGAAATTAATTTAAAAAAGGCTGCTTCACAACCTGTAACCAAGATGGAAGTGACACGTTCTGATGATCCATCGAAGAAAATGGTTTTAGACACCAATAAGTTGATTATTCCAACTGTTAACAGCAAAGAACGTCAGTTGAAATACGCGGTGCTAGCAGGTGACAACGAAGTCGACATCACTGAAATTGATGACTTCTTGCAGTTGGTTGAAGGTAAAGCACGCCATTACCCACCTCGTTTTACAGAGCGCCAAGAACGTAAGGGTTTTGAGTCAAAACTAAAAGAAGTGACCCAGCAGTTAGATACGTTGGCATCAAAAGACAATGCATCATTTGATGTACTCATTCGTGCATTCAAAGCTAGCGTTATGGCTCGTAATTTAGACTTAGGTTCCGTGTATACCACCAAATCTTTAACTTATGCTCAGCGTATTTTAAAGCTTAATCAAGAAGACCCTGAAGCAAACTTCTGGTTTGGTTTTGCCCTGTCTGAAGGGGGTGGTCAACGTGAAGCTATGCCGTATTTAGATAAAGCCATAAAGTCTGGTGTTCAAGAAGCTTATTTAGCGAGTGCAAATAACTACATCGCGATGGAACAGAAGAAGAATGCGGTGCAAACGCTGAAAAACTACAAGTTGAAATACCCTCAAGAAGCTGAAGTTGCAGATCGCTTGATTACTGAAATTGAGAAACAAGGCCGTTGGAATGTTTGGCAAGTATTAAATACGAGCAAATAATTCGCTACTTTTGTAACACACTCTAAAATAGACCGAACTTTTCGGTCTATTTTTTTTGAGCGAATTGATAAATCCGAGAATTATCGTATGATTTAAAAAATTCAAAAAAATAGATCGCAGTAGACTCGTTTATGCCTAAATACATCCGTAGCACCTTAATGCTCACTGCTCTGATTTCTATCTTGAGTGGTTGCCAAGTGGTCAGTGTAAAAAATCAATCACTGAACGTCACCATTAATAACGAACGTGAAAGTATTTTAACGCGCGATAAACTCAGTGAAGCAAGTCTGAATGTGTTATCTATGACAGGCAGAGAAGCCAAAGTCTGTTCTGAACAGCCTGAGGAATGTGTGAACGAACTCAAACAAATTCCCCAAATTCAGGATGAGCAATTACTATCAACGGCAAGTGAACTTTATCTTGCCAAAGCACTTTCTTTAGAAAAATCATCGGCATGTAAAATCAGTATTTTGGCTAAGACGCAGTCAGAAGAAAAAAAGGCTGTTCAAAAACAAAATTACCAAAACTGTTTAGATCAACAACTCGGCATGCTCGATAAAAGTATTCGCTATAGTTATGCTTATATGTTTAAAACTAAACGTGGCCCACAAGATCGAATTTTTGATAACCGTCAAGTACAACTTCGAGACTTTTATAACCAAGCAATTGCCAAACTAGTTAGTGCTTATGGTTTACGTTATGAGCCTTCAGATGTTACGACCCAAATCCAAGTCGGCAAAAGCATTTATCGCATTAATTTCGACAAATATTCACTTTTAAAAAATCAAAAAATTGAACAACTCATGTCGACGTATAATTTGAACTTTTCAGGTTTGCGTTCAATTACCCGTCGAGATGGATTTGGTTCTGAGTTTTTAATTGTACTGCCTGCAGAACCTCACGACATCTCACCTGAAAAAACAAAATATATTGTTGATCCATTACATCATCAGTATACAAATGGTCATAATCCCAATATTCATAATGCTCGTTATTTAGCAGCGACCATCACAGCCCAACCTCGTTCTGCGGCAAGTGTGGATGAAATCTTAAATAGTCCAGAGTTTGAGATGACAGCCTATGATCCATATAAATATGAAACTGCTGAAATAGCTGGAAAGACTTATCCACTGGCAGCAAATTTTTCAGCACCATATGGCTTATGGCTGGCACAAAATAATCTAGGTAAGTCTGCTTATTTGTCACTGATAGATCGTGATGAACGCCTGACCATGCCTCATTTGTATATGCTTGAACCTTATAACCCGAACAAGAAAGTCATCGTTCTTATTCACGGTCTTGCAAGCAGTCCTGAGGCATGGATTCGTCTAACCAACGATGTAATGGGTGACCCTGTATTGCGAGAGCATTATCAAGTGTGGCAGGTTTTCTACTCCACAAACATGCCTATTTTGGAGAGTCGCTTTCAAATTTATGCAGTGATCCAACAAGCGTTTAGTCAAGTCGATAACAAAGCTTCTGCAAAAAAAGACGCAGTGCTGATTGGGCATAGCATGGGAGGCATTATTGCACGGCTTTTAGTCAGTGATGCAGACTTAACATCTGCAGCAATCAAATTACTTCCAGATTGGCGCGCCAAACAATTTAAAAATGATCCATTATTTAAATCACGCTTAGATATTCAGCCAATTCCAAACTTTAGTCGTGCCATTTTCTTGGCAGCACCACATCGAGGAACAGAATTTGCTGACCGTTGGTTTACCCTTGCTGCGCGTAAAGTAATTAAACTACCGGGTGCTTTTTTAGGTGCATTAACTGATGTATTACAAAGTAGTGACCCTGATCTACAAGCATTTATCAAAGATATAGATAATGGGTTAATTCAAAATGGCCCAAGCGACCTCAGTAAAAACTCTAAATTTACTCAGTTAACTAAAAATATTGTTCCGTATAAGGGGATGAAATTTCACAGTATTATGGGGAATATGACCAACAGTAATGATATCAATGTGATTACTGATGATGTCGTACCTTATACCAGTGCCCATCTGGATGGGGCATTGTCTGAGAAAATTATTAAAGGTGGACATTCTATTCAGGAAACCCCTGAAGCGGTACTTGAGTTGCGCCGTATTCTGCGACTACACCTTACAGAATTGGGACTATATAAACCTTGATCATAAAAAGCCTAAACTTTTGTTTAGGCTTTTTTATTTAGTTCGTTTATATCAACAGTTGAGTCGTTAATAGGTACAGCCAACTACAATACTTCTCAACCCTTGTATTTGTGGGATACTACAATTTTTATTTAAACAATCCCACCATTGACCCGAAGTATTTGGGCATTGACCCAATTACTTCCTTCATTGACTGCAAAATCTAATACAGCAGCAATATCCTCAACTGTACCTAAACGCTCTAAAGGCGCCGCCTGAATTAGCCGTGCAATCAGTTCATCACTTTTCCCTTCGAGAAAAAGCGCTGTTGCTGTTGGCCCTGGTGCAATCGCATTCACCGTAATATTTTTACCTCTTAACTCTTTGGCTAAAATCGCAGTTAAAGACTCTATGGCAGCTTTTGACGCAGTATAAACACCATAAGTCTCAAGCTTCATACCCACAACACTGCTGGATAAGTTAATAATTTTACCGCCATGAGCCAAGCGCTTGGCCGCTTCACGCATGGTATATAATGGTCCTTTTAGATTGATTGCCAAAAGTTGATCAATCGTTTCATCATCCACGTCTTCAATTTTATTGAGTCGCATAATGCCTGCATTATTCATCAGCACATCCAGTCTGCCATAAGTCTGAATTGCATAATCAAATAACTGAGTCACTTCATCTGAATGGCTAATATTTGCCTTAAATGCTGTTGCTGTTCCACCATTCGCTTGAATTTTTTGCACCACAGCATTTGCCTCTTGATCATTATTGGCATAATTAATGATGATGCTATGTCCTTGCTGGGCCAATAAACTTGCTGTAAATGCCCCTATACCTCTTGAGGCCCCTGTAATTAAAATTACTTTTTTCTGTTTTTCTTGCACTGCTGTATTCATTGATGACCTCATCGAGTGAAACTTACCATGGGATACGTTCTATGATACTGTTCATAAATAGCAAGATAATCTAGCCAGTTCTGACATCTTTATCCGAATTAGCCGAACAAAGGATCTACAAAAAGATGGATAAGTTAAATGCGCTGTCTGCTTTTGTACACGTTGTAGAGCAACAAAGCTTTACCAAGGCTGCACAGATACTGAACTTACCCCGTTCAACTCTCACCGATGCCATTAAGCAACTGGAAGTACAGCTCAACACACGCTTATTATTTCGTACCACGCGTCAGGTAAGAACAACTGATGAAGGTCAAATTTATTACGAACGTTGTAAGTATATCTTGGACTATATCAATGAATCAGATCATGATTTTCTCAATGCAAAACCTCAAGGAACCTTAAAGATAGAAGTACATGGAGTGTTTGCTGCGTATTTTATTTTACCTCATCTGCATAAGTTTCAAAGTGAATATCCTGGCATTCAGGTACAACTGACAGAAAGTGACCGCTATGTCGATGTGATTAAGGAAGGCATTGATTGTGTTATTCGTATTGGACAACTGAACAAGAGTGAACTAATTGTAAGACACTTAGGTCATTTGCAACAAATAACTCTTGCGAGTCCAAGGTATTTGGAAAAGCACGGTACTCCAAATCATTTAGATGATCTGCATGAGCATTTTATGGTGGGCTTCTATTCAAGTGCACGCCAGAAACATCTGCCACTCGAATTTATCATTCAAAACAAAACGCAACTTTATGACTTGCCTTTCAATATTCAAGTCAACGGAGCAAATACCTATTCAGCCGCAGCCCAACAGCATTTTGGGATTATTCAAGTGCCTCACTATGCTCATATCAAAGTGCTAGAACAAGGATTGCTTTGCCGAATTTTAGAACACTATACTGTACCGTCTATGCCTGTGTCTCTGCTCTATCCGTCTAAAAGATTGGTTTCACCTAAACAAAAAGTCTTTATTGAATGGATATTACAATTGTTTAAGGATCATCCCATCGTATAATCTTGGGTCTTTTTATGAATCAATATTCAACCTAGATAAGCAAGAAAATACCAATACCTTATCTTTCCAAAAATCGTAGCCCCACGCCTGCAATGGTAAAAATATATTTTGGAGTGATCGCAGAATCTCTAATTTTGGTACGGAGTTTTTTCACCAAGATTCGAAGATAATGGGTATCGTCTTCATGGCTAATGCCCCATAACTCGGTCATAATTTGCTTTTGCGTAACGATCTTACCCTGATGGCGAATCAATAGTGCTAACAGTTGAAATTCCTTTTTTGTGAGAACAATTTCTTCATTCGCGAACCTCACTACGTGTTCAGCCACATCCACAGATAATTGACCATCATCAAATACAATATTCTGTTCAGACTGTTGTGGTTTATTACGAAACATCACTCGAATACGGGCGCATAATTCCTGAATGCTAAACGGTTTGGTGACATAGTCGTTTGCACCTGCATCGAGCAATTTAATTTTTTGATTTTCATCAGGACGGGCAGATAACACAATCACAGGAATATCTGACCATTGCCTCATCTCGGTCAATACCTGCTGTCCTTCCATATCCGGTAAACCCAAATCTAAAATCAGTAAATCCGCACCTCGTGTTGCCAAAATTTCTAAGCCTTTCATGCCATTTTCAGCAACATGCACCTGATAACCTTGCGCACGTAAAGCAATGTCTAAAAATTTTCGAATTTGGGGCTCATCATCAATAATCAGAATTGATGCATTTGGATAAATTGTTTGCGGCATAAAAGATCGTTTAACCCTGATGTAACGGTAATCGTATGCGAATTAAGGTGCCTTGACCATCTGTTCCAGCAAAAGCTTCGATACTGCCCATATGTGCGCCAATAATGGCTTTGACAATCGCTAGTCCTAAACCTGTCCCCGTTTTACCTCGATCACCGCGTTGCATGGTGTAGAACATATCAAAGATTTGCTCGCGTTCATCTTCGGGAATGCCAATCCCTTTATCGATAATGTCAATTTGCAGAAATTGTTCCTCTTGCTGAATCTTCACTTCAATCGGAACATCATTTGGTGAAAATTTAGCGGCATTTTCCAAGACATTAAAAATGGCTTGTTCAATCAAAGCAGGATGCACATACAATTGCGGAAGTTCTTCCGCCAAAGCAACTTCGATTTTCACCTCAGGCTGATAGCGTTTCAGTCGTTGAGCTGCCGAGCCAATCAGTTCATCTGCACCGATCCAAGCACGACTTAAAGTCAAACCCTGATGACCTAATCGAGTCATATCCAACAGGTTTTGTATATAACGATCCAGTCGTTCCCCTTCAATGTGAATAGTGTCTAATAATTCATGGCGATCGCTTTCAGGCATCTGTTCGCCATAATATTTAAGCGTATCTGCTGAACCAATCATCGCTGCTAAGGGTGAACGTAAATCATGCGATACTGAAGAAAGCAAAGCTGAACGTAGCTTTTCCGTTTCAGCCACTACTCTAGAATTTTCTAACTGTAACGAGAGTTGTACCCGAGCAACAGTTTGCGCAATATCTTCAATCATCAACTCAGTTAAACGCTGCAATTCAAAACTGATGGTCTGAGCATTTTGATGAAAGCGAATTGCAATTACGCCATATTCTTTCACTAAATTCAGTGGAATAAACCACCATTCAGAATTGGTCAGTGTGTTGGTAAAGCGTCCACAGGGTTTCGCATTCTTCTGCGTCCAATCTGCGGCTATTTGATCTTTTTCATTTAAAGCAGAGACATCACCCAAAGACTGATTTTCAACTTTTAACCAGACCGTCGCATTTAATGAGGTTTCCAGATGTTGTTTAGCGACGGTTAATACCTGTTCAATATCCACGCAGGTCGATAGCTTTCTTTCCAATTCTTGCAACTGTAATGAGACTGAATTTGCAGCACGTAAACTCAAGACCTGCGCACGTAATTGGTTGGCTAAACGCCCGACCAGTAAGGCTGAGACAATAAACGTAATGATGGTAATCACGCCTCGTTCAGCGCTAATCATAAAAGTAAATCGAGGTTCGATAAAAAAGTAGTTGTAGAGTAGAAAACAAATGAATACGCTGATAATCGTGATCAACATGCGGGCGCGTATCGCAACCAACAATACAGTCACAATAAAAATTAAGGCTAAATCACTATACCCAATAAAATGATCACTGATTGCTGCCACAATCAGTCCTAGCAACACAATGATAATACTTTCAAACACTTCACGTTGATTAAACGCTAAACCTTGTTCCAGCCAAGATGAATGAGCCACATCTTTCTGCAAACGCTTTTCATTATTTTTGGCTTTTAAAGGCTGAACAAAGGTGATTTCAAAAGGGTGCTGTTTCTCTAACAGTTGATCGGCAATATGATCTGAGAATAGGCGCTGCCATAACGATTTTTGAGGGCTCTTGCCAAGCAAAATATTCGATGCACCATAATCATAAGCTGCCTGTAAAATGGTCGATGCAATATGATCGCTATAGAGTAAATAAGTGTCTGCACCGAGCTTACGTGCTAGATTAAAAGCCTTTGTCACTGCAAAGGCTTGGGGCGTTTCAACATTACTTTTTTGAATCGAAATGACGCTCCACGTTGCATTGCGTCTTTCCGCAATCCGATGAGCACGGCGCACCAAATCTTCTGAAAACTCAGAACCATCTATCGCCAACATGACATGATTTTGAATCGGAATGATCTGCCCTTGTGCAACAAACTTTTCTCGATAATCAATATCGACCTGCCCTGCAACAGTTTGAATTGCCAGATCACGTAACGCTGTCAAATTTGCAGCTTTAAAAAAACCTTGTAATGCATGAGGTGCAACATCGGCGAAATAAATCTTGCCATGATTCATCCGTTCTAATAATTCAGGAACAGGTAAATCAACCAGTCGAATATCTTTCAAACGTTTCAGTAATGCATCGGGGACGGTTTCAGTGACCCGAATCCCCGTAATTTGAAAAACCACATCATTCAGACTTTCCAAATGCTGAATATTTAAGGTGCTATAGACATCAATGCCTGCATCCAACAACTCATTGACATCTTGCCAACGATATTCATGCCGACTATTGGGTACATTGCGATGGGCAAGTTCATCAACAAGTACAATTTGAGGCTTTAATTTAAGAATTTGGTCGAGATCCATCTCGTCTAACATTCGCCCTTGATATTCCACAGACTTTCTTGGAATAACATTGAGCCCTTGAATCAAAGCTTCGGTGTCAAATCGACCGTGAGTTTCCACCACACCGACCACCACATGCTGCCCTTGCTGCATCAGTTCATGCGCTCGGGTCAACATGGCATAGGTTTTCCCGACTCCAGGTGCTGCACCCAAGAAAATGGTCAAACGTCCAGATTGTTCACGTTGACTATGTGCCAACCATGCATCAGCTTTGTTATTACGGTCGATCTGCATAATTACGCTCTATCAACGTGTGGTCGATGACAATTGATCTAAGGCTAAATTTAGCTGTAGCACATTGACCCGCACTTGCCCATATACACCGAATTGTGCAGGCTGAATTTGTTGTTGTACCAAATCACGAACTTGCTGCTCAGGCAAATGACGTTGTTGTGCCACACGTTTCACCTGTAATAAAGCACTTTCAGGTGAAATATCTGGGTCAATCCCGCTTCCTGAAGCCGTCACCATCTCATTTGGCACTTGTTGCTCAGTAATCTGATTATTTTGTGCAAATTGCACTGTTCGTTCTTTAATTTGTGTTTGTAAATCAGGATTAGAAACCGCCAAATTACTGCCTGCCATGCCATCGACATTGTAACTTACAGCACTTGGTCGTCCATGAAAATATTGTTCACTAACAAAGTTTTGTCCTACCAAACTTGAACCAATAATTTTACCATCCAGTTCAATGACACTACCATTGGCTTGTTTGGGAAAGATCAACTGCGCAATCGAGACACTTGCTGTAGCGTACAACATGCCTGCAATCAAGAAACCAACTGCAATTAAACCAAGACTCGGACGTAGGACTGAATGTCCTTGACTAGATAATGCCAAGTCCTGTTGATTCAATTGCTCATGACTCAATAAAGTATTCATTTCCAACTCCTAAATCCACAATGACACAACAAGGTCAATCAGCTTGATCACAATAAACGGAAAGATCACACCACCGACACCGTAAATCAGCATATTACGGCGTAACAATTGCAAAGCACTGGCGGGTTTGAATTGCACTCCTCTTAAAGCCAATGGAATCAACATTGGAATAATCAAAGCATTAAAGATCAAAGCTGAAATCACGGCACTGCTTGGACTACTAAGCTGTAAAATATTCAGTACTCCAAGTTGTGGAATCGCCACGGCAAACAATGCAGGTAAAATCACAAAATACTTAGAGACATCATTTGCCAACGAAAAAGTGGTTAATGCTCCACGAGTAATCAATTGCTGTTTACCAATTTCAACCACATCTAGCAATTTGGTTGGATCAGAATCCAAATCCACCATATTGCCAGCTTCTTTGGCTGCTTGCGTACCCGAATTCATGGCTAAACCAATATCTGCCTGCGCCAAAGCAGGTGCATCGTTGGTACCATCACCGACCATTGCGACTAATTTTCCTGCTGCTTGCTCGTTACGAATACAAGCCAATTTGTCCTCAGGTCTCGCTTCTGCAATATAGTCATCCACCCCTGCTTCAGCCGCAATCGCAGCCGCAGTCAATGGATTGTCTCCCGTGACCATAATGGTTTTGATACCCATCTCACGTAACAGCGCAAAGCGTTCTTTAATGCCTTGTTTAATTACATCTGAGAGTTCAATCACCCCTAAAATACTGTGATTTGAAGCCACCACAAGTGGTGTTGCACCTTTAGAAGCCACTTGCTCTACACGGGTTTTCAGCTCAATGTTGTCTTTGATTTCTTGATGGGTAAAGTTAAGAATCGCGTCCACAGCACCTTTACGAATCGTTTGTCCAGTTGCTAGATTTACTCCTGAAAGACGAGTTGAGGCACTAAATTGAATGAACTCAGCATCTTTCGGCTCTTGGATACTTTCACCTAACTCTTTCCCAAGGCTGATGACCGATTTCCCTTCAGGCGTTGGATCGGCAAAAGAAGTGAGCATTGCTGCTTGACGCAACTCGGTTGGGGTTACACCTGCCAATGGATAAAAAGCGGTGGCTTGGCGATCTCCATAGGTGATCGTGCCTGTTTTATCCAACAATAACACATCAATATCACCCGCAACTTCAACGGCTTTACCTGATTTGGCTAAGACATTGGCTTTTAAAGCACGGTTCATCCCTGCGATACCAATTGCAGGCAGCAAACCACCGATCGTGGTTGGAATCAAACAGACCAACAGTGCAATCAGCAAGACCATACTGATTTTGATCCCGACCATTGAACCAATCACAGGTAAGGTCAGCACCACCACAATAAAAGTGATGGTCATAATATTGAGTAAAATACTCAATGCGATCTCATTCGGTGTCTTTTGACGGTTGGCACCTTCCACCAAGGCAATCATGCGGTCTAAAAAGCTATGCCCTGCCTCATTACTGACTCGAATAATAATTTCATCCGACAAGACCTTAGTGCCACCAATCACACCTGAACGGTCGGTATTGGCTTCACGTAGTACGGGTGCAGACTCACCTGTAACGGCTGATTCATTGATGGTCGCAAAACCCTGAATAATCTCGCCATCCGCAGGAACAATTTCACCTGCCTTAACGATGACTAGATCATTTTTTTTAAGTAGATTGGCAGAAATCACTGTCGGTACAGCATTTAAATCGAGGATACGATTTGCGGTTAAATTTTCACGTGCCTGACGTAAAGATGCAGCTTGTCCACGTCCTTTGGCTTCTGCAACCGCCTCGGCATAATTGGCAAATAAGACCGTGACCAATAAAATCAAGCTTAGGACTAAACCAAAACCTAAACTGGTATTTCCCATCAAAGTGGCAACAAGGGTTAAAACTGTTCCCACCCAGACACATGCCATTACTGGATTTTTAAACGCATGTTGAGGCAGCAATTTATGGAAAGTTTGCTGAATAATTTCTTTATTCAAGATATCCATCTGTTGTGTCGTATTTGAATGTTTCATTGTGCTTGCTCCACGCTTAAACTTTTATCAACAAATAGTCAGCAATTGGCCCAATCACCAACACTGGCATGAATTGCAACAAGGTCAGAATCAGCACGATCCCAATCAAGGTCAACGCAAAAGTTGGAGATTCAATATGTAAAGAACCCTTGCTTTCGGCTGCTTGCGGTTTGGTTGCTAAACTCACTGCGATCAAAACTGGAATAATCAACACGCTATAACGCCCTGCCAATAAAGCCACACTGGCACTCAGGTTCCACCATAAAGTGTTATCGCCTAAGCCTTCAAAACCAGAGCCATTATTGGCGTAGGCAGAGACATACTCATAAAACACTTGGCTAATACCATGAAACGCTGGATTTGAATTCCCTGTAATGGATGGAAATGCTATGGCAATCGCCGTCAGACCAAGAATTACCACGGGTTGTAATAAAATCACGAAGGCCAATAACTTAATTTCAGTCACTTCAACTTTTCGCCCAAATAATTCAGGGGTACGCCCTGTCATCAAACCTGCGATAAATACTGCGAGAAATAGGTAAATAAAGAACTGTAATAGACCACAGCCGATACCGCCCCAAATGGCATTAATCAGCATATTGCACAGCTCAACCAATCCTGTCAGTGGTGAGGCAGAGTCATGCATCATATTGACCGAGCCGTTATTCACTTGTGTGGTCAAACTTCCCCACAATGCCGATGCTTCCGCACCGAAACGCATTTCCTTCCCTTCCATCAAAGCAGTATTTGGAGTGAGCGAAGATTTTTCAGCCCATAGGCTCAATAGCGTTGCAGAAAGTGACATCAACAACATGCTGCCAAAAATCATCCACATCAGTTTCTTACGTTGAATAAAACGCCCAACCATAAACACCGCAGAAAGTGGAATCAGTAAAATCGCGATCATCTCAATCACATTGGATAGTGGCGTTGGATTTTCTAAAGGCACACTACTGTTTGGGCCATACCAACCGCCACCGTTACTGCCCAGTTGTTTAATTGCAACCATGGGCGCAACAGGACCGAGCGGAATATGTTGTGTTTGTACCTCGGAACTTTGATCTAAAACCTGCGCTGTTGGCCCTGCAGATAAGGTTGCTGGCACACCTTGAAAAGTGAGCAGTAAAGAAAAAATTAAACCAAGTGGAATAAAGAATCTAAATAATGGTCGAATGATATCCATCCAATAATTCCCCAGATTAATGCGATTCCATTTGTTTTGATCTAGGTCTTGTTGTTGAGTTGATTGTAAAAATAATGCTCTTAACATGGCGACTAATAAAGCAAGCCCCATTATTGGCGACAAATATTGCAATCCTACAATTACCGTCATTTGCGATAGATAAGACAGTTGTGCCTGTCCTGAATAATGCTGTTGATTGGTATTGGTCAGGAATGAAATGGTAGTATGTAAAGCCAAGTCCCAATTCATATTTGGAATATGATCAGGATTCAATGGCAGCCATGCCTGTGTCATTAAAATAGTGACACTCGCCACTAACAACAAGATATTACTGAGTACAAAAGCACCTAGATATTGTCGCCAGTTCATACCCACTTGCTTCACATTGAGAACCGCGTAAATCGGTTGTTCAATCCACTTAAAGAAGCTATCACTCTTCATTGGTTTGGTTTGCATGACATCCGCAAGATAGTGTCCTAACGGATAAGCCAGCAGCAATGAAAGGATAAATACTGAAATAAATTCCCACATAGCATATGCCATTAAAAATAGGTCAGCTTTAGTATGGAAATTAAGAGCGTAAATTCTCTATATTGAAAAAAGTAAGACGCGTAAATTTTGCGTAAATTTATTTAAAATAATCCATCAAGAAATACATCAAAACTCGCAACCTGTTTAAGCTGATGCCTCCATAGCATGAATCATCGGCTTATTTTTATGACAGAGTTGATAAGCACATAAACATGCATAAATTCCTACCCAATAGCCTAAAAACTTCAAGTTTTGCTCGTGACCAAAGTGTATGCCCCGTTGAGCACGCTGAATAAATTTTTTATTTTATTGCATTGGCTTAGATCATATTTATCACCTTTCAATCAACGAAATAGATTACATATTGCTACGCTGATAGCTCATTAAATCTATCTTGTGCTCTTTAAAGTGTATTTAAGTTCATCACTAAATATAGCCAGTTGATATGTATTCATCAGGTGAAACATACGCTGCTCACATAACAAGCTTTTGAATAGGCAACTATCGTCAGGATTTAGCGCCGTAAAGATAATTGTGGAAATACTGAGCTAAGCACAACGAATTCTGCAATATGAGGAGTTCTGCTTTAAAAATTTCCAATAGATAGTTTCAAATGTAAGGAACTCATCACCCATTACACAAAATAATGGGGTACTGTCAAACATCAGGACTGTGGCTATGAATCGAGTGTAGTAACCGAAACCAATATCTTTGACCCTTCTCTGCTTCAAGCTAATTTCTTAGCTTAGATTTAGGCTAATATCGTACACTTATCCATAAAATCGCTAATTTTTCTTGTTAAACAGTAAAACTAAAAATAGCTTTCTTGGGTCCTTATTTTAACTATAAGTTATTATTTTTCTTCATACAGTTCACACTTTCATTAATTAAGTGTAATTTTATATAAGCGTAATCCCTGTTTAAGATAAAAATATTGGGGGGGATAAAAAATAGAATGAAACTGGAAGCATCAACACTATTCAAACAAGAGCAAATTGATCTTTTAATTGCTCGCGGACTAAATTTGGTTCGATTCCCTAAAGGGCTAGAGACGATCTATAAAAACCTATACAGAAATGGGGCGGCTTTGGAATTTCGCTATCGTGCCCCTATCATTTTAGGACTATATTTGTATCTATGTATAGGGACCTACCAAATATTGCCAACCGAAATACGTTCTGAATGGATCATGTTTTATGGTTGGGTCGGTTTAATCATTTTTTTCGCATGGTTTCTTTCTTTTATTCCAACAATGAATAAATGGTTTGAACATTATGTTTGTCTAGGATCTGTAGGGTCTGTCGCTCTTACTTTCACATTAATCAATGTATTGGAACAAGGTCAAAATAATGTACTTTTTCATGCTGCAATGATGTATGCAATTGTTATTATTTATGGTTTTGTCGGGATGAGATTTTATACTGCTGTGATTGCAGGTTGGTGTGGTGGTTTAATTGGTATAATTGTAACTACATGGCTAAACATCTCTATTGATTGGACTTTTTTAAATCGAACTTATACATTCAGTAGCTTTCTTGGTATGGCTTTAGCTTATGCAATTGATCGCCAACATCGAGAAAATTATTTGCAAAATTGTATGATCGAATTAAACAGAATAGAACTTAAACACCAAACAGAACAACTTTCAATATTATCAAATCATGACCCCTTAACAGGTTTAGCTAATCGACGCTATTTAGACAAAGTTCTCGAAAATGAATGGAATCGCTCAATAATTCACCAAACACCCATTACAATCATGATGGTAGATATTGATTGCTTTAAACAATATAACGATACATTAGGTCATCTTCATGGTGATGATTGCTTAAAGCAGATTGCTAATATACTAAATTCAGTACCTTCAAAAAATAATGATCTTGTTGCTCGCTATGGAGGTGAAGAATTTCTATTACTTTTCACTTTAACAAATGAAGATCAAGCTCTGATTAAAGCGAAATACTTAATGGAACGCATACATGAAATTGGAATTATTCATCCACAGAGCAGTATTTCCAAATATCTGACAGTGAGCGTTGGGGTCGCAACTATCATTCCTAACTTGAATAATAGCCTTTCAGAATTTATTGCTCATGCAGATCACGCCCTATATATCGCTAAAAGCAATGGAAAAAATCAATTTCACCTGAGTACGTCATACAAAGAAAGTCATCAAGTTTTGTAGCTGGGTGTATTAGCTCAAACCTGAGCTAACAACTGCCAATATTTGATTAAAACTATCAAATGAAATTTGAGCTAAATTCCAATAACCTTTGCTCGCAATTAATGTTTCAATCTTGCACAGCAATACTGCCCATCTGCCATTGCACTCCTTATCCTGATAGGTTACGTCAGTACTATAGAAATTCAGCTAATCATCTAGATTAAGTTGTAACTCTTTCAATGAGCTCTAGAATTTCTTTTGAAAAGTAATCGAATATAACGCTGCAAAATCATCTTAAAGAATTCAAAATTGAAGTAGTCAAGTAAGTGACTGATAAAAATTAGAGCTGAGCAAAGGTTGCCACACATTTAGGTAAAACCCTATGTAGTCTTTATGTCTGGATTAAACCTTATGATCTGCAATAACCTAGAATTACTGAATTTTAAGCTTTGCTTTTCCCATAAGAATAAACTTATATTCATGGACTTTAGATTTACATCTGTAAAATTGAACATATTTTATTCAAAAAAGTATTGTAAATTGCACTTTTTCGAACTAAAAATTAAACATAAGAATCATCAAAACAAAAACCTAAAATGGATAAGAACATGTTAAGTATAAAGACGATAAAGCCCCTAATGATATTGAGTTTCGGATTAAGTTTGTTTAGCAATAGCTATGCACAAGAGACTAAATACCTCATTGAAAAAAGTGTCAACCAAGATAATGAGAAATTTGTCAAAATATTCAAGGATATTCATCAAAACCCTGAACTGGGCTTTATGGAGTCTAGAACTGCGACAATCGTTGCAAAAGAATTAAAATCCTATGGATATCAAACCACTGAGAAAATTGGTAAAACTGGTGTGGCGGCTGTCATGAAAAATGGGGACGGCCCTGTTGTCATGTACCGCGCAGATATGGATGCAAATGCAGTTAAAGAAACAACTGGTCTGCCATATGCAAGTACAAAAATAGTGAAATTAGAGGATGGATCTGAAACACCCGTTGCACATACATGTGGACATGACGCTCATGTGGCGTGGATGCTAGGCACTGCAAAGTTTTTTGCTGAGCATAAAAACCTCTGGAAAGGAACGGTCATATTTATTGGGCAACCTGCAGAAGAACCGATCTTAGGTGCAGAGGCAATGGTAAATGATGGTTTATATACAAAACATAAAATTCCAGTTCCTGACTACCTATTCGGCATTCACGCTGCACCAGTTGCAGTTGGCGTAATTGCAGCAGCGACAGGTGTCCGCATGGCAGGTACAGATCAATTTGATGTGACATTTCATGGCATTGGGGGACATGGCTCCACCCCAAATTTATCCAAAGATCCTATCGTCATGGCCGCAACTGCAATAACTCAATACCAAACCATTATCAGTCGAGGAATTGACCCGAAAAATTCTGCAGTAATTACAGTTGGGTCTGTGCAAGCTGGAAGCAATAATAATGTAATCCCTGCTTCCGCATTGCTAAAAATTAATTTACGTTGGTTTAATGAAAATGACCGAAAGTTAATGATAGACGGTATTAAGCGAATCAATGAAAGTATTGCTTATGCTTATAATATGCCAAATGACAAGTATCCAACAATTGCATTTAAAGGCTGGGCTCAACCTTTAAATAATGACATAGCTCTAACCAAAGTAGTTCAAAATGCATTATCAAATTCAGGACTAATAGAAAATCCCAAATATTTATTAGATGAGAATGTTCTCCCATCTGTAATGGGTTCTGAGGATGTTCATCACTTAGTGATTCATAATCCAAAATATGCATACAGTTATATTAATGTTGGTATTGCCGAGCCTAAACGCTTTATCGAAGCCTTTAAACAAAAAAAACTACCATTCAATGCACATAATGGAGACTTTGAAATTGATCTATCCGCAATTCCATACGGGACTAAAGCTGGTATTACATCAATGTTAGCTATCTTTAATGAAACAACACAATCTTAAATTAAATTGCTCTTTAAATGATCAAGAAAAACTGATTTTTTCATTATTATTTAATTGTTTTCCGAACTTAAAACGACTCTAAATTGTATCGAGGATTAATGTCGACAACGGTATTGTACAGTGATAGTTTCGTTAGGCTTTCTTGCACAAAGCTATTCTTGAAGGCTTCTTCAGCAATATAATTTCCAGATGAAGAAGCCTGCACCTAAAATCTACCGCACAACCAATTGGTCCTCGTATAACCAAGCTTTAATCAAGCGAGGGAATATTTCAATCTGGTTTGATCCGAAGACCCAATGGTATGCACAACCACAAGGCAAGCACGGACGAAATCAAACTTATTCCGATACAGCGATTCAATGCTGTTTAATGATCAAATCTCTATTCCGTCTTTCTTTACGTATGGTCACTGGCTTTGCTCAAAGCCTGATTAAACTCAGTGGCTTAAATTGGACAGCACCAGATTACTCCACCCTCTGTAGACGACAAAAGCATATTGATATTGCGATAAGCTATCAGAAAAGTCGTGATGGGTTACACCTACTCGTCGACTCTACGGGTTTAAAATTTTTAGGTGAAGGCGAATGGAAGCGTAAGAAACATCAGCCTGAATACCGTCGGCAATGGCGTAAACTGCATATTGCTATAGATGCTGAAACACTGCAAATACGTGCCGTTCAGCTTACGACAAATAATGTCAGTGA
Organism: Acinetobacter sp. SW-226; assembly: GCF_055632855.1. Lineage (NCBI taxonomy): Bacteria > Pseudomonadati > Pseudomonadota > Gammaproteobacteria > Moraxellales > Moraxellaceae > Acinetobacter > Acinetobacter sp. SW-226. The sequence goes on along the minus strand of NZ_CM145752.1, from coordinate 1,289,530 downwards.
TTCACAAGTACTAGGTGATTTACTGGATCAAATCCCACTAGATGAGCGAATAGATTCTGTCTATACCGATGGGGCGTACAACACGAAGTGCTGCAGACAATTGATTTCAGATCGTCAAGCACATGCAGTAATTCCACCCAGAAAGAATGCCAAGCCATGGAAAGATTCTAAAATCAGTTCAATAGAACGAAATGAGTTACTTCAAACGGTTAAACATTTAGGCAGAACCCTATGGAAAAAATGGTCGGGTTATCACCGTCGCAGTTTGATGGAAACCAAGATGCATTGCATCAAATTATTAGGAGATAAGCTGACGGCAAGACATTTTCAAAGTCAAGTCAATGAAATTCATGCGCGTGTGGCAGTTCTGAATAGATTTATGGAATTAGGTAGACCTCACACCCAAGTTGTCACTTAAATTTGAATGGATTGGGGAAAACTCAGCTTTTGAATGTTTATGCAACAAAGCCGGTTGAGGGGTAAAACTACAGGCAAGAAAAAAGCCCTTGCAAATACAAGGGCTTTTTTCAAAATTTGGCGGAAGCGGTGACAGTCAAATTTAAATCTTAAGTTATTGTAATAAAAAACAAAAAAATTATATTTATTATTTTTTACTACTTTTTTTACTACTCAATAATTTTCTCATTTTTTATTTATTTCAAAAGCCAAATTAAGATATTTATACTTATTAATATCTGGTTCAAATTAAGTTTCTGGAGTACAGCATCATAATAGTTCAATAAGGTAATTCTTTGATTATAAGTTTCATTTTGTCATGAATCAGTCAAATAACATAGTCAGCATAGTTTTATCTAATGAACATAGAGCAGATATTAAAATAATTGAATCTTAGTAGGCAGAAGGAGATCTATCTAGTTTTCTACTTATTCAATTGCTTAGCAAGCACGCCACCAAAGAAAATAAAGTATTGATTTAATAGAATTATTTCATTAACTGTACTCAGCATAATAAGGCATATTCTCAAATATAAACATCGCAATTAAGTTCGTAAATAAACTCAAATTAATCAAATATATTATAAAAATATATTTTATTCGTACAAAAAACAATGTACATTTGTATAAAATTATTGAGTTTAGAATATGAGTAAAATTTTAATCGTTTTTTCATCTGTCAATGGCCAAACATTAAAAATCTCAAAAAAAATTAAAGAAAACTTAGATGCTGAGAATAATACTATTGATATCCTTTCTATTGATAAGGCTCAAAATATCAATATAACTAATTATGACTTTGTTCTTGTAGGTGCAAGTATAAGATATGGAAAGTTTCAAAAATCTTTGTACCAATTTGTTTCCAAAAATCTAGATACATTAAAATTTATGAATAGTGGTTTTTTTTCAGTTTGTGCTACAGCCAGAAAATCTGGTAAAGATAACCCAAATAGTGATAAATATTTTCTCAATTTTATGAAAAAATCTGGATGGACGCCAAAGGTTTGTTCAATCTTTGCAGGTGCAATATTGTATTCTGAGTACACATGGTACGACCGAATAATTATACAGTTCATAATGTATATTACAAACGGACCAACAAATACTTCTAAAAAATATGAATTTACAAATTGGGCGAAAGTTGATTCTTTCAGTAAAGAAATTGCTGAAAATATCTAAATTTAAGCTCTATTTATTTTCTAATAATCTAAATCCTGTTTAGGTCGATATTACCAGAATATGAGTTATCGGCTTTTTTGTCAGAATCTCTAGGCTAATAAAGAAGCATATATCTTAAGAATATAAACTTGAGTTTAGCAGCGTTGATGCACAAACAAATCTCTAAATGCCTAACGGCTTTGTTGCACAAACCTAGCATAAAATGCTTATTGGGCAATATAATTTCAAAATGAATAAGCCTACTCCTAAAATCTATCGTACAACCAACTGGTCATCCTATAATCGAGCTTTAATTAACCGAGGTAATATTTCCGTTTGGTTTGATCCAAAGACTCAGTGGTATGCACAATCACAAGGCAAACAAGGTCGAAATCAAACCTATTCCAATACAGCTATTCAATGCTGCTTAATGATTAAATCTCTATTCCGGCTCTCTTTACGCATGGTTACAGGTTTTGTTCAGAGCCTGATTAAACTTTGCGGATTAGATTGGACAGCGCCAGATTATTCCACCCTTTGTCGCAGACAAAAGCATATTGATATTGCGATTAGCTATCAAAAAAGTAGCGATGGGCTACATCTACTCGTGGACTCCACTGGCTTGAAGTTTCTAGGTGAAGGTGAGTGGAAACGCAAGAAACATGGATCAGAGTATCGTCGCCAATGGCGTAAGCTCCATATTGCTATAGATGCTGAAACCCTTCAAATACGTGCTGTACAACTCACCACAAATAATGTCAGTGATTCACAAGTACTTGGGGATCTACTTGATCAAATTCCACCAGATGAGCGAATTGACTCTGTTTATACAGAAGGTGCTTATGACACAAAGCACTGCCGACAAGTCATTTTAGATCGAGATGCACATGCGGTCCTTCCACCTAGAAAGAATGCAAAGCCATGGACAGATCAGCAAGCAAGGTCTATAGAGCGGAATGAGTTATTGAAAACAATCAAACAGCTGGGAAGATCCCTTTGGAAAAAGTGGTCTGGTTATCATCGTCGAAGTTTGGTGGAAACCAAGATGCATTGCATCAAATTATTAGGCGACAAATTAACAGCAAGGAGTTTCCCTAGTCAGGTGAATGAGATTCATGCACGCATAGCAGTCTTGAATAAATTCACAGAGCTCGGTCGCCCTCATACCCAAGTTACCACTTAAACTTGGTTCACTTAGCGGAGCTCAGCCTTTCAAACCTTTATGCAACAAAGCCCTTATAAGTTATACAATTGATTAAACCATCAAAAATGAAAATAAAATAGCTAATAATGGATATACTGTTATTCAAAAATTCCTTTCAAATCTTTTGGCAGGCCAGAAGCAGTTTCCATTTGACCTTTACTATTTTTCCATATCATTGCAGGTGTTGCATAAAAACCATACTTGGTCATCATTTCCTCATTACTTTCAATTTTTTGAGCAATGTTCGCTGGGATTTGTTTCATTTCTTTTAACTTATGCTTCCCTTTAGCCGTATTGAATTCTTCAAAAACCTTTGCTGGATTTGTAGCAGCAAGTAATGTTGCTGCCTGTCCTCTACTTTCTGGACGAATCACTGCCACTTGAATATGACGTAACTGGACTTTTCCTGATTTTACATAAGGACGGGCTTTTTCCCAAAACATATGACAATATGGACAGTTTGGATCAGAAAACACATAAACAATACGGGGTGCATTAACATTGCCATCCTGAATATAAGCGGATTTACCCAGACTTTTCCAGACATCATCCAATACGGATTGTTTAACATGCTTATTTAGGGCATCAACAGTAACGTTATCTCCTTTGGCATTATGTAAGTCACCAATAATGTAATATTTCTGGTCATTGGAGATAAAGACTGTTGCAGGGTTCTGTTGCATATGTCCTGCCCAACCCGTCATTTGTGCAGGGGCTTCTATCTGTTTTACAAAGCTAAAGCCCTCTTTTTCCAATTGCTGCTTAATTGTGGGTACAGCAGCAAATGTCTGAGCGGCACTCAGGGATAATATTAAGCCAGACATTAACTTTAAATGAGCGTTCATCAGGTTACACCTCTATTGATTTGATGGATAAGTAATTTTTTGCAGGTATTGCTTGAGCATGGCTTGGCTTAATTCACCAAGATGACGTTCCACAAGTTGTCCTTGTGCATTAAAAAATAAGGTACTGGGTAAGCCATACATATTCATGTGTTGAGGCATTTCCCCATGAGGATCAAACAGGACATTGTTAAAATTCAATTGATAACGATGTAGATAGGACACAATCGCTTCAGGTGTTTCACCTTGGTTAAGCATGACAAATTGAACATCTGGATAATCTTGCTGTGCCTGATACAACACAGGCATTTCACGATGACAAGGCGGACACCAACTTGCCCATAAATTCACGACAGTAGGTTTACCAATAAATTGAGTCATGGATTGTGGTTGCTGTTTGAGGTCGTTAAATGCTAAATCTGGATAGTGTTGCTGTGCATTCCAATGATTGAGTAAATTGATTCCCACAAACTGTATTGTGATAAACAATAGAAAACTGCTTACCAATGCAGGCAATTTTAATAAGCGATTTTTCCAGATAAACCAGCCACTACCTGCAATGATGCCTGCATAAAGGTTAAATCCTTTATCCTGAACCTTAAGAATATCTATTGGATGAGCCAAATATAAATCAGCATGAATCAGCACAAATACAAGTCTTGCGGCAAATAAGCCAATCCATAGTGCAGTCCATAAGGAATCCTTATAGCACTTCCAAGTTGAATCACTCCATTGATGACGTTGCTTAAAATATTTCCCAATGAACCATACACCAACAAGTCCAGACAGTAAAATCAATAGTGACCACGGCAGCATGAACATACCCAGATGCAATGCTTGGGAAGAAATCAAGGTTGATTCTCCTCATTTAATTTTTGAATATTCTGAATTAGTTGTGGAGCGGTATAAGTTCCTGTGAGACGAAGATCACGCTGCTCTTTCTGGTTAGGTGCAAGAAACAATACCGTTGGTGGACCAAGAATCTGCCATTGTTTTAAAATGATGTCTTGCGAAGCTTCATACTGGGTTAAATCCAGTTTAATGCGGGTTACATTTTTCAACGCATCCTGAACATCAGTTCTTGGTAAAACATCTCTTTCGATAGGCTGGCAGGCAACACACCAGTCAGCGTAAACGTCCAGTACAATAGTATCTTTGGTATGTGTAGCTAACGCCTGATTCAGTTCCTGTTGATTTTTAACAATGATCCACGATTGAAGTGACTCACTTTCTGTGGTCTTGACATTTGCAATCGCTTGATTGATATGCCAAATCCCACTCACAGCACAGCCACAGATCAAAACCAGAATGGCAGCTTTATAAGGGATATGGACAATATGGCGTAAAATACCCAGTAAATATCCCGCCATTGTAATCAGAATTAAGGCAAGTCCTGCATAGTAGAAAGTTAAAGGCAATAAAGGACGAGCAAAATATATCGCCATTGCCAGCATGATAAAGCCAAAACTAAATTTTAATCGATCCATCCATAAACCAGGTTTGGGTAGATACTTAGCTCCAAAGACACTGGCGATAAATAAAGGTATCCCAATCCCAAGACCCAGTAAGAATAGGTAGAATCCACCAAGTAAACTATGTTCAAGATAAGAGACATAGAGCAAAGCCCCTGCCAATGGTGCACTCATACAGGGACCAACAATCAGGGCTGAAACTGCCCCCATAATTCCAGCACCCAGCAGTGTTCCACCTTTTTGGCGTTGCTGTATCTGGTCTAAACGTTGTAATAAACCCTGTGGTAAGGACAGTTGATATAAACCAAATAAGTTCAACGCAAATACAATAAACATCAGGGCAAATAAGCCAATGAATACAGGATTTTGAAACCAGCGTTGAATACCATAACCAATTTGTGAAACCACAATACCCATAAGTCCATAGACCAATGCCATACTGAGTACAAAGGTCAATGCGATGATGGCAGCTTTATAGCCTTTATTGCGCTGCACCAAAATGCCTGAAAGAATAGGAATCAAAGGTAATGAGCAAGGTAAAAAGGCAAGTAGAATACCCAGTCCTAAAAATAGGATAATGTTAAAAACGATACCTTGATTGGACAAAAGGTTTAAAAAGAATTGATCATTATTCCAGTCATCACTCAATGATGCTGTTTGTGGCTGAGTTTCCGCCTGCTCTTGTACCTTATCATGAAGAAGTACGGCTGATTCAGCCTCCTGTAAGGTCGAAGAAGTTTCAGGATTCGATTTCTCCTGAACAGTTTGCTCTTCAGATTCTGGCGCTACTTCTGATGTATTTTCCTGAGTGACTAAAGCTGCAAGATTAGAGAACTTTGTTTCTGAATTTTGTTGTGGAAGCAGTCCAGCAGCATCAGTCGTGATTGTGGTACGTTGTACGGGATAACATAGGCCATCTTCCGAACAACCCTGCCAACTGACTGTATATCGGCTGTTTGGTTTTACATCCAGTTGGGTCAGCACCTGTTTGTAGTGCACATTGGTTACACCAAAAGTTGGATCATCCTTTTCCTGCCCTTTGGGTAAGTTTAAAGACAGATTCTGCTGATCTAGACTCACCTTAAATTGGTCATGATATAAATAATAATGAGGGGCAATATCCCATTTTAACTCGGCTGTTTTTTCAGATAGAGAACTTGCCTGAAATTTAAATGCCTGTTCTGGTGGCAAAAAATCCTGATTTGCATATATCGATGTTGTGGCTATGCCCAATACAATCGCTATAAATGGTTTAATCAACATACGAGCTTATCTAAACTTAACATTCAGAGCATTATCAGGGACGCTAAATTAACAGAACATTAAGGGCTGTTTTTGTTTGTAAAATAAGTGGGCTAGATGAGGAAATACCATGTTTGTCGTACTTGTTGAAGATGATCCCTATATTGCCCAGAGTATTCTTGCTGCACTGGATTACCTGAATGTTTCAGTTGAGCATGTCGATACTGCTAAAGCTGCGGATTATTTTATTCGCAACAGTGCGGTTGATTTATGTTTACTGGATTTGGGTTTGCCTGATCAGGATGGTCTTGATTTGTTAAATACATGGCGTAAAGATCAAATTCAAGTACCTGTTCTGGTGCTTACAGCACGTAATCAAACCCAGCAATGTGTCGAGGCCTTAAATATCGGGGCAGATGATTATCTGACCAAGCCCTTTGACTTAAAGGAACTGATTGCCAGAGTCCATGCTTTGGCAAGACGAAATCGTGGTTACTCCTCAAATGTGCTGCATATTGGTGAATTAGAGATTCATCAGGACACGCAACAGGCGCATTATCAAGGACAACTCCTCACATTATCCAGACGGGAATATAGTTTGCTGGAAGCCTTTATGCTTTATCCCAATCAAGTGTTAAAAACAGAGCAATTGATTGATAAAATTTATGGTTATCAGGACAGTATTGAAAGCAACGCATTGAATGTGCATATCCATCACCTTAGACAAAAGATTCATCCTGATATAATTCAGACCATTCGGGGTGTAGGTTATATGCTTAAAGTACCAGAGCAAAGTACATGAGAAGCTATAGTTTAAAATGGCGACTGGTTTCCATCATTCTAGTGGTCTTTATTATCTTGTGGTCACTGGTATTTTGCTGGCTTTATTTTGAACTGGAAAAACAACTACAAAATACATTGGATGAACGCCTGTCCGCTTCTGCCCATATGGTTGCCCGTTTAATTCAGCAACTCCCTGTTGATGAAATTGCCAATACAGCAAATGCAATACAGCAAGACTATGGCACTCAAAATTTGATTGCTTGTCAGGTCTCATTATTCAGTTCCAATGTTTCCTCCAATCATCAGGTGATTGCTAAAACACAAGGTTCACCTGAAAGTCTAAGTACACGAAAAATAGGGCTGAGTACATGGTCAGAAAATGATGTTGAATGGCGTAGTTATGTCTTACAAAAAGGACAGATACAGGTGGTTGCTGCGGAAAGGTTGCAGTTACGCTACTCCTTGCTCAAACAAATTTTACAATCAGTATTGATCCCTCTAATCATTACCTTGATTTTATGTATTTTTTTAATTTTATGGATTATTCGGGTTGAGTTTCAACCTTTAGACCAGATTGCACGACACCTGAGCCACAAGAAACAGCATTTATCTGATGCAGCGACCTATTTACTAGAATTAAAAACTCAGAATATTCCTAAAGAGATTCAACCCTTTGTCGATGGTTTACTACAACTGATATATGACCTGCATCAAAGTCTTGAAAATGAAAAAAGCTTTAGTGCCTTTGCCGCTCATGAATTACGTAGTCCACTCACCGCAATTAAGACACATGTTCAACTTAGTCAGCTTATACTGAGCCAGACAGGACAAACAGAAGGCAAAATTGACTTCAATCTCAAACAGGCAGAAACAAGTATTCAGCGTTATGAGCAGTTACTTGAACAACTACTATTACTGAGCAAAACTGAAATACAACCTAAACATATCTCAATGGAATCCACAGACGTTGCCCAAGCCCTGCGACACGTCATTTCTGAACTTGAGCAGAAATATCCTAATCTTTCAAAAAATCTCAATATTGACTGGAAAAGTCTATCTTTAATCAATCTATCTTACGCTACTTTGGGGATTGTACTTAAAAACCTCATTGAAAATGCTTATTTACATGCACAATCTAAAAGCCCGATTCAAGTGTATATGGACAAAGAGGATTTAGTGGTTGCGGATACTGGTCATGGTTTGAGTGATGATGAACTTGGTTTACTAACACAACGCTTCTGGCGTAAATCTTCGCAAAATGCTGGGCATGGTTTAGGGTTACCATTAATAAAACTACTTCTTCAAAGACAAGAATTTACGATAATTTTTAAGCATAACATACCCACAGGATTAGTTGCCCTAATTCGAGAAGCTTCAAAAGTGTAGTCTAATAGGTGTAAATCCAAAATTAATAATCGGTTTTAACAATAAAAATTTAATAAAATAACAATTAAAGTTAAGTGGATTAATTCACAAAACAATATATTATAAAAGTGTAATTTAAATAATATAGGTCAAAAATGAAGATCTTCAAAAATCTAATCAAAGAAGCAAAACTAAAATTAAGGAAATCGACATACAGGTTTTCTTATAAAATTTTGATCAAGACTTAATTCTTATAGGTAATCGTGAGCGAGAAGAATCTCAAGAAGCATCAATAGATAAGTGTATTAATTTTTCAAGAGGTATACTTAAAATGAAAATTGCACAATATCATTTAATAGTTAATCAGAGTTTCGATTCAGAGATTGTCCTAAAGAAACCTCCTCAAAAAGATATCTACATTATTTGTCGAGCTGATTGATGCTCATCATTAGCAAATCTAATTCTATAAAATATGGGGTTTACAAAACTATTTTCTCTTCAAAGTAGTATGCAATCTTGGATTGATTCAGGTTATCCAAAGGTTTTTTTATTCGAAATACCCCCACTAAGGAGACTTTATATGTCTAACCTAGATGAAGTTGTAACATTCCCTCAATTAAATAAACCAGCACCAAATTTTAATGCCAAAACCACCCATGGCATGAAAAGTTTAGAAGACTACAAAGGTAAATGGTTAGTTCTGTTTTCACATCCAGCTGATTTTACCCCTGTTTGTACTACTGAATTTATGGGTTTTGCAACACGTGCTGAACAATTCGCGGAATTGAACTGTGAGTTATTAGGTTTATCAATTGATAGTGTACATTCACATATTGCTTGGGCACGTAGTATTGAAGAAAACTTTGGTATTAAAATTCCATTCCCGATTATTGCCGATCTTTCAATGGAAGTTGCTAAAGCTTATGGCATGATCCAACCAGGTGCTAGTGATACAGCCGCTGTTCGTGCCACTTTTATTATCGATCCTGAAGGTATCTTACGTGCAATGGTTTATTACCCAATGAGTAATGGACGTAGTATTGATGAGTTTCTTCGCGTACTTAAAGCGTTACAAACCTCTGATGAATACAAAGTGGCTACACCAGAAAATTGGCAACCTGGCCAAGAAGTAATTGTACCACCACCAGCAACAATGGAAGCTGCAGATACACGTAAATCTGAAGGATATAATTATGTAGATTGGTACTACAGTACTAAATCGCTATAATTTTTAAAGTGATTATTTACTTTAAAATATAAAAAACATGAGGCTATTAGCCTCATGTTTTTTTATAATGAAATGAATTTTTATTCTAAAATACTTCTTAACATCCATGCGGTTTTCTCATGAATATCTAATCGTTGTGTGAGTACATCTGCAGTAGGTTGATCATTCGCTGCATCCACAACATCAAATATACTTCTTGCAGTTCTTGCAACAGCTTCGTGTGCATTGACCAGCAATTGAATCATCTCATTCGCTTTTGGAACACCTTCTACTTCTTTGATTGATGCTAATTCTACAAATTGCTTGTAAGTGCCCGGAGCAGGAAAACCTAACGCACGAATACGTTCTGCGATCACATCTAGAGCATTCCACTGCTCAGTATATTGACCCATGAACATGTTATGCAGGCTGTTAAACTGTGGACCAGTGACATTCCAGTGAAAATTATGAGTCATCAAATATAAAGTGTAACTGTCAGCGAGTAATCGTGATAAACCTTTGACAATTTTTTCACGGTTATCTTGAGAGATACCAATATCAATTTCTACCATTTTAGCTTGCTTTTTTGAACTACCCATAATATTAACATCCTGATGTTTTGAAATGTAATTAGACGACCATAGCATTGTTAGATATACAATTAATAGTAAAAGAGCAAATTATCTGTACTTACTCTCACATTTTCAGGCAATCAAGATCAGTTCTCCTATTTATAAGAGTATCAATATTGAAAATGAACCCCCTAGAATATTGCTGATTCAAATACAGTGCCATTATCAAGTTAAATGAAGTCTAGATGCTGATTATTTGATGTAAAGCTCATGTGTTCAAATATTCAATTATCCTGAATAGTGCTTGTTGAGGATTATTATGCTTAATAAGTAGGAAGCCTTAAACAAGTTTAAGCTACGACCAAGGTTCAGCTTGCCTTTCAAGCCCGTGCCGAATGGCATATAATTATGATAAGTAATTGCAATAGAAAATAAAATTATAGGAGAAATAGGGATGGCAGGGTTATCTATTTGGCACGTACTCATTTTTGCAATTGTCGTGATTCTTTTATTTGGCACATCAAAACTTAAAAATCTGGGTAAAGATGTTGGTGGCGCCATCAAGGATTTTAAAAAGTCGGTACAGGATGAAGAGCCGGCTACAAAACTGAATGAACCACGTAGCGTAGAACAGCAGCACCAGAACAATAACGATAATACCACCAGCAAAAACTAAGTGGATGGAGGGATCAAATGCTGAATGTAGGCATGACGGAATTGCTGGTCTTCGGTGTGATTACCTTATTGGTATTAGGTCCTGAGAAACTGCCCGAGGCCGCACGTTTTGCCGGAAAATGGTACGGGCACATCAAACGCCTGATCAATAATGTCCAGCAGGATATTGACCGTGAACTTCGACTGTCAGAACTACGTGAGGACATGCAGAATGAAATGCGGCGTCTGCATGAGCTGGAGCGGCAAATGCAGAGCCAGATGCAGCAGTTACAGCATGATAAAATCATGGATTATGACCAACGGACGCACATCAAAATCGATAATAATCAAAAAAATAAGTTTCCCATCTATCAATTTGTTGAAACCAAGCCACAAAATTTGCTTAGCCAAACTGGTTCTCAAGTTCAACAACTTACTCGGCTTCAAAAACAGATCAGGGAGATGGTATGAAACCTAAAGCTACGCCCACTATGGTAGATTCGGAGCAGCAGATGCTGCTACAGGATATGCCCATCACCCAGCATTTGATTATCCTGCGCCAGCATCTGATTAAAATCATAGGCTTACTGATCATCCTTTTTTTCTGCCTGTTACCCTTTGCTAATCAAAGTTATCAGTGGCTGTCTGAACCGCTACGCGCCCAGTTGCCAGTAAGTTCCTCGATGATTGCCACCGATGTCACGGCAACCTTCATGGCACCGTTTAAACTGAATTTTTTTATGGCCTTGATGATTGCCATGCCGTTCATCCTGTATCAATTGTGGGCCTTTGTAAAACCTGCCTTGTATCAAAGGGAAAAAAACTTGGCTTTACCACTATTGCTCGGCAGTATCGGAATGTTTTATGCCGGGATTGCTTTCGCCTATTTCATCGCCCTGCCCTCCGTTTTGCACTTTTTTATCAGTGTTTCCCCGGACACGGTTGCACCGATGACTGACATCAACAGTTATCTAAGCTTTTGTTTAAAGCTGTTTTTGGTATTTGGGATGACCTTTGAAATTCCGATTCTAACCTTGATTCTCATCTTGATTGGAGTGGTCAGCACAGATCAACTGGTCGATAAGCGTAAATTTATTATTGTCGGCTGCTTTTTTATCGCCATGTTTGTCACGCCACCAGATCCACTCTCCATGATTATGCTGGCTATCCCGATGTGGTTGCTGTTTGAAACAGGCTTGCTCTTTGGTAAGTTCATTGAGAAAAAAGCACAGTTTAAGCCCTAAACTTGCGCTTTATTCAGCATATCTTCATAAAATTAAAAAAAATCTTGCGAAATCCACCTCTACCCTGTCTGTCGGGTGGAGTCTTCTTTCGCTTTTAGATGGTCTTGTTTTTAACGGTGAACGGTAGGCACACTAAATAGCTATAAAAGAGTAATGCGATGACCATGGCCAGATGAAATGCCCAATCGACCCAATAGCTGAGATCAAACAAGGTAGCAGAAAAGTATAAAGGCAGGAAAAAGAATCCGAGTATCGCAATGCTAAAAGCAATCCATGTGCTACGTCGATGATTGAATTTTTTTGCCTATTTTTGATCAGCCAGTATAACCATGGCACGATCAGCAGGGTGAGCAGTATTGCAACAAGAAGACCATTTTCCAGTATGGCCTCCCATAACATCATCAGCATTTGATAAATGATCATTATAGTATCCTTTTCCTCATTACTAAATTAAACACGCCCTTTCGCCACGGCCATATAAGCGGGCTTCAGCATCATTTCCTCTAGAAACCAGGCAAAATAGCTTTCTTTCAAAGGATCAACAAATGGTACGGTTGGGGTTAGATTGTTTTCATAATCAAACTCTACCAGCATAGCTTTACCTTCTTCGACTAAGAGTGGGCATGAGGTATAGCCATTGAACTTCTGACTGGGTAGCTTCCCTTTCATTACATCAATTAAATTTTGTACCACAACAGGTGCAGACAACTTTACAGTAGCTGCCGTTTTTCCTTTAGGTGTCCCATTGATATCACCAAGTCCAAACACATTTGGATAACGGATATGTTGCAAGGTATATTGATCAACATCCAGCCAACCTACGGCATTCGCTAACGGGCTGTTTTTTACACTTTCTACTGCCTCCATTGGCGGAACCACATGAATAAAATCATAGTTTTCTGTGTGATTATTACCCTGCGTATCAGTAAAAGTAGCCGTTTTCTTGGCGACATCAATTCCCGTTAATTTCCGTTCAAAATGTACTGCAATAGGATTTTCCAGTGCTTTCCAGCGATTGAGGACATTTTCATTGACCTTAGGTACACTAAAAATCCGTTGGCTCGGGCTAAAAAAATCAACTTGGCTATTGCTCAGTGTTTTGGCTTGCTGTAAGCGGTCATGCAGCATAAAAGTCATTTTTAAAGGTGCCCCCGCACATTTCATATCTGTATGCGCCAAAGTCATAACTGCCCGTCCGCCACGTTGACGAAATTGATCCATTTGTTGCCAGGTGGCCAGGGCGATTTCAGGACTGGCATAAACACTACCGATACCCTTTGTGCCTAAATCCCTGACAGACAGCCCCTGTATTTGCTCATAGGCTAAACGTAATCCTGTAGCAACCACCAGAAAATCATACTTAATGGTTTCACCAGCCTCGGTCATCAGCTGATTTTGATCAGGCTCAAATGTTTGTACCTGAGATTGAATCCAGTTCACATTTTTAGGCACCATCCAGTACTTTATCAGCGGAAGGCCATACTCCAGTAGCCAATAACGTATAACCAGGTTGATAGCGATGCGTGGTATTGGAGTCGACTAAAATCAGTCGGGCATTTGGTAACTGTTTGTTTAAACGGTTAATTGCTGCCAGCCCAGCCAATCCTGCTCCGACTACGACCACTGTCACAGCGTTTGTTTCTGCTGAAGCCTGAGTGGTATGCCTTAAATGAAGACCTGTTGTGGTGATGAGTCCGACACCGGCTGCTATTTTTAGAAAATCCCGTCGATTATTACGAATACTCATGTATTCTCCTTTAGAATCTTTTTTATCGTTAAAGTGTTATTTAATGGCCGGCTTGAGAATTTCTATTTCATTTCTGATATTAGTTTATATGTAGATCACTCACATCAATCTATTTTAGCCATCTATCCTAATAAAATTAGGATAGATGAGATCATATTATCTAGTTAATTTTGCTTAAAAAACAAAATTTTTCATAGCCGACTAAAGCACTATAAGTGATCAATCCTGATACTGCTTTTTTTTGTATAGATTCTTTAGCGTGTTATGCTTTTATTTACAAGAAGATTAAATTATATACAAATTTATCTCATTAAATCACTTTTATGATGCTTGGTTACCATGTGCTAATAGCTTAGATCAATATATTAAATTGAAAACAGTACAACAGCATCAGAAAGAAAAAACAAACTGCTGCATCACTTACTAAATTAGTATTCGTAGTTATAACTGATTGACTATTCTTGTAATTTTACAAACATGATTTAGTTATTAAAAAGCAAATCATTGTCTGCTAGCATCCTACTCTCATCTGTTGGGCAGAAACTATCATCACACTCTGAATCGACGACCCAACAACTGCGGACAAACAGTATTTCATTTCCTCCTCGCTCCAGCTTTTTTTCCACCCGTTAAATTGCTTCATCAATCTTTTTTTGCGCCTAAATAAGCTGTCACATACGCATAGGATTCCGATGGATCGGATGCTTTTTTAAATTCAATCACTACACAAAAAGATAGTTTTTCATCATTTACTCCTCATTTATTTTTAGTCCAAATCTCTCATCAAACTTATTCAGATCGAGCAACTTTTAACATCTAAAAAACTGAACCTCTATAGAAAATAGGTCAGTAAGGAAAACCTCACTGACCTGTATTTAAAACTTAATAAGCCAATTTTAACAGAAATCTAAACAGTCCTGCGACCAAGGCCAAACTTATAAAACCAGCCAGCCATAAGCCAATAAACCATTTCAATTCAGAAATTTTCATTCTGTCTCCTTAATGATAACCCTCATCACCCACACGCACTTTATCTCGGAAAATCCAATAGGATAATCCTGTATAAATAAGAATGATCGGAATTAAGATCAATGCCCCAATGAGGGCGAACAATTGACTACTGGCAGGTGCTGCAGCCTCCCAAATGGTGACTGATGGTGGAATGACATAAGGCCATAAACTAATCAGAAAACCGCTATAAGCTAGAATTACCAAAGCTAAAGTATAAATGAATGGCAGGAACTCTTTGCGCTGCTTACAGGCTTTGATTGCCAGGAAAGTAAACAGCAGAACCAGTACGGGGACCGGGCTAAAATAAAAGAGTTGCGGTTGACTGAACCAGCGCTCTGCAATTTGAGGATGGACCAAAGGCGTATAGATGCTGACACAAACAAAAATCATCAGTAATGAAATCAGCAGTTTCGGCATCAATTCAAACATGCGATTCTGCAGCATTTTTTCGGTTTTAAAGATCAACCAGCCACATCCTAGAGTTGCGTATAGGACAACAACACTCACACCAGTAAACAGGGAAAAAGGTGTTAACCAGTCAAGACCACCGCCAGTATATATCCCATTGGTGGTTTCAATTCCCTGAATATAGGCACCCAAAATTACGCCTTGTAAAAATGAACTCAGAATGGAACCCCATATAAAAGCTTGATCCCATAGATGTTTAGTTCTATTAGCCTTAAATCGGAATTCGAACGCAACACCACGGAAGATCAGCGCGATCACCATCAGAATAATCGGCATATACAGGGCGGACAGTACAGTGGAATACACTAAGGGAAATGCTGCAAATAATCCCGCACCACCTAGTACCATCCAGGTTTCATTACCATCCCATACCGGTGCGACTGTATTCATCATGACATCTCGTTCCTGACGATCAGAAATAAAGGGAAATAGAATACCGATGCCTAGGTCAAAACCATCTAGTACGACATAGATCAGCACACCTAATCCAATAATTAGAATCCAAATCAATGATAAATCGATCATTTTTGATTCTCCTGATCCTGTTTAGGATTTTCTTTATTTAGGTCGTTCTCATCATCAATCGTACTTAATGGACGTTTTGATGCCTGTATAACTGCCTGCTCACTATGTGGTGCCGAATGTATAAATTCCGGACCTTTGCGCATCAGTTTTAGCATGTAGAAAATGCCGACTCCAAACACAATAAAGTAGACTATTACAAAAATAATAAGGGTTAAACCCACCTGTTCCGCTGAAACTGGAGAAAGTGTATCTTTGGTACGCAATACACCATAAACAACCCACGGTTGACGACCAACTTCAGTTGTAAACCAGCCTGCAAGTAAAGCGATAAATCCTGAAGGACCCATGTATAGCGCAAATCTATGCAACCATACCGAGTCATAGAACTTGTCAGTTTTTCTTAACCACGCACCTAGAACCGCCATTAAAATCATCAGTACACCAAGTCCGACCATAATCCGGAAACTCCAGAACACGACCAGCGAGTTTGGACGGTCTTCAGGTGCAAATTCCTTTAAGCCTTTGACTTCACCATCTAAGGTATGTGTCATGATCAGACTACCTAGATTCGGAATTCCGATCGCATACTTGGTTTCTTCTGCTTCCATATCTGGAATACCAAATAAATACAGTGGCATGCCATGATCTTTATTGGTTTCCCAGTGTCCTTCCATAGCTGCCAGTTTGGCCGGTTGGTGTTCCAGGGTATTCAAGCCATGTAGATCTCCGACAAACATTTGCAATGGTGCCAATGCCAGAATCATCCACATGGCCATAGAAAATGATTTTTTCACCAAGGCATCACGACGGCCTTTTAATAAATGAAATGCGGCTGTGGCAGCTACTAATAAAGCAGAGACCAGGAAGGAGGCCATTGCCATATGTGCTAATCGATAAGGGAAAGATGGATTAAAGACAATCGCAAACCAGTCTTGCGGGATGATGATCCCATTTTCAATGGTGAAGCCTTGTGGCGTCTGCATCCAGCTGTTTGAAGATAAAATCCAGAACATTGAAATACAGGTGCCTACTGCCACCATCAGCGTTGCGAAAAAATGGGTTTTGGGTCCCACTCTGCCCCAACCAAATAGCATAATCCCCAGAAAACCAGCTTCAAGGAAGAAAGCACTTAAGACCTCATAAGCTAATAATGGTCCTGTCACACTGCCGGAAATCCGTGAAAACTCACTCCAGTTGGTACCAAACTGATAGCTCATCACTACGCCGGAGACCACGCCCATACCAAAGGACAGGGCAAAGACTTTGATCCAGAACTTAAATAAGTCTCGGTATACTGGATCATTGGTTTTAAGCCAACGCCACTCCAGAACAGCCAAAAAACTGGCCAAACCAATAGAAATAGCAGGAAAAATAATATGAAACGATACGGTAAATGCAAACTGGATACGCGCCAGTTCTAGCGCGGTTAACCCTAAGTCCATGTTGTCACCTTATCCTTCTATTAATGGGTGAAAAGATTTCAGCAAAACACTCTGAAATATCGTTTTATGTATATTTAAATTTAAGTGTGTCCACGTATTTACAGTATTGTAAATACGTAAGCCCTTACGTTTACATGCCCACATTACTTTTTTAAGGCTGAGAGAACTCATAATGCTGCTAACAAGCAACAAAGTATTAATTTTCATGATTAAAACTCTTTAAGATGTTGTGTGGTACAAACAGATCAACTGTTTGACGTGACAAATCGTGTTTTAAAAAGCCAAAGGAGGCGCTCTGCCCTGCGGCAGCAAATACAGCTTCTGTAAGCTGAAATAGACATGCCGGAAAACAGTCTGATAGAAATTTAATCTGACTTGAATCCGGTCCAGAACTTCATAAATCCCCAACTTAAATGGCAGCACCAAATCACCATAGACCTTACAATATTGGCATTGATGGTTATGTTCATTGTGATCGTGGGAATGTTGAAGCATCAAATCCTGTAACAGCTCATGATGAACCGAGTGGACATGATGATGATCAGCAGGCGAAAGAAGATTGTGGGTGATCGACATACAGACCGGAGAAATATGAAATTTTTCCGGCAGCAGAGGTTGTAAATATACTGCGATTTGCAAAAGTATTGCTGCAAATGCAATAAAGATTCCACTTTGCTTCAGCAAGTTTTCTCTCGACTGGCATCGAATAAGAGGGATACGCTAAATAAAAACATGAAATTTAAGGATAAATTCCTACGTATTTACTCAACTTTTCATTCTACAAATATATAATATATACTCGGTTTTGAAAAGCAAAAAAAAATAAATAAAAAGTTAATTAAATTAAATGCTTAAAATAATAAACAACCTTCTCCTGCAGTTGATGCAGGAAAAGGTTGTTTATTATACAAAGAGTGTTCAGAAGAAGATTTTGCCTACTTGAAATAATTGAGAGGCAATTTTAAGTAAGATACGCCATTTTGTTCTGGCTGGGGAAAGCGTCCAGCATTCATATTAATCTGAATGGATGGCAGAATTAGTTCAGGCATTCTCAAGGTTGCGTCACGTTTTTGGCGCATTGCCACAAACTGCGATTTTTCTGTGCCAGTATGAATATGAATATTAGACTGTTTCTGGGTTTTGATATTGGTTTCACATACGTAGTCATGACGTGATTCCGGTAAATAGTCATGACACAGAAAAACACGCGTGTCTTCAGGCAACTGATAGAGGGTTTGTACAGAGTCAAATAAAGTCGCAGCACTACCCTTAGGAAAATCACATCGTGCGGTTCCATAATCCGGCATAAATAAGGTATCGCCCACAAAAGCAGCATCCCCAATCACATAACTCAAGCATGCCGGTGTATGGCCAGGGGTAGGAATGTTATAGGCTTGCAGGTTGCCAATATGAAATTCTTCATGATCCTGAAACACATGATCAAATGTCTGATAAGCATTAAACTGTTTGATATCAATGTTATATATTGAGCTAAAGGTTTCCTGTACCAGTGAAATCCGTTCGCTCATCGCTGTTTTGCCACCGAGCTGCTGTTTCAAATACTGTGCTGCTGTTAAATGATCTGCATGTACATGCGTTTCCAAAATCCACTCAACCTGTAAGCCCTGCTCTTTGACATACGCGATGATTTGATCGGCATGCGTGGTAGATGTCACTGCTGAAGCAGAGTCATAATCGAGAACACTGTCAATAATCGCACATTGTTTTGTGGCCGGATCTGAAACTACATAACTAAATGTATTTGTTTTAGGATCAAAAAAATCTTTTACATTTGGTTGAGTCGACATAGTCTTACTCCTTTTTAAAATTTAGAAGCTCACAGAGCACATTTAAAGCTTAGTTTTTGATGCAAGGTAGGTTGTTTTTCCACCAGGATTTCATGCCACCTTTTAACTGTGTAACTGAATAACCCATCTTGGCCAATCTGCGTGTTGCAGGAATACTCCGGTGTGCCGATAGACAAATGGTCACCACGGGCTGATCCGGATCAAGCCCTAATGACTGTATTGTAGATTCGTTCAACTGTGTAATAGGTAAATTGACAGCACCTTCTATATGACTATGTTTAAACTCTTGAGCACTTCGGACATCAACAATCTGTACAATTTCCCATTTCTGCCATAATTCCTGACAGGTAGTTTCAGGCACCTTGCCCCAAGGTAGATACATCAGAATGTTAAACATGATTTTCCTCTATTAGAACAGTTGTTATCCGCGACTTATATTTATAAGGATTTAAAATAAAAATAAGTAGTAAAATAAATATAAGCCAATCTTGGCTTAAACTTCAAATCTATCCGCATAGAAAATACAATGACTTTTTAATAACCAAACCTACAATGCAGTCCAACTTTAAAAAGACCTCATTCGCTTCAGAATGATCTTACGCTTCCTATTCTATAAAGAAAAAATAAAATTATGTTTAGTAGCAGATTAAAATCGATTTTATCGTCTATTTTTCAATTATAAATTTTATATTTTGTTATATTATAACTTATGTAATGTCCGTAGAAGTGTAGTGAAGTGCTCATGATGTTGGGAAGATTGCTGGGGTTATCAGCAATCTTGTTACAGATCGCTGTGTTCCTGCAGCCTTTATTACCAGAAAAACACAGTGTTTTTTCGGTATGTAAAACTGTTGCCGCAGCATTACATCTAGAAGTTACTAACGTTCACCCATACCACAGCTTCACACCATCCCATCCGCATAACAATCAAGCCAGCGGAGCAGACCAAAATAATGCACGTATCTTCATACATGTGCAGGATCGACATGATCATCAAGAGCGGGATGATGCACATACTGGTCATGACTGCCAGTTTTGCCTGGTGCACAACTATACCCTACCGCTACTCGATACCAAACTCAGACTAGTACTGATCAGAACTCAGACCTTACTACAGTTATTCAGTACAGTTGTCCCATATACCCTGTCCACACCTGCTCCATGGTTTCTGATTCCT
The DNA here is from genome assembly GCF_055632855.1 of Acinetobacter sp. SW-226. Classification (NCBI taxonomy): domain Bacteria; kingdom Pseudomonadati; phylum Pseudomonadota; class Gammaproteobacteria; order Moraxellales; family Moraxellaceae; genus Acinetobacter; species Acinetobacter sp. SW-226. The sequence goes on along the minus strand of NZ_CM145752.1, from coordinate 1,269,154 downwards.
CAGGGTCGTGCTCCTCCTCCACTAAATCAGCAGATATGGTATTGCTGAGCAGTCTGTCGCAGTTTCCGATATAGCTGAAAATATTCATCTATCCAGAACATGTGAGCAGCTCACAATTAGCATCTTCAGTCGCAGTGGTGCTATCCGTAATAATGAATATGGCTTTTAAATTATTTGTATTCAAATTTATTTGAAATCGGCTGTAACAGTCTCAATGACCTTTGGATTTTTCAAAGTGTTATTACAACTTTCTAGTATATTGATAAGGAAGAGACAATGATAAATCTACTTCAGCACAATCAGGAACATTTACCAAAAAGTGATTTTAATAGCAACTGTTGTTTGGATTTAGCACAACAAATTGTAAGGATCCGGCAAGCTCTCAATATTTCACAGACAGAACTAGCCTCGAAACTGTGTATTTCTGCCCGCACCCTAGAAAGTTGGGAACGTGGAGTCCGTCATCCCTCGAGCTCAGCCAAAGCCTTGTTAAAACTCTTTATCAAGTCACCTCAGTTTGTTTTGGAAAATCTTGCTTGAAGACAATCAGATATGTTTGTAAATAGCTTTTATTATTAACTTATGAATCGATACATACCCATAAAGAGGTTCGTATCGGTTTGGAGAAATTTTCATGTTTATTGTGATCACATCTCAGAACCGGCGTCATATTACGCCCCATGCGGGAAAATGTCGGAAATTCTGGAAATATGAATTAAAAGATGGAGAAGTGACTGACAAACAACTTATCGAAGTTGAAAAGGAGCAATCCTTTTCCCAGTCTGGAGAAGTGCTCGAAAAACTGCTGCCTATGGATATATTCGTAACTACGGGAATGGGCGATCAATTACGAGAAAAACTCAGAAATATTGGTGTTCATGTCATGGTAACAGCAGAAATTGAACCAGAACAATTTATCGGTAGTTTAATTTCAGCCAAATAAAATTCTGGATGGAAGCTGTAATTTATCATCAACAAAATAAGAAAACCCTGCATCTGCAGGGTTTTCTTATTTCATTTATTATTGTGAAGTATAAGAACCATCAACAGTATATTGACCACTAGTCACAAATGAAGCTTCATCAGATAATAGAAAAGCACCACTTGAGCAACTTCTTCTGGTTTACCCAATCAGCCAACTGAATGAAGTTTCACTAATTCTAATTCCTCAAATTCTCCAATTAATGGGGTTTGAATATAACCAGGATGAACTGAATTAATGCGTATACTTTGATCAGCGTACTCCAATGATGCGGTATTAACAATCGCTCCACCACCTGACTTAAGTATTGATGGAATCTGATAATGCAGCCCATAGAAAACAGCATTCAAATTAATATCGATGACTCTGCACCAAGCCTCTATGCCAAACTCAGCAATCGGATTGACTTCACCTAAGATACCCGCATCATTAAATGCTAAATATAAAGCCCCAAAGCTGTACACGGCAAAGTTAACAGCGTGTTTAATTTACTCTGGATGAGATGTATCTGTTTTATTCGCAACAGCATGACCGCCAGCAGCTATAATTTCAGCTGCAACTTGCTCAGCTGCATTAAGATTAATATCTGAAACAACAACTTTTGCCACTTGCTTAGCAAGAAGCAATGCTGTGCTTCGCCCAATACCCGAACCTGTAACTAAAGCCACTTTATTATTAAAACGTGCGGATATCATAAACTTCTCTTTTTATAAAATGAGCATGTGAGCCATACTCGTGCTTGAACTGTTTTAGCCCCTATTTCTGCACTTGAATTGCAAATTGAACTACATGACATTTTCCGTTATGTAACTTGCCTTCATGACGTTCTTGTTCTCCCACATAAAAATGATAAAGATGATCATTTTTAAATACTGAAAGAAACGACATTGGATCGTACAAATAGTTAATATCTTTCGGGCCACCGGTTTGATAATCAATCTGCTCTTTAGAATAAAGCTCTCCAATAAACCAGCCATTGTTTGTCAATGCTTGACGTATCCCAGTGAGAACATTGAATTGAGTATTTTCGTCAAAATGACCATACACACACATCACATTTTGATAACACTCTCTTGGCCATTCGACATCATTGAGATCAATATTTCTAAGTGTGAAGTCAAAACCAGCTTGCTGGGCTTTTGCAGATAAGTGTTGCAAAGCAACTTTTGAGTAATCCCATATTTCTGCCGAAAATGAATCATTTTGCTGTTTCGCTTTATCAGCCAAATAAAGGATATTTCTCCCCTCACCCTCTGCTATAGCAAGAGTTTTTCCCACAATTGGAACCTGATCTGCTATCTGTTGAATAAAATGATTGGGCGAAATGCCATACAGATCCTGTGTTTGCGAATAAAGATTATTCCAGTGCTGATTCATATCGTTTCCCAATGATTGAAAAAATTAAGCTGTAAACTCTTTAAATGCTTCCAATGCATTAGCGGCATACATCAATGAAGGCCCGCCTCCCATATACACTGCAACCCCAAGCACTTCTTCCAACTCTTGTAATGTCATCCCCATTTTGACTAGAGTTCTGACATGAAAACCGATACAGCCATCACATCGTGCTGCAACACCAATCGCTAAGGCAATCAGTTCTTTGGTTTTAGGATCAATAACACCATCTCGCATTGCAACTTGTGACAATTGATTAAAACTTTTCATTAAATCAGGAGAATCCTGCGCTAATGTCTTTAAACTGCCTGAAATATTTTGAGTTAATTCTTTGTACTTCATGATTTTCTCACTTGAATATCTATAAACTTAGATTAGACTTAAAATAGGAATCTAGTTATTTCTCTACTGGATAACCCTGATCTAGCCATGCTTGAAATCCCCCCTGAACAGATTTCACCTGAGTAAACCCCATATTCTGTAAAGTATCTGTAGCCAGAGCTGATCGTCCACCCGTCCCACAAATCAAATAAATCGGCTGATCTTTAAGATGTTCTAGTGCTTGCAAGGTATCGCAATGATGGCTCGCCACAGGATGCTGGTGAATTCTCATTTCTAAAACACCACGAGGATAGTTCACAGCGCGATCAATAGATGCTGTTTGAAACTCTTCAGGCTCTCGAACATCTATCAGGATCGTTTTATGGTTTTTGATTGCATCAAATAAGTCATGTACACTGACTTCTTGAATTCGGCTTTTTGCCATTGAAATTAATTGATCTGCTGTTTTCATTACTTTTCACCTCTTCCGATCTATAGAAATCTGGTCTCTGATTAAACGTTCATGTCTTTAAAATGCAGTTTTTAAATTTGGCTCTAATCTCTTGCTTGTATTAAGTTATGATGACTGTAGAAATTAAATAAAATGCTACGCTTATGACAGTTATGGCAAAAATCTTTTGGATTTGACTATTCTTAACTAGAGGCATCAAACTTCGACCAAGCAACATGCCGGCCATGCAAGCTAAAACGAAAGTCAGCGTGACCGAAACGGGGTATTGAAAACCATCTAAAATATGAGCTGAAATACTGACACCACCTATCAGGAAAATAATCATCAAGGAGGTCGCAACAATACTTCGCATATCAAGATCAGTTACTTTACTCAGTGCTGGAACAATCACGAAACCACCACCCACTCCAAGCAAGCCAGTTAACAAACCTGCCACCATACCAATAATACCGAGAGACAAAGCAGTCTTCATATTCCAGATCAGGCGACCTGTAGTTTGATTAACCTTGCACAGCGCATTTTCATGATCATGGACTTTATTAAAGAATATCCGGTAAGCAACAACGAGCATGACTAAACTGAATGCCAAGGTAAGCCATACAGGAGAAATGATTCCTCCCAGATGCACACCATAACGTGCTGAAGGAATGCTGATCAGTGCAATCCAAAGCGCAGCCCGATAACGTACTATCTTCTTAAATAAGCCTTCAAATGTTCCAACCAAGGCAGATAAAGTGACTGCAAGCAAGCCCACAGGTGCAGCTTGTGCGACCGTCCATCCTTGACTTGCCATCAGTGCGGGTACGGCCAGAATGCCACCACCGGCACCTGTTAACCCTAGCAAACCACCGATGACTAAGCCTTCAAGTATTAGCATCCACATCGCTACTGTCACCCTCTCTTACCAAACCAATTAAACAAAACTTATTGTTTAATCTTAAAATTTGCCTATTTGAAGTAATTAAGCGGAAGCTTTAAATAAGGAACACCATTCTCTTCTGGTTCAGGGAATTGTCCTGCTTTCATGTTGATCTGTATCGAAGGCAGAATCAGTTTGGGCATACTTAAACCTGCATCACGCTTATTTCGCATTTCGACAAAATCATCTTTGGTCGTGCCATCGTGAATATGGATATTCTGATTTTTTTGAGTCTGAATATCCGTTTCACACATATAGGTATCACGCTTTTCTGGCAAATAATCATGGCAGAGAAATACACGTGTTTTCTCAGGCAATTGATATAAGCTTTGTACTGAATCAAAAAGAATTGATGCGCTTCCCCTTGGGAAATCACAGCGTGCCGTACCATAATCCGGCATAAACAAGGTATCACCCACAAACACGGCATCACCGATGACATAACTCAAGCAGGCTGGCGTATGTCCAGGAGTAGGGATGTTATATGCTTCGATTGAACCAATTAGAAATTGCTCATGATCATCAAACAAATAATCAAATAATTGTTGGGTATTCCACTGTTTGATATCCAAATGATAAATCGCAGCAAAGGTCTCTTGTACCGCAGCAATTCTCTGACTCATGGCGATTTTTCCGCCTAATTGGGTTTTGAGATATTGTGCAGCAGTTAAATGATCGGCATGAACATGGGTTTCTAAAATCCACCCGACTGTTAAACCCTGGGCTTTGACATAGTTAATGATCTGATCGGCATGTGTGGTAAAAGTTGTGGCTGATGCAGCATCATAGTCCAGCACACTGTCAATAATTGCACATGACTGGGTAGCTGGATCACTCACCACGTAACTGTAAGTGTTCGTATCTTCATGAAAAAAATCTTTTACAACAGGGGAATTTGACATGATTAAGCTCCTGTCCACTTACGGTGAAGCAAGACGCCTGCAAGCATCGCGACAATAAAATACAGAACCTGATAATGCCCAAGACCAATCAAGGTAAAACTGGGTGCAGGACATATCCCAGCAATCCCCCAACCAATACCAAATAAAAGACTGCCCCAGATCAATTTAGGATCAATTTTATGATTGCCTGGTAATTCAATTGGTTCATTAAATACGGTTTTGGGTGCTTTACTTCGTACTGCTTTTTGAAAAGGAATAATTGCAACCATAATCGCTCCAATCATTACGAAAGCCAGACTCGCATCCCAATCACCGAACAAATCTAAGAAGTTTAGAACTTTTTCTGGATTGGACATCCCTGAAAGGATCAAACCTATAGAAAATAAACCGCCGAAAATGAAAGCAAGAAAATTCTTCATTTAGAAAGCTCCTGTGACATGGCGAATCATGTAAACCGTAACAAATCCAGCGAACATAAAACTCATGGTGGCTAGAATAGAACGTTTAGATAAGCGACTGATCCCACAAATGCCATGACCGCTGGTACAGCCTGAACCTAAGCGTGTCCCAAAACCCACCAATAGCCCAGCAATGATCATCATCAACGGACTGGCATTCAATTCAATTTCTGGCTGAATAAATCGCCCATAAATGAAGGGGATAATGACCAAACCTGACATAAACCAAATAGCAGGTGTCTTAAATATCGTTTGAGGGTTTAGAATTTGTGCAACTAATCCACTAATTCCAGCAATACGACCATGTACATATAGGTAGCCAACTACAGCGGCACCTAGCAATAATCCACCGATAAAGGAAATCAAATAGTCAGACATACAATTCAAATCACGACAAACAATATCCTAATTAATATTATATAATTAAATAATATACAAGTGATACTTTATTTTTTTGTATAATAATAAGATGATTTTTAGGATACGCTTATGAAAACCAATGAATTACAAATGAAAATAGATCTTTCAAAAGTCGATCTTGTGACTGACTGCCTAAAGGTATTATCGAATCCTGACCGTCTTAAAATTTTATGTGTTTTGGTAGAAGATGAATTGAATGTGCAGCAAATTGAAATACGCACTAATGTGAGTCAACCGACCTTATCTCAACAACTTACGGTATTAAGAAAAAATAAGCTCGTATCGACACGACGAGAAGGTAAACAGATTTTTTATGAATTAAGGGATATACGTGTGTTAAAAATCATGCAAACCTTGTATGACTTATACTGTAGATCTTAAGAGTACCTAAGTTGAATAATAAAAATATTATATTAATTTAACTTTGATTCAGCCAAGTAATCAGCTATTTGATCTACCGTTGCTCTTGCTGTTCTAGAAACCCCAATGAGTGTAGCGGATGCCATACCTGTCCATTCCCCATAGCCAACCAACCAAAGGTTATTTACTTTTACTGAGCGCCCATCATTCACAGCAACTGTCTGATCAGGCTCTACCACATCAAGACTTCTTAAGTGATTCAATGAAGCTTTGAACCCTGTACACCAAATCACAGCATCTACTGCTTGTCTTGTACCATCAGCCCAAACAACGGAATGCTCCTTAAATGAGGTAAAAGGCTCTCGACTATGTAGTACGCCACGTTCGCGGGCCTCTTTGACACTGTCTATCATGACAATATCACCCAGACCACCAACGGGTTGATCAATCACACGACCTTCCTGTTGAGCTTTTAAACGTTCAGTTGCCCGAAGAAATAAAACACGCCCATCAACATCATCCGATAAAAATTGAGGTGGTGTTACTGTGATCCAAGTGGTATCTGCAACTTTTGAGACTTCAGCAAGAATTTGTGCGCCAGAGTTGCCGCCCCCAACCACGATTACTTTTTTATTGATAAAAGGCGCTGGATTTACGTAATGTGCTGAATGCGTTTGTAACCCTTCAAATCGCTCATGTCCTTCGTAGTGTGGAATATAAGGCTGACTCCATGTCCCTGTAGCACTGACCACCGCTTTTGCTCGCCAATATTGATCACCTGCATACACATCTAAGTAGCCATCTTTTTGTTCGATATGATCGACATGAACTGGTCGAATAATCGGAAATTGATAGCGTTGCTCGTATGCCGACAAGTAGTCAATCACTTCATTTCGCGTTGGGTAGGTTTGTTCAGTTGTTGGCATCATCCAACCCGACAGCGAACTCCACGTATTAGGAGAAAAAGACGTAGCGACTGCCAAGCATGGAGCCATGCACCACCTGCCTGAACTTGGTCATCCAGAATAATAAATGGAATTTTCTTACGTTTGAGGAAATAAGCTGTAGCAAGGGCTGCCTGACCACCACCAATAATGACCACATCGACTTCTGCTTGTAATTGAGTCAAAGCTTCTCTCCCATTCTTTATTGTCATCATCAAAATAGCGCCCAGTCTGCTCAACAGACTGGGCGTATTTCATACAATTTTCAAGCGTTTAAATGAGCCTTTCAATTGCTCAATTGATCAAGATACTTTTCGGCATCCAAAGCTGCCATACAGCCTGAGCCTGCTGAAGTAATTGCTTGGCGATAAATGCTGTCAGCAACGTCACCCGCAGCAAATACCCCTGCCACAGAAGTTGCTGTTGCATTGCCTGAAGTACCACTTTGTACTTGAATGTAGCCATCACGTAGGTTGAGTTGGCCGTCAAACATACCTGTATTCGGTTTGTGACCAATAGCAACAAATAAGCCCTGAACTTCAACGTCTTGTGTGCTTCCATCCAAAGTTGACTTCAAGCGAACTGAAGTAACACCAGTATTATCACCTAAGACTTCATCAACTTGATTGTTCCAAAGAATACTAATTTTGCCTTCTTTTTCTTTGGCAAAAAGATGATCTTGTAGAATTTTTTCTGAACGTAAACTGTCTCTACGGTGAACTAAGGTGACATGTTCAGCAATATTAGAAAGATAAAGTGCTTCTTCAACCGCAGTATTACCACCACCGACAACCATAACCTTTTGGTTTTTGTAGAAGAAACCATCACAAGTTGCACATGCACTGACACCTTGACCCATGAATTTAGCTTCAGATTCAAGACCCAAGTATTGTGCTGTCGCACCTGTGGCAATAATCAGGGCATCACAAGTGAATTCTTCCATGTCGCCTTTAAGCACAAATGGACGGACACTTAAATCAACTTCATTGATGTGGTCATACACAATCTCTGTGCCAAAGCGTTCAGCATGGGCTTGCATTCGTTCCATAAGTACAGGACCAGTTAAACCTTCTGGGTCGCCCGGCCAGTTATCTACCTCAGTGGTCGTTGTTAATTGACCACCAAGTTGTATACCTGCAATCAATGTAGGTTTTAAGTTTGCACGTGCTGCATACACAGCAGCACTATAACCCGCAGGCCCTGAACCTAAGATCACTAATTTAGAATGTCGTTTTTGCATTTCTAATCACCTAAACTTTATAAGCTACGTTGATTGACACGTTTAGATAACTCTTCAGCAGATTCTTTACGCTCTGAATAACGGTCTGTGAGGTACTGACTTTGCCCACGCGTCAGTAGCGTGAATTTATACAGCTCCTCCATGACATCAACAATTCGATCATAAAAAGCTGAAGGCTTCATACGTCCATCCTCTTCAAACTCTAAAAAAGCTTTAGGAATAGAGGATTGGTTTGGAATGGTGATCATGCGCATCCAACGGCCTAGAATACGCATTTGATTAACACTATTAAAAGACTGCGAACCGCCACTCACCTGCATCAAGGCCAAAGTCTTGCCTTGTGTTGCTCGAATCGCACCACCAGCCAATGGAATCCAATCAATCTGCGATTTAAAGATTGAACTCATTGAACCATGACGTTCAGGTGAACACCACACCATGCCTTCCGACCATACCAAAAGTTCATGTAGTTCTTTGGCTTTTGGATGTTCCATATCCGCATCTTCAGGTAAGGGCAAGCCCTTAGGATGAAAGATTTTAACTTCTGCACCAAAGTGCTCCAAGATACGACCAGCTTCCATCACCGCCAATCGGCTGTATGAACGCTCTCGGTTAGAGCCATAGAGCAGCAAAATACGGGGTGGATGATCCAACTCTTTAGCTTGTACCTTTTCTAAAGTTGGTTGATCCAAAAGATTCATATCTACATTTGGGAGAATCATAGAAATTACACCTCTGCTTTAAAAAACTTTTTTCTAAGCCACAAAGACACACTGACTAAAGCAATCAACACGGGTACTTCAACCAATGGGCCGATCACCGTGGTAAATGCGACTGGTGAAGCTAAACCAAAGGTCGCTATCGCTACGGCCAGCGCCAATTCAAAGTTATTCCCCGCAGCAGTAAATGAAATAGCTGTGGTTTTAGGATAGTCGTTCCCCATCCACTTACTCATAAAGAAGCTAATGAAAAACATCACAATAAAGTAAATCGTCAATGGAATCGCAATACGTAAAACATCCAACGGCAAGCTCACCACATCATTCCCTTTGAGGCTAAACATCGCCACAATCGTGAACAATAAAGCCAGCAAACTCAGCGGGCTAATCTTGGGTAAAAAGGTATTTTGATACCAAGCCAAACCTTTAACTCGAACCAGAATGAATCGGGTCATAAAGCCAAGGAAAAATGGAATTCCTAAATATACCAGTACCGCATGGGTAATGGTCCAGAAATCCACATTGATCACCTGTCCTGCAATACCGAAATAGGGTGGCAAGAAGGTCAAGAACAACCAAGCATAGGTACTGAAGAATAAAATCTGGAAGATACTGTTAAAGGCCACCAATGCCGCAACATATTGGTTATCCCCACAGGCTAAACCATTCCAAACCAAGACCATCGCAATACAGCGTGCTAAACCAATCAAGATCAAGCCTGTCATGTATTCAGGATAGCTATGCAGAAAGATGATCGCTAAAGCAAACATCAAAACAGGCGCGATAAGCCAGTTCTGCACTAAGGATAAAGTTAGCGTTTTCTTATCTTTGAATACCTGTGGCAAAGTGGCATAGTTCACTTTTGCCAAAGGTGGATACATCATCAAAATCAAACCAATCGCAATTGGAATATTGACGGAATCCACACTCATTTTATCCAATGCCACTGAGGCTTGTGGAAAGAACACACCGATCGCAATTCCCAACCCCATCGCAATGAAAATCCATAGCGTGAGGTTACGATCTAAAAATGACAGTCTTTGTTGAGCCATGATGTTCTCATTCAATATATGAGATGTGATTGATTGCAGCAATCAATTCAGGACGAGACATATGCGCTGTATCCAGTGCCAACAATGCATCTAAACGACGATTGATATGGTCTACAGTCACTTGGAATGCTTTGAGCTTCTCTTCTTTCGGCAAGTCTAAATGCGAAGGATCAGCCAAGCCCCAATGTGCCTTGATTGCTCCGCCTAAATACAGTGGACACGCTTCTTGCGCTGCCGAATCACAAACCGTAATCACCACGTCAGGTTGATATTGTTCACATTCATCAATGGTTTTACTCCACAAACCATCTGTTGAAAGACCTAGGTTTTCTAATGTTTCAATGGTCAATGGATGTACTTGCCCTGATGGCTTACTACCTGCACTGTATGCTTTCCAACCCTCTGGGGCACGACTATTAAACAGCACTTCTGACAGGATGCTACGGCAACTATTTCCAGTACACAAAAAAAGGAATTTCATCTTGTTCTACTCGCAATAACTATTGATTTGTTGAAATGATGGAGCAGCTTTTGGCTGTAAATCAGCATTTTTAAGGGTGTTAAGTACGTCTACGCACCAAATGGGTAAATTGGGATTGAGACTGTAATAGACCCATTGCCCTTGGCGTCGATCTTGTAAAAGACCAGAAGAGCGCAGTAAGGCTAAATGCCGTGAAATCTTGGGTTGGCTCAACTCTAGCTTTTCAGTCAAGTCGCAAACACACTGTTCATTATTTCCAAGAACCAACATGACGATGTTGAATCGCGTTTCATCAGCCAAACATTTAAAGAAATTGATTTGATCCATATTTTTACTCACTCAAACATATGGATATATCAATATTCACATATATCCATGAAATTTTATTTCAATCGCTGCCCATTTGCATCCAGTACTTGTTCACCGTCTTCTTTAGTAAAAATACCTTTTTGTGGGAGTGGCAGAATTTCTAAAACCAGTTCTGACGGACGACTTAAACGAGTTCCTAATTCAGTCACCACAAATGGACGGTTAATCAAAATTGGATGCTGAAGCATAAAGTGAAGCAATTGATCTTCACTCCAATCCTCTTGATCAATTCCTAAATCTGTATATGGAGCAACATTTTTACGGATCGCATCTCTCACCGTTAAACCCGCATCCGCAATCATTTGAATCAATTCATTTTTAGAGGGAGGTGTTTCAAGGTACTCAATCACTTCAGGTTCAATATTGGCATTACGGATTAACGCCAATGTATTACGTGATGTACCGCATTCAGGGTTGTGATAGATCTTCACTTTTGGAGTAGCAGTCATTTGCTCAAACTCAATGGCATCTTTGAATATACTTATATACGAATAAACATATATATGCAATTCCATATTTTGTTTTTATAAAATCTAGAATTGCATTTTAATTAATTTGTATTAAGATTAAATTAAATTAAAGGAAATGGCTATCTTCCTTCTACAAACCGCCACTAACGGCTGATGATACCTACGTTACCCTTATGCAGGGTGCGTAGTTGTGCGCTCTGCTTTTTTCAATGGAGCTGCGCTATGCCGTATCAAATTCTTAAATCTACTCCCCTTTATTTTTTAACTTTCTCTGTTTAACGAGCAGGGAAAAAGTATGTACATCTCATTATTTTCAATAGGACTTGGTGCTGTTTTAGGTGCTTGGATACGTTGGGGAATTAGTCTTCAATTTAATCACTATTTTCCAAATATTCCTTTAGGCACAGTCCTAGTGAATCTTATTGGCGCATTTGTTATTGGCTTTGCAATCACTTTTTTTGCCAGTAGCTCTTTGAATCCTAATTACAAGTTATTCCTCGTCACTGGTTTTTGTGGTGCTTTAACTACGTTCTCAACATTTTCAATGGAAGTTGTTTCTTTACTTCAAAGTGGCAAATTTGAATATGCCATTTTGACAATTACTGTCCATGTTTTAGGTTCATTGCTATTTACTTTGCTTGGCATATTTACCTATCAACTAACGACTATACATTAGTCAGGAGTAGGACTTAATGAACGGATATTTAGTCACATTTTATACCGAGATAAACCAAAGGCATAAAAATACCCCTATCCATGAATGGCTCTTAGAACTAACAAGAGAGTTAGGATTTAAGGGTGCTACAGTCATTCAAGGATCAGAAGGTATTGACCATACAGGACGATTACATTCAGCTCACTTTTTTGAATTAGTTGACCAGCCTGTGCAAGTTCAACTTGCTCTGAGCGAAGTAGAATCAGAACAATTGTTTACACATCTAAATCAAGAAGATGTCAGAATTTTTTACGTAAAAACTCCCGTACAGTTCGGTACTGTCGGTAATCAAAAAGGAAAATAATGATGAGCTACAAAGATGTTCCTGTTGGGATTAATCCACCAGATGATTTCTACAGTATTATTGAAATTCCTCAAAATATTGACCCAGTTAAATATGAAATGAATAAGGAATTTGATTCTATTTTCATTGACCGTTTTTTAACAACAGCTATGTTTTATCCTGCAAACTACGGTTATATCCCTAGAACATTGAGTGAGGATGGTGATCCTTTAGATGTATTGGTTATCTCACCTTATCCAGTAGCAATTGGTGCAGTAATCAGAAGTAAACCTGTGGGTGTAATGTATATGGAAGATGAACATGGCATCGATGCAAAAATTATTGCAGTTCCTCACACTAAACTATCAAAGCTTTATGACCATATTCTAGATATTAATGATGTAGATCAACTTACTTTAAATCGGATCCATCATTTCTTTCAGCATTATAAAGACTTAGAAGAAGGCAAGTGGGTAAAGCTTAAGGGTTGGGGAAATGTTGAAAAAGCACGAGAAGAAATTTTAAGCTCAATACAAGCCTATCCTGATCATCATTGACTATTAAATAGGGAGCAATCAATAGCTCCCTATTTTTTGAAATAATGAATAATCCTAAAACAATACATGCTGCACCTATGATCATTCTGACTGTGATCACCTCTTTTAAAATCAGCCAAGCCAATAAAATTGCGACAACCGCACTACCTTTATCAATAAGTGCAATGGTCGAGACATCTCCTAATTTTAATGCTCTATAGTAATACACCCACGATAAAGCAGTTGTCACACCTGATAAACCCCACCAAAACAAATTTATATAGCTTGCAGCCTGGAACTCATGGGTCGAAACAGAAAAACTGCAAATGTCCACAAGGATAGAAAGCTTAAATCTGATAGTAAGTTTGACAAATATTTGTTCTAAACATTCTTATCAAGATAAATTATAAGGGTTAGAAAAAAGCAGATACCTGAACCTTAAATACCTGCTTTTTAAAACCTTAATTAAATTATTAAGTTATATTCTTGCGTGTGTTCCATATTTATCGATCATAATCGAACTGGCTTCGTTCAACCCACGCACCGTTACATTCACACCATTTTTTTGGAATTTATTGACCACAGAGTCAAGCATAGCGACTGAGGTAACATCCCAAATATGGGAATGTGTTAAGTCAATCACCACATCTTTCACATCTTCTTTAAAGTCAAAACCCTGCATGAATTTCTCAGAAGAACTAAAAAATATTTGACCGTGTAAATCATATAAACGAGTGTCACCTTCAAATGAAGCAATGACTTGGATATCATTTTCTAACTTATTCGCTAAGAACAATGCCGATAACAGAACACCTGTTAAAACGCCTAATGCTAGATTGTGAGTTGCGACAACAACGATAACGGTTGCAATCATCACGACATTACTACTTTTAGGATTGTCTTTTAATTGGGTGACTGAACTCCATTCAAAAGTACTGATAGAAACCATGATCATGACAGCAACTAAAGCTGCCATTGGAATAACTTTGAGCCAATCACTGATAAACACAACCAGAATGAGAAGAAAAATACCCGCAGAGAACGTCGACAATCGTGTTAAACCACCTGACTTCACGTTAATCATAGATTGACCAATCATGGCACAACCTGCCATACCACCCATGAAGCCAGAGGCAATATTTGCAATACCTTGTCCTTTACATTCCTGATGCTTATCACTTGGCGTATCTGTCATTTCATCGACAATCGTTGCTGTCATCATAGACTCAAGCAAACCTACGGCTGCCAGTGCAACTGAATACGGCAAAATGATAATCAATGTTGCAAAATTTAGAGGAATATTCGGGATCAAGAACATTGGAAGCGTGTCAGGTAATGCCCCCATATCTCCAACAGTCCGTATATCAATTCCTAGGGCTATTGCTAATAAGGTAATCACAATGATGCAGACCAGCGGAGAAGGTAATAGCTTTCCTAATTTTGGTATTAAAGGAAATAGATAAATAATCGCTAGTCCTAAAGCAACCAATGCATAAACATGCCAAGTCACATTAGTTAGCTCAGGTAACTGAGCCATAAAAATTAAAATGGCTAAAGCATTTACAAAGCCAATAACGACAGATTTGGATACGAACCGCATTAACTTAGCGAGTTTTAAATACCCTGCCAGTATCTGAATAACCCCAGTCAAAATTGTTGCAGCAAGTAGATATTCTAGCCCATGCTCCTTGACTAATGTGGCCATGAGCAGCGCCATCGCTCCAGTAGCTGCTGAAATCATGGCGGGACGGCCACCAACAAAAGAAATCACGACAGCAATACAGAAGGATGCGTATAGACCTACTTTCGGATCGACACCAGCAATAATTGAAAAAGCGATAGCTTCAGGGATAAGTGCAAGACCGACAACAAGTCCTGCAAGTACATCCCCACGGATGTTAGAGAACCATTGTTCTCGTACATTAGATAACATAAACATAGCCTGTTTTTTAATTTTTTAGATAGGCTAGTGATGTGATATATACAACACACAAGCGACTACACCACATCACTAGACAGTGATGAGTTATTTACTGATTAAAGGGGTAAATAAACTTAAGGTGGCGTAAGTGTCATATAGAAAAAGAGTGTTTAGGTTTTTAGAGCACTTAGGGTAGCACAAGAGGTTGAGGATGGGAAATCAACCAACCTTTTAAAAAAACTAATTATTAAGATTAATAACATAGGACTTACGCACTATTACTTATAGATTCTCTGTGGTAGCAGATGATTTTTATCGAGAATAAAGTCATCAATGAAGTTTTTGATAATTGGTCTAAATAATTTCTTCTGCCAACGATATATATTTTCAAAGATCCGCTCAAACTGGTTCTTTTGTATCTCAACGTAGGCCATCAAGGCTGAAAAAATATGATTCAAAATCAGTTTAGATCGTCTTACTTGAAACTTTTCAATATGACAAACCTGTTTAATCACCCGGTGATATTGCTCTATTTTCCAATGACTTGAATGTAATTCATGAAAACCTTCAAAGGACAATAAATCATCTTCATCTTGATGCACAATATAAAACCTCTGCTGTTCTTTTAACTGAGTCTTAAATAATTGTACAAAGCCAAAATCTTTGAGCCAGATCACTTGACCCTGATGGAAATCTGGCAATAAGCGCAGTTGAAACCATTGTCCTTTTTCTGGGGAAACCTTACGGTTACAGTCGATACCAAACATAAATCGAATACCATATTTTCTTATGGTTTTTAGATTTCCAGTCGATGAATACCAACTATCACCTGTAATAAATTGAATCTTTGCACCCCAACTGAGTACTTCACTTAACATATCCATAAAGTAATCATTCTTGGTTTTACTTTCAGATTTGTCATAAATTCGGAAATTAATTGGAATATTTTGACCATTTCGATCTGTCGCATACAAGGTAATGAGATTAATACCCTTGACGGATCGGTGGTGTTTGCCTGACCAAAAATAGCTAACCAAGTCCATATGTTGACTATATGGTTTATCTAAAACAGTATCATCAATACTGACTATAAGTTTATTATTATCAATATGTTGAATTGATTCTTGATATAGGTCGTGAGGTGTGTAGTCTTCACGCTCTAGAAAGCGATTTACACTATCATGCGAGATATTATAAGTCTCGGCAAGTTGTGTGCAGCTAATAGAGTTCGGTTCTGTCATGAGAAAGCCCATATAAATGGGTAATGTACAAGTTGCTGTAGAAGCATGTTTAATTCGTCTGATCACAGATACTTTATAAAGTATTTTAATACTTTTTTGAATCCGTCAATGCGTAAGTCCTATAACAAAAAAATTAAGATCTAGATTTTATTAAAAGGCATCCGAAGATACCTTTTATTCAATTTACCGTTCTCACACTACTTTGCAAGCCTTGCTGAATATCCTGTACAAAGCCACCCCCCTGATGGAGTTTAGGCTTTGTTTTGCCTTTGGGCCCAGCCTGTACTTGTTCAGACTCAACAAGCTCATCTGTATAAAACTCCTCTACCAAATTTAGTCCTTCTTCTACATTTACTTCAAACCGCGCACTCCCATAACCCTGTAAAGCGGCCTGATCTAAGGCATGTTGATTAAAACTACACAGCTTACTTTTCTGGTCAATCTCCTTAGCGGTTTGAATTGCCTCTTGCAAATGAATGCCCTCACGTAAAGTTAGATCCACGTAATACACTGGTGTACGATAGCTCTGTGTTGTGCTCTTTCCTCTCAAGGTCAATTGCAATGGCAAACAGGACAGCAATCCATTCGATGCAGCGTGGTAATAACTCAACCGAGCAGCTAAGGTACGAATACTATTAAAACCTGTGGTTCTAAAGATGAATGTGCCAAGTTCATCGGACTCATCTAAATTGACATGCAGACGCCCATAAGGTTTACAGTTACCTCCTTGTGCCAATGGACACAAATCAGGGGATGGACATGGGTGTTGTTCTACCCCTTGATTAGTCAGTCGTTGGCAGGTTTCACCATTCCCCACACAAACGGGACGTCCTGTCTGACGATCAAATAAACTGTATTCCGCTCGTAGATTGAGTTCAGGATCATTGAAGATCATACGGACTGGAATTGAGCGGAGTTTTTGATTGGGGGCTTTAGCACGAAGTTGTTCATCCAGTGGATGTTTTATCCAACCACTGTCCTTATTTTGGATTTGGCTGGTAATGGTGAATTGGTCATCCTTTTCAGGGATGCGCTTACCATTTTTCTCGACCATCTTACCGATACTGATCCGCCCGAGTATTGGCGGGGTAATTGCTAAACCTTTGATCATATTGATTTCCTTTCTGTTTAAATTAAATAGACATAAAAAGGCCCATGCTGTAGGCATGGGCTGATATGAGCTTGCTTGTTGGTATGTCACTTGATGCTTGTATGAATAAAAATGGACTTATCCAGCATTGGTATAAATCTGAAAACGCCGTGTCCCTTGCTTGGCTTGTGGAAACTGATTTAAATACTCAGGATGTGATTTAAGTAAAGCCTTACTATCCAAGCTGACCGAATCTTTAGCCTTTTTCCACGTCACTGAACCATTAGTGAATGTTGCACGTTCAGCCTCTTGCATCTTAGCTTGGAGTTGGTGTTTGAGTAGATCGAACTGCTCCTGATGCTTTTCAATTTGGTTTCGAGCTTGAATCAACTGCTCAAACTGTTGATTGGCTTGCTCATCTTCAGATAAGTCTGTCGTACTCAGTGGTACATGTTCTGGATACAGCAGTTGCAAAGCTTTAGCTGCGGATTCACTGGCATCCGCTTCAGGTGGTGTATCCTTTTCCACACACTCCCAGAAGTAACGTTCCGCATTAACGATATGCTGAATTACCGATTCAGAACGCGTGACTTTAAAAATACGAGTTTCGTGTCCACAGAGTAAGACACAAATATGCGCTGCTTGTTTGCCTGTCACTGCCAACTGATGTTGTACCTGACACAAGACATATAAAGGCACACCATCTCGCCACAGCTTGGCACCATATTCCCCTGCCGTTTTACATTCCAGAATTTGTACATCTGCATCCCCCACCACGGAGTAATCCAAGTTGGCTAACATAAAATGTTTGTCTGGATCAGGGTGTTGTAATACCGCATTAACCCGACGCACTTTATAGTTGGTATGCATGCTGTAATATTCAGCGACAAGTGGCTCTAACTGCTTGCCCCAATATAAAGGTGCATGGCCTTCGCATTCATCTTCGATGGATTGTTGAATCCTTCCTGTCTTGATCATCCACAGTTCCAACATCGACATATACGGATTAAGTCCACAGGCTGCAGCACAGTCACTGCTGCCAATACCTTTTCTACGGACTTCTAGCCATTCGGCTTGAGTCATATTTTTAGTCTCTACAAAACGTTTTGCAGTAAACAGTTTCGGACGGTTAGCATGGATATTTAGTGTTGCGTTGTTTGGATGAATTACGGCTGAGTTCATAGTAATTTCCTGTCATTGTTGAATTTTGGGCATAAAAAAAGCCGTGTCCGTAGACACAGCTTTGAATAAAAAGAGTTAAATAATTTTTTAGGTTGAGCGTTTAAGTAATGCGATGAGCCTGCTTAGGCTAATCAATTAATGATTTGAAATTAGGCCAACATGCGTAAAGCTTGTTCCAATCCACGTTGCTTAAGCCCTGCTCCAGCACCAAACCATGCAGAATCCAAACGATGATCCTGACTCATGGCCCGACGCTCGTGATCGGCGAACTCAGTAATACTGCAAAGCAAGCCATACGCGGTGTCTTTGGCTGAACTGAGTTCTGCCCCACGACCCTGCCCATTAAACATGGTCATGACTTTTGACATGGCTCGTCCATTCGGTTCAGTTTTGTTTTCAGCTTTGGTGGCTGAATTGGCTTGGGTGGCTACATTCCGATAGAACTGAATAATGCCTTCATCCTGCTCGATTGGACTCAGGCTAGTATTATTAAACACCGCATCGAAATACGCTGCTGCTTCAGTCTGTGTGACTTTACGTTGACTGAGTTGTTTCATTTCATACATATGCTCGTCCCATGCACGTACTGAAATACCCAATTGCTGTTTAATCTTCTCGGCATCGAATTTAGTGCTGTGCGGCACTTTGACTACACCTGAACTTGAGTTCTGTCCTTTGAGGGCAATTGCTAAAGTGTTGTTACACACCACACGAATTGAAGTGAATTGCGCGGTGGTGGCTAAAGTGCCATCACAAGCAGTGGCTAAGAGAATGTAGCCATTACTGACATCTTTGCCCTTTAAAGCTGAAGTTTGTCCTGTACGCGCTAAAGCCCAGAATTTCTTCCCACCTTTCAGCACCCCTGCGGTTTCTAATTCAAAACCAGATTGTTCCGTCAGATCACGATAGAATTCTAAAATCTGTTTCGGTTGCACTTCCTGATAACGCTGACTGACTACCGATAAAGGAGCATGAGTATCAGAGCGATATAACACCCGTTGTTCTTCATACGGCATGATGATGCTTTGCCCACGGTCATTTTTAGCCATATAGCGGACATCAGAGGATTCAATGCGCCAATCCATCCCTGCCTGCTGTGCCCAGACTTCAATCGGTTGATTTTGCGTAAGTTGATTACCTAAACCATGCCAAGGAGTTTCACCGAAATAAGCCATTTGTTCAATTTGATGTGCCATGATTTTAATTCCTGTAAAAATTTGAATTGCTGTAAAAGGTCATTGGATAAATTCATTTAAAAATTAGTTACGGATGCTTGGACTAAAATCGCGATCACAGTCATTGCAGTAATAATGTCGGGTATAAAAAGGATGGGAGTTGCTTTGGACTTCATCCTCGGTCACTAGCATCCAAATACCACCGATCAGCACCCCGACTAGAGCGCCTGCAATTGGGGGGAGGTTTAAACTTTTAGAAACACTGATACCTAAAGTTGCCAATGCCAGCGGTGACATCACATTGTTTTGCGCTGAAGGTGAATTGCTGTTGCTGACTAAATGTTGTGGAGATTCCAGCAGTACCGTGTCTCGGGACTGACAATAAGGACATGGCAAACTCATCTGACTAATTCCTGTAATAAAAATGAGTGAAATAAAAAAAGCCTGCTTTGGGGGAAAGCAGGCAAAACGTGAATCGGGTTATGGCATAGGGCTGATTTAAAGAAGCCATATGCTTATCATCTAAATGATATGTATCTGTATTTTTTTAGAATGTGATTTTAATCGATGCTTTTTTAAATGAATTTTAACGACTGGATACAGCGATCAATTGACCTGATTTTTATCAGCGATTATGATGCAAGGGCTGGCCTACATTGCCAGTCGGTTTTGACAGACCGTTTCATACAGCGCATCAGGGTTTATTCTTCTGAGTATTCTCTACGTGCGTAAAACCTTCTCGTCCCCCTTTGCGGTAGAACGGGAGGGGGACGCGTTCGCGCGTGCTGGTTCTGTATGTCCAGTCTGTCAACCCCTTTTCGTTCTGCCACCATAATCAATTGACAGTGATTCGGTAGAACTTCTATACATACAGGAGTCATCTATGACGCTATTCAATTTCTGTGCTTCCCCTGCACTAGCTTCATTTATACCTACTTGCCGACTTCGGCATTTCATTCCAATTCCAACTTTATTGTCTTGCCCTGTGCACTGATTCATTTCACCGCACTGTTCAACCACTGAGTTTTTCATTCAGGGGCTGCTTTGTGCTGGAACAACATTATGAAATTGATTGCGCAGCTCATTTTAATTGTCGTCGTGGTGGCGATGCTAGGCCCCTTTGTTTTTGTGCTTGGCGGACTCTGGCTGCTGATTTATCTGGCAGGCTGGCATAAATAAACCCATCCGTATGACTTTAGAACAATAGATAACAATGATTTGGAACAGAAATGAAATATCAAACTTGGTTCGGGGTAATCACCATTGCCTTCAGTAGCACCCTGCTGACTGCCTGTGACAGCAAAGTCAAACGTGACTTTAAAGCAGGCTGTCAGGCAGGTGGTTTAGACCGATCTACCTGTGGCTGTATTTACGACAAAGTCGAAGCGCATTACTCACCTGAATTTATGCAACAAATGGCGGATGTCACGGTTCGGGAAACCATGCAGCCACCTGAAGATTTCAATGTAGTGATGGCAAACGCTGTTCAGCAATGTCAGTCATAAATTCAAGCATCTGGGGAAACACATGAAAAACTATTTAATTATCGGCTATGTGCTGATCGCACTGATTTGCTCAGTATATTTCAAGAATTGCAGCAGTACCGCGCATTACAGCTATGCCTACAACCTCGGTAAAGCCGTGGTTTGGCCTGTCACGATTTTTAAGAACTAAGCCATAGGAATAACAAAATGAAAAAACTCATCTTGGCCTGTGGCCTCAGTCTGCTCTGTACCTCGCTGTTTGCACAATCCAATCAAGTAACCGTTATCGTCAAAAAGATCGAAGGCTTTAGTGAATCAGGTGATGCCTTTAGTTTTAAAACCACCACTGGCAAACGCTATCAAGTTTATAACGCAGGTGGTGCTAATCCGATTCAGGGTGAAGATCTGATTTCCAGTTCAATCAAAAGTAAAAAAGCCATTTGCCTACGTCTAGATGCAGACAAAATCAAACCACGTTTGGTGCAATCAGTTCATAAAGGCAAATGTAAATAAACACACAGAACAAATAACGACTTTATTCATAGATGAAATAAGTAATTTTTTAGGAATTCAGCCATGAAACTGATCCACCCGATTCTTTTATCCAGTGTATTAATACTGGGCTTAACAGCATGTAGTCCAGCCAAAGAACCTCAAGCCGTAGCAGAACCAAAAGCAACACCAAATCAAAATACAGCCTCTACCACAAATAGCACGTCTGATATGCCTGAGACGAGCAATCAGTCCGAAGATGATTTTGTCGTTGATAAATCATTTTTAGAAAATGGGGCTGATGCTGAGCAAATGACTGAACTGTCACAGGAACAACCGATCCAAGAACAGTTTGAAGTACGTGTCCGTCGTGATCATTCGCAATATTCCGGGACAGGTTATGTTGATAAACTCAATATCATGTCACTAAATGATGATCCAACCACCCTGACCAACGTATCAATCAATCGTGGTAATTGTAGAACAAAAGGCTTTTATGATTATCAAAATATGCGCTATGGCTCAGTGGCACAGGTGTATCTCGGTTGTGCTGCTGAAAATGTGCGTGAGGTGACCATCACTACCAACAGCGGATTGACCTATACCTATAATTTTTAGTCACTATTAATAATGATGCCAAATTGTTTTGTCATATTGTCTAAGGGAATAACTTTTTATTCCCTTCTTCTTTTAATTAACAAAGTAATATGCAGGAACTTTAAAAAAGTTAATTATTTGCTTCCTGTTTAAGCCAATCTCGAAAAGCAATTAACTTTGTAAGTGACTGGCATTCCTCACGATACACAACATAGTAAGCCAGTACAGAAGAACATTTTAATTCGGGATAGATTTGAATTAAGCGTCCTGCCTTTAAGTCGTCATGTGCCATGACACTCCGTGCTAGTGCAATGCCTCGACCATCAATTGCAGCTTGTAAAACCGAAGCAGAGTTATTGATTTTAAGCCCTCGTTTGGTATTTTCTTCTGTAATTTTATTAAAATGTAGCCATTTATCCCAAGTTGCAAAATCAGAATGCTGATCCATGGATAGATCATGAATCAATGGAAGTTCTAACAAATTCAATGGGTCCCGCAATTGTTGTTCATGCTCTTGATAAAATTTGGGCGAACAAACAGGAAAAACTTCTTCATCCATTAATTTTTCTGCAACGAGTCCAGCCCAAACACCTTGACCATATCTAACACCAATATCTATTCCATTCTCAATAAAATCTACTGCTTTTAAATTGGTATCTAAACGCACATCGGTATCTGGATAACATTCTTGAAATTTATCAATTCTAGGCAATAACCACTTGGCAGCAAAAGCTGGACTTACCGTAACAGTTAAAATACCTGAAGAGCTCCCTTTTTTGAGCTTTTCTAGGCCTAAGCTTAATTTATCAAAACCAGCACGTATATCCGGTAAAACTGATTCGGCTAATTCTGTAGGAATCAACCGATTTTTCCCACTTTGTTGGCGATGGAAAAGACTCACACCTAAATAATCCTCTAATCCCCGAACCAATTGACCTACAGCTGCGGGGGTAACATTCAATTCTTTCGCAGCTGCTGAAAAACTTTGATGTCTTGCACTGGCCTCAAAAGCTTTCAATGCATTTAAAAAAATAGGTGCATTCATTTACGAGATAGTTTTTCTTTCAATATCGACAAGATTATCTCATTTGTCTGCTTATCTTTCTACTCCTAAAATGAACCCATAAGCAGTTAACACCGAGTGTTGACATTAATCAGGTTGAAAAAGAGTAAATTAATCATGAACAGATTTTCTTTAAAAGTAGCAATCGTTACTGGTGGTGGTTCAGGTATTGGTAAAGAAGTTGCTACTCGCCTTGTTCGCGAAGGTGCAAACGTGGTGATTACTGGCCGTAACGAAGAAAAATTGAAAGCCGCTGCTCAACAAATTGATGCATCAGGTGAGCATATTCGTTATTTCGCTGCTGACATCGCAGCACCAGCAACAGCGCAACAACTTGTAGAGTTTACAGCGAAAGAATTTGGCGGTGTTGATATTTTAATCAATAACGCTGGTGTGTTCGCGCCAAAACCATTTTTGGAAGTAACAGAATCAGAATATGACTGGTTCTTAGACACGATCTTAAAAGGTAAGTTCTTCATGGCGCAAGCTGCTGCTAAAGCAATGCAGCAACGTGGTGGCGGTGCCATTGTACAAACAGGTTCTTTATGGGCATTACAAGCGGTTAAAGCAACACCTTCTTCAGCATACTCTGCTGCAAATGCTGGTGTACATGCATTAACACATAACTTAGCAATTGAACTTGCAGAGTCAAATATCCGCATTAATACCGTTGCTCCTGCTGTCGTTGAAACACCTGTTTACAACACGTTTATGACAGATGATCAGGTAAAAGAAGCGCTTCCATCTTTCAATTCGTTCCATCCATTAGGTCGTAATGGTCAACCTGCTGATGTCGCTGAAGCTATTCTATTCCTCGCTTCTTCAAATGCATCTTGGGTAACGGGCACAATTTTACCTGTTGATGGTGGTGTTATGGCTGGACACTAAGCGTGTCCACCTGCCAAGTATTGAATTAATTTAGAGAAATGACATGCAAAACTGGAATGAATATCGTACATCTTTACTTGAACATGTAGCAGATTATGCTGCTTTAGCTCCTGACACTATGCGTGGCTTTACAGCTATGGATGTGGGAACAGCAAAGATTGGGAAACTTGATGCAAAAACACATGAACTGATTGCTTTAGCTGTAGCAGTGACCACCCGTTGTGATGGTTGTATTGCAGTACATTCTAAAAAAGCGGTTGACCTTGGTGTGAGCCGTGAGGAAATTGCTGAAGCACTGTCAGTTGCGATTAATCTTAATGCAGGCGCTGCATTGACTTATTCTGCACGGGTTTTAGAAGCAGTTGATATGCTGCCGAACACTTAATGATTTTCTAAATTGACCGATGTATTTTTTAGAAAATACATCGGTTTTTTGATTTTGAGGAACTCTCCATGCGTATACATGCCGACTTTTCACAAATTGCGATCATTAAACCCGAAGACTATCACTGGGTGAAATCTCCACGTGGTGAAGTAGATCGAGCCATGCTTGACCGCATAGGGGCAGAACATGCTCGTGCAACCAGTTTAGTTAAATATGCACCTGAGTCCGTTTTTCCTGCACATCAACATACCTTGGGTGAAGAAATCTTGGTTCTTTCAGGAGTTTTTACTGAAAACAATCAGGATAACTATCCAGAAGGTTGGTATCTACGGAATCCTCATAATTCTATTCATCAAGCTTCAAGTAAAAATGGCACTTTGATATTCGTCAAACTCATGCAAATGACAGAACAAGAGCACGAAGAAACTCGCATCAATACCCACGATCCTGAGAATTGGATAACGCTAGGTAATAAAATGCGATGTCCTCTTTATCAGTCTGAATTTGAGACCACGTATTTAGAGAAACTGGAAGCTCATCAGATGTTTAGTAATTTGTCTGACCAAGGCATAGAGCTATTTATTCTCACAGGAGAATTGAGTCAGGGTACTGAGGTTTTTCCTACAGGTACGTGGATCCGTTTGCCTCCGAAACAGCATGCCAATTTTCAAGTGGGTGAATCAGGTGTAACGCTTTATGTTAAAGAAGGTCATCTCATTCATGCGCAAAATGTATGGAAAGCTAAGTAA
This sequence comes from Acinetobacter sp. SW-226, assembly GCF_055632855.1. Taxonomy (NCBI): domain Bacteria; kingdom Pseudomonadati; phylum Pseudomonadota; class Gammaproteobacteria; order Moraxellales; family Moraxellaceae; genus Acinetobacter; species Acinetobacter sp. SW-226. The sequence goes on along the minus strand of NZ_CM145752.1, from coordinate 1,243,849 downwards.
TGATCAAGACCAAATTTGCAATTATCGGTGGTGGATTGAGTGGCTTATACGCTGCCTATTTATTAGAACAAGCAGGTATTCGGGATTATCTCTTATTTGAAGCACGAGAGCGTCTTGGTGGGCGTGTACATACTCAAGATCAGATTGATCTTGGTGCAACGTGGATTTGGCCTGAGCTTAATCCAGAACTCATGCATCTGATCGAGACATTGGAACTGCCATATTTTGAGCAATCAAATGCTGGTGATCTAGTTTTTGAAAGACAACGTGATCAATCTACCCTACGCATTTCTAATACCGCATTGGATACCTCTGCCATTCGCCTTGTCGGTGGTATGGAAAATTTAATTCATAGTCTCAGCAATCGTATTGCTACAGATCGAATTCGACTAGGAAAGCGTGTCACTGAAATTCGTTATCAAGAACATCAGGGTGTAGAACTCACTGTCATGAATCAATCAGGCGTAGAGATGCATGTAAGTTGTGAACAGATCTTGTTAGCCATGCCGCCACGCTTAGCCATTGATCAAATGAAATTTGAACCTTCACTACCAGCATCAACGATGAAGCAATGGATGAATACCGCAACATGGATGGCACCTCATGCCAAATATGCAGCGATTTACCCTGAAGCATTCTGGAAAGCACAAGGGCTTTCTGGTCAAGCTAGAAGCCATGCAGGTCCATTAGGTGAAGTACATGATGCTTCGACGCCCGATCAACATGCGGCATTGTTTGGTTTTTTAAGCCTTCCTTATGCTGTTAGAAAGCAAATGGGAGAAAAAGCCTTATTAGCTCATTGTCGTGCCCAGTTGGTGCGTTTATTCGGTTCTTCTGCTGCACAACCTCAAGCTGAATATCTAAAAGATTGGTCAGGAGATGAAAACACCGCTATCGAAATGGATTGGAAAAGCCCAGCGCTATTTCATGCTATGGCACCTGAAAATACACCAAATCAATCTATTTGGCAGAATCGACTACTTGGTATCTCAAGTGAATGGTCTAAATCCTATTCAGGCTATTTGGCTGGTGCAATAGAAGCGGCCAAATTTGGAGTCGACCAACTATTACATTCAACTTCATCAGTACAGTGAGAAATAGTCATGCAAACAACTTTCCATGCGATTCAAGTTAGCCGAACTGGACATTTAGAGTGGGTTGAACGTCCCATTCCAAAACCCAACAAAGGCGAAGTTTTAATTGCTGTAGATGCCTGTGGAATCTGTGGGGCAGATGCCATGACCATTGAAAACCAAAATCCAGAAGCATTTCCTCGTATTCCTGGTCATGAAGTTGTTGGACGTATTGTGGCGATTGGAGACCCAGATTCCGACTATTGGAAAATTGGTCAACGTGTTGGTGTAGGACGTTTAGGTGGGCATTGTAATCAATGCCCTGAATGCCGTCAGGGTCTATTTAACTTATGTAATCACCAACCCATCATGGGCAGCACCCATGATGGCGGCTATGCAGAAATGATGATTACAAAAGAAACAGGTCTTGTTGCAATTCCTGATGAACTGAGTTCGGTAGAAGCAGCCCCTTTACTTTGTGCAGGTATTGCAACTTTTAATGCCCTAAAGAAATCAGGTACCCAAGCGGGGGATACGGTTGCAATACTTGGTATAGGTGGCTTAGGACATCTTGCAATTCAGTACGCACGAAGAATGGGATTTAGAGTGGTTGCTATTGGTCGTGGACAAGATATCGCTGAACTGACTCATACTTTAGGGGCACATATTTATATTGATACCCAATTAGAAAATGCTGTGGATCGTCTTAAAGAATTAGGAAAAGCTCAAGCCATTCTGACCACCATTACGAATGGTGAAATTTCTTCAGGGCTTTTTTCAGGTCTAGCAACGCAAGGGAAATTGATTGTGGTTGGCGTTGGGAAAGAACCTCTTGTAATTTCATCTCCCTTACTTGTTGGTGGGGAACGAACTGTGCAAGGCAGTATTACGGGTACACCTTTTGAGGTGGGTAAAACACTGGATTTTAGCGTGCTTGCAGATGTTCGTGCCAAAACAGAAGTCTTTCCATTACATCAGGCTCAACAAGCCTACCAAAGAATGAAAACTGGAAATGCTCAATTCCGTATTGTGCTCACAATGACTCAAGATATTTAGCTCAACTTTTACGATAAAAGCCTCATTTAAAAAGGTTTCCTATGCTTCAAAATAATATGCATCGCCAAGTTCTTATCTTGGCGAGTTCTCAGTCTCTTTTTCAAACTGTATCCGTGATGGTTATGACGATAGGTGGTTTAGCTGGCGCCAACATTGCCAATACGCCTCTGCTTGCTACTTTACCAATTGCAGCGATGTTTCTCGGTACTGCAACTATGATGTTCCCTGCATCTATACTTATGGCTCATGTTGGCAGAAGAAAGGGGTTTATTTGTGGAGCATTATTAGGGGTAATCGGAGGGATTATTGCAGCTCTAGGAATTATGTATAGTTCACTAGTACTACTCGCTGTAGGGACTTTTTGTGTTGGTTCTTATCAATCTTTTGCTCAGTTTTATCGCTTTGCAGCCAGCGAAGTTGCAGATGATGCTTTCCGTTCTCGTGCCATTTCTTTCGTCATGGCTGGTGGTGTCGTCGCTGCAATCATGGGCCCTACACTCGCACGTTTTGGTGGTCCAATGTTTAATCATTTGGAATATGTAGGTTCATTCCTCATTATTACAGTGGTATCACTATTGGCAATCGGAATTTTATCTGGCCTGAAAATTCCTGATCAAATTGAAGTAAAAACGGATTTTAGTGCGGGTAGACCGTGGTATCAGATCGTATCGCAGCCTACTTATTTAGTCGCTTTATTCGGCTCCATTACTGGGTATGGAATCATGATTTTAGGGATGACGGCAACTCCAATTGCCATGCGTCACTCCCATCATGAACTTAGTGCAATTACCACTGTCATTCAGCTGCATGTTTTAGGCATGTTCTTGCCTTCGTTTATTACAGGTAACTTAATCGCTCGCTTTGGTACGCTAAAAATTATGTTGATGGGAGTAATACTGTTTCTTTGCTATATCGCGATGGCTTTATCAGGCTTCCACTTCTTCTCTTTTGCAACCTCATTAATTCTATTAGGTATAGGCTGGAATTTCTTATTTATTGGCAGCACTTCTCTGTTAACAGGGACATACACTTTAGAGGAGAAGGCCAAGGCTCAAGCTATCAATGATATGACCGTTTTTGTGGTTGGGCTAATTTGTTCTTTTAGTGCTGGTGCTGTGCTCGATATCTTTGGCTGGAAGGCGATGAATCTAGCTCTTATTCCTTGGTTGATTATCACAATATTAGTCTTAATATGGCTTAATAAGAAAAACCATGAAAAAAGGAATTTTTCTGTGAAATAAAAAATCAACAGTTAATTTACATGAAATTCTTAAAGTACACTCATCAACATCTAGTCGTGCTAAACCTAAAATTTGGAAAAACAAAATCCTCCAAATTAACTCTTATCAAATTGTTTTTTAAACATTAATTTACATATCCCATTGTGGTTTAGTAATATATTTATGTCTTATTTTAGTCACTAATATTCTTTTTCAAATTTTATAAGCTTAATGATAACGTTAATAGATACCATCTATTTAGTTAAAAATTATTTTTTCAGACACCCATTGGAAAGATTGTTATGCATCACTCCTCTCCTCTCATTAAAGCAATCGAAGAATCGAGTTCTTTTATTATTGGTGTATCTGAAAAATGGGAAACAGACACCGAAATTCCCATGCATAAACATTCTCGGCATCAATTAATTTATTCAATCAAAGGTTCAATTCAGGTTCTCACAGATCAAGGTTATTGGATATTACCCCCAATGAGAGCGATCTGGATTGATCGGGAGACTGCTCACGGATTCCGATCAAGATATTCAGCTGAAATTCATATTCTTTATATTAAGCCTGACACAGACTTTCAACTTTCAAAAACGAGTTGTGTGGTATTAAATATTACTCCATTAATTAAAGAGTTAGTTAAAAAATGTATTACATTTGAATGGTATTATCCTACAAATTCTGCCGAGAATAGGTTAAGTCAGGTATTACTTGATCAGCTAAAAAATATGGATCAACCTCCAGTAAATATTCCTGAACCTCAAAATCCCAAATTAAAAAAAATAGTTCAAATATTTAGAGATAATCCATCAAACACCATGAAATTAAGTGATTTAGCAAATTCAGTTCATGCAAGTGAAAGAACAATTGAACGTCTATTTGTTCAAGATACTGAGATGTCATTTAGTGAATGGAGAAATAGATTCCGTTTGGTGACATCCCTTGAATATCTTGCAGAGAATGTAACTGTTTCAAATATCGCCAATCTGGTGGGTTATGATCATTCTTCCAGTTACATTACCGCTTTTAAAAAGATGTTTGGCTGTACTCCAAAACAGTATTTTTCATCTGTAGAAAGTTAAGTACTTTTATTTTCCGACAAAGTAAATGGAATCAGGCAAATACTCAACAACGTTAAAATACCCAACACATAAAATGATGTATTAAGGCCTACAAAATGGGCCACATATCCTATCATTGCTGGTCCTAACAATACACCTAGATACCCCAGAGTGCTGATTGCCGAGATTGCATGAGTTACTTCCATGACTCGCTGCTTTCCTGCCAAAGAAAATAAAACAGGCACTACGTTACCCGCGGCAAGACCTGCCAGAATAATACTGGCTAAAACAAATATCATTGATTCTGTAAAAGCAATTAATACAATACCCAATCCAGTAAGAATCATTCCAGTAAACAGTATCTGTTTTTCACCAAATCGTGCAACAAGGTTATCTCCAAAAAAACGACTGACTGTAAGGGCTAATGCAAAGCACACATAACCAATGCCTGCAATTTCAACTTGCACATTTTTTACCTGAGATAATAAAATTGCACCCCAATCTAAAAGCGCACCTTCAGCCAAAAATATTGTCAGACACAACAGACCAATAATAATGACCTGCCCTTTTGGAAATACCAATAGTTTCTGAGTCTGTTGAGGACGAGTTTTTAACAATTTAGGAAATGCAGCTAAAATACACAATGCAATAATCACAGAACATAGTATTGTCACTACAATGATAGACACATGCATTGCAATCAAAAAAGTCGCACAACTCACGCCAACCAAACCACCAATGCTATAAAAACCATGGAAACTGGACATCAGCGGCTTTTTCGCTAAATCTTGTACTTCAGTTCCGTGAATATTCGCTGAAACATCAATTGCACCAATCGAAAAACCAAAAATAAAAAGTACAAGCATTAAAATGATTGAATGTGAGATCACTGCAAGCAAAGGTAAAGTTAAAATAAGCCCGCATGCTCCCAAAAGTAAAACGATACGACTGCCTAATTTACTGGATAACATTCCAGCAATAGGCATACCTATAGCAGCACCCAACCCAAGAAAGAGTAGGATTGTGCCTAATGTCGCCGCATCTGCATGTAATCTTTCTTTTGCAAAAGGAACTAAAGGTGCCCAACTTGATAACCCAAAACCAGCGACAAAAAAGACCAATTTTGTAGACAGTTTTCCTTTATCAATTAAGGTTGATGAACTTTCAATGTTTGATTTAGCAATAATTATCAATTCTCATTCTCATTTAGAAGTTGATGTTAGTATTGTAATCAATCTAAAAAATGTATTTTTTGTATATTATGACTAAATATATCGCAAATCTGACAAATGTTTTGACGTTATCAATTATTCAGATTTAAAAAATTTGAATTGAATCTAATAAATCTTGAAGGTTTAATCTACGTCTTGAGTAAGTTGAGAAAAATATCTTGCTGGAGGCATACCAACAAGTTTTTTAAACATCGTAATAAATGCATTGACTGAATCATATCCCAGATAATTGGCCACAACTTGTACGGATTCCCCTGCTGCTAACTGACGCATTGCTATAATCAAATGTAGTTGCTGTCTCCATTGTCCAAAACTGAGACCTGTTTCTTTATGAAAGATACGCATTAAAGTTCTTTCACTAACAGCCAAATACTTGGCCCATTCAGACAATGTACGACGATCTCCAGGATCATTACTCAACAATTTTGTTAATCGATGTATATGAGACTCATCTGATGTTGGAAGATAAAACCCCTCCATCGGCATCATTGATAATTCATCAACTAATACAGCAGCTTTTCTTCCGTTTGGGCTATCCATATTATAAATCGATGAAACAGATGCCATATGCAGGATAAGTGCTATCACAAGTGGTGTTAAAGATATGGTACAACATGAATCAGGCAAGCTTCCAAAGCTAGGGCGAATAAATAGATAAAATGCCTGTGTATTGGTTGTTGTTCGGATACTATGCGGTAATTGACTAGGAATCCAAACACCACATTTAGGAGGAACAACCCATACCGCATTTGGAGTTTCACAAGTAATTGCACCTTTTAAACTCATCACCAATTGTCCATGCACATGCTGATGGAAAGGAATTTCATCAACTTCCTTACCAGTCTGAACATGCATAGCAATTACAGGGCCTAAATCTTTAAGTTCATCAAAATCCCATTGTTTGGTATTATGAGGATTCATCATATTTAAATTGGCAGTATTTAGGTATTAACTGTCATATTATCTATATTCGTCATTCATATACAAGTCTATTATTTAAACATTATTACGAATGTAGACTGTTAATATGTTTGAATCCAATGATAAATCTCTCCCTTCATCAGCGTTGTTACTTATTGGGCTAATCTTAGTAGCCACGACCTTAAGAGCACCAATTACCGGTGTAGGTCCTATACTTGAAGCGCTCAAATCAACTTTGGGATTATCTGCGACTATGGCAGCGCTTCTCACAGCTCTCCCTTTAATTGCCTTTGGGGTTATTGCTCCTTTTGCTGGCAAACTTTCCCAAAAAATCGGTCTAAAACGCTGTTTATTAGGTTCATTATTGATTGTTGTGCTTGGTGTTCTTTTACGTTCTGAAGGTTCAATATCAACTCTTTATATTGGGACAATTTTACTTGGGATTGGTATTGCATTTGGCAATGTATTAATGCCCAGTTTAGTAAAACGTGACTTTCCAAAGCGAATTCCAAGTATTACAGGAAAATGTGGACTGGCTATCGGACTGTCTGCTGCGATTACATCTACGCTGGCCGTACCTCTCATGACTATTTTTAACTGGAAAATAGCACTAGGTAGTAGTGTCATTTTTCCATTGATTGCTTTAATCATCTGGTCTCTTTTTATTAAAACAACAGATGAGAAAGTATCGCAGAATGTCAATTATCAACCAAATACAGTATGGAAGTCAGCTTTAGCATGGCAAGTAACACTATATATGACAATTAACTCCATATTGTTCTATACCATGATTACTTGGCTACCATCTATACTGACCAATGTTGGTGTTTCAACCATAAAAGCCGGATCCTTACATGGATTACTTCAGTTTGCATCTCTAGTTCCTGGTTTACTGCTTGGAATAATTGTGAGCAAAATGAAAGATCAGCGGATGGTAGCCAGTATTCTAGGCTTAATACAATGTTTGGCTCTTTTAGGTTTTTGTTTTTTACCTGCCGCAGCACTTGTATGGGCATTTATGTTTGGGCTTGGTACTGGAGGAGCCTTAATTCTTTCACTAATGATGATCAGTCTGCGTAGTTCAAATCCTCATCAAGCTGCAAACCTTTCAGGTATGGCCCAATGTATTAACTTCTTATTGGGTGCTCTAGGTCCTATATTGGCCGGAAAAGTACATGAAATTACAGGAAATTGGATTTTCATTCTTTATACAGGTGTGATATTGGCAATACTCATGGCTGGATTCGGTATATTAGCAGGCCGTCAGAAAAACATTTAAATATTTACAATCTATTTTACCGCCCCATAGGTATTATTAATACCTATGATTTTAAAATTAAAAATATTATGTCAGATTTACCTTAATTAATGTCACCACAAATAAACTTTAATTTAAGATAAATCATACAATATAAAGAAACAATCTTATTGATCTGATTTTTAAATATTAAAATCTTCGATTTTAAATTATTAATCTGCTGTTAAATTTTATTAAATCTCAACTTTTAATCTTAGGAACTCAGTATGAATATATCAATATCAAATCGGACAAAACTTAGCTGTAAAGTCCTAGCAGTAGAAAATATAAGTTTTGAAATGCGTCGCCTTATAATTGCTGGAAATGATCTAAAATCGCTTTTTAATCATCCTGATATCTTGGAGCCTGGAGCATGGGTAAAACTATTTCCGCAAGGAATTCCTGGTAGAGCATACACATTACGATCTGTTGACTTAATCAATCAAACACTTACTATTGATTTTGTTATTCATGGTGATGATCCCCTAACCGTTTCTTCTTGGGCAAGAGATGTAAAAGTGGGCACAGAGCTTCAAATTGCAGGACCTAGAAGCGGTGGTTTTAAGCTACTTCCTTCAACCCGTCAATTATGGCTTGCAGTCGATACTACCGCACTACCTGCTGGATTAAGTATTATAGAGTCCTTACCAGTCGGGATCTTGGTCAAAGCATTATTTATAGTACCTGATAAATTCTACTGAAGCATTGATCGTATCCAATGCTTCAGTAAATACATACTGGTTGCAAGAATATCCTCAATGTGAAAATCATTCCATAGAAGGGCGAATTCAAACATGAGGTGCGACAGTTTCAAAAGCCATATGATAATCAACAAGCTGAGCAAATTTCTCTAATGGTGTAAGCCAATCTAACGCCTTTCTAGGACGAGTATTCAGTGACATGGCAACTTGATTTAAATAATGCTGATCTGCCTGATTTAAATCAATCCCTTTAGGTAAATATTGCCTAATTAAACCATTCATATTTTCGCATGTGCCTTTTTGCCAGGGTGAATGTGGGTCACAGAAATATACATCTATGCCTAAATCTTCTTCGAGTATTTTATGTTCTGACATCTCACGTCCACGGTCATAGGTCAACGTTTTACGCAGTTCTGCAGGTAAATATTTCAGAGCTTCAGTTAAAGCCTTGCGCACTGATTCTGCCTTTGCATCAGGTAATGTTGCCAAGATACAGAGCCGTGTATTTCGTTCAATAAGTGTTGCTATCGAACTTTTATTGTCTTTACCTTTAATTAAATCAGCTTCCCAATGACCCGGTATTTTTCTTTCTTGAACTTCGGCTGGGCGCTCATGAATAGTTTTAATATCCTGTAATATAGAATCTTTTTTAGGTTCACCGTTAGCTTTTCGCTTTTTATTTTCATGACGTAGACAGGATAATAAGTCTTTTTTCAACTCACCCTTGGGTAATGCTCGTATCGTTGAATAAATCGTTGTATGGCTTACATTCATTGTTTGATCCAAATCAGGAAATGTCTTTAAACGCTTTGCTATTTGCTGAGGAGACCATAAACAACGGATCGCTTCAACAATAAATTTCCAGAGGATTGAATCGATTTTGAGTTTTCTGTGACCACGTCTACGTCTAGCAAAAGTGTTATCAGAAGCATATTGAGCTTGATAAACGTCATTGATGCTATTTCTTTTAAGCTCACGATAGATCGTACTAGGATGTCTTTTAATAAGTTCAGCAAATTTTCTGGCTGAAAAGCCTTCTTTTCTTGACTCAAGCATTAATGCAGTACGATCTTCAAAGTTAAGATGATGGTATGACAATTTTATATACTCCATAAACCCTTTAAATTAATTAGGTGGTTTATGTCGCACTTCAAGTTTTACTCTGCCAAGATATTGAGTTAGACTCATCTTTACAAGTATGGATTGCCGGTGAAGCATCGTGGGCTAAAACATGGAAAACATACTGGATAAACCAGTTAAGCTTAAATCCTAATCAAGTAACAACAAAAGGTTACTGGAAATCAGGAGAATTGGATTACAGAGATTAACAGGGAATTTATTCAAAATTTATAATTATCTTAATTCAATAAAACTCTAACTTAATGTCATAAAATTAAGTTAGAGTTAACCCACACAATATTATTTTATTTAACTAAAACTTATAATTAAAACTTAAGATTGCAGAACGGGGTTCACCATAATTATATTGATTATAAAAACCAATCATCTGATAATATTTTTCATCAAAAATATTTTTAATATTTAATGCAACATTAGTATTTGGATTAATATCATAACGGCCCATTATCGAGACTAAGGCATAACTTTTTTGTCCTACTTCTACACTTCCATACACAGGATTAGTTGCTGTGGTATAAATCCGACTTTGCCAATTTATGCCTCCACCCACTGTTATTGCATCATATTGACCCGGCAGACGGTATGATGTAAATAGTCTAGCTGTTGTACGCGGAAGATAGCTGTTTAATCGCCCTCCATTTTGATTTTCAGCAGCAAAGCTTGAGATTCCTGTATAAATATTCCAGTTAGGTCGAATTTCACCCTGAATATCAATATCTATACCTTTACTCTCTGTTCCATCAACTGAGTTATATGCACTCGCACCTGTAGGTGTGTAATTAGAACCATCACGCTCAGCAACATGATCAAGACTATTTTTATAGGCGGATACAGCTAGATTCAATTTATCATCAAAATAACTGGCTTTGATACCAACCTCTTGAGTACTTCCCTGAGTTGGCTTAAGGAGGTTTCCATTTTTATCATAATAGTTTTGAGGTTTAAAAATTTCGCTATAACTTATGTACGTAGTATAAGTATCGTTAATATTGTAGGTTAGTCCTAAGTAAGGAGTAAATTTTCCATTTTTAGAAAAATTAATTGGAGTTATTCCACTAACCCCTTCCTGCTGATAATTGTTCACTCTGCCACCAGCGATTAACTTCAGATCATCAGTGATTTGAAATCTGCCAGTTGCATATAAGCTGGATTGTTTAATGTCGGCTGAACTTAAACTATCGAATTTTGCAGCATTAAAATCTGGTCTAATATAATCGCCATTATAATTAGTGAAATTTTCAATATTGCTCATGGAGATTTTAGACGATAACCAACCCGTCCCGCGACTTCTTTCCTTACGTTGTGACCATGTTCCACCAACAACTAACTCATGTTCCCTTCCAAATAATTGAAATAGGCCTGTTGTACTTATATCTATATTATCGTTGGTATTATGCGCAAATCCTGCAATCGCATTCGAACCGGAAGTTGCGTCTGTGGTTCGGTCTAAACTTCCAAATGGACTGAATAACTCATAATTTGCACGTTCATCACCATGTGTATAATTCAATTTCATGGACCAATCATTTTCAAATTTATGATCTAAAGTTAAAAATGTATTTGTGAAAGCATAATCCCAATGTGACCATTTTGCGGCACTTGATTTTGAACGGTCAAAATTTGTTTTTGAACCATCAGAATAGAATAATGGCAAACCTCCCCATAATACGCCATTCGGGGTAATATCCTGATATTCAATTCCAAGAGATAAAGTAGTTTGATCACTCAGATCTGACTCAACTGTTGCATAAATACCTTTACGTTGATCTTCAAGATGATCTAAAAAAGATTTTTTGTCCGTATATGTTCCTACAATGCGTGATCTGATTGTTCCATCTGATGTAATAGGTAACGAAACATCTGCAACTGCTCTATAGTTATCCCAAGATCCAGCACTTAAATTTAAATTTGTTGAGAATTCCTTTTGTGGTTTTTTTCTAATTAAATTCACTGATGCAGCAGGATTACCACTCCCTGAAGTTAAACCGGTTGCGCCTCTTACGATTTCAAATCGATCATAGAAAGCAGTATCCAAATAACTGGCACCATTCACATAGGAAGTTGGGATACCATCGTATTGAAAACTATCAATTTGGAATCCCCGCGAATAGAAAGAGTTTCTGGTTGTATCATAGGTATAAGTCGAAATATCCGTTGTATTTTCCAATACCTCTTGAGCTGAATTTAATTGTTGATCTTTAATCCTTTGATGCGTAATCACATTTACAGATTGTGGCGTTTCTTTTAAAGAAAGTGACAACCGAGATGCAGATTTCGATTTTTCAACAGTATAGGATTGAGTCTGCTCACTAGAATCATTCGAAGTGGCAGTTAAACTAATGGTAGATAAAACAGCAACTTCATTTTCTGACTGATTTTGTGCATATATCTGAGTAGTCACTAGACTTCCAATAACAACACCATTGATCATGCGAAACATAATCATAATTATTCTCATTGACAATATTTTAACAACCGAACTTTAGCAAAAGATTGAATTACTATATTTTTACAATCTGTCAATGAATTTGGTTAATCTGACAAAATAATTAGATTTCCTCCATGAGTAGAAAACCAAGGCATGCATATACATTCCAAATATTATATTTACTTTCATATTGTTAAGCTTATTTACATGCTTATTATGATCAAACTACTTAGTATTGTTTGGTAATCTAGTTTTTACTTCCTTTTTATCTTTACGTATGGTTACAGGTTTTACGCAAAATTTATCTTTGCACATTAAATTGAACAGCTCTAAATTATTTCACTATCAATGGAAGACCAAAGCATATTGATGTTGAGAGTATGGCACGAAACTTTTTAGATGACGGAATATGGAGCATAAAAGCACAAATCTGAAACTGGTAATACTGATAGCACTGAGCATGTGCCCTTTACCGATAAATCATTTTTAGAAAATGGGACTGATGCTGAGCAAGCACAAGAACTGTCACAGGAGCCACCCTTACAAGAAGAATTCGAAGTCCGTGTACGTCGTGATCAATCGCAATACTCCATGACAGGCTATGTAGATAAGCTCAATATCATGTCACTAAATGATGATCCAACCAGCCTGACCAACGTATCAATCAATCGCGGTAATTGTAGAACCAAAGGCTTTTATGATTATCAAAATATGCGCTATGGCTCAGTGGCCCAAGTCTATCTCGGTTGCGCTGCTGAAAATGTGCGTGAGGTGACCCTCACCACCAACAGCGGATTGACCTATACCTATAATTTTTAATTAATGACAGGACTCCATGCAAGTATAAAAAAGGCGTTCTGTATCGAACGCCTTATGTATTTGCTACTTACTCTTAACAGGTATATTTCCTGTGTAGGTTTGCCACAAATATGAAATATGTTCACTTACATACCGATAAATTTTAAATGGTTCATTGAAACGCTCAATCTGTGAGCGCCAAAAGCTACGTAAATCACTGTTAGCAAAATAACAATGTTTTTCATAAGCTTGATATGGAAAACTTTGTATAAGCTCATATTCCTTTGCCAAGCACGTTCCTTTCCATTCTTGTAAAATAAAATCTGAATATTGTGCTTCATCACCAATGACATAAAGCAAGGCATGGATAGCGTAAATACCATTCAGTGACTTCACAATACGCCATTGCACATCATATAACTTTTCTGCCAATTCTACGGATTGATGCAAGCGTTCTAACCACTTACGAGCAATCTTAGGTAATTTAGCTTCATCATCCAGATATAATGGCGTGGTAAAAACACAAGGTAAATCCAAAAATAAACAGTTCATCTGCTTATGCTTATCCAAACAGCGTTTAAAGACCTCTTTTTGGTATTTTACATTTTCATTCACTGGCGCGATAAAATCCAAATGCTTTAATGCAATACATTGTTTCAGAAATTTGGTTTTAATTTGTCCATGAAGAATGTCAGCGTTTGCCAATATATAATTTATATCTTGGTATCGAAAATGCCCGACTAATTCTATTAGTGCATTCCAATACGGATTTAACTGAAAGTCATTTAACAAAACTCGGTTATTGTGCACCCATGACAGAAAATGCATAAATGCGAAATACTGTGGGTCAAACCGCTCTGATGCACGTTTATCACGTACCAAGAGCTTGCCATTTTCAATTTGAGCTGAACTTTTCATAGTTTGGCTAAATGTATGATTCCAAGAGGTATCTAATACCCATGGAAGCTGTGCAATAGGTTGCTGTATGGGTTGTGGAGGTGTAATTGGAAAGTAACTCATTTGCCACCTCCTACTTGCTGCTCAGTTCTCTTATGACGTCCCATTGCCTTTTTAGTATCTCTATCAATACTCGTACCTAAAGTACGCTCTTTACCGATATTTTTATGCAGAATAAATTGATCTTTCTTTGCGAAATAGCGTAAGAGCTCTAATAAATACTGGTATTTTTGTTGCTCATGACGATGCAGCCGTCCTATGGCTAACTTATCATATTGATTATTCACAGCTTTGAAATGGCAATTATGGAATGTTCCCTCAACACCGATGACCTTTTCCCAAATCTGACCAATCTGCTGTGCAAGTTTAATTTCCTGAGAATGATCTCGACTGTCTAAGATAAATATAAAGTGATAGTGGAAACCTCTTCTTTCCCCAAATTCAAGCTTCCAAATATACCCCAAGATATTCAGATTCTCAGTACGACCTGCATGACGTAAAAATGTACGCAAGTCCTTTTTAACTTGATCAATACTTGGGTTCTGTGTTTTAGCAAATCTGAGATCAAGACGAATGATCAGTACTCTGGAACGCTGCTCAAGTGCCAAATCTACACACTTTTTAGCTGATTTAAATTGATTTCTAGCACGATCCATTCGTTTCTTTTGCTGATACTTAAACTCTTTTTCCTGAGTAAGCAAATAAGTGCATTCAATAAATTGATCTAGCCACTCAGCGCATAAACGAGTTCTAGTCGTACCATCCAGATGTGTTATCGTAATTGAATCATTTAGAGATACGAATTCAAAGTCTGCATGATATATAGGCTTTAAAACTTGATTAAATGCTTGTAGTACGACTCGATTGTGTTCACAGTCATATTGATCAAGTGATTCAAAACCCTGTCTAAATAACTGTTTGAGTAATTCCTGTAACTCCTTATCAGCATATTCATATCTATTTCTCATTATTTTCAATGGGTTGTTCTTACCTAAAGGACGACAAGCTCTTATGAATTCCTTTTCAACAATCAAGCTAACAAATTTTATTCTTGTAAATATTTTCTCCAATTCAGGATTTCTACGAAAGATATAAGCCTGCAATTCCTCACTAAACTCAAGTTGATGTCCCAATACCAATGAGTCTGAGTGTTGCATATCATCCACTTTAAAATATGGCTCATACTCACTTTCCAGTAACTGAAAGTGTTGATCAGGATCATGTGTTATTTCTTGCATAGAACGATACAACACATTCGGTTGTGGATTTTGAGCTGAATAAATATCTTGTATTGGTGGTATGTATTCGATTGCGTGTGTTTGACTGTCATTCATAACATAGGTTGATTCTGTCATGATAATTTACTCTGCTGTAATGAATCACACCTAACCATTTGTTAATTAATAATTAAATATAATATTAGATATATAAATAATATAAGTACCACAAATGATCAGGCGTAAAAAACACCGTAATCCCGTGAATTCAAAATCAAGGCAATACGGTGTTTAGGGGTTAATAGAATCAGTTCGTGCTGTAAAGATATCGCGCTAGTCTGGTCAACTTTTTTTCGAATTAATCCATAAATTAATTTGGCTTTCTGCCCATGTCGGCATGCTTGCTGTCAGATAAGTTGGCTCAGGAAAATCACCTCGACGGATCATTTTCCAAAATGTTGATTCCGCAATATTGAGCAGACCTTTAGTGGCTGGTTTAAAAGAAACTCTACGCCTACGCCCACCGCGGTCTACATAATCCTTCGCTGGCCGTTCTGGGTAATTTACTAAATCTTTCACACGATAACGATGTTCGACCATTTTCTTAGCCTTCGATAGCAACATTAAAAATACGTCTGAACCATATTCAAAAATGAATATGGTCAGTCGCCCTGATGGATTTCATGGTAGCTAAAACAAATGCTCATCGTCAGTAATGCTAGCCAGGTATTCAGATACAGACTATAATGGTTGCTTAACTATATGAATTAATTTAAATATAAAAATGGCTAAAACTATTACTTTTGTCGATCTGAATGAAATGGAGGAAGAAATATTCCACTACTATCTCTGTGGTGCTCCAATAGCAGGATTTAAAGCTTTTAAATCAGCTTATACAATTGAACAAAAAAAATGATCTTTGAAGATATGCTTTTAGATCGAAAAATTACTGATGATCCTATAAATCTGAATGGTCATCATTTTCGGGATATTCTTATTGAACTAAATGACATCAAGCAGAACTTTGCAACACGCTCAACCAAGGAAAACACTGAAATCTTTAAAAAATTTATGCAAAATTATGAAGCTCTCATTGTCGATACTACTCTCATTTTGAACTCCAAAATCAGAAATAAAATCAAAGGTATTCGAGGTATGCGGATTAGGTATGAAAAAAGCCTATATCCTAAACGCGATATTTTTTATGCATTACTGCGGGAAAAAGTTGCACAGCATGGAAAATGGCCAAGTGTAAATGCTGCAATACGTGAGATTTTTCCAGAGCTAAAAACTAAATTCCTTAAGCATGACCAACAGCAACTCAAAGATAAAATTGCTTTAAATGAAACTGATATCAGCGATTGCGAAGAGGTGTTGAAGCAACCAGATGATGCTGAAGATTTTAAGTACTATAAGCGTCATGACTACAAAAAACGTTTAAATAATTTAAAGCATGAAAACGCAAAATTATGGCACCGTCTTGAGCTCTGCACATCACCTCATGTACTCAAAAAGCAAAGCCCTTTTAATACCATTTATCTCGATGAAATACTCATGAATAACTTGAGACGAAATAAAGAGCTGCTTGATGAGGTTATTATTTGCAATAAAAATAAGAATTCTTAATGTGAAATTTCCAATGGATAATTGTTAAGCACTTACAATATTCACATGCCTGTAAAATAATAATGCCACCCCTATTATGTGGAAGATATGTCAATATTGCTGAGGTTCCAGTAGGCGTTAAGATAGCTATAGCCTTAGTAAACACTCAATCTATGATTAAATTCACGTGCGTATCGCAATCGCTTTTTTTAGCACAAATCCCACCATAAAACTGCCCCTATTGGATATTTGTATTTTGCCAATTCCTAACATTTGCTATTTTTATTTTCAATTTTTTACTTCAAATTTCCATTAAAAATTGGCAATTCAAGCCCCAATAATTTATGCATAAAATAATTGTTTTACGCATTAATTTAAAATATTATGCGTAAAACACTGAGAGAAAATGAGATGGCTTTTAGAGCAGATGAATCAATAAAAGATGGAAAAGAATGGGCTGAAAATTATCTTCTAGCAAAATTAACAATGTTAAGCGAACAAGAACGCTCAGAAAGCAGATGTGCCTTATTAGATTATTTTATTGATTTAGGTCCAGTTGTGGATAGCTATCCAACATGGCATCCCCTAATCAGCAAAAAAGATAATGCTGATTCAGTTACCACACCCAGTATGGATGGAGGATATGATGGGTTAGATCATACGGTTTACTTTGCACACGGTTTTATCACCTGTCCTTACCATGATGGTCAACGTGTAATTGATTCAGTCGAAAATTTAAAATTCAATCCTGCTGCCCACATCACTGCTGAAAGATTAAACGTAAAGTTTTACCATCCAGATGCAAACCCAATTTTAGTTAAATGCAATTGGTATAAACCTCTCGCAGAGGATGGAACAATTCCATTATCAACGGCAATTCCACTGCTTCTTGAAAATGAGTTGCCTCATTGGAGACATGCTGAAGTCGCTGAAACATGGGAATCCATGCGCTCGCATTTTCTTGGCAACCCACATGGAAAACGGTCATCCCTGTTTGTAAATCAGGAAACTGGACAAGCTATGAAAAAAATATGGGAAGCTTTGATTAATACTGGAATGTATGGGCCAATTATGATGCGGCGATAAGTAGGTTTAAGTCGAATGCCAGTGCATACTATCTTGAATAGATATGTAAATTCTCGTAAGTCAAACTAGTCTGAATTAACAGGCTAGTTTGATAGCTGTTTAAAAATAACGACAAGAGAAGACAACTCTAGAATATTACTAAGTATTTCAAAAAAAGTTTTCAGGATATAAAAAAGATGGAATATGTCTTCGAATTAGTTGAGCCTGAGCAAGATAACCTCTAGCCTCTAATTCCAATATGAATATAGGCCAAGGCTGTATGTTACTACGATATACATTATTTGAAGATGTAGACATTCCCCCGCCTTGAGATGTAGACAATCCTCCTTACTGTGATGTTGACAGTCCTCCATACTGCGAGGTTGACAACCCTCCAATTGGGATGTCGATAAACCTCCATACTGAGACGTAGACATTCCTCCATACTGGGATGTTGACATGCCGCCATATTAAGACGTAGACATTCCACCATACTGTGATGTTGACATGCCACCATACTGTGATGTTGACATGCCACCATACTGAGACGTAGACATTCCTCCGTATTGGGAGGTCGATAAACCACCATATTGAGATGTACTTAAATTACGAGGCCAAGTTCTTAAGTTTGGTATTTCTGGTCGTGACATTTCGATCTAATCCCACTAATACATTTATCACCGTTGATAATAAGTTACTTTCATTTTTATTACCAAAAACACGCAGTAACTAAAAATAAAAAAAATATCACTGTAAACCTTACAATACTTTTTTTGATCACCATTGTTAAGCTTAGACAAAAGATAAACGACAAGTTATGTCTTTCAATTAAAAATATTCAGCAGCTATACAAGTAATTTGTCATTTTGATCAAGTAAAGACTCTAAGTAATCAGCCCACTCCTGCATCATCTCTCGACGGTTATTTAAGAACTTGGTTCGATTATACGCTGTACCATTGTTGTCTTTGACCTTGTGTGCCAATTGATGCTCGATAAAGTCCACTCGCTGTTCCAGAATCTCATCCAGCATGGTACGGGCTGTTGCTCTTAAGCCATGAGCCGTTTGCTTTCCTGCATACCCCAACCGTTTTAATGCAGTATTAATCGTGTTGTCTGAGAGATAGGTTTTGGAATCACGTCCAACAAATAGATATTCACTATGTGGATACAGATCAATAATCGACTGCACTAATTCAAATGCCTGATCTGATAACGGAACCACATGCTGTTGTTTGGTTTTACTGGCGATGAATTTTAAGCATCGTTCTTCTGGATAGTAGTAAGACTTTTTAAGCTTGCGAATTTCTCCGGGTCTTTGAAAGGTCAAAACTGAAAGCTTTAATGCAACTTGTGTTGTGATTAAGCAGCGTGCATGCAATCTAGAATAGTTCCAAATTTTATTCAGCATCGGCGCTAAATCTTGTTCTTCAGTCACCGCTGCAAAGTTTCCACCTTGGGGAGTAGGCAATTCAATATCTTCAATCGGGTTATATTGGATCAGTTTCTTTTTTCGTGCTGATTTAAAAATTTGATTTAAATCTGATTTTAAACGTTTAGCAACGGATAAGGCTCCCCGATCAATGATGCGTTGGAATACTTTGGCTTCTAATACCTCTAACGTCAGCTGTGGAAAGCTCATATCGCCGATATAAGGATAAGCATCATGATTTAACCGGCGCAACGCTTCTTCATCCTGCTTGCCCTCTAATTCTCGTTTTTTAAGCCACTCTGCACTGACCACACGAAAAGTGTGTTCTGCTTCTTTCTGTTTCTGATTCTTGGTTTCTAAACGCACTGTGGCTGGATCAATGCCCCGCTTGATCAATTTCTTATATTCATCACGTACTGTACGCGCTTCTTCCAAGGTCACTTCTGGATAGGTGCCTAACGATAAATCATTACGTTTAGCCAGATAAGGACGGGTATAGTTGAATATCCAGTATTTGCTGCCGCTCGTATCAATACGCAGATAAAGATTCCCCCATCTGGAAGCTTATACATTTTATCTGGGTTTGCTTTTGCTTTTTTCACCTGTAAAGCGGTCAGTTTATTAATTCCACGAGCAGTCATAGCGTATAAACAAAAAAAATGCAGTAAGAAATTATCTTACTGCATTTTTTACTACTTTATAACTGCTCATTGACGTACTGTGTCATAGGCTGTTATACAGTTTGTTTCTAACTTTAACCTTATAAATCAAATATTTATATAGTGTTAAACAGTGTCAGAAACTTTAATGTGGCGGAAGCGGTGAGATTCGAACTCACGGAGGACTCACACCCTCGTCGGTTTTCAAGACCGGTGCATTAAACCGCTCTGCCACGCTTCCATGTGCGCCATAATACGGAGCTTTTGTTTTGATGACAAGTAAAACTTATAATAAAAGCAAACAACTGCATATTGTTTAATCAAAAGCTTATAATTTCGCAGCGATTTCTGCACCCTCACGAATCGCACGCTTTGCGTCTAACTCAGCGGCAAGTTTAGCACCACCAATAATGTGATAATTCGCAAGCGTATTCTGCTCAGCACTTGGCATCAGATCTTTCACTGACTCCTGCCCCGCACATACAACAATAGTATCAACACGTAACAATTGATCTTGCCCTGCCATCTCCACCCAAAGCCCCTCATCAGTCACTGCTTTATACTGAACACCACGTAACATGCGTACCGCATGCTTTTTCAACTGTGCGCGGTGTACCCAGCCCGAAGTTTTGCCCAAGCCTGCACCAAGTGCAGAGGTTTTACGTTGTAATAAATAAATCTCACGAACAGGTGGATGAACTTCTGCGATCTGCGTGCCTCCTTCAGAGACATAATTCGGATTTGGATCTACCCCCCATTCACGTTGCCAATCTGCAAGTGGTTGTGGCTGAGGTTGGTGCTCAGGTTTTAATAAATACTCAGACACATCAAAACCAATCCCCCCTGCACCAATCACCGCAACTTTTCGACCAACTGGCGCACCGCGTAAGACTTCTGCATAAGATAGGACTTGCGGTGAATCGCTCCCTTCGATACGTAATGCACGTGGCACAACACCAGTTGCAATGATAATTTCTTCAAAGCCTTCACGCTCAAGCTGCTCACGATTCACCTTGGTGTTTAGACGTAAATCGACTCCCGTTTTTTCAATCTGTACTTTGAAATAACGAATGGTTTCATGAAACTCTTCTTTACCGGGTACAACTTTTGCCAAGTTAAACTGTCCGCCCACCTCATGACTTGCTTCAAACAATGTCACTGCATGTCCGCGACTGGCTGCAACTATCGCGGCCGACATACCTGCGACACCACCGCCAACAACCGCAACTCGTTTAGATTGCTTCGCTTTCACATAAACCAACTCAGTTTCAAATGCCGCACGCGGGTTGACTAAACAGGTTGCACGCTGATTTTTAAATGTATGATCTAAACACGCTTGGTTACAGGCGATACACGTATTGATTTCATCGACACGATTGGTCGCTGTTTTATTCACCCAAAAAGCATCGGCCAATAACGGACGCGCCATTTGCACCATATCAGCTTTGCCCGATGCCAAAATCTCTTCTGCCGTGTCTGGCATATTAATACGATTTGAAGCAATCACTGGCACAGCCACATGCTTTTTCACTTCCGCTGTATAATCAACAAAAGCTGCACGTGGCACAGAAGTCACGATGGTTGGAATACGAGCTTCATGCCAGCCAATCCCTGTATTCAACAAGGTAATGCCTGCTTTTTCTAGTGCTTGTGCAATCGTAACCACTTCTTGCATGGTATTGCCGTCATGTACTAAATCCAGCAATGACAAACGGAAGCAAATAATAAATTTCTCCCCGACTTGTGCACGTATCCCTTTAACGATTTCGACCGCAAAACGCATACGGTTTTCAATCGGTCCACCCCAACGATCTTCACGTTGGTTCACATGACGGCTTAAGAATTGATTCAGTAAATAACCTTCTGAACCCATAATTTCCACACCGTCATAGCCTGCCTTTTTGGCAAGACTAGCGCAGTTAACGTAGTCATCAATGGTATTCAAGATTTGTTTTTCAGACATTTGACGCGGTTTAAAAGGCGAAATCGGTGATTTAATTGGGCTGGCAGAAACCACAAAAGGTTGGTAGCCATAACGTCCAGCATGCAAAATTTGCATTAAAATTTTTGCACCATGCTTATGTACAGCATGTGTCACTAAACGATGCGGAGCAATATCCCCCAGCGTATTCATCGTACCGCCCGCTGGAAGAAGCCAGCCTTGACGGTTTGGAGAAATCCCGCCTGTAATGATCAGGCCAACACCACCTTTAGCACGCTCACCGAAGTATGCTGCCAATTTTGGATAATTATAAAAACGATCTTCCAAACCCGTATGCATGGAGCCCATCACCACACGGTTCTTAATTGTGGTAAAACCCAAATGTAAGGGTTTTAAAATATGTGCATAGCTATTGGTTGTCATCATGAATCCTTATCTTTGGCTTTGCAACTTGTTGCATACTACTTTAGCTGTTTTTCAAAATTTTGGGATGACAATTTAGAAAATTTTCTGAGTAACTACGGTCAATTCAACTGGATTCACAAAAAAGCAATAAAAAAACCAGTGATGTTGCCATCACTGGTTTTTTTATTGCTTAAAAGCCTTATTTCCAAGCTTTCAACTTACTGGTTTGGCCAATACCTACGTTAAAACTATTGGTTGGATCCAGCTTTTCATAATGTGTTCGCAGTGCAGGTTTTGCTACATATAAATGTCCAACATTATGCTCGGCTGGGTATTCAGCACCTCGTGCATCCAGTAAATGCCACATTTGGTGTTCCATCGCCAAAGGATCTACGCCTTTTTTCACAATATAGTCCTGATGAAACACATGACATAAAAAATGACCATAATAGAGTTTATGAACAATCAGATCATCAATCTCTTTAGGTAAGGTTTCCACCCACTCTCGATCATTACGACGCAATGCGATGTCCAAAGCTACAATATCTTCAACTTCTGAACGGTGTGTATCTCGATAGCGAATTGCCGCACCTGCAACGGCAAAGCGATGTAAAAATGCTTTACGTCCTTCTTCCTCAGTACAGTGGAAAAAATCACTTGAAGTTTTATCTTGGAAATAATGTTTTAAAAAGCTTTTAACTTGCTCAACATCTTGATTTTCAATCCGAATAACCAAATGGTGTTCATACAAATCACGGAATGCATTCATCCGTTTCGGTAAATGATTGGGCAAAAATTTGGTGATCAATTGCAGGACTTTATCTGACAGCCCCTTCATACCAAATTTTTCTAAGTACGCATCAACCTTATCTTTCATTGCAAATGCAGCGGGTACTTTGGCTGTACCCAGTTTTTCAATGAACATAAAGGTGTCTTTACCGTACTCTGCCCCGATGTCATAAGCCACGCGGTGGATGTATTCCCCTGCAATCGGCAATCGCGGCAAATCTTTTAGTAAAAAACGGCGGATTTCAGTCAAATCATCATGTGAGTTGGTTCCCACGTAGAACACCTGACTTGGAATTTTTTCAAAGGTATCTAAACGTACGGCAAAGACACATACTTTACCTGCCGAACCCGATGCTTCATATAAACGAGACGGATCGGCATTAAAGCGTGCAGGCGTATTTTCATCAACTTGTTTAACATCATGTCCATAACGATGGTCCGATGCGCAGCAGCCTGAGTTATTGATAATATCGCCGATTTGATAATTTTTCGTTTCAAGCCTGCTTAGAATTTCTTCAGGTGTTTCGCCTAGGCTCACCCCTAAATGATTCACTAATTCTAACTGACCACCATCATTGACACGAGCATACAGAGCCAGCTCAGTATAAGCAGGACCACGGCGCACCAAAGCACCGCCTGAGTTATTACAGACACCACCTAAAACTGAAGCCCCAATACACGATGAACCAATCACTGAATGTGGCTCTCGATTAAATGGCACCAACTCTTTTTCAAGTCGATCCAGTGTTGCACCAGGTAGACAAATCACTTGCTGACCGTCATTAATGACTTGAATGCCGACCAAACGACGTGTGCTGATTAGAACCACTGGACGGTCATAATCATCGCCAAAAGGCGTTGAGCCACCAGTCAAACCTGTATTGGCCGCTTGCATAATCACAATACAATCTGCATCAACAGCCGCTTGTAGTACTTGCCACTGTTCAAGTAATGACCCTGGTGCAACAACAGCCAGTACCTTACCTGCACCGTAACGACGACCTTGGCGGTATAAACGTGTGTCTTTATCGTCAGTTAAAACGTGTTGTTTACCAACGATATTTATTAAATTTTCAATAACGTGTTGTGGAGATCGAGGGTTCATATTTGTTATTTCCAATGATTACAATCCCCCCCTAAATCCCCCTTTTCCAAAGAGGGACTTTTTCTTTACCTTAGGCATTTAAAGTAAAAGAAAAATTATTTATACCTGCAACATAAATTCTAATCGGTATAACTCCTCCCTTTTAAAGGGAGGTTGAGAGGGATTATATAAATAGCAATAATCACGGTATTGATGTAAATACCTATTGAATGCACGTTTACTGTGTGAGAACGCTTCTACTGATATAATGAATTACTCAGCCAACTCTCGTTCTAACTTCACTAAACAGTCAGACGTAATATCCGCAATGGTTTTTGCACCAGTTAAAGTCATAGCAACACGCATTTCTTTATCAATCAATTCTAAAAGATTTGAAACACCTTCACCGCCTGCTGCACCAAGTGCATAAACAAAGGCGCGACCAAGCATACACGTGTCTGCACCCAACGCCAGCATACGCACAACATCTAGACCATTACGAATACCTGAATCCGCGAGGATTTTAATATCACCCTTGACTGCATCTGCAATCGGCGGCAGTGCACGTGCAGAAGATAAAACGCCATCAAGCTGACGACCACCATGGTTTGAAACCACAATCCCATCTGCACCGAAGCGCACGGCATCTTTGGCGTCTTCAGGATCCAGAATGCCTTTAATAACCATTGGCCCATCCCAAAACTCACGAATCCACTCAAGGTCTTTCCATGAAATAGACGGATCAAAGTTTGAACCTAACCAACCAATATAATCTTCTAGACCTGTAGGTTTGCCTAAGTATTTAGAAATATTGCCCAAGTCATGCGGACGTCCCATCATGCCGACATTCCACGCCCAGTGTGGATGGAAACACGACTGCATATAACGACGCATTGCTGCATTTGGGCCACTCATACCTGAGTGGGCATCACGGTAACGCGCGCCCGGAACAGGCATATCCACGGTAAATACCAAGGTTGAACAGCCTGCCGCTTTAGCACGTTCCAAGGCATTTTTCATGAAACCACGATCACGCAGTACATAAAGTTGGAACCACATTGGACGCTGAATCGCAGGCGCAACTTCCTCAATTGGACATACTGAAACGGTAGACAGCGTAAATGGAATGCCCTTTTATCCGCAGCAACCGCAGCTTGAACTTCACCACGACGCGCATACATCCCTGTTAAACCCACAGGCGATAATGCAACTGGCATCGACAACGTTTCATCAAACAGTTTGGTTTCTAAACTTAACTGTGACATGTCGTTCAGTACACGCTGGCGCAAAGCAATTTTCGATAAATCTTCTACGTTACGCTTCAGGGTATATTCTGCATACGCACCACCATCAATGTAATGGAATAAAAATGGCGGTAAACGACGTCGTGCCGCTTCACGGTAGTCATTGGCAGAAGAAATAATCATGCTTATATCCTGTTTAATCGACTAGCGCGCTGACGACGAGCTTCTTCTTCATCAATCATGCGCACCTGTTGTACTACAAACTCAATGTGTCCACAGACTGCTTTGCGTGCAGCTTCTGGATCACGACGTTCAATTGCACTCATGACTTGAAAGTGCTGATCATGCAATTGATCAAAACGGTGTGCTTCGCTATAGACTTTTCGGCGTCCCAAAGCGACGTTGAACTGCAACAAATCGAACAGACCACGCATCATCTGAATAAGAACCAAATTATGAGATGCTTCAGCAATCGCTAAATGAAATTTCGCATCAGCACGAGCCGCTGCATCATCATCACCCAGTGCCTGAAAATGGTTAATCTGATCATAATAATGTCGGATATTCACCAAATCTTCTTGGGTTGCGCGTTGAGCTGCATACCAAGTCGTCCCACCTTCTAAAATAATGCGCGCCTCTTGCACATCAAAGCGATAGGCTGGATCTTCACTCATCAAATTACTGATCGGTTGTACAATTTGATAACTTGACCAGGTAGCTGGTAATTGTTTTAAAAAAGTTCCCGCTCCCACTTTACTGACCAACATACCCATGCTGGACAGTTGAGAAATCGCTTCTCTTAAAGAGGAACGCGAGACTTGAAGTTGTTCACACAGTTTTCTTTCAGCAGGCAGACGGTCTCCAACTTGCATATTGCTTTGTTCAATCAATACACGCAGGCTTTGTACAGCTTTATCGGAGACTCTCATCTGCTTTCCTTAACGTTGATACACAATTTGTGCTATGGAATCATCCATGGGAACACATAAGCTTGTAGGGTAATCATAATACCCATCATAAATGTGAACGTTATACTGTGTTTTACAGTAAAACGGAATAAATCAGACTCTTTACCAACTAAGCCGACCGCAGCACATGCAATCGCAATTGATTGAGGTGAAATCATTTTGCCAGTTACACCACCACTGGTATTAGCTGCAACTAACAATACTTCAGGCACCCCAATTTGCTGAGCCGTAGTGGCTTGAAGCGCTGAAAACAGTGCGTTCGCAGAAGTATCCGAACCTGTAAGGAATACACCCAACCAGCCCAAGAATGGTGAAAAGAAAGTAAATGCTGAACCTGTGTGTGCAAGCGCTAAAGCTAAAGTCGAAGACATACCCGAGTAGTTCGCAACAAAGGCAAAAGACAACACCATACCAATTGAATAAATTGGAATTTTCAACTCATTCAAGGTTTCACCAAAAGTTACAACTGCATCCTTAGGCTTCATCTTCAAAAAGGCAATCGTAATTAATGCTGCAATAAAGATCGCAGTACCTGTTGCCGAGATCCAATCGAACTTATAGATTGCGTCATAGTCTTTTATTTCTGTCACTACAGGCGGCATTTTTTGAATCATTTGATGCAAAAATGGCACCTTGATGGAAATCACAAGATCATGCAATGTACCGTCTTTGGCAAATAAATCCTTAAATGGTTTCACACTCCAGATTGTCACCATTACAGTTAAAATGGCAAATGGAGACCATGCTTTGGCAATTTGACCGATGCTATATTTTTTCTGTTTTTGTGCTGCAACATCTTCATTCATATTTGCGTCTTGATCTGCAAAACGAAAAATATGCTTTGGCTGCCAGTATTTAAACAAAATTGTTAATGAAACCAAGGATGCAATTGCAGCCGTAATATCTGGTAGTTCTGGCCCAACAAAGTTAGAAGTTAAGTATTGTGCGATTGCAAAGCTACCTGCCCCCACCACAACTGCTGGCCATGTTTCTTTAACACCACGCCAGCCGTCCATAATCGCCATAATCCAGAACAATACGATTGGCACCATAAATGGTAACTGACGGCCTACCATTTGGCTGATTTCCATGGTATCGACACCAGATACCTGTCCCGCAACGATAATAGGAATACCCATCGCACCAAATGCCACAGGTGCTGTGTTTACAATTAGGCAAAGACCTGCTGCATATAAAGGTTTAAAACCTAGGCCAACCAGCAACGCCGCGGTAATCGCCACAGGAGCACCAAAGCCTGCCGCACCCTCTAAGAAGGTACCGAAAGCAAAGCCGACCAACAGCATTTGTAAACGCTGATCTTCGGTAATTGAGAGAATAGATGAACGAATGATGTCAAACTGACCTGTCTTCACTGAGATTTTATACAGGAAAACAGCACCAATAATAATCCAAGCAATTGGCCATAAACCGTAGAAGAAACCATAAACCATAGATGCCAATGCCATCAATACTGGCATCTTATAGGCAAATAAAGAGACAAGAAGCGCAAGTACAACAGTGATCGTACCTGCCACACTACCTTTTAAACGAAATACTGCGAGCGCCAAGAAGAAAAAGATAATTGGAATCAGCGCAATTAGACTGGATATCCAAATATTCCCCATCGGGTCATACATTTGCTGCCATTGAAGCATTGTCATCTCCTTGAAATGCTTACTAAGATTTAATTTTGAGCATATTATTGGTAATTTCATTAATATTGGTAATACCAATTTTAACAAAAGAAAAGGTTGATAAACCAATAATGACTTATACGTCCTATATTTTGATCCAGAATGAAGCAAAACTTCAATAAAAAACTTTTATTGGTATGACCAATAAAATACATATTTTTATATCAAAAACATATTGATCACATTTCAAACAAACTTAAGTAATTATTTATATTCAATATATCTTATGAAAAATTATATATTTAGACTTTAGTCTAAGTATTAAAAATCATTAGCAAGTTTAAATCCTACTAAACATTCAAAATTCGATGCATTAATCCAAAATTGGTTATACCAATTTAATTATTCTTTAGATTTAGGTACTTTTTGAAACGTTTTTAAACTAAAAACGTAGTCTCGGTTAAAACTAAATAGGCAAGATACAAACACTGACCTTCTTGATAATTTTTTAATAGTAATAGCATGTCTATAAACTTGATTTTTTTTAAAGGCCTATGTTTTTTTCAGAAAAATCATTTGGAAAAGTGCTACAATCGCGAAAATATATATTCTTTCAGGCCACCCATTCTCGGTGCCTATATTTATATCGTTAGGATTAACAATGACTGATAATGCAACTATCTTGCAGAATGTCCCAGTTGGCAAAAAAGTTGGTATTGCCTTCTCTGGTGGTCTAGATACTTCAGCTGCACTTTTGTGGATGAAACAAAAAGGCGCAGAACCTTATGCTTATACAGCAAACTTAGGTCAGCCTGATGAAGACGACTACGATGCGATTCCAAAAAAAGCGGAAGCGTATGGCGCAGTAAAAGCTCGCTTAGTTGATTGCCGTTTACAGCTTGCGCTTGAAGGTATTGCTGCGATTCAATGTGGTGCATTCCACATCAGCACTGGCGGTGTTCCCTACTTCAATACCACGCCTTTAGGTCGTGCAGTTACAGGTACTATGCTTGTTACCGCAATGAAAGAAGATGACGTCAACATTTGGGGTGACGGTTCAACGTATAAAGGCAACGATATTGAACGTTTCTACCGTTATGGTCTCTTAACCAACCCAGCACTTAAAATCTATAAACCTTGGTTAGACCAAACGTTTATTGATGAGTTAGGTGGTCGTGCTGAAATGTCGCAATTTTTGATCGACAACGGCTTTGACTACAAAATGTCGAAAGAAAAAGCATACTCAACAGACTCAAACATGCTGGGTGCAACACACGAAGCAAAAGATCTTGAATACCTCAATGCAGGGATCAAAATTGTTGACCCAATCATGGGCGTTGCTTTCTGGAAAGACGACGTAGAAGTTAAAGCTGAGGAAGTATCTATTACTTTTGAAGAAGGCTTCCCTGTTGCAATCAACGGCCAACGTATCGAAGATCCTGTTGAGTTCATTCTTGAAGCCAACCGT
Source organism: Acinetobacter sp. SW-226 (assembly GCF_055632855.1). Taxonomy (NCBI): domain Bacteria; kingdom Pseudomonadati; phylum Pseudomonadota; class Gammaproteobacteria; order Moraxellales; family Moraxellaceae; genus Acinetobacter; species Acinetobacter sp. SW-226. Next base: position 1,214,449 of record NZ_CM145752.1, on the reverse strand, counting down.
ATTGGTGGTCGTCATGGTCTAGGTATGTCTGACCAAATTGAAAACCGTATTATTGAAGCGAAATCTCGCGGTATTTATGAAGCACCTGGTATGGCACTTCTACATATTGCTTATGAGCGTTTGGTTACGGGTATTCATAACGAAGATACGATCGAACAATACCGTATTAACGGTTTACGCTTAGGTCGTTTGCTTTATCAAGGTCGTTGGTTCGACTCTCAAGCATTAATGCTTCGTGAAACTGCACAGCGTTGGGTTGCGAAAGCGATCACAGGTACTGTGACTTTAGAACTTCGTCGTGGTAATGACTACACGATTATGAACACTGAATCTGAAAACCTCACTTATGAAGCTGAACGTTTGACGATGGAGAAAGGTGATTCAATGTTTACGCCAATGGACCGTATTGGGCAGTTAACGATGCGTAACTTGGACATTACCGATACTCGTGCGAAACTTGGTATTTATACCAATACTGGTTTGCTAGCTGTAGGTACGGGTTCTGCTGTTCCACAGCTGAAAGACAAGAACAAATAAGTTGATTTCATGTCAAAAAACCGCTCATAAGAGCGGTTTTTTTATGCTTTATTCAGTACAACTCGATGTGGTTAAAGGCTGATAATAAATCTGATTCCGCCCTAATTGCTTGGCACGGTATAAGGCTTGGTCAGCAATCCTGAGTAACTCTACTTTGCTCAAATCCATTTCACCTTTAAAGACCGTAATTCCTAAGCTAATAGTCACAAATGCAGATACTTCAGACATTTCATGCGGGATTTCCAAACGCTCAATCGCTCGGTAAATATTCGAAGCCACCGCATAAGCGCCATGTGCATCGGTTTCTGGTAATAACACGACAAACTCTTCGCCACCATAACGCGCAACAAAATCCATATGCCGAATTGCATTTTTAATGGATTTAGCAATGGATGAAATGACATCATCACCTTTTTGATGCCCATAAAAATCATTATATTTTTTGAAAAAATCAACATCAATAAACAAAATAGATAAAGGTGTTTCATCCTGACGGGATTGTTCATAATAAGTATCCATCATTTCATCAAAATTCCGACGATTTGAAATTTTCGTCAACTCATCATTTTGACTCAAATGTAGAAGCTCAGAAGTATGAATCCGATGGATTTTTTCACTAATTTTCGCACGCCGAATATTTAGAAAAATGATACGTTCACGAGCATAAATCATGCGCCCGATGGCAAAGCCTAGTAAACAACTCCCAAACATAACGCGACTCATCACAATTGCATCAAACTTGACCAAAGTCGAAATAAGAACTAAAAAAGAAACACCAGCAGCTACGATACCTGTCATAAAAACATATAAAGGTTTTACCCCAGTCAACAAATACCCCAATACATAGATCATACAAATGATCATCATTGCTTGGTGGCGCAAAGCTTCAGTATGTACAGACATGGTGAGCCAAGTCGTCGAGACCACTGCCCAAAACACGACAAACAAAGCAGCATAAGCAAAAAAAGGCTTAAGCTTTACAAAATGTGAAAAAACATAAAGAAATAAAAGACAGGCTGCACCGTTCAGTAGCCCTAATAGGCAATGAATAAAATCTTCTTTGAAGTGTGACTGTTCAATAATCCAATAGTCACCAGGAATAATTAAAACCGCAAAAATAAAATAGACCAAAACACCTGACCAAAAAAAGTCATTAATATTGCGGCGTGCGCGTTCTAAGTTTAAACGCCAAAACTCCTGCTCTAATTTCTGCGGGAAAACCTGCCCAACACGACGATTATGCCGTGCAATCAGCCCTTCCATTTTTTCTTTATCGTACTGAAGTTTGGCGAGGTTATATTTATATTCCATACCAGACCAGATTTAATTCTTGTAGTCGATTAAAAATAACACAAATTTACAAAGATTAATCATAATAATCAGACAATATGTCTTTATTTGTCGTTACCATTTTTAACGTATATGCATTATCATCTGTTTTATTTCTCTGACAGAAATCGCCTTGAATACGATTACGATTCTCCAGCCAGATGATTGGCACGCTCACCTTCGTGATGGTCTTGCATTACAACGTACTGTTCCCGATTTAGCCAAGCAGTTTTCCCGCGCTATTTGTATGCCAAATACAGTGCCTCCTGTCAAAACTGTCGAGGAAGCGAATGCGTATCGCGAACGCATCATGGCGCACGTACCAGAAGGTAATACTTTCGACCCACGTATGGTATTGTATTTTACTGATACAACTTCTCCTGAAGAAGTAAAGAAGATTAAAAACTCTGAGTTTGTAAATGCAATCAAACTCTACCCTGCTGGTGCTACCACCAACTCTGACAATGGCGTGAGCGATATTCGTAAAGTCTATGCCGTCATTGAGCAACTCGAAGAGCATCAAGTTCCCTTATTGTTACATGGTGAAGTTACGCATAATCATGTCGATATTTTCGACCGTGAAAAGCGCTTCTTAGATGAAGTACTCTCTCCATTACTCAAACAATTCCCAAAACTGAAATTGGTTTTAGAGCACATCACCACCAGTGAAGCAGCCAACTTTGTTTTAGAACAAGATCGTAATGTAGCAGCAACGATTACCCCACAGCATTTATTGTTTAATCGCAATGATATGTTGGTCGGTGGTGTGAAGCCGCACTTCTACTGCTTACCCATTTTAAAGCGTCAAACCCATCAACAAACATTGCTTGAAGTGGCAACCAGTGGCAACCCTAAGTTTTTCTTAGGTACAGACAGTGCGCCACACTCTAAAAATGCTAAAGAAAACGCATGTGGTTGTGCAGGCTGTTATAGTGCACCAACTGCGATTGAACTTTATGCACAAGCATTCGATCAAGTAAGCAAAATTGAACGCCTTGAAGGTTTCGCAAGCCACTTTGGTGCCGATTTCTACGGTCTACCGCGCAATACTTCAACAATTACACTAGTAAAAGAAGACCAAGTCATCCCTGAAAGTTTAGACTATTTGGATGGTGAACAGATTATTCCGCTGTATGCGGGTAAAACCATTCAATGGAGAAAAGTGTGACAAATGAAACATTGCCAATAATTGGTCAGCGTTTCCGTGGTTTTCTACCTGTTGTTGTCGATGTCGAGACAGCAGGTTTTAATGCACAGACCGATGCCTTATTGGAAATCGCTGCAATTCCGATTATTTATAATGAAGAAGGTCAATTTGTCCCAGGACCTGCACATCATGCGCATATCAACCCATTTGAAGGTGCAAACTTAGACCGTCGCTCATTGGACTTTATTGGAATTGATCCCTTTAATCCCATGCGTATGGCTATGGCTGAAGATGAAAAAACAGCATTAAAACGTATTTTTAAAGCCGTCAATGAAGTTCGTCGCCAACAGAACTGTACACATGCGGTCTTGGTCGGTCATAACGCCCACTTTGATTTAGGTTTTGTACAGGCTGCTATTAATCGTACAGGGACCAAAAATCAGAATCCCTTTCATAGCTTTTCGGTCTTTGATACCGTCACCTTAAGTGCTGTGATGTTTGGTCAAACGGTTCTTGCAAAATCATGTATTCAAGCAGGAATTGAGTTCGATGGTAGAGAAGCCCACTCAGCTTTATACGACACTCAAAAGACCGCTGAACTGTTCTGTTATATTTTGAACAAACTCGCACCACACCTACTTGACACTCTGGTGGCGGATCAATAAGATACCGCCATCCTCGCAACGTCCCTATCGTCTAGAGGCCTAGGACATCGCCCTTTCACGGCGGTAACCGGGGTTCGAATCCCCGTAGGGACGCCATCTTATTTATATTCTTATAATCCTATATTTTCATCTTACAAATTTTCTTGCATGTATAATATTCTTATTTCAATAACTTACTCGCTATACTGTAAATCATTTTTAAGTGCTTTATGACTATGCTGAAAAAAGCTTTGATCTGTTTATTGATCTTATCGCCATCCTTTTTTTACCTTTGGTATGTCAATCAAGATACCCACTCGCCCCAACCAATCAACTCGTCACAAGAAGTGCATTCAAACACCGAAAGCAAAAGCTCATACCCAACACCCGATCACTAAGATATACAACTCAAATATTTGTTTTTTAAATTAATCTAGATACTTCATCCGAAAATTCCAATTTATGTGAATTTTCATCTTATTCAAAACTAGAATATCACTTTAAGCCCATTGTTTCATTTACTATGCAATCTGCAACACCGCCTTCACAACCCTCAACGAATTCACCGCAAAATACCTCATTGAAACGTGCCATGAGCACGCGTCACCTGATCATGCTATCGCTAGGTGGTGCCATTGGCACAGGCCTATTTATGGGCTCAGGTGAAGTAATTTCTCAAGCAGGCCCTCTCGGTGCTGTGCTGGCTTATATTATTGGTGGTTTAATTGCATATATGGTCATGCTTTGCCTCGGGGAGCTTGCAGTACATTTACCTGTTTCTGGTTCATTTGGTGCCTTTGCAACACGTTATATTGGCCCTGGCACAGGTTATATGGTGTCGTGGATGTATTGGCTCGGTTGGTCGGCAACACTCGGCACCGAATTTACTGCAGCAGCCATTTTGGTACAGGAATGGTTCCCACAAACCTCGATCTGGTTATGGACATTAATCTTTGCCAGTGGCGTACTGATTTCAAACCTTAGCTCAACCCGAGCTTTTGCAGAGTCTGAGTTTTGGCTATCCATGATCAAAGTCGCAACTGTACTTATTTTCATTCTTTTAGGCTTTGCCTGTATTTTCGGTGTCATCCCTTTTCAAGGATATGAATCTGCACCTTTATTTAGCAACTTAACCGCACAAGGCTGGCTACCGAATGGCCTTATTCCTTTGTTTACCACCTTATTAATTGTAAACTTTGCTTTTAATGGCACAGAAATGATTGGCATTGCCGCAGGTGAAACTGAAAACCCAGAAAAAAATGTACCTAAAGCCATTCATGCCGCGGTTTGGCGCCTGATTATTTTCTTTGTTGGCACCATCGTTGTTATCAGCTCGCTGCTCAGCTATAGCAACACAGGTTTGCAAGTGGGTGGACATAGTGGCTTAAGCAGTAGCCCATTTGTAACTGTATTCACCCAAATGGGTATCCCCTATGCTGAAGACTTTATCCGTTTTGTCATCATCACCGCCTTATTATCAACTGCGAACTCCGGCTTATATGCAGCCTCACGCATGATGTGGGCCTTATCCTCACAAAACCAACTACCCAAGCTTTTTGCTAAAGTAAGTAAATCTGGGGTGCCTTATATTGCCATTTGGGTCACTATGATTGGTGGCTTGCCGGGCTTACTCTCTGAGCAGTTTGGTGCAGATGTCATTTTTAAAAACTTGATGGGTGTTGCTGCATTCACTATGGTGATTGTCTGGATGAGTATTTGCTGGAGTCAGTTTAACTTCCGTCGCCAATGGTTAAAGCAAGGTCATGCTTTATCGGAGCTAAAATTCCGTACCCCTTGGTATCCATTGGTTCCGATTTTAGGTTTTATCTGCTGTACTGCGACAGGTTTAAGTATGGCAGCAGACCCTGAAATGCTTTCAGGTTTTATTGGCTGCCTACTTTTCATGGCAGCTTGCTATGCCAGTTACTATTGGCTCTATCATAATAAAAACTAAGCCTCTTCACTAACAGTGAGCTCAAGTCCACACCTTGAGCTCAGTTTTAATTCGATACAAATTGGACTATTAAATTTAATTGCTTGTTTTGTCTAATGTTTGAACTCTTGGTAAACATATAACTAAAACCCTTTTGACAAATAAGCCTTTAATCCTTAATATACGCATCACCTCACAACGTCCCTATCGTCTAGAGGCCTAGGACATCGCCCTTTCACGGCGGTAACCGGGGTTCGAATCCCCGTAGGGACGCCATATCTTGATCTTCTGATCAACACTTATTCATAATTATTATTATTTCATTGCAGATTTGCAGTTTTTCACTACAATAGCCCGCTTCATTCCCCAACTAATTCAACGCTTATGCACTCATCTCCGAATGATGCTTCGCATCAGGGCAATTCTGCGCCTTTAAAGCGCGCTATGAGTACTCGACATCTGGTCATGATTTCGCTAGGTGGCGCAATCGGAACAGGTCTATTTTTAGGGTCGGGTGAAGTCATTGCACAAACGGGGCCTGTAGGTGCCATTATTTCTTATTTTCTCGGTGGGATCATTGCCTATATGGTCATGCTGTGTTTAGGGGAACTTGCCGTTCATATGCCTGAGTCTGGCTCATTTGGTGCTTATGCCAAACGCTATATAGGCCCAGGTACAGGGTATACCATCACTTGGTTGTATTGGCTCACGTGGTCAGTCACATTAGGCACAGAGTTTACAGCGGCTGCCCTTCTTATGCAGGAATGGTATCCAGATAGCTCAATGTGGATGTGGACCCTAATTTTTGGTGCTTTCGTATTTACACTGAATATGATTTCAACCAAATGGTTCGCTGAATCTGAGTTCTGGCTGGCTTTGGTAAAAGTTATCACGGTTGTTGCTTTTATCTTATTAGGTTTAATGGCAATTTTTGGAGTCATTGGCTACAGAGGTTATGAAGCTGCGCCTTTATTTAGTAACTTAACAGCGCAAGGTTGGTTCCCTGAGGGCTTATTTCCAATCTTTACTACCATGCTGATTGTAAACTTTGCATTTTCTGGTACAGAGCTGATTGGTGTTGCTGCAGGTGAAACCAAAGATCCTGCCAAGAATGTACCCAAAGCCATCAATACTGCGATTTTCCGCTTATTGATTTTCTTTGTGGGTACCATCTTGGTCGTGACTTCACTCCTTCCGCATCAAGAAGCAGGTTTAGCGGCTGAAGGCGTGAGCAGTAGTCCATTTGTAACGGTATTCCAACACATTGGCATTCCGTATGCCGAAGATATCATTCGTTTTGTGATTATCACAGCACTGCTATCTGCTGCAAACTCAGGGTTGTTTGCTGCATCACGTATGATGTGGTCATTGTCTTATCAGAAACAATTACCAGCAGTATTTTCAAAATTAAATACTCGCGGTATTCCTTATGTTGCAGTCATTGTCACGATGATTGGCGGAATGCCTGGTTTACTGTCTGAACAGTTTGCACCTGAAACAATTTTTACCAATCTACTTGGTATTGCAGCCTTTACCATGGTCGTAGTTTGGATGAGTATCTGTTTAAGCCAATTTAACTTCCGTCGTCAGTGGTATAAACAAGGGCGTAAAAAAGAAGAATTAGGTTTTGCAGCCCCCTTGTTCCCTATTGTGCCAATCCTTGGCTTTATCTTCTGCTTTATCACCTGCGTCAGTATGGTGTTTGATCCAAGCATGCGTATTAGCTTCTTTGGTTGTTTACTGTTTATTGCAGTCTGCTATGCAAGTTACTATAAGTTCTATCACAATAAATCTTAAGCATTTATGTTAAAAAGAGCGACTGAGGTCGCTCTTTTTTTTTATACTGTTTTTATCAAGTACATCATCGGTGCATACACGATGAATATTGTATGGATTCATGGGATGAATCAGCAGCATAAGACTGCGCGTACCCTGCTTCAACATTGGCTTATCATATTAAAACAAGCCTTAGAACAGTGCGGAGAAGCAGATTACTTTCTTTATATTCAGCGACACAGTCGGCTGGCCTTTTACGGAGACCTTCTAACACGTCAGCATTTAGAAAACACCCTCAATGCCAGCACCCTCATACCGCAACACTGGTCTCCTTTTTCTTTTTTACATCCTATTCACCTAACACACACCGCTACACTCAATATCGAACATCAGACTGAAATTTCTCAAAACCCTCAGCTCACCATTTCTGATGAACTCTCATTCAATCATAAAATTAAGTACATCAGCCTATTGAGTAAGGATATTGCATTTCGTGATTTAGGAAGCCTAATGAATCACTTTCCAAAGCTACATAGCAGCTTTATTCATCGCTTTTTAATTGAAGCTTATCTATATTTATCCAATCCACACTTCATCCACACAGTGCATACACGTCTGCATGAGCAGTTACACGGTACAAAACCCAAGATTGTGATTGCCCACTCTCTAGGCAGCGTGATTGCCTATAATTATTTAATTCAACACCCTGAACTCCACATTCAAGCGTTTATTAGTTTAGCTTCACCCCTTGCTTTTCGGGTCATACAGTGTCATTTACAACAACCCATTCAACGACCTGTGGCTTTATACGGCGACTGGATCAATTTTTATTCAGACATTGATTTTCTAAGCGCATTTCCTCTCTATCAAAAACCATTTGCATTTAATCCCGCCATTATTAATCAACAAATCACCACCGATCTTGCTCACCCTCATCTGATTGAGGGTTATTTACAACATCCTGAGTTTATAAATAGCCTCACCGATCTGCTTAAAAAATCGACTTAAATCATATAGTTTTTGATCATTTCATCTCTATTGTTTTAATTTTATGCACTCAACACTTAAAACTGGAATTATTTAGAGAAAAGCGTTTGACACCCCTCTGTTTTCACCCTAATATACGCCCACCTCTGAAACGTCCCTATCGTCTAGAGGCCTAGGACATCGCCCTTTCACGGCGGTAACCGGGGTTCGAATCCCCGTAGGGACGCCAATTTCAGAAGTAAAGTTTTATTCAGTCCCTATCGTCTAGAGGCCTAGGACATCGCCCTTTCACGGCGGTAACCGGGGTTCGAATCCCCGTAGGGACGCCATTACTTAAGATCAAAAGTAATCGGTTTTAAAACATCACTTCTGTACTGTCCCTATCGTCTAGAGGCCTAGGACATCGCCCTTTCACGGCGGTAACCGGGGTTCGAATCCCCGTAGGGACGCCATATTAGAGATTGATTTTTTCTAAAGTCATCTCATAAAAAAGCCCAAGCATGATGACTTGGGCTTTTTTATTGCCTGTCTACTTACGATCAACTTCAACTAAAGCTGTCGAGGCAAAAATAGCCTGTGGCGCAATCACAGTTTCATTCGAGGGAATGTTTTGCCCATATCGCTGTTGCATGAGTTGCTTGACTTCAGGCGAACTTAAATCAAATTGCTTGAGTTTAGATAATGGAGCCAACTCAATACCTAAAGCATTATCATAGGCCTTCCAGACTATTTCTGAGCAATATAACTCACGATTGTCCCACTCAAAATAAAGATCATAAGGCTGGCCTAAGTATTGTTCTGCGTTCTTGATTAGCTTCTGCTTTTGCTGAACAGTCAAATTTGATTTAAAGCGCTTCACCACATAATGCCGCTCAACCCCGCGATCAATCCACTGCTGAAGTGCCGTATATTTCACAGGCTGAACTGCCTCTAAAACCCATGCTTTTCCATCTTTATTCACAATTAAACCCATATGGCTATAACGAGACTTGGTCGCTTTTTGTATCCCTAAACTTTGTTGAGACTTCGAGACGTGAAAAATAATATCACCGGTTTGATAGGACCTATTCGCCCATAGCGGTTGAGAATTTGCCCAAAGTAAAACAGCACTTAAAAGCACAACATTGCTATTTTTCATCCTAGATTTCCTTTATTCTTCTTTTTATAGATACGACCTATCATTTTTAAAACTATAAAATATTTATGATCTTACATCATCTTCAAAACTCACGTTCACACCGTATTCTTTGGCTACTTGAGGAACTTGAGCTGTCTTACGAACTCAAATTTTATGATACAACACAAGCTAAACAAACCAATCTGAAATTTCCAACGCTCGACATTCCACATGATGCTCAGACAGTACGATTAACTGAAAGCAGTGCAATCGTAGAATATTTATGTCAACTACAGCAGAAGTTGATTATTCCCCATGACCATGCACAGTATTGGAACTTCTGTTTTTATAGCCATTGTAGCGATGCCAGTCTCATGCCCAACTTGGCATTGAAACAGGTTTTCCAACACATTAAACAACAAACACCTTTTATAGTGCGCTTTGTGAGCTTAGCCTTTCAAAGCGCGTTCAATCGTGCTTATTTAAATCCTGAGCTACATCGACAGCTTAAACAAATTGAGATCCACTTAAGCGCGTATGCATACTTTGCAGGCGATGTGTTTAGTTATGCGGATATACTAATGTGGTTTCCACTCTATGCAGCCAGTTATGCCACACCGCAGTTTGCTCAGTATCAGGCCATTCAACACTATTTAATCCAAATACAAAGCAGACCTGCCTTCAGCGCTGCAATGGCACATGGGCAATGGTCTGCTTCTTATTTTGAACACTATTGGTCTATCACGCAGTAAGTGCTACTTAAGCAGACTTTCTAGAGTTAACTTGCCCTTTAATCACGGCTTTCACATTACCTTTTAAATAATTAAAAAACACTTTGAGCGGTGACAGTTTCGGATTTGGTTGTTTGCCTTCTGCGATATCCTTAAATTGCGCGGCGTACCAGATCACTTCCATAATCGCCATTTTATCAATCATCGAAATACCCGTTTTAATCTTATCGACTGCATAACGCACATCTTGCCCTGCAATTAAACGGTTGGTCACATCGGGTTCTACCGCAAACGGGCGTGCCATCCCAATAAAATCACACGCACCACTTTCTAAGGCTGCATTCATACCAACCACAGTGCGAAAACCACCTGTCACCATCAATTTACACTGAACTTGCTCACGAATTTTTTCAGCAAATTCTAAAAAGTAAGCCTCACGTGCAATGGTCGACGCTTTGCGTTTTTCTTGCTTCACCCCTGCCATCGCGGGTGCTTCATAGCTACCACCCGAAATCTCAATCAAATCGATCCCAACTGCATCAATGGCTTTAAATGTCGCAATGACATCTTCTTCCGAGATTCCACCACGCTGAAAATCTGCTGAATTAAGTTTGACCGAAATAATAAACTGATCCGAAGTCGCTGCACGTACCGCTTTATAAATTTCCAATAAAAAACGCATGCGGTTTTCAGCAGAGCCACCCCATTGATCTTGGCGTTTATTGGTCAATGGCGATAAAAACTGACTAATCAGATAACCATGCGCACCATGTAATTGCACACCTTCAAAGCCTGCTTTTTCACAGATTGCGGCTGAAGTTGCAAAGCGCTGGATAATATCGAGGATTTCATCTTCGCGAAGTGCTCGCGGCGTTCCAAAGCTCATTGCTAAAGCAGGGCTAAACGGAACTGCTGAAGGTGCAACCGTCTCCTTATTTAAACCCTTTGGACATTGACGTCCCGGATGTGACAACTGCACCAATTGCACCATGCCATGTTTTTTACCAATCGCAGCCCATTGTTTTAATGATTCTAAGTCACGTTCGGTTTCAATCACCACCACACCCGGCTCATTTTTAGCTCGGAAGTCCACCATCACATTACCTGTAATGGCACAGCCTAGGCCGCCCTTTGCCCAAGCCTCATACAAGCCCAAGTGCAAATGATTCGGCTGACCTGCATGATTAGCCAGTGCTTCACTCATCGCCCCTTTAATCATCTTATTTTTAAAATGGACCTGCCCAATGTCGATTGCGCTTGCAAGCTGGCTCATGAAAATTCATCCTTTAATATTTTTTAGTGTTTTTACTCTATGTGTTTTTTGGCTACAGTCAAGAGAATTTGACAATTCATTTTGTCAAATTTCCCAACCTTTTATTTACTAAAATAATTTTACTGATACTGACTGGCTTGAATCAGTCGGCGCGTATAGTCAGACTGCGGTTGCTCAAAAAGCTGTTCCGTGGCTTGTAACTCTACTACTTTGGCATGTCGTAAAACCAAAACGTGTTGGCAAAGTGCTCGTACTACTTGTAAGTCATGACTAATAAACAAATAGCTGATGCCCTGCTCCTGTTGTAGACGGCGTAATAAAGCCACGATCGAACGTTGCGTACTTCGGTCTAAAGCCGAGGTTGGCTCATCTAAAATCAATAGTTTAGGCTGAAGCACCAAGGCTCTCGCCAAAGCCACACGCTGCCTCTGTCCGCCAGATAGCTCATGTGGATAATAGCTTTTAAATGTGACTGGTAACTCCACCTGAGATAAGACATTCTCAACACGCTGTGTCCTCTCAAACAAGGACAAAGGTTTTAAGGTCAGACCTTCCATGATAATTTGCTCAACACTCATGCGCGGATTCAAACTTGCAAACGGGTCTTGAAACACGATTTGAAAATCACCGCGAAGTGGACGTAATGCTTTTTGCGAAAGTTGGTTTAAATCATGTCCTCCAAACTGGATCTGTCCTCGACTTTCAATCAACCTTGCTACAGCTAGTGCCAAAGAACTTTTGCCGGCACCACTTTCCCCCACTACGCCCAAAGAATGTCCTTGAGCCAAGCTTAAGTCTAAAGCTTCAATCGCAGCACGATACTGCGTCGCTCGATTCAACCAGCCTTTTTTAATCGGAAATTTGACCTCGAGTTGCTTTAAACTCAGTAAAGGCACAGCATCTTGTACGTGAATGGCTTGACCAAAAGAATGATTGATTAAGTTTTGAGTATAAGTAGACTGCGACTGCTCAAAAATTTGCGCAACCTTCCCCTGCTCGATGACCTTGCCCTGATGGATGACCACAACATCATCAGCATAGTGTTTCACCAAGTTGAGGTCATGGCTAATCAAAATCATGGCCATGTTATGACGCTGTTGTAAAGACTTGAGCAAGTCTAAAATTTGAACTTGTAGCATGACATCTAGTGCTGTGGTGGGTTCATCAGCAATCAAAATATCAGGCTCTTGCACCAGTGCCATGGCAATCATGACCCGTTGGCGCTGTCCACCAGACAGCTCATAAGGAAAACATTGCAACACACTTTCAGGATTTGGAATACCCACATCCTCTAGCAAGGCAATTACACGCTGCCGAGCTTGCGTTTTCGACCAGCCCTGTAACCATAGAGTCTCAGCAATGATCTTTTCCACCCGATGTAAAGAATTCAAGGCGGTCATCGGCTCTTGAAAAACCATTGCGATTTTTTGCCCACGAATCGGCCTAAATTGTGCATCGTTCAGCGCTAAGAGATTTTTTCCATCTAACAGTACTGAGCCTTGTACTTGCAATGTTTTCGGCAATAAACCCATCAAGGCTAAAGCGCTGATTGATTTTCCTGAACCGCTCTCTCCAACCAGCGCTAAAGTCTGCCCAGCACGCAGTTCAAAACTGAGCTGATCGACTAACACCCTTTCTGCACTTTGAATGCTCAGTGCATTCACTTCAAGTATGGAGGCTGTTCTATTGGCGTCTAGGGTCAAATGCATCACGCAAAGCCTCCCCGATATACATTAGCAACGCAAGTACGCTAGCTAAGCTAAAAAAGCCTGACAGTGCCAACCATGGTGCATTTAAATTATTCTTGCCTTGTAACAAAAGCTCGCCCAGTGATGCCGCATCAGGTGGTAGACCATACCCCAAGAAATCCAGCGCTGTTAGCGCAGTAATATTGGCAGTTAAGATAAAAGGCAGTTGTGACAGGCTAGAGCTGATGGCATTGGGTAAAATATGCCGAAAGATAATAGCTCGGTTGGTGACACCTAAACTCCGTGCTGCACGAACATAATCCAGCTGACGAGCTCTTAAAAACTCAGCACGTACCAGTGGAACCAAAATCGTCCAACTGAATAACAGCATGATGAAAAACAGCCAGTAGATATTGGGGCTGAACATACTGACTAGAATCATCACCATGAACAGCATGGGCAAACCACCCCAGACTTCTAAAATGCGCTGCCCAATTAAATCCACCCAACCACCGTAATAACCTTGTATTGCCCCAATCACAATGCCCAATACAGCTGAACTGAAAGTCAAAATAAAACCAAACAGCAATGAGACACGTAAACCATACAATACACGCGTCAGAACATCACGACCTTGGTCATCTGTCCCGAGCCAATTTTGCATCGTGGGTGGTGATGGTACTGGGACTGTCAAATCTACATTGGGAGTTTGATATGAATATTGAATCAACGGCCACATGGCCCAACCTTTTGCTTGAATCAGCTGTTGTACCACTGGATCTTTATATTCAGTTTCAGTTTCGAAAACACCGCCAAAAGTCGTTTCAGGATAGTGTTTCAATACAGGGAAATACAAAGCATGATCATACTTCACCAACAACGGTTTATCATTCGCGATCAGCTCTGCAGCTAAAGAAAGGACAAAAACACAGATAAATAAAATACAACAACTGAGCCCGAGCTTATTTTGCTTAAATCGTTTGAAACCTGCCTGTAAAATGGGTGGCATCAGCCTCTCCCTTGCGAATCAAAATGTATTCGCGGATCAATCAACTGATACAACACATCGCCAATCAGACGCAGCAGCAAGCCCAACAAAGTAAAAATGAACAAGGTGCCAAAGATCACAGGATAGTCGCGTTGCACAATCGCCTCAAAGCCCAATAAACCTAAACCATCCAGATTAAAAATGATCTCGATAAATAAATTACCTACAAAAAAGTAAGCGATTAAAGCTTCAGGTAAACCTGCTACCACAATCAATATAGCATTGCGAAACACATGACCATACAACACTTGAGACTCGGTCAGACCTTTAGAACGCGCCGTCAGCACGTAGGGCTTGCTGAGCTCTTCCATAAACGAATACTTGGTGAGATAAGTCACCGTGGCAAAACCACCAATCACCATGGCTAACAGCGGTAAAGCCATGTGCCAAAAATAATCTTTAATTTTGCCCCATAGTGACAAGTCCGCAAAATTTTCCGAAACTAAACCTTGTAAGGGGAACCATTGAAAATAAGAACCGCCTGCAAAAAATACAATCAGAAGAATTGCAAAAATAAATGCAGGAACCGCATAAGCCACGGCCAGCAGTAGCGATGTAGACTGATCAAACACCGTACCGTGCAATCGAGCTTTTTTGATGCCCAAAGGAATGGAAATCAGATAGATTAGCAAGGCACTCCAAAGCCCCAAGGACACGGATACGGTTAATTTATCCTTAATCAGTGCTGTAACGGGCTGGTCTTTAAAAAAGCTGGTGCCGAAGTCCAGTTGCGCATAATTTTTCACCATTTCAAAAAAGCGTACATGCATGGGCTGATCAAAACCATAATGTGCTTTGATCTTTGCGAGCATTTCATCACTAAGTCCTTGTGCGCCTTGATAGACATTTGAACCTGCACCTGCACCGCCCAGATTACCCAAAGTTTGCATGACTTCCGCTTGCTGAATGGCTTGCTCAACAGGCCCTCCAGGCGCAATTTGGATCACAGCAAAATTGATCAGCAAAATCAAAAATAAGGTCGGAACAATCAGCAACAGCCTTTTGAATATATAGATACGCATCTCAAAAACCCCTATGCCAGCTTATGGCTTGGTTGCCTGACCTAAATACTGGCTCACCTTTTTTGCCTGTTTAGCATCACTCCACCAATAATCTAACCCGACATTCAACTGCGGGCTCCGTACCGGTTTTTGATACATATTCCAATAGGCATACCATTGATCAGCCTTACCATAGGTTGGTATCTGATAATAACCTGCACGCAGCAAGCGATCTAAAATACGCGTTTGTACCACCACTTGCTTACGATCAGGTGCTTGAATCAACTGTTGAATCATCTGATCAATCACCGGATTTTGAATGCCTGAATAATTATAATTTCCCACCTGATGGGCTGAAGTACTACCCCACAGCTGTACCTGTTCTTTGCCCGGTGTTAAAGACTGCGGCATCGTTTGTAGGGTCATATCAAAATCTTGAGTACGCATCCGCTCATAATACTGAGGTGTATCAACCTGTCGAATGTTCAGCTGTATTCCTAGTCGCTTTAGATGGCGAACAAAAGGCGCAATTTCACGCACAGCATCACTTGGCTGAATCAGAAACTCAAACTGGATCGGCTTATTTTTCCGATCCAACAATTGCCCTTTGGCATTATATCTATAGCCATTTTTTAATAAAATCTGTCGTGCGATAAGCAAATTATTTCGATTATAGCCCGATCCATCTGAAGCTGAATAATGCCAATTTTTTAAAACGCCGTCTCGCTGCACAGGATGCAATTTCGCCAAATAAGGTTTTAAAATTTTGATTTCAGCAGCCGAAGGCAGACCCTTCGCCTCTAGTTCGCTATTAGAAAAATAACTTTGCAGACGTTGATATTGCCCATAGAACATCGCTTTGTTTTGCCACTCAAAGTCGTAGGCATAAGTTAAAGCTTGGCGAAAATAAATATCTTGAAAAGGCTGACGACGGGTATTAAACACAAAACTTTGCGTCGGTATCGGATTGAAATGCTTAAAGCGATACTTTTTAACGAGACCTTGTTTCACTGCGGGAAAGTTATAGGCCGTCACCCATTGGCGTGCGGACTCTTCCTCATGCAAAGTATATAAACCCGCCTTAAACGCAGTAAAAGCAATATCTTTGCTGCGATAATACACATAAGCCACATGGTTAAAATTATAACGCCCTTGATTGACCTTTAAATCTTTGGCCCAATACTTTGGATTACGTTTATAAACAACGCGCTGCCCTGCATTGATTTTCTCTAAAACATAAGGGCCTGAGCCTAAAATCGGCTTGACTGAAGTTTGACTAAAGTCTTTGCCTTGCCAGTCCTTTTTGGAATAAATTGGCATTCTGGCCACGATCAAAGGCATTTCCACATTATTTCGTGTTTTAAAATGCATCTTGATACTGTATTTGGACAACACTTCGGTCTTGGCTAAATCCGACAAATACATCTGCAAGCCAAAATTGGACTTGGTTTGAAAAAGATCAAAACTGAACTTTACATCAGTTGCAGTAACAGGACTACCATCACTAAACCGTGCTTTTGGGTTTAAATGAAAAATGATGGTGTTAAAATTTTTCGGGTCATAGCTAACCTTTTCTGCCAGCAATGGATACATCACTGCAGGCTCATCTAACGAACTACTCATGAGTGAGTCAAATAAATAATTGGTTCCCTCAACCGCAGTACCGCGACCATTCATGCTGTTTAAGTTATCAAAACTCCCAATGACTGCACGAGTTAATTCACCACCCTTCGGTGCCTGCACATTGGCATAAGGCAGATGATCTAGTTGGCTGTATTTCGGCATACCATAAGGTGCAATAAAAGGCATGGTCTGGACTGCAGACCATGCCTTTAAAGGTATCGTTACAAGGCTGAACAGCAAGAGCGTTGTTCTAACCATCATCGGATGATTACTCTGAAATTGCATTTCAACTCAATATTAGTTCGGCACCTTAATTACATCGCCAATGCGCAACTGCGTATTCGGCTTAATGTCATTGAGCTCAGCCAATTGCGAAGTGTCCATCCCGTAACGGCTTGCCAGTCCAATTAAGGTATCACCACGTTTCACTGTGTACTGCGTAATCAGTTTCGGGATTTGAATGCTTTGGCCAACTTGTAAGCCCGCACGTACACTGAGGTTATTTAAAGCAGCAAGCTCTGACACCGACATCCCAACACGACTTGCAATTGAGTTTAACGATTCACCTGACTTCACTTTATAGCTTTCAGTTGCTCGACCTGAATTTGCTTGTAGTTTTGCTGTCACTGTTTCTGTTTTGATTGGCGCCGGATCAACATCACCGTCTATTTTTAAACGCTGACCGACACGAACATTGGTCGTACGGCTTAAGTTATTCAGTTCAGCCAAATAGTTAAGCTGTAAGTGATATTTACGCGCAATACTATTTAGGGTTTCTCCCGATTTCACCACGTGAATATCAGTTGAGTTATTACTTGCAGTCGTTTGTTTTTCGACTGTTTTCGGCATTTCAACAGCAGATACTTCACCCGTTAATTTGAGTTTTTGACCCGCACGTAAGCCCGCTGTACGACTCATATTATTGAGATCAGCAATATAGTCCATACCCAAATTATATTTCGAAGCAATCACAGTTAACGAATCCCCAGACTGAACCGTATAAGTATCTGGCACAGTTGAACCCGCAGGGATTTTGATTGTTTGACCGACTTGTAAACCACTATTGCTTGAAATGTTGTTTAAATCCGCAAGCTCAGACAGGCTCATTTTCGACTGTGAGGCAATGCTATAAAGTGTATCGCCACGTTGCACTTTATAACTTTCAACTTTGAACTGTGGTGCAGCTTTAGCATTATCAATTTTAACAGAAGAGGCTTTTGTATTATTTGCCGCTAAGCTTTTAACATCATTGAGAGGCACATTAATTTTTTGTCCCACCAACAAGTTGCTGCCCGCATTTAAACCTGGTGTTAAATCTGCCAATTCTTGATTTGATAGCGCATAACGGTCTGCAATCAGTTTCAAATATTCGCCACGTTTCACCGTATAAGACTGAGTTGCTACTTTAGTTTGGCTAGTCGCTTTCTCATCGTTAGCTTTTGCGCGTGATTGTGCTGTTTCTTTTAAGGAAAGCTTTTGTCCCACACGCACGCCACTGCTCACACTTAAACCATTATAGTCAGCCAACTGCTTGAGGCTTAAACCAAATTCATCTGCAATACCCGTTAAAGTATCATTGGCACGAACGGTATAACTATCAGGCTTAGAATCGGTTTTTATAGCAGAACGCGGTTCGACTTTTTCAACCAGAGGTTTTGCGTCATATAAATAGATAGAGGTTCCGACATATAGTGTAGCATTGGCATCCATTTGGTTCCATTTCGCTACATCACGCCAATTCACCCCATTTTTAGCTGCAATTACGGCTAAAGTATCACCCGGTTGTACGGTATAAGTTGAACGTTTGCCTTTTGGCGGAACAATTACAATTTCAGAGTCAGTCTTAACAAAGTTTTTACCTTGATTACGTTTCACTTCGTCCGAATCAAGACTGGTATTGTCTGCCACCGATTTTGGATATGCAAAGCCTTTAGTCAACTCTTTACCTTGTAGCTCAGCCACAGACTGACTCGTTTGAATTGCAGTCAGTTTAATTTTGCCATCTAAAGGATCGACAATTTCTGTCCCTTGTGGTGCTAAAGCTTGAATTTCAGCAACCACTTCAGCTTGTTCTGCTTTAGTCGCAACAGGTTTTAGGACTTCATCAACAGTTTTAGTTTGACCTTCAGCCTGAATAGCTGCAGTTAACTGCTCACGCTCCGCAGCAGAAATCGGGGGTTCAACTGATACTGGTTTTACAGGTGTCACAGGCGTTACAGCAACAGGAATACGTGGTGCACTTGGAATATCGCTATTGGCAGCAAAGGCTGCTAGTGCACTCGAACCTTTAGGCGTAGAACCGCGTACGGGGGTACTTACACTTGCGGCACTAGATGACGTTACAGTGGATGTCGTTAACTTCGGCTCAGTTTTGGTTGTTGTTGTCGCCAAAACTGGAGGAGTATTTTTCGATGGAGAAATAGTTTTGCTGTTTAAAGTTGGTGGTTCAACTTTGCTCGGTTGGATTGTTTGATTATTTTCAGGCAATTTAGTATTGGCAGATGCCCATAAACCGCCTGAGCCACCTTGTAACTTCTTCAAACGCGCATCAACCGAAGGGCTCAAATCTGCAGGAATTAAAATTCGCATTGGACTTGAACTATCAATCCACTCTCCACGGTGTCCTGGATTTAACTGATATAATTCGGCTCGGCTTAAACCTGTAATCGACGCAACTTCATTTAAACTCACCGCGCCCACAGTGACTTCTCTAAAGTGCGGACGGTTCGCAATCGGCGGCAAATTAATGTTATAGGCATTTGGATTTTTAATGATCTGCGCAACTGCCAAGAAACGTGGTACATAGTTCATGGTTTCTTCAGGCAGTTTTAACGACCAATAATCCGTTGGTAAACCCGCCGCTTTATTGCGGTTAATCGCTTGTTGAATACGGCCCGGACCTGCATTATAAGCTGCTAGCGCAAGTTCCCATGAACCAAACTGGTTATATAAACTTCCTAAGAATTCATACGCAGCACGCGTTGACTCAACCACATCACGTCGGCCATCGTACTGGCTACTTTGTTTTAAGCCATAAATACGGCCAGTACTTGGAATAAATTGCCATAAGCCGGCAGCCGCTGCACTACTGGTTGCAGCAGGATCATACGAGCTTTCAATCACAGGTAGCAGAGCAAGCTCTGTTGGTAAACCACGACGCTC
Source organism: Acinetobacter sp. SW-226 (assembly GCF_055632855.1). Classification (NCBI taxonomy): domain Bacteria; kingdom Pseudomonadati; phylum Pseudomonadota; class Gammaproteobacteria; order Moraxellales; family Moraxellaceae; genus Acinetobacter; species Acinetobacter sp. SW-226. Next base: position 1,194,453 of record NZ_CM145752.1, on the reverse strand, counting down.
AGCTTCTTTAACAGTATGATACAAATAACGTGAAGCACGCGCACTTAAGCGATCCAAATACGGTTGACGTGAAATAAACCAACCGCGCTGTGCATCAATACGTGGATTCCAGTGATCACTGTTCATCTTAAAACCCACAGTCATCCGTTTCCACACGTCACCGTGCTTTAACACCAAAAGTCGATCCCCTTCCACCGCGCGCATATCGGTCGCAGAAAGGAGGTCTTCTAAAGAATCTAAACTGTTTGCATCTAAATAACCTGAACCCAGTTGTTTGGACTTCGATGCCTGAGTTGCACTTTGCGTCGAGGAACAGCCTACCAAACCGAGTGTCGCAAGTGCTGAACCGAGGACTGTAATTTTAAATAATGTCGGTAACATCGGTTGGCCAAAAAAGGCAGCTGACTTATACATAAGAGAATCCAAACAACTCGTATAAAATTTATTTTTTAGATCTGCCATTGTAGTAAAGCAGGCCACAGACACAAGGCGTTAATTTAACTCGAAATCAGTATAAATGTTACAAGAAATTAAAAAAGCTGCATCTTATACACTTCTCTAGTGCATTTGCGTTATACAATGGTGCCCGCTTAGTTTTAATTTTCAGTTTACGGAAGTTGTGTATGTCACAAACAATTACCCTGTATGTCGATGGTGCTTGTCGTGGAAACCCAGGTCTTGGGGGATGGGGTGCCTACATTATTACAGAAACTGAAGAACATAAACTGTGTGGTGGTGAAGATAATACCACCAATAACCGCATGGAACTCACTGCCGCTATTGAGGGTATCCTTTTTTGCCCAACAGACGCAAAGTTGATTGTTTGGACAGATTCAACCTACGTAAAACGCGGCATTACCGAGTGGATTACGGGTTGGAAAAAGAAAAATTGGAAAGATGTTAAAAATCCAGACTTATGGCAAAAACTCGATGCAGCCTGTCAAGGGCGTGATATCGACTGGCATTGGGTTAAAGGTCATGCAGGTCACGAAGGCAATGAAATGGCAGATCAATTGGCAAACCTCGGTGCCGATCAAACACAGGCTCAACTTCGTCAGTCTAAAACTGCAACAACAGAACCCTCTGTAGATAAAAAAAAGTTGAACCCGACTGGTTGTTAAACGATCCTTTTGGTTTGGGTTTCGATGACGAAGAAGCCGATGACAGCGAAGATTTAGCCGAAAGTGAAATAGACGTTCCAGTACAAGAACCAAGTACAGTGGCTGAACCAGAATTTGAGACAACGAAGCCTTCTACTGATCAAACGCCTGAAATTACGGCAAGTGTCGATTTAACACAACTCAAACAACATCCACAAATTGTGATTACCCCGCGTAAGGTTGAAGTCTTTGGTTCAAGACAACTCATTCTCGATACCGAAACCACAGGTTTTTATTATCAAGATGGCGACCGTATTATTGAAGTCGGTGCCATTGAAATGGTCAACCGCAAACTTACGGGTAGTTCAATTCATATTTATATCAATCCGCAAAAACCTGTGGGCGACTCTGAAAATGTCCACGGTATTTCAGATGACTTTCTTAAAGACAAACCGCTGTACCAAGATATTGCAGATACTTTGTTTGCATATTTAAAAGGTGCTGAGATCATTGCACATAACGCGACTTTCGATATGAACTTCTTAGATACAGAGTTCAAGCGTGCAGGTTTTGTTGCGCTTTCTGAAGTATGTGCGGTGACAGATACTCTCGCGATGGCAAAGTCTAAGCATCCGGGACAGAAAAACTCACTCGATGCCTTAGTTCGCCGTTACGAAATTCCACAGCGTGACCGTACCTTCCACGGCGCCTTACTCGATGCTGAAATCCTTGCTGATGTTTACTTAGCTATGACGGGTGGTCAGGTTTCTTTTGATATGGACGCCCTATCACATAGCGAACAACAAAATAGCCAAGCAACACGTCAAACACTTGAAATTGAACTCCCAGTGATTTTACCCTCGACCGAGGAACTAGAAGCACATGAGACTTGGGTCAAACAATACCAAGAAAAACATGGTACACCTTGCCTTTTTGCCAAATAAAATCTAAAGTTTTTGTTAACTTTTGTATTACAAGATTTTTCAGTTAGGCTATAGTGATAAACAAGTTGCTATGCCTCTATTTGGCAGCATATAAACACGATAAAACACTAGGATAGGTGCAGATCAATGTCTTACCAAACCTCTATTCATTTTGATCCAACAGCGCTGCTGATAATAAAAAATGAAGTGGATAATTCCATTAAACTGGTTGAATCAGCTGTGAGCACCTTAGCAGAAGATCAGACTTTACCATTTGGAATTGACGATGCATTAAACCAATTTGAGCAGTGTGCTCAAGTCCTTGCATTGATTGATATGCCAAGCTTGGCAAAAATTGCTGAATACTCTGCTGAGTTAATGCGCAAGATCATGGGGAATCCTGCACAAATTAATACTCAAGATGTCATTGCGCTGAGTGAAGGCACAACGATGCTAAAGCGCTACATTGAATTCATCTGCTTAAGAGAAGTCAAAATCCCACAGTTTTTACTCGATACATTAAACCGACTGGAACGGGCTTTAGGTAAACCTTTGACCCAAGAAGGTCAACATATCGAGTCGCTATTAGATTGCATCACTCCTGATTTTCATTTACCCCAAGCACCAAGTCTTGAAAAATCACAATACGTTCACCGCTTGTATAAGCTTTCTCTAAGCAAAATGCTGAAGCAAGAAGAGAGTGAGTTGGACTTACAAGCTATAAAATTGGTTGGAACCTATTTAGCGGGGCTATCTGAACAAACACCAAGTAAACAGTATTGGAACTTGGTCTATGTTGCACTCAATCAAATTGATCAGCTCATCATCAATGAACCCCGCTTACGCACCCTAGTCAGTATTGAACGTAATATGGCGCAATTCTTTGCAGCCCCTGAAAGCTTCAAAGCAGACTTAACAGATCTTGCTAATATTCTCAGCCTTTGTATTAGCCAAGAAGATGAAGTATCTCAGCAAATTCGGAGTCAACTCAACATTGGCGATGACCTACTGACTGATACTCAACTACAAGTTTTCAGCCGCCACTTATATGGCCCTGATTTTGAAACAATGCATACGATTAGTGATTTGGTCACCGCTGAAATGTCACAAATCCGTAATGATATTGAGTACAACTACCAAAACATGACGCCAGAAAAGACTCAAGAGCTTCAAGCGAAGCTGGTCGATCTTGCCAATATTTTCAAAGTGTTAAATTTAAACGAAGCACATAATGACTTAAACCGTCAGGCAGCATCTCTCAGTCAAACTGATATGCTTAAAGATGAAAACTTTGCACAACAACTCATGAATGTCATTCTGTCAGCAATGAACTCGATTGGCGTACTAGAGCGTCACCATACATCAAGCCGCTTGCAGCTTCGTGTGAATAACATGAATATCTCGCTAGACCGTTTAGACGAAGCACATGCAGCTTTGCTCACAGAAGCAAAAGTATCCATTGATTTAAGCAGTCAAGCATTGACGCAATACCAACAAGAACAAAACTTAATCGTGCTTGAGAATACCTCTGCCCAGTTACGTGAAGTAGCTGGTGCAATGTTGTTCTTGGGTGCAGAACATGGTCAAACAGCACTGAATATTGCAGCAGCATTTGTTCAACAACAGCTAGATGCAGAAACGGCTCTGACGGCAGCGCAAGTGAATCATGTGCTTGATGCACTCGCAAGTGCCGATATGCTGATTGAGAATTTAAAGAGTAAACAACCTGTATTACACAGCATGTTTGATGTAGCATTAGCCAGTAGCCAAAACTTAAAGACTGTTGCCTAATGTCAGAATTATCACTTGCATATATTTTTCATCAACAACAATTATTGGTTGACCATAACTTCCAATTGCCCCGTGTAGAAAAGTTAGCAAGTGATTTAAGTTTTCACTCGGGTGATCAGGTGATTGCCCGAGATTTATTAGAAAATGAGCCTATTCCCGAAGGTTTACAGTTAATTCCAATTCGTCAGTTACTTCCACTTTGGAGTACTGAGCAATTTGAGCAAGCCAGCCGCGCAATCCAACTACTAGAATGGCGCCGTAATCATAAGTACTGTAGCCACTGTGGTCATGCCACTCAAGCACATGCGACCGAGTACGCCATGATTTGCCCTGCCTGTGGTTATCATCAGTACCCACGTGTACAACCGTGCGTGATTACAGTCATCACTCGGGGGGAAAATGAAATCCTATTGGCTAAAAATGCACGTAACACACGCAGCAACATGTATGGTTTGATTGCAGGTTTTGTTGAGGTCGGTGAAACTTTAGAAGAAGCGGTACGTCGCGAAACCTTGGAAGAAGTCGGGATTCAAGTGCAAAATATTCAATACTTGGCAAGTCAACCTTGGCCTTTCCCGAGTAATTTAATGGTTGCATTTAAAGCTGAATATGCCTCGGGTGAACTATGTTTACAAGAAGAAGAAATCAGTGATGCACAATTCTTTAAGTTTGATCAACTCCCTGAAATTCCTTTTAAAGGCAGTATCGCGCATGCGATGATTATGCATGCGACTCAAGGGACTATTGTAGCCGATGACACACGTGAGTGGCTATAAGCTCACTCACTGTTCCATGATAAGTTACGATCCAATTAATGCTTAAGTGCATCCTCTAACGCCTGCATGATTTTTTGCTTGGTACTAAAGTAACGACTAAATAAACTTGAGACTGAACCAATCATCGAGATATGTCCCATACGTGGTACGGTCCAAAGTTGACTGTAATTACCCTTTTCTTTCAATCTACGATCCAAGTCAACAGCATTGCTTAAGCCAACAATGTCATCATTTTCTGCAACCAGCAGATAATGTTTCACCGTATTCGACTCAACAAAATAATACGGCATGACTTCTTGATAAGGCTTGTTTTGATCAAAAGCATCTGCACAAATTGGATCGCCTTTATAGTCAAAATGATAAGGCCCTGCCAAACCAATAATGGCGGTAATTTGACTTCGGCACTGGATCTCATAAGGCTTAGGATGATAAAGCGCCGACATCACATTAAATGCACCTGCGGAATGCCCCATCAATACAACTTTTTCAGTCGAAATCTGATACTTTTGTTGATGCACATTTAAAAAGTTTAAAGCCAAACTCAAGTCATCAATTGAGGTCGGAAAGATATGCTCAGGTGCCAAATGATAATTAATCACTGCCACATCAAAACCTTCTTTGGCAAAAGCCTCACCAATGAAGCGATAGTCTTTCTTATCACCATGCATCCACGCACCACCATGCACAAAAACAATTAGTGGACGATGCTCACGTGGCGTTTGTGTGCGGAACAAATCCAAACGATGTCGCGCACGCAAACCATAAGCTACATTTTCTTGAACGAAATAGCCTTTACGCGGCGTTAAACGGTTTAGGGCATAGCTACCGACATCATAAATACGAAAATCACGGTACAGTAATCTTGCATACTCTACCGAACGATTCAGTCCTTTAATAAAAGGCTGAAGTTTATTGAACATTACTTGGCTCAACTTGGTCTGGGTCTATCGCTACAGGTGTTTGTTCTGTAGGTACAGCATTCATCATAGGTGATGCAAATGCATTGCTCGTTTGTGATTGTTGTTCAATGTTATCAACTAAGGTAATAATTTTAGTGACGTTACCCACTTGTTGTAATACTTGGTTTAAGTCCGCAATTTCAGCAGTATTTAAACGCCCCATCACATACAACACACCATCTTCTGTGTGAATCCGTACTTTTGCATCAGAAACCACCGCTGCTTTCATAATCAAACCACGGGTATTAGCCGTCACAGATGTATCTTGCATGATCGTACCGTAACTGATCTGGTCTCCAACAGTAATATAATTATGTACCGTTTTTACATCCGACATCGCACGGACATTATCTTCTGCGAGTTGACGTAAATGCTGATCAGGAACTTGTCCTGTTAATAGTACATTGCCGTGAAAACTTTCAATATTGACACGTGACTGTTTAAAACGGCTATCCAATTTATATAAATTAATTTTTGCAGTACGCTCAATTGAAGAGTCGATGAAAACTTGTCCTAATGAACGCGCACCACTTTCTGTTCCTACAGCAGCTGTCCCTGTTCCACCCGAAATGAAACTTGCACATCCAGATAAACTTGCGACACATAATACGGTCATTGCAATACGATTGAACACTCAGCAAGACTCCTCAATTTTTCAAACTATTTTTAATGCAGCATTTCAGCTCTGATTTTGTTCAAAGATTAATAAAGTCTTGATCAAAAGTAAAAGCATTTTCTATCCATTGCTGATCATAAGTGAATTTTGAAAAATCTTGCTGTATGGTTTTTGCAATTTCTTTAAAAAAATCAAAACAAATCACATCAAAGCGACAATAATAATGCTGGAAATGTGGATGATCTTGTAAAAATAACATGGCCGTTTTGGCTATTTTACGCTGTTTTGACTGGGAAATTGTTTCAACGGCTTGCGCAAATCGCGTTCTTGATCGCGCTTTAACCTCAACAAAGACCAACTCTTGCTCCTTCTGTACAATTAAATCAATTTCACCAAATCTTGAATGATAATTGCCTACCACATAAGCATAACCCTGTTGTTCTAATAAGACCAAAGCTTGCTGCTCTGCCCACTGTCCCAGTTTCATTCTGTTCTATTTCCCCGTTATTATTTTCTATGAATGGCAGTATGATCTAAAAATCATAGCTTAAATTATATACAGCTTGATGACTTCCATTATCTTCCTATCCGCTTAGACATAAAAGCTCTTATCTGAGATGTCTCACCACCACTTCTCTTGATGACTTCTACTTTTCCTTATTTCTTAATAGCCAAATTTCAAGCGAAGTCTTAAATTGTAGCTGGAAAATAGATGCCTCATAGATTCTAATTCACGCCATAGCGAGCAATTCGGGTAGAATGATGTATTGCAGTATGTTTGAAAAGATATATTGCACTTTTAGACTTTCAAGCGAAGTCCTTTTATTATTTTGCAGTGCGGAGAAAACCCATGAGTGGCCAGTTATTTGTAGTCGCAACCCCTATCGGGCACTTAGATGACATGACTTATCGTGCAATTGATGTATTAAAGTCAGTCAAAGTGATTGCTGCTGAAGATACACGAACCTCAGCTCAACTTCTTAAGCACTTCAATATTCAAACCCCTCTTACTGCATGTCATGATCATAACGAAAGTAATAAAATCGACTTGTTAATTCAGCGCTTGCTAAAGGGCGAAGACATGGCACTGATCAGTGATGCAGGTACGCCACTGATTAGTGATCCCGGTTTTAAATTGGTTCGTGCTGCACAAGAGCATAATATCCGCGTCATTCCTGTCCCTGGTGCTTGTGCCGCAATTGCTGCTTTAAGTTCAGTAGGCTTACCCAGTGACCGTTTTAGCTTCGAGGGATTTTTATCCTCTAAACAAACTCAGCGACTAGCAAACCTAGAAAAACTCAAAGACGAGACACAAACGCTAATTTTTTATGAAGCACCACATCGCATTTTAGACAGTGTCACAGATATGGCGAAGGTGTTTGGAGCAGATCGCCCTGTTGGTTTTGCACGTGAAATTACCAAAACCTTTGAAACCGTCAAGAAAATGACTTTAGGTGAACTGGTGGCGTTCATTGCCAACGACCATCATCAACAAAAAGGTGAAATTGTTCTGGTTGTAGGCGGTGCAACTGCAGAAAAAGATATGGAACAAGAAAAGCTTGATCAGCTGTTAACACGCCTCTTACAAGATTTATCTGTAAAAGCTGCATCTCAATTGGCTGCGGACTTAACAGGGATTAAAAAGAAAATTGCCTACCAACGTGCTTTAGAACTCACTCAAGGCGACGCTTAAAAATACAAAAATAAAGAGCAGCAGAATTTAGGTTTTTTGCCTCGTTCTACTGCTCTAAATGTTAAGCGGATCCATGTGAACCGCTTAACCCCAAATTATGTTTTTATATCAGTAAAAATTTATAAGTAAGAATATGTAGAGCTTGCCTCATACTTGAGTATTGTCTCTATAGAATTAGCTTGCTTCTTGGTAGATACGACCGCCAGGTAGTTGGCAAAAGTATTGTTTCAAGGCATCCAAACAACGATGGATCTTCATCGGCTGTTGTTCATGCTTTGAAGTGATAGCATATAAAGTAAAATTTGGTAGCTTCCATTCTGGAATAACTTCTACTAAAGAACCGTTCACCAATTCTTTTTGTACATCCAAATATAAAATCCGAGCGACCCCGTGACCATGCTGGCACAGCGTTTTTGTCACCAAAATATTGTTACTGGCTACTCTCGATTTCATCTCAAGCTCGACCATCTCACCTGTAACCACATTTTTAAAATCAAAATCATGATTATTTTTCATGATGGTAATCGGAATAAGATCGTGATTTTTTAAATCTTCAGGTCGTGAAATTGGCGCCGACTGGTTCAAATAACTCGGCGATGCGACCAAGATTTGTTCAACACGAGCCAAAGGCACAACATGAAAACTCTGATCGTCAACTATTGGCCCCATTCTTAAAGCAATATCAATACGCCCTGCAAGCAAGTCCACATAATGATTATCTGCTTCTATATGAACAGATAATCCACGATGTGCAGACATCCAATGTGACAAAGCAGGAATCACATGATTTGCACCCAACTCTGGCGTAGTCGCTATTCGTAGCTCACCGACTAGATCATCGCGCAATTCATTGATACGTATTTTGCCACGTTCAGCAGCGGCGAGCATTTCTTGACAGCTGTGGAAAAAAGCCTGACCTGCTTCAGTTAAATTCAACTTTCGAGTTGAGCGATGTAGAAGAACAACTTCCATCTCTTGCTCTAAAGAACGAATTTGCTGGCTTACAGCACTTGTAGTGATGCCTAGCTCACGCGCAGCACCACTAAAGGAACTTTTTTCTACAACACAAGCAAAAACACCCATTGCCCGTAGTTGATCTAACATAAAATTCTCTCTGGATTCATGAGAAGTTTTCATCTTTTCGATAAAAACAACTCATTGTATTATACGGTGAATTTTTTGCTTTGCATCCAGATTTTTTAATTTAATGGTAAAACTATAGTCGGATTGATTGGCTTGCCATCTAGGCGTACTTGGAACTCCAACATGGTACGATTTGTGCCTGTTGATCCCATTTCAGCAATTTTTTGGCCAGCTGTCACATTTTGACCGCTCTTCACATTCATTGCACTATTATGTGCATAGGCTGTGATATAGCCATCAATATGCTTAATCAAAATTAAGTTCCCATATTCTTTTAAACCGTCTGCCGCATATACCACCTGCCCATCTGCTGCTGCATAGATTGGATCGCCTTGGTTACCAGCATAGCGAATACCTTTCACATTATTGGCTAAATTGTAACCTTGCAATACAGCACCATTACTCGGTTTAACCCAACGTAAAGTCGAGGTTTGCGAGCTCGCAACAGGTGCAGTAGGTACTTTAGCAGGAGTCGTGCTGGTTGTGGTGGCTGTATTTTGACTCGGGAGACCAACATTTTGACGTTGAATTGGAGCAACTTGGGTCATTGGTTGTGTTGTTGTGGTACGCGGGTTCCCTGAGCCTTTTAAGCGTAGTGATTGCCCCACATAAATTCGGTACGGTGCAGCAATATCATTCATCTCTGCAACTGACAAATAACTCAGCCCATAACGCATCGCAATACCACTCAAAGTATCACCCGAACGAACCGTATAATAGTCTGGTGCTTTCGCAAAACGTGTTGCATTGTTGACCTGTGGCTTAGACGCACAACCACTTAAAATAACAGTCGAAACAACAGCAGTTGATAAAACAACTGTCTTCAACATGGCTGCGGGTACTGCAATGAAACGGATTTGAGACAACACAGACATTTATCTTACTCTCTAAAAAATACAAAAATAATAAATTTAATTTGCGCTAAGATTAGCAAAAAAGCATGTAGAAATAGTATCTGTGCGCGTATTTTCACAAAGTTATAACAAACAGTTGAGCATACGCCTTGTATTACCCAGCTGTATGGCTATTTATGGGTTCATTTGGACTTGTAATGCATGTAAAACGTCATAATTGGTGGCATCCATTTGAATAGGGGTAATACTCACAAAACCATGTGCCACTGCAAAAAAGTCAGACTCTACAGCATCATACCCCTGTTTAGGCTCTACTACCGCTTCACCAGATAATCCAATCCAATAGACTTGGCGCCCACGTGGGTCAACATGGCTGGTAATTGGTTTCGACTGACTACGACGTCCTTGATAGGTAATTTTCGCTCCCTGTAACTCTGCTACATCCGGGATATTAATGTTTAAAATATGTCGTGGTGGTAGCGTAGGCAAACCTTGTTGAACAAAGTCATGTACCCATTGTGCTGCATATTGATAATCTTCTGGGCTGTTGTAAGAACGTACTTCTGGCCCAGCCAATGATACTGCAATCGCCGGTTGCTTCATGAGGCGACCTTCAAAAGCTGCACCCACTGTTCCCGAGTACAGCACATCATCCCCCAAATTTGCCCCACTGTTAATCCCACTTACAACAAGGTCAAATTCAAAATCAAACAAACCATTCATAGACAAATACACACAGTCTGCAGGTGTACCATTGACTGCCCACATGTCAGGTGCAATTTCAATTGGGCGTAACGGGCGATCCAAGGTCAAAGCGCTAGAAAAACCGCTGCGTTCACTTTCTGGGGCTACAATTACAACTCGACCTAAAGGACGTAAAGCACGTGCCAATGCTTGAATACCAGGGGCAAAAACACCATCGTCATTAGCTATTAAAATATTCACTGCAATCTTCTTAAATCTATACTTGTCTGAAAAAACCTTAAAAAAACCATTTATTTATCTTTAATTTTAGTCGATATAGGTTCGCATTAATCTGTTAAATAAACGGGTACTGTAGCAGGTAATTTATTCAACCTAACAGGTAACTCAATGCTTTCAGATACCAAAATAAAATCGCTAAAACCTAAAGAAAAAATATATAGAGTACTTGATGCAGAAAGGTTATACATTGAAGTTAGACCTACTGGCAAGAAGTTATGGCGCTTCAAATACACTTTGAATGGCAAAAAGGTACTATAAGTTTCGGTGAATACCTTCTCGTATCACTTGAAGAAGCACGTAAAAAGAAAGATGAATCTAGGGTCTTGTTAAAAAACGATATAAACCCTGTTGATGAAAAAAAGAAAAAGAAGATTGATGCAGTTCTAGCCACATCTAATACTTTTAAAAAGCTTTATTGCACAAAGATTTAAAAAATAAATACCCCTAAGCGACTCAAGTTTAAATAACAACTTGGGTATGAGGTCGGCTTAATTCTGTAAATTTATTTAAGACTGCCACACGTGCATGAATCTCATTGACTTGACTGTCAAAATTCTTAGCGCTGAGTTTATCGCCTAATAATTCGATACAATGCATCTTGGTTTCGAGCAAACTACGCAGATGATATCCAGACCACTTTTTCCAAATCATTCTTCCTAGACGTTTACTGTTTTCAATAATTCTTTTCTTTCTAAAGATTATACTTTTTTGTCTTTCCATGGTTTTGCATTTTTTCTTGGCGGAATCACTGCTTGCGCTTGACGATCTGAGATCACTCGTCTGCAGCATTTAGTGTCATAGGCTCCATCGGTATAGACAGAATCTATTCGCTCATCAAGTGGTATTTGACCAAGTAAATCAGAGTACCCGTGAATCACTGATAACGATAGGTTTGTGCAACAAAGCCCCTTAAACCGGACTCCATAGCAGAACTTTGAGCATTAATCGGCGTGATACCTCTCGCAAGCTCTTCTTGATGTTTCTTCTCGTAAGCAAACATATAAGCTTGAAGTAAATTGTGATTGAAATCAAAAGAACCGCTATATATTGTTCTGCTTCTTTATATGTAAAAATAGCTGTTGTCATAACTTTTTAGGACTTACGCATTGACGGATTCAAAAAAGTATTAAAATACTTTATAAAGTATCTGTGATCAGACGAATTAAACATGCTTCTACAGCAACTTGTACATTACCCATTTATATGGGCTTTCTCATGACAGAACCGAACTCTATTAGCTGCACACAACTTGCCGAGACTTATAATATCTCGCATGATAGTGTAAATCGCTTTCTAGAGCGTGAAGACTACACACCTCACGACCTATATCAAGAATCAATTCAACATATTGATAATAATAAACTTATAGTCAGTATTGATGATACTGTTTTAGATAAACCATATAGTCAACATATGGACTTGGTTAGCTATTTTTGGTCAGGCAAACACCACCGATCCGTCAAGGGTATTAATCTCATTACCTTGTATGCGACAGATCGAAATGGTCAAAATATTCCAATTAATTTCCGAATTTATGACAAATCTGAAAGTAAAACCAAGAATGATTACTTTATGGATATGTTAAGTGAAGTACTCAGTTGGGGTGCAAAGATTCAATTTATTACAGGTGATAGTTGGTATTCATCGACTGGAAATCTAAAAACCATAAGAAAATATGGTATTCGATTTATGTTTGGTATCGACTGTAACCGTAAGGTTTCCCCAGAAAAAGGACAATGGTTTCAACTGCGCTTATTGCCAGATTTCCATCAGGGTCAAGTGATCTGGCTCAAAGATTTTGGCTTTGTACAATTATTTAAGACTCAGTTAAAAGAACAGCAGAGGTTTTATATTGTGCATCAAGATGAAGATGATTTATTGTCCTTTGAAGGTTTTCATGAATTACATTCAAGTCATTGGAAAATAGAGCAATATCACCGGGTGATTAAACAGGTTTGTCATATTGAAAAGTTTCAAGTAAGACGATCTAAACTGATTTTGAATCATATTTTTTCAGCCTTGATGGCCTACGTTGAGATACAAAAGAACCAGTTTGAGCGGATCTTTGAAAATATATATCGTTGGCAGAAGAAATTATTTAGACCAATTATCAAAAACTTCATTGATGACTTTATTCTCGATAAAAATCATCTGCTACCACAGAGAATCTATAAGTAATAGTGCGTAAGTCCTACTTTTTATCCTTCTTTTATTAAAATTACTTTTTTTTCTTTGGCGAAACCCACATTTTTGGCATACCTATGACTAAGTTCCAAAAGATATAAGTAATCCCGTAAAACATTAATGCACCTAGTATCCATAAACCCAACATAGAATTCGTGAATAATTTATAAAATGCTCCTCCACGACCTATGCTATCCGCACCTTCTAACATAACAATGAAAGGTAAAACAATTGCTACAGGTGATAGACACATATTCAATATTGAAACTAAAAACCTCTTAGGAATTGGGTGATTTAGCATTTTATGGTCATAAAGCAAATACGACACTATTAAAAATAGAGCAGGAAAAGAAAAAAAATACATTAAAAATATGTAAATCCAAGCTCTAACCTCCACAATATTTAACAATGAAACATCAATATGAAATGGAAAAAATCTTAATATCAATTCCAAATTACTCAGCACTATATATTTATCAAAAAAAACAAGAAAAAACTCAGATAACAATACCATAGCTCCACTAAGTAAAAATGAAGCCTTTAAATCAAAACCTACCTTACCCACACTACACTCGCTTATCGACATAATATAAAAACCACAATAAAAACATATTAAAATATTAATATTTCATTTATCCACCTCACCAAATACATCAAACAAACCCATTTTAAATATAATTTAACTCAATACTTTATAATTAATATAACCCCTTCAAAAATAATAAAAACCTCTGATTCTCATAATTCACTACACCTAAAATCTGCTCTAGTTAATTAATTCGTTTTGGAGTTTTATCTGCTTGAAATAGCTTATTTTTATAATATACCCTCCCCATCAAACTGACAACAAAAAAAGGGGAACCATGAACTAAAAATAAAGTTTCCTCAGTATTATTCCATTCAAATTTCCGCGCTATTGATCTAAAAAAATATGAATGGGTCCAGCACGCACAATACGATCCTAATTTTCTATTGTAAAATGTATATACATTATTTTTATTCACAAGTATTAAGCTATTATTTTATGGCACTTTAAATATGTTTTTACCTAAAATTTAAATCAGATGCTTAAAAATGTAACAAAATACTTAATCTAAATATTTGATATTTAATACTTTTTGCAAATTTTTAACATTTAAATAAAATCTATGAAATTCATCACAGTTATTTAAATGTATACACCTAAGTTTATCTTAAACTTAGCCATTTTTAGTCAGCAATTAAAATCAGTAGATTTACAGATAATATGAAAACATTAGCTAAAGAATTTAATGCCTTCAAAGCCAAAAGAAAAACGTATCGCATCTTAGGTGCAGACTGCACTATACATTGAGATAAAGCCATCTGAAAAGCAGGAACAACGAGTCTGAATGAATATTCAGTTATTACTTTACAAAAGGAAGAAAGCAGCAAGATAAAATAAGCTAGCTGCTTCAGGCTTAAGCATAGAAAACAAGCCAAAGAAAAGATAATCTAACCGATAATTATGTTCAGCATTTGTTCATCAAATTATTCATGTTTTTTACTCATTTCAGATAATAAATCCAGTTGTATTTCTTGTATTTGAGCTAATCTATTCCACTGATGCATCAATAGATGATCTATTTTTTCATTTAAATGTTGAATTTCTAACTCCGCCTTTAAATTTATTTTATAATCGTTTTGCGAACGCAACCTGTCTTTGGCTTCTTGTCTATTTTGGCTCATCATAATAACGGGAGCCTGAACAGCTGCGATACAAGATAAAATTAAATTTAATAAAATAAAGGGATATGGATCCGCAGGATGTGAAACCATCACGACTGTATTGATAATAATCCAGATCGCAAGGAAAAGCGCAAAGCACATGAGAAAAGCCCAACTGCCACCAAAACTAGCAATTCTATCTGCCCATCTTTCCCCTAAACTCCAATTTTGATTGAGCTGATCTTCTACATTTTGAGTGATCACCTCATGGTGTTGCAGACTTTTAATGACTTCACGCTCAAGATCTGTGACCTCTCCTTTCTCAGATTTTAACAGTGAATGAACATACTGAATTCGATATTTGGCTAAATCTGCTTGGCAAATATAACTTTGCGGTGACCATTCGGGGAAGTCATGTGCAATTTCTTCGATGATGGATTTTCGTATTGTCCCCATAGGAATGATATTTTTAATGAGGAATTTTTCCCCACAGACTAGACACTCACGACTTTCATTTTTTTCACTCATGATCACTCGCTTTAATAATCATTATAGTTTTTGGGGAGATAAACATCATCGAACAAATTTCAAACTAATGTCAAATTTTCACCATTTCTCGGAGTAGCCCTTCATTAACATTTTTCTAGACAGTAGCCATGAATAAAAAAATGCCACAGATATCATCATTATTCTGTGTCTTAAATAAGGCTAAACAAGTTCATATCATCAGGCTAAAAATTAAAAAAATCCAGCTTTAGAGCAAGGAGACAATCAATGCCTAACTTCACAAGACCTATGCGCTTAGGTCTACTTTTTCATACCATATTACTCACAGGCATCGCTGCTAATGTAGATGCGAATACACCCTCTGTAGTGTTGAGTTCTCCTAAAGATTTTATGTACCCAGATATAGATCATGGTCTAAGTGAAAGTCTTTACCCGAATGAGGCCGCCACTGCTAAAGAAATCGCGAACATCATTGAAATGACGATCCGAAAACAATATGCCACAGAGATTGCGCTACGTGATGCGCACCCTAAAGCACATGGTTGCGTACGCGCAGAATTTAAGATAAATGAGACATTGCCTCCAAACATGGCCCATGGTGTTTTTATTCCGGGTAAAACTTATCAAGCATGGATTCGTTTTTCGAATGGATCGAGTAATGCAAAACAAACGGATATAAAAAAAGACGCACGCGGCATGGCGATCAAACTTTTAGCCGTACCAAAGAAAAACCTTTTAGATGAACTTGCGCCTACGCAAGATTTCATCATGATCAATCACCCTGTATTCTTTGTAAATGACCCTGCTCGTTATCTGTCATTTATGCAAGATATCAATAGCGATCAATTTCTAAAAAAATTGCATGCCCCTTTTGCATTAGGAGCGAAAGGAACTTGGATTGCGTTAAACACTAGAAATAAAATTTCAAATCCACTACAAACTAGATACTGGTCTATGGTGCCCTATCAGTTAGGAGTTGGCGCGCATCGTCAAGCGGTAAAGTACTCTGCTCGCGCATGTTCAACCGTTGTTAGCCCTATTCCTGTTACTCCTCAAAAGGACTTTTTAAGAGAGGCTCTTCGGACGACGGTACAAAACCATGATGCCTGCATGGAATTTCTAGTACAACCTCGGACATCCAGCTCAATGTCTGTTGAAGACTCGATGACGGAATGGAAAGAAGACCAAGCTCCTTTCTATAAGGTGGCCACTATTCGTATTCCTCAGCAAGTTTTTGATACCCCTGAGCAAAATAAGTTTTGTGAAAATCTATCCTTTACACCATGGCATGCATTAGCTGAACATAAACCACTGGGTGCGATAAACCGAATGCGCAAAGTCATATATGACCAGATTAGTCGCGTCAGACATGAGATGAATTCAGCTAAACAAACAAACGCTAACAATGTCGGAGATAAATAAGGAATGTCCTATGGTTAAACTCAATGGCCTGCCAAACCTCTCGCACAAACAATCATTTAAAACCAAATATTTAAATTAAATATTAATACATTTTATTCAACATTAGTTCGCACTAATCTGCCAAATAAACGGGTATTGTAGCGAGTAACTTCTTTAATCTAACGAGCAACTCAATGCTTTCAGATACCAAAATAAAATTGCTAAAGTCTAAAGAAAAAGACATAGAGCACCTGATAATGAAAGGCAATACATTGAATTTTAACCCACTGGCAAGAAGATATAGAAATTCAAATACATAAGAAAGCAGCAGCTGTAGTTTTTGGTGAAAATCTTATTATCCCACTCTTATCAGTCAACCAAATCATATATATATATCCTTTCAAAAAATAAATAACCTACTTTCACATATTTAACCCTATAACAAGAAACATTTTGATCTATTTTTTCTTCAAAACTAAATTGTTTGGAATAATATGGAAAACCACTAATTCTTATATCCAATGTATTATAAATCTTACCATCAATATTGACATCATACTTCCAAGAATCACTACTACGTCTATGATGGTATTTATTCTCTAAGGATAAGCACCCTACAAGAATTTCTTTATCATCTAATGATAATTCTCGTGCTTTTTTTTCAAAAAAATAATCAATAAAAAATGGGTGTATAATAACAATTATTAAAATTGGATATATTATACATATCATATAATCCTTCATCCTCTCCCCACTCCTCCAATAAAATAAATATATAATTAAACATAGACCAACTATTTTAACAATTATTAAAAAATTGAAATATCCAAAAATTTATGCACTTTACTATTACTACACATTACATCTAAATTAAAAAAATAGCTTTAACTAATTTCATAACAACCCATATATTATTAAAATATATATTTAGACACTCATATTTTTAATTTACTTTTATCTTAATTAATAAATTTCACAGACTAACTTAAACTAGAACTCAGACTCACATAGTTCACCACACCTGAAATATGTATTATGTATTGCATTAGTTCTGTGTTTTTTCTGCTTAAATTAGCTTTATTGTTCTTAATATATCAAATCCATCAAGCTGACAACAAACAAAGGCTCACCAAGCTTTAAAAGAAAATCGATTGAAGTATTATGCTATTTTAAAACACACACATATTTGAAAAAATCAATTTTTCAAAGTAAATGGAATCACCACCTCTATTTCGCAATATTTTTAAATATTCAATTTTTTAAGTCTGAAGCCACCAACGCGTACAACTTCACCCTCCCAATACCGACTACAAACAACACTCAAGTTAGATGATAAAGCTTCGTAGTCATAAAAAAGAAGAAATATAAGAAATACCATGTAAAAAGCGAATATATTGAAAATCCAAATATTCACAACAGAAATCTCTATTAAAAAATGACCGGTCAGAACTTTTCATTGAATTCTAACTGAAAATATATATATTGGTTGCTCCGTATCCACCATAAATATGTGATTTTAAAAATGATTAAAACCTTAACATTACGTAATTTCTTCGGATTAGGCATGGCTATCATAATCTCTCAATCTGCTTTTGCTGTTGAAGGATTAAGTACAGAAGAAGCCAATACCATTGTGAAAGAAGATATTGCAGCAGCGCAAGTCATGACTGAATTTTGCCCTGCTTTGGTGGGTCAAGCTCCTAAAATTGAAAGTAACATCCAAGCGCTGATTCAAACATATTTGCAAGATTATTCTGACAAGTCGATGACATACGCAAAATTACAGTCAGATAGCGAATACCAATCTATCCTCAAAGCGGCACGTGCAGATGCAAACAGTTCAGACAAAGCAGAACAAAAATCTGTATGTGATGATGTCGTAAACTTTGAAGGTTAATTGAGTAGCCAGCCGTGCAAAATAAAAAAGGTGAATAAATCAAAATATTCACCTTTTTTAACATCAAAAATGTCAACACTGTAAATTTACCTCAACAGCTTCTATACATTTATTCGCTTACATTTACTTAAAATTTGTTTAAGCTCATCATATTATGGCACTAACAAGTATGGTCTTAAGGTTTCAAATGAATTTGAATATGATGAAAAAAGTGATTTTAGCGGTGTGCAGTTCTACTTTAATGGTCATCAGTTCCGCGCAAGCAGCCACTAAAGATGAAAATATTGAAGTCACCCCACTACAACAAGTGACTCAACAAGAATTAGCTGCAATTTATGTACTCTCAGAAGTTTGCCCAGATCTAGTTTCTGACCAAAAGCAGTTTGAAAATGGCTATAACTCTTTAGCAAAAGAGTATCTTCCACAACAAGAAAACCCTACTGCATATCTGAAAAAACTCAGTAAAGAAAAAAAATTCAAGCCAATTTTAGCTGAAGCGCAAGCCGATGCAAAAAAAGCAGGCAAAGCAAAGAATCAAGAAATTTGTACAGAATTGAGTACTTACAGCAAATAATACCAATTGGTTACAATATCTTTAAAATAAGCCGATTTCTCCCATAGAAGTCGGCAGAACTTTGTCCTAAAATGCAAGGCTCTCGTGCTTATACTAAAGAAATCGGAACCCCTTAGAATGATTCAAAAAAGCGCCCTTGCTGCGGCATTACTCGTACCAAGCATTTCCTTTGCAGCAACTGTCTTATCCTCACCACCAGAACTAAATAATAAATCATACGTGCTGATGGACTATGAGACTGGGCAAATCCTCGCATCAAAAAATGAAAACGAAAAATTAGCACCTGCCTCAATGACAAAAATGATGACCAGCTTCATTATTGAACAGAAATTGCTGGCAGGTGAACTGACTGAAAATGAAAAAGTTCGCATGAACGAATCTGCATGGTGTCGTGGCAGCAGTTCAGAATCATGTATGTATGTTCCTTTGAACGGTACTGCAACTGCATTAGAGATGCTACGAGGCATTATCATTCAATCGGGAAATGATGCATCTAAAGCGATGGCTGAGCACATTGCTGGTAACGAAGGTACTTTCGTACATATGATGAATTCTGAAGCAAAACGTATCGGTATGAGCAATACTAGCTTTATGAATTCAACTGGTATGCCAGCTGAAGGTCACTACTCAACCGCTAAAGACATGGCAACGCTTGCACAGCACATCATTCATGATAGCTCAAAATACTATCCTATCTATTCTGAAAAAGAGTTTAGCTTTAACGGCATTAAACAAGGTAACCGAAATGCCTTGCTTTATACCGACCCAAGTGTCGATGGTTTGAAAACCGGCCATACTGATGAAGCGGGTTATTGTTTGACCACATCAGCAAAACGCGGGCCTATGCGTTTAATTTCGGTGATTTTTGGTGCGCCAAGCATGCAAGAACGCGCAACACAAACACGTGAAATTTTAGCGTGGGGTTATGCGAACTTTGAAACTAAAAACGTACAAGCAGCGAACCAAGTTTTAGCCAAATCGAAAGTGTGGTTTGGTAAAGACAGTGAAGTCCCTGTGGGCCTAGCTGAAACGTTCAACGTGACCATGCCTAAAGGTCAAGCCAACTCTATTAAAACGCAGATTGTAGTTCAACCGAAACTCACTGCACCGTTGAAAAAGGGTCAAGTGGTTGGTAAATACGTTGCAAGCCTTGATGGTAAAGTGATTGCTGAAAAGCCACTGGTTGCATTAAAAGATGTTGAAGAAGCAGGCTTCTTTGCGCGTATGTTAGATCACATCAAACAATTCTTCTCAAACTTATTCTAAGTCATATTTAGACTTAAGTTAAAGCATCCACACCTCGGTCTGGGTGCTTTTTTATTTTATAATGAGCACCTACATAAAAGCAGAACACCAATATGGCTAAAAATATTCGCCCCTATTTGAACACCACACCGCAACTGGGTAACAATTGCTATATTGATGAAATGTCCGTAGTGATTGGCGATGTCATTTTGGCTGACAATGTTTCAGTCTGGCCTTTTGCTGTGATTCGAGGCGATGTCAATTCAATCCGAATTGGTAAAAACTCAAATGTACAAGACCATGCGATGCTGCATGTTAGTCATAAAAAAGTAGACAAACCTAACGGTTCTCCTTTGATCATTGGTGATGATGTGACTATTGGACATCATGTCACTTTACATGGTTGTACTATTGGCAATCGCGTACTGATTGGCATCAACAGCATTGTTTTGGATGATGTCGTTATTCCTGACGATGTCATGATTGGTGCAGGCACACTAGTGCCTCCTGGAAAAGTGCTGGAAAGTGGCTATTTATATGTCGGAAGCCCAGCTAAAAAGGTACGCCCACTTACGGAAAAAGAATTAGCATTTTTACCCTATTCAGCACAAAACTATGTGAAAGTTTCAGGGCATTATTTAGAGTCATAGACCTATGTGCGAGTTGCATCGCACTTTTCATTTCTTAATATTTTTCAAATGCTGTCACCAAAAAGTCAATTAAGGCTTTCACTGATGGTAACAAACCACGTCTAGAGGTATAGGCTAAGTGAATCAACTCTGGTTTTGGCTCCCAGTTTGGAATTACTTTGACTAAACGCCCTTCTTTTAAATCCTGATGAATAATTAGTTCTGGCAACTTGGCAATCCCAAGACCTTGTAAAGTCGCTACATGCAATGCATTGAGATCGGTAGTGGTCAGTCTCGGTTCACACTTCAGCACGTATGGTTCTTCATTTTCATCGAATAACTTCCAATGATATTCAGGTACAAATGACTCCATCATCAACACAGGCCATTGATTTAACTCTTTAGGATGTTGAATGGAAAACTGCTGATAGGCCAATTGTGGACTCGCCACAATAAACTGCCGAGACAAAGACAAGTTACGTACAACGAGGCCACTATCTTCTAGTGGTAAGGGGCGGATACGTATTGCTAGATCGTAACGCTCATTCATCAAATCTACTTTTCGATTGGTGGCTTCAACATGCAAACGCACTTTGGGATATTTCTTTAAAAAATCATTCAGCATAGTGCTGACATTCAAATGCAATAAATTCACAGGACATGAGATTTTCACTGTGCCTACAGGTTCTAAACTGAGCATTTCAATAGCTGCATCGGCCGCTTCAGCCTCAATAATCATGGCTTGGCAGTGCTGATAATAGACTTTTCCAACTTCCGTCACGGACACACTGCGTGTGGTTCGGTTGAGTAGCTTTACCCCTAAACGCTCTTCCAACTCTGCAATTCTGCGACTCAGCAAGGATTTCGTGATCATTAACTCGTTGCTGGCTGCAGAAAAACCACCATACTCAATCACTTTAGCAAAATAATACAGGTCATTAAAATCTTTCATCTACAATCCCTGAACATCTAATTGTTCTTTTAGTATGACAATGTTTCCCATATTAGGTATTTTTTCACCTTTGTCATGAAATTAACATAGCAATCACCAGTTAATCCATACAAAAGGTAATAAAAATGTCTACTCCAGCAAACTTCAATGACCAACGTCCTGTGATTGATCCAACAGATTCAGCGATGCTTTTAATTGACCATCAAAGTGGTTTATTTCAAACTGTAGGTGATATGCCGATGCCTGAATTGCGTCAACGCGCGGCGGCTTTGGCAAAAATTGCATCACTCGCCAATATTCCAGTCATTACAACAGCTTCTGTTCCTCAAGGTCCAAATGGTCCCTTAATTCCAGAAATACACCAAAATGCCCCACATGCACAATATGTAGCACGTAAAGGTGAAATTAATGCATGGGATAACCCAGACTTTGTCGATGCAGTCAAAGCGACAGGGAAAAAGACGTTAATTATTGCAGGAACCATTACTAGTGTATGTATGGCTTTTCCTGCGATTAGTGCAGTTGCTGAAGGTTACAAAGTTTTCGCAGTGATTGATGCTTCAGGGACATACACCAAAATGGCAGAGGAAATTACTCTTGCACGTGTGGTTCAAGCAGGTGTTGTACCGATGGATACTGCGGCAGTTGCTTCTGAAATCCAAAAAACATGGAATCGTGAAGATGCTCAGGAATGGGCTCAAGTCTACACTCAGATCTTTCCTGCTTATGCACTGTTGATGGAAAGCTATGTGAAAGCGCAAGAAGTCGTTCAAAATAACGAAGTTCTAGATTCCAATCGCTAATCTAAAATAATCAAGGCTGAATCGCCATTAACCGTTTAAAGCTAAATTGAAAATAAATAGGCATCTCATTATAGGTGCCTATTTTGCTGAACTGAAGTTTAAATCAGTCCAAGTCACTCATTTTTTAAATAAACGATATATTTATCAAAATCTTAAAATAAAAAATCGCATTAAAAATGAGTACCGTTTAGATATAAAAAAAACGTATAATTAAAATTAAAGAATACAATTAGTATTATATAAAAGAGCAGTAGATCATTTGAATCCTAGAAAACAACAGGATTTAACATGCTTAACGCAATCCACTGGCCTGAAAATTACCTCCCTGGACATACCGATAACTTTGTTTCGAATGAAGTGATTGTTTCAAACTTATCCGTTCAAGATATTTGGCCTTTTTTAGTCAATGCGCATCTATGGCCTTCATATTATGGAAACGCCTCAGATATTGATTTGAATGGTGCAAAATGCTTAGAGCTCAACTTAGTCTTTTTCTTTAAAACTTTTGGCTTTCCAGTCAATGCTCAGGTCGTTGAGTATGCCCCGCCTAAAGATCATCAACCCGCTAGAATCGCATGGCATGGCTGGGCAGGTGAACCAGATTCTAGTGATCGCTTGGATGTCCACCATGCTTGGTTGATTGAAGACCTTCCTCATGACCGCGTCCGTATTTTGACTCAAGAAACCCAAATAGGTCGACCAGCTCAAGAATTAGCACACACTAAACCGAACCCGATGTTAAATGGACACCAAGACTGGTTAGACGGTCTAGTTAAAATAGCAAAATCTAAAATTTAGAGAGCTCTCAGCACAGACTTCCCTTCGCTGTCTGAATTAATAAGAGCCGTAACCACTGCTGGGCGGCATCACGGTGGTTACGTTCATGCCAAGCCAGTGTTTTAGTAAAGTGAGGGATATCTAAAGGAGGTTTAAAAACTTTAAAACCTTGCAAATTCTGAGTTAAACGTGACGGCACAACAGCGATTAAGTCTGTCGTACTCAAAATCTCAGGCAAGATCAAAAAACTATTCACCGACAACATTACCTGTCGTCTTTTTTTTAGTCCTTTAAGCTGTAAGTCAGTCACCCCAACAAATTGTCCACCATCATGAGAAATCAAAGCATGGTCTGTAGAACAGAGATCATCAATACTCAATTGTTTATTTTGTGCCATTTGATGTTGAGCACTCATGAGACAAACATAGTGTTCTTCAAATAAATCGTAAGTATGTAAATCTAAATGTGCATGTTCTGGTGTAATTAATGCAAAATCAATAACACCACGTTCTAATTGGGTAAATATCTCATCATTGTGTACAGAAACCACTGCAATTTGAACTTTAGGTGCAGAACGTCTCAGCTCAGCAATATAAGGTACCAAGATTGTCTTTAATGCATAATCTGTAGCTGCAATACGTAGCGTAAGCTCAGCCTCTTTGGGCGCAAAAATACTGGGTTTAAGTAAAGTATGGATATCACTTAAAATATTTTTAACGACTGGCGCAAGTTCTAATGCCCTTAAAGTTGGGTTTATTCCCCGTTGAGAACGCGTAAATAATGGGTCTTCAAAATAGTCACGCAATCGCTGTAACATTCCACTCACAGCAGGCTGAGTGAGGTACAGCTTTTTGGCCGCACCCGTTACACTACGCTCATCAAAAAGTGCATCAAAGGTCTTCAGTAAGTTGAGATCCAAATTTTTGATATCATGCTTCATGATATGAGAGCCTTAAATTTATTATTTTCATTATAAGCTAGAAAGTCTTATTAGCTACACAGAGTAAAAGTGTTTAAAAATTAGCTAATCATCATATTGAGCATATTCATCTTTCAAGAAAAAAACATTCAACATAGCCACCACGGCCTAAATTTTGTAGAATACCCTTTTCTCCCCATGGTGCTTTTACATGACCGCTTGGACAGCTCACGTGACCGTCGCAACCGTTGTTGAAAAAGACGGAAAATTTCTGTTTGTTGAAGAACACAGCGCTGGTGTGACACATACAGTATTTAACCAACCCGCAGGTCATGTTGAATCAGGTGAAACCCTCATCGAAGCTGCCATTCGTGAAACAATGGAAGAAACTGGACATGAAGTGTCTATAGATGCGTTATTGGGCATTTATACCTATACACCGCCCATGTTTCCAGATCGTACCTATTACCGTTTCTGCTTTTTAGCGCAGTCACTTCATCATAATCCAACAGCCGAACTCGATACAGGTATCGTCGGTGCAGTATGGATGACTTTGGATGAACTGCTCGAAACGGCTCGTGCGCGTAGTCCATTGGTGATTAAAGCAGTTCAAGACGCACTCGCGGGTCAAAAATATCCTTTATCGCTCGTTTATGAGCACCAAAATTCTCCTCTTATTTCAAGTTTGGATGCCTAGTCCTATGCAACAACGTGTCATCGTCGGTATGTCGGGTGGTGTAGATTCATCTGTTTCTGCTGCTCTTCTTCTTCAACAAGGTTATCAAGTTGAGGGTCTTTTCATGAAGAACTGGGAAGAAGACGACGGCACAGAATACTGCACAGCGATGGAAGACTTAGCCGATGCTCAAGCAGTCTGTGACAAACTAGGGATTAAGTTACACACCGCCAATTTTGCTATGGAATATTGGGATCGTGTATTTGAGCATTTCTTAGCGGAATATGCTGCGGGCCGTACCCCAAACCCAGATATTTTATGTAATAAAGAAATCAAATTCCGTGCGTTCTTAGATCATGCCATGCAACTAGGCGCGGACTTTATTGCAACTGGTCACTATGCACGTCGCGGCGAAACTATGACCAACTCTAAAGGTGAGGAATATGCACCTTTACTACGTGGTTTAGATAAAAATAAAGACCAAACCTATTTCTTACATGCTGTGCATGGTCGTGAAATTAATAAGACCTTGTTCCCAGTGGGTGAAATTGAAAAGCCAGAAGTACGTAAAATTGCGGAACAATATGACTTAGTCACGGCGAAGAAAAAAGACTCAACGGGCATCTGTTTTATTGGTGAACGTCGTTTTAATGACTTCTTAAAACAATACCTACCTGCACAAGCTGGAAAAATCGTCTTAGATGATGGCAAAGAGGTTGGTGAACATCACGGCTTAATGTACTATACGCTCGGTCAACGCGGTGGTATTGGTATTGGTGGTTTGAAAGGTGTCGCTGAAGGTGCATGGTTCGTTCTACATAAAGATATTGAAAACAACCGTTTGGTGATTGGTCAAGGTCATGAACATCCACTCATGCAAAGTACTACACTTTGGAGTGAAGCGATTGACTGGGTCGCAGGTGAAATGCAGATTCCTGAGACAGGTTTCCGTTGTACCTCTCGGACGCGCTATCGCCAAGATGACCAAGATTGTGTGATCTTTAATGATCCGACTACCCCAGGTGGCGTACGCGTTGAGTTCGATGAACCGCAACGTGCCGTGACTCCGGGTCAGAGTGTCGTATTCTACTCAGGTGAAGTTTGTTTAGGCGGTGGCGTGATTCATCATACCAATGCTCCTAAACCTGATTTTATTTAAAGGATTTTAAGACATGGCTGAGTTACCGTTTCAACAGCCTCAAACTTTGAACGAACGCCAAAACCGAGCGTTGGCGTTGGCGGCTGTGTTTCAGTCTGCGCAACTAACGCATATGACCGCCTTGAGCGGTCAGCAAAGTATTGGGGAAAGCGGTAACTTCTATTTAGAGCAGTTGATTAAAGCCAGTTTAAATATCCGACCAAAGGGCAACCAAAGCGGACAAACCTTAGACTTCTTTCATCAATTAGCGGACATCTCCTTAGGACTGAAAACCTTAGAAAGTAGCATTACCCAACCCTTTAATACCTCACCCAAAACTCGAATTCCTAAATTATCCACTGCTAAACTTCCCATGACCTATGCCATGGCACTCTTACAATTAGAAAAGAAAGTGTATAGCAACCCCAAATTCGTTGAAATTATTGAACAGTCCCAACAAAAAATTTTAAGACAGCTTTCTTTTTTCGATAATAACTATTTGCACCCAAGCATCATTGCCAACCTCGCACAAACCTACGTAGACACTGCAGGACAAATTAACCCACGCATTATGGTGCGAGGCAATGCAGAAGCATTTAAAGATTCATCACATACCAACCGCATTCGTGCTTCCCTCTTTACAGGCTTACAATTGGCACATTTATGGCGTCAGCTCGGTGGAAGTTCATGGGGCATGGTGTTTAGCAAACGCAAATTGCTTAAAGATATTCAAGATCTCGCTCGTTTACAGTATCAGGTGATTTAACACATGATCGACGGGCTTTTTAGTTTTACGTTTAATTCCAAAGTTTAAGGAATCGCTATGAACGCTTTAACCGCACTTTCTCCATTAGATGGACGCTACGCTAGCAAATGTGATGCGCTTCGTCCTTTCCTCTCTGAGTTTGGTTTAATCCATGCTCGTGTGACTGTTGAAGTGCGTTGGTTACAAGCGCTTGCAAACCGTCCAGAAATCACTGAAGTCCCTGCATTTAGCGCTGCAACCAATACTGCACTTGATGCAATTGTTGCTGATTTTTCTGAAAGCGATGCAAATCGTATCAAAGACATCGAACGCACTACAAATCACGATGTAAAAGCGGTTGAATACTTCCTGAAAGAAAAAATTGAAGGCATCGAAGAACTTAAAAATGCAGGTGAATTCATTCACTTTGCATGTACATCTGAAGACATCAACAACTTGTCTCATGCACTAATGCTGAAAAGTGGTCGTGATGTATTGGTTGCCTCTATGCAGCAAATCATTGACTCAATCGTGGCATTGTCTGAAAAACATGCTGACCAACCTATGTTGTCTCGTACACATGGTCAGACTGCAAGTCCAACCACTTTGGGTAAAGAAATGGCGAACGTAGCATATCGTCTTGCACGCCAAATCAAACAATTCAAACAAGTTGAACTTTTAGGCAAAATTAACGGTGCGGTAGGTAACTATAACGCTCACCTTTCTGCTTACCCAGACATTAACTGGCCTGCGCACTCACAAGCATTCGTTGAGTCTTTAGGTCTAAGCTTTAACCCATACACCACTCAAATCGAACCACATGACTACATGGCGGAACTGTTTGATGCTTTACGTCGTTTCAATACGATTTTGATCGACTTTAACCGTGACGTTTGGGGCTACATCTCTTTAGGTTTCTTCAAGCAAAAACTGAAAGACGGTGAAGTGGGTTCTTCAACAATGCCACACAAAGTGAACCCAATTGACTTTGAAAACTCAGAAGGTAACTTAGGCTTAGCCAATGCAGTATTGGCTCACTTAGGTGAAAAACTTCCAATTTCTCGCTGGCAGCGTGACCTAACGGACTCAACTGTACTGCGTAACATGGGTGTTGGTTTTGCACAAAGCTTGATTGCTTTTGAAGCATGTTCAAAAGGCATTGGTAAACTTGAACTGAATGCTGCACGTATTGACGAAGACTTGAACAATGCACAAGAAGTTCTAGCTGAACCAATTCAAACCGTTATGCGTCGTTACAACGTTGAAAAGCCATACGAAAAATTAAAAGCATTAACACGTGGTCAAGCGATGACGCGTGACATGATGGTTGACTTCGTTAATGGTAATGAACTTGAAGCTGTTCCTGCTGCTGACCGTGCACGTTTAGCGGAAATGACGCCTGCAACCTATACAGGTAATGCAGCTGAACAAGCAAAACAAGTTGCGGACTTAATTTCTAAAATCTAACTTTTAGAAATTAAAAAAAGCGAAGCTTAGGCTTCGCTTTTTTATTTATAATACAAACAAGCATATTGCACACATCTCATTGAAAAAATAAAAAGATGACAACCATACTGAAAACATCAACCACAGAAAATCCCATCAACGATCAACTGGAAAGGCCACATTGGATCTGTCTCATCCTGCTTTGTTTAGCAGTGGCTTTGGCTTCAATCCACCCGCTTGAACTCAGCTCTTATATCTTGCATCAGGTCGGAACTGTGTTCATGCTAATTGCACTGATCATTTGTCTGTATAAACTCGGACTCAGCTTGATGAGTTTTGTGCTGTATATTGTTTTTTTGCTGATTCATATACTTGGCGCACATTATCTGTATTCTTATGTACCCTATAATGAATGGTCGATCCAATACTTAAACCTTGACCTCAACCAGAGTTTAGGTTGGACACGTAATATGTATGATCGCTTTGTACATTTAGCATACGGTCTACTGCTCTACCCATTTTTCTATCGTGTATTTCAAGTCTGGTTACCGCAACTTTCAAAACTGACACTATTCCTTTTGGTGATTCAGTTTGTGATGGCAAGCAGTCTGATTTATGAATGGATTGAATGGCTGATTGCGATGGGCTTATCACCTGAAGATGCTGAAAATTATAATGGCCAGCAAGGTGACATGTGGGATGCTCACAAAGATATGCTATTAGCAACCGTTGGCTCAATCATCACAGGCATCATTTACTTATATAAAAGCTAATCAACAGTTAGTCGAATAGAGGCAACTGACGACTGTACAAAATTGATTGCACGTATTGTAATTGATGCACGAAACTTTAAGCAGACCATAAAAAAACACCACGTTGGTGGTGTTTTATAAACATCAATCTTTTGCAGACTCATCTGCTGGCACTTCTGTGATACGACCACCACGTGCGAGAAAAGCAGCCACTTCATCTTCTAGCGCTTGGCGCTGTTTCAATTTCGCAGTCACAGTGAGTGTCTCAGCTTCGGCAACATCACCATCACTTGCTGCATTTTCAGAAGAATCTGATGCGCCCTTTTCAGCGGCTTGTGCTTCGTCCTCATCAACCGCTGAGTCTTCTACATCATCATAATCATTTGAATCAGTCATCTTAATCTCCCCACAAATGACCTTTAAGGTTCCAATGTATTACTGGTTTTCAATTATGTTGAAATTTAACAAGCTCTCAGCCTTTCGCATAGTCTTATTCAACAGAAAATCGTATCTTTTTTAATCAAAATCGTAATCTTATTTTACGACTGGCTAAAAAATAACACTTCCCGTCTTAGACAGCATAACGCGTCTCTTTGAGCAACCCTAAACCATTGGCCTGTGTCATAAAAGCATCTTTTAATACAGGCAGTTTTTCAACCTGTTTCAAACCAAAGTTTCGTGCCCACACTACGGGAAAGAGTTGTGTAGTTTCCATCCAACCAATCGCAGACATGCTATGCATCATGGCATCATTTTGTCCTTTACGGCGGTGTTCATAACGCTTCAATGTTTGCTCATTTGCCCATACGCCACGTGCTAGATCATGTAGTAATGCATCACATAGTACAGCTGCATCAAGACAACCGATATTCACCCCCTGTCCCGCCAACGGATGAATTACATGAGCCGCATCACCAATTAAAGCCAAACCCGCTTTAACATATTGTTGTGCAGCACGTGCTTTGAGTGGGAAAGTAGCACGCGGTGTCGCTTCCAACACTTCGCCTAACATGTGGTGACTTTCTCGCGTTAACAGCTCGGTAAATTCAGCATCTGAAAGTGCAGCATATTCATCTGCATAATCATCAGGTAAAGTCCATACGATCGACTGCCAATGTCTTGCTTGCTCTGGTTTTAAACTCGCCATCGGTAAAAATGCCAAAGGGCCAGTTTCTAAGAAAATCTGACGTGCAACATATTGATGTGGCTGTGCCGTCCGAATGGCGCAACTCAAACCCGCTTGTTTGTAGTCGAGTACATCAATATCAATAAATGCTTGCTCTCGTACAAAAGAGTTTGCACCATCTGCGCCAATCACCAGTTTGGTTTTTAGCACCGTGCCATCGGCTAAATGGATATACCATAACCCAACACCTTCTTCGACACGGGCAACTTTAACTTGGGTGCGGTAATCATTGAGTATAGTAAGCATCTGCTGTTGAATCGCTAAATTGAGCAAACTTGGCTCAACCATAGAACCGAGAGCTTGTTCGCCTTGTGGTTCCTGCTGGGACGCATGACCAAAGTTAATTTCACCATAGCCATTTTTATTCCACACCTGCATGCCGCTATAGGGCATCTGGCGGGCAATTTTATCCCAAACATCAATGGTTTTAAGCAAATGTATCGTTGCTTGACTGAGTGCCAAAACACGTGGGTTAGCAATGCTTAGCGTTTTTTGTTCATCTAAAATAGGCGCAGCATCCAGTACTGTCGCTTGCACACCACCCTGTGCTAAAAGTAAGGCTGTCAGTCCACCAACTAAACCACCGCCTATGATCACCACATCTAAAATATCAGCTTGAACTTGGCTCATGCTTTTAGCCCCATGGCATAGTTAGCTACTAGCGGTTTAATGCCTGGAATTGTATCAAATGCGACCAGCCCCGTGTTTCGAATAAATTTTAAGATCGGGTTGCTGTTGCTAAAACCACGCACTACAGAGTCGCAGAACTTAATTACACGCTGTTGGTCAGTCAAACGTGAAGCTTCATAGGATTGCAACATCGTTGCATCACCCAAGTCTGCATCTTGCGCACTTTGTTCCGTTAAATAACGGACCAAGACGTGCGCATCACGCATACATAGGTTAAAACCTTGCCCTGCAACGGGGTGAATGGTATGCGCGGCATTGCCCATTAACACCACCCGTCCTGCGGCCTGCTTTTCTGCTAGTACTTGTGATAATGGAAAACTAAAACGCTTACCTGTTTTTTGGAATTTACCTGCACGATCGCCATAGGTTTCTTGTAAGGCATTTAAAAAGTGTTGGTCATTTTCATCGCCCAACCATTCCCCTTCAGTACCCTTTTGCACAGGCCACACCACAGAACGACGGTATTCACCCGGAAGCGGTAACAATGCCAATGGCCCTAAACTACTAAAGCGCTCGAAACCCACATGGTTGTGCGGTTTTGAGGTTTGTACGGTAGTCACAATAGCAACTTGGTCATAGTCATGTTCTGAAGCGCCTATTCCTAAAGCTTTACGGCAGAATGAATCACGTCCATCTGCAGCAATAATGAGTTTTGCTTGCATTGAAAGTTCATCTTCTCCACGGTTTGCTTCAATGTACGCCAAATCAGCATCTTGCGTTAGTTGAGTGACTTGTACACCATCAATCAACTCAATAAGTGGCTGTTTTTGAACTTCTGTCAGTAGCACACGACCGAGCCATGCGTTTTCGATGACTTGCCCGAAGCTTTCGACTTTTTCTTGTTCTGCTTTAAGACGCGCCTTACCAAAGCTGCCTTGTTCGGTGATATTTACTTCTAAAATAGGCGTTGCATGTTCTTGTAACGCACTCCATAAGCCCAGTTCTTGGTAAATTTGGACTGTACGACGTGAAAGTGCGCTGTTTCTTGCATCAAAGCTAGAATGGTATGGCACAAGGTTTACATCATCATAATTTGGGTATTTGATCGCTTCTAAAAGCTTCACCGCAATGTTTTGTTTGGCTAACATCAACGCCAGACTGAGTCCGACCATACCACCACCAACTATGATGACTTCTTGTTGCATGCTTCTATCCTTTTTATGGCGTACCTAAAGTCAAAAACTTCAAATACCTATAAGTTTTAATGGATTTATATTACATCAAAGATTTTCTTTTTTATAATGAAATGGATGTTTTTGCGTACTTTCAGCGTAAAGTGCTCTGCCATGATTTAGAAAAGACAGTCTTTTTGATTTCCATCAAAACTTGTTCTGCTCACTGTTTAAACAGACTTATAAGAAATGTGGAGCTTTGACCTCATAATAAGCGTGTAACGTAAATAACCACTAAAAAGCCCAACCAATTCAGATTGAGCTCTTTAAAAGAAAGTAAGTATTTGAATTTAAAATATAATTTTAAGAATTGCGTATAAGGCGTATTATGTTAATTTTAGGAAATCTTATAAAAGAATAAAGTTTAATCTACTAATGTTTGGATCCATTGCAAGCTTCCACTCATAGATATACCTACACCTAAATTTGCTATATGTAAGTATTCTTTTGGAATATAAGAAAATAATTTACCGTCAATGTAAGCAATCCAAAATTCTGGAGGTGGGCAATCGCACTCATCGAAGAACCCTTTAGTTTCTTCATATGCCAAGCAATCATACATAGAGCATGAAATATCAAACTCTAATATTCTTCCAGTAGAATTAAGTGAATGTGTCTGTTCTTTGACTTTATATTTAGAAAAAACAGATTGAATTACTTTAGGATAGTTTTTGTTAACAACTTCACTAAAATTTCTATTACACATACTCCAAAGTTTTTCTATTCTTATTGTAGGAGAATTTTTAAAAATATATGGATTCCCCTCAAAAAAAATTGGATTCTGATTTAAAAGAAAACCTTTTATTTTCATAAGCCTAAATTCTATATCGAATATGCATTTATTGATTTAGATATTAAATCCTAATGGCTAGTTTTGATAGCTTAAAAGATCCCATTTAACAAAATAGCGTTATACGAAACGAGAGTGCTAGAACCTAGTTAAAGTGCATCTAGCTCCGTTAACACAATCCTAAGCGTCCGAATTGCGGAAGCACGGAAAATAGTATTAGTTCCGTCAAAAGACGGATTTTTATCTGTCCAAGCGATTGCTGCAAGACATTGAATACCCACATAGAATAGAAATTTCATTTTTGGCACTGTCTGTTTATATGTATATTCCCAACCTTCTAAAAAAGCATTTCGCAATTCCAGATCAGAGAAATCTATATCCACCCAAACAATTTTCGCTAAATCGTAGACCGCATCTCCAATACGGGCAGCGTCAAAGTCTATAATACCCGAAATCCGATTTTCACTGTCTGCAAGGATATTTCGACCAATATAGTCACAATGCAGTAAATTAAGCTGTGTTGGCTCACATATAGCTTTACCGTACTTTTGTAACTCATTCAATTGATCACAAAATTCGTGATGATCGGATGACAATGGATTGATACGCGACATCCATTTGGAGATCATCAATTCCAAATGTTGACTCCACAGCATTGAATGTGTCAATAAGCCATCTCGATCTTGCCAGAACCCCATATTCAATAAGCGAGTCTGTGAAATTCCACGATGAAGTTCACCCAAAGCTCGTCCTGTATTCCTAAGCAAAGAGACTTTCTGTGCCCGGGTACAATTCTTCAATACTTGATCGACTTGTGTACCTTCAAGAGCACTCATAACAATGACAGAACAATTCCCCCATTCAAATTTATTAAATACCTTTGGTGTTAATGGAAACTCCTTGAGCGCTTCTAAGATTTCATAGTAACGTTCATTAGCCGTTTGATTATTTGCTATTTTAATAAAGACTTTTCCTTGAGAGGATTGTCCTTGATACACGGAAGATCCATTTCTCTGTGTAACCAAATGTAACGTCTTTGCCTGAATCCTATGCTTTAAATCATATAAATCTTTCATACTGCCGAATGTCTGTTGTTAGTAAAATGATGATGAAATAATTAATTTTTTTATTCATAAATATTATAGGTTTCTATTTAATATAAACACCTTATAAAAAATAAAAGCCGATCTCATGATCGGCTTTTATACAGTAAATGATATTTATCGTGCCATTAACGCTTCTATCTCTTCTACCGACTTCACCACTTTCACAGTCAAATTCAGTGGACCGTTTTGGGTTGCTACGATGTCATCTTCAATACGAATACCAATGCCACGCCATTTCGCATCGACAGTCTCATCATCAGGTGCAATGTACAAGCCCGGTTCAACCGTCACTACCATGCCTTCTTCATAGGCACGCCACACACCTTCTTGTTTATATGAACCCACATCGTGAACGTCCATACCCAACCAGTGTCCTGTGCCATGCATATAAAACTGACGGAAACTTTCCTTTTGGATAATCTCTTCAATATCACCTTGCATAATGCCCAAATCAAGCAAACCTTGAACTAAGATGCGCACAGCAACATTATGTGGTTCTTTATACGAGTTTCCTATACGCACTGCGTCAATTGCAGCAAGTTGTGCATCGAGGACTACATTATAAAGTGCTTTTTGCTCAGGGCTGAACTTTCCGTTGACGGGAAAAGTACGGGTAATGTCTGAAGCATAGTATTCATATTCACATGCTGCGTCGATTAAGACCAAATCACCATCTTTTAGCTCTTTATTGTTCTCTACATAGTGCAGAATGCAAGCATTTTCACCACCACCAACAATGCTGTTATACGACGGCACGCAGCCATTTTGACCAAATACATAATTCAGTTCAGCTTCTAGAGCATATTCCATCATGCCTGGCTTAACAGTTTGCATGGCACGAGTATGAGCTTGTGCAGAAATATCAGAAGCTGTTTGCATCAATGCAATTTCTTGTTCTGATTTAAACAAACGCATTTCATCTAAAATGCGGTCTAGCTGAATGACTTGCGCAGGTGCAGCAGTCCCACGACGTGACTCACCGTTAGCAGTCGTGATCCATTTTGCTACACGCGCATCAAATTCAGGTTGTTGCCCAATGCGATAGAATAATTTTTCTTTGCTTAAAAGTTTTTCAATGATTTCTTCATCTAACAAATCTATCGCATAGGCTTCATCAGCTTCATAGTCTTCTACCGCACCATCTACACCTGCACGATAACCATTCCAGATTTCCATCTCACGGTCACGTTCACGGCAGAACAAACTGTAGCTATAACCATCTTCATCGTCTTCGGCAAAGGTTTCGATGACCGCCACGGCTTCGGGCTCAGCAAAACCGGTCAGATAAAAAAAGCTGCTATCGGTACGGTATTTATAGTCTGCATCACGATTACGCATCGCCACCGGGCTAGTTGCGATAATGGCAATACTATTCGGACCCATTTGTTCAGCCAAACGGTCACGGCGTTCCTGAAAATCCACTTGCGTTAGTTTCATGTTTGATCTGTCTTTTTTATACCAAAGAATAAAAGTGCCACGCGCACCTTATCTTGTACGCGCAGCAAGTCTTATGCCAATTAGCTTGGGCGATGCGGTGTAAACATTTCTACAACATTGTTCGCTTCTGTTACAGAACGATCCGCTTGTTGCTTGTTATGAAAGTGTTTAAGTAAAGAACTTTCCTCAACTGCAATCTTTTTGCGACCGACAGATAAGCTCACAGGAATTAAACGAACAAACTCATATAACTCTTGATAGCTCTCCTCACCCTCTTCATCATCATCAGTTTCTTCAAACTCAACTGCTGCCACATCTTGTAAATGTTCAATCAGCTCCATTTCATCTGGACGAATATGACCTGACGCCAAACCGAAGCCCAGCACTACGCCTGCGCACCAATCCGCCAAAGCTTGTACACGGTCTGCGAGCGTATGCGTGTCATCGGGAAGTAATGGTAAATAGTCCAATTCATCTTCAGAAAGTGCATGTGAGACATCTTCAGCTTCATCTGCTAATAAAGCCAAAGCTTCTTCGCTTAACTCTGGAATTTCTAAAGTCGCTAAGATATGTTGCCATTCCTCACGACTTGGTGCCTGAGTTACACAAATGATACCTGTAAGCAAACCATGTAACTCACTTGGGCTAGAAATCTCTTCAATTTTAGAAAAATTTGGCTGCCATTCTGACCAACCTGAAATATCGTCTTGCATTCGTTTATCCAATCTCTATACTTCTTATATATTACCTTTGTTTGCAACACTGTGCGACCACGATATGTTAGAAGAATTACAGCGTCTACAGGCGCATATTGGCGTTTTAAAAACGCGACTTGCTCATTTTGAAAGTGAAAATAGCACTTTAAATGCAGCCAAACTGGATGCTGAAGAACAGCACCGTTCTCAAGTTGTGCAAAAAAATAGCTTAATTACCCAGAAACAAGAACAAATTGATGATTTAACTGAGCAATTAAGTAGCGCTCAGACCCAATATCAACACTTGAATACTGATGCGACTGCTTTGGCCGATCGTTATAGCCGTTTGGAAAAAAGTTGTACGGATTTAAAAAATCGCTTTCAGGAAATCTTGGCTGAACGTAATGAATTACGTGCAATTAAAGAAAAATTGAACAATGATCAGCGTCAAGCGCAGCAAGAAATCCAAGCACTTCAGCAAGAACGTGAAAGATTGTTACAAAAAAATGAACATGCCAAAGCTAAAGTCGAAGCCATCATCCAACGTCTAGCTATTTTAGGTACAGAGCAAGACCATCACGCGCAAGAAATTCAGCAACTTGCCCACCCTACTGAAGCTGGCGAGGAAGTTTAATCATGAGTGAACAAATTACTGTTGAATTACGTGTCTTAGGTCATAGTTTTCGTTTAGTCACAACAGAAAAAGAGAAAGCTGACCTTGAACGTGCAGCGCTACTTTTAAATGATAAATATGATGAATTTCGTCGTAAAGCACCACGTGTAGAACCTAGTAAAATCATCATTATGGTGGCGCTTGAGTTAATGCAAGAAGTTCTGTCTATGAATAAAACGCTACAAGAATATGCACATGCAGAACGTTTGTTAGCGAGCATTATTGAAGACGTTAAAGATTTTACCTAAAGTGCTTTCATTTTTGCATAAACTATCAACACTTGTGCACGAGTTTACAGTTCGTAGCGGTCTATGAGTTGCCATCAACGTGAGATGCGTTATACTTAATGCAACTCTGAGGTGTTCGCCAGCGGGTCTATTCCCCTGCCGATACTTAAACTTATGGATTGTGTTCTGTATATTTAGAGTGTATGCCCGTCTTCGAGCGGGAAACCCAGCAAGTATACGTCGCGTCCACCTTGAACTCATCGGGTTCAGGGTAACGACACATGCAGCGGCATCTTCGGAGTACTTTATTTTTACCAATATCAACAAGTTACAATAAAACATATCTCTTATTCTGTTTATGTAAATTCACATAAATCATCAAAAGTAGTCATATGGTAGGCTCTAGAATTATTGTGCTATATTGCTGAGTATTGTTTCAATCAGTTAAAAAGTACAATGGCTCAAAGACATAAGCTAACAAAAACATTTATTGATAGTCTCCCTCTTAGAAGCATCAGGAAAAAAGTTTTTATCGTGACTCTCTGACCATTGGCTTTGATATTATCGTTACTTAGTCTAAAACCTACTTTATTGATTTTTTTAAAAATACTTTCTATTTAAGAAAATAAATTTTAGATCCTCTAAAAATAGGGCCGAGAGCCCTATTTTTATGCTTAAAATGTTAGAACACATGCCGAATTTCAACCGTTGGATCATGTTCATCCAAACGTTTTGCCAAAATATGTAAACGTCGTGTCGGCACTGCGGGAAATAAATGATGCTCCACATGATAAAACATGTTGTAGGTCACGACCCGTTTAAACTCATTACGCACTGTGCGCGCCATATACACATGATCTTCAGTATCATGATGCACCGTCCACACCGCAAAAAAAGCCGTCATGCATTGTCCAATCAACATGGCACTGACATGGTATTTTAAAATACTGATATCCAAGATCACAAAAACCAAAAACAATACCATGACATTGGCAACCAGCTCAGCAGAGATCCATTTTTTCTGGGTTTTAGTCCCAACCTCAAAGGCTTTTTTATGCAACATCCATGGAAAAATAGGACCAAAAAGTAAAGCTTGCCACCACTTCATGGTTGCACTTTTCGCTTCAATATCTTCGTCCTGCATGCAATGCTGATGGTGTCGAAGATGATTAATTTGTACCGCATGCATCGAGCCGAGCATGATAATACTTAAAATAAACATGACCCAATGAGTCGCAGATCGGCTAATCCCTAAGGCAAAATGAAAGGCATTATGCACTTGTCTAAGCCCAGTTAAGAAAAACATAAACGAGCAAAACAGCGCCAAGACATACCACTGTAAACTTGCAAAAATGAAAGAGACAATCAACCACGGCAAAGAGATAAATAGCTCACTGATCACATCAGTACGACCTAACTGAACGAGATCTTTCCACTGCACTTGTTCTAATAATGAATGTGAACGCATATGCCCTCTATTTGTTTGTATTTATTTTAAGCAATACTGTACCGAATCTTAAGGCATAAAAAAAGCCACGTTTTCAGTGGCTTTGCTTGTTCTTTGTCACTCGCTTTTTCGTTTATTATTTTAAATGTTAACTGTGACGTTGACTGATCTGCTGACTCATTAAGGCATACACTTCAGCAAGATCCGCACGTTGAGCTTGCGCAAGCATCTGTTGATGCATTTGTAGAATATTCTGATCCTGACGCATCGCAGGGCCAGTTTGCATCTGCTTCGGATCATTCTGTGTGGCTTTCTGCGCGGTTTCTAAAATCAAGGGGTATAGCAGACTAAAATCGACCTGCTCTGCATCCACCACTTGTTTCGCCATGTCATAGCAATAATTACTAAAATTACAAGCAAAGACAGCCGCTAAATGCAAACTTAGACGCTGCGCAGAGCTATAGCTATACACGCGTTGGCTCAGGCTTTCTGCCAGAGTATGTAGTCTTTGAAGATCCGTATTTTCGGTGGCTTCTACAAACAACGGTGTATTTGACCAATCAATTTCACGTTCTAAGCTAAAGGTCTGTAAGGGATAAAAAACCCCTGCACGTGCATGTTTCATCGCCAAAACTGAAAGCGCTGTACTTCCCGAAGTATGCACAATCAACACATTCGGCAAATATTCAGTCAGTGCCGAAATCACACTCGAAATAGACTGATCACTTACCGCAATCATCACCAAATCCACATCAGTATTTAACTGCTTAAAATGACTGACCGCCTTTGCATGTGCGACTTGCGCCAAAACTGCTGCTTTGTCGAAGCTTCGGCTATAAATATTGACGATTTCATGCTGAGACATCAGGGCTTTGGCCAAATGATGAGCCACCCGCCCTGCTCCAATTAAACTGATCCGCATCTTGATTTCACTATTTTAAAGTGCCTACAGCATGCCAATAAAAAAAGGATGAAGCAATTCATCCTTTTCATCAGATTGACACTCAGCGACTAAAACTTACGCAGAGTCAAAATCTGTTCACTACGACCAAATGGCCCTTGCTCATCATGCAAAACAGCACTTGTTAAGCCAATACCATCATCACCATATTGCTGCGTCGCTTCCAAACCTAACCATTTCCCTTGGGGTAAACGGTATAAATGCAGTTGCAAGTCTAAATTGGGAAAACCCCATCCAGATGCTGGATTTTGACGTGGCACAATACCATTGGCTGTGTCGACCATCCCCAGTAAGCGCACAAAACTTGATGTTTGCTGAGCTTCCACCATGTCCAAATTATTGTTCAACCAAACGATGCCTTTACCTGCTCGATGGCCTTCTGCCGCACGTGTCTCAATACTCTGGATATAACCACCCGGCCAACATTTCATCCCATCCCACACTGGCAAAGTTTCAGGATGTACAATGGGTTGATCTTCCAACCCTGCAATTGCACTGGTATCTTGCTTCATCATTTTCCAAGCACGGGCCACAATACAGGTCTTGCCGTTTGCCTGCATTTCCGCCTCGATCAGTTCAATGGTTTTTCCAGCACGAATGACACGGGTATGCACCGTAAACTCACCAAAAGCGATCAGTCCAAAAATATCTAAACTGACACGTCCAATGCGCATCTCTTCGCGTGGTTGAAACTGCTCTAACTCCGCACACAAAACACCAGTTGCTGGCGCCATGTGCTGCTCATGCGGATTCCATGCACCCTGTGCATGAATATTGGAAAGATAAGACGCCGTACAGCTCCCATCACTGTGCTGTTCACGATTTAAAAGTTGATAATAGGCTGCCATATATATTCCTTCATTCTTATCCTTAAAATGTATCTTTTCACTGCTATTGGCTTTTACTTTTGTGCAAAAAAACCATAATAATCCAACAGTTGACTGTAATTTCGTACTTCATGAAATCCAACTTTAGTCAGAAGCTCTCGCATCTGGTTGGCAGATATCAGATAAAAATCTTGTTGCAGGCGCTCAATCATTTTTTCACTCTGCACCACCGTCAAACCATTGCTCTGACATAATGTTTGTAAAACCTTGAGCTCACTGTCATTACTAGAGCTCATCAGGTCATAGCTGAGTAAAATCGCTTGTGTTTTAAGACAACGGAAAATATCGGCAAAGAAGAATGGCTTTGCTTCAAGCGGAATAAAATGCGCCACCAATATGGCTAAAGCTGCATCAAACTGTGCACTTTCATGTAATGCCGTGGTATCACCATGGACAAAGCGAACCCGCGTTAAATCACAATTGGTCGCGCTCAATAACTGCTGTGCTTTTTCAATCATGGTCAAAGATGGATCAACAGCGGTAAAATTCCACGTCGGATGCTGCGCCAACAAATATGAAAGCTCATAGCCTGTGCCACAACCCACAATTAATACATGTGCATGTTGTGGTAAATGTGTTTTTAAAATGGCTTGAATTTGCAAATGAACCAACTCATACCCTGGAATGAGCTTACGAATATGTTCATCATAACCATCCACTACAGTTTGACTCTGAAAGTCTTTCGCCATTTTATTCTTCACTCATCTATTTTTAATCGTCGCCCTAAATCTACACTTTCATGACCGCATGTTCTAGCACTTAAGCCACAGCCATAGCATCGACCGTTAACTCAGCAAGTTGCGGTTTGGCTTTTTCAGCATGTAGACCCAGTTTTTGAAAGAGTTGTTGATCCTTCCCCTCAGCAGTATTTGGCGTAGTCAGCAATTTTTCACCTGAAAACAGTGAATTTGCACCCGCCATGAAGGCCAAAGCTTGGTCGGCATCGGACAACGATTCTCGCCCCGCAGACAAGCGAATATAACTTTTCGGCATAATGATGCGCGCTACCGCAATAGTGCGAATCCACTCCGTTACATCTAACTTTTCAACTTCTGCCAAAGGCGTACCTTGCATGGGAACCAACATGTTGATCGGTACAGATTCGGGATGAATCGGTAAAGTCGCCAATTCAAACAATAAGCCAATTCGATCTTTGGTCTCTTCACCTAAGCCAACAATCCCGCCACTACACACTTTTAAGCCTGCCTCTCGGACATGACTTAAGGTATCTAGACGGTCGTCAAAACTACGCGTACTAATCACATTTGGATAGTACTCACGCGACGTGTCTAAGTTATGGTTGTAATAATCGAGTCCTGCACCTTTTAAACGTTCCGCTTGTGAAGTATTCAACATACCTAGCGTCATACAGGTTTCTAAACCCAATGCTTTCACTTCACGTACCATATCCAAGACATAAGGCATATCTCGCTCATGTGGATTTCGCCATGCCGCGCCCATACAAAACCGAGTAGAACCTGAGGCTTTCGCCTGCTGTGCTTCGCTAATGACCTTTTCAACCGCAATTCGTTTTTCAGCTTCAAGCTTTGAGTCATAACGCGCAGACTGTGAACAGTATTTGCAGTCTTCAGGGCATTTTCCTGTTTTGATCGACAGTAAAGTACTGACTTGAATCGCATTCGCGTCAAAGTACTGACGATGAATTTGCTGTGCTTGAAAGACCAAATCTAAAAAAGGCTGTTGGTAGAGTGCTTGTATTTCAGCGCGAGTCCAATCATTTCTCAGGTGCATATGCTATTCCTTTTGCTTTTCACTTCGGACTTTCCTTTGGCTTTAACCCAGCAAAGGAAAGTCCGTCTTCAACCTTATGCGATTTCTTTCAAATCCAGTTCATTACGCATAAATTCCTGCAATTTAAACTTCTGCGCTTTGCCCGAAGCCGTCATTGGGAACTCATTAAAAAACCGGACATAACGTGGAACTTTATTGTGTGAAATGTGTTCTGCACAGTACTGACGGATCGACTCTTCAGTAATGTCATGATGCTCATGTAAAATAATACAAGCACATAACTCTTCACCATAACGTGCATCTGGCAGACCAATAACTTGGACATCGCTGACATCAGGATGAGTATATAAAAAGTCCTCGATTTCTTTCGGAAATAAATTTTCTCCGCCGCGAATGACCACATCTTTAATTCGGCCTTTAATTTTCACAAAGCCTGCTTCGTCCATTTCTGCGATGTCGCCCGTATGCATCCAACGTGCTGAATCAATCACTTCTTGAGACTTTTCATGGTCTTCCCAATACCCCAACATTACCGAATAGCCACGAACACACAGTTCACCCAACTGACCACGTGGTACAACTTTGCCTTGTTCATCTACAATTTTAATTTCAAGATGTGGATGGACGCGCCCTACGGTTCCGACCCGTTGTTCAACTGAATCTGAGGTTGAACTTTGTGCACTGACTGGTGCCGTTTCAGTCATACCATAGCAAATGGTAATTTCAGACATGTGCATCCGATCAATAACACGTTGCATAATTTCACGTGGACAAGGACTGCCCGCCATAATGCCTGTACGTAAACTGGAAAGATCAAAGTCATCAAACTGTTCATGCTCTAAAATGGCAATAAACATGGTCGGTACACCGTATGCAGCCGTACATTTTTCCTGCTGAATGGCTTTTAAGGTTTCTAAAGGATTAAACACTGCCGATGGATAGACCATGGTTGAACCATGCGTAATGCAGGCCAAATTACCCATCACCATACCGAAACAGTGAAACAGTGGTACAGAAATACAAACACGATCGGCAGGACTTAAGTGAATGGCTTCACCAACAAAATAACCATTATTTAAAATATTATTATGTGTCAGCATTGTGCCTTTCGGGTTACCCGTAGTGCCCGAAGTAAACTGGATATTGATGGTTTCATCAAACTGCGACTCGCTTGCAACGAGCTCTAATTGATTGAGCT
This sequence comes from Acinetobacter sp. SW-226, assembly GCF_055632855.1. Taxonomy (NCBI): domain Bacteria; kingdom Pseudomonadati; phylum Pseudomonadota; class Gammaproteobacteria; order Moraxellales; family Moraxellaceae; genus Acinetobacter; species Acinetobacter sp. SW-226. The sequence continues at coordinate 1,151,062 of NZ_CM145752.1, read as the reverse complement.
GTCGCTTACTGGGGGGAGAGAGTAAGTCGCTAAAACGATGCAAACCCGTATGTTCTTCTTCATCAATTTTAATAATATATTTCAAATGTGGCAGTCGTTCCGCCTTGAGCACTTTATTTTCAGCCCCTTTAATTTCAGGGGCAATTTTCATTAAAATATCTTGGTAATTTGTGCTTTTAAATTGAGATGCAATGACCAAGCCCTTACAAGAGACTTTATTCAACACATATTCGAGTTCACTACTCTTATAGGCTGTGTTCAAGTTGACTAAAATGATGCCCGCTTTAAACGCAGCAAACTGGGTAATCGTCCATTCCACACAGTTCGGTGACCAAATCGCAAGTCGATCACCTTTTTTCAAGCCCAGTTTCAGTAAACTACAGGCAAATGCATTGACCTGCGTTTGTAATTCCTTATACGTGAGTCTGACATTTTGATGCAGGCTGACAACAGCATCTTGTTCCGCATACTGCTGACAAGCCTGATCAAATTTCTCACCAATCGTCATCCCTAATAGGGGCTGACTGCTCGTTCCATAGGCATAACTTAACCGTTCTTGTGTCATCGAATCGTTCTCCTTGATTCATTATCATCTTGTTATTCAACTTATTTGTTCTATGACCACTTCCTTTGAAAACGCCAAGCCTTTGTGCTTTATTCCTTGGGCTATTTTTCCTCCTGAACCTGAACTGCATTGACACAAAATTCGGCAATTTGTTTCACAAAGTAGTCTTTATGGTTTTGCTCAAACATTACACCTCGAGATGGATTTAAAGGCTCTATCACCACAAAAGTCATGGCACCGACCACACAAAGTGCTGCGGTATTTAAGTCTTCAAAACCGAACTCGCCGTTAATTTTCCCTGCGGCCAGTATCTCTTTCATGCTCTGTTTAATCAGTTGTTTACTGCGAAAACGCTCATGTTCTAATTCAGCATCAACTGGTTCAAACATGAGTGAATACGCAAGTTGGGGGCTATTCATGGCACGCTTCACAAACGTGGTCACCGCTTTGTCTAATTTCTGTTTTGACGTCAGCTCATCACTTTCAGCAATGTGGTTCAAAATTTTCACCTCATGCTGAATAGCCTCCGAAAGAACCTCAATTAACACTTGGCTTTTGTTATCGAAGTAACGATATACCAAACCACTGGAAACACCTGCACGTTCAGCAATCGCTTGAATTTGTGCGTCCTTAATTCCCCCTTGAGCAATAAGTTCACGAGCAGATTGCAAAATCGCTTGGCGATTTTGTTCCATTCGTTCTTGCATCAACGATGATCTTTTATAACTCATAATTCTATTCTCAACCAGATAAAATGAATTGTAAATCAATTTGTGAATTTTAGTTCACTTTTTTAAAAATTCGATGTATTGTAAAAATCAAGCACAACAAAAATGCTTTATCAGGAACAACAAATACAATCATAGGATGAATGAAGAAATGACCTTCCAAAGCTTAACTTTCGGTTTAGATGAAACACTCATTGCACTGCGTGATTCCGTTGCGGCGTTTTGTGCCAAAGAAATTACTCCTATTGCCCAACAAGTCGATCAGAACAACAAATTCCCTGCTCAGCTGTGGAAAAAATTTGGCGATATGGGCTTACTCGGTCTAACCGTCAGTGAAGAATATGGCGGTACAGGCCTAGGTTATTTGGCACATATCATTGCCATGCAAGAAATCTCACGTGCTTCAGCTTCGATTGGTCTTTCTTATGGTGCACATTCTAACCTATGTGTGAATCAAATTAACCGAAATGGCAGCGAGGAACAAAAACAACGTTATTTACCAAAGCTAATTTCAGGTGAGTATGTCGGAGCACTTGCCATGTCTGAACCAAACGCAGGCTCAGACGTAGTCAGCATGAAGCTCAAAGCTGAAGATTGTGGCGATCTCTTTCTGTTAAATGGCTCAAAAATGTGGATCACTAATGGTGGCGATGCTGATGTGCTTGTGGTGTATGCCAAAACGGATTTGCATGCAGGCGCTAAAGGCATGACGGCTTTCCTTGTAGAAAAAGGCATGGAAGGTTTTAGCCATGGCACACATTTAGACAAGTTGGGTATGCGAGGTTCGAACACTTACCCTCTGTTCTTTGACAATGTAAAGGTGCCAAAAGAAAACGTGATGGGCGGTGTAGGAAACGGCACGAAAGTACTTATGAGTGGTTTGGACTATGAGCGTGCAGTTCTGAGTGCAGGTCCTTTAGGCATTATGGATGCCTGCATGGACACCGTGATTCCCTATATCCATGACCGTAAACAATTCGGCCAAGCGCTCGGTGAGTTCCAGTTGATGCAAGGCAAAATTGCCGATATGTACTCAACATGGTTGGCATGTAAAGCGTTGGTTTATGCCGTGGGTGCTGAGTGCGACAAGGCTGACCATAGCCGTAGCCTACGTAAAGATGCAGCCAGTGCAATTTTATATGCTGCGGAAAAAGCCACATGGATGGCAGGTGAAACCATTCAGACCTTAGGTGGAAATGGCTATATCAATGAATTTTCTGCAGGCCGTCTATGGCGCGATGCAAAACTCTATGAAATTGGCGCGGGAACTTCTGAAATTCGCCGTATGTTGATTGGCCGTGAACTGTTTAATGAAACAGCTTAATCCTCCACAACAATAAAAATGACAAGGATGTTCGTGATGAATCAATTACATAGCAAGATCAATATTCGAAGTGAAGACTTCAAAACCAACCAAACCGCGATGCAAAGCTTGGTCGATGACTTAAAGCAAAAAGCAGAACAAATTGCTTTAGGCGGCGGTGAAGCGGCGCGACAAAAACATTTGGCACGCGGAAAACTGTTAGCACGTGATCGTATTGATCAGTTAATTGATACAGGCACGGCATTCCTTGAAGTTGGTCAGTTGGCGGCACAAAACGTATATGCAGACGATGTGCCTGCGGCAGGTGTCGTTGCTGGTGTAGGCCAGATCAATGGTGTGACTTGCATGATCGTCGCCAACGATGCGACAGTGAAAGGCGGCACCTACTACCCACTGACTGTGAAAAAACACTTACGCGCTCAAGAGATTGCGGAGCAAAACCATCTGCCATGTATTTATTTGGTGGACTCAGGCGGTGCCTATTTACCAATGCAGGACGAGGTGTTCCCTGACCGTGATCACTTTGGGCGTATTTTCTACAATCAAGCACGCATGTCGAGCATGGGAATTGCCCAAATTGCGGTGGTAATGGGCAGTTGTACGGCTGGTGGTGCATACGTACCTGCCATGTCTGATGAAACCATTATTGTGCGTAACCAAGGGACAATTTTCTTAGGTGGTCCACCACTGGTGAAAGCGGCAACAGGTGAAGTGGTCAGCAGTGAAGACTTAGGTGGTGGTGATGTGCACACTCGCCTGTCTGGTGTGGCCGATCATTTGGCGGAAAACGATGAACATGCAATCGCCATTGCTCGTAACATCGTGGCGAACCTGAATAAAACGCCACATACGCGTGCAACAGAGATTGAAGAACCGTTATTTGATGCAACAGAACTATATGGCGTTGTGCCAAGTGATGCACGCAAACCATTCGATATTCGTGAAGTAATTGCGCGTATTGTCGATGGTTCACGTTTTGATGAATTCAAAGCCCGCTTTGGCACCACCTTAGTCACTGGTTTTGCTAAACTTTATGGCATGCCCGTTGGCATTATTGCCAACAACGGTATTTTATTTTCAGAGTCTGCACAAAAAGGGGCTCACTTTATTGAACTCTGTACGCAGCGCAATATTCCCCTACTGTTCCTCCAAAACATCACTGGCTTTATGGTCGGTCGCCAATACGAAAATGAAGGTATTGCAAAAAATGGCGCCAAACTGGTCATGGCTGTTGCAACTGCGAATGTACCGAAACTCACTCTTGTGATTGGTGGTTCATTTGGTGCAGGCAACTACGGTATGTGTGGTCGTGCATATTCACCACGTTTCATGTGGACATGGCCGAACTCGCGTATTTCGGTCATGGGTGGTGAACAAGCGGCAAGTGTATTGTCGACCCTAAAGCGAGATCAAATTGAAAAACGTGGCGAGTCTTGGTCTGCGGCAGAAGAAGATGATTTTAAACAACCTTTTCGCGATCAGTTTGAACGTCAAGGCCATCCATATTATGCATCGGCGCGTTTGTGGGATGACGGTGTGATTGATCCTGCACAAAGCCGTCAGGTGCTCGGTTTAAGTTTAGCCGCAGCCCTAAATGCACCCATTCAACCGACCAAATTCGGCGTGTTCCGCATGTAGGAGATAAGCGATGAGCTTTCAATATTTACAACTCGAACAACGCGACCAAGTGGCAACGGTATGGATTAATCGTGCAGAAATGCATAATGCCTTCAATACTCAAGTGATTGAAGAACTGCACCGCTGCTTTAGCGAACTCAATACGCGTGATGATGTCCGTGTCGTGATTTTAGCTGGACGTGGCAAAAGCTTCTCGGCTGGTGCAGACCTGAACTGGATGAAAGAAGCGGGACAAGCCTCACAGGCTGAAAATGAAGCCGATGCATTAAAACTGGCGAAAATGCTACAAAGTTTAGCGACATTAAAACAACCGACCATCGCCCGCGTACAAGGCATTGCTTTTGGTGGTGGCATGGGACTGGCTTCTGCCTGTGATATTTGTGTCGCAAGCAGTGATGCTAAGTTTGCGACCTCTGAAGTGCGCTTAGGTTTAGCCCCTTCAACCATTAGCCCTTATGTGATTCGTGCGATTGGCGCACGTCAAGCTTCACGCTACTTTTTAACCGCAGAACGTATTTCTGCGGAACAAGCGCTACACATTGGTCTGGCGCATGTGGTGGCCGATGCTGAACAGTTGGATGAAAAAGTCGCAGAAATGGTCGATGCCTTACTTTTGGGTGGGCCAGAAGCACAAACAGCTTCAAAACAACTTATCCAAATGGTCGATCAACACGTGTTAACCGAAGCATTGTTGTTGCAAACCGCACAACATATTGCCCATGTACGCCAAGGATCAGAGGCGAAAAATGGCTTAAATGCTTTTTTAAATAAACACAGTCCAGTCTGGATCAAGACGACGGCATAACAACAAGAAAGGATATCGATATGTTTAATAAAATCTTAATTGCAAACCGTGGTGAAATTGCTTGTCGTGTGATCCGAACTGCAAAAAAAATGGGCATTGCCACCGTTGCAGTCTATTCAGATGCTGACGCTCGGGCACAGCACGTGCAACAAGCGGACGAAGCCATTTATATCGGCGAATCTCCTGCTGCACAAAGCTACCTACAAATTGAACGTATTATCCAAGCTGCCTTAGACACAGGTGCAGAAGCAATCCATCCGGGTTATGGTTTCTTATCTGAAAATGACCAATTTGCCAATGCCTGCCAAAAAAACAACATTGTCTTTATTGGCCCACCTGTAGATGCCATTTTAGCCATGGGCCTTAAAGCCACCTCTAAATCTTTAATGGAAAAAGCAGGCGTACCACTGACACCGGGCTACCATGGCACCAACCAAGATCCTGATTTTTTAAAACAACAAGCCGATGCCATTGGCTACCCTGTGCTGATTAAAGCCAGTGCTGGCGGTGGGGGTAAAGGCATGCGTTTGGTTGATCGCGGCGAAGACTTTTTAAGCCATTTGGCTTCATGTAAAAGTGAGGCACGTTCAAGCTTTGGTAATGACGATGTTTTAGTTGAACGCTATGTGGTACAACCGCGCCATATTGAAGTGCAAGTGTTTGGTGATACGCATGGTAACTATGTGCATCTATTTGAACGCGACTGTTCAGTGCAACGTCGCCACCAAAAAGTCTTAGAAGAAGCGCCTGCACCCAAAATGGCAGAACCAAAACTCGAAGCCATGCGCCAAGCCGCTATTGATGCAGCACGTGCAGTAGATTATGTCGGTGCAGGTACAGTTGAGTTTATTGTGGAACAAGACGGTACGGCCTATTTCATGGAAATGAATACCCGTCTGCAAGTTGAGCATCCTGTAACAGAGATGATTACAGGGCAAGATTTGGTGGAATGGCAACTACGTGTAGCTTTTGGTGAACCACTGCCTAAACAACAACACGAACTTAGTATTCATGGTCATGCATTAGAAGCGCGTGTCTATGCTGAAGAACCTGAAAAAGGTTTCTTACCTGCGATTGGTAAAATTCACTACCTGCACTACCCTCAGCAAAATGAGCATGTCCGTGTAGACAGTGGTATTGTTGAAGGGGATGAAATCACGACCTTTTACGACCCAATGATTGCCAAATTGATTGTTTGGGCAAAAAATCGTGAAGCAGCACTCACCCAAATGCACCATGCTCTCAGTCAGTTTCATGTCGATGGCTTGGGCAATAACATTGCATTCTTAGACCGCTTGGTCCGTTCAGAATCGTTTAAAACCGCCAACCTAGATACCAACTTAATTCAACGTGAAGAAGCGTTTTTACTACAACACAATGAAACAGCCTCTGCAGAGCTCATCATCACGGCGGCATTGATTGAACTCTTGTCCCGTTTTTCCAGCAATAAAACAGCTGCAAATCCTGTTTGGCAAGCCGAGTCTCTATGGCGTTTAAATATTAATGCCAGCTATGCCATTAAACTGGCACTGAACGATGAAGAACATAAAGTCTATTTCAGCCCAACGGCAAAAGGCTTTACCGCAAAATACAATGGACATAGCATTTTCATTCAAGGTGAATTGTTAGAGACACATTTAGCTAAAATTGAATGTGCAACAAGTAAAAAGAGCTATGCTTATAGTTCAAATGCACACGGTCTAACCCTGTATGCAGACGGTCAAAGCTATAAATTTGCACATATTCAGCCTAACTTTAATACCGAAGATGATGCTTCTGATGCCAATAACTTAAAAGCACCAATGCCGGGTGTGATCACGCAAGTCTTGGTACAAAACAACAGTGCAGTGAAAAAAGATGAGGTTCTCCTCACGCTTGAAGCGATGAAAATTGAATATTCAATTCGTGCTCCACATGACGGCATTGTCTCTGCGGCTTACTTCCAAGTCGGTGATCAGGTCAAAGCGGGCGATGAATTGGTTGAGTTTTCAAGTTTGGAAGGTGCCGCATGAGTGAATTTGTCAGAATTGTTGAAGTCGGACCACGAGATGGTTTGCAAAATGAAAAGACACCACTCACTTTGGATGACCGTCGTAAACTGATTTTAGATTTAATGCAGACAGGACTCAGTGCTATTGAGGTGGGCTCTTGTGTCTCTGCAAAGTGGGTTCCACAAATGGCACAGAGTGATGAACTCTTTGCCAGCTTACCTAAAGATCCGAATATCAGTCTTAGTTTATTGACTCCGAACTTAAAAGGGTTTGAGTCTGCATTGGCTGTCGGCTGTCAGGAGGTTGCTGTTTTTACCGCAGCCTCCGAAAGCTTCACTCAAAAAAACATCAATTGCTCCATTGATGAAAGCTTTGAAAAATTTGCAGACATCATGACTGCGGCGAAATCCCATAACATTAAAGTGCGTGGCTATGTGTCTTGTATTGTCGACTGCCCCTATGAAGGCGCAATTGCGCCGAGCAAAGTTGTACACGTCAGTCAACGTTTGCTGGACATGGGCTGCTATGAAGTGTCCTTAGGTGAAACGATTGGTACGGCGACACCAGACCGCGTGAAAAAAGTCTGGCAGGCATGTTTAGCTGAAATGGATGCTGCGAGTTTAGCAGGACATTTTCATAATACTTATGGCATGGCGATTGCCAATATTTACCAGTCTTTAGAACAAGGCATTCGTGTATTTGATTCGTCCATTGCTGGTTTAGGCGGCTGCCCTTATGCCAAAGGTGCATCGGGCAATGTTTCCACAGAAGACCTTTACTACCTACTCTCCAATATGGGCTATGACACAGGGATTGATCTTGATGCACTGATGATTGCCAGCCAAAACATCAGCCAAGTACTACAACGTACCAATCCATCTAATTATGCCAATGCCTACTGGCAAAAGCGCTGTGCCTAAGCCATTCAATTGATAACGAGAACACTATGGTCAATAAAGTTTATTCAAGTGCAAAGGATGCACTACAAGATGTGGTTCAAGATGGTCAAACCCTAGCGGTTGGTGGCTTTGGCTTATGCGGTATTCCAGAAAGTCTGATTGCGGCCTTAAAACAAACGGGCGTGAAAAACCTTACCTGTATTTCAAACAATGCAGGCGTCGATGGTTTCGGCTTAGGTCTCTTATTAGAAAGCAAACAAATCAAAAAAATGATTGCTTCTTATGTGGGTGAAAACAAAGAATTTGAACGTCAGTTTTTAAGTGGTGAACTTGAAGTGGAGCTCACCCCTCAAGGCACACTGGCAGAGAAACTCCGTGCTGGAGGTGCAGGTATCCCCGCCTTCTTTACCGCAACAGGTGTAGGTACACTCATTGCCGAAGGCAAAGAAGAGCGTGAGTTTAATGGCAAGCCTTATATTCTAGAAAACTCGCTCACCGCTGATATTGCACTCGTGAAGGCATACAAGGCCGATACTGCAGGTAACTTAACTTTCCGTAAAACCGCACAAAACTTTAACCCTGTATGTGCGATGGCTGGAAAAGTCTGCATTGTCGAAGTTGAGGAAATTGTTGAAATTGGCGCTTTAGATCCAGACCAGATTCACCTGCCAGGTATTTATGTCAATCGCATTGTGCTGAATGCAAACCCTGAAAAACGTATAGAACAACTCACATTAAAAGAGGAGGCTTAACCCATGGCTTGGTCTCGTAATGAAATGGCACAACGTGCAGCGCTTGAGCTGGAAGATGGTTTTTATGTCAATTTAGGCATTGGCTTACCCACACTGGTGGCCAACTATATTCCTGAAAACGTCAACGTCTGGTTGCAGTCTGAAAATGGATTGTTAGGTATTGGCGAGTTTCCAACAGCGGAAACGGTCGATGCCGATTTAATCAATGCTGGAAAACAAACGGTTACGGCACGTCAGGGCGCTGCATTTTTCTCTAGTGCAGATTCTTTTGCCATGATCCGTGGAGGTCATGTCAACATTGCCATTTTAGGGGCCATGGAAGTCTCACAAAATGGCGATTTGGCTAATTGGATGATTCCAGGCAAAAAAGTCAAAGGCATGGGCGGCGCAATGGATTTGGTTGCTGGAGTGCAAAAAGTGGTGGTGCTCATGGAACACTCTGCAAAAGATGGTACACCGAAAATTGTCGAGCAGTGTAGCCTGCCCCTGACAGGTAAAAATGTCGTACATCGCGTAATTACTGACCTCGGTGTCATGGACATTACTCAGGAAGGTGTGAAATTGGTTGAACTGGCGAAAGATGTCAGTTTTGAAGACATTCAAAAAGTGACAGGTGTTGCTCTGATCCGCTAATTCAACACCATTTAATACCAATAGAAAAATAATCCAATGCCTTTAAAGCAACGATCCTGTTTTTAAAGGTATGGTTCCCATACATGAATAAATGCCTGCTATTCTTTAAACTAAACCAAAGATAAAACTTAATCCAAATAAGAAAAGGACGAATTCTCTTCGTCCTTTTCTTATTCTACAAATACTCAAAAAGTGTACTTATAGTGTAGGCTACTTAATTAAACACATTATTTAAATACACAACACGCTCGGTCGTTTTTTGGTTAAAGCACTTGGTATATTGCAATTGTTGATCTTGGGCACGTAACGCATCATCCCAATATTGTGACTGCTTTTGATAGGTTTCTTTTTCACTATCCGCCATTTGATAGACACTTTTTTGAGAAATCACTTTACAGTCTACATCACGTTTTTCAAACCACTCGGTTTGGTCTTGTTGTAGCTGCTGTTTTTGTTCCTCAGTCAAGTTATCCCAAGTTTGATTCAGGCGTTCCACCACTTTGACTTGGTCTGCATCCAGTTCTTTTTTACGGATATTCATGGCTTTTTGAGCCAGTTCCATCTGCGCAACTTCTTGCTCGTTATACTGCCTCATATTCGCTTGGATTTCTGCATTTTCTTTTTCATAGGCTGCAAACTGCACTGCATTTTGTGTTACGAGAACCACACCATCAATCACACCATTTTGATTAGGTACGTTGAGGCTAATGCCCTCTTTATCTGTTTTTATGATGTTATAGCTAAATGCGCCTTGTAGCTGATCATTGTCCAAACGGAGTGAGTATTCACCATCTTCTAGGACATCGCGTAGAGTACTTTGATAACCATCTTCACACTCTTCACATGGACGCGCTAAAAATGCATTTTCAGCACGTTTCTGTAAACCTTTCGGGAAAATCACCACCAACTGGCTTTCACAGTCCAACTGCTTTGCTGTTTCTGGTTTTTCTGTGATTGTTGAAATGCCTTTAATTTCAAAACGAATGCCTTTATTAATTTGCGCTAATAGTTTTTCATCTGCCTCATATTCACGACTATCACGTAAACGGCGGTCTAAGGCTTTTAAATATTCCGTTTTTAAATGTGCTTGAATTTGTTCGACATTGGCAGGGGCTGTACAACTCCAATCCGACATATCTTGCGTCTCAGCAGCTGTTTCTGTTTTGTTCTCTGAACGATTGCAAGCACTCAAAAATAAGCTGCTCAAGATTAAGCTGGCAAAAATTGTTTTCTTCATCATTGTTATAAACCATAAGGTCGTTGTTTTCGCTGCGTATTTAACCAAAAAATAAAGCTTTACGCGAGTATATAAATAAAATAACCCTGCCTAAGCAGGGTTTAAATACCTTTTAATTAACCTTTTCAACACCACTTTCGCCTATTTCACGTACGACACCAGTGTCCGTATTTAAAACTTCAAACTCAATGCGGCGGTTTTTAAACTTACCTTCAGTGGTTTGATTATCTGCAATTGGCTTTTCTTGCCCATAACCGATCGCTCGAAGCTGTGCAGGATCGACACCTTTAAAAATTAAATAATCCACAACAGCTTGCGCACGGTTTTGCGACAAGGTTTTATTGATACTCGCATCTCCTGTTGCATCAGTATGTCCTATCACTGTCAGTTTGGCTTGAGGTGCTTTTTGCATCAGAGCCGCTGCCTGATCCAAAATTGACTTATTGGCATCGGGAACTGTAGATGAAGCCGTGTCAAAGTTGATAATTTGCAAATTTAATGCAGTCGCAACATCTAATGCTCGAACTTGCGCTGGGTTAATTTCAGCTAATGCACGTTCAGCATCACTAATACTGGTATCAATTGCACGATTCACATCTAGTGGTTGCTGTGTTGTAAGCTTCATATCCCTTAATAAAGGTTTAATTTGATCTACTATTTTAGCTGCATTGGCTGGATCGTTGGCTTGAATTGAGAGCTGATCACCCAACCAAGTAAGGTTAACATTTGGCACACCTTTTAGGGTACGCAAAACACTGGGGATCACGTCTTGATCAATAAACGCGGTATGATAAATGTTCTGTGTATCAACCCCACATCCAATGCTGTTGTTAAAAGTTTGCTTCACTTCCTTTTGCAAAATTTCAACATAGCTGGCATTCCCCGATAAAATTTGGCAAGTCACCAGATCCCCTGTCGCCCCAGTTGTGATTTGAAATTTTGCAGGTTGGCTGGCGCTCACGTTATTGGCAGGTGTTATTTCTGAATCTGTTTTATCTGTACAGGTTCTAAAAATAAACGCGAACAACGCAGCTAAAATAATCAAAGCAAAGACTGGCAGTAAAAAAGAGCGTTTTTCTTCTGATTTAGAGCTATAGACACTTGTAGGTGAGACATGTGTAGCCTGCCCCTGTAAAGGATTTACCCCTAATCCAGACAGTAATGCTCTTGCCCACTCAGGCAGTGCATTGTTAATAGAAGCAGCATTCACCTGTAGCAAATGTAAAATCGCTTCGGGTTCAGAAGAACCTGCCTCTGTCGCTAAAAATGCCAAGGCAGGTGTAATCGAACGGCTCAAGGTACTTTCAATTTCATCGGTAGGGGCACTCCCCCTCACTTGTTCGAGAAATTGTTGCTTCAACCCTATATGTGATGCAAAAGCATCATTTAAACGTGGGTTGAGCTGCTGTTGAAATGCAGAAATTAACTCAGATTTTGACTTCAATACAGACAGTAAAATAGGTAAAAAAGATTGAATTGCTTGATTTTTTTCAAGTAAATGTTGTGTATCCCCTTCTAAAACAATAGCAGAGACATTTTGTTCTAGTAAATCCATAAAATCGACATTCATGAAATCTTACCCCCCACTTTTTTCGCATTGTTTTCATTGTCATTTTTTAGTTTATCTGCTCATTTTTTGTACTTTGTAAAATATTGTATTTACATTACTTTTCGTCAAATCAATAAAAAAGCCAGCCTAAGCTGACTTTTTAGTCAATTTTGAAATATAGGCTGGAACTTAAGAAATAAAAGTTTTTATAACTTTACCTTTCACGACTTGATTGATTAAAGGTGTATTTTTCCCTTGCGACAAAATATTGTCTTTATTCACAATCCAATCTAACTCTGGGTCAACCAATACCCAGCCTGCTTCAACAGTCCAACGTTCAAGCATATTTGCTACTGTTGCTGGTGCAGTTGTGACTTTCTCAACCCATTCCAAAGGACTAAATAAACCTTCGCGTACCAATTGCACACCGAAAGCCACATAGGTATCAAAAGCGCTAATGCCAGGCTGTGTTTCAGCAAATGGTGCTAGCTTTGCAGAGCTGCTCAATGGTTCATGATGGGTACAAATTGCGTCGATCACGCCATTTTTCACACCTTGGCGAAGGAACTCTTTATCTGACTCAGCACGTAGTGGTGGACGAACATGCGCAAGTGAGTTGAAACCATCAATCAACTGATCTGTTAAGTGCAGTTGATGCATCGCCACATCGCAAGTGACTGGCAGGCCTTTATCTTTAGCAATCTTGATCAAATTCACAGAAGCACCTGTAGACAGCAAACCAAAGTGTGCACGAACACCCGTTGCTTCAATCATCAACAAATACTTGGCAATCGCAATGGTTTCAGCAATTGCAGGAATCATCGGTAAACCTTGACGGGATGCAACGAAACCCTCGTGCACACAACCATCTTTGGCAATTTGTGGTTCCTCTGCATAAAACACCACAGTCATGCCTAGGCCTGCTGCATACTCTAAAGTACGTAGTACAACATCATCATCTGCAAAAGGCGCATTGGCATTTGACACTGCCGTACAACCGCCCTTTTTCAAACCTGCCATATTTGCAGGTTGCTTGCCTTGTAAGCCTTGGGTTTGGGCACCAATCACTTCTAGATAAATACCACCATCCAACATGGCTTTTTCCATCAGACCATGAATCAAAGCACCATTGTCTTGCACAATTGGTTTGGAGTCTGGTGGTGTAAACACATGTAAAATACCATTTTCACGTGCAGCACGACCCTCTGACTTTAATGTCCCGTGCTGTTGCTGACCTGGTTCACGTAGGCGTGCACATAAGTCCACCATGGTTGGCATCAACCATTTACCATGTCCATCCATAGTTTCTGTGATGCCAGCTGTTTCTGTAACCAACTTGCCATTTTCCACATATACTGTTTGAACCGTATCTGTTTGATGAATTGGGTCAAGGACACGTACATTTTCAATTTTTACAACAGTCATGACTTATTTCCTTACACCGCAATCGCGTCTAACAAACCTTGCTCTTGCAGTTGACCTTGCATTGCAAGCGCCAAAACTGCCATACGTACTGCAATCCCGTTGGTCACCTGATTTAAAATCACCGACTGTGGGCCATCGGCAATACTGGAATCAATCTCTACACCACGGTTCATAGGCCCCGGATGCATCACGATGCAATCAGGTTTTGCCATCGCAAGGCGTTCTTTGTTTAAACCGTACATTTTATAGAATTCAGCTTGAGATGACAGCGCAGGCGAATCAATACGTTCATTTTGAATACGTAGGGTAATAATCACATCGCAGTCTTTAATCCCTGCTTCCATGTTATTAAAGAGACGTACACCTTCACCATATTCATCAAAACCATAGGGCAACAGTGTATTCGGTGCAATCACGCGAATGTCTTTACAGCCCAAAGTTTGTAATGCAGCAACATCTGAACGTGCCACGCGTGAATGTTTAATATCACCAATGATGGCAATTGAAATATCTTCAAACTTCTTTTTGGTTTCACGGCGAATGGTTAACATGTCCAACATGGCTTGTGTTGGATGTGCATGACGACCATCACCTGCATTAATAATTGCGACATGTGGACAAACAGTTTGGGCAATGAAATGTGCGGCACCTGACGATGAATGACGTACCACAAAAATATCTGCCGCCATCGCTTCTAAGTTCCACAAAGTGTCTCTAAGCGTCTCACCTTTGGAAGTACTCGAACGTGCGATATCAATATTTAATACATTTGCAGAAAGACGTTTTGCAGCAGCTTCAAAAGTGGTACGAGTACGGGTTGAGTTTTCAAAGAAGAGATTCATGACCGTTCGACCTTCTAAGAGGTTGTTCGTCATCAGCTGATTTTGGTCATTAAAAAAGGACTGCGCAGTGTCCAATATTTTTGTAAGAGTTTCTTTAGAAAGACCTTCGATGGTAAGGAAGTGTTTGAGATGACCATCTTGGTTGAGTTGAATCTGACTCGGAGTATGCAGTGCTGCCAAGTGCATGAGAGATTCCTTCTACGTTAAGTTAACGCATTATACAGATTTTCTTTTTGATTTGGACCTCAGTTTAAAACAATTGCCTTAATTATCATCGGCTTCAAAACTAAGATTATGAAATTCTTATTTATTATTTCAATTAGTTAAATTAAACATTTTTTAGCATCTATTTTCTCAAAATTTTACTCAAATCCATTGAGGATCATCTAGCACATTGCACATTCTTTCACCGATACGTTTCGCATCGCTATAAAAAAGCCCTCTTTCGAGAGCTGATCAAATTTGAATGATTTTTATCGTAAAGCACCAATATAGTGATGCGACACTTGAGCTCGGTAAATTTCTTCTTCGGTTGCTCCTGACTCATAGCGACTGTTATTCATGTTTTTTGGTTTCTCGATAGCTTCTGGTTCCTCATAGTTGAATAAGTCCATAACACTATCTAAACGGCTCACCAAACGAATCAATTCGGCATCCTCTGTGCTTAAAGCCAACTCCGTCATTTGACGCGCATAACTTGGATTTTCAACTAAATAAAGCACATCAATTACGCGCCCCGATACACGGCGAAGACGTGCATAAAGTAAAGTTGCAATTGAAAAAGTATCAGCATGACTTACAACACCTCGGTCTAACTTGGTCGACATATTCTTCCCCTTTCAAATGAAAAATATTTACTGACGATCTATCAGAAATCAGTCAGTAAATTAAACTTGCAAGGATTTAGCAAAATGCGTACCAAAAACGTTATTGTTCACATGGCAATTCATTTATTTTGCTATTTCCTAAAGCTAGAAGCACATTAAAAAAACCATTCAGAGGCAAAATACGTTAAACTTTAGCGAGTTTATTTTGTTTTATTTTGGTCTCTCAAATTTATGAATACCGCTTCACGTTTAAGCAGCTATTGGGTTACTTGTGCTGATGGGTTAGAAACCTTACTCCAAGAAGAATTAGAAGGTTTAGGTGTTCAAAACATTGAACGTTTCCCTGGGCGTTTAGTTTTCAAAGGCACTCTTGAGCATGCCTATCGCATTTGTATGTGGTCACGTCTTGCATCACGTGTACTCACGCCTATTCACGTCCACGAATTAGAACGTAGTCATGATGCACGCGATGTTGCTGAAGAGCTCTATGAAGGTGCAATCAATTTTGATTGGTCTCTGATTTTTGCACCACAAAGTACCTTTGCTGTACGTTTACATATTGAACGTGAAATTAAGGTCAACAGCCAGTTTGCAACGCTACGTGTAAAAGACGGTATCGTCGATTCATTTATGGAAGCTGTGGGTAAGCGCCCAAGTATTGACATTAAGCAACCTGAAATTACCATTTATGCACTCGCAGGCAAAACTGAACACACCTACTGTTTAGACTTATCTGGTGACTCACTGCATAAACGTGGCTACCGTCGTTATATGACCGATGCCCCAATTAAAGAAAACTTAGCGGCTGCGATTTTACAAAAAGCCAAGCTGCTGTCAAAAAGACCCGATATTTTCCTCGATCCAATGTGTGGTTCAGGGACATTCATTATTGAAGCGTTGATGATGCTGACAGACCGTGCACCCGGCTTAGTCCGTCGTTTCGGTTTCAATGGTTGGAATGGTCATAATCACGAACTATGGATGAGCATCAAAGCGGAAGCAGCTGATCGACATCAGGCAGCGTTGGAACAACCGCTCCCTAAGTTCTATGCTTTTGATGCTGACTGGGAAGCAGTAAAAGCCACCAAACAAAACATCATCGCTGCAGGATTTGAACGTCTACTCGACCACATTCAAATCGAAGAACGGACTTTGGCAGATTGGCCAAACTTCGAAGCAGAAGGCAAAACAGCTTTTATTGTGACCAATCCTCCTTATGGTGAGCGTTTGGGTGATAAAGCCTCAAACCGTGCTTTATATTTAGGCTTGTCCGCATTACTGCAAAAGAACTTCCCAAATCAGACCGCAGCGGTTATCGCAGCAGCCGTTGAACAAGCCGATGTATTGGCGCTGAATGACCCGCAAACCATGCGTTTGATGAATGGTAAACTGCCAATTTACGTGCGTTCAGGTTCCGTGAAACCTGTTGCAGTGATCAAGCCGTTCTTAGAAACTTGGCAGCCTCAGCAGTTTGAAGCAATTGAAGGCGCTGAAGACTTTGCTAACCGTTTACAAAAGAACATGCAGACCTTAAAGAAATGGGCGGTAAAAGAAAACATTCACTGTTTACGTTTATATGATGCTGACCTTCCCGACTTTAACGTTGCAGTCGATTTGTATGGCGAACGTTTACATGTACAAGAATACGCACCACCGAAAAAAATCGATCCTGAAAAAGCCAAGAAACGTTTCAATCTCGCTTTACAGGCGATTCGTGCTGTAACAGGTTTAGGCCGTGATGCGATCTTTATCAAAACACGTGCTCGCCAAGAAGGTAAAAACCAGTACACCAAACAAAGTACGGCTTCAAAACGTTTTATCGTGCAAGAAGGCAAAGCAAAAATCTTAGTTAACTTAACTGATTACTTAGATACTGGCTTGTTCTTAGACCACCGTCAAATCCGCTTACGCATCGCACAAGAAGCGCGTGGTAAGCACTTCTTGAACTTGTATAGTTATACCTCTACAGCCAGCTTACATGCAGCTTTAGGTGGTGCGGCAAGTACAACCAGCGTCGATCTGTCAAACACCTATTTGAGTTGGTCTAAAGAAAACTTCGTCTTGAATGGCTTAACGGTCGATCATGCCGATGAACAACATCAGTTCTTTGCCAGCGATTGTTTTGAATGGTTGAAAGAAGGTCATGAACAGTATGATCTGATCTTTATTGACCCACCAACTTTCTCAAACTCAAAAAAGTTCTACGGTACCTTTGATGTACAACGTGACCATTTATCATTGCTTAAACGCGCCATGAACCGTTTAACCACAGATGGCACTTTGTACTTTTCAAACAACTACCGTGGCTTTGAAATGGACGAAGAAATTTTGGCATTCTTTGATGTCGAAGAAATCACCAGTGAAACCATTGGGCCTGATTTCAAACGTAATCAAAAAATCCATCGGGCATGGAAAATCACCCATCCAAAAAATTAATGCATTAAAGATGAAACTTGATTTCATCTTCATTAAATTTTACATGGACAATTTTCAAAGATAAAAAGGGACGAAATACGTCACTGCTGTCCCATAAATATCACAAGAAGAACCTCAGCTGAGGTTCTTCTTGCTTATTCCACTTTTTGTCAGGTAAAAACAGAGCCTTCAATGGTTTCCTTTCAAATAAGTTCACCTGAATAATTCTTAATAATCTTTGAACACTCCATCCTTCCTGCGCCATATGTTTCGCAAAACTCACCAGTAAATAGGCAATTAAGGCAATCCATATTTGTGTTTGGATCGCATTGCGACTACGGCCTAAAAACGATTTCAATTTTAGGTTTTGCTTGATCGCTTTAAAAAATAGTTCTACCTTCCACCGATCTTTATAAATTGCAGCAATGGTTGATGCAGCGAGATGAAAATTGTTGCTTAGGAATTCAAATGTCCTTTTCTTTTCAGTATCATAAAACTCTATACGTCTTAATCGCTTAGGTGCACCACGCTTTTTAGCATAATCACTACTCAACTCAATATATTCATCCGCAAGAATCCCCTTACTGACGAACACATCTTGTTTTGATTTCACCTCATAAACTGTCTTTGGTCTCAGCCTAGTGACAAAGCTGACTTTTTGGTTGGTCATGTCTGCAAACCACTGATAATCAACATACCCTTTATCAAATACAATGATACTTCCAGGTGGGAATTTGAGTCGTCGACCTTGTACCATGTCATTTTCAATACCATCACCAAGCGCAACAAATTCAGGAATGGTGTTGCTATGATTTAACCCAACTGTAAGTTTTATACTGGCTTTGGACTCATGTACTTTTGCCCATTCACACAATGACAGTGAAAGATCAATATGACTCGCATCAAGTGAATATAATGGATTTTTAAATCGAAATTTATGAGCAATCTTGGAATTTTCACAATGTTGAAGTAATTGGATAAACAATTGTTGATACAAGCTAGCTGGTTGTTCTTCATTGATTCTTGCTAGCGTACTTCGTGCAATTCTTTTGGCGCCAAGGTGGTAAAGCTTTTCCTGTTGTGATTCGAGATTAGACTCAATGTCTCTTAAGCTTTGACGACATGATCATTGAGACATCAAAATAGCAATAAATTGATCCCATCGTGTTGCAGATCTTAATTTTTGTCCTTGATGGTATTGTTTTGCAAGACGTTCAAAATCTTGTCTCAAAATGGGTTTGAGTAATTGATGAAATACAGTATTCTGATGTGACAAAACCTGAATCCTTGTAGTTGAAGTGTTTGTTCGCACTTATATTTTAACTACTTTGGACTCAGGTTTTTTATTTAAGTCTAACTATGGGACAGCAGTGCGAAATACGTCCCCTTTTATTTGCTACAGCAACATATTTTGCATTATTCAGTGAGAAAATTGGTTTGCCCATATTTGTATTCAACTGACATTTTCATAGTATTACCTTCGCGTTTCACCTGACCTGAACTTTGCATTGTCGAAAGCATGCTTTCAACTTCTTGATCAGACATCGTTATCCCGCCTTTTTGCAGATAATTATTCATGATGCGCGAGATCATATTTTTATCAAACTGAACATCTGCTTTATATTCCATCTCTGTACACGACAAATTTCACAGAACCCTTATCCTATCAGGATTCTGCCTTCTTAAAATTGCCAAAATTTCCTTAAACTCTTCTTTTTTCCCAAAACCAATTAAACGCTGAATCGCCATTTGAACATAGTCTAAACCATAGCGAAATAAACTCATTGAGAGTCGTCCATGCTTCTTTATTTTTATCGCTTTTTTTTGATCATGTTGCCATTCACCTGTTAAATAGCACCAACAGAAACCGATAGCTAGCACTGCTATCAATTTCTTGACTCGTCCAGGGTCTGTTAAACGAGTATTTTCAAGATTGAATCCACGTCCTTTGAGACAACTAAATAAGGTTTCGATTTCCCAGCGTAATGCATAATCACGAATAGCAGAAGCATTAAACATAGGAGAAACAACAAGTAAAAGTTCCCCATCTTCTAATCGTAGCGCACTAATATACAGTTTCACTCGACCAACCCAAATACGTCGTTTACGACATTCAGTTTGACCAACTTGAAGATGACGAAATAAATCACTAATTTTATGATTCCTGGCTAAGTGATTGGTCACAATAAAGTTTTTTTAACACGTATACAGAAGTTGATGTCATTTTCAATTAACCATGTAAACCATTTCTCACCGATAAATTCTCTGTCTGCGAACACATTCACAATACGGTCTTTACCAAAAATAGAGATAAAGCGTTGAATCAAAGCAATACGCTCTTTTGTATCTGAATTTCCACGTTTATTGAGCAATGTCCAAACAATAGGTATCGCTATTCCACGATAGACGATGGCTAACATCAAGATATTGATATCTCGTTTTCCCCATTTCCAATTGGTTCTATCTAAAGTCAGTTGCACTTTGTCGAATGAAAACATATTGAAAATCAACTGAGAAATTTGACGATAATCAAAATACTGACCTGCAAAGAAGCGTTGTATACGTCGATAAAATGATTGTGGTAAGCACTTGATGGGTAAGGCTTTAGATGCAGAAGAAAGATTACAGGTCTGTTTTACAATTAATGCAATCATAATCAGTGTAAAACATTTTACATGTGACTTGTTCCACTTTAGATATTTGTTTAAGATGAGATGTAACTCATTGAAATGTGTCATCATATTCGTCGTCAGAAAACAAGTATTATGCCATTATTTCAATGAGTTATCTATTTTTGTCGTGTACAGAGATATTCCATTAAACTTGGCATCATTTTCACCATTCCCATCACAGTCGATTGGTGACTCGGCATAATACGCCCCGTCACATTCGCCTGAGCAACACCATCTCCGATAGCAAACTGGTTCTCTTTGGATTCGAAGCGGAAACCTTCATTGATCACGGCTAATAAAGCAGGCTCCATATCTTTTTCCACAGTCTCTTTGGCTAAGCAACTATTTTCACTTTTCGCCACAATATCAAACAGCGCCTGCATTTTTTGTCGATTCACATCGAGTACATTAAAATTAAACTGTAGGTTTTGAATTGCAGGTGCGGCAGGCATTTTCATTTCATCTAAGCGTAGCATCATCTCAGTGTTTAAAACCCGATCCGTCAATTTGCTTTGCGTTTCTAGACTAAAATTTTTAATTTCAGCACTAATGGGTTTATTGATATCTCGATCTGACATTTTCAGCAGATCCATCTGGATTTTGCTTTCACCTGCTTCAAGATATTCGCCATTAAGCCCTTGGTTGGTTGCTAGCTTTAACCCCACCATTTGCATATGCATATTGGGCTCGGTGATCGTGAAATTTGGAATTTCAAGCTGTAAATCCAGTATCTTAAGCTGTTGTTCTATCGGCTTTGCCCGAAACCGCAACGTCATTGGATCTAATCTAGACTGGAATTGAGCTTCATTGCGGGTAATCACTGGTGTAGTCAATACACTATTCATGGTGCCTAACCAATTGACTTTCGTATCAACTTTGAGTGGTTCCTTCAACAAAGATTGGAGTGCTCCTGATGCCTGAGTAATTTTAATATCCGACTGGATCGCATACCCATTCCAACTACGCTGAATATTATCTTGACCACTTAATTTAACCACGTCTTTGGGTTTACACGGATCTGGTACTAATTCGGCACTCCATTTCGCACTCCCTTTTAAAGCACCCATTTGGAATTGTTGATACTGCAAATTCAAATTATTCGATTGTTTAGTGCCCTGTTGATAATAATCCTTTAAGCTTTTATCTGCATAAAGATTACCACCAACTGCGACCACAGCCAGCGTCAATATGCCCCCAACACCCCACTTTAATTGACTCATTTTATCTATCTCAATTTATTTACTTTTTATTAAAATAAATTATAAAGACAATTTTTAAATAAAGATAATTATTTTGCAAATAAAGCACTTAGATGCCATATCCATCACATAAATATGAAAACCTACGTCACATTTATGCTTAAAAATGTCACCTTCTAACACTTCTATCCCGCCATAAAAAACCCAGCCGAAGCTGGGTTTTTTAATCTCAACAAATAAAATTAATCATTTGAATGGTTAATTCATTTTTACTTTATCGAAGCTGAGTTGACCATCTTGCGCTGTAACAACAATATTGTCTCCAGCAACAAATTCACCAGACAATATTTTTTGCGCCAAACTATTCTCAACTTGCTGTTGGATGGCGCGTTTCAGTGGACGCGCACCATATACAGGGTCAAAACCAGCATCAATCAACAAATCAAAAGCATGATCATCGACTGTTAAACGCATGTCTTTTTCAACCAAACGAGCACGTAAACGATCCAACTGGATATCTGCGATACCTCGAATTTGTGCTTTTTTGAGTGAATGGAACACCACCAACTCATCAATACGATTGATAAACTCTGGACGGAAATGTTGCGTCACGGCATTCATGACTACTGCTCGCACTTCTTCATCAGATGGATTATCGCCCAACTCGCGTACATCACTTGAACCAAGATTAGATGTCATCACAATTACAGTATTTTTAAAGTCAACCACACGACCTTGCGAATCTGTTAAGCGACCATCATCCAATACTTGGAGCAAGATGTTAAACACATCTGGATGTGCCTTTTCCACTTCATCAAATAACACCACACTATACGGTTTACGGCGCACAGCTTCGGTTAAGACACCACCTTCTTCATAGCCCACATAACCTGGAGGCGCACCCACCAAACGGCTGACCGAGTGTTTTTCCATAAATTCAGACATGTCAATTCGAATCATGGCATCATCACTATCAAACAAGAAGTTTGCCAGTGCTTTAGTCAACTCTGTTTTACCAACACCCGTTGGACCCAAGAATAAGAACGAGCCGCTCGGTCGGTTCGGATCAGATAAGCCAGCACGCGAACGACGAACCGCATTGGATACTGCAACCACAGCCTCATTCTGCCCAACGACACGATTATGCAAGAACTCTTCCATATGGAGAAGTTTCTCACGTTCACCTTGCATCATTTTTGCCACAGGAATACCCGTTGCAGCACTAACAACTTCTGCAATTTCGTTGTCAGTAACTTTGTTACGTAGTAGTTTCGGCTCCTCTTTCTCCTCCACCACTTCTTCTTCATTGAGACGTTTTTCCAGCTCAGGAATCACACCATACTGAAGACGCGACATTTCACCCAAGTCATTTTCACGCTGCGCTTTTTGCAGCGCAATACGAGCCTGATCCAATTCAGCTTGAACTTGTTTGGTGCCTTCAACTAAAGTTTTCTCAGCTTTCCAAACTTCTTCCAAGTCATTGTATTCACGTTGAACTTCGCTAATTTGCTTTTCAAGATGAGCGACTTCCGCACGACTACCGGCATCTTCATCTTTTTTCACTGCTTCAAGTTGCAGTTTTAATTGAATCAAACGACGTTCAAGTTTGTCCAAAGCTTCTGGCTTAGAGTCCAGCTCCATTTTGATACGAGAAGCTGCTTCATCAATCAAATCAATCGCTTTATCAGGCAATTGACGGTCGGTGATGTAACGATGTGACATTTTCGCTGCTGCAATGATGGCAGAGTCTAAAATTTTTACACCATGGTGCACTTCATAGCGTTCTTTCAAGCCACGTAAAATCGCAATAGTGTCTTCTACACTCGGCTCATCGACCAAGACTTTTTGGAAGCGACGTTCTAATGCGGCATCTTTTTCAATGAATTGGCGATATTCGTCTAAGGTCGTCGCACCCACACAACGTAGCTCACCACGTGCGAGAGCAGGTTTTAGCATATTACCTGCATCCATCGCGCCCTCGCCCTTACCTGCGCCTACCAGTGTGTGTAATTCATCAATAAACAAAATGACTTCACCATCTTGTTTTGCTAAATCTTTCAATACTGCTTTTAAGCGCTCTTCAAACTCGCCGCGGTATTTAGCACCAGCAAGCAAAGACCCCAAGTCCAAAGATAAAACTCGTTTACCTTGTAAACTTTCAGGCACTTCACGGTTAATAATTCGCTGAGCTAAACCTTCTACAATTGCAGTTTTACCCACCCCAGGTTCACCAATCAACACTGGGTTATTTTTAGTACGACGTGACAACACTTGGATGGTACGACGAATTTCATCATCACGCCCAATAACAGGATCTAATTTCCCTGCCAATGCACGCTCAGTTAAATCAATCGTGTACTTATTCAGAGAATCGCGTTGATCTTCATGATTGTTGCTCATGACTTTCTCATCACCTCGAATTTTTAAAATGACTTGGCGCAGGTGGTCTGGTTTAACACCCACACTATTTAATAAGGTTTTGGTTGCACCTACTTCAGCTAAAGCTTGTATTACCCAATCAGTAGATAAAAACTCATCACCTGCTTTTTGCGCAAAACTATCTGCCAAATTCAATGCTTTGACTGCATCTGCACTGAGGTTGACATCACCTGTCGGATTCGACAGGGTTGGCGCATCAGCAAGGGCTTGCTTTAATTTGGCTTGTAATTCAGGCAGATTAGCACCTGCTTGTTGCAACAAACTCAGATTTGAGGTTTCTTCCAACAAGGTTGATAAAATATGAATTCCCTCAATTGCGGTATGGTCTTTCCCCATTGCAAGTGATTGAGCATCTGAAAGAGCTTGCTGTAAGCGGTTTGTGAATTTTTCAAATCGCATTCTTGTTTTCCTCACAACAAATTTTGAACTTGATGGATATATGGGAACGATTACTCAGAATTCAATTCAAATTTAATTAACTTTTCTACATTTTATTTTATTTTTCATTAGTTTGTCTTAACAATAAACAAATAGAACTTAATCATAATATGGGTTCACCATGTACATTTTTCAAGCATAAGCTTGCATTTTTTGTCAAAGCGAAATGGCCGATTGATTTAAATGGGCTAAACTTAAAATCATTTGATCAATTATTAGACAAACAAACAACTCTTTTTTCTATTTATCCATGTAACGAACTGTGTACCAGTTTACGGAATGAAAACAAAAGCGTGAAGCATGAAAAAGGCCGATCATCAGATCAGCCTCAAATGACTTAAAAGTCAGGGATTAATTTGCTTCAATAATCTCAAAATCATGGGTGATTTCTACGCCACCATCCATCAACATTTTGCTCGCAGAACAGTACTTTTCTGCCGATAATTCCACAGCTTTTGCGACTTGTTTTTCCTTCACTGCATGACCAGTAATCACGAAATGTAAGTGAATTTTTGTGAACACTGCGGGGATGCTATCTGCACGCTCTGCCTTGAGTTCACAGCGAACATCCGTTATTTCTTGACGTGATTTTTTAAGGATAGTCACGATGTCAAAAGAAGCACAACCTCCGAGTCCTGTCAGGATCAATTCCATTGGTCTTGGACCACGGTTTTCACCACCATATTCGGGTGAACCATCCATGATGACACTGTGACCACTTTGAGTTTT
The DNA here is from genome assembly GCF_055632855.1 of Acinetobacter sp. SW-226. Taxonomy (NCBI): domain Bacteria; kingdom Pseudomonadati; phylum Pseudomonadota; class Gammaproteobacteria; order Moraxellales; family Moraxellaceae; genus Acinetobacter; species Acinetobacter sp. SW-226. Next base: position 1,125,955 of record NZ_CM145752.1, on the reverse strand, counting down.
TGCTTCGAAAGCAACATTCTCTAACCAATGAACAGTTGTTTGCATTGCAACTACCTAAAAAAAGCTATAAATTGACGAAGTACCTGTACACTACCATAAATTGAGTTGATAAGGAATTTCAGCTCTGACTGTGTGACAAGTTCACTCTAGGTCTGTGCGATCTATAATTTATCCATTTTCGGAACCGTTAGCATGACTTCAAGCTTTTCACAATTAAGCACTGATGCGCTGTCTCCAGGTCAACTCCCAGAGTCAGTGAAAGCACTATTAAAACGCGCATATATTAATCGTTATCCAAAGCGCACAACGATCGTAGATGCTGGCTCAGAATCTAAATCGTTATATTTGATTTTAAAAGGTTCGGTCTCTATTATTTTGCGTGAAGACGATGAACGCGAAATTGTTGTTGCGTATTTAAATGCGGGTGACTTTTTTGGTGAAATGGGTCTATTCGAAGCAAATTCACAGCGTACTGCTGAAGTACGTACACGTGACGTTTGTGAAATTGCTGAAGTGACTTATGAAAACTTCCATGAATTGAGCAAACAATACCCAGACCTCAGCTATGCAGTTTTTGCACAGCTTGTGCGTCGTCTAAAAAACACCACGCGTAAAGTCACTGACCTTGCATTTATTGATGTTTCAGGTCGTATTGCACGTTGTCTTATTGACTTATCTGCTCAACCAGAAGCAATGATCTTACCTAATGGCCGTCAAATCCGTATTACACGTCAAGAGATCGGTCGCATCGTTGGTTGCTCGCGAGAGATGGTTGGTCGTGTTTTAAAAACATTAGAAGACCAAGGGATGATTGAGACTGATGGTAAAGCTATCTTAATTTTTGATGCCTCTTTAGAAGAATCCAAAGCCCATGCTGAAGATTATGATGACGAAGAATAAAATTTATTCTTCGTAGCTGATACAGCCAAAAGCAGATCTTCGGATTTGCTTTTTTTATGCCTTCAATTCGTAACTGCTTTGACAAAATCGTGACAAACTTTGTAAAAATAGTGATTTAACCTACTGTTGATAATTGTTTAATCTTATTCGACCCCAAAGCACAGTCCATAAAGGAAATGTTGAATGCAATTTAAACCCTTAGCCAATACAGGCATTTTGGTTCCTGAAATTTGTCTCGGCACCATGACCTTTGGTGAACAAAATACGCAAGCTGAAGCCTTTGAGCAACTTGACTATGCTTTAGCACAAGGCATCAATTTTTGGGATACTGCAGAAATGTATCCAGTTCCACCCAAGCCTGAAACGCAAGGCGCAACGGAAGTCATTATTGGACAATGGATTGCGCAGCGTGGGGGACGTGACAAACTTTTTTTAGCTTCTAAAATTGCTGGCCCATCTCAAGGTGGCAGTCATATTCGTGACGGACAAACCCGTTTTAATGCCAACGACATTTCTTCTGCTCTAGATGGCAATCTAAAGCGTTTACAGACCGATTATATTGATTTGTACCAATTACACTGGCCACAACGTCCGACCAACTTTTTCGGCAAATTAGGCTATGAAAATGATGAAGCTCACAGCACCAAAACCGTAACATCTCTAGAAGAAACTTTACTTGCGCTCGAAGCTGAAATTCAAAAAGGTCGTATCCGTTATATTGGTTTGTCTAATGAAACGCCATGGGGAACCATGAAATTTTTACAGATTGCAGAGCAACTTGGTCTGTCTAAATTTGTAAGTGTGCAAAACCCTTACAACTTACTCAACCGCACTTACGAAATTGGGATGTCTGAAATTGCGAAATATGAAGGCGTTGGTTTACTCGCCTACTCCCCACTCGCTTTTGGTTACCTCACAGGAAAATTCCGCAATGGTGCGCGCCCAGCGAATGCTCGAGTGACTCTTTTTAGTCGCTTTAGTCGTTATAGCAACCCTGAGAGTGAATGGGCAACGGAACAGTATGCTCAACTGGCTGAACAACATGGTTTAACACCTACACAACTGGCTTTAGCCTTTATCAAACAACAGTTCTTTGTGACCAGTACCATTATTGGCGCAACAAACTTAAACCAACTAAAAGAAAATATTCAAGCTTTTGAGATTGATTTATCAGAAGAGGTTTTACAAGGTATTCAAGCCATTCATCAGCAACAGCCAAACCCAGCACCCTAAGTCATACAAGAAAGCACTGCTTTGTTGTATGACTCAGACTATATCTGTACTGCTTCTATTGGGGTGATAAGTGTAATGTTTGAATCACTACTTCACCTGTCACAAATAATTTATTATTTTTTAAAATCCTAAACTGATATTAAAAAAGGACGCTTTAGCGTCCTTTTTTGCTCAAAAAGAAATTAACGTCTTTGATTATAAACTGCTTGTGCAGCGGCTAAGTTCTTACGCATCGCTTCAATACGCTGACTATTTGATGGGTGCGTCGAAAGGAATGAAGAACCACCAGCCCCATCGAGCTTATTCATTTTCTCCCATAAGCTAATTGCCGCTTGTGGGTTATAGCCTGCACGCGCCATCAACATTAAACCGCCCTCATCTGCGCGGCTTTCTAAGCTACGCGAATACGGCAGGCCAATACCAATCTGACTACCTAACTGCGCCGCAGCTGTCCCAGTTTGACCCACGCCAGCAGCACTGAGACCAATACCCAAAGCCAAGTCAGTTAATGCTTGCGCACCAACTTTACTCTTTGAATGCTCTTCTAAAGCATGCACCATCTCATGTCCCATCACTGCTGCAATTTCAGCATCAGTAAGGTTCAACTTATCCACAATACCCGTATAGAACACCACCTTACCACCAGGCGCTACATAAGCATTGACTTGATTTGACTTAAGTACAGCCAACTGCCAGTCAAATCGAGTGCCTGTTTGATTCATCTGATCAGCATAAGGCTTCAAGCGATTGAATACACCATAAATACGCTTGTACGTGCTCGATGAAGTGTCCAAAGTTTTGTTGGTTTTTGCTTCATTTACAGTTTTGTTAAAACCTTGAGTTGCTGCTGCATTTAAAGTTGCTGTATCCGCACCTGCAACCTCCGCAAAAGTTGCACAACCAGAAATGGTGACCACCGTTGCTGCGCACAGACTCATTAATATTTTATTTTTCATTATGGCTTAACTCCATCCATTTTAAAGCACTTCACATAATGTGTTGAATTATAATGAATAGATCTAAAGTGTTAAATATCATAAGCATGTTTTATCATAGCAATTATGTAAAAACAGCTTCATCACTATGCATATTCAACAAAGCCAAATTCACAACAAATGTCAGACTCCAAACTTAAAGTTATTACAGAAACTGAATCAGAAGCCAATAGACCAGACACAGAATATTTAAGCCCAAATATAGATGGCTTAATGGCTCAATTTTTTCTTCAAGCGTTTGACTTTTACGTTTAGCAAATAAAAATGCATTTTGAATAAGAATAATTGGCACCAAAATACAAGCAATAATCACAGACAGCCCAATCAGCGCACTATAAATAACATCAGGATCAGTGGTTTGCCCCTGAATAATCATCATCGCGATTGTTGGCGCACCACCCATAGCAAAAAGTAGTGAGTAAAAAATAGTTCCTGCGATATTCTTTTGCATCCTGCCTGCTCATCTGTTTATCTTGAATTTTATTCTAACAAGCACTTATACATGATGTCGTGCTTATTCATGCAACTTTAGTCTGGAAAACTATAGTAGTTCAACTGTTTATATCCATATTAAATATAAGCTTAATGCCTAACTTTCTCCTGTAACACCCATTAAAAAACCCTGCACAAAGGCAGGGTTTTTTAATGGGTGTTTAGCGCTTAAGCTTCAAACGGATGACGCAAGATAATTGTTTCTTCACGGTCTGGACCAGTAGAAATAATGTCGATTGGACATTCAATTAATTGCTCTAGGCGTTTAACGTAGTTGATTGCTGCTTGTGGTAACTGATCTACTGATTTCGCACCAAAAGTAGACTCAGACCAACCTGGCATCGTTTCATAAATTGGTTTTAAAGTTTCAAATGCCAACGCATCAGAAGAACCAACACAACCAGAATCAGCAGCTTCATAACCTACACAGATTTTCACTTCTTCTAGACCATCAAGAACGTCTAGTTTAGTTAAGCAAATACCTGAGAGTGAATTGACTTCCACAGAACGGCGTAAGATTTCCGCATCAAACCAACCACAACGACGTTGACGACCAGTAGATGCACCAAACTCAGAACCAATCGTCCCTAAGTGCTTACCAATAGCGTCACCTACGTCATTTGCAGCATCGTAAACCAACTCAGTTGGGAACGGGCCTGCACCGACACGTGTCGTGTATGCTTTTGTGATACCTAATACATAGTCAAGGTGTAATGGACCCAAACCTGAACCTGAGCTTACGCCACCAGCTGTGGTGTTTGAAGACGTTACATACGGGTATGTACCATGGTCAACATCAAGAAGTGAGCCTTGAGCACCTTCAAACATGATATTGTCACCATTTTTACGGTATTTATGCAACTCACCTGTAACATCAATCACGAGTGGTGCAACCACTTCACGCCATTGATCACAAAGCGCAAGCACATCTTCTAATTGAACTGCTTCTACACCGTAGAATTGGGTTAATTGGAAGTTATGGTATTCAAGTAATTCAGTCAGCTGAGCTTTAAGATGCTCACCACCACGTACCAAGTCTGCAACACGAATTGCACGGCGTGCAACTTTGTCTTCATATGCAGGGCCAATACCACGACCTGTTGTACCAATTTTTGCATTGCCACGCTTAATTTCACGTGCTTGATCCAATGCGATATGGTTTGGCAAAATCAATGGACAGTTTGGTGAAATACGTAAACGTTCTTTAACTGGCACGCCTTCTTTTTCAAGAATGTCCATCTCTTTGATGAGCGCTTCAGGAGAAAGTACAACACCATTACCAATTAAGCACAGTACGTTTTCACGTAAAATACCAGATGGAATGAGGTGTAATACAGTTTTCTTACCACCAACGACAAGTGTATGACCTGCGTTATGTCCGCCTTGATAACGAACGACCGCAGCCGCTTGATCTGTGAGCAGGTCGACGATTTTACCTTTACCTTCGTCGCCCCATTGGGTACCGAGTACCACAACATTCTTGCCCATAATAGCCTCATTGCATCATGCTGTTAAAATTGAAGAACTTTTCAGGCTTTAACTAACCTGAAGAAGTGATTAAATCTGTTCTACAGTCCATTGACCTGCAACATTCACCAATTGGTGCGTCGCATATGGAAGTGTAGTTAAATCATCCTGACCCAAAAGTTGAATCACGCTCATGCCTTTGGCACGTGTGTGTTCAATCGCTTGGAGCAAATCTGTTTGTGTTCCTTTCGGCGCAACAACTAAACTGTTTTGCTGAAAACGCCCTGCGCTAAGCGCATACAAGTCACAACTAAAACCTGTCGCTGGACGTGCACGACCAAAGTGCTCGCCAATTCCGTCATAACGCCCACCTTGTGCCAATGGCGCAGCACGATTAGGCGCATAAACAGCATACATTAAGCCCGTATGGTAGTGATATGAACGAAGTTCAACCACATCAATACCCATCTGTAGGTTTGGCCAACGCGCTTGAATTTCAGACTGTGTGGTTTTTAATGCGTCGAAAGCTTGCTTAAACTCAGCATCGGCAATCACTGCTGCACTTAAATGCGTTTGCAAAGCATCTAAGTCACTTGCATAACGCCCTAAAGTATAAAAGTCTGCACCAAAGTTCAAATCTTGAGTAAATTCAGCCAACTCTGGCAATGCTTTACGTTGATATAAATCAGAGAGTTGACGTTCAGTTGCTTTGTTTAAGCCTGCAACTTTCACCAAACTACGGAATAAGCCCACATGACCTAAGTCCAAGTGAATACCATCTGCAAAGCCTGCTTTCGCAAGTAAGCTAATCATCACGTCGATCAGTTCAACATCAGCATCAATGCTATCTGAACCAAATAACTCAGCACCTAATTGTAAAGGTGCACGTGTGGTATTAAAGCCTTGAGGTTTGGTGTGTAAAACGGTTCCTGCGTAGCAATAGCGAGCAACGCCTTCAACTGGATGTACATGCGCATCAATACGAGCCACTTGTGGTGTCATATCGGCACGCACACCAAGCAAACGACCAGATAACTGGTCAATGACTTTAAAAGTGGCTAAGTCTAAATCTTGATTCGATTCTGAAAGAGAAGATAACGATTCGATATATTCAATGAATGGCGTGTACACCAACTGATAACCTCGTGTTGCGAGGAAATCTAATGCTTGACGACGCAAAGTTTCAATCACTTGCGCCTGTTCTGGCAGTACATCAGCTACACCATCAGGTAATAACCATGTCTCTGAAATGGGCATGTTGTAAACCTAAAATCTTGTCAGCGCGGAACGAATCCGCATAAAAAAATCGGGGCACACCCGATTTCTCTTAGTCTATCACGATACAATGTACTGTGCATTAGACAATTTCGGAAAATTTAATTTATCGTTTTAACTTTAACAACCAGCGCGCTATAAAATCTGTTGCTTTTGAATCATTCATTCTTAACTAGATTTTAAATCATCTCAAAATCGCAACTCAAACGACTGCTGACTATACCAGAGCATGTCACATATTGAAAAAAATCATTTAAAACATTGTTTTATATTTTATTTCCCATTAACAGACTGCTTGCGAAAAAAGCAAGTTATTTTATACTCCTGCTCAATTCAACAGCAAGAATAAATACAACACCACATTATATAGACCATTTTAATCACACTATTTTCACTTGGGGAACGTTTGATGGAATTGCACAGCAACTTATATTACAAGCATGCAAATGCTCAAATCATGGCAAAATTAGACCGGCTGTTCCAAGAACATCGTGGTGATGCAGGCCAATTTACGACTTTAACCTGTGACATTAACCCTGAACATGGTGTTGAACTGGCTGAAGATATTTTAAATACGATTGATAACATCGAGTTTGATCTGGGTCCTGAGTCATTAGGCACTATTGCAGGCTATTCAGTTGCCCATTTTGTTCATGGCTCAGCAGGCGATGAGTTCATTGAAGCGATTTTATTCTTCTTAAAAGCCTTGCTTCCAGACATTCACACACAAGCATGGGGCTGTGGCGATGATGATCCGTGGGAGTTTTGGTTTAAGTTCGACGGAGACGAGCTTGTCCGCGAAGACGATGAACCGTTAAATGATCCGGAAGAAGATGAAGAAATTAAAGCCAGTATTTATGCATGGTGGCATGCAGATCTGCCTAAAGAAATTAAAGAAGGCTTTTTAAACGAAGAGTAAGTTGTCAATGCAAAAGTACTCGTCCAATCACTTGTGTACTTTTGCCTCAACATAGCAACTCAAATCTAAGAATTATGAGTTTAAATACTCATCTACTGACAGCACCGTCGAAAACATTTGAAATGCTGCTAAACATGCAGTCTGTACATCCTCTGCTTGCACAGTTTTATTGGCATAACTCAAATCACGTGTTGCTGTTGCATCTGCAATAACCACTGGATCATAGCCAAACTCCGCGGCAGCACGGGAAGTTGCATCTACACACATATGCGTCATCATGCCGCTAATCACTAATTTTTCAACACCAAACTGATCCAACACCGTCTTTAGATTGGTTTCAAAAAAACTATTCGGATAATGTTTTTCAACCACGATTGAGTCTGCTGTCAATTGCAAGCCTGAATGTAATTCAACACCAAACGTGCCCGCTTCAAAAAATGGGGCATTAGGTTGATTAAAAATATGCTGAATATAGATAATTGGCTGTTTATTTTTCAAAAATGCGTCTTCTAGAAGATTAATCTGCTTTAATGCTAGCTCAGCCTGATATAGCGCCATCTTAGCTTGTGGAAAATAATCATTTTGAACATCAATAATAACTAGTGCTGTTTTATTCATTTAAATCACCCTCTCATCTTCATTTCAGTCTGATGTATCAATGCCATAGAATAAGTAAAATAAACCGGCTCTTGCAGTTGAATATGAAAGAATGTATCTATAAATGTTTTCAGAGTGAAAGAACGATCATCTATGCTGGCAAATCAAGATCCAATTGACTTAAAAATCTTAAAGATTCTTAAAAATGACTCCCGATTAAGTCATAAAGACATTGGTGAATTGGTTCATCGCACAGGTCAAGCGGTAGGAAATCGTATTGCAAAAATGCAAAACGAAGGTCTCATTCAAAAATATACGGTTGATTTAAATTATGAGATGACCCAATTTATTCGAATCATGATGGAAAATAATCAATTTGGACAGTTTGAAACTTTTTTAGCACAGTTTGATCAAATTGAATATGCATATAAAGTTTGTGGCTCCGCATGCTATATGCTGACCTGCCACTTTCATCAAAGACAATTGAATGACTTTATTGAACAGCTCTCCGCATGGGGACAATATTCCGTAGACAGCGTAGTCAAAACGATTGAGCTATAAATTTAACTCACAACTAATCCTTTCACGTAGAAGCCCACAGAGTAGTGATCAAGTTTGCCAAGCGGAAAATCGCCTTTGATTTGCAGAACAGGTCTCTAATCACGCTTGCACTCAACTTGGATAATATACATCACGACTAAACCCGCTAAGCTAAGGGTAACTCAGTCGTTTGTTTAATATTTTGCAGCGGAATTTCTGTTTTTATACTTTGTATATTGGGAATTTTATTCAGACGGTGAATTTGAAACTGTCGATAGGCATCCAAATCTGCAACTACAATACGTAAAAAGAAATCACAATCCCCTGCCATTAAATGACATTCAACCACTTCTGGAACTTCACGAATCGACTCGACAAATTGGTTCACAGTTTGCGGATCCTGACTTTTGAGCCAAATCCGTGCAAATACGGTCAATCGCAAATTCACCTTAGCAGGATCAACCAACGCCACATAAGCCCGAATAATCCCATCTTCTTCTAGCTGCTTTACTCGTCTTAAACACGGTGAGGCAGACAGTCCAATGCGCTGAGCCAACTCATTATTTTGAAGTTTTCCATCGACTTGTAGTACTTGTAATATGCGCTTATCTGTTTGGTCCATAAATTCCATCCCTAAAGCATAATTTTGCTCATATTTAACCAATTAAAGCATATTATGCTAAATAACCCTAATATTAAGCTAAATAAAGTAAAAAATATCTTCGGAAAAACCCTAAAATTATTCACCTACCGCACTAAAACATAGCACGTATAGGCGATTTAAAATGCTCTCCTTTAGAAATACGACTCAGGAACTTAATGATTCCAGCGATTATGTCGAGTTTAAACGTGGAATTAAAACGTCTATCCCGATGCTGCTAGGTATTATTCCTTTTGCTTTGGTCTTGGGAACACAAGCCACTCAAAAGGGCTTTAGCCATTTAGAAGTCCCACTCTTTACTGGCCTAAACTTTGCGGGCGGTTCCGAATTTGCTGTGCTGGAGGTCTGGACCAACCCACCAAATTTTCTCGTTTTAATTTTCATTACTTTTCTAGTCAACAGCCGTCATTTACTCATGGGTGTAAGTCTCGTGCCCTATTTACGCCATTTACCCAATCGACAGGTTTTCCCTGCTCTGTTTTTCATGTGTGATGAAAGTTGGGCAGCAGCTCTTGCCGATGCAGAACAAAAGAAAAAATTTGGGCTACAACAGGCCTTTAGCATGTCTTACTACGCAGGCATCTGTTTTGCCCTGTACTTGATGTGGGTCAGTTTTACCAGTTTAGGTGCCATTCTTGGTCCTTTACTTGGAGATGTACACAGTTACGGTTTTGATATGGCCTTTGCTGCGGTATTTCTGGTTTTATTGCGTGGCATGTGGAAAGGCTTCAGCGCCGCACGCCCTTGGCTGGTTAGTCTCATTAGTGCAGCGATTGCTTATTTATATTTACCGACGGGTTGGTATGTGCCTATTGGGGCAATCTGTGGCATCGCCTCTGCTTTCATATTTATTCAGGAGGATGAGCTATGATTCACGGCACGACTCTTGTTGCAATTTTATTGGTTGCAGCCACCACTTATCTGACACGTATATTGGGCTATGTTTTGCTGAAAAATAAAACACTTACCAATAAACAGCGGAAAATTTTAGAAGTTGTCCCAGGCTGCGTACTGATTTCAGTGATTGCGCCTTATTTTGTGAAGGACAATATCGCAGATCTACTCGCTATTGCTATCACTTTGCTTGCAGCTTCACGCTTTTCACTCTTACCAACGGTTGTGATTAGTATGCTGAGCGCGGCATTATTGCGTACCGTGCTCATCTAAACTTAACTTTTAGCGTTCTGGTTGTACGGCTTTAGCAAGAATATTCACTAACTCAGCGTTTTGTAGCTCAACTTTTTGCAACTTAGAGGTGGTCTGCTCGATCACTTCCTGTTGCACATGCATCTTTTTTGCAAGATCTTGCATAATCTCTAAAGTCTTTTTTAAATTTTCTTCAAGATGGTGTACTTTTTCCTGAAGCTGATGTTGCTCTGCGTAGGGGTCAGTTTTATCTGTCTGATTTTTAAATTGAAACCAAATTAAAAACACCACTGCGACCGCCAACAGCAAAATAAATCCCCAAATTAAGATCAACATAAGCAGCACTCTTCTTTATTTTCGTTTATACACTCATCATACCCACAAGTCTGTATGCGGTCTATGTCTATCATCTTGTTTTCAGAGTAAAAGATACTGTAGAAAAGTCCTTTAGATTAATGACGCACTAAAAGATTCACACAAATCCAATAAGCGGTTTGCATAGCCCCATTCATTGTCATACCACGCAAAGACCTTGGCTTGATGCCCTACCACCATGGTTTGCGTTAAATCAACAATGAGTGAATATGGTGAATGGTTAAAATCCGAAGACACCAAGGGTTCATCGGTCACATCCATAATTTCACGGTAGTCTGACTTCGCCGCCTGAATCAACACTTCATTGATTTTATGATCGGTAATCGGTGTTTGCGAAATAAAGGTCAAATCAATTGCCGCCACATTAATGGTCGGTACGCGGATGGAATAACCATCAATACGATCGGCCATTTTTGGCATGACTTGTTTTAAAGCACCTAAAGCAGACGATGTAGTCGGGATAATGTTTTGACCTGAAGCACGAGCACGTCTTAAGTCCCGATGGGCATGATCCAATACAGACTGATCAGCAGTGACCGCATGAATTTCCGTCATGAGCGCAGTATCAATACCAAAAGCATCATCAATGATTTTAACCAAAGGCACTAAGGCCTGCGTAGTACATGACACACTGGAAATGATTTGGTCACTGACTTTCACCTCATGGTGATTCACCCCATACACAATTGCGGCATCAACCGAGTCAAAAGGTGCCGCGCCAATAATGACCCGTTTTGCACCTGCATGGATATGCTCTGTTGCTGCTTCACGCGAGCGAAATAAACCTGTGCACTCTAGAACCACGTCGACATGGAGACTGGCCCAAGGTAGATCTTGCGGGTTTGCCTGACACAATACTTCAACTTTGAGCTGCGCCTGATCTTTAGAAAGATGTAAATAAATTCTTTCATTTTCATAACTTAAATCGACTTTCCCTGGAAAGCGCCCATGAGTCGTGTCATATTTAAATAAATGCAATAAGGTTTCTACATCTGCCACATCATTTACCGCGACGATTTCAAACTGAAAGTTCTTTGGATTTTCAAACCAAGCACGTAATACATTACGTCCGATTCGACCAAATCCATTTATCGCCACTCGTTGCATGACTTGCCCTTATTTATAAAATGATGAAAGATAAAGCAGGCCTATATTAATGGATTTATATAGATTTGGTTAAGCTTTCTTTTTCTATGATTCATCAGTGAAGATGATGAATATGAACCCTTAAGTCACAAATTGACCCGCCTGACTAGAGCTATCAACCTGCTTTCTTTCTATCAAATGATATAAATATCCAACATTAACCAGCAAAATCAAAGAACGATTGAATACATAGAAATGTCATCAATTCGCCTTAAAGTGATTGGTGCAACATCCTTTTTCCGTTATAATTTGGCGTTTTAAAATTTTTAAGCCAGTAACTGAAGTCAGCGTATTTAGAATAAGACTTGCTTCAGCTACTATTAGCCAAATCGAAATTATGGAGTGACTTGGTTGTGAGTACTCGTTTTATGACATCAGCTGAAATTCGCGAAGCTTTTTTAAGCTACTTTGAATCGCAAGGGCATACACGTGTCGCGTCGAGTTCTCTAGTTCCCGCCAACGACCCTACTTTGTTGTTTACCAACGCGGGTATGAACCAATTTAAAGATTGTTTCTTAGGCCTAGAAAAACGTGATTATGTACGTGCGGTGTCTTCACAAAAGTGTGTCCGCGCAGGTGGTAAACATAACGACTTAGACAACGTCGGTTATACCGCACGTCACCATACTTTCTTTGAAATGTTAGGTAACTTCTCATTTGGCGACTACTTCAAACGTGATGCAATCAAATTTGCGTGGGATTTTCTAACAGGCGAAGCTTGGTTAGCACTGCCTAAAGACAAACTCTATGCAACGGTTTACCACACTGACGACGAAGCATTTGACATCTGGAACAAAGAAATTGGTTTAGATGCATCTCGTATTATTCGTATTGGCGACAACAAAGGCGGTCAATACGCATCAGATAACTTCTGGGCAATGGGTGATACAGGTCCTTGTGGTCCTTGTTCTGAAATCTTCTTTGACCATGGCGACCATATCTGGGGTGGCTTACCGGGCACACCTGAAGAAGATGGCGACCGTTTCATTGAAATTTGGAATAACGTTTTCATGCAGTTCAACCGTACTGCGGATGGCGTATTGCACCCTCTTCCAGCGCCTTCTGTCGATACAGGCATGGGCTTAGAGCGTATTTCTGCTGTTTTACAACATGTTAACTCTAACTACGAAATTGACCTATTCCAGCACTTACTCAAAGCGGCCGCTGAAATTATTGGTTTAGATACCGCAGCACTTGAAGCAAAAGCACACGAAAAAGGTACACCAGTTCAGTACCCTGCTTCACTTAAAGTAGTTGCCGATCACGCACGTTCATGTTCATTCCTAATTGCGGATGGTGTAAACCCATCAAATGAAGGTCGTGGTTATGTACTACGCCGTATTATCCGTCGCGCAGTTCGTCATGGTAACAAGCTCGGTGCAACTGGCTCCTTCTTCCATAAAATGTTGCAACCTTTAATTGAAGTGATGGGTCAAGCTTATCCAGAACTTGAAGCACAGAAAGTCCGTATCGAAGCACAATTACTGAAAGAAGAAGAACAATTTGCTAAAACCTTAGAGCAAGGTTTGAAATTGCTTGAAGGCGAATTGGCTCAACTGAAAGGTTCAGTGATTCCAGGTGAAGTGGTGTTTAAACTGTATGATACTTACGGTTTCCCAACTGACCTGACTGCTGACATCGCACGTGAACGTGATTTGACCATTGATGAAGCAGGCTTTGAAGTTGAAATGGCTGCACAACGTCAACGTGCACGTGATGCAGGTAAATTCGCGATTGACTATAACAGCGTAGTTAAAGTTGAAGGCGAAACTCAGTTTGACGGCTATGACGCAACGGTTGGCGAAGGTCAAATTATCGCAATCTACAAAGATGGCGAACAAGTTGATGAAGTGGTTGAAGGTGACGAAGCTCTCATCGTACTGAACCAAACCCCGTTCTATGCAGAAAGCGGCGGTCAAATTGGTGACACAGGTATTTTCAAAAATGACACGGGTATTTTTGAAGTCCAAGACACCAAGAAATCGGGTGGTGCTTTTGTACACCAAGGTATCGTGACAGTCGGTAGCATTAAACTTGCTCAACATGTAGAAGCAACAGTCAAAGCAGACATCCGCGCTGCAACTGCCCGCAACCACTCTGCAACTCACCTTTTGCATGCTGCACTACGTCAAATCTTAGGTGAACACGTACAACAAAAAGGTTCATTGGTTGCATCTGACATCTTACGTTTTGACTTTGCCAATGATCAGCCCGTTTCGTTTGAACAACTTCAAGAAATTGAACGTCTTGTAAACGCTGAAGTAATTGCCAACACTACAGTTTCTACTGAGCTTTTAGACATCGAATCTGCGAAAGCAAAAGGCGCGATGATGTTGTTCGGTGAAAAATATGGCGATGAAGTTCGTGTCCTTTCAATGGGTTCAATCATTGAAGAAAAAAACTTCTCAATTGAGCTGTGTGGTGGTATTCACGTTAAACGCACGGGCGACATCGGCTTGTTCAAAATCACTTCTGAAGGTGGTGTAGCTGCAGGTGTACGTCGTATTGAAGCGGTAACAGGTACAAAAGCCATTGAAGTTGCTCAAAAAGCTGACCGTGATATCAATACCATCAATGGTTTATTGAAAGCTCAAAAAGACCAAACTTTAGAAAAAGTTGAAGCTTTAGTCGACACTGCATCAAGCTTGCAAAAACAAATTGAGCAACTCAATCAAAAACTTGCCAGCTTCCAAGCTGCTGAACTGCTTAGCCAAGTTCAAACGCTTGCGGGTCGTCAAACGCTGATCACGACTGTTCAAAACATGGATGCGAAATCACTTCGCAATCTACATGACGGTGTGAAATCAAAATTAGAAAATGCAGTCATTGTCCTTGCAGGTGTTGAAGGTGACAAAGTCAGCCTGATTGCATCTGTAGCAAAAGACTTTACTGCTTCTATTAAAGCAGGTGACATCATCAAACATCTAGCAACTGAGCTCGGTGGTAAAGGTGGTGGCAAACCTGACTTAGCACAAGGTGGCGCGCCACTAAACGAGAAGTTTGCAACAGTGATGGCAGATTTAGCTGCTTGGCTTGAAGCGAAATAAAACTTCACCTTTTGTGTAACTGACCTTGAATGATGCATTCAGGGTCATGGTTTATATGGAACAACTATGGCATTAATCGTTCAAAAATATGGCGGTACCTCTATGGGTACTCCAGAGCGCATTTTAAATGTTGCTCGTCGTGTAAAGCGTTGGCATGACCACGGCCACAAGGTTGTAGTGGTTGTATCAGCAATGAGTGGCGAAACCAATCGTCTACTTGCTTTAGCGAAAGCCATTACCGAAACCCCTGACCCACGAGAATTAGACCAAATGGTTTCTACGGGTGAACAGGTAACGATTTCAATGTTAGCTATGGCGCTCAATTCTATTGGCGTTGAAGCTAAGTCGCTCACTGGTCGCCAAGTCGGCATTAAAACGGACAGTTCATTTACCAAAGCACGTATTGAGTCAATTGATACAGATGTGATGACTGAACATTTAGATGCAGGCCGCGTTATTGTAGTTGCTGGTTTCCAAGGCTTTGATTTGAATGGCAACACAACAACACTTGGCCGTGGTGGTTCAGATACTTCAGGTGTAGCCTTAGCTGCTGCATTAAAAGCAGATGAATGCCAAATCTACACAGACGTAGATGGTGTTTATACCACTGACCCACGCGTTGCGCCAAAGGCGAAAAAAGTAGACCGCATTTCATTTGAAGAAATGCTGGAAATGGCATCACTTGGTTCTAAAGTTCTACAAATTCGCTCGGTTGAATTTGCGGGCAAATACCAAGTGCCTTTACGCGTATTATCAAGTTTTGATAATGACGATGATGGCGCATTCGACGAAGAATTTAAGAAAAACGTCGGAACACTAATCACCACTGAGGCGGAAGACAACATGGAACAACCAATTATCTCTGGTATCGCATTTAACCGTGACGAAGCTAAACTTACGATTTTAGGTGTTCCTGATGAACCAGGTATTGCATCTAAAATTTTATCGCCAATTGGTAATGCCAACATTGAAGTGGATATGATTATCCAAAATGTTGAAGAAGACGGTACGACTGACTTCACCTTCACAGTAAACCGTGGTGAACTTGCTAAAGCAACAAAAATTCTTGAAGAAACCGCTCAAGCTATTGGTGCTCGCGAAGTTGCTACACGTGATGACATTGTTAAAGTGTCAATCGTAGGTGTAGGTATGCGCTCTCACGCAGGTGTTGCAAGTAAGATGTTTACTGCTCTTGCTGATGAAGGCATCAACATTTTGATGATCTCAACATCAGAAATCAAAATTTCTGTGATTATTGAAGAAAATTACTTAGAACTTGCTGTTCGCTCTTTGCACACGGCTTTCGGTTTAGACCGTGAACATGGCGAGTCAAGTGCCCGTGCTTAAGTAATCGAGTGAAAAACTTGTCATTGTCTGACAGTTTTTGCAAAAGACTACAAAATTTCAGAGCCACTATAGTTTTTTCTATAGTGGCTCTGTTATATTAAACCCGAGGCTTTCTTAAATTTAAACCTATGTTATGCCAAATACCGCTAGACATTAAAAAAAACAGAATGTCATGTAGTTGTATTGAACATTTGTTTAAATTTTTTTAAATACAAAAAATTATGTATTTATTTTAGTACAACTGCAGGTTTAGCGTTTTGCAAGGAGATAAACATGCTGATTTTGACCCGACGTGTCGGTGAAACATTAATGATTGGGGATCAAGTAAGCGTTACTGTGCTTGGTGTCAAAGGCAACCAAGTTCGTATTGGTGTCAATGCTCCCAAAGAAGTATCTGTACATCGTGAAGAGATCTATCAACGCATTCAGCATGAACGTGCTATGCATGAGCACCTTCAACATCTGGATCAGGATTACCAACCTGCTTATGAAGATGATGGTGCACAGCAGAACAACTACAACCGTTAAGGTTGAAGTTTTCTGACATAAAGCGGCTCGATCAGCCGCTTTAAATTTTTATGGCATCTTTTTTTGCTCAAGTGCCTCGATCACTTTCTTTACTGGTCCAAAACTACGGCGGTGTTCATCAATCACCCCATGTTCAGCAATCGCTTCAAAATGTGCCTTAGTTGGATAACCTTTGTGTTTGGCAAAACCAAACTGTGGGTACTTGCAATCCAATTCAATCATTTGATGGTCACGTGTCACCTTCGCCAGAATACTCGCTGCTGAAATTTCAGCATGTAAAGCATCCCCTCCAATGATTGCTTCACAACTCATGCTCAAGCCTTGTGGGATTTTATTACCATCAACCAAGACATGGTCAGGTTGCACTGCCAGCTTCTCCACTGCACGGCGCATCGCAAGTAATGAAGCTTGTAGAATATTGATTTCATCAATTTCAGTGGCACTTGCTTCTGCAATTGCCCAAGCCAGTGCTTTTTCCTGAATTTCAACGAAGAGTTTCTCTCGTTTTTTTTCAGTCAATTTTTTAGAGTCATTTAAGCCCTGTATGGGATTATTCGGATCTAATATTACCGCAGCTGCAACGACCGAACCCACTAAAGGGCCACGCCCTGCTTCATCTGCACCAGCAATTTGCATATTCTACTCTCATAAAAAAATGGCTGATAACAGCCACTCTCAATATTAATAACAATTTCTTGCGTCTAGTTTAACACTTCGGATGCACAGGTGGCGGTAGTTTTAGTTGTTGCTAAAGCGGTATAGGTCGCCTTTGCTTTAGGATCAATCGCGGCCAAGGCCAGTTGCTCTTTGGACAAGACCTTTGGTGAGTTCTCACCTACACAGTTACATACTTCACGTTTTTTCTTTTGTTTTTGATCGTCAGAAAACAACTTACTCGTCATAAGCCAAGTGGGATTATTTTCAATTTCATCCATACATTTTGCATGAGACGCCATTTTAATGACAGAAAAACCATCTGAGTTTGAACTCGATAATGGATTCGACACACAAGCAGTCAGCAAAACAGAGCTGAATAAACCCATGATTAATTTATTATTTTTCATACATATATACCTTTTTTATTGATCAAATAATGCTTCAATTTTTATTATTCAGTTCAATATAAAAGATAAATAAATAAAAGTACAAAAGATTGATCAAGAAGTTCGAATTCATCTCACCTCTTGACCTGCCACTCAGTGATTAATTGACCGCTTCAGCCACACATGCATTGATGGTCTTCGTCACAGCATTGCTAATAATTGTTGTACGAGCTGCTGGATCAATCGCTGCCGTTGCAACATCAACTGCTGTAATATTTTGTGGAGCTTTATCACTCACGCAACCACAAATTTCAGTTTGGATATCGGCTTTTTGATCTACTGTCATAAGTTTAGTCGCAGTTTTCCATGCGGGTAAATTATTCAGCTCAGTGGTGCATTTTGCATTAATGGCAATTTTGAGCGCCGCTGTACCTAACTGTTGAGTTGTGGTTTCAGCCGTTGACGGAGTACCTGTCGTGGTACATGCTGAGAGAACCAAAGCCAAAGGGGCTAACATTGCGACACATTTTTTCACTGATTTATCCTTTTCTTGCAGTTAAAATTCAGCGTATTGTGCCGAAGATTCTCGCATTTCGGAAATACTATTTCGTAAATGCACCGATCATACTTAATCCATTGCATAATTTTAGATCATTCGCACCACTCATCTAAACAGCGTTGCAGAATTTCAACGCTATGTTGCATCTCGTATATTTTTGCAATATCTATAGTTCTATAAAATAGCGCAACATAAAAATGGATGTGAATCTAATGAACACAGTAAATACCCATTACACGCGTACCGCTCAAGTTCTACATTGGCTGATGGCAATTATCTTTATTGCCGCTTGGCTGATTGGGTTTTATAGCGGAAATTTCTTAAGTTATGATGTGGATGGTAGCTTTAAGGGAGATGTCATCACCCTGCATAAAAATATTGCCACCACGATTATTTTTCTGGTGGTGATTCGTATCTTTTGGCGCTATACCCACCCTGCGCCTAAACTGCCTGATAGTATGTCCCCGCTAATGCAAAAACTGGCACACCTTGGTCATTTGGCTTTATATTTCATTTTGTTGGCTTTGCCAATTACTGGTTGTTTATTTAGTTGGAGTGCTGGACACCCTGCACCGGTTTTGTACCTTTTTGAAATTCCCCGTTTAGTACAAGACAATCCAGAGTTACTCGCGATCGTAAAACCTTTACATATTTGGATTTCATGGGCAGCTGGATTACTGTTGGTAGGTCATATTGCAGCAGCGCTGAAACACCACTTTATAGATAAAGATAACGTATTAAACAGCATGACCAAACAAGCAAAGTAATACCAAGTTGAATCAGCCTAAAAGCATCAATCTGTTGCTTTTAGGACTTCATCCACCACGCATCCTTTAAGCGTATTCAATACGCCCTGTTGTACTACCTGTTTTTTGACTTGCTCATCAACCACTGCATGTAATAAGGTTGTTGCGGGAATATCCTTTAATGCATTTTCACCCACGCAGCCACAAATTTGTGTTTGGAGTTGATTCTTTTTTTCTTCACCAATCAATGCTGTACTGACTTTCCATAAGCGTGTCGACTCCAACTCTACACCGCACTGATATACCACCACTGGCTTTAATAACTTTTGAGTTAGCCCTGTATCTGTTTTAAGTAAATAAACTGCAAAAAGTGCAAAAATAACCACAAGCAATGCAATGATTTTTTTCATATCGACCTCACATAAAAAAGACAGAGCGAACTCTGTCTTTAAAGCAACATTAGATTAAGCAATGGTTGCAATTTCAGCCGCCCATTTTTGCTTCTCTTCTGTCGAAATAAACGATGCTTCAAAAGAGTTCAGCGCCAACTGTTTTAGCTCTGCTGCTGTTAAGTCTAATGCATCTGTAATCGCAATAAAGTTATCATTCATATAACCACCAAAGTACGATGGGTCATCTGAATTTACTGTCACTTGCACACCTTGTTGCAATAAACGGCGGATATTGTGCTGTGCCATATCATCAACGACACATAACTTTAAGTTACTGAGTGGGCAAACTGTCAGTGGCATTTTCTCTGCAATCAAACGCTGCATTAATACAGGATCTTCTTCAGAACGTACACCGTGGTCAATACGATTCACTTTAAGCAAATCTAAAGCTTCCCACACATATTCTGCTGGGCCTTCTTCACCCGCATGCGCAACCACTAAAAAGCCTGCTTCACGTGCTTTAGCAAAGACACGTTCAAACTTTGCAGGAGGGTGCCCAACTTCGCTTGAGTCTAAGCCTACACCAATGATTTGATCTTTATAAGGCAATGCCTGCGCTAAAGTTTCAAATGCAGCTTCTTCACTTAAATGACGTAAGAAACACATAATCAAATGCGAACTAATGCCAAATTTTGCTTTGGCATCATCACAAGCACGTTGTAAACCATTGATCACGGTTTCAAATACAACACCACGGTCAGTGTGTGTCTGAGGGTCAAAGAACATTTCGGTATGTACTACACGGTCTTCAGCACATTTTTCAAAGTACGCCCAAGCCAAATCATAAAAGTCTTGCTCGTGAATCAGTACATTTGCACCTGCATAATAGATGTCTAAAAAGGACTGTAAGTTATGAAAGTTATAAGCCTGCTTTACTTCTTCAACCGACTTATAGGGAATGTCTATTTGGTTACGCTGTGCAATTGCAAACATGAGTTCTGGCTCAAATGTCCCTTCAATATGCACATGCAGTTCTGCTTTTGGTAAAGCACGAATGAGCTCCAATTGACTCATATCTCTTCCTCTTTAAAAAATAAAAAAGGGTGTAAACGGAGTTTACACCCTTATCAATATTTGGTGAATTAGCCACCAAACATTGCAAATTTCAGTGCCCAAAGCGCAGCAACAATCCAAACCATATACGGTACAGTTGCTGCCTTGCCTGTGAACAGTTTAACCAATGCATAGCTGATAAAGCCCATCGCAATACCATCTGCAATTGAGTAAGTAAATGGCATAAAGACAATAGTTAAAAATGCAGGTACTGCTTCAGTAATATCATCCCAATCAATATGGGTAATCCCCTGAATCATCAACACACCAACAAATAACAGAGCTGGAGCGGTTGCAAAACCAGGTACAGACTGAGCTAATGGTGCCAAGAATAAACATAGAATAAAAAGCACTGCAACCACAACTGCGGTTAAGCCTGTACGACCACCCGCAGCAACACCTGCTGAAGACTCAATATATGGCGTTGTTGAAGATGTACCTAATGCTGCACCCGCAACGATTGCAGTTGAGTCTGCAAACAAAGCCTTTTTTAAACGTGGAAGCTTGCCATCTTTCAGTAAACCTGCACGGTGTGACACACCAACCAATGTACCCGTTGAGTCAAATAAATCGACCAAGAAGAATACAAAAATAACACCCACTAAACTCGCAGTAAAAAGACCTTTGAAATCCATCTGCATGAATGTCGGAGCAATTGATGGAATCTCACCCACCACACCTTTAAATTCGCTTAAACCCAATGCAGTTGAAATAGCAGTCAAAGCTAGAATACTGATAATAATTGCACCGCGCACTTTAAAGTGATGTAGCACAACCACCATTAAGAAACCGAATAAAGCCAAAAGAACAGTTGGTTGCTTTAAGTCACCTAATCCCACCAAAGTTGCTGGGTTATCAACAATAATCCCTGCATTTTTTAAAGCAATTAATGCAAGGAATAAACCAATCCCACCACCAATTGCAAGCTTAAGTGACATTGGAATTGCATTCACAATAGCTTCACGGATTTTAAACATGCTGATCGCAATGAATATAAAACCTGATACAAACACGGCCGCTAAAGCGGTCTGCCAAGGCACCCCCATACCCAAACATACTGAATAGGTAAAGTAAGCGTTTAAACCCATACCTGGTGCGAGTGCAATAGGATAATTCGCAACAATGCCCATCACTAAACAACCAATTGCGGCTGCAAGACAAGTTGCTACAAAGACAGCTCCATGATCCATCCCCGTTTCGGATAAAATCATTGGATTCACAATAATGATGTAACACATCGTTAAGAATGTGGTTACACCTGCAAGAAGCTCTGTACGAAAACTGGTTTTATTTTCACTCAGTTTGAACATACGCTCGAGCATATTTTCTGAAGATGGATTAGGAGTCGTCATGACCTAGCCCCTGTAAATAAACTTTTAAAACTGTATAACTTTTCAAAATTTGCTAGATTCAACACACTGAACATCTAATTCAATTTTTGCAAGTTAAAGCAATGGATATGCCAAATTTCCTCAACTCAGGAAAAGTTTATTTAGCCATGAATGATTTAAGTTGAAACTTACACCATATATACCTAAACAAAAAAGCCGCATAAACCGTATGCAGCTTTCAACAAAAATGTCATTTTAGAATCAAAGTCTAAAATTCAAGATATCTCGGCGCGGATTATAACACACTGATTTTTAATTGTTTTAAAATTTATTTTTGATTAAAATTCAATATGATAAGTGATTCATGCGTTTTTTATTCAATTATGAACATCAAAGTACTTTGATCGAGACCTGTTCTATTACCACTTCAGCATCACTTTGAAGTGGGCGCGTAACTTTTTCAGGGACGACCGTTACCTTTGAGATCGGACTCAAGTTTTGTACTTTAGGTTCAGCACTGTTCATGAGTTGATTCAGCTCTTGTTGCTTTTTAGTTTCAGTATCCTGAAAAACAACAAAACCAAGCAAACAAACAGCTAATACAAAAATAGGAATTAGAATCTTTTTCACGGTATTCACAATATCCATAACTGTTTTAGCATGATTACAAATCATAACAAATTACATGAGGGTCAACACACTTATCTGATAAAAAGCATATTCACACTTTATAGTTTTTTCTGATTTAATTATTTCAATAACATAAGATTAAGTGAAAGACATGCCAAGAAAATATGATCAAAGTGCTCAATTTTGTAATATTTTATATTTCAAAAAATTACAGTTGATTAACTTTTGATGAACATAATTTGGTTTCGACAAGACCTTCGCATACATGATAATGCTGCACTTTGGCATGCAAGCCAAGACGGGGCTATGCTTGCTTTAGTCATCTTATCTCCTGAACAATGGCTATTACACCATGATGCTCCTGTAAAAATAGATTTATATGTCCGACAATTGGAAGATTTGAAACAAAATCTGGCTGAGCTCAATATTCCACTGGTTATTTTAAACATTCCTCTGTGGCGTGATATCCCTGTTCAACTTTCATCCTTATGTCATGTACTTCAAGTACAACAGATCTTTGCAAATTTCGAAGTGAGCGTAAATGAGCTGAAACGTGATGCTGAAATACAAAAGTGTCTCGATCAACATGCCATTACATTTACCCTATTTCAAGATCGGACGATATTTCCTTTAAACAGTATTCGTAACCAATCAGGTAAACCCTATCAAGTCTTTGGCGCTTTTAAGAAAACCTGTTATGAACGTTTAAATATTGGCTTACCTCAGTGCTACCCACTCCCTTCTGCACAGCAGCACATACAGCTTCCTACCGATTTAAATACAAGCATTCCTCACATTGAATCACTGATTGATGCAAATACGAATGAATTAAATCAAATTAAAGCCTATTGGCCTGAAACGGAAGCCTATGCACTTTCGGCGCTCGATGATTTTATTGAGCATAAAGTTAGTGACTATCATAAAGAAAGGGACTTCCCATTTCTGAATAGTACGAGCCAACTTTCAACCTATTTAAATATTGGAATCCTATCTATCCGCCAATGTCTCAATGCCCTGTTTCGTGCTCAACATGGTCAATTTATGATTGATAATACAGGCCAGCAAACGTGGTTAGATGAATTACTTTGGCGGGAGTTTTATCAACATATTCTATTTGATTTTCCGCATGTCTCTAAACATCTGCCATTTAAAGCCAACACACAGCGAATTGTTTGGCGAGATGCACCCGAGGATTTAAAAGCATGGCAACAAGGTCGTACTGGTATTCCAATTGTGGATGCAGGTATGCGACAACTCCTTGCGACAGGCTGGATGCATAATCGAGTGCGGATGATTGTCGCAATGTTCTTAACGAAAAACTTGTTGATTGATTGGCGACTGGGCGAACAGTGGTTTATGCAACATTTGGCAGATGGTGACTTGGCTGCCAATAATGGTGGATGGCAGTGGTGTGCCTCCACAGGCACCGATGCTGTGCCTTACTTCCGAGTCTTTAATCCTGTAAGCCAATCGCAGAAATTTGATAGTCATGGTGACTATATTCGACAGTGGTTACCAGAGCTTGCACATTTAGATGCCAAAAGCATTCATGAACCTTATGCTCGGCAGCCGAATATGGAACTAGACTATCCCAAACCAATCGTAGATTTAAAATCCAGCCGTGTGCGAGCCATCGAAGCGTTTAAAGGGCTCTAAACACTTAAAATTTGGGCTAAGTTCTGCTTAGCCTGATGCTCATAGCGCTTTTGGAAAAGTGGTGTTTGATACAGAGGCTGCATTTCTAAAAAGTGCCTTAACACCTGCTGACGTTTCTGTGCATAAAGTGAAGGCTCAACCCAAGCATATTCTTGCTGAATTTGGCGTTCATATTCAGCAAAACGCATAGGATTGCTGGCTAAAATTGCCAGATCAATATCCAGTAGATAAGCTAAATCCAAGTTAGCTGTCGGTGCATGTGCTTGGGTTGCCAAAATCCATGCATAAATCGTTTCCATTTGTTCAGCAACCAGCACATTTTCAAGCACCTGCTTCATGTAATCTGCACTTTGCTGTTCATTGTCATTTGCTTGCGGATTGTAAATGACATCATGAAACCAAATCGCCAACTCAACAGATAAAGCATCTGTTAGGTGGGTTTTAATGTCATGAAAATGCGCTAAACACTCAACAATATGCTGCACCGTATGATAATGCCGTTGTGATTCACTATAGGCGCTATACAGTGCTCCATAAAGTTCTTCACAACTACTCACAGTTAAATCCAACTGGCTTGCGGTATGTGTCCAATAGTCTTGAAACTGTTTTATATACCGCACCATTGCAATGCCCTTTCGTTATGCTGCCTGTTCATCTCGTTTAAAGACCAACTCGCCTTTTAGCGAGCTATCTGCATCGAAATAATAGCCATCAGTATTAAAGGATTTTAAGCCTTCGATTTGATCAATCTGATTTTCAATCATATAGCGAGCCATCAAACCACGTGCTTTTTTGGCATAGAAACTAATGACTTTATATTTGCCATTTTTCTGATCTAAAAACACAGGTTTAATAACTTCTGCTTGGATTTTGCTTTCTTTCACAGATCTATAGTATTCATCAGAAGCAATATTCAGCAAAATTTGAGAACCAGCTTGTTCTAAATCTTGGTTGATTAAATCAGTAATGTGATTGCCCCAAAACTCATACAAATTGTGTCCGCGAGGGTTCGTAAGTTTAGTGCCCATTTCTAAACGATAAGGCATCATCAAATCCAATGGACGTAACAAACCATACAGACCCGATAACATTCTTAAATGCTGCTGCGCATATTGAATATCATCTGCAGATAAATGATAAGCATCTAAACCTGTATAAACATCACCTTTAAAAGCAAACATGGCTTGTCGTGCATTCGCAAAGCTAAATTCTGACTGCCAATCACGAAAGCGCTCTACATTTAAAGTGGCAATTTTCTCACTCACGCTCATTAAGTTTGCAATTTCACTTGCCGACAACTTGCGACTAACTTCGATCAATTCTTGGGAATGTTGTAGCAATCTGGGTTGTGTGTACTGATCGGTAGGTAAAGCAGTTTGGTAATCTAGAGTTTTAGCGGGAGAAACAAGGGCGAGCATAGACAACCTGATTAAAAAACAATTAAACAGACTATAACAGTAGACTTATTTTATTGCCAATCTGTGTTTTTAATAAGCATAAACGGTTAAACTAGCCGATTCTCCTGTTATATGTATCTATTTTCTATGTCTGAGCAGATGTTCATTCAAGGTCCAGTTGGGCAAATTGAAGTTTTTGTAGACTATCCACAGGGTGAAGTGAAAGGATTCGCGGTAGTAACTCACCCCCATCCCCTGCAAGGTGGTACGCCTCAACACAAGGTTCCTGCTTTACTTGCACAAATGTTTTTAGAACGCGGTTGCGTTGTGTATCGCCCAAGTTTCCGTGGTTCTGGTCAAAGTGCTGGTGATCACGACGAAGGTCACGGCGAAACGATAGACACCTTAGAAGTTATACACTACGCACGTAGCCAACACGCAGACTTACCTTTTTATGCAGGTGGTTTTAGCTTTGGTGCACATGTCATGGCAAAAAGCTACTCTATGCTTCCAGTAGATGTTCATCCTGTACAAACTATTTTATGTGGCTTACCAACAGCAACTGTAGCGGGTGTACGTCACTATGTTACCCCACACATTAAGGGTGACATCTTGTTTATTCATGGTGAAGCCGATGATGTCACATTGCTCTCCGATATGATCCAGTGGGCTAAACCACAGCGCCATTTAGTGACTGTATTACCGGGCGCAAACCATTTCTTTACAGGTTATTTAAAGCAGTTACGTATCGCGATTACACGTTTTCTGTGGATTTAATGCTTAAAGGAGTTCAAGAGAGAAATGATAATCTTGCTTTAGAACATTTCTTTCTTGAGTTTTCCAGCATTTCACTTCGCACTTTTCTTTGATTACACATTTAGGTATCACTTTATTTTATTGTCTTGATCTGAACAGCGCGTTTTTAATCACTTATTTCATCTTCTATATTTTTTTGATGATCTCTTTTGAACTCCATATTAGATCGCTTCAAAACCGACATGCCCCCCACATTTAAATATCCGTGAAGTTTCAAACCGTATCATGGCACATTATGCAACTATATCTTTTTTAACTTGGTATATTCTGCATAACCTTTTTCAAATAATTAATTATACAATCAATGCCTTGGCTCGATAGAGCTACAGATTTAAATAATTTTTAAAATATTCAAGGATCTTATGAAAACAATTATTGGGGCTATTTTAGTTGCTGTAACAACTACATCCATCTGGGCTCAGGATATTACAGGAACTTGGCGTTATATCGACGATAAAACTGGAGAACCCAAAGGCCTGGTTAAAATTGAAAAGCAAGCTAATGGGACTTATGCTGGAACTGCGCTGAAAGCAACTCCTCGCCCGGGTTACACAGCAAAAGAATTTTGCACCAACTGTCCAGCACCGTACACAGATAAACCGATTATTGGCATGCAAGTGATTACGGGTTTAAAAACTGACAATAATATTAATTATACGCATGGCAAAATTATTGATCCCGTTTCAGGCAAACTGTATAGCCTGAAAGGAAAAATTAGCCCAAACGGCAAAAAGCTTTTTTTACGTGGGTATTTAGGGGTTTCAGCTGTGGGACGTAGCCAGACTTGGTTACGTGTGGAGTAGGTCTTATAGCACATCATGTAATAGACGCATTGACCCATTAAAATATTAAACTTGTTCTGTCCTAGAAAATGCTGAATGATAAAATATTCAGCATTTTTCCCCATTCGGCTAACTATTTTTCCACTCAAACTCAGTAAAACTTTTATCTGTTTTTAATGTATTTTCAACTGCTTGAGCAAGTTGATTCAATAAGCTACGCTCCGCAATACGGTCTACCCAGTCCTGCTCTTCATCAGGATAAGAAGCAATTTCACATACCAAGTTTCCTTCGTTGTCATGACCTTGGCAAGTAATAGACAACGGCAAAGTATGGTTATCCACACTCACAGCCACCTGATCACCACTTTGTGGCAACGTTTCAAAGCCAAATTGCCCCAATTTTTGAACCAGTAACTGTTGCACCTGCTTTTGTACTACAGCATTGTCATTTAGGCTATGCGGTTGTCCATGCTGTGCCGTAAATTGTAATTTTCTCATTAATCATCCTAAAGGCTTTTTTGTTATATGGGTTTAAGCATAAAGGGTAAAAACAAAACAGCCAAGCAAAAGCTTGGCTGTAATTCAACAAAGTCGTTAAGCTTTGGTCTTATTCAGTGACTTGAATCGCTAAACCGGCTTGATTGCTCAATTGCGTAAAGGTAGGGAAACTGGTTGCAACCGTTTCAGTACCTACAATTTTAATTTCACCAGAAGTCCGTAAGCCTGCCATTGAGAAGCTCATTGCAATACGGTGGTCGTGATGTGATGCAATTTCACCACCAGTGAAAATCGCACCCCACTCACCTGATCGACCTTTACCCTCAATGATGATGCCATCGTCAGTCGGTGTACAATCAATGCCCATCGTTTTTAAGCCATCTGCCATCACTTGAATACGGTCTGACTCTTTTACTCTGAGTTCAGCAGCACCCGTTAGTACGGTTTGCCCTTCTGCACAGGCAGCCGCAATGAACAATGCAGGAAATTCATCAATTGCCAGTGGCACTTGATCTTCAGGCATATGGATGCCTTTGAGTGTACGTGTACCTTGAATACGAATGTCTGCAATCGGTTCACCGCCCGCAATACGTTCATTCTCAACTGTAATGTCTGCACCCATTTGCTTCAAAATTTCGATCACACCTGTACGGGTTGGGTTAATGCCTACCGCCTCTAAAGTGACATCTGAACTTTCGGTAATCGCAGCACCCACCATAAAGAAAGCAGCCGATGAAATATCTGATGGCACTTGAATCTCTGTAGCAACGAGCTTACCACCACCTTGCAGTGAAATGCGGTTGCCTTCTGTTTTCACATCATAACCAAATGCACGCAACATACGTTCAGTATGATCACGTGTAGGTTCTGGTTCTGTGACCGATGTTTCACCTGCCGCCCATAAACCTGCCAATAAAATCCCAGATTTCACCTGCGCAGATGCCATCGGCAAATCATAGTGAATGCCTTGTAAAGCTTGACTTCCAGTAATAGAAACAGGGGGTGTGCCACGTTCACCTGTGGTTTGAATCTGAGCACCCATTTCACGTAACGGTTTAGCAATACGCTCCATTGGACGCTTCGACAGTGATGCATCACCCGTCATTACAGAGTCAAATTTCTGTGCAGAGAGCATGCCTGAAAGCAGACGCATCGACGTCCCTGAGTTACCCATGTAAAGCGCACTTGCTGGCGCTTTTAGGCCATTTACGCCCACACCATGAATCGTCACTTCACCATTTTTAGGACCTTCAATGCTCACGCCCATATCACGGAAGGCTTGTAAGGTCGCTAACGCATCTTCACCTTCCAAGAAGCCTGTCACATGCGTCGTTCCTTCCGCAATTGCACCAAACATGATTGAACGGTGTGACACAGATTTATCACCTGGCACGCTAAACTTACCTTGGAAACTTTTTTTACCCGGTAATATGGTGAATTGCTGTGTCGTCACTTTATTGTTCTCCATGAAAGGTTTTTGAGCGAGCATATGGTTAAAATGCTGGCGTGCTGCTTGCGCATGTCCAAGTAAGCCCATTAAAGCATGTGAATCTTCATCTTCAATGAGTTTACGAATCGTTGCCAGTTGGTTCTCAAAACCATCTACGGCATTTAAAATGGCTTTTTTATTAGCAAAAAAGATGTCATGCCACATTTGCGGATCACTTGCCGCAATTCGAGAAAAATCACGGAAGCCCCCCGCAGCATAGCGAAAAATATCTAAATTATCTTCACGGTTTGCCAGCTGTTCAACTAAGTTAAAGGCCATTAAATGTGGAAGATGACTGGTATGCGCCAAGACTTCATCATGCTTGGCCACATCCATACAAATTACTTCTGCTTTCGCAGCTTGCCACAGTTGAATCAGTTTTTCGACCGCCCAATCAGCACTGGTCGGTAGCGGCGTCAAAATCACTTTATGATTTGCAAATAAATCAACCTTACCTGCATGCACACCCGTATGTTCTGCACCCGCAATTGGGTGTCCCGGTACAAAACCAGCGGGCAATGCCTCGCCATACACGGCTTTAGCCGCCTCGACCACATTGCCTTTGGTACTGCCTACATCGGTAATAATCGTATGTTCTTGCAAATACGGTTTAATGGTTTCCAGCACTTTTTGGGTTGCACGAACAGGCAAGGCTAAAACCACCAAATCCGCACCTTGAACTGCCTCTACAGGGTCACTATAGCCTTGTTGGATTAAGCCTAATGCTTTGGCATCCTGTAGGGTTCTCTCAGAGCGTGTTGATGCCACAATTTGCTTTGCTAAACCCTCAGCAATCATGACCCGTGCAAGACTCGAACCAATCAGTCCTAGTCCAATAAATGCAACTTTTTCAAACAGTGGCACAGACATAATTTAAATGTTCGCCTCTAAACCAAGTACTTTAGCCAAAGCTGTTAAAAATTTCGAATTTTCAGCTTCAGTACCAATGGACACACGCAGATGATGCGCAATTCCTACTGGGCGAACAATCACACCTTCTTTTAACAACGCATTAAAAGTCTGTGTTGGGTCGGCTTGTATGTCCACCAAAATAAAGTTAGCGCGTGAAGGCACAAAACTTAATCCTAAAGCTTTAAACCCTGCTTCCAATTGCGCCATGCCAGCTTTATTGACCACACGTGATTTCTCAATAAAATCTTTATCTTTCAGTGCCGCAACAGCAGCCACCATAGCTAAATGGTTGACGTTAAACGGTTGACGAATACGATTTAAGAAATCTGTTACTTCTGCTGATGCTAAAGCAAAGCCAACACGTAAGGCTGCCAAACCAAAACACTTCGACATGGTACGGCTGACAATCAAGTTTGGGTACTGGGCTAAAAATTTTAAACTGTTAAAGTTCTCTGGGAAATACTCCACATAGGCTTCATCTAAAACCACGATCACATGGCTCGGTACTTTTTGCATGAAGCGATCAAATTCAGCTTCTTCAAACCAAGTCCCTGTTGGGTTATTCGGATTTGCAATAAATACTAATTTGGTATTGCTTTTAATGGCCGCTGCCATCGCCTCAAGATCATGCGAAAAACCTTGAGCAGGCACTTCTATTGCTTCAGCATTAATGGCTTGAGTGAGCAAAGCATAGACCGCAAATGCATGTTGACTAAACACGACTGAGTCTTTATCAGAAACAAAAGCGCGCGCAAATATTTCAAGCAAATCGTTTGAACCATTACCAAGGGTAATGCAATTATGCGCCACACCAAACTGAGTATGGATTTCATCTTTTAAGATAAAACCGCCACCATCTGGATATCGTCCAATTTGCGCCAATTCAGCAGCAACTGCTTCTTTTACTTTGTCAGAACAACCCAAAGGGTTTTCATTTGAGGCAAGTTTAACAATATCGGTAATCCCCAATTCACGCTCTAATTCGCTAATAGGTTTACCTGGTTGATATGGTTTTAACTTTGAAATACCTTCATTGGCTGGAGCAAACGACATGTGACCTTTCCATTCTTACAAGTGGTTATAGGGTTGAGTTCTTTACAAACCCAACCACCTTGGAGATTACAATACTGCTATCGGATATGAACCCAATACTCGAACTTCTTTTACTAGTGGACGAATCTCTTCAATCGCCGCTTTAACATTGTCTTGTTCCACATGCCCTTCTAAATCAATAAAGAAGACATAAGCCCATTTTTCAGGCAGCGCAGGACGGGTTTCAATGCTGGTCAAGCTAATATTATGCTTTGCAAAAGGTGCTAAAATTTCAAGCAATGCACCTGCACGATCGTGTGCTGAAATCAAAAGCGAAGTTTTATCATTGCCACTTTGTGGCACTTTTTCACGGCCAATCACTAAAAAGCGCGTTGTATTTTCTGGATTATCTTCAATATTGCTGTGCAAAATTTCAAGATCATAAATGGTTGCAGCCACCTCAGACGCAATTGCAGCCGAATGCCATTCTGTACGAATACGACGCGCCGCTTCTGCATTTGAACTCAAAGCTACACGCTCAACACCTGGATAGTGTGCATCTAACCATGCACGGCACTGTGCTAAAGTTTGCTGATGTGCATAAATTTGTTTAATACTATCTTTGCGGGTGTTTTCAGACACAAGGAACTGATGATGAATACGCAATTCAACTTCACCAATCACATTTAAGTGAGACGATTTAAAACAATCTAATGTATGGTTAACCACACCTTCAGATGAATTCTCTACAGGTACCAAACCATAATGTGCACTGCCCGCTTCCACTTCACGGAAAACTTCATCAATGGTAGGTAGAGGACGAACCACAGCATCATGACCAAAATGCTTTAAAACCGCAGAATGTGTATAGGTGCCGACAGGTCCCAAAAATGCAATACTTTGTGGCGCTTCAAGCGCTAAACACGCAGACATAATTTCGCGGAACAGACGCGCCATAGTCACATCAGACAAAGGACCTTCATTACGCTCCATAACATTACGTAAAACTTGCGCCTCACGTTCTGGACGGTAAAACATTGGATTCTCTTCAGAAGCAAATTTTGCTTTTGCAACAGCTTCCGCCAGTTTTGCTCGACGGTTAATAAGTTGTTGAATCTGCTGATCAACAGAGTCGATATCCTGACGGATTTGATTGAGGTCAAGAGAAGTCGTTGTGTTTTGATCGTCTTGGATCATTGTTATGTCGCCCTTCATATACATTGTGCAAACAGTATAACAATAGTTAGCTTTGAAATCTTGCGCAATAAGACTTTGCATGTTTCAGTGCTAAAAACATACAGTTGATTTAATCATCAAGTTAATCAATAAACTGCCTAAATAATCGACATCAATAAAATCACTGAGGAATCTGTATTGAGCTTGCACATATTATGCAGAACACCCTTAAAAACACACCTCACCTGATTATTGAATTTTTATCTAAGTCTAATGTTTTTAACACTTAAACTTGGTTTAGAAAATTTTTGCTACATCTAGGCAAAAATCACCATTTATCTGTATTTCAGTGCGTTAGACTTTGTTTTAAAATATGCTTTACTTAAGTTGACGTATTCATAACAAAGAGAGTATGCAGCACGACAGATTGCTCTATAGTCTCAATAAAACAAAACAATAATGAACTGTAGGTACTGTCATGCACAAGAAAATTGCGGTCTTAGTCACCTATGACTTTGAGGATGCCGAATATGCTGAACCTGTTGAAGCATTTCGGGCAGCTCGACATAGTATTATTAATCTTGAAAGTCAGGCCGGCAAAATTATTTATGGTAAAAAGCGTAAAGCCTTTGTGACCATCGACCAAAGTATAGATGATGCCTCAGTGCATGACTTTGATGCCTTACTCATCCCAGGCGGTTTCTCACCTGACAACCTGTGTCAAGATGAACGCTATGTCCTATTTGTCAGGCAATTTGCAAACACGCAAAAGCCCATTTTATGCAGTGCCGATGCCCCAAAAGTTTTGATGCATGCAGGAGTCGTAAAAGGCCGACGTATGACGTGCATCCACCACCTTCATCAGGACTTAGAAGATGCAGGCGCGGTGCTATATAATACAGGGGTCGTCAATGACAATAACTTGTACATTTCATCACAAACGCAGCACGACTTACCTGCTTTTATTAAAGAAAGCCTGCTCGTACTCAGTCGCTAAAGAACCAATGCAAGCTCTTTAGCCAACCGATCGGTTTCTCGCTCAGTAACTATTAACGTCCCAACAAACTACGTGCGACAATTTCTTTCATAATTTCATTGGTTCCACCATAGATGCGTTGTATACGCGCATCGACAAAGAAACGTGAAATTGGATATTCACTCATATAACCATAGCCTCCAAAGAGCTGTAATAAATTATCTGCCACTTTCATTTGCATATCCGTTGAAAAGCTTTTCAGTGCTGCTGCGGTTTCTACATCCAACTTGCCTTGCATATAAAGCTCCACGTTTTGATTGTAAAAAGCTGCTGTGGCTTGTTCATCAATCTTGGCTTGAGCCAAAACAAAACGTGTATTTTGGAACTGAGAAATATGTTGACCAAAGGCTTGACGCTCTTTGACGTATTGAATAGTGACATCAATCGAACCGCGAATTGCACCTATAGCGGTTGCTGCAATTGCTGTACGCTCACGTGGTAGCTCTTGCATCAAATAAGCAAAACCTTGACCTGCTTGTCCCAACAATTGATCTTTCGGAACTTTTACATTGTCATAAAACAACTCAGAAGTGTCTTGCGAATGCAGGCCAATTTTATCGAGATTGGTCCCTTTTTTAAAACCTTCTAAATGTGTATCGACCAACATCAGTGAAACACCCTTTGCACGAGCTTGCGGATCAGTTTTTACCGCCAATACCACAAGGTCAGCATGCTGCCCATTTGAAATAAAGGTTTTAGAACCATTTAAAATATAATGCTCCCCTTGCAAAATCGCATTACTTCGCATGGCTTGTAAGTCTGAACCCGCACCCGGCTCCGTCATCCCTATTGCACCGACCACTTCACCTGACACCATTTGCGGTAACCAGTACTGCTTCTGTGCTTCAGTTCCAATATGCAAAATATACGGTGCTGCAATTTCGGAGTGACAAGAAATACCTGTCGATAAAGCACTAAAACCTGCTCGTGCCGACTCCTCAACCAACATCAGCGAATAATGCGTTGGAACGCCATAACCGCCGTATTCCTCTGGAACATCGACACATAAGAACCCATTTTCACCCAATGCGTTCCATACCGAACGCGGCATTAAGCCTTCTCGTTCCCATTGTTCATAATGCGGTGCAATGTGTTCATTCATAAAGCGACGAAAATTATCGCGAAATAGCTCTAAGTCTGCATCGTAATTCAGCATATTTTTTCCTTATGTTGATGTTGTTTTATTATTCAGCTCACATGCTAGCCATTTTTAATGCAACTGTCATGACCGCATCAGGCCATTTTTTTATGCACATAAAAAAAAGAAGCCATTCGGCTTCCTTTTTAAGATGAACTGAAATTATGCGTGAGCATTTTCTTCAACAGCCATTTGGCGGTCTACTTCATCTGGGTTTGCTAGTGCAAAATGTAGTTTTTCTTGGTCTAACTGACCCACCCATTTCGCAACAACAATCGTTGCCAATGAGTTACCCACCAAGTTGGTTAAGGCACGTGCTTCAGACATGAAACGGTCAATACCTAAAATGAGAGCAAGACCCGCCACTGGAATATGACCAACAGCTGATAAAGTCGCAGCCATTACAATAAAGCCCGAACCTGTGACACCCGCAGCACCTTTCGATGAAATCAATAACACACCCAACAAAGTCACTTGGTGCATCAGATCGAGCTGAGTGTTGGTCGCTTGAGCAATAAAGATCGCTGCCATCGTTAAGTAGATTGAGGTACCGTCTAAGTTAAATGAATAACCTGTTGGAATAACCAAACCAACCACTGACTTTTCACAACCCGCAATTTCAAGCTTTTTCAACATACGCGGTAAAACCGATTCTGAAGATGACGTACCCAGTACAATCAATAATTCTTCGCGAATCATGCGAATCATTTTCAAAATACTGAAGCCACAAAGACGTGAAATTGTGCCTAGAACCAAGAAAATGAAAAGCAAACAGGTAATGTAGAAGCAGATGATCAACTGAGCAAGTTGCGCCAAGCTGCCAATACCATATTTACCAATGGTATATGCCATTGCACCAAACGCACCAATTGGTGCAAGCTTCATGATCATGTTTACAATGTTAAAGAACACATGCGAAATTTGATCAATAAACTTAAGAACTGGTTTACCTGCGTCACCCAACTTATGTAATGCAAAACCAAACATGAGTGCAAACAGCAATACTTGTAGGATTTCACCTTCAGCAAATGCGCCAACCACAGTGTTTGGAATGATGTGCATAAAGAAGTCGACAGTTGTTTGCTGCTGTCCCGATTCAACAAATTTCGAGATACCAGAAGTATCTAGTGTTGAAGGGTCAACATTCATGCCTACACCTGGTTTCCAGATGTTAATGACCAGTAAACCGATCAATAATGCAATCGTCGATACAATTTCAAAATAAAGTAACGCAACACCGCCTGTTTTACCCACAGACTTCATGCTTTCCATACCCGCGATACCACTCACCACGGTACAGAAAATCACTGGCGCAATAATCATCTTGATCAGTTTAATAAAGCCTTGACCTAGAGGATAAAAAAGCTCGCCCCAGCCGGGTACATATTCTTCAACGCCATTGATAACTTGCGTACCGCTAGGGAAAAAATGCCCTACCAAGATACCCGCAATAATCGCGACAATAACTTGAAAATATAGTGACTTATAGATTGGTTTCTTAGTCATAACTAATACTTCTGTAAATCAAAAACTGAAAAAATCGGTATACCTACATATCCTTATAGGCAGCAGGCTTTCTGATAAACACAAAAAAGCCCACAGTTTGGACCGCGCCCAAACACCGGGTAAAAATCATGCTGTACAAACATTAGCTATGTGATGAAATTCACAGTTCATTCACATCTACTATAATGGGAGAAACTTAAAAACTAGCAAGTCACAACAATTGAGTAAATTTTACCTAACATTCTTTAAGCAAAGTAAACTCATTTTAAAAATAATGTATAAAATCTAAACAATATGACTCATACTTTAGTCTAATGATGAAAAATTATTTAAAATTAAAAGTGCTATTTTTTTTGATCGTTCATCTAAAATAGCACACCATAGCCGTCACTTACGTTGGTTTGTTCATGAACAACAAAAGAAATATTTATAAAGATACTGAGCACCCTTTTGCCCAGTTTGTTCGCATTATTGGCAAAGGGAAAAACGGTGCACGTTCTCTCAGTTATGAAGAGGCCTATCAAGCCTTTGACATGATTTTGAAAAACCAAGTCTTAGATGTGCAGCTTGGCGCATTTCTGATGTTACTCCGTGTGAAGGAGGAGTCTGTAGATGAACTGGCAGGTTTTGTTCAAGCCACTCGTGATCAACTACCATTTACTGCTCTCGATGTCGATTTAGACTGGTCTTCTTATGCGGGTAAACGTAAGCACTATCCATGGTTTCTTTTGGCAGCGCTGACTTTAGCCAAAGCGGGTTATAAGGTTGTGATGCATGGTGCATCAGGTCATACCATTAACCGTATTTATACCGAACAAGTATTAGAGTATCTCGATTTTAATATTTGCCAAAACCAAGCAGATGTGGAACAGGAATTAGCAACACATAATTTTGCTTATTTACCCTTACATGCCATTTCCCCGATTCTAAGTGAGCTAATTTCCCTGCGAAATGTGATGGGGCTTCGTTCACCTATTCATACCCTTGCACGCTTGATCAATCCGTTTAATGCCAAAGCGACTTTGCAAGCTATTTTCCATCCAGCCTATCGTGGTTCGCATCAACAAGCAGCATTTAAACTGGGTTATCAAAATAGTGCTGTCATTAAAGGCGAAGGTGGCGAGTTTGAACGTAACCCTGATGCTAAAACGTTAATCTGTGGTATTAAAAATGGTGAACTTTACGAACATGAACTACCAAAGCTCACCAACAACCGCAGCCCAATCGAAGAAGAACTGGATTTGGCCGAGTTTAAAGCAGTTTGGCTGGGTGAAAAACAGCACGAATATGGTGAAATGGCAGTGACTGAAACCATTGGCATTGCACTATATACCATGGGAATCTGCGAGCAATATGAAGAAGCGATGCAACAGGCAAAACGTTTATGGCAAAACCGTCTCCACTAAGCACGTTCGATACTCATAAACGTTAAAGTAAAAAGCTAAGCACTGGGCTTAGCTTTTTATCTTTAAAAGAACTTAAATAAATTTGATAGGCTGGAAATCGTCATGCTGATGGTGATGATCATCATCACACTCTTCACCGTCTTCTTTCGTGCCACGGTCGATATAACCACTGCGCTCATCCTCAGGTAAATGTTTCATTTCCCACGCATAGACCGCTTGCATCGAAATTTCACGCTGTTCTTTGGTTAACGCAACCCCATTTGGCCATTTACCAATTTCAACTGCTGTTCTTAAACGCTCAACAATTTCAGGATTGAGCACAGCTAACATTTGTTCAATATTCATGATTTAATCCTGCTGAAAAGAGTCAAAATCTTGATTCCAGCCGAGTTTGGTTCGGCATGACATATAAAAGTCATAACCCGGCGGATGTAATAAATTCAGTTTAAAGGGATGTTTACGAATATGTAAACTATCACCGACATTTAAAGATACGCTGTGCTGTCCATCGGCACTAACCATCGGTAATACACGATTTTCACGAATGAAAATCTTAATTTCGCTGTGTCCACCCACCACAATTGGGCGTGAAGACAAAGTGTGGGGATGCATTGGAACTAAAGCGATCGCATCCATACTCGGATGTACAATGGGTCCACCACCAGACAGCGAATAAGCTGTTGAACCTGTTGGAGTCGATACAATCAAACCATCACTATGTTGACGATAAACATATTGGCCATCAATATTGAGCTCAAAGTCAATCATATGTACCGATTTACCTGAGTGCAACACCACATCGTTTAGGGCAATCGCATCATAAATGGTTTCACCTTTTGAGCGAATTTCCATTTCCAACAGGAAACGGCGGTCCAGTTGAAATTCACCTTTTAAGACTTGATCGAGCTTAAAAATCACTTCTGTTGGCTTAATGTCCGTTAAAAAGCCCAAGCGACCTCGGTTTACCCCAATTACAGGGGTATTGTATTTCACCAAAGCTCGTGCGGCATGAAGAAGTGAACCATCTCCACCCACCACAATCACCAAATCGACCACTTCACCGAGAAGTGCTCGACTGACTGTTTGTGTATTTTTATAAGGAACGAGTTCAGCTGTTTCCGCATCGAAAACGGGATGTAACCCTAAACTGAGAAGATGATCATGAATAAGACATAAGGTTTCGACGACTGAAGACTTATCTGGACGCCCAATTAAGCCTATGTTTCGAAATGTTTTATGTGAAATTTGCACCAGCAACATCGCTCCGCTAAGATTCCCGCCTATCATAGCATTATTTACTTAAATTGATTCAAAACTAAAGTGACTGCTTCTATACAAATATTTATCTCTATATTTCAATTTGTTCACAGTTTAATTATTGCAAATTAGCGAAAAGCTTCGCATGATTAGCACAATTTATCAGGATCTTATCAGTATTTATGAAGTCAGAACGTGGCATCGGTATAATTGCACTGATCTTCTGCATCTTAGTCATTGCAGCTTTTTTGGTCTTTAGTATTTATTTAATAAGACTAGATTCGGTTGTTCGTGACAAGTTTGAAGGAAAGCGTTGGGATATCCCTGCGAAAGTATTCGCACGTCCGCTTGAAGTGTATACCAACGCACCGATTAGTCAGGCTGACTTTACCCAAGAGCTCAAACTTTTGGGCTATAAGTCCTCTGAAAACTATACCAAATCAGGCAATTATGTCAGTTCTGGCAATGAGTTATATGTGCATACACGTGGCTTTGATTTTGGAGATAGTGTCGAACCTGAGCAAGTACTTAAAGTCACCTTTGCTGATGAACAAGTCTCTGAAGTAAGTGCCACTAAACCTTCCTCTACAGGGATTGCACGTTTAGAGCCAATGCTGATTGGCGGGATTTATCCACAGCATAACGAAGACCGTGTACTGATTAAACTCGATAAAGTCCCTAAACCATTAATTGAAGCCTTAATCGCAACGGAAGACCGTAATTTTTATAGCCACCATGGTATTTCAATCCGTGGTACTGCACGTGCGATTGTGAGTAATGTCACAGGTGGAAAACGTCAGGGTGGTTCAACGCTGACCCAACAGTTGGTGAAGAACTTCTATCTCACTCCTGAAAAAACCATTAAGCGTAAAGTCAATGAAGCATTTATGGCTTTATTGGTTGAACTTCACTACAACAAAGATGAAATTTTAGAAGCGTATCTTAACGAAGTAAATCTTGGTCAAAATGGTAATTATTCAATTAATGGCTATGGCTTGGCTTCACAGTTCTACTTCGGCATGCCTTTACGCGAACTGAATATTGCACAACAAGCGTATTTGGTTGGTTTGGTACAAGGTCCAACCTTATATAACCCTTGGCGTAATCCAGAAGCGGCTAAAAAACGTCGTGATATCGTTTTAAACAACATGTTGGTCATGGGCTATTTGACTCAAGAACAGTATGAAACTGAAACGGTTCGCCCTTTAAATGTGATTGCCAAACCAACTCTCGGCCCATCACGCTTCCCAGATTTCTTAGACATTGTACGTCGTCAGTTGCGTACCGAATACCAAGAAGGTGATTTAACCAATCAAGGTCTACGTATTTTTACAACACTCGATCCGATTGCCCAGACCAAAATTCAAGACTCGTTTAAAGCAACAGTTAATCGTTTGAGTCGTGGGTCAAATCGTTTAAAAGAGTTACAAGGTGCTGTATTGGTTGCGCATCCTGAAAATGGTGAATTAGTCGCAGCAGTAGGATCAACACAAGATTTTACTGGGTTTAACCGTGCATTAGATGCCAAACGTCAAGTTGGCTCACTGCTCAAGCCTGTAATTTATCTCAGTGCAATTCAGTCAGGTCGCTATAACTGGGCTAGTCCTGTTGAAGACAGTAGTATCAGCATTCAGTCAAATGGTCAGTCATGGACACCAAAAAACTATAGTGGTGGCGAACATGGGGTTGTGCCGATGGTACAAGCTTTGTCTCATTCTTATAACTTATCATCCGTACGTTTAGGTCAAGAGTTTGGTTTATCAACATTTAGTAATCACTTAAAACGTTTCGGTGTGACTAGCAACATCCCAAGTTATCCATCTATTTTCTTGGGTGCGGTAGACATGTCTCCAATGGAGGTACTTGGCATTTATGGTAATTTTGCAACAGGGGGCTTTAAATACCCAACCAAAGCGATTCGTACCGTTGTCGATCAAAATGGTCGCCTACTGACCCGTTATGGTCTAAACGTCCAACAAACTATTGACCCTTCTTCTGCCTACGTCCTGAACTATGGACTCCAACAAGTGATGACTTCGGGCACGGGACGCTCTGCGTACAATACTCTTCCGACGTCGCTCA
This sequence comes from Acinetobacter sp. SW-226, assembly GCF_055632855.1. Classification (NCBI taxonomy): domain Bacteria; kingdom Pseudomonadati; phylum Pseudomonadota; class Gammaproteobacteria; order Moraxellales; family Moraxellaceae; genus Acinetobacter; species Acinetobacter sp. SW-226. The sequence goes on along the minus strand of NZ_CM145752.1, from coordinate 1,085,290 downwards.
AGCTTGCAGGAAAATCTGGCACCACCAATGACACCCGTGATTCATGGTTTGCAGGTTACTCAGGCAACTATGTTTCTGTAGTATGGTTAGGACTGGATGACAACAAACAAACAGGCTTAACAGGTTCTTCAGGTGCTTTACCTGTGTGGACAAATGTAATGAGTCAACTGCGTCAAAAGCCTGTCAATTTACGCCAACCCGATGATGTTCAATGGCACTGGATTGACAGTAGTTCAGGCTATCTTGCAGCCCAAGGTTGTGAGGGCGCAATGTATATTCCTCTACTTCGTAACACCATTCCCCGAAAGGCAACTGCATGTGGCTTGCCTCATTATCAAGTTGAACCCACTTACAATCCTGAAACAGATGGTAACCAAGCTACACCTGAACAAGGCGACAGCATAGACAACTATATTCGTGAAAGTGAATCAAATATGCAACGCAACCTAGAAAATGACACGCAGGTCATTTCAAGCGGTAGCTACCAACCTGAATAAATAGGACGGATTTAAATTTTGATGTGGTTTAAACGTTTAAGTATCTTAGCAATCGTCATAACTGTGGCAGGCTGCCAAAGCCTCCCACAGCAAACTGATAAAAAAATGCCAGAGAAGGCTGAGCCGAACAAAGAGCAGCAAACACCATCAGGTGTAACGATTCACCCTTATGATCGCGAAGAAATTCAACGTCAAAAAATTGTGATTCCTGAACAAAAGACCAAACAGCAGTTTGATGATGGTCGACAACTTCCTGCATTCAAAAACTTGATGCAAAAAACACAAACCGCTTACCGCCAAGGTCAGTGGAACCAAGCTCAAGGTTTTGCTATGCAGGCGCAACGTATCGCCCCACAGTCAAGTGAAACCTTCCTGTATTTGGCGCTAATTGCCAATCAACAAAAACAACCTGCAAATGCAGAATCACTCGCGCGTCGCGGCCTGAGTTATGCGCAAAGTAATGCCATGAAAAAGCAACTTTGGAGCATTATCTTAAAAGCTGGTCAAATGCAGAAAAACCAAAAAACCATTCAACAAGCCCAGACTGCAATCAAAAGCCTGTCTTAAAAGTACGCTCCATTAAATGGAGCGCTGACCTGCTATACCATAAGCACCATAACTTTGTGCTTTGGCTAAATCAGCTAACTGTAAGCCACCTAGGGCAAAAATTGGGATGTGAATCTTTTGAGCAATCAGACTAAACTGCTCCCAGCCCAAAGTGTCACTATTCGGATGGCTTAAAGTTTCAAGTACAGGGCTAAGTAAAATGGCATCACAGCCAATATTCTGCGCATGTTCTGCACTTTCTGTGTCATGACAAGCCGCAATATAACGTTGACCAACTTTTAAATCGCCTTTACGAAGTTGCATCAGTTGAGATTGTTTCAAGTGTATAGCCGCAATCGCTTGCTGCTGTAAAGGGTTCAGCTCTTTCCACAAGCTTACATTCACAATGACTCGCGACAGCTGTTCCACACTCAGTTCCGCTATATTTAAAAGATGCTCAGGGCTTACAGGCACTCTCCAATACATCATTTGCTGTTCAGCTAAAGTCTTCAACAGCGTAATTTGCTCAGAAATCTTAATCACCTGCGGAGCATACAGTCGCTTTAAAATGGCCTGATTGGCTTTAGGAAAGTTTAAATCCTGTAACTCGGCACGTTTAAACCATGCCCAAGGCACACGAATGTCTGAAAGCTGATGATCTGAGACAATGCCATGAAACAAATGTAAATGCACAATGACGTCCTCATATTCAAACTGAATACTGTCAAAGGCATGCCAATCTGTAATATCAATTCCAACTTCTTCTAAAACCTCACGGCGACATGCGTGTTCTGTGGTTTCACCTGACTCAACTTTCCCGCCTGGAAATTCGTGCTTATTACCTTGATGTTGCTCAGCCTGACGCCATCCCACCAATACTTTGCCTTGATGTAAAAGAATAGCTATAGCAACTTGAACCAGAGGTTTTGACATAATCAGATTCCATTTCAGATGTGTAGTGTGTTAAGTGACCATATGTAACGATATAGAAGTTTTTTATATTTTCAGCGAGAAAATGTTGACAGCCCCATTCGATAATGATTATCATTTAAAACGTTCAATATACACCACGGAGTCGCCAGAATGAACGCACCATTTAGCTTATTTACTCGTAACGAAACAGCCCATTCACTACCAATGCTACACTCGAACAACTTATTTGCCCTAGGCCGTGAAATTCGCATTATGCACGCAGGAGAAGAGTACCGTCTACGACTCACACGCAATAATCGACTCATTCTAACCAAATAAGAATTATAAAAATTCAATAACAATAATCGTGGAAACAAGCAGTATGTCAGCGCGTACTGCTTTTTAATTGATTTAAAATATTCATTTTAATTTTATCGCTAAAAAAGCATGCTCTAAACCTTAACAATATCCAGTATTAATTCAACGCTTAAACCGCCTAAGTCAGATGGGCTAAATAACAACTGCCCTGCGTGTAAATCGACAATTTTTTGACAGATGGATAGACCTAAGCCTGAGCCTTGTGTTTTTGTACCTAAAGCCCGATAGAAGCGTTCACCCAAACGTTGGATAACTGTCACATCTACACCATATCCGCTATTTTCAATACTCAGTCTAAGCTGCTGTCTTTCAATCGTCAGCGTCACAAAAACTTTTGCCTGCTCAGGACTATAACGAATCGCATTATCAAGTACATTCCGTAGTGCACTGAATAAAAGCTGTTCATTGGCAAATACATAGACCTCTTTTGCAAGTACCATCTGAACCTCAATCTGTTTTGATTCTGCAAAAGGCTGTAAGGCTTTGACTACATCTTGTATTAACAGACTAAAATCAAATTTGCTTTTGGCTAAACTTTGACTTTGCTCTGGATCTAACCGTGCCAATAAAAGTAAATTATCGAGAACTTGTACCCCACGGCTCACATCTTGCTGAATTGGCTTAAACTCCTGCTCTAGCTCAGGAAACTTACGTTTGAGTACCTGAAGCCGCATTTGTATCGCAGACAATGGAGAACGTAGCTCATGCGAGGCATCTGCGGTAAAGCGTTGCTCTGCCACTAAGGCCTGATCTAAACGAGCCAATAGAGCATTCAACTGAGATAACATCGGTTGTAGTTCAATCAGTTCAGGTTCTGGCATAGAAATAGGTGCTAAATCATTTACCGATTTATTTGAAATTTGCTCTGAAACTTGGTGGATCGTCCGAAACTTGCGTCGAATCGCAAAGTGCATCAATAGCCATTGTACGCACCAGACTAAAAGCAATACCCCACTAAAAAGCAAGATGGTGTGCCCAAAGGCTTGAAAACGATCCGATATCAACTGAGTGACTTGTACCTGCAATCCATGCTCATCCTGCGCACTATAAATACGCCAAAGTTTCTGCTCTGACCAGTAAAAGCCATAAGGTGTATCTGAAACCAAACTTAAATGATCCACGGTTATTTTTTCTGGCACATCTTCTGAGGCAGTTAAAAGCTGTTGTGCGTTATCGAGTCGATAGCGAATATCAAACTCATCACTAAGTTCAGCCAAGGCCTGACCATTGCTGACAGTTAAGTCATCTGCCAACAACATATCTGCCATTTCATCCATGATCTCATCTTGCATAGACATGGTCTGATAAACCGACACTCCAATAAACATCAGCAAGGCCAAAAGCCCCGCCAGTATCGAACTGAGGAGCGAACTTTTAACGAGCTGACGTTGTAATGAAACTGGTTGAGCCATTATGTGTCCTGATTCATTCTATAACCCAAACCACGGATGGTTTTAATACAGTGGCTACCGAGTTTTTTTCGCAGTTGATAAATAAAAACCTCGATGGCATTGCTTTCGATTTCATCTCCCCACGCATATAGGCTTTCTTCTAACTGCTCACGTGTCACCACATGTTCAGGCTTGAGCATCAATTTATGCAAAATTTGAAACTCTTTGGCGGTCAAATTCACGGATTGACCATTTTGAGTTACGCTTTTGGCTTGTGGATCGAGTTGAATATTGGCATAACTCAATATATGCGAACTGCTATTTTGTTGCTGTCTCAGTTGTAGGCGAATACGAGCAGATAATTCCTCCAAACTAAAGGGTTTAACCAAATAGTCGTTGGCGCCCAAATCTAGCCCTTCGACCCGATCTCGAATGCTGTCACGCGCAGTGAGAAAAATCACAGGCGTCGAGAGGTTCTTGCCACGGACTTTCAGCAAAATGTCATCACCTGTGGCATGCGGCAATCCACGGTCTAAAAGCACACAGTCATACTGATGCTGTTCAATCGCTAAAATGGCATGATCGCCCCGCTCCACCCAGTCCACACTATAACCATCCATTTCAAGCCAAGTTTTAATACTTTCAGCTTGAGAGGCATCATCTTCTGCTAACAATATCCGCACTACTGAACCTGCCTTATCCCTGTTGTTTAAATCATGCCGTGAAATGATGAAAAATACAAAAACCACAGGGCTAAGATCAAATCTAAGCCATGTGGTTTTTTAAGAAAGTCCAATTAAGGTTGGACTAGAGTGTTTAGAATTTCACTTGATCTACATCAATTTCAACGCGTTTTGTTGGTTTATAGTCAATATCCACTTCACCGATAATGGTTACAGGTGTTTTAGCCGAAATCGCTTTACCCCCCCATAACTCATCATCAATATCGACAGTGATTGAACCTGTTTGGTCACGAAATTCATATTTTTCATCACCAATTGCTTTGACCACATAACCTTTTAACTGAACATGGCTGTCATCTTTTAAAGTTAATGCATGCTTAACCGTAGTTGGCGTTGAAGCAGCTACAGCCGCTTGGTTCACCGCTGTATTTGCTACTGCCACAGTTGTCGAACCAATCACACCAGCAACCAATAACGCTTTCATCATCATATTCATATCCAGTACCTCTATTTAATTGTTGATCTATTTGATGAAGTTATTAAACCAAAATTAGATGAGCTGAATCTTAAGAAAGCTTCAAGTAAAACATTAAACGCTTAGTTGAGAGGTACGACACGCAACACTTCTTCTAGCGTGGTGACTCCCTCTAACACTTTTCGTGCCCCTGCAATCCGCAAAGGCTCAATGCCTTCTTTTTTGGCCTGCTGACGCAGTACACTCAAATCACCATTTGCACCAATTAATTGTTTAGCCTCTATGCTAATAGGCATAAACTCATAAATACCAACTCGCCCTTTGTAGCCCGTTTGACGACACTCTTCACAGCCTACTGCGGTAAAGACTTTTTCAGGCATCTCCATAATATAATCAAAAGTCAGGTGCTCCCACTCTTGGCTATTGATTTGTTTTTCCACTTTACAGTGTGGACATAGGCGCCGTACCAAACGTTGTGCCAATACACCCAAAATGGTGGCTGCAGTTAAAAATGGTTGTATGCCCAAATCGTGTAAACGGGTTAGACTAGAAGGCGCATCATTGGTATGTAGGGTTGAAAGTACCAAATGCCCTGTAAGTGCAGCTTGAATTGCCATATTGGCCGTATCATGGTCACGAATCTCCCCCACCATAATAATGTCGGGATCTTGGCGCATGAGTGCACGAACACCATCAGCAAAACCTAAGTCAATACCTGTGTTGACCTGCATTTGGTTAAAGCTTGGTTCTAACATTTCAATTGGGTCTTCAATGGTACAGACATTCACCTGTTCTGTTGCCAACTGTTTCAATGAAGAATAAAGCGTGGTGGTTTTACCTGAGCCTGTTGGTCCTGTCACCAAAATAATGCCATGACTATGTGAAGTCAGTGCCTTCCAATCACTGAGCAAATGCCCATCAAAACCCAACTGCTGAAAGCTACGTACCAAAACTTCTGGGTCAAAAATACGCATAACCAACTTTTCACCAAAGGCCGTTGGCAAGGTTGAAAGACGTAGTTCTGTTTCTTGTCCTTTGGGTGTACGTGTTTTTAAACGACCATCTTGTGGCTTACGTTTTTCTGCAACGTTCATTCGACCTAAAATTTTAATTCGCGAAATGACCGCCGTTAAAGTATTGGCAGGCATGTTATAAATCGTATGTAACACACCATCAATACGGAAGCGTACTTTACCATTGTCCTTACGAGGTTCTAGGTGAATATCACTGGCACTTTGTTCAAAAGCAAACTGTAAAACCCAATCAACTAATTTAACAATGTGTTGATCATTGGCATCAGGATTTTGACTATCACCTAATTGTAACAGGGCTTCAACGCCTTTATTTTCGCGATCATAAATTCCAGACTTCTGTGAATTACTCACAGCGCGACTCACCTGATAATACTCCACCATATAACGTTGTAATTGTTCTGGGCTGAGCAATACGCGCTGGATTTTTTTCGGTGCGACATTATGCTCCAAATTCGCTACCCAATCCTTCATATAGGGTTGATCTGTCGCAATCAACACTTGATTGGGTTGAACCTCTACGGCCAAGATTTTATTGCGGAAGGCAAACTCTTGGGACATCACCGAAGTCAAGGCTTGAACATCAGCTTTGAGTGGATCAATCACATAAAACGGTAACTGGGTTTTTTCGGCTAACCATTGACATAATCGGTTCAACGTCAGTCTGGACTGAGGGTGTGACTGATCCTGCATATTAAAATGGGCAATCCATTGTAAAGGGTGCCACTTTAATTGATCCCGTTGACGGTGCGAGGTTTGTACGAGATTTTTTTCTTTTTCAGTAATTCGCCCATCTTTAAAAAGTTGATCTAAGCACCAAGTGGTATCAATTTCAAAATTAAAATTCATTGTTATACGTCCCCAAACAGAACACCACTATAGCAAGATTTTCGAGATTATTTTGTACAAAGCACTGGCAAATCCTATAAATATAAAAAAGCATGTCAGCTGATCAATATAATCATGAAATGACTACGCTTTTTCTCTATTTTGACTTGAATCCACCACCCGCATTCGCCTATATTTTAAACGACTCATTTGTGTTTATGAGGTAGGCTTTGGACTTCAGTACCATTTCAATCGACAACTATGCTTTATCTGACGCCCTGTTTACATTGGCCTCAGCTTTGGGCTGTGGTTTGCTCATTGGTCTAGAGCGAGAAAGAAGCAAGCAACGAGAAAACCAACAGAGCTTTGCAGGACTGCGCTCCTTTGCCATTTGTGCCCTTCTCGGTGCTATTTGTTTTTTATTTGGTGTCACCATTGGTATTGTGGGTGCGCTGATCATTGGAGGTATTGTCCTATTTTCCATGAAAAACCAAACTGAGGACTTAGGCTCAACTACTGAGCTTGCCTTTGTAATGACTTATTTTATTGGCGCCATGTGCCTGTGGAATACACCTTTAGCAGCAGGTCTGGCTGTACTGCTGACCATTATTCTCATGACTAAACACTCCATGCACAGTATTGCAGGAAAATGGATTACAGAAGCAGAATTTAAAGACGGTATTTTCCTATTGGCTCTCATTTTAATAGCCCTTCCCTTAACACCAAATACGCCTTTATGGGGCGCTGTGCTGAATCTTTATATCATTTTAAAATTAGTCACACTCATTCTGGCTGTTCAAGCCCTTGCACATATCGCCAAACGATTGTTAAGCACTAAAAATGCCATGATTTTATCCGCAATTGCTTCTGGTTTTGTATCCAGTACAGCCACTATTGCTAGCTTGGGCATGGAGGTTCGAGCAGGTCGTGCACAGGCCAAATCCAATGCAGGTGCTGCTCTGATGTCATGTATCGCAACTTTATTGCAACTGCTCATTATTGTGGCGGGCGTCAGTATGCTCTGGCTCAAAACAATACTGCTTCCCACTCTAATCGCATGTTTGATTTTAGGACTCTCTGCCTATACTTTAGTCCGCACTGCCCCAGCTCAAGAACAGCAACTGAGCAGTGATTCACGCATGTTTAGTTTAAAAGAGGCAGGAATTATTGCCCTGAGCTTAACTCTCATTCAGGCAGGAGTATATGGACTTCACCTGTGGCTAGGCGAAGCTGGCTTAATTGCAGGAACTTTACTGGCCTCTTTGTTTGAAATCCATGCGGCGATGGCAACCGTGGTGATGCAAGGTACCCCCACAGATACTGCTGTTATATCCGCCTTTATATTTGGTTTAGCCGCACATGCGATTGCCAAATCTGTGAATGCCGCTTTAACAGGAGGGATGCAATACTTTATTGCTTTTGCACCGATTCAAATTTTACATATGATGTTTTTAATCGGCTTACTGTACTGGATGATTTTTTAAAAAAACTTAACTTACTTATTTTTATGAAATTTATTTATTTATTCAATACTATTAACCTATAATCAGCCCGCTTTATTTTTAAACAACAACGTTATTAATAATAAATTTTTTGAATTGGGTACTTTATGAAATTTAAAATATTATCATTTGCAATTTTTAGCGCACTCATGCTGAGTGCATGTGGTGGAAGCTCTGATAGCTCAAATAATACAAGCACGAGCAACAACTCAACAACTACTGACTCATCAAATAATAATTCAAATACCGCTCAGCAATGGGAAATATTCCGTATTGATTATTGGTATGATCAACTCAATCAATTTGGTGATTTCAATGTACTGAATACGCAAATTACACTGGTGGATGGTAAAGCCTATGCCACTTTAGATGCAGATGATGATACAAATGAAATTTACTTAACTACGCAAGGCGAGTATCAAACATTCGGCCCAACCCATAGTCGTTATGGCACTTTAATGGGTGAAATGACCTTTTCCAATAATCAACTCAAACTCCGCCCTTATTCAGCAATTGGTTCTACAGGATTAGAATTCACGTCAACTGTCAGCAAACGTGATATTTCAGGCGAAAGTCTACTTGCAACTGTAGACCCTGAGTTGAATTGGAACTTGAACTATCCTCAATATAGCGTCAAATATTCAGATGAAATCAATACAAAATTAAAAGCCTACCAAGCTTTAAAATTCCCAGCAGGTTCAACCTGCCTACTGGAAACCCAATATTCTAATAATCAGGAATATTTACTTTTAGCTGAAAAAGATGATGAATATCAACGTCTCTTTAAAGAATATACAGAGCGATTTACCAACCAAACTAAACAAGAGTATTTTAAGCTCACAAAATTTAAAAATGTTCTTGCCTACCATTACAGTCCTGATGGAACTGAGGCAAATGCTTTCATTGGATATGCTCAATACAAAGACAGTTACTATTCAAGTTCAAAAGTAAATGCTGGGGTAGAGTCCAATCTTGCAGATGACATTCAATCAGAGAAAGACCTCATCACAAACAATATGTCTACCGAAGAGAAAAACGCACGTTTAGCTAAGGCAGATGGCTTAAATAAAGGTTGTGACCTGTATAATCCAATTGCAGCAAGTTATTTAGAACAAAACTTAAAGTTCTAAATGACTTGAAAAGCATGCTACCGATGAGCGTTTTAATGGCTACAGGAACTCAAAGTTCCTGTATTTCCACACACGTTTCATTTACCTTAAATTTCACATCTAAGTTTGCAAATCTCATCCCATAAATTCGCGCTTCATCATCTTGATACGCAGGTCGTGGGTCTAAAGATAAAACCGCCTCAAGCTCCTGTACTGTCTGCATAGAAATTTTGCCATTTGCTAAAAGCTGCTGCTTCTGTAGCAAAGCCAGATCAGACCACACCACCACCTTTCGTTTAGGCTCATCTTGTGCATAACCACTTTCAGCATCTAAAACTGCGTCTGAATAGTGAATATAAGGCTTAATATCAACAATTGGCGTACCATCGAGCAAATCACTCCCTGTAACATACACACGAACTGACCGCCCTTCTTTTTTTACCGCTTTTAATTGAACTACAGATAGGCCAATTGGCGCTGGACGGTACATGCTCCGTGTGGCAAACACTCCTATTTTTTTGTTGCCCCCTAAGCGAGGTGGTCGAACTTGTGGACGAAACTGTGTTTTTTCTTGATTCTTATTGTCATGAAACTGCCAAACCAACCATAAGTGACTAAAAGCCTCAATCCCCTCAAAGGCCAAAAGATCATTATAAGGGGCTGACATTTCAATATAGGATTCCACTTGTACCAAATTAGGCTGGCGAGGAATACCAAACTTTTCTTTATAAGAAGAGTGCATATAACCAATAATTGGCAAGGTTAACTCAGTTATCATCACTTTTTCTAATAAGCTCAATTAAATATATTCAGTTTATCGAGAATGATTTTAGATTAGAATAGCAAGCTGTTCTAATTTGATAATTTATTGAGACCTTTAATGGCTGCTTTCAACGTCGAAAAGATTACTCACGTCCACCATTGGAATGATACTTTATTCTCTTTTAAAACGACGCGCGACACTGCACTGCGTTTTAAAAACGGTCAATTTGTGATGATCGGCCTTGAAGTAAATGGCAAACCGTTAATGCGTGCTTATTCTATTGCCAGTGCAAACTATGAAGAAGAACTAGAGTTTTTCTCAATTAAAGTTCCAGATGGCCCATTGACATCTATTTTACAGAAAGTAAAAGTGGGCGATGAGATTCTAATCTCTAAAAAACCAACAGGGACTTTGGTTCTCGACGACTTAAACCCTGGTAAAAACTTATACCTCCTTTCTTCAGGTACAGGTCTTGCACCGTTCTTGTCTACAATTCGTGACCCAGAAACCTATGAACGCTTTGAGAAAATCATTGTTGTACATGGTACTCGTTTCATTTCTGAATTAGCCTACCAAGACCTAATCCTAAATGAACTTCCAAGCCATGAATTCTTTGAAGAACTTGGTATCAAAGACAAATTGGTTTACTACCCAACGGTTACTCGTGAAGAATATCCAAACCAAGGTCGTGTAACGACAGCGATTGAAACTGGCGAATTGTTTGAAAAAATTGGTCTACCACGTTTCAACCCAGAAACTGACCGCGCTATGCTTTGTGGTAGCCCAGCGTTCTTAGATGACGTTGCAGCACTTCTCGATCAACATGGTCTAAAAGAATCACCTAAAATGGGTGTACTGGGTGATTATGTTATTGAACGTGCATTCGTTGAAAAGTAAGATCGTATAAAGATATTAAAAAACCGAAGCTTAGGCTTCGGTTTTTTAATTTACTCTGCTTGTCTTTTTCTCTAATATTTGTACAAAAGAACAAATCTTAAATTTATACAATGACCTTTCCAAAACTCAATTTTAAAGACTATTTACACCCAAGACCTCAACCTAAAGGTCTCGATGTACAGTGTAAACTTCGGCATTTCGCCCTCATTACTTATGCACTCGACCCTACACGCTTCAAAGACATTATTCCCCCTCGATTTAAATTAGACACTATCCTTTATCAAGGTCAACAATGTGCTTTGATGTCTGTCGTTCCTTTTATTGATGTTGACTTTAGCTCCGCCGTCTACCCTTTTCCTAAATTTACTATGGGACAAACCAACTATCGAGTGTATGTGATTGATCAGGAAACACAGGAACGTTGTGTTTGGTTTCTAGGCACAACTTTGGACTCTTGGACGCTGATCTTTCCACGCTATGTTTGGCAACTGCCATGGCATCCAGCCCAAATTGAGTTTGACTGTCTACAAGATCCGACTGGCTTATACACACAATCTCTGTACACGACAAAAATAGATAACTCATTGAAATAATGGCATAATACTTGTTTTCTGACGACGAATATGATGACACATTTCAATGAGTTACATCTCATCTTAAACAAATATCTAAAGTGGAACAAGTCACATGTAAAATGTTTTACACTGATTATGATTGCATTAATTGTAAAACAGACCTGTAATCTTTCTTCTGCATCTAAAGCCTTACCCATCAAGTGCTTACCACAATCATTTTATCGACGTATACAACGCTTCTTTGCAGGTCAGTATTTTGATTATCGTCAAATTTCTCAGTTGATTTTCAATATGTTTTCATTCGACAAAGTGCAACTGACTTTAGATAGAACCAATTGGAAATGGGGAAAACGAGATATCAATATCTTGATGTTAGCCATCGTCTATCGTGGAATAGCGATACCTATTGTTTGGACATTGCTCAATAAACGTGGAAATTCAGATACAAAAGAGCGTATTGCTTTGATTCAACGCTTTATCTCTATTTTTGGTAAAGACCGTATTGTGAATGTGTTCGCAGACAGAGAATTTATCGGTGAGAAATGGTTTACATGGTTAATTGAAAATGACATCAACTTCTGTATACGTGTTAAAAAAACTTTATTGTGACCAATCACTTAGCCAGGAATCATAAAATTAGTGATTTATTTCGTCATCTTCAAGTTGGTCAAACTGAATGTCGTAAACGACGTATTTGGGTTGGTCGAGTGAAACTGTATATTAGTGCGCTACGATTAGAAGATGGGGAACTTTTACTTGTTGTTTCTCCTATGTTTAATGCTTCTGCTATTCGTGATTATGCATTACGCTGGGAAATCGAAACCTTATTTAGTTGTCTCAAAGGACGTGGATTCAATCTTGAAAATACTCGTTTAACAGACCCTGGACGAGTCAAGAAATTGATAGCAGTGCTAGCTATCGGTTTCTGTTGGTGCTATTTAACAGGTGAATGGCAACATGATCAAAAAAAAGCGATAAAAATAAAGAAGCATGGACGACTCTCAATGAGTTTATTTCGCTATGGTTTAGACTATGTTCAAATGGCGATTCAGCGTTTAATTGGTTTTGGGAAAAAAGAAGAGTTTAAGGAAATTTTGGCAATTTTAAGAAGGCAGAATCCTGATAGGATAAGGGTTCTGTGAAATTTGTCGTGTACAGAGACACACAATACAAAATGCGAACCCAATCTGCATGGGCTAGCTCTGAAGTGAATTTAATTCAGGCTCAAGATGACCGCTGGTTTTTTGAAGGCTTTCCAGATTTAGAAAGTTACCAAGTCTTTATTACACATCCTTTGGCAGGATTTTATCATCGCCGTGATGGCAAACTCGGTACATATCGTGTGTGGCATGAGCGCTTAAATCCTAGACCCGCAACACTGCACTACGCACGCTTTGAGCTGTTAGCAAGGCTCAACCTTATATCCTATGAAGATCAACTCAAGCCTTATAGTGTACTGATTGAACCGATCAATGAATTTACAATTTACTTACCCCCAAGCGTACTCGAAACTGTAGCAAATTAAATTCTAAAAAAATTAATTCTATTTAAGTTATTGAATACTAGAGGCAATGAATAAATTTCAGCCAAACTCAAGACATATTGGTTGTTTTTCTCCACAATTTCTCTATAATTCAACAAAACAGACAAGTCTGTCTATTTTTGCTGAAATACTGAATGACCGAAAACATTCAGAGGGTACAAAAAAATATAAGAAGGCACGTTTAAGTTGCTCATATTCATATCACTCATTAGTGTCAAATAATGAGTGATATGAAAAATAAATTATTATCAGCAAAGCGCGATAATCTAACGGTTATCGCGCTTATTTATTTTTGATTGAATTTTATAAAAGTCTGCATGATTTCAATCAATAAGAATGTAATTCTTAGATGCTACATTCTTATTTTTAATAATTTAAGCCGCAACTAATTCCATCTGAATCAATGTATTTACACGCTTCCAATACTCTTCCAAATGCACTTGATTTGGGTCAATTTGAGCTTGAATAGTCATTCCATCCAAAATACTAGAAAGAAAACCAGCCAACTGTTCATCTTGCTTCACCCCTAAATGATGCAATGCTTGGCGCAACTTTCCTTTTAACCACTCTTTATAATCAATTGCAGGTTGGAGCGATGACGGATAAATTTTTGAAATTTCTTCGACTGCTTTTTGAAACATGCAACCATTAAAGTCTGTCGTATGAAACCATGTATTATACCATTCAAAAATTGCGCGAATATGTGAGAGATAATCACTTGGGTCACACGCAGCAATCGTTGCATCGAGAGACTGCTGCAAATTTTGGTTTCTAGTCACTAAGCATTCTTCAATTAATTTAGCTTTGGAAGGGAAATATTTGTAAAATGTCATTTTAGCAACGCCAGACTCACTAATAATTCGATCCACACCGATAGAATTGTAGCTATGTGAGTTAAAGAGATTAAGCGCTGTATTAATGATGTCTTCTTTTTTTGACATTTATTTTACCTGATGCACAAAACTTTAAAATTAGGCCACTGCCCCATAAGAACACCCAAGAATATGAAATATATCGTTTCGAAACGATATTATATATCAAATTTAAAACAACACTGTTTTTTTATGGAAAATCTCACCAACATTAAAATAAGCGCATGAAATATAAGAGATTTAAATTCAATAAAAAAACTAGAAGAATGCAGCCTTTTTCACTATGATAAAAAATGATGAAAATTAAAATTTAACGCTCTATGAACACCCTTTCCTTTACTCAGTCTGAACATACCCGCGAAGAAGTTTTATACTTTATTCAGCACTCCTTAAGTCCAGAGTTATGGAAATCAAATACTCAAGTGGTCCATGCACTAAAGCAGGCAACAGGAGATCATGCCTTATTTAAGCATCCTATCCTTACACGGTTGCACCAATGTCAACTGACCCTTGAGCAGTTAAAATTAATTCATCTGAATTATTTTACAGCTATTGTCAAGAATTTTACCGATGCCTTAAGCATGGTGATCTACCAAGCATTACAACTTGAAAACAACAGTAATATTAAGGCACAAGACCGTATTGCGGCAAAGATATATGCGCGTTATCTACTCTCACTCAATCTTTTTGATGAATTGGGTTTTAACACGCATCAACTTGAAAAAAGCTCCCCTGCAAAATCGCACTTGGTTTATTTTTTAAAGCTGATGCAACAACTCAAACTCGATGTCCCTGACCAAAAACAAACTCAAGCCGAAGCATTCTCTCTTACACAGTTTATTCAAGAGCATATTCATTCTTATGCAGACTTATTGTTGATTTTGGCTTGTACTGAACTGCAAGTGATTAAGTTCAGTGAAGCACTCAGAACAAATCTCGCGGTGTATGATTCTTCGTTTACCAATGGTTATTATGCATGTCATGGTATTGCTAAAGCCAGTGACCAAACTCTTGCAAACGATGATAATCATGAAGACGATATTTGGTTGCTATTCACACAAAGCTACCAACCAAAAGACGAGTCATATTTTAAACAGCTTCAAGCTGAATATTTAAATCTGTGGAATGACTTTTGGACAAAGATGTATTTGCATACTCACTAATTCATCTTAATAGCTGTACGTCCATGTACACTCTCATATTCGTCTTGAACATGCAGAAGTTCCATCCTATGGAGTGTTAAACTTCAAACTACTGTAAGGCTGTAAACCGAATCTTAAACGCTAAACGTATTCGCAATTACATCCTATTCATATTCTACAGTCGAATTTTCTAAAACGCTCTTTTTCCGCTCAGCCAATGCCTTAGTCACGACTTGATAGCCAGCTGTCAAACCTAACGTTGCCATAATACCTGCAACAATCATATCGGGCCACATACTTCCTGTCCCAAACACACCTATAGCTGCAAAGATAACCGCCACGTTTCCAATCGCATCATTTCGACTACAAAGCCAAACCGATTGCATATTCGAGTCCCCTTCGCGGTAAGCATATAAAATGACAGCACAAACCACATTCGCAAACAAAGCTATCACACCAATCACGCCCATAGTCATAGCTTCAGGCGGAATCCCTAGCACATAAGCATAAATCACTTTGCCTATCACAACTAAGCCAAACAACGCCATGGTTATACCTTTCAGCAAGGCTACTGTCGCTCGCCAGTATAAACTCGCACCGAGCACTGCCAGTGAAATACCATAATTCACCGCGTCACCAAAAAAGTCTAAGGAATCAGCCCATAATGATGATGAATGCGCATAAGCCCCACCAATGAGTTCCACCACAAACATAGCTAAATTAATAAATAAGGCAATCCATAATGCCGTTCTAAACTTACTATTCGGCTTTTGTGGTGCGGGTGTACAACTACATGAAGAACACGCCATATTAGCGACCTCTATCACTACTTGATCATTTTATATTATGATTAAAAACTATGGAGTCACTCTAAGGTCAAGCAAAATGAATCAACAAAACTCATCTCCTGTTTATTTAATAAAAGACTTAGTCCAAAAAACTGGCTTAAGTGCCGATACCATTCGTTTTTATGAAAAGAAAAATTTATTAGAACCTTCTTTTCGCGGGGACAATAACTACCGCTATTATCAAGATGAGGCGCTTAAACGACTCATTTTTATTAAACGTTGCCGTGCGCTCGATATCTCACTCAAAGAAATTGAATATCTCATCCAATTGGAGCAGAACCCACAACAGGACTGTAGCGCGGTCAATCAATTGATAGATGAGCATTTAAAACAAGTCGAGCAAAAAATAGTTGAACTAAAAAAATTCCAAATTCAGTTGCAACAACTGCGTCAATCCTGTGCCACGCTATCAACCATTGATGATTGTCAAATTTTAAGGCAACTTGAAGCGGAAACTTCTGACGAATAGCAGAACCTTGACATGCCTGATGGCTTAACTTCACTTTTATGCCTAGTCTTCACTTTCTTTCATCTAAATATGCAAAGACTCATATAAAATTTTTAACTTTTCTTTTTCAAATCACCATGAATTTTATATGAGGCACTTTATTTTTTTAATTTCTATCTTTATAAAGAAATCATTCTTCACTCAAAGAAATATTATTTATTATTTAAAATTAAATCCTTGAATAAAAATTTATGATACTCACTAGCAGTTAAATTCCGAGTTTTTTACTAGGTTGAATCTATTTTTTAAAGCACTACAATAAAACCATATTTTTTTTATGCCTTAGTTTGATCATGAGCATTTCCCACGTTACTGAACTTCTTTCACCGGCTGGTTCGCTTAAAAATATGCGTTATGCCTTTGCCTATGGTGCAGATGCAGTCTATGCAGGACAACCCCGTTATAGTTTACGTGTGCGCAATAATGAATTTGATCATGACAATTTAGCTATCGGCATTCAAGAAGCGCATGACTTAGGCAAAAAGTTTTATGTGGTCGTCAACATTCAACCCCATAACTCAAAGCTCAAAAACTTTATTCGTGACCTCACACCTGTGGTTGCGATGCAACCCGATGCCCTGATCATGTCAGATCCAGGCCTGATTATGATGGTACGTGAGCATTTTCCAGATATGGATGTGCATCTTTCTGTTCAAGCCAATGCTGTCAACTGGGCTACTGTGAAATTTTGGAAAAACATGGGACTGACTCGTGTCATTTTGTCCCGTGAATTATCCATTGATGAAATTGAAGAAATTAAGCAGCAAGTGCCAGACATGGAAATTGAGGTTTTTGTGCATGGTGCGCTATGCATGGCGTATTCAGGACGTTGCATGCTTTCAGGCTATATGAATAAACGTGATGCCAATCAAGGGGCATGTACCAATGCTTGCCGTTGGGAATACAAAGTCCATCAGACTACGCAAGATGAAAATGGCGATGTGACCCCCGTTCAAAATCTGAATACAAGCTCCAACTGCTGTTCAAATTCTGATGCTGATGAAGTGCATATGCAAGCACAGCATCAGTTCGATGAACCCGTATTATTACAACGTCATGATGAAGACATGTTTGCTGCTGAAGAAGACGAACATGGTACTTACTTTATGAACTCTAAAGACTTGCGTGCGGTACAGCATGTTGAGCGCTTAACCCATATGGGCATCCATTCTTTAAAAATTGAAGGGCATACCAAGTCTTATTTTTACTGTGCGCGTACAGCGCAAATTTATCGCAAAGCCATAGATGATGCGCTCGCAAATAAGCCTTTCGATTCCTCACTCATGACACAACTCGAAGGTCTGGCGAATCGTGGTTATACCGAAGGTTTTTTACGTCGCCACGTACACAGCGAATATCAAAACTATGCAAATGGCTCATCTAGTTTTGACCATCAACAATACTGCGGTGAAATTTTAGAGCGAAATGGCGATTATCTGAAAGTCGATGTCAAAAACCGTTTTGTGGTGGGCGATGTACTTGAACTCATGACCACGTCAGGCAATATCACCTTTAAGTTGACAGAAATTCTCGATAAAAAAGGCAATCCAATACTTGAAGCGAAAGGCTCAGGACATGTAGTTGAAATACCTGTTCCTGCTGATGTTGACATGCGTTATGCCCTACTCATTCGTAACTTGCCGCATTCAAGCACTGATATTTCAGCGCCTGCATTGGCTTATGTTACAAGCTGACTGAGGGATAATACCATGGCACTACGAATAACAGATGCATGTATTAACTGTGATATGTGCCTTCCCGAATGTCCCAATACTGCTATTTTTGAAGGTGACAAGATTTATGAAATAGACGTCAGCCGTTGTACAGAGTGTGTTGGTTTTTATGACACCCAAACCTGCGTCGATGTTTGCCCAATTGCTTGTATCGAGCTGCATCCAGAACACATGGAAACTCATCAACAACTGTTAGAAAAATTTAAAGGATTGAACTTATTTAGCGTCTAACCTTGGGGAAAGTAGAAAAGAAACCGAGTACTGACCACACTCAGAGTTTCAAAACAAAAACTGGGCAAAGAATAACAATAAACAACAACTAAATGAAAAAGCCAAAGTGATCTGGGGAACACTTTGGCTTTTTCTTTGCCCGAAATCATCATTCCAAAAAAAAAGGAACTCAGGCTGTTAGCGACCAGAGTTCCTATAAAAGTACAACTAGAGCTTAGTCATACAACATAAAGGGAAAAAGCCAACGTAGATTTTGGGAGAGCGTTGGCTTTTTCATTTCACACTTACAACCCAGAACGAATAATATAATCAAAAGCAGACAGAGATGCTTTCGCGCCTTCACCTGTAGCAATAATAATTTGCTTGTAAGGCACAGTCGTACAGTCACCTGCGGCAAATACACCTTTGACATTGGTTTCATTGCGATCGTTAATCACAATTTCATTACGATTTGAAAGCTCAACCGCTGTTTCTTTTAAGAAATCGGTGTTTGGCAATAAACCAATTTGTACAAAGATTCCTGCAAGCTCAACCCTATGTTCTACATCGGTTGCACGGTCTTTATATTTCAATGCTGTCACTTGTGAACCATCACCCACAACTTCGGTTGATAAGGCATTCAGAATGACTGTGGTGTTAGGCAGACTATGCAATTTGTCTTGCAACACTTGGTCAGCACGTAGTTTGGTATCAAACTCAACCAAAGTTACATGTTCTACAATCCCAGCAAGATCAATCGCAGCTTCGACACCTGAGTTCCCCCCGCCAATTACGGCAACACGTTTGCCTTTAAACAGTGGGCCATCACAGTGTGGACAGTAAGCAACACCACGAGTACGGTATTCTGCTTCACCCGGTACATTCATTTCTCTCCAACGTGCGCCTGTAGAAAGGATGACTGTTTTAGATTCAAGCTTCGCACCATTTTCTAAAGTGACTTCAACCAAACCATTCGCGGTCTCATCTGCACCTTTGATGTGAGAAACACGTTGTAAGTTCATGATGTCCACACCGTACTCACGTACATGTGCTTCCATTTCAGCAGCAAACTTTGGCCCTTGGGTCTTTTGTATCGAGGTATAGTTTTCAATGTCCATGGTATCCATGACTTGACCACCCATACGTTCAGCCACGATCCCGGTTTTAATGCCTTTACGCGCTGCATAAATGGCAGAGGTATTTCCTGCAGGACCACCGCCAATCACGAGAACATCAAAAGCAGCTTTGGCATTGAGTTTTTCAGCTTCTTTGGCTGCTGAATTGGTATCCAGTTTGGCAATAATCTCTTCCAAAGTCATACGGCCTTGACCGATATGGTTGTTGTCTTGGAACACCATTGGTACAGCCATGATTTTGCGTTCTTCAACTTCGTCTTGGAAGAATGCACCATCAATCATGGTGGCTGTCGTACCTGGATTGTAAATGGCAATCAGGTTCAACGCTTGCACCACGTCTGGACAGTTATGACAACTTAAAGAGACAAATACGTCAAAGTCAGACTGGATACCTAAACCTTTGATTGAAGCCAAAACTTCATCCGATACTTTGGGTGCGTAACCTGAGGTTTGTAACAATGCCAAGATCAAAGAGGTAAACTCATGTCCCATTGGTAGACCTGCAAAGAAGACACGTGGTTGTTCGCCCGCTTTTGCTACACCAAAGCTCGGTGCACGCGAGTTTTGACCATCAAAACGTGCAGTCACCAGTGGAGACAGTGCTGCAATTTCTTCAACCAATTCTTTGATTTTGTCTGATTTCTCAGAACCGTTCAAAGTTACAACCAATTCAATCGGACCTTCAAGACGTTCAAGAAGCGTTTTTAATTGAGCTGAAGTATTTTGATCTAACATGGTTAAGCTCTCCAAAGCAGTCTGTAAAATTATTTGATAAAAGAATCATAGAGTAAATCTAAAAATAGATAAAACAGTTTGTTTTTATTTTAATAATCGGTTTTATAGATTTTAAGATATTCTTCATAAATAGTCCCACTAAACGCAGGACTTTAAATGAAGTCAAAGCTTAGGATTTATTCTGCATCCGCTGTTCAATTCTTAGCGTTCTGGCCTTTAACTGACATGTCAAACCAAACAATACAAGACTCAACAGCGCCATGATTAGCATCAAGATAAGCGAGAAGAATTGCATGACCGTAGTGAACTGCGCAGCTTGCTGAGCCTGTTTTTCTACACTTTCAGCCATCGGCGTAAGTGTTTTTCCATAGAGTTGGTGCTGCATCGTCCATAGCTGTTCAGGCTTAAACCCATATTCAATAAAATGTGAATCGTTTTTTTCTGCTTGCACAAGAGCAAGCACATGCGGAATGGCTGCATTTTTATCGACAGGTTGGTGTAACAATGCTGTCTGTGCAAGCAAATAATGTTTTACGGGAAGCTGAATGTCTGACTCTTGCAAATAATGCGCGAGTTCACTTTGTTGAATATTTTTATCGTAATATACAATTTTCTGAAAAGCCTCATGCTCATCATCTTTTAAATCATATTGCACATAGGTCAGCCCAGACCACAGTAAAATAAATGCTATCAGCCAAGCCACAAACTTCAGTATAAAAGACTGAAAACGCACATAGAAAAAGTGAATTTTCCGTGCATAGTGCACCAATACAAATGCCCCAACAAAAGACACCATAATCTTGAGCACAAGCCAACCAAACCATGACAACAAATTCAGAAAATAATCTGGCTGTTGTCCAAGTGATGCTAGATTTTCATCGACACTCATGGGCATATGTAGCTGCTGTATTTCAGTCGTGAGCCCAAAAAAGCTATAGACAAAATCCTGCTGTAGGAAATAACTCACACCAGAGACGATCAGTAGAATTACACTCACCATACACCATAAGCTCAGTTTACGCTGACGCTGTTTGAGTGTAGCTACACCTTGTTCAAGGTGCTGAGGCTGAACAACATACTCATCTAAAGAAGGCAAACATTTCTCCTCTATCGACCACCCAACTTAGCATTAAGATGGTGTCGTACGATTAGAACTCGAGTCTAAAACCAATTGATTCAAATTGTCCTGCAAACTACGCAAACGTGTGGTTGCTTCAGCACGTTTCTGCATCCCTTCTTTTTGTATTTGAATCACATCATTTACTGTTTTAATGAGGGTATTTTGTACATGTTCAAGCGTCTCAATATCAATCACCGAACGTTGATTGGCTTTTGCTGTATCTACTGAGTTTTGATGTAACAAATCAGCGTTACGCTTCAATAAATCATTGGTCGCATCGTCAATGGTATTGGCCAACTGCACACTGTTCTTCTGCTCATTTAAAGAAATCGCCAAACTAATTTGATTTTTCCATGCAGGCAATGTGATATTTTTAATCGCATAAAACTTATCGACCAACATCAAATTATTAGACTGAATAATACGAATCATCGGTAGCGTTTGCATGGCTGATTGTTGTAAAACCTGCAAATCACTCACGCGCTTTTCCAAATTATTGGCTAAATGATTGAGGTCGTAAACTCTCTGCGTCGTGGTTTGGTCTTGCGCCTGTGCAGTCAGTATTGAGATTTCCTGCTGAATTTCATCCTGTTTCAACTTACCCGCCGCGATATACACACCGAGCTGTTTATATTCACTTTGTACACCATGAAACATCCGATCTAATGTATCAACACGTGCTTTTAAACCAGACTGCGATTTTTCAATTTCTTTCACCAAAGTATCAATCTGTTCTTTGGTGGTATTAAAGTGCATATCAATATTATTCTTTGCGCCTTTAATTTTGCTCATCAAGCCACCGAAGAAACCTGAATTTTTCTTTTTATTTAAAATACTTGAGGTATTGAGCTGTTGTGCAACTTGTACTACCTGATTCAGCTTTTGCCCAGTTTCATCCAAGTCTTTATTTTGAACCAAATTTAACAACTCATCAGTATATCCAGAGGTTTGTGTCGCAATATTTTTACCATACTCTGCCACGGCGTTATGGTTGATTTCTGCCAACTCTTTCCGCGCTGCCAAGACTGCATTGAAGTCATCTTGTTGCAAGCCAATTTCTTGCAAATTTAACTGTTGAAACTTGTGTTCAATCACTTCCAGTGGTTGGCTCTACCACAAGACTGTTTTGTTCTGAGTTGGTCATAATTCACCTAATCTATTTCTTAAAGTGTTGGTTTCTGTAGTGATTTTTTTAAGGTATGAATCAATTTTTCACGGCTATTATCGAGCTTTTCCAGTTCAATTGTCGAGCTTGATTGCTGCGATTGTTTGACATGATATTGCCATGCTGGGATCAAGACCTGTTGTGCCTCTTTATATCGGTCTAACAAACTCAATGAAAGCTGCTGAGACAGTTGCATTTGAGTGATCGCAATATCATTACTGCTTTGCAAAGTTTGTAAACTGTTTATTTTCTTCGACAAACGTTCTGCAAAATTATCTAAAGGATGTGCATTCTTCACAAATTTAGGATATTCCATTAAAAATGCTTCAGCCGCAGATACATATTTGGCCATTTGCTCACGTAAGCCTGTTAACTGCTGATAGCGTGCCTGTGACTTTTGAATTTCGATTTGCAATTTTTGGCTGAGATGATTGGCTCGATCCAGCAGCTGATCCAGTTTTTTATAGTATTCAACTTGGGTCGAACCATATTCAACATCAATCCCGAGCCACTTTTGCAGCCCATTAAATTTGCGCTTCTTCAGATATTTTTTTGAGTCAGCCAGTGACTGAATCAGTTGCTCAATAGTTTGACTCAGCTGCAAGGTCAGCTGCGGGTCTATCCCGTTAAGTAGCACAGACTGGGCCTGAATGACACTATCTGCATAATGATTGAGACGATATTGGTCGTTCAGCAACGGAACCAAATCATTACGTTGGATACTTAAAAGTTCATCTGAATTGACTGGTATATCCCTTAATGGAACAAGAACGTCAATTTGTGCCATAGTGCTTTAACCCAATAAAGAAATTGAATAAAATCATTTTTATAGTACAGCTTTTATATTAAATAACATGTAGATTTTTGCAAAAACGCTGTGAAAACCTTTTATCTTGATCTGGCTAATCATTACTTCTGCTTCCAATAAAATGATATCTATTTAAAATTATGATCATTCGTCTTCAGCACGTCATTCGTTATAGTTTAGGCTTCTGCATTGTATTAACCTTATTTATCAGTATTGGTGCGCACTATAAAGCAAAACACATCCACGAAACATTTTTAGAGCATGATCCGAGCCAATTGCAACAAGTGAGTGGCACACTGCTAGGCAATGAAACAGCTATTCAACTTTATCAAAAAAATCTAGCACCCTATAATTTAAACAGCTTGGGTAAAACGCAATTTTTGGTCGGTTTCTTTAGCCAGAATCAGGGCCGAATTCAAACGGTTTGGTGTGATCGTTGGCTAGACTCACCTTTTAAGACCGCCTCCTACACTGGCCCGAAAAATCCAATAAAACAAATGAATTTGCCTATTCGCTATTTTCATACTTGCCAATGGCTATTCGATGCAATGCGGTTAACTTTAGATATTCCTGCTTGGAGAGGTCAATCCATCACTTATCTAAAGAGCCCTCATGATATTTTGTATGCACTACATGTGAATGGAAAAATGATTTTCGGCTATGAACAAGCCTATCAACAATATAACCAACTCTATCTAGATGAAATAAAAAATCGAAATCAATCAGCACTCTACTTTTTTGTTTTCTTTTGCATTACTGTCTTTCATTATAGAAAGCACATATTCAATGTCATAAAAAGCCATGAGCAACATGGCCTTAAAATTAAGTGATTCGATATTATAAATAATCACCTTCACGCTCAGGTTGATAAAGCACTTTTTCAATTTTGACTTTCATCATTTGACCGTCTGGTTGTGGCCATTCAATTTCCTGACCTTCAGCTAAGCCCAGAATTGCTGCGCCAATTGGAGCAACCACATTGACCTGCCCTTTCTCCCCTTTAAAATCATGCGGATAAACCAAGGTAATTTCAGATGCTTCTGTAGATGGTGCAATGGTCAGTAAAACTTTTGCGTTCATCGTTACCACATTGGCAGGCATATCTTGTGGCGCAACAACATCGGCACGGGCCAATTCTTCTTCAAGCAACTGCATAGTCGGTGTAAGTTTAGGCTGATGCTCTAGCATCGTTTCTAAACGATGAAGATCCTGCTCAGAAATAATAATTGCTGGATTTGCCATGTGCTGCATCCCTATTTGAATACGATATGAATAAAATTCTTATTAAAAATAATTTATTAGCCTATAACTTCTGTTATATCAGAAATGCAGTCTAAATTACATTTCAACTGATTTTGATTTTTTAATGCCATAAAAAAAGCCCCCTTGAGGGGGCTTTCTCAAGTCAAACTTAGTTCGCGTAAACTGGGAATTTCGCGCAAACGGTTTCAACTTTCGCTTTAACAGCATTAATCACAGCTTCGTCACCTTTGCTGTCTAGGATGTCTGCGATCCAACCAGCAAGTTCACGTACTTCAGCTTCACCAAAACCACGAGTCGTCACAGCAGGTGTACCGATACGGATACCTGAAGTCACAAATGGTGAACGTGGGTCATTTGGTACAGAGTTTTTGTTCACAGTAATGTGAGCTGCACCTAACCATGCATCTGCTTCTTTACCTGTTACATCTTGCTTAATAAGAGATAACAAGAACAAATGGTTTTCTGTACCGCCAGAAACGATGTCATAACCACGAGCAATGAGAACTTCAGCCATAGCTTGAGCGTTCTTCACCACTTGTTGTTGGTAAACTTTATATTCAGGAGCCATTGCTTCTTTAAAGCAAATTGCTTTAGCCGCTACAGCATGAACCAAAGGACCACCTTGGTTACCAGGGAATACAGCAGATTGTAATTTTTTCTCGATTTCTTCGTTTGCTTTCGCAAGGATTAAACCTGAACGTGGGCCACGAAGTGTTTTGTGAGTAGTCGTTGTTGTTACGTCAGCAATCTGAACTGGGCTTGGGTAAACCCCAGCAGCAACTAGACCAGCAACGTGAGCCATATCTACAAATAGGTAAGCACCAACTTTGTCCGCGATGTCACGGAAACGTTGCCAGTCAACAATTTGGCTATATGCAGAGAAGCCAGCAACGATCATACGTGGCTTATGCTCAATTGCTAAACGTTCAACTTCTTCGTAGTCGATCTCGCCAGTTTCTGGGTTTAAACCGTACTGAATTGCGTTATATGTTTTGCCAGAGAAGCTCACTTTTGCGCCGTGAGTCAAGTGACCACCATGCGCCAAGCTCATACCCAAAACTGTGTCGCCTGGGTTAAGAAGGGCTAAGTAAACAGCAGAGTTTGCTTGTGAACCCGCATGTGGTTGAACGTTTGCGTAATCTGCACCGAAAAGCTCTTTAGCACGGTCAATCGCTAATTGTTCAATCACGTCTACATATTCACAACCGCCATAGTAGCGTTTGCCTGGGTAGCCTTCAGCATATTTGTTTGTAAGTTTTGAACCTTGCGCTTCCATTACTGCTGGAGAGCAATAGTTTTCAGAAGCAATCAGTTCGATGTGCGCTTCTTGGCGAGCATCTTCCTGTGTGATTGCTTGCGCGATTTCTGGATCAAATTCAGCAATTGAGATATTGGCAAACATTAGCGAGGTCCTATGAAATTAGGGCTTTTAAGCCGTGCTAAGATTGGCGCGTATTGTAGCATGAAGTTTATAAATTTCGAGAACGAACTTTACTCTGTTTGAAATAAAAATCGCCCATGCAGTAAAACCACATGAGCGCTTTAGGTCAAAGCAAATTATTGAATTGGCATGAGAGTTTTAACATCTGCCACAAAGTTATCCAAATTTTTAGTATAAACAGTAGTATGATCCCACTTATCAACTGCTGCGAGTTGATCATCATTAACATACGTGATCACCGTACCTGCTGGTGCTGTATTCACTAAGTTATTGGTTATTGTTCTTGGTACTGTCGTATCGTATGTTCCTTGATAAATAATCACTGGGGTACTAATCTTGCTCTTCAAAGGTTGTGAACCATTGGCTAGAAAATCTTTTACTTCAGGAATATTCGACATAAATCCTGTTTGAGTTCGTGGATAACCATCTATGGTTCCATATGTTGCAGCATAAACACCCATCGCCCCACCAAACTTATTACCTAATGCTGTGTAACATAGTGATTCAGCTTCTGCTGCAATATTATCAGTTGGCGTTTGGAACACTTCGCTATAGTGTAAATTTGGATAAGGGTTTCTTAACCCTGCTGTAATTAAGGCTGTAAATGTGTCTAATCCTGCAAGTGTTTTAATTTTATTTGTTAAGTTTGTTTCAGCAGCTGCCTGTTGCTCACCGCCAATCAGAATCAAGCTTAAAAATGATGCAGGAGCAATTGCAATCGTACCTTTATAATCAAGTTGTGCACGTGATGCATTTTCAGCTGCACCCAATGCTGCATGTCCACCTTGAGAATGTCCGATGGCAGCCCAACG
This sequence comes from Acinetobacter sp. SW-226, assembly GCF_055632855.1. NCBI lineage: Bacteria > Pseudomonadati > Pseudomonadota > Gammaproteobacteria > Moraxellales > Moraxellaceae > Acinetobacter > Acinetobacter sp. SW-226. Next base: position 1,058,367 of record NZ_CM145752.1, on the reverse strand, counting down.
TTTTTCAGTTGTATTACCAAAATTTTGACTCGCTGCAACAACTGCATCGGTGATCGAATAGGCTTCACTTTTTAGATTTAAAAATGGATGCAACTCACGGCCACTAGGTTCACCTAAACCCTCATAATCTGGTGCAACCACGGCATAACCTGAGGCAAGAAGTTTAGCTATCAAATATTCATTTCCAGCTAAGCCCTGTTGGCTTGGCGCACACTGATCAGCAACGCCAGTTGTCCCATGTGCCCATGCAACAATTGGCCAACCACCTGTGGGCATTGTTCCTTTGGGTGTAAATACTAATGCGGTGGCTTGAGTCTCACTCCCATTTACACCACGCATTTTATATGTCATCAAGGTTTTAGATGCACTCACACTATCCAGAACAATATTGGCACTAGCATTAACATCCGTATAAGCTTCAGTTTTCACCACTGGATTTACAATATTATTTTTCGGGACTCCATCATTTACAACGACGGAAGTTGTGTTCCCTTCCCCACCACCACAGGCTGTTAATAAAAGTACAGAACTGCTGACCAACACTGCCAATATTCTTTTTTTCATCTTCAATTTCCTTAATGAAGTTTTTTTCTTGTTGTAACGATTCAAATCACTTGAATACATTAATGATTTACGCTTCAAAATGACCTATAGCAAGATCACTTACAAAAAATAAACAAATGACCCTTTTGAATCTATCTTTATTTCTTGAAACAACATAAAGCACTGTAATTTATAAAATAAAAAACCATATAACAAGTCATTGCACTTATAGGTGAGACTGTCCAAAAATACGTTTTTAACGCTATTTAATTTTCTCAAGATAATGAACTACGACTCGCTAGGCTTATTGTATCTAGTCGATTTGAACGGATGAATATGGCTCAATCATTTAAACTTGCGCTTCAGTGCATACACTTGTTCACCAACAAAAATAATATCAGGCTACAAATCCGACATCGCAGGCTGTCTTGATCCTGTTGAAAATGATAAATTTATACAGTTTTCAATTTTCGGACATGCATATGCAAGCCATCATTCTCGATACAGAAACTCATACCCTCAACGGTCAACCTATTGAGATTGCATACGCGCCAATTGAAATCATCAATGGCAAATTAAGCCTAGATAAAAGCCAAGTCTTTGATCAGCTCTATACGGTCGATGAACCGATTTCTTTTGCTGCTATGGCTGTACACCATATTTTAGAGTCTGATTTAGTGGGCCAACCCCACTACACGACATTCAGGCTACCAGATGAGACCCAATACATTATTGGTCATAATATTGACTATGATATTCGTGCCATAGAAAAGTGTGGTGTAAATGTTTCAAATATTAAAGCAATTTGTACTTTGGCACTTGCGCGCTTAGTTTGGCCTGATGCTGAAGCCCATAATATTTCAGCACTCATTTATATGATCTCCAAAGGTAGTGAAAAAGCCCGTGAGATGATTAAAAAAGCGCACCGTGCGGATATGGATATTATCTTAACAGCCAATATTTTAATGCATGTGGTTCATCACTTAAAAATAAATAGTATGGAGCAGTTATTTATAGCCTCTGAAGATGCCCGCATTCCTCGTGTCATTAACTTTGGTAAACATCGTGGAACTGCGATTGCAGAGCTCCCTGCCGACTATATTCAGTGGTTAATGCGCCAAGATGAACTTGATCCTTACTTACGTAAGGCTTTGGAAAATGCCAGCATTACAACACTTTAAAATAATTTGTCATAAATTGTTAATATTACTGTAATTTTTACACTGTATGTTCAGCCTTAATTTATTTTTTCGGGGGAGTAAATTAAGGTATGAATCATTATCAAAAGACAGCATTAGGTCTCGATGCGTTACAACAACGTCATATCCCACTCAATGCACGCCAGAGACGATTATTGGTTTTAATTGGCACAGAAGATTTTGACCGACTGGCAGATCAATTTAAACAACGTATTGCAACACCAGAAATACTCGAACAACTCGTCGAATTGGGTCTGATTCATTCCACCCAAGCAGCTCATACTCCAAAACCAACTCCTGTTGAATTTGAAACAAATATAACCAACATAGCTCCAAGTTCCTCCCCCGTTGTAACGCCTGAGTTGAAAGACAGCAACGTTGCTCTAGTTTTAAACACTGAAATTACTGCACCAGCACCAGCACCAGCACCAGCACCAGCACCAGCACCAGCACCAGCACCAGCACCAGCATTCAAAGCGTACAATTTTGAAGAAACTCGTGAGTTGATGATGAGTTTATTACAACGTTATTGTGGATTAATGGCGAGACAACTCATTCTCCAAATTCAATCTGCAACAGACCTACAAAGCTTGAAACGTTGCCAAATGCAATGGATTACCGCCCTACAAGAAAGTCGAATAGAACCCATCATGCTCAACCAATATCTACAGCAAATTAATCATTCACTTTTACGTTTACAAGCCGCTTGAGGCATGCATATTCAGTCTTTTTTTGTATGGTTCAAAAGGAGTAAGCTCTAAGAAAAAATATCAAGCTATTGTTTTTATAAATTTATTTTAGAATCTAAACTAAAATTTAGAGGTCATCCGAATTTCTTTAAACTTTGGCACAATTGGCTCAGTCAAGCGCTCAAGGCATAAATTCTAATATGAAATAGGAACCATGCTATGGCAATGTTAAATCATCTACTGTTTGATCCTGTAGATAACCCGATGCAATTCAGTAAAGTCGGAAATTGGTTGATTACTTTTTTATCTCCCCCAGAAGATCTAAACGATAGTTGTTTGGCTTTGACTTATATTCTTCCACGCCAACTCAGCCCACGACTACAACCACAGCGCATTATTATACACCGCACTGCAAATGCACATCTTTGGGCAATTGACTATGTCGAATGCTATGACAGTCAGCAGCAAAGTACGCTTTCATTTGCACCTCATGCCGCAGAAGCACAATGTATACTGAATACTTTGATCCAAGAACTGAATAAGTATGATGTGGATGTGCAATTATGTACTGACCTAACTAACGAGAAAAGCATCTGATTATTCAGTAGAACCAAAGCGTTGTTTTTTATTTAAGCTTGGTGATCAAGCAAAAAAGCCCATGTAAACATGAGCTCTTTGTTTAAGATAAAATCAATCAATAACACGATATATATTCTCAGTCTGTTGACTTTCAAACAGCAGTTCAATACTCGGAAGAATCACCTCACCCTCAACCACAATATGTTCAATACGCTGAAACAAATCTAAATTTGCAGCCTCAGATTCTTCAGGAGCTTGCCTAAGTCGTGCTTTTACCTCATAGGTTTGACTGTATTGATCCTTAACCTTCACATCTACAAGTTGAGTCATTTTTCTTTCCTTTTCTTTTTTGCTCTGCTTACTTTTATAACATAAGATTTTTAATTGTCCCGATTTGGAGATGTTAGAATTTATCGCAATGTTAATTTATATGAATATTTTAAAAATCATAACCATAAATCAAAAACTTAAACTGAATCAAGGTAACATCCGAGATACATCGTCATAATTACTCACATAAAAAAAGCTCGCATTTCTGCGAGCTTTTCTATGTTGGAAGGCTAGTGCTGATTTATTGTTTGAACATTTCGTTTCAAACTCAACGAGCTGTCATTGATCCGTCCAACTACATCGTAGCGTCTTAGTTATCGACCTACTGTAGGTACAATATAAAAGTAATTCTGCACTTCGACAAGTACGTATGACATTTCTAAACAACTGTACAAATAAAATCCAATTGATATTTTATTAAAATGAGCGATCATGTTCATGGCAAAATAGAGATAACAACTCATCCGCAAATAAAGTAAACTCCCGAACTCGACCGAAGAGTGTATCTCCATGTTAGTTCAATTAATTTTAAGTGACTTATATCGCTATTGTGGCAATACTAAAATGAGCTCATTTGTTAAAAATTATTTGTTCAATCGGGGCTTTAACTTTAGTTTTTGGTTGCGTCTTGCAAGCTCAAAATCTTGGGTCGCTAAACTGGCCTATCCTGTGTTTTATTATAAGAAAAAGAAATATGGTATAGACATTCACTGTACTACACAAATTGGTTATGGCTTATATATTGGGCATGGTGGGCCTTTGGTTGTCAATCCAACTACAGTGATTGGAAATAATGTCAACTTATCGCAATTTACAACAATTGGTGCTAATGGTGGTCGCCAAGCAGCAATCATTGGTGACAATGTTTATATTGGTCCAAATGTCTGTATCATTGATGCAGTTAAAATTGGTCATAATGCAACCATTGGTGCGGGGAGCGTAGTCACAAAAGATATCCCGGAAAATGCAACAGCCGTAGGGAATTATGCAAAAGTAATAAACTATAACCATCCAGGCCAGTCAGTGAATAGACGCTGGCCAAAAATCAATAAAAGCGACTAATTCTTCAACATATTTTTAAGTGCATTCTTGCTCAATCAATCATATTTCAAACACTTCATGTGCAATAAAACTGAGCTTATTCAAAGTCAGGACAAGAGCGATATCATTATGAAAAGCCTACTTAGCTAAATGAAAAACATTAAAAGTTCTAAAGTTATGACGTAAAAATCAGTTAGCACACAAATAAGTTCATATTTCAATCTTATAATTATTCAATCACAAAACAATCAAGAAAAATGACAAATATTAATCAAAAAAATATATTATTAAATTTATAACTATCAATCTTTAAAAGGGTTTGAAACTTTATCTTTAAAACTTAACCAAATTAAAAATGCCATAATAAATAACAAAATTCCGATTACAATGAAAAACATCTCCCCCATAGCAAAGCCTGTAATCACTGCACCTATCCCTATCAGCAACAGTAAAATGATGAATGCGATCCCGATGACATACATATATGTTCTCCAAAGGTAAAATATTATGGACTTCGATTATTACGTTTTCAGCATGTCAATTTAATGTTATTTACATTAAATTTTATTATAATTTGTGATTAGTTTTGCTCCATTATGTTCAATCAGTATGATCATAATAGTAATTTGTGTAAATTTACTAGAACTATTACATATATATTATCAGTAAATTGATCTATATCTCAAAAATGAACACAAAAACAATCAAATACTTTTTTTAAAGATTTTTCTCATAAATCTGTTTAAAATTGGATGCCTACGCGCTACAAGCAAATGTACAACATCGCTGTTTATTTCGAGGTAATGAGTGATCAAAAAGTCTGTCTTTCATAGTTTAGATTTACAAAAACTTATTTTGATCTTAATTATTAGCAGCGTATCAAGCTTGTTTTTAATTTCAATTTTTGTGCTGAATTATGTCATCAAAGAGCAACTCACAGAGAATTCTTTAGCTGCAAATCAACGCTATGCTGCCAAAATTGCATTTAGCACAGATAAATATTTTGAAAGCATGTTAAGTGAACTCAAATTTAGCGCTCACATCTTAGGTCAAAACTTTTCCAATCAAGATGTTTTAAAAGCAGAAGTTTCAAGGCTCAAGAATCAATCCCACAAATTTAACTCGATCACCATTGTCGATAAAAATGCATACATTCGGGAATATGCACCACATAACTTTCGTATAGACCACAAAAAACAATATAAAACTGCTGGAATCATTGAAGCCTTAAAACTAAAACAAACTTATATATCTTCTCCCTACAAAGGACTTTCTAATAACCTTATTGTTCTCATTGCTCAACCTATTTTTAATCATAAAAATGAATTTTTAGGTATTGTGACGGGTTCAATTTATTTAAATCAAGAGAACTTGGTGAGTGAACTCCTTGCCACATCGTATTCTCACAAGAAAAGCTACACCTATGTTATTGATAATAAAAATAAGATTATTTTCCACCCTGATCAAAGCCGGATTGGAGATTCATTAAAAAATAATACGGGGTTGAAATATATTACTTCTCGCTCCTCAGGCAACATTGCTTTAGTCAATAGTAAAGGAATCGAGAACTTAGCTGGTTTTGCAGCGATACCAAGCGTGAATTGGATTATTGTGTCGCAGCAGCCCACATTAGAATTGCTCAGCCAAGCGAACGCTATTATTGTAAAAGTGACCTTGGGTATGCTGATTTTTTATCTTGTACTCTTTATTTTTGTTTGGAAACTATCCTACTTAATCTCTTCTCCGCTCAATAAACTTGCTCAAATGGCAAGCATGCTCACACGCCCCAATATTGATCAAGATATCAAGAAAATAGATCCTTGGTATTTTGAAGCATTGCGTTTTCGCACTTCATTGCTTTTGAGCTCTAAACACTTTAAAGATGAAATTGCAGAACTTAAACAGCACGTAAATACAGACCCGCTTACAGAACTATATAACCGCCGAGGCATGAAATTATTTTTAAATGAATTAAAAGCCACAAACACTCCTTTTTCAGTACTCAACATAGATATTGATCACTTCAAAGCAATTAATGATAACTATGGCCATGATCAAGGAGATCATGTATTAAAGAAACTAGCATCTCACATGATGAACAATTTCCGTAAGCATGATATTTGCTGTCGTGTTGGCGGAGAAGAGTTTACTGTATTTGTCGTGCATGAAGATCCCAAAGTTGCATATACAGCAGCTGAACGACTTCGAGAGGCTGTTGCACAAAGCTATCTTGATCCAGTGGGACATATTACCGTTTCAATTGGCATTGCATCTTGGCCACGAGATGCAGAAAGTGTCAATGACGTGATTAAGCTTGCAGACCAAAAACTATATGAAGCAAAAAATGATGGACGTAATTGTACTCGTATCTCCTGTATTTAAAGCGCCATTGAATAAATACATTCTTCTACGTCTATTAAATATCATGATTAGACATTTGAAGCGGTTCTCAATCCCGTCAACAGTACAAATTGTTTAGCATACAAGCAAACTGAAGTAATGATTAACACAGACAGACAAATTTAGAGCAAACATTCTCGTAGCTCTTTTAGAAGACTTGAGAGCCGAGCTCCAAGAAGGAATATCTTATTATCAGTTATCGTTTTACAAAGAACCGCTATAAATTACAACAACATAAAATGACACGTCTAGCATAAAGGGTTGTTCTGTTGCTTAAGGAAAGGATTCATACATGATTATTGAGTTAATCAGTACAAATTGTTTTACCAAACTATCCAAAAACGAAATAGCCAAAAAATTGCAGACAAAAGAATCTGAAGCTATAGCCCTAACCTTTTTAGCAGCTTAGTGAACTCGTCATATTAGTCTCATGTATATAACTATGAAATATTCAGTGAAAATTATGCAAGAAAGTGATGCATTTATTGCAAGTGCTCGTGATCTGGCAAAATTAAATAGCGTAGGTATTTTTTGGATAAAGCATTAGCTGAAGCCTTAGTAGGTATTGAAATCATTTTTATGATGTATATGGATGCTTGCAAGAAAATTCCATATCCAACTGCTCAGGAGCATGGTAAATATCTATTCATGTTCCAGTTTTAGTCGTATCAAGGGTTCATTTATATAATGAGATGCTAAACCAAAGTATTCGTTAAGCTGAATTAGCCAGATATTGAGAATGGTTTTAAAAATAGACTATTGTCTTTAAAACATGACTCTAAGATAGAATCTATTAAAAATGTGTTTTATGCTTTTAGAAAGCGCAAAAGTTAGTCACTGATATTTTCAAATTTAGACTTTTGTGTATTTTTCATTCTTTTTTTAATTTTTAAGGGAATGATTACCCTCGAAAACCCATTTAAATACACGTGTGAAAAAATGCAAACTATTGATAAATAACAATAAATTGGTGCGCTCAGCGAGCACAAGAAATATAACATAAGATATTGATTAATAATAATAAGCTTAATTAATCAAATAAAATTACCGTAATAGTTACCGCAACAAACTTTCCGTACTTGGATCATGAATCTGAGTGATTCTAAATTATATTTTGAAAATGCTACATGTACTAAGCTTACCTTTAGCTCTTTGTATTTTTAATAAACAGATATTCTTATCTTTTAGACCAATCATTAAAGTGTTATTACAAACCATACATATACGCTGAATAAGGTATCACTTTTTACGTCACTAGAATTGACAAATAACCTTATTAATTTCTAAACATAGTTTAAAATAGCAAAATATGTTACTATCTATTTAGTAGTTACATTCAAATTTATCGATCTATTATGAGCAAAAATTCCAGTCTTGAAGTCTGTCCAATCGCAAGAAGTCTTTCGGTTCTTGGCGATGCTTGGAGTATGTTAATTTTACGTGATGCACATTCGGGTTTTACTCGATTTGATCAGTTCCGTAAAAGTTTAGGTATTGCTCCCACAATGCTAACTAAACGTTTGTCTGTTTTAGTCGATGAAGGATTACTTGAAAAACGACAATATTCAGAACATCCGCCACGTGAAGAATATGTACTCACTCAAGCTGGTCAAGATTTCCTACCAGTTCTGTTTGTGATTGGAGCTTGGGGACGTAAACATAAACCCTTTGAACAACCCGAAAAAATGCCTATATTCCTAGATGCTGTACAAGGGACTGAAATTAAACCTATCGTGATTGATCAAGTGACGGGAGCTGAAATTGGTACCCGTCCGATTAGTCAAAAATAGCGAATAATTTAAATTTAAAAAAGCACTCTATTTGAGTGCTTTTTATGGGTTCTATTTAAAATAAATTGGTTATTTTGCTCGGCTACGTTGGGTTGCATAAGTTCCCCAACCACTGAGTAAAACTGATTTAATAAATGCCCATAACCCACTTTCCTTAGGTTTCGGCTCTTTACCTTTACCAATCCGTTTGAGTTGTTGGGTATACCAAAGTACTTCCATAATCCCCAGACTATCAATTTTTTTGATGCCTGTTTTGATGGGTTGCACCGACTGAAGACCATTTTCTCCTGACAGTAAAGATTTGGGTACATCAGGTTCAATTGCCATAAGTCTTGCAATTCCAATGACATCACATGCATGTGACTGCAAAGCTTGATCCATACCTTCTACAGTTCGGAATCCACCCGTTACCATCAACGGCGTTTTTACCAGTGTTCTCACTTTTTCTGCGAAATCAATAAAGAAAGCTTCGCGTGAGATTGTCGATGCTTTTTGTGGAGCTTTGGCTACACCAGATTCGTAGGTACCGCCCGATATTTCAATCAGGTCAATGCCTGCATTCGCTAATGCCTGAATTGTTTCTAAAGAATCTTGCTCGGTAAACCCACCTTTTTGAAAGTCTGTCGAGTTAAGCTTAATCGCGATAGGAAACGCTTTACCGACTTGTTTTCGGATCTCTGCATAAACTTCCATTAAAAAACGACGACGTTTTTCTGGTGTACCACCCCACTCGTCATTTCTTAAATTGTGCAAAGGTGACAAAAACTGATTTATGAGATAACCATGTGCAGCATGAATCTCAACGCCACTAAATCCAGCCTTTTTACATATCGCAGCACTACGCCCAAAACGCTGAATAATTTCTAAAATCTCTGCTTGTGTGGCTTCATCAGGTGTTGCAAATAAAGACTGCATTTCTGGTCCAAATGGTACAGCCGATGCTGAAATGTTACGTATATTTAATCCCTTTGGTGATTGTTTCCCCGGATGGTTTAACTGTGCCCACAATTGAGAACCTTGCTCAGCAACTGATTTTGCCCATTTTTGCAAAATCGCAAAATCCCGCTCATCCTCAATCACAACATTACCAGCCTCGCCTAAGGCACTTCGGTCAATCATAATATTGCCAGTTATAATCATCCCAACCCCTGATGCAGCCCAACGCTGATATAGCCGAACATGTTTTTCATTTGGATTATTTGAATAGCTGGCTAAGGTTTCACTGGTTGCCGCTTTCGCTAAACGGTTTGAAACAGTGATTCCATTTGGCAACGTTAAAGGCTGATTCAAAAGATTTATTTTAAATTGCAAATCACTCATGGGCTTCGCTCACACAGTTGAAGAGGATTTAGGCTGGGGTTGAATAAAATCGACCAAACTTTGAAACCACATGACATCGACAAAGTTTCCTGTAATCACAAGATCCTTTGTTCTAAGTGCTGTTAAAAACGTATTCACACTGTCTTTAGCAGACAATACCGCGAACCCCTTGCTACCCGTTTTAAATGTAAAAATAAAACTTGGCGACTTGGTTAGCCCTGAGTAAGAGTTAATTTTGCCATTTTTGACTTCAAAATAGCGCCCTTCACCACTTGCCGTCTGAATCTGAAAGGTGACATTTTTATCTTTCACAAACGCTGCACATTTCGGATTATTTTTTACCGCACGCTGCATGAGCTTGGTGAGCATCCACAGCAACAATTTAAATTTCATCATTTTTACCTTCTTGATTCATCAAATTGACTGAACAGAACTCAAAAGCAATTATTCATCTAAGAACTGTATTGCATGCTTTACAAAGCGTTCAGGGTATTGAAATTGAGCGCCATGTCCTGCATCTGGATAGATAAATAGCTGCGCGTTTGGAATGTTAAGTGCCATGTGATAGGCGTTGATGGTCGGAATCATCACATCATCCACACCATTTAAAATGAAAGTAGGTTGTTTAATCTCACGTAAATGTGCAAATGGATCTTGTTCATCAAGTTTAGGTAAAAAATGCATATTAGCTTCTATCTGTGCTTGCATCACTTCAACTGAGCTTGGTGTATCTTGATCTTTGCGTTCATGTCGACGTTGCCAAAATTCACGGCCCGCTTGAATAGCGGCTTCAGATCGGCCAAAAAATAAAAACAGAAAGTCTTCTTCAGATGGCACAGCAGTTGTTGCATGTTTCAATACCAATGCAGCCACTTCTGGGTCGTCACCTCGAGGTTTACCGCCTCTTGGCCCTGTACCTAAAAGCATAAGCTTTCTTACAAGTTCAGGATGACGGCGTACTAAATCTTGTGCCTGAAACCCGCCGAGTGAAAAGCCTAATAAATCAACTTGTTTTAGGCCTAATGCACGAATGACTGCGGCTGCATCATCTGCCATATCTTCAATACGGGTACGAGGCTGACCTGTAGATGAAGCTATGCCTCGACCATTAAATAAAATGACTTCACGCCCTTGTGCCAAATCATTGGTAATGATTGGGTCCCAGTTGTCTAAACCACCTCGAAAGTGTTGAAGAAAAACTAGCGGTGGCTGCCCTGTATTTGAGTTACCCCATCGACGATAAGCAAATTTTGCTCCATCTACTTCAATGAATTGGGTCTCGGCTGTTTGGTGTTTAATAGTAGTCATTGTATTTATCCTGAATTTAAGTTTCTGATTAAGCTAATTTTTATTTAACTAGAAACGTAAGGGATTGTTTTACAAAATCATCATGAAACTGAAATATTCCTCCATGACCTGCATCCGGATAGATAACAAGTGAGCTATTCGGTAAGCGTTTTGCTAAATCATAAGTATTTACTGTTGGCACCATTCGGTCATGATCGCCGTTAGCAACTAACACAGGTTGTTGAATCACAGAAAGATCGGAAGGTTTCTTACTTCCCCATTTTTTTAATGCTTTGAGCTGGGCACGATAGGCAGAAATGGTAATTTCTTTATCCCTGTTTTCAGTACGTTCATTAATGCGTTGAATAAACTTTTTAGCGGCTGCTTTACCATTTTCTGTACGTGTGAAGAAAAGATAAACTTTAGGGTCTTGGCCAGTCACCATTCCACGGACTAAATCCCAATTAGAAATTCGTCCTACGGTACTAATGCCTGTACCACCTGCGGGACCAGTTCCCGACAAAATCATTTTTCGAACTAAATTTGGCTGCTTCAAAACAATTTCTTGTGAAATCATGCCGCCCATCGAGAAGCCAAATAAATCAACTTGTTTAAAGCCTTTTGCTTGAATGAATGCAATCGCATCGTCTGCCATTTGCTCAATCGACTGAGCTGGTTTACCTGTAGACGCACCAACACCACGATTATCAAACACCACCACATGATGTTTAGTCGCAATTCCATCAATAATTCGTGGGTCCCAATTATCTAGAACAGCCGCCAAGTGATTTAAGAAAATGACAGGCGTTCCACCATTTTGTTGACCATATTCTCGGTAAGCGAAGTTAACGCCACCTGCACTAATCAATTGAGTTGGTACATTCTTCCAATTTGTATCTATCAGGGAGTCTGCTCCAACTTGCGGATGGGTAACGATATTTGATGACATTTTATTCTCCTGAGTTATGTGGTCACTAAAAGAAATAGACGCCACCGTCTCTGCTTGAGTTAAGGGAGCACTAAAAATTGATACCACCGTTAATCCCATAGCAATTGTATTTAATAGAAATTTCACTTGTTTTGATCCTAAGTCTATTCATTTAACTGTTTTGATGAGCAATCTATTGAGATTAACTACATTCATTACAGAAACTACTCATTTGATACTTACTATACGACCACAATATTTATTTGTCACTATCTTTTTAGTAGTAACTATTTTATTTTTAGATTATGATGAAAAAATCAAGCCGGAATTGATTGGTTCAGGCGACAAAGTTTAAGTAAGGAACATGGTATGGCCAACAAAGTAGTTCTGATTACAGGCGCATCTTCGGGTATTGGATTAGCAACAGCAAACCTTTTACATGAGGCGGGATTTATTGTTTATGGTACAAGCCGACAAACGAAAAATTCATCAAACTCTAAATTTCATCTGATTCAGTTAGATGTCAATCAAGACGACTCGGTAACTCAAGCTATTGAAAAAGTAATTGTAAATGAAGGCCGAATTGATGTCTTAGTTAACAATGCTGGGTTTGCAATATCACCCGCTGGTGCTGAAGAAAGCTCAATGCAGCAAGCACAGGCTATTTTTGATACTAACTTTTTTGGTGCCGTTCGAATGACTCGCGCAGTTATTCCACACATGCGTCAAAAAAACTCAGGACTTATTTTAAATATCAGTTCAATTCTTGGACTTGTGCCTATGCCTTTTGGCGCTCTTTATGCTGCATCTAAACATGCACTGGAAGGTTATTCTGAATCTTTAGACCACGAGTTAAGATCACAAGGCATTCGTGTGTCTTTGATTGAACCTGCTTATACCAATACTTCTTTAGGAGTAAATTTACTGGAAGCAGACAATAAAGTTTCTTTTTACGATCAAATGCGTGAAAAGCTACACAAACAAATGATTCATTCAATTAATAAGTCAGATGACCCACGTGTGGTTGCCCATACCATTTTAAATGTCATTGAGAGTCAACATGTTTTACCACGCTACACAGCAGGTAAAACTGCAAGAAACTTAAAAGCCCTTCGACACTTTGCTCCTGTAAAAGTCTTTGACAAGTTAATTCAGCGAAGTATGAAGGTGTAGTACAGAACCAAAATCTAAAACATTAAAAAGTTCAAAACAATAGAGGTTCCAAATGAAAGCAGCTTATATAACCCGCTACGGCAATATCAATGATGTACAAATTGATGAACAACCGAGACCATCTCTAACCGAAAATGCGGTACTTGTTAAAGTGCATGCAGCCAGCATTAACCCTCTCGACATACGAGTTTTAGAAGGTGAATTTAAGGCAATTCTGCCCGTCTCATTTCCTTTTATCTTAGGCAATGATTTCGCTGGTACAGTTGTTCAAATTGGATCAAATGTTACCCAGTTTAAAGTCGGAGATGAGGTCTATGCCAAGACCGATTTAAACGGCGCATTTGCTGAATATACGGTTGTTCAACAATCCTCACTTGCGCTTAAACCGCAACATATTTCGATGGAACAGGCAGCAGCCCTACCTTTAGTTGCCTTAACTTCATGGCAAGCACTGGTTGAGATTGCAAAAGTTAAAGCTGGTCAAAAAGTACTTATTCATGCGGGTTCAGGTGGTGTGGGTTCAATTGCAATTCAACTTGCCAAGTCTCTTGGTGCTACGGTTGCAACCACCACAAGTGGTAAAAACAGTAGTTGGGTAAAAGATCTAGGTGCCGATATCATCATTGACTATAAAACAATGGACTTTGAGCAAGAGCTTAAAGACTACGATGTTGTTTTAGATACACAAGGTGGAAAAACCTTAGAAAAATCACTGAACGTTCTTAAACGCGGCGGACGTCTTATTAGTATTTCAGGGCCACCTGACCATGCTTTTGCAGAGGCAATTAATCCGAACTGGTTTCTAAAATGTGTTATTCCGCTTTTAAGTTGGTCAATCCGAAATAAAGCAAAAAAAGAGGCATTACATATTCATTCCTATTTATGCAACCGAATGGACAACAGCTCTCTGAAATTTCAAAATTAGTCGAGTCTGGGAAAATAAACCCAGTGGTCGATAAGACTTATACATTTAGCGAGATTAAAGATGCTTTCCACTATGTAAATACTGGACGGGCAAAAGGAAAAATCGTTTTAAAAATTTCTGAATAAAAGTGGAGATAAATATGAATTATCAATTATTTGGTCAAACAGGTTTAAATGTTTCACAAATCGCTTTAGGGACTGGAAACTTCGGCACAGGTTGGGGGTATGGTTCCTCACAAGAAGACGCCAAATTAATATTGGATGCATATCTGGATGTAGGCGGCAATTTTATAGACACAGCAGATGTTTATCAATTTGGGCAATCTGAGCAAATTCTAGGTGACTTATTACAAGGTATTCGCCATCAGGTTGTCTTAGCCACTAAATTTTCGGATGGTGCCTTGCCTGATACAAATCAACTGCATAAAGGAAATAGCCGAAAAGCAATGCTTTATTCAGTTGAGCAAAGTCTACGCAGATTGAAAACGGACTATATTGATCTTTACTGGGTACATCATCCTGATAATGTTACACCCAGCGAAGAAATTCTAAGAGGGCTAGAGGATTTGGCTCGTGCCGGAAAGATTCTCTATGCAGGTTTATCAAATTTTCCAGCATGGCGACTATCTCGTGCAGCAACTATTGCTGAACTTAAAAATACAGTGCCTATTGCAGCGGCACAATTCCAACATAGCTTGGTCTATCGTGAGCCTGAAGCCGATTTAATTCCAGCCTCTCAAGCATTAGGATTAGGGATGGTGACATGGTCTCCATTAGGTGGAGGAATGCTTACAGGTAAATATCGAAAAGGTGAGAAAGGCCGTGAAGAGGGCTTCGGCGGCAAGGTTTTTCAGCAAGAAAATTCGAGTCAACGTACAGCAATTTTAGATGCAGTACTTTCAATTGCTAATGAATTAAATGTATCTGCTGATCAGGTGGCAATTGCTTGGTCATCTACACATGGAACTGTGCCAATTATTGGTCCCAAATCTCTACAACAAGCAAAAAGTAATTTAGAAGCAATTGATGTTGTATTGTCACATGATCAAATCCAACTACTCGATTCAGTCAGTCAAATAATAACTTCAGATCAAAAGCGAATACCTATATTAAATACTGATGCAAAGCATAAAACCATTATTGCTTAGATTTTAGTAACGATATTAACCATTCTCAATTCTTACTATTCAAACTGGACTTATAGTTATGGAAATAAATGACGTTCTCAAAGAATGGGAAGAAACTGAACAGAAAATTCTTAAGCATCTAGGCCCACCTGATTCTGTGCAATTATCAGAGTTAACTCGACGCTCAGGATTAGAGGTTTTTGAGGCTATTTTTTCTGGTGAGCTTCCCTCACCTCCAATTGGAGAAACGCTCGACTATATCCCTGTGCATATGGAGTATGGAATTGCTGTCTTTCAAGGCAGGCCTCAACGTAAACATTACAATCCATTAGGTAGTGTTCATGGGGGCTGGTTTTGTACTTTACTTGATTCAGCTGTTGCTTGCGCTATTCATACTACACTCCCTGCGGGGAAAGCTTATACCACACTTGAACTCAAAGTGAATATGGTACGTGCACTAACAGATGCGACTCCTCTTGTACGAGTAGAAGGGAAAATCGTCCATGTCGGACGCCAAACAGCGACTGCTGAGGGACGAATAATAGGCCCTGATGGAAAATTATATGCACATGCGACAACGACATGCCTTATTTTCGATGCTCCTGAAAAAGCGTCATAACAATTTTTTAAAATGCAGATTTTTTGATTCAACATCATTATTAAATTTAGAGGTGTGACATGACAGATAAAACTCTTTTTAGTTCTTATCAATTAGGCAATATTGAACTCAACAATCGTATTGTAATGGCTCCACTCACACGTAACCGCGCTGGGAAAGGACTTGTGCCAAGTGAGTTTGCTGCTGATTATTATGCTCAGCGTGCTAGCGCGGGTCTTATTATTACTGAAGCAACCCAAGTTTCTCCACAAGCTCAAGGATATCAAGATACACCGGGGTTATATACGTCTGAACAAATTGACGCTTGGCGAAAAGTAACAGATGCCGTACATGCCAAAGGTGGAAAAATCTTTGTTCAATTATGGCATGTTGGACGAATTTCTCATGTTGATTTGCAACCTAATGGGGCAAGTCCTGTCGCCCCTTCAGCGATTCAGGCAGATACAAAGACTTTTGTAAATAATACATTTACTGACGTATCTGAACCCCGAGCATTAGAGTTATATGAAATTCCCGCCATTATTTCAGATTTCCGCCAAGCGGCAGCAAATGCCATTACTGCTGGATTTGATGGTGTTGAAATTCATGCTGCGAATGGATATTTACTAGAACAATTTATAAAAGATGGTGCCAACCAACGTACTGATATATATGGTGGATCTATCGAAAATCGAGCACGATTATTACTTGAAGTGGTTGAAGCTATAGTCAGTGAAATTGGTGCTAATCGAACAGGTGTCCGTATATCTCCTGTATCTCCTGCCAACGGTATAAGCTGCAATGAGCCTCAACCTCAGTACAATTACATCACTGAACAGCTTAACCGACTCGGTATCGTCTATTTGCATGTCGTTGAAGGTGCAACAGGCGGACCGCGTGATATTGCGCCTTTCGATTATCCTGCTATACGCAACCGTTTTGATCAGACCTATTTAGCCAATAATGGTTATGATTTAGAACTTGCGAATGCTCACCTTCAATCTGGAGAAGCTGACCTATTTGCTTTTGGAAAATTATTTATTAGTAATCCAGACTTAGTTGAACGTTTAAAACACGGCCTTCTATTGGCTGAGTTAAATCCGGCAACATTATACGGTGGAGGGGCTGAAGGTTATACCGACTATCCCAATTATGGTGATTAAAATACATACTGACTAATTGCAAAGCACATCTCTAGATAGTCATTTGTTATTAATAAATTGTAGTAAGAATTTTTCTGCATTTGTATAAATAATTGATATGATCTTTGGCTAAAAATAAAGGAGGTAATTTACCTCCTTTTGCTAATTCAAAGCTTGAACCAACTTATGTAACCTTTGCTAACTAACATCAATAAACACGTCATCTTTTTTAAATTCATTGATTTTCAACCCCTAACTGACTCAGATTTTAAATAAAAATTATCGACTGTATCCAATCCCTACTCAGAATAATTCACCTAAAACCTTGCATCACCCTTATCCTATCGAATCACATAATTTTAAATTTTAATAACAAGAATAATCAAAGCCTTAACAAAGAAATTACCAGTTTCAAAGCCGAAGACTGCTGCCTGCGATGAGGATAATAAAGATGATAGCCTGAAAACTGGATACTATATTCTTTCAAGACCTGAATTAAATCGCCTTGCTCGATTTCTTTTTCTACCATGTCTTTTGGAATATATGCCAATCCCATACCTGATTTGACTGCTTGAGCAATATCAAAACTTTCATTAAAAACCCATTGGGGATTGATCTTAACTTTAAATTCTTGTTTTTCTTTTTCAAACTCCCATGCGTAAATTCCGCCTTGGGTCATCAATCTAAAACCAATACATTGATGCAGGTCTAAATCTTTTGGGGTCTGAGGGATGCTGTAACTTTGAAAATAATCAGGTGTTGCAACCACAGCCATTTTGACATCCTGCCCAATTCTCACTGCAACCATTCCGTCAGCCACCCGACTGCCAAACCGAACACCTGCATCAAAATGTTCGGCAACGATATCCACCATACCGCTATTGGCACTAAACTCAACTTTAACATCAGGATAAAGATGGGCAATTTTTGCCAATTTTGGAATCAGGATGTGTTGTATTGCGTGGCTGCTGGCATTTATTCTAACTCTACCTGCTGGTGTATCCCGAAAGGTATTCAATAATGTCAGTTCATTATCAATCTGGTCAAAACTGGCACTAATGGTTTGTCTTAAACGCTCACCCGCTTCGGTGGGCGATACGCTACGAGTAGTTCGATTTAACAATAAAATACCTAACCGCTCTTCAAGACCACGAATACTATGGCTGAGCGCTGATTGTGAAACACCAAGTTTACCTGCTGCCTTAGTAAAACTGCCCTCTCGTGTCACCATCAGAAAAGCATGTAGGTCGTTATAGTTCTCTCTACTAATCAAGGCGTAAACTCCTGTTGCTCAATATCAGCCATTATCTTTATTACACGTTGGGCACTGTATCGTGTCTACTATTAATGAAGTGTATTGATAACTCTATTCTATTTTGGGTCCTTATTCTTCTTCTTTTCTATTCCTATACTGATACAATTAGAAATTACTGGATAAGCTTCAATTAAAAAGCTCATCGTGATTGATGCAAGCGGATACACATCTCAACAAATTAATCCCCCGCCTACTTGAGCGGGATGATGTTCAACACACGCTAGTCTCATGTAACCTCAATCAATTGTGTTCATTAAAAATAAACGTGTACAACTATTTGAAGGTAATGCAAATAACTTAGAGGTCTTGAAAAAGACTATCCAAGGACAAGACATCGTCATTAGTACAATCGGCAATACGGATTTGGATATTAAAACAGAAAATATCGTAGAAGCCATGCAAAAACTCAGAGTACAACGTTTCATCGCCATTAGCGCAGGTAGTATCCTATAATGAGTTAGCGAAAGCATTTAATGAATGGAACAAACAGTTGATAAATACACCTTAGATGGTTAATCGTGAAACCCAAAGTGTTAAAGCAGCAGAAATAATTAAAAGAATTGCACTGACAGCAAAGGTCATCTGATAGCCACTATAGTCAAACAGCAAACCACCAACAGTTGAACCCAATGCGATACATAGTTGAACAATTGCGACAAATAAGCCACCACCTGCTTCAGCATTATTCGGAAAATTCTGAGCAATCCAGCTCCACCAACCTACAGGTGCGGCCGTTCCAATTAAACCCCAAAAACCCAACATGACTATTACTAAAACAGACCATGTCCCAAAGCCAATCAGTGTGAGTGCAATGGCTGCCATGAGAAGCGGAATAGCAATTAAAGTCCCGTAGAAATGACGTTTTAATACAAAACTAATAGATACTGTTCCCACAAAGCCCATAATTCCAATGACAAATAAAGTGAAAGATAATGTTGATAAATTGAGCTTGGTCACCGTTTCAAGAAATGGACGAATATAGGTATAAAGCGAGAACTGTCCCATAAATAGTAGACCCGTTGCCAACATACCAATCAGCACAATCCGATGATTTAATAATTTAAATATCCCATCTGATGAGTTAGATGCAGATGTTTGATTTTTTAAAGAAGGTAGACTAATCCATTGCCAAATAAAGGCTAAAATTGCAATCGGCACCAAACAAAAAAATGCTCCACGCCAACCAATCATTGCCCCTAAATAACTGCCCAAAGGGGGTGCCACTACTGTTGCCAAGGCATTACCACTGTTAAAGATTGCCAAGGCTCGCGGCACTTGGGCTGTCGGTACAAGACGAATCGCTGTTGCTGCCGACATCGACCAGAAGCCACCCACAACCACACCAATTAAAGCCCGACCAAACATGTAGACCCAGTAATTTGGAGCAAGTGCAACTACTGCACCTGAAACCGCCATTAATGCTGTTAAGGCAAGTAATAAGGCTTTACGGTTGATGCTGCCTGCCAGACGTGAAATTGACAGGCTGGTGATGACCGCAAATGCACCTGAAATAGCAATACCATATCCAGCTAAACCTTCGGTGACGCTTAAATCCTTGGCAATCGGCGTTAATAGACTAACGGGCATAAACTCGGAGGCGATCAATGCAAATACGCACAAAGTCATGGCAAATACGCCACTCCAATATGCAGGCTGTTGTTCTATCTCGACAGATTGCTGTGCAGGTGTCATAGACGTTCTCTATATAAATCAGAAAACCATGATAAAGGTACCTCACCTCCTGAATAAGTACTTTTCCATGAATAGAGTTATGAGGCTGATTCATTAATTAGGATTCAATAAAGGCGTTTTCCCAGGATAAAAATTATTTTGGTATTAGATTTATGAAT
Source organism: Acinetobacter sp. SW-226 (assembly GCF_055632855.1). Taxonomy (NCBI): domain Bacteria; kingdom Pseudomonadati; phylum Pseudomonadota; class Gammaproteobacteria; order Moraxellales; family Moraxellaceae; genus Acinetobacter; species Acinetobacter sp. SW-226. The sequence goes on along the minus strand of NZ_CM145752.1, from coordinate 1,038,132 downwards.
GATACTCATAGGTCTATGTTGTTTTTTTGGGCTAATCCTTAAGCTCTATCACTTTTATAATGAACACAAAATCATCCCAACTAATAAGTGTACGTCAGTCTGATGTTTAAAAAATTAACTGCTCACCTGATCGGGATAACAGCATGATGCAAAAAATTAAATATAGGTTTTCAGTTATCAGTGGTTTCATCTTACTTGCGCTAGCATTTGGACTCAGTGCTTGTACAGAAGCAAAGACCAATGCAGAACAACCTGCTTCACAAAAGGTTTCCAGTATGAATATTCGTTTTGATATTGAAGGCTCAGCTCAGCCCGTATTTGTTCGTTTAAAAGATTCACCGACTACACAGGATTTTATCAGGCAGCTTCCGCTGACTCTCGAACTGACCGATTATGTGGCAACAGAAAAAATTGCCTACTTGCCTAAAAAATTGACTTCACAGGGAGCCCCAAATGGGCACTCAGCCAAAGCGGGTGATATTGCCTACTATGCACCTTGGGGAAATCTCGCCGTCTTTTACAAAGACTTTGATGGTGTTGCCAACAGCCTCATTTATCTAGGCAAATTCGATACTTTGCCAAAAGCATTTTCAGACAATAAACCCTTTAAGGTCACAATCTCAATCGTTTCAAAATAACAGGAATGAACCCTATGTCTCATTACACACCAGCAACATCGAACCGTTTTCTTAAAAAAACTTTTGCTATTCTTAGCCTGAGTATTGGAGCGTTAGCTATAAACCAAGCCACATTGGCTAATCAGGACTTAAAACTCACCACTAAATGGGACAAGACCTTTGTTCAAAGTAACAAAGTCGAGCATCAAAAAGTGACATTTAAAAACCGTTATGGCATTACCCTAGCTGCCGATTTGTATATCCCTAAAAATGCTAAAGGCAAACTTCCAGCTATCGTGGTTGGCGGACCATTTGGTGCAGTAAAAGAGCAATCATCTGGACTCTATGCGCAAACTATGGCAGAACGAGGTTTTGTCACTTTAGCATTTGATCCATCTTATACAGGTGAAAGTGGTGGTGAGCCCCGTAATATTGCTTCGCCAGATATTAATACCGAAGATTTTAGTGCTGCTGTAGACTTTATCGGACTGCAACCCAACGTTGATCAAAACCGTATTGGAATGATTGGAATCTGTGGTTGGGGCGGTATGGCGCTCAATGCGACAGCCGTAGATAAACGTGTAAAAGCTGTTGCCACAAGCACGATGTACGATATGACCCGAGTAATGTCTAAAGGGTATAATGATAGTGTTACACCAGAGCAACGTAACAAAACACTGGAACAGCTTAGTGCTCAACGTTGGATCGATGCAAAAAATGGAACGCCTGCCTATCAACCTGCTTACAATAAATTAAATGGTGGTGAAGCACAGTTCTTAGTAGACTATCATGACTACTATATGACGCCTCGTGGCTATCATCCTCGTGCAGTCAATTCAGGCAATGCATGGTCAATGACTACACCAATTTCATTTATGAATATGCCAATTTTGACGTATATTAAAGAAATTTCACCTCGTCCTATTCTTTTTATTCATGGTGAAAAAGCACATTCACGCTATTTTAGTGAAACAGCTTATGAGGCGGCAGCCCAACCCAAAGAACTCTATATTGTTCCTAATGCCAATCATGTTGATCTCTATGACCGTGTTGACATCATTCCATTTGATAAGATGACGAACTTCTTTAATCAAAACTTAAAGTAAAATTTATTTTAGCCAAGTTGAGAGGATTCACTCAGCTTGGCTTTTTAACGATGTATTTAGGTGATTCCCCGATCATGATGAAGAAAAGATATACAGTTGCTCTCACCATATTCATTTTCGCAATATAATTTTCTATGTAAAATATTTCAACGTACTTAGAACTTTTCACCCTTTTATAGGTCAGCTATAAATTCTGTCAAAGAAACAGAGAAGAAATAACCTTATCTGCTTCTAGATAATTTAAGCAACATTTTGATTAACTTTTATCTCTTCCAATGCTTTTACCAATTTAGTTAAGTTTTGTTCTGGATCTAGCCACCAATCTACCGTCCAAACCGATAAAATGCCCCAGCCTAGTCCATTTAAAACAGTTGGTCTCAACTGATCTCGGTCCCGTGCTGTAGCTGCTTTAGCGTAGTTTTCACCATCTACTATAATACCTGCAATATAGCTACCCGAATTCAAATCATCCTTAATAGCTATATCTACACAACTATCTCCCTGACCTATTCCAAGGTCCACACTCCAGCCTTGTTCTTGCAACTTATTTTGTAGGTACTGTACGAATTCTTTTTTAGCCTGCTGTTTACTTTGATCCACATAATTTAAATGCAACTGACCACTTCGAGCAAAAACGAGGAAGTCTTTTAGATCCCTTACACCTTCACTATTTGTACGTGCCAAGTTAATTTCTTCTGGACTCAAGGCAGAGAAAACATGTAACCCTTGACGGGCACGAGTAATTGCTACATTGAGACGACGTTGACCACCTTGGCGGTTAAGCGCACCAAAATTCATTGATAAGCGACCATCCTGATCTTTAGCATAAGTAATTGAGAAAACAATAATATCGCGTTCATCTCCTTGCACATTTTCTAAATTCTTAACGAATAAAGGTTCAATGCCTGACTTACTCAATGTCTCTAATTCAGGATGATTTGCCAATTCATTATCTAGCAAATCCTCAATCAGCTTTTGTTGAGTCATATTGAAAGTTACAACACCGAGAGTCAGAGGGTTGTCTTGCGCTAACTGTGACTGTAAATGTTGAATAATAAATTCAACAATTGCTTTAGCCTCATTACTATTGGTACGTGTATCACCTTTGTCGTAAACACCATCAACTACATGTAGTTTTACAGCCGTATCCTTAGCAACAGGTGCAGGGAAAGTAAATAAACCACCTTTGTAGTATTTCTGATTACTAAACTGAATAAGACTTTCATAACGACTACGGTAATGCCAGTTCAAAGCCAATTCTGGTAACTGAGCAGCAAGGCATTCATCTAGAATACTTTCTAAATCTTCGGTTACTTCCTCATCGACCTCTTCCTCAGAATCTCCTTTACCAAAGAAACTTGTTGGCGGCATTTGTTTATTATCACCCACCACAATTGACTGTTTACCTCTCGCTAATGCACCAATCGCATCCCATACAGGAATCTGTGATGCTTCATCGAAAATCACTACATCAAATTTTGCTTCAGTATCCAGATATTGAGCAACTGATAACGGACTCATCAATAAACATGGCTTCAATCCAACTAATACATCAGGAATCTGACGCATTAATTCGCGTACAGGAATATGACGGCGTTTCTTGCCTAATTCCTTATTAAGAACAGTCCACTGTGCCTTGTATTTATCTTGTTCACTAAAAATAGCATTCCAACGATGAATAATCTCATGACTCGCAGCAAGCTGGTGATCTCTGTCTTGCTGTGTAAAAGTCTGGATTTTCTGTTCATGCTGTTGGCTATTGAATTGATTTAATTCTGGATGTTGGCTAAATTGATGAGTAATCCATTGTCTCGCTAAATTAATATTCAAACGCTTTAATGCAGCATCCAGTTCCAATGGAGTATCTAAGAGTTCAAAGGCCAACTGTTTTAACCCATGTTGAATCAACTGGCTTTTTATAGCCTGCCAATTTAACCAATGTCTCCAAGATGAACTGTGTTGTTGTAATTGCTGCTGTCTTGCGAGAATTTCATTAAAATTAATATCTAGATATGGAGTAAGTTGAGCATCATTTTTTAGTGCATGGTCAATCAGCAATTGACTGAATGTATTTCCCACTTGAGCTATGTTTTGTTTTATTTCATTCAAACTATTATTTTTACTAAATTCCACAGCTTTTAATAAAGTTGCCTGATCAGTACTTGTTGATGCAACTATTTTCTTAATTTCTTGCCACTGATTGTGAATAGATTCGAAATTTTCCCACGCACTCTCTTCACCCTGCCAGTAAGGACCAAGTTTACTCGCCAACTGATTTTCACATTCAGCGAACTGTCTTTGTTGACTTTGGATATGTTGTAAAATTGGCAAGTCATGAGTAACAGCCAAAACTGTAGGACGTTGGGTCGAGCTTTGATAAGTTTTGACTAAGTTTCTTAGCTGAAATTTAGAGAACCATGAGAATGGGAAAATTTTTGATTCTGCTTCACGCCATTTAAAAGAAATTTGGCTTAAATCTGCTTGATAAATTTGAGATTGGTATTGTCCAACTAACGAAGAACGCTGCTGTTTTAAATCTTGGACTATTTGCTTCGCTTGTGTGATTGTTCCTAAATTTAAATCTTTAATAATACTTAGTAATTTTAAATCAGTTTGTTGAACGAGATCAGATAATGCCTTAAAAATAGAAACATCATGTTTAACCTGACTCAGATTTTGCTTTTCTTCAAATCCAAAGACCTCTTGCCAAGTAGACATTGAATTGTGCAAACGTTGTATCTGCTCCACAAGTTGATCTTGTAATATCTGATACTGTTCTTGCCATGCCAAACTCCAAATTGGATCAGCTAAACCCTCAGCGAAACCATTCAATACATCTTTCGCATTTTCGTTGACGAGCTGACGTAAACTTACAGCTTGTGTCACTGTCTCACTCATTAGCTCCCGTTTTTCTGCTGTCAAAGTCGCAATACTGATATCAGGAAAACGTAAATGCGGCGTATCCCTATATCGAAGTTCATCACTCATTGCAGCATATAAACTCCAGCCTATTGAATGTGATGTATGGAGATTTTTTACATGTTGATTCAGTTCATCACGGGTTTGAATCAGTCTATCTGAAAGCTTCTGCCATTCTGTTGTTTTGGGTTGAGCACTGAGGAAGTAAGGATCATTATTTTTCTGCGCTCTTTCTCTAAGTTGATCAAGTACTTCCATTTTTTGAGATTTTGATGAGTGTAACTGCAAGCACAGTTCACTTAGGCCAATTTGTGTCAGACGACGATAAACGACTTCTAATGCAGCCATTTTTTCAGAAACGAATAACACCGATTTGCCATCTGCCAAACATTGAGCAATCATATTGGTAATGGTCTGTGACTTACCTGTACCAGGAGGACCTGATAACACAAAAGTACGCCCCAATGCTGCGGACATGACTGCTGCCAGTTGCGAAGAATCAGACGATAATGGCGTAAATAATTGTTGTGGCTTATATCGTTGGTCTAATTGAGCAGGTTGCGGGAATTCATCTTGTTTAATAAAAGGTTCCCGTGGTGATTCAATCAGATGATTTACTACAGATTGATTTTTTAGTTGATCCATCCGTGAAGACAAATCAAGCCACATTAAATATTTTGAGAATGAGAACTGACCAATTGCAGCCTCAGCTTTTACTTCCCATCCAGCTATATTTACAATCGCCTTTCGTACAATATGTAAAACCTTATTAACATCTATGCCAGAATCATCTGTTGGTAAAGGATTTAAGCCCGCAATATCAAGTTCAAAATCCTGTCTTAATAATTGTAGTAAAGTCGAGTTAAAACGTGGCTCATCATCATACATAAATAGACGATAGCCTGTTTTAGCTGTTTCACGTGTAATCTGAACAGGAATGAGTAGTAACGGTGCCTTAAATGTACGTTTCGAGCGTTCAGACTCTCTCCACTCAAGAAAACCAACCGCAAGAAATAATGTATTAGCCCCGCCTTCCTCTAAAGCAGTACGCGAAGAACGATAGACTTCAATCAAGCGTTTTTCTAATAAAGGTGTATCTAAAGGACTAAATAATAATTTTCTAGAAAGGTTTTCATCAACGTATTGATTAATATGATGGTTTTCATTGTCGCGCTGGACATCTTTTAGAGAAATACTATCAACACTTTTAAATAAGAAACCTTCCTGATTTGCTAGCGCATCTTCAAGTTTGCTAAGTGTTAACTCAGAACACTGTAATGGGATGCTGTAACGATTATCTTTAAAATTTAAGAGTTTGTTACGAAGGCTTAAATCTAATAAACGGCGTAACCAACGATCAACACGTGTGGCTTTATTTTCAAGAGGGCGCTCATTATCGTAAACAGGAATAGATGCCGTCGCCCATTCAATCTCTGTATTATCCAAATGATTTTTCTTTTCCAGATTTGCAGAAATCGGCTTAATACCACGCAAACGGGATTGACGGACATCTATCGCAAGATAAAACTTATTCTGACGAGATTCATCCTTTATATATTGTTTTGCAGTTTCTAGTGCAGTTGTAAATTTGCCTTGTTGTGTAAGCAACGTTGTTTCAATAAAGACAACCTCACCTAAATCATAACGTTTTCTTAAAGCTTGAATATCATCAATGATCAAGTCGACATTTGGCGTCTCATTTAACCAAACACCAAGATAAGAATGTCCTTCTTCAATAATAAGTAAAGTATCTAAGCCTATTTGTTCTGCCAAAGCACTTAAAAGTATTGTTGTGTCTAAACAACATGCTAACTTTTCTTCAAAAATCTGCTTTGCCAAACGAATTCGTTGACCCGATTTAACAAAACTTGCTGGGTTAACAATATAATAAATATCTTGTTGTAATAAAGATTCCCATAACGCATTCAACTGAGATAAAACAGAATCTCGATCTCGGTCTTGATAACCACTTAATGAACCTAATTGTTTTGATTTTAGAATTTCACTCGCTTTAACAAGAATTGGACTAAGTGCTGAAGCATTAGGTTGTGAAAAACTTGCCAACAACTCAATTGGCTGACTTTCTCCCCCCCAAGTATCAATAGTCAATACATCGATTTCTATCTGTTGTTCTGCTAGTAGTTCTTCATTTTCACTTAACCAAATTACTTCGATACTCCCTTTAATATTCTCAGGTATCTCTTGCAATAATTTAATATCAAAAGCTAATTTTGGTTTATCAAGAGCCAAGACTTGATTGCCTTCCAAGCTCGCAATATTGATAGTGTGTTCTTTGAAATACTCAGGATTAGAACGAATAACGATTCGAGAACCAGAAATTGTTTCAGTTGAAGTGATTAGAACTTGTCGAATAAGGGGCACTGAATTTTGCTGTAAAACAAAATTCAAAGCTGATGCACAATCAACTTTTAATGAATATTCAGGATTAGTTTGTTGTTTATTTTTAACTTCTAACATTTTTTCCCCTTATCAATTTTATCGAATCTAATTAAAGACATGCTTCAACACTAAAGTAACAATATTAAATCGGTCTTAGTTGCTAAAATCAAAAAAATGAGCGCCCAGAAATAAAATATCAAAAAAGAGAGTATTAGCTCTCCCAGCGTCGATCCATTGATTTATTTCCCTAGCCGACCAGCAAATACGATTTTTTTCATCTTATTTTTCTTCGGAAACGTAGAGTCATAATATAAAGATCTTTCATACATTATCTCATAAACTGTAGAATTACTAAGCCCTATATACTCTGCAATTTGCTTAATACTAATGAGTTTATGCATCTAAAAAGTATAACCTATGATCACATTCATGATGTTTAATGCTAGAGAAAATTCGCTCAAATAATTGAGCGATTCGTAAAGTTTAACTTTCGCGTTTTGCTTAAGTATCAATTCACTGTACTGACAGACTGCTGCAACCCTTTCTGCATATCCTGTACAAATCCATCATCTTGATTGAGCTTAGGTATAGTCTTGGATCTCGAACCAATAGGCTGTTGCTCAGCTTTAGACGATTCTTCCGTATAGAACTCCTCTACCAAATCCAACCCTTCCTCCGTATTCACTTCAAACTGTGCATTGCCATAACCCTGCCTTGCCATTTGATCTAAAGCCATCTGATTAAAACCAACCAACTTACTTTTCTGATCAATCTCCTTAGCGGTTTGAATCGCCTCTTGTAAATGAATACCCTCTCGTAAAGTCAGGTCCACGTAATACACAGGTGTTCGATAACTCTGCATGGTAGATTTTCCTCTTAAGATGAGTTGTAGTGGTAAGCATGAAAGCAGACCATTCGATGCTGCGTGGTAATAACGGAGTCGTGCTGCCAAAGTACGAATGCTGTTAAAGCCTGTCGTTCTAAATACAAAACTGCCAAATTCATCCGATTCATCTAAGTTCACATACAAACGCCCATAAGGCTTACATAACCCGCCTTGTGCCAATGAGCATAGATCAGGTGATGGACAGGGATGATGTTCAACCCCTTGGTTGGTCAATCGCTGACAAGTTTCACCATTACCCACACAAACAGGTCTACCCGTTTGTCGGTCAAATAGGCTGTACTCAGCACGTAAGTTCAGTTCAGGATCATTGAAGATCATCCGTACTGGAATAGTCCGTAGCTTTTGATTGGGTGCTTTGGCACGGAGTTGTTCATCGAGTGGATGTTTTACCCAACCCTCTTTATTTTGGATTTGGGAGGTCAAGGTAAATTGATCATCCTTTTCAGGGACACGTTTACCATTCTTTTCCACCATCTTACCGATGCTGATCCGCCCGAGTATTGGCGGAGTAATCGCTAAACCTTTGATCATGTTGATATCCTCACTTTCTATAAATTGAATAAGCATAAAAAAGCCCATGCTGTGGGCAGGGCTGATATGAGCTTGCTTGTTGGTATCTTGTCTGATGCTTATATGGATAAAATGAACTTATCCACGATTGGCATAAATCTGAAAACGCCGTGTCCCTTGCTTGGCTTGTGGAAACTGGTTTAAATACTCAGGATGTGATTTGAGTAAAGCTTTACTGTCTAAACTGACCGTGTCTTTAGCCTTTTTCCACGTCACTGAACCTGCTTTAAAGGTTGCGCGTTCAGCCTCTTGCATCTTGGCTTGTAGCTGATGTTTAAGTAGGTCAAATTGCTCTTGGTGCTTTTCAACTTGATTGCGTACTCGAATCAGTTGCTCAAACTGTTGATTGGCTTGCTCATCTTCAGATAAGTCCGTGGTCGAAAGTGGTACATGTTCTGGATATAAAAGTTGGAGTGCTTTGGCTGCCGATTCACTGGCATCCGCTTCAGGTGGTGTATCCTTTTCCACACAGTCCCAGAAGTAACGCTCTGCATTGATGATGTGTTGAATCACTGACTCTGAGCGTGTGACTTTAAAAATCTTGGTTTCATGTCCACACAGCAACACACAAATATGCGCTGTTTGTTTGCCTGTGACTGCCAATTGATGTTGTACCTGACACAGCACATATAAAGGTACACCATCTCGCCATAGCTTGGCACCATATTCTCCTGCGGTTTTGCATTCCAGAATCTGTACTTCAGGATTGCCCACCACAGAGTAATCCAAGTTGGCTAACATAAAATGCTTCTCAGGATCAGGGTGTTGCAGCACCGCATTGACCCGACGGACTTTATGTTGGGTATGCATGCTGTAGTATTCAGCCACTAAAGGTTCAAGCTGTTTACCCCAGTACAAGGGTGCATGGCCTTCGCTGTCCTCTTCAATGTTTTGTTGAATCCGTCCTGTCTTGATCATCCATAATTCCAGCATCGACATATACGGATTAAGTCCACAGGCTGCGGCACAGTCACTGCTGCCAATGCCCTTGCGTCGTACTTCCAGCCATTCGGCTTGAGTCATATTTTTAGTCTCTACAAAACGCTTTGCTGTAAACAGTTTTGGGCGGTTGGCATGAATATTTAGTGTCGCGTTGTTTGGATGAATTACGGCTGAGTTCATAGCAATTTCCTGTCATTGTTGAATTTTGGGCATAAAAAAAGCCGTGTCCGTAGACACAGCTTTTGAATAAAAAGGGTTAAATTTTTGTAAGGTTGAGCGTTTAAGTATTGCGATGAGTTGGCTTAGGCTAATCAATAGATGCTTTGAAATTAGGCCAACATCCGTAAAGCTTGTTCGAGTCCACGTTGCTTGAGACCTGCTCCTGCACCAAACCATGCAGAATCGAGTCGATGATCCTGACTCATGGCACGACGTTCGTGATCTGAAAATTCCGTAATCGAACACAGTAAACCATACGCGGTATCTTTGGCTGAACTCAGTTCTGCACCACGACCCTGCCCGTTAAACATGGTCATGACTTTAGACATCGCTCGACCATTCGGTTCCGTCTTATTTTCAGCTTTCGTGGCTGAATTGGCTTGCGTTGCTACATTACGATAGAACTGAATAATGCCTTCGTCCTGCTCAATTGGGCTGAGACTGGTATTGTTAAATACCGCATCAAAATATGCTGCCGCTTCAGTCTGTGTGACTTTACGCTGACTGAGTTGTTTCATTTCATACATGTGATCCTCCCATGTACGCACTGAAATACCCAGTTGCTGTTTAATCTTCTGTGCATCGAACTTGGTACTGTGCGGCACTTTGACTACACCTGCACTTGAGTTCTGACCTTTCAGAGCAATCGCTAAGGTGTTGTTACACACCACACGGATACTGGTGAATTGTGCGCTGGTCGCTAAAGTGCCATCACACGCAGTGGCTAAGAGGATGTAACCATTACTGACATCTTTGCCCTTTAAAGCTGAGCTTTGTCCAGTTCGAGCTAAAGCCCAGAATTTCTTCCCGCCTTTGAGTACACCCGCTGTTTCTAATTCAAAACCTGATTGTTCAGTCAGATCACGATAAAACTCCAAGATCTGTTTGGGTTGCACTTCCTGATAACGCTGACTGACCACAGACAATGGTGCATGGGTATCTGAACGATATAACACCCGTTGCTCTTCATACGGCATAATGATGCTTTGTCCACGATCATTTTTAGCCATATAGCTGACATCAGAGGATTCAATGCGCCAGTCCATCCCCGCCTGCTGCGCCCAGACTTCAATCGGTTGGTTTTGCGTGAGTTGATTACCTAAGCCATGCCAAGGGGTTTCACCGACATAGGCCATTTGTTCAAGTTGATGTGCCATGATTTTAATTCCTGTAAAAGTTGAATTGCTGTAAAAGATGAAGATGAAAAAGCTTAATTACGCAGGCTCGGACTAAAATCACGGTCACAGTCATTGCAGTAATAATGTCGGGTATAAACAGGATGGGAGTTACTTTGAACTTCATCCTCCGTCATCAGCATCCAAATGCCACCGATCAGGACACCCACTAAGGCACCTGCAATCGGGGGGATATTTAAACTTTTAGAAACACTGATACCGAACGTCGCCAGTGCCAGAGGTGACATCACATTGTTTTGCGCTGAAGGTGAATTACTGTTGATCACTAAATGTTGTGGAGATTCCAGCAGTACCGTGTCTCGGGACTGACAATAAGGACAAGGCAAACTCATCTGACTAATTCCTGTAATAAAAATGAGTGAAATAAAAAAAGCCTGCTTTGGGGGAAAGCAGGCAAAACGTGAATCGGGTTATGACATAGGGCTGTTTTAAAGGAGCCACATGCTTCTCATTCAGATGATATGTATCTGTATTTTTTTAGTATGTGTTTTTAATCGATGCTTTTTTACATCAATTTTAATGACTGGATACAGGGATCAATTGACCTGATTTTTATCAGCGATTATGATGCAAGGGCTGGCCTACATTGCCAGTCGGTTTTGACAGACCGAGCGTATAGCGTATCAGGTATCCATATTCTTCCTGAGTATGTTACTTGTGCGAAACCTTCTCGTCCCCCTTTGCGGTAGAACGGGAGGGGGACGCGTTCGCGCGTGCTGGTTCTATATGCCCAGTCTGTCAACCCCCTTTCGTTCTGCCACCATAATCAATTGACAGTGATTCGGTAGAACTTCTAATGCATATAGGAGTCATCTATGACGCTATTCAATTTCTGTGCTTCCCCTGCACTCGCTTCATTTATACCTACTTCTCGACTTCGGCATTTCATTCCGATTCCAACTTTATTGTCTTGCCCTGTGCACTGATTCATTTCACCGCACTGATCAACCACTGAGTTTTTAATTCAGGGGCTGCTTTGTGCTGGAAAAACCTTATGAAATTGATCGTACAGCTGATTTAAGTGGTCATTATTGTGCTCAGTAACAACATACCTAGGGCCTGTGACAGCGTCGAAGAATGTATTTGAAGTTACAGTCAATTTCATAATGAATTTTTAAAATTTTAAAAATATTTGATGGGGAAATAATAGGATGAAATACATTTCAATTGCACTGCTTACCAGCCTAGCGTTGGTAGGCTGTTCAAAACCACAAAACGATGCAAAGAACGAAGAACTTACTCAAAGTATTGAAAAAATGTCATTGAATGATGATGCCCACGTACAAACTGTTTCTTCTCCTTTGATTATCGCTCGAAATCAAATTACCCCTCCGCTGACAAAGACAGCAAAAGACTTTCAGGAATTAATAAAAGATGAGGGGTATTTTTCATTTTATCCTCCGTATGAAACGATATCTGGATTACAGATGTTTGCTGAAAATGACGATGTTGCTGAAAATTGTGTAAATTGCGTGAATTTCCAGACGGTTCTCAATGACTTAAGAAATACTCTGGCTTTAAAAAACAATCAAGTTTTGGTAATCGGGCATACAGGTCAACAGTTTCCTGCATTCACCTTTGCTTTGGGTGACGACTATTCTTTGCGTGCAGCGCATGATACGGCAATCAATTATATAAGATCGACGATGCAGGTGATTCCACCACAAAAAGATCAATTTGAAAGTACAGAGCAATATCAACAACGTATTCAGACACTTCAAAATGAACTGGATAGTAAAAATGCCCATCTAAAATATGACTTAAAGCTTTTAGAAATAAGTTTAAATGCCACTTCTTCACAAAGTTTGTTCATGCCGAGTAGCTATACACCCAATGATCGACCAAGTGGCCCGATTGATAACTTTGTTTACTATGATGCTGATTCGAAACAGTTACATTTTGAGGACATGAATTTCTCATCTGATCTTATCGTAAATTTCACAGCCACATCCACGCCAGAGCTAGCCCAAAATATTATTACAGCTGGTGGACAAAAGTATGTCGGTTACATTTTTAACTTTAATAAGAATAAATTAGAGTTGGATAGCTTAGTCATTTATCAAGCTAACAATACTCAAACTGGTTCAGCAAATGAGCCTATCGCAATACTTGAGCCGAGTACGATGTCTTTTCAACGAAAGCATTTCAACGGTATCGAAAATGCTCGATTAAAGAAATTTGATGTCCCATTAAAAAAGCCAATTAATTTTGATTTTACTTTGGATAACTACACGCCGATTGAGAATGTATTTAAAAAGATCGGGGAGTAATTCTCAGACCTATAAAGATCAAGGCATTGATTTTATTAACTATCAAACATACAAGAGTGGGCTCACCCCTGTAGATCACCATATTCGATTAAGAACAGGTATTTATAATGAATTTTATTCCATCTATTTTTTTATCTAGTGTGCTGTTGCTGACTTTAACAGCCTGTAATTCAGGCAATGATGCGCCAAAGCCTAAAGATACCCAAACACAAACAAACTCTACTGAGAATAGCACTTCTGCTCAGTCTGAGATGGCCAATCCATCCGAGGATGATTTTGTCGTTGATAAATCATTTTTAGAAAATGGTACTGATGCTGAGCAAGCACAAGAACTGTCACAAGAACCACCCTTACAGGAACAATTTGAAGTCCGTGTTCGTCGTGATGAATCACAATATTCCATGACAGGCTATGTGGATAAACTCAATATCATGTCACTAAATAATGACCCCACCAGCCTGACCAATGTTTCAATCAATCGTGGTAATTGTAGAACCAAAGGTTTTTATGATTATCAAAATATGCGCTATGGCTCAGTAGCTCAGGTGTATCTCGGTTGTGCTGCTGAAAATGTGCGTGAGGTGACCATCACTACCAACAGCGGATTGACCTATACCTATAATTTTTAATTCATCTCAAAAACCCATGCAAGTATAAAAAAGGCGTTCTGTATTGAACGCCTTATGTATCAGCTACTTACTGTTAATAAGTATATTGCCTATGTAGGTTTGCCACAAATATGAAATATGTTCACTTGCATATCTATAAATTTTCAATGACTCATTGCAAAGCTCAATCTGTAAACGCCAAAAGCTACGCATATCACTGTCCGCGAAATAACAATATTTTTCCAAAACTTGATATGGCGATCCTTGCATAAGATCATATCCATTTTTAAAGCACGCTCTCCTCCATTTTTGTAAAATAAAATCTGAATATTGTGCTTCATCACCAATGACATAAATCATTGCATGGATAACGTAAAAACCATTCAACGACTTTACAATACGCCATTGCACATCATACAACTTGCTACTTAACTCTTCGGACTTATGCAAACGTTCTCGCCACTTACGAGTAATCTTCGACAATTTAACTTCATCATGGAATTGCAATGGATTAGTAAAAATACACGGTAGTTCTAAGAGCAAGCAATTCATCTGCTTATGCTTGTCCAAACAGCGTTTAAATACTGCCTTTTGTGTTTTTATTTGCTCTGTAATAGGCGCTATAAATGTAGAATTTTCCAGCGCAATACGTCGTTTTACAAACTTAAGTTTAAACCGCTCATGAATAGCATCAGCATTCGCAAAACTATAATTTAAATTACCGTAATGTGAAAAACCTACTGTATCTATCATAGCTTTCCAATATGGATTCAATTGAAACCCATGTAATGCTATACGCTGATGATTCAACCATGGCAAGAAATTCAAGAATGCTCGATAGTCTTGATCTAAACATTTTGGTGCACGTTTGTCCCGCACCAAAAGCTTTCCATTTTCAATTCGACTGGCATTTCTTACACTTTGACTTAAAAAATAATGTGCTTGAGTATCCAACGTAAACGGAAAAAATTGTATCTGTTGTAAAGCTTGGGCTTGTGGAATTGCAGCATAATGCATCATCTTATACACCCTCCTGCTTGGCATTTACAGTAGGTTTTATTTTAAAACTCGTCCCAAATACACGGACAAAATAAGCCTTTTTATCAGTTAGCTCTCGCTCTTTTTGCTCATCCTCTAGAATCCGTTTATGTACAATAAACTGATCTCGTTTCGTGATATATCGGATAACTTCAATCAAAATGCGATATTTATCCAAATCATTACGCTGTACTGTACCAATACCAATCTCTGGATATTTACCGTTATGCGCATCAAGATTGCAATTATGGTAAGTACCTTCACTGCCAACCACTTTTTTCCAAATCTCACCGATTTGCTGTGCTAACTTAATATCCTGTGAATGCTTACGACCATCCAAATAGAAAAAGCAGTGGTAGTGATAGCCTGTATGCTCAGCAAATTCCAGTTTCCACGTATAGCCTAATACATTCAAACTCTTAGTACGCTTTATATACCGAAGGCATGTTATTAAATCTTCTTTGACTTGGCTGAGGCTTGGATCTTGTGTTCTACCATAACGAAAATCAACACGAGCAACTACAATTCTTGAATGCAAAGCTAGTATCGCATCTACACAATCTGTAGCAACTTTTTGCTGATATCGTGATCGATCCATTCGCTTCTTTTGTTGATACTTAAATTCTTGCTCTTGAGTAAGCTGATATAAACGTTCAACAAATTGATTCATTAGCTGAGTAAAGCTGATAAATGCCTTAGTTCCAGCTGGACTGTTCACAGCAAAAGGCTCATTTGGAGTATTAAAAAATGAATGTAAATCTCTACGGTCAAATTGGCTTAAAATTTCATTGAAAGCCTGTACAACTATTTTACTATGTTCACAATCATATTTTTCTAATGGCTCACAATCTTGTTCAATCACTTTTTTAAGTAAATGTATTAACTGCTTATCAACCATTCCGTATTTATTATAGGGCTTCTTAAGAGGATTATTTGCATGTAACTCCTGATAAGCATGTACATGTTGTTTTTCAATTATTCTATTAACCAATTCTATCCGAGCAAATATCTTCTCAGCTTCAGGGTTAGACCGAATGACATAGTGATCAAATTCTTCATTGTATTCCGTTAAATAATCTAGCACCAATGAACCTGTATGCTGATCATCTGCTGCATTTAAGCATCCGTCATACATAGAATTGAATAATAGAAATTGCTCTTCTGCTGTGACTGTCATTTGTACTGACCGATCTGATGGGTCAGTTTCATTTATTTCTGTTTGCTGATTCAGAAATAGTTCTGGTACATGTGTTAAGTATTCATTGGATAAAACTGGTTTCTGATTATTGTTCATAACATAGGGTATTTGGTTCATGATAATAGACTCATCAGTAATTCATTACATTCAAGCTTGTAGATATTAAATTTATTAAATATTTATATAATTTAATTACTTATAATTAATAAGTAATATATTAATCATATAAGTTCCACAAATAGCCGAATGCAGATCACACCATAAATCCATCGTATTGAAACTCAGGGTTTACGGTGTAATCGAGGTACGGGTTGATTTAAGGTGTGTTAAGTTATCGCGCTGATGGCATCAACTTTTTTCGAATTTAACCAATCAACGATGTCCTGCTCAAACCAACCAACAGCGGACAAACTCAGCTTAATTGGCCGCGGGAAAGTAGCATCATAACGTTTGGATTTGGGATTCATTTTGTCATACAGGGTTGTTCTCCCTATCCCACATAACTCACGTACTTGCTTCGTGCGAAGGATCTGGTTTTTTTTAGTTTCTGTGGATTGCATTACTTACTCCGATTTAAAACATGTGTGGATGTCTTCAGATGTAAATGTGCAGTAGAATCGCGAGAAACTTCAGAAAAACAAGTTTCCGAATAGTTAAGTAGTGTATTTATATGAGTAAACCAGTCTTCGATCATGAAATTTTCAGAATCGCTCACCCTGTTATGCAAAAACTTATCCAGCAAGCGGTGCAGAACAAAGAATTTCAGGCAACTTTTCCAGATTTATATGTCTATCTCGAACATGTAATCATTCAAATAGGGATAAATTTAAAAGACCTGCTCATTGCAAAATACCAAGAAAAGACCACCCTATCAGCTACAGTAATTCAAAAAAATGTTGAAACTATTCTTTTAGATCGGCGATTAATCGATCATGTCGTAGGGTATTGTCAAACCCATGAATTATCTTTAGCAGATGAATACCTAATCAATGACTTGTTACAACACTATGAAATATTAAAGCTTTTTGACCAGTCTTATGCTTTTTTCTGGGATCAGATCAAAGAATACGAAAGAATTTCAAATGATACCCACCTATCTGAAACTCTTCGAACCCATTTAAAAAACAATAATTTATATCTGCCAAATCTTTTCCCACATTGGACGATTGAACAGCTTTTTTTAGATTATTTTATGATTTTCATTGACTACCATAAATTTAATAATAGCAAAGTAAAAAACCCAAATATTACTAAACAGCCTACTCCAGAAGAATGCAGATTGGTACTTTCTCGATTATTTAAATACAACTCACCCTTACCTGCATATAACAAATCGTTTATCGATGCTTCTTCTTATAACTTAAATGCCACATCCGCAGAATATCTCAGTTTAAATATTCACTTAGATGAGGAGCTTAACAATTTGCCTTCCATCATCAATGATTTCTTACATCATATGGTTGCACGAAAAGTAGATCGACTTAGAAATGGTTTGAATGCAGCAATTCCTATCAACGAAGTACAATTCCAAAAAATTCACCAAACTCGTAGTCAACTGGATATTGTGGGGAATGCATCCTCTACGCTAAAAAGAGCTGATACTGTTTTATCGGCACTGATCAGCCTAATTTTCTATGAACAAGTTTTCAAAAGTAAAATTCTGAAAGGTAACCCAACCAAATTCCAAGGTATCAATTATTCGAAAATATTATTAGAACAGTCGAATATAGAAATTCCCGATGTAGAAAAAGCAACTTTTGATTTAGCAATAGCTCATGATTTGGCTGAATGTATCAATCGAAATGATGATTATGATTTAACTCAGCATATGGATAGGTTGTATGATTTACTCAGTAGTTTTGAAGATATCCAAATGAGTACAGCGACTCAGAATGCTATCTCAGGCAAAATTGAAAGCATTTTGTGTACAAATAATGGAGCACCTCATACGCATAAAATCAGCAAAGATAGCTTAAAAAGCACTGTGCCCGATACGCTGGAACTACTTTCCAAAAAATTATCAAAAGTCATAAACATCTAAGGCTGTAGACATCTTAACCGGCAGTGTGAATACACTAATTCAGCAGGTTGATCGCTAAAATGGCCTGCTGACTTCTAAAATATATGCAGGGCCTTATTTTTTTACAGGCTACCAATTATTGTGAGCGAAGCTAACAATCAATAGTAAAAGTAGATAGAAATCTAATTCTATAAAAGCTAAATATTCTGCGAATATTTATACCTTCAGTGAGTCTAGATAATCAGACCAAGCTTGCATCATCACCTTGCGTTCATCAAGATATCGAGTACGGTTATAAGCCCGTCCATGCATATCTCTGACTTGGTGTGCAAGCTGCTGCTCTATACGCTCAATTGGAAATTTTAAAACCTCATCAAGTAACGTTCGTGCAGTTGCTCGAAAACCATGACCCGTCGTTTCACCGTTTTCAAACCCATACTGCTTAAGGCGCTTATTAATTGTCGAGTCACTAATGACAATTTGCGAATTACGCATTGAAGTAAAGCAATATTCTGTCTGTCCTATAATTACATACAGAGCTTTAAAAAATGAAAAAACTTGATCCGACAATGGAACAATGTGCTCTAAAGCTGTTTGATTTTTTGTTTTGGGTGGTGTGTATTTCCATAATCTATTTTCAAAATCAATATCTGCCCATTTTGCAGCACGTAACTCGCCTGGGCGGACAAAAACATGCGGTAAAATTTTAATAGCATAATCAACTACAATTTCACCACGCCCAAAGTTTTGGTCTATATTTCTCAACAATTGGCCCAACATTTCAGTATCAGTAATAGCTGATCGA
Source organism: Acinetobacter sp. SW-226 (assembly GCF_055632855.1). Classification (NCBI taxonomy): domain Bacteria; kingdom Pseudomonadati; phylum Pseudomonadota; class Gammaproteobacteria; order Moraxellales; family Moraxellaceae; genus Acinetobacter; species Acinetobacter sp. SW-226. The sequence continues at coordinate 1,019,317 of NZ_CM145752.1, read as the reverse complement.
TGTTGCACCTTTCCTGTTTTTAAAATCCCACTGATCTGATCAGCTACATTAAATTGACATAAGCCCAATGCAATCGCATAACGATAAACTTGCGAAGCCTTACTACGCATCCGTTTAGCTGAATCCGTTTTGCCTTGTTTTTCGTATAATCGACAAGCATCTAAAATCTGGGTAGCGGTAATATCTGAAATAGGATAATTACCTATCGCCATATATAATTTAGTCCAAACAAATTCATTACGACGTTGTGTGCTGGCTTCAAGCTCTTCTGTTTTGCGATATTCTTCCGCTACTGCCTTAAATGTATTATTCAAGGCAAATTGAGCTTTTTCCTCAACTTTCTGTTTTTCAATAGCTGGGTCAATTTCTCGAGCAATTAGTTTTCTATATTCGGCTCTTTTTTCACGGGCCTCTGCTAAAGATACGTCTGGATATGCTCCAAAGGAAATGCTGTTACGCTTTTTACTTATTGGCCTTGTATAGTCAAAACGCCAATAAATATATCCCTTTTTATCAATAAGAAAAAAAGTCCATTACCATCGGCTAGCTTAACCAATGATTTATTTTCTTCTTTTCGGTGATTAATAATCGCAGCTTTAAGCTGTTTATCTGTCAAACTTATAACGAGTTTTGCCATGTTTCACGGTAACTAAAAAAGTTAAATTTAAACTTACCGCAGTTCTTACCGTTATAAGTTGCGGTAAGTTGTGGAAGTCATGGGACACCATGAAACAAGAATAAGCTTAAAACCCTTTATTTTCAATATATACAGAACATCTTGGGATGGGATAAAACGTAAAATTGGTGCGCTCAGCGGGACTCGAACCCACGCCACAGGCTTCGGAGACCTGTACTCTATCCAGTTGAGCTATGAGCGCGCGAGCACATCATATCAAAAAAAATCACAAGGTAAAGCATCTATATAGCTTAGAGTGATTTTCCTGCTTATGCTTTATACAATGTTCCATATCTGCAACACAGAATTGCGAGTAGATTACTTGGTTTATTAGGCATAATCGCTCACAATAGTGCCATTATTAATCATTCGAGAATTTCATGACTGATGCATTGACGTTAAGAGATTTGTCCAAAACCTATAAAAATGGGTTTCAGGCCTTAAAAGGCATCAATCTAACTGTTCCTGAAGGTGAGTTCTATGCCCTTCTTGGACCAAATGGTGCAGGCAAATCTACAACGATTGGTATTATCAGCTCATTGACCAAGAAAACCGCAGGTACTGTCGAAATTTTTGGACATAATCTCGACACCCACCCTTCTCAAGCCAAACAGTGCTTAGGAGTTGTACCTCAAGAGTTTAACTTCGGTCAGTTTGAAAAAACCTTCGATATCTTAGTCACACAAGCGGGCTATTATGGTATTCCTAAAAAAATTGCAGAAGTTCGTGCCGAAGAATATTTAGAAAAACTCGGCTTATGGGAAAAACGTGGTGTTCAAGCTCGCATGCTTTCAGGTGGTATGAAGCGTCGCCTGATGATTGCCCGTGCCATGATGCATGAACCAAAACTCCTTATTTTAGATGAACCTACCGCAGGGGTTGACATTGAACTGCGTCGTTCGATGTGGGACTTCCTCACAGAAATGAACAGTAAAGGTACCTCGATCATTTTAACGACGCACTATTTAGAAGAAGCGGAAATGCTATGTCGTCGAATTGCCATTATTGACCGTGGTGTGATTAAAGAAGACACCGGCATGAAAAATTTCCTCAATCAGCTCAATGAGGAAACCTTTATTTTTGATTTGGCCACACCGATTGAGCCGATTCATATCGACATTATTGGGGTTCGTTTCCACTTAGTCGACGCCGTGACTCTAGAAGTGACTATGGATAGAGCACATACTCTCAATGACTTATTTCAATTGCTCGAATCGCAAGGGATCCAAGTTCGTAGTATGCGGAACAAATCCAACCGTTTAGAAGAACTGTTTGTGAAGATGGTCGAAAAAAATCTCGAAGGAACTACGCCATGAACTTAAATCAACTTAGCGTAGCTTTATATACTCTGGTGCATAAAGAAATTCGCCGCTTTATGCGTATCTGGCCGCAAACCTTACTTCCACCTGCCATTACCATGAGTTTGTACTTTGTGATTTTTGGTAATTTGGTCGGTTCTCGTATTGGCGAGATGGGCGGTTTTAGCTATATGCAGTTCATCGTCCCTGGACTGATTATGATGGCGGTGATTACCAACAGTTATGCTAACGTTTCTTCGAGCTTTTTTAGTGCCAAATTTCAAAAAAGTATTGAAGAGCTGATCATGAGTCCTGTACCTTTGCATGCCATTTTATGGGGCTTTGTCTTAGGCGGTGTCTGTCGTGGGGTCTTGGTCGGTATTATTGTGACGGCTATGAGTTTATTTTTTACTGACCTGTATATTACCAATTGGTTTGTTACCATTTACACCGTCTTGGTCACCTCGTTCTTATTTTCACTAGGTGGTTTTATCAATGCTGTGTATGCCAAATCTTTTGATGACATCTCCATCATTCCAACCTTTGTGCTGACGCCTTTAACTTATTTAGGTGGCGTATTTTATGCCATTTCAGCACTCAGCCCTTTTTGGCAAAATTTATCGTTGATCAATCCGATTGTATATATGGTCAATGCTTTTCGTTTCGGTATTTTAGGTCATAGCGATGTTAATGTCGTCGTCTCCCTATCTGTTATGACTATATGTTGTGCAGTGCTTTATGGCATTGCTTACTATTTACTTTCTCGTGGTTCAGGAATGCGTGAATAATGAGTGTAGAACATTCTCTTTTGGGTAAAGACACCAATTACCCTACAACTTATCAACCCGATATTCTTTTTCCTATTGCGCGTGCCACAGCACGTGAGCACTATGCACATGTTGAAGGTATTCAACAAGGTAAAGACTGGTGGCATGTTTTTGAAATTTCTTGGTTAAACACCCATGGTGTTCCACAAGTTGCCATTGGTCGCATTAGCCTGCCTGCCACCTCGCCCAATCTCATTGAGTCAAAGTCATTAAAACTTTACTTTAATAGCATGAACTTTACTCAGTTTGAGTCTAAAGCTGCGTTTAAAGCAACAGTTGAACAGGATTTATCGGTGGCTGCTGGCGCAGATGTGAGTATTGAGTTGTTTCATGTTGATGATGTGCAAGTTAGTCAACCTGAAGGCATTTGTATTGATGAACTGATCCCGACTCAATTGGAAAATCATCCCAATGCAAATCTGTTGACATTAGATAGCGCTGCTGAAGATGTTGAAGTACAGATTTACTCGCATTTACTCAGAAGTAACTGCCCAGTCACAGGACAACCAGATTGGGGTACAGTATTTATCAGATATAAAGGTAAAAAGCCTTGTTATAACAGCATACTGGCTTATATTATCTCTTACCGTCAGCACAACGGTTTCCACGAACAATGTGTGGAACAAATGTTTGCCGATATTTGGCAAAATTTGAAACCTGAAAAGCTGATGGTGTACGCAGCTTATACACGCCGTGGTGGTTTAGATATTAACCCGTGTCGTGTGTCAGATGTGTCATGGATGCCCCGCCCAATTCGATTGGCGCGACAATAAAATAAAGAACATTGAGGTTAATACACGATGCCATTTTTTGGTTTTATTCCATCGACTGAACTTTTACAGACTATTCAAACTGCTCAGCAGAAGAAAGACTCAAGTGAACCTTTATATCCACTTCGAGACAAAACAGCACTACTGATCAATGATGAAATTATTGATGCCATTTTGACTGAGTTAGTACGCCGTTTTCCACCGAGTGATAAACGAGACACAGCGGAAAAACTGGCTGGCTATATTAAGTCAACAGTTGCGGTTTTGTTGAAGCAACTCTTAGGCAAAGCATCAAACGACGTAGTGCAAGCTTCAATTCAGTTTTCTGAAAAAAGCTTGTTTAAAGATGCTGAAGGTCAGTTCCGTGTGGGTGAAGCTTTAGATGCAAGCTTAGTGACCAGCCTCAAATATAACTTTGCTGAAATTAAAGCAGGCAATGAAGTAGATAAAGCCGCGTTAACCGAACTGTATAAACAGTTTGCTGAAGCGACTGTACGCCACTTCATGAATGACTTTAATAAAACCCTCGATTTGGGCATGATCAAGCGTAAAGCAGCCGATATCGGTTCTGCGGCTGTCATTAAAGCGGTTCATATTGCAGCGAATAAAATCATCCCAAATTTAACCAAAGATGAACTTTTAGCTTTAGCTGAGTATCACGACACTTTATTTCATGCTTAAGGACTAAAAGTCTTTCGCGACTTTTCAGATCAAATGACTCTATTTATATAGGGTCATTTTTGTTTCTAAGCTATGATTTCTTAGTCTTTAATAAAGCTATATATAAAGTTCATATATAAGCTGAGACCAGATCTATTTGTCATTGTCATGAGACTCTAAACACTACAATTTTAATTGCTTCTATATATAGAAGACTTTTTATATCAGTCAGTAAAACTTGACTTATATAGTCACGCAAATAATCTGCCTGAAAATCTGCGCTATTTTGAATGATCTGTCCTTTATATAGGCTGAGTTTGTCTTTTTTTGTATACCTATTTGCCCTCTTCAGTACAGACAATGTTATCTTAAAGCCTATTCACGCTAGACTCCGTTCACAAGAATTTCGACATAACAGAAACGCGAACTATAGGCCTTCCCCTATTCGCTTTGCTCCACTGCCAATAACGACTCTGGAAATTAGACTTCTATGTTAAATTTAAACTTTTATAACAAAGTTAAACGTTTACCTTTATTGATTGGCGCTTTGTCGATCACCAGTTTTTGCCAAGCTAACGATTTTGCTTCTCATCCTGACTATTTCAGCTTTAAACAAAAAACCATGCGAAATTATGGCCTGTCTGCTGAACAAGTCGATTGGGCGATGAGTGGCTCTAAAAATGTACCCAACATCATCAACATTATGAACCGCCCTGGTGAAAGCAAACCGTGGTACGAATATAAAACCAACTTTATGGCAGAGAGCACCATTCAACGTGGTGTCCGCTTTAAAGAACAATATGCGGATACCCTAAACCGTGCCGAACAACAATTTGGTGTACCCCAGTCCGTCATTCTCGGCATTTTAGGGGTAGAAACAGGTTTTGGGAGCAATAAAGGTAATTTTGTGACTCGTGATGCCTTAGCGACTTTAGGTTTTGGTTACGAACGCCGTAAGCAATATTTCCAAGATGAACTCAGTGCATTAATCGCGTGGAGCTATAAAGATGGCGTGCCAACCAACTCGGTTGTAGGTTCATACGCGGGTGCGGTGGGCTACCCACAATTTATGCCAAGCAACATTCCAAAGTTTGGGGTGGATTATGACGGTAACGGTCATGTCGATTTACGAAATTCAGCAGTGGATGCTATCGGCTCAATTGCCAACTATTTAGCAAATCATGGCTGGCAACGTAATCAGCCAATTGGATTCGCAGCACGCTATAGTGGTTCTAATCCTGAATCTGTGATTGCCAAAGATTTAACTTTACCGACGCCTTATGGTGTGCTGAAAAATCAGGGCATTCAACCCACCAATCCGATTGTGAAAATTGATGATTTAGATATGGTGAATGTGATCCAACTACAGGAAAACTATGGGCAAAGTTATTACATTACCTACCCTAATTTTCAGGTGATCACAACCTACAATAAGAGTCGTATGTATGCGACTGCGGTGTGGCAGTTAGGGGCTGAAATTGCTAGCCGATAAGGCTAGCTTTTTACTCAAGATTAAAATGTCAACAAAAAAATATTTAAAAATGATGTAAAATTCGGCATTTTTAATATTACGTTACAATGTTGATTATTTTTTAATCAAAAAACGTTCAGTTTATGTAGTTTTTATCATTATTTTAATTAAACACTAGACATGCTTATGACTGCATGAATATTATCCATTTCGTCAAATGCTGTTGCAAAAGTGAATTAACAGGCAAGTTTTTTTATCTTTCAGCCACTTAGTTTAAAGAAAAAAGCGTTGTCTTTTGGAGTTTATAAATGCAGTCATCACTTAAATATATACTGGCCATTGCCTCGACCATCGTGCTGAGCCAATCGCAAGCAGAGATGGTTCAGTCATCATTTACCAATGATAATGATAACTCTCGTCTAGCTGCACGTGTCTTAAATAAAGATGCTCAAGGCTTCAACTCACACTTCTCAAATTTAAATAGCCTTTCAATCACTGAACGTTCAGGCGATAAAATTCGCCGCGAAACAATCGCTGCAAAAATTGAAATCCCTGAAGAAGAGCCTTCAGTGATTGAAAAGTTAAATACTGTTGCATCAAATACAGTACGTAAGTTTAGCCAAACCGGTATGGCCTCTTGGTATGGTCGTCAGTTCCACGGTCGTAAAACTGCAAGTGGTGAGACATTCGATATGAATGCATTAACTGCTGCACACCGTAGCCTGCCACTAAACTGCTATATCCGCGTAACGAATAAAACCAATGGTAAGAGCGTTGTGGTTAAAGTTAACGACCGCGGTCCTTTCCACGGTAACCGTGTACTTGATTTATCTTACGGCGCAGCAAAACAATTGGGTATTACTAATTCAGGTACTGCGAAAGTTAGCATTGAACGTATTGATGGACCAAACTCTTAAGATTCAGACCTACAACACGTATTTGACAGTAAAGCCACAGTAATGTGGCTTTTTTAATACCTAGTCTTTATACAAATGACTGCATATGATCCTTAGCCGTTCTATCTCGATGCTTTAACATCGCTCAAAACCATGTTTACATCGAATAAAAAAATCCAATCGCTCCAGTTTTTGAGTTGGCTGTGCTCACAATCTTGGTAACTTTGTAGGTTTAGCCGAGCTAATGTGTTCTTAATTCATTTTTTGTATATTCAAAGCTATTTTTCATCCACTTTGAAGCGTGATTTTATCTATTCTCGAATTCAGAGCTATTTGACAAATTCGCATGTGAATTCAGCTTCTTTTTTACGATATGGCAGGTGTTAGAGCTCTACTGATTTTTGTATAAATAGAAGCATTTTATGCTTACAAATGCTAAAGAAAATGCTGTTCTTTCTTCAAAGTTCTCAAACAACCCCTCATTTGCTCAATTTTCAATATTTTCATATTCCCAATCAAAGCTACGTCAAATTGCTAAACAGTGTAAAAATCGCAAACAGTGCGCATTTAGAGCAATACAAATTTAAAAGCGATGAAAAAGATCAAACTCTTGCACTTTTTCATCCTTTTTTCGGTCTTTTATGGGTCTATTTGCTCATGAAATGCTAAAAATCGAATAACAGATTCAGACCATAAAAAAATCCTAAACTGAGTAAAATACTGAGCAATAACTTTCTGGTCAAAAGGGTGATCAACAAGGTAAAAATTGCCCCATAAAAATAGCTATTTTGAAATATCCCTTTCCACTGTGAACCCTCAAAAAAAACCAGTGGCAAACAAATCGAAACCATGAGACAAGGCGCGGCATATTTCAGCATGCGTGTCGCAAATTTAGGCAGTCGAATTTGAGTTTTAGGCTCTAAAAATAAATACCGATTAAAAAAAGTCACACAAGTTAAGCTAAAAACAAATAGCCAAGTCATCTTCGGCACTCCGAACGATCAAACATCGCAGCAACCCACATACCTGTAAAACCGGCTAACAAGATGGCTGATTTCACACCCAACCAACTCAACAGCAAAACAGTGAGTGATGATGCAATAACACCGTAAATTGCAGCTCTATTTTGGATCAGCATTACCGCCATCACCAAGAACACCACCACTATTGAAAACTTCAAATGTAGATTTGAAAGATCAGGCACTGTATTTGCAAGCAGTATGCCGACTAAACTAAACCCTACCCAACAGACATAAAAACTGAATCCTGCCCCCAACATATAAGCATAAGATGGCTTTTGTTTTAGCATCGCGGTGGCGTAGAGTTCATCGGTCAGCAAAAAACCAATACTGAGTCTCCGGCTTAATGACCATGGCTTCACATCTTCTCTTAAACTCAACGCATAAATAAAATGCTGACTAGTCAGAAAAAATACCGTCAAAATAATGCTCAGCAAAGATGCACCTGTCATCAGCATACTCAAGCTGACCAATTGAGCAGCACCAGCAAATACCAAAGCTGACATTCCCACAGCTTGCATCACACTCAATCCCGCATTAATCGCAGCTGAGCCAGCCAATATTCCCCATGGAATCACAGCAACAGACAGAGGTAGCATGTCCTGTACGCCCCGAAAAAAACTTAGACTTTGTGGTTGTATCGCTTGTTGTTGCATGAAAAACCCTATGATTTCTATCCATAGGAATTAATATGCAAGATTGAGGAAGTGACTTTCTTGTATGAAATTGCTGTTATTTTAGATTTTATGTGCCATATATTGTGCTGGTGTACAACCCAATGCCTTTTTAAAATGACGTGTGTAATGACTCTGATCGGAGAAGCCACACAGTTGTGCTACTGTCGCAATATCACAACCTTGTTTTAGCAAAGATAAGGATTTACGTAAACGAAACTGTATCAACCATGCGTGAGGTGGAAGTCCAGTAAACTTTTTAAATTGACGTAGTAAATGCCAAGGGCTCATCCCCACCACAGCCGCCAACTCAGTAAGTTGGTGCTCTTTTTCTGGTTCGGCTTCGAGTAACTCCTGAATCAGCACGACCTTACGCTGCGCTTCAGGTAAATCTTTTAATGTTTTCCTAGACTGGCTATAACGACTTAATAAATATGCTAAAGTTGAAATATACAAACTCTGCTTGAACAGTATATTTTTAGGCTGCAATAACAAATCAAACAGTAAATTCAACTGCTCTGCCAGTCCCTCATCATGCACCACAGCTTGTGGAAACCACGGCATAGTACCAGTTTCATGAAAGAAATCCTGACTAATATCTTGAATCATTTCAGGGGTCGGATAAATTGCTCGATAACACCAACCTGTTTCAACAGCAGATGAACCCGTATGCACCTCATCCGCATTGACTAAAATAATATCTCCTTGCGGTGCAATATGCTGATTTCCTGTGCGTAAAAAAGATTGCGCACCTTCATCAATCAAACCAATGCAGTAGCCTTCGTGCGTGTGTTTTGAAAACTGAGTATGTTGATAGGAGGCTTTTAACATCTCAAGACCACCAAGTTCTTGAACATGATGATAATTTACAAATTCACTGGATCTGATTTTGTGCATGAGTTAGCTTCTCCTGAACCACTCAGCATACTGTGATTCAGTAAAACGTATAGAACAAAATTGCTCTATTACTGATAGGTTTTTCCTTGATGCTTTAACCAGCCATCCACATGACGTTGCTGTGGATCCCGATGCGTCCAGTGAATGACCCCACCTTTTTCACTATATTCATATTCCCCATTAAAACTGACCGTATCCCCTTTTTGCAAACGATCAATTCTTGGAGCTAGATCAATATTATGCGCAACTAAAACTGTCATATTATTCGGCAATGCTAAAATAAACTTTTGATGACGAGAGCCATCATTGTCATCTTTCAGTACAGCCACCACTCGCCCTTGAGATTGAACTTGAACATTACTTTTTTGGTTTTGAAAGGCTTGAGCAATTTTTGCAGCGTCATCAGACCCAGTGTTTTGCACTTCCCGATGTGTAGCCGATCTTTCTAGATTGGATGGTGAAGTTGAAGTATTAAGCTGTTTTTCTTGAAGATCAATCCCAAAATATGCAGCAACCAAAACCACGATCACTGCACCAATACCTAGATTTGTTTTATTTGCCATGTATTTTTCCTTTATTTCGTTTTTATTGTATAAAAAAAGCCCCAATGGGGCTTTTTTTACTCAAAATAATTTTTCAATTATTTTGCAGCAGCTTGAGCAGCAGCAACTTCTTCAGCGAAAGAAAGTTCAGCTTTCTTCTCAATACCTTCACCCACTTCAAAGCGAACGAATTGAGCAACTGTAGTACCAGTTGACTTAAGCACATCAGAAACTTTTTTGTCGTTGTCGATAACGTACATTTGGTTCTCAAGTACAACTTCATTTAAGTACTTTTGAACTGAACCAGTGACCATTTTCTCAACGATGTTTGCAGGCTTACCAGATTCAATTGCTTTTGCTTCAGCAATTTCTTTTTCTTTAGCAATAAGCTCAGCAGATACGTCAGCTTCTGTTACAGCCACTGGGTTGAATGCAGCAACGTGCATTGCAATACCTTTACCAGTTGCAGCATCACCTGCGTAAGATACAACAACACCGATTCTTAGACCGTGTTTGTATACTGCAAGGTTGTCGCCTTCAACGATTGTTGCACGACGAACTTGGATGTTTTCACCGATTTTTTGAACAAGAGCGATACGCGCTTCTTCTACAGTTACGCCATCTGCAAGTTTCAATTCAGCAATTTTAGCAGCATCAGTTTCACCAGCAGCTAACGCAGCAGCAGCAACTTGAGCAGAGAAACCAGCAAAGTTTTCGTCTTTAGCAACGAAGTCAGTTTGACAGTTTACTTCCAAAAGGATTGCTTTATTGCCTTCTTGAGCAATTGTGATTGCACCGTCAGCTGCAATGTTACCTGCTTTTTTAGCCGCTTTAGCTTGACCAGATTTACGAAGGTTATCAATCGCTAGCTCGATGTCACCATTCGCTTCTGTTAATGCTTTTTTACATTCCATCATTGCAAGACCAGTACGATCGCGCAATTCTTTAACCATGCTTGCTGTAACTGCAGTCATGTCAATCTCCTAAAATACGGTAGAAAATGAATTCTTTTTAGAACAGAAACGGCCCAGAGCTATCTCTTGGGCCGTCTGCATACATGACGCTTACTTTGCCACCATCACATGTCGCAAAAATGACAAGCTTACGTCAAACGCATTAAGCCTCAGAAGCAGGTGCTTCTTCGCCTTTAGCTTGTGCATTTGCTTGTGATTGAGCATATTCTTTACCAGCAAGAATCGCATCAGCCATAGCAGAAGCATAAAGAGTAACTGCACGGATCGCATCGTCGTTACCCGGAATAACGTAGTCTACGTTGTCTGGGTTAGAGTTTGTATCAACGATACCGATTACAGGAATACCAAGGTTTTTAGCTTCTTTGATTGCAATAGCTTCGTGATCAACGTCGATTACGAATAATGCGTCAGGTAAACCACCCATGTTCTTAACACCGCCTAAAGCGCGTTCAAGTTTTTCCATCTCACGAGTACGCTCTAAAGCTTCACGTTTAGTAAGCTTAGCGAAAGTACCATCTTGAGATTGAGTTTGAAGGTCTTTAAGACGGTTGATAGATTGGCGAAGTGTTTTCCAGTTCGTCAACATACCACCTAACCAACGGTGATCAACATAAGGCTGACCAGCACGTTGTGCTTGTTCACGGATGATGTTAGAAGCAGCACGTTTAGTACCAACAAACAATACTTTATTCTTTTTGCTAGCAAGGTTGTTAACAAAGTTCAAAGCATCATTTAACGCAGGAACAGTGTGCTCAAGGTTGATGATGTGAATTTTGTTACGCGCACCAAAGATGTATTGACGCATCTTTGGATTCCAGAAACGTGTTTGGTGACCGAAGTGTGCGCCTGCTTGAAGAAGGTCGCGCATGCTTACGTTGTAATCTGCCATTTTCTTTACCTTAAAGTTTGGGTTAGGCCTCCATATATCCGCATCCTCCACCCCAAAGGGCACCCAGAGAAATGTGTCGATATATGTGCGGATTTTTAAAGCCCATTCATCACTTTGACTTGACATAAATATATTCACGAAAAAGCATTTGATAAAATGGGCGGCTATTTATACCATAGTCACACACAAATTTCCAAAAGTTTTTAGAGATCATGAACAGTACTTACGAAGCACCCCGTCGACTCATCAAAAGCGCTGAAGACATCGAAAAGATGCGTGTCGCTGGACGACTGGCGGCTGAAGTCTTGGATATGATCAAGCCACATATTAAACCTGGTGTAACTACACTTGAGTTAGATACGATTTGTCACGATTATATTGTCAATAAACAAGACGCTATTCCAGCATGTTTAGGTTACGGCGCAGCGCCGGGTCGCCCTGCGTTCCAACATGTGATTTGTACTTCAGTAAACCATGTGGTCTGTCACGGCATTCCGTCAGATGCAAAAGTGTTGAAAAAAGGCGATATTTTAAATATTGATGTGACGGTTATTAAAGATGGGTTCCACGGCGATACCAACATGATGTACATCGTGGGTGGTGAAACCTCTATTCTTGCGAATCGGTTATGTAAAGTAGCACAAGAAGCGATGTACCGTGGAATAGCGACAGTGAAGCCAGGTTCGACCATTGGGGATATTGGTCATGCCATTCAACAATATGTCGAATCAGAGCGTTTTGGCGTGGTGCGTGAATACTGTGGTCACGGTATTGGGACTGTGTTCCATGACGAACCTCAAGTCTTACACTATGGTCAACCCAACTCAGGCATGATTTTAGAAGAAGGCATGACCTTTACCATTGAACCTATGGTCAATGGTGGTGACTGGAAAACCAAACTATTGGGCGATAAATGGACAGTCGTCACCAAAGATCATAGTTTGTCAGCACAATACGAGCATACCATTTTAGTGACTAAAACAGGCGCTGAAATCTTAACAGCGCGTCCTGAAGAAGATTTATCTCGTTTTCAAGCTTAAACGCTGTCATTGGCATGAAATACAATGCCGACTGTCAAAAAGACCACCACATGGTGGTCTTTTTTATGGCGGGTTAAACATTTTACTTTACATTTATTTCTTAATTTACAGCTAACTAGTTGCTGTAACACCTGAATATCCATGTTCAAACAGGATCAGTTTTCTGTAACAAAGCGTGCAACTAAGTAACACGATCACACAAATCTCATTTTGACATTCACAAATGTCAAAAACACATATCCTTTAAAAACAACAGCTTTATTCTAATTGCAAGCTTAATAATACGCTCTATAAAAACGAATAGCTCATTGGACATGGAGTCCCAAAATGAAAAAAACATTGCTTTGCGTAGCAACGTCTATTGCTACCTTACCTATACTCACGCATGCAGATTCACCTTATTTTAGTCTACAAGATGGTGATGGATTTAAACGTTTCTCTGTATCTGTCGGTGCTTTACATGTTATGCCACAAGGTAAAGCCCAACCCTTCCGTGTCAATACAGCCGTTAAAGAAGGTGAGACAGCAACGGTCGGAGATGTCCAATCCCAAACGGTAAAAGACAATTTAAAAGAGGGCTTTACCCCCTCACCAGTCTTACAAGTCGCTCTGAATACTTTAGATACCATTCCAAGTGCCTTGAGTGGCACAGCCGAAATTCACGGCCTAGAAAGTTGGGATAATCCGGGTACTGGTTTAGAAGCTGATGATGTTACAACGCTTGGCATCATGACCAACTACTTCTTTACCGATAATATTTCTTTTGAAATGAAAGCTGGGATTCCACCTAAAGTTGACTTACAAGGTAAAGGGAAAATTTATGCGCCTTTTTCTGCGATAGCGAAACCGTTAGGCGGAGTGTTTGGAAACCTAGAACTTGAAAATGATATTTTCATTACTGACTTAGAAGCAAATGGTCCAGCAGCATCAGCACGTGCATGGACACCTGCTTTCGAGTTCCAATATCACTTTGGTAAAACGGGGGTAAATAAATTCCGCCCCTATGTTGGTGTTGGGTTGATGTACGCTTACTTTAATGAGTTGGAAATTAACCCGCAAACAGAGAAAGATCTCATTGCAGCAGGTCATATGATTGCCAATATTAAAGAAGGTAATGCAGGCGCATCACTTGAGGGTAAAACCAGTTCAGCGGACCCTAAAGTGGAGTTGGAAGCAACCGATGCTTTTGCTCCCATTGCAACCGTTGGTTTCACTTATGACTTTAATGATAAATGGTTTGCAGTGGGTTCTGTATCTTATGCCCATCTTAAAAATGAAACGACTATTACAGTAAAAGATGCCACGCATGGCGAGTTGATTAAATCAAAAGCAGATATCGAAATTAACCCGATTCTTGCCTATGCAGGCCTAGGTTATCGCTTCTAAGCTTACATATTTGCACCTCAAATACTCCATGAGGATTATGATGAATCATGGAGTGTTATGAAGATGCACATCATCAAATCATTTTAGAATATGCATTTTTATGATGCATTTTTATTGACCATTTTTTCATACGAATTATTTTTGATCATTAAATCACATCCACAAACTGTGATTAAGACACTCCCTTCCCCCAACGAAAATGTTTAAACATCCCACTAAAAACGCGTTCTATCGCCAATAAAGCCGATTTTTTTCATTTATTTTATGTGTTGGCATACTGTTTGCTTTTTAGACAACACGAGAAATCAACGTAGATTCCTCAACTATATAGACGGCCAAAGATGTCCGTTCTGATCGGTTTGCAAATTATCTTTTATTTGCAATCACTTTTACGTTCAGTTCAGGGGATGGCTTATGTCTTCAACAATTAATCGCGAAGCAAAAAAAGCAACACAAATAAAACTCTTTAGTTTCTCCACGCCAGCAATGCGCGCTTTCCATATGACTTGGCTCGCATTCTTTGTTTGTTTCTTCGCATGGTTTGCCTGTGCACCGCTGATGCCTGTGATTAAAGGCGAATTTAATTTAACCAAAGACCAAATCGCGAATATTAATATTGCTGCGGTTGCCATTACCATTCTAATCCGTCTTATTGTTGGTCCATTATGTGATAAATATGGCCCTAGAAAAACGTATACAGCACTTCTAATATTAGGCAGCATTCCTGTGTTTGGTGTTGCTTCTGCCAATACCTATGAATCATTTTTATTCTTCCGCTTGCTGATTGGTGCAATTGGAGCAAGTTTTGTTATTACCCAGTATCATACTAGTGTGATGTTTGCACCCAACGTAGTAGGTACTGCAAATGCTGCAGCTGCTGGCTGGGGCAATGCAGGTGGAGGCGCAACTCAAGCATTAATGCCACTTATTCTGGGTGCAATCCTAATGTTTGGTGTTGAACAAGCAATGGGCTGGCGTATTGCTCTCCTTATACCAGGGATTATGATGGTGATCGTTGGGATGCTGTATTGGAAATTTACTCAAGACTGTCCACAAGGGAACTTTAAAGAACTTCGCGCTCAAGGAATCGAAGTGGGTAGCGGTAAAAAAGGTGGAACAGCAATTTTACTTCAAGCTGCTCGTAACTACCGTGTATGGATCCTATTTGTATCGTACGGAGCATGTTTCGGTATTGAAATTTTCATCCACAATATTGCAGCAATGTACTATACCGATCACTTTAACATGGGCTTAAAAGAAGCAGGCTTAGCTGCTGGTATCTTTGGTTTACTTGCATTATTTGCACGCGCTTTAGGTGGTATCGTATCTGACAAAGTTGCTATCTCTAAAGGTCTAGATGGTCGCACTAAAGTACTATTCTTATTGGTTTTACTTGAAGGCTTATTCTTAATCGTATTCTCACAGATGAATACAGCAATGCTTGCCATTATTAGCATGACCGTTTTCGCCCTGTTTACCCACATGGCATGTGGTGCAACCTACGCTCTGGTTCCTTTCATTGATCGTGATGCTCTAGGTGGTGTAGCAGGCATTATTGGTGCTGGTGGTAACGTGGGTGCTGTTGCTGCAGGCTTATTACTTAAAGGTGTATTAGATGTTCAGACTTGCCTGTTTATTTTAGGTGGTTTGGTCACTATAGCTGCATTTAGCGTAATTCTAATTCGCTTCTCAGTTGAACATAAAGCAAAAGAAAAACAATTATTTGAACAAGCCGTCTTAGAACGCAACAGCCTCGCCTCTTAAACTTTCATGCCTTTTCTAGGGTGATGGTGAAGACACACCATCCCCCTAACTTTCTAAACTTATCTTTAAAAAAAATCAGGGGAATTTCTATGAAATTACGTACTCTCTCTGCGCTTTCACTTGCCTGCATTTCAGCAACGACATCCTATGCAGCCGATAACTTTTTATCACAAACCAAGTTTTCACTAGACACGCGCTTACGCTATGAAATGGTAGATCAAGATAATAAGCTTGATAACGCAGAAGCTTTTACTCTCCGCATTCGTCCTGCACTACAAACAGGCAGTTGGCATGGATTAAGCGGCTTTGTGCAAGGTGAAGGAACGCTTGAACTTAATGATCATTTTAACAGTACACGTAATGCTGAAACAGCTTATAGCAGTGTACCTGATCCTGAAAACCTACAATTAAATCAGCTTTATTTAAAGTATGTTTATAGTCCTAAGGCCGATTTAACGGTTGGTCGTCAAGTAATTAATCTAGATAATCAACGTTTTGTGGGTTCTGTTGCATGGCGTCAAAACGACCAAACTTTCGATGCAGTCAGTTTAAATATTAAGCCAACACAGCAGTTGGGCTTGTATTATGCATACATAGATCAGGTCAATACCATTTTTGGAAGCGAAGAGCCAAAGCCCAAATATGTAGCCGCTCAAGATGGCGAACAAGACAGTGAAATTCACTTAATTCAAGCCAAATTTAATTACAATCCACTATTGAATGCTACAGCTTATGGTTATTTCATGGATTTTGAAGACTTACCAGCGTGGTCAAATCAAACCTATGGTCTACGTTTAACAGGCAAAAATAAAAATTTACGTTATGTGGCTGAATATGCCAAACAATCTGAATATGCTGACCAACCAACATCTTATGATGCAGACTATTATACCTTCGAACTTGGCTATAACGTAGGTGCAGCTAAACCATTAGGTGAAATTGCAATTGGCTACGAAGTCCTCGGAAGTGATGACGGAAAAATTGGCTTTCAAACCCCTTTAGCAACGAAACATAAATTTAATGGTTGGACAGATGTTTTTCTCAATACACCTGCAAATGGTCTAACTGATTTGTACCTCAGCTCAAACCTTAATATTTTAAAGCAAGGCAAGCTAGGTACGGAATATCACCATTATCGTAGCGATGAAAAAAATATGGATTATGGACAAGAGTTTGCTGTGTCATTTACCCACCCTCTTCCACTCAAAGGTTTGTCCGCACTCGGCAAATTTTCAAGCTATCAAGCTGAAGACTATGGCGTAAATACCGATAAATTCTGGTTACAACTCGATTATAAATACTAATTTCATCTGAATATCGAGTTCTCATTCAATTTAATCCTTTGCCTACTTTTGTTTAGCCCAAAGTAGGCAAAGTCTCTGTTTAAACATGCACTACATATCTCATTTTCCTTTCGATGCACCACAGTTCTGTCTGGCTCAGTTTACAAATGAGATATGTAAGCATCTTTTCCCTTTGGAAGCAGGCTAATTGATACATTCAGGTCTGGGCAACTTCTGCCTAATGACCCAAATTTTTTATAACACTTTTCAAATAATTCATTCAAATATCGAATTACTTCGATATATTACGTACAATAGCGACTATTCTTATCTTCATTGCGCATCTAACGTATGTCTCAGAGTCAATTTTCCAAACCTTTGATTTATATGCTCATTGGCAGTGCCATGATTTTGGCACTTTCACTCGGTGTTCGGCATGGTTTTGGACTCTACCTTGTTCCTATGAGCAATGAATTTGGTTGGGGACATAATGTTTTTAGTTTGGCTATTGCCATGCAAAACCTGATTTGGGGCGCTGCACAACCCTTTACAGGGGCCTTAGCTGATAAGTACGGGTCTAAAATTGTCGTAGCTATTGGTGGTGTTCTGTATACCATCGGATTACTCCTGATGGCGATCAGCTCCACAGGTTGGCTACTCAACCTAAGTGTCGGCCTTATTTTAGGTTTAGCATTATCTGCCACCTCTTTTTCGGTACTCTTGTCTGCGGTGGGGCGTGCTGCACCACCTGAAAAACGTAGCCTTGCTATGGGGGTTGCCAGTGCAGCAGGTTCGTTTGGTCAGTTCATTATGCTGCCCTCCACTCTGCTTCTACTACAAAACTATGGCTGGTCGGCGGCATTGGTCGTGAGTGCCATTTTGATCGCATTTATTGTGCCCTTAGCCTGGATGCTCAAAGCCCCTGCTTTTGTTGTAGCCAATGCACCAACCAACCAAGTTCAACTCAGCTTTAAAGATATCCTCATCATTGCTAAAAACCATAAACCGTTTTGGTTTTTAGCACTCGGTTTTTTAGTATGTGGTTTCCAAGTTGTGTTTATTGGTATCCATTTACCTGGGTATTTGATTGATCATGGTTTTAATGCCACCACAGGAACTGTGTTCTTGGCATTGGTCGGTTTATTCAATATTGTCGGCACATATACCGCAGGTTGGCTAGGCGGTAAATATTCCAAACCGAAGTTACTCATGGGTTTATATGGGCTCCGAGGCATTGCGATTATTGCCTTCTTGTTGCTACCGCTGAGCACACTCACCATCTATAGCTTTGGCGTAGTGATGGGTTTATTATGGTTATCTACCGTACCTTTAACTAACGGTATTGTGGCCAATATGTTTGGCATTAAATACCTCAGCATGCTGAGTGGGATCGTGTTCTTTACCCATCAAGTCGGTTCATTTTTCGGTGGCTGGCTAGGTGGTGTGAATCATGACGTTACAGGTAATTATGACTTGATTTGGTTGTTCTCTATCGCCCTGAGTGTGTTGGGTGTACTGGTACATTTCTTTGTCGATGAAAAGGCGGTTGTCCATGACTAATTCATTTTTATGGCTGAAGTGTAGTATTGGTCTTGCAATGGTTGCACTATTCGGCTTATCCATTGCTCTTTGGTTCAATACGCCAGACCTGTTTGAGTATTTTAATCAGGCATTTTGCGCACATTAAATCTGCACATTTTGAACTACATATTTCGTTTTAAATAAAAGTAAAATAATCATTGCTTTAGCATTTTTCTCATAAGCTAGGACTTACGCATTGACGGATTCAAAAAAGTATTAAAATACTTTATAAAGTATCTGTGATCAGACGAATTAAACATGCTTCTACAGCAACTTGTACATTACCCATTTATATGGGCTTTCTCATGACAGAACCGAACTCTATTAGCTGCACACAACTTGCCGAGACTTATAATATCTCGCATGATAGTGTAAATCGCTTTCTAGAGCGTGAAGACTACACACCTCACGACCTATATCAAGAATCAATTCAACATATTGATAATAATAAACTTATAGTCAGTATTGATGATACTGTTTTAGATAAACCATATAGTCAACATATGGACTTGGTTAGCTATTTTTGGTCAGGCAAACACCACCGATCCGTCAAGGGTATTAATCTCATTACCTTGTATGCGACAGATCGAAATGGTCAAAATATTCCAATTAATTTCCGAATTTATGACAAATCTGAAAGTAAAACCAAGAATGATTACTTTATGGATATGTTAAGTGAAGTACTCAGTTGGGGTGCAAAGATTCAATTTATTACAGGTGATAGTTGGTATTCATCGACTGGAAATCTAAAAACCATAAGAAAATATGGTATTCGATTTATGTTTGGTATCGACTGTAACCGTAAGGTTTCCCCAGAAAAAGGACAATGGTTTCAACTGCGCTTATTGCCAGATTTCCATCAGGGTCAAGTGATCTGGCTCAAAGATTTTGGCTTTGTACAATTATTTAAGACTCAGTTAAAAGAACAGCAGAGGTTTTATATTGTGCATCAAGATGAAGATGATTTATTGTCCTTTGAAGGTTTTCATGAATTACATTCAAGTCATTGGAAAATAGAGCAATATCACCGGGTGATTAAACAGGTTTGTCATATTGAAAAGTTTCAAGTAAGACGATCTAAACTGATTTTGAATCATATTTTTTCAGCCTTGATGGCCTACGTTGAGATACAAAAGAACCAGTTTGAGCGGATCTTTGAAAATATATATCGTTGGCAGAAGAAATTATTTAGACCAATTATCAAAAACTTCATTGATGACTTTATTCTCGATAAAAATCATCTGCTACCACAGAGAATCTATAAGTAATAGTGCGTAAGTCCTATAAGCTTAGAATTTCTTTTAATTTTAAGCTTGTACATATATTGACTACATTTTCTCTAGACCCCATATCTAGAGAAAATAATCAACATGACCGCATTAACCCAACTTTCACAAGCAATTCATGATGCCCCACGTTGGCATCAACCAGAACAATTTCAAAACCCAGAAGAAATACACATTATCCCACTTGCGAAAGAAGCCTTAGGCGCGGTGGTTTTGGGTTTAGATGCCCGTAAAGCCCAAGCAGGAGAAACCATCTATCGCTTAAAACAAGCTTTGGCTGAACACCTGATTTTAATTTTTAAAAATCAAACTCTGGATGATCTACAATATTTAGCCTTTGCCAGTTATTTTGGCTCTATTTTTCGCCCAAGTGCCGACAATCCGGTACTCGCCAGCCAGTCCGACACAGGCGTCCCCCCCGATGTGGTTCCTGTCTCTAATGCAGTTGGGCAAGGCGACTACACAGGTCACGGCGAACTCACCCCACATGCGGATCACCAGTGGACACCGCTTCCCTCTTTTGGCTCTCTGCTCTATGCCCTTGAGCTTCCTCAAGATGGCGGACAAACATCATGGTTCAATACCATCAAAGCCTATGATGCGCTTTCCGATGATGTCAAAAAACAAATCGACCAGCTACAGCTGATTACTTATAACCCATTCGTCCGTGCGCAGAGCAATACAGGCAATTCGGGTTATGCAGACTCACCTTATTATCGTTTTAAAGATCAACCGATTTTAGGGCATGCCTATCCACATCCTTTAGTCCGCACACATCCAGAATCTGGGCGAAAAGCACTTTGGTTAAATACGCGTTCGGAAGTTGAATTGGTCAATGTCGATGATACGACAGGCAGTGAATTGATTGCTGAACTTCGTGCGCACATATTGAAACCAGAGTTTCGTTATGAGCATCATTGGGAAACAGGTGATATTGTTTTTTGGGATAATCAAGTGACTTTGCACTCAAGCCGCCCCTTTCCCGTCGATCAACGTCGCTTACTGAAACGGATTAGTCTTGCTGGTGGACGTCCGTACTAGACAATACCTAAAATGAATCATTCATTGGCATGACACTAAAATGTCACGATTCTTTTAGATAATGTGTGAAAAAACCAATAAAAAAGCCCATCAAACAATGTACGACTGATCAGTAAATGCATTTACTGTTGGGCTATTCTCAACGGAGTCTTACTGTTCTAAATCAATTTTTGGGAGTTCGCTCTGTTCTTTTGTTTAGCCAAATGAGAGGCGAAGCTTCGCAAGGAAAACATTTGTCATCCACAAAACCTGTTCACTTGCGTCGTTTGAACAACTTTTGTAAAAAAAACAGCCCAAGCCAAAAGTTAGGCAGGTTGCGGATGACGCTTCCGCATATCTGATAAAGTCTAAAAGAAAATGCCAGTCAGTTTCTGAACTGACTGGCATTACAACTTTTAAGTTGGCTTTTATGGCTCTATGGCTTAAGCATTGCGTTTCGCAAAGTCATCCATAAAGTTCACAAGTGCTTGAACGCCTTCTAATGGAACCGCGTTATAAATACTTGCGCGCATCCCACCAACTGAGCGGTGACCTGCAAGATTCAACAAATGGTTTTCTTCAGCTTCTTTAAGGAATAACTTCTCTAGATCAGGATTCGCCAAAGTAAATGGTACGTTCATAATCGAACGGTTTTGCACAGCAATTGGATTTGCATAGAAATCGCTTGAGTCAATATAACCATACAGCAGATTTGCTTTTGCAAGGTTCACTTTATGAATTGCTTCGACACCACCTTGTTCAAGCAACCACTCAAACACCAAACCAGATAAATACCATGCATAAGTTGATGGTGTATTCACCATTGAATCATTCTTCGCTTGTGAAGAATATTTCAAAATACTTGGAATTTCAGGTTTAGCTTGATCTAGCAGATCTTCACGAACAATCACTAAGGTTAAACCCGCAGGGCCAATGTTCTTCTGCGCACCTGCATAAATCATCCCAAATTGAGTAACATCAACTGGTGCAGACAAAATACTTGAAGAGAAATCTGAAACCAGTGGAGCATTAGCTTTTGGAACACCCGCAAACTGAAGACCACCAATGGTTTCATTGTCTACATAGTGCACATAAGCCGCATCTTGGGACAAGTTACAAGTGCTTGCGTCTGCAATCGCTAGTTTTCCATCAATCTGCGTGCCCGCTTCAACGACATTGATATCGCCATAGCGCTGCGCTTCTTTCAACGCTTTTTCAGACCAAATTCCCGTATGAATATAATCCGCTTTGCTGTTTTTACCCAACAAGTTTAAAGGAATCGCAGAAAACTGAAGTGATGCTCCCCCTTGAAGGAACAATACCTTGTAATTTTCTGGAATGTTCATGAGTTTGCGTAAGTCTGCCTCTGCTTTTTCCGCAACTGCAACATAGTCTTTACTACGGTGACTCATTTCCATGATGGAAAGACCCTTGCCTTGCCAATCAAGAATTTCAGCTTGAGCTTTTTCTAAAACGGCAGTAGGTAATGCAGCAGGACCAGCACAGAAGTTGTACGCGCGCATGATTTTTCCTTTCAAAGTGAAACACAATAAAATGATGGCATTTAACCACAGATAGACGGGGCTTGCAGTAAATTCAACGGAAAAATTTCAATGTTGTCTCACCTTTACAGTCAAAAATTCAATCAAGATCAACACTCCAATTTTAACGAACCATAAGCCACATCCCCTACAGAAAGGTATCAGCCATTTATCTACACCAAGGCAAATGCATTTATTTTGTGTAAAAATATCGCTAATCTATTGATATACATTTGCAAATTAAACAATTCAATAACTGAGTCAACATTCAGCATAACTAGATTATGCGTATAATGTGCAAAAACATAGAAAAGAGTCGTGTCCATGCCACAAAGACTATCCAACATGCTTAACACACCGACCAACAAATTCTCATTGCGTATATCACTGCCATCAATCTTATCATTCAGCATGTTAGCTTTTAGTTTTGGCACTAACTCTACTGCTTTTGCAGCGTCTATCAGCTACCAGCAAGCTGAACAAAATGTGTTACAAGATTCTTATAGCACACAAGCCACTCAAGCCTTGCAGCAAGCGTCAAAACTTGAAGCTGAAGCAGTAAAAGGCTTGGGGTTGCCTCGTGTCGATCTGAACGTGCGTGCTTATGCCTTTCATAATGAGCTTGATATACCGCTTGGAGCACTCAAAAATAATTTAGAACAAACACTGTCTGATGGTGTAACCACACAAATTGATCAATGGCAAAATTCAAACCCTAATTTAGGCGATTTAAGCGGTCTACAACAAGGTATTGATCAGACCATCCATCAAGGCGTAGGACTGATTCCAGACAGTTCACAGGTCACTTTAGAAGATCAAGTCATTCGCCCGAGCATTTCAGCAATGATGCCACTTTATACAGGTGGACTAACCTCAAGTGCAAAACAAGTCGCCAACATTAAAGCCAAACGTAGCGAACTCAATACAAAACAACAGCGAGACCTACAACGCTTTGAATTGATTCAAGCCTATTTCAATGTTCAACTGCAACAGCAACTATTGAGCTCTAGTCAATATAATTTGCTGTCCATGCAAAAACATTACAACAATGCACTCAAGCTTGAACAACAAGGTTTTATCAGTAAGGGACAACGCATGCAGTTTGAAGTGGCAAAAAACAATGCCCAGCGGAGTGAACAAGCGAGCCAATCCAATTTAAAAGCCAGTTTATTTCAACTGAATAATCTCTTACAAAGCAGCCAAATTACAGAATTAACCACACCATTGTTCATTAACAGTACACAAAATCAAGATTTGAATGCACTACTCAAATCGTATACAGATCACTCTGCTTTAGTACAGAAAATGCAAATGGATACGCAACTGGCTCAAGCTAATGTTAAGGTACAAAATGCCGCCAAAAAACCGCATATTTTTGCCTTCGGTGAATATAGTTTAGATGATAAAAACAACTGGATTATTGGTTTAGCCGCACAGTACAATCTGTTCTCAGGCATTGATAAAAATAAAAATGTCCAAGCAGCAGAGTTACAACGCTATGCTTCTGAATTGATGACAGCACGAACCAAGCAAGAAATTGAAAATGTAATTTATAAATCGTATAGCGAGGCCACCACAGCGCAGCAAAGTGATCAGCTATTGCAGCAAAATATAAAAGCAGCGCAAGAAAATTTACGTATACAAGAACTGTCCTTTAAAGAAGATATGGGTACCGCCACTCAGGTGATTGATGCACAAAACATGCTGAGTGCTCTAAAAGCAGAAACTGCACTCAATGCCTATAAATATGTCATGTCACTGGCAACATTATTACAGAGCCACGGTTCGATTGATCAATTTCAAACCTATCTTCTACAACCCAATACACGATTTATTCGTTAATTCTTTGATGAGAGCCATTTAATGAATCAAGATCAAAATCAGCCCGATCCACAAAAATCTGAAACAGTAGAAGATCAAATAGCGCCCTCACAAGATGAGTTAACAACAGAGCAACGAGAAGACCAAGCCCAGACTAAAATAAATCAGGATAATTCATCATCAGATACGACCGACACACATCAAAAGTCAAAAAGAATTAAAGTCCTCGGCACAGTAGCACTCATCCTAGTTTTGGGCGTAATTGCTTTTGGTCTTTGGAAAGCCTATCAACAACCTAAAACTGTTGATATTCAAGGCCGTGTTGAAGCTGAAACGCTTCATATAAGCACCAAAGTACCAAGCCGAATCGAAGAAATTTATGTGCATGATGGACAAAAGGTCACTAAAAACCAAGAACTCGTTCGACTGTACAGCCCAGAAGTTGATGCAAAAAAACAACAAGCTCTTGCCAGTTTACAAGCCGCTTTAGCACTACAATCCACCGCTGACCGTGGTTCTCAGGAAGAAAATATTGCCAGTTTGTATGCCAACTGGCAAGCGCTCAAAGCACAGCAAAACTTAGCGCAAACCACCTATCAACGTGGGGCTAACTTATACCAACAAGGTGTTATTTCACGCCAACGTCGTGATGAAATGCATGCTGCGGCTCAGTCCGCGACTCAAATGACAGAAGCGGCATATCAACAATATGAACGTGCACAGCGTGGCAGTACACCACAACAGAAAAGCTCAGCAGATGCACAAGTTCAAATTGCAAAAGCAGCAGTTGCAGAAGCGAATGCGCTTGAAGCCGAAACCAAACTACTCTCGCCAATTAATGGCACCGTATCTAAAACTTATGGTAAGCCCTCCGAGCTAGTAGCAATGGGTGTGCCGATTGTGAGTATTATTCAAGATCGCGAGCTTTGGGTGTCACTCAACGTTCGTGAAGACCAATATGCCAACATTTACCAAGCAAAACAAATTCAAGGCTTTATTCCAGCCTTAAACCTAAACGCCAACTTTGATATTAAAAGTATTGATGCCGAAGGTGAATTTGCAACCATTAAAACCACCCGTCAAACAGGGGGCTACGACATTCGCAGTTTTAAACTTCATTTAACCCCTGCCCAAGACATTCCTGACTTAAAAGTCGGCATGAGTGTGCTGTTTAAAGTCAAAGAGAGCAAATAATGCTAATTGGGCTACTGCGGGAACTGAATTATTTACTTAAACATAAGTGGGATTTATGTTTAGTTACGCTTGCCCCACTGTTTATTATCGTGTTGTTTTCCAGCATGTTTGCCCAAGGCAAGCCTGAACATTTGCCTATTGCAATTATTGACCAAGACCAAAGTGAGCTAAGCCAAAATATACAACGCTACTTAAGACTCAACCATACTTTAGATGTAGTCATCATCAGCGATCAAAACACAGAAGTCGAAAAGTTACTGAACCAAACCAAAATTTGGGGCTATGTCAGTATTCCCCATGGCGCCGAACAACGTTTTGTGCAAGCTAAAGATGCTGAAATCAGCATCGCCTATAACCAAAGTTACTTTAGTGTAGGTAACACCATTTCATCAGCCATGTTAGTCAGCACAGTTGAAGCCATGGCAGACTATGCTGGTGAAAGTTATTTAGAAAATATCACTCCTTACTTAGACATACCGACACCCCACGTTAAAGTCTCGACCTTATATAACCCAAGCTTGAGTTATGAGTTCTATTTAGAACCTTTTATGATTCCTGCGATTTTGCATTTACTACTCTGTTGCTGTGTCGCATTCTCAGTTGGTCAGGAATTTAAGTTCCAGACAGCACAAAATTGGCTAAACAAACAATCGGCTTTTACAGCTATTTTCTCTAAAAACCTAACCTATGTACTCATTTTTAGTCTTTGGACATGGGCTTGGATGTTTTGGTTAATCGAAATTCGTGGTTGGTTTGTTGCAGGTCAACTTTGGTTGATCATGCTGGCACAGCTTTTATTTTATAGTGCCTATGCCTTAATCAGTAGCAGCATTGTTTTAGCCACCAATAATTTATCCAAAACCTTTGGTTTAATTGCGGTCTATGGAGGCTCATCACTCAGTTTTGCAGGAGTGACCCTCCCCTTAAATAACGCGCCACTGTTTACCAAATTCTGGGCCAATATTATCCCTTATACACCCTATGCCAAACTACAAACCGAACAATGGGTCATTGGTAGCCCAATCAGCTCATCGCTGTTGCCTTTATTCATTCTGATCCTTTATGTGGTCTTTTACGCTGTGACCTCTGTCCTACTGCTCAAAAAACGGATCAAAGGAGTAGCGTCATGAAGTTATTTTTGCACTATTATCTCAAGACATTTAAAGACATCATTGCCAATCAGTCGATTCTAACCACACTCATCCTCTCGGTGATTTTTTATAGTGTTTTCTATCCGACTGCCTACAAAGCACAACAAGCAGAAGCTTTGCCCATTATAATTGTGGATGAAGAGCAAAGTATTGTGACGAATAACATTATTCAACAGGTTTCGCTCAGTCCAAATGTTGAAGTTAAAGTTGTCACAGGCAATTTCCTTGAAGCTGAGAACATGATTAAACAGCAGCAAGCCGATGGCATTTTGCTTTTACCTGAGAATCTTTCCAATAGTCTTCGGCATGGAGAAGTCGGTGGAATTGGACTATATCTCAGTGCAGCAAATTTTTTAAAAACCAAGCAAATTGGATTAGGGCTCGCGACCTCAATTGAAAATGCTGTACACGAGCATGTGGAAAAATTTGGTAATATCGCACACTTCTCACCCGCTATTTCTATTCATCAAACACCGCTGTTTAACACCATGTCGGGCTACGGCAGCTATATTTTCCCAGCCATAGCCCCGTTGATTATTCATCAAACCATCGTGCTTGGTTTAGGCATGTTATTGGCTGGATATCGCGAACAAAAATGGCGACCAACGACAACTGAGTTTTTTGCTATTTTTTCAACCATTTTGACCATTGGTATGCTCGGTTGTTTATATCTATTCGGTTTTGTTTACTGGATCAATGACTACCCACATGGAGGGAATTTTAGCGGCATGTTACTGGCTGTACCTATTTTTATAGGCTGTATCGTGGCTTTAGGCATGTTGATTTCAACATTTTTCGATATGCCTGAGCGTGCAGGACATGTCATTGTATTTACGTCTATTCCGCTATTTCTACTCTCAGGTACAGCATGGCCACATGCTGCAATGCCAACATGGATACAATATTTAGGTCACATTTTACCTTCCACCCAAGGGATTCAAATGTTTATCCAACTCAACCAAATGGGTGTACCAACTGCTCTTGTTCTCCCCAAACTCCTATACCTATTTGTGTTTGGTCTGGTATGTTCAGGTCTTGCCTATTGGCGTCTAAGACACCGCTAAACACCGATGCCTCAAATACTCTAGTCTCAGTTGTTAATCCGTTGAAGCCCCATAAAGTTTCACGTCAAAACTACGAATTTTTGTACTTCCGCCTGCTTTGTCAAAACCAACATCATACTGAACTAGGTTTTTATTGCTATAAGCATATTCATACGTTACAGCATATAAGCTCGGTTTTTCTGTGGATTTCTCAATGTGTTTCGATACAATTTTTTGAGTCGTAATAGCTTGTTTAGGAATGGTTTTTGCGAACTTACGCATGTCTTTTTCATGAGTTTTAAATTCACGCTGTAACTCTGGCTCAAAATAAGTATAGAGCTGTGGAAAATCACCTCGAGTAAAAGCTTGATAGGCGTCTTGAGCCACTTTTTCCTGTACAGGACTCGGATTTGGAATTGAGTCTAATGCTTTTTGTCCCAATTTATCACAAGCTGTTAAAGCCAATGCACAGCCTAGTATCAATAATTTTAGCTTCATAATCTTTCCCAACAATCGCTGTATTGTTTGTATAAAAAAGGACGCCGAAGCGCCCTTTTCATTTTCATTCACTTATTCTTCATTTGGTGTATTCAAATCACTTGAATTCTCAGGTACTTCTAGATTTGTGTCATCAGCCACCGTTTCTTCAACAGTATCTAAAGACTCGTCTAAAATTTCCTCTTCATCTTCAACTGCTTCAATCGCCTCAACACCCACCAAGGTTTCATTTTCACCTAAACGAATGAGACGAACACCTTGAGCGTTACGACCAGTCTGCGCAACTTCAGAAGCACGGGTACGTACTAAAGTGCCACCATCAGAAATCAGCATCAATTCTTTGGTTTCATCAATCGCTACTGCACCCACAAGCTCGCCATTACGCTCAGAGGTCTTAATGGCGATTACGCCCTTACCACCACGTTTCTTGGTTGGGAAATCATCTACTGGTGTACGTTTACCATAGCCATTGGCAGAAGCACATAAAACTTCTCCAGTTTCAGGCACAACCACTAATGAAACAATACGACTAATAAAGTTTGCATCTGAATCATCTTCTTCCGAATCAGACTCTTCCACTTCATCCGCTTGAGCAGAACCAATGGTCACTCGCATACCACGGACACCTTTAGCAGAACGCCCCATTGCACGAACATCAGTTTCAGCAAAACGGATAGCTTTACCTTCGTTCGAGAACAACATGATTTGTTGCTCGCCATCGGTAATAGCTACACCAATTAAAGTATCTTCTTCATTGAGCTCAATTGCGCGTAAACCATTTGAACGAACATTACTAAATTGTTCAAGTTCAACACGTTTTACTGTACCAGATGCCGTTGCCATAAATACAAAGAAATTCTTACGCATTTTCTCTGCTAGATCAGCAAATTCCACCAATGTTTCATTGTCCAAATCCGATGTTGAAAGCTCAACACCTAACTCTTTCAATTGCTTACGCAGTGCATCAGATAGTTCATCCGCATCTTCTGCCAATTCATCAAATGACGCTTTCAGTGCTTCATAGTGCGCTTCAAAAACACTGTTTTCACGTAATGTCGCCACATTGCTACGAACAAAGTTTTTAAAGTCAGCTAAGCGCTCTTTAAATTTCTTCGGTGCATCAATCACAGGAAGAATCGCTGTAATCGTTTCATCTGCATCCAATGGAAGTAAGTTCACCATTGGGCGACCTTTTGAACCACGTGACGCTTGTGGCACCTCAAACACTTTCAGACGGTAAACTTTACCTACATCGGTGAAACACAGCACAGTTGCGTGGTTCGATGTCACAATCAGGTGTTGAATGTAATCATCTTCCTTCATTGATGTCGCAGACTTACCACGACCACCACGACGCTGCGCAGCACAATCTGACAGCGGTTGAGTTTTTGCATAACCTGTTTTAGAAACAGTCAATACGACTTGTTCCTCAGGGATTAAATCTTCACGAGAGAAGTCAATACGCGACTCAACAATTGCGGTACGACGCGCATCGCCATATTGTTGCAAAATTAAAGCTAACTCTTCTTTAATCACGCCCATCAATAAATTAAAGTCATTGAGAATCGCTGTAAGTTCAGCAATCTGACCTAAAATTTCAGTATATTCAGCTTGTAACTTGTCTTGTTCTAAACCAGTTAAACGGTGTAAACGAAGTTCAAGAATCGCACCCACTTGTGCAGGTGACAAACGATAAATCTGGCCGTCCAAACCAAACGGACGACTTGGATCCTCACCTTCAATTTCGTCTGGACGTACAGAAACAGAACCTGCTTTTTCAAGCAGTGCAATTACATTGCCTGCTGCCCACTCACCTGCTTGTAAACGCTCACGTGCCTCAGCAGGGTTTGCAGAAGTTTTAATGGTTTCAATGATCGCATCAATATTTGCTAATGCTACCGTCAAACCTTCTAAAATATGGCCGCGCTCACGTGCCTTGCGCAATTCAAACATGGTACGACGCGTCACTACTTCTTGGCGGTGACGAATAAATGCCGCAACAATGTCTTTCAAGTTCATTAACTTTGGCTGGCCGTTGTCTAAGCACACCATGTTAATGCTGAAAGAGTTTTCCAACTGCGTGTTTTGGAATAAGTTATTTACCACAACTTCAGCGTTTTCACCACGCTTTAAGTCAATGGCAATACGCATCCCGTCTTTGTCAGATTCATCACGTAGCTCAGAAATACCTTCCAGTTTTTTCTCTTTCACCAACTCAGCAATACGTTCAATCGTTCTTGCTTTGTTGACTTGATATGGAATTTCTGTGAAAACGATCGTGGTACGACCTGTTTTTTGGTCTTCTTCAAAGTGGTATTTACCACGAATATGCAAACGACCTTTACCCGTACGGTAAGCATCAACAATGCCCGCTTTACCGTAAATAATGCCACCTGTAGGAAAGTCTGGACCCGAAATATATTCCATCAATCCTTCAATTGAAATATTTGGGTTTTCAGCATAAGCCAAACAAGCGTTCACCACTTCAGTCATGTTGTGCGGCGCCATATTAGTCGCCATACCCACAGCAATACCTGTAGTACCGTTAATCAGTAAGTTAGGAATACGCGTTGGCATCACTTGCGGAATACGTTCAGAGCCGTCGTAGTTGTCTTCCCAATCCACCGTATCTTTTTCAAGATCGGCAAGGATTTCATGAGTCAACTTACGCATACGAACTTCGGTATAACGCATCGCAGCTGCGCTATCGCCATCGACCGAACCAAAGTTCCCCTGACCATCAACCAATTGATAACGCAAGCTAAAGTCTTGAGCCATACGAACAATGGTTTCATAAACAGCATAATCACCGTGTGGGTGATATTTACCGATCACATCACCAACCACGCGGGCAGACTTTTTATAAGCTTTGTTGTAGTCATTACCCAATTCGTGCATTGCATAAAGCACACGACGATGAACAGGTTTTAGACCATCTCGAACATCTGGCAAAGCACGAGAAACAATCACGCTCATTGCATAGTCAAGATACGAGTTCTTGAGTTCATCCTCAATCGCAATCGGTCTGATTTCCGATACGCTCATGCATACTCCTTATTCTACAAACGTAAAACCGCTTGCATTTATATGTCGTAAAACTTGCAAAATTATTAGTTCAAAATACTGAACTAAAAACTGAAATATAGCCGTAAATTATAGCATAAACACTCTGATTTTTGTGTCACGTCACCACAGTTAATCTCGTTAATTTTCTTTAATTTAGGGGTTATTTTTTACACATGTATAATATGTACATTTACAGCTCCATCACATTCCCTATTAACATCGCATAAAATGCAAAAAAGCCCTCATTTTTGAGAGCTTTAAGTCATGTCTCGCCTATCTTTGGACTTAATGATCAATGTCCTGCTTATCGCGCTGCATAATGTGAAATGCCACCATAAACAAACCCAGTATTAAAGGAAACTCATGCAGCTCCTCCATAAGGTCTTTATAAGCAATCTGATGTAAGAAAATTCCACCATAAATGCGGCTGTGCTCAATGCCGTCAGAAATAATCAATCCCAACACCGTGAGCAGCATTGCCCAAGCAGGGATCGTCATGCTCTTCATTTTTATCGCAATCTCATCGCGCAATGGTTTAACCAACAACATAAATACGACTGAACCAATCAAAACCACCGAGATGCCACGAAAATATACTTTTGGGACTTCGGGAAAATAGTCTCTCCCCCAACTGGTGCTACGCCCAAATAGAAGCAACCACCACAGTACAGCCCAGATCCAAAAATACTTTTTACCCTCAGGAAGACGCATTGGCTGCATGTAAAAATAGCTAAATACAGCAAATATCAATAAAAGTAACGCTTGAATATTTTCCACGCCACGTACAACAGCACCACCTAAAAGTGGAAACTGTAGATCAGCTAAAAATGGAAAGATTAAACACAGAACAGCAAGGATCAGAACAGACCAAGATACGCGAGTATCAATCAGCAAGATTACAACCCCCAACTTAACAAAAAAAGTTTTATGTAAGTTAAGCTTAAAAATGGATGGCAAATAGTATCATAAATCTGAATATTCAGTTGCACACTCAGCTTAAGAAATGCTTAAATTTTCATTATTATTTGCAGAATACAATGATTTAAATTAACAAAATAAATATCGAGTGATTTTGATTTTTTATAATATTGAGAATGATTTACGCGCATAAAAAACGCTCCTGCACATAGCAGTTAAGCATTGCTTAAACTGCTTGCACAAAAGCGTTTTTTTGAAACGTTGTCAGGAATTAGATTTTAGATACTAACTCTGGAACAACGGTATTCAAATCACCTACTAACCAGTAATCTGCTACTGCATTGATAGGTGCTTCTTCGTCTTTGTTGATCGCAACGATCACTTTAGAGTCTTTCATACCTGCCAAGTGCTGAATCGCACCCGAGATACCTACAGCGATATACAGATCAGGAGCAACAATTTTACCTGTTTGACCTACTTGCATGTCGTTTGGAACAAAACCAGCGTCAACCGCAGCACGTGATGCACCTTGAGCAGCGCCCAATTTGTCAGCCAACGGATCAAGAACCGTATGATAGTTCTCACCTGAACCCACACCACGACCACCTGAAACCACAATACGCGCAGCAGTTAATTCTGGGCGTTCAGATTTCACGATCTCTTCAGCAACAAACTTAGAGATACCCGCATCTTTTGCTTCGCTTACAGCTTCAACCGCAGCAGAACCACCTTCAGCAGCGACAGGGTCAAATGCTGTACCACGTACAGTACCAACAATGATTGCCTCATCAGACTGAACTGTTGCAATCGCGTTACCTGCATAGATTGGACGCTTGAACGTATTTGCAGATTCAACAGCAATGATGTCTGTAATCATGCTGACATCAAGAAGTGCAGCCACACGTGGAAGAATATTCTTACCCGTTGTAGTTGATGCAGCCAATACGTGTTTGAAACCACCTTTAGCAATATCTGCAACCAAAGCTGCAACATTTTCAGCCAATTGGTTTGCGTAAACTGCGTTGTCAGCAAGTAATACTTTGCTTACACCCGCAACTTTTGCAGCAGCATCAGCAACAGCTTGAGCGCCAGAACCAGCAACTAATACAGTGATATCACCACCGATTTTTTGAGCTGCAGCAACAACGTTTAAAGTTGCACCATTTAGTGCTTTGTTGTCGTGCTCAGCGATAACTAAAATACTCATGATTTTATCCTTCTGTATTAGATCACTTTCGCTTCATTTTTTAGTTTTTCTACAAGTTCGTCTACAGACTTCACTTGTACGCCAGCTTTACGTTCAGCAGGCGCTTCAACTTTAACTGTTTTAAGTTTAGTTGTTGTAGAAACACCAAAATCAGCAGGAGACTTCGTATCCAGCGGTTTTTTACGCGCTTTCATGATGTTTGGAAGAGCAGCATAACGTGGCTCGTTCAAACGTAAGTCAGTGGTGATGATCGCTGGAAGTGCAAGTTCAACAGTTTGTAAACCACCGTCGATTTCACGAGTTACTTGTACTTTGTCGCCATCAACTTTAACTTCAGAAGCAAAAGTACCTTGACCTGCACCTAGAAGTGCGCCAAGCATTTGACCAACTTGGTTAGAGTCATCATCAATTGCTTGTTTACCAAGAAGAATCAACTGAGGTTGTTCAGCGTCAACAACGCCTTTCAACACTTTCGCAATTTCTAAAGCACCCAGTTGGCTGTCATCAGCTTCAACCAAGATACCGCGGTCTGCACCAAGCGCCATTGCAGAACGAATCTGTTCTTGCGCTTCTTTAGGACCAATAGAAACAACAACGATTTCTGAAACAGTTCCTTTTTCTTTTAAGCGAACCGCTTCTTCCACTGCGATTTCACAGAATGGGTTAATTGACATTTTAACGTTTGTTAAGTCAACACCACTGTTGTCCGGCTTAACGCGAACTTTAACGTTGGCATCAACCACACGTTTTACAGCAACAAGAGCCTTCATGTAATCCTCGGCTGTTTTAGCAAATGTAAATGTTGAGAAAAGTTAGTTTAACTCTTCACTTAAATTTTTTTAGGTGCCCTATCTTGCAATGTGTACGGCATTTCGGTCAAGTCACAATTCATCAAAGAGCTGTAAAAATGCGTAATTTTAGCTGAACGTCGCGTTCATACTTTTTTATCCGCAGTTTATTTGCACAAAATCATACATATATTAAGGATTGATTTTTATTATGTTTTTATTTGATTTGTATTATTGGCAGATCTGATTTCTTTTCTGCGAATTTGCTTCAACTACGAGTTATTGACTGTCTGTTCACATCTTTGTCTTGGTGTTGAAATTTGTCATTTAAGATAGAAATGCTTTCGAGTAAATTAAAGTCACACTCTCTGCATTTCCACATCACATCATATAAGCTATTTATGACGCTTTATTGAAAGCGCAATTAAAAAAAAGCATGTCATTCAGACATGCTTTTGATCTCAGCTTAGTTCACAATGAGCCATGTTGCAGCCAAAGCCAACAAACTTCCAGAAGTGCCATCAACCCATTTTTGTTTACGCGCATCTATTTGAGACTTCTGTGTGATTTTTGCAAAAACAAAGCTCAAACTACAGTACACCACAAAAATCATAGCAATAAACAGCAAAGAAAGGATCAGGCCTTGGCTAACTGTATGACCTGACTTATCTATAAATTGCGGTAAAATTGCAAAGTAAATCAACATTCCCTTAGGGTTTAATAGCGCGGTAAAAAAGCCTTTTTTGATTGGATTACGTTCCACTTGACGTTCCAGTTGCAGTTTTTTGCTACTAAACACTGACTTTAATAAACCAAAAGCCAAATACAATAAATAGCCAATTCCTAACCAACGAATAGTTTCAAACAAAACAGGAAACGATACAATAATGGCTGCAATACCCAAAGCCACTAAAATGGAATGGAGTAAGTAGCCTGTACATACACCAACTGTTGCCATCATGCCTGCTTTTGCATCTTTGCCCATAACTTGAGACAAAATAAATAACATATCTGGCCCAGGTGTAAAAATCAGCGGTAGCACTGTGAGTGCAAAGAGTACATATACAGACATTTCCTTTTCCCTTTCATGTTTTAGAAAGTGAAAATTAGTATGTGCGAAATATTACAAAATTGGCTTTCAATTTATTCTATAATAAAACGTATTTTTCAAATTATATTCTAAGATATGAAACAATCACCAAAGTCTGTGCGTATAAAACTTGATCGTATTGATAAAAATATCATTCGCTATTTGCAAGACAATGGCCGTATTCAAAATAACGACCTAGCCCGTGAAATTGGCCTTTCACCCTCGTCGTGTTTAAGACGTGTCAAACTTTTAGAAGAAGCAGGTGTCATTCAAAACTATACAACTGTGGTCGACCCGCAAAAAATTGGTCTGCAATTGATTCTGTTTTCACGTATTTGGTTGGTGGGACAGGATGCGGAAACCATTGATACTTTTATTGAGGCAATGAAAGAACTCCCTCAAGTTATGGAATGCTACATTATTTTAGGAGAATGCGATGCAATGCTGAAAGTCGTGGTACCTGATTTAGAAAGCTATCGCAAATTTCAATCGACACATTTAACTAAAAAGAATGGCATTACCAGTGTCAAAACAGACCTGCCTAGCCAAATTATTAAGCAAAGTTTTCAACTCCCGCTTGATGAAATTTGATGACCAGGTCAAAACCTTTTAGCATTGAAACTCAGCGTTTACGCTGAAGATCATGGCATGCAAATGATTTTGATGCGTTTGCAAAGTTAAATGCCGATGCCCAAGTGATAGGATATTTTCCAAGTCCGCTCACGCAAACAAAAAACAATGCCCTTGCGCCAACATTTCAACAATTCATCAATCAAAATGGTTGGGCTTTTGAGCGGTTGAATTGAAGTACAAGCGAAAGTTTATTGGATATACAGGTTTACATATTCAACCTGAACGCTTTGACTTTTCACCTTGTATTAAAATCAGTTGGCAATTTGATCCAAAGTTTTGGCATCAAGGTTATGCAACTGAAGCGGCACAGGCTTGCTTATTTTTTGCTTTTTCTATTTTAAAATTAAATGAAATCGTTGCCTTTACCGCAGTTCAGAACATAGCTTCTGAAGCCGTGATAAAACGTCTGGCCATGCAACATCGTGGCTATTTTAATCATCCAAACTCGATCAAAACAGCCCGCTATTTGAGCATACACTCTATAGCATTAAGCCAACTGACTTTCTAAAAAATCACGATGAATATGACTTAAATCAATCAATTCATATTGTTCAAGATTAAAAATTTTCCAGACTTCAAGAAAGTCCTCTTTCAAATCAATGCTATTTGATGGCTGAGTTGTTGCTTGCCACTGTAAGTCAGAAATCCAAAGATAATATTGTCCAGTTTCTGGATTGAACGCCTGAACTTTACCCGCAGCATTAACCCCTTGAACAAATGCATTTTCAGGCAGTACTGGCTCAATATTGGCTAAACTAATTTCAACAAAGTGTTTAACTTGACGTAGTCCGTAACCCGCAAAAATATCTTTTTGCGCTGAACTAAGTTGATCATACTTTGCTTGTATATCTGAAATCATCTACTGACCTATATTCACACTTGTCATTTTCAATATAAGCTTAAAGTCACCATTTTTCTGAACAGGGAACAACAAGCCAATCCTATTTTTAAGTTTATACTCTAATTTTTGCTAAATGATTATTCTACAAAAGTTCATAATAGTGTTTTTTCGAGTTAAGCGCAGTCACCAAATGGGTTTATTTCAATGATTACAAAGCAAAAATAATGCCGAATTTTTTATTAATATTCTGCTTTTTTTGTATCCACTTTATTCTTAGCTCACTTAAATCAACTTTTGGCTGAAAACATTCAACGAAATATTACCAAACTTTTGTGATTTTATTTTTAAAAACCAATGAACTAATTTTTAGATTTCTGCTGTGCTCTGGGATGCGTCTGGTCATACACCTGCGCTAGGCGGTCAAAATCAACATGCGTATAAATTTGTGTAGTACTTAAATTACTATGCCCTAACATTTCCTGCACCGCGCGTAAGTCACCACTATTTGACAGCATGTGACTGGCAAAACAGTGCCTGAGTAAGTGCGGATGCAGATCAATATTTACCCCTGCACGCTGTGCTTGAAACTTAACCCGATTTTCAATCTGGCGCATCCCCAAAGGATTGCCCTTTTGTGTAATAAAAACTTGTGCATCAGGAACAAAGTCCCCATTCCACAGTGGATAAATGCTTAGCCATTTCATCACTGCCTCTTTGGCTTTAGAACCAAATGGCACGACTCTAGTTTTATTCCCTTTACCTGTAATACGTAGTAACTGTCGATTGAAATCAATATCTTTAATTCTTAAGCCTTGTACTTCTGCTAGGCGTAATCCACTGGCATAGAGCAACTCAAGCAATGCTTTGTCGCGGTACCACATTTGCTGTTCGACTTCTTTTTCAGGTAAAGCCTGATCCAAAATTTGATTGATGGTTTCAATATCGACCAAGCCCGGTAAAGGACGTGGTTTACGTTTAAGCTGAAAGTCATCACTAGGATTAAAAGCCAAATATTGCCCTTGCTCAGCCCATTTCATAAATTGACGAATCGCAGACAACATCCGCTGTAAACTGCTAGAACTAAGTTGTTGATGTTCAACTTTTTGTGCCACATATTCACGCAAATCGGTTGCTTCAACATCATTAAGTTGAAGTTTTTTCTGCTCACAGAACAGTAAAAAATCAGACACATCACGCTCATAAGCCTGCAAAGTATGCACAGACTGGTTTTGTATTTCTCGTTGTTTTAACCACATCGCGAGCAGTTGCATGGGCTCCAAGGTCACAAATCGCCTCTATTGTTCAGTCAAATAAAGAATGCTTATATTTTGCATAGTAACACTGTCTAAGCTTTTTAGATGTGTCTTTCATTTTGCATAAAAAAAGCACTGACGAATCAGTGCTTCTTATGTGAGTCTCAATTAGTTTTGGTAATAACTCAGATCAATACGTCCTTCGTAGACATTTGCGGTTGGACCTGTCATCCAAACCACATCACCGTCACGCCATTCGATATGTAACTTACCACCAGCTAGCTCGATCTCAACTGATGGTGCCAGTAAGCCACGGCGCATACCAGAAACTGCAGCGGCGCATGCCCCTGTACCACATGCAAGTGTTTCGCCTACGCCACGCTCGAACACACGCAAACGCGCATGTTTTTCATCAATAATCTGCATAAAACCAGCATTGACACGTTGTGGAAAACGCTCATGTGACTCCACCTGAGGACCAATCCTTGTAACATCAGCTCTAATCACATCAGGAACAATAGTGACTGCATGCGGATTACCCATGTTGACCACATCAATTGTAAGCTGTTCATCATTTGCCAAAGCAATGTCATACAAAGCTTCAGGCGCATCCGCAATAAATGGAATTTCCTGCGGCAAAAATTTTGGATAGCCCATGTTCACCCGCACCCAGCCATTTTGGCCGAGTTCAGGTTCCACAATTCCTGCTTTGGTTTGTACTTTAATCTTGGTTTTCGTGGTCAATTGACGCTCATGCACAAAGCGGGCAAAACAGCGAACCCCGTTACCACACTGTTCAACTTCAGAACCATCGGCATTAAAAATGCGATATTTGAAGTCAACATTGGGTAAGTCAGGTGGTTCAACAATCAAAAGCTGATCAAACCCGATGCCAAAATGACGGTCAGCCAAACGTTGAATCGTTACCGTATCCAAAAAAGCTCTTTGGCTAATGAGGTCAACCACCATAAAGTCATTGCCTAGACCATGCATTTTGGTAAATTCTAAAAACATCTGCATTATCCTTCAGGCAATAAACGTTCTTTATCCCAAAGTGACTCAATGGTTTCACGCTCACGAATCAAATGCGCTTGATCACCATCCACCATCACCTCAGCAGCTCTGCCACGACTGTTATAGTTTGAGCTCATGGCAAAACCATAGGCTCCGGCACCCAATACAGCAAGCAGGTCATTTTCTTTCAGTGCAAGCATGCGCTCTTTACCTAAGAAGTCACCCGTTTCACAAATCGCCCCAACCACATCCCACGCTTGTTCCTCAACATCCGAACGAGGTGTAACGGGCTGAATATCCATCCACGCCTCATACAACGCAGGACGAATCAAGTCATTCATAGCTGCATCAATAATGGCAAAGTTACGATGCACAGTCGGCTTCAATAAATCAACTTTGGTCAGTAACACACCTGCATTTGCAGAAATACTACGTCCTGGCTCCATATACACTTTCAAACCTAATTTTTCTAAAGCAGGCTTCATTGCATTGGCATATTCAAACACAGTTGGTGGGACTTCATCTTTATAAGTCACGCCTAAACCACCACCAATGTCGATATGTTTCAACTGAATGTCCATCGCTTTCAGTTGATTGATCATCAAAATCATACGATCTAAGGCATCAACAAAAGGTTGTGTCTCAGTCAACTGTGAACCAATATGGCAGTCAATCCCAATAATCTCTAAATTCGGTAGGGTTGCAGCATAGGCATAGGTTTCAAAGACCGCATCAGACGGAATCCCAAATTTATTTTCTTTCAAGCCTGTTGAAATATAAGGATGCGTTTTCGCATCTACATCTGGATTGACGCGCAGTGAAATCGGTGCTTTTTTGCCGAGCTTGGCTGCAACTTTTTGAATCCGATCCAACTCTGCATAAGACTCGACATTGAAGCATGCAATACCCACTTCTAAGGCTTTTTGAACGTCTGCTTCAGTTTTACCTAAACCCGAAAATACGATTTTAGAAGCATCACCACCAGCTTTTAGCACTCGAGCCAGTTCCCCACCCGTCACAATGTCAAAACCAGCACCCAGCTTCGCAAGAACATTCAATACTGCAATGTTTGAGTTTGACTTGACCGCAAAGCAAATTTGATGATCAATAAAATCAAAAGCACGATCCATTTCTGTGTAATGCTTTTCAAAAGTGGCCTTTGAATAAACATACAGTGGCGTACCAAATTGCTGCGCAAGCTGTTGCAGTGAGCATTGCTCGGCCTGCAAAACCCCATGATTGCGGGTAAAACTCATGAATGTATCCTTTCTATGAAGCGTTTAAGGGATTAAGGTTGATTAGTTTCAACTAAAGGTGCAGCAAACTCTTGCTTAACGGATGTTGAGTCTTCCTTTTGTGCAACTGGTTTTTCAGCGGCATCTTTATAAAGCAAATATTTTGCCCGTTTGTCGTAGTTTGGATCATTTGGCATATGTAATGCACCAGATTGACCACAACCAATGAATGCAGTACTCATCACCAAGACACTGATGCAGAAAATGACAGAACGCATCTGACCACCTATTTAATATTTTGAAGAAGTATAACCTGATCAAGAGACATGACCAAACCACTAAGCGCTAAAGATTATAGTGTGTGAAAAAAAAACACCAGTTAAAGACTGGTGTTTTTCTCAATCACAGTGATTATTTATTTTTCGGTTTGTAAAAACCAAAATAACCAATAATTAAAATAATGAACCAAATTGGGCTCACCATTAAAGCTTTCATGGTGTCGGCTTCTAAAGACAGCACATAAATCACACCAATGAAGAAAATAATCACAAACCAACAGGTAAATAAACCGCCTGGTAGTTTAAAGGTTGATTTTGCATGTAATTCTGGACGAGTTTTATAGTAAACAATGTAGCTCCAGATAATCATAATCCAAACACAGATAAACAAAATCGTCGAAAGTGTGGTTGCCAAAGTAAAGGCTTCAACTGTATTTGGAACAAAATATTGAAGCGCTGCGCCCAACAACAAACACACTGCAGAAAAATACAGTGCATTGGCAGGAACAGCACGTTTGTTTAAATGACCAAATGCTTTTGGACCTTGCTCTTCACGTGACAAACCAAACAACATGCGCGAAGTTGAAAACACGCCACTGTTCATGGATGACATCACAGAAGATAGCACCACCAAATTCATGATGATGGCAGCAGCAGCAATCCCCGCTTGGCTAAACAAGTTCACAAAGGGCGAAACTGTAGGGTCAATTGTGTTCCATGGAGTCACAGACATCACAATCACTAAAGCCAACACATAGAAAATGATGATACGGATTGGAATCGAGTTGACTGCTTTAGGCAAATTCTTTTCAGGATCTTTGGTTTCAGCAGCAGTCGTACCTACCAATTCTACCCCAACAAAGGCAAAAATAGCGATTTGGAAACCAGCAAGGAAGCCTGTCACGCCTGTAGGGAAAATCCCACCATGTGACCAAAGATGTGTAAAGGATGCGACCTGACCTGCTGTTGAGGTAAACCCTGTGAAGATCATCCACAAACCCACAGCGATGAGCACAACAATTGCAATAATTTTGATCAGTGCAAACCAAAACTCAAGCTCACCAAACAACTTCACCGTCACTAGGTTTAAACCCATGATAAAGACTATGGCGGCAATACTGATCATCACCCCTTCACCCGGAGTGAAAGGCAAGCCTCCATTAAAGA
The DNA here is from genome assembly GCF_055632855.1 of Acinetobacter sp. SW-226. Lineage (NCBI taxonomy): Bacteria > Pseudomonadati > Pseudomonadota > Gammaproteobacteria > Moraxellales > Moraxellaceae > Acinetobacter > Acinetobacter sp. SW-226. Next base: position 977,626 of record NZ_CM145752.1, on the reverse strand, counting down.
ACTGCAGGTAATAAATAATGGCTGATAAGTCAGCAATACCAATGGTGATCCAACATAACCAGTATGTCCAACCGACAAAATAACCTGCCCACGGCCCAATCAAATCCGTTGAAAAGTCAATAAATGACTTATATTTCAAGTTCGATAGTAGTAATTCGCCAAGCGCACGCATGACCAAAAACACCATAAAACCAATAATCATGTAGATGATGAGAATAGACGGCCCAGCAAGGCTAATGGTCTTCCCCGACCCCATAAAGAGACCTGTACCAATTGCACCGCCAATCGCAATTAATTGTAAATGCCTATTGGACAAACTCCGTTTTAAATCGCCTTGTTCAGAGGTCGATTCTGTATTTTCTAAACTCATTCTTGATGTCATCTTATATATCCAACCGCCAAAATTACCCGAAAAAAACACAAAAATAAAAACAAAATTGCATTAATCTATTTTTTCAACATATTTTGAAAAGTTAATTAATTTTTCTTATATTTCCCTTGGAATAAATCATGCTCCAAAGGCTGTTCAGAAAAAAATCTCAAAATGCTTGTCAAAAAATAAATTCCATGCAACAAATAGACCAAGACTAAAAAAGACAAGAAATCGTGCAGGATGCATGACTATGGCATATCAATTGCTTAATAAAACTCAATTTTTTTATAGAAATTTCAAGTTTTAAAACATAGAGGATCAAAAGAAAAATGAATACAGAAAATTTACAAACATTTATGGAAATGATCAGTGGCTGGGTCTGGGGGCCCTACATGCTGGTCCTCATTGTTGGGACAGGTATATTTCTCACCTTACGTTTATTTTTTTGGCAAATTCGCATGTTGCCTTTGGCCTTTAAACAAGTTTTTGGAAAACACGAGGATGCCAAATCACATGCAGGAGATATTTCTCATTTTGCGTCATTGATGACCGCGCTATCAGCGACTATTGGTACAGGTAATATTGCAGGTGTGGCAACAGCCTGTGTTTTAGGTGGTCCTGGGGCTGTGTTTTGGATGTGGATGACTGCGCTGTTCGGTATGGCCACCAAATATGGTGAAGGTGTACTGGCCGTAAAATACCGCATCAAAAATGAAAAAGGCGAAATGTCGGGTGGCCCAATGTACTACATTGAACGTGGCTTAAAATGGAAATGGTTGGCACTAATTTTCGCCCTTTTTGGCACATTGGCTTCATTTGGTATTGGTAGTTCCGTACAGTCCAACACCGTTGCCCTGGCTATAGAAAACAGCACAGGAGTTGCAACATGGATCACAGGCATCGTCATTACTGTATTTTCTGCATTAGTGATTTTGGGTGGAATTAAGTCTATTTCCAAAGCAGCTTCTTTCATTGTTCCCATCATGGCTATCGGCTATGTCCTCGGCGGTCTGATCATTATCTTTAACCATCTTGAATTGGTTATGCCTGCACTTGAGCTAATTTTCCGTGATGCCTTTACTGGTGAAGCAGTAGCGGGTGGTGCGATTGGTGCAGTGATTCGTTATGGTGTTGCACGTGGCGTCTTCTCAAATGAAGCAGGTATGGGCTCGGCACCAATTGCCGCCGCTGCTGCAAAAACAGATCACCCTGCACGTCAAGGTTTGGTCTCTATGACAGGCACCTTCATTGACACTATTATTGTTTGTAGTATTACGGGGATTGTATTGGTCATGGGCTTTATCATGGCTGGCAATAGCTTTGGAGGCGAAACAGGCGCAGTTTTAACAACCCATGTTTTCGACAAGTTACTTCCTGGAGTCGGTGGTTGGATCGTGACTTTTGGTATTGTGTTCTTTGCTTATTCGACCATTTTAGGTTGGTGCTACTACGGTGAAAAATGCTGTACTTATTTACTGGGCGAAAAGTATGTCCTCTTGTACCGCATTATTTACATCGCATCCGTTTTCATTGGCTGCGTTGCATCTCTTGATCTCGTATGGTTATTTGCAGACACCTTTAATGGTTTAATGGCCGTTCCAAACTTAATTGCTTTGCTATTACTCTCAACAGTCATTGTGAAAGAGTCACGTGATTTTATCGAAAAACGAAAATCAGGTGAGTTGTATTAAGTCTCTTTGAAAATTCCTTTGCAAGTCTGTATATCAAAGCCACCTTCGGGTGGCTTTTTGATTTTGAGCATTCATTTCAAATCCAATCCTCTGTATGCTGTGAAGCAGTCTAATCTTAAAATAGTGCACCCAATCGAGCATGGCAAAAGTAAAAAGTGTATATCGTTGCGAACAATGTGGCGCAGATCACCCCAAATGGGCAGGCCAATGTTCAGAGTGTGGTGAATGGAACAGCTTAAATGAAGTCAGTATTGCCCCTGCTATCAGCCATCGCGCACAACCTAAAATGGGCGGGGGTTATGCAGGTCAAGCCGCAGCAATTACCACATTAAACCAAATTTCAGTTTCGCATGAAACACGCCTAGCAACAGGGATAGGCGAATTTGATCGGGTGTTAGGGGGGGGCTTAGTTACAGGTTCTGTCGTCCTGATCGGAGGGGATCCTGGTATTGGTAAATCGACCATTTTACTGCAAACAGCAACCCATATGGCGGCAGCCAATAGCGCAGCCTTGTATGTCACTGGTGAAGAATCACTCTCTCAAGTTGCTTTACGTGCAAGCCGCCTCGACCTACCAACAGATAAACTCAAAGTTATGGCAGAAACCTGTGTTGAGCGTATTTGTGAAGTGCTTGCACATGAACGCCCTGCTGTGGCTATTCTGGATTCGATCCAAACACTGTATACCGAGACACTCCAATCTGCACCGGGCGGTGTATCTCAAATTCGTGAATCTGCAGCCTTACTGACACGTTTTGCTAAAAATAGTGGAACCGCACTGTTTATTGTGGGACACGTCACCAAAGAAGGTTCACTGGCAGGGCCCCGTGTACTTGAGCATATGGTGGACTGCGTGTTGTATTTTGAAGGTCAATCCGACTCACGTTACCGAATGATTCGTGCTGTTAAAAACCGTTTTGGCGCAGTCAATGAACTTGGTGTTTTTGGCATGACAGATAAAGGCTTAAGAGAAGTAGCGAATCCATCGGCAATTTTTTTAAGCCGTTATGATGAGGCGATTCCCGGTTCAATCGTGATGATTAGCCGTGAAGGCACTCGCCCACTCTTGGTCGAAGTGCAAGCTTTGGTGGATGATGCGCATGGTCAACCACGTCGGGTCGCTTTAGGCTTAGAACAAAACCGTTTAAATATGCTTTTGGCAGTCATGCATCGTCATGGTGGCGTGCAAACATCTGGGCAAGATGTTTACGTGAACGTGGTTGGAGGGTTAAAAATTACCGAAACAGGCTCTGATTTAGCCGTCTTATTGGCCTGTGCCTCTAGTCTTCGAGCGAAAGCCTTGCCACAACAGTTAGCTGTTTTTGGTGAAGTCGGACTCTCAGGTGAAATTCGCCCTGTTCCTAATGGTCAAGAACGTTTAAAAGAAGCCATTAAACATGGATTTAAGTACATTATCCTGCCTCGTGGCAATGCACCACAAAAAGATATTGCAGGTGTTACCGTCATTTCAGTTGCACGCTTACATGAAGCTTTAACCGAAGCAATGAGCTTAAGTGATGAACTCAACTAAAATATACACGTTTTTTATTGAAATTTAGGATAAAAGACTGCATAAAGGTAGAGTCAATATTTATTTTTTATAGAGTAGGAAAATTTGATGGAAGTTCGACAGCGTGGCTTGATTGCTGGTTTATTAACAGCGGCTCTTTTAGTTGCACCTTTAGCTGCAGAAGCTAAACGTGCAGGTGGTGGTAAAAGCCACGGCATGAGCCGTCAAGCTGCACCAACTCAGTCTTATCAACAACCTCGTCAAGCAACTCCAGCTCAACAACCTACTGCGCCTGCAACGGCTCCAGCTAAATCTGGCCCAGGCGTAGGGGGTATGGTTGCAGCAGGTGTGGCGGGTGCTGCAATTGGTGCTGTTGCTGCAAATGCATTGGCAGATGACAATTCTGCTTCTCAAGCGCAAGCACAGGAAGAAAAAGGCGGCATTCCAAGTTGGATTTGGATTTTACTTGCCGCTGCTGTTGCTTTCTTCATTTTCCGTAAAATGGGCGCAAAAAAAAGTAGCGGCTAATCCTTATGCGCCAAACAGTGGTTCTAATCAATCACCGTTTGGCCAACAAGCTGCACCACGTACATCTAACGACAGTACCAACATCTTTGGTCAATCCGTAGGTGGCTCAACTGCTGCTCCGCAGAACAATGCACCTTTTGGCGCAGCATATACCAACAGTGGCAGTCAGCTTCCTGATGGTACAGAGCCCGCTGCGTTCTTACGTATTGCGCGTCAACGTTTTAACCATATTCAATCTATGAATACAGCAAGTAACATTTCTGAGATTCAGCGTTATTTAACACCAGATCTTTATCAGTCTATGTATCAAGATATCATGGCAAATCAAGATCAAGATGTAGCTGAATTTTCAAACCTGAATGCGATGGTTACAGATTCTGCAACTGAAAATGGTCAATACGTAGTAAGTGTACGTTTTACGGGTACAGTAAGTGAAGATCTTAACAGCTTACCTCAGCCGTTTTCTGAAGTTTGGCATTTTGTAAAACCTGCGGGTTCTAGCCAAGACTGGTTAGTTGCAGGTATCCAACAAGAAGCTTAATTTTTAAATACAAAAATAGCGACTTCGGTCGCTATTTTTTTACGCATCGTATCTCTAAAACAGGCTTGTCGATTCAAAACACCCTCCAACTTCACTTATATAAAACACCTCATAAATAGCAATTCTCCAGAGACTGTTCTATCTAAAAATCGAGCCATAATTGCATATAACGGAAACCATCCGCTGTACTAACAAACTGAATTCGATGAAGAATATATTTAGAAAAGGCATATGTAACCTAAATATCTCCAAACTGTAGCGTAGCTCAAGACACGCGAAGGGATTCGTTTATACTCAAGTATAGTTTTAGCCTTACCGTATGGCGAAGATGATTCATCATCATGATAAGTTGTTCAAATTTCAGCTAAATCCAATAGAGCTAATGATAAATTGCATGAAAATTCGATAAGTCTCCACCCAGACAATTTTTCAAAGAACTTGAATTAATATTTCAGTCAACTACAAGTAAATAGACTGCTCTGTCTGTCACAGGCTCGTATAGATTTCACTATAAATTGCAGAAAGTATCCAAAGCATCTCGATCTTTTTAAGGACAACTCATACACAATGAGATAAAAAGTCAGTAAGTGTCTTCAATTCCTTAACTCTAAATAACCAAATGATTCTTAAGCCCAGAACCTGTACCCACCCGCAACTTTAATTACATTGATTCATAGCATCCATAAAAAATGCCTCTGAGTACAGAGGCATTTTTTATGGTTTACAGTATTATTCAGGTAAGGGTATAAACTGTGAATCTTGACTTTGCTCTTTTCTCTCCCCCACGACCACAGCAACGTTCATTGGTTTTCCATCACGCTCAATCGAGATTTGAATGGTGCTATTGGGAGCTTGTAACGCAACAAAGTTAATTAAATGTGAAGTTGAAGTAATCACCTCTTCATTTACTTTAATAATTTTATCACCTTTCTTTAAACCAGCATTTGCAGCTGGGCCATTTTTCAATACGTCCGCTACAACCACACCTGGTCCTTTCGGCTCTAAAATATTCACTTGCTCGACAGGAAGTAAGCTAATACCTAACCAGCCACGAACAACACGACCATCTTTGAGAATAGAATTTAGTACCTGTTGACAAATTTTTGCAGGAATCGCAAAACCAATGCCTAAAGAACCACCAGATTGCGAGAAAATTGCGGTATTGACCCCGATTAAATTCCCTGCAACATCAATCAGCGCGCCACCTGAGTTACCTGGGTTAATCGCAGCATCGGTTTGAATGAAATCTTCATAGGTATTAATGCCTAAATCAGAGCGCCCAGTTGCCGACACAATCCCCTGAGTTACTGTTTGACCCACACCAAAGGGATTACCAATCGCCAATACAACATCACCGACTTCATTACCACTCAACTTAAACGGTAAGACAGGCAAATCGGATAGTTCTATTTTAATCACAGCCAAATCCGTATCAGGATCTGTACCAATCACCTTTGCCACTGCACGGCGGCCATCATTCAGTGCGACCACAATTTGATCTGCTTGAGCAATCACATGGTTATTTGTCAAAATATAACCATCTGGGCGAACAATTACTCCAGACCCCAAACTGTTTTCATTTTTATTTTGACTAAACTGATCTGGAATTTGATTACCAAAAAACTCACGGAATGCAGGATCATTAAGTAGAGGATGATCGAGTTGTTTAACTTTCTGTGTAGTAAAAATATTCACCACTGCTGGCGCAGCCACTTTCACCGCAGCACTATAAGAAACCACCCCACCCGCATACGCGTCGTATTAATTAAAGGTTCGACCTTTTCAGCAGGCATTTTGATACCGTCCGAAGCTACAGGCGCTTTTGGTTTTTGATACTGCTGCCACGCAAAAAATCCAGCAATGACTAAAATGAGTAATACCCAAGGTAACCAGGAAAAAGTCCTGCGCACGATTTCACCCTCTAAAATGTTTTAATTCATTGATGACTAAGTAATTTATGCCTATTGTAAAGCGAAATTCAACCTCTAGCACAAAAATAAGCAAGAGTTTTGTCATGCTTTAGTTACAATAAACAATAAGTTCCGATCTAATCAATTTAAATGAGTTTTTAAGTCGATATGGCAAAATTACAAGACATTATCCAATGGTGTGACCAAACTCTAAAATCTCCCGAATTTAAGGACTATGCACCCAATGGTCTGCAGATTGAGGGTAGGGCTGAAGTGCGTAAAATTTTAGCTGCGGTGACAGCATCACAAGATGCGATTGATGCTGCGGTTCGAGAAAATGCGGATCTGTTACTGGTGCACCATGGCTATTTTTGGAAAGGTGAAGCTTACCCTATCACAGGGATGCGCGGTAAACGTATTAAGAGTCTCATTCAACATGATCTTTCTTTAGTTGCGTATCACCTTCCACTCGATAGCCACCCAAGTCTTGGAAACAATGCAGCAATTGCTGATTTGCTCGATCTAGAACAGATTGAAGCGCTTGACCCCTCTGAACGTCATCCTATTGGCAATATCGGTTATTTAAAACAACCGATGCCTGTGCAAGACTTTAAACAATTCATTTCTGAAAAATTAAAGTTTGATGTGACCCATCTTCCTGCAGACAAGACCATGATCAAAAAAGTCGGTTTTTGTACTGGTGGTGCGCAAGATTTTATTGTCAAAGCCGCTGAACAAGGCTGTGATGCCTATATTTCAGGTGAAGTCAGTGAACGTACTTTCTATGAAGCCAAAGAACTCGATGTGCATTATTTTGCTTGCGGACACCATGCGACTGAGCGCTATGGCGTGCAACGATTAGGTCAAGCCCTTACAGCACAATTTGATGTTGAGTATGTTTATTTCGAATTAAATAACCCGATTTAAGCAATCACTGGGATGAAGCTCTTTTCATCCCGCTCTCCCATAAGCTTTTACTGACCATATCAGCCCAAACCATAATTTAAACAAGCCATTAATTTAAAATACTATTTTCAATATTTTTATTCTTGTATCAGAGCATAGCATCAACTCAAAAAATCATTGTTTCATATACGCTTAAGGTTCAAACGAATATGAATCATAAAATTTATTTCAATTCATACTATAAAATTGTAAATAATAAACATATTGATTCTCATTTACTTTTAAGCAGATAATAAAACTGCTTTGAAAAACATCCATAAACAATTTTGAATGATTAAAGGAATCAAACACATGGCATATTCTTTACCTACTCTTCCTTATGCATACGATGCGCTCGAACCTAATATTGATACAAAAACGATGGAAATTCACCACAGTAAACACCACCAAACTTATATCAATAACATTAATGGCGCGATTGCAGGCACAGAATGGGAGAAACTTTCAGTAGAGGAACTGGTTGCAAAAGTGAATGATGTTCCTACTGATCTTAAAAATATGGTGATCAATAATGCAGGTGGTCATGCCAACCACTCACTGTTTTGGACCGTCATGAGTCCACAAGGCGGTGGACAACCTACAGGAGCTGTGGCAACGGCTATTGATGAGCAACTCGATGGTTTTGATGCGTTTAAAGATGCATTTACCAAAGCAGCGATTAGCCGTTTTGGCAGTGGCTGGGCATGGCTGAGCGTGACCCCTACAAACAAACTCATTGTTGAAAGTAGTGAAAATCAGGACTCCCCGATTATGTGGGGGCATACCCCCATTCTCGGTTTAGATGTATGGGAACATGCCTATTATCTGAAATATCAGAACCGTCGTCCTGAATATATCAATGCCTTTTATAATGTGGTCGATTGGGATGAAGTTAATCGTCGTTATGATATGGCTCTACAATCTAAAGATTAGTTATTGATCGCAGTCTATTCAGATCAGTAAACCCATTAAAGTAGCTTAGAGCCTGCTCAAATGCACATATTTCGTGCAAAAGGCTCTAACTACATCTTGTGTATCCGATATGTCTCCTTGCGAAAATTTTTGCATATTTTGTGTATTAAAAGACTGCCCTATTGTCTCTAGAATCATTTACAATAAATGCACTTAAAGTAAAACCCAGCAAATTTGCAAGGAATGAAACATGACAACCATTACTTTACCTGCACTTCCATATGGCTACGAAGATCTTGCTCCGCATATCAGCAAAGAAACTTTAGAATTCCACCACGACAAACACCACAATACTTACGTTGTTAACCTAAACAACCTAATCAAGGGTACTGACCTTGAAGGTAAAACTTTAGAAGAAATCATCACAGCTTCTGCTGGTGATGCATCTAAAGCAGGTATCTTCAACAATGCAGCGCAAGTTTGGAACCACACATTCTACTGGAACTGTATGGCTAAAAACGGTGGTGGTAAAGCAACAGGTGCTTTAGCTGCTAAAATTGATGAAGCATTCGGTTCTTACGAAAAATTCGCTGAAGAATTTGCTGCTGCTGCTACAACTCAATTTGGTTCAGGTTGGGCTTGGTTAGTTGCTGACGAAGTAAATGGCAACCTTTCTATCCTTAAAACTTCAAATGCAGACACTCCACTTGCACACGGTAAAGTTGCAGTGTTAACCATTGACGTTTGGGAACATGCTTACTACATCGACTTCCGTAATGCACGTCCTGTTTACATCAAGACTTTCCTTGAAAGCCTTGTAAACTGGGATTATGCAAACGCGAAATATGCAGGTCAAGCTGCTGGCGTTGAAAAATAAGATTCGTCTTATTTGAAAAAAACCGCTCTTTTTGAGCGGTTTTTTGTTTTTGATGCCTAAACGCATATTTATAAAGCAAACAATTCATTTCTTTATATTATTTACTTGACCCATTTCCCTTTCCTCCCTAAAATGCGCATCAGATTCTCCAATAGCTCAGTCGGTAGAGCGACGGACTGTTAATCCGCAGGTCCCTGGTTCGAGCCCAGGTTGGAGAGCCACTATTCTTCCATAGCTCAGTCGGTAGAGCGACGGACTGTTAATCCGCAGGTCCCTGGTTCGAGCCCAGGTGGAAGAGCCAAGATTCTAAAAAGCCCAAGCATAATGACTTGGGCTTTTTTTATAGATCAACTTTTTCAAACATCAGCGCCTTCTCTTTTGCCTAAAAATGCAGATAAGCCTATCAATCTGCTTAGAAAAAAACAATTAATCTAAAATTTAGCTTTTTTTGGCTTTGTAACTTGACCCATGTATAAATTTCTCTATACTGCATTTCAGATTCTCCAATAGCTCAGTCGGTAGAGCGACGGACTGTTAATCCGCAGGTCCCTGGTTCGAGCCCAGGTTGGAGAGCCAAATTTTAAAAAGCCCAAGCACAATGCCTTGGGCTTTTTTCTTTTATATCATCAGTGTGCAATCAAGAAACCCATATCTACTCCTTCTCAATCCATGTTTTCATAGAACTGACCAATACCATTAAATATTAAGCTAAGTTGATGACGCTAAAGATATAGTATTCAGCACAGCTTCGATAAAAGCTAAAGCGTTTATTTTTAAATCATTTAACGTAAATTTCATAAAAATATCAGCGCAAAGACTTGACCCTGCGTGCTTTGGCACATAGAATGCGTGCAGATTCTCCAATAGCTCAGTCGGTAGAGCGACGGACTGTTAATCCGCAGGTCCCTGGTTCGAGCCCAGGTTGGAGAGCCAAGATTCTAAAAACCCACTCCATTCGAGTGGGTTTTTTCTTTGCGATAGAAAATATTGTGTTCAATCTGAGTCAAATCATCTTTTTTATCATCGGCTGCTTCGCCACTATTATCTTAGTGATGATGGTCTACCCTGACCTGTTTCGCTCTAAGCAAAAATTTTATGCCAAACACGTCATTACGCCGTTTGAACGTAAAATGTTTATTCGCTTAAAAGAAGCCTTTCCGCGCTATCATATCCTCGCTCAAGTTTCATTTAGTTCGTTGATTACCAGTGATCACTATAAAATACGGGCCAAATTTAACCGTAAAGTTACCGATTTTGTTTTATTGAATGAGCAATTGGATGTGGTGGTCATTATTGAGTTGGATGACCCTTCCCACCTAGGCAAAGAACAAGAAGATGCTGAGCGTGATGCGATGTTGAATGAAGCAGGTTATATGGTTCTACGTTTTACTGAAATTCCCAGCATACGACAATTACACAAACAACTGGATTATTATGCTTCTGCAAAAAGCGCATAGGCTAGCGCTCTACTGCTCCACTCGCCTTTTGTTCTGCTAATCGCTTTTCAGCCGCCATTTTTTCTTGAATGAGTTGCTGCTGCTTCTCTTTAATCCGTTGATATTCAGCCTGGTTTTTCGCATCACTTTTTACTGCTACATAGGCCATCGTCAAAATAAAAAGCGGGATCACAATTCCTAGACTTGCCACCAGTATGACTTTTGGGCTTAATTTATTTGCTGATTTCACCATAATAAGCCTATTTTTCACATATTAAAATTTCAATGGGCCAACACTATAACAAAAAGAGCCTTAATCATGAGGCTCTTTCTACAATCAAATCATTCCATCTATACTATGATGGCACGATACCTGTGCAATGTTGGTTGCTACTCGCATCTTTTTCTGCATCAGTTAACACTATACCTGTCCCCGCAGACATATAAGTCTGTATAAAATCAACCGCATTTGCATTTTGACAAACAATAGCTTGGGTGTGACTCGCATTCGGTACAATCGTTAATTTATAACCATCAGCATAAGCCTGTTGCGGGAAGTAGCTGGTCGCGTTCGCTTTCATGTTTGCATATAAGGCTTGTGTTACCACAGGCAGTACGGCTTGATCATTTGCACCTTGAATAATAAATACAGGAGTTTTAATCACTTTCGCAGCAGTCGCATTAGTTGCAGGCTGATTATCAACCAAGAATTTCTGAACCACTGGATCTGATTTCATTTTATTTAAATCAATACCATACTGTGAAGTCCAATGGGTTGGATCTGCCAAAAACTCTACAACGCCAGCTTTAAATTGTTCTTGTAATCCATTGGCACTATTCGGTTCTGGATAACTCAAACAGGCACCATCATCACCATTACGACCATACGCACTTTCTGCAATATCAGCAGCATCAGCGGTAAAGATATTTTTTAAATCATAATCAGGTTGATACGCTTTAATACCTGAGCTTGCCAGTGCTGCATAAGCCAAAAGTTCAGCATAACCATCTGCAATTTGATCAATTGTCGCTTGTCCTTGTTCTGCTGTAATGATCTTGTTTGCAACTGCATAACGAACCTGTTGTAATTGCTCATCTAACCTATTAAGACCATGTGCTTTGGGCACGCCATTCGTATCCAGATTAAACTGTGGATCAAGATAAATTTGAATAATTTGCCCTAGACTAGATGCAGGTGCACCTGCTACTGCCCCCTTATAAGTTGTATCTGTATTGGCAAATTCTGCTGTACCCAAAGAAGCATGCCCACCTTGTGATTGACCAATCGACATCCAAGCGCCATTTAACTGCTTACCGTAATGCTCTTTTGCCGCTTTTACCGCTGCAATTGCGGAATTAGCCTGACTAGATAAGTTCAAATAAGGATGTACACCTGGTGTACCCAACCCCTCATAATCAGGGGCAACAATGACATAACCTGCAGCCAATAAGCTATTTGCTAAAATTTTGAAGCGAGGATGAATGACGTTTTTACTTGGGGCACAATCATCTGCACCTCCAACCGTTCCATGCTCCCAGACCACCACACGATAACCATCTTTAGGTTGAGTTACCTGTGGAAATAAAACCATTGCCGTTGCGGTCGCTGTCTTCCCCTGCACATTCGTCAGGTTATAAGTCATGACTTTAATAGATGAACTATTTTCCACGGTATCTAAAGCATAGTTCCCTTCAGACACATAGCTTGATTGTTGATGTGAACTAGACGAATTGTCATCATCATTACAAGCGGTTAAAGACAGTGTTGAAACAGCAACTGTCAGGGCTAAAGCTATTTTCGAATGTTTCATAAAATATCCTTTTTTGATCATTGTTTTTTAAGCATGAAACTACATGCCATTTTATTAAGGCATAAAAAAAGCACCCTGTATAGGATGCTTTTTGAACAAAAGTTTATTTTAAATATTTAATTCTAAAAAGATTCCAACAAAAATAATCAAACCTACCCAACGATTATGACGAAATGCCCAAAAACAACGCTGTGGATTTTTGTCTCTGGTTTTAGTCCATTGGTAAAGAAAATCCAGCATAACCATAAATAATGCTATTAAACCAAACGGTATCAATAAACTTTCTAAGTAAAGTGCCGTCCCAATTAAGACAACACTCGCAACTTGTAATAGCGCAATAATTTGAATATCAAAACGACCAAATAGGATGGCTGTTGATTTCACGCCAATTTTTAAATCATATTCACGGTCAGTGATTGCATACTGAGTATCGTAAGCAACTGTCCAAGCAAGATTGCCAAAATACAACAACCAACATGTAAGGCCTAAAGGCTCTCCAACAGCGGTATAGGCCATAGGAATTGACCATGAAAATGCCGCACCCAAAAACACCTGTGGCAAATGGGTATAGCGCTTCATAAAAGGATAAATAAAGGCAAGGAACAACGCGCCAAAGGAGCAATAGAACGTTTCAATTGGTAAAAACAACAGCATACAAGCACTAGCGAAAACCAAAGCTAAAAACACATAAATTGCTTCTTTAGCGCTAATAATCCCTGTTGCTAATGGACGTGTCTTGGTGCGTTCTACATGTGCATCAACTTTACGGTCAGCAAAATCATTGATGGCACAGCCTGCTGCACGCATAAAAATTGTGCCTAAAATCATCGGAATTAAGATGTTTAGAGTCGGCATACCTCGGTTAGCAATCCATAATGCCCACATGGTGGGCCAAAATACCAACTCCGTACCAATTGGCTTGTCAAAACGACATAAATAATAATAGGCTTCTAAACGTTCACGCCAAGTAATCTGATGTGCAGCGGTCATGACTGTCCTTCACTTGCTGAATTTTGCTTCTGCAAGAACTGTTCAAAGCTCGCTAAAAACGTTTCTTGAACAATAAACTTACAGCCGTGCCAAGTATAACAGCTCTGTCTTGTCCAGCCATCATCCAACCAAATAACACGGCGTTCACATGCTGGATTGGTACGCTGAAATAAAAACCAACCTATAGGTTTTTTTCCAATATGTTTAAATAGTCGAGCACGACCCCGTAAACTTAAAATCGGAAAAATACTTTTAGCTTTAACCCAAGGCTCTGCATCACTGCCATATAAAAAACTTTCTCGCACCCATGAAATATGCTGATACGGCATATTCATCCATTTAGCATCAATAAATTGAAGGCGCTGAAAATGCTCTTTAGTGGGTTGAACCCTAAACGCCCCATCTGCCAAATCCGTTAGTTGTTGCGTAAGTGAACCTGAAGCATATAACCATGTTTTTAGTTCCGTTGGAATCTGCTGCATAAGCCTACCTGTACCATTGATTTTACTGCGCACTTCACGCTTATTGAGTTATGAAAATGCCTTTGATTCTATTCCAAGATCAGCCACTAACAATTATCTGTCTTTGCAATGGTTTCAAATGTACCTTGTGGTGTTTTCACTAAAATAAAACCTTCAGCACTCAAATAAAAACTTTGAGGATAATCATAATCCAATGCCAACTCAGGGCTTTTCAATGCAACAAACTCTGCCTGCTTATAACCTTCAGAGGTACGACCAACTTCGATATACGTCACCATCGAAAAATTTAACTTAAACCCTTTGTCATGATTCTTAGGGTCAACCCAAGGATAAAAACTGGTGTGCTTCTTACGTTGTGCCATCACTCTCATCACTTTTTTTCAAGTTAAACAGATGATACAAAAAAACCCGCGACTAGCGCGGGTTTTTTACAGTGAAATTCAGTTCAGAATTACAAGCTGTAGTACATATCAAATTCAACTGGGTGAGTTGTCGTATTCAAGCGACGCACTTCTTCAGTTTTAAGTTCGATATATGCATCAAGCATTTCTTTAGTGAATACACCACCTTTCAGTAAGAATTCATGATCCGCTTGAAGCGCTTCAAGAGCCATATCTAGGCTGTGCGCAACTGTAGGGATTTTTGCTTCTTCTTCTGGAGGAAGATCATATAAGTTCTTGTCAGCAGCTTCACCTGGGTGAATCTTGTTTTGGATACCGTCGATACCCGCCATCAATAATGCTGCGAAACCTAAGTACGGGTTCATCATTGGATCTGGGAAACGAGCTTCAATACGCTTGCCTTTCGGGCTAGAAACGTAAGGAATACGGATAGAAGCAGAACGGTTACGTGCTGAATAAGCAAGCATAATTGGTGCTTCGAAGTGTGGAACTAAACGCTTGTACGAGTTAGTAGAAGGGTTAGTAATTGCGTTCAATGCGCGAGCATGCTTGATTACACCACCGATGAAGTAAAGCGCCATCTCAGAAAGACCAGCATATTCATCACCAGCAAACAAGTTCTTGCCATCTTTAGAGATAGACATGTGAACGTGCATACCAGAACCGTTATCACCCACCATTGGTTTAGGCATGAAAGTTGCGGTTTTTGCATATTGATGTGCAACGTTCCAAACAGCATATTTGAACTGTTGTACTTCGTCTGCTTTACGAACCATTGTATTGAAGCTTACACCAATTTCTAACTGGCAAGATGCAACTTCGTGGTGATGTACTTCTACACGACCTGGGCCCATGATGTCTTCAATACGCGCACACATATCAGCACGCATGTCATGTGAAGAGTCAACTGGAGGAACTGGGAAATAACCACCTTTCACACGTGGACGGTGACCAGAGTTACCTGATTCGTAATCTTTACCTGTAGACCAAGCAGCTTCTTCCGCGATCAATGTATGGCGTGCGCCAGACATATCAACTTCCCACTTCACTTCGTCAAATACGAAGAATTCTGGTTCAGGACCAAAGAATGCAGTATCACCAATACCTGTCGATTTTAGGTATTCTTCAGCACGGCGAGCAATCGAACGTGGATCACGGTCATAACCTTGACCAGTTGATGGTTCGATAACATCACAAGTAACAACTACTGTTGGCTCAGCGAAGAATGGGTCAATAAAACCAGTTGCAGCATCTGGGCGTAAGATCATGTCTGATGCTTCAATGCCTTTCCAACCCGCAATTGAAGAACCATCAAACATTTTACCGTCTTCAAAAGTATCTTCATCGATAGTATCTGCTGGGTAAGTTACGTGTTGCTCTTTACCCTTCGTATCCGTAAAACGGAAATCGACCCATTTTGCACCACTTTCTTGGATGAGTTGTAGGACCTTATTCGCCATGCTCATTTTACTCCGATGATTTTTTGTTGCACTCTTGAGTGCGTGTTAGTAGTTGGTTCTTTTAAAGCAATTACCGTACCAACTTTAAAAAGCTTAGCTAAAATGTTGAATTCCTTATTAGAATAACCGTTTTGAAGCATTCGCTTTTACTCTATTATACTGAGCTAAAAACTAAATGCACCATATTCACGCATGCTTCATGATATTTAATCTAAAAGATTTTCAGCATGATTCATAATGGTGCATTTTTGTATTTTCTGTGCTTTTTTTACTCATTTTTTCTAAAATATGCGAGTATATCGTCCATTATTTTGATCTTTATTTCTATATATTGCACATATTTCCAAATGAAGATTATCTAAAAAAAATTGCATATTGATTACAAGTATATGTTTTTATATAAAATAAAAAAACAACAAAGCGTAATACACAAGTAGCTACAAGCCGAATAGTTCAGTCTATTCAAAAAAATATGCTCTGTTTTGGTGACATTTTACTGGTGGTTGAACTGTTCTTACACCTTCACTCGACTTTATCGCCATTCACACACCGAAATCACACATAAAATCAAGTCCAGTTGCTGTTTGCCCCAAGACTATAATGAAAGCAATCACAAAGCAGACAATAGACTGAATTATACAAAATTTCATAAGCACTTTCGCCCTACCATTAAGCTCGCTTTGCATAGTGAGATACAACAACATCAATAAAAAGACCGACATTTAGCCAAGCATTTGACCGATATAAAATGAACTTTCAGCTTTGAGTAGAGCAGCATCTATTTCTTCAATATATATTTTTGAGTACAAGCCTCTTTGGCTTTATCGCGATGAACTTTGACCAGCACATAATCATTTTCTTTCCATGTCGCCAGTGGTTGTACTTCACTACTATAAACACCCTTTGTTATTCAGGTTGAAACTCGCAGTAAACTTATCTGCACTATGGGACGCAAATACCTTTTTAAATACCCTCAAATTCATACTGTAACCATCATCTACGGTTTTATCGCTAATGTTATAGACCAATGACCAGTATGGGCGAGCCAGCTCGATTTCTATTCTGTTCATAGTATTGACTTCAGTTTTTTAAATATTTTTGTCTATACCTAAAGCCAAAATAGTCATTCAAATTTTTCTTGATGTCTTCTTGTAGATTTTGAAGTTTAGATCTGCTTTGAATAGCTTCGATGACATTCCCAACAAGTTCATCTTTATAAATAGCGGTATTGCTACCTAATAGAAGTTATTGGCTCGATAGTTATGTAAATGAAATTGTCACAAAACAAAGTAAAAATGCTAAAGTAGCCGCCTAATAAGCGGCTTTTTTCAGGCCTTCACTTATTAATAACTTTATGCAAAGTGAGTAACATTGTGAGAAACACTATTTAGCAATGTTAATTACTATAATAAATTTCAAGAGGTTATGCTCAAAATGCTTCTCATGATCGACAACTATGACTCTTTTACATACAACATCGTCCAGTATTTTGGCGAGTTAAATCAAGAAGTAAAAGTAGTGCGTAATGATGCCGTGACATTAGAAGATATTGAGCGATGGCAACCTAAGTATCTGGTGATTGGTCCTGGCCCATGTTCACCATCAGAAGCAGGAATTTCCATTCCAGCTATTCAGCACTTTGCTGGAAAAATTCCATTATTAGGTGTGTGCTTAGGACATCAAGCAATTGGTCAAGCTTTTGGCGGCGATATCATTCGTGCCAAAAAAGTAATGCATGGTCGTTTGTCTGATATGCATCACTCCAATAAAGGCATTTTTAGCAACCTGCCGTCTCCATTTTCAGCGACGCGCTATCACTCACTGGTGATTGATCAAGCAACTTTGCCTGAATGCTTAGAAGTGACCTGCTGGACCAATGAAACAGATGGTTCCATTGAAGAAATCATGGGTGTAAAACATAAGGCGCTTGCCGTTGAAGGCGTTCAGTTTCACCCTGAATCTATCTTGAGTCAGCATGGCCATCAAATCTTTAAGAACTTTTTAGAAATTTATGCATAAATGAGTGCAGTGAAAAATGAATATTCAACAGGCTTTAAATAACATCACCAAAAATATTGAATTGACCCAACCGCAAATGGAAGAGGTCATGCGTACCATCATGAATGGTGAAGCAACAGATGCCCAAATTGGTGCACTGATGATGGGTTTACGCTTAAAAGGCGAAAGTATTGATGAAATTACCGCCGCAGCTCGTGTCATGCGCGAGTTTGCCATCAAAATTGATGTCAGTGATGTGCCTTATTTAGTCGATATTGTAGGTACAGGTGGCGACGGTCAGAATTTATTTAACGTCTCGACCGCATCTGCTTTTGTGATTGCAGCAGCAGGTGCAACCATTGCTAAACATGGTAACCGTGGTGTTTCAACCAAATCAGGTTCATCTGACTTGTTAGAACAAGCTGGCATCCAGCTTGACTTAAACATGCAACAAACTGAACGTTGTATTCGTGAAATGGGCGTCGGTTTCTTGTTTGCACCAAATCATCATAAGGCCATGAAATATGCAGTCGGCCCACGTCGTGAGTTAGGCATCCGCAGTATTTTCAATTTACTCGGCCCGCTTACGAATCCGGCTGGGGTAAAACGTCTAGTGATTGGCGTCTTTTCGACTGAATTGTGCCGTCCAATTGCAGAAGTCATGAAACAACTGGGTGCAGAACATGTCATGGTGGTTCATTCTAAAGATGGTTTGGATGAAATTAGCCTTGCATCAAGTACCTATGTGGCTGAACTGAAACATGGTGAGGTGGTCGAGTGGGAAATCCAACCTGAAGATGTTGGTATCGAATCGCAAACCTTAACCGGTTTGATGATCCAAAACTCTGCGGAAAGCCTGACTTTGATTAAAGATGCTTTAGGTAAAAAGAAATCTGAAAAAGGTGAAAAAGCAGCCAATATGATTGCTTTAAACGCAGGTGCTGGTCTGTATGTCTCAGGACTTTGCACCACCTATAAGCAAGGTGTGGCTTTGGCACATGACATTATCTATGGTGGTCAGGCTTTAGAAAAAATGAGCATCCTTGCTGAATTCACTAAAACTCTTAAACAATACGACGCTTGATAGACAGGATTTTGTCATGGTAGATATCGCAAATACGATTTTAGGCAAAATTGTAGATCGTAAGCAGGAAGAGTTTGCTGCACGCCTCAAACAACGTAGCTATAAAGATGTTGAAGAATGGGCACTTGAGGCAACGCCTGTACGTGGTTTTGCTCAGTCTTTACTGAGTAAAAAACCTGGTGTGATTGCTGAAATTAAAAAAGCATCTCCGTCTAAAGGGATCATTCGTGAAAACTTTGATCCTGCTGAAATTGCGCAACAGTATGAAGCAGCAGGCGCAGCCTGTTTATCTGTGCTTACTGATGCCGACTTCTTCCAAGGCGCCGATGAAAACATCCAAATTGCACGTTCTCACTGTGGCCTACCAGCATTGCGTAAAGACTTTCTGATTGACCCTTATGGGGTGATTGAAGCACGTGCTTTACATGCTGACTGTATTCTTCTGATTGTGGCGTGTTTATCTGATCAACAACTCGAAGAAATGTCCAAAACAGCTTTTGAGCAGAATTTGGATGTGTTGGTTGAAGTACATGATGAAGCAGAGCTTGAACGTGCACTACGCCTCTCTGAACGTTGTTTGTTAGGTGTAAATAATCGCAATTTAAAAACCTTTGATGTCGACCTAAACACCTCGATTCGTTTGAAAAAACTGCTTGAACCCTCACGTTTACTGGTCACTGAAAGCGGTATTGCAACACCTACGGATGTTGCGATGATGCAAGAGCATGACATTCATACTTTCTTGGTCGGTGAAAGTTTTATGAAACAACCACGACCTGACCACGCTTTCACAGAGCTGTTTGGAACACCCGAAACACTCTAATCAAAATTTCAGGGTAAGAGCTAAGTCTTGCCCTGAATACTTTTTGGTATGTCCTTTCAAAAAGCTGTTGAATATCTTGTCAAATAACACCACCTACAAAACTGATGAGATCTCAAATTATTCAATTAAACCCTGTTTTTTGGCTTCATTCACTGCTTCCATTCTCGATCGTACCTGTAGCTTGTTATAGATTTTACGCAAATGCCACTTCACCGTATTGATGGATAAAAAAATCGACTCGGATATTTCTGCATCGGTACAGCCCTGACTTAATTTTTCCAGAATTTGTATTTCACGCTTCGATAAAGGTTCAACCTTCGTGCTATTTAACGAAACACCCCCACTGGTTTCAGTTTGATGCAACTTTTGTAAGTGCTGGATATACGCTATAAGCGTGGTCAGATGTTTTTGTTGCTGTCGAGCTAGATGCTGACTTAAATCAGCTAACATATCCCAAATGAACGGATGCTCATCTAAAATGACGCGCACAGCGTGTGTGGGCATGAGTCGCTCAAGCGCTTGTTGTAAATGGTCTAAAGCCTGTTCAGCCTGTTTCAACTGATATAGTGCTAATGCCAGTAAAACTTGAACTCGTGCCTGCCGTATAGGATAAATCTTAAAAAGGTCTAACTGTTGACTAAGATACTCTACAGCGGGCTGTACTTGGCCTGTAAAAATTTGCGTGCGAATAGGAATTAAATCGTCCCCACGTAGCAAATGAGTAAAATTTAGAAAAGGTTTAAAGGTGCCTTGTCCAACGTCAGCCAAGTCTGAATAAGGGTTTAACTGTTGTTGCACATAAAGTTGCACCGTATGTGCAAGTCGTGGAAGTGACCATTGACTACTACGAGTATGGGCTTGATTTGAACACAGCTGTATTGCGGCCTGATCTTGGCGCAAAGTCGCTAAACGCATCTGAAGAATATAGCCGACCATAACCATATCAGGCATGGCCAAATGGTCACCGCCATTGAAATCAATTAATGCATCTTCAACCTGCGATATTCGATTCATTTCATAATATAGATCGGCTTTAAAACTACTCAGAATATTCATAATGGCCGCTTTATTATCCGCATCTAAGCCTAGATTACGGTATTCGTCACTTTGCCCAATTTGACTAAATTTCTCTGCTGCAAGTGTTAAATCTCCAAGCAAATAGTCACATAAAGCATCAACGCAATCGACCATCGCTAAACCATATAAGTTATGGCCTTGCAAATAGAGAATACGCGTCTGTAAGAGTAGCTTCCGCCCTTCAGTCATGTGTCCTGAACAAATCTGATAGAGCGCCCCAATCCCAATAAGCGGAGCACGAGAAAAATAGGCTGTGCTTGCCAGTTGTGCCAAGTTTTGCTGTGCTTGTGTATAAGCGAGTTCCAACTTATCTTCCAAGACGGCAATTAAAGGCGCTAAACCCAATTGGTCTTCATGTTGTAACAAAGCCTCATGCTGATCAACACTATGCCAAAGCTGTAGATAATGATTGGCTAAAGTCGCTTGATGAGTCAGCACCAGAGACCAAATAATGTCATAGAGTAACTTAGGATTTTGCAGCAAAATAGCATCTGGTAACTGTTTGACTAACTCCAAAAAAGTATAATGTCGCCCTTCTAAAATTAATTCACGACAAACTGAATTGAGCAAAGACAGAATCAGTTGTTGATCTTCTGCCTGCTGAGCATGATAGATCGCGTCCATCAAATAACGTTGCTGCTTAAACCATTCTGCTGCTTTACAATGCATTTTTTTATAGCAGTCGGGTTGTAAAAGTTTAAACTTCGCTTGTAGAAAATCTCGAAATAAATGATGTATGCGATACCACATTCTTTGATCATCTAAAGCTTGTATAAACAGACTCTTTTGACTGATAGCATCTAGCATTTGCTGTGCAGTATTGTTCGCTGTAAGTGCAATCACCAATGCCACATTCAGTTTTCTCAAGACACTAATTTGCAATAAAAATTGTTGAATCTCAGCATCCTGCTGTAAAAAAACTTGCTCACTCAAATAATTAACAATCTGATGATGCGCACCATTTAAATTTTGAATAAACCCATGAATATCTTGATTTTCCTTCAAATATAAATTGGTAAGCTGAATACCTGTAAACCACCCCTCTGTTTTATGGATCAGTTGTTCCGCCAATTCAGGGCTTAAACTTACATGATCGAAATTTTGTTGTTGTAAAAAGTGAATTAACTCAGGGCTTTCTTGCGACTTGATACTTAAATGCTCTTCCGTTACCCATTTTAAGCGTCCTAAGAGATACTCTTTGACAAAACTCCAGTTTGGTTTAACCCTTGAAGCAATCACCAAATGGGCATTTTGAGGTAAATATTGATATAACCACCACAGGATATTTAAGCTTTCTTGGTTGTCTAAAACATCAAGTTCATCAATAAATAAAACGGTATCAATCTCTATTAAGGCGACTTGTTGGGCGAGTTCAATAATATGTTGCTTATGTATTTGACCATGTGCAATGGCGACTAACTGCTCTCTGGGAAGTAGTGCCAATTGTAAATACTGATATAAACGAATGGGGTCATTATCATCACTATCTAAAGTTAACCAACCCACTCTTTTTCCATTTGCAGCAAGCCTTTCACTCAGTTGGTACATGAGTGTCGTTTTTCCATACCCAGCTGCAGCATGTATAAAAACCAAGGAAGACTGACAATAATTCACCATCTGACTGAGCAGTTGAGGGCGTTGCATGGCTCGGTCACTTGCCATGCTTGGGCGACTGAGTTTGGTCTTTAACACTTGCATTTTTTATTCATCCAATCTTTCTGATTACATTGTTGCAGCAACCTTCATTTCCCTGAATTTTGCATAAAACACAACACTGTCATGGAGTGGTCATCTTAAGTCGATTCTACACCAAATACACTGATAAATTAGTCTGGCCTGTTTGATGGAATAAGGTGATATTGAGCCAAAATCATGATCCCCCATACCTTAAACCATTCTTTTAGAGTTTAGCTAAAGCATAGAAAATCCATTCTTTCGAATGGTTTGCATCCTCTACAAGATTGTTATGCTCAAAAAGTGGAAATCACAGGTATCTATATTTCAAGAAATTGATACCTGTTTTTTAAAATTGAAGACATACATGGAGTTTGTCATGAGCATTGCACAGTCAATCAAACATCAAGATCGCTTATTAACAATGAACATTAAAGATGGCGAAATAAAAAATGCTTTACCAGGTGTACACGTAACACCGTGCTTTTTAGATCCTGATAATGGTAAATGGGTGATTTATGCACGCTTTGATGCAGGTACAGTGCTACCGCGCCATTTCCATACAGGTGTTGTACATTTTTACACCACAGCAGGTTCTTGGCATTATGTCGAATATCCAGAAGATGTTCAAACTGCGGGCAGCTATTTATTCGAACCTGCAGGTTCCATCCACACCTTAGCAACACCTGATGGGGCTGAAGGTTTTATGGTAATTGATGGTGCAAATGTGAATTTGAATGATGATGACTCACTCATGTTCATTATGGATGCAGGCTGGATTGAGCGCACACTGCATGTGATAGCAGAACAAACAGGACAGAAAATGCCACGTTATATCAAGCCTGGCTCAGAAGTTGTAATGAGCGCTCAATAAAAGCCGAAAGGTTTTTAACTCACCTTAAAAACCTCATTTATAAAACAATGATTCAATCCAAGGATGACCGAAATGTTTGGCAAAATGATGCACCAATCTTTGTTAATTAGTAACTTAATTGAGCATGCTGCAAGATATCATGCTGATACCACCATTATTTCTCGAGAAGTCACTGGACAAATCACCACGACCAATTGGCACGAAGTTCAACAAAATAGCAAACGTCTTGCTCACGCATTGAAAACATTTCACCTTGACTTAGGTGACCGCCTTGCCACGATCGCATGGAACAATCACCGCCATTTAGAGTCTTGGTATGCAATTTCAGGGAGTGGCTATGTTTGTCATACCATTAATCCACGCTTATTCCCCGAGCAGCTGATTTTTATTATTAATGACGCGCAAGACAAAGTGATTTTCTTTGACTCAACCTTTTTACCTTTAATCACTGCGATTCAAGACAAGGTACCCACTGTAGAAAAATTCATTTGCTACGGTTCACCTGATGAAAAAGTCTTGGCCGTACTACCAAATGTCATTTTCTATGATGAGTTAATTCTAAATCAATCTACTGACTTTAACTGGCCACAGCTGAGTGAAGAAACTCCAAGTTCATTATGTTATACCTCAGGTACAACAGGTAATCCTAAAGGAGTGTTGTACAGCCATCGTTCTACTTTACTGCATAGCATGGCAATTGCTTTGCCAGATTCTTTAAATTTATCTGCCAATGATACGGTCATGCCTGTGGTGCCAATGTTCCACGTAAATGCATGGGGAGTCCCCTATGCAGCAGCCATGGTAGGTTCAAGTGTTGTCCTTCCTGGACCAAATCTTGATGGGGACAGCCTAGTCAGCTTAATTGACGACTATAAAGTAACCGTGGCTTTAGGCGTTCCAACCATTTGGCAAGGTTTACTGGCAACGGCGAAAAAGCGTGGCACAACTTTAGCCAGTATGAACCGAAATGTCGTTGGCGGTGCCGCTTGCCCACCATCCATCATTCGCGATTTTAAAGACAATTACGCATGTGACACCATTCATGCTTGGGGCATGTCAGAAACTAGCCCACTTGGTACAGTCAACCAGCCTAAAGCCAAACATGCCTCTTTAAGTGCTGAAGAGTTTGAACAACTCCGTCTAACGCAAGGCCGTCCACCCTTTGGCGTTGAACTGCGTATTGTGGATGCCGAAAACAACCACGCGCCTTTAGCTCATGATGGTAGAACACAAGGCAACTTACAAATTCGAGGTCCTTGGATTGTCGACCACTATTTCAACCAAGAGAAAAGTGCAGTCACATTCGATGGTTGGTTTGATACAGGTGATATTGCAACCCTGAATGCTGATGGTTATATGACCATTTGCGACCGTGCCAAAGATCTGATCAAATCAGGCGGTGAGTGGATTTCTTCAGTTGAAATTGAAAATCATTGCCGTCGGCCACCCTGAAATTCGTATGGCAGCAGCGATTGCCGCGCGTCATCCAAAATGGGATGAACGTCCAATTCTAATTGCCGTGAAACAAGAAAACTCAACGCTAACCGAAGAAGAAGCACGGGCCTATTTTGAAAATAAACTTGCGCGTTGGCAGATTCCTGATGCAGTCATTTTTGTGGATGCTTTACCCATTAATGGTACGGGGAAGATTGTAAAAGCTGAACTTCGTACACTGTTTGCGGATGCATTACTCCCAAGTGAAGTGATCTGATCGCCCTAACAATCAAAATACACATCAGGAGATTGAAATGAAAAAGAATATGAAAACAGCATGGGTTACTGGCGGCAGTAGTGGTATCGGTCTTGAACTCAGCAAACGCTTACTTCAAGATCGCTATCAAGTATGTATTTTTGCTCATACAGGGATTGAAGAAGCGGTTATTGACTTACAAAAACGCTCACCTGCTGTATGTGGATTTGAAATTGATGTACAAAATGAAAATACCCTACAGGCAAAATTTGCAGAAGCCGTTACTGCCTTTGGTCCGCCTGATCTACTGATTAACTCAGCTGGAATCGTGGTTGCCAAATCCTTTGAAGACATGAGTGCTGAGGAGTTTTTACGTCAGATCAACATCAACCTTGTCGGGAGCCGAAACGTAGCCCATGCTGCATTAGCATATCTCAAGCAAGCCGCTCAACAAGGTAAACACCCTAAACTGGTGTTTATTGCCTCTGCTGCAGGTTTAGTTGGTTGCTATGGCTATACAGGCTACTGCTCTTCTAAATTTGGGGTGGTTGGCTTGGCTGAAGTATTGCGTATGGAACTTCGCAGTCAAAATATTGATGTCGCTGTAGTCTGTCCACCAGAAGTGGATACGCCGCTCGTGGCAGAGGAACGTAAAAATGGTTCTCCAATTACAGCAGCCTTAAAGCAACTCGGAGGTAGCATGCCCGTTGAAAAAGCCTGCGCAGAAATTTACGATGGAATTTTATCTTCTCAATTTATGATCATCCCTGGCACTCAAGCCCGTATACTTGCAAAAATTTCACGTGTTTTGCCTGATGTATATCGTGGTCAAATTGATAAAAAGCTCGATAAAATCATCAGTCGCTTACACGCAAGCTAAGTTGCCCCCACTTAAAGTATAAGCAATACGCCAAACTTGAATCTAAGTCATGTGTTGAGCCCTATCGGGACAACATTGACTTAGATTCAATGATTTTCAGCCTCTGATAAAAGCGATACTTAATCTCATGTTTTTAAAATAACCTATCATTTTCCCTGCAATTTATTACTATTCCCTATAAGTGCAATTCAGTTCAAATCATTGCAAATTCAGACTATAATTACTGTCTCATTCCTTATTTTGCGTATTTTTCTGACCCTATGAGCAAACATGATTCATCGCTTTCTAAAGAGCAGTTTAATTTACTGAAAGACTTTAAAAAGCAGATCACCAATCCGCATTCGACTGCCATCAAACAGTCTGAAGCCAAAGCTCAAGTCGCTCAAGCTGAGCCAGAAGATGATTTCGCGTTGTTTCAAAAACAAATGCACGGTGTCCAGAAAATGGAGACTGCAAATATTGCCAAAATAGAAAAAAATCCAAAGAAAAAAATGGATGCACAAACTTTAGCTAAACGTGCGGCAGCCGAAGGTCCAATGCAAACTGATGCAACTGAGCTGTCCGATACTCAAGCGATGCTCAACCCTGTAGCGAGCCAAGCAGCGCTCAGTTATCGTATTGCTACGCTACAACATAAAGTATTTGAAGACTTAAAAGCAGGTAACATCCGCTGGTTTGAAGCTGTTGATTTGCATGGTTGTACCGTTGAAGAAGCACGTGTGGCTGTCTTGCAAATTATTCAAATGGCGAAAGATGAAAATCAAAATGTGATTAAAATTGTACATGGTAAAGGTCCAGAAGCCATTTTAAAAACCTATGTGAATGGCTGGCTACGCCAACACCGTGATGTCCTCGCTTTTGTAAGCGCTCCAGAAAAACAAGGTGGTACTGGTGCTGTTTTAGTCTTACTTAAACGCAGCGAGAAAAATCCAAAGTTTAAACAGTAATCGGATTTTAGTCCAAAACAAGGCATTGCAATAGTTTTCTGCTACAATGCCGTCCTTGTTCAATATCAGTGTAAGTGAACACGTCTTATGTCTATGCAGCAATCCTACGCTAACATTCTAACTGCCGTTGGTGAAGACCTAAATCGTCCAGGTCTCCTCGATACGCCTATGCGTGCTGCTAAAGCTTTTTCGTATTTAACGTCTGGTTATAGCAAAAGCTTAGAAGAAGTGACCAACAATGCGGTTTTCCCATCGGACAACCGTGAAATGGTATTGGTTAAAAATATCGAATTTTATTCATTGTGCGAACATCATTTACTACCGTTCTATGGTCGCGTACATATTGCGTATTTGCCTGAAGGCCATGTACTTGGTTTGTCTAAATTTGCACGCATTACCGAAATGTTTGCACGTCGCCTACAGATCCAAGAAAACCTCACCCAACAAATTGCAGAAGCAGTTGCAGAAGTGACAGGTGCACGTGGTGTTGCTGTTATGATTGACTCAGCTCATATGTGCATGATGATGCGTGGTGTTGGTAAGCAAGAATCGACGACTCGTACGGTTTCTTTTATTGGCGACTTTAAAACCAATAAAGAAGAACGTCGCGAGTTTTTAAGTGCGGTTCCTGAAAGTTATTAATCTCTGCGGTATTCAGCCTCAACAGATGTTGGGGCTTTTTTTATGCAAAACTTATCGCATGATTCTTTTTTGTTTAGAGAAATGAACAATGTCAGTAATTTGGTTAGCAGGTCATGGTTTAACCCAAGGCGAACACAGTATTGATTTTCCTCGTCCAGACCGTTTAGTGCAAGGAAATCCTGAACGTCAAACCTACAGCCTATATAAGCATCCACATATGGCTTGCGGAATTTGGCACTGTGAAGTCGGCTCATGGAATATTCACTTTGCAGACAATAAACAAGAATTCTTTCAAGTCATGGAGGGAAGTGTCCGTATTCATGATGCCCACACACAAAACGTCATTGAAGTAAAAGCAGGACAGGCAGGCATTATTCCACCAAGTTTTATTGGCACATTTGAAGTCGTTGAAGCTGTCAAAAAATACTATGTAATTGTTGAGGTATAAGTGCCTCAAGAAACGACTTAAAATTGTTTTGTGTTCTGAGTTTTTTAGCCTATACCTTAAACACTCAAAAGTTTTTCACTTACATGAATACAGTTACGGCCATTATTTTTAGCCGTATACAGTGCTGCGTCAGCGGTGTCTAAAAAGCGCTGATAATCAGGATGACCATTATAAATAGTGCAACCAATACTCACCGTAAAGCTAAAGCTTTGTCCTAAAGGCGTTCGAATGGATGTCTCTTGAATACGGCTACGAATCGTTTCAGCAACATCCGAAGCCCTTTGGAGATTACTGTCAACCAAAAGTAATAAAAACTCTTCACCGCCAACTCGGAAAGCGTAGTCACTCCCCTTCGCCACATCCAACAAGGCTTCAGCAATAAAACGTAAGGCCAAATCCCCTGCGGTATGGCCATATTTATCATTGATCCCTTTAAAATAATCTGCATCAATCGCCAGCAAACTTAAAGGTGCATCATTTCTACGAGCAAAATTAATTTCACGAGATACAATTGTACTTAAATAACGGCGATTAAGAAGCTGAGTCAGAGAGTCATTACCTGAATCTATATATTCAGTCACTTGAAACAGTTGATCGACCAAGTGCTGAATCTGTCGGTTCATTTC
Source organism: Acinetobacter sp. SW-226 (assembly GCF_055632855.1). NCBI lineage: Bacteria > Pseudomonadati > Pseudomonadota > Gammaproteobacteria > Moraxellales > Moraxellaceae > Acinetobacter > Acinetobacter sp. SW-226. The sequence goes on along the minus strand of NZ_CM145752.1, from coordinate 948,996 downwards.
ACGAATGTCTTGAATACGCTCGATCTTTTGTGTTTGATCCTGGCAGTCAAGTACATGCAAATTCAGTGCATCTACTTGCTGAATCAAACCAATAATAGTCTCAACCTGTTCTGCACCTGTGAACGCATACGCGGCCTTATGCACAAACCACAAACCAAACTCAGACTTGGACAAAGCAATATGCTGTAACTGCGGATGCTCGGAAAAAACCTTGAACATCAACTCATTTTCCCAATCGAGTAAAATACTGCGCTGCTTATCTTTTTGCACGGCTACATCTTGCATTGCAGAAAATAAACGATAGCTATGTTTTACTTCATGGCTCTGTTCGGTATTTGCCTCATAAGATCTACACATAATTTCAGTGGCAAAACCCATAATTTGCAGCATATAACTGAGCATTTGATGACTGTTTTTGAGCTGAAGTTCATCTAGTAGTTGCAAAATCTTGATTTCAATCTCACGAATACCACGCATGATCAACCATGAAGGAATACCTACCCGCGCATGTACCTGTCCCACTTTTTGTTGTTTTTCGACTGCAGTAAAATAAGCTTGATTCAAAGCCACATCAAAGCTTTCAATCAACCATTGGTTTAAACTGTTTTTTAAGCGTTGTTGAATAATGTCATCTTTAAAGAAATCAGCCGCTTCAGGCTCCAAAACAATATTGCGATAAAATTCATTGACCAATACAAATGAATGCTGCTGTATGAAATTTTGCGCTTTAATGTGATCATTCACTGAATAATGTTGGCAAATTTTACCCCACTGCTCGGCCAACTTAGCCATGCATTCATCATTCATAAAGCCTACCTATTTATATATTTTGAGAATCGCTCGAAATTTATGTGATTAATATAACAAATTTTAATGCATATTTTCATCATCAAGGTAAGCTTTCAAGGTCTTATAAAAATCAAACACTGATATTTGTTTGTTTTAACAGCGATTCTAGACATAAAAAAAGCTCCATTCGTGGAGCTCTAAAACTAAGTCATACTAAAAAAAACGGATATAACTCAGCCCAGTCTGATCCCAATCTTTGCCTTTTTGCTGTTGATACTGCCAATGAATCCGTAATGCATTTTGCTGATTCAATACATATTGCAGTTGAGTGTTCAGTCTGACTTGCCATTGATGACTATCTTCCCAATATGGCAATTCTACCTGTACCAAACTATTGACATGTTCAGTCCAAATGTTCTGACAGCCCAATGTTGGTCCAATCCCCATTCGCCAATCACGCTCTAGCGCTTGACCAACTTGAATCCGGTTTTGCAATTGGACATAACATAAATGCTTGCGATCTTGGTCTGCTACACTATAACCAAACTGACTGGATAGATTGAATACACCGTGTTGATCCTGCTCACTAAATTCACCATTTCGCTCCAATGATTCTTGCTGCCATCCCACATTAAAGCCCCAACTTAAAGGGGTTTTAAATGCAGTTAATGGGCTATAAGCATTCACTTCTAACAAATTTAACTCTTGTAATTTCAGTCGGTCATCACGGTACTCTAGGCTACCTGCGAGGAACTTAAGCTGTGTGCCTAAACGAAAACCGCCTTGTGGGTCGATCAAATCATGATAGGCCTGACGATGACTCAGTTGGAAGTACGAGTCTCCCTGTAACTTACCTCCCTCCAGTTGCAAAGTCCGTGCATGATGTCCTTTGACAGGATCTACTTTGGGAGTTTCAACCGCTTTTCGCTGTTTTTCCAAATCAATTTGACTACGCAAACCCAATAATTCTCGAATGCGGGGCTGAGCCTCTTCTGCTGTAACTTTTTGCGCAATCAATTGTAAATATAGATGATCGTAAGCCATCTCTAAAATACGCGCTTGATCAACCAAAGAATACTGATTTAAAAAAGTTGGCATTTGAGCAGGTGTTAATTGCACAATATGATTTGCAGCCACAGCCAGGCTCTGTCCATGTTGTTTAGCCTGTGCGAGTAATTGAGTTTCTAAGGCAGGACGGTAAGCGCTTTCTGCAATTAAATGATTGTCATCCACAGCCTTAATGGTCTCAACTGGAATGGCTGCGGTTTTAAATTGCTGTTGTAAATTGATATCTGGACGAACCAAATCAATTAAACCCAGTAAACGATAAGCACAATTGTCACTGATAAAGTAGTAAGGAAATTGCACATGTTTGAGCTCCCAAATATGCTCAACCATGGTTTTGGTTTCTTCAGGAGTCAGGGCTAACTCGTACTCCCACAGATCACGGCTTTCCAAATCACCATATTCTTTCACTTTTCGGTAGTATGGCATGAGCGAATACTCACCCGGATACTGCCCAGTTAATCCCTTCCACGCAAAAGAAAAACTGTCGCTATTGGCCACTGTCGCTGCGTAATTTACCGCATAAGAGACTAAGTTTAGTTGTTTTTGGTCTTTAGGATCGAGCCTTAACAAAGTATGTCCAAACATCGAACTGGGATTACCCATAAAGTCTGTGGCATAAATTAAAGTCGCCTTATACGGCTTAATTTGCCCAATCCATTCATCCAGTTCAGGACAGGATGCTTTAGGAAATCGATTCGGTGCAATATCAAGTTGTCTTATGAGCCATTTTGAACGTGCAGGAAAGCGACACTGAATGGATTCATTCGCGGCGGCCTGTGTAAAAAGTGCCACAATATTTGCATCAAGTTCTTGCTTGAGTTGGGTTTGTCCGTGTTCGCTATAGAAGAACGGGCGATAGGTCACTTCACTATTTCCCGAAGTATTCGCATACATCAAACGTTGCCAAGTCACATTTGAGGCAAGCTCAAGCTGATGGGCTTTTTCAATATAAAACTCTGCTGAGCGGGGTGCCTGAGCAAAGATCGTGGTGCTAAACAGCGCACTGGAAAAGAGGAGAAGCGATTTCATGCAGAGTTGAGTCTTCTTCTTTTTAGATATGAAAAACCCTGCCTTAAAGACAGGGTCTTATAGTGCAATTAAACGTATGCTTTTAATACGCTATCTGTTGCCATAACGGCTTGTAAAGATGCTAACACTTGAAGTGCATCTTGGTTTTCAGCCGAATAGATTTTTGCGAAGTTTTGTTTAGATACTTCAAAGAAACGCGCTTTATCTTCAGACTGAATATTGAGCAGTTCAGCCAGTACATTTAGACTTTCACCCTCACCGACTGCCATATCGCGTGCCAAAGACTCTGCATTTTCATTGGTAAATGTTACTGCCTGAGCAGTCACCGTACCTGTACCGCTACAACCTAAAGTACCAAAGGTGATACCGAAAAGTTGGTTAGCAAAAAGACCGTTTGTGGTACCCGCTAAAATTTTAGCGACTTTGCCAGACTGCCCTTCCCAAATTTGTGAACCAATACCACAACCTACATCTTTATCTGCAAATGCAGCGGTAGAACCAACGGCCAAAACTGCAGCCAATGCCATTTTTTTCAACATAAGGTTTCTCCAGACTCGATTATCTCCGAGTATTTTTATTGTTCCTATTGTTTGTGTATATTTTGAGCTACACACTTGTAAGATAGCTGTAACAAGCGCATAACGCAAAACAATTTACACTAAAGTAAAACAGACATTAATTCTCAATTTTAACGGTGTAGCGCCCAGTTGCCACGCAGGTCTCGTTTCCCTAAAATTTTTAGCACCAAAACAAGACTCAAGAGTAGCAATAAATACCAAGAGCCTAATTTACCCCAACCCACCATATGCCATGCATCGACTTGACTAGGGTACAACCAAATTTGGTAAAACGTACTGATATTTTCCGCAATCCAAATCATGAAAGCCAACAAGAGCAGTACAGGTAACATCGGCAGTTGAAAACGATGCTGCTGTAACTCAAAGCCAATCTTGGTTTTCCAAAACAGTACTACACTCCATGCAAATAATAGATAACGAATATCTGGAATAAAAAACTTGGACATAAAGTTGATATAAGACAACACAGCCAATATCAACATGGAGGAAAAACGAGGCAAGTATTCAAAAGAAACATGATAAAGACGTAATGAGCGCGCAAAAAAACTGCCCACAGCCGAATACATAAAACCTGCAAACAACGGCACGGTGAGAATTTTAAACACGGCGGGATGTGGATACTGCCATGATGCAATCTGCGGATGGGTCAAAAAAATTTCCATCAGCATTGCCATCACGTGAAATAGCGCAATCACTTTGGCTTCGGCCCAAGACTCAAGTTTTAAATACAGTAAACATACCTGAATCAGCACCGCATAGAACAATAAATAGTCATAACGGAAAAAACCCCAATATTCCTGATTTGCCATACTTGCTGTGAATGCGAAAGCCAACAACAACAATATCCCAAATAAGGCAGCCGAAGCTGCCTTAGATGAGAACTCAAAACATGATTTTAAAATTGTGATCACGTATGAATCCTAATTAAATTGATCCAGTGAAACTTAGAGATATTTAGCGCTATATTCATGCACGGTATCGACAAAGGCTTTCGGATTAATTGGATCAACCCACTGGGTAATGCCGTGACCTAAGTTTGCAACATAACCCGTTTTCTCACCATCTGCATAAGCATCATCTAGCATGGCTTTGGTCGCTTTCACGATGGTCTCATGCGAACCATATAAAGTAGCAGGATCTAAGTTACCTTGCAGTGCCGCACGACCCGCCACCGTTTGGCGAGCTACATTTAACGGCGTCGTCCAATCTAAACCAAATGCATCAGCCCCTGTTGCCACCATCGGTTCTAACCACTGACCACCGCCTTTGGTGAATAAGATCACAGGAACTTTACGTCCTTCATTTTCACGTTTTAAACCTGCAACAATTTTTTGCATGTATTTTAAAGAAAATTCTAAATATTCACGGTGTGCTAGTGCCCCACCCCAACTGTCAAAAATCTGTACAGCTTGAGCACCTGCATCAATTTGCGCATTCAAATAGTCAATTACTGCATCTGCTAAACGATCGAGCAGCGCATGTAAAACTTCGGGTTGCGCATACATCATTTGCTTAGTGAAACGAAAATCTTTACTCGAACCACCTTCCACCATATAGGTTGCCAAAGTCCAAGGACTGCCCGAAAAACCAATTAATGGCACTTGACCGCCTAGTGCTGAACGAATCGTCTTGACCGCATTCATGACATAATCAAGATCTGATCCAGCATTAAACTGAGGTAAATTCGCCACATCTTGTTCAGTGCGAACCGTTTTATGAAATTTAGGCCCTTCACCCGCTTCAAAATAAAGCCCCAAACCCAAAGCATCGGGTACAGTTAAAATATCTGAAAATAAAATAGCTGCATCAAGCTCATAACGACGTAAAGGCTGTAGCGTCACTTCGCAGGCAAATTCAGTATTTTTGCATAATGAGAGGAAATCACCTGCTTGAGCACGGGTCTCACGATATTCTGGTAAATAACGTCCTGCTTGACGCATCATCCAGACGGGTGTGGTATCTACAGGTTCACGTAATAAAGCACGTAGAAAACGATCATTTTTAAGGGTCGTCATTTACTTTCCCATCTCAATTAAATTTGCTCACCATCATAACAAAAAGGTCGAATTTTTAATAACTTCTCATCACACTAAAATTAGATCCAGTTGATGCTTAAAACAGATATTTACACAAAACAAATACTGCATCTCTATCTTTTTTCTGTAATACTTGGCTGGTTTTACTTTGTAAATGAATAATTCTTAAGGTTGAATTACATGTTCGTTCGCACAATACTCGCGATGAGTTTAAGTTGCATTCTTGCTGGTACAGCGTTTGCTGCATCTACTACTGAACAACCCTTGACGCCAAAAAAGATCATTGATACTTCAGTCCAAGATCCCATTGATCCTTTAGCAACAGATGTCGCTTCAGCTTCTACTGCGGTTGCAAACACTCAAATTACAGCAAAAGAACAAGCAGACTTAAACCAAGCTTCACAAACTTTAGACCAACTTGAACAGTCTGAAGATAAAACTGCTGACGTTGGCGCTGCACCAAGCAAAACAACGACTGCACCGACAACAAGCCCGACGAATCCTGCTGCTGCAAAAGCATCGTGGACTTTAAATGGTTTAAACAGTGCAGATTGGTATGACAATATTGGTAAAGGTCAATTTCCTGTTTATGCACGTGCTCACGTCATGCTCAACAATGCACATGCATCTCCAGGTGCAATTGATGGCATGAGCGGTAAAAATACCCTTAAAGCAATTGCCTCTTTCCAACAAATGAGTGGCTTAAAAGCAACGGGTACGCTCACCAAAGAAACTTGGGATGCGTTACTTGCTAGTCAAGGGTCTAAACCTGCATTTATTGAATACACTATCACCGATGCAGACCTGAAAGGGCCTTATGCAGCGTCAATTCCACACGATTATGCCTTACAGTCAAAAATGAAAGGTTTGTATTACACGCGTGTGACTGAAATGTTCGGTGAAAAGTTCCACATGGATGAAGACTTTTTGAAAAAGTTGAATCCAAAAGCAACTTTCAAAAAAGCAGGCGAAAAAATTATCGTTGCCAACATTCGTAATGAAGTGCCAGAAGATATTCACTTGATTGTTGCGCACAAAGGCGCAAAACAGCTGTATTTATTTAACAGCCGCAACCAAATGATCGGTTCATTCCCTGCAACCATCGGTAGCTCGGACACGCCATCACCAGCAGGTACCTATAAAGTTACAGGTGTTGCACCAAATCCATGGTATAGCTACTCACCAAGCAACTTTGTTCAAGGTAAAAACTTAAAACCTCTTTCTTTACCACCAGGTCCAAATGGCCCAGTAGGGAATATCTGGATTGGTTTAAGTAAAAAATCATTTGGTATTCATGGTACGCCAAACCCATCGGCCATTTCCAAGACAGCTTCACACGGTTGTATTCGTTTGACCAACTGGGATGCGAACGATCTAGGTAAAAAAGTGAAGCCAGGTGTAACGGTTAAATTCTTAGAATAATTGGTTTTCTAAAGTATTTACGCTATAAAAGGTGTTCTCAAGAGAACACCTTTTTATCAATCATAACAACATAAAAATGACGATGAACACTTTAAAAAGAATAATGCCTTTGGCTTGCTTACTGTCACTTTCGACACCGACTTTTGCTGAATTAGATGAGGAAATCGTGACCAGCGTGGATGCTTCTGCTTATGCGGTGGAATCTGACAACCCATTTGACAGTCTGGAGGATCAGGAAAAAATCCGTCATCCCCAATACATTCCAGAGCAAGATAGTCTCAGAGAGCCACTTTTGAATACACGCTATTATGTCATCGCAGGCAAATCTCCGATTCACTATTACGCGATTCGAACAGGGCAAAAGCCTAAACTGTTTTATTTAAACCAGCCGCACTCAGCCATATTCGCTATTGGCGATGCTTATGCGGAAAATCGAAAAAAAATTACTCTACAACCACAGCTCAAACACACCGTCAAAGACCATGAGCTATTTGCAATTATGCCAACAGACAAATACATTGCTCTGATCTTTCGTACCCGCTATGCCTATACCCCTGCGGAATTAAAAGCCAATGCAGAGATAAACTCTATCTATGCCAACAATCGCTACCGATACAGCTACGAAATTATTGAAATCGACACGAATGGTCAACAGCTCCACCGCGTGCAATTCGTGGCTCCTGTTATTGAAGATGGAATGAGTTTTGGCCCCAAATGGGATAAAGATTTATCAGATTACAATAACGCAATACTGGAATACAGCACCAAGTCCCCAGGTGACTATCAAACCGTACATCCTTATAATATTGAAACCCGCTATGAGTACAAACAAGGTCAATTAAAGCACTTTGAACAGAAAATTCTACTCACCGCCAGTGATAAAGTATTCTTAAAAAACCCACCCAATTCTATTAATTACGAAAATTATCTCGACGATCAAGATACAGCCTTCTACGTTGAAAGCAGTACTTGCCTTGATGATTATTTTGTTTTTAAAGATAAAGCGGCCCCACTCGGTGTGAAATGGGGAAATAATTGGATGCAAGCCCAACCGAAGCTACATCAACAATTTTTAGCTGAATATGCGCAAGGCAAAAACTACATTTGGAAAGATTTTCGCGAACAGTATTGTGATCTAAATTAAGACAGAGCTATCATTTCAATATTGAAACGCAACATTGCAAATTCACCATTTCATCAACAAATATAAAACACTAAAATTACGCCATAGATTAAAAATAAGATTGGAGTTCAAAATGGATGCTTTCATTCATCGTAGCCAAGACCGTGGTCATGTCAATATTGGTTGGCTAGAGTCTAAACACAGCTTTTCATTTGGCAGTTGGTATAATCCGAAATACATGGGCGTCAGTGCTCTACGTGTTATCAACGATGACCTCATTGCAGCACATCAAGGTTTTGGACAACACCCTCATGACAATATGGAAATCTTAACCTGCGTGCTCAAAGGCACGATTACCCATAAAGACAGCATGGGCAACCATGGCGGTATTTCTGCGGGGGAATGGCAACTGATGAGTGCAGGTACTGGCGTACAACACAGTGAGATGAATCAAGGTGATGAGCAAGTGCATTTACTACAAATTTGGATCATTCCAAATGAACGAGATGCAGCCCCAAATTATCAACAGATTCGTCTTGATCCGCATGAGCAACCCAACCAATGGCATCTGATTTGTGGTCCAAACGACAACGCACCAATGCATATTCGTCAAGATGCAGAAGTGAAAACGGCTGTACTTGAAAAAGATCAGACCCTTTCGATTAAAGCCACACAACATGTTAACTATGTACATGTAATTTCTGGCTCAATCCAAGTGGCTGAACATACAATCCATGCAGGTGATGCGATTGCATTTATAGATGTTACTAAAATCAAAGCACTGGACGATGCTCAGGTCATTTGGTTTGACTTACCTGAAGTAAAATAACTAGCCACACATCAAAAAAGCCAACGTCTTCACGTTGGCTTTTTTGATGTGTATCCAATAAGTGACTACTCAATCGACTTAAAGAAAATTCACTGCAAGCAGTGCCAAAATGGCAGGGACTGCCTGAATGTAAATGATTTTCTTGCTAGCGGTTAGCCCACCATAAATTCCCGCAACCAAAACACAGCCTAAAAAGAAGTTCGCCAAAGCAAGTGCATAACTTTCAGGTGCGCATAATGACCAAAATAAACCTGCAGCCAGAAAACCATTATATAATCCTTGATTTTGAGCCATAACTTTCGTTAACTGCGCTTTCTCAGGGCTATTGCCAAAAGCTTTTAAGCCATAGGGCTTATCCCATAAAAACATCTCTAAAACTAAAATATACACATGCAACAGTGCAATTAAGCCAATTAGAACTTGTCCCACCATACGCTTTATCCTTTATTTTTATGAATGATAGATAGATCAACAACTTCGCTGATCTAGGTCAAAAATGATTAAGGTTTCAAAAGTACTTTACCCTGACGCGCACCTTGCGTCGCTTTTAGGGCAGCATCTTTGATTTGTGTAAAACTAAACACCCCTTCAACAGGTAATAACAGTTTTTTCTGGGCAGCTAAAGTCAATAACTCAACAATTAAGGCTTTTTTACGCTCAGAAGACAACTCTTTGTTCACCACGCTTGCCCAGAAGCCTTTGACGGTCGCTTGTTTAAAAATTAAATCTCCCGAAGAAATCTGCATCACTTCTCCCGACATGCTACCGAAAGACACCAAGAGACTATTTTCACTCAGTAGAGCCAACATTTCACCACTGGCTTTTCCACCAATCGAGTCCACCCCTACCATCAGGGGCTGATTTGCATGAATAGCTTTGACTTGTGCTTTCCAATCAGCTTGGTCTGTTGCCACGACATTTTGAATGCCCAAAGCATGCATTTCAGCCACAGCCTCAGTACGTCGTACCAAATGAATTACCTTTTGACCACGTGCTGCTGCAATCATTGCCACAGTTTTCCCTACGGCACCATTGGCGGTGTTTTGAATCATCCATTGATCTGCTTTTAAGTCAACAAATTCAAGCAACATCAAGGCACTAATCGGCATGCCAATCAACTGAGCTGCCGTTTCATCCTCAATTGCATCCGTTAAAGGGACAATGCCATGTGCTGGTGCAATAAAATACTCCGCCCAACTACCATGAACCGCCGCAACTGCCACACGCTGACCCAATGATACACCTTGCACACCCTCACCAAGTGCATCAACCACACCAACAGCTTCACTACCACCAATCGCGGGTAGTGTCGGCTTATAACCATAACTACCACGCACTGTCCACACGTCATGATTATGCATAGGTGATAAAATCATTTTAATACGCACTTCACCTGCTTTTGGCTCAGGCATTGGCATATCTGCTGCTTCCAATACGTCGACAGGCTCACCAAAATGATGATGTATGATACTTTGCATCTATTTATTCCTTGATGGGTTGTAAGAGTTGTTGAGTAGTTTCCATAGCCAAATATAGGGGCTGCTTATCTTGTGCAAGTCTTGCCAATAAAGCTGCGCCCAACCACAGCTGATACATCGTCTGTGCCATCTTTTCAGCATCAATATGCGATGGAATTGAACCGTCTTGTTGCCCTGCTTTGATTAGACCTGATATGCGTTCTGTTAACTTACGTACCCCGAAGTTCAAAATCCGACGCATATCTTCAGATAAATCTGAAACTTCTGCTGCCAATTTGACGATCAGACAGTTCTGCGCCCATCCCCCATCGCTATGATGTTCAACATCACTTTCAATATGAGATGGGTTATCAATCCATGCCTGCCAAAGCGCAACCAAACGGGCATAAGCACATCCTTGCTCTTGCTGCATCAGTTGGTCAATTTTGACTTTATAGTCAGCAAGGTACTGTTCCAGAAGCGCACAGCCAAATGCCTCTTTTGAAGCAAAGTAATAATAAAATGAACCTTTCGGCACATCACAGTTTTTGAGAATTTCCTGTAAGCCTACGCCAACAAAACCTTTCTGTAATACCAGTTCGAAACTGCTATTTAAAATATGTTGTCGTGTGGCTTCACTTTTGTCTGATCGTTTCATGTCCACACTATAAATCAATAATAGACCAGTCGTCTATAAAAAATAATAGAAAAATTTTCGTTCTAAATAGTCCATTTAGTTCATACATATAAGTTTTAATGATGATATTTAAGTTACAAAGAATTAAAACAAATGTTACATTATACCATAACAACATTTTTAACTTTATTTATGTCTACACCTTCACAACGTTTACAAGCCATTGATGCCCTCAGAGGACTCGTCATTTTGATCATGATGGTCGATCATGTCCGAGAAACTTTTTATCTCCATCAACAAGTCCCCGACCCGATGCTAATCCCTGGCACTGAAGAACCCCTGTTCTTTAGCCGAATTTTGGCCCACTTATGTGCTCCTGTTTTTGTGGTCTTAACGGGTCTATCGGCTTATCTCTATCAAGCAAAAAACAACAGCGTTCAAATGACTCGCGAATTTTTACTCAAGCGTGGACTCTTCTTGATTTTTCTCGAACTGATTGTGATTAATTTCGCTTGGACAGGACAGTTCCCGCCCGATGTCATCTATTTACAGGTAATTTGGGCTATCGGTTTAAGTATGGTGGCCTTGGCGGGCTTAATTGGCTTGTCGCAAAAATGGCTTTGGGGTATTAGTCTTAGCATTATTTTTGGACATAACTTACTCGATCAAGTGTCATTCCCACATCTGCCTATCGCACAGAACCTTTGGTTTATTTTGCATGAACGCGGTTGGATTGAGTTTGGAGATCTGATTCGTTTTAGGACCTCTTACCCTGTACTGCCTTGGATTGGGGTGATTACTCTCGGCTATTGCATCGGCCACACCGTATTTAACAGCACACACGATGTCGCAAAAAGAAATCAAATCTTATTAGGCTTCGGGCTTGCCGGTATCAGCTTATTTATTATTTTAAGAATGCTCAATATCTATGGCGATCAAGCATGGTCTAGCATGCCGACCAATATTGAAACTGTTATGAGTTTTATGAATCTGACCAAGTACCCACCATCACTACTGTTTATTTTATGGAATGTCGGGCTAGGGCTAGTCCTGTTAGTGTTACTTCAAAAACTTGAAAGTAAAGGTTGGATCAAGCCCTTGATTGTATTTGGTTCCGTACCTATGTTTTTTTATATCGTCCATTTATATGCACTTAAAGCCCTCTATCTCATTGCCCTCGCACTATTTGGCAAAACTCATGGTGAATATTTTGGTGTAGATCACGTTTCTACCCTTTGGCTGATCTCAATTATTTTGACTGTGGCACTTTATCCTTTGATGTTGAAATTCTCCGCTTTTAAACATAAAAACAAGCATATCCGTATTTTGAAATATCTATAATTATGGATAAAGCATCATAAAATTTACCGTACACATCTTGATGCTTAGCTCAACTAAGCATCAATGGGTATCGGCTTTTCCAACACTCGGCTAAAATGTTTTATACACCAGTAAATTTCTGAAGCTAAAAATTTACAATAGCATGACTGAGTGCTGTTCTTTGTTTCAGGCTGCTTCAAAAAACTTACTTTGCTTTGCTCAGCAGTGCCAAGCAAATCGAAATTAGCAACATCCCGAACCAGCCGATTGGTGCAATTTGCTCTCCCACCAACAGAATTGCCAATACCGCAGCCACCAAAGGCTCAAATAAAGTTAAGGTAATGGCTTTACTGGCAGGCACGGTTTTCAAACCATAACCAAACAAGACATAACCCAAAAACATCGGAATAAGCATCATATAACCAACGACATACAGGTTGATGTTTTCTTCAAACAAGTTTGAGCCTGTCATCCATAAAGTGGGAAGTAATAATAAAGCACCGAGTCCAAAAATCAGTCCCATAGTGGCTTTTGCATCTAATCCTTGGTCAATCATTCTTTTTGCAGCCCAAGAATATAAAGCATAAGTTAAGCCTGCCACTCCACCCAAGCCGATACCCAATATCTGTCTATGTTGAGATAAGCCTTCTGTATTTGCTGTAGTATGCGACTCTCCCAAAGACAACAATACCACCCCCGTTACCCCCAAAACAAAACTCACCAACCACGCCATGGAAAGCGGTTTTCTGTCAAATACCCGTTCTAAAAGCGCAGTAAATAATGGTGCTGTGCCAATCGAAACCACTGTGCCAATAGTGATCCCCGCATAGTGCATCGACGAATAAAAAGCCAGAGGATAAACAAACACGGAAATCACACCAACACTAAGCATCACACTATTGGCTTTGATGTGTGGCAGATGGCTGATGATACTTTTACGTGCTAACAGTGCTTGTAATAAACCACCACCACCCATCGCGGCAGCCCCAATTGTCAGCGGACTCAAATGAGGTGCAAAGGATGCCACCGTTCCTGTAGTTCCCCACAAAAAAGCGGCTAGAAGAACCGCAATGAAACCATAATTTGGAACAGCAGAAATAGACTGACTCACGCTATGATCTCTCGCGCTAAAATCGTTTTTACCATTTGCGTTGCAGCTAAAACTTTTTCACTGGAACTCTCAAGCCCCGCACGAGCAATCGAACCTTCGAGTAAAAAAGACAGCATCAAAGCAATTTGCTGTACTCGCTCTGGCTCTTCAATCAACAGCACCAGTTGTGTGGAGATAATCCTTTCAATTTCATCTTTATGCTGCTTCACCGCCAAACGCTCAGCACTGTGTGCAGGAAACTCGGCCGCAGCATTCAACAAACCACATCCGCGGAAGCCCTTCTCATAGGCAAATTCAGCATGATCTTGGTAGGCTTCAAAAACCGCAATAATTTTATCCACTGGTGTATGTGCATCACGGTTTCGCACGGCATACAGCTCCAGCCATTCTTGATGCCGCGCTTCAATATAAGAACTGATCAAATCCGACTTGGTCGGGAAATTATTATATAAAGACATTTTGGCAACTTTAGCTTTGTCCGTAATGGTATTAATGCCAGTATTTGTAATGCCATCGTTATAAAACAAAATTGCAGCTGCATCTAAAATTTTCTGTTTTGCTGTTTTGGTATTCATAATGCTTTATATAGGTAGACCGATATACCTAATTTACAAGATGTGAAAAAATATGCAAGTGAGTTAAGCAAATATGTTCATTTACTAGAAAACTCAGCTTTGTTAACAAATCATCTGATAAATACTGATTCAACCCTACACTTGCAACACAAATACGCTCGAACCTGAAATTTAGCAGGCTACTAATCGTTGGTTATGCGTATACGTAAGTTCGAATCAAATGAGGGATATGCGATTTGGTTGCATACTCATAAGTACTATGCTAAATCACAAAGTCAACATGGTTAAAATCGCAATGATCCAGACACAATGACCTAATGTTATTTGGGAATTGAATTTTAGTTCGCCTATCTATAGATATAATCACTGGCTATATTCAGAATTTCATAAATCCTGTGGTTTTTCATGCCTTTGTTAAAAAACCTAAATAGACGAATACTGGGCTTAGCTATCTAAAAAATAGTGCCTAGCTTCATCTACTCATTTACAATGATTGGTTTGAAAATTCTAGCAATGTATATCGAAACATAAGAAAAACTAACCTACATATCTGCTGGGTATCTGACAGATGCAGCCATCTCAGCTAGTAAAAATACAAAGATTCACTAAATCTAGTAGACTACATTACCAATGTCATTACTTAAACCTTAAGTCACTTAGCTAAACCTTAGCTCTTTGAAGGTTTATACAACAAAACCTTATATGATTAATATTGAAAGAATAATCTCAGTATTAATCAAACTTCGAGCACTTAAGAATAAGTTTGACCAAATAAATTATCCGTCCAGCATCGCTTTATATTGTTATTTCTAGTTTGGGCCAATCCAAAATTTGATATGGGGTAAGTTGAGGGGTAAAAGCACAGATAAAAAATAAGCCCTTGTTTTTACAAGGGCTTATTTAGATATTTGGCGGAAGCGGTGAGATTCGAACTCACGGAGGACTCACACCCTCGTCGGTTTTCAAGACCGGTGCATTAAACCGCTCTGCCACGCTTCCATGGGCGACATAATATAAACATTCGATCTACTTGGCAAATACTTTTCTTTAAAAACCGCACTAAGTGGCTAAAATTAAAACAAAATCATTTAGTTCTCTAAATTTTCACCGTTTTCATAACGAATCGCATTCACATACCAAAGTTTTTTGCCCGTTGGTGTCACGACTTCAACCTCATCATCAACTTGCTTGGACAGTAAAGCACGCGCCATAGGCGAATCGATTGAAATATGCTGTGGGTGATGATCATAAATTTCATCTACCCCCACAATCCGTAAAGTTTTTTGCTCACCCGCTTCATTTTCAATATCTACCCAAGCCCCAAAATAAATCTTGCCCGCTTGCTCTTCTGAAAAATCAATAATTCGCAACTCTTCAAGCCGTTTCCCTAAGTAACGAACACGTCGATCAATCTTTCGTAACAGCTGTTTGTTGTACTGATAATCTGCGTTCTCGCTACGGTCTCCGAGGCTTGCTGCCCAGTTTACTTTCTTGGTAATTTCAGGCCGTTCTTCATGCCAAAGGTGCTTTAATTCTGCCACTAATTTGTCGTGACCAACACGTGTAATTAAGTTTGATTTCATGATGAATGTCGTCTAAATCAGCTGGTTTATTTACAACAAAGATTTATTTTATCCCTTATTTCTTCACAACAGAAGTTTATAAAATAAATTCCCTAATTAAATTAAATCGTTATGTTACATTTCTTAAAAAAATATTGCACAAAATTTGACACTTTAGAATTTGCCCGATATTATGCGCACATCTTAAATTAGCTGCTTATTTTTTAATCTATGTAGTTTTTCTACATAGTTCCTTTAATCCCATGTCATTTTGAATGACGTCATGAATGCCCAACCCCTTATTGAATTTAGCAAACTTGAACTCGTTTTAAGGCATGGTTTTGCCTTTGCGTTCTGGGGCATAAATTACTTGTAGCGGAGACAACATGCACAGTAGTTCAACTTCTGGATCGAGGCCTTGCCTTAATTCATTAACTTTCTCTCTCCCGTTGAAAGCCCTTGCTTTAAGTACTCTGTTAATTCCTTTTCATAGTATTAATGCAAGTAAGACTTACCAATATGATAATGTCGTCAATCATAATAAATTGACTGTCGTTTCAGTGGAAAATCCAACGACCGTTTTTAAAGATGGTCAACATTTGCATGGTTTTGGTTATGACCTTGCACGTAACTATGCAGATAGCTTAAATGTAAAGCTAGACTTCAAAACGGTTCCTGATAATGCCACGGCACTCAAATGGGTCGCTCAAGGCAAAGCAAATTTTGCAATGACAACCGCCAGCGTTCAAACGATTGAACAAAAGCATTTGTCTACTTTTTCTGCAACTTGTGGTGATTTGAACGTTTTACGTAAAAATGGCCTCAATACTGAGCTGAATTGGGTGTTTAAACATGCGAATGATCCACTCACCCAAACAGCCAGCGGATTCGTATGTCAAAGTAAACAATCAGGTTCAATTGGTCAATTGGCCTCTTTTTACAACCGCAATGTCGTGAAGCCTGAAAACTGGAATACGATTCAACGTGATTTGCGTCAACGTATGCCGATCTATAAGGCCAGTTTTAAAAGCACAGCGCAAAAATACGACTTAGATTGGCACTTGTTAGCGGCCATTGGTTATCAAGAATCTTATCTTAAACCGAACTCTGTTTCTCCTACAGGTGTTCGTGGTTTGATGATGTTGACCAATAGCACGGCCAAAGCAATGGGCGTGAATAACCGTACCGACCCTGCACAAAGCATTCAAGGCGGTGCTAAGTACTACGACCAAATGCTGAGCCGCTATACCGATATTCCGTTCCCTGACCGCAACTGGTATGCACTAGTTGCCTACAATATGGGGCCAGGTGCGGTGAGCCAGATTCAAAAACGCATTCAAGCGCAAGGTAAAGACCCAAATAACTGGCTCAATCTTTATGCTTATTTAGAGCATAACCAAGCCAAAAATGGGCGCTACCGACAAGCGCTTCAGTATGTGACACGTATCCGTGCCTATCTTGAGCACATTAAAACCACGCCACAGTTGGTCAATATCTAAACTTTGAATACCCAGAATTGATCATCATCGCAAAAAAAAGCTTACCTTTTGAGGTAAGCTTTTTTTGTTTCAGAATACTTAAGCTGTTAGCTCAAGTACTTTCTTAAATAAATCTTTTTGCTCTTGGCTTGGCTTTGCCGTTTGCAATGCCATTAATTGGGACATATCACCCTGAACTTTTATTTTTCCTGTCATGAATGCTTGCATTGCTGCTGCCATATCAAACTCAAGGAAGACTTTACGTAAAGTTTCAGCGTCCATGTTCAAGGTTGTTTTCGCATTTGAAGACAAGCCTTTTTTAATTGCACCACCATCTAAAGATAATTCGGTATTACCCGCATTGTCAGCAACAACTAAGTTAATTGCAAGATTTGCAAGTGCAGGTGGAAGGTTTAGATTCCCCGCTTGAGCAGTTAATGTTTCTACGGTTGAAAACCAATCATCAGTTAAAAAAGCAGGCATGATGTTTCCTCAATTCTTTGTTCGTTGTGTGCTGCCTATCCAGACGGCATCATTGTGAAGCTAAATACGCTTGCAGATTGTTATAGCATGTATATCTTATATGTGCCTAAAGTTTTTTGTACGTACCGTTCATATTTTATATTTCTTATACAAAGTTTATCAAAATCATTCACATAAAAAAAACACCAATCAATGATTGGTGTTTTGCATTGGCTGAAATGACAAAATTAATCTGCCACAAAGCCAAGATTGACCATGTTAATCCGTTTGCTTTCAGGTTCATCTTCCGTTGAACAACTTTCACCCTTAAAGTCGAACTCTCGTTCACTGTCTAAGGCTTCAAAGTCAAACAACTCACGATCGGCCAATTGTGATGGGGACACATTTTGCAAGGCACCAAAAATACTGTGTAGGCGTTTTGGATGGGCCTTATCCCACTCTCGCAGCATGTCATTCAACATAGCGCGTTGCAGATTTTCCTGAGAACCACACAAGTTGCACGGAATAATTGGAAACTGACGCATTTCGGCATATTTGATGATGTCTTTTTCTTCCACATAAGCCAGTGGACGAATCAAGATATTCTTTTTATCAGAAGACAACAACTTGGGTGGCATCGCTTTCAAACTGCCACCATGGAACAAGTTTAAGAAGAACGTCGCCAAGATATCATCACGGTGATGTCCCAATGCTACTTTGGTTGCCCCTATTTCTTGTGCAAAGCCGTATAAAGAACCACGGCGTAAACGTGAACACACTGCACAATAGGTCTTGCCCTCAGGCGTCAACCGTTTGGTAATGCTATAGGTATCTTTTTCTAAGATATAATAAGGAATATTATTTTCTTCTAAATAGCGCGGCAATACATCTTCTGGGAAACCAGGCTGCTTCTGGTCCAAATTCACCGCCACCACATCAAAATTGATCGGTGCAATGCGTTTAAACTGCAACATAATATCGAGTAAGGTGTAACTGTCCTTACCACCTGAAATGCAGACCATCACTTTATCGCCTTCTTCGATCATTTTAAAATCACGAATGGCATGACCCACCTGACGGCGTAGCTTTTTCAACAAACGATAATACGCAGAGCTAGTGGGTAGTTCTGGTTTAAAATTAAATCCCTGATCGGACTCAACTGGCGAGAACATAGACGAGTTAAACCTTAAAAAAAATACCGCGCAATTTTATCCGATTCGTCGTCATCTCGCACCTAAAGAATGTAAATTCTCATGAATTGTCATTGCTGTCATATTCATGTATTAAAATCGGTTTAACTTTGAACGATTGCGTTCATTTTCTGGCTGAACTGCTTATCTTTTGGACTTTTCCACATTTTTCCACAAAAGCTGTGGATAACTTTGTGGATTCTAGCAGGCTTGACAAGGTGTTCATCCCATACTTTAAGGCTTCTATTTAAATTGATCATTTTTTGATCAATTTATTTTTTGTTTAATTTCAATATCTTATCTTAGTCAAGCAATCCTCATTAAAAATAAATTAATTATTTTTTTTGATTACTCTCTCAGCAATTGGACTTGATTTTTACAAAGTCATAGATTTTTTGAACTTAAAATAGTTTCAGGCTGTTATTTTTTTGCTAAACTCAATTCTAGTCACTGAAAACGATTTTTTACGATTAATAATAGATAATGAAAAATAAGCTGCTTTTGACTCATTTTTATGTTTTGGGGTGTATGACGATTTCGTTCATAGCACTGAATTGTCACGCAGGTCAAACCATCTATCAACTCAAAGATTCGAACGGCACGACTTTGTTGACCAATAAACAAAGTCGTTATAGCAATTTAAAAGTTGAAAAGAAAACCTATTATCCAGACAGCAACATCCACAGCTATAGCAATTGGGGAGCATCTGAATCCTCGGTATTACCCAGTTATAGTCGCAACAAAAATGCTTTTGACCACATTATTCGCCAAGCAGCGCAAACCCATGGTGTTTCAGAAGGCTTAATCAAAGCCGTGATGCATACAGAATCAGGCTTTAATGTGAATGCCCGCTCTCCTGTTGGTGCACAAGGCCTAATGCAACTGATGCCAGCAACTGCTCGTCGCTTCAATGTCTCGAATGCATACGATCCACAACAAAACATTAACGCTGGTGCAAAATACCTTGCGTGGTTGATGAAACGCTTTAATGGTAATACCAGCCTTGCCCTTGCAGGCTATAATGCGGGCGAAGGCAATGTGCAAAAGTATGGTGGCATTCCACCGTTTCGTGAAACGCAAGACTACGTGAGACGTGTCAGCAGTCGATATAGCAATTTATATTCAGGCAGCTTAAATATCAGTTCAAATAGTCCAGCAAGCAATACTCAAGTCATTGCGCAATCTGCTAACTATAATGAAGACTCAGCCCCAAGCACACAGTTGAGCGTGAGTCGCACTGCGCCTGCACGCCAAATCATTCTAGCCTCTGATGGCAGTTATACTGATGCCCCGGGTTCCTATGCCACCACAAATGCAACCGCCTCCGCCCGTATTCATATTTCTGAATAATTTTTATAGCAGTTTTATTATTTTTTCTTGAATTTTGAAGAATTTCACCTCATATTGAGATCAATGATTTTTGATTTATAAATCAGATTATTTTTTTATTATAAGAGGATTTTCTCAATGATGCGGATTGGTTTGTTCTTGCTAACCAACCTCGCGGTACTGGTTGTAGCTGGCATTATCTTGTCACTCTTCGGTGTCGGTAGTTACCATGGCGCGGGTGGCTTAAATCTAGGTAACCTTTTGGTTATCTGTTTTGTCTTTGGTATGGTTGGCTCAATGATTTCTCTATTCATGTCAAAATGGATGGCGAAGAAAACAACTGGTACAGAGTTAATTGACCCCAATGCCCCACGTAACCAAGCTGAAGCATGGTTGCTACAAGAAGTCGCTCAATTGGCGCAACGTTCTGGTATTAAAATGCCAGAAGTCGGTATTTTCCCCTCTTACCAATCGAATGCCTTTGCTACAGGTTGGAACAAGAACGATGCATTAGTTGCCGTTTCTACTGGCTTACTTGAGCGTATGAATAAAGACGAGCTTCGCGCAGTCTTGGCTCACGAAATTGGTCACGTGGCCAATGGTGACATGGTGACTTTGGCGCTCGTTCAAGGTGTCGTGAACGCCTTTGTGATGTTCTTTGCACGTGTTGCAGGTGATTTTATTGATCGTAACGTCTTTGGACGTGAAGACGGAGAAGCACCTGGTTTAGCTTATTTTGCCATTACTATTGTGCTTGATATTGTCTTTGGTGTTTTAGCTTCTGCAATCGTGATGTGGTTCTCCCGCTACCGCGAATATCGTGCAGATGAAGCAGGTGCCCGTCTTGCAGGCAAACAAGCGATGATTTCAGCCTTGTTGCGTTTACAAGCAGAATCACAACTTCCAGATGCCATGCCTAAAGAAATGAAAGCGTTTGCGATCGCGGCAGGTCAAGAGCAAGGCTTTAGTTTAGCCGCTTTGTTCCAAACCCACCCGACGATTGAACAACGTGTTGCTGCTTTACAACAGCTCGATTGTCCATAAAAACTCGTTCACTAGATTTTAAAAAGCCTCCTCTTGGAGGCTTTTTTGTGACTCTGCATCACAGATGCATCTTCATTCAATCGTCACTTCGATACAGCGTAATAAACTGCCATTTGGGTCAATGATACAAAACTGGCGGATCTCATCAAAATCCTGAATATCAGTCATACGGGCAGTTTCCCACAACGCCCAATTCACTTTAGACCAATATTCATAATAGGGGTGAATCTTCGCTGCGCGAATACAGGCACTATGCCATGAACTGTTTGGATCTAAATGTGGATGATGGAAAAATTCCAGTGTCATCATACCCAAACGCAAAATCATCCACTCTGCGGACTGATAGATCAAATCAAAGCCCAAGCTTTGGTAAAATGAAGCCGTGCATACCAAATCAATCGCTGGCAAATTATCCGTAATCTGACCTTCAAATTTCATCAGCAGCTATCCTAGGTTTAGTCCTTGTAACCAATGCCACATCACACTGCCACCCCACCATAATAAGCCAATAAAACAGACCAAGAAGATCAGGCCAAACAAATCGGGGATGTGTAGCCAAAGCCATGCAATTACTGGATTTCGCCAAAATGCGGACTGTTGCTGTTTCTTTTCCAATTTTTCATGAAGAAAGGGATGAGTCACATGATGCTCTGAATGAATTTGGTATTCTTCCCGAATATGGTCATGAACCACATCCAGTGCTTTACGACTCGGACGGATAAAAATATCAAACAATGTCCCTAATACAGGGATAAAACCAACGACGGCATCAATCATCGCCAGCTTCAACACTGGACTTAATTTCTCTTGCGGCACGCCAATTTGTTTGGCTTTATAAATGGCATAACAAGTCAAGGCAAAACCCGCGATATCCCCAGCGATGGGAACAGTACTCAGCGCTGCATCGGCACCTACACCCTGCTTGGTGAACGGAATACGCACCACCGAATCCATCATATTGGCATATTTGGCCAAATCACGCTCTAAACGAATGACATCTTGCTGGCTCATTTTTTTTGTTCTAAGGGTTCAGGCATGTTGGTACTGACCTCCATTATTTCAACCACATTAACATCATAAAACCACTGAATTATGCTGGTTTTTATCACTTTTTTCTGTGCTAACTTTGTGCTGAAACAAGTGCTTATAGGCTTAGGACAAGCTTAAAATTTGCGATGCAATCAGCAGATATACCACCACGCCTGATGCATCACAAATTGAAGTGACCAAAGGTGCAGATGCACTGGCTGGGTCGAGTTTCATGCGGTTTAAGATAAACGGCAGACTCATACCAATCAGACACCCCATCAACACAATACCCATCATACTTAGCGCCAAAACCACGGCGACCAAAATATCCCCACGGAAATAGCCCAAAATAGAGACTGCCGTTGCCATGGTCCCACCTAAGCACAGCGCAACCAGACTTTCACGTCCGAGCAAATAAAACCAGTCTTTAAAATGTACATCACCCGTTGCTAGTGCGCGTACCATTAAAGTTGCGGATTGGGACCCTGCATTTCCGCCACTTCCCACCAGTAAAGGGAGGAAAAATACCAAAACGATATGTGCTGCAATCAAGTCTTCAAAATGCGCAATTCCCAGCCCTGAGAGTAAACTGCCAAAAACCAGAAATACCAACCAAAACACCCGCTTCTTATACAGTAAGAGGATTGGAGCCGTTTTAATACTCATCTGCGGACTGGCCGCAACCGCACTACTTTTTAAAATATCTTCTGTGGTTTCTTGTTGTACCACATCCATTGCATCATCGTAGGTCACAATCCCCAATAGACGCTGCTGCTCATCAACGATTGGCAAAGCCATAAAATCATAATGGGCCAGTTTCTGTGCGATGCTTTCCTGATCTTCACTGACTAAACCCGTGATGACATGGTGAGTCATAACCTGTGCAATAGATTGCTCAGGCGGGGCTTGGATGATTTGTCTCAGCGAAATCACCCCTTGCAGACGATGCAATGTATCAATGACATAAATTAGATATAAAGTTTCACTTTCCGCTGCATGTAACCGTATATGTTGAATCGCCTGTTGCATAGTCATTTCAGCATGTACCGTAATGACCTCAGTGGTCATGATGGCGCCCGCGGACTCAGCAGGATAATCCATCAAGGTCTTCAGTTGGACTTGAATCTGCGCATCTAATTTAGAAAAAGTTGAGTTTGAAGCGCGAGAGGCAAGCTTTGAAATAAATCGGTGCGATCATCCGAATGCATGTGAGCCAGTAAGCTCAGCAGCAAAGTCTGAGGCAATTGCGCTGCTAGCTGCTGCTGCTCGGTCAACGCTAAAAACTCAAAAACATAACTGGCTTGAGGTAATTGTTCCAATAGCTGAATTTGCGCAGGTATAGGCAGACCCATTAAAATATCAGCCAAATCCGCAGTGCTGTACTGTTTTAGGCTTTTGATAAAAGCATGGTTATCGGGCTGATTTAGCTGATCTTCAAAATCTTGCTGTGAAAATGATGGATTTGGCATATACCACTCAAATATTGTTCTTCTTTATTTGTCCGAGTATAGCAAAGGATCTTTAAATATCTGGAGCTTCCTGTGGCTACAGTTTAAAGATCCGCTATGCATATTAAACTCTATACATGTTTCGGCTTGGACTTAGACTTCATCCTGCTGAGTTCTCCCATGAAACACATGACGAACCAGAACATACATTAAAGGTATAAACAACAATACCAGCACGGTTCCAAAAATCACTCCACCGAGTACACTTACTCCAATTTCCTGACGACTTGCCGCCCCTGCACCAAAGGCAAAAACCAAAGGGGTCACACCTGCCCCAAAAGCCAAAGATGTCATTAAAATCGGACGTAGACGTAGGCTGGCCCCTTCTAATGCAGCTTGAATTGCTGTTTGACCTTTTTGCTGTGCCAATGAGGCGAATTCCACAATTAAAATCGCATTTTTGCAGGATAAACCAATCGTGGTGAGTAATGCGATCTGGAAATAAATATCATTTGGAAAGCCCGTCAGATAACTAAACAAAATATTACCACCAATCCCTAATGGAATCGCACTCATCACTGCCGTTGGAATACTCCAACTCTCATACAGTGCCGCTAAACATAAAAAAATAAAGCCAATGGAGACCAAATACAGGAGCAATGCTTGGTTATTAGACTTATTTTCTTCATAAGATAAACCACTCCAAGCCAGATCAATCCCCTCATGTGCTTGTAGCATTTTCTGGACATCTTGCATGGCTTGACCCGAACTGACGTTTCTGGCGGTATCTGCTTCCATTTCTAGGGCGGTATAACCCATAAAACGATTTACCACTTCAGGACCGCCACTCCAAGATACTTGAGAAAAATTGCTAAATGGAATCATTTGGTTCAGATCATTACGCACCGTCCAAGCCTGAAGATCTTCAGGTTTAGAACGGAACGCGGCATCAGCCTGCATAATCACCCGCTTAATCCGACCACGGTCAATGAAATCATTGATATAAGTTCCACCCCATGCACTCGACAAGGTACTGTTAATCGCAGTTTGACTAAGCCCATTGGCTAATGCCTGCTGTTGGTTAATATCAACCTTGAGTTCAGCTTTATCGGGGTTAGAACGTTTATCTAAATTGCTAAAACTAGAGTACTGCTTGGATGCTTCCTGCAAAGCCTTGAACTGTGCTTCTAAATAAGCACGACCTTCACCATTAATGTCTCGGATCCAGAACTCCATACCATCGGTTTGCCCCAAACCATTCACCGATGACGGCAAATTAATATTAATTTGTGCATTTCGATGTGCATTAAAATGAGCAATTGCACGCTCTCGAATCGCTTGCGCTGAGTTGTCCTTCCCCTTACGCTCATCCCAATGTTTGAGTGCAATAAAGCCTTGACCCAAGTTTTGTCCTGTCCCCGAGAAGTTACGCCCATAACGGATCATTACCAAATTGATATTGGCCTGTTCTTGGTCTAAGAAATATTGGCGAATCTCTTCTCCAACGACACGACTTTGACTCAGTGGTGCACCATCAGCCAATTTAAATTGCACACTTAAAATACCTTGATCTTCACTTGGAATAAAACTGGTCGGCAAAGCCCGGTAAAACAACGCAAACACGGTAATGAGTGCCACAAAGATGAGTAACATGATTTTACTGTGTTGAATCGTCTGAGTGCTTAATCGTAAATAATGCTGTTTTAACTGATCTAGCTTTAAGTTGAACCACGTTGCCCAACGGGCAGATTTATCATTCGGTTTCAAAATGAGGGCACATAAGGCAGGAGTGAGCACCAATGCCACCAATAAAGACAATGCCATGGCCGCCACTAAAGTGATAGAAAACTGACGATAAATCACTCCCGTTGAACCACCAAAAAATGCCATGGGAATAAATACAGCAGTTAACACCAAAGTAATCCCAATCAATGCTCCGCTGATTTCCTGCATAGATGTAATAGAGGCCTGCTCTGCACTCATATTCTGTTCATGCATCAACCGTTCAACGTTTTCCACTACCACAATCGCATCATCCACCAAAAGACCAATCGCTAAGACCAATGCAAATAGTGTTAAGGTATTAATACTCATCCCAAGTACGTATAAAATAGCAAGTGTGCCTAAAATCACGACAGGTACTGTAATGGTCGGAATCAGTGTTGCACGCCAGTTTTGTAAAAATACAAACATGACCACAATCACCAGAAGCACCGCTTCAAATAGTGTTTTGACGACTTCCTTAATCGACTCTTGCACAAAAGGTGTGTTATCACGCGGATAAACAATTTGATAACCTTCAGGCAGTTTAGAAGACAAGCGGGCAACTTCTTGTTTAATCAATGCAGACGTTGCTAAGGCATTGGCACCTGAGGACAGAGAAATCCCAATCCCAGCTGAAGGAAACCCATTAATGGTATTAAACGACTGGTAATTTTCCGCGCCCAGTTCAATCCGAGCCACGTCTTTTAAATAGATAAAACCGCCATCACGGTTCGATTTCACAATAATGTTTTCAAATTCTTCAACAGTTTTTAACCGTGTGCCAGATGTCACTTTAGCATTCAAATATTGATCTGATAGGGTTGGCAAATCGCCGATTGCCCCTGCCGCAACTTGGGTATTTTGCGCTTCAACCGCTGCACGAATATCACTGGGCATCAGTCCATATTGGCGTAGTTTATGTGGATTGAGCCATATACGCATAGCATACTGAGAACCAAAAACATCAACCTCTCCAACGCCATCAATACGGGCTAAGTCTTGCTCTAAGTGGGTCATCATATAATCTGACAACTCAATATTATTGCTTTTTCCTGTTTGGTCATATAGACCAATCACCATATGCGTATCGCCCAAAGACTTATAAACATTGACGCCTTGACGTTGTACATCTTCAGGTAAACGGTTAATCACACCATTGACCGCATTTTGTACTTGAACCTGAGCAGTATCAGGATCGGTACCATTTTCAAAGCTAATGCTGATTCGACTACGACCATTTGAATCGCTACTGGAGCTAAAATAAAGTAAATGATCAATCCCTTTTATCTGTTGTTCTAAAACCTGAGTGACACTTTCTTCTACAGTCTCAGCCGATGCCCCTGTGTATGTTGCACCTACCGTAATTCTAGGCGGTGCAATATCTGGATAACGTTCCACAGGCAACTGAAAGGTTGCAAACAAACCAAATGCCATGACAATAATTGCGAGTACACCTGCAAAGATTGGCCGATGAATAAAAAACTTAGAGAGCATGGAATGGTGTTACTCTAGGGTTAGGGTCTGAATCTAAAAACTTCATGTAACTACATGCATGATCTTCCATGACGAATCATTAAAAAACAAGACCTAACAACATGAAAGAGAACATTAAAGCGAAATATGAAGAAACTATGAAGAAATATTTTTGACCATTTGATGACAACCACTAATTTTCTGTAGTTAGACATGAATTTGACATGTTTAATCCAAATACTAACGACACAACACTAACTAAACTTTGAAGGCAAAAAGCTAAAAATGCGCTATCGCTTACAAGGTCTCTAGGCTTAGCTGACAATCAGCAGGATAATAAAAACGGTACAGTTGTAGCTACAATACCCCATCAATAATGAATACATTCAGGCTGTATAACTGATTATCGGGCATCGAGAGCAAAAATAGGTACGACCTAACCAGACTTAAATCGAATCCAACATACAACAAGCAACACCATCCGATTTTATGGTCATGTGCATGCCATAAGGCTAATAGCCCATCTTTATATCCTTCTCGCTGAAAACGATTCCCCCCTTTTAGACTGGTGTGCAATCTCGGTTATAAATAAGAGAAAGATACACTGGCAACGTTTTAAATATTTATTAAAGCAAGTTTAGATTGCATTTTCACTAATTACACAGCTCTCGGTCATAAAGCAATTCACAGCTTTTAGAAGCAAAGAAGCTCGTTATTTACATTCCCGAAGCAATTAGATTATATTTTCTGCTCAGCGCACCTCGCTTCGTTTTTCAATGGCATTCGGTAAAAAATAAAAATATGAGTATATGGTTCTGCACTCTTTATCTAGCTTTATCTAAAAGCACAACGGCATTCATCACATCTTTAAGCGACTTTTAATATAACTTGAGTATTGTGTTTAAAATTTTAAAATAATGGCAGCTATGACTCTATATTCCCCATTTAAAGGTAGCTCTGGCGTTAAACGCATTTTAAATGCAACGCAATATTCTCTTTCTGGTTTCAAAGCCGCTTTTGCCCATGAAGCTGCTTTTCGTCAAGTTCTTTGGATTAATCTCATTCTTATTCCTGTGAGCTTTTTATGTGATGTGAGCCGTTTTGAACAAGCTTTAATGGTTGCAGTCTGTTTACTGGCGCTCATTGTTGAATTATTCAACTCGGCAATTGAAGCCGTGGTGGATCGAATCTCTCTTGAACGTCATGAACTTTCAAAAAATGCCAAAGATATGGGCAGTGCTGCACAATTCGTTTCTTTGAGTATGATCTTTATTATATGGCTATTTATATTAATCCCTTAAAATTTCAAATCTGATCGCCCAGTTGATATCTAATCACAATTAAAATCACCAGCCATAAAAAAACCCTGCTTTCGCAGGGTTTTTTGAATCAAGTCAAAGCTTAGTGAGCTGAGAATTGGTTCATTGTGTTCTTAGCATCATCGTGCGCTTTAAGAGCGTTGTCACCAGAGAAGATTTCTTTGTGATCATCACCGATGTCAGAACCCGCCATTGCTTGGTGTTTAACACAAGCGATACCACCACGGATTTCTTTACGTTGTACGCCAGCAACATAAGCCAACATACCTTCAGAACCGAAGTAACCTTGTGCAAGCTCATGAGTAGAAAGAGCAGCAGTGTGGTAAGTAGGAAGTGTGATCAAGTGATGGAACACACCCGCTTCACGAGAAGCATCAGCTTGGAATGTACGTACTTTCTCATCAGCATCAGCAGCTAATTCAGTTGCATCGTACTCAGCGCTCATTAATTTAGCACGGTCGTAAGCAGAAACGTCTTTACCTTCAGCAACCCAACGGTCGTAAGCTTGTTGACGGAAGTTTAAAGTCCAGTTGAATGATGGGCTGTTGTTATAAACAAGCTTAGCATTTGGAACTGTTTCACGTACACGGTTAACCATGTGAGCGATTTCTTCAACGTTTGGAGTTGCAGTTTCGATCCAAAGAAGATCCGCACCATTTTGAAGGCTAGATACACAGTCAAGTACAACACGGTCAATTTGAGTGTCAGCACGGAACTGGTATAAACCAGAAGCTAAACGCTTAGGACGGTGTAATTTACCATCACGTTTGATCAAGATTTCATCTTCTTGAGCATCAGCGATGTCAATTTCAGTTGTGTCTAAGTAGCTGATGTATTGAGAAGCAATGTCACCTGGCTCTTTAACCACTGGGATTTTTTGAGTCAAGTCAGCGCCTTCAGAGTCAGTACGCGCAACGATGATACCGTCATCAAGACCCATTTCTAAGAATGCATAACGTAATGCATGGATTTTAGCGATGAAGTCTTCGTGTGGAACAGTTACTTTACCAGCTTGGTGACCACATTGTTTAGCATCAGATACTTGGTTTTCGATTTGAAGTGCACAAGCACCAGCTTCGATCATTTTACGAGCAAGTAAGTAAGTTGCTTCTTCGTTACCGAAACCAGCGTCGATGTCCGCAATAATTGGCACAACGTGAGTTTGGAAACCGTCGATTTGAGCAGTGATTTCAGCAGCTTTAGCAGTATCACCCGCTTCGTTTGCTTTTTTAAGCGCACGGAATAAATCGTTAAGTTCTTTCGCATCAGCTTGACGAAGGAAAGTGTAGATTTCTTCGATCAAAGCAGGTACTGAAGTTTTTTCGTGCATAGATTGGTCAGGAAGTGGACCAAATTCTGAACGAAGTGCAGCAACCATCCAACCAGAAAGGTAGATATAACGACGTTCAGTTGTACCGAAGTATTTTTTGTTCGCAATCATTTTTTGTTGTGCGATGAAACCGTGCCAGCAACCCAAAGATTGAGTGTATTTGCTAGAATCAGCATCATAAGCAGCCATATCACGACGCATAATCGCAGCTGTGTATTTAGCAATGTCTAAACCAGTTTTAAAACGGTTTTGTAATTGCATACGCGCAGCATCTTCAGGACTGATGTCTGCCCAAGTGCTACCGAATTTTGCTTTTAATTCGCGGATTGCATCAATCGCTGTTTGGTATGTAGTCATGATATTTCCTGTAATAATATTAGGATTTTCTTCAACGAATGGCTAAAATCAGACCCTCGAGCTTTTGCTTAGATTTAGAGCGCTTCGTTGCGATGAATACAGATTAGATTGGCAGAAAAAATTAATCCAATATTCTGCATTAATTTTCGGTATTTATTTAAAAAATGGGTAGATAAAAGTCGAATTATATTTTACTAATTTCAATTCAAGCATATGTTATTTATGATTTTATATAAAATATAAAATGCTTTAAATTTAAACATTAAGTTCAATATTTCTTCATTAGACTTAAGTCTCGGCAGTTCAAAAAAACAGTTTAAACTAGAAATCAATGTTTCATTTAGCTCAAATGACAAAAACCATTTGCTTGGGTTAAAGTGTATTTTTCACACATTTATTCCACTAATAATAGTAATTTCAAGCCAATTTTTTTGCCTAAATTACCATCAACCATCGTGCCTTCCCAATCTAAATATTGACCCAAATTCCAATAGATTTTCAGATTAAAAACATTCTATTTAGCGCACCTTTTAAGAAGAATTCCGAATACAGTTTGATGCTTTTTTTTTCATCAGTTTCTCACACAAGCCCGATGGCTTATGGCATAATGCAAACAATTTCATGATTTTATTCTCGGTATTTTTTTTATGAATCTGGAGCGGGTTGATCTAAACCTATTAATTTACTTGGACGTACTCTTACGTGAAAAAAATGTAACCCGAGCTGCTGAACAATTGGGTGTCACCCAACCAGCTATGAGTAATATCCTACGTCGCCTTCGTAACTTATTTAACGACCCTCTCCTGATACGCTCTTCCGAAGGGATGACTCCCACAGAACGTGCTTTAGAATTACAACCGCGCATTCGCGACGCACTTTCCGATCTTTCCATGATTTTGGAACCTCGTACCGAGTTCCGTCCTTATACCTCAAATCGCGTATTCCGTATTATGACTTCGGACTATGCTGAAGCAACTTTGGTTCCTCGTCTCGTGAAAGCGCTTCGCTCTGAAGCACCCAACGTCGTTTTAGACTTTTTAACCCCAAGTGACGTGTCCTATCGCGACATGGAACAAGGGAAAGTCGATTTAGCCATCAACCGCTTCAATGAAATTCCACAAAGCTTCCACCAAGTTCTTGTTTGGCGTGACAGTTTCTCTTGCCTACTTAACAGTAAACACCCTGCTGCTGGCAATTTGAACTTAAAAAGCTATTTAGATGCTCAACACATTTGGGTCTCTAAAACTGGTATGGGCGTTGGTTTCGGCGTCAACCCTGAAAAACAAGCTGGACTCGGCTGGATTGACCAAGCTTTGGAACGGATTGGGCAAAAGCGTAAAATTTCGGTCTTTACTCGCCACTACCAAATGCCTGCTCTACTGGCATCTAATGTCGACTTAGTTGCAACCTTACCAACACGTATTGCACGCTTACAAGCCAAGAGCCAAAGCCTACTCATCAAAGACCCTCCGTTTTACATTCCAGAGTTTGAGCTCAAGATGGCATGGTGTCCTCTACTCCATCATCATCCTGCGCACCGTTGGCTCAGACAACTCATTTTATATGTGGCACGTCAAATGATTGAGGAAGAAAATCGTGAGTTTCTGGGCAATAACTCACAATTCTCACATTATTAAGCATTCAAGTTCTAAATAATTCATTTTCATACCAATACTCAGGTATGATAGAAGGCAGTAATTTATTACTGCCTTCATTTTTTGTGTTAAAAATATTCATAATAACGATGAATCACAGGTGGATTCCGTGAGCCTTTTTCAAAACATAGTTATCATTCTAGTCCTAATTGCTGGGGCGGGTTTCTTGTCTCTGACAGAAATAGCACTAGCAGGAGCACGTAAAGTCAAGCTAAAAATCTTGGCTGAGTCTGGCGATGATCGAGCACAGAAAGTTTTGAATTTACAAGAAAATTCTGCCGACTTCTTTGCTGCTTCGCAGATTGGCTTAAATGCAGTGGCGATCTTGGGCGGTATTTTAGGTGAGGGGGCTTTTCGTCCTTATTTCATGACCTTTGTTTCTCGTTTTTATACAGGACCATGGGCGGAAACCATTAGCTTTGCATTGTCATTTACCTTAGTCACCTCCCTGTTCATTTTGTTTGCAGACCTCATGCCAAAACGTTTGGCTATGATTGCACCTGAGAAAATTTCGATTGCGGTGATCAACCCGATTCAAGTTTTTATTAAAGTCTGTAAGCCACTTGCTTGGATTATTAACGCAGTGGCCAATTTGCTGTTCCGTCTGTTTAAGGTCAACACGACACGGGATGACAACATTACCTTTGATGATATTTCTGCGGTGATGGATGCTGGTGCACAAGCAGGAGTCCTACAAAAGCAAGAACACCATTTCATTGAAAACGTATTTGAGCTAGAAGAACGAAATGTTCCATCTAGTATGACCACTCGTGAAAATGTCATTTACTTTACGTTGAATGAACCTGAAGAAAGTATTCGCCAAAAATTAGCTCAATATCCTTATTCTAAATTTCTTGTTTGCAGTGAAAATATTGACGATGTGATTGGCTATGTCGATGCCAAAGACATTCTGGTCCGCATTCTAAATAATCAATCTTTACTGCAACTCAACGAAAGTACCATTCGTAATGTACTCACCATTCCAGACACATTAACCTTATCTGAGTTATTAGACCGTTTCCGCTCCACCAAAGAAAAGTTTGCAGTCGTGATTAACGAATATGCTTTGGTCGTAGGTGTGATTACCCTCTCAGACATTATGATTACCGTCATGGGTGACTGGGTTACACCGATTGAGGCTGAGCAACAAATTATTAAACGCGATAATAATTCATGGTTGATTGATGGCAGTACACCCATTGAAGATATTAAGCACGCACTTGAAATTGATGAAATGCCAGATGAAGAGAATTATGAAACGCTTGCAGGTTTTATGATGTACCGTCTGCGAAAAATTCCACGTCCTGCCGACACTGTTGAATATGCAGGCTTTAAGTTTGAAGTCGTGGATGTCGATCATTTTAAAATTGACCAACTCTTAGTCACACGCCTACTTGAAGAAATCAAAACATCTGAAAGTAAAAGTGATGAAGAATAAGCTACTCTTCTTTTAATAAAAAACCTTGCCTCCAGTGCAAGGTTTTTTTTGAAATTCTCAAAGCATCTTTTGAGTTATACAAATTAAGTATCTCTACCATACTTTATAGATATATATTATTTTTTAGAAAAATAGAATGGAAAACCACATTTGTTTAAGAGCATTTAAAAATTCTGTTGAATTGCATACTATCGCTATCACTTGATTAATAAACAGACTTAACACGTTCAAAGGATTGATTCATGCTGACCATATTAGGTTTAGGCATGATTATGTGCTTCATGTACTTAATCATGTCTAAACGTCTGAGCGCCCTCGTTGCCCTAACTCTAATCCCTATCATTTTCGCTTTACTTACTTATGTTTTAAGTCTTTTTGTTGATAATTTAGCTGGATTTAATATTGCCGAACTTGGCGATATGATGATGGAAGGCATTAAAAAACTTGCACCGACTGGTGTGATGTTACTTTTCGCTATACTGTATTTTGCCATCATGATCGACACTGGGCTTTTCGATCCTTCAGTAAAATGGATTCTAAAGCAGGTTAAAGGTGATCCTTTAAAAGTGACTCTCGGTACCATTACCCTAACTTTAATTGTGTCTTTAGATGGTGATGGTTCAACCACTTACATGATCTGTGTCGCTGCAATGCTACCACTGTATAAGCGTATTGGTATGAGCCCTTTAATCATGGCTTGTTTAATGATGCTTGCGAGCGGCATCATGAACTTAACGCCATGGGGTGGACCAACAGCGCGGGCAGCAACCGCATTACATGTCGATCCAAATGATGTCTTTGTTCCTATGATTTTGCCAATGCTCGTTGCTATTGGATGGCTATACTTCCTCGGCTTTATGTATGGTCGTATGGAACGTAAGCGTATTGGTATTGTGGAATTAGACATTAGCCATGGCGACAGTATTCAAATTTCACAAGAACCTGAAGCCAACCGCGCGCACTTAAGATGGTTCAATGCACTATTGACCTTAGTACTTATGGTCTGCCTAGTGATGGGGCTATTGCCTGCAGCAATTCTGTTCATGGTTGCACTGTGTATTGCATTAGTGGTGAACTATCCTGATTTAGACATGCAAAAGCGTTTGGTGGGTAACCACTCTGCCAGTGCCTTAGCTGTAGTCGGGATTATCTTCGCGGCAGGTATTTTTACTGGCATTCTATCTGGTACAGGTATGGTTGAAGCCATGTCTCAAGAACTGGTTGCAATTATTCCTGAAAGTATGGGACCGTATTTAGCGCCAATCACGGCGGTGATTAGTATGCCACTGACTTTCTTTATGTCGAATGATGCCTTCTATTTTGGTGTACTGCCTGTGCTCTCTGAAGCCGCTGGACACTATGGTATCAGTCCTGTGGAAATGGCGCGCGCTTCAATTGTTGGTCAACCCGTACACTTACTTTCACCTTTGGTGCCATCGACTTATTTACTCTGTGGATTAGCCGGTATTAACTTTGGTGAACACCAAGAATTTACCATCAAATGGGCAATCATTACGTGTTTAGTGATGCTCGTCACTGCAGTGATCTTTGGTATTTTCCCACTCTATTCAACTCTCGGCTAAATAAACAGCATGCAATGATTCAAAGCACACCATTTTGAATCATCTTCACACATAAATACCCGATGGATCACATCGGGTATTTTTTCATTTATAATACGTTGAAATAACTATACAAATAGAGTCAAACTCATGTCTTTTTCATTGCCTGCTGTGCTGGCATATACCTTTTTTATTCTGCACTGTATTTAATTTATTACTATTTTTTCCAGTACAGTCACACCTTACTGATTGTTGCTGCTGTTGTTTTACTGATTTTGGCATGGCGTATCACACCTTATGCTTATGAACGTGGACAACGAAGCTTTAACGATACTCTGTCTTTTGGACAATATTTTTGGAATCCACTCATCACATGGTGGCGACTTTTTATTTGGCCTATCAGCCTACTATTGGCGTGGATTTTCAACTCATAAATACTAGTCGATAAAAAAGCACCCGGAGGTGCTTTTAATCCTGC
Organism: Acinetobacter sp. SW-226; assembly: GCF_055632855.1. Taxonomy (NCBI): domain Bacteria; kingdom Pseudomonadati; phylum Pseudomonadota; class Gammaproteobacteria; order Moraxellales; family Moraxellaceae; genus Acinetobacter; species Acinetobacter sp. SW-226. The sequence goes on along the minus strand of NZ_CM145752.1, from coordinate 914,104 downwards.
GATCTTAACGACCATATAATTCAAGTAATTGATCTAAAGTCGCTTGATAATGAATGGTAATATCTTCAGCTAAGATTTTATAGGCACTGTCAAACTGAACCATTGGCCAGCCTTCTTTCCAAAATGGGAAGATGTTGTGTAAATCATGGGTCACGGTTGCATCTTCACGTACAATCGCCTGCGCAACTTGTGACAAGACTTGTGCTGTTTCCGCGCCATCAATTGCCATGTAGTCGATACCACGCACTTTTAAAATGCGAATACGGTCTTTCTTGTAGCGAATTTTTTTGGCTTGGGCATCATTAAGACCCAATGCCAAAGCCACAGCCTCAACAAACTTACTTTCAAAAGATTGGTTCAAAGCCACAATCGCAAGTTTATGTGCTTCTTGACGACCTGCTTTACCACCTTTACGGATCTCTTCTTTTGCCTCTGTATCAAGCACATCGTCTTTCATAGACTGCAAAATGTCTAAAATTTCGATATCACTTAAAGATTCAGGAGATTGATCAGTCATGAACTGCCCTTAGACAAAAAAATTGAATCGTCTATTTTCGCATAATTTGGCATGAAAAAATTAAATTCTTCATCATTTCATACTGAATATTCTGATTATCGTATTTTTTTGCACGATAACGACGCAAATCCTCTATAGTAAAGGCTATTTTTTCATACGTTCTTTTTTTGACGATGCAATCTAAACAAGTCCAACTGTTACTGCAACAATTAGAGACCCTTTACCCTGCTGCATTTAAGCGCAATTTTTTATTGTATAGCCAAATCAAAACACGTGGTATTTTGGATGACTGGCGAGAACTCGTTCCTTGGGTCTTGGCGGTGATGATTTTTATTCCGATCAGCCTTATTTTACAAAATTTTTTCTCAAATCATCTGGAAAAGTTGGATGCATTTCAAAGTCTGAGCTATGCCATTATTAGTATTTTATTGGTACTAATGTGGGTGCTACCCTTTGTCATTAAACAAATTAAACACTCATCGCACTCGCTCTATCAACTGTTACGTCACGCACCAATCAAGCTTACAGTTGTAATTCTCTTGAGTGGGCTGAATTTAATGTTCACTGAAAGCAGTTTGCTGATGTGGATCTTGTTTTATTTTGGCGTTAACTTTGGTTTTGTCCGCTTCTATAAAGAAAATTTATTTCGTGACCATAGCCAGTCGCTTGAGCATTATCAACTACAACAACTTAGACGCATCTGTTTTTGGGCCTACAAGCAAACGGTCAAATCGCGCCTTAAATTACGTCTAATTTCGAGTCAATCTAGCCATTACCAAGCCAGAAAAATACAATTGGGGCATGAAGCAGATTTATATGTAAAACTTCTCAAGTATGAACAGGCTTATTGCAAACAGATCAAACATCTCGATCTGGATAGTTATATTGATGAAAAATTATAAAAAACCGAGCAATGATGCTCGGTTTTTTATAGACAGCATTTATGCCGTTTGCTTTAAACTGCCGACTGGCAATAAGCTTGGATCCAGTATCACTTGATATGATCGTGTTTCATCTACGCTGTATTCTTTTTGCTTAATGGTATCAACAAATATCCAATCTGCCTGTACTTGCTCAGCAGTAAAACTGACTTTCAAATAGCCACGCTGATTTAAATTGCAATAATTCAGCTCATCAATCAAGGTTGTAAAAGCAAACTCAAACTCTTTGAGTTGTTGCATTGGAATAGACAAATACTTTTCCATACCGGGCGAGGAAACTGAGCTTGTCGCCAACTCCACGCCTACAAACTGCCCTGTTAAATCATGTAAGTCCGATGCCCATGCATTATGTGTATCACCAGCCAAGACCACAACTTTTTTATTCAAATACTGCAGTGTGCCGTACAGCGTCTCGCGTTCAACTGCATAACCATCCCACGCATCTAAATTGTAAGGAACCACAGTCTTAATACGAGACAACTGCTCTACCGTTAAAGAAGGGTCATTATTTAAGTAACGCAGTTTTATTTCGACCAATTCTTTAATCAGTTGATTCACCTGCACCAAAACTTCTGGAGTTACCGCGCCACTACTGATTGCACTGAGTACTTGTAACATTTCGGCTGGAACGAGCATTTTGCTCATCAACACCTGCTGACCCAAAACTTGCCATGTGGCTTTTGAGCTCGCAAGTTGCTGTGTTAACCATGCGCGTTGATTCAACCCGAGTAACGTTCGATTTGGGTCTTGCATATCTGTAGTAAAGCGTACAGCATCCAAACCCGATGCGGTTAAATAGTCCGCATAATCTAACTGTTTACTTCGCGCCAAGATGCGCGTATCCAACATATTCAACTGCACCAAATTACCAAAGTTAAACTGGCGATAAATATTTAAATGATCTTTTTCAGAAAGCGGACGGATTGGCATCCATTCAAAATACGCAGCCAGCGCGGCAAATTTACGTTCTGCAAAATCACCTTCTGTATCTGACTGATGGTTCTCAGCACCATCTTTCCATGTATCATTGGCTAACTCATGGTCATCCCATACCACAATAAACGGATGGCGTTGATGTGCAGCTTGTAAGTCTAGATCTAAGCGATATAAGGCATAACGTTTACGATAGTCATCTAAGTGAATAATTTCTAAGTTGTTATCATCCGCCAGCGCACGTCCCATCGCTACTGCTTCTTCTGTTGCGTAGCCCCCCATACCATACTCATAAATATAATCTCCCAAATGAATGACAACATCCACATCCTGTTTTGACATTTCTTTATAAATATGGAAATAACCCGCTGGATAGTTTGAACATGAACAAACTGCAAATTGAACGGCTTGCACCTCATCTGCTAAAGTCTTGGTTTGTCCGATCATCGAATAATTTGAAGCATATTTAAAACGATAGAAATAACTTTGCCCTGCAACTAAGCCAGTGGCATCGACTTTCACGGTAAAATCCTGCGTGGCAGTGGTCAGTACCTTCCCAGTTGCTACAATTTGTTTAAAGTCCGTGTCCTTTGCTACTTCCCACTGTACTTCTAAACGTGCACTAGTATCGCTAGGCGTCAAACGAGTCCAAATGATGACCTGCGTTTGCAAGGGGTCTCCACTTGCCACCCCATGTAAAAACTGTGCTTGAGTTGTCGGCTGTGTGTCGGAGTCTGAACCATCTCCTCCACATGCAGTCAGTGAAATCGGTAAAGATAACGCTCCAAATCCAGCCAAAGTTTTTTGAATCAGTTCTCGGCGGTTCATTTTTTTTGTCATGTGGATAGCCTAAAGACGATATGGACTTGAAATTTATGCGAAAAAGATGACATGCATATCTCAAGTCGATGACATTTTTATGAAGCCTGAACGAGTGCAGTACAGATGATTGTGCTAGTTTTTAAACATAAACTGCTGAATTGATTGAAAAGAAAGCAAATAAGCACAAATAGACTTGCCAATATTTATTTCCTCCTCTATTATTGCGCTCATGCCCGAGTGGTGAAATCGGTAGACACAGGGGATTTAAAATCCCCCGCCCACAAAGCGTGCCAGTTCGAGTCTGGCCTCGGGCACCATTCTTAAAACAATTAAGATGGTGCAATAAAAGAACCCAGCATAATGCTGGTTTTTTTATACCTATAATTTATAAATCAAAATCACTAAACCACAACAATATGAAAAAAATTCTAAGCTTTATTACTTTAATCCTGAGCCTTTCAAACACCACTCACGCAGAAACAAAGACATTAGAGACAAATACTGAAAAATTTTATGATCTATTCGCAGGGACCATCATTGAAAAAGACCAACAGCTTTACTTACATGCGTGTAAGTCTGTAGATGCAGAGTTTAAATTAAGTTTTAACCATACACGTGATGAACAACACATACGCACACTCATAAAAACTTATCCAAAGTTTTGGCTGAATCTCAGTGCAAATGCTGAAATGATTCAAGATCAATATGTGATGACGGTTGATGCAATTGAAAATGAGCACCTAAATCAAAGCTGTCATCTAAGTGACCTTTTAGATGAACTTTAAACCTTTCGTTCATCCAGTCTATCTCACGAACATAAGAATATAGAGAGTGATTCACCACTCTCTATTGACCACCAACTCTTCCATTTCAATATCCATATAACCTGCACCTTGCACCACCATCATCATGGCTTCTGCAATAAAGTCTGCAGCAGTATCATCCAAAGATGAATCCAGATCTTCAAAATGGGGCTTCATTTCATTTATTTCAGCGACAGTTGCATTGGCATATTGATAAATATCATCTTCAGACTTTGCTTTCACAATTTTCTTGGCAAAAGCTTCAACATGTTGTTTCACTTCGGCAACAAGAATATCTGGATAGTATTCATCATCAAACATAGGGAGAAGTAAATCTGCAAACATACAGGCACTCAAAACGAGAAACTTAAAAAACGAGTCTGTATAACATAAACCAAACAAATCACCAAATAAAAAAGCAGAACCCCAAGATCCTGCTTGTTTAAATAAATGCTTCAGGTCAACTGCGCTAATAGCTCAAGCTATCATTACTGCATTTTCTGCTAAGCTAAGTTCATTGCATTCCAAACTTTAATCGCATCGCTCATCGCTTTGACATCATGGGCACGTACCATAGACGCACCTTGTTGAATACTCATTAAATGTCCTGCTACAGAACCCACAGCTCGTTGCCTTGCATCAGCCCCACCTAAAGCTTCACCTATAAAGCGTTTTCGTGACAATGCGGACAAAATAGGATAACCCAGTTGGTTCAGTTGATGAAATTCTTTTAAAAGTTTAAGGTTCTGCTTTGCGTTTTTAGCAAAGCCAAAACCGGGATCAATCATAATATTTTCTGGCCGCACCCCTGCTTTTAAGGCATCGTCCACACGCTGGGAAAGCTCCGTTATTACATCTTGAGTGACATCATCATAGTGATCTAAGCCATTCATGGTGGTCGGCTCACCACGCATATGCATAATAATTACAGGAATATTCAGCTCAGCAGCAGTCTCTAATGCCTTCGGGCGTGTCAAAGCTCTGACATCGTTCCAAATGTGCGCACCAGCGGCAACAGCGGCTCGAATCACCTCAGGTTGAGAAGTATCAATCGAAATAACCACATCAAGTTCAGCCAAGGCTTCCACCACTGGAACAACACGACGAATTTCTTCCTCGACCTCAACCACAGATGCACCTGGACGTGTGGACTCGCCCCCTACATCAATCACCGTTGCTCCATCTGCAATCATTTGCTTCGCATGTGCAATCGCCTGCACTTTACCATTATGTTCTCCACCATCACTAAACGAATCTGGCGTCACATTCAGAATACCCATCACCTGCGGTACCGACAAATCGAGTGATAGCTCACCACAATGTAGGATTTTCTTTGGTAAAGCCATCAATTGCATCTAATTTACTCCAGTTCAACTGGGATTATCTTAACGCGTGTAGCACAGCTGTGTGCTTATTTTTCTTTAAAACATAAAAAAATATGCACAATAAAAAACCACCCGAAGGTGGTCCTTTATTTCAAGATTTAAATCTTAAGTTGCTGATGGTAACGGTGGTGGTGTGCTTGGACCATCTGTTGGTGTTACATCAATCACAGGATTTTCTGCAACATACACTTTCGGTGGTTGTGGCTCACGGCCTTCCATAATGTCACGAATTTGCTCGCGATCAATCGTTTCCCATTCCATCAAGGCTTTCACCATCGCATGCGCGATATCTTTGTTATTTTCCAAGATGTCACGTGCAACACGGTATTGCTCATCAATGATACGGCGGACTTCAGCATCAACCTGCTGTTGAGTTGCTTCAGAAATGGTACGGCTACCAATACTACCCATGAATGATTGCTGAGAATCATCTTCATACACCATTACACCAAGTTTGTCAGACATACCGTACTTAGTGACCATCGCACGTGCCATTTTAGTTGCACGTTCAAAGTCGTTTGAAGCACCTGTCGACATTTGGTTGATAAAGATTTCTTCGGCAATACGACCACCAAACAAAATTGAAAGTTCATTCAACATTTTGTCTTTATAGTGGCTGGTTTGATCATGTTCAGGCAACTGCCATGTTACACCCAACGCCCAACCACGTGGCATAATGGTCACTTTATGCACAGGATCTGTGCCCGGTAGAATTTCAGCTACAATCGCATGACCCGCTTCATGGTACGCTGTTGCACGACGTTCTTCTTCACGAATCACCATCGACTTACGTTCAGGACCCATATACAACTTGTCTTTTGCATCTTCAAAATCATGCATATCGACAGTATTCTTGTTACGACGTGCAGCAAAAAGTGCAGCTTCGTTCACAAGGTTTGCCAATTGCGCACCTGAGAAGCCCGGTGTACCACGTGCCAGTACTTGTACATCGACACCAGTCACTGAAGGCAATTTCTTCATGTGAACATTTAAGATTTGCTCACGACCTTTAATGTCTGGTAGACCGACCATAACTTGACGGTCAAAACGACCTGGACGAAGTAAAGCTTTATCTAGTACGTCTGCACGGTTTGTTGCAGCAATGACGATAATCCCTTCATTGCCTTCAAAGCCATCCATTTCAACCAACATTTGGTTCAAGGTTTGCTCACGCTCATCGTGACCACCACCTGTACCTGAACCACGGTGACGACCCACAGCATCAATCTCATCAATAAAGATGATACAAGGCGCATGGCGCTTCGCTTGTTCAAACATGTCACGGACACGAGACGCACCCACACCCACGAACATTTCAACAAAGTCAGAACCTGAAATACTAAAGAATGGCACTTTCGCTTCGCCTGCAATTGCTTTTGCAAGTAAAGTTTTACCTGTACCCGGTGGACCCACCATCAATACGCCCTTAGGAATTGTTGCACCTAAACGTTTAAATTTTGATGGATCTTTTAAGAAATCAACAATTTCAACAACTTCTTGTTTTGCTTCGTCACAACCAGCCACATCGGTAAATGTGACTTTAATTTGGTCTTCTGCCAACATTTTAGCTTTTGACTTACCAAAACTCATTGGACCGTTTTTACCACCAGCTCCGCCACCCATGTTGCGCATAAAGAACATGAATAACAAAATGATTAAAAGTACTGGGAAGCTTGCGATCAAAAGTTGCATCAATAAACCTTGGCGTTGTGGTGCTGTACCTTCAACGACAACGTTATTTTTAATCAGATTAGGCATAAGCTCTGGGTCTTGAACCGCAGGACGAATACTTTCAAACTCTGAACCATTTGATTTTTGGCCATGAATTCGTTCGCCATCAATTGTCACTTGCTTAATTTGACCAGCATTCACCGCAGCAACAAACTCTGAATAATTCATTGCTGTCGGCTTTTCATTGCTACTGACGTTACTGAAAATAAGGATCAGTACACCCAGTATCACTAGCCACAATATGGCATTCTTGAAGAGATCGCTCAAAGCTTTATTCCCATATCAATCTAATTTGATCATGCCCTAGCGGGTGACCTTAAAGTTTCTGCTGAAGATCAGCTTCGCAAAATATAAAAAGGTACAAAATGCACAATTTTTAACGACTTGGCAAGTAAACTTTATTTGAAAGCCTTCTTACGGCCTTGTCCGACTAAGAATACTTCCTTCGATCGGGCACGTGATGCAGCAGGTTTTGCTGTTTTTAACACATCAAAGTTATCGACTACTTGCTTACGGAATTCGTCAAAGCCTGTACCTTGGAATACCTTTACAACAAATTGACCATTTGGACCGAGCACTTTCGTTGCAAAATCGATAGCTAGCTCACATAGGTAAATTTGGCGCGGTTGATCAACAGCCTTATTACCTGATGTATTGGGGGCCATATCTGAAATTACAACGTCTACTTTACGTCCATCTAAAATATTTAACAATTTATCGAATACTTCTTGTTCGCGAAAGTCACCTTGTAAGAAGGTCACATCTGGCAGAGCATCCATTTCCAAAATATCTGATGCAACCACCAATCCTTTATCACCGACCAATCTCCCTGCAATTTGAGACCAACTTCCAGGTGCTGCACCCAAATCAACCACGGTCATGCCCGGACGAATAATGTTATATTTTTCTTGAATTTCAAGTAACTTATAAGCTGCACGCGCACGATAACCTTCCTTTTGCGCTTTTTTCACAAAATGGTCATCGAGATGCTCTCTCATCCACGCACGGCTACTTTTGGATAACTTTTGGTTGGTAATGCGTGTTGCCATATCTCTCTAAAACATTAAAATTTCTTAAACTTAATTGTACGTTAAATTCTCTAGGCTTGCAGTATACATCTGTATCCAAATCTTGGGTTTTAGATGTTTTTTTCTATTATCTAAATCGATTATTTCCACAGAATATAAAGCGTTTAATTGCGCAGTTTGTTATACTAAGCCGTTTTTAAAATTAGGTTATCTTTATGGCGACTTTATCCATTCAGGAACGCAAGCGTTTGCGTCAAATCGGACATGCTTTAAACCCTGTAGTTATGCTCGGCGGTTCAGGTCTGACTGAAAATGTCGTTGAAGAAATTTTACGCGCTTTAAATGACCACGAATTGATTAAAGTCAAAATCGCGGGCGAAGACCGTGAAGAACGTGCTGCAATCATTGCAGAAATTGCATCTACTACGGGTGCAGAAGTAGTACAAACGATTGGTAAAATTGCATTACTTTACAAAAAAGCGGCGAAACAAAATGCCAAATTGTCTAACTTAGTTCGTTTCGCACACGCAGCAAAATAGTTGTAATTTTTTTATGGCAAGTTACGAACTCAGTGCATTTGATCGTCGTTTTCAAGCAATTTCGCTTGTCGGTGCGATCGAACAACAAAGCCCGTATACCCTCAATATCGGCTTTTGGCTACGCGACCCTAATGTGTACATGCACTGGCCCGAAGTCGTGAATTCAAATCCTCGTCAAGACTTTTTATGGGAAAACACCTGTTTTGAAGTCTTTATCGGGGTAAAAGGCGAAGACTACTATCGCGAGATTAATCTCTCCCCTTCTCAAGCTTGGCAAGCCTATCAGTTTGAGGAATATCGTTATCCTGAAGATATGCCGCCACAGGTCGCTTACGATATTGAACTCAATCAATTGAAGCGCACCCACTATGGTTTAAATGTCAGTATTGATCTGACTGAGTTTATGTTGCAACACAAACTGAAATGGGCTGACCTATATCTAGGCTTATCTGCAGTGTTGAATACCTCACAAGGTGAACAGTTCTATGCCATGCAGCATAGCGGTCAACAAGCCGACTTTCACAACAAACGTGATTGGCTACATCAGTTCTAAGCTATACACAAACTAAGCATATAAAAAAGTGAGGCATTGACCTCACTTTTTTATGGATATATTTCAATTCAAGTCAGCACAAAGACCATTATTTACTTGAAACTTTATTCCAAGCCTCAAGCGTATGTTCTTTAGAGCGCTTAAAGGTTTCTGTTAACTGATCTTTATGCTTCACCGAAATTTCACTGACATCACCTTTTAGCTCTTTGCCCAATTTAGTTAAATCATCTAAAACTGCAGTAAACTCAGTTTTTACAAACTCTTTTAGTTCTGAGATATCTTTTTGAGAATTTGCCAACTGCCCTTTAATGGTTTCTAAACGCTGCAACAAATCTTGTTTAAACTGACGCAATTGTTCTTGCACACTGGCATTCAACTGCTTTGCTTCTGCCTCAAGCTTTTCTTTACTCTCAACTACAGCTTCAGTGACTTGCTCTGATGCTTCTTTTGCCACTTGCTCTAGCTTTTCAGTGCTTTCCGCAACGACTTCTTTCAGCGCAGGCTTTGGTTTAGCTACTCTTTTTGGTTCAGCTTTTGGTTCAGTCATGATTTTATTCCTGTTGTTATATAGACAGTGACAGCTTAGCGTGATTTGATAAAATTTAGATTTTGATTTGTCAGACAATTATTTGTTGTTACATTTTCCTCACAAAACTTTAAAAACAGCTTTCGCCTCAAAATACAAGTCTTTTATATTATTTATTCCTTGTTATTGGCATGGACTTTAATAGTGCGGTTGCGTATAATGCCGTGTTAAGTTCAAGCGAGCAGACATAGGGAGGGTAGGTTTTTAGATAGCCTTCCTTTTTTTCGTCTACTCGCTTTTTTACAGCCTAAATTTCAGGAGCTTTGGTTTGAGCACCCCAGCAATTTTAGCCCTTGCCGATGGTACGATCTTTAAAGGAACGTCTATTGGTGCATCGGGTAGTACGACTGGTGAAGTCGTTTTCAACACTGCCATGACTGGCTATCAAGAAATTTTGACTGACCCAAGTTATGCACAACAACTTGTGACTCTAACTTACCCACACATCGGTAACACAGGTTGTAATGATGAAGACGCTGAGTCAGGTCGAATTCATAAAGTATGGGCCAATGGATTGATCATTCGTGACCTACCTTTATTGCATAGCAACTTCCGATCAACGCAATCTTTAGGCGAATACTTAAAAGAACATAATGTCGTTGCGATTGCAGATATTGATACGCGCAAATTGACTCGTATTCTACGTGACAAAGGCGCACAAAATGGTTGCATCCTTGCTGGTGAAAATATTACTGAAGAACAAGCTTTAGAAAAAGCTCGTGCCTTTGGTGGTTTAAATGGTTTAGACCTAGCGAAAGAATGCTGTGACCCAACAGGCTTCGAATGGACCGAAGGTTCTTGGGTTTTAGGCAAAGGCTTTACACAACCTGAACTTAAATTCCATGTTGTTGCATACGACTACGGTGTCAAAACCAACATCTTACGTATGCTTGCTGACCGCGGTTGTAAACTCACTGTGGTGCCTGCACAAACTCCTGCTGCTGACGTACTTGCGTTGAATCCAGATGGCGTGTTCTTATCGAACGGCCCTGGCGATCCAGCTGCATGTGACTACGCAATTGAAGCTGTAAAAACAATTGTAGAAGACGCTCGCAACTTACCTGTCTTTGGTATTTGCTTAGGTCACCAAATTCTTGCACTTGCTTCTGGCGCTAAAACGGTGAAAATGCCGCATGGTCACCACGGTGCTAACCATCCAGTACAAAACATCGAAGATGGTACGGTGATGATTACTTCTCAAAACCATGGCTTCGCAGTGGATGCAGAAACACTTCCTGCAAACTTAAAAGCTACGCACAAGTCTTTGTTCGATCAAACTCTTCAAGGGATTCATCGTACAGACAAGCCAGCGTTCAGCTTCCAAGGTCACCCTGAAGCAAGCCCTGGTCCGCATGACTGCGCACCATTGTTCGATCATTTCATCGAACTTATCGAAGCATCTAAGAAGTAATTAAGGAAGCGATCATGGCTAAACGTACAGACATTAAAAGCATCTTAATTATTGGTGCAGGTCCGATTGTCATCGGACAGGCATGTGAGTTTGACTACTCAGGTGCGCAAGCGTGTAAAGCCCTTCGTGAAGAAGGTTACCGTGTTATTTTGGTGAACTCTAACCCAGCGACCATTATGACTGACCCTACAATGGCAGACGCAACGTATATCGAGCCAATCACTTGGCAAACCGTTGCTCAAATCATTGAGAAAGAACGCCCAGATGCGGTTCTTCCAACTATGGGTGGTCAAACAGCATTAAACTGTGCGCTTGCACTGGATGCCAACGGTATTTTAGAAAAATACAATGTTGAATTGATTGGCGCGACCAAAGAAGCGATTGAAAAAGCTGAAGACCGTAAACTGTTTGATGAAGCAATGCGTAAAATTGGTCTTGAATGTCCAAAAGCTGCGATTGCTGAAAACATGGAAGAAGCTTTAGAGATTCAAGCGCGCTTCGGCTTCCCTGTGATTATCCGTCCGTCATTCACGATGGGTGGTTCAGGCGGTGGTATCGCATATAACCGTGAAGAATTCCTTGAAATCTGTGAACGCGGTTTCGACCTTTCACCAACTAAACAATTATTGATTGATGAATCTTTAATTGGTTGGAAAGAATACGAGATGGAAGTTGTTCGTGACAAAAACGACAACTGTATCATCGTTTGTTCAATTGAAAACTTTGACCCAATGGGCGTGCATACAGGTGACTCAATCACTGTTGCACCTGCGCAAACATTGACAGATAAAGAATATCAATTGATGCGTAATGCGTCTTTAGCAGTTCTTCGTGAAATTGGTGTGGAAACGGGTGGTTCTAACGTTCAGTTCGGTATTTGCCCGAATACTGGCCGTATGGTGATCATCGAGATGAACCCACGTGTATCACGTTCATCTGCTCTTGCATCAAAAGCAACAGGTTTCCCGATTGCAAAAATCGCTGCGAAGCTGGCTGTTGGTTATACCCTTGATGAATTGAAAAATGACATCACAGGTGGTACTACTCCTGCGTCATTCGAACCTGCAATTGACTACGTGGTAACTAAAGTTCCACGTTTCAACTTTGAAAAATTCCCGCAAGCAGACGCGACTTTAACGACACAGATGAAATCTGTGGGTGAAGTCATGGCAATTGGTCGTAACTTCCAAGAGTCTGTAAACAAAGCACTTCGTGGTCTTGAAGTGGGTGTTTCTGGTTTTGACGAAAAAATCGAAGTGGGTGCTGAAGGCGCACGCGAAAAGATTCTTCAAGAGCTTAAAGTTCCGGGTCCTGAGCGTATTTGGTATGTAGCTGATGCTTTCCGTCACGGTTTTAGCTTAGACGATGTTTTTGAAGCAACCAAAATTGACCGTTGGTTCTTAATCCAAATCGAAGACATCATCAAAACTGAAAATGAAATCAAAACCCTAGGTTTTGGTGATTTGAATGCGAATAACATTCGTTCGTTCAAACGTAAAGGTTTATCTGACCTTCGCATCGCGAACTTGATGGGTATTTCACAAAAACAATTCCGTAAGCACCGTTGGAACTTGGGCGTGACTCCAGTTTACAAACGTGTGGATACTTGTGCAGCAGAGTTTGAATCTGACACTGCATACATGTATTCAACTTATGATGACGAGTGTGAATCAAACCCATCTGACAAAGATAAGATCATGGTGATCGGTGGTGGTCCTAACCGTATTGGTCAAGGTATCGAATTCGATTACTGCTGTGTACACGCAGCGCTTGCAATGCGTGAAGATGGCTACGAGACCATCATGGTGAACTGTAACCCTGAAACAGTTTCAACGGATTACGACACATCTGATCGTTTGTACTTCGAACCAATCACTTTGGAGGATGTACTTGAAATCGTACGTACTGAAAAGCCAAAAGGCATTATCGTTCAGTATGGTGGTCAGACTCCGCTTAAATTGGCTCGTGCTTTGGAAGAAGCGGGTGCGCCAATTATTGGTACATCACCAGATGCGATTGACCGTGCAGAAGACCGTGAACGTTTCCAACAAATGATTCAACGTCTTCAACTTCGTCAACCAAACAACAGCATCGTAAAATCTGCTGAAGAAGGTATGGCTGAAGCATCGAAAGTAGGCTACCCACTTGTGGTACGTCCTTCTTATGTACTCGGTGGTCGTGCGATGGAAATCGTATACAACGACGAAGAGCTTAAACGCTACTTACGTGATGCAGTTCAAGCATCAAATGAAGCGCCTGTTCTTCTTGACCGTTTCTTAGATGATGCGATCGAAGTTGACGTAGACTGTGTATCTGACGGTAAAGACGTTGTGATTGGCGGTATTATGCAGCACATTGAACAAGCAGGGATTCACTCAGGTGACTCAGCATGTTCGATTCCTCCGTACTCGCTCTCAGTTGAAATCCAAGACGAAATGCGTCGTCAAACTGTTGCGATGGCGAAAGAGCTTGGCGTGGTTGGTTTGATGAACGTACAGTTTGCTGTGAAAGGCGAAGACGTTTACATCCTAGAAGTGAACCCACGTGCGTCGCGTACTGTGCCATTCGTTTCTAAATGTATCGGTGAGTCTTTAGCGAAAGTGGCTGCACGTTGTATGGCGGGTCAGTCTTTAGAATCTCAAGGATTCACAAAAGAAATCATCCCAACTCACTTCTCTGTAAAAGAAGCAGTGTTCCCATTCAACAAATTCCCGGGTGTTGACCCTATTCTTGGCCCTGAGATGAAATCTACAGGCGAAGTCATGGGTGTAGGTAAAACATTTGGTGAAGCCTTCTACAAAGCTGTGTTAGGCTCGAATGAACGCGTACCAGGTCTTCCTACAGAAGGCGAAGTGAAGCATGCATTTATCTCTGTACGTGACTCAGACAAGCCTCGTGCTGTTGGTATTGCGAAAAAATTAGTAGACTTTGGTTTCAAAGTACTTGCAACTGGCGGTACTTACGAGTTTATTAAAGCTGCTGGTATTGAGTGTGAACGTGTAAATAAAGTCACTGAAGGTCGTCCTAATATCGTGGACCGCTTGAAAAATGGCGAAGTTCACCTCATTATCAATACAACTGAAGGCAAACAAGCTCAACAAGATTCGTTCTCGATTCGTCGTTCAGCGCTTCAAGCGAAAGTGTATAACACAACGACCTTGAACGGTGCTGATGCTGTATGCCAAGCTTTTGCGATTCAATTGCCAATGGATGTATACCGTTTGCAAGATTTACAAACTGTAGGTTAATTCGTTTACCGAGAAGTCCCGTCACCTCTCGGTGGCGGGCTTTTTTCATTTATAAACCTATATTTTTTACACTCACAGACTTGAGGGACAACAATGCAACGTTATCCTATGACTCCCCAAGGCAAGTTAGCCTTAGAGAAAGAATTACATCAATTAAAAAGTATTGAACGTCCACGTATTATTGCGGCAATTGCTGAAGCACGTGAGCACGGGGATTTAAAAGAAAATGCGGAATACCATGCTGCCCGTGAGCAACAAGGTTTCTGTGAAGGTCGTGTTCAAGACATCGAAGGCAAATTGGGTGCAGCTCAAGTGATTGATGTCAAAGAACTTGAACAAAACGGTCGTGTAGTTTTTGGGGTGACAGTCACTATCGAAAACTTAGATACCGAAGAACAAAAGACCTATATGATCGTGGGTGATGACGAAGCTGATTTTAAAATCAATAAAATTTCAGTGAACTCTCCTATCGCACGTGGCCTTTTGGGCAAAAGCGAAGGCGACGAAGTAAAAATTCAAACACCTCAAGGTGAAGTTGAATACGAAATTGTAAAAGTTGCATATATCTAAGTTTCTTTGATATTTACGGCTGTAAGAACCCCTCAATTGAGGGGTTTTTTGTTTTTATATTTTCCCAAAATACCTCTCCTTTACCCTCTTATTATGGCAAGGGAAATTTCATTACAAAAATGCGATGGGTTTAAGATATACAAACCTGCCTACCAAAACCCAAAATTTAATTCGCCATGGATACTCCTTCCATCTAAAGAATACGGTTAGGATGAGGTACATCAAACAAGAGAGTGTTAGATTTAAGGCATTCATTCCCCTCTCTTTTTCAAAGCAAGACTTTTATTTGTTATAATTCCCTACACCCTGCAATGTTATCATTCTATGTCTGAACCTTTGATCAATTCTCCTGTCAAACACTGGTGTGAGTTTGAGTTCATCTCTAAAACGGTGAAGAATCCAAATATTCACATTAAAGGGAATTATTCTTACTACTCAGCTTATTGGGATCAGGGTTTTGAACGTTGTGTCGTGCGTTATTTACATGATAAGCCTTCAACCATAGATAAACCGATTGATCAGCTCTATATCGGTAACTTCGTTTGTTTTGGTGCAGAATGCGTCATTATGATGGGCGGTAACCAACTGCATCGTACTGACTGGATTTCAGCTTTTCCCTTTGATACGCGTAGTTTTGTTCCCGCAGGTAATACCATCATTGGGGATGGCTGTTGGATTGGCTCTCGTGCCATGATTATGCAAGGTGTGAAGTTAGGTGAAGGTGCTGTAGTAGCAACAGGTGCTGTCGTGACCAAAGATGTTCCACCCTATGCTGTTGTGGGTGGAGTACCTGCCAAGATTATTAAATATCGCTTTCCCGAAGCAGACATCGAAAAACTGCTTGCACTGAAGCTCTATGACCTAGATGAAAAGCAGTTTTTAAAAATGCGTGAGCAGTTACAGACAGATGATGTTCAAAAATTAGTTAATTACTTTAAAAACAAAAGTTAGATACCTCTCTTAATATAATTTTCCCAATCTAATGCAAAATTATTCGAATGAGTAAAGTCTGAAATAGAAAAATTTTCTAAACCCTGTCTCAAGTAATGTTCTTTTGTAGTTTTATCTTGTGATTTATCTGAATCATGATAAGCAGTAATGACTATGTTTAATAAAGAATTACTAATTTGAAGCTCTCTTTGCATAATAATTTTATACCATTCACTACTCGTTATTTCATCATAATTACCTCCCCATGTTGAAATACCGTGTTTTCGTCCAAAATGATATACATCACCTCTTAAATCTTTTATTAATTCTTGAAAAATCTCTTTTATAAAAGGTTTAAAATTATTTGCTGTAATAGAGCCAAATATAAAGGTTATTAAAATTAAATTCTTCTCATTGCTTTCTGTTCTTAATAAAGCATACTGATTAATTCTTTTTATTAACTCTCGACTATTCATTTTTACATGAAGCTGTAAATAAAGTGCCCAATAATATATTTCACTAAGTTCTTCTAAAGTGTTTAGTTCACCTATCTTAAACAATTGATCTTTTATGATAAGTTCAAAGTTTTCACTATCTTTAGCATGTTTTAATTCAATCGTAAAATCGACAAACTTTGTTAAGTATTCCTCACCAAGACTTTCATCATAACCATAATTATGACAAATCACTTTTGAAAATTGAGTTTTATCCATTACCAAAACAAAAACAATTTTAGGAATATCAAAAAAATGTTTAATTCGCTCAATCAAACGAATTGCAAAATCAGGACGACAACGATCAAGCTCATCAATGATAAAAACTAAAGGCTTATCTAAACTTTCAGCTAGCTTCGCTAGTGTTTCTTTGAAAGCATTTAAGGACTGTTTTTCTTCTTCATAATCATCAATTTTCTTTTGAATTGCTTCAGTAACTTTTTCACCAATATTATCAGTTACCTGATCGACAATATCCTCATATTTATCTTTTATGGAATCATTATCAAGCTTTAAAAAAGGAATGATTCCGCCAGTTAAAGCAAAGCTAATCATTGAAGCAATAATTGTTGGTGCTTGGGTCAACAAACCTTGTTGTAAAACAGCTGCTGCCTTTTTAAATTTATGAACAAGTCTTTTATCAGCTGTTTGGTTAAGTTTAGAAGCAATTTCAGAAGAAATTACTAAAAATGGATCATCTAAATAATCATTTGCAAATGCATCCAAATAAATCACATTATGATTTTCATCTTCTAAATGTTTTTGCCAATGTCTTACAAACCACGTTTTTCCTTCACCCCAACGGGCATCTAAAGCGAGTACAGCCCCACACTGCAAACGATCAACATAATTCGTCAGTTGAATACCCAAACGCTTACGATCCCAAAGATCGTCCTCCCAAGCAGTTTCAATATTATCTAAATTTGTCCGTTGCCAATTCAGTTGATTCGTATCTGTCATTGTATTTATAAAATAGTAAGTTATTCATAAATATATGCTATTTTTTAGACAGAGCCTATGTTTCCTAAACGCTACATTTACATTCAACTTTAGTGTTAAATTGATTATTATTCACGCGCTTTTATGCTAATTTAGAAGTGAAAAATTAGCATTTCATATACAAATATCCGTATGAAATTACTAGGTTTTATTCTTTAAAAAATACAGCTAATATCAAGGTATGGGCTGTATTTGAACAGTGATACATTAGAACAGCAGTTTGTACATAATCAGAGTGGATAATAAGGAGAAACAACAATGGCTTACCAAAACATTTTAGTCCCAGTAGACGGTTCAGAAACTTCATATGCAGCAGTTGCGCAAGCGGCTGAACTTGCAAAAGCATTTGGCGGTAAAATTACAGTCGTTCAGGTGCTTGCACTTGACCCTTATATTGCGGCTGAATATATTTCTGCAACTCAAACCAATGACTTAATTGAACGTGCGCGTACTTCAGTTTTGAAAACATTAGAGGAAGCAGCAGCTAAATTTAGTGATCTCGATATTCCTGTTGAAGCAAAACTACTTGAAGGTCAGGTGATTCACCGTGAAATTATCAGAGAAGCGGAAACATCTAAGGCAGATTTGATTGTGATCGGCTCTCATGGTCGTACAGGTTTAAAGCGTTTATTCCTAGGTAGCGTTGCGCAAAGTGTTTTAGGTGAAGCGCACATTCCTGTTTTAGTTGTTCGTCAGTAATATATCAAATGCTCTACTTCCACGGAGGTAGAGCATGTCTATTTTAAATATTCCATTGAAACTCTTTCATTTTCACTTTATCCCCAATCACTAAAATCCCCTCTGCCATAAGTAACTGTGCTTGAATATTCTGTCCCTGATCATTGAGTTTACTTAGGCTAATTTTCCCTTGTGAGTTGATGACCCGATACCAAGGCAAACTACTGTCTGCATCCATATGTTTCAGCACATAGCCCACCAAACGTGCATGTTTTGGGATGCCTGCTAAGCGTGCAATTTGTCCATAACTCGCTACACGACCATACGGAATTTGAGCAATCACTTGAAAAATCATGGGTGCCAATTCTTTAACTATCGCCTCCGCCATGCAGACCTATCCTTTTTTGACGACTAAAAATAACTCACCATAAAGTCACGAATAACAATTTTCTAAAAATTCGTGTGCAACTATAATTATTTTAGAAAAAGTTGCATTTTTCTACATAATTTTACACTACGCTACATACAAAATAATTTGATTTTTCTTTGGGGTATTTTAATGGGACATCCGTTCTACTATGGAAAGCTGAGCATACTTAGCTCTACATTACTCAGTATCAGTTCATCCATATTTGCACTTGATACAAGTGTTCCCCCTGATAATGAATCGACCCCAAAAGTTTTACCCACACTCTCTTTTAAAGCGGATGAAGAGCCACAAAAGCAAAAAGATGATGATATTAGTGCTGTAGCCAAAACAGTCATTACCCGAGATGAAATGCTGCAATATGGCGATCAATCGGTCATGGATGCTTTACGCCGCTCTGCAGGCTTTCAGCTTCCAACACCTGGGCAAGATCCTCGCGGTGGTGGTGGTGCTTCTGGAATGCGTTTTCGCGGCGGTGCTGGTCCCACATTTCTAATTAATGGTGAGCCAGTACAAGGGGGGCCTCGTGGTGGGATGTCTATTATTGATACCCTTACCCCTGAAATGATTGAACGCATTGAAGTGGTTAAGCAACCAAGTGTTGCCCAAGCTTCCGTTGCATCATCAGCCGTGATCAATATTATTCTAAAAGAACCTCTGAATAATCGCTTAAGTGGTTCAGTCAAAGTCGGTTATGGCAAGTATGAAAGCTCTGAAAAACAATCTAAGAGTGAGCAGAAAATCAGTGTCCAAGCCGATGGCCGTGACAATGCTTGGTCATATAGTGTTGCTGCAAATCAAATGTGGGTTGATAATACGTCGCTTACTAAAACTGAAACTGCAACTGAAACGCGAGAACAATTACGTACTCTTAACCGTACCATGCAGATGTTTATGCCACGTTTGGAATATGAGCTTGATGATCAACAAAAATTGATTGCTGAATTATCCTATCGCAACATGAAAATAGAAGGTTCTTCTACCAATCAAACTCAAGATGATAAGAATGATAGCATTCGTTTAAACACACGTTATGAGCGTAAAGACAAAGATCTCAGCGATAAAATCAAATTATCTGTTGAACGCCAAACCGAAACTCAACTCACACGTTCGCCTCAAAATACGATTTATACCGATGAAACCATTCATGAATATGGTTTAGCTTATGATGGTATGCGTAAATTAGATCCAGATCGTCAAATTAAATTTGGTGCTGATCTACGTCATAATAATCTAGATAGCAATGTCAGTGAAAGTTTAGATGAACAGCGCTATGCTCTATATGCAGAAGGAAGTTGGCGTTTTACAGATCGTCAAACTGTGACTTTGGGTGCGCGTCAAGAATGGTTAAATCGTTCAGGTTTAGTCGATTATCAAGATCAACATTTGAGTCCTGTACTGGCTTACCGTTTTGACCTGACCGAACAATGGTCGATCCAAACCAACTTAAGCCAAGCGTTTAACAACCCTAAAACAGAGCGTTTGGTCTCTCATGTAACAGTCTCTACAGATAGTGATGCGGGTTCATTAAACAACCCCGATCGCGGTGGCAATCCAAACTTAAAACCAGAAAAAATCCGTGCTGCCGAATCAACATTGGCTTATGACTCTACGAGTGGTGGAGTTAGCTTAACGGCGTATCACCGTAAAATTAAAGACTATATCGAGAAAGTGATTGCACTTGAAGGCGCTCGCTATGTTGAACGTCCACAAAACCAAAATGAAGCAACAACGTATGGAGTTGAGCTTTCTGGGCGTTATGCGTTGAAACAAACAGATGCAGGTCATTCATTTATGCTGAATGGGCAAGTATCAACCATCCGTGCCAAAGTCGAAGATGAGCAACACAATCAACGTTTAGTGAGTGATGTTGCACCCTACAATGCAAGCGCAGGTTTATCTTATAACTTTAAGCCATGGCAACTTTCTACCAGTATCAATGTGAGCTATACACCTGAATTCACTCGTGGTTTAGATGGTCAACCTTATGATCGAACCACCAATGAACGTTTTGGTGTAGATCTAAGTGCAACTAAACGCTTTACTGATGGTTGGGCAGCAAGTTTGAATCTGAACAATGTATTAAGCACGGATTATAAAGAACGATTGACCAATCAGTCTGACGGCAGTTTATATCAAGCAAGAACCAACCAAGGCATGCCTAGTTTCCAATTCTCTCTAGAGAAGAAGTTCTAAATTTCTCTGCTAGGTTTATTCTTGATCAACACAAGCCAGCTATTCTTATAGCTGGCTTTTTAGATTTCAAGCTAGGTATTAAAAATCGAATTATGAAAACTCCCAATATTGGGAATGCTATGATCTGCGTTCTACTTTCATCAATGCTTAGAGGATAATATGAGAGCCGAACTAAAAGCCAAAATCGTACAGGTCTGCGATGAAAAAATTGCAAAAAAAAGGCAGTAACGTCGGACTTTCTTTTTATGCTTTCTTTGCCAATAAAAATGATGATCCTGAATGCTTAATGGAAGCTGCCCATTGGTGGATCATCGAACATCGACTGAATCATTTTGAGAAAGCTGACAAGATTAAAGCACTAGTCTTAGCCCAATCAGCTTAATCGAAAGGCTTAGTAAACATCGCGTTGATAACGCTGTTGCTGCTTAAGCTGTTCTACGTGTTCATGCCCTAAAATCTTTTTGAGGACTTGATCCACACCACTCGCCATGCCTTGCAAACTACCACAGACATATATCGCTGCACCTTGTGCAATCCATGTCTGTAATTGAACCGATTGTGTTCTTAGACAATCTTGCACATAGACTTTTTCAGCCTGATCACGTGAAAAAGCATAATCCACCTGATCCAGAAAACCATGCTGCTGCCAGTACCGAATCTCTGTTTGATATAAATGATCAAACTGCTGCTGTCTTTCACCAAAAATGAGCCAATTCTTTTTATATCCCCAATGCTCACGTTGGCGTAAATGTGCAACTAGACCTGCGATTCCCGTACCATTGCCAATTAAAATCAGTGGCCGCTCATCATGAGCTAAGTGGAAACTTGGATTATGACGAATATTGGCTTGCAGTGATTGATCTTGCTCCAACCCCGCCGTCAACCAACCTGAACCTAGTCCTAAGCCTGATTCAGTCTGCTGCTGCCTCACCACCAATTCAATTAAACCATTTTCAGGCAAACTCGCAATCGAATATTCACGCTGAGCTAGAGATTCAAATTGTGTAATCCATTCTGCAAATGGAAGCGAGGCTCTAGGTGGTAATTTTCTTAAATTTAAGCGGCGTAGTTGAGGAATGAAATCCACTGCATCTTTTTGCTGTTGTGCTACTAAAAAGTCGTGAATATCAGCCGTATTATTTTCACATTGAATTTCTAAAATATCACCTGACGACCAAACCAAATCTTGTTCGGCAATCAACTGAATTTTATAAATTGCGTCCCCGATACTGCCTTTATTCAGGCATTGACGATGAGCAAACTTTAATTCTATACGCTCTTTTTCAATAGATAGCGCTGAAAACTGAGTGGTGGTTAATTGCTCCAAACCCAGCAACCATTGTTCTAAATCACGACTATTGAGTTGATCCACAAGAACCGTCGGAAATAAAGTCTGTGCTTGCTGCTTCAACAACCATTGTTCCAATGTTTGTCCAAACTGACAAAAATTCGCATAGCGTTTATCGCCCAATGCAAGCACTGCGAAGGATAAATGCGATAAATCTAAAGATTGAGACAATATTTTATGGACAAATGACTGGGCAGCATCAGGTGCATCACCTTCTCCATAAGTACTCACCACCCATAGAATTCGTTGATGTTGGGTTAAATCAGCAATGCTCAATTCTTGAATATTACGAATTGTAGTGTGATGATCAATTAAACGTAATTGCTCAGTCGTATGCTTTGCCCAAGATTCAGCATGTCCCGATTGACTGGCATACACCACTAAATAAGCAGGGTGATCTTGATTCGCTTTTTGCTTAGCATGACGTTGTTGCCATAACAACCAAACGATTATAAAAAGATGTAGGCTCAATAATATTGCCAATATCACAATAATCGTCAGTACAGCTTGAGTCATCCTTTCACCTTAAATAGCAGACCAAATGAGCAAAATAATTGCCGATAAACTACATGCTGTTAAAAGCAGATGCGTCACTAAACGGGTTTTGATGGTCAGGAACAGAATATAGCCTGCCAACGATAATAAAATAATGATGATTGCACTGATATCAATTAACCAATGCCAAGCTGTTCCAACGTTTTTCCCACGATGCAGATCATTCAATAGTGAAACAGTAGTGGCTGGTTTCTGCGTCATCTCAACATCACCATTGTCGAGCAATACCCATAGGTCTGTTGAACCTGCTGGGCTTTCGAGACGAATCATCACTTCACCATCCATCACTTCGCTACTTTTATAACGACCAATCAAAGGTTGTTTTGTACGAACATATTCAACAATACTTTGACTTGGGTTCTCTTGTTTTTGCAGAGACTCAACCAGTGTTGGCGGCAAAGTGAATGTGGTGGTCTGCTCTTCATTCTTTGATTTAAACCAATCAGGGTTATTGAGAAATAGACCTGTGGCAGCAAAGAAGATCAAAACGATAAAGGCAAAGGCAGAAAGCCAACCATGCACATAACGTGCATGGCGGTAAAAATCACGGCGTTGATACAAGGGACTAGCCTCATAGATGGAGTGATGCTAAAGCTTAAGCACCACGTTGGAAATTCAATTTAACTGTACCAATTTCTGCTTGAGCAGGAAGCGTTTGTGTCGCTGATTTTGGTGTAACATTCAACTCAATGGTTTGATAAGAGTGATCACCATGTTCACGCGAGGTTTCAATATGAATGATATATTTACCCGCTTTCACCATTTTACCCACTTCGTCTTTACCATCCCACGCCAACTTATATTGTCCTGGTTGACGTGAAGGTTTTGCAACTGCATCTAGGTTTGGCATTTGACGACCATATCGACGCCACCAAACATAGTTAGAGTTAATCCACTTCTCATCTTTACCCCAAACCGCTAGAGTGCGCACAATCTTTTTATCACTGTCCGTGACCCAAACTGAAACATAAGGCGCACGATAGTTATCGACAGCAATCTTTGGAATATTCACTTCTAACTGAGCTTGATAGCCCTTTGGCCAAGCGGTTGCTGCACCATTCGCCGCAACATGACGCATTAGAGCAGGTTGATTGGCATCTAATAATGATGACCAGCCTGAACTTTGATAACGTGTACCATCTGTTGCAACAAGCTGAGCCTCATAACCGACGAGTTGTTCAATCAGTTGCATCCCCTCATGTGCAGGCATTGCAGTTAATGCCGTTGCCAATGCATCTGAATCAGCAGCACATTGTCCAACGACAACACATTGTTCAACGTTCTGAATCGGTTGCCCTGTGTGTGGGTTTAACAAATGTGATTGATCTGCGAATCCACGGTAGCCTTGACCACTAAAAGCCACAGCTTGATCTTTAAGGTTGAGTACTTGAGTTGGCGCGACATTATCAAAATGCTCATTCGGGTCTTGTATACCGACTTTCCAGCCTGCTTGTTGAGGTGATTGCCCCCAAACACGCATATCACCACCAATATCAATCAGAATCCCTTGTAAATGTGGCACAGCTTGTTTTGCCGCCAACATAGCACGGTCAATCACATAACCTTTGGCATAAGCATCAGGTACGATTTTAACTGCTGATGGTGTTTTAATCTGCTTGGTTACAGGATTCAGTTCAATACTCTGAGTTTGTAACTGACGCAATAATGATTCTTGAGTATTGTCATCCAAACGTTGAACTTGATTGCTTTGTTCCCATAGCTGGGTCAATTGCCCCAAACGTGCATCAAAGCCGCCACACGTTGCACTGCGCCATTGTTCACAAGCTGCGACAACATCATAAAGCTCAGATGAAGCCGAAATTTGGTGTTCACGATTTAATTGGCTAATTTCACTATCATCACGCCAAACCGAGAGAACTTGATCAAGTCGAGCAATTTCTGTCTGAATCGCTTGTAATGCCTTTTCTGCATCTTGTTGCTGAGATGTCGTAACCACAACATCTAAAGAAGTGCCTAGCACATGATCTTGATGAAAACGATAACTTGATGCTTGAGCTGACTCGGATAACTGTTGTATTGCATTTTCACTGAGACTTTGCTCATTGGCTTGAGTCGCCGTGATTGGTGACATGAATACAGCCAACGCTGCCATCAACGGTGATAAACGGAAGATTATCTGTACTGGGCGGAAAAGTTGTTGAGTTGATGACATACTAGGGGTTCCATGCTCCAAGACTTACTTCAAATTTAGTGCTGTATAAATTTTAAAGTAATGTTCTTAACTCTATCTTAATGCTCATCTGGTGTTTAGCGATATCACAGTTTAAATGCTGACCATATTTTTAGTAAAATCAATAAGATCAATCAAAATTTAGACGCTACACAAACAAGGGAAATAACTTTTAATTGATCATCTATTTTTTCAGATGGCTGATTAAAAATTTATCGAAATAATATTGAAATTGATACTCGTTATCAAGTAAATTGTCACAAATATTTGCCATTTTTGCTTATTTATCTTTATAAGGAAGTCTCATGCGTCAGTTCATTACGATTGCATTACTGTCTGCGCTACCAACATTAAGTTTTGCTCATACCGCTAGCCCTTTTTTATTGCCAGAAGTATTTGATAGTAAATCTGATAGTGTAAGTTTCCAAAGTAGTATCACTGTAGAAAAATTCTTTGTTCCAAGCCGTAACTTCAAAACCAGTTATCAAGTTACAAATCCCAATGGTAAAACTGAATCAATCAACGCCGCAGCAGAACTGAAAAAATTTAATATCGCTGAGTTCAATTTAAACGATGACGGCACCTATCGGATCCGTACAAAAGAGGCGACGGGGAACCCAACCAAATACGCTTTAATTGATGGGCATTGGCTACGTGTACGCCCACCACGTCCTGCAAATGCAGCACCAATGCAACAACCGCCAGCAAATGCTGAACAAAAAGCCCCTCAACAAGCCCCTGCAAATCAGCCGCCTCGTTTTGTTGCGGAAGACCAAGTTCCTGCAAATGCAAAAACCGTACAAACAACCAATATCTATATTGCTGAAAGTTTTGTGACCAAAGGCAAACCAAGCCCAATCCCGAATGTTGAAAACAAAGGTTTTGAGTTTAAGTTTTTAACTCATCCTAATGAGCTATTTACAGGCGAATCATTAAAAGCACAAGTTTTGATGAATGGTAAAGCCGTTCCTAACTTAGAGGTTGATGTATTTAAAGGTGCAAGTAGTTACCAACCAAATGCAAAACGCGACCAACCACCTGTAAAAACCAATGCTAAAGGTGAAGTAGAGGTTAAATTTAATGAAGCTGGTATTTATTTAATTACGACAGCCTATCCAGAAGCAAGCCCAGACAGTACCAAACAACCTGCCGCTCAAACCTACACCTATAGCGTGACTGTAGAAGTAACAGAATAACTCGATTTGGCACTTACACCCCTGTAAGTGCCACTTTATTCGATTGTGTCATTTAGTTCGTTTCACATACCATCTTTTTATTCTCTTACTCATCCTTATATTTACGGCTCACCATCCACAATACGAGCAGATTAATAGCGTTCTTGCATAAGTCGTTTTTTGAGCTGTATTGAAATCATAATGAACGTTCTCTCTCCTTTTTAAAGGGCAAGGTTAGAGATAGTATTTATATGAAGAATATCCCTTCATCCTCACCTTATCACCAAGAGAGAAGTGACTTTCGACACTTATTTTGTTGCCAGTGAATAATCATTTTTTGACTTTTGTAAGAGCTCTAATACAGTCAAATAACCATTACATGCAGACTGCATCTAATCCATTTCTTTCCCAAATCAAAAGTAATCAAACAAAAAAGCATTTTCATTGAAATTTAATATTCTCTGAAAATGCCTGATATAAATGAAACTCAATACGTTTCATCATCTATTAAATGTATAAAAGAACATCTATGTCTCAATTATGGTATTAGTACAGCCAAATAACTAAAAATTATCAGGACTTTCCAAACGTTTCACTTCTTGGACTCGCTCAGGATTATGCACTGCTGCAATACCATCATCGGCTTTAATATCAATCAAGGCCTCTGGCTGATAAACGATAATAGTTTCATTGCCTTGCGTATCTTCACCTATGATGTATTTAAACCCTTTACGGTTCATTCTATTGCATAATCGTTGATACCAGCCCTTAAAACCAGTCTTTTCCTCATTCGGATTGTAGTAAAAAGCATTCATAACTGCTGGTAATCCCAAACCACAAACAACCCCTGAGAGCAACACTGCGATAAAGGTATAGCCGATCAGGATACTGCTGTATTCGCTCAACTCGGGTACGTTGGCAACAGCTAAGATCAGCGCTAGAGAAATTCCCCCACGTACCCCACCCCATGACAGAATAGCCAAACTACCGTTATAGCTTTTCTTACGGAAAGATGGGAAAAAAGCAAAAGATAAATAGTTGGCTGCAAAACGTGAAGCATGCAGAATAATAAAAGCGACGATGCCACCAAAGATCAAACTAAAACTGAGATCTAAAATAAACAGTTCCAAACCAATTAAGGTAAATAAGAACGAGTTGATAATCCCTTCAACCGTATGCCAAAAATGGTTTACTTCACGTATTTCACGTTCTTGTAAAATTTCTTTCCACTTGTTCCCTACGATCAAACCACCTATAACGCATGCAATCGGTGCTGAGGCATGCGCAAACAATGCAACCAAATACGAACCACAAGCCAAGAGTGCTGTGGTTAAAATGAGGGATTCCATTTCGTGCTTACCACGCAGTAAACGTAGAATTCCTAAACCAAATGCCCAACCAATAATAACAGCGACAAAGATTTCATAGAGTAAGGTCTGTAATACACCTATAACAGTAAAGTTTTCACCTTGTAAGACATTTAATAAAGTCATAAACAAGGCAATACACATCGCATCATTAAACAGTGATTCGCCTTCGAGCTTGACCATTAAATGATGCGGTGCACGTATAGAACTGAGCACGCCTTTGATCCCAATCGGATCCGTTGCACCCAATGCGGCACCCAACAGTAAAAGTACCAATAAATCGACATGCTGCCCAATCAGGAACTGATAACCATAGAGCGCCACCCCAAAGAACACGGCACACAATACCAGTGCAATACTGGCTAAAATACTGATCGGTTTCCAATGACTACGTAAATCTGAAACTTTGAACTTCAATGCGGATGAGGTCAAAATGAAACAGATCACACCATTGATTAGAAAGTCATAAAAATCAATGTGCCGTACAGCATCTTCAATGTTATGAATATTGATGGTTATAAACTGATTGCCACTTAGCAGACTTGCACCCCACTGCAAAATAAAGACAAAAATAGCAGAAACAATCGGCACGCCGATGGCTTGGGGAAAACCTAAAATACGTTTATTAAAAATAGTGGTTGCAATAGATAATGCAAAAATAACGGTAAAAACTTGTAGAAAAAAATAATTTCCCATTGAACTTCCAAATTGGGCGGTGGGGCTGATTACGACTTTAAATCCTTATTTAGACCATAAATAATGATGCCATAAACATGCTTCGTCAAAATATTCTAATCATTTTTACATCCAAAGCCCGAAAAAAATAATTTTTTTAACATTTCTTTTGATGATGAATTAACATAGTGCCGATGCATGTCTTTTATGCGTGATCTTCCCCATTTTTAAAGTTTGATCTCCTATGCCATTCACCTTTAAAACAGTCTTTCGAATGTTCTTCGCACTGATTATTTTCTTAACAACTTTTGCGTTGTTTTTGACTTGTTTTGCTAAAGGCAAAGATATCTGGCAAGCAGATCAGAATTTTGCCGCAGCACAAACTTTTAAAATGAACTCTAGCCCTGAGCAAACTTTGGTTTTACTTTCAAATAATAAAGCCCCAGATGAGCATATTTATTTGCATGTGGCAAATCAAGGCTATATTGCTAAACTCAGTTGCGATCATTATTTAACTGACATTTGTGTGGATGACTACAACGAACAACATACCCGTCAAATTCAATCCATTGAACTTTTCAAAGCAGGTCCGTTTAATTATATCCAACAAGTCAGTTATCTCGACACTCGTACTCAGCAAATCAAAACGTTGCGTTACACAGCAGAGCAGATTCAACAATTTTACCGTGCCGATGTGAGTAACTTAAAGTATGTGATTTTTGGTGTATTGCTATTTGCACTCATCGCACTTTATGTGAGCGTGCGTGTTGCACGAAACTTTAAACAATTCTTAAACCGATAAAAATCCAATATATCGAAATAAAAAAAGGCGTTTAATCGCCTTTTTTATTACAAATAGCTTAAATTGCCTGATTAAAGGTATCACAACTGTTGAGCTGGCCAGATTTGAATCCTGTCTCAAACCATTTCATACGTTGCTGACTGGTTCCATGGGTAAAGCTATCTGGCACAACCTGACCAGTTGCACGCTTTTGCAAGTAATCATCGCCAATCTTATTTGCAGCATCCATGGCTTCTTCAATATCACCCTGTTCTAAGAACTGAGTACGTTGATTATTATGATGCGCCCAGACACCCGCTAAACAGTCAGCTTGTAACTCTTGGCGTACTGATAAAGCATTACCTTGAGTTTGTGAACCCTGCGCACGTGCCTGCTGCACCTGTTCAGAAATACCCAAAAGCGTCTGAATATGATGCCCGACTTCATGCGCGACGACATAAGCTTGAGCAAAGTCACCCGCTTGGTCTTGACGGTTCAGTTCGGTTTGGTTTTGTTCACCACCAATCCCCATCTGCGTACGCATATCTTTAAAGAAAGCGGTGTCCATATATACTTTTTGATCTGCAGGGCAGTAAAACGGTCCCATCGCAGATTGAGCAGTACCACAACCTGAATTCACCGCGCCAGAAAACATCACCAACTTCGGTGGGACATATTGCTGCCCTAACTGCTGTTGGAACACTTGGCTCCACGTGTCCTCGGTATCTGCCAGTACTGTCCCAACAAATTCAATAGCCTCTTGCTGGTCAGGTGTCGGATTCTCCAAACCTTGAGTTTCAGACGCTCCCGTTTGAGCCGTCACTTGCTTGGTGGCTTGATACGCCTGCTGTGGGTCGACGCCCAAAAACTTCCATGCCACAAATGCCACAATCAACCCTAAGATGCTGATCCCACCTGCTTTAACACCGCCACCACCGCGACGATCTTCTACATTACTACTGACTCGACGTCCCTTCCAACGCATAGCACGCTTCCTTTTTCTAATTCATGCCTAACTGATTCAGTTTATGCCTTTTTTGACGTCGGCCAAACTTTTTTAATCAAACTTACGATAGCTAAAACAATCAAACCCGCCACAAAACCAATCACCAGATTTATCAGTGTTGGTGTCAATGCACCTACGATGCTACCCACGGTTGGGATATGTTCAGCATAATCCACTGAACCTTCAGTGAAATGATGTAATAAAGGCACACCATGCGAAATGATGCCCCCCCCACCAAAAACATCGCGATCGTTCCCACAATGGTCAAAGTCTTCATCAACTTCGGTGCAAAAGCCAATAAACCACGACCAATACTTTGCTTCACAGAAGACGCCTGTTCAGTCAAATACAATCCCAAATCATCAATTTTGACAATCATTGCGACAAAACCATATACCCCTACTGTCATAATGATAGCAATTACGGATAGCACCATGACTTTGGTCGAAAAAGTAGCAGCAGCTACAGTTCCTAATGAAATTACCACAATTTCTGCCGACAAAATAAAGTCGGTACGAATCGCCCCTTTGACCTTATCTTTTTCAAAAGTTGCCAAATCCGTTTCAATCGCTGCTATTTCATGACTAGCTTCTTCTTCAGTTTTGGCTTTTTTATGATGCAGGCTGTGTAAAACTTTCTCCACCCCTTCATAGCATAGAAATAAACCACCAATCATAAGTAAAGGCGTGATCAACCACGGGGCAACCACACTAATCAACAGCGCAGCAGGGACTAAAATCAGTTTATTAATAAATGAGCCTTTGGCCACCGCCCAAACTACAGGCAACTCACGGTCAGTACGAACTCCACTCACCTGCTGCGCATTTAGAGCTAAGTCATCACCAAGAACCCCTGCTGTTTTCTTCGCTGCCATTTTACTCATGACAGCAACGTCATCTAATATCGTGGCAATATCGTCTAGTAATATTAATAAGCTACTCGCCATTTATTTTTATCCATCTTAAGAATTTTGACATTTTAATCTGTGATTTAGCCTTTTGAATATTTGTTTTTTGAAATTTGCCTGAATTTTATATTTTTTTCGCTCCCATTTTTTTAACACTGACATTCAAAAAGATTATGCCGTACAATGTCTGCATTCTTTGAAAATAGCATGTCGCTAAGACGACTTTGGAAATAAGTAATGAGTAATCAAGACAACCGTCCTGTGATTTTGACAGGCGACCGTCCAACGGGACAACTTCATTTAGGGCACTTTGTAGGATCTTTACGTTCTCGCGTAGGTTTACAGGATTCTCACCATCAGCATTTACTCTTAGCAGATGCGCAAGCTTTCACAGACAATGCTGATAACTTTGAAAAAGTACGCCGCAATATTATTGAAGTTGCTACTGATTACTTAGCCGTGGGTATTGACCCAACCAAAACCACCATTTGTGTGCAATCCAGCTTACCTGCACTGAATGAACTGACCATGTTGTATCTCAACTTTGTGACCGTATCTCGTTTAGAGCGTAACCCCACGATCAAATCTGAAATTCAGATGCGTGGTTTTGAGCGTGATATCCCAGCGGGTTTCCTATGCTACCCAGTTGCACAAGCAGCAGACATCACCGCATTTAAAGCAACGGTTGTACCTGTGGGTGAAGACCAGATTCCAATGATCGAACAGACCAATGAAATCGTGCGTCGTTTAAACCGCCAAATTGGTCAAGAATTACTTCCAGAGTGTAAAGCGCTACTTTCGAACGTAGGCCGTTTACCAGGCTTTGATGGCAAAGCCAAAATGTCTAAATCGTTGGGTAATACGATTGTGCTTGATGCATCAGATAAAGACATCAAAAAAGCAGTTAATGCAATGTACACTGACCCGAACCACTTACGTATTGAAGATCCAGGTCAAGTCGAAGGCAATATTGTATTTACTTATTTAGATGCTTTTGATCCAAACAAAGAAGAAGTTGAAGAACTCAAAGCACATTATCGTCGGGGTGGCTTAGGTGATGGTACTGTGAAAAAACGCCTTGAAGGCGTGTTGAAGGAACTGATTACCCCAATTCGTGAACGTCGTATGGAACTTGCAAAAGATCCTGATTACATCATGGATATTTTGAAAACAGGCACAGACAAATGTCGCGACATTACGCAACAAACTTTAGATGAAGTGAAATCTGGTTTAGGCGTATTTCACTTCTAAATTGATTCGCAATTAAAATACGTTTCAATGAGCAACTAAAAGCCTTTCTCTTTGAGAAAGGCTTTTTTTGAATGTAAAATAAGCTATTTTCAACTTAAAAGTGACATTTTACGTCGCTTGTTAACCTAAATTTACAGTACTTAACGTGAATACTCATGAAATAACCGTCCTCAGCGATTATTATAACTTCATAGCTTAGATTAACCTCTGAGATATAACATTTCTCCTTTTTACCGAAACTGTGTAACAACAGATTCGTAGTTCTACGCAATGAAAACCCCAATCATTGCGTATTTTTTTGTCTGAATTTTATAAAACAACATGCAAACTCTTGCCAATTTATGCTGTAACTCGCTTAGACATTCATTAATTTGGGTGCTATGCTAAAGTTCAGTTTTAATACAATTTTGTTTAAAAATTTATACTTAACAGACAACAGCATAAAAATAGAGAATCTTTCAAATGTGGGAATTATTTACTCACCCTTCTAATTTAATTTTTAGCATTTGTTTATGCCTCATGTTTCTATTGGGGCTTCTGGAACTGATTTTATTGGTTTTTGGTGGAGGTTCACAAGGTTTACTCGACCAATTCTTACCCGATGATCTCAGTACGTCTAAAGATGTTGATATTGCTTTAGATGCTGATCAGGGCTGGCTGAATGCTTTATTAGACTGGCTCTTTATCGGTCGTGTTCCTTTATTGGTCTGGCTGATTATCTTTCTGACTTTATATAGTTTAACTGGCTTTATTCTGCAATCCATAATTCAGAGCTTCACTGCCACATATTTCAGTGCATGGATTATCGCACCACTTTGTCTTGTCGTCTCGATGCCTTTCATTCGCTATAGTTCGATGCTGATTGCCAAGATTTTACCTCAAGATGAAACCACAGCCATTTATAGTGAAGAGTTGATTGGTCGCACAGCTTTGATTGTTTTGGGAGAAGCAAAAGTCAACTCGCCTGCGCAGGCACGCGTAAAAGACCAATTTGGACAAACCCACTATATTATGGTTGAACCCGAAGCTGATATTCATTTTTCACAAGGTCAAGAAGTCATTTTGACCCAAAAAACCCATATTGGCTTTAAGGCCATTTCCGTTTAGTCACTTTTTAATTCTTCATTTATAACTTTAAATAAAATCGAGATCATTATGCTCACAAACAATCTCTATAACATTCTTATTCTTGCAGGGATTATCTTTGCTGCCCTCGTCATTATCGGCATTATTATTGCCCGTTTATACCGTCGTTCAAGCAAAGAAATTTCTTTTGTTCGTACTGGTTTTGGTGGTGAAAAAGTCATTTTAGGTGGAGGTGCAATTGTACTACCAGTCCTGCATGAAATTATCCCTGTCAATATGAATACCCTGCGCTTAGAAGTTCGTCGTGCCGATGACCAAGCACTAATTACACGTGACCGTATGCGCGTCGACGTGATGGCAGAATTCTATGTTCGTGTAAAGCCTATGGCTGAGTCGATTGCAATTGCCGCGCAAACCTTGGGTCAAAAAACCATGTCGCCGAATGAGTTAAAAAACTTAGTCGAAGGTAAATTTGTGGACTCACTGCGTGCCGTTGCCGCAGAAATGGCGATGGAAGAGTTACATGAAAAACGTGTAGATTTCGTGCAAAAAGTACAACAAGTGGTGTCTGAAGACTTGCATAAAAACGGCTTAGAACTTGAAACTGTGTCTTTAACAGGTCTAGACCAAACAGGCTTTAAATATTTTAACCCGCAAAATGCCTTCGATGCTGAGGGTTTAACCAAGCTAACTGAAACCATTGAAGACCGCCGTCGTAAACGAAATCACATCGAGCAAGATGCTGACCTTGCCATTAAAACCAAAAACCTAGAAGCAGAACAAGCACGTTTGCAAATCTTACGCGAAGAAGAATACGCAAAACTACAACAAGAACGTGAAATTGCGGTTCGTCGTGCAGAACAACTGGCCGAGATTGCTTCTCAAGAAGCTGTGAAAAAACGTGAAGCAGAAGAGGCACGTATTGCAGCTGAACGTGAAGTTGAACTAAAACGCATCAGTGCTGCACGAGATGTAGAAAGTCAAAATATTCAAAAATCACAAATTATTGAACAAGCTCAGGTTGAACAGAAGAAAACTATTGAACTTGCAGAGCAGTCTCGTGCCATTGCAATTGCTGAAAAATCGCGTGAAGAATCCGAAGCCAAAGCCTCTGCTGACCGTGCTCGTGCTGAAGCGGTTAAAGCTGAAGAAGAAGTGATTACAGTCCGTGAAACACAACGTGCTGAGCGTCAAAAAGCTGTTGAATTGGTCGCTGCAAAACAAGCCGCTGAGAAAGATGCAATTGCGATTACCGTGGCTGCTGAAGCAGGTAAACAAGCCGCTGCAGATGATGCCGAAGCAGTTCGTATTGCAGCAGAAGCTCAAGCCGAGCAAGCTCGCTTAAAAGCTAAAGGTGAATCAGATGCCAAAATTCTTTTAGCGCAGGCGATGGAAAAACAATACCAAGTCGATGCCGATGGTACACGTGCAGTGAATGAAGCCAACAATGTACTGTCCCCTGAACAGGTGGAAATGCAAATTCGTTTGGCGCTATTGAAATACTTACCAGAAATCATTCGTGAAAGCGTTAAACCAATGGAAAACATTGATGACATTAAGATCTTACAAGTCAATGGCTTAGGAAATGTAGGCACAGTATCATCAACATCCGCAGATGGCACAGAACAATCCTCTGTAGCACTGTCCGATCAGGTGGTAAACAGTGCCCTACGCTATCGTACTCAAGCACCTTTGATTGATAGTTTAATGAATGAACTAGGGATTCAAGGCGGTGACATTAATGGCTTAACCCAAAGTTTAAAACCACAAAATGTAAAAAGTGCATAAATTTTCATATCTAAAAAACGCGACGATGGGTCGCGTTTTTTATTCCGTTATCACAGCTTTATCGCTTAAAAGAGGGAAACAGACATTTCAAAAAATCCACTAAACATCTGATTTAAATTCCAAAACGCCCTCATCCCTACTGAAATTAAAGCACTGTTTAGTCGAAACCTAACATCATATTTTTGATGTTTAAAGTCTCCTATACGGAGCCTATGCAAGCATTCTTATTGAGAATATGCTGGACCCTATTTGAGCTACACTCTGTATTCACACACAATCTTTAAAACAGTCGCACCCAAAAAATTCGTATCAACTGCCCGCGATCATAGGGAAAACTTGAAAGGTACTCATATCCAATTTTATTTCTTTTGTTAACCTTAATTTCAACACCATAACCAAATGAAATGCTAAGCGCATCCAAATCAGAACTGTGAAACTCTCCAGTCCCTAATTTATGGCTCAAACTATCTACATTGTAAGCTGTATAGTTAAATACTCGGATATACTCATTCTCATAAAAATCATTATTCATCAGTGTATAATTTTTTTCTTCTTCTTCATGTTGTTCCGCTAAGTCCTGATAATGATGAAAGATTTCATCGCCCATAAACTCAACCAAATAGACATCTTCATTTTCAGCATAGGCCGCATTAATCGGTAACCATAACAACAATAAAAAACGACAAAAGCACAAATGAATGGAATTCAACATCTATAATACTGTTCTACGAAAAATTAGTATATAAATAAAGAATATAACACAGCCATTCAATAAAATAGCGATCACAAGCAATACGAAATATCCATGACTTTGGCTTTAGCTGCAATCCTCACTGTTTTTGTTCAACAGCTTTAGCAGCTTATGGCCATACAATGGATTTCTTGCATCAGTCATTTTTTGAGCTGTATTGAAATCACAATGAAAGTTCCTTCTCCTTTGTAAAGGAAAGGGCTAGAGAGAGGATTTATGGGAAGAATCCGCCTTCATTCTAAGCTTTTCAACAAGAGAGAAGTGATGTTCAACACTTATTTTATTGCCAATGAATGATCATTTTTTAACTTTTGCAAGAGTTCTAATGCCTTGCGGTTTAATCTACCTACAAATTTAAGCTCACACAAGCATACATAAAAACGCCCCTCACGCTTGGCTTTTCGATTACAGTATTTATTCATACTCTGTTTTTCATGAAACACCATGGTTTATTTTTTAAAGCATAAAAAACTGAACATATTACTCACCTGTATAACCACACTGCCCCTGTTCGCATGTAATGTTATACATCAACCAACGCCTCCCGTTTTGATCAAAAACCACCCAATAGATACCATTGTTGCAGAGTATCAAGCACAAAATATTCAACTTTCTACCGCAACAAAAATTGATCAGATGCGCATTATGCATATTGATCTAGACTATGTTTTCGACCCCAATAAAAAACAGCAACAGCAAAATATTCAAACCTTGATTTCTCGCATTCAACAGATTCAGCCGAATACCATTTTTCTACAAGCTTTTGCCGATCCAGATGCTAATGGTTCAGCAGACCAAGTTTATTTTGAAAATAGACATATTCCAACGCGTGATAATTTATTCCCGCAAGTTTTGCGCGAAATTCGACAACAAACTCAGGTAAAGCAAGTCTATGCATGGCTTCCTCTCATCGCATGGGAAT
This sequence comes from Acinetobacter sp. SW-226, assembly GCF_055632855.1. Classification (NCBI taxonomy): domain Bacteria; kingdom Pseudomonadati; phylum Pseudomonadota; class Gammaproteobacteria; order Moraxellales; family Moraxellaceae; genus Acinetobacter; species Acinetobacter sp. SW-226. The sequence goes on along the minus strand of NZ_CM145752.1, from coordinate 877,510 downwards.
TTCCTCGACAAGACCAATTACAATATGTGGAAAATAGTCAAAAAGTGTCAAATACTTATATTCGTATCAGCCCCTTCGACCCTAAGAATATAAAATTGGTTACTGAGATATTCAATGATTTTATAAGCAGAAATAAAGTCGACGGCATTTTGTACCATGACGACATAACCCTTAATGATCATGAAGATGTATCTATCGTAGCCGAAAAAATGTATGGGGCATGGGGATTTAAAGACCTATCTATACTTCGTGATCCAAAGCACCCTGAACAGTTTAAATTTGCACAGTTTAAAACTGCTTATTTGGACCAGTTTGCAGCGGGCTTAAGCCGAGTTTTAAGAAAACAGCAGCCGAATTTACTCACCGCTCGTAACATGTATGCACCAGTTGTGCTCAATCCAAAGAGCGAACAGTGGTTTAGTCAATCCCAAGCCAGTACCCTAGCCTATTATGACTATAATGCAATTATGGCGATGCCTTATATGGAGGACAGTCCGAATCATCGTCAATTTTACTTGAACCTGATTGCTCAGGCTAAAAAATACGACCCAAACTTGGATCGTACTATTTTTGAACTTCAAGCCATCAACTGGAAAAATAATCAGAAAATTTCCAGCGCTGAGCTCGCTGAAACCATGCAGTTACTTAAACAACACGGCGTTAAGCATTTTGGTTATTATCCAGATGATTTTGTACAACAACATCCACACGCAGCGGCTTTGAATCCAGTGTTTTCGCCTGATCATTTAGATCATAAGTAGTCAGTTCACCATCCTCACTGTAGTGTAAGGTAATGTTGTCTGCATATTGCAAACGTTTAATATCTGTCGTGCTGACACGAAAACTATGCGCAAGTTCAGATGGCATGACATTGCTCGGAAATAAGCGCTTTTCATTATTATGAAACCGATACCAATTATAACTCGCCCAAATAAACAGACACAGAATGAAAAACGTAATCAACCCTGTTAAATGAAACAGATTCAAGGGCTTCCGTGGCATTTCTGCCACAATCAATTGCTCATAAACCAAGCTTCCTTCAAATAACCAAAACAGAACTGTGAGTAATGGTAAAAACAACCACATCCACGTGATCCACCCAAGCGCCAACAGACTATAACCTGCTGTTTTATTTCGAACATATTCTGGTCGGTCTATATAGCTAGGGATGTCTAGTAAGTTTTCATCAGTAATTATTTTAAAGTTTTCAGTTTTTTGCATCTTTGGTCTCTCCTCTAAAACCACGGTCTGGACTCACCCATCGAGCACGCTTTTGCGTTTTCAATAAGGTTTTCGGTACAGAAACAACCGTTGTCATCATGGTTAACAGCCAAAAGAACAGTGGATACCAAATCACCCAAAAATAATTTCTCAAAATACGACCACGATCATATCGGTTATCAATCATCAAACTGACAAAGAACTGAATAAGGCAGGTAACCCCTAAAATTACCCCATACCACTGCGGGATAAAGGACTGAATCGCCCACTCACCAGGTAATGGAAAAAACAAACCGTAGAGATATAAAATAATGATACCGAACATCACATAGGCCCAGAGGATACTGATCATAGACTCAATCGCGACTGGCCACATACGGCGTAAACGCCAGTTAAACATTTGTTTGCTATAGGCCAATAAGACCTCTATTCCACCTTGCGCCCAACGTAAACGTTGCTTCCATAAGCCGATAAAGGTCTCTGGCATATAAATATAGCCGAGTGCATTTGGCACATAGTGCAGATCCCAATGGTCAAATTGCAAACGCCATGACACATCAATATCTTCAGTAATCATGTCGTCACGCCAGTATCCAATACGATCCAAAGCAGTTTTACGGAATCCGACCAATACCCCAGACACTGTAAAGATCCGACCATAAGTCCGTTGTGAACGTTTAATGAGACCAATAATAGATGAGAACTCACCGACCTGAATTTTGCCTAAAATACTTGAACGGTTGATAATTCGAGGGTTCCCCGTCACAGCCCCCACACGTGGAAATCGTGTTAAATGGTGCATCATCCATAGCACAGCATGTGGGTGCAATAAAGCGTCACCATCTATACAAATCAGATATTCATGCTGACTGACCATAGCTCCCGCTTTTAGTGCATAAGCTTTTCCTTGGTTTTCAGCCAGATGCACCACACGTAAACGTGAGTAGGTTTGCTGTAACTCATCTAGAATTTCAGCGGTTTTATCGCTACTGCCATCATTAATCGCAATCACTTCAAAGTCAGGATATTGCGTTTGCATGGCGTATTTAATGGTTTCTCGAACTTGATCTTCTTCATTGAAACAAGGAATCAAAATACTACAGGCATGCTCACTTGGTTGTGGAACATCATTCTCCCGATATTCACGTTTTAAATAGAACCATATTCCGCCTGCAATCCATAGCCAAGCCATAAAGAGTGGATATAAAAATGCAAAACCAAAATAGTAGTCGCTAAATCTTAAATTAAATAACCATTGCATTATTTTTTCTCCAAAACTTTTTGAGTAAATGGATCGCGGTAATTCAATGGGCTGCTATTTAAACTCAGCTCAGGGTAAAAATTTTGATGAATCACCTTCGCAAGATTAAAGCTGTAATTATTTACACCTACTTTTTGAATCGCTAAACTTCTCAGTTGTTGATAACTCTTTTTGAGCTGTTTTACCTGTTGGGTGCTAAGCGGAGTTGGGACATTAAAGCTCGCAATCAAATACTGCTGCTCTTTTTCATTCAAAGTTTTAAGTTGTTTAACAAAGGCATTAAATACCTCTGGTTGTTGGATAGGATCTAGCTCAACATAAAGAAAATCTGCATACTCTAAGGTATAGTCTAATAAAGGCTTTAAACCATCTAACTGGGTTTGTTCTAAATTAACTTTCAGCGCTGTTTGGTAATTATTACTGATATTGGCATAGTACTTTGCCTGCTCCTTGGTTCGCTCTTTGATTTTGAAGACGCGATTTACTTGAGCTTCGCAATTAGGAGTCCATTTTTGCTGACCAATCGCGCAGTCTAGCATCGAACCCGTATCCAACATTAACCCTTCAATCGAGCTATTATTCTTTACCAAGTCAGCCGTCAACATCGCAAGGTCTACATTCTGTTCAGTTTCCAAGCTGATTGGGAGCTCGGCATAAACACGGTTAGCAATACGTGTTCGTGACTGCCATACCACACGATTCAGCATATCTTGCTGCATTTTCAACTGCCGATTGGGGAAATATGCAGCATCAATTTTTCCATCACCGTTGCTATCTGACACGGCTTTAAGAATCAAGGTATTGGTTTTTAAACCGTCGACACGATCCAATAACTGTCCGAGTTTCTGATTAAACTGCTCATTATCGGCCGATTGCATTTCTGCTAAATCAAAACGCAAAAAACTCTTCCGCTGCTTATAAGGTGCTCGGACATAATTCAAAAACTCCAACATTTCCTGATTAATCATTTCAGGTGTTGGGTTATCCATAATCAAAGCACGTTGATATGTTTTTACCGAGTCTGCCAGGGGTGCAACACTACCTAAACTAAAAGACATCGGTAAGCCTGCTTTAGCTGCCAATTCTTCACTTTCCGCAGTGACTGCACCATAAGGCCAGAAAATAGCGCGACTATTTATAGCCAGCTCACGATCTAATACCTGTTTTGATTTTTTTAAGTCGGCAACCACTCGACTGCGATATTCAGCCTCTGTTTCATAAGTTTTTTGTTTTTCAAAATATTGACGAGTAATGGCTGCTGGTTCCATATTTTGTTGTGGGTTCGCCAAAATGCCACGGTGTAAATTATCAGAGTGAGATACAAATTCAGCATAACCTGATGCAGCCATTTCACGCATTTGTGGCCATGTCATTAAGTTGCCTACACCGTATGCCTCATAGGCATCTTTGGTATTACCATTAATCCAGCTGGTTGGTATTGCAAATACTGCTGGCGTTTTATACTGCTTTAACAGTGGAAAAACCCGGTTATAACTACTCAATGCCCCATCATCAAAAGTTAATAGTAAAGCCTTGTTAGGTAATATTTTTTTCCCCTGCCTTGCCAGCCAAATATCTTCTAGACGAATCGGCTGCCATCCTTCACGCTGTATCCATTCTAGATACTGCGCCAAATTTTTGGTGCTAATCGCGTACACATCACGATCACCACTTTTTGCAACATCATCCCGTACATCATGAAAAGTTAAAGTCACAAACTGATTATCTTGTAATTTAATTTGTTTAGGTTTTTGCAATTCTGCATATGAAAGGTTTGGAACAACAAGTGTTCCCGTTAAACTCATTGCGATTAATATATTGATGAATTTTTTCATTAGAAGCGCCCCTCAAAGCCAATCACCCCATAAGTACGTTTCTCAGAATCACCATCATAAGGATGGATTCCCCAACCTATGCCGTAATTGAGCTTCCATGTTCTCGACAGTTGCCAATCATGTTGGTAATAAATGTTATAAATTGCTTCTGCCGAATAGTCTTTTTGCTTATACGTCCCTACACTTGCTTCAAAGTGCTGACTAAAATGGCGATCATAATGACGCCATGTCATCCACTCATGCTCTAAGCCGACTTCTAAACTGTAATTCGACTCAGGATTAAAATAATCCACGCGGACATCATCATTTTGACCGTAATAGCCCCGTAAAATGGCTTGCGTAATATGATGTGGTGCTTGATAAATCTGTTGCCTAAAATAGGCAGCCACTTCCTGGCGCGTATTGTTATCATCAATATCCGTCAGTTGATAAGTTGCCCCTGCCTTACGGGACTCATTCTGCTGCCAGTCAAAACCCAAGCTGTAAGACTGTCCTTCATCACCATTGCGTATAGCTTGTAAGGGAATATCGGCTTGGCTGTTATAAGCCAAATGATAGTTCCAATGATCATTCAACCACTGTGACCATTGTAGTTCAGCACCTAGACGATCTCCGTTTGTAGTCTGCGATAATGCAATACTTGCTGATTTTCGTTTTGATGCCCATTCAAGTCCAAGTCCAATCCGATTATCTTTCACCTTCCCGTCATCAAACTCAGACCAACGATAGTCCTGCATAGCATAAGCACGATAGTTATCATAAAACCAAGGGCTATTCAGACGCGTTTGATGCTCGCGCTCACGCGAACCTTTTAACTGCCCAAGTAAGTCACGACTGTCAGATTTGCTTTTTGAAAGCATACTTTGGTGCTGAATAGTTGGTCGATTACGGTCATTCAACTCTTTCTGGCTAAGTCGAACCCCTGTATCTAAAGGTGAGCGTTGCATTAAATCTGCATTCTGAGCACGCCAAGCCTGAATATTTCCAAGAGCTTGATTATTTTGCATATGGTTAATACGCGTTGCCTGATCAATCGGCTCTACCCCTTGTAGTTGGGATAAGTTACTTTCAGATAGTTTTGGTTTTTCTCGCCAACGCTGAATTAAAGCAAGATTGTTTTGATAACTCACATTATTAGGTGCTTGTGCCACCAACTGCTCAAAATAATGTTCAGCTTTGGCATGTTCGTTACGATAGGCATAGTTCAGACCTTTTAAACCCAAATATTCAAAACGGTCATCGTGTGTTGTTCTATTTACACCTTTTGCATTGCTGTATTTAAAAGTCGGTAATAAATGATCCATCTGAACAATCAACTGATCAGCTTGCTTAAACTTTTCTTGTTCAATCAGAGAATAATACAAACCTGCATAGACGTCGTAATTAGGATAATTTTTTTCTAATAGTAAACTGCGATAATACACTTCCGCTTGCTTAGGCTGACGCAATCTCAAATAACTGTCTGCCGCAGCATGACGTACATAAGCAGGCATATCCGCAATTGGCAAATTCACTTTTTTTAATTCAGCTAAAACCTCATGAGATGCTTGTCGTGCATTTAAAGCATAGCTGTAGTCATAATAAAACTTGCGACGAAGCGCCTGATCTTCGGATAACTCAGTTTCATAACGCTGCATTGCCGCAATCACTTGATCAAGCTTGTTATAGGCTTGCATACCTTGATCACGATAGGTCAACATACGCTGGGACTGAATTGCATTTTGGATACGTTGAGAAAACTCATTAAGCTTTACACTATGACGCAAGTTTGGACGTAATTCATTTAAACCATGACTTTGAATATATTCCTCAGCTTCAACATAAGCACTATTCATCATCAGGGCTAAAACATATTGCTCTTGTAGATCAGGATTGACCTGTTGGTTCAGTGCTGCCTCTGAGCTTTCCAATGCTTCAACCGGCATACTCAGAACGCGGTAGGCATATGACATTTGTGCTAAATAGTCAGGGCTGAGCTGTTCTGTTTTGACTTGTGCCAGTAATTTTTTTGCTTGAACCGTTTGTCCAGCCTCTGCATTTAATACAACTTGCCACACTAACCATTGCTGTTGTTTACTCTGTTGGTAAAACATTTCAGCCCAGTTTGCAGCGGTATTGAACTGTCTTAAATCACGCTGAGCCTTCACAACACTTAACCATGCATATTCAGGAAAACGTTGAACACTAATATCTTGTAAATGGGCTAGATCTGATGCAGTTACTTTCTGATGCGCATAGGCACTGACCATATAGTCTGCAATGAGCTTTTGATTTTGTGGTTGTTGTGCCAATAAAGCCCTTAACCGTTCGAGACCTTGATCAACTTGACCTGATCGAATCAAAACAACACTCTCTTCTCGGAGTTGATCAATGTTATCTGCTGCTTGCAAAAGTGTTACAGGGCAAGTGCTAGCTAAAATACAAATCATCCATATTGGCTTTTTATAATTCATATACTTTTCACACTATGTAAATAAAGATCACCACATAATTAAATTATGTGACTTCAATCACATTGTATTTTCGTAGTAAGTGAAATCCAACCAATTTTCGTCATGAAAAATGTAAGAAAAACGGAGATTTTTTACGGGACTCTATTAGATATGTCTATGAAATAATAAAAAAATCCCCAATTTTGGGGATTCTCTAAAGCTTTAAGTCTGTGCTTAAGCCAAACCTTTCTCTTTAAGTACTTGTAACATTGTAGAGCCTAATTCTGCGGGACTACGCGTGTAAGCCATTCCTGCTTTTTCAAATGCCGCGAATTTTTCTTCAGCAGTCCCTTTACCCCCCGAAATAATTGCTCCAGCATGTCCCATACGTTTGCCCTTCGGCGCTGTTACACCTGCGATATAACCAACGACAGGTTTAGTCACATGAGACTGAATATATTCAGCTGCTTCTTCTTCAGCAGTACCACCAATCTCACCAATCATGATAATCGCTTCAGTTTGCGGATCGTCTTGGAACAGTTTCAAACAATCAATTTGGTTCATCCCTGGAATTGGATCACCACCAATACCGATACAAGTTGATTGCCCTAAACCCAGTTTGGTCGTTTGTGCAACCGCTTCATAGGTCAAGGTACCAGAACGTGAGATAATCCCAATTTTACCGGGTTGGTGAATATGACCTGGCATAATCCCGATTTTACATTCACCTGGTGTGATAATGCCTGGACAGTTTGGACCAATCAAACGCGTACCATTACCATTGGTTTCAAGATAACGCTTAGCTTTGAGCATATCTAAAGTTGGCACACCTTCGGTAATCACCACAATCAGTCCAACACCTGAGTCCACTGCTTCAATAATTGAATCCAAGACAAACGGAGCTGGGACATAAATCACAGTTGCATCTGCACCTGTACCAGCAACTGCATCTTTCATCGTGTTAAATACAGGTAAATCAAGGTGCGTTGTGCCACCTTTACCAGGTGTTACGCCACCAACAACTTTTGTTCCATAATCCAGCGCTTGTGCTGAGTGAAAAGTACCATTTTTACCTGTAAAACCTTGTACCAATACTTTGGTGTCTTTATTAATTAATACGCTCATATTGATACTCCTTACGCTTTTACTGCAGCAACGATTTTTTCTGCGGCATCTGACAAACCATTTGCAGAAATAAGTTTTAAACCTGATTCATCAAGTAATTTGGCACCCAATTCAGCATTGTTCCCTTCTAAACGAACAACCACAGGCACAGTTACATTTACTTCTTGAACCGCTGCAATAATCGCTTCAGCAATCATGTCACAACGTACAATTCCACCGAAGATATTAATCAACACCCCTTGCACAGAGGTATCTGCCAAAATAATTTTAAACGCTTCAATGACACGGTCTTTGGTTGCACCACCACCCACATCTAGGAAGTTCGCAGGTTGCCCCCCGTAAAGTTTAATAATGTCCATAGTGGCCATCGCAAGGCCTGCACCATTGACCATACACCCAATGTTGCCTTCAAGTGCAACGTAGTTCAGGTCAAATTCAGATGCTTTTAACTCACGTTCATTTTCCTGCGATTTATCTCGTAGCGCCGCAATTTCAGGCAAACGATATAAAGCATTTGAGTCAATTCCAACTTTGGCATCTACACATAAAATATCGCCATTTTCACGTACTGAAAGTGGGTTAATTTCAAAAAGAGCAAAGTCATTTTCAATGAAGGCTTGATATGCCGCAGACATCACTTTAACGAATTGATTTACTTGTCCATCCTTCAAATTCAACTTAAATGCAACTTCACGTGCTTGGAAAGGCTGTAAGCCAACCAAAGGATCAACTTCTACTTTGATAATTTTTTCTGGGGTTTCTTCTGCAACTTTTTCAATTTCAACACCACCTTCAGTCGATGCCATGAAAGTCACACGACGGCTTGAGCGGTCAACCACAGCGCCTAAATACAGTTCACGCTCTACAGGATAAACATCTTCCGCGACAAGCACACTGTTGACAGGTTGACCATGGCTATCTGTTTGATAGGTAACGAGGTTGGTCCCGATGATGCTCTTTGCATATTCTGCAGCTTCTGTTGCTGACTTAACAACTTTTACACCACCTGCCTTACCACGGCCGCCTGCATGCACTTGTGCCTTCATTACAGCAAACTTGCCGCCCATTTGTTCAAAGGCTTGAACTGCTTCTTGTGGAGTGGTTGCAAGTACGCCTTCTTGGACTGGCATACCATACTTTTTTAATAGCGCTTTAGCTTGATATTCATGTAAATTCATCGACTAACCTTTTTATTACTACTTATTTACTTTTTGTTGCACCGAAGCTGTTTACTATCACAGTAAACATTTTGGATTTTTTAAAAAACTTCTTCTCTTTATTTTTAGATGATTCTGCAAAATAAGACAACCACCTGAAACAAAAAAGAGCGACCGTAGTCGCTCTTTTTTTTATCTTATTTGCGTTTACGCTGAATTGCGTGAATCGCTCGACCATCCACTGCTAGTGCAGCTTCATGAACCACTTCTGAATAAGTAGGATGACCAAAAGTCATCAATTGTAAATCTTCAACAGAAGATACAAACTCAAGTGCAATCATACCTTGGTGAACAATATCAGAAGCACCTGGGCCAATGATATGCATACCTAATAGACGGTCAGTTTTTGCATCTGCAACAAACTTCACAAAACCAGCAGATTCATTCGCAGCTAAAGCACGACCATTTACAGCAAATGGGAATTGTCCAGTTTTAACTTCATGACCTTTTTCTTTGGCTTGTTCTTCAGTCAAACCAACCCACGCCGCTTCAGGGTGAGTATAAATCACAGAAATGATGGTGTCATAGTTTACTTGAGCAGCATGACCATGCATACGCTCAACCGCCATTACACCCTCTTCCATTGCTTTATGCGCAAGCATTGGACCACGGACTAAGTCACCAATTGCATATACGCCGTCAACAGACGTTGCACACCAATCATTTACTTCAACTAGACCACGCTCAGTCAACTTAATACCTGAGTCTTCAGCCAATAAACCTTCAGCATAAGCTTTACGACCTACACAAACGATTAACTTATCGAAAGTTTCAGTTTTGTCTTCACCCGCTTGGTTGTATTGAACAGTCACTTCACGACCGTTGATTTCAGTACCAGAAACTTTTGCACCGATACGGATATCTAAACCTTGTTTAGTCAAAAGCTTTTGGTAGTCTTTTGCCAACGCTTTATCAGCCATTGGTAAGAATGCATCCATTGCTTCAAATACAACAACTTCAGAACCTAGGCGACGCCACACTGAACCAAGTTCAAGGCCAATAACACCTGCCCCAATGACACCAAGACGTTTAGGAACTTCTTGGAATTCTAATGCGCCCGTTGAATCTACGATAAGATCTTCATCAACTTTAGCCACTGGAATATTTACAGGAACTGAACCCGTTGCCAAAATGACAAATTTAGGTTCCAAAACTTGTACTTCACCGCCATCTAATGGAGCGAATTCAACTTTTTTACCTGCAAGTAATTTACCAGTACCTTGTAACCATTCAATGCCATTACCTTTCAGTAATTGAGCAACGCCACCTGTCAAGTTATCTACAACTTTATCTTTACGCGCTAAAAGTTTAGCAAGGTCAAGTTGTACATTCTCAACTGTGATGCCATGAACGTCTAAGCCATGAAGTGTATCTTCATAATGATGTGAAGAATCAAGCAATGCTTTAGAAGGGATACAACCCACATTTAAGCAAGTACCACCTAAAGATGGTTTACCTTTGTGTACACGTTTTTCGATACACGCAACTTTGAAACCAAGCTGCGCAGCACGAATCGCTGCTTCATAACCGCCAGGGCCGCCGCCAATTACAACAAGATCAAATTGTTGAGACATGTTTATCTCCAAAAATGGGCTTAGAGGATCGCCCTAAGCCCATGTTTTATTCTTTAGATTAAAGGTCAAGGATCAATTTAGCTGGTTCTTCTAACAATTCTTTAATTGTTACAAGGAAGCCTACCGCTTCTTTACCATCAATTAGACGGTGGTCATAAGAAAGCGCTAAATACATCATCGGTAAGATTTCTACTTGACCATTGACAGCCATTGGACGCTCTTGGATTTTATGCATACCCAAAATCGCTGTTTGAGGCGTATTTAAGATCGGAGTAGATAATAATGAACCGAATGTACCACCATTGGTAATCGTGAACGTACCGCCAGTCATGTCTTCGATACCCAATTTGCCATCACGCGCTTTATAAGCGTAATCACGGATACCATTTTCAACTTCAGCATAGTTCATACGGTCTGTATCACGAAGCACAGGTACAACTAGACCACGCTCAGAAGATACTGCTACACCGATGTCATAGTAACCATGGTAAACAATGTCATCACCATCAATTGAAGCATTAACCGCTGGATAACGTTTAAGTGCTTCAGTTGCTGCTTTAACAAAGAAAGACATAAAGCCAAGACGAGCACCATGACGCTTTTCAAACGCATCTTTATATTGTGCACGCATTTCCATGATTGGCTTCATGTTCACTTCGTTAAACGTAGTCAACATTGCAGTTTCTTGAGTTGCAGCAAGCAGACGCTCAGCAACACGCTTACGAAGACGTGTCATCGGAACACGCTTCTCAACACGCTCACCCACAGCAACACTTAAAGGCGCTGCAGCTGGAGCTGCTGGTTTAGTTTGATGATTTGCTACATCTTCTTTCGTGATACGACCACCACGGCCTGTACCTGCAACATCTGCTGCTGGAATACCAGACTCAGTCAATGCTTTACGTACTGCTGGTGCTTGATCAGCAACTTGAGCACGTTCAACAACAGGCGCAGCACCTGCTTGAGTTTGTGCAGCAGCAACTTCCACTTTCGCTTCAGACTGAACAGCTTCAGTTTGTGCCGCGCCAGATACAGAACCTTCTTCAAACTCTGCAATCACTTCGTTTGAAAGAACAGTGTCACCTTCAGCTTTAATGATGGATGCAATTGTACCGTCAGCAGGAGCAACAACTTCTAAAACAACTTTGTCAGTTTCAATATCACAAATCACTTCGTCACGTGATACTGCTTCACCTGGTTGTTTGTGCCAAGTTGCAATTGTTCCGTCAGCAACTGACTCTGGGAATACCGGTGCTTTAATTTCGGTTGCCATTACTAAGAATCTCCTGTTATTCAGCTACGATCGCTAAAGCGTCATTTACGAGCTGAGCTTGTTGTTTTGCATGCAAATATGGTGAACCACAAGCCGGTGCAGCAGAAGCTTCACGACCTGCATAACTGATACGTACTGGTTTCGCAGATTTCATTACATCATCATATAGACGCGGTGCAATGAATAACCAAGCGCCCTGGTTCTTCGGCTCTTCTTGGGTCCAAACAATATCTTTCACATTTGGATATTGAGCAAGAACTTCAGCAATACGTTGTTCAGGGTATGGATACAATTGTTCAATACGAACGATTGCAGTGTTATTCAACTCTTGCTCACGACGTTTCTCAAGCAAGTCGTAGTAAACCTTACCACCACAAAGCACTAAACGTGTTACGTCTGCTTTGTTGATGTTGTCGATTTCATCAATCACTGTTTGGAATGTACCGTTTGCAAGTTCACTTAAAGTAGACGTTGCAAGCTTGTGACGAAGCAAAGACTTCGGTGACATGATGATCATTGGCTTACGAATTGGGCGAATCGCTTGACGACGTAAAGCATGGAAAATCTGTGCAGGTGTAGTCGGTGTCATCACTTGCATATTGTCTTCAGCACATAGCTGTAAGAAACGCTCTAAACGTGCAGATGAGTGCTCTGGACCTTGACCTTCAAAACCATGAGGAAGAAGTAGCGTTAAACCACATACACGCTCCCACTTGGTTTCACCTGATGCGATGAACTGATCAATTACAACCTGTGCACAGTTTGCGAAGTCACCAAATTGTGCTTCCCAAATCACCAAGCTCTTAGGCAGAGTCGTTGCATAACCATACTCAAAACCTAACACCGCCATTTCAGACAATAATGAGTCATAAATCGCTGTACGTGGTTGGTTTTCTTTGATATGGCAAAGCGGAATATAAGTCGAACCATCAACTTGGTTATGCAGTTTTGCATGACGGTGTGAGAAAGTACCACGACCTACGTCTTCACCAGTCAAACGAACCAAATAGCCATCATCTAAAATAGATGCATAAGCCAAAGTTTCCGCAGCACCCCAGTTCAATGGCATTTCACCAGTTTGCATTTTTAAGCGATCATCAATCACTTTTGCAACCTGACGCTGCATCACGAAACCTTCTGGAAGCTCGCGCATTTTGCGACCCAGTTCTTTTAGACGGTCTTCAGAACATGTGGTATCCCATACGTCTGTATAGTCATGTCCTAAGTACGGTGCCCAATCTACAAACATTTTTGTATTTGGCTCAAGTACCAACGCATTGGCAACATGCTTACCTGCTTCTAGATCAGAACGATAGTCTTCTACCATTTGATCTGCTTTAGCACGGTCTAATATGCTTTCTTGAACCAATTGATCTGCATACAATGCACGGGTTGTCGTTTTCTTGTTAATGACTTGATACATCATTGGCTGAGTTGCAGCTGGCTCATCCGCTTCGTTGTGACCACGACGACGGTAACAGAACATGTCAATGACAACGTCTTTACGGAAAGTATGACGGAAGTCATGTGCCAATTGCGCAACAAACAATACTGATTCAGGATCATCACCGTTCACATGGAAAATCGGTGCTTGGATCATTTTCGCAATGTCCGTACAGTATTCTGTAGAACGTGCATCACGTGGATCAGATGTTGTGAAACCAACTTGGTTATTCACCACAATGTGAACCGTACCACCCACTGTATAGCCACGTGTTTGTGACATTTGGAAGGTTTCTTGGTTCACCCCTTGACCTGCAAATGCAGCATCACCGTGAACAATGACTGGCAATACGTCATCGCCACCAATGTCTTTACGACGAACTTGACGTGCACGTACTGAACCTTCAACCACAGGGCCAACGATTTCTAAGTGCGATGGGTTAAACGCCAATGCCAAGTGAACTTCGCCACCTGGAGTCATTACGTTTGAAGAGAAACCTTGGTGGTACTTCACATCGCCAGAACCTTTTTTATGTAAGCTCTTACCTTCGAACTCACCAAATAGGTCTGCTGGGTTTTTACCCATGATGTTTACAAGAAGGTTCAAACGACCACGGTGTGGCATACCAATGACTACTTCTTTACAACCTACAGAACCTGCACGCTGAATCAAAGCATCAACCATTGGAATAAAAGATTCACCACCTTCCACGCCGAAACGTTTTGCGCCGACGTATTTATTACCAAGGAATTTTTCTAGGCCTTCAGCAGCGGTCAAACGTTCTAATACGTGTTTTTTCTGATCTGCTGTAAAATTGAATTGACCACGTGCACCTTCAAGACGTTGTTGAATCCAACGTTTTTCTTTGGTATCAACAATGTGCATGTATTCTGCACCAATCGAAGCACAATACGTCGCTTCCATGGCTTGAACCATTTCACCTAAAGTTGCTTCGTCTTTACCAATCAAAAGATTACCTGTATTGAATACAGTATCAAAATCAGATTGGGTTAAGCCGTGTGCCGCAAGGTCAAGATCAGGTACGATTTCACGTTTTGCTAAACCTAAAGGATCAAGCTTTGCTTTTTGATGACCACGGTTACGATACGCTGCGATCAGTTGTAGTACGCCAATTTGACGACGTTCATGTTCTGTACTAACAGAACTTTGTACCACTGCTTGAACACGACTTGAATTACGACCTAGTAATAAGAATTGCTCACGTACATTGCTGTGTGGTTGATCACCTTTCGGGTATTTATCGAAGTATGCACGCCAGTCAGCTTCTACTGAGTCTGGTGCAGCCAAGTACTGCTCATAAAGTTCTTCAATATACGCTGCACTATCAGCGGAAAGTTCAGTGTCAAGACGCAATGCGTCAGCAACTTCTTGCATTTGTGGACCCATTTCCTATTGCAAAAACATTTCAGGATGCTTTTTAAGCAACCCCATGATTATTAATGTCAAATTGGTAACATGACATTAGTCCCCATAAGGCGTATGCCATGAGGCGTTATCACTACATTAGAATTACCCAATGTGACAATGAATCATAACGCCCTCAGCGGCATCATCACTCATTCATACCCGGCCAAAACCGAGCAATTTTTTGCAAATCGACTTAGAAAAAATAAAGCCTTACATTATTTTTTCTAAAGCGACTAATCCACTCATTTATACGCGTTCTGGTCCAGCTTAAATGTTGAATTAATGTACATATTTAACACACATTTTTTAAATATAAACGTGTAAAAATTTTAGCATACTCCCTATATTTCAATTGATTTTTTTGACATATACCTTTCATAAATTGGCGAAATACACATATCAAAATTTCATCTAATATATGGTGCTTTAAATAAAAATGAGTTTCAACGTAGACCAAAGTCTACTCTAAAAAACACATACGAAAAGAGAGCACCATCTTTCAATATGCCCTCTCATTTACAAGCCCCATCTTAACACCTTCATAACTTTTTTGCAGACTCATCCTTGCACTTATTTATGACATTTGTTTTAAATCACTGTGCTTTTCACTGATCTGGTGCATTTCCAGTAAAAGTCTCACACCACAAACAAAAATAATGCCAACTTCGGTCTTTTCATAAAAATTTAACGCAATTGAAAAATTTTTAACCAAAAATAAAAAAGCACACCTCATGGGTGTGCTTTTTTTGACCAATATATCAGTCTAAAGATTAACCAGCAGCATCTAAAAGCATGTTACGGATGTGACCGATTGCTTTCGTTGGGTTCAAACCTTTAGGACATACTGATACACAGTTCATGATACCTTTACAACGGAAGAGCGAGAACGGGTCGTCAAGACGAGCCAAACGCTCTTGAGTTGCTGTATCACGAGAGTCGATGATGAAACGGTATGCATTCAACAACGCTGAAGGACCCAAGAACTTGTCTGGGTTCCACCAGAATGATGGACATGATGTTGAACAGCATGCACAAAGAATACATTCATATAAACCATCTAAGTGTTCACGATCTTCAGGAGACTGTAAACGCTCTTTCGGTGGCGCAGGTTGGTTGTTGATCAAGAATGGGTGAATTTTGTTGTACTGATCGTAGAACTGATTCATATCCACAACTAAATCTTTAACTACTGGCAACCCAGGCAAAGGACGAACTGTAATCACTTCTGGTAAATCGTTTAGGTTCCAAAGGCACGCTAAACCATTTTTACCATTGATGTTCACACCATCCGAACCACAAATACCTTCACGGCATGAACGACGGAATGTTAATGATTCATCTTGAACTTTTAATGCAAGAAGTGCATCAAGCAACATACGGTGCTTATCAGTCAACTCTAGCTTAAACGTTTGCATATACGGTGCTTTATCCTTATCAGGATCGTAGCGGTAGATATTAAATGTACGAGTACCTCTACTCATCTTACTTCTCCCAATTAGAATGTACGTGGTTTAGGTGGAATTGCAGCAACCGATAATGGCTTGTAACGTACAGGCTTGTACTCAAGACGGTTATCGCTAGAGAACCACAATGTGTGTTTCATCCACTCATCATCACGACGGCCATACGGGTAAGCTGGGTGATCTGGTGACTCTTCAAAGTCTACAACTGTATGCGCACCACGACACTCTTTACGAGCAGCAGCAGAAATCAATGTCGCTTTTGCCACTTCATACAAGTTTTCAACTTCTAAAGCTTCTACACGTGCAGTGTTAAATACTTTAGATTTGTCTTTTAAGTGAATGTTGCGTACACGCGGCTCGATAGCAAGAATCTGCTTCACACCCTCTTCAAGAAGCGCAGTCGTGCGGAATACACCTGCATGGTCTTGAACGATGTCACGAATTGCATCTGCAACTTCTTGAGCATTTTCACCTGATGTTGAGTCATCCAATTTACGGATACGCGCAACAGTTTGTTCAAGTACAGTCGTAGGAAGCGGTTGGTATTCATCACCGTGGTGTTTAGTCACGTAGTCGATGATGTGTTCACCTGCAGCTTTACCAAATACAACCAAGTCAAGTAGTGAGTTCGTACCCAAACGGTTTGCACCATGCACAGATACGCAAGAGCACTCACCAATTGCATAGAAGCCTTTCACAGGCTTGGTAAAGTTACGATCGCCCGCATTAGTTGAATAGATATCGCTATCTTTATCATAATGTGCTGTAAATGCTTCAGTTTCAGAACCTTCAGGCACAACCACCTGACCATGGATATTGGTTGGAATACCACCCATTTGGTAGTGAATTGTTGGTACAACTGGAATAGGCTCTTTCGTGATATCCACGTTCGCGAATTTCTTACCAATCTCAAATACAGATGGAAGACGCTTCATGATCGTTTCAGCACCCAAGTGCGTCATATCAAGCAAGATATAGTCTTTCTTCGGACCACAACCACGACCTTCTTTAATTTCTTGGTCCATCGAACGTGATACGAAGTCACGTGGCGCCAAGTCTTTTAAAGTTGGTGCATAGCGTTCCATGAACGGCTCACCCGCATCGTTACGAAGGATTGCACCTTCACCACGACAACCTTCAGTTAACAATACGCCTGCACCAGCCACACCCGTTGGGTGGAACTGCCAGAATTCCATATCTTGCAATGGAATACCTGCACGAGCCGCCATACCAAGGCCATCACCCGTATTGATATAAGCATTGGTAGATGCACGGTAAACACGACCTGCACCACCTGTAGCAAATAATGTTGCTTTGGCTTGGAATACTGCAATTTTACCTGTTTCTTGGTCGATTGCTGTTACACCAAGAACATCACCCGCTTCGTTACGAATCAGATCAAGTGCGATCCATTCAACAAAGAATTGAGTGCCCATTTTCACGTTGCTTTGATAAAGCGTGTGAAGAAGTGCGTGACCTGTACGGTCAGCAGCAGCACAGGCACGTGGCACTGCTTTTTCACCGTAGTTTGCAGAGTGACCACCAAATGGACGTTGGTAAATCGTACCGTCTGCGTTACGGTCAAATGGCATACCCAAGTGTTCTAACTCATAAACCACTTGCGGCGCTTCACGCGTCATAAACTCGATTGCGTCTTGGTCGCCTAACCAATCAGAACCCTTAACAGTGTCGTAGAAGTGGTAGTGCCAGTTATCTTCTTGCATGTTACCAAGAGATGCACCAATACCACCCTGCGCTGCAACAGTGTGCGAACGAGTTGGGAATACTTTAGTTAAAACAGCAACTTTCAAACCAGCTTGAGCAAGTTGGTAAGACGCGCGCATACCAGAACCACCACCACCAACGATGACAGCATCGAAAGTTTCGTGTGGAATATTTGTGTAATCTTCTTTAGGGGTTATAGCGCCCATGATCTCTTCCTATCAATTCGCCCAAAAAATCTGGATTGCCCAGATCGCATATGCAAATACAGCAATAATTACTGCTGAAGTCAGTACAAGGCGTAAACCTGAAGCTGAAGGACCCATTTGGCGAGTAGTCACATAATCCGTGAATACTTGCCACATACCAATCCAAGCATGTGCAACAAGAGATAAGACGGCTAATAAAGATAAGATCTTCATTGGAGCTGTCATCATAAAGCCGTACCACTGTTCATGGCTAAAACCGCCATTGCATAGGATCCAACCTAGAACAACAACTGTATAAACCGCTAATACGACAGCACTTACACGTTGGATAAACCAATCGCGAGAACCTGAACCCGTTAAACCAGTAGCACTTTTCATTAGATAACAATCCATACAAATGCCGCAACGATACCAATTGCAGACAAGATCAATGAAATAGTAGCTGCGATGCGACCACTTTGTAGCTCTTCAGCAAAACCTAGGTCAGCAAGTAAGTGCTTAACACCCGCAATAAAGTGGAAAATTAAGCCGGCTACAAATACCCATACGACAAAACGCACAATGAAGCTATTAAAAATAGCCTGAACTTGAGCAAAACCTTCAGGCGAAGACAAAGACTTGTCTAAGATCCATAAAAGTACCGGTACGAGTAAAAATACGATGACACCTGATAGACGGTGTAAGATTGATGCAATAGCCACAGGGGATTTTAAGTTTACTTCTAAAACTTGACCCATGGACAAATTGACAGGTCTGTTGCTTTTCACAGCGGGCATCCTGTAAGTAAAAACTCCATCCGGAGTTTGTTGGAATTAATTCGAAGGAAAGCTGGCATTGTTCAGCAGCTACTTTAAAACTCTAAATTAAATAGCGTTTGAACTTAAAACGACACTGAATTATAAGACGTGAACTGTCAAAATACAAACAATGCCCTTTGCCTTTTTGCATAAAAATTCTTTAAATAAGAATCATTAACATGTGTAAAAATACCATTCTCAATCCACTTCTATGCTTTTTATTAAGCTATATGATTGGTTTTTATAAATTAAACATAAATTTTATAAGAACAATCCTTCTCCAAACCGACAAAAAACAACTTTAGACTAAAGATGAACAAAAAAAATTTGGCTTTATGAGTCACAAATTTCATCGCATTATTTTAATCATTTTTTATTTTTATATAAAATGTTCATTATTTTATTTTAATATAATGGTATAAATCTGCATGATGTTGGTGCAATGGATTAATATCTTACAAGCTTGAAATATCTCGTAATAAATTTTAATTAAAACAAAATTACCCTATGCATTTAAATAAAAAAAGTGCCTGATATATCGTTTTCGAAATGGTAAATAAGCTGTTTTTTTATACAAATAAATATTTTTTTTGAGTGAATTTATTGTTTTTAACAATGAGTAATAAAGCACCATTTTCAGTAAAAAATTTATCGTAAGTTACGAGAATCATAATAAATGTAAATACACTGCAACTTGATTTTTTACTCTTTTAAAGAACTTTTTTGAATATAAAACTGCTTACAATTCCACCAGCAACATTTTTTATTTATGCACTTGCTCCATGAATTAACTTATTATAGTGTGTCGGTGCTGTGATTTTATGCAAATTTTAACGGATTAAATCTTAACTATAAACTCGGCAGTTATCATTTTATCCATAAGTATAATTGACAAAATTTCAGTACTCTCTACTCTTAGAGCAAATTTTTAATCCGTCTGATTCGTGCATTAAAAGATGAGTATTTCGAGTCAGATAAAACATTCACCAGGACAGGAGATCTATTGAATGTCTGAAGCAACTGGCAAAAAAGCCGTTTTACAGCTTGATGGCAAAGAAATTGAATTACCAATTTACAGCGGCACATTGGGCCCAGATGTAATCGACGTTAAGGATGTATTGGCCGCAGGTCACTTCACTTTTGATCCTGGTTTTATGGCTACTGCTGCATGCGAGTCTAAAATCACTTTCATCGACGGTAACAAAGGTGTGCTTTTACACCGTGGCTACCCAATCGACCAGTTAGCAACTAAAGCTGACTACTTAGAAACTTGCTACTTACTTCTCAATGGCGAGCTTCCAACAGCTGAGCAAAAAGAAGTATTTGATGCTAAAGTTCGTAACCATACCATGGTTCACGATCAAGTTAGCCGTTTCTTCAATGGTTTCCGTCGCGATGCTCACCCTATGGCGATCATGGTTGGTGTAGTTGGTGCGCTTTCTGCGTTCTATCACAACAACTTAGACATCGAAAATGTTGATCACCGTGAAATTACAGCGATTCGCTTAATTGCTAAAGTACCTACTTTGGCGGCGTGGAGCTACAAGTACACTGTAGGTCAACCATTCGTTTACCCACGTAACGACTTAAGCTACGCTGAAAACTTCTTGTACATGATGTTTGCTACTCCAGCAGACCGTGATTACAAAGTAGATCCTATCCTTGCTAAAGCAATGGACCGTATCTTCACTCTTCACGCTGACCATGAACAAAATGCTTCTACGTCTACAGTACGTTTAGCTGGTTCTACTGGTGCTAACCCATACGCATGTATCGCTGCGGGTATCTCTGCACTTTGGGGCCCTGCTCACGGCGGCGCGAACGAAGCTGTTCTTAAAATGCTTGATGAAATCGGCACTGTAGAGAACGTTGCTGACTTCATGGAAAAAGTGAAAACTAAAGAAGTTAAACTCATGGGCTTCGGTCACCGTGTGTACAAAAACTTCGATCCACGTGCGAAAGTAATGAAAGAAACTTGCGACGAAGTTCTTGGTGCGCTTGGCATCAACGATCCACAGCTTGCACTTGCTATGGAACTTGAACGTATCGCACTTTCTGATGAGTACTTCATCAAACGTAACTTATACCCGAACGTAGACTTCTACTCAGGTATCATCCTTAAAGCGATTGGTATCCCGACAGAAATGTTTACAGTGATCTTCGCGCTTGCACGTACTGTTGGTTGGATCAGCCACTGGTTAGAAATGCACAGCGGTCCGTACAAGATCGGTCGTCCTCGTCAGCTTTACACTGGCGAAGTTCAACGCGACATCAACCGTTAATTCGGTCTGCGTTGATAGACAAAAAACCACCCTCATGGGTGGTTTTTTTATATGATGTAATTTAAATCAACAATGTATCAATAACATCATTTGAATATTCACAGTCTGTGCAAATTCAGGCGTTTTTACTGTTAATAAAACTACTCTAAGCTTTAACAACATCGTAGTGTTTTAGCTCAAGTGCAGATAAATGTTGCTTTAACTCAGCCAAGGACCACGGCCAAGCCGCGAAGTTACGCCCATTTTGATCTAAATAATAGCTTGAGCAGCTACCTCGGTTAAATACGGTGGTTTTCAAATGAGTTTGCACCTTGGCATTGTGATAACGCAGAACATCTCGTTTCACCATCATACGTTTAAAGCCTTGCTGCTTCATTTTTAGTAGACCATCTACAATGTACTGAATCTGCGCTTCAGCAATCCCAATAAAAGAGTCATACACCAAGATATTTGGCCCCAGTACCAAAAATGCATTTGGCACATTTTCCAAACTTGTCCCCAAGTACGCTTCTGGAGAACTGCCCTTCCAAAGGTCGGCCAATCGCTCACCTTGAGCATTCCATACCCGTTGTCCAATCGGTGGGTGTGCCACTTCAAAACCGGTTCCCCAGATAATGACATCGACCTCAAATCGCTCACCATTTGCAGCAATGACAGTCTGCCCATCCATCTCGGCCAAACCTTGTGGCAACAGCGTGACATTGTCTTGTTGCAGTGCTGGATAATAATTATTGGCAAATAAAAGTCGCTTACAGCCAATCGAAAAGTTAGGCGTTACAGCTTTACGTAAGGCGTCATCCTGTATTTGCAATTTCAATAATTGACGACTTAAAAAATTGACTGGCTCAAGCAGTGACGGATGACGTAGTCCAAAGTTGATCCCATTTAAAATACTGGAAACACTCTTCCTCCAACCTTGCTGAATCATCGGGAATTTGGCCGCCAACGATTTCACGCTAGCATTGAGCTGCATATCCGCTTTGGGCAAAACCCACGGCGCAGTTCGCTGAAATACGATCAGCTCCTTCGCCAACGGTTGAATTTGTGGAATAAACTGAATGGCCGATGCGCCAGTTCCAATCACGGCAACCCGCTTTCCCGTTAAGTCATAATCATGTTTCCAACGGGCTGAATGGAACATTTCTCCTTTAAACCCCGCTATCCCTTTAATGTTAGGTAAAGACGGTTCTGTAATCGGCCCTGTGCTAAAAATCACAGTTCGTGCTTGATATGCCCCCTGAGAGGTTTCGAGTTGCCAAATACTCGCCTCTTCATCCCACTT
This sequence comes from Acinetobacter sp. SW-226, assembly GCF_055632855.1. Taxonomy (NCBI): domain Bacteria; kingdom Pseudomonadati; phylum Pseudomonadota; class Gammaproteobacteria; order Moraxellales; family Moraxellaceae; genus Acinetobacter; species Acinetobacter sp. SW-226. The sequence goes on along the minus strand of NZ_CM145752.1, from coordinate 854,945 downwards.
TGCACTGAGCAACTCATGCTGAAAACGGATTTTGTCTTGTAGCTCAAACTGCTCAACCACCTGTTCCAAGTAACTTAAAATTTCAGGTTGTTTCGCAAATAAGTGACTCCATTGATGACTAGGTGCAAAGGAAAATGAATACAAGGCCGAAGGTACATCACAACCACAGCCAGGGTAATGATTATCACGCCACGTGCCACCAACGCTCTCCGCTTTTTCTAATACCAGATAGTCCTGATAGCCGACTTGTTTCATTTTATAAGCCGCAGCAATGCCCGAAATCCCAGCACCCACAACAATGGTATCGTACGTATGTACGGCTTTAGGGTTAAGTACAGCCTTTTTACGAGCCTGCTTAGGTTGAGCTTCCGCACTTTTTGACGTTATCGTTTGATCTTGCATTTGATCAGACGGCTCTTGCACATCTGCTTGCTCTATCTCTAATTGCATTTCTATATTCATTTTTCTCTGTTCTTATTTTGTGATTTGATTAAACAGTGGATAACCCAGACCTAAAAGCTTGACGTATAAGCTTGGCGATGCGCGTTTCATCCACCAAAACAATTTGGCATCAGGTTGTGGAATGGTATAAAGCTTGCCTGCATCTAAACGATTCAAGGTTTTTCTGACCACAGCATCACTGGTGGTAAACGCATGGTTCATCAGCAGTTTGTCAGCCAGTCCAGAATAGCGACTTGGCAAACGCCCATTCTTCATAATATTGGTCGGCACCAAGGTTGGACACAGCACATTGACTGCAATGTTATAAGCATGAAGTTCTGAGGCTAAGGTTTCTGATAGCGCCAAAACACTAGACTTGGTCACGTTATACGCTGTCATTTCAGGAGCTGCGGTATAACCCGCTGCCGATGCCACATTAATAATGGCACCAAAACCTTGCTGTTTAAATTTAGGTACAAAGTAGTGGCAACCATGAATTACCCCCCACAGGTTGACGTGCATACACCACTGCCAATCCTCTAGCGACACTTCATCAAACTTACCACCCAACCCAACTCCTGCATTATTGATGAGCAAGGTAACAGGATGCCCCAAAAACTGTTCCGCTTGCTCCGCCAAAGTGTGTACAGATTCTTTTAATCCAACATCACAGTGCACCGCATAGGCTGACGAAGATGTCATCGACTGAATCAAATCCACCGTCTCCTGTGCTGAGCTTAATTCAATATCCGCACAGATGACATCACCACCACGCTTTGCCAGTTCCAGTGCAAAGCTACGACCAATACCACTGCCTGCACCCGTTACGACAGCGTAGGCTTTTTGACTTGATTTATTTTTTTTGCTCAACAGTCCCATGTCATAATCTCCTTTTTATGATTTCAGTACTGGAGTAAATTCTTTGGTGAAGTACGGTGTGAGCACTCCTGTTTCAGGATGCAGTAAACGTTCTTTGTAATAATCTAAAAATGCAGAAGTATCATAATCATTCGGGTGAAAGCTCGGACGTAAATAGTCAAAAATATGCATCCAGCTACTGCCATAAACACCCCGTTTTAGCCCAAACAAGAGGCTGAAACTCCGCGGCACATCCTTCCAATAATGGAGACTCAGCAAATTAGACGGTTTGCGATAAAACGGGACAAAAACTGACGCCACAGAAATCAGCAGTAAAATGGTGATAAGCGCTGGAAAAAAGCCTGCAATACGCAAAGCATAATTATTGGAAAGCGATTGAAACACATCATACGCAATGTCTTTGTGCTCAGATTCCTCTAACATGTGCCACATCCAAATCGCCCGTTGTTTTTCATCTTGAGAATCGAAGAAAATCTCTTCATGGTTCATCATGTATTCGGACAGCACTGCGGTAAAATGTTCAATGCCCGCCATCAAAGACAATTTCATCGGTTGTGGTAAACGGTTAAAACCATAGTCGAAAACGATTTCAGCTAAATAGCGAAAAATGCCAACCGGCAAATCCACCTGTTTGAAAGTATCGTTCAACTCTTCATGTAACTTTGAATGCAGTGCCTCCTGACCAATCAAAGACGTCACACGTTGTTTTAATACAGGGTCAGTAAGGAAATCACGGTGATAGCGGGCGGTGTCAATCACCAAGTCCTCACCATAGGTCAGAAAGATTGAGAGTGATGCAAAGTAAGCACTCGCCAGCTCCGCATTTAGGTAGAATTTGGGATCAATTTTCTCCGCTTCAAAGTCAAATTTCATATGCCGAATCGGAATAATCGCAGACTGTTTTTCAGCATCGAATACTGGTCCCGCAAAAAATCGGCTGGCTTTACCTTTTAATGGAAGAGCGATACGCATAGGACATTCCTTCTTATTTTTAGCTCGTTTTCAGGCTCAATCTCACGATTTTTTACCTGTGCTTTGCATTCAAAATAAGAGCCCACATCCCCTATGCCACTGGCATTTTTCTTCAAATAATTTGCAATTTATGACTTTAAAATCTGTTGTCTAACAATCACTCTGCAGATTTATCTATCGGGGTCAGAACGAGGCTTTGTGCGCCACAAAAGGAATACACTGCTCATAGGCTGAGCACTCTTCACCATAGTGTTTTTTAAGAAAATAGTCTTGCACCATTTGCGCCTGTTGTTCGATGCCATAGCTTAAAAACTGCTTCCCTTGTTTTAATGCATAACGATATTGACGGTTAAAAAGCGCCTTACGGACTACAGCGAGTCCCTGCTGAATTTGCCAAACATGCGTTAGCTCATGAATCAACCAAGCTTGTTGATGAATCGGTTGATCGGCAAAGTTTTCGCACCAATCTTTGATATTAAAATAGACATGTCCATTCGGGCTAATCGCATAATGCGGCAGCACTGCTCGATGTGCGATAATTCGAACCGAATCCATGTTCAGACTGTTCCCAAAAATACTGCTCGCGAGCTTTTTTCAGCTTCAGTCAGAGGACGGTTTTTAAGTTCAAACTTTTGCTGTATTTTTTGTAAAAGCGGTTGAAACCACACAATCACACTCCATAAAGACATTAGAATAATTTGTTCTTTTTAAGGACATTTACGGATTTTTTTTAGAATATCCCTTAAAAAAAATCGCATTTCGTATATAATATTCGCACTTATTATTGATTAATACTTCTATTTGTTTTTCGTCAATTGCACTACGTTGAACTTATAGCTATAACAAACTCAATCGTCGTGTATATATCCCTATAGGTATAGGATTTAGTTGGAAATGAAAAGTTTTAAAATTGCACTTGCACAGTTCTCTCCGCACATTGGCAACCTCGAAGCAAATGCCCTGAAAATGGTGGAACAAGCCAATGAAGCAAAAAAACAAAATGCTGATTTAATTATTTTTCCAGAACTTTCGAGCATTGGTTACCCAGCAGAGGATTTACTTCTACGTCCAAGCCTAACCAAACGCACGCAACAAGTTTTTGAACAACTTAAAACAGTAAAAGACATTGTGATGGTCTTTGGTTTTGTCAATCAAACTGAAGACGGTCAACGCTATAACGCCGCTGCGGTCATGAAAGATGGACAGGTTTTGGGTGTGTATAACAAACAAAACTTGCCAAACTACAGCGTGTTTGATGAAAAGCGTTACTTCACTGAAGGACATCAACACCTTGTTTTTGAATATCTTGAACATAAGTTTGGTGTGTTGATTTGTGAAGATGTTTGGTCACTTTCAACCGTACAACAACTGGCACAACTGAATGTTGAAACGGCTTTGGTTTTAAATGCTTCACCATACGAAGTAGGTAAACCTCAGCATCGCATTGAAACCATGTCTGCCCTTGCGAAACAAATGAACCTCAACTTGGTTTATGTGAACCAAGTCGGTGGTCAAGATGACCTGATCTTTGATGGTACAAGCTTTGTAATCGCTAAAGATGGTTCTATTACACTTCAAGCAGAAAGCTTTAAAGAAGCCCTATATTTCGCGGAATATGAAGCAGAACAACAAGCCTTTAAGGTCAATGCGCTACCGCCTGCTCTAGACACTATGGCCGAGATTTACCAAAGCTTAGTGATGGCGACCCGTGACTATGTACAGCGCTCAGGTTTCCCTGGAGTGATTCTTGGTTTATCAGGCGGGATCGACTCCGCTCTGACTCTTGCCATTGCTGCCGATGCAATTGGTGCAGACAAAGTGCAAGCTGTGATGATGCCATATACCTATACCGCTCAAATCAGTGTAGAAGATGCAGCTGAACAAGCAAAAAGTATGGGGGTAACTTTCGGGATTGCTGAAATCAACCCGATTGTGAACAGCTTTATGCAAACACTTTATCCGTTCTTTGGCAACAGCCCTGCGGATGCAACTGAAGAAAACTTGCAAGCACGTGCCCGCGGTACACTGCTAATGGGTTTATCAAACAAATTTGGTAATTTAGTGCTATCTACAGGCAACAAATCAGAATTGGCTGTGGGCTACTGCACGCTCTATGGCGACATGGTGGGTGGTTTTGCCGTATTGAAAGATGTGTATAAAACCATTGTGTTTGAACTTGCGAAATACCGTAACAGCATTTCGGACAAGCCCGTGATTCCTGAGCGTGTGATTACTCGTCCACCTTCAGCAGAACTACGTCCAGATCAAAAAGACCAAGACTCTTTACCGCCGTATGATGTACTGGATGCCATTTTGTATGCTTATATCGAAGAAGATACAAGCCAAGATGACATCATTGCCAAAGGCTTTGATGCTGAAGTGGTTGCAAAAGTGATTCGCTTGGTTGACTTCAATGAATACAAACGCCGCCAAGGTGCAATTGGGCCACGTATCAGCTCACGTGCATTTAGTCGTGAACGTCGCTACCCAATCGTAAATGGATGGAAAGCTGGCGTATAAGCTATCCCCCAATCAAAACAGCCCAAACAAATGTTTGGGCTGTTTTTCATTTAAAAAATAAAAATATATTTTTCACACACAAAAAAAGAGACCAAGCTGAGAGCTTGGTCTATAAAAATGGTGGCTATGACGAGACTTGAACTTGTGACCCCCGCATTATGAGTGCGGTGCTCTAACCAACTGAGCTACATAGCCGTAAACTGTGCGCGCATTATGCAAAGTTCAAAGACAAGCGTCAACCCTTTTTACACACAAATGGTTATTCCATAAACAAATACACTTTAAACTAGCAATTTTTCAGCAAACCACTCTTTTTAAAATTATTTTTATGCTGCAAGCTGTATTTAACTTAAACATATTTACGAGAAAGATAATAAAAAAAGACTTTAGTCTTTTCATCATCCTGAGCACTGTAGCATTGAGCAGTTGTCAGCTGATTTCCCCCATGATCACCAACTATAACGGTGTACGGCGTGATGTAGCGGCCTATATCAACTCAAATCTACTCTTTAGCCTAAAAGACCGAGAGATACTGGTCAACTATGCCAAAGGACAACAACAAATACTAACCGCAGATCGCTTAAGTCCAACAGCACAGCAAAACTTAGCTTTAGAAAGAGCCGAAGGACGCTACTGTGCAAGTCAGCACATCTCTTTAAAAAAACTCAATTTAGTCGATCATCAAATTTTTGCATTGCCCGAACATCAAGCCAACTGGCAACACATTCAGAACTTACAGATGCAGATCAATTTAACGCCCGAAAACATGAACTGCGAGGGAAAATTTTAGAAGATAAAATATATCAGTAGTCACAGCTTTGCTTTAAATATCGAAATAACAGTACAACAAACCACAAAGCCACTTCAGAAATAACCAGTCAATAAAAACAGTTTTACAGCCTTTATTTCCCACAAAAAAAAAGATCATGCTGAGAGCATGATCTATAAAAATGGTGGCTATGACGAGACTTGAACTTGTGACCCCCGCATTATGAGTGCGGTGCTCTAACCAACTGAGCTACATAGCCGTAAACTGTGCGCGCATTATGTGGTGTTCTCACCAGTACGTCAAGTACCTTGCGCGCTTAATTGATCAAAATTTGTTGAAGTGAGCCGATAAGCCGGGTTCTGTCGAGAACGATCATTCCTCTAGGCGTACAATCACTCATACGCTCAAGCGACCTACCCGGATCCTGCATGGGCCATGCCTAAAGGATCCCTATTTGGTCTTGCTTCCGGTGGGGTTTACCATGCCATGAACTGTTACCAGCCATGCGGTGCGCTCTTACCGCACCCTTTCACCCTTACCTCCGATTTCGATTACTCGAAACCATAATGAAGGCGGTCTACTCTCTGCTGCACTTTCCGTCGGCTCACGCCGCCCAGGCGTTACCTGGCACCTTGCCCTATGAAGCCCGGACTTTCCTCCCCTGCTTCAATCACGGAGATCTCCACAGCAGCGATCGTCTGGCTCACTTCGAGGCGCATAGTATCAAATCTTAGACTTAATTGCTTGCGCTTTTTTGAGCAATCAGCTTTTTATATTTATCCATGAGCTCATCTTCAGTTTCCGCATGATTAGGATCAAGCGGAATACAATCCACTGGACAGAACAATTGACACTGGGGTTTATCATAGTGTCCGATACACTCTGTACATAAGTCTGGATTGATTTCATAAATCAGCTCCCCCATGAAGATGGCTTCATTGGGGCACACAGGTTCACAAACATCACAATTGATGCATTCATCGGTTATATATAAAGACACTCTACCAACCTTGTTGATGTTTACGCTCAAAAGCTGCAACCACAGCTTGTGGTACAAACTTGGTCACATCACCTTTTAAACGTGCTATTTCACGAATCAACGTCGATGAAATAAATGAATACTGCTCTGACGGCGTTAAAAACACCGCCTCAAAGTGTGAATCAAGTTGACGGTTCATATTAGCTAACTGGAACTCGTATTCAAAGTCAGACACTGCACGCAATCCTCGCAGCACAGCCGTTGCCTTTTGTTCACGGAAGAAATTCACCAACAAACCATCAAAACCTACAAACTCAACATTATCAAGATGGCTTAATGATGCTTTGGCCAAGCTCACACGCTCTTCTAAACTAAAGACAGGGTTTTTATGATGACCAATGGCAATGGCAACCACCACTTCATCAAACATACGTGATGCACGTGTGACCAAATCAATATGACCATTGGTAATTGGATCAAAAGTCCCCGGATAAATGACGCGAGTTTTAGACATCCATTTTTACTCTGTTGATTTTGTAGAGCCATATTTTAGCAAAAACTTGTTTTATAGGTGAAGAAACTCCATAAATTTGAAAAAACTTCACCTTAACCCTGCTTTAAGGCACAATAGGTACATTGTTGGAAGTAATTGATTATGGCGAAAGCAACTGTAGTTAAAAAAAATACCAGTGGGACGATTGCACAAAATAAACGTGCACGTCACGACTATTTTATTGAAGAAAAATTTGAAGCTGGCCTGTCACTGCAAGGTTGGGAAGTGAAATCGCTACGTGCAGGTCGTATGACGTTGTCTGAGAGTTATATTACCTTTAAAAATGGCGAAGCTTTCCTGTTCGGTGCTCAAATTCAGCCTTTACTCAGTGCATCTACGCACATTGTTCCTGAAGCGACCCGTACCCGTAAGTTACTGTTGAACCGTCGTGAACTGGATAAGTTACTCGGTGCAGTGAATCAAAAAGGTTATTCATGCGTTCCGCTTGTTGCTTATTGGAAAGGGCCACGTGCGAAATTAGAAATTGCTTTAGTGAAAGGCAAACAGCTACATGACAAACGTGCCACGGAAAAAGACCGTGACTGGCAACGCGATAAAGCCCGCATTATGCATAAGTAAGAAAAAACCTCCCATGTGGAGGTTTTTTCTTATTGGAACTGTTAATAATCCGCTTTTAGCTCGACCAAATATTTTCCGAACTTTCGAGCAGTTTCCAAGTCGCCTTCGGGTGGGGTTATTTCAACACTGGCATTGTCTGACTGAGTCATCAAACCTAAAAAGCTCGACATCCGATTAATATCGTGTTGGCTACGTCCCGTCGGCATAAACGGTAAACCTGCCCACAACATACCATGTTGCATTGCAAATAGATTAATCTGTTGTAATACCGCCAGTTTATCGCCACTTAAGCCACCACCATTGGTAAAGCCTGCAGCTAATTTTCCTTGCCAAGCCCGTGCTAACCAACGCTTAGAGGAATCTTCCATAAACTGTTTTAGTGCCGCTGTGAGACTCCCCATATAGGTTGGGCAACCCATTACAATAATATCGGCCTGATCTAACAAGTCCCATTGTACTGCAGCAACAGAAATCAAATGCACGTCAGCACCCGCCTGCTCTGCACCTTGTGCAATATACTGAGCGACTTTCGCCGTATGACCATAGGCGCTATGATAAACCACACACACATGAACAGGTGCAACAGAAACAAGATCAGGTACAGACATGGAAATTTTTAAGAGCAAAGAATTGAGTTAAGTTTAACACTTCCACTCGCTGAGTGGGGAGTAAGTACAAGGATTAAAACAGCCAAGCACTTGATCACACGCCAAAACTATTGCATAAAGACAAAAGTCGCCATACGCCCAGTTTTGGCATGACGTCGATAAGAATAGTACTCATCCGACTGGCTAAAGGAACACTGATCACCGCCAGAGACTACTTCAACACCGTGCTGTTTTAGAATGAATTTTGCGATTGCATATAAGTCAGCATAATACTTTCCAGCTTGCTCACCTGTTTGAAATGCAGATTCAAGCGCAGCATATTTTGAGCAAAAAGCATCTTTAACTTCAGCGCCAATTTCAAAACATGATTGGCTAATAGCTGCACCCAACCAAGCCCATGTCGGCTGAGTGTTCATACTGGCAATGGTATTTTCAATAATGCCATGCGCCAACCCACGCCAACCTGCATGTAAGTTCCCAACCTCGGTACCGTCAGCATTGCCTAAAACTACGGGTAAACAATCTGCAGTCATCATCATCAGGGCATGGTTTGCTCGCTGTGTCACCAAACCATCCCCTTCTTGAGCATCAAAGTCAATTTGCTCATTCACTACACGGCATATAGTGCTGTGAGTTTGCGTCATCCATGTGATTTTATCGACCCCATAGCCTGCAAACTCTTCAAGCAAAATCATACGATGCTGTTGCACCCGTGCGGCATCATCCTGTACATGCAAAGCCAAATTAAAACCTTGCAATTCAGTTTGAGTGGTCTCTAAAGCACGATCATGATGCACACGGGTTTGTCCCACAAAAACACCTGCCGGAAGTCCTTGAACAAATTGCATATACTGTCCTTATGATGATTCAGCTATAAATCAGTAAGCTTTATTTTCCGTGCGTAGTACATCGACCAAGGTCGCCAAGTCTGCTGGCCACGGCGCTTTAAACAGCATTTCTTCCCCTGTACGAGGATGTTTCAAACCGAGCTCTGCTGCATGTAACGCTTGGCGTCTGAAACCACGTAAAGTCTCATCTAAAAGCTCCGATGCACCTGCAGGCACACGTACACGTGGCATATACACAGGATCACCAACTAAACCAAAACCAATATAACTAAAATGCACACGAATTTGATGCGTACGTCCAGTTTCAAGACGGGCTTGGATACGGGTGAAATGTTGGAAGCGCTCTTTCACGTTATAGTGTGTTACTGCATCTTTACCACCTGGCAGTACCGCCATTTTGACACGATCCACAGGGTGACGCTTAATCGGTTCATCCACCGTACCACCCGCAATTACATTGCCATATACAATTAAGTCATATACGCGATAGACCGACTTTTTAGCCAACTGCTTGCTCAGTGAAAATTGTGCTTCTAAGTTTTTTGCAACGACCAACAAACCAGACGTATCTTTATCAATCCGATGTACCAAGCCCGCACGAGTCAGTTCTGACGATTTTGGATAGTGATGTAACAATGCATTGACCAAGGTCCCTGATGAATTTCCAGCACCTGGATGCACCACCATACCAACGGGTTTATTCACGACAATAATGTCATCATCTTCATAGACGATATCCAGTGGAATATCTTCAGGCAGGCTACGAGTTTGTGCTTCTAGTTCAACTTCAAGGGTTAACAGTTCAAATCCTTCACATTTATATTTAGGTTTGACACTGTTACCATTTACCAACAAATGGCCTTCTTTCAGCCACTGTTTGAGCTTTTCACGCGAAAAGTCGCTCCAAATCAGTGCTGCAACTTGGTCTATACGCTGTCCGAGATAAGATTCATCCAGTTGAAATTGCAACGATAAACGTGTTGCAGTAGAGCTTGAAGTATGGTTATCTGCATCCTCAGAATCTTCAAGTAAATTGAAATCAGTTTCAGGGAAATTTGGATCGGAAGATTGTGCTTGAGTCATTTGATCATTCAAACAAAAGTGATTTAATAGTGCAATTGTAGCTCATTGCCCGCATTAACAGAGGAATTTTTATGTCGCTACCACATTATAAAATGACAATGCTTGCTCTTACGGTTGGCATTGCATCGGCAATGGTAGGCTGTAGCAGCAATCCCAAGAAAGAAGTGGTAGATACCGGTCCACAATCGAGTGAACAGGTTTATATTCAAAAAGCAGAAACAGCACTAAAAAGTGGTCAATATACCGACGCTGCGAAACACCTTGAAGCCATAGATACATACTATCCAACAGGCGAATACGCACAACAAGCACAACTTGAATTGCTCTATGTGAAATTCCAGCAGAAAGATTATGAAGGCACCATTGCACTGGCTGACCGTTTTATTCGTTTAAACCCTCAACATCCAAACGTGGACTATGCCTACTATGTACGTGGTGTAGCCAATATGGAGCAAAACTATGATGGTTTACTACGCTATACCTCTTTAAAGCAGTCACACCGTGACGTGAGTTATTTGAAAGTTGCTTATCAAAACTTTGTAGATTTCATTCGTCGCTATCCTTCAAGCACTTATGCGGTAGATGCAGCTCAGCGTATGAAGTTTATCAGCAATGAATTGGCTGAAAGTGAAATGAATGCAGCACGCTTTAATATCAAACGTAAAGCATGGGTTGCAGCATTAGAGCGTTCGCAATGGGTGATTGAACATTATCCTCAAAGCCCGCAAATACCTGAAGCTTTAGCGACAGTGGCATACTCTTATACGCAATTGGGCGATAAACAAACCGCTCAACAGTACATTGATGTACTCAAACTGAATTATCCAAATTTAGTAAAATCAAATGGTGAAGTAAACTTACGCGCAGCACGTAAAGAAGCAAGTTGGATCAACCGTGCAACTCTAGGTGTGTTTGGTCGTGAAGAGCAAAATAGTTCTGAGCAAAAAATTGAACAACCGAAAGAAATGACTGAGCGCAGTTTTACCAACCGCATCAGCTTCGGTTTACTCGACCGTCCTAAAACACCAGACAACGCAAGCACTGGAGCTGAATAATTCATTTGAAATATTCGCTATTTTACAAAGGGCAAGTTATCATACTTGCCCTTTTGTTTTATGCTGTTTTCGCTTGATCAAAACGCTCAAAAGGTATACAAAACAATTTAACTTTGATGGTTTTTTGCATTTTTAAAGCATCCATCTCTCTATTTTTTCACGTTTCTAAAGACTTCAGCGATTGACGACTCGACATGGCTATTCCTCAACATACTATTGATCAAATTCTAGATCGGACCGACATTGTCGACCTGATTGGTCAACGGGTGAAACTTAAAAAGTCAGGTCGTACCTATTCAGGTTGTTGTCCATTCCATCAGGAAAAATCACCATCTTTTCACGTTTACCGTGACAAACAGTATTTTCACTGTTTTGGTTGTCAGGCCAATGGAAATGCCATTCGTTTTTTAATGGACATCGACAGTCGTAGTTTTATAGATGTGATGAAGGATTTGTCGAGTCAAACAGGCATCGAACTGCCTAAAGACAATCGTGACTCGAAAAAACTGGTATATAAACGCGAAGCCAAACCTGTCGAACAACCCAAAGTAGAAGCGACGGAAGCTAAGGTTGAACGTACTCCTGCACAAGCCGAATTTCAGGTTGAACATGATCCATTTGCTGAATTTCAGTCCATGGACTACCAAGAGAGCTATGCAGATTTTGAAGCTTTTGAGGGCTTTAACACCGCCCCTGTTCAAGAAGGTAATTTATACGACCTATTAGAAAATATTGCACAGTACTATGAACAACAACTCCCACATAGTCGTACCGCACAGCAGTATTTTAAACAACGTGGACTCAGTCGAGATACTATTGCATATTGGCGTTTAGGCTATGCCCCTGAAGACTGGCAACACTTAGAAAAAGCCTTCCCGCAAGATATCGAAGGCTTAAAGCTACTCGGATTGATTCGTACTAGTGACAGTGGACGGGACTTTGACTTACTCCGTGACCGCGTCATCTTCCCGATTCGTGATGCCAAAGGTCGTGTAGTGGGCTTCGGTGGTCGTGCCCTGAATGACGAAATCAAACCCAAATACATCAACTCACCAGACTCTGAGGTATTTCATAAAAACCAGTTACTTTATGGTTTATATGAAGGTCGCAAACAAAAGGCTCAAGACTGGCTAATGGTCGAAGGCTATATGGATGTGATTGCGCTACAGCAGTATGGCATCGCAGGTGCCGTGGCGACTTTAGGGACTGCCAGTAACACCGAACATTTAAATATTCTGTTTAAGCAAAACAACCGTATTACCATCGCCTTCGATGGTGACTTGGCAGGACAAAAAGCAGCACGTCGTACTTTAGAAATCGCGTTGCCTTTACTCAATGATGGTCGTGAACTGAAGTTTTTTGTTTTACCGAGTGATCATGATCCTGATTCATTGATCCGTCGTGAAGGTATTGAAAACTTTAATAAACTATTGCAACAAGCTCCTCTACTTTCAGACTTTGTTTTTGCCCACCTGACGCAGAACCATGACATCAGTAGTCCTGAAGGCAAAAGTCAGGTCATGAGTGAGTTGCGTCAACTGACAGATTTATTGCCAAAAACAGGCTCTTTCCGTTATTTATTGAATCAATCCTTTAAAGAAAAACTCGGTTTTGGTCGCCGTTGGACACCTCAAGTTAGCAACGACGCCTCGTTGTCATTTAATATTCGCACCAAAGATGAAGACTTCGCTCTCGCCGTTCTGATCCATCATCCGTTTTTGTATATTCACTTTGAAACCTTGCGCGCTTATCTACCTGAAGATGAACTTTTGGCACATGTGCTACAAGTCTTGGATACTATTTTTGATGATCTGCCTGATGATCAAGAACTGGCAACCTATTATGTTTTGGGTGCGTGTAGCCGTTATGCCAATGCAATTGCCGATATTATGCAGCGCACCAATATTGAAGTGCTGACCAAAACACCTGAAATGGCCGATAAACTGGCCAGCGAATATGCTCTCTCGCTTGAAGAAAAATATTTGCGCCAAAAACTAAAAGCGCCTTTAAGCCTAGTTGAATCACGTAATCTACGTCAAAAGCTAAATGAATTGACCAAAAAAATAGGCTTAAGACTAATTACTTAAACCTATTAGATTTTTATATTTTGATTTACTTTTTAGTTTTACGTCGTTTAGCAAAAGTCTCATTTAAACAATTTTGCATATGTTCAAAATAACTTGGATCTTCAGCTTTAGCTGCTTCACGTAGCATAATCGAGGTTGGATGCAGTAATTTCTGTGTCAGACGATGTGCAAAATCCTGCATCACCTGTTCTGCTTGTTCCCCTTTTGCAATACGAGCTAATGCGAGTTGTAATTCTTCTTGTCTTAACTGTTCACCTTGCTCGCGATAGGCATGAATGGTTTCGCCTGCTAGATTGACTTTTTGCTGTGTCACCAACTCCGTTGCCAGTTGATTCACCATCACCTCAGCTTCAACCGCCGCCTGGCGACGCTGAGCAAGGTTTTCATCAATCACCGATTGCAAGTCATCCACGCCATATAAATAGACGCCATCCAAACTTTCAACTTTCGGGTCTATATCACGCGGAACAGCCAAATCCACCATTAACATTTGTTGATAACGACGCTTTTTTAAGGCCGCCTTCACATCTGGATAATGAATGACTTGATGCAAGCTTCCCGTACAACTAGAAATGACATCTGCGCGTGAAAGATTGTTCGCCAGTTGATCAAACTCAATAATTTCAACATCTACCCGATGTGCAATTTCCTGAGCCAAACTTTCAGCCCGCTCACGGGTACGGTTACAAATCAGGATTTTTGCGACTCCCATTTCAGCCAAATGCTTTGCCACCAAACTATTCATTTCACCCGCAGCAACCACCATGACCGTCAACTTTTCAGGTTTACTAAAAACTTGCAAAGCAAGCTGAGCAACAGCATAACCCATGGATACAGCATGACTGCCAACGGCTGTTTCCGAGCGCACACGCTTCGCTGCATAAAAAGCATATTCAAAAATTCGGTTTAAGTGCGGGGAAACGGTATGTGCCGATTTAGCGAGCGACAGTGCAGATTTAACCTGTCCCAAAATTTGCGGCTCACCAAGCATAAGTGAGTCTAAACCACTTGCAACACGCATTAAGTGTGTCACGGCCTGCGCATTTTCATAACGATATACATGATTCAACAGTTGTTTAACATCTATACCATTTGCTTGGGCGAGCCAGTTTAATACCATATCTGAGTTTTCAGACATAGCATACACTTCTGTTCTGTTACACGTAGACACCACCACCATTTCATTTAAGTCATGGTTTTGGCCTTGTTGCTCAAGCAGTTGCGTTAACTTTTCAGGGTTAAATGCAATTTGTTCACGCAACTCTACGGAGGCGGTTTGATGGTTGACACCCAATGCAAAGAAAGACATATCAGATCATCATTTCGCTAAATTTATGCTATTGTGCAATAACGGTGTCATAAAAAGCATACTTGGATCAAGAAAAATTGCGTCAAACACATTGCCGACTGAGCGGCGCGAGAATTAAGCAATATTCTACCACATTCTTACTCGTCGGTAGCATGGCATCTAGTGCTCATCTTAGAGCAGCTGGAGAATTTTCGCTATCTAATTATGATGCAATTCAACAAAGTATGATTGCCGAATTTGCACTGGCCTACCAAGATAATGCAACGGCATTGCATAATTATACGGTCCTTGCAATTAAAAGTAATTCCACGACCATTAAACAACGCGCTTTAAATATTGCCCTTGAACAAAATGACTTACGTGCCGCACTCGACATTGCGACGCATTGGGTGGTGCAAGAACCCACTGACGTTCCTGCATTATTTTATCTATCCCACATTGCACTGAAAGCGCATGAATATGAGCTTGCTGCTGAAACATTAGACAAAATTCTCAATATCGACGCAAATGCCGATTTGGAACAAATTTTTGCAGGAATTGCCCCAGAAGAACCTGAAGATCAAGAGGTCTTAATTCAAGCCTTGCGTTCAAGTAAAGAGCGCAACAATCCCTCTATTTTAGCTCTGATTTCAGGTTTAGAAGCGCAAAATGGGCAGCTTGAACAAGCACTAATCACAATCAATAAAGCCCTAAAAAAGCGTGGTCGTGTTACAGGCTATATTCTTATGAAAGCCAATTTACTCAGTGCTCTGGGTCTAGAGGAAGAAACGCGTAATTGGTATGCAAAATCGAGTCGTAAGCATCGTGACAATGTCGAAGTTCGCTTAGCAGAAGCTAAATACTTAATTAAAGTAAATGCTTCCAATGAAGCCTTAGGCAAACTTGAAAGTCTTATTAAAAAGTGGCCTGATAATGAAGATGCCTTATTTATTGCCGGTTTAACCAGTATTGACCTAAAACAGTACGAAAAAGCAGAAAAATATTTGGTTGAACTACGGAATTCAGCCGAATATCAAAATGAAGCCTACTACTACCTTGCTGTAAATGCTGAACGAAAGCAACACTTTGAAACAGCAAAGGCCTACTATCGTTTAGTCGATGGTAGCTTGTATACGGTGTCACGTCGTAGCCTCATCAGCATTTATAGTGAACAAAATAAACTCAATGACGCACTGCGTTTTTTAACCCAAGAACGGGTCAATTATCCGCAACATGCAAGTTTTTTGTATCAAGCACAAGCCGATATATTAAAGCGTATGAATAACAAAGCTGATGCTATGCGTCTATTGGATGAAGCGATTAAAAACATACCAGATGACCCTGAGCTGGTCTATTCTGAAGTGCTGATGCTAGATGCACATACAGACAAGGAAAAACTTGAAAAACTGCTCAATCAACTTTTAAGCATTGAGCCCAATAGCCCGACATACTTAAATGCATACGCTTACACTTTAGCATTACAAAACAGACGCTTAGATGATGCTCGAAGATTTGTTGAACACGCTTTAGAGTATGCACCTGAGCAAGCTTCCATCTTAGATACTCTAGGCTTTATTTGTTATTTACAAAATGACTTTAGCACCTCAGCCAGAGTCTTAGAAAAAGCCTACATTCTCAGTGGCAGTGTCAATATTGGAGTGCGTTATGCACGTTCTGTATATATGTTAGGTGATCTGCAAAAATTCTCTACGGTGTTACAACAACTCAAACAAAAACATCCAAATGATCCTCAATTGGATCAACTCAATACTTTATTGTTACCCCAACAACTGAAAAAGAGCTCATAGTTTTTATGCGTATTTTCTCAAATCTGAGTTTAAGCCTACTTGCTGCAAGTAGCTTGGCACTAACAGGCTGTCAACAATTTACCAAACCGCAGCTTGATCCAAACACCATACAAACCGAAACAGATCAACAATTTAGCTTACAAGGTAAAATTGGGGTACGTACACCTGAACAAACAGGTAGTGCTTTTTTTACCTGGGTACAACAGCAACAAGAGTTTGATATTGAACTGAGTGGCATTTTAGGTGTGGGTAAAACACAAATTACAGGCCGTCCGGGTGAAGTCAGCCTCAATAGTGCTAAAACTGGGTTGATTCAAGCAGAAACACCCGAAGAACTCTTAAAAATAGCCACAGGTTGGCAAGCACCGATCACCCATTTGGTCAATTGGGTTCAAGCCAAACCTGCGACAGTTCAGGCTCAAATAAAAAGAGATGCTGAAAAACGTGCAACTCAAATTGTTGAAGATGGCTGGAACGTGGAACTGAGCTATAACGAGCAAGCTAAAATGCCAAATCGGTTGATTTTAAAACAAGCACTTGAAAATGGTGCAGAAAACCGTATTACAATGGTCATTCAAAACCGTTAATTTGCTTCGTTATGATCCGTGTCCCAGCTCCATCAAAACTGAATTTGTTTTTGCACATTACAGGTCGACGTGAAAACGGCTACCACGAGTTGCAAAGTATTTTCCAACTGGTCGATTTATGTGATTGGTTAGAATTTGAGTCTCGTCCGGATCAACAGATTTATATTGAAGGCTTAAACAGTGTCGATTTGAATCAAAATTTGATTTATAAAGCGACGCAGATACTTAAACCGTATGCACAAACACCTACGGGTTTATCTATTCATCTTGAAAAAAATATTCCAATGGGTGCAGGCTTAGGTGGAGGTTCATCGGATGCTGCAACGACATTAATCGTGGTCAATCAACTGTGGCAGTGCGGACTCAATACTGAACAATTAGCAGACTTAGCCGTTCAGTTGGGTGCGGACGTTCCCATCTTTGTACATGGCTTAAATGCATGGGCTGAAGGCATCGGTGAACACTTAACATTCATAGACTTAGATCAAAAACAATACATTGTGTTAAAACCTGACTGTTTTATCAGCACTCAACTGCTTTTTTCACAAAAAACGTTGACAAGAAACACGAAGAGCTCTACATTTTGCGCCTATCAGTTAAAGCCGTCTGATTTTGGAAATAATTTTGAGCCTTTGGCAAGAAGTTTATATCCAGAAGTAGATGAAGCGATGCAATATCTCGACCAGTTCGGTGTTGCAAAACTTACAGGTACAGGTGCTTGTGTTTTTACTGAAGTAACGAATGATATAAACATTGATGATGTTCTGGCAAATGCACCATGTAAAGCTTACTTGGTCAATAGTTTGAACGAGTCACCAATGCGACATTTCAAAGTTACCTGATAGGGGTATCGCCAAGTGGTAAGGCACCGGTTTTTGATATCGGCATCCGTTGGTTCGAATCCAGCTACCCCTGCCATTTATTTCACCTGTAGATGACTGTACTAGGGGTATCGCCAAGTGGTAAGGCACCGGTTTTTGATATCGGCATCCGTTGGTTCGAATCCAGCTACCCCTGCCATTTTACAGTGATCAAATTTAGGGGTATCGCCAAGTGGTAAGGCACCGGTTTTTGATATCGGCATCCGTTGGTTCGAATCCAGCTACCCCTGCCATTTTCTAAAAAAGACAGAGCATCACTTTGCTATTTGACTGTTAATTTACCTTGACAAAAAGACGCAAAAATATTAAAGTTCTGCCGCATTAGGGGTATCGCCAAGTGGTAAGGCACCGGTTTTTGATATCGGCATCCGTTGGTTCGAATCCAGCTACCCCTGCCATCTAATTTCCAAATTGCCAACCGCCAAGGGTGCTTCATGCCCAATCTTGTCGTTTTTAGTGGATCTGCACATCCACAATTCGCCCAAAAAGTCGTAAGCCACCTGCACATCCCTCTAGGTGCTGCATCTGTAGGTCAATTTTCTGACGGTGAAATTGCTGTCGAAATTACTGAAAATGTTCGTGGTAAAGACGTATTTATCGTACAGCCTACTTGCGCCCCAACGAATGATAACCTTATGGAAATCCTCGTCATGGCCGATGCTTTGCGTCGTGCAAGTGCTGGCCGTATTACCGCAGTGATTCCTTATTTCGGTTATGCGCGTCAAGATCGTCGTCCTCGTTCATCACGTGTTCCAATTACTGCAAAAGTTGTCGCAGATATGCTGACAACTGTAGGAATTGACCGTGTGGTAATGATCGACCTTCACGCTGACCAAATCCAAGGTTTCTTCGATATCCCTGTAGACAACATCTACGGTACACCAGCGCTTTTAGCTGACCTTCGTCAACAATCACATGATAACCTCATGGTGGTTTCTCCAGACGTTGGTGGTGTCGTTCGTGCCCGTGCTGTTGCTAAACAAATGGGCGATATTGACCTTGCTATCATCGACAAACGTCGTCAAAAGGCAAATGAATCACAAGTCATGCACTTGATTGGTGATGTTAAAGGCCGTGACTGCGTGATCGTAGATGACATGGTGGATACTGCTGGTACGTTATGTAAAGCTGCTGATGCATTGAAAACATTTGGTGCGCGCAAAGTGGTTGCTTATGCAACTCACCCTGTTTTATCAGGTAAGGCTATCGAAAACTTGAAAAATTCTGTGATTGATGAATTGGTTGTTACAGACACCATTCCTCTTTCTGAAGAAGCTCAAGCTCTTGGTAAGATTCGCCAAGTTTCAGTTGCGAGTATGGTTGCTGAAACAATTCGTCGTATTAACAACGAAGAATCTATTAGCGCAATGTTTGATTCTTATCTATAATATAGCGCTGAATTTTAAAAGCCCTGCTATGTGCAGGGCTTTGTCTCACTAGGTCGGTCGCAGATCTAGTTTATTTAAAACTTAAATTAAGGATGTCTATCATGGCAAACTTCGTATTAAACGCTCAAGCGCGTGAAGCAGCTAACCAAGGGAAAGGTGCGAGCCGCCGCCTTCGTCATGCTGCTCAAGTTCCAGCAATCATCTACGGTGGTGCTGCTGAACCTGTAGCTGTTACTTTAGAACTTCGTGAGCTTGTTAAAGCTTTAGAAAGCAATGCTTTCTTCGAAGAAGTTGTTGAAATCAAAGTTGGCGATAAAGTTGAAAGCGTTAAAATCAAAGCGTTACAACGTCACCCAGCTAAAAACACACCTATGCACGCTGACTTCGTTCGCGCATAAGTGTTATTGGTGTAATTAGTGTCAAATATTTCACTGATTGTTGGTTTGGGCAACCCAGGTTCTGAGTATGCCCAAACCCGCCATAATGCAGGCTTTTGGTTTGTTGAACGCCTTGCAGAACAATATGGCATTACGCTAAAAAAAGACCCAAAATTCAATGGAATGAGTGGGCGTGGTAATATCGAAGGTCAAGACGTCCGTCTGTTATTACCCACAACCTTTATGAACCTTGTTGGTAAAAGTGTTGTTCCCTTCGCAAAATTCTACAATATTGCTCCAGAAGCAATACTGATTGCTCACGATGAACTCGATATGAACCCTGGTGTCATTCGCCTAAAAACAGGTGGTGGTCATGGTGGACATAATGGTTTACGTGACATAGTTCCTCATATCGGCCCAAACTTCCATCGCTTACGCATTGGAATTGGCCATCCAGGCTCAAAAGAACGTGTTTCAGGACATGTCCTGAGCAAAGCACCAAGCAATGAACAAAATTTAATGGATGACGCAATCCATCACGCATTAGCTCGCACTAAAATGCTAGTGAATGGTGAGATTCAGCCAGCCATGAATCAAATCAATGCTTACAAACCGAACTGATAAGTCAAAAATTTGTTGAACGCTACTGCTTGCCATAGTGTCTTTTTAAAGGCAAAATGCGCTTGCCTGATTGCTTATCCAGCAAGTTCAGTTTGATTTAACCATAAGATAACGATCTTAGGTCCACTCAGGAGACGCTCGTCATGCTATCTCGTTTATTAAAAGCAAAAATCCACCGTTGTGTTGTTACTCAAGCTGAACTCCATTATGAAGGTTCATGTGCAATTGACGGTCTTTTATTGGATTTAGCCGGTATCCGCGAATATGAAGAAATTCACATGTGGAACGTGACAAATGGTAAGCGTTTCAGTACCTATGCAATTCGTGGTGAAGAAGGTTCTGGCATCATTTCAGTCAATGGTGGCGCAGCACATCAAGCTGATGTAGGCGACCTAATGATTATCGCGACCTTTGGTGATTTTACAGAAGCTGAAGCAAATGCACATAAACCACGCTTGGTTTATGCAAATCCAGATAACACTGTAAGTCACATGGCAAACTGTATTCCAGTACAAGTGGCTTAAACCCAATAGATTTAAAAAAATCCGCTGCGTGCGGATTTTTTTATCATCAGAATCATACCATTGTATCAAGTTGAATCAGGACGAAACCCGCTCAGCCAATCCTGTTTACTCTCACAACCTAAATCTTGTAGCTGATTACCTTTCAATGCCGTAAGTATCGCATTGCCCTGCTCATCGACTTTAAACTCAGCATATTCTGCCTGCTGATAACAATCGGCTAAACCTTCTGCAAATAAAAAACTTCTCGATGCAGGATAAAGCTGGTTATAACGATTATTCGGGTTTTGTAAAATCAGTCGGGCTGTCCGAACATTTTTAGGCGAATCAAAATAGCTATGGATCACGCGCCTATGTGCATCGAGTTCAACATAAGTGAGCACCGAAGACTTGTTGTTAATCACTTCATCAAAATAATGACCTGAAAAAATCTGATCTTCTTGATTGATGTTGGCTTGGTTGTTACTTTCTGGGTTTGAATGCTGTGGCGCAAAATAAAGTTGATAATTTAATGCCATATAATCACCCTGAATAATCGAACGCGGGTCTACAGGTTGCAAACGCACATATATGCTTTGACTATGGTTTATGTGCCATTCATTTTTAAAGATTAAGCCTAAAAATACTGCGATGCTAAGTAGTGCCAAAACAAGAGGAATCATTTTTTTCATACCCCAAACTCCTCTTTTTGCTTAAATATAGTCAAGCTCAATGTCAGTAAGAGCAACATCAGCCCTGACAAAAACATGCTTAAACTTTTAATCAGAAAGGTCACATCAAGGGAATAATATAAAAACCCTAAAATTACAGCGAAAGTTGCCAGTGCAAATCCATAGATCACTTTATCTTGTGTTTTTAATGCCCATGAAATGATGGCCAAACAAATAAAAATATCGAAATAGCCATAAAAAATCAGTCCTGTTGCGAAAGCAACCAAAATGAAGTGCGCAAATAAATGAAACTGCTTTTGAATATGTAAAAAGACAAAAAGTACAAACCATAAAATCGGCAGACCAAAAGCCAATATCGGAATGTGCTCAATTTTCGCTAATTCATATTTTCCAAATAAAGTATAAAAGCCCATGGAAAATAGAATAATCCCTAGTGTCGCAAGCAATACACTACGTTGATATTCAGTTGGCTGTATGAATTTTATGGCTAGAATTCCCAGATAAACAACATAATTCCAAAGCGCTAAATAGACAAAATTCTCAACAATATTACGCCAACTGAGATGTGCATTAATATCCCAAATACACGCCACACCTGCTGCATATAAACCCAAAATTTGAACAAAAACAAAGAACCAATGTGTACGCATAAAATAGGCGAGTGCAAGCATCACCAATTGTAAAAATAGAATAGGTATAATTTGATTCATCAAATCAACGGTGTGAAAAATCACCGCAATTTGCCCTGCAACCCAGAGACAATAAGCAAATTGTCTTAAAAACAAACTTTGTTTAGCTTTCAACAAATAAGCTGCCAAAGCTACAAAGACAATACCCATAATTAAAGAGAAATTCCCCCAAAAGGTCAGCATCAACGTAGCAAAGACGATGCCCGCAATCCAAGCTCCTACCGCAAGTGGAATAGCATTGAAGCGACTATGTGGAATAAATTTAATCAACAGATAAGTGATAGAAGCAAACCACGCAAAAATAATCAGTGCGATAAAAAATAATTCAAAAATTTCATTCTGACCAAACCACTCCGTCACCGCTTTCACAATGACCAAGGTAAAGCTAATGCCCAAGCCAACGGCTGAAAGTGCGCTACATAGCTGATCTTTATTTTGATAATAGTAAGCCAGTGAAATGCCCAACAAGAGAAAAGACACGATGAAATAAAGAATGTTTTTATCTGCATAGAGATACATCGCCATATGCCAAACCGAGAGAATGGCAAACCACAGCAAGAATAAATAACGGAGTTTCGAATAATATTTATTGCAGAGATAGAATTGAATCAGTGCAAATACATGAATACTGATTAAGAAAAGATCTGGATATTGATCTCCCCAAAAGGTTTGAATAAAAAACAGAAACAATGCCAATTGGCTGGTAATACATAAAAGGAAAAACATCCCGATATTCGGACGATATAACCACGGTAAAAGCAGCACAGACCAAAGTAGAAATAATAAATAGCTGTCAGCACCCGTTTGATAAATTTGACCAATCACAGCCAAGCTTAAACCAATCATCAAACCACAGATACTATGTAAACACTGCACTAGAAAATCATGTTTTGTCAGCCACAGGCTAAAAACCGCACTGAGGAATAACAACAACTGAGGAATAGCCAGTTGAATATTCTTTGGCAACATAAACCAATTGGCAGCAACCAAATACAACATACTGACCGCAATCAGTGTAAAACCAAAAACTTGAAGATGCTTTACAAAGGATTCAGCATTCCAAGGATAATCGTATTGTTGAATTTTAATCAATCCTAACCCCTCACTCTTATTTTTATCTTGATCATTTCAAATCATTCAATCTGTAAAAAACGTCTTATTCATGTTTATGGTTCTTCTCAAGTATTCATTTTTAAACATTAAACTCATACTAAGTGAAATCATACACAGAGAGTGTTGGTCTTTAGCAAACCAATAACATAAACAACCCTATAGCAAAAATTGTTCTATGTATAAAACTGATCATTCTAAAACTCCCCCTTTTTTTATAAATATTTAGCACTATAATGGAGTTACATCGCTTCAGGGCGGGGTGCAATTCCCCACCGGTGGTAAGTTCAGTTGAATAACTCAGACTGAATCAGCCCACGAGCTAGCCAAGCAGAAATCAT
This sequence comes from Acinetobacter sp. SW-226, assembly GCF_055632855.1. Taxonomy (NCBI): domain Bacteria; kingdom Pseudomonadati; phylum Pseudomonadota; class Gammaproteobacteria; order Moraxellales; family Moraxellaceae; genus Acinetobacter; species Acinetobacter sp. SW-226. The sequence goes on along the minus strand of NZ_CM145752.1, from coordinate 831,290 downwards.
CTGTTTGGCTCGCAGATTTGGTTCAATTCCAAAGCCGACGGTATAGTCCGGATGAAAGAAGACGACGTGACCAATAGAATCTCAGGTGCAAACCTGTGAGGATTTATTGCTACGCCAATTTTTCAAAGTCCTGAAATGTTCAACCGTACTTTAATTTTACGCGAGCGTTTCAATGTCTAGTTTGATTCAACCCGAAATTTTCTTTTCAGCCCTTTCTCCAGCTGAACAACGTATCCAACAAGCTTTAGAAGATATCCGCCAAGGTAAACCTGTTTTGGTGATGGATGACTTTGACCGTGAAAACGAAGCCGACCTGATTGTGGCTGCCGAAACTCTCACTGTCGAAACAATGGCACGTATGATTCGTGATGGTTCTGGCATTGTCTGTTTATGTCTGACCGATGAATTGGCCGATCACTTAGAGCTTGTGCCTATGGTGTCAGATAACTCGAGTCAGTTTAAAACAGCATTCACTGTAACGATTGAAGCTGCAACTGGCGTGACTACTGGTGTGTCTGCACAAGACCGCACTACCACAGTCAAAGCCGCGATTAAGGATGGGGCTATTGCCAGCGACTTAAACCGCCCCGGTCATGTATTCCCACTTCGTGCACGCCAAGGCGGTGTGCTCACCCGTCGTGGTCATACCGAAGGGACAATTGATTTAGCACGTTTAGCAGGCTTGAAGCCAGCAGGTGTCTTGTGTGAACTGACCAATGCCGATGGAACTATGGCCTCAGGCATTCAAGTGTTGGCTTATGCACAAACGCATCAGTTGACCGTGATCACCATTGAGGAATTGGTGCAGTATCGCATTAAACACGGAGTTTGATTGTTAAGCTCCCAATCAAAAAGCCTCCGTGTTGGAGGCTTTTTGATGCAGTACCATCAACATCAAGCAAAGACAGTATAAATACCATAGAGCGCAATGCTGACCAATATCGCGCCACAAACACCTAACAGCTTATTGTACAAAGCGGACTGTGAGAGTTTATTAAAACCCAAATAAACCAAAGACAAGGTGCTGAAGTCTAAAATAATCCAGAGAATGGTCAATAGTACAAGGCTGACATCGACATCGCTGGTAACCCCGATGAACTGTGGGAAAAATGAAGCAAAGAAAATAATATCTTTCGGATTGGAAATACCCACCAAGAAACCTTGCTTAAAACCTCCCTGTACCGCAGTTAACTGCACAGGTGCAGTATCAGGTTCTTGCGCAACAGCTTCTTTTAAAATTTGAAAGCCTAAATAGGCAATATATAAGCAGCCTAAAACTTTAATGGCATTTAGCCAATGCTCTGCAATATTTAAAAAGCCTTTTAAAATCAGCACTGACAAAACAATAAGGACTAAAGAGGCTAAGTTCGTCCCAAAAATGGTTTTTAAGGCTTGTTTATATCCACCTTTTAGACCTGCACTGGCAACCAGTAACATCACTGGGCCAGGTGTTGCAATCATGACCACCACAGCCATACAGTACAGCATGAGTTCAAATACATTTACCATCTAAAAATCCTTTCCCCCAGCCCACGCTCACATACTCTATTTCAGTGACATGAGTATTTTTTTTATACAAAAACAAAGAGGACTTATTCGTCCTCTTCGGTATGGATGAGATGTTGCCGAATGGCATCAGCGCGTAAAAAAGCCAAATCATAACTGGCTGTCGCAAGGGCAAGAACACGGCGTTCAAATTCTTGCCAAAGTGGTTTCACTTGCTGTGCCTGAATACCTAAACCACTCTCTTCTGTAAAACTCTTATTCTTTTCACACACTTTCAAAGCATGATAAAGCTTACGTCCTTTTGATGCATCGGGACGCAAACGAACACGTTTGGATAAAACAAAAGCTTCGGCCTGCTGTACATCTGCAAATGGCAACATCGGTACTAAAATTTGATCTAGTTGTGCATCTAAGCGTTGCCAAACTGAACTATGCTGCTCCGAAGTGTAGGTATTCCACTGAATTACCTCATGATTAAAACGACGGCAGCCACGACACACAGAATCACCAAATACCGTTGAACAACGCCCTGCACATGGGGTCAAAGAGGCAATTCGACGATCTGTACTCAAAACATACTCCTGATAAGCAATCTACCAAAACAAAATAGATTTTGTCTTAGGCAACTGAATATACACGCTCACCTACAACTTGAGAAGCCATTTAAAATGTTTACTTATCTCGCATCTTGATTGAATTCCATGTAAAATGTGGGCCTTAAAATTATCTATCAAAATACATTGGAGTACTCCATGAACGCTACTGTAGAACAGCTTGCACCTGTAGAACAGCAAGCGACGACTGGTTGGGTTGTTGCCGCACTTTATCAATTCAAAGAAGTTCAAGATCCTGCTGATCTGCAACAACGTCTTTTAGACTTGGTAAAAACCATCAACCTATGTGGTACTCTGATTGTTGCTGGCGAAGGTATTAACGGTACGGTTGCTGGTAATCGTGCTTCGATTAACACTATTCATCAATTCCTTCTAAATGAAGGTTTCAACGATATGGAATACAAAGAGTCTGACAGTGCAGACAAACCATTTCGTAAGATGAAAATCAAACTTAAAAAAGAAATCGTCACTTTAGGTGTGGAAGTTAAACCACGCGATTTAGTCGGTCACTACCTTGATCCGAAAGAGTGGAATGAACTGATTGCGCGCGATGATGTCATTTTGGTCGATACCCGTAATGACTATGAATATAAAGCAGGAACGTTCAAAGGTGCCATTGACCCGAAAACGGAAACCTTCCGCGAATTCCCTGATTATGTAAAACAAAACTTAGAACAGCATAAAGATAAAAAAATTGCGATGTTCTGTACAGGCGGTATCCGCTGTGAAAAATCTACATCACTACTTCTTCAAGAAGGTTTCAATGAGGTTTACCACCTTAAAGGCGGGATCTTAAAGTACTTAGAAGAAACCCCTGCTGAGGAAAGCATGTGGGAAGGTGAATGTTTCGTATTTGATGGTCGTACAGCTGTCACACATGGTGTCGAAGAAGGTCTAAACATTAAATGCCATGCTTGTGGTTGGCCACTTCTTCCAGTAGAAGCTGAAGAAACCAGTTATGAACACGGCGTATCATGCAAATACTGCATTGATAAAACCACTGAAAAACAAAAAGAAGGCTTCCGTATGCGCCAGTCACAAATTGCAGCAGCAAAACGTAAACGCCTTTGATCATTTGCTCGCTTTATCCAAATAAGCCCTCATTTGAGGGCTTATTTTTTTATATAGTTCACGTTTTTAAAATTATTTAACAATTTTGTCATGGCGTTCTGATAAATCTAATTCATACTGTACAAATAATAACCTAAAGTGGTGTACTAAAAGTCTCCACATAACAATAAAAATGACGTTCCTAAACGACGAAACATAGGATAATTGCTATGCATAAAATGATCCTTTCGCGCCATCGCGATCTAATTCGTAATGCTGCAGCCAACCGTATTGAACAATATCACCATACCAGTTTCAATCAGATTAAGGCCAAGCTTGAACAACGTACACATTTGTTTATTGTGGTTTTGGGCATGTTGATTGGTTCAAGTATCTCACTTGGGATTGGCTATCACTTAGACTCAACGATCTTCAATTATGGGCTACTCATTCTCATTCCGATTGTATTCGCTTACACTTTACGCAAAGTATATATTCACACCCTGACACATACGCGTTTTGATGAATAGCAAAACAATACATTGCAAATCTTTACCCACATGCGATAAGTCCTTAAGATAACTTATCGCATTTATTTTTCACACGTTTTATGAATCTCACCGAGTGGATCATCGCTATCATGGAACAATTGGGCTATGTCGGAATTGCCCTACTCATGTTCCTTGATAATGTCTTCCCGCCCATCCCATCCGAGATCATTATGCCCTCTGCAGGTTACTCAGCATCTCAGGGGCAGCTCATTTTAACTGGGGTCATTATTGCAGGATGTATCGGTTCATTGCTTGCAGCAGCTCTACTGTATTGGGTTGGTTATCAGTTTAAACAAGACAGCATCTTTAGATGGGTTGACCGCTATGGAAAATACTTATTTATTAAATCCAGCGATATCAAAAAATCTTTAGACTGGTTTGAACAATATGGACATCGCATTGTGTTCTTTGGTCGGATGATACCTGCGGTACGTTCACTGATCAGTATTCCCGCAGGGATGAGCCGTATGCCCTTTTGGAAGTTCATGTTTTATAGTGGACTCGGTACGATTATCTGGACAACATTTTTAGCAACAGTCGGTTATTACTTTGGTGAAAACCAAGCATTGATGCATCAAATTTTTAGTAAAGTCGGTTATGTGATTATTACCATTGTTGCTGTGCTTATTTCATGGATTCTATACCGCAAACATTTACGCAAAACTCGCAGTTAATTTTTTATTTTTGGGGAAATACATGAAACACTACTTACTGCACTTCGCCGCAGTATATAGCATTGCTTTAGTACTCTTAATCACAGTACTCATCTTTGGTTTAAACCTTGGTGGTTTTACCTTAATTCCAACCTTAGTAGCCTGTGCTTTGATCACTGTGGGACACTTCGTTAAAAAAGAAAAACGCGTTCCAAGTAATCATGAAAAGATTCAGCTGGTGTGGGGCTCAAGTGCTGTTGCCATTATCATTGGCAGTTTTTTTGTCCTATTCTTAGTTGTGATGAATCCCAATGCTGAAGCCATTATGAAATCTGTCGATAATGCTGGTATCGGACTCACAGCAGTAGTGATGTTGTGTATGGTCGCGATTCATGGTGCTATTTTCCATATTGCTTATGGATGGTATGCAACATTTTATGATCAAAAACATAACCATTAGGCTGAATAATGGACATAACCTATCGAAATAAAACTTGAGCATGTCCATTTTTAGACTACTTTTGTACACCCAAAACCTTTTGGCTGATTAACAATACAGGCCGTGCTAAAAGCATTACACAAATGAAAGCAGCAGGCCAAGCCATTAACCATGCATGTAACCAATGTTGGATAAAGTCGGTAATGAAGCCTAAATTTAGCCAAGTCACCCATAATGTCATCAAGAAAGACAATAGCATTGACATTAAAGCTGTATTAAACAAGCGAAATCTGAGTGTCATATTTTTTTCCTCAATCAACGACTGAGAAATTGTGACTTAATTTCATATTTGATAGAATCGCTATAAATTAAAACATTAATTCCAAAAATGAAATGCTTGATGATCTTTCACTCTTTATTGCTATCGTTGCAGCAGGCAGCTTGAGTCAAGCCGCTAAAAATCAGTCTATTCCAACAGCAACATTAACCCGACGCCTACAACAGCTCGAAAAAACATTAGGATGTAAACTACTGCACCGCACAACACGAGGTATTCAACTTACCCATGAGGGACAAAGCTATTACGAAAGATGCCAACCCCTTATTTCTAGTTTGCAGCAAGCGACTCAAGAACTAAGCCATCATATTTTAGACCCTATTGGTCAAGTAAAATTATTAGCACCAATCAATCTCGCCAATACAATTCTTAAAGCTTTCTGGGCGAGTTTTTTACATAAATACCCAGATATCCGCTTAGAAATTTGTTTAGACAACAAAAAGGATCATCTTTTAAGTACGGGGGCAGATTTAGCTTTACGAATAGGTCAACAGCAAGATACTTCGTATATTCAAAAATATATTTGTAGTCTTCAAACGATGATTGTGGCCTCACCGCAATATCTTGCTCAAGCCCCAAATATTTATCATCCGAACGATTTAAAAAATCATAGCTGGATCATCGCGCAACCATTATCCACTATAAAATTACAACGTAATCATGAACAAATAGAGTTCAAATTAGAAAATTTTAGAGCGCAGATTACAAATGAAATGCAGATTTGTACAGATTTAGCCTTACATGACTTAGGCTTGTGCTATTTACCAGAAAATGTATGTAAAGCGGAAATACTGTCGGGACGTTTGATAAAAGTGTTACCTGAGTGGCAAACACCTGTTCGTGATATTTATGCAATATGGCCATCACAAAAATTACTACCAACGCGTGTTCGCGTGGTTGTGGAGGACTTGGTTGCATACATGGCTAATCTCGGATAGCACAACAAAGCGCTCGCTACCCGAGTTAAATATAAAATAAATGTTTAGCTTAATTTGGTGTGTGATACATCAAATAAAGTTCATTTAAGTTCTCTGGAATTTCTTCTGCAAGTTCATCCATTAACTGACCGTTACGACGGAAGGTTTCCATCTGCGGGTCTTCTTCATCAATCCCACTAAACACCATAATTGGTAAGGTAAGATCGACCAGCTGTTCTTCAAACTCAGGCGTAAACCAAGCATCTTCGTTTAAAAACATTGCATCAACAAAACCAACGCTCCAGTCGCCCAAGCTTGATTCTACATCTGCTTCTTCAATTTCAAAAGGAAACTCAATTCCCTCTTCATTGGCAAGGTTTTGACGAATAGACTCAAGCCAAGCTTTCACTTGCACGATGATTTCGGCAGGCACTTTCTTTTGATTATTATCAAAAAGTTCATCCAACCATTTTGCAAAAGTAGGACCAACTGCAATTGCACACAAAAAACCATGAGTCGCTGCAAAATCTAGACCATACTCATTTTGGTCACCATCTAGATATTCACTCAATAAGTCTAAATCTAAAGCACTCATTTCAAATCCAAATTCAGAAACTGATTAGGGCATTAGCATAGCATTTTCAGACACGATGCTACATCTGATTTTAGTCTTCTTCGTCGTCAAAATCGTCGTCATCGTCGATGTCGTAATCAAAATCTTTAAGCTCACGTTCCAAACGGCGCTGTGCAAGAAGGTCATCAATCAGGCGACGTTTTTCTAATGATTCTTTCGCACTAATTTTACTTGATGACTCATCAAAATTAACATCATCATCAGCGTAGTTATCATCTAGTTCAAAATCTGTAGAAGACACTAAAACTACCTCATAGTGAAAAAATGTGAAGGGTCTTAGGCGCTATTTATATGGGTTACAGAACCTTGTCAAGTTTTATTTGCATTTAGGGCAATTAATTCGATTTTTGCTCTTTATTTTTAAGCAATTTTTATGGCATGATATAATCCACCTTGCGTCTGTTTAGTTTTACGGCTTGTTTGTGTCGAATAAACGCCAAATATCCTTTATTTCATATTTGGGTTTTAAACTTAAGCGCGTGAGGGATGAACTTGAAAACAACAATTTCACCCCCATCTAAATTACTGAATTTATATTTTAATATTTTATCAGGTCGCACTTTTGCTGAATTATCCTGATGAAATAGACAGCTATTGACAGCTAAATTTATGAAGCAAATTGTGCTAAAATGCACGGTTTTCCACTGCCACAGATTCAACGAAGAGTAAGCAAAGATGAGCGATATGACTTCCCCTACTTCGCAAGTAGCGGCTCTGATTAGCCGAGGCAAAGAGCAAGGTTACCTAACTTACGCTGAGGTTAACGATCATCTCCCAGACTCGATTACTGAAAGCGAACAGATTGAAGACATTATTCAAATGCTTCAAGACGTGGGTATTCCTGTGCATGAGCGTGCACCTGAATCTGACGATGCAATGTTTGAAGGTGGTAATGAAGCTGCCGATGAAGTTGCTGAAGAAGAAGCCGCAGCTGTTCTCGCTTCTGTAGAAAATGAACCTGGTCGTACTACAGATCCAGTCCGCATGTATATGCGTGAAATGGGTACAGTTGAACTGTTAACGCGTGAAGGCGAAATCAGCATTGCTAAACGTATTGAAGAAGGCATTCGCGACGTTCTTCATTCGATTGCTTACTGGCCGAATGCGGTTGAAGTGGTATTACAAGAATACAAAGATTATGAAGCAGGCGAACGTCGCCTTGCAGACATCCTTTCTGGTTATTTAGATCCAGAAACAGATGAAGACATTCCAGAAGTCCTCGAAGAAGAATCTGAGATTGATGACGAAGAAGAGTCTTCGAGCAAATCAACCAAAGATGTGAAACTGGATGATGACGAGGAAGAAGAAGAGTCTGAAGGTGATGATGATTCTGAAGGCGAGTCTGGTCCAGATCCTGAAATTGCAAAAGTTCGTTTTGACGAATTGGCAGCCGCTTGGAAAAATACCCAAGCGGTAATCGAAAAGCACGGTCGTTCAAGCAAACCAGCTGAAGATGCATTAGAAGCACTAGCAACTGTGTTTATGATGTTCAAATTTACACCTCGTTTATTTGACATCATTTCAGAAATGATTCGTGGTACGCATGAACAAATTCGCACCTCTGAACGTGAAGTAATGCGCTATGCAGTTCGCCGTGGTCGTATGGATCGCACGCAATTCCGCACCTCTTTCCCAGGTCAAGAATCAAACTTTGCTTGGTTGGATGAACAAATTGCGAAAGCGTCACCAGATCAAAAAGGCTATCTTGAAAAAGTACGTCCAGATGTTTTAGCGTTCCAACAAAAAATTGCAGACATTGAAAAAGATTTGGGCCTTGATGTTAAAGGCATCAAAGACATTTCAAAACGTATGGCTGTAGGCGAAGCAAAAGCACGCCGCGCGAAAAAAGAAATGGTAGAAGCGAACTTACGTTTGGTAATTTCGATTGCGAAAAAATATACCAACCGTGGCTTACAATTCTTGGACTTGATCCAAGAAGGTAACATCGGTTTGATGAAAGCGGTAGACAAGTTTGAATACCGTCGTGGTTATAAGTTCTCGACTTATGCAACGTGGTGGATTCGTCAGGCCATTACTCGTTCGATTGCCGACCAAGCGCGTACCATTCGTATTCCAGTACACATGATCGAAACCATTAACAAGATCAACCGTGTATCACGCCAACTTCTACAAGAAATGGGCCGTGAACCAACACCTGAAGAACTCGGTGAACGTCTGGAAATGGACGAAGTTAAAGTGCGTAAAGTGCTGAAAATTGCCAAAGAACCAATTTCGATGGAAACACCGATTGGCGATGATGAAGATTCGCATTTGGGTGACTTCATTGAGGACTCAAACATCACTTCACCTGTCGATGCTGCAACGTCTGAAGGCTTAAAAGAAGCGACACGTGAAGTGCTTGAAAACTTGACTGAACGCGAAGCGAAAGTTCTAAAAATGCGTTTTGGTATCGACATGCCAACCGACCATACTTTAGAAGAAGTAGGTAAACAGTTTGATGTAACGCGTGAGCGTATCCGTCAGATTGAAGCGAAAGCATTACGTAAGCTTCGTCACCCTTCTCGCTCAGAACACTTACGTTCATTCTTGGAAAACGACTAATTTATATAGACGCGATGGAGACTTGAAATTTTATCAATTGTCTCCATTTAAGTCTTTAAGCGCAACACCTAACGCCTGCACTTTCGCAGGCGTTTGAAATAAAAGGGGGACTGACGCTCATGACTATGTTAGACCGCACACCATCTCGTGAATTACAAGAACATCTTTGGGTATTTCCTATGGACTACCCAATTAAACTCATTGGCCTTGCTGGCGATGACTTACGTGTTGCTGTAGTTGAAATTTTAGTAAAACATTTTCCAGAGTTTGATGCTGAATCGGTTCAAACTCAGCCATCACGTACAGGTAAATATCACTCTTTGACTGCACAATTGCGTTTTGAAGAGTTAGAACAAGTGCATCAGTTATATGCAGATCTTGCAGCTTGTCCGTTAATTAAGACTGCACTGTAATTCAAATGATGTATCAATGAGACACGCTTACGAGCGTGTTTTTTTGTACCTATATTTTAATCTCAAGAATTCAACTTATTCACTAAAGAAATCCCCCTACACTATTGATCTTTTCTTTATAATTTAACCCATACTTTTTGTTTTATAAGGACGCAAGTGCCGTGTCGTCAGATGTCGTTCTCAAACCACAACTCATTATTCGTCAGTTTGATGGCCTAACTCCCTATGCTGACCGCTTTGTTGAAATGAAGACATTGACTGAACAACGTGATGTGGATACGCCTGATGAACTTTGGATACTGCAACATCATGATGTTCTCACCCAAGGTCAAGCAGGAAAACCTGAACATATTTTGATGAACAGCAATATCCCTGTTGTTCAATCCGACCGTGGTGGTCAAGTGACATGGCATGGTCCCGGTCAATTGGTTGCCTATTTTATGTTTGACCTCAACCGTCTTGGCTGGAACGTCCGTACTTTAGTATCTTATGCTGAAAACTTAATGATTGAGTTACTCAAAAAATATGAAATTGAAGCCTACGCCAAAGCTGATGCACCTGGCGTCTACGTTGATGGACGTAAAATTGGCTCACTAGGTTTTAAAATACGTAAAGGCCGTAGTTATCACGGTTTATCCTTAAATATTGACTGCGATTTGTTCGGATTTCAGACCATCAATCCATGTGGTTATGCAGGTTTGGAAATGGTGCGTATCTCAGATCTCAAAACCGACTACCCACGTTTTGAAAACTTATGTGCCGATATTATTGAAACTTTAAAGCACAGCGGTTACTTTAAAGATGTTCAAGTACAGCATGTATAAAGGCTTTGCTTTTCATGGAAAAATAAATTAGAGTATTTACTCTAAACTAATAATTATTTTTAGAAAGGACAGCGAGTGATTAACCTCAATTCAGTGAAACCCGCTCTGCAATTAACCTATGTCAAACTTATGATGGATGTGATTGGCCGAGGATTGGTCATGGCCAGCCAAGTCGATAGTGAAATTCAGCAAGAAGTTGCAAAATTTCCAGCCAATTTCACTCTATCTATGAATGTTTTTCCAAATGGGCCTGCTTTTTTAGCCAAAGTGACCGAAGACCATCAACTTGAACTGCTGACACCTGGCAGTCTAAAAGCAGATTTAACGATTACGTTTAAACATTTAAGTCATGCCTTTTTAGTATTTTCATTTCAAGAAAGTACAGCACAAGCATTTGCCCATGATCGTATGATCGCAGATGGCGATATTTCTTATGCAATTCGCCTCGTCCGCTGTCTAAATAAAATGGAATCCTTGATTTTACCAAAAATGGTTGCAGAACTTGCAGTCAAAGAATACCCAACAGAACTGAGCTTAAAAGAAAAACTCACAGGCGCTGCAAATATTTACCTCAAAGTAGCCCAATCATATTTAAAACGGAGTGCATAACATGGCGAAGCCTTATTACGAATTTTTTTGTCCTGTAAAAGTGATCGCTGGTCATGCTGCTTTGGAACACATTCCGTTTGAACTGGCAACATTAGGGGCAACCCGACCTTTAATCATTACTGACAAAGGCGTACGTGCCAACAATTTACTTGCACCGATTGAAGCAGCTTTTGAATCTACCGATGCAGTGATTGGCGCAATTTTTGATGATGTTCCGCCTGATTCAAGCTTAGAGACAGTACGTAAAGCGGCCAATTTATACCGTGAACACCAGTGTGATGCCATTATTGCTGTCGGTGGGGGTTCAGTGATTGATACCTCTAAAGCCACCAATATTTTGGTGTCTGAAGGTGGCGATGATTTACTCAAATACTCTGGGGCACACAACTTACCTAAGCCACTTAACCCCTTTTTTGTGATTCCAACCACGTCAGGCACAGGTTCTGAAGTTACCATGGTCGCGGTGGTGTCTGATCCAGAGAAAAATGTCAAACTACCTTTCGCATCGTACTATTTAATGCCACATGCTGCGATTCTTGATCCACGCATGACCCAAACCTTGCCACCGCACCTAACCGCGATGACCGCAATGGATGCCATGACCCATGCTGTCGAAGCCTATACTTGCATGGCACATAATCCGATTTCAGATGCCTATGCTACGGCTGCAATTAAAAAAGTCAGCAATCATTTGTTTAATGTACTGGATAATCCAAGCGACGCGAACGGTCGCTTAGAATTGGCTCAAGCCTCCACTATGGCAGGTATTGCATTTTCAAACTCAATGGTCGGTCTCGTTCACTCTCTAGGCCATGCTTTAGGTGCAGTTGCCCACTTACCGCATGGACTATGCATGAACCTGTTCCTTCCTTATGTGCTTGAGTTTAATAAAGAAGTGAATGGAGACAAGATTGCAGACCTCCTATTACCGCTTGCAGGGCCAGATATCTATGCGCAGACTCCTGCTCACTTACGTGCAGACAAAGCCATTAGTACATTACTCACGATGCGTGATCGCTTATTCACATTAACCAAATTACCGCGTACGTTGAGTGAAACAGGAAAAGTGACCTTAGAACAACTCGATGAGGTCGCAGAAAAAGCCCTCAACGATGGTTCAATTATTTACAACCCGAAAGAAGCCAGCTTAAAAGATTTAAAAGCAATTTTAGAAAAAGCTTGGTAATTGGCATAAAATCAGCCAATATAGCGACAATCTTAGCCTGATGCTTTTTTAAACATCGGGCTTTTATTTGCCATAAGGAATAATGCTATGCATAGACTTATTGGCATAAAAACTGCTAAAAAATCTGAAAAAGTTACTGACAAAAGATGCCAAATTAATGTAGATTGGCGCACTTTTGAAATTAAACATAGGGGGGATCGTTCGTCTCAAACGATCCTTATAAACATGACTGATCCTTGATCAACGATAAAGAGGATAACGCCGTTGACTAATATTTCTGGGACTCAATCGGCAGCTAAACTGCAAAAAACGCTAGGTCTCTGGCACATCATTATTATTGGTTTAGCTTATATTCAACCAATGACATTATTTGATACTTTCGGTTTAGTATCAGAAGAAAGTCATTATCATGTGCCGACGTCATACATCATTGCTTTAATCGCAATTTTATTCACGTCGATCAGTTATGGTCACATGATTCGTCGCTACCCTTCCTCGGGTTCAGCCTACACCTATGCACAAAAATCCATCCATCCAAATGTTGGATTTATGGTGGGTTGGTCATCATGGTTAGACTATTTATTGTCTCCAATGGTCAACATCATTCTTGCTGTGATTTACCTAGAAGCCTTATTCCCTGATGTAAACCATTGGGTTTGGGTAGTAGGCTTAACTGCATTTATGACGGCGGTCAACTTACGCGGTGCACGCTTCGTTGCAAACTTTAATGGCTTAATCGTTTTGGTACAGTTAGCAGTTATCGCATACTTTACCTGGATGGTTTACAGCTTACTTGCAAATGGCGTCAATGCTGATGGTACTTTGGTCAATGCGAAATATCAGTTATGGAGCTTAGAGCCATTTTGGAATGAACTTACTACACTGGGTCCCCTAATTACTGGTGCGACTTTACTGTGCTTCTCATTCACTGGTTTCGACTCACTTAGCTCACTTGCAGAAGAAACAAAAGATACCGAGAAAACTTTACCTAAAGCGATTTTCTTAACAGCACTCTTTGCAGGTGTGATCTTTATTATCAGCACCTACTTCATGCAGATTTACTTCCCGAACGATCCTAAGACGTACTTTGAAGATGTTGCTGCAACACAGCCTGACATTTTACAAGCCGTTGGTGGCGTGGCGTTTAAAACGGTGGTGTTGTACTTCGCAATTGTGACTGTTATGGCATCAGGTATTTCGGCACATGCAGGCGTTTCACGTTTAATGTATGTAATGGGCCGTGATGGCGTGATTAACAAGAAGATTTTTGGTCATATTAGTCCGAAAAGCTTCACACCATCTTATAACATTCTCATTGTAGGTGCTGTGGCATTAACCGCGGGCTTCATGGACTTGGACATCGTCATTTCGATGATCAGTTTCGGGGCTTTAACGGCATTTACCTTTGTAAACTTATCCGTTATTTCGCGTTATGCTCTGCGTGATGGTCGCACAAAGAATATTAAAGATATCTTGAGCTTTGTGGTCATTCCAATGTGTGGATTCCTCAGTATCTTTGCCATGTGGTTAGAGATTGAAGAAACTGCATTGAAATTCGGTTTGTGGTGGGCAATGTTTGGTATTTTATACTTAGGTTATAAAACCAAAGGCTTTAAGCAACCAGCACCACAACATAATGAATTTGATGATCATCCATAATCTCTCATTCAAAAAGAAAAAGACGCCAAGTGCGTCTTTTTCTTTTTTAAGGATATAGCTAAAAAACTAACCCTTAAATTGTTGAGTAATTTTGGCAATGCGTTGTGCATAAACTTTTGCAGTCTCTAAATCTCCTGTTGGGATCTCATCCACACTTGCATCTGAAGGCGTTTGCAGCAATAAGCCTACAGAACCACCCAAGTTATTCACATCTTGACGGGTTGCAGCTTTGCTGTTGGCTGGCAATAAACCCAAGCTCACCCAAATACCACCATGCTGCGACGCAAGTGTTTGCAATTGGATTAAGGTCACTTGCTTATCCCCATTAAGGCTTGCACTATTGGTAAATCCACCAAAAATCTTATCTTGCCATGAGCGGGTAAACCATTTCTTTGAAGATGCATCAGCAAACTTTTTAAACTGCCACGGTGCAGTGCCCATATAAGTCGGTGCACCAAATACAATTGCATCAGATTGATCCAGTGTCAGCCAATCTTGCTCCTGAATGTCTCCATTTGGATCAATCTCTACCAGATTTGCACCAATTTCTTGCGCAAACGTTTGAGCAATCACTTTGGTATGACCATAACCTGAAAAATAAACAACAGAAATTTTCGACATTTTAGTTTCCTCTTTTAAATCACATCATTTGCATGGGCCAATCAATTGTGACATCGCACCATGTAAACCATTAAAAATAAATCATATGTAATATTTTAAACGCTTGCCTGATCAGGCTTAAGTTTCACATAACTTGCCACTTCAGCACTTAAACCTTGTTTAAGCTGTTGAGTCTTTTCTCCAACTAAAACCTCATAAGCATTTTGCTGGATGCCGTGGAAAATTTCTTGAGCCACTGTTTCCGGTGCAATCTTCGGAATAGGTAATGAACGAGTCAGATCGGTATCAATAAAACCCACATGTACGCCCATCACCTGAATATTAAATTGAGACAACCACTGGCGACTTGAGTTGGTATAGGACCATGCTGCTGCTTTGGAAATAGCATAACTAGTCAAAACAGTGCTTGGCTCCCATGACACATCTGAGAGAATGTTGACCACATAAGCCTGTTGGCTCTTTTGCAAGATTGGAGCAAAAATTTGGGTCACTCGCATCAAACCCAATAAATTAGTTTCCAAAATCTTTTGCGTAGTTGTAATGATATTGGCGTCAACAGGATGCTCATTCAAAAGTGCAATGCCTGCATTATTCACAAGAATCGTGGTATCTGCACATTGTTCGGCAGCCTGCTGTATAGATCCTTCATCATTCACATCCACTTGAATCGGGATTAACCCTTCTTCGTGAAAACTACCGATCTGACGCATCCCTACATAAATTTTTTTAGCGCCCTGACGACGAGCTTCCCGAGCGATGGCTAGTCCCAAGCCACGATTTCCACCCGTAATAAAAACAACCGCCTCTGAAACATTCATCCTATGATCCATCCAATTAGCCAGTATCTTGCGAAAGCATCGTCTAATGACAACGCTGCATTAAGTCTGTATTCATGATACACTTATGAAACCTAGTATCAATTAGTTACCACTTGGTAACTGGTCAAATTCACTGTTTCAGATGAAGATAGAACATAAAAGGAACATATTTACAGATGAATAAACCCATGAAATTTAATATTTTTCATCCAGACTGCCCTGCTCGTCTTTTTTTTTGAAAAATTTGCAGACAAGTGGATTTTATTGATTGTATATACGTTGGATCAAGAATCGCAGCACTTTAATGAGCTCAAGAAAAACGTTTTAGGTATTTCACCTAAAGTGCTTTCGCAAAAGTTGAAGATATTAGAGCGCGATGGTTTTCTGACGCGAACCATTCATGAAGATAACGTGATACGAGTGGAGTATGCCTTAACTGAGATTGGCAAAGACTTTGCTCAAAATGCCTATCAAATGAAAGATTGGGTCGAAGCCAATATGCTTAAAGTTTTAAAATCCAGAGCGGGATTCGATCAAAAGCTAGAAAAAACAGAGCCTGCTTAAGCAGGCTCTGTCACAGCCATTTGATTAGGCTAAAGGCTTAAAACCCTGCTGACGCCATGCTTCATAAACAATTACAGCTGTCGCATTGGATAAGTTCAAACTGCGCGAGTTTTCAGCCATAGGTAGACGAATCCAATGCTCTCGTGGAAATAACATACGAACCTGTTCAGGCAGACCACGCGTCTCAGGCCCCATGAGTAAAGCCACGGGTCGATTCAAATCCGAAGTATGCGGTGTTTCTGTTCCTTTAGTGGTTAAAGGATAAATCGCATTTAGATCAACCCCCTTTTCTGCCAAATTTGCTAAACACTCATCGAATGTTTCCCAAATTTGCATGCGTGCCCACTCGTGATAGTCCAAACCCGCACGTTTGAGCTTTTTATCATCTAGTTCAAAGCCCAATGGTTTTACCAAATGTAGCTGCGCTCCAGTATTAGCACATAAACGAATGATATTTCCTGTGTTTGCAGGAATTTCAGGCTCGTATAAAACAACATGGATCACAGCTTTTCTCTACTTTTTCAATTTGGCAAAAGTTAATCTTGCCATTGTAATTGTTCACGCAAACTCACTACATCGCCAATGATGGTCAATGTAGGTGCTTGAATATGATGCTCTTCAACTTTAGATGCAATATCGGCCAAAGTACCTACTACGACTTTTTGCTCAGGCGTTGTTCCTTTCGAGATCAACGCAACTGGCATGTCTTGGCGTTGACCATGCGCAATCAGTTTTTCACAAATTTTTTCTAAACCAACCAAGCCCATGTACAATACAAGTGTTTGATTTTGATAAACCAACTCATCCCACGGTAATTCAGGTGAACCCTCTTTTAAGTGCCCCGTAAGGAAACGTACGCTTTGTGCATAATCACGATGGGTAAGTGGAATGCCTGCATAAGCGGAACAGCCTGAAGCTGCGGTAATCCCTGGAACCACTTGAAATGGTACACCCGAGGCAAAAAGTTCTTGAATTTCTTCGCCACCACGCCCAAAAATAAATGGATCACCACCTTTTAAACGACAAACACGCTGACCTTTCGAAGCATATTCCACCAACAAGGCATTGATACCTTCTTGTGGCACAGCATGGTTAGATCGCGCTTTACCCACATAAATCTTGGTTGCATCACGGCGGCAAAGTTCCATAATCGCAGGGGAAACCAAACGATCATAGATCACCACATCAGCTTGTTGCATCAAACGCAAAGCCTTGAGGGTCAGCAGCTCAGGATCGCCAGGACCTGCACCCACCAAATACACCTCACCTTTTGGTGTTTTCCACTCTGCCAACGCTTGTTCGATTAAACGGTCTGCTTCAGCAAGGTTGTCATGAAAAACCTGTTCTTTCAGCGGACTTGCATATAAGTCTTCCCAAAAAACACGGCGCTCATCAGGACTGGAAATTTTCGCTTTCACCGCTGCACGCCATTTTCCTGAAAACTCAGCCAACTTGCCCATCCCATGTGGAATACTGGTTTCAAGCTGGGTACGAATTTGGCGAGATAAAACAGGAGATGTCCCATTGCTGGCAACTGAAATCACCAAAGGGGAACGATCGACAATGGCTGGAACCATAAAACGACAATGCGGTGGATCATCAACACTGTTGACCAGTATTTTTAGCGCTTCACAGTCCTCAAAGACTTGAGTATTCACCGCATAATCATCTGTTGCAGCAATCACTAAACGATAGTCATTGAGTTGAATCTGCGCAGGATATAGCGCTTGGATATATTGCCCTTGGCTTTCTTCAACCAGTTGCAATAAATTTGCATCAATATCAGGAGCGATGATATGAATCACCGCGCCTGCTTTATGTAACAACACTGCCTTACGGTAAGCAATATGCCCACCACCGACAATCAGACAAGGTTGCTGCTGCAACTTTAAAGAGATTGGAAAAATATCCACACACGACCTCAATGAGTTTTATCTGACTGTCTTAAAGCAATTATTGTGCACAAAATGGTGCAGTACATCGACTTTATTAGTCAATGTACTCAGCACCGCCCATATATGGACGAAGCACGGTCGGAATTTCAATCGAACCATCAGCACGTTGGTAATTTTCCATGACCGCAAGTAAAGTACGACCCACAGCCAAACCTGAACCATTCAGCGTATGGACAAACTCAGTTTTCTTTTGGTCTGCACGATAGCGTGCTTTCATACGACGCGCTTGGAAGTCACCCATGTTTGAACATGAAGAAATTTCGCGATACGTATTTTGGCTTGGCACCCAAACTTCAAGATCGTAAGTTTTAGTTGCACCAAAGCCCATATCACCACCACAAAGAATGATCTTACGGTACGGCAAACCTAGTGCTTTCAAGATCCCTTCAGCATGACCTGTAAGCTCTTCAAGCGCTTGCATTGAGTCTTCAGGTTTAACAATTTGCACCATTTCTACTTTGTCGAATTGATGCTGACGAATCAAACCACGTGTATCACGCCCATACGAACCCGCTTCACTACGGAAACATGGCGTATGTGCTGCATATTTCAGTGGTAAACGGTCTGCATCAATGATTTCATCACGCACGAAGTTAGTTACAGGCACTTCCGCAGTTGGAATGAGGTAATACTCTTTTTCACCTTGTAATTTGAACAAATCTTCTTCAAATTTAGGCAATTGGCCTGTACCACGGAGTGAGTCAGCATTGACTAAATACGGCACATACGCTTCGGTATAACCATTTTCTAAGGTATGCGTATTCAACATAAACTGGGTAATCGCACGTTGTAGACGCGCAAGTGGCCCTTTAAGCACACTGAAACGAGAACCTGTCAATTTGGTCGCTGTTTCAAACTCAAGACCGCCCATCCACTCACCTAAGTCAGTGTGATCTTTAATTTCGAAGTCAAACGTACGTGGCGTACCCCATGTGAGGATTTCCACGTTATCACTTTCGTCTTTTCCTTCTGGAACAGACTCATCTGGCAAGTTTGGAATGCTGAGTGATTTCGCTTCAAGTTCAGCTTGTAATTCAGACAAAGCCACTTCTGCCGCTTTGATTTCATCACCAATTGCTGACATGCGCGCCATAATTTCAGATGCATCGCCACCAGCTTTCTTAATTTGGCCAACTTGTTTTGCACCCGAATTACGTTCTGCCTGAAGAGATTCAGTTTTGGATTGAATCTCTTTACGGCGAGCTTCTAGTGATGCCCATTCTTCAACATTCAGTTGTACACCACGTTTTGCTAAGGCTAAATTTACAGCCTCAATATTATTTCTGAGTAATTTCGGGTCGATCATAGCCAATCTTTTGCAAAGAAAAAAACTGGCTATAGTGTAAGCGCTTCAAGCCAAAAAATACAGTCACGCGATCACTAGCTGTGGCTTATTACAGCAATTTTCATGGCTTTTCTTTACCCGCTTTTTCTCGCTCAGCAGCATAATCGACAAAACTTGGTAAATATTCCGACTTAATTAAGCCACTGGCTTGTGGATACGGTAAAACCAATTCAGACATCCCTTCTGCATAAGAGGCTAATTCATATAAGGGATAAACAAAGACAATACCCTTAGCACTCATATAATAATTGTCCGTTAGCTTCAATTGCTCGCGTGAAATATTATGCTCGGACAACCACATGCTGTTGGCACTATACAATGCATCTAATAGTTTAGACTCGGTCTTCTCCACCACAATATCACTCAATGCAACCCGTTTTCGGGTTGCTAAATCTAAAGTAATGTATTCGTTATGATACATACCGTGCGCCGCACGTGCTGGATAGTAATAATCCATCAAAACAAAATCTGCATATTTGCCACGCTGTGCCACATAACGTACATCCGACAAAGTTTCACTAAGCATACTTACGTCTGGCTGCTTTGCTGACTGCTTGGTTTTTTCAAATGCCACAGGATTGGCTTTTTTCATCCGTTCATCAAAATACTCATTGATCCACGGAACATTGGTTTCCAAACTGTACAACTGGTATTGGGTACAACCTTCTTCATCACAAGCAACAGAATGCGCCAATGGTAATGGTCTAACTTTTGCCTCAATCAGTGGTAAGCTCTGTGCAACTTTAGCTGGCTTAGCGGTCTCTTCACTTTTTGCCGCAGCACTGTCATTTTGTGGCTGACAAGCACTGAGTAAACCCACGCATAGCACCACAGCAAAGACTGATCGCATTTTATTGTTATGAAGTGATGTCATTACTTTTCCTCAGTCATATATTCATTTATCAAAGACTATACAAAGCACAGGAAAAACTTCCCACCACGTTATGTAACTGGACTGCATCCCATAAAAAAACCACCCAAAGGTGGTTTTCACGGACTGTTCAACATTATTGATCAATAATGTCGGTGCCTTTAGGCGGTGTAAAATTAAAGGTTGAAGCTGGAATGCTGGCATTGACTTTGGTGTTATTAAACCGCACATAAGTCGTTTGCCCCAAAGAGTCTTCTAAGATCATTAGCGTTGGTGCGCTTTTCGCACCAAAACTGATCATCAAGCTTTGAAATGCACCATCATCACTCTTTGGATATAAGGTATAGTAGGTTTTGCTCTTATTTGGTTGAGTAATACGATACGACTTACGGATTTGCTCGGTATTCCCTGACAATAATAGTGCAGGTGTATTCGCCACCTGTTCATCTAAAGTCTGACGAACTGCTTGCTGTAAATCTGGATCATAAATCCAAACCGTTTTACCCGAGGTTACAATCGTTTGTTTCGCAGGACTGGTGGTTTCCCAATAGAATTTCCCAGGACGCTCAACTTTCATCACCCCTTTAAAGGTCTGATTCATGTGCTGAGCAGATAAACCTTGTTTCTTCGGCGCCTTAGATGCATTCGTCACTTTAGTGGTTTGCTCAAAATTAGAGCTGATACTTTGAATACCACTCAACTGCTTGACTAAACTCGTCGTCGCTTGTTGCTCCGATGCTGCAACCGAAGCTGCAAATACTGTACTGCTCATAACAGGGCCCAGCGCTACCACGCCTACTGTCATCGCACATAAAGTCTTACGAAGCATTTTCATAATTTCACCTTTTATAATTTGCGCAGTCGCAATTTGTTAGATGAGCTATCTTAAATCAAATTTTATGGCTAATAATTGAGAATATAAGAAGATTTGTATATTTATTGGTGCTTAGTGTTGTGAAATATCCATCATGATGGAGAACTTAGTTGTATTTTAGACATTAAAAAGCCTCTGAATAAGCAGAGGCTTTTTAGCTTAAATCAAGATCAATCATTGTTATTTCCATTGCCAACCAATTGCAGCACCTGCGCCGAAGTCACCTTCACTATTGGTTGTCACTGCGACTTTATACACATATTTATTGTTTTCGGTCACACCGCTAAGACCGAAAGCATAGCCTTGTTCACCTTCCCAAGTCCCCACACCAGCACTCAACATATTGTAACCTGCATCTGTCGGTTGCGGTAAAGATGCTATCGCAATACTTGATGCAACTGCTGCATAGGTTCGGTCCTCAAGTTTTCGCATGTCTCGATTCAAAGCATTTACACGACTATCAGTATATGCATTCGCTTGATTGAGAGTTTGCTCCCCGACTTGGTTCACATAGGTTTTTGCTTCATTAAGGATGTAGGTATCCGCTGCATCCATCACCTCTTTTGTTATGCCATTTGTGCCATCTGCACCTTTAAGGCTAGCCAACCATTGGGTTACAGTTCCATCAAAACCATCCCCAACAGCAACTTGATAGGCACTAAACCCCGAAGCACCAGTCATACCCGTGTTACCTGTATCACCTTTTAAGCTGGCAAGCCACTCGGTAATTGTGCCATCAAAACCATTTACTTGCGCAACTTGGTAAGCACTGTAACCCATTGCGCCTGTTGTACCAGTATCTCCTTTCACACCTTGCATCCCAGTCGCACCTGTTGCACCAGTGTCACCTTTCACACCTTGGATGCCTTGTTCACCCTGTAAGCCTTGGAGACCCTGTTCACCTTGCATCCCAGTTGCACCAGTGTCACCTTTCACACCTTGGATACCTTGTTCGCCCTGTAAGCCCTGAAGACCCTGTTCACCTTGCATCCCAGTCGCGCCTGTTGCCCCAGTATCTCCTTTCACACCTTGGATGCCTTGTTCACCCTGTAAGCCTTGGAGGCCTTGTTCGCCCTGTAAGCCTTGGAGACCCTGTTCACCTTGCGCTCCAGTTGCGCCTGTTGCCCCAGTATCACCTTTCACACCTTGGATACCTTGTGCGCCTGTAGCTCCTGTATCACCCTGTAGACTTTCAAGCCATTGTGTTTCACTACCTTCAAATCCATTATTGACTGCAACTTGATAAGCGCTTGCACCATTTTGTCCATCTAGACCGTCAGCCCCATTGATACCATCTTTACCAT
The DNA here is from genome assembly GCF_055632855.1 of Acinetobacter sp. SW-226. Lineage (NCBI taxonomy): Bacteria > Pseudomonadati > Pseudomonadota > Gammaproteobacteria > Moraxellales > Moraxellaceae > Acinetobacter > Acinetobacter sp. SW-226. The sequence continues at coordinate 808,984 of NZ_CM145752.1, read as the reverse complement.
TAAGACCATCTATACCATCCGCTCCTTGCAAGCTTAATAACCATTCTTGCTCAGTTCCTACAAATCCATTATTTAAAGCAATTTGATAGGCACTATCTCCATCTTGACCATCTGCACCCGCAGGCCCAGCAGGTCCAACCTGACCACCACAATAGTCATTCTTAAAATAGCAATTATTTTCACTCCCACCAGCCCACACACCATGTGCTGTAATGAGCATCGCACCCAACAAAACTGCTTTTAAAGTGAATTTTTCTCGATGAAAATCATGATGAAATAAAAAACAACGTCGCTGAATAATGTCTTTCACTGCGGCACTGATATGGCTTTGCTCTTGTTTGAACTTATGCCCAAGGGTTTCTGCCATATGGCTGCCTGAATCAGGCCAGACATTTTTATCTATTCTGTCCATATCTATCTGCCTTTTCTTCTAGTTTTACAGTTCTATTACACGCTTATTTTATGTGATATACATCACTATTTATTGTGATTTTGAGACTTAAATTATAAATAAACAGAAGTAAAAAAACAGATCCTTGTTATTAAAAGACAAAAAAAAGCCCACTAAATTGTGGGCTTTTTTACTATTAAAACTTACGCTTCAACAGTTACGTAGCGACGGCCAAATTGACCTTTCACTTCGAATTTAACTACGCCATCAGCAGTAGCAAACAAAGTATGGTCACGGCCCATACCTACGTTTGTACCAGCGTGGAATTCTGTACCACGTTGACGAACGATGATGTTACCAGCAGTTACAGTTTGACCACCGTAAACTTTAACACCAAGCATTTTAGGGTTCGAATCACGACCGTTCTTAGTCGAACCACCGGCTTTTTTAGTTGCCATGTCTCATTACTCCTCGTGATTAGCCTGAAATAGCTGTAATTTTCAACTCAGTGAACCATTGACGGTGACCTTGTTGTTTACGGTAGTGTTTACGACGACGCATTTTTACAATACGGATTTTGTCGTGACGACCATGGCTAACTACTTCAGCAGTTACAGTCGCACCAGCAACAACTGGAGCACCGATTTGAATGCTGTCGCCATTTACTAGCATTAGTACGTCATCAAACGTAATAGTTGCGCCAGTTTCAGCTTTCAACAATTCAACTTTAAGGGTTTCACCCTCTACAACACGGTGCTGTTTACCACCGCTTTGGATTACTGCGTACATAATGTACTCCAAACATGCCCGTGTCGTCGTGCCGATAAAGGAATATACCGATCTTAATACGAACGCCACTGGGGTTAATCAAGGGCAAGGATTTTAAGTGATATTTGATCAAACAACAAGAGATTTGCCAAACTTATTCGACTAAATTAACGATTATTTAATAATCGGGAAAAACTCAATCAACAAATTACAGTTCAACTCTGGCTAGAGTTTGCTTACAATGAAATAGATTTTTAAAATCAATTCGCTATAGTATGAAGGAATTGATTCGAAGGTATAAATAGACGTACAAATACGGTACGCTTATACATCGGGGAAATAAGGAACTGTCTTTCTAAAATATAGCCTCGCACAATGCTAGCCTTATTTATGATTGAAATGAATGATTTAGACATGTGCCCTTATTTTAAACCATAATTGTATTGCTGATTTTTATCACTTTATATAGATGAGGCTTCTCTTCAAATGACCGTCGATTTTAAGCAAGATATTCTCGCCCCAGTAGCTCAAGACTTTGCCATGATGGACACATTTATTAATGAAGGAATTACCTCTAAAGTGGCTCTAGTCATGGCAGTGAGTAAACATGTGGTTGAAGCAGGTGGTAAACGCATGCGCCCAATTATGTGTTTATTGGCAGCAAAAGCCTGTGGTGCAGAAGATTTAGAACGCCAACGTAAACTTGCTGCAATCATTGAAATGCTTCATACCGCAACTCTAGTTCATGACGATGTAGTGGACGAATCTGGTTTACGTCGTGGTCGACCAACAGCGAACGCGACTTGGAACAATCAGACTGCAGTCCTGGTCGGTGACTTCCTCATTTCACGTGCCTTTGATCTGTTGGTCGATTTGGGCGACATGACTTTACTCAAAGATTTTTCTACAGGAACCTGTGAAATTGCGGAAGGTGAAGTACTACAGCTTCAAGCCCAACATCAGCCTGAAACCACAGAACAAACTTATTTAGATATTATTCACGGTAAAACGTCACGTTTATTTGAACTGGCAACTGAAGGTGCTGCTATTCTTTCAGGTACGCCACAGTATCGAGAAGCACTGCGTTTATTCGCAGGTCACTTCGGCAATGCCTTCCAAATTATTGATGATATTTTAGATTACACCTCAGATGCTGAAACATTAGGTAAAAATATTGGTGATGATTTGATGGAAGGTAAACCAACTTTACCTTTAATCTCAGCATTGAAAAACACAACGGGCGCAGAGCATGATGTCGTTCGTAGAAGTATTGCCACAGGTGGAACGGCAGATCTTGAACAAGTCATTGCAATTGTGAACAACTCTGGTGCACTGGACTATTGTCGTCAGCGTGCGCACGAAGAAACCGAAGCTGCTTTAGACGCTTTACAGGCTTTACCTGAAAGCCAATATCGTCAAGCTTTGGTTAATCTAACCCAACTGGCTTTGCATCGAATTCAATAACAAATCATGCCTTAGAACGTTTTTAACTTGCTTATGCATATACAATTTAATGATCTTTTCTCTCAAATGCAGCAGCAACTTGAGCATCCTCAAGTTGCTTTAAATGACCAACTTTTAATTGAGTTGGTTGAACGTATTCGCCCTACTGACTCATATCAAACTGATGAAATTCATCAAAAAATACAAGCATTAATTCATGCTTTGTTGATTACGCCTGATGCAGGCTCAACATTGCAAAGCTTCATCTTAGGCCTGATTTCCCAATACAAACAAACCAGTCTGTATGCCGATACTGGCATTTTGTCTTTAGATGGTTTTTGGAATCAATTGTCGCAGCGTTTAGGCGCACATTTTTTACCGCTGATTAACGACGAGACGCAGTTGCAAGATTTAGTCCGTCGTGTTTTCCCCAACCGAAGTGATAAATATTGGCTTGATAACATCAAAGACAGTGACTGGCTACAACTGCTGAACCTGCTCAATCATGGCCATGCCAATCAAAAAGAAAAAGTCAAAATTCGCAGTGAAGTGATTAAAGCCATCACGGTGCTGTCTTATCGGATTAGTGGTATTGGTTTATATCCTGAATTTATTAATGCACATCCTGAACTGACTGAATATGAATCGCCTTTCTTAGTTCAGAATCGCGAAATGATCGAATTCATTCAACAGTATAAAAAAGCTCATCACGACGCCGATGTTTCCAGTGTGGTTGCACCACCCGATGCATCTCAGGCATTGGTTATGATTGAGCAGTGTCGAGATGTAGTTCTAAAAATCCGTCGCTCGACCAAACGCATTGGGGTAAGTGTGAGCCTAACTTATCTCATATCCTTATTAGAACAGTGCTTAGACCGCGTTGAACTGTTGCTCAATTTGATTGTAGAAGAAGGTGAAGCGCACTATAAAGCCATTAGCAACCTTCTGGTCGATATTACCGCTGCAATTTATAGCGAACGCAGTGTTCGTTCTCTACTCACTACCAATAGTGAACTCATTGCGTTACAGGTAACTGAAAATGCCAGTAAAACAGGTGAACACTATGTAAGTACAGACAAACAAGGCTTTTTGGCCATGTACAAATCGGCAGCAGGTGCAGGGGTTATTATTGCCATTATGGCAACGCTCAAAACCTTGTCGGCACGTATGGTCATGGCACCACTCATGCAAGCCTTTATTTACAGTATGAATTACTCACTAGGTTTTATGCTGATTCATGTCTTGCACTTTACTGTAGCGACTAAACAACCCGCGATGACTGCTGCAGCCCTTGCAGCAACAGTACAACACCGCAAAGGTTCTAAAACCGCCCAAATTGCTGAATTAGCAGCATTGATTATCAATATTATCCGTACCCAGTTCATTGCTATTTTGGGTAATATCTCGATTGCCATACCCGTTGCAGCCTTTATTGCATGGGCTTGGGCAACGGGGCTACACGAACCGCTGATGACACATGCAAAAGCCAGCAAAGCACTACACGACCTGAATCCATTTACCTCTTTAGCCATTCCCCATGCTGCTATTGCTGGCGTGTGTTTATTTTTGTCAGGTCTGCTGGCGGGCTATTTCGATAATATGGCCGTCTACCGCAAAGTTGGTCCTCGCTTAAAAGCACACCCCCGTCTCAAAACCATCATGCGACAAGAACGGCTCGATAAATTTGCAGGTTATATAGAACGTAACTTAGGTGCGTTGGCAGGTAATTTCTTATTCGGGATTATGCTAGGAAGTATGGGAACCATTGGCTACATTTTGGGGTTACCTTTAGATATTCGACACATTGCCTTTGCTTCAGCAAACTTTATTCAAGGCCTGATGAATATTAATGGCAGTCCTGAAATTGGCTTGATTATTGTATCTTTCCTTGGGGTGTTGTGCATTGGTCTAACAAACTTATTTGTCAGTTTTACCTTGACTATTATTGTGGCTTTACGTGCACGTCGAGTTCGTTTTGAACAATGGAAACCTTTAGCAAAATTGGTACTCACCCATTTTCTGACTCGCCCAAGTGATTTCTTTTGGCCCCCAAAAGTACCACTTGAAGTTGAAGAAAGTTCAAACAGTACAAAACACCATACAAAATGATTTTGTACCCATTTTGAGCACTTGTTAGACTATGAACAAAATTTTATGCATTATTAATCAACACTTGAATTAAAGTGTACTGATGAGTACACTTTAACCCAGTAAATAACCGCGCTCAAATCGGTTCAAATGACACGAGTTTTAGCATGCCTTATTTGTTGCTTTTTATCGGTATTATTCTATTTATAATCAGCATATTAGTATTATTTTTTCAACCATTAACATCGCTAGATTTAACAATAGTTGAAAATTTCAGTACGTTGAGAACTGAGCCTATAAATAAGTTTACAATACTTTTATCTGCACTCGGCGGCATGCCATTTGTATTATTTTTAACCTGTCTATGGTGTTTCCATCGTGCATGGTATAAAAAGTATAAAGATGTCATTTTTATAGGTTTAGGCGTAGTTGGAAGCATTGCTTCTGTTTGGCTACTTAAATTTTTAATTTCAAGACCACGCCCACCAGAAATGTTTCACCTAGTGACGAGCTATGGTGCTTCCTTTCCAAGTGCGCACAGTATGTATGCTGCCACTTTGGCGTGTCTTGCCATTTTCTTAAGTCGCCCATTTCCTGCACATCGTTTTATTGTCTGCATTGCTCTTTTATGGATGCTGATGATGGGAATTTCAAGAGTCTATCTTGGAGTACATTTCCCGTCCGATGTCCTTGCGGGATGGAGTATCAGTATTATATGGATTTCACTGCTCTACATTATGTATGGCAGATACAACCAATCAAATACAAATTATTTTTAGATAAAAATCTAATCGAGGTGGAACAATGATGTCGGCAAAGCTTTGGGCCCCAGCCCTTACCGCTTGCGCATTAGCAACGAGTATTGCACTTGTTGGTTGTAGCAAAGACCCAAAGGATGCGCAGCAAGCAGGCGCTTCTCAACAAATGCCACCTACTGAAGTCGGTGTCATTGTTGCACAACCGCAAAATGTAGAACAATCTGTAGAGTTATCTGGCAGAACCACGGCATTTGAAGTCTCTGAAGTTCGCCCACAAACGAGTGGAATTATTCTAAAACGTTTGTTTGCGGAAGGCAGCTATGTACGTGAAGGACAGGCACTTTATGAACTTGATTCTCGTACTAATCGCGCAACATTTGATAATGCCAAAGCAGCATTATTACAACAAGAAGCAAATCTAAGCTCACTTAAAACCAAACTCAATCGTTATCAACAACTAGTTTCAAGCAATGCTGTTGCGAAACAAGATTATGATGACTTAGTCGGTCAAGTGAATGTTGCAGAGGCACAAGTCGCTGCTGCACGTGCACAAGTTAAAAATGCTGAAGTAGATTTAGGCTACTCAACCATTCGTTCACCTATTTCAGGTCAAACGAACCGTTCAACAGTTACAGCAGGCGCATTGGTTACAGCAAATCAAACCGACCCTTTGGTGACAATTCAGCGTTTAGACCCAATCTATGTTGATATCAATCAGTCAAGTTCTGAACTTCTACGCTTACGCCAACAACTAAGCAAAGGTAGTTTAGACAGCAGTAATAACACTCGCGTAAAACTTAAACTAGAAGATGGAAGTGAGTACCCAGTCGAAGGACGTTTAGCGTTCTCTGATGCAAGTGTCAATCCTGATACAGGGACTGTGACCATCCGTGCAGTGTTCCCGAACCCAAATCACTTATTACTTCCTGGTATGTTTGCCAACGCTCAAATCGTGCAAGGGGTGATCCCAAATGCGATTTTAGTGCCGCAAATTGCTGTGACACGTACACCTACTGGTCAAGCCATCGCGATGATTGTGAATGACAAAGGTGTTGTTGAGTCTCGCCCAATCACCACATCTGGCATTCAAGGCCAAAACTGGATTGTGACTCAAGGTCTTAAAACAGGTGAAAAAGTTATTGTTGACGGTATAGCGAAAGTTAAAGCTGAACAAAAAGTTGTTACGAAACCGTATCAACCTCAAGCAGCAGCGCCTCAAGCTCCAACAACTGAGGCTAAAAAGACAGAAGCTGGTGCGAAAACAGAACAAAAAGCTACTTCAAACACATAAGGGGTAGACTGAATGGCTCAATTTTTTATTCATCGCCCCATTTTTGCGTGGGTGATTGCACTGGTGATTATGTTGGCGGGTGTTATTACGCTAACCAATATGCCAGTTGCCCAGTATCCGACGATTGCACCGCCCACGGTGACAATTTCTGCAACGTACCCAGGTGCCTCTGCACAAACGGTTGAAAATACCGTGACTCAGATCATTGAACAACAAATGAATGGTCTAGATGGCTTACGTTATATCTCTTCTAACAGTGCTGGTAATGGTCAGGCATCTATTAACTTGAACTTCGAGCAAGGGATTGATCCAGACATTGCACAAGTTCAAGTACAGAACAAGCTACAATCTGCAACTGCACTCTTACCTGAAGATGTGCAACGCCAAGGTGTCAAAGTCACCAAATCTGGCGCAAGCTTTATGCAAGTTGTGGCATTCTATTCTCCAGATGAAAGCCTTTCTGCATCTGACATTAAAGACTATGTAAACTCCAACATTTCTGAACCGCTCAGTCGTGTTGCTGGGGTGGGTGAAGTACAAGTTTTTGGTGGTTCATACGCGATGCGTATTTGGCTTGATCCAGCGAAAATGACCAGTCTGCAAGTTACACCAAGTGATATTGCAACTGCCATTAATGCGCAGAACTCACAAGTTGCTGTGGGTCAACTCGGTGGTGCTCCATCAATTCAGGGACAAGTTCTGAATGCTACGGTCAATGCGCAAAGTATGTTGCAGACCCCTGAGCAATTTAGAAATATTTTCCTCAAAAATACAGCATCTGGCGCTCAAGTGCGCTTATCTGATGTTGCACGTGTTGAACTTGGTTCAGATAACTATCAATTTGACTCTAAATTCAACGGCAAACCTGCTGGTGGTGTAGCGATTAAACTGGCAACTGGTGCAAATGCACTAGATACAGCAGCAGCTGTAGAAAAGCGCCTCAGTGAACTTCGTAAGAACTATCCAGATGGTTTAAAAGATAAACTGGCTTATGACACAACTCCATTTATTAAACTTTCGATTGAAAGTGTGGTTCACACTTTAATTGAAGCCATAATTTTGGTGTTCATTGTCATGTTCTTGTTCCTACAGAACTGGCGTGCAACGATTATCCCAACACTTGCTGTTCCTGTGGTTGTATTGGGTACCTTTGCTGTCATTAACATTTTCGGTTTCTCCATCAACACACTCACCATGTTTGCAATGGTCTTAGCGATTGGTCTTCTAGTCGATGATGCGATTGTTGTGGTGGAAAACGTCGAACGTGTCATGCAAGAAGAACATCTCGACCCTGTTGTTGCCACTGAAAAGTCAATGCAACAGATTTCTGGTGCCTTAGTCGGTATTACCAGTGTGTTAACAGCTGTATTCGTACCAATGGCTTTCTTCGGTGGTACTACAGGTGTTATTTACCGTCAGTTCTCGATTACACTTGTGACAGCAATGATTCTGTCATTGATCGTCGCATTAACATTCACCCCTGCCCTATGTGCAACCTTGTTAAAACAACATGATGCAAACAAACCCGAAAGTAATAATATTTTTGCGCGTTTCTTCCGTTGGTTTAACAACAGCTTTGAAAAGCTATCCGTAAAATACCAAGGTGGTGTCAACCGTATGACCCATCATAAAGTATTTTCTGGTGTGGTTTATTTACTGGTGATTGCAGGCTTAGTTGGCCTATATAAAGCTTTACCATCATCATTCTTGCCTGACGAAGACCAAGGTGTGGTAATGACACTCGTACAGCTTCCACCAAGTGCAAGCCTTGAACGTACCGATAAAGTCATCACCACAATGACAGACTATTTCATGAATAAAGAAAAAGAACATGTAGAGTCCATCTTTACTGTTTCTGGTTTCTCATTCACAGGTGTTGGTCAAAACGCAGGTCTTGCGTTTATCAAGCTGAAGGACTGGAGTGAGCGTACTTCACCTGAATCACAAATTGGTGCCATCATCCAACGTGGTATGGCATTGAATATGATCGTGAAAGATGCCTCTTACATCATGCCATTACAGTTACCTGCAATGCCTGAATTAGGTGTATCTGCTGGTTTTGACATCCAATTAAAAGATGCGAGTGGTCAAGGTCACGAAAAACTGATTGCTGCACGTAATGCGATTTTAGGTATGGCAGCACAGGATAAACGCCTTGCAGGTGTGCGTCCAAATGGTCAAGAAGATACGCCTCAGTATCAAATTAGTATTGACCAAGCACAAGCAGGCGCAATGGGTGTAAGTATTGCTGATATCAATACAACCATGAGTATCGCTTGGGGGGGGGCGTATATTAATGACTTCGTAGACCGTGGTCGTGTGAAAAAAGTCTATGTGCAAGGCGAAGCAAATGCACGTATGATGCCTGAAGACTTGAACAAGTGGTACGTACGTAATAGTAGCGGCACAATGGTTCCATTCTCAGCATTTGCAACAGGCGAATGGACTTATGGTTCCCCACGTCTAGAGCGTTATAACGGCGTATCATCAGTCAACATCCAAGGTACTCCTGCACCAGGCGTTAGTTCGGGTGATGCCATGATCGCAATGGAAGAAATCATTGGCAAATTACCGTCAATGGGCTTAGATGGTTTCGACTATGAATGGACTGGTTTATCTTTAGAAGAGCGTGATTCTGGTAGTCAAACAGGACCATTACTCATTCTTTCAATGTTGATCGTATTCCTTTGTCTTTCAGCTTTATATGAAAGTTGGTCTATCCCTGTTTCAGTATTGCTGGTTGTACCACTTGGTATTATTGGTGCATTTACTTTAACGTGGTTAGGTATGATCATCAAAGGCGATCCAAACCTGTCATTTAACATCTACTTCCAAGTCGCAATTGTTGCCGTAATTGGTCTTTCTGCGAAAAATGCAATCTTGATTGTAGAGTTTGCAAAAGAGTTGCAAGAAAAAGGTGAAGACTTATTTGATGCAACCCTTCATGCTGCAAAAATGCGTTTACGCCCAATCATTATGACCACCCTTGCCTTCGGTTTTGGTGTACTCCCTCTTGCCCTTTCAGCAGGTGCAGGTGCAGGTAGTCAACACTCTGTCGGTTATGGTGTACTTGGTGGTGTAATTAGTTCTACACTTTTGGGTATTTTCTTCATTCCAGTATTCTTTGTTTGGATTCGCAGCATTTTCAAATACAAACCTAAGAAACAAAATAATCAGGAGCAAACATCGTGATGCAAAAAGTATGGTCTATTTCAGGTCGTAGCATTGCGGTATCTGCACTTGCGCTTGCTTTGACTGCATGTCAAAGCATGCGTGGTCCAGAACCCGTCGTTCAAGCGGATATCCCAACAGGATATATTGGTTCAGCTACAGGACCGTCTATTGCTGAGCAAGGTTATAAAGATTTTTTTGCTGATGCACGATTGGTACAAGTCATTGAAATGGCTTTGGCCAATAACCGTGACCTACGCACTGCAACTTTAAATATTCAACGTGCACAACAAGCGTATCAAATTACTGAAAACAACCAACTACCCACTATTGGGGCAAGTGGTAGTGTGCTTCGTCAAGATACGTTAAGTACGACTAAGCCAGTCACAACCTATAATGTTGGCCTTGGTGTCACCGCTTATGAGTTAGACTTTTGGGGGCGTGTACGTAGCTTAAAAGACAATGCTTTGGACAGCTATTTAGCGACCCAAAGTGCGCGTGATGCAACACAAATTTCGTTGATTGGTCAAGTTGCGCAAGCATGGCTCAGCTATTCATTTGCCAATGCTAACTTAAAACTGGCAGATCAAACGCTTAAAGCACAGCTTGAGTCATACAATCTGAACAAAAAACGTTTTGATGTTGGTATCGACAGTGAAGTTCCCGTTCGTCAAGCGCAAATTTCAGTTGAAACTGCACGTAATGATGTTGCCAACTACAAGACTCAAGTGGCCCAAGCGCAGAATTTATTGAACTTGTTGGTGGGTCAGGCTGTACCAGCTAACTTATTGGCACCACAACCAGTTAAACGCATTACTCAAAGTACAGCTTTAACTGCTGGATTACCAAGTGACTTGTTGAATAACCGTCCTGATGTTCGCTCTGCTGAGTATCAATTGTCTGCTGCAGGTGCCAATATTGGTGCGGCAAAAGCACAATTATTCCCAACAATTAGCTTAACAGGTACAGCAGGTTATGCATCGACAGATTTAAGCGACTTGTTTAAATCAGGTGCCTTCGTTTGGTCACTTGGCCCAAGCTTAGATATTCCTATCTTTGACTGGGGTACACGTCGTGCCAATGTGAAGATTTCAGAAACTGACCAAAAAATTGCGTTGTCAGATTATGAAAAAACCATTCAAACAGCTTTCCGTGAAGTGAATGATGCATTAGCTGTACGTGAAAATATTGGTGATCGTCTATCTGCACAGCGTCGTCTTGTGGATGCCACCAATACCACCTATAAGCTGTCAACAGCACGCTTCCGTGCAGGGATCGACAACTACTTAACAGTACTCGATGCTCAGCGTACTTCGTACTCGGCGGAACAAGGTCTGTTATTGCTTGAACAAGCAAACTTAAATAACCAAGTTGAAGTGTATAAAACTCTTGGTGGTGGTGTGAAAGCCAATACAGTTGATCAAGTGGCGAAACAGCCCTCTTCTTCAGATGTAAAATATAACAAAACTGCAAACTAACGCTTGCGGTATGAAAAGCTCACTTCGGTGGGCTTTTTTATTGCTTTTTCATCGGCTTTTTCCTATCTTCAAAGACAATACTCACTTTTAAATAATGGACATTATGCTTTTAAGTAACCTTGAGTCTGTACCTGGACATACGATTTCTCAGCAACTGGACGTGGTTTATGGGAGTACAGTTCGGAGTAAACATGTCGGACGCGATTTTCTGGCAGGCCTGAAAAATATCGTCGGGGGTGAACTCACGGCCTATACTGAACTTTTAGAAGAATCACGCCAAGAAGCCATGAATCGTATGATTGCAAAAGCACAAGGCCTAGGTGCAAATGCCATCGTAGGAATTCGTTTTTCAACTTCAAATATTGCCCAAGGTGCATCAGAATTATTTGTGTATGGCACTGCCGTCCGTGTCACACCGTTAAACAACCATCTCCCTGACCCTTTTCCAACACAGGCCTAAACGATGGAAAGTTTAATTTTCCAACTGCTGATTTTTGCGGTGCTGTTTAGCGTCGGTTTTGGTTTTGGTCGTTATAACGAACGCAAACATTTGGCGGAACTTGAACAGAATGAAAAGCGACTTGCCTACATCACTGTGGGTAATCTGCGCAAAGTGAATTTTGCACAGTCTGGACACATGATCAGTAGCAATGTGGTGATTTCACATGATTACTTCAAATACGTACTGGCCACTGTGCAAAACTTTTTGGGCGGTCGGCTGACCAGTTATGAAAGTGTGGTAGATCGTGCCCGTCGTGAAGCTATTGTCCGACTTAAGCTTGAAGCAGAAAAACACGGCGCAACACACATCGCTTGTATTCGACTGGCGACTACAGAAATGGGGATGCAAGGCGGTATGGTCGAAGTCTTTGCTTATGGGACCGCCATTCAAATTCCTTAAACAGCGACTATGAACCAATCCTCCATTCACTAAACTCAAACAGCATGAGTGCGCAAAATCGCTCATGCTCGGTCACCTTCTATCGTACAGCTAGAGCATAATTCTCTACACTGAACAAAATAAAAATGGACTTCACCTACACTGTAAATAGGTCACAAATAATGAAATCTTTAGCACTAAGAATAAGTATGGCTGTACTCAGCATGATCCCACTTGTAGCCAAAGCTGAATTAATTGTACTGGCATCCCCTCAAAGTAATGATGCTTACTATGCAAAAATGATTGATGATATTTTCGATTTTCACGTCGATTATGCAAAAAAAATTATTAAAAATGGAGACAATGTCGTTGTTCTGACAGACAAACAGCTCTACCCCGACTATGTCAAAGCTTTGGGAAAAAAGCATGTAGCAATCGCACCGATGCATGACATTTGGATGCGTGACTTCACCAGCGCCAATCCAGCTCAACCCGTCATGTTCCGCTACACGGCCGCAGGACAAGGTGGGGCTAAAAAAGGTCAGGCTATTTCAGATGAAGTGCAGGATGAATTTAAATACTACAGTCAAAAAGCAGGCTTACAGTTTACTCAGACCAAACTGTTGAATGATGGTGGTAATTGGGTGGAAGATGGGTATGGCAATGTCGTCCTCAGCACCAAGTTTCTAGCAGATAACAAGCTAACCGAAAACGAAGCGCGTAAGAAACTCATGGCACTGACAGGAGCCAAACAAATTGCATTCATTGAAGCCGACGAACAAGGTGGCTTGGAACATGCGGACGGTGTGGTCAGTTTTGTGGACCAAAATACACTGGTAATTAACTCCTACCCTGAAGATCCCGACTATGCCAAGCAGCTTAAAGCAGACCTAAAACGTGGCATTCCCAATGTAAAAATTCGTGAAATCATCACCCCTTATGATGGCAGTGAGATTTATGATGAAAAGTTTGGTTCTGCATGTGGCTTATACACCAACATGCTGGTCACACCTGAGCGGATTTACTTCCCGCAATTTGGTATTAAAGAGGATGCTATCGCTTTAAAGCAAATTCGTAGCGTAACCAAACGTACCGTGATTCCTGTACAGTCTGCGAATGTCTGTCATATGGGCGGTGGCGTGCGTTGTATGTCTTGGCAAGTGCGTGGGAAAAATGCGGAATTATTTTTAAATTATTTAAATAAAATCAGTAAGTAAAAGTCCGATCCCAAACTATATCTATAAGAAAACATCAATTCAATGGGCAGGGAACATATTTCTCCCTGCCCGTTTCACTTTACTTCACTTTCATCTTACGAATCATTTTATACAATGTTTTAGGTGATAAACGAGACACCAGAACACCCATTTTCTCCTTACGTCCACCGACTACGATGTATTCTTCACCTTTGAGCAAAGCACTTACTACGGTTTGCGCAAAAATATCCGGTTCTAAACCATTTTCAATCGCTTCATCTTGATGACCTTGCGGTTTACCTGCGCCATTTAAAGCATTAAACGAGACATTGGTTTTAACAAAACCTGGGAAAATCACCGAAACATCTACACCTTCATTGGCCACTTCGGCACGTAGGCTATTTGCCCACATGTGAATAGCAGCCTTGGCCGCTGAATAACTGGCACGATACTGCGTCCCCAATAAACCCGCCACACTTGACACAAAGGCAATACGACCTGATTTTTGTGCTAAGAATGTCGGCAGAACTGTTTTGGTTAAAAACACTTGCGAGAAATAATCGACTTCCATAATCGCGCGTTCAGTTTGCATGGTCGTGTCGGCAATCAAGGCACGTTGGCTTAAACCGGCATTATTAATCAGCCAATCAATCCGACCTTTTTTCTGGAGCACTTGCTCATAGGCGTGACGGACCTGCGTCTCATCGGTAATATCCGCACAAATAGAAATGTGTTGATCTGGATTAAGCAGCCCTACGCGGACTTTTTCGAGTTCATCCAAACGTCGTGCCGTGAGTACGACCTCAGCCCCCTGTAAGGCACATTCTTTAGCCAGTGCTTCTCCTAACCCTGAAGATGCTCCTGTAATCCACACCACTTTCGCATCTAAACTGTTTAACTGTGCCATGTCCTTATTGCCTCATACCGAAGTTTTATTTGTAGGTTGATCATTTAAAAAAGTTAGAAAATGATCAAAATATTGACTCATCATCTGCGCATCATAAATACGACCTAATTTGTCAAAGCGTTTATAACCCAATTGAGTGGTAAAGCTAATCACCCCATTGAGTGTTTTATCCACCACTACATTAAATTTCAACATTTTCTTCGGTTCACGGATCAAACTGGTCACCCCCTGATCCACAATTTGAGTAAATGCTTTTAAAGCAGGTGATACATATTGATTATTGCCTTTATCCATCTGCTCCGCACAACCCAAAAGCTCATTCACTAAAGTCTTTTCGACAGGATAACTTAGAAAATGGGTTCCTTCAGCATCGTACATCATACGATCTAAATAATTCACCATAGGCGTTAGGCGATCATTAGAAAAAAAGGAGACCGACCACGGCATGTACTTACGCATCGTATCCACAATCTGCTTGATGACTTTTTCCGACTCTCCATCGCCCGAAGTTGAGAGTCGGGCTAAATCCCCAAAGACCTGATCAATTACTTCACACGAAATATCTGCTAGAACTTCACCGAGTGGTTTTGCTAAATTTTGGCTTTCGCCTGCATTGAGCTGTTGATGAATATGGGCAAAGCGTTGGTGAGTTTCAGGTTTTAATTTTAATGATATTTGATAAGTCATCGTGATCCCCCCTTTTTTTTGATTTTTACTGCGAACAATGCGCACTCTAGGTGTAAGCACATCATAAAGCGCTCTGCTTCATGTCGCAATTGCTAGATCAACGCATTTGCTTTACATGCCCCCATTTACGATTTCTTTGCTACAATAGATGCAATTTTTTATCTACTTTTGAACTGTTTGAACTATGACTGATTCAGCGCAAAATATCGCTACAACTTACGATCCGACCGAGATCGAGAAAAAATGGTACCAAACTTGGGAAGAGCGTGGCTATTTTAAGCCCTCTGAAAAAGGTGAGTCATTTTGTATCATGATTCCGCCACCAAACGTCACCGGTAGCTTGCACATGGGTCATGGTTTTAACAATGCCATTATGGATGCGTTAACTCGCTACAACCGCATGTCAGGTAAAAATACCTTATGGCAGCCAGGTACAGACCATGCGGGTATTGCAACGCAAATGGTGGTTGAGCGTCAATTGGGCGCTCAGGGTGTCAGCCGTCATGACCTCGGTCGTGAAAAATTCATTGAAAAAGTTTGGGAATGGAAAGAACAATCAGGCGGCACGATTACTCGTCAAATCCGTCGTTTAGGTTCTTCAGTGGACTGGTCGCGTGAACGCTTTACCATGGATGAAGGTCTATCGAATGCGGTCAAAGAAGTGTTCGTTAAACTGCACGAAGACGGTTTGATTTACCGTGGCAAACGTTTGGTGAACTGGGATCCAAAATTACAAACGGCGCTTTCTGACCTCGAAGTTGAGTCAGATAAAGAAGAAGCAGGTTCATTGTGGCACTTCAAATATTTCTTTGAAGATAAAAACCTACGTACCCATGATGGTAAAGACCACATCGTTGTAGCGACCACACGCCCTGAAACATTGCTCGGTGATACTGCGGTTGCTGTGGCACTGGATGATGAACGCTATACGCACCTTGTGGGTCAGAACATCATTCTACCGATTACAGGACGTGCTGTTCCAATCGTGAAAGATGAATATGTCGATAAAGAATTCGGTACAGGCTGTGTGAAAATCACGCCTGCTCATGACTTTAACGACTATGAAGTCGGTAAGCGTTGTGAATTGCCGATCATCAATATCTTCAACAAAAATGCAGAAATATTGGCTGAGTTTGAATACATCGCCAAAGCGGGTGAGCAAATTTCTAAAACCATCCCTGCCCCTGGGGACTATATTGGTTTAGAGCGTTTTGCAGCACGTAAGAAATTGGTTGAACAAGCCGAAGCTGAAGGCTGGTTAGATCAAATCCAACCGTACACATTGAAACCACCACGCGGTGATCGTTCAGGTGTAATCGTTGAGCCATTATTGACAGACCAATGGTATGTAAAAATTGCACCATTGGCACAACCTGCCATTGAAGCGGTTCAAGACGGTCGTATCAAGTTTGTGCCTGAACAGTACAGCAACATGTACATGGCGTGGATGAACAACATCCAAGACTGGTGTATCTCGCGTCAGCTTTGGTGGGGTCACCGTATTCCCGCTTGGTACGATGCTGAAGGCAATATCTATGTCGGTCGTGATGAAGCTGAAGTCCGTGCCAAAAACAACATCCCTGCTGATGTTGCGCTTAGCCAAGACGAAGACGTACTCGACACATGGTTCTCTTCTGCGCTATGGACGTTCTCAACTTTAGGTTGGACTGGCGATGCCAAGAAAGATGCGGAAAACTATTTCCTCAATACCTTCCACCCAACGGATGTATTGGTGACTGGTTTTGACATCATCTTCTTCTGGGTTGCTCGTATGATCATGTTTACGATGCACTTCATGAAAAATGAAGATGGTACGCCACAAGTACCGTTTAAAACGGTTTATGTACACGGTCTAGTTCGTGATGGCGAAGGTCAAAAAATGTCAAAGTCGAAAGGCAACGTACTTGACCCTCTTGACTTGATTGACGGTGTTGATCTTGAGACTTTGGTACAAAAACGTACTACAGGTCTAATGAATCCAAAACAAGCGGCGAAGATTGAAAAATCAACCCGTAAAGAGTTCCCAGAAGGTATTCAAGCTTACGGTACTGACGCAGTTCGTTTCACGTTCTGTGCGCTTGCGAACACGGGTCGTGACATTAAGTTCGACATGAAACGTGTTGAAGGCTACCGTAACTTTGCCAACAAAATCTGGAACGCAACCCGTTTCGTGATGATGAACTGTGAAGAGCAAGTGATTGGCACTGAAGTTCGTCAAGACCTTTGGGAATTGCCTGAACAGTGGATCGTGAGCCGTCTGCAAAAAGCCGAAGCTGCGGTACAACAAGCTTTTGCGACTTACCGTTTAGACTTGGCTGCACAAGCAATTTACGAGTTCATTTGGAATGAATACTGTGACTGGTATGTCGAACTGACTAAACCTGTTCTGAACGATGAAAACGTATCGGTTGAGCGTAAAGCTGAAGTTCGTCGTGTACTCCTTGCAGTGATGGAAGCGTCTTTACGTCTTGCACACCCAATCATGCCGTATTTGACCGAAGAAATTTGGCAAACGCTTGCACCGAAACTTGGTATTTCTGGCGAAACCATTATGCTGGCGCAGTACCCTGTTGCTAACCCTGAGCGTGTAAACGAACAGGCTGAAGCGGATATGCAATGGCTTCAAGGTTTGATTGGTGCGGTACGTAACATTCGTGGTGAGATGGGCTTAGGTAATGCCCGTTTATTACCCGTGCTTCTACAAAACACAACGGAAGCTGAGAAAGCTCAAATCACGCGTATTGAAGCGTTATTTAAAGCCTTGGCGAAAGTAGAAAGCATCACATTCTTGGCAGATGGCGAACAACCGCCATTGTCTTCTTCTTCTGTGGTTGGACATGCGTCTGTATTCGTTCCGATGAAAGGTTTAATTGACCCGAAAGCGGAATTGGGTCGTTTACAGAAAGACTTAGACAAAGTGCAAAAGCAGCATGACGTCATTGCAGGCAAACTTTCGAATGAAGGTTTTGTAGCAAAAGCACCTGTAGCTGTGGTTGAAGGTGAGAAAGTGAAATTAGCTGAGTTTGCTGACCAGTTAGCGAAGATTAAAGCAAATATGGAGCAAATTGCAGCGCTGTAAGGTGTTGTCGATTTAATCTAATATATTGTATAAAGGGCTGATTATTCAGCCCTTTATTTATTTTCCGCAAATTTTTCTTAAAAATATATCATTATCAGTAGATAGAATATTTTTAAAAAATGGTCTCTGCTCACCTTCACTAAAATGTTTAGATACTAATTTAGCAATTTGTCTTTTTTCCCATTGGTCTGCCCTAACATAATAATCCCTTATTTCTAAGACCTCACCACGTGTTACTATATCCTCAAGCTCTTCAAGCACAACTCGACCAATATAATGACCTTCATTTCTTCTCAAATTTCTGAAGAAACTCATAAGAACTTCTTTATCTCTAAAATTTACGTTGCCAAAAAAACGTACTAAGTAAACCAAGATAAATTCTGATGTTTCTTTTTTATCAAGCCAAACTTTTAGATTATTTTTTATTTCTATAATTTGCTCTTGTGAAAAGGACAAATGGAACTTAGAAATAATATCTAATGTATATGGAAAAAATTGCGGAAACTTATTTAAGTTATTTGTAAGTAACACAAGATCATTAAATGATTCTTGAGCAATAATGGTCTTTACATATTTGACAAAATCTACAGGTTCTATCAAAACACTTTCAAGGACGTCCTGCCTCAAAATTTCTATTTTATTCAATTTTAATGATAATCTTTCAGATTCTGACAGCGCTCTGAACTTAGTTGGTATTAACCCTGAATATCCTCTAATAATCTTTGAAAGATGATTGTTTTTTTCAGCAGTTTCAGCAGTTTCAGCAGTTTCAGCAGTTTCAGCAGTTTCAGCAGTTTCAGCAGTTTCAGCAGTTTCAGCAGTTTCAGCAGTTTCAGCAGAAACATCAAACAGATTTGTTTTATTGCTATTTAGAAATAACCCCTCTTTGTTTAATCTCTCCACGAGAATAGCTAACCAATGATGTGCAGTTGCTGCATCAGGTGCAAAAATTCGATAATCATCTACAAATCTGCAAAAGTTTATTCTTTTTGAAATTAAGTAATTATCAACTTCAATTAAAGAAGCTTCTGCCAAAATTCTACTTGCATTTGAGCCAACTGGTAATCCATAAGAATCTCTATTCGCCCAAAAAAGTAATAATTCATTAATTAAATTTACTTGTTTTTTCTCAATATTCCGTAAGGATAAAAGTACACTTTCAACTCTGTGTAAATTAATTCGATCATAGAAGTTTGCAATATCAGTAGTAACAACAACTTTTACATTTTCTTTTTTCGCCTGTTGTTTTACATAAGTCTTAAAAGCTGTGTAATTATAATTTGAGTCAAATAAATCACCTTTTTCATTTGGTAAAAATCTGTAGGAAAAAATGATATTTTTATTTTTCTTAATTCGATTACGTTCGATTATTTCTGCAACCTGTAAAACTAGTGCTAGATATTTAATTTCGTCTACAATTTGTATAAATGCACACTTTCTAAAATCAAATAAAGCCTTTTTGGGGAACAAAATATGTGGTATAGGAGAAATTTTTAAACTTTTTAAATTATAGTCTTTAAAGTAAGCTTGAATATCTTTTACTAAATCATTTTCAAACTCTCCCTTTATCAACGTTAATTCAAATGGTTTATGAAATATGTCTACATCAGTTAATGATTCTTTTTTAATATTCGATATTGCAAGTTCAATTGACTTCAGAAGATTCATACCATAGCTTCATATAAGGCTTATTCGTTTTACAAGATACTGATTTTTCATATTAAATACAAATATTAAGTTATTCTAACTTAACCATTTTTCTATTAAGAAAATTTTAAAGCACTGCTTTAAACAAATCACAAATGAAGGTCATAGAGAGGCACTTTTACTCTTAAGCTCCAAACAAACAATCCATAAATCGTCTAATTCTCTTTCTGTTCTGTTTAAAACATCATGATTCCAATACCGAACCACTTTTAAGCCCAAAGCCTCTAAAAACTTAGTTCTTTCAGCATCATATTCAATGGCATCTTCCACTCCATGCTGACTGCCATCCAACTCAATCACTAAACCAATTTCATGACAATAAAAATCCACGATATAAGATTTGATCACATGCTGTCTGCGAAATTTAAGGTTCATAAATCGTTTGGCACGGAGTAGTTGCCACATAAGGTGTTCTGCATATGTGGTATTGCTTCTCATAGTTTTGGCGAATTCTAATAATTGTAGGTCTTAATTTCATTTTTATTTTTACCTCTCCCTAGCCCTCTCCTAAAAGGAGAGGGAACATTCATTATAAATTTTATGCAGGTATGTAATCACTTGTGGCTCCCTCTCCCTATGGGATGAGGAATATTATTCCGCAAGGGGGTGAGGGATTTTATAATGCCCCATACCCCAACAACATCTCTACTCCACTCACCTTTTTCATATGCTTTAAACGTTCTTTTTCCCACTTCACCTGCTGTTTTAACTCAGCAACATCCTTATCAATCACCTTATACACATCACTCATTTTGAGCTGTTTGGTGTTGATATGACTGCTCAAGTGGAAAGATGCAAAGATCTCCTCTAATAGGCTTTGCAAATTCTGACTCTGTGCTTCCAAAGACAACTGATAAAACCTCACTTGTTCAGAACTTAATGGCTTTGAGCTTAAGCCTTTATTGGTCTCGAGCTGTAACTGGAGTTTCAATAAATAAAATAAATCCTGCTCTGCATGAGCTTCATTTACCTTCTGCAAAAGTTCGGTCTTATCTAACTTCTTCGCTTCATCAGGCTCACGGTCAGGGTGAATCATCGCGGTAATTTTTAAATACACGGTTTTCAGTGACTGCGCTGCCATTTTGGCTGCTTGCTCACGTTTTTCTTGTTGTTTTAACTGCTTGGCACGTTCTCGCTCTGCTTCATACTGAGCAGAATCGTATTCATAATTTTCCCAGTCCACATCCACGTTTTGTTCTACCGTTTCAGCAAGCTCATGACTTTGTATTGAGTTTGCTTTGGCTTTCTTCGCACGTATATGCTCTGCATGCTGCATATAGAAAGTATCAATTTTCTCTACCTGTTCTTTCTGCACGGAACTCAGCATCTGAGATTTTTTTAGCATCTTGGCTAAAGCAGTTATTTTGGTGTCAATCTGCGCTAAATCAGCTTTACTAAAGGCATCGCTGGCCAAGTGATTCCACAAAGTATCCAGCTGTGTAAACAGAACTGTATGTAACTCGCTATAAACAGGTAAAAGCTTACTGCGCGTATGGTCTTGAATGTCGGCTTGCGCATTTTTCCATGCTGCCAATTCTTGTTTTTGTTGTTCAATGCGTTCAATCAAACGATTTAATTTTTTCTGCTGTGGACTGAGTTGAACCTCTAGCTGAGCCGTCGTTTTTAACGCTAAAGACATAACCCATCCAACCCAGTACAAAAGAGAAATTATAGCGCGATCTGAGCGTATAAGCAGTGATCTCTCTTTTAAGCCAAGTTTAAAATCTGAGTGATTCAAATGCTAATCTAAGAATAAAAAAAGCCCATCATTCGATGAGCATTTTATTAGCGAAATAGCTTTACCAATAGTTTTCGACCGCAATATTTCCTTCACCACGGCGATTCATAGTCAGGCCACGTGCTTTTAATGCCTCTTTGGTGTCTTCGACCATTTGCGGGTTACCACACAGCATCACATGGCTAGTTTCAGGGTTCAGACTCAAACCAACTGCTTTTTCAAGCTCACCATTTTCAATCAGTACGGGTAAGCGGTCATGTAGTGGCGCATGCGGATCACGCGTAATAATCGGCACAAATTTAAAGCCTGTATGGCCCTCGCCAAAGGTCTCTGCAATTTCCTGAATACGTGTTGCATAGGCCAGTTCAGAAGCTGTACGTACGCTATAGACCAGTGTAATGCTCTCGTACTTCGACCACGTCTCAAAGTCTTGCAACATCGAAATAAAAGGCGCAAGCCCTGTCCCTGTGCCCAGTAACCATAAGTCTTTTGGTAGTGGCAACTGATAACGCGCCAAAGTCAAAAAGCCGTACGGGATCTTTTCAAGGTAGATGTCATCATCAACTTTTAAGTGTTGTAAATTTGAGGTAAAGGCACCTTCTGGCACCACAATCGAGAAAAATTCTAAAGTTTCATCAAAGGGAGAGGACACCACCGAATACGCTCGAACCACCAATTCATCACCCACTTTGATGCCAATACGGGCAAATTGTCCTGCGCTAAACTTAAAATGTGCAGGTCGCGTCATGGTGAAACTAAAAAGTGTATTGGTCCAACGGTGTACGGATAAAACCTTTTCTAGGCTAAATTTTTCAATTGACATGATTTCAGCGTGGCATCAAAGACGTTGCTCATGTTAGCATGACCACATAATTTGTTAATATTTTTTAAATGTTAAGGCTATATTCATGCGCATGACTTTACGCCAGTTGGCGGTTTTTGTAGCAGTTGCTCAAGAAGGCACAGTAACCAAAGCCAGTGATGCGGTTCGACTCACCCAGAGTGCTGCGAGTATGGCTTTAGCAGATCTAGAAGACGGTTTGGGGGCTCCTTTATTTGACCGTCTAGGTAAGCGTCTTCAACTCAATGATTTGGGTCGTTTCTTACTGCCACAAGCTTTAGAAATTTTGGGTCGCTGTGATGCTTTCGAGCAGGCCGCTAAAGGTGAGTTACAAAGCATTGATTTACGTTTAGGTGCAACTCTAACCATCAGTGACTACCTCATGCCTGACCTGATGGCTGACTTCTTACAAATTCAACCTCAAGCCCATTTACAGCTACAAGTTGGTAATACCCGTCAAATGATTGAGGCAGTGAATCAGTTCCAACTGGATTTGGCCTTGATTGAAGGCTCTTGTCACTTACCACAACTGCAATGCATTCACTGGCGTGACGATGAATTAGCCGTCTGCTGTGCACCCAACCACCCTCTTGCACAACTAGACCGTACTTTGACCGCAGATGACTTTAAATCGGTCGAGTGGATCTTGCGTGAAGAAGGTTCAGGTACGCGTGAAGTATTTGATAACGCTATTTTGAAAGACTTGCCTGATGCCAATATCCGTCTGACCTTGGGTCATAATGAAGCGATTTTAAAAATCGTGGCGGGTGGTTTAGGGATGTCCTGTATTTCAAAACTGGCAACTGAACCTTTGCGTGAAAAAGGCCAGTTGGTGGTGCTTGATACACCGTTTTGGTCTCTCACCCGTCCACTGTTCATGTTGGTGCATCGTCAGAAGTACCAAGGCCCAGGACTCAAAGCTTTCATGAAGTTTTGCGAAAAATAACTAAGCAAAAAGCACCCGAAGGTGCTTTTTTTATTTCCCAAATTGGCGCTCACAAGGCTCACCATCATTGTTCCCATCCATTTTGGTATTTGGACAGTTCCTTAAGAAGTAAAGCGCTTCTTCATAGGAACGCATTTGGGAGCAATGAGTTCGTCCATCGCATTTGAACTTTCCTGTGCTGACAGGTAAACGACCATTTTGTTTATCAATGCTCTGCGTCACACGTTCTGAGCGAGGTTGATTGGTTTGATGTAGCTCAGCATCTAAGTTTTGTTTACCTTGCTCTGTAAGCACCTGATCAGGTAACTCACCTAAAGCCTTACGTTGTTCTTCTACAATCTGCTGTTGCTCAAGCATCAATTGCTCAGCTTTATGTTGTTTTTCGATACTATAGCTTTGATATTTGCCATAAATCAGAAATCCCAACACTGCAATCACAATCACACCGATCACGGTAATGATCGTACTTTTATGTCCTGCCTCGTTATAGCGAACAGATGAGTTACTCGGTCTTACTTTTTTCTTTAACTCACCTAATTTTTGAGTTTCTGTTGGATGATTCAGCCGCTGGATATTTCCAGCCTTAAACTTGCCTTGTTCTTCCACAATCATAAACTGCAACGCTTCACCAATCTTGGGTTCAATGTTGTTCTGTGGCAAATCTTTGATATGAAAAAACACATCATCAACATCCCCGTCTACTTCAATAAAACCAAAACCACGTGAGGGGCTAAAGCTTTTGATTTTCCCGTTCAAAAACATAATATGTGCTAATCAACTGTATTTTCGAGTATTGTAATCAATAAAAAAGAGGCTAAAAAGCCTCTTTCAATCAAAATAAGCAGATTAATTTTGCAGCATGTGCATACTCAATTTACCCATTTTAACGTCTGAAATTAGACAATAAATCTGTGGTAATCGACTTATTGTGGCTTGAGACTTTCGATTTCTTAGCTTTGGCAGAGTTGTCTTCAACCCGCTCAATTTTAATTGCTTTATAGCGATCGCCATTTTCAACCACATTAAACTTTACACGTTCATTGCGTTTCGGCTCACCTGAGTCTGCTGGGAAATCCGAGATATGAAAAAATACGTCGCCTTCAGGTGAGGAAATAAAACCAAAACCTTTATCCGCATTATATTGCTTCACTTTTCCTTGATATTGTTCAGACTTCATTACCCGATCCTCATCTGTACATGGCTAGATAGCCAGTATATAAAAAAGAGGCTGTGAAAGCCTCCTTTATGCATTCATTTTAATCATTAATCTTTTTGAACTGAACCAAAGATTTTATCGCCCGCATCGCCTAGACCCGGCACGATATAACCATTAGCATTTAAACCTTGGTCGATTGAAGCCGTGAAAATAGTGACATCTGGGTGCGCATCATTTACACGTTTAATTCCTTCAGGCGCAGCAACCAATACCATTACACGAATATCTTTACAACCACTTGCCTTTAAAACATCAATCGCCGCAACCAACGAAGACCCTGTTGCAAGCATTGGGTCAATAATCATGGCTAAACGGTTTTGTACATCTGGAACTAATTTTTTATAATAAGTACGTGCTTCAAGCGTTTCTTCATCACGCTCTAAACCTAGTACAGACACTTTGGCACTTGGAATCAGGTTTAAGAATCCATCTAACATGCCGATACCCGCACGTAAAATAGGCACAACCGTAATTTTTTTACCCACAATACGATCTACGATGACTTTACCATTCCAACCATCAATTTCATGATCACACACAGGTAAATCTTTAGTTGCTTCATAGGTCAACAGCATAGTCACTTCTTGAGCCAGCTCGCGAAAGTTTTTCGTGCTGATATCTGCACGACGAAGAAGACCAAGCTTATGACGAATCAACGGATGACGAATTTCATGGATAGCCACGGGAGAGCACCTAAAAGGTAAAATAAAATTCCTGACATTATAAAGCTTTTTATCGTGCGATAAAAACAAAAAGCCCCCAATTGATGGAGGCTTTTTTATTAAAACAAAACGTTTTGAATGATTAGTGCTGTTGAGAAAGCATAAAGTGGATTGGAGATAAAATCTCAGACTGAAGCGCAAGCTTAATAATTGGATCTGGATAGATACCAATCACCAGTACTGCTGCCGCAGCTAAAAGCACCATAATACCCCCCACTTTTTGACCCCAATGATCCACAGCGTCGACACGCGGTGCGTCTGGCGGTGTCATGTACATCACAACCATCACACGGAGATAGTAGTACAGACCAATACCAGAACCAACAATGATCATCGCAGCAAGGAACCAATGTTGAGTCGTTACCGCAGCCATCACCACCAGGAACTTACCAATGAAGCCCGCTGTCAATGGAATACCTGCAAGCGATAACATCATCACGGTTAACACTGCGGTCAACACTGGACGACGCCAGAATAGACCACGGTAGTCTGCTAGGCTTTCTGCTTCATCCACATTGTTATATGGACTAGACATCAATGCAACTGCACCGAACGCACCAATTGTAGTTAATACATAAGTGATTACATAAACAGATACGTTTCCAAGGCTTGCATAGGTCATGCTGATTAAACCAATCAACAAGCAACCAAAGTGCGCAATTGAAGAGTATGCCAAGATACGTTTCAAGTTCACTTGCTTCACTGCAAGGAAGTTACCCACCAAGATTGATAACACTGCAATCACAGTTAAGATCGTGATGATAGAGTCAACTAGGATCGCACCTGAAGTTAAGATGTAACGTACAAACAGGCCAATTGTTGCGACTTTTGCAGCCGTTGCAAGGAAAGTTGCAATCGGTGTTGGTGCACCTGCATAAACGTCTGGTGTCCATTTGTGGAATGGCGCTAAAGACAGTTTAAATGCCACAGCAAATACGATGAAACCTAAACCTAAAAGCACCATCGGTTGCTGGATGTTTTGCATTAACGCTTGAACATTGTCATAGAACGACATTGAACCTGTGTACGCGTAAATGTAAGCCATACCCATCAACAACATTGCCGAAGCTGTTGCTGAAAGCACCAAGTACTTCACACCCGCTTCTAAAGATTTAGAGCGTTGGTGTGTATACGCCAATAAGCCATATACAGGAATCGACATCAACTCAAGGCTAATGAAGAACGATGCATAGTGAGAGCTTGCGACCATTAACATTGCACCAGTCACTGATGACAACATTAAGATATACAGTTCTTCACGGTTATCTTTATAAGTCTCGATATAGGCATGAGACAAAGTACAGCATGCCAGTGCCGCAATCAAAATGATCACTTGGTATAACAAGGTGAACGCATCCACCATGAACATACCCATCACGTTTGCTGGTTTAAAAGCCCCACCAAACATTGTGAAAAGCACATAAGCTGCTGCAAGGTTTAAGCCCACAACTGATGCTGTTGCAATTAAGTTATGGTTACGCTTAATTGCAGTAAGAATCATCACGACGATCGTTGTTAAAGCAACGATCATCACGGGAGCTAAAGGCATAAGCTCAGAAAATGACATTGTGAAGTTCATGACTTATTGCATCTCCACATTTTCGAGTTGAACAGTTGCTTGACTTGCAACGTCAACGACTTCTTGTACAGGAATGTAGCTGTTTGCTAACCACGCCATGCTTGAATTTGAAATATCAAGGAAGCTTTGTGGATATAGACCCAGCCATAACAGACCGAAAGCACAGATTAACAAGATCACTACTTCACGCGCATTTAAGTCTTTCAATGGGTTGTTGTAGTGCTGTTGTTGTTCTTCGTTCGGTGTACCAAACAATGCTTTGTGGATCAGAATCAAGCCATAAAGACCTGCAAATACTAAGCTTACAGCTGCAAGAATAGTAAACACTGGGAATTTTGCATAAGAACCCATCAGGATCAGGAACTCACCAATGAAGTTACCTAGACCCGGAATACCCACAAGCGCCGCCACGAAGAACATGAGGAAGAATGCAAGATATGGGAACTGACCACGCATACCGCCCATCAAACGCATATCGCGTGTATGAACACGCTCGTACACTTGACCACACATAATGAACAATGCAGCAGATGACAAGCCATGTGCCAACATCATGATCATCAAACCTTGGAAGGTTAAAATGTTACCTGCGTAAATCGCAAGTAAAACAAAGCCCATGTGTGAAATCGACGTGTACGCAAGTAAACGTTTCATATCGGTTTGCTGGAAAGCACACCAAGCACCGTAGAAGATACCGATCAAACCGAAAATGATCGCGATATCTGCAAACTGTGCAGAAGCCGCTGGGAAGAATGGAATCACAAAACGAAGTAGACCGTATGCAGCCGTCTTAATCAAGATACCTGCAAGGTCAACCGAACCCGCTGTAGGTGCTTGTGCATGCGCATCTGGTAACCAGCCGTGTAATGGGAAAACTGGAAGTTTTACCGCAAAACCGACAAATAAACACAGCATGAATGCATAAGCAACGGTAGGTAATTCTTTGTCTAAAGTGTTGGCTACAGCTAATAAGTAGTTGTAATCAAAACCGATCATACCTGTCATCATGTAACCATAAACCACGAGGCCTAGGATACCGATCAACATAATAAGACCAGCGACTTGCGTATAGATAAAGAATTTGGTTGCAGCGTAAACACGTGATTTACCTTCTGCCCCTTTATGACCCCAAAGCGCGATCAAAAAGTAGATAGGTACAAGCATCATCTCCCAGAAGAAGAAGAACAAGAACATGTCAATCGCTAAGAAGACACCGATCACACCACCCAAAGACCATAAAAGGTTTAAGTGGAAGAAACCAACATTCTTTTGAATTTCACCCCAAGAACAGCCGACAGCCAACACACCTAAAAGTGCCGTTAAGCCCACCATTAATAGAGATAGGCCATCCACCGCTAAGTGGATGTTAATGCCTAAAGTTTGAATCCATGGCAACATGAATTCAGCAGACCACGATGGCACTTTCGCGCCAAGTTCGTAGTTAAATGTACCTGTTTGCCACAGTGCAATGGTTAAGCCCAAAGTAATGAGCATACCAATCAGCGCAATATAACGCGGCAGTTTGTCGTCGAGTTTGTCGACTAACCAACAAATAAAACCAGCAATGAACGGAACTAAGATCAGCGCGGGTAGAATCCAGTTGTTTGTGATTTCCATCTTATTTCCCCACGATCTGAGTTACGATCAAGACCATTAGCAATACAAAGATACCTAATGCCATGCTTGATGCGTAATCACGCAATGAACCTGTTTGACGTGAACTTGTGAAGCTATGTCCACCCTTCACAATAGCAGGCAAGACTAACCACAAGCGATCAATTGGATCACGACCTAAAATCTTCGCAATAAGCAAATATGGTTTCACAAAAACAATGTCATAGAGCGCATCGAAACCTAGCGCATTACGGCAAATGTTTGCAAGACCTGCACCGAATGACGTTTTAGCAAAGCTTTTCACAGCACTATAAGCAAATGCAAATAACACCACACCAATCGCTAAACCAACCAATGCAATACCAACAGCAGTCCATTCAGCGCTGTGCATGCCATGTTCTAATGCTTCTGGGATTACAAATGCTGGGATTTTTGCTGCATTTAAAATGCTTTCTACAGGTGCTTTAAGTACCGCACCAATGAAAGTTGAAAGTACTGCAAGAATACCCAAAGGTCCCCAGTATGTGATGCCTTTAATCGCATGATATGGGGTATTTTCTTTACCAAAGAACACAACCCAAATCAGACGGAATGTGTAAATCGAGGTTAAGAATGCACCTGCTACACCCGCCCAGTATAATGAGTTATACACTGCGATTGATTCACCTTGAACCCAAACTGCACCCAAGATCGCGTCTTTCGAGAAGAAGCCCACGGTGATATATGGAATCGCGGCTAATGCACCGCCACCAATGGCGAAACACATAAATAGGAATTTATTCTTGTAGAACAAACCGCCCATCTTGAAGATGTTTTGTTCGTGGTGATAAGCCAAAATCACTGCACCTGAAGACAAGAATAACAATGCCTTGAAGAATG
Source organism: Acinetobacter sp. SW-226 (assembly GCF_055632855.1). Classification (NCBI taxonomy): domain Bacteria; kingdom Pseudomonadati; phylum Pseudomonadota; class Gammaproteobacteria; order Moraxellales; family Moraxellaceae; genus Acinetobacter; species Acinetobacter sp. SW-226. Next base: position 779,605 of record NZ_CM145752.1, on the reverse strand, counting down.
CGTGAGTCAGCATGTGGAATAGACCTGCTTGGTAAGCTTCAGCACCCACAGCCATAAACATATAACCGAGCTGACTCATTGTAGAGTAAGCCAAAATACGTTTGATGTCGGTTTGAACCAATGCAGCAAAACCAGCCACTAACAAGGTTACCGCACCTGTGATTGAGATAAACATCATCACTTCTGGCGCCATTTCAAACACGGTATGCATACGGCAGCACAGGTAAACACCTGCAGTTACCATCGTTGCAGCGTGGATCAATGCAGATACAGGTGTAGGACCTGCCATCGCATCAGCCAACCATGTTTGTAATGGGATCTGTGCAGATTTACCTGCTGCACCCAAGAACAACATGAGTGCTGTCCAAATGGTTAAAGATGAACTTTGTGTCATCACTGTTGGTGCAGCTGCAACCACTTCCGCAATGTTTAATGTACCGAACTGTTGGTAAATTAAGAACAAAGCGATCAGTAAGAACACATCACCGATACGTGTTACGGTAAATGCTTTAATTGCTGCAAAACCATTTGCAGGGTTTTGGTAGTAGTAACCAATCAGCAAGTAAGAACATAGACCCACGCCTTCCCAACCTAAGAACAATAACGCTAAGTTATCGCCCAATACGAGCAGCAACATGCTAGCAACGAATAGGTTGAAATAAGAGAAGAAACGTGCAAAGTCTTCTTCACCACGCATGTACCATGACGCAAAGATGTGAATTAGGAAACCCACACCCGTCACCATACCCATCATGAGCAGTGATAAACCGTCAAGATGTAAGCTAATGCCTGGGCTTAGATTACCGACATTGAACCATGTCCACAGATGTTGAACATAAGTCACTTTGCCGTTATTAACAAAGTCTAGACCAGCGATCAAAGCAACCAATGCAGAAAGGCCAACTGCCCCCACACCAATAATGGCAGCAACATTTTCAGGAAGCTTGTTGCGACCTGCCGCTAAAAGGACAAAACCAATGAGCGGGAATAATACTGTTAAATATAAAAAACTCATCCGCGCATCTCACTAGCAGCATCCACATCCAAGTGATGGAAGCGATGGTAGAACTGAAGGACGATCGCAAGACCAATACAAGCCTCTGCCGCAGCAAGCGTTAAGATCAAAATAAACATGATTTGTCCGTCTGGTTGTACCCATGCACTACCAGCCAAAACAAACGCAAGCGCTGCTGCGTTCATCATGATTTCAAGGCTCATTAACATAAATAATAGATTGCGTCGCACCATCACACCGTAAAAACCCAGTGCAAAAAGGATGGTTGCAACAATCAAACCATGTTCTAAAGGGATGTTGCCCATTATTGTTTGTCCTCTTCTGCACCTGGTTCACGTTTACCAAGATGGAATGCTGCAACCAATGCAGCAAGCAATAACATGGCAGCAACTTCAACCAATAATAAATAGTGAGTAAAGAGTGCTTGGCCAACGACTTTTGGACCCACAACTTCGGTACCCATAGCTGGGCCAGCCACTGTGTAGTCAGAGCCGAGCATCCACACCAACACCAAGCCCATTAAGAAGCTCATGAGTGCTGGATATGCCCAAGCAGACGATGTTAACCATTTACGCTCTTGTTCAACGGTATGTTGACCAAGGTTTAACATCATCACTACGAATACGAATAACACCATGATCGCGCCTGCATAGACGATGATCTCAAGCGCGCCAGCAAATGGCGCACCCACGATCATAAACATGCCTGCAACTGCAAGAAGTGACACGATCAAGCTCAATAAAGCGTGTACAGGATTCGCGTTGGTCACAACACGAATCGTAGAAACGATGGCCACAAGTGCCATCAAATAAAATGGCCACATCATGGTAATAAGCTCCGTACATCAACTGGTGCGCTTTCACGCTGCGCTTGACCTTTGTCTTTTCCAGTTACAGCCATACCTGTTACACGGTAGAAGTTGTAGTCTGGGTATTTACCAGGACCTGAAATGAGTAAGTTTTCTTTCTCGTATACCAAGTCTTGACGAACGTATTCACCCAACTCGAAATCTGGCGTCATTTGAATTGCAGTCGTCGGACATGCTTCTTCACACATACCGCAGAAAATACAACGTGAGAAGTTGATACGGAAAAACTCCGGATACCAACGACCATCTTCCTTTTCTGCTTTTTGTAGTGAAATACAGCCAACAGGACATGCAACTGCACATAAGTTACACGCAACACAACGTTCTTCACCATCTGGGTCACGTGTTAACACGATACGACCACGGAAACGTGGTGGAACAATTTGTTCGGCTGGCACTTCTGGGTAAAGAATGGTGTCACGTTTACGTGTCACGTGTGAGAAAACCATCCACAGTGAACGTACGATTGACCCGAACCCAGCTAGAATTTTATACATTTTATTCTCCCTGCCCTTACCACAGAATCACTGCGCCAGTAACTAATAAGTTAACTAACGCTAATGGTAAGCAAATCTTCCAACCAAAGTTCATCACTTGGTCATAACGTGGACGCATAAGTGAACCACGAGCCAAGACAAACATCATCACAAAGAATGCTGTTTTGATAATGAACCAGAATACGGGTGGAACGAACGGAATGTCGATGTTAAATGGCGCTAACCAACCACCGAAGAATAGCGTGACGATCAATGCAGAGATCAGAACCACGTTGACATATTCTGCAACGAAGAACATCCCCCATTTCATACCACCATACTCGACGTGGTAACCTTCCGCCAATTCTTGTTCTGCTTCTGGTTGGTCAAATGGGTGACGGTGAGTAACCGCAACACCTGCAACCACGAAGATTAAGAAACCTAAGAACTGTGGAATAACAAACCATACATCTTTTTGTGCTTCTACAATTTCACGCATGTTGAATGAGCCTGCAATCGCAACCACACCCATCAATGAAATACCCAAGAACACTTCATAAGAAATGGTTTGTGCTGCTGAACGTAGACCACCGAGCAATGCATATTTGTTGTTTGATGACCAACCACCAAACAATACGGCATAGACTGCAATACCGGCCATTGCCATAAAGAACAATAGGCCAATGCTCATGTCTGACACACCTAAGTATGGTGATACAGGAATAACCATGAACGACAGCACCGCTGTTGCCATGGCAACAGCAGGAGCTAAACGGAAAGTCAATTTGTCAGCAAACTTTGGTGTCCAGTCTTCTTTGAACATGATTTTCAGCATGTCAGCAACGATCTGGAACATCCCCCCAGGACCTACACGGTTGGGACCATAACGGTCTTGCCATAAGCCCAGTAAACGACGCTCAATAAAAGACATCAACGCAGCGATGAGTACTACAACGAGTAAAATCACAATCGCTTGAATGACTGAGTAGGCAATTGGCCAGTTCTCAGCCCAAAGCGGCGTTTGACGGATTAATTCTTGTTGCATGAATTACGCTCCTACCGCGACTGATACAGGCTCAGCAAGTGAAACCGTAGGTGCAAGACCAACTGGATAACCAATATAACCTGTAGGTAAATAATCAATCACTTGAACTGGAAGTACAATCGAAGTCTCACCTGCTTTCACAGTGATTTTTTGACCATCTTGAACATTCAAACGAGTTGCATCTTGCTCACCCACTGCAAAGACTGCTTCAGGAATACGCGACTCCATTGCAGGTGTTTTCACAGTAAATTCACCAGAAGCAAAAATGTGATGCATTGGCACTAAACGGAAGCTATCAGGGTTTGCAACCACAACCGCAGGAGCTACGAAAGTACGTGCTGGACGCTTCGCTAAACGATCGAATAAACGCACACCCGAATCACCACCTTTTAAGTGACCACCGACGTTATCTTGGAATTTGTTCCAAGCTTGCGGTGAGTTCCAACCTGCTGACCATGCAAATGGTACCAGTGGAGACGGCGTCTGGTTCCCGACATAGCCTTCCATAGAGAAGGTTAATGCAGAGTCGATATCTGTCGGTTGTTTCGGTTCATGCACGTTCAATGGTGCACGCATAGAAGTACGACCAGAGTAACGACGTGGTTCACGCGCAACTTTCAAACCATGGACACGGAAGCCCGCATCTGGAGCTACATCTTGAATCGCCTCAAGTGCAGGTACGTTTTTCGCAACTGACTCAATCACGTCATCAAGCAAGGTCCAAGAAATCGCTTTGCCCTTCACGCCAGTTTCAATGGCATGTAACCAGCGCCAAGATTCCTTGATCGCCAGTTCAGGTTTATAGTAGCTCGGGTCATACACTTGGTAGAAACGTTGTGCACGGCCTTCTTGAGAGACCACCGTACCATCACCTTCAGCAAATGACGCAGCAGAAAGTACGATATCGGCTTTCTTGACAGTTTCAGTTTCAGAATGATCTAAAACAATCACTTCTTTATCTGCAAGTGCCGCTTCAACTTGTGCCGCTGGCAAACGACGGAATAGATCATTTTCAACGATCACAACCGTGTCATAGTCTTGTGCAAACACTTGTTCTAAGCTTTGACCACCAAAGATCGCCAAGCCCATAGAGTTCACTTCAGGAACTGTCAGGGTTAAACCAGCATTTCCACCAAGGTTTTGCGCAACTTGTGCAGCAGCTTCCATGATGGATGCATCTTGTAAACTTGTACCTGAAATGATCAGTGGTTTCTTCGCCGCTTTCAGTGTATCTGCAATGTTCTGAGCAAAGGCTTTCGCATCATCCGCCAGACCAAGAATTGCATCACCTTTTACAGCAGCAGCAACAGCAAAACCTAAACGAGCGATGTCGTTTGGAGATGCAACCACTTCACCTGTAGCCACATCAGCTAAGCGTGTTTGCGTTGCAGCGAGGATGAAAATCGGTGATTTGGCATCTTGAGCAATACGTTGTAGCGGTTCCGCCAACCAGTCTTGGGTACGGCGTTCCGCAGCCATTTCTTTGGCTTTGTTTTTCGCCGCTTGACGAACAGACAACGCCATACGTGGCGCAGTTTGCGTTAAGTCCTCACCCAAGATCAACACCGCATCATAGCTTTCGATTTCACGCATACCTGGGTTATATACACCTTCGGTTTGCATAATAGATGCAGCCAATTCAACTAAGTTCTGCTCTTTTTGAGACATACCTGTTGAATAGTGCTCTTGACCAACTAATTCGCGAAGTGCGAAGTTCGACTCAAGTGATGCACGTGGAGAACCAATACCTAAGACTTTTTTGCCTTGAATATTTGCAATCACCGTATCTAAAGCAGTATCTACAGAAACAGTTTCAATGTTTGTAGCATTACGGAACTGTGGTTGACGTGGACGATCTGCACGGTTCACATAGCCTGTCCCAAAACGACCTTTATCACAAAGGAAGTATTGGTTTACATCACCATTAAAACGGTTTTCGACACGACGAAGTTCGCCATAACGCTCACCCGGAGAAATGTTACAACCCGAAGAACAGCCTTGGCATACGCTTGGCGCATACTGCATGTCCCACTTACGGTTATAGCGTTCTGAATGCGTTTTATCAGTAAATACACCTGTAGGACATACTTCAGTCAAGTTACCCGAAAATTCAGACTCTAAAGTACCCGACTCAGGACGACCAAAGTAAACACGTGACGCGCTTGCATATACGCCAAAGTCTGTACCGCCCGCGTAGTCTTTGTAGTAACGAACACAACGGTAACATGCGATACAACGGTTCATTTCATGAGAAATGAATGAGCCTAACTCTTGGTTGTAGTGCGTACGTTTCGTGAAACGGTAACGACGACGGTCGTGTTGAGTCATCACAGTCATATCTTGTAAATGACAGTGCCCACCTTCTTCACAGACTGGACAGTCGTGTGGGTGGTTGGTCATCAAGAACTCAACAATTGACGCGCGGAAGTCTTTCGCTTCTTTGTCTTCAATCGAGATGTAGGTATTGTCAGATGCAGGTGTCATACATGACATGACTAAACGACCACGCGTATCTTCAGGATTCGCGTATTGAGTCACGGCACATTGACGGCAAGAACCGACAGAACCTAAGGATGGATGCCAACAAAAGTACGGGATATCAATACCCAAAGACAAACATGCTTGTAGCAAGTTCTCTGAGCCATTGACTTCGTACGATTTGCCATCGACATGAATTGTAGCCATAGTCGAATTCCTTAAGCTTGTTCTACGTTGCTAGTTTGCGCAGCAGCAGCATTCACCACTTTTGCTTCAAACTCGCCACGGAAATATTTGAGTGCACCCATCAACGGTTCCATTGCACCTGGAGCATGCGCACAGAAAGTCTTACCAATCCAAAGCTTACGAGTAAGCTCTTGTAAGTGATCAATATCTTCTTTCTTACCTGTACCATCTTCCAATGCTTTCAGTGCTTTCACCGCCCACGGTAAACCATCACGACAAGGCGTACAGAAACCACATGACTCACGTGCAAAGAATTCTTCTAAGTTACGTGTCGCTGAAACCATACATTGCGTTTCGTCAACCACCATCAGCAAACACGTACCTAAACGTGAACCTGCTTTCATGATGCTCTCAGCATCCATCGGTAGATCAATATGTTCAGCAGCCAAGAAATCTGTAGATGCACCACCCGGTAACCATGCTTTCAGTTTCAAACCATCACGCATACCGCCTGCATAGTCTTCAATCACTTCACGCGCAGTTGTACCAAATGGAAGTTCCCAAAGTCCTGGAAATTTCACCTTGCCAGATGCACCATAAATTTTTGTGCCCGGATCTTTCGACTTGCCTGCAGATAAACCGATATACCACTCAGGGCCACGCAGCATAATTGCAGGTAGGTTATTGTAGGTCTCTACGTTGTTGACAATCGTAGGACGACCCCAAGCACCAGCAACTTGCGGGAATGGCGGTTTGGTACGTGGGTTTGCACGACGACCTTCAAGCGAGTTAATCAATGCAGTTTCTTCACCACAAATATAACGACCTGCGCCCGTGTGTACATAAAGCTCGAAGTTCCAACCCGTTCCAAGGATGTTATCACCCAAGTAACCTTTGGCACGAACTTGCTCAAGCGCTTCATTTAAGTAAGCAGCCGCTTCAATGTACTCGCCACGAATGAAGATATAACCATGAGTTGCTTCAAGCGTATACGCTGCAATCAACATCCCTTCAATCAATTGGTGAGGAAGTTTTTCCATCAACAAACGGTCTTTAAAGGTCCCTGGTTCCATCTCATCGGCATTACAAATCAGGTAACGTGGCCCTGAGTTGTCATTTGGCGCCATCAAAGACCATTTGATCCCAGCTGGGAAGCCCGCACCACCACGACCTTTCACAGTCGCAGCTTTAATCACTTCAAGCACATCTTTCGGTGGCATGGTGATTGCTTTTTTTAGACCCGCGTAACCTTCAAGCGCTTCGTAATCATCTGCATTACGAACGTGCTCTTGTTTACTCAAACGCCAAGTTAATGGATGCGTTTCTGGGTTACCTTCGCCATAAATTGGTTTTGGTTCGGTATTCATACATACTTCTCCAATAACTGTTTCACTGAAGAAACTTCAACCAAACCGTGAGTGTCTTCATTCACCATCAAGGTTGGGCCTTTGTCACAGTTACCTAAGCAGCAAATCGGCAGCAAAGTAAAACGACCATCAGCAGTCGTTTGACCAAACTGAATGCCTAACTCGCGCTGAAAAGCTTCTGCTAAAGTTTCCGCACCCATCAAGAAACACGCAATCGAGTCACAAAGTAAAATGACGTTACGACCCACGGGTTGACGGTAAATACGGTTATAGAAAGTTGCAACACCTTCCAAATCAGCAACACTGATTGTCAATAACTGAGCAATGGCGTTTAGCTGCGCATCATCTACCCAGCCATTACGGCGTTGTACACACTTCAAAGCATCCAAAGATGCTGCACGTGGGTACGGATAGTGACCAATGTGATGTTCGATTTCATGGATTTCGTCCGTAGTCAAAATCCCTTCAACATTCACGCGTGGCTTTTTATCAGTCAAAATCATCATAATGCGTTTACCCCTTAGCGATCCACGTCAGCCATAACGACGTCAATTGTCGCTAAATAAATGATCAAGTCAGATACCAGACTGCCGTTAATCACAGAAGGCATTTGCTGTAAATGCGTGAAAGTTGGTGTACGAATACGAGTACGGTAACTCATCGTTGACTTATCTGAAGTCAAGTAGTAGTTCGACGCACCTTTGACCACTTCCGCCATTACAGATGCTTCACCTGCAGGCATTACAGGACCCCAAGATACGCTTAAGAAGTGCGTAATCAAGGTTTCAATGTCTTGTAAAGTCTTATCTTTCGGCGGTGGAACAGCCAATGGGTGATCTGCTTTGTATGCACCAGATGGCATGTTGTCTAAACATTGCTTCACGATTTTGAGAGATTCTTCAATTTCACGGAAGTGAACCATCACACGTGCATAAGCATCGCCTTCGTACTCAAGTGGCACATCGAAGTCGTAGTTTTCATAACCGCTATAAGGACGGTATTTACGAACATCAAAATCAATACCAGTTGCACGCAAACCTGTACCAGTCACACCCCAAGCCAATGCAGATTTTGCATCATATTGAGCTACGTTACGCGTACGACCTACAAACACAGAGTTTTTAAGTGCTGCTGTGTAGTATTCATTCATACGTTTCGGCATCCAATCTAGGATTTCACGAATCAGATGCTGCCAATTATTTGGCAAGTCATGCGCTGTACCACCGATACGGAACCATGCTGGGTGCATACGGTAACCAGTGATTGCTTCAATTGCGTCATAGATTTTTTGACGATCCGCAAACATGTAGAAGACAGGTGTCATACCGCCGGCATCTTGAATTGCAGTACCGATGAACAATAAGTGGTTATTGATACGGAACAATTCAGACATCATGACACGGATACATTGCGCACGGTCAGGTACAGTAATACCCGCCATTTGCTCCACACCCATCACATAAGGCATGTTTTGCGCACAACCGCCCAAGTAATCCACACGGTCGGTATAAGGAATGAATGAATGCCAAGTTTGACGTTCGGACATCTTTTCCACACCACGGTGGTGATAACCGATATCAGGCACACAGTCTTTCACTTCTTCACCATCCAACTGCAAGATTACACGGAAAGCACCGTGCGCAGATGGGTGGTTAGGACCTAAGTTAAGGAACATGAAGTCTTCGTCGTCATTTCCACGTTTCATCCCCCAATCTTCAGGTACGAAACGAAGGTGTTCCTGTTCATAGTCCTGCTTCGCTTGGTTCTGCATATACGGTGTATATTCAGTAGCACGCGCAGAATACTCTTTACGAAGTGGATGACCTTCCCAGTATGTTGGCAACAAAATACGACGAAGCATTGGATGCCCTTCGAAATTGATCCCGAACATATCGTAAGCTTCACGCTCGTACCAGTTGGCATTTGGCCAAATGTTGGTTGCCGTTGGAAGATTTACATCATTTTCATTCAACGCAACTTTGATACGAATATCACTATTTCGCTCAAGCGATAACAAGTGATAGAACACAGTAAAGTCAGACGCAGGCAAACCGTCGCGGTGTGTACGTAAACGTTCATCTACCGCAGACAAGTCAAACAGCATCACGTATGGACGTGACACTGTACGCAAGAACATTAAAACTTCTTGTACGCGCGCGCGCTCAACCCAGACTGTTGGAAAGTCTTCAAAAGTCGTTTGCACATAGAAGTTCTCACCAAATTTGGTTTTGAGCTCTTCTACAATTGCAAATGCTGGGCGTGAATCAACTTGCGGTGATTCTGGCATAGCGTTTTCAGTTTCAGCCATTGGCTTGGCTTCCTATTTAATACAAATTCATTCAACCTAAACGACAATTACACCCAAGCCGGGTGCATCAAAATTTATCGTTTAAATTATTTAATTTCATCCATAGAGCGTAAGTTTTTCACTGCAATACGTTCAGCATTCTTACGGTCACGTTCTGGCATCATCTTTGGCTTATATACTGGCTTAAGATCATCACCAATCACGGCAGAAAGTGGACGGCGCTCTAGTTGAATTTGGTCTTGTAACAACATTAATGCTTGGATTAATGCTTCTGGACGTGGTGGGCAACCTGGAATATAAACATCAACTGGGATGATTTTATCCACACCTTGTACAACTGAATAAATATCGTACATACCGCCAGAGTTTGCACATGCGCCCATTGAAATAACCCACTTCGGTTCCAACATTTGTTCATATAAACGTTGAATAACTGGAGCCATTTTGACGAAACATGTACCTGCAACAATCATCAAATCCGCTTGACGAGGTGAAGCACGGATTACTTCGGCACCGAAACGCGACAAGTCATGCACGCCTGTCAAAGTCGTTGCATACTCTACGTAGCAGCAAGATGTACCAAAGTTAAACGGCCAAACTGAGTTCTTACGTCCCCAGTTCACTGCTGTATGTGCCACGTCCTCTAAACGAGTCATGAACACATTTTTATTCACTTCTTCTTCAAGCGGATCCGTTACGATTTGACGCTCTTGAAGTGGATATTGATCAGCATCCGGATTCGCACGGGTTAATGTATATTTCATCCCGAGTTACTCCTTGTCAGACGATTTAGCCGGTGATTTATCTTTCACACGACCAGATGATTGAGCTGGGATTTGACCCGTAGGATCCATAACCAACTCTTCAATTGAATTAAAGCGAGTGATTTCTGCAATGTTCATATTTGGAGAACCAACTTTAGGTTTAATCCCTGCTGCTTTACGCTTGTCTGAAGGCGACCAGTTAAGCGCACCAGTAGACAACTCATAAACCAAACCAACGAGTAAAACTAAAATAAATACTGCTGCTGTTGTAAACCCAACCCAACCCACTTCACGAACAGAGTTCGCCCATGCGTAAAGGTAAAGCGCCTCTAAGTCGAATACGACGAAGAAGATAGCAACCAAATAGAACTTTGCTGATAGGCGGATACGTGCACCACCAGCACCAACCACACCTGATTCAAATTGCTCTTGCTTGGCACGGCCCCATGACTTACCCCCAAGGAGTAATGGAACGGTCAGCATAAAGACGCAAAGAAATGTAACGCCGATCACGAAGGCAATAATTGCCCATTCGTATGGAGTAATGGCACTCATGCGGGGATAACTCCTGGCAGGCCTAATTTATTAACAAAGAATGTATGTATTGGCCTTCAAATACACCAAACACAAAATTAATCCCGCCAATTGTACCCGATTGATGACGTAAGTTGCTAGCTTATAGATATTCGTCTTTAGGATGATTTCTCGTCGTTTTTTGAGATTTTTTCTATGCAAACCCTTTTATTTTAAAACTGATCGTTTTCTTAAATAAAACAGTACTATTCTATTATTTTTCTAAATTTTCATCTTACAGTTGGAATTCACAAACCTGTGGAAGCCCCTCAAATCATTTACACCATCTCTCTACACATGGCAGACCATCTACCAAAACGAGAAAAATCAACCGAACCAACCGTTTTTTTTATTCATCAAACATAGATAAAAGCAAATTAAGTCACTCATATTTTTTGTGTTTATTTGCAAATCAAATCAATCAATAGATGCACTCAGCTTTTTCTTATGCTATTGATATAAATAACCAACAACAAAGAATAAGGAGCACCGAATGAGCCTAGAATTCACCCATAAACCTAATTATTTTTTATTTGCCCAGTTGCTTATTCGCCATGTTGAAAACTATGTCCGTAAACACCCCGATGCCAATAATGCTATTTTTGATTTACGCGACATTTATGAACTTTTTCGTCAAGACAAAGCTTCAGCTACCACCAATCTCGATGGCATTATGAATATTGTAGATGAATACAAAATTGAAACAATCAATGGTGACCAAAAGCTCATTAGCCGCTATGGCATAGATATACAAAACAATTCTCTGCTGATTGACTTTAATGCCAGTGCGCTTGAAAGCCTAAAGCAAGGCAAGCAAATTATTTCTCCTGATGCCACTATTCAAGAATAAAAAAATAATGAAAAAAAAGCACCGAACTTCGGTGCTTTTTCATACCACATAAAAATTAGTTTTTGGTGTCTGTGTTTTCTTTGACATTATATTTCTTTTTAGACTTACTAAAACGATGTGCTGGCCATGTCATGGTAAAACGCGCGCCCCCTAAACTTGGACTTTGATCAACCATTACACGCCCACCAAACCAGTAAGCAATACGACTCACAATTGAAAGCCCCAAACCATAACCACCAGATGCACGAGTCCGACTATCATCTAAACGAGCAAATGCCTCAAAAACACGCTCACGCTCATCTTCGGGAATACCTGGCCCATCGTCTTCCACACAGACATAAGCCATCCCATTTTCATTAATACCACCACTCACCAACACCTGATGGTCACCATAACGTACGGCATTGCCGACTAAGTTTTGCACTACACGATGTAAGTAACGACGTTCAGCTTCAACCTGTAACGTTAAAGGTGGTGCATTTAAGTTGATTTCCTTTTGAGTCTTTAAGGCTTCAGTCTCTACCACCACCTGATCTAACACTTCAAACAAGACAATATTTTCAATATCGAGTGATGGCGTACCTTGCTCTAATTTGGCATAAGTCATAATTTCGTCAATTAAAGTATTTAAGGCCTCAATATCTTTATCAATCATATCAACTTGCTGCAGGCGATATTCATAATCGTCTTCTTCCGCCAACATTTCCATCCCAAAACGGATGCGCGCAACAGGCGTGCGAAGCTCATGGGATACGGCACGCATGAGTTCACGCTGTGCTTCAATCAAACGCTGAATGTGATCGGACATGCTGTTATAACTATTCGCCAGACTCGCCATTTCGTCTTTACCATCGACAGGCAAACGTAAAGTCATATCCCCTGCTTTCATACGGTTCAAACCATAATTAACCTCTCGCAACTTACGTTGCATAGGCACTAGCAAACCATATACCCCTAAACTGAGCACAAACAAACTTAATAAGGTAATCCCTGCTGCAAGCTGAAATGGCATCCAGTTGAAAATAGGTACAGGCCCAAGCACCAACACTTTATTCGGTGAACTTGGCAAAGGAGGAGAAACTATAGAAATGGTTGTACCGCGCACGGAAGCGCTATCGCGATATAAGATCACACTATGATCTAAACGCAATCGACCAATTTGCTCAGACTCAAGCGCAAGATTTTGCACTTCTTCAATATGTACAGGATAAGAGAAATACTTTTGTATTTTCGCTAAATACTCTTCCTCTTGACCTGGGTAATAGACCAAATAATCAAGAATAAAAATCGGGAGTGCTTTCATTTGCAACTCCCCAATTTTATCTACCTTAATATAGAGTAAATGATTTGGGTCATCTTTTAGACCAAGAATCAGATACGCAACTTGCGTTTGCGCATCATAACGTACAGCGGCTTTACGCTCACTAATCCGTTTAGTCTCTGCTCGAGTTAAATTAACTTTACTTGCAGGAATCATATTAATGGGCAGTTCAAGCAGATCAGACGCATCTGAAATCCAGTCTGCTTTTTGCTGCGCGTTGGTTTGACGAGATACACCTTCACTAATAATAAAGGAAATCCCATCTGTTAATGATTCGCGATATTCTTGCACTCGCTGATAATTAATAATTTGCACAAGCAAATACGCCATGAGAGCTACGATAGCAACCAGCACGACTAACCCTGCATAGATACGCAAGAATATACTGTGTTTGAACACTAAAAATGTCCCACTTTAACGAATCAAATAGATGACTTAGATACCATTGGTTTCTTTAACAAATAAATAGCCTTTGCTACGTACCGTTTTAATACGTTTTGGATTTTCAGGATCATCGCCAATTTTTGGACGAATACGTGAAATACGTACATCAATTGAACGGTCCTGACCATCATATTCAATACCACGTAAGCGTTCAAAAATATCTTCACGCGATAAGATACGACCAGCATTTGAAGCAAGTAACCACAATAAATCATATTCAGCACTGGTGAAGTCAACCAATTCACCATTTAAAGTCACTGAGCGACCACCGTTGTCGATCACCAGATCATCAAATTCAATGCGCTGCGCAACTTCATCTTCTGGCGCCTTGTCGGTACGACGTAATAATGCACGGATACGTGCAAGTAAAACGCGTGGCTGAACTGGTTTTGCCACATAGTCATCTGCACCCATTTCCAGACCAAGCACTTGATCCATATCTTCTGTACGTGCAGTCAACATCAAAATCGGTTGATGGTAATGTGGACGAACTTCACGACAAATCGTTAAGCCATCAGCACCTGGAAGCATGACATCTAGCACCACCATATCGGGTTGTTCTGCAATAATACGGCGAATGGCACGGTTACCATCGGGCTCTACCCCAACCTCAAGACCATTACGAATCAGGTATTCTTGAGTTAAGCGAGCTAGACGCTCATCGTCTTCTACGATTAAAATTTTTGGTAACTTTTCTTCTTGGCTCATGGAGTGCCCCTTTATTTTGACGACTTAACGTATCCTTTAAAATCCAAGGGATACGCTCTGATATAGTTTGCAATATACACACGTTTACATTGTAAACAAGATCTTGTTCACCAAACTGATACATCAAAGTAGCATTTTGTTATACATTTTTTTAAGCACAAAATAAGCACTTTCTCGCGTTTGCTCTATATCCAACCAAAGCAAAGAAACGTTTCTTTACAAATTGATGTTTTTTCACGCCAAACCACTGCTTTCAACCGTTTATTTCTACTCCACACATCTCTTTTTCACTTATCCACAATGTTATCTATAAGTACTTAAACCGAGCTTTGTTATGCTATCGCCTTGTCTAATAAGGCTTAATACAAGAATCATAAAAAAGGGATTTTTTTAGCGACCATTTCAATACAAGAGCAATCGAAATTTTTAATAAAATGTCAATATTGATCTACCCCGAATTTTCCCGTATCTTGTGTTCAATTAATTTTTAAACCACTAGGTCTTGTGTTTAAACCTCAAACACTGTGGCATAAAAATTGCCCAGTTCAAATGGTCCATAGACATAAAAATAGATGACAAAATGGAGCTATGCTAGCATGAGCGTATCAAATTCAACCCCTGGTCAAATTCAGGTGATTAAACGCACTGGAGATGTTGCCAGCTTTGACGCAGAAAAAATCTCTGTTGCTATTGGTAAAGCATTTTTAGCTGTTGAGGGTCAACAAAGTGCTGACTCAAGCCGCATCCACGATCGTATTTCACAACTTACCGAGATGGTATTAAATACATTTACGCGTCGCTTACCTTCTGGCGGTACAATCCACATCGAAGAAATCCAAGACCAAGTTGAACTTGCGCTAATGCGTACAGGTGAACAGAAAGTTGCTCGCGCGTATGTCATCTACCGCGATCAACGTGCTGACGCACGTAAACAAGCAGGTGAAAACCATCACCCAACACTACAAATCACTGACGCCAATGGTCAGCTTCAACCGCTTGACATGCGTAAGCTTGAAGCAACAGTAACCAAAGCGGCTGAAGGTTTAGAAGGCATTAATGTTCAAGCGATCATCGACGAAACCATTAAAAACCTCTACAACGGTGTAAAAGCGTCTGACATCGCAACGACGATGATGATGGCTACACGTACACGTATCGAACAAGAACCAAACTATACCTATGTCACGGCTCGCTTACTGCGTGATGAATTGGTTGCAACAGGTTTAACGTTCCTTGGCTTGTCTGAAGACACAGCTGAAGGCGATGCTTTAGAAACCTTCCTGAAGAAAGGTATTGCATTAGACCTCCTTTCACCAGAGCTACTTAACTTTGACCTTGCAAAATTGGCAGCAGCGATTCAACCAGAACGTTCAAACCAATTTACTTACTTAGGTTTACAGACTTTATTTGATCGTTACTTCATCCACTCAGATGGCGCACGTTTCGAATTACCACAATTATTCTTCATGCGCGTTTCGATGGGTCTTTCACTCAACGAAGCAAATCGTGAAGAACGTGCAATCGAATTCTATAACTTACTCTCTAGCTTCGATTACATGGCATCTACGCCTACTCTGTTTAACTCAGGTACGCTACGTCCACAGTTGTCTAGCTGTTACTTGACTACGATTGATGATGACCTGTATGACATTTATGGCGCTATGCGTGATAACGCAATGCTATCTAAATGGGCAGGCGGTCTAGGTAATGACTGGACGCCAGTTCGTGCCTTGAACTCGTATATCAAAGGGACAAACGGTAAGTCACAAGGTGTCGTTCCATTCCTTAAAGTGGCGAACGATACTGCTGTTGCGGTAAACCAAGGTGGTAAACGTAAAGGTGCAGTCTGTGCATACCTTGAAACTTGGCACTTAGACATCGAAGAGTTCCTAGAGCTACGTAAAAACACTGGTGATGACCGTCGCCGTACGCATGACATGAACACAGCAAACTGGGTTCCTGACTTATTTATGCAACGTGTTTTTGAAGATGCAGAATGGACACTGTTCACGCCGTCTGAAACACCAGACCTACACGACTTAACAGGTGCAGAATTCGCTGAGCGTTATGCACACTATGAAGCAATTGCAAAAGAAACAAACATGTTGCACAAGAAAATCCGTGCAAAAGATTTGTGGCGCAAAATGCTGTCGATGTTGTTTGAAACTGGTCACCCGTGGATCACATTCAAAGACGTATGTAACTTACGTTCACCACAACAACACGTTGGTGTAGTTCACTCTTCTAACTTGTGTACAGAAATCACATTAAACACAAGCAAAGATGAAATCGCGGTATGTAACTTAGGTTCGATCAACCTTGTACAACACGTTCAAGGTGGTGTGTTAGACCGTGAAAAGCTTGCACGTACAGTAAAAACAGCGGTTCGTATGCTCGATAATGTAATCGACATTAACTACTATGCAGTTCCTCAAGCGAAAAACTCAAACTTGAAACACCGCCCAGTGGGTATGGGTATCATGGGCTTCCAAGATGCGCTATATGAAATGCAACTGGCTTATGGTTCTGATGCCGCAGTAGACTTTGCTGATGAGTCGATGGAAGTGATCAGCTACTATGCGATCCAAACATCAAGCGATCTCGCACTTGAGCGCGGCACTTACGAGACATTTAAAGGTTCACTGTGGGATCAAGGGATTCTACCAATTGACTCACTTGACCTTGTTGCAAAATCACGCCCTGAGCGTATGTTTGAAGTTGACCGTACTCAACGTTTGGACTGGGACACTTTACGTGCCAAAGTTCAAAAAGATGGTATGCGTAACTCAAACGTGATGGCCATTGCACCGACTGCAACCATTTCAAACATTTGTGGTGTTTCTCAGTCGATTGAACCAACATTCCAAAACTTATATGTAAAATCTAACCTATCAGGTGAGTTCACTGTGATCAACCCGTACCTCGTACGTGCGTTGAAAGACCGTGGTTTGTGGGATTCTGTGATGGTCAATGACCTGAAACACTTCGAGGGTTCAGTTCAGAAAATTTCGCGTATTCCTGAAGAGCTTAAAGCCATCTTCGCGACTGCGTTTGAAGTTGAGCCACGCTGGATTGTGGATGCTGCATCACGTCGTCAAAAATGGATTGACCAAGCACAATCTCTAAACCTTTACATCTCTGGTGCAAACGGTAAGAAACTTGACTTGACCTATAAAATGGCTTGGTTGCGCGGTTTAAAAACGACGTATTACCTCCGTGCTTTAGGTGCAACATCTGCTGAAAAATCAACCATTAACACGGGTGCATTGAATGCAGTAAAACCTGCAACTGTAACGGCAGCGCCTGTTGCAGCAGTTGCTCAGGAAGTTAAACCAGAAGTGGTTGCTGAAGATGAAGGCTTCGGTCAAGCAGCTCCAGTGCCAATGGCATGTTCAATTGACAATCCAGACTGTGAGGCTTGTCAGTAATAACCTCCCCTAACCCCTCCTAAAAGGAGGGGAATTACACCAAACTTATTGAGGTGTGAAAGTCCCTCTTTCATAAAGAGGGGTTTAGGGGGATTAAAAAGTTAAAGATACCCAAGGAAATTACCATGCTTCATATGACACATAACTACATGTTAGGTCTTACAGCCTTGGTGCTTTCCTTTGTGGTTTTGTTTTACATGCCAATCGCCTATTTTTGGGTGAAAGTCAATCAAGCTAAAAAGCGAAAGCAAAATAAGTCATGAGAATCATGCTCTAGACATCATTTTAGAGTAACGATTGGCAAAACTTAATTTTGCTTTCACAAATTAAGCGTATAGTAGGACATCTCAGCTTTGCTGGATGTCAATAAAAGATATAAAGCAACGTAGAGAGAATTGATATGTCTATCCTAAGTTGGGACGATTTCGAAAATGATTCGCAAAAACCGGCTGCACCTGAACACAAGTCTGCGCCCGTCGAACCGCAAAAAGCGGCTAATCCGCAGATGGTATCTACTGCAGAGCAACCACAGAAGAATGTGGCAACTACACAATCCGCTTCAGCCCCTCGAAGCGGATCAACAAATCCAGCCGATCCGTTGGCAAGAGCATCTCACGCCTTAGAAAGCTTAGATGTTGCTCCAGGTCTAGAAGAACTAGAAATGGGTGCGCAACGTGTACAAGTTGACGACAAGGCGATGATTAACTGTCGTGCTGACCTCAACCAACTTGTACCGTTCAAATACGAATGGGCTTGGCAAAAATATCTAGACGGTTGCGCAAACCACTGGATGCCACAAGAAGTAAACATGAACCATGACATCGCGCTTTGGAAGTCTGAAAATGGCTTAACTGAAGACGAACGCACGATTGTTATGCGCTCACTTGGTTTCTTCTCTACTGCTGACTCTTTGGTTGCCAACAACTTGGTTCTCGCGATTTACCGTCACATTACCAACCCTGAATGCCGCCAGTACATTTTGCGTCAAGCGTTTGAAGAAGCAATTCACACACATGCTTACCAATACTGTATCGAATCTTTGGGTATGGATGAAGGTGAAGTCTTCAACATGTACCGCGAAGTACCAAGTGTTGCACGTAAAGCAGCTTGGGGCCTCAAATATACTCAGTCTTTAAGCGACCCTTCGTTCAAAACAGGCACACCTGAAAACGATCAGATTTTGCTTCGCAACTTGATCGCATTCTACTGCGTACTGGAAGGAATTTTCTTCTACTGTGGCTTCAGCCAAATCTTGTCAATGGGCCGTCGTAATAAGATGAATGGTGTTGCTGAGCAATTCCAATACATCTTACGTGATGAGTCGATGCACTTGAATTTTGGTATAGATATGATTAACCAAATCAAGATTGAAAATCCTCACCTCTGGACAGCCGAATTCCAAGAAGAAATCATTCAAATGATTCTTGAAGGCACGATGCTTGAAATTGAATACGCACGTGACACGATGCCACGCGGTGTATTGGGTATGAATGCAGCAATGATGGAAGAATACTTAAAATTCATTTGTAACCGTCGTTTAGCGCAGCTTGGTTTACCAGAGCAGTTCGCTGGTGTGAACAACCCATTCCAGTGGATGTCTGAAATGATGGACTTACGTAAAGAGAAGAACTTCTTCGAAACACGTGTAACGGATTACCAAACGGGGGAGCTTTGAGCTGGTAAAATAAAACAGCTATTAAAGTTTTCTTAAAAAATAGAGTCTCTTGGCTCTATTTTTTTTAAGTATAAAATCCAATACTTATCTTTTAATAGACATTTCTAATATCAAGTACCCCATTTAGAGTTTTCTGCATAAAGCTCAACCAATAACACAGATAGAATTTCATCATTCAATATAAATAGATTTTAAAATACCGCCCAACTCAACTCTAAATAAACTTGTAATAATCAAGTTTTAACAAGGCCACCAAAATAGACTTTCCTTTTGGAGGAATTTCACAAAAAGAACAATGGTTTTCTTGTGAGCCCTTAAACTATCAAATAAAAGTTTAAGAGTATTAAATAAGTCTTGAAATAAATACTATATTTTGAAAGAACTTAGGTAGCAAAAGCATTGAATTTTACATTTTAGAAATTGGTTCCATTAAAAAATAAAACGTTTTTATGAATTCTGAATTCCTTTTGGCAACATTAAACATTCAGCCAATAAAAAAGCCCTTAAACATTGAGTTTAAAGGCTTTTTTAGATTCCGACAGATTACTTCGGAAAGAATTTTGGTGGGGTGGCGTCAATTGAACTCAAATCCCAACTCATTCATTCCAAAGCTATTTAATTGAATAAAAAAATTCATTGACCCAATTTTGACCCACATCAGATTTAGTACGTTGGAAGATAGATTGATCAGTTTATGCAAAAAAGCCCCGTAAATAAAAAAAAGCCCTGAGACAAAACTCAGAGCTTAAAAAAACCACTCTATAATTTATTTTGTTTTTTCAGCTCAACTCGTTTTTCCCACTCTTCATGAGGAATATTATATTCATCAAGTTCACTTTCATTTAAATCACTGACAGCTTTCATATATAAACTCACCCAACTATCCTCTCTTGGAATATATCCAAATTCCGTATTGAATCCACCATTATCCGTAAGTGTAATTTTAAAATGTGTCCATTTTTCTTTAAAAATGTCTAGCAACCTTAGCTCGACAATTAGATCATCGATTTGACTCTCAATATAATAAGGCCTCTGCCCCATTTCAAAGCTAACTATTTTATTTTCTTTAGTTAGCCACTCAGCGCCACCAGCTGAATAATCAGGATAAATACAGCCGATATAATAAATATCCAAAGCATTTTCTGGCATAATTGACCACAACAACTCACCGATTCTTTGATATATTTTTTGATCATGCATCTTCATTTTCCTGTAGCCGTATTTTTCAATTTCAATACTGGTAATTGCTTACCACCTACATTTTGCTCAACAATAAAAGAAGTAGGTCTTTTACTGGTTCCAGAATAAACTGGTTGGATATTCACTTTCACAGCTTTATTACTTTTTAAAGCTTTTTTCCAAGTAGTTTCCAGCTCATACCAAGCACCACTAGAGCCATTATAGTATTGGCATCCAACTGTTGAACTTTATTCCCTAATACATCAGCATCTATCTTACTTTCAGTACCAAACCAATCTTTTACTTTATCAACTGCTCCCATATACCACTTACTTTTGGATGCTATTACAACTATCGGTTCTAATTTTTGTGCAGCTAACTCTGGCACTAAGTATAGAAGCAGCTAGTTTCGGTGGTTCAAAAATCCAACCCTCTATATATTCCTTTGCTTGTTTGTTTTCAGGCTGACCATATTCATAAATTAACTTTTGAGTCTCTTCATAGCTTAAGCCCTTATCTTGAGCATACTTGACTATAGAGTCATAACCTTGCCCCCTTTGTGAATCAAGTGGAAAAGGTAAGCTCATTTCATTATTCTCCACCGCATTCTGCCCAATCACACCTGCCAATTGTGCGTTGTATGATGAGTCACCTACCGCTCCGCCAATCACAGCACCAATACCAGCGGTTAAATCTCTGATTTGCGCTTTTTCAGTTTCTGACAGTAAATTTGCTTGGAACTCTCCATTTACAAAATATTTAGGATCCTTTTTGTATTTTTCTTCTAATTGTTTTGTGAGGTAGTTCGCTGCCGCTTCACTCGCAACCGCAGCACTTCCTCCTGCCATCGGCTCGCCACCGTTAATATAAGCCAGCGTTGCCCCCCAAGATCGCATGAGATACTAACTGTGCTGTGGTATTCTTGTCCTCTCCATGACTAAATTCTTTTCCAATCACTTGCGCAATGCTTCTGACCTCTCAAGGCCAGAAGGATTAACAATTAGACTTAAATCATTTATAAAAAAGCACTTATACAAAATAATTTACAAGCTCTAACTGTCTCAAATTATAGTGCGTAAATAATAAATTGTTTTACTTATAAATACTCGTGCATATATTCATCGCCTTTCTAACTTCTAAGCCTATTTCTTCATCTGAAACAGATAATGATAAAATAATATCTTTATCTAGTGAGGTAGATCCATCTTTATCTGTATGAGATGGGCTTAAAGTATATTCATTTTTATTTAATTTAAGAAAAATATACATTAAATCCTGTTCATATTTTTTTTTATTCTTATAACCATATTTTTTTCTTATCTCAATATCTTCCTCATTCATTTTATTCTTTATTGCATCCTGATTAAGCATTGATTCTTGACAAATTTTTGACCGTTCTCCAGGATCCTCAATTACAGTACTTCGCATTAAAGCTTCTTTAACTGCCCAACCTAACTCTTCATTAGTACAATCAATATCTAAAATAATCGCATCATAATTTTTATCTACAATTGATAGTCCTGCATTTATATAGGTTATTAACTTAATAAAGTTAACACCAAATACTAACATAGCTTCCTTATTCATTACTTCCCACTCTTAGTAACTGTAACAATGACTTTGACATTATTTTGCTTACCATAATTTACCATACTTTTAATTACTTGCATTTTAGCTTTTGATGTGCCTTCTGGTATTGCTATTTGAACTTCTCTATTTTTAACTTTATCTTTAGTTAACACAAAAGGACCTCCTCCTTTTTGAGCATCTCGCTTAAACGCTAATGTATCATCAACATAACTTTTCATCTGCTTTTCAAGTGATTTTAAACCATTGGTCCCGTTAAATGAACTAATTGTGTCCATTGACTTAGCACTAATTGCTGTTTGTGTTGATGGATTATAAAAATCAAACGTCTTAAAATTTGTTTTAAAACTATTAAGATCAATAAAATCTGATGATAATGATTGCTTTAATTTCGCTTCCCACTGTAACCCCCTCGTTGCCCAACCTGTAGACCAATCAAGTTTTGGAATATTCGAAACATTATTTGTACCTAATTTCTTAATACTCGCTGCACTCAACCCCAAACTAGTAAATACTTCTGCTTGAACTCTTTGTGCATTTGCTACTTTTTCAGCATCTCCACTACTTAAATCTGCATAAGATTGTTTAATTTTATTTGCTTGTTCTTTTAAATCCAAATTTGTTAAAAGTTGGTAAATCGCCTCCCCTTTTTTACGATTATTCTCCATCGCCTCTGCACATGCCGAAGTGCCTAATGGACAATGTATTGCTGAAACTGCTGTATCACCGAATGCATCAGCTATAGCTAAAATACCATCACCTACACTTCCAACACCATTTACAACGCCTTGAGCAATTGGAATATCTGTTTGTGATGCTACCCACTTCACCCCTTGCTTAACTTTATTACGTATATCATCACCAAGTAAGGAATTATTCTCTACCGCATTCTGCCCAATCACACCCGCCAACTGAGCGTTATACATTGAATCTCCTGCTGCTCCCCCTATCACGGCACCAATACCTGCGGTTAAATCACGTATCTGTGCCTTTTCAGTTTCTGATAGTAAATTCGCTTGGAACTCTCCATTTACAAAATATTTAGGATCATTTTTGTATCTTTCTGCGAGTTGGTTGGTTAAGTAGTTTGCTGCCGCTTCACTCGCAACTGCTGCACTCCCGCCTGCTGTTGGGTCGCCACCGTTAATGTAGGCTAGCGTTGCACCCAAGATCGCATGAGATACCAACTGTGCTGCCGTGTTTTTATCCGCTCCATGACCAAATTCTTGCCCAATCACCTGAGCTGCATACGGTGCTAGGGTATTGGTCACCACTTGTAAGTCGGTTTGTCCACCCAGCGCTGCTGTAATCGCTGTAGTCACTGCATTCAATGCTCGACTACTATTACCGCCCATGCCCCATGTTTGGGCTTGGTCTGCTGCCTCTTTGTATGCTGGTAAAGCATTTTTCAGAAGATTTTGTTTCGTTACATAGTCATCTTTAGCAAATAATCATCCCGAATTAGCGCCAGTTACTCTCGTCTCTAATTTACTCAAACTGGAAAAAGCTGATCGGTTTTTCTTAAATAGTAATCAATCCAATTCTGCAAATATGCATATGGATACGAAAGTTTGTAAGGTTTCATAAAGTCAACAATATCTTGATATTCTTCTTCAGGGAGTGGCTGATATTGAATAAGTTCTTTTGGTGCAATTTCATGGTCTATGCCTAAATCGAAACCATGTATCGAAGCTAATTTTGCATATATAACAACTTGGGGTTGTAAATAAAAATCGTAATAGACGAGTGTATGCTTAGCTGCATCTTGTGCTATTTTTTTATTAAAAAATGGTTCTAATGCTTTTTTCATTCCTTCTAAATCTTTTTCTGCAAATGCAAGATAAAATTGAAAATCATATTTTCTGAGTTCAAGTTCTTTAGCAAATTGCTTAATTTTTGGCACTGGAGCATCAAGTACTTTTTGACTGCGTTGTTTTAAAAGCTCTAATTGTTTGCCTTCCAACATCAGTAAGGTGTTATAAATCATTTGACGATTTAAGTCGTATTCATCTTCTAAGTCTTCAGTATCATTCGCAACGTCTTCAATATTTCGAATTAAAAAATCACTGATTTCAGTACTATCACTCATCAGCATATGAAACATGGGTTCTTTGACATTCGTATAATCCGAACGAAAAAAGAATGGCACAGGATTACTATACTCTACACTCTTTAATACACTGAGCTTTGAATAGACATAGGCTAGTTTTTTAAAAGTTTTTAAGTCTTTATGAAAGATCCAAGCACCTGCCATATTTCCATCGATATAGGAGTCAATATCCATCATCGCAGCAAAAGGATTACCTTTTCTTTCTTGTATATATGGCAAAGCTTCTTTATTAATAATTTCCTCACTATCTAAGTAACTTTTTATCACCATTGTCATATGATCAAAACGTTGTTGTGCATTTTTAAATTCACGTCGTGCACACATCATATTTATTTGCATTCGTAGCCTCCTATTATTTTTTCACGGTTGGTTTTGATTTAGCGGGTACACTGACTGGAATAATCACGGCTTGACCAGTAACCCGATCTACTCCTGTTACTGCTGTTTGAAGTTTTCCACTCCTTCTTGCTTGCTCAATAGCTAATCTTGCTGGATCATTTGGTGATAGCTCTTTTAAAACTGCTGCAACCCATGCTTCAGATAGTTGCGTATTTCCGCCCGCTGCATTTGAAGAGAGTTTTACAGTACCATTGGCAATTTGTTTACTGTCAGAAAGAATCGTAACACTGCCATCTTTTGCTACCCAAATATGATCAAACCCATTGTTTGAACCATATTTACCGCCTTTAACAACTGTAAATCCGTTTTGTTTTGCTAATGAATTAAATAATTGCTCAGTCAGCTCTCCACCTTTATCTTCACCTTTAGCAATTCTATTAACTAAATCTTGATCTGCTTTAGAAGTAACTTTTAGTGCTGTTTGATTTACTGTGACTTTTGTTTTATTCACATAACCTTTTTCAGTTGCTATTGCTGCGCCTTGTTCTAAGGCTTTTTTCATCCCAGCTAAGTCACCTGCTTTTTCAGCAACTTTATAAGCCTGACGAGCTTCGCCAAGCCCAGGGACAATTCCAGCCATCGCCCAAAGTACATCACCAGCAGACTTTGCTTGTGCTAGTGTTTGAATATCACCAATTACAGGAAGAAAACCAGTAGCTAACCAAAGTACTTCTTTTCGCTCGGCATACATTTTACTATTACAAGCTGTGGCACTTAATCCTGCACAATTATTTTTCCGATATAGTTCATCAGCACCTTGAACCAAATCTTCTGCTACTTGAGCATGCGTCTTACCTTGCAATTTAGCATTAATCATATCAGCAGCAGTACTATTATTCTCCACAGCATTCTGCCCAATCACACCTGCCAATTGTGCGTTATAGCTAGAATCTCCTGCTGCTCCACCAATAACAGCACCAATACCTGCCGTTAAATCACGTATCTGTGCCTTTTCAGTTTCTGATAGTAAATTTGCTTGGAACTCTCCATTTACAAAATATTTAGGATCATTTTTGTATCTTTCTGCGAGTTGGTTGGTTAAGTAGTTTGCTGCTGCTTCACTAGCCACCGCCGCACTTCCACCTGCCGTTGGGTCGCCACCGTTAATGTAGGCTAGCGTTGCACCCAAGATCGCATGAGATACCAACTGTGCT
Source organism: Acinetobacter sp. SW-226 (assembly GCF_055632855.1). Taxonomy (NCBI): domain Bacteria; kingdom Pseudomonadati; phylum Pseudomonadota; class Gammaproteobacteria; order Moraxellales; family Moraxellaceae; genus Acinetobacter; species Acinetobacter sp. SW-226. Next base: position 753,670 of record NZ_CM145752.1, on the reverse strand, counting down.
GCCGTGTTTTTATCCTCTCCATGACCAAATTCTTGCCCAATCACCTGAGCTGCATACGGTGCTAGGGTATTGGTCACCACTTGTAAGTCGGTTTGTCCACCCAATGCTGCTGTAATCACTGTGGTCACTGCATTCAATGCTCGACTACTATTACCGCCCATGCCCCATGTTTGGGCTTGGTCTGATGCCTCTTTGTATGCTGGTAAAGCATTTTTCAGAAGATTTTGTTTCGTTACATAGTCATCTGTGCTGTTATATTTTTCCCAATCTGCTCCGCCTTCTGCTTTTAACTTTTCAATTGCTTGAGCTTCTGCTGCTTTCTTTTGCACTTCTGCTTCGGCTTGTTTGTTTTGGCTATAAGTACGTGTAGCTGCAACAATCGTTGACGTTGCATCCGCTACAATTTTTTGTTTGTCTAAGATGGCTTGTAAATCTGGTAATGCATCTACTTTTTGGTTAGCCGTATTAATGTCGCTATGAATACCCAGTTTTTCGACTGTTGTGTCTTTTCCACCTATATTGATGTTGCCTGCGCTAATCGTGGCATACGTGGTACTGCTATCACTGTCTTTATCTTGTTGTGGTAGCGTCGGACTGAATGTGGTGCTGTCTCGCCAATTCACATTGTTGGTGTATTCCACACCTGTACTATCTGTGCCTTTTTCTTCACCAAAGCGTGTACCGCCAGACAGAGCCACTGTGGTCGCTTTATGGCTGCTTTCATTTTCGATGTTGCTAAATGTTAAGCTATTCGCAGTGAGGTCATTGTTTTCTTTTGATGCGGTAGATGCAATTGCTCCACCTTTTAGGTCTACATGGTCTGCTTTGACATGGTAACCACCATCACCTGCAAATAATCCACTTTGTTCATTAACACTCTTTGAGTTGCCTTTCGCACTTGAGTTATTGAAATTTCCTGATGCATCCCATGCGGTACCAGCCGATACTTGCACACGTGCACCTACGCCCATTTGTTTGTTGTTTTGGTCTAGGGTGTCTTGCTGGCTGATGATGTTTAAGTTTCCACCCACATCTGCATCTATGCGGTTGGCTTTGGCTTGTGCACCTTTCAGCGTGGTATCGCCTTGGCTCTTGATGCTGATTTTGTCTGCATTCAGTGTCGTGTTGTTATGTGTGGTGCTTTCTAAGTGATTGCTACCTTTGCCATAACCTGCTTCTGCATAGACATAGACACCTGTTTGTGCGCCTACCGATACTCCTACACCGACTTGTGCGCCTGCGTTACTGTTCTTGCCATCTGCATATTCTTTACTTTGTCCAGATTCGAGTAAGATGTTTTTGGCTGCATCTAGACTGATTTTGTCTTTGGCATTCACTTGTGTATTTTGAAGGTGAATATCTCCCTCTGTACTGGTCAGGTTAATGTTGCCGCCTGCATTGAGTACATTGCCTTGCGATGCTGAATAGCTATTGTCTTGATTGTTCTTACTGGTGCTAAAGCCTAGGCCTGCTTCAGCTTTGAACAGTGCCGCTTTTGAAGTAGCAGCATTCGGATCTTGTGCAAGTGCTGCGATATCTTTTTGTACGTTGTTTACGGTATTGGCTGTTTGGTAGGCTTGAGCGCCTGCTGCAAGTCCTTGCAGGGCTTGTGTTCGATCATCGGCTTTGCTCTTACCTGCATTATCTACTGCATTAATTAGATCAAGTAATGGGGATGTAATTCGGCTAAATACACCGACTTTAAGGTCTTTGCTCGATTGGCTGTCACTGCCTATATTGTGGTCATCGAGTATGCTGATGTTTTTTGCGGTAATGTTGATATCTTTACCTGCAACGACATCGGCTACTTTTTGGTTATAGTTATTACCAACATTGATGTTGACGCTACCATCTAAACTGCCCACTTGGCTACGTTCTTGGCTAACACTTTCATTATTCGCCTTGTTTTGGTTTGCCATGTAACCATCAAAACGTTCTGTATCTGAGATCTGTACACTTCCCCAGCCTTTGCTCTTTTTATCTTCATTTTGGTTAAAGCTGTTTTGTGCTGATTTGATGTTAACGTCTTTGCCCGCATTGAGGACGAGGTCATTTGTAGATACCACTTTACTGCCCACAATATTAATGTTGCCATCATCAGCTTTTATTGTGGTTTTTCCACCTACAGAAAGTTCTGTACCTACACTTTGTACGAAACCACCATTGGCTTTTTCTTTGTCATTATAAACACCTAGCGGGGCTATATGGTCTCGGTTATCAATACTAAAGCCTTTACGTTTAGAATCCGCGGTTTGGCTTTCAGTATTTTGGGCTGCTAACAAGTCAACATTGTTTTTGGCATGTAGCAATGCATCGCCTTCGGCCGAGATTTTCGCGCCTTGACTACGAATATCCCCCTCAGTAGCAATAATATTTAAATTCCCACCAGCTTTGACTTCTGTACCTACAGATTGAGTTGAACTCGTATCTTTAGTTTTGCTGGTTTTTTGGTTATGTGCTTGGAAAACAACAGGTGTAGTTGCTGCCATCGTCGCTTTACGCACAGTTTCTGCACTGGACATGATCTTGCCAACTGCACTGTCCGAGAAGTCATTATTCTCTTGGCTCTTCTTCGCAGAAGCTGCCGCGGCAGCTTCTCCACTATAAGTAAAGCCAATCGAGACACCTGAACTCTTACTCTCAAATTTTGATTGAGTATCCTGCTGTACATCCGCAGCATCAAGATGAACATTTTTACCTATCAGGTTGATGTCTTTACCCGCTTCTATGATTGAAGCTACTGCATTTAAATCTTGACCTGCAATAATGTTGGTATTGCCATTTACACTACTCACTAAGCTTTGTGTGAGCGATGTTGATTGGGATTTGTTATCTTGTTTTATATTTGACTTTCCATAGCCAACACTTGCTACACCATCTGAGAAACTTGAAGTAAACCCAGATTTTTTAATGCTATATTCTGCTTCATTCGCATACTGATTTTCTGCAGCACTGATCTTGATTTTTTCTTTCGCTTGAATTTGTGTCAGCTCATCTGAAACAACATTACTGCCACGAATATCAATATTGTTTGCATCAAGGATGACATTTTTACCATCAATAGTACTAGCAATTGCCTCATCACTCATGTTTCGTACATAGCCTTGGCGTACCGTTTTACTGAACGTGCTTTTTTCTTTAACTTTAAATGCTTGCTCTGTATCTGATAACTTTCTACCTTCTGAAATATCAATATTTTGCTGGGCTGATAGTATGGTCGATCCTTGTTCACTGGAAATTTGTGAGCCTTTCACTGTGATATTTTCAGCTTGCAAACGTGTATCCCCTACACTCTGAATGACCGATCCAATATCTTCCTGCTTTTTCTCGTAATTGAAATTATCTTTATTTGCATAGCCACGATTGTTGATCGAGGTATTTACACCACCTATATTTAAATTACCCTCGGTTTTAATAGTACTCGAACCATTGTTGTTCACAATTTCTGAACCTTTCAGAATCGTATCACCACCTACCCGTATAGTCAGTGTAGTGCTTAAATTTTCGGTATTATTACTAATTTGAGTGAGTGGTACACCTGTGACGTAAATTCCAGCTTTACGATCAAAACCTTCACGGGTAAATTCACTTGCACCTATTTTATTTACGGTCGTTTGTGTCGTACTACGTTGGTTGAAATTACCACCAATATTTAAGCTTGCAGACTCAACAGCGGTGATCGTTCCACCAATATTGTTTAAATCTTTTGTAGTGTTTAAATCAATCTGGTTTGCCTGCATCCGACCATTCAACTGATTGATATTATCCGCTGAAATTTGGATTGCTTCACGTCCTGCAATGGTTGCATTATTTAGGACATTGCCTTTCACTTGGATTTTGACTTGATCTGCACTGATCAGTGTTCCATCGCCTTTTAAATCCCCTGCACGAGCTTTCACATAAACTTGTGGAACCACTGCTTTCGTCGTTGTACCATCAGCAAGCTTGACGGTTTTTTCTTCTAGCCAAACAATGTCCGTCGTCAATTGCGCAATCTGTGCTGCTGTCAATGCAATACCTGGTCTTAAGTTATAGAGTTTTGCAAAGCTTAAGGCATTGTTCATTAATGACTTATATTGTTCCTCATCATTACCATAACCTTGTAAGAAACGTTGCCCTGTCAATTGTGCAATTTGGTCTTGGATGAGCCTTTGCTCATAATAACCATCGCCAAGACGTTTTTGTTTTGTCGCAGGATCAAGTTCCATCGCATCTAACATATAGTCAGAAGAGAGCCAATTTTTATAATTACTAAATGCGGGGTCTGTTTCGACTAAAAACTTTGCCTGACTGTCTTTGGTTGTACTAAACAGTGCATTGCTTGGCAAACTCATGAAATCCATAGATACCGAGCGAATTTCGATTTCACCCTGACCTTTAGTCGCTGAAGTATTTGTATCACCTGCTTGTAGATTTTTTGCCGTATCAACAGTTTTAACTTGTTGTTGTTCAGCCTCTATATTTTGATCATTTTGAGACTTCACATCTAATTGATCTGGCGAATTCGGTACATCAGCAGTTTGCCCATTTACCGAAAGGCTTTGGCCACTATTAACGGTAACTTGATTAGACTGACCTTGTTGCTGACGATCAATTTGCTGATCAGGCGCTTCTCCACCTGTAGCATTGCTCACAGCGGTTCCAGCTGTAACCTTAGATATATTCTGATTTGAAGTATGATTTTTTTTACATTCCCCAACCATTGATTAACAGGTAAGTCAATCTCTGTCACTTCATCTGCTGGGTTGTAGGTGACTTTATCCCCCCATTTGCGTTGATGGTAGCGTTTAAATCCACCCCGCCATTTGGAATAAGTATATTGACTCGTTCCTGTTTGTTTGATGATTTCAACACCCTTACCATCAATATGATTTAAATTTTCTTTAGCGATTTGAACATTAAGTTTTTTACCCGCCAATACAAGGCTTTTATCATTTGTAAAGGCATCACCATATAAATTGATATCTCCACCAGCAACAATTTCAGCAGGAGCAGAATTTATGACTTCACTCTTAAATTTAGTTTCTTTAACTTCGTATTGTGTCCATTTCTTAAATTCCGAATTGCTAAATTTTTCGTTATAGGCTTCGATTGCATCGCTAAGTGCTTGATAAACGGATTCATCTGCTTCACTCCAAGCATCTAGGTCTTTTTTATATTGCTCTAGACCTTGCTCATACGTTTCTTGATCTTTTTCATATTGATCATGGGCTGTTTGATATGCTGTACATGCAACTGCATCATAGCCTGTGCCTGCTTCACAACTCGCTTGTCCTGTTGGCGGAACAGGTGCAACCATATTAGGCGCTGTCGGCGCATCTTTTGAAGGAGGGATGATTTTAAAAAACGCCCATACAGGATCATTTTTTTTATAATTCACATTACAGCTTTCATCATCTCCAATTCCTACACACTGAATTGACTCAACATTCGGTATAGGTGTTTCCCCCAAAATAACATTTTCAGGCAAAGTATTTGGAGTTGTGTCGTATTTATACAACCCAGCTCTACTCCAATTTCTCCAAATCAAATTCTCTGCTGGAATTTTCGTCGTTTTACCGTCTGGCTGAATATAAAGTTTATTTTCAACTCCACCTACTTGAAATTCATCAACTTTAAAATTCAAATTAATATTATTAATATTTTTTGCAGTCAACGTCATATCACCTAAGGACTCAATGCGAGCACTTAGGTTATTAATTACATTAGCCTGACCTTGGGCCTTCAAATTCCCATCTAAACTTTCACCAATATTTAAATCACCAGAACTAAAAATCCATGCATTATCACGCGCACTCTCTTTAACCACACCACCAGATTGGTTGTTTAGCGTCACAATGCCTAAGTCCATATCTCCACGAGAAGCTATCACAGCTCCTGTACCAGCTGTATTGGATTTATTGTCTAAGGTCTTGGCTTGTATTGAAACTTGTGTACCATAAATACGTGCGCCATCATTCCACACACGATTGGCTTGAATATGGGTCAACTCACCGTTAATTAAGCCTTGGTTATGCACTGTATCTTGTGCTGTTAAATGTGTTTCATTCGATGAAATGCTAGCACCAGCTTCATTTTTAATATTTTTCGCACTTAATTCTAGTTTTTGACCTGCCGTCAATTCTGACTGATTAATCAGATCATTGTCAGTATTGAACTTCAGTGTGCCATTTGCTGCAATTTGATCATCTTGGGTATGGGTATAGCTTTGTTTGATATCAATATCAACATTGCCTTCACTGATAATTTTACCTTTGTTGATCAATTCATTGGCTTTCAGGTTCAGTTGGTTTTTAGCAAGTAATTCACCTCCCATATTGTTCACATTGAGGGTTTTATTAGGTGTACCTATAGTTAAGCGATCTAAACTGCTGATCGAACCTGATTGGTTAGACAGTTGATTTTGAATATTTAGTGTTGCATTTTCGCTAGCACGAATTGCACCGACTTGGTTATCCAATTCTTGTGCATTAATCTCAATATTTTTTGCATCTAAACCGCCAAGCACAGTGCTATCTTTGGTTTGAGCATTAAGCAATGTCTGCGTATTTACTGTCAGCTTTTCACCAGCCACGATGTGACTTGCAACACCGCTATTATTCAGCGTATCGACATTCAAATTCACATTCTTTTGTGCTTGGATTTGTCCAGCCAAGTTATCAATGCGACCGCCTGAACTTTGCTGACTGATCGTCAAGTCAGATTGGCTATTAATTTTCCCTTGGTTATTATTGGTATTTTGAGTGGTAATATTGGCTGAGCCTACTGCTGCAATATAACCACTGATATTATCCAGTTGGGAAACATTTGCAATTTCAAGACGACCTTGGCTGAGTATTCCTGCCTGCTCGCCTGAATTATTATTAAACAATGCATGATTTTGGGTATCGATTTTAACGGATTGCTCACCTTGGATTAAACCAGTCTGGTTGTCCAATGTTCCCGTTTTCAAATCTACAGCTTTGGCAATGATTTTACCGTTTTGGTTATTAAGTTGTTGCTGTCGCGTATCAATATTCAATTGATTTTTTGAGGCAATTTGCCCAGCAGTATTCACTAAATTCTGTGTCGTTAAGCTCGCATTCTGCCCTGCATAAATATCACCTTGTTGGTTAATCAGTTGCCCTTGTGCATTCAGGGTTAAATCTGCTTTTTCAGAACGTAAGGTACCTTCTGTATTATCCAATTTTTGGCTTTGAACATTCAGGTTTTGCTCCGCAACCAATACACCTTTTTGGTTTTGAATATCGCCTTTGACAGTGACCGTTGCCGAATCTGCTGAATACACTTGCCCTTGTTGGTTATTCAGTTGTCCCGCTGTGAGATCAATTTGATTTTTAGCATAAATCGTCCCTTGCTGATTATTCAACGTGGTCGTATTCACCTTGGCATTGGTACCAGCAAATATTTCTCCAGACTGATTATCAAGCGTTTGCTGTACGTTTAAATCCAGCAGATTTTGTTCTGAACGGATTTTTCCTGCATTATTATTTAAATTCTTCGCTTGAATCTGTACCTGTTGATTGGCAGCAATTGTTCCTGATTGGTTATTCAGCTGATCCGCAACATTGAGGTTGAGTTGGTCTTTGGCGTAGATTGTACCTGTCGTATTGTCAATCTGCTGAGTAGTTGCATGCAATGATGTACCTGCAATCACTTTACCATTTTGATTACTCAGTGTATTGGCAGTTAATTCAATCGCTTTATTTGCAGATATTTCGCCTGCCAAATTACTCAATTCATTTTCAACATTCAGCTTCAATTGATCTTGTTGCGAACGGATTTGTCCTGCATCATTTTTCACAGTACTTGCGGTAATGTCTGCCAATTGTTCGGCTGCAACCACACCTTTACTATTGTTCAACTCACCTGTTGCATTAAGTTGTAGTTGTTCTGCTGCATAGATAACACCTTCGGTATTGTCTAAATTTCTGACTTTAATTTGAGCATTGGCACCTGATTGCAATTTACCTTTTTGTGACTGAACATCTTGTGCTGTGAGATTTAAATCTTTGCCCGCTGAAATTAAGCCCGTGTTGTTGGCAATACTTTGCGTAATATTTAGCGTGGCATCGACATTTTCTGAACGGATTTGTCCTGCATCATTCAACAATTGTTGCGCATTTAAATTCAGGTTTTGCTCAGCAGCAATGGTTCCTGCGCTGTTATCTGCAGTAGCGGACACGCTCACATCTAATTGTTTTTTAGCGTAAATCGTACCCGCTTGGTTATTCAGGTCTGTAACATTGAGTTGGCTATCTGCACCTGAAATCAACTGCCCATTTTTATTATTTAAATCCGGGCTTTGTATGTTCAAGGCTTGCGTAGACTGAATATGGCCTGAGTGGTTATTGATTGTTTGTGTGAGGTTTAAATTGACATCACTTTGTTCAGATTGGATTTGTCCCTTTTGATTGTTCAGCGCTTGCCCTTTTATGCTTAGAGCTTGCTTTGCAGCAATTAGTCCTTGCTGATTGCTAACATTCTGTTCCGCTTGAAGATCAAGCTTTCCATCAGCATACACTATTCCTGTATCATTGTTTAATTGGCCGACATGTAAATTGGCATCACGCCCAACAATGATTTTGCCAGAAGCATTTTCAACTGTCTTACTGTCGATCATAAAATCTTTTTGTGCAAGGCTTTGGATCACACCTTGTTGATTATTTAAATCGGCAGTTTTTATCTTGGCATGACCCGCTGCACTGATCACACCTGAGGTATTATTTAAAGCTTGTTCAACATTGACATTGAGTTGTCCATTGGCATCACTTTGAATCAATTGACCTTGTTGATGGCTTAAGCTTATCGCATTGAGATTGATATTTCGCGCTGTGGTTGTGGCGTTATCTAAATTAGTAGCACCCAATTCAAGTTGTAGTTTACTATTACTTTGAATTGTCCCTTTTTGCCCTTGTAGACTTTTCGCAGTGATCTTGAGTTGTTGATTTCCAGCATGTAGAATTTCACCTGCATTTGAATTCAAACTAGTCGTTTTAATTTCAGTATTGTTCGCATTACTGATGATCTTACCTGTATTGTTATCAATACGATCGGCAATATTCAAAATAAAATCATTCTGTCCTGTATGTTGAATCAGGCCTTGGTCGTTGTTCAGATGATTCGTATCAATATTGATTTGATTGGCACTATATTGACCTTTTTGATTATCAATATTTTGTGTTGCCGTTAAATCTAGTTGTTGATCTGCAATGACTTTTGCACTTTCAGTTTTAAGCTGTTTGGTTTGGATTTTTATATTTTTTGCTTGGTTCTCGCTTAAACTTAAGTCTGCACTTTGGACTGCATCAATTTGAATTTCAGAACCCGATAAGACTTTGCCCGCAATTTGTACCTTTTGTGCATTAATATTGAGCGTCGCATCACCTTGGCTGAGTTTGCCATCTTGATCTAAACCTGTTGCCCAAATCGCATTTTGCTTACTGCTAATACTATCAGACTGCACTTTGATTTTATTGCGTGCAGCCAATTGTCCATCTTGTTGCAGTTGTTTCACCGTTAAATCTGCAGTATCACCTGCATAGATTTGTCCTGTGCTATTCAAATGCTGTGCTGTGATATTGAGGTTTTTACCAGCAACTAAACTTCCGGCCGAATCTTGTGCATTTCCATTGTCAATTCGATCAACTTTTAAAGTCAAATCACCCACTTTGGATTGAATCGTTCCTTGGTGGTTATTTAAGGTTTGCCCATTGAGTTGTACATTTTGAGCAGAAATCTCGCCCTTGTTATTTTCTAAGGCTGTGATATTTAATTGTGCATCGGTATTGACTGAAGCAATTACACCTTCAGTATTATTGGTCTGCTCTGAATTCAGTATCAAAGTATCGTTAGCAAGTATATGTCCTGTGCTGTTATCGATTTGATTGGAACTTAAGTTAAGCGTTTTTGAACTTTGTAAGCGACCTTGATTGTTGTTCAATTGCTGTGTATTTAAATCAAAGCTCTCTAGCGCATCAATCAAACCTTTTTGGTTATCGGCATTTTGTGCAGTGATATTAATCACTTTAGCTGTTAATTGACCTTCTTTATTTTCAAAGTTTTGCCCATTGAACTGCAACTCAGGGAGTTGAATTTTACCACCATTATTTTTAATACTGTCTTGTACTTTAAGGCTGATATCAGCATTGTTGATGATATGTCCTGCAATATTACTCATATCTTGAGCAATTTTAATTTGTCCTGCATCAAAGGTTTTTGGAGTGAGTATTGCAGGATCAACAACTTCAATACTGCTTGAATCTTGTGCCGAAGATTGATCTTGTGGATCAGTCACTGTTGGTTGTGTATTTCCCCCTGGTAATGTTGTTCCTGTACTTTCTTTGCTAGCCTGACCGATTAAACCTTGGCTATTATCCAGAGCTTTTGCTGTAATATTGAGTTGCTGTGAACCTGTTTGTTCAATTTTACCTTTGTCATTACTCAGGTTTTGTGCTGTAAAATCAATACGCCCAGCATTGATCACACCATCATTATTATTAATTTTACCTCGTGCTTCCAACTTGATTTGGTCATTGGTCGCGACTAAGCCCTTGTTCTGAATGTCATTGGCTTGGATATGTATCTGATGCTGTGTACTGCTAATATTGCCGCTATTTTTTACATTTTGTGCTTGAATAGCAATTTGATCTTTATTTGCAATAATATTGCCTGTATTGACTAGATCCCCATTGGCATTCAAGGTCATCTGAGCTGTGGTCGCATTGATTGAGCCCGCGTTACGAACCCCCAAACCTTGCTCTGTACCCACAAGATAAATCTTGCCTGCATACATCCCACCCAATTGCCCTACATCAAGAGCAAAATCAGGTTGTGGTGTAGTCGTATTGCTATTGGCGTTATTTGAACCTGATACAGGCGTAACATTTGGTTGAACCTGATCTTTCACTTGAATATCATTCGGTCCTAGTACTGTATGCAACTCATTGGCATATAGACCTGCATTCACTTTTAATGCACGTGCATAGACATCAGTATAAGGCGTCAAACTCCCATTGAGTCCTTTGCCCTCAATGGTCACTTGACCTTCTCGAACTCGGAATGACTCAAGATAACCTTGGTTCATCACAGCTTGACCTGTGGTCAACGTAAAGCGATCAGCATTAATTACACCACAACCATCACAGACTAAGCCTGATGGATTGGCAATAACCACTTGAGCCGATTTACCAGCAACTTCTAAATAACCTTTAAGTTGGCTCGGATTACTGCTATTCACTTCGTTGAGAATGACTTTGGCTTCGCCTTTTGCTAACCATGGGTTTCCTTGAACCCAACCTCCGATTTGTGTTTGAACATTATTGCGTGAGTTATTTAAAATCACGCCTTCTTGTCCTACATCAAATTGTTTATAGGTATTACGTGAAACGCCTCCAGCACTAGGTGTTTGAATATTGACTTGGGTAATACCATTACTCGTATTTAATATAGTCGCTTGTTGTGATATTGGTGCAGTCTTGTCTGCAATAATCTGGGTATTTCCGATACTTGACATCGGAATGGTATAAATCACAGCTCCCAGCAGACTAATAATTGAGAAATTTAGCGGATTGAGTTTTTTATAAGTAATATGAGAAACATCATCTTCACTTTCTAACTCTGTTGCCCCATTGGCACTGCTTTGCCCTGCTGTTTTGGTACGGCTCTTCACAATCTCAGCAACGGCAACAAACACACCTCGTGCTTGGCTATATATCACGCGATAGCGGTTCTTATTCATGGTGGTCTACCTAAAATTCTAAATATCTAAATTTGTTTATTTATAATGAGTTATAAAAAATCATTCACTGCTTTACTCAGATGAACTGGAATTAGTACATCCAGTTCAAACTAAAGCCTGTTGTCACATTGTCTGTTTTATAGCGATCCGGTTTCTTAAGTGGCGCACCCATAAAGACATCATAACTCACTGAGTTAAATGCTTGGCCTCTCAAACCAACAACAGCACCCATCAAACTCGTCCCGAGTAATGGATTGGGTTCATGGGCGGTTTGTCCACCCACTTCGCCATAATCAACCCCTGCATACCATTGCATTGGAACTTTAGGAATGCTTCCACTCAATTCATTTCGAATGAGTAAACCATTATCAGCCAGTAAAGTCTGTTCTCCATCAAAACCTCTGACGGTATAGCGGTTACCAATCGAGAAGCGATCTTGAGGGGTTAATGGTTTTTGGCTATGCTGCATGCGCCATTCGGCAAGGTATTGCAAAGATTGCTGACCCACTTTGAATGGAACTTGTAAGCTGGCATTGGCCTGTAATATCCCGACATGGGTATAGGCTTCACCATATTCTTCTTCTGGTGCGTACATGGCATTAAAGGCGCCTGTCCCACGTTTGTAGGTCACGTTGCCAGATAAAGTAGCAGCTGAGAGATATTCGGTATGATCCAGACTGGTTTTCCAGCCTGCTGTTTTTCTGCGTTGGACTTCAATTTCAGTATCGTTAATATAGTTTTGAGATTCCCTATACCAGCCACCTATACTCGCAGTAGTTTTTCTGCGGGCATCTCGATAAAGAACTCGAGATAAATCAGCACCAATCAATTTGCTTTTACCACTATATTCGTAGCTCTCAAGTGGACCTGCTACCGTTTGGTTATAATCTGATTGACTATAGCTCGTGCTCAGTAACCAGTATTTTAGTGGAATACTATAGCTGAGATAGTAACCCTCTGTACCACGTTTTCCAGAATCGCCACCACCTAAATCATGATTATAGCTACCGTAGAATAGATCATTTGCTGTTAACAGATTGTCGAGTGATAGTGTCGCAGTTCCTTGATATTTTCCTGTCGAATCCGAACCTGCATCATCCACACCTAAGTGGATGCGGTAAGGTTTGGACTGTTGCCATGCCAACTCCAAGTCGCTATAACCAGGTGCATTGTACTGCTCCGAAGGTTTAATTTTAAAATCAGCTTCCACTGTTGGCACACGTTTGAAATTTTCTAAACCTTGTTCGATATCTCGAATATTCAAAATATCACCAGACCTCACAGGAAGTGCATTGAATTTATGTGCACGTTTTGAGGTACCTGAAACGAACTGGATTTGATCCACCTTACCTGCGATAACTTGAAGTTTGATTTCACCCGATGCAATATTTTGTTGAGGCAATAACATTCGTGTTGTCACATAGCCATGACGAATAATATTATTTTGAACTAAATCAAGTGCTTGGTTAAGTCCTTGTACTCCAATACAACGACCAATAATATTATTCTCCCCCTGCGTGATTGAGCGCAATGCAAAAGTAAAATTACGCGCATCATCCCCCATCAAAATGAATTTTTTAATATCAAAACAGATCTCTTCACTGTTTGATTTTAAATACTCTAATTGTTTTAAAGGTATTTTTTGAGATTCTATTCCTAAATTTACGTTTACTTCAGGCTGTATTTGTTTCTGTAGCGCCTCGTCTCTTTGTTCCTGACGATGTGTAATTTCTGCTGGAAGATCAATTGCTGAATAGCTATTAAAACTAACTAACGTCATACAAAAAATGAGCGCTTTTTTTTTAAATTTATATACCATCTGAGCAACTGTAATTCTAATGTAATAAAAATGCGCAAATTTTAACAAAAAATATAACCATGTCTACCTTTTTATAGACAGATCTGTATATTTATATATTCTAAGAATCTAGACAATCATGACATCATAAAAAATTTCTCTTCAAGACTATTTTATATTTCAAGGTACAATAGAAGTGTAATTCAAGAATACGGAACTAAGTTATAAATATTAAAAGGTGAAACTTAAATCAAATTAATTAACCTAAATCTTGGATAAACAATTAACTTGAAAAGAGAAAAACTAGAGCCATCAGTTGAGTTACTACACCAAACGGCTTTGTTGCACAAAGCTATTCTTGAAGGCTTCTTCAGCAATATAATTTCCAGATGAAGAAGCCTGCACCTAAAATCTACCGTACAACCAACTGGTCCTCGTATAACCAAGCTTTAATCAAGCGAGGGAATATTTCAATCTGGTTTGATCCGAAGACCCAATGGTATGCACAACCACAAGGCAAGCACGGACGAAATCAAACTTATTCCGATACAGCGATTCAATGCTGTTTAATGATCAAATCTCTATTCCGTCTTTCTTTACGTATGGTCACTGGCTTTGCTCAAAGCCTGATTAAACTCAGTGGCTTGAATTGGACCGCCCCGAATATCAGTGATATTCGTACTCCACCCTCTGTAGACGACAAAAGCATATTGATATTGCGATAAGCTATCAGAAAAGTCGTGATGGGTTACACCTACTCGTCGACTCTACGGGTTTAAAATTTTTAGGTGAAGGCGAATGGAAGCGTAAGAAACATCAGCCTGAATACCGTCGGCAATGGCGTAAACTGCATATTGCTATAGATGCTGAAACACTGCAAATACGTGCCATTCAGCTTACGACAAATAATGTCAGGATTCACAAGTACTAGGTGATTTACTGGATCAAATCCCACTAGATGAGCGAATAGATTCTGTCTATACCGATGGGGCGTACGACACGAAGTGCTGCAGACAATTGATTTCAGATCGTCAAGCACATGCAGTAATTCCACCCAGAAAGAATGCCAAGCCCTGGAAAGATTCTAAAATCAGTTCAATAGAACGAAATGAGTTACTTCAAACGGTTAAACATTTAGGCAGAACTCTATGGAAAAAATGGTCGTGCTATCACCGTCGCAGTTTGGTGGAAACCAAGATGCATTGCATCAAATTATTAGGAGATAAGCTGACGGCAAGACATTTTCAAAGTCAGGTCAATGAAATTCATGCGCGTGTGGCAGTTCTGAATAGATTTACGGAATTAGGTAGACCTCACACCCAAGTTGTCACTTAAATTTGAATGGATTGGGGAAAACTCAGCTTTTGAATGTTTATGCAACAAAGCCGTCCCATATTCAAAAGAAGCTGAAATATAATCTTTTAACCTACAATAAATGGATAGTATTAAATTCTCTCCAGATATAGACTTTTAACCTTATATTTTAACCCCCCTACAACTTAATAAAAAATAACAACATTTTAAATTAATATTTTCACCCCCTAATTAAAAATTAACCTCAGAATATCTCCAAAATGTGTCATTTCTCTTATTATTTAAAATCAAGATGAAACAGCACATTTTGGAGAAACCAATAAATATTTCAATTCTAATTAATTTAAAATCTAAAGAAAGTAATCTTGATTTTTAACCATCTCATTTGGGGATAAAATAACAACAACCCCTTGATCAATATCCCAGTCACAATCACAAAGCAATCCAAAACTACCATCTCTTTTAAAGACTAAACTTGTTGGAGTAAATTTTTTATTTTGAATAGATTCTTTTAATATATACTCATTTATTAGTCTTAAAATACTCCCTTCATACTTACTCTGCTCCTGTTTAAATAACTTATAATTATTCAATTGTTGATCAGAAACTAACTCTCCATCGAATGCTTCAAATACTAAATTAATTTCAAAAGATTGAAAATCAATATCTATACTAATTGGTTTAGTCCAACCATAATTAAACTCTAATATCCCAACTTCTGTTTCTAAGATTTTCATTTAAATACACCTTAATTATTCAATTCACGTTTTTTTACAGCAATTCCTCCTTCATGAGGAATATTATTATGCACCTCACATGGAACTAATTGCATTGTTTTACAGTCTTTACATTCATGCCAAGTATAATTATTTTCTTTTCGCCAATCCGCGACTTCTCTTGGCGACATATCCCATTTTTCAGCCAAAGCAACATCAGCTTGGTTGAAATTTATACGCCTATCAGTGGTAAAATCACCGATTTCAACTTGATCTTTCATTACTTCACTAAAATCGGGCTCTCCATCCCTAAATGTTATTCCATCAATTTCATATTTATCTAAAATATTTTCCCAAGTTAATCCATCTGGATTGCCATTTTTTCCATTCATTGGATCAGGAATTTTTTCTTTATTTGGTTCCCAGGTAGAGTTCCCAGATTCACCCGTCCATGAACCATTTGAATTACCATTTTCATCATATTCACGAGGTACAAAACTTTTTTGAAATGTTTGACTAGTTTGTTCGAAATCATTTACTTGATTCAAATCAAAGGTTTTGAAAATAGGTTGATCTAACATGGTTATGTCATATTTTTCTGCTTTTTCAACAAAAGGAGAACTTTTATACCATTCATCTTTTACTTCAACTCCGCTAACTTCCGCAAATGATTTTAATACATTTGTTATTGCTGAAAATTCCACAATATTCCCCCTAATTATATTTATAATACAGCATTATTTTGGTGATGGTCAGACCATACCTTATATGCTTTTAGATACCCATTATCTATACTTGTTAAATACTTTAAACAAGCCTGTTTAAGTTCTAATTGTAAAAGATTATCTTGATTCAAAATATATAGATTCAACTGATTATCAAAATCCACTACATCAAGTGATTTTTTCAAAAGTGGCTCTAATCTATCCTCTAGATTTAATGTTTTGACAATAAGTTGACTAACTTTATTAAAATCTTTTATTGCATCAAGTTTAATATTCTTATCTTTATAATCCTGTATTAATTGATTAATCTCTATACGAGTCATCGTATCAGGAATAAGACCTAGATTTTTATTCAAAAAATCAATATTTTGATAAATGTAATCATCAGGTAAGCGACTACCTACATGAAGTAGAAAAGAAACAACTTCTTGCTGGACATCTTTCACTTTTACTATGTCTACAGTATTTTGTTCAAAATGAAACTTTTGATGATCCTGCGCAAAAAAATTAATCTTACATAATATTGGCTCTAACCAATTACTTTGATGCACAATCGCAACCCCTTGTGGCAATTTTGAAATTTCTTCTAATTGCTCATCTTTCAAGGCAACAGAACGACCAACAACTTGCCTATCTTGCTCTTCAGGTAATCTTAAAATAATTTTTGTGTTTGTATTTCGTATAGCCGAAATATCAAGTGCATTTGGTGATTGATCCACAATAATAAAGCCTTGCCCATAAGTACGCATTTCAGCGATCGACTCACTTAGCATTTCTACAGATTTACCAACTAAATTACTTGATTCCATAGATTGACTAGTATTCGTTCTCTTTAATAAATGATGGGCTTCCTCTAAGATAGCAACATGTCTTAAGTCAGAATTCATTTCTAATCGTTGACTTGTTCTATATTCATTTAACTTCATCACCAAGACTCCCATAATCAAGGACTTGGTTTCAGATGATGCAACTCGACTCAAGTCTACAATCACATTTTCATCAAACAATATTGAATTACTAAGCTCATTTTGGCTGAACAATTGTGCATTAAGGCCATCTGTTAATGACATAATTCTGGTTTCTAACGAACCAATATAATTACCTTTTACCTCTTCAGAATATGCTGAGTTTTGAATAATCTCTTTTAAAGAAATTGCAACGTCTGCAAAGCTAGGAAATATAACACCTTCCTGAATACTCTCAGAAATATCCAAATCCCAACCGACTTTTTCATATGCTTGTAAAATAGATTTTTTTAAGATGACAGGCATAGCAGCATACATTGGCCAACATACATTAAATATTTCAATCAAACGATCAACATGCTCTAAAACATGTATTTCATTAGGAAAACTAAAAGGATTTAATTTTAATAAATGGGCCTGTTTAGGATTAGTACCATACACTGAAACATCCACGTAGTTTCCAAAAACATGTTTATATTCACCTTTCACAGGTTCAATAACCAAAAATGGAATTTTTTGTTGGCGAAGTTTACTTAAAATAGTATATAAAGTATTACTTTTTCCAGAACCGGTCGACCCACAGACTAAAGTATGTTGCGTTAGTTGCTTATTATCTAAAATTATTTTTTGATCAAAATCTTTCCATAGATGACGTAAAACACCTAGTTCAATACCATTATCAACTTCATGTTTTACATTATTTAAATACTGTATTGAGCGTCCAAATGGCACAGTTTCCACCACACTCACACTAGAAGTAGAGTGTTGGGGTAAATTTAACGTCAATGCTATCTCTTTTGTTGATAGTAATGTTGTTGGTGTAATAAAAGAGACTTTTACATCTAATCCAGCAAGTGGTTTTAATTGAGGATGCTGTAAATTTTTTAGATACTTTAAAATCAAAGACTTGTTTGTATGACTCCATGTTGTAATTGTAGATGCTTCACAGGCTGATTCGTCACCTTTCATTAGTCCATAATAAATACTACCTAATGCGTGTGAAACAGTTGGTGTATCTCCAATGAAATAGGCTGCAAAATTCCATCCGCCAAAAGACTGTATTTCATCAAGTCTTTCTAAGTTTTGGTCAACTTTTTTAAGCATTTGTTGAACAGATTTATTCTGAAATTCAATCGTATTCTGCTCACTCGTACCTATTGTCTTACCATTTGTAGTGCTTGAGTTTTGCATGCGTGCATTAGAAGAAGTTTGTGTCTTATTATTAGTTTCAGATGTATTTTCAGATTCTGTGTAGTTATTCCCTTTAGTTTCAGAAGATGAATATCCACCTCCAATGTTCCCGCCTAGCCCAATAGGCGCAATAGATATACCTTTATTGTTAGAAGAACCTGTCTGCTTACTTTCATTCGTGCCTGTTGCAGTGCTTTGCCCTCTTGTTTCAGTTAGTCCAACACTTTGTGCTAAAGTTTCAGTAATTCCGCTACTTAAAGTTTCTGCAACATTGTCTGACTCTTGTTGTGAATAACTGAAAGTCTTTTTCGCATAGGGTGATATTTGTGTATAAATTTGTTCATAGCCTCGACTAATTGTCTGTAATAACTCTTCTGCTACAGCCTCCGCCAGAATAATTGCTTGATAAACCTTTCCTTCTGCAGCATCAATAAAACGCTCCATACCTTGCATAAAGTTTTCACGGTTTTCTACTGAAAGAGACGGAATTGCAGTAACTGCGGTAACTCCTGCACTATCGCTCTCTTCATAATTGACTGTATTTTGAAAAATTTCAGAAAGACGTGTATTTGAAATAGCACTTAAACTACTTCCAGAAAACTGTCCTTCAAAAGTTGCTTTTAATAACTCCCCCGCACTGTGACCTTCAAAACTATTAATTTTACTTTTTATACCTAAATATATCTGAGTTGTATGGCCATCACTTTCAAGAACAAAAAACAGACTATGTCCAGATTTACCTAAAGCTGTATAAATTGCAGTCAGGCTTTCTAATACAGATTGCTTATTATTCTGCACCAATCTCTCTAATTTAAACAATCTTACTTCGGCGCTAAAATTAATATTTTCTATATTAAAAGTAGGAAGAATTGACATCTTTGCCAAATCAGGTAAATAACTTTTATTAATCATATACTCAGCAGAATATAATGATCGTTCAAGACTATCATTACTCATCAAAAAATCAGATGATTTAATCAGTTGATTTGTCATTTTATATTCTTCCTACTCTTCGATTATTTAAATTTCGCTTTCACTTTCTTAATAAGGCTACAACTAACGTCTTTGAGCGTACTTAGACTGTCTAACAAAATATCTAATAGTTCATCAAATATACTTTTTGATTGTCCTGATTGTCCTGATTGTCCTGATTGCCCTGATTGCCCTGATTGCCCTGATTGCCCTGATTTTTTAGTTGCAGTAATAAATTGAAAAGCACTTTCTCCCTTTTTTCGTAAGAATTCGCGAACATCAAGCAAATGTTTATATCGTTTTATTGCGAAATTGGTTTCCAAGGCTAAATTTTGCTCATGAAAATACCGTACAGTCCAACTATTTGAATCTAAATTTATAGGATCATTAATTTCATCCTCAATATATTCTTTAAAAATTTCAGGGCACTTAGAATGAACTAAATCTATTAAATTTATTAAATTACTAAAATTTTTACTGTTATCTAATAATATATTAAGCAAAGATACTTTTAAGCTGTGTAAATCATTTTCAGATAAGGCTTCAACCAAAAAATCAGGGATATCTTGAGAAGATAAATCAACTTGAGAGTAAATCTCATTTACACCAATATTCTTTTCATATGACACTTCTGAATAGGACTGATCTTTTCGAGTATTCTCTGCATCATTATGCTGTATAAAACCTTCTGCACCTATTTCAATTAAAAATTTCTTTATTTCAATAGATCTCTCCAATCGTTCTTCACAAAAATTATTCTCAAGTTGAATTAGGCTTCGGTTAAAGTCATCTTGATCATAACTATGGTTATTCTCGATAATCTCGCCCCAAGCCTCATTAAAATCATCAAATTCCAATGAGTATTTTTTTAATTCTATCAGTTCAGAAAGATCATTAGAATTTTCCAATATTCTTAAAAACTCAACTTTAGTTAATTGTTCCATTTTAATTATTACCTTTAATCATAAGCGTACTATTTAATTGTGTGCGGAAATTTTCAATCCATTTTAATTCCTGCTGAGCTAATTGGATGGCATTTAATCGCTTATCTTTATCTTTTATCTTTCCTGTCAATTCCGAAATTACAGCATTAAAATGTTTATCGAATTCAGCTGATATAAATTTAACATAAAGATCAACTATCTCATTTGCACCCTGCTGTATATGTTGCATGCCATCGTCAAGTAGTTGATCAAACGGCTTACGTAATTCATCCACTCTCGCTTTCCATAATTCATCTAATACCACAGACTCTCGCTCCTCTGTAATATCAACTAATTTTTTCTCCCCCATGAGAATGGATTCCACCATGAAGAGTCTTTAACTTCTCTTTGACCAATAACAACACGCTTACTTTTTATTTCTTTGCTTGATGTCTTAGCAACATTAATATCAAGATTTTTAAATTTTGCTTCTAGTCCTGCTAATACAGGTATTTTTAAATCTTTAACATCCTCAAAAATAGAAGATACATATTTCTGATACTCTAAATTTAGATCATCCCTAATATCTTTCTGCATCACTCTATATTCGTTATCTAACTCATTAATAACCTCTTTAAATTTAAAACTGAGATTGTTTTCAATCTTTTCTAGGATCATATTTGCCTGATAAAGATTTACCTCTCCCCGCATGCTATTGCCTGCATTCAAAAGAGCTGTTGAAACATCAATCCTCAATTCCTTTACTCTTTTCTGTATTCCATTTGGTATTTTATTCTTCTTCTCTATTAATTGTTTTTTATACACCTCAGTTTTAAAACCCTGATTTCTCTTTTGCTCCAGAATATGAATTGCATCTAACGTTTTTTGTAATTCAGCCTCATTTTGAACTAAAGATAAAGTAATTCCCTCTTCATTAAGTGCCAGCTTAATCACCTCATCTAATGCTTCTTTGGCTCGATTTAATCGATGAGGTAAATTATATTTTTCAATATACTCATCCATCATTACTTCTACAGCTGGAATACCACTATTTTTCAAAGCTACATTTAATTCATCATTTTCTAATAATTTCAAACTTGAAACTCTAGAATGAACTTTTGCAGTCAAAGGCATATATTTAATTAAGTTATATTCATCTTCTAAAAATTGATCAATATAGATATTTTTTTTACGTCGCTCTCGACTTGTTAAAAAATTTTCATCATTTCTCATTAAACGAGTTGCATATGCGGAGACAGGATAAACTTGTGGATCTTGAATTCCATTTTCGGAAAGATAATTTTTAACATTATTTAAAGCTTTTTCTAAGGATTCTTTTTCTAAATCAAATTCATCACATTTATTCACAATAAAAATAAATCGATCTTTTGCTTGCTTACCACCTTTCTTAATTTCTTTAGCAACCAAACTCAACAAATTTTTATCATCATTGATACCTAATTGAGTTGCATTTAAAATATATAAAATTAATGGACTGCGTTGAGAGTCCTGAATAAAAGACATAGTTAGTCGAGCATGAGACTCATCTCGACTATTATTTGGTCCAGGAGTATCTGTTAATACCAGTCGAACATTATCTCTTTTTTGCATACCATAAATAGGACCGTCAATGTTAATTGTATGCGTATCCTCTTGATCATTCCATTCATTCAACACATCACTATTTAAACTTCCACTCTCTTCCAGTATATCTCCAGTTTTACTACATCTAATTCCACTATATTCCTCAGATTTCGTATCAAAAATTTTGGCTATAGTTGCTGTTGTTGCTTCATTTCTTGCCGGTAATAGATCTGTACCCAACATTGCATTAATAAATGTTGACTTACCAGAAGACATAGTCGCTACAACATATGCATCAAAATCATTATTAAATGCTTCATTTAAAGCAGAAGAGATTTTCGAGTTATTCTCTAAGTAACTTAAAAACTTTGGATTTTTCTTTGCCTTACCAATCATTTCTTGAACTTTTACTAAACGAGCATCTACTCCCTCTACTGGTTGATATTCTGCTAACAGAATATTAGTGCCATACTCAAAATTAGCTCTGTCAATTTCTTCTTTAATATCAATATAATCAGACTCTAAACCAATGAAATTTATTTTAACGTCAACATCTTGATTAAAGAACTCATATAAAGCCTTCGGCAGTTGATCTACCCACAACTGTAAACGTCTATGCTTGAAGTTAGCTAAAATATTAGTACCATTTAACTCTTTTCCATCTACATAGAAATTTGTCTCAATATTAAATGGATTATGCTCAATTACAATATTATTCAATTTACATTACACCCTATTTATCTAAATTATATGTTTTATTTTTCAAATAAAACTCAAAGTATGGAAAACCTGTCTTACAGTATATTTCATTCAAATATTTATAATCCTCAAAACCTTCCCCTAGAAATCCAAATCTGTTTTTACTCTCGACTTCATCAATAATTTCTTCAGAAAAATTGATAAAACTATAATCCAAATAATCATGATTTCGATCAAAAAAATGGAGTAGTTCCCGCTTTTCCTTTTTTGATAGTTTTTCTTGAAATATTAATTTTTTTACAAGTAATGCCCTATAAGCACTTACTCCAAAAATAATTGGATCATTAAAACCTATATCAGTTAGATAAACCTTCAAATTATCTTTAAAACTATCTATTGATTCATTTTCTGCATCAAATTCATCCAACTTATTAACCAAAAAAATAATTTTTTTATGCTCTATATTTTTTTCAATAAATTTTAAATAAATAACATCATCATTAATAAAAGGCTGTGTTGAATTTATTACATACACTAAAAAATCAAAATTAGATTCCAAAATAAAATCATACGCCAGACTAGAATGTTTATCATCCCTACTGTTATTAGGTCCTGGCGTATCAATCAATACAAAATTTTCATCAAAAGCAAAATTACCTTCGATTAATATTTCATTAACTTTATCATTACAATTTAATTCTTTTATTATTTGTGGTGTAATAAAACTTATTTCCTCAATTATTCTTTTATTCTCATCATAGCACCTTATTAATTCTTTTTGACTTAAACGTACTTCTGTAATTGTAGCTGTAGTAGCCTCATTAGCAGCATGTAAAAGTTCCGTGCCTATAAGTGCATTGATACATGTTGTCTTTCCAGCACTCATAGTTGCAGCATATGCAATATTTACTTTTTTAGATATCAAGTTAGCCTCACAAAATAATAATATACTTTCAAATATGAAAAATATTTAGTTTCAACAGATCAACTATTCAAATATCCTATTAATTCATTTTCTAACTGCTCTTGCAGCCCTTCTGGATTCATAATTTTTACTCTGTACACGACAAATTTCACAGAACCCTTATCCTATCAGGCTTCTGCCTTCTTAAAATTGCCAAAATTTCCTTAAACTCTTCTTTTTTCCCAAAACCAATTAAACGCTGAATCGCCATTTGAACATAGTCTAAACCATAGCGAAATAAACTCATTGAGAGTCGTCCATGCTTCTTTATTTTTATCGCTTTTTTTTGATCATGTTGCCATTCACCCGTTAAGTAACACCAACAGAAGCTTATAGCTAACACCGCAATCAATTTTTTCACTCGTCTAGGGTCTGTCAAGCGCGTATTTTCAAGATTAAACCCGCGTCCTTTGAGACAACTGAATAAGGTTTCAATTTCCCAGCGTAATGCATAATCCTGAATAGCATTGGCATTAAACTGAGGAGAAACGACGAGTAAAAGCTCTCCATTTTCTAACTGTAGTGCACTTATATATAGTTTCACCCGACCAACCAAAATCCGTCGTTTACGACATTCAATTTGACCAACTTTAAGATGGCGAAATAAATCACTAATTTTATGATTCTTTCCTAAATGATTGGTGACAATGAAGTTTTTTTAACACGAATGCAGAAGTTGATGTCTTGTTCAATTAACCATGTAAACCACTGCTCACCGATAAACTCTCTGTCTGCGAACACATTCACAATACGGTCTTTACCAAAAATGGAGATAAAGCGTTGAATCAAAGCAATGCGCTCTTTCGTATCTGAATTTCCACGTTTATTAAGCAATGTCCAAAGGATAGGTATCGCTATTCCACGATAAACGATCGCGAGCATCAGGATATTAATATTTCGTTTTCCCCATTTCCAATTGGTTCTATCTAAAGTCAGTTGCACTTTGTCGAATGAAAATATATTGAAAATCAACCGAGAAATTTGACGATAATCGAAATACTGACCTGCAAAGAAGCGCTGCATACGTCGATAAAATGATTGTGGTAAGCACTTGATGGGCAAGGCTTTAGATGCAGAAGAAAGATTACATGTTTGCTTTAAAATAATCACAAGCATGATGAGCGCAAAGCACTTTAAATGTGACTTGTTCCATTTTAGATATTTGTTTAAGATAAGATATAACTCATTGAGATGTGTCATAGTATTCGTCGTTAGAAAACAATTATTGTGACATTATTTCAATGAGTTATCTATTTTTGTCGTGTACAGAGTAATTTTTATATATGGTATCCAATGCTTAACTAATGGGAAAATTTGCATCTTATGACTAATTTGACTAGCAACTAATAAACTACCATCACTTAATTCTCTTATTAATTTCTGTTCAGGTAATAAACTGCGTTGCTTAAAATAAAAGGCTACATCAGCCTGAATAGATAAAATGATTTCCTGTTTATCCTGTCCAAACCAGATACTGTCATCATCTTCCACAAGTCTTACAATATTTTGATCTGGTATAAATTGAGAATATTCATGTGGATTATGTGTAAGCTGAATATGTGAAATACGATAAGTGCGCAGTTGATTTTTTCTTACTGCGGCTAGATACCAACTACCATGATGATGAATCAAGCGATAAGGCTGGACTAGTCTCGGTTCTCCTTTATATACAAAACCAATTTGTCTATGCTCTTGAATAGCCTTTCCAAGTGCTTTGAATAGTTCCATAAATTGGCTAGCATCTTCAAAAGAATAACCTTTAGCACTATAAATCTGATGTGCACGACTATCTAAAATCTCACGTAGAAAAGACATATCCAATGATGGATACAAATGGCTAATTCCTGAAAGCTGAGCAAAATTACGGATATCTTTTGGAGCAATTTTTCCCAAATAATTTGAATCTAGATAAAATTTTTTATTTTCATCATCCTGTAACAATGGTAAATAAGCGTTAAGACGATCAAAATCTCTCGAAATTGTACGTGTACTTACCCCAAATTCAGATGCTAGCTCTTTTATACTTAACTGATACCCCATATTTAACTTTGTTAAAATATTGGCCAATCGGTCGGCTAAACGCTCATGAATAGAATCATCACGCTGCATAAATTTTCTCTAATTATTTAATACATATATCGAACTTTTAAAATTTCGATATGTTTGAAATATACCACATTAAACAAACGAAATTTTACACTAAACCACATAAAAAACATTATTTTAATTTAAATTTAAATAATTTTCAGTCTTTCTAAATAACGTTCTAGATACAACATTGCTAAATAGAACTTCTTTAATTCAGCCCACTTTATTTTTCCCACTATTAAAGCTCTAAAAATACGCTTTAAAGCCTTCTTTCTATGTTTATTGGTAAATGGATCAGAGCTTATTGTCATACTAATGTCCTTCCAATTTGCCTTGTAAATTTAAAATTTTGATCGAAATGACTAATAAATTGAAGATAAGACACAAAAATGACAGGTCATGTCATAAGTTGTAAAAATTATTTTATTTCTTAAATTTTCATTTTGTCTTGGGCAAACTACTAAAACAGAGATGGTGTCAATTGAACTAAAAACTTAAACAAATGATTTTTAAATATAAATTTCAAAAATTAAAATATTCTGTACCCAATTTGTACCCAAATTAGATTTAGTACATTAAATACCAAAACTAATTTTTGTCCAAATCTGTCTTTAGGATTTGAACTTTTGGTACTGATTTTAACAAGTGTGAATTCAATACCAAATGTTACACCATAACATTACTTTTATTTGTTTTAATGAACATTTCTCAATACTTTTCGAAGTCATCATTTTTTAATCTGTATTTCTGCTTAGGACTCTTTGGTTTATCAGGGAGCATACGTTCAATTAAGCCAGCCTCCAATGCTGGATTTAAATAATTTCTTTGGAATGTTGCACAGTGTAATAGATCTAATAAGGACATGAGCTCGCTAAGGTTGTATTCCTTCTGTCCCATCTTTTCAATGAGGCATTTAACTTGATCGCTAACTTGAGCGGTCTCTTGATCGCTCGTGCTATTTATTATTTTTGTCAAATAGTTACGTCTTGTTTACCTATCAAATCTGTCATTCGTTTTATAAATATATCTTCATTTTCAATTAGATCATTCATTGTCTGTGTTTCATAAACATAAATTCCATCCACTATAAATAGCACATCATTATTGTTGTTACCGTATAAAGTGTCAGAGTAAGACTTATCAACGTCTAATTGTTTTGATAATGGATAGATCAACCCACTTGCTATTAAGTTATTTTGGTAATAACCCGAATAAGAATGTATTTGGTGTAAATCTGATCTATCAATGTCATTATTTTGCATTCCCATTTTCTTAAATTTTGCGTCAAAAACAATAATTTTTCCCGTTGCCTTATGTTTCATTATTAAGTCTGGAAATATTGATCTGCGATAAAATTGCTGTTTGTAAATTGGAATATCAACTTGTCCACTTACAGACCATTCAGGAAAGTTTCTACTCAAAAGTTTTTCAAGATAAATTTCGTATAATTCTGCAATATCAAACAAATACCCCGTTGTCTCTAAACTTTTCTTATCATTATCGGGTATTAGGTCTTTGTTCAATAAAATTATTTCTGCATACTCCAGAACTTTTTTGAAACCACGATACATTGGATTGTTTATAGTTTGGTGTGTTTTGGCTCTTTGTATTGTTTCGTAACTCGTAAAACGACCAGAATATTGTTGTTTTAAAAATTGACTTAAACCAAGCAAACGGCTGTGAATTTCTTTCCCGAAAACACTTTCTAATTTCTTCAATGCCAAATATAAAACATCAATGATTTCTTGAGTATACATTCGCTCTCTAAAAGTTGTCGTTAGTTTTCCTTGAAATGGAATATCTCTTTTTAAATAATCATTAAAATTTATACTTCCTCTTACTTTTTGACTTCGCTCTTGCTGTTTTTGGTATTGTTGTGGCAAACCTAAAACAACCACTTTTTCTAATGACTGAATGAATAAATGAGCAATAATAAACAAGAACTGATTTTCGGTTTCGTCTTTCTTAGCTTGTATTGACTCATTGTCAACGTAAATGTCATTTACGAAGTTGAGCATACGTTTTAGAAAAATGTCACCATATTTTGTTGTAATATTAATTTTACAACCTTTGTAAAAAAGCACTCCAGCATACAAACCAGTTTGAATAAAGTATTCTTTTTCTTTTTCTTTTTCTTTTTCTTTTTCTTTTGAATATAATTTTAAAATTAGACGTTCTTCATCTTGTTCAAAAATACGTTTGCTTTTGAAATGAAATACTTTGACCTGCTTTAGTTGTTCTGCACCAAGTTTTAATTCATGAACAGACGAAAAAATTTCTTGCAAGTTTTTTACGATTGACTGTTTTTTTACCCCAAAAGCTTTACCTAAATCTGAAATTGGGGCTTCTTCGTAAAAATTATGATTGACTGGAATACTAATTTTCATTTTATTTCATTGTTTCTTTGAACTGATTCAACGCTTCATCTAATCTACTTTCCAATTCGCTTTCCGCAAATACTGCTCTTAGATATTCTTTCAATGTTGGTCGCAAATACAAGTTAAATAAAATTTCAATATTGTTATTTGTAATATCTTTACGTTTAGCAATGTCGCTAATCTTCATAAAAAATGAATGACCAAATTCATATGATTTTCCTAAACCCAAGTCTTTAGAAATAAAGTCATTCAATTTTTCGCAGGCTTTGACATACTGACCAATATTATTGAACTGATCTTTTCCTTTGAAACGTGTTTCCTCTTCAATTACTTCGTAATCACAATCTTTTCTTATCCATTTAAAACGTCTACGGAGTGCTAAGTCAAAAGCATCAATACTTTTATCCACATCATTCATCATTCCAATAAAAAATACATTCTTAGGAACTCCGAACTTCACTTCATTGTTGTCAATCTCATAAGCCAAATCTTTAAATTTATTGTCCTCTTTGATCAAATCTTCAATTAGCGCAGAGTATTGTGTTCGAATCAGGTTTTTATTTTTAGTGTCTTGTCTGTAATCTTTTTCTAATAGCGATAAAGTTTCGCCAAAAACCATTGAAAGATTTGCTCGGTTTATTTCGTCCACGACGAAATAAAAATCCTTTTCAGGGTATTTTTTCGCTTTGATACAAAAGTTTTTAAAAATACCATTTACCAACTCAAAGCGAATATTTCCATCTTTTGAAACACCTTTTGGTTTAATACCTTCAATAAAATCTTCGTAAGTAAATGAAGGATGGAATTGTAAAACCTCATATCTTGAAGTATCACCTTGGCAAACAAAATCTAAACTACTTTTTACAGAAAATGTTTTACCTGTTCCTGGTGGTCCATAAAGAATAACGTTAGGATTGTTTATGTCTGCAATCGATTTAGAATTGACAAAACGCCATAAGAAACGTGAAAGCAAAACAAGTTCGTTTTTGTCTTGTTCATTTACGTCTAAAAGTTGCTTTGCTACAAGACAAACTTGATGGTTTTTTCTAAAGATTCCTTCGGCATCACTATCAATAAACTCGTTATATAGTTCTTCTAACCATTGTGTAGAGTAGATGTAGAGAAAGTCTGATAAATTATCCAATACAGCCAATTTCATTAAAACTTGCTTGGCACTGTAATTTGAGTTTTCAATCAAATGTATTTTTTCTAACGGGTCAGTTTTTGAAACGATACTTTTCAACAAACCTTTTATGTTGTTATTAAAATAAATTTCTGCGTCTTGGCGAGTAGCATTTGGTTTGCTTGCACTTTTGATATGATAAGTAGAATTGTCATCATTCAATTTCACTTCAAAGTTAAATGCTGTGCCAGGCTTTGAAGAACCTAAAACAATTCTCGTGGTTCGTTCTAAAAAGTTACACAAATATCCGCCAGGCATTGTTGCTGTAGAACTTCCTAAAATGTTTGTGTAGTCATCCAAACTCAATGTGTCATTTAAGATTTTATCCTTGTATGATTTCCATGCAGAAATTAGTTTCTCAACTTCGTCATTGTTAAATTTCTTTTCTTCCTCTTTCGTTTCACTTTTAAATTTGTTCCAAAGTGCTTTGATTTGAGTTTGTCGCTCTTCTGACAGTTTTATATTTTCCATTAGTCTTTTCTGATTACTTAACATATACCATTCTAAAATAAAATTATTGGTAGCATTCTTTCGATTACAATAGGTTAACGTGCCTGGTGCTTGTATGTGGCTCGTACCATAATCTGCTAAAGTTTGCTTAAGAAGTTTTTTCTCATCTTCTTCGTAAAAACCCAAAATTTCAATTTTCCTTCTAAGTTTAAACCAATCAAACTCATCATCTGTATCGTGTTCTATGTAAGCATTGCCCTTTACTTTTACTAATGCTACTGGCGTACTTCCATCACGAACCATTACAACATCGTCAATTTTCATATCGTCTTTGAAAAGCTTAGGGTCGCTAACAGGCTTTCCTATTTTGTCATTCCAAGATTCACCCATACCAATAACTTGTTTTGTCGTAAGTATGGATTTTAGCGTATCAACGTCTAATCTTGAGTCTGGGTGTAATTGTATGTGCCAATAGTTCATTTAATATCAATATGTGTTGTCGTGTTTTAGAAAAGGAAAAAGCCGATTTTAACAATAACTCTATCATCTTTATTGCTTACAGCTTGTGGTATGGTAGTGGCTATTGAACTCATCCAAAATCTCTAACGAAATCTACTTGTTAAAAAAAAATTGAAGCTCTAGATTTTTACCCCAATTTACCCCATCATCTTTTCATACAACAACTACTTTATTTATAAAAATGTTCAAAACAGAAAATTTTTACCATGCTAATTATTTAGGCAAAGCTGGAGTTACTGAAAGATCTCTCTATAGCCTTTGCAGTTTAATCCAAACTCATGAAAATCTAGACTACGCTTTGTTACTCACAAATGATCAAACTCACGCCTTTATACTCAGAGATTTAACTCACAATTATTACATTATTCGCTCAGGCTTTACATCAGGTTATTTTGGAGAAGGACCAAAAGGTCTAGCAAAAGCTCTGACTCTCTTGGGAAAGCATCGAATTGAAACTGAAGAAATTCTAGTGTCCTCAAAGCTCCTCAATAAATTGAATAGCTCATCATTGAGTGATCAGGATATCGATTTTATTTTTCAACAAAAAATTGTTCGTCCTATACGTCTGCATGACTATATTTATCCCTTCAAAAATGAAGTAGCCCAAACTTCCAAGTTAAAACCTTATTATCCGCTAGAGCTACCGTACTCGATTATTGATGACAGAATTTTCGACTTAGCATTGTTATTTAAGCAAGATCCTGACTCCGCCTTAACAAAGGCATATAAACGCTTAGAAGATATTGTTAGGGAGCGTACAGATTTAAATGAGCACAGTACCAAGCTTTTTTCTCAAGCATTTAATACATCAAATGCTCAATTAACTTGGATCGTTCCTGACAAATCAGAGGTTATTGGTAGAGCAAACCTATTTCTTGGTACTTATCAAGCTTTCAGGAATGCACGCACACATAGAGAAAAACATGAAGAAAATTTAATTCATCAATACCGCGAGTTTTTATTAATTAATGAGCTATATCTACTTGAAGCGGAAGCAAAGAATAGAATTTAGCCTTAATTTATTGAATAATTCAAAAGATAATTTCCTGATTCCACCATATATCAGTTTACCGATATTAAAAGTTTTTTAAGATTTTCAAAAATTTGTGCTATCACTACCTCTTGAGGTTGTTGCCAAAGATCACCCAATCTTTTGATAACAGGCATAACTGAGGCTGGTTGGATAGGCTGATTTTTATTAGCTTAGATTAGCATTTGAAGTGCAACACCATGCCACAACGTGACAATGTTCGTTTCGCTACCTCTAAAGAACCACGTGCTTCGATTTTTTTGATGATTTGTAATATTTCGGGGGCTGTAATGTGATTGATTCTTTTATCTCCTAAACATACATAAAGCTCATCTAAAGATGCTCGAACATTCAAAATATGTTTATGCGACCACGTATCCTTTTGGTTATTAAACCAATCTTCACCTACTTCACGAAATAAGGGTTTAAGCTCATCCAATTTTTCAGCTTTAGAATATTTATATTTAAGTTCATAAGCCAACTCACGGGCTTTCTTTAGACTTACTTCAGGGTACTTTCCTAGCGATTCAGATTTACGCTGCCCTTGGACTGAAATTCGAACATTCCAATATTTGTTTCCATTCGGATCAATTCTTAACGAAAGTCCACTGCTATCTGAAAGACGATATTGTTTATCTCTTGGTTGAGACTTTTTACATTCAGTATCTGTGAGTGCCATAACTTTAACCAGAATATTAAGTGTTAATTTCTGGGTCAAATTGCCCCAATTTTGACCCAGAAAAAGCAAAAATAGGGTCAAATCGCTTAGGACAGTATCGGACAATACAGCCAATAAAAAAGCCCTTAAACATTGAGTTTAAAGGCTTTTTTAGATTCCAATGGATTACTTCGGAAAGAATTTTGGTGGAGGTGGCGGGAGTTGAACCCGCGTCCGCCAGCACTACGCTCGAGAATACTACATGCTTAGATATCGTCTACTGTTTTAACTCTTTGTGACCCGACGAACAGGGTACAAATCGCGATCCTCTTAATTTAGTACAAAACCCCGAGGCTTGGTTTTATACGGACTTGTGTGCGTGCGCTTCAGTCGGACTCTCTAACCACAAGTATTCGGAGAGGCGGACAAGCTGCCCTTAGGCAGCTAGAGCGTATGATTCGTCGTTTGCGACTAAAAAATGCAAATTTGATTTACGAGAGAAAATGCGCTCTCGACATGCATCTATGAGTTTCATCACCAGCGTCGAAGCCAGAAACACCCCCAAAGTAGCGCCAATCATAGCATAGTTGCCAGAAAATACGATCTATTTTCTAAACAAACACACATATTGATGCGCTTAATTACATAATTGCGTTAATATTTTGGTTTTCAAGTCCAACAATAAAATAATTTATGAGCTACTTACTTGCACTCGACCAAGGAACCACTTCGAGTCGTGCCATTATTTTCAATGAACAAGGTCAAGTTCAGGCAACGGCACAACGCGAAACACGCATACACACCCCTCAATCTGGCTGGGTTGAACAAGATGCCCAAGAGATTTGGAGCTCACAAATTGCCGTTGTACAGCAAGCACTCGCCTCGGCTCGCATCCTTGCCAAAGACATTCAAGCCATTGGTCTCACCAACCAAAGAGAAACGACTGTCGTATGGGATAAACGTACAGGGCAACCACTTGCACCTGCCATTATTTGGCAAGATCGTCGTGCTTTTGAATGGTGCAACCAACTCCTTCAGCAAAACATGAGCCACAAAATTCAATCCAAAACAGGGCTTCGAATTGATCCTTATTTTAGTGCTGGAAAATTGGTATGGTTACTTGAACATGTCAACGGTCTCCGTAAATTGGCGACAGAAGGTCATGTAGCTTTTGGTACCATTGACAGTTGGCTCATTTGGAACCTGACTCAAGGCGCAAATCACGTCATCGAAGTTAGTAATGCATCTCGTACCATGCTGATGAATTTGAGTACCCAGCAGTGGGATGAAGAGCTATTAGAACTCTTTAATATTCCATCTACACTACTTCCTCAAATTATCAATTCAGATACCTATGTGGCCGATACTGCAACAGGGCTACTTGGAGCCAATATTCCAATTACAGGGATTTTAGGTGACCAACAGTCTGCGCTGTTTGGCCAGTCTTGCTTTGAAAGTGGTACAGCTAAAAATACCTATGGCACGGGTTGTTTTATGTTGTTCAATACGGGGGACACCGTTCAGTACAGTAAAAATAAACTGCTCTCTACACTTGGCTGGAAAACGCAAAATCAAACTACTTATGCCTTAGAAGGTAGCGTATTTATGGCAGGAGCAATTGTGCAGTGGCTACGAGATAATTTAGGCATTATTCAAAAAAGTGGCGATGTCGAAAAGCTGGCTTGTACAGTTAAGGATACCGATGGTGTTATCCTTGTCCCTGCTTTTACTGGACTTGGTGCGCCACATTGGGACAGTGAAGCTCGTGCATTACTATGTGGAATGTCACGTGGAACCAACAAAGCCCATATTGCACGTGCAGCTTTAGAATCTATTGCCTTCCAAGTCTCAGATGTACTGACCGCCATGCAAGCCGATATTCAGCAACCACTCAAAGAATTACGTGTCGATGGCGGTGCGAGTCAAAATGATATGCTTATGCAGTTTCAGGCAGACATTTTAAATGTGCCTGTTTTACGCCCTAAAATGCAAGAATCTACAGCATGGGGGGCTGCTGCCATGGCAGGTTTAAGATCTGGTATCTTTTCTAACTTAGATGAAATTGCACAGTCTTGGCAACTTGAGCGTGCATTTGAACCCCAAATGAGCTCAGATCAACGTGATTTTCACTTACAGCAATGGCAGTCCGCATTAGAACGTGCAAAGTCTGAAATTTAATTCCTACTTCTATCGAATAAAATCTAGGGTTGAAAAAGAACATGCCAGTCAGTTAAGGAACTGACTGGCATGTTCTTTTTTAAGTGATTTTTTATGGTCTTAGTGTGCATGCCCTCCACCACCGGCACCCAATTTAGGTTTAGGGCAAAGCCAAATAATGGCAGCAGCGAAAAGAAATACTAATGCTAAGATCAGAAAAATATAGTTTGCGGATAAGGTTAATGCTTCTTTATCGACTAGACTGG
Source organism: Acinetobacter sp. SW-226 (assembly GCF_055632855.1). Classification (NCBI taxonomy): domain Bacteria; kingdom Pseudomonadati; phylum Pseudomonadota; class Gammaproteobacteria; order Moraxellales; family Moraxellaceae; genus Acinetobacter; species Acinetobacter sp. SW-226. The sequence goes on along the minus strand of NZ_CM145752.1, from coordinate 719,350 downwards.
AAATATAAGCTAAAGCACTCTCCGAACTCATCCCCTGCTGTATTAACAGGGATTGGGTCTGGTCTGTATGTAAACTACCTACCATTTCACTACGTGCAACTTTAGTGTGGTCATCCCAAATGGTAACGGCAACTGATGCCCCAATTGCCCCTGCCATAGTTCTTAAAAAGTTCATTAAACCTGCGGCAGATGCCATTTCATGTGGCAACACAGACGATAATGCCATATTCGACAGTGGAATAAAGAAGAAAGGCACAGCAAAACCTTGCAAGATTTGTGGTAATGCCAATGCGAAAAAGTCTGCATCTGTGGTCCAGAATGAACGCATCAGCGTCACCCCACCCAAAATACTCAAACCAAAACTCGCCAGTGCGCGTTGGTCATATTTGGTTGCTAGCTTTGCCACAACCGGCGACATGGTTAAACTACCAAACCCCATAGTTGCAGTTAAATAACCTGCCCAAGTTGCGGTATAACCCAAATTGATCTGTAGCCACTGTGGAATCAGCACAATACTGCCGAAAAAAGCACCAAAACCAAAGGCCAATGCTAAAACAGAAATAGTAAAACTACGGTATCTAAAGATTTGGATATTCACCACTGGATGTCGTTCGGTCAGCTCCCAAATGGTAAAGATCACCAGACCAATCACAGCGGTTAAAGCCAATACCACAATCACAGGGCTATTGAACCAGTCACGTTCATGCCCCAGATCGAGCATGAGTTGTAATGCCCCAATCCAAAGCACCAATAGCAATAAGCCCCCCATATCAATTTTCAGTTTTGCTGTTGCTGTTTCTGCTGGTTTTAATAAACGCATTGCTGCAAATGCACAGAAAATACCGACTGGAATATTGATAAAGAAAATCCAATGCCATGACATGTTGTCACTGATGGTTCCGCCTAAAATTGGACCCAGAATTGGACCAACCACAGTCGTCATTGCCCACATACCCATCGCTTGAGATTGTTTCTCAGGAGGGAAAATTCGCATCAGCAACATCTGACTGAGTGGCATGATCGGACCACCAAATAGACCTTGACCGATTCGGCAAAAAACCAACATTTCTAAACTGGTTGATAAACCACACAGTACTGAAAATACCGTGAAGCCTATTAGGCTTAAAATGAAAATTTTGACCCCACCGAAACGACCTGCAAGCCATCCCGTTAAAGGAACACATATTGCCTCAGCCACAGCATAGGAGGTGATCACCCATGTCCCTTGCGAACTTGATACAGCAAGACTTCCCGTAATATGAGGTACAGAGACATTGGCAATCGTCATATCTAGCACGACCATAAAGTTGGCCAAAGCAAGAACAAAGGCTGCCAGCATGAGGCGACCACCTTTTAAGTCGCCATAGGGAACGTAGCTATTCATAAGCAACTACTTCGATTTCAAGTCGATTTGAGCTTCCATAGATAAGCCAACACGTAAAGGATGCTCAGTCAGTTCTTTCGGGTCAAGTTGGATACGTACTGGCAAGCGCTGTACGACCTTGATCCAGTTTCCTGTCGCATTTTGAGCAGGAATCAATGCAAAGGCAGAGCCCGTACCGCCTGAAAAGCCCAAGACTGTGCCATGAAATTCAACCGAATCCCCATATAAGTCTGAGGTTAGAATAGCCTTTTGACCTGGACGTACATTTTCAAGCTGACTTTCTTTAAAATTCGCATCGACATATAACTGTGAAATAGGAACCAACATCATGAGCACTGAACCCGGTGCCACACGTTGTCCAACTTGGATTTTCCGGCTTGTCACCACACCATCAAAAGGCGCTTTTATTTCTGTACGTTCTAGGTCTAACAAAGCTTGTTTTAATTTTGCTTGTGCCACTAAAACATCAGGCATCGAGTTTTCATTGCTACCCTGAATTAAGGCTTCATTGGCAGCCAAATTGCTTTGTGCCGCTTTTTGGCTCGACTTTGCTTGAGCTAAACCAGCCTGTGCCAAGTTATAGCCGGCTTGTGCATTATTGAATGTGGCTTGTGCAGTACTCAACTCTTCTTTGGAAATTGCCCCTGTTGCACTCAACTGCTGGCGACGGTTCAAGTCATCCTGTGCTTTATTTAGCTCAGCTTGGGCTTTAGCCACTTGCGCTTCAGCACTGTGAATGGCGTCATCACTCACAAAGACTTGCGAGTTTAAAGAGCTACTGTTGGCGGCACTTTGTTTATATTGGCGCTGTGCTTTAAGTAATTCAGCTTGAGCTTGGGCTACAGCAATTTCAGCATCACGATGATCCACTAAAACCAGCACATCACCTTTTTTCACATTCTGAGTATCACTGACCAAGACTTTTTCAACTTGACCTGTCACCATAGAGGTAATGGATGCCGTTTCTGCACCCACATAAGCATTGTCTGTAGAAACTGAATGTTGAAAAAACAGTTTCCAAACCAAGTATAAAACGGCAGCAATAATCAGAATTAGAGCAACAAAAGTTAAACTTTTCTTCCGTTTTGCTTTCAGTGTTTGATCACTAATTTGATTGGCTGTATCGGTATCTGGCAGTGTATTTGAGGCATCTGTCATTGATTTTTCCTAAATCTAACAGACTTGGTCAGCCGGCATCATCCCTTCTAAAGGGACATCAGACAAAAAACTTGTCTGCATTGGTGTCGATGAGAAAGTCACTATAAAATTTGATGCATTTTACGATTAGATAATCATATTTTGAGAATATAATTTGTAACTGCACAGTCTTTTTTAGTTTTTAGCACCCAACTTCCTGCTGAGTGCTATAAATTTCACTTAATTATTAATCATTTAGTCATATAGACCTAATATGCATACGAAGCAATAGCTGTTGCAATCGCTCGATCTTCATCATTCACCATAGTCATACGCATCGTACAACCTTTACGCCCCAATCTCAGGGTTTCAGCACGTGCAATAAAATATTTTCCACGTCCCGGCGCAAGATAATCAACCCGCATATCTACTGTCGCTAAACGTGATACTTTTTTGATGGTATCTGCAATCGTGTCAGGTTCGGCTTTTTTATACAGCTCCCCCATCGCCACAATACCGCCAACACTATCCAAGATCGTTGCAGCCACGCCACCATGTAAAATCTGGAACGCGACATTACCAATTAAGTAATCCTGCATATCTATATAGGCTTCAATCTGTCCATTGACTACACGCATGCTCATACTGTTGTGCTTAAAAAATGGCGATGCATTAAAAGCCTTGACCAATTGCTCAAAAACCACATCAATATCCACTTTCGCTCCTAAGTGTATGCTGCCCGTCCAGCTTTTTTCACCACTATTCATAACACCCTGCTTTAGCATGCAAACAATAAAAACCTATCCAAATCTGCCCAAAACCACCAGATAGGTCTACAATACTGACCTAGTTTAATACTGATTATCGAGATTTTTATGACCTATACGTTCAATCGTCCCGCGTTTCCCGCTACTCGCATGCGTCGTATTCGTAAAAATGAACATCTGCGCTCTATGGTCCGTGAGACTCATTTAACGCCAGATCATCTCATCTATCCAGTATTTGTCCTGCCAGGACAGAAGCAAACCCAAGATATTCCCAGTATGCCAAATATTCAGCGCTTATCTGCTGACTTACTTGTAAAAAAGGCGGAGCGTTTACTTGAACTTGGTGTATCGAAACTCGCACTATTTCCAGTGACTCCTCAAGAAGATAAAAGCCTCAGTGCCGAAGCAGCATGGCGTGAAGATGGTTTGGTTCAAAACACGCTACATCTGCTCAAAAAAGAATTGCCTGAAATGGTGCTGATTACCGATGGTGCACTTGATCCATATACCACGCATGGTCAAGATGGCATTATTGATGAAACAGGTTATGTACTCAATGACGAAACCGTTGCGGCACTGATTAAACAAGGCTTAAGTCATGCTGAAGCGGGTGCTGATATTTTCGCACCCAGTGACATGATGGATGGTCGTATCGGCGCCATCCGTCAAGCCTTTGAAGCCAATGGCCATATCTACACCTCGATCATGGCCTATTCAGCAAAATATGCATCAAGCTTCTATGGTCCTTTCCGCGATGCAGTCGGTTCATCGAGCAACCTTAAAGGTGGCAACAAATACAACTATCAAATGGATGTCGGCAACCGCGCAGAAGCCTTACATGAAATCGCCCTTGATATTCAAGAGGGCGCGGATATGGTAATTGTCAAACCAGGTATGCCTTATTTGGACATTGTTCGTGAAGTCAAAGACACTTTTGGCGTCCCGACTTTCGTTTACCAAGTCAGTGGTGAATATGCCATGCTTGCCGCAGCCATTCAAAATGGTTGGTTATCGGACAGCGTGATTATCGAATCACTGATGAGTTGCCGCCGCGCAGGTGCCGATGGCATCTGGACCTATTTTGCAGAAGAAGCGGCACTCAAACTGAAAGACATGAAGTAAAAGAAATACACCAGAAGGATTGAGTTGCAATGCATATTGCCATTATTGGTGCAGGTATCAGTGGATTACTGACAGCGCTTGAGCTGATTGAACACGGTTGTTCAGTGGAGATTTTTGACCAACAACAAGCAGGACAAGCGGCCTCATGGGCAGGTGGAGGTATTCTCTCTCCGATGTACCCGTGGCGCTATCCACAAAGTGTCAATGACCTCGCCAAATATGGCAAAAGCATGTATCAAGCATGGAATGAAAAAATTAGCCCCGTTTCAGGGATAGATTTTGAAATCCATGAAACAGGTATGCTAATTTTTGACGAAGTTGATTTTGATATTGGTCTAAATTATAAAGAACAACATCAGGAACCGATGCAGCAGTGTGAACTTTTACAACGCACGCAACTGGAACAGATCAATCCACGTATTTCAACGCGCTTTCAACAAGCCATCCATTTTCCACAGTTGGCTAACGTCCGCAATCCACGACTGCTCAAGTCGATTGTGGAATATCTCAAACAGCTACCACAAGTCACTTTCCATGAGCAAGCATGGGTACATAGGTTTGACATAGTCAATCAGCAAGTTCAAGGGGTAAAAACTGCTGATGGTCAAAGTTATCATGCAGATCATGTGGTGATTGCAACAGGCGCATGGTCACAGCACTGGTCCGAACAACTCCAATGCAGCATTCCAGTGAACCCTGTACAAGGGCAAATGTTGCTGTTTAAAACCCCTGAAAACTGGCTCCCAACAATGTGTATGAATCAGGTCATGTATCTGATTCCACGTTTAGACGGTCATATCGTTTGTGGCTCAAGCATGGCGGATGTCGGTTTTGACCAACGCCCCTCCCTACAAACCCAACAAAATATTTATAAAGCCTGTGTGGACATAGTGCCAGAACTGGCTGATTTCCCAATTGTGAAGCATTGGGCGGGTCTACGCCCAAGTTCACCAACGGGCGTCCCTTATATCGGAGCATTTCCTGAAATTTCCAATCTTTGGGCAAACTTCGGCCACTATCGAAATGGTCTGTGTATGGGACCCGCATCTGCACGGCTACTGCGTGAGTTAATGTTGGAGCACCCCTTAACTGTTGATGCGACTGCCTATACTCCAGAACGTTTAGCACATTTTGCGTGATGATGACTTCACCACAATCACGCTTTGGGCTGAATGAGATGAAGCAATGCTTCTTTTAAAGTCGGATACTTAAACTCAAAGCCTTGATTGCTCAGCGCTTGCGGACGGACAAACTGACCATTTAACACTAGTTGAGATTGCTCGCCTAAGAGCAATTTCAACACAAAAGCAGGCAAAGAAAGTAAAGGTTTACGTTTTAGAATTTGAGCTGCGGTTTGTGCAAACGCCGACTGGGTGACTTTTTCTGGACTGACGACATTAAAGACCTGCTCAGTCGTTTCATGTAGCATCAAAAACTCGATCGCTCGCAACACGTCTTGAATATGCACCCACACCACAGGTTGTCGTCCTGAACCAATTCGAGCACACAGATTCATTTTAATCGGAAACAACATTTGCGGCAGAATGCCCGCCCCGCGTCCAAAGACCACCCCCAAGCGGATGATTTTGGTATTTTGCGTTGTGTCTTGCCGCGCAGATTGCTCCCACTTTTGACATAACTCCGACATAAAAATCGACTGCGGTGGAGACTGTTCTGTACAGCGTTCTGTCCATTGTTCAGTCGGGTCAATACCATAATAGCCCACCGCTGAACCTGAAATAATGCATTTCGGTTTAATATTTCTTTTGGCTAGATACTGATAGAGCATCGTGGTCATTTCAACACGACTGGCAATCAGCTTTTGTTTGCGGGCATCTGTCCAACGCCCCTGTGCAATACTTTCCCCCGCCAGATTTACCACATAATCAATTCGATCATGTTTCAATTCATCCAAGGTTTGAATCCAGATTAAATGTGGATGTATTTTTGAAAGACTCTTCTGCCGACTTAAACCAATGACCTCATAATCTTTTTCTAATAAATAATTAAGCAAGTTTGAACCAATAAAACCACTCGCTCCTGTCACCAATACACGTTCTTTTTGCATAGCGTGATCTCAAATGATACTTTTCATCAGACTATAGCATTTAGAAGAAAGCTTTACGATTAAGCGACAATTTTTGCCGCCATACGTTCTGCTTGTTTGCCATAGAACCAATAAGTCAGCAAACAAAGTGGAATGGCAACCAGTAAAAACATAATTACGATAATCGCGACGAACTGTGGCTGTTGTAGATAAAGCATAAAGTTTTGTCCCACTTCAGCATCAGCTTGGGCAAAAATGAATAAACCAAGCAAGAGAAACGCCAAGTTATAGCCCCAAAATATCAGACTAAAACCCAAAGTAAATTTTTTACGTTCAGCTTGGGTCGGCGCACGGCGCTGTTGTTTAATAAATTTTTGGAGCACCCAAATCATAGCCACCAAATACGGTACAGCTGTTAATACGCCGCCCAAACCTGTAGGTAGCAGTGCTGCTAACACACCGCATACGCAGCTAAAAATAAAACACAAGAAAAAAAACCAAAGAAAATATCGTGTTAGTGATACCATAGCGCTGCTTACAACCTAGCTAAAAACTCATTATAAAAAAAATTCAATTTTTTTTCATTTTCATGTCAACCAATCGAAGTTGAGTTGCGTTAAATAGGGTACAAGGTCGCAGCAACCGTCAAAATATTGTACCGGCATCCACAATACGTACGGTGACCTTTCCTAGAGCAATAAGATTGGCTCCAAATTTAAATGTTGTTAGCAGCCAACATTTAAACGTGAAGCAGTTTTCTTTGACCGACGATTTCATCATCACTCGAATCGTCGGTCTTTATTTTTTGCGCAACTGATTTTTTAGAACTTCCCCACCATCAAGAGATGAGGAAGCAAAGAATAGATTAATAATACGTTAAATGTTGAACAGCAGACTCATCTTGAATAACGTAGCCATTTCGTCCTTGTTCTTTAGCCAAGTATAAATTTCGATCTACTTCTTTTAAGAAGGTCATTTTGTCATGATTAAACATAGGCACAATTGTCTTTACTCCTAGACTGACGGATAAACGCTGATCTAATGGCGATGAACTGTGACAAATATCGGCTGTCCGAATACTCTGCAAAATACGTTCTACAATTTCAATGGCAGCATCTTGAGATGTATCTGGTAAAACCAAAATAAACTCTTCCCCACCAAAACGTGCAACTAAATCACGTGGACGCGACACATTTTTTTTCAACAATTGTGCAATTTGTTTGAGGCATGCATCCCCCAAAATATGACCATTATAATCGTTGTACTGTTTAAAATAGTCGATGTCTAATAACATTAATGTCAGTGGTTTCTGCTCACGCTGCGCATTAAGCCACTCACGTTGATAGCAATCTTCAAAGAACCGACGGTTTGCAATACCCGTAAGGCCATCTTGATACGAATATTCTTCCAATTGCTTTTTCAGCGTTTCTAACTCTTGTTCCTGTCTTTTGCGCTCAGAAATATCGAACATGAATCCGACCAGACTGTCCACTTCCCCATCTGGCTTTCTAACCACGTGAACCACATCGCGAATCCAAATATACTCCCCGTTAATGGTCAGCGCACGGTAGTCTGCCTCATGGTCGACACCCGAAATCGACTGTGCCACGCAAAAATCAACCACCCATGCCCGGTCATTTTCATGCATACGCATTGCCCAGTCTTCAACAGTTCTCCATGAATCCTGTTTCCAACCTAATACTTTTTCAATTTGTGGGCCAATATAACTAAAAGTTTTGGTTTCCCAATCTATGCTCCAAGGAATAGCAAGTGTTGATTCAATCAGCGTCTTATACACCAGATCATTGACGATACGGGGCGAATTGAAAATAGAATCAGACATAGTTATTTTCTCCTTATACCCAGTCTTACTCGATAAATGATTTATTGTTTTTAACCTTCTTCATAAATCATTCTTATAAATTATTGAAATTGAATACTTAATCAATTTTTACATTTTTTTATGCATACGAAACGATATACAATTTCATTCAGATACATAATAGCCCATAAAAAGAACATTTTTTAATCATATTTAATCTTTTTACTATAGTGTTAATCAAACACATCCATCACTTTCCTTTTCACATAATAATCCCGCCATATCTCAGTGTCATGCAACTTATAGCTATCAGCTCAATCATCTACGTCAAGGTTTGACGTAGAGCTGATGATTATCCTTCGAAAAAGTTTGATTTATGTTAGCTTATAGCTCTATTGCGTTTTGAGCTTGGGGCATCTATGGCTGTTCGTTTTTTTCATACATCGGATTGGCATCTGGGACAGTTCTTTTATAACCATTCCCGCCAGTATGAGCATGAACAGTTTTTAGCATGGTTACTACAACAAATCATTGAAAAACAACCGCATGCTTTACTTATTGCAGGAGACATTTTTGATGTCATCAATCCTGCATCCAGTGCACAGAAACAACTGTACCAGTTCTTAGCCGATGCGCATGCACGTGCCCCCCACATGCAAACGCTCATGATTGCAGGCAACCATGACTCAGGCTATCGCATTGAACAAGTTGAACCTTTACTGGCGAAATACAATGCCAAAGCAGTCGGTGTCATTCATAAAAATACTGAACAACAAATCGACCTTGAACATTTATTGGTGCCCATTTTAGATGAACAACAGAATATTGTGGCATGGTGTCTGAGCCTGCCCTTTTTACGCCCCGCTGAAATTACAGGCGTTAATGAACACACCACCAATAGCCAAAACGCGATTGCCTATTTGCATCAACAACTGATTGCCGAGGCCAAAGCCCGCAAAACAGCAGATCAAGCCCTGATTTTAATGTCTCATGCACATATGCAAGGTGGCGAAACCTCAGACTCTGAACGTCCGATTGTGATTGGTAATGAAGAAGCACTCTCAACAGCATTATTTGATGAAATCATTGACTATGTAGCACTCGGGCATTTACATAAACCGCAAAAAGTCAGTGAAGAGCATATCCGTTATAGCGGCTCACCTATCCCCCTGTCATTTAGTGAAATTAACTATAAACATCAAGTTCTTGAAGTGACACTTGACCCCGTACAGAAAGATGCCTCACGTTTCCAGTTAAATGTACTCACTATACCACGTAGTATTCAACTGCATAAAATACGGGGGGAGTTAAATGAGGTGCTGGACAAACTCAAAGCCTTACCAGCAGGTGAAATTGAGCTGATTGATCAACGTGAATATGTCGATATTGAATATCATACAGCAGTTCCGCCTCAGCCCAATTTAAGACAACAGTTTGAAGATGCCCTGCCTAAAAATCGTTATCGTTTAGTCCGTATTTCACGTCAGTACTTAGCCACGGAGCAAGACCCCAATGCCCCTGCTAAAGTAAGTTTAGAACCACCCACACCAGAAAAACTGTTTCAGCAAATTTGGGAAAAACAGGGTTATCAGCATGATGCCGCTGTGCTACAGGATTTTATAAGTTTAATGCGTGAAGCTGAACAATCCCTTGAAGATGGATACGAGGCTTAAAGGTTTACTATGAATATTGTTTCCATTCGAATAAAAAACCTTGCTTCACTTTCTGGCGAACACTTGATTGATTTTGAAAGTGATCCTTTAGCCAGTGCAGGGCTTATTGCCATTATAGGGAAAACAGGTGCAGGCAAATCTACCATTTTAGATGCAATGTGTTTGGCACTGTTTAACCGTATTCCACGCCTCAAAGACAGCGACGGAAAAATTCAAGATGTCGATGGCTCGGAACTACTCACCAATTCCCCACTGACCGTACTGCGTCGTGGTACCGCGCATGGTTATGCTGAACTTTGCTTTATTGCACAAGACCAAAAACGCTATATCGCTCGATGGGAATTGAAACGTTCACGAGAAAAAGCTGACGGGAAACTACAAAACGTACAGCGCTATTTAAAATGTATCACCGATGGTGTCGTTGTTGCGGATAAGGCCAAAGCCGTCGATGAAAACATCAAACGTATTACCCAGTTGAGCTTTGAACAATTCACGCGCGCTGTTCTACTGGCACAATCCGAAGTTACTGCTTTTTTAAAAGCACGAGATAATGAGCGCGGCGAATTATTGGAATATCTCACCAATTCGGCTATTTTTGGCAAAATTGGACAACTGGCTTATGAGAAAACCAAACTGGTCGCGACTCAGCGCAAAGAGCTAGAAAATGTATTGGGTCATATTGAACTGTTAACCGATGAGCAAGTTGCAGAACTATCCACACAATTCCAACATAGTGACCACAGCTATCAACAACTCGAAGCCCAAAAGTCACAACTGCAAAAACAACAGCAATGGTTTGAAAGCAAGCAGAAACTCGACAGTGAAATCATCATTAAACAACAACTGGTCGAAGCACAGTATAAGTTACAACAGGAATTAAACCCTGAGCGTGAACGCTTGGCTCGGTTAGAGATCCTCTCAGAAGTTCGACCTATGCTGTTCCAACAACAACAGCTACTTCAAACCAAACAACAACTGCTGCCCCGCCTGCAAAAACAACAACAGTTATTTGAACATTTACTCACGCAATTTGAGACTGAAAAAGCTCAATTCATGCAAGCTGAAACGGCAGTGAATGAACTACAACAGTTTGAAAGTACCCATCATGATGCATTGAATGATGTACGTAAATGTATTCAAGAACGTGATTTTATCGGGGCTGAGTTTAAGAAAGCTCAGGAAAAATTGCAGGCTTTAGAACAGTCTAAGCTCCCCCTAACCCAGCAACAACAAAAGCTTGAACAGCAGATTCAGCACATTGAGCGTCAGCAAACCGAGTGTAAGCAGCAACTGGAAAGTTCACAACAGTTTACAAGCTTAGACCAAGGCCTCAGCGCCCATGTCCAACAACTCGAACAGTTTATTCAACAATACCAAAACATTGAATATCAACTCGGACAACAAGCTCAAGTAGAACAGCAACTGTCAGCACAAAAGGTAAAATTACAACAGTCCATACAACAGTTTGGTCACATCGAAGAGCTGGAAGTTAAAATTGCGCATGCACAGCAGCAACGAGAGTTGAAGATCAATCAGCTCAGTCAAATTGAGCAAATTCAGCAAAAAGTTCAACAGTTTTTTGAATTGAAGACTGATATTGCACAACAGCAAGAACAGCTCAACAGTGCTCAAACTCAGCAACAAGCCTTACAACAGCATACGCTGCAAGCAGATCAGGCTTTTCAATCAACCAAAAGTGAACGCATCCAACTACAACAAGTTTTACAACAGCAACGGCTTTTACATGCTGAGAATGTTGAACATTTACGTGCTGAACTCCAAGAGGGCGAACCTTGTCTTGTCTGTGGAAGTACATCACATCCTTATAAAATGGAAGATACTGCGCTCTCCAAAGCCCTGTTTGAGCTTCAACAACAGCAGGAACAACAAGCAAACCAAAAAGAGCTCGAAAGCTTTCAAGCTTGGCAGCAAGCACAGCAACAACTCACCAAACTCAATGCAGAAATAGAACAACGCAAAACACTAATCCAGCAACTTTCTGAAAAAATCAGCCCATTACAAAGCGTGCTGATTGCACACGGCAAAACAGCAGATATTACACTCGACCTGACACAAACAAAATCAGAAATAAACATGCAAGTTGAGCAGATCATTCAGCAACATACGCTCGATCTACAGCAACTCAAACAGCAATCTGAGCAGTGCCAACATAATATTAAAACCCAGCAATACTGCATCCAAAACATTCAACAGACTGAACACTTGCTACACACAGCAAATAGTTTGCAAAAGCAAGTTCAACACATTGCCCAGTATTTATCTGATGCTGAAAAAACAGTTTGGCAACAACAGACTAGCTTGGCTGCACAGCAACTGTTAGTACGTCTAAAGACTCGTGCACAGCAACTAGAACAACTGGAACAATGGCGTCAGCAACTCGATCAGACCAATCAACAGCTCAAGACCAATCAACAGAATCTTGATCACACGAGCCAACACATCAGAGAAACCGCTGAACGGCTTAGTGAGATCAAACAAAAAGGACAGCAGAATACAGAAATAGCCAATCAATTGATCCAACAGATGACAGGCTTAATGGGTATTAAAGCCAACGAATGGCTTATTCAACACGATCATCAGCGCCAACAGACACAAAGCCATTACCAACAGATCAAGCAACATTTTGAGCAATTACGTCATCAATTTGAGCAAGACAAAAGTCAGCTAGAACAACTTCAAGCACAATTACAGCAAAACCAAAGTAGTGCAGATGATGTGGAAAATACAATCCAGCATTGGCTCAAAGAACATCCTGAGTTTGAACTGCAAGACTTAAAAACGCTTGCTGAAATTAACCCTGCACAAGTGCAACAGATCCGTCAAAAATTACAGCATGCTGAACGCCTACTGAATGAAGCCGATGCTGCTTTGAAAACCATACAAGAGCAATTGCAAGAACATCTCAAGTATCAACCTGAGATTGATCCACTACAGTTAGAGCAACACATGCAGGAGCATCAGGTTGCACTCAATAATCAACTTGAAATACGCGATCAGCTCAAACTGAAACTTGAGTTACATCAGCAAAATGTGGTGAAACAAAAACAATTTGTCGATCAAATTCAAAACATTCAACAAGAAGAACATCGTTGGGGGAAAATATCAGGTCTGATGGGCGATGCTACGGGCAAGAAATTCCGTGATTATGCACAGCAATATAATCTTGATATTTTACTGGAACATGCGAACCAACAGCTCAACCAACTCTCACAGCGTTATACCTTAAAGCGTTTGGATCACTCGCTCAGTCTAGCTATTATTGATCATGACATGGATGGAGAAACCCGCTCCGTTGCATCACTCTCAGGAGGCGAGTCTTTCTTGACGGCCCTTGCCCTATCTCTTGCCATCGCCAATATGGCCTCGGGCTCAATGAAAATCGAATCGCTGTTCATTGATGAAGGCTTTGGGACTTTAGATGCATCATCGCTACACATGGTCATGAATGCTCTCGATCAACTACAAAACCAAGGCCGTAAGGTGGTGCTGATTTCACACATCCAAGAAATGCATGAACGTATTCCTGTCCAAATCCAAGTTAAAGCTCTAGGCGCAGGTGCCAGTACCATTGAGGTGGTGGGATAATTTCAACTTTTTTAATGATCAAAGTTTGATCTTTTTTTTAAGATACAGTTCCCTGCTAAAAATAATAGGAGCATCCTACTTAATGTAAGTGCTCCCACTAAACGCCATTTCAATAGAGAAACCAGAACGCCAACTTTTAATCCGCTGGGAATGCTTTTGGTGGTGGTGCGTATTTAGATGCATCAGTTGCCTTGTCCACTGCCGCAGCAGACTCTAACGGATAAATGACTGTACCAATCACACCTGTATTTTGGATGGAACCATGAGCTGAATTTGCCGCATAAGCCTCTTCAGGTCGACTAAAGGTAAAAGATGCCACCGCGGAGTCGCTCTTACGGAAACCTTCAATGATCAGCTCACCCTGTGGACGAAGCACATAACCTGAGTTGCTACGAGATGCGGAACGCCCATTAATCACATCTAAACCATCCACACTGGCAACCACTTCAAAGGTGCTATTGCTATGGTTTTGGTATTTGAGTTGATAACTTTGTCCATCTTTGCCAGATAAATAATACTGCTGACCATCTCGAAATAAAGGCAGTGGACGCTGTGCATCATTTATAATTGAAAAACTGATTTTTCCGGCCGCCAAAGAAATACTATTCACCGCTTTGCCTGTATATGTTTTACTGGCATAGCGAACTTGTGATTCAGCAATTGGGCTGCTGGATAAACGTTTTAAATTCACTTCTGTTACGTTTGAACGAAGCTCATCACCCCATTTCGTACCCAATTTTTCAGCTCGAGAAACCGTCGCATTTAATGCTGTTGGTTCAGCTGTCACTTCCTCCATGTGAGTATTTGTACTACTACACGCTGCCAAAAATAAACTCAGCATCAGAGAGAGAAATAAATAAATTTTTTCCATTTTTGGGTTCATCCTAAATGCAGTTTTTATCATTGTCAGAGTGTCTGTTCCAATAACTCAGTAACTTAAATCTACAAGCAATTCAATCAGTTTAAATGAAGCCTATTTTTTCAGCAGCGTTTTAGTTTTATAAAATTGTAAGTTAAGTCTTCTCAGCATATTTGAATACCAAGAAGCTTTTTTGACCTTAATGCCTCAACAGCTCAATGTGGTGAATAGTCTCTCGCCCCAAACAAAGCTGTTCCAACACGTACCATAGTTGAACCCGCAGCGATTGCCTCATTCATATCTGCCGACATCCCCATACTAAGCGTATCCCAGTCTTCTGGATGTGCATGCTGTGCTTTCACTTGCTCAAATAGCACTTTCGCCGCCGTAAAAGCCTGCACATTGTTTGGTGCTGGAATGACCATCAAACCACGCAGTTTGATGTGAGGCAACTGACTAATGCTTTGTACCAGCTCAGAAACCTCGTTAGGTTGACAGCCATCTTTGCTGTCCTGACCATCAATGTTAACCTGTAGACAAATATTTAAGGCTGCTTGGGTGGCAAGTCGCTGAGTCGATAACCGCTCAGCAATAATTAAACGATCTACCCCATGCACCCATGCAAATTTTTCAGCCAAATGTTTGGTTTTATTGCGTTGTACATGTCCTATAAAATGCCATTCAATATCTAAATCCTGTAACACCTCAATCTTCTGCAGAGCCTCTTGCAGATAGTTCTCACCAAAGGCACGTTGACCGCAAACGTACATGTCTCGTAACACTTCACTTGGATGTGTTTTCGAAACGGCTAAAAGCTGCACAGATTGCACATCACGCCCTGAAACCTCACAGGCCTGCTGAATTTGGGATAACACATGTTGACGTGAGTTTTGCAGGATATTCATTGACGAGGGTCTCATTTCAGTCATCTTTTTTGCTTTGCCTTTCAACAAACTGTTGGTTAAGTTGTTTGAAAGCCTTATTATTCTATCAAAATAATTAACATTTATATGATCTCGGGGAAATTATGGATATCACAGAATTACTAGCCTTTGCTGCTAAGAACGGTGCGTCAGATTTACACTTATCTGCGGGTATGCCACCGATGATTCGTGTCGATGGTGAGGTTCGTCGAATTAATTTACCAGCTTTAGAACACAAAGAAGTGCATAAGTTGGTTTATGACATCATGAATGACAAACAACGTCGTGATTTTGAAGAATTATTAGAAACAGACTTTTCCTTTGAAGTCCCAGGCATTGCACGTTTCCGTGTGAATGCATTCAACCAAAACCGCGGTGCTGGTGCTGTATTCCGTACTATTCCATCCAAAGTTCTGACTATCGAAGACTTGGGTATGGGACAAATCTTTAAAGATATTTGTGAATTTCCGCGTGGTATCGTACTGGTAACAGGTCCGACTGGTTCGGGTAAATCAACTACACTGGCCGCTATGGTTGACTACATTAACGACAACCGTTATGACCATATTTTAACCGTTGAAGACCCCATCGAATTTGTGCACCAATCAAAAAAATGTCTCGTGAACCAACGTGAAGTGCACCGTGACACACATGGCTTTAATGAAGCACTACGTTCTGCTCTGCGTGAAGACCCTGATATTATTCTCGTAGGTGAGATGCGTGACCTTGAAACCATTCGTTTGGCTCTCACAGCAGCTGAAACAGGTCACTTGGTCTTTGGTACATTACATACCACCTCTGCTGCAAAAACGATTGACCGTGTGATTGACGTATTCCCTGCTGAAGAAAAAGACATGGTTCGTGCCATGCTATCTGAATCGCTACAGGCCGTCATTTCTCAAACCTTACTCAAGAAAAATGGCGGTGGACGTGTTGCCGCGCATGAAATCATGATTGGTATTCCTGCCATTCGTAACTTAATTCGTGAAAACAAAGTGGCACAGATGTATTCTGCTATTCAGACTGGTGCAAACTACGGCATGACCACACTGGACCAAAGTTTGAAAAATTTGGTCACTAAAGGGGTGATTAGTCCACAGACCGCACGTACTGCTGCTAAACAACCTGAAACATTCTTATAAGAAAACAATGGATTTGGGGTAGAGATATGGATTTTAACGACTTACTCAATTATATGATTCAACAAAAAGCGTCAGATTTATTTATCACCGCTGATGTTGAACCTTCAATGAAAATTAACGGTCAAATTGTGCCTGTAGCTAAAGGCAAACTGACAGGTGATGTCGCAGGACAACTGCTGAACTCCATCATGAGCGAGAAGCAGCGTAAAGAATTTGCGGATACACGTGAGTGTAACTTCGCGATTATGAATCGGGATAAAACTGCGCGTTTTCGTGTCAGTGCCTTTCAACAACGTGATATGCCAGGTATGGTTTTGCGTCGAATTGAGACCAAGATTCCAACCATGGACGAGTTAAAACTTCCACCTGTACTCAAAGAACTAGCGATGACCAAACGTGGCATCATCATCTTTGTGGGTGCAACAGGTACAGGTAAATCAACCTCGTTGGCTTCAATTATTGGGTATCGTAACCAGAATTCGAAAGGTCATATCATTACCATTGAAGACCCGATTGAATTTATTCATGAACATGCAGGCTGTATTATTACCCAGCGTGAAGTCGGCATTGATACGGACTCTTTTGAAATCGCGCTGAAAAACACCTTGCGTCAGGCTCCCGATGTGATTCTAATTGGTGAGATTCGTTCCCGTGAAACCATGGATTATGCAATTGCCTTCGCGGAAACGGGGCACTTGGTATTTGCAACACTGCACGCCAACAACGCCAACCAAGCTATCGACCGGATTATTCACTTCTTTGAAGCAGACCGTCATAGCCAATTGTTTATGGACTTATCTTTAAACCTTAAAGCGATGGTTGCTCAGCAGTTGATTCCAACACCTGACGGTAATTCACGCCGTGCTGCAATTGAGATTTTGATTAACTCACCGTTAATTTCCGATTTGATCCGTAAAGGCGAAATCCACGAAATTAAAGATTTGATGAAGCGTTCTCGTGAACTTGGTATGCAAACCTTTGACCAAGCCTTGTTTGATTTGTACAAAGCCAAGCAGATTACCTATAAAGATGCGCTGAAACACGCTGACTCACCAAACGACTTACGTTTACAAATCAAATTATCAGAAGAAGGCGGCGATCGTCTATTGCATGCCAGTGCAAATATCACGTTTGATGGACAAGCTTAATTTTATTCTTTCAAACTAAAAAAGGGCTTCTCATGAAGCCCTTTTTTATATCTTAGATGAACATCTTACTTTTTACGTAGCGCGTCTTGGCATTCAGTAGCATCACAATAACCGTACAGGTTCAACGAGTGTCCCGTTAAAGTAAAGCCATGTTTTTCAGCAACTTCATGCTGCTCGTGCTCAATCACTTCATTCGTAAATTCAACCACTTTGTTGCAGTTTTGACACACAATATGATCATGATGATCATCTTGCATAATTTCAAAAACAGAGTGGTTATTTTCAAAGTGATGGCGCTGAATAATACCCGCTGCTTCAAATTGCGTTAACACGCGGTAAACAGTTGCTAAACCGACATCTTCACCTTGTTCAAGTAAAGTCTTATAAATATCTTCCGCACTTAAATGGTGTTGTTTTGAATTTTCTAATAGTTCTAATATTTTAATTCGTGGAAGTGTAACTTTAAGTCCAGCTTTGCGTAGATCTTGATTTGAAATTGGCATGTAAAAAGGTCTCTCAACAAATTTAAAGTTAGAATATGCAACAAAGTGTAGATGCAGTATGATCTATCCGTGGCTCAATTGCATCATAATTAATTTGGGATAGTGTAGCAAAATGCAAAAAATCATGTTGACGTTATTCGTCACTTCACTGCTCGCAGGTTGTTCGACCTTGGGCGTTTATAAAGTTGATATTCCTCAAGGTACACCATTAACTCAAGCACAAGCGTCAAAAATACAAGTTGGCATGAGCCATCAACAAGTTCGCTTTTTACTTGGCAGCCCTACGCTTTCAGATCCAATGAATCCACTACGTTGGGACTACATCTACAATTATACCCCAGGAACCTATGCTAAAAAAGCCAAGATTCCTGCTGCGCATGGGCAACACCTGCAAATCTACTTTGACTCAAATGGTATTGTCCAAAAAATTGAAGGCTTAGAAAGCATCCCTGAATCTCAGCCAGGCTTACCAGCATCGAAAGAAGCGATTCTAAACGCGCCCCCACTATAAAGCCTTATAATAAAAAAGAAACCCCTCAACTGAGGGGTTTTTCATATCACTTCGATTGTTTTAAGCGATTGCCTTTGGCAAAGCGCCCCACAGGGTTATTTTCTGCACGTATCCGACGAATATCTTTAGGATTAATGCTTAAAGCTCGATAAATTTCAACGCGATCCCCAGCTTGTAATATCTGCGCATGCTCTTTTAAACGAACACCAAAAATACCCAGTTGTAATGGTTCTGGTAATTCAACTTGAGAACAAATACCGCTCAGTTGAATCGCATCCAATGCCGTCATCCCCTCAGCAAACGGAACCCGGAGATGAAACTGCTGGTTTGCTGTTGCATAAGCAACCCAGACGTAGTGAAGCTGGCTCATTAGATCAATTTTCCAAGCACAGCCACAATAGCCAATACAATAGAAACGGGTAAGACCACACGCACCGCAATACGCCAAATATTATAAAAAGCTTCATTGCTAAAGTTCATTGACTTACGTAAATGGCTAATTTTCATAATCCAACCAGCAAAAATGGCATAGATCAAACTAATCACTAAGCCCCAAAGCATCAGTAAGATGTTAAAAATCGGACCAGTCGCTGGAATCAACCAAACCAATGTCGCAGCCAGAAGTATCAACCATTGAATGACCACATTCAGTTGACGCTGTGCCAACTGTTCACGTGCCATCTGCAACAACACGGCCGCTGCTGCAACTGCAGTCAAAGCAATGGCATATGCAGGTAATGCTGCTTGTACTGCAAAAAATGCAAAAGCAACCACGGCTAAAATTTGTGCAATCCAAATGGGTAGAACCGTCTTGCTTGCAGCATCTTGCTGTTGAACCTGTAGCAGGCTATTTTGCCAGTACAGACCGAGTCCTAAACCACTTGCCACTAATGCCAATACCGTTGCACTGCCCCATTCTGAGAATTCAACAGGCGTCACTTGCCATTCAGCCACACTTACTCCAGAGACATTGGCTACGACTAATGAAACGATTACACCAATAGCCGTTAGGGCTAAAATTAGCTTCCGTGGTGCAAAAGACAAAGCGATGGTAACCACAGCCAAACCACCAAAAATCACGGGTGATATACTATCTGGCAGTGCATATTGATTCAGGAGCTGTGCAGCATTAGAGAGCATGCCACCTGCCAAGAAAGGAATAAAGACAACTGCAAGCCAACCCACAAGACGCCAAGTTTGTGATGCATCTGCATCACGGGTTAAACTTGATAATGCGTTTAATGCCGTAGTTTTTGAACGCTTTGCTAAGGCAATTTCTAAATAACACACAGGTAAAGCCAAGATCAGCATGGTGAATAACCAGAGCAACCAAAAGTCGAGCTGACGTTCAACCTGAATTCCCACCAATGGTGCAAGTGTGGCAATGATAATAAATGATAAACAAAATGCCATCAGCGGCGATAACCATCGTGACATAGCATTGTCTTGCATGATGCGTTCCTTCAATAAGTCTTGCGCTATTTTGCCTTGCTCTCTTATGAAAATCAAAAACAAAAAGCAAACCACCAAAACTGATGATTTGCTGCGCTAAATATAATTAAAATTTATTGTTTTTATCCCTTGTTATGCTCACTTATGAAAAGAAGCGAGCAAACCAGTTTTTCCCTTTTTTCTTTTCTTTTTCTTTGATGATCCCCATCATGTTTTCTTTCACTGCCCCGACATAGTCAGCATCATCGTGTTGAATATGATTAATCAGCCATTTCGACAATACTTCATGTAACTCAGCTTCAATCGACTGTCCTAACTCAAAACGGTCACGATAAGATTCAATTTTTTTAATAAATAAATCATGCACACGCTTATGTGGTACACGGTATTTATAACCCGCCTCTTCTTGAAGAGATTCTTCAAAAGTAAAATGAGATTGTGTGTAATCAATAATATTTTCTAGAATTTGCTTTACACGTGCACGATCAGTATCAACATCAATTGCTTCAATTTCATTAATGTAATCTAAAATACGACGGTGCTGATCGTCAATCACATCGATACCAGTATTATATTCTGGAACCCACTTCATTATCATTCCGACCACCCAATAAAAATTAATAGATTAATTACATGAATTAATCATATCGGTTAGTGATGAAAATAAAAGTGAATCAATTTAGTAGGGTTTCTGATATTAGCATCGTATTCAACATAAGTGATTATTTTATATCAAAATATTAATTTAAACCCGAGCAAAAGAATAAGTTATTTTTTAACCAATTTATTATTTTTAATACACAAAAAATAATAAAAACATGCTTAACATTATTATCAGCATGCTTTTATATTTTATCTATTTTGGAATAATTTAATATTGATCTGCTTTGGTCACTCTTTTTAATGATGGGTCTTTAGCTTCCCGGACTAAGCGTTCTACATGCGTCATTTCATGCCGTATCGCTTTGCCATATTGAAATAAAATCATTTCCCCTGGTGCAAAGGCCGTCCATGCTTCATTTTGAGTTAAAGGCTCTGTAGTAATCACAGCGACTCGATCCTCTGCAGTAGTGACTTGACTAAAATCCACTTCAACATCAAGGTCAATCAGCTGCGCGGGGTTAAATGGGTACTCTCGCACCAACCAATGCAGTTTGGTAATAGCGTAACTAAAAAGTGCCTGCCCATTAGACAAACAAAAATTGAACGTACCATGTTCCGCAATCCGTGGAGAAATATCGGTTAATAAATCAAAAACTTGATCTAAACTTGGCTCAACATAACCAAATTTGTTCACTAACTGATCTAGCAAATAACAAAATGCACGTTCACTGTCAGTATTCCCCACAGGAGTAAAACGTCCTGACAGTACAGGATCAAAGTCATGCAAATCGCCATTATGCGCAAAAATCCACTGTCGCCCCCATAGCTCACGGCTAAATGGATGTGAGTTTTCTAAGTTAATTTTTCCCTGCGTCGCTTTGCGGATATGGGCAATCACATTGCGTGATTTGATCGGATAGTTCCGAATTAATTCAGCAATCGGTGACTCAACTGCAGATTGATTATCAACAAACAAACGACAGGCTTTGTTCTCAAAAAAAGCAATTCCAAAACCATCACAATGATCTGAGGTAATCCCCGCCCGCTGCGAAAAGCCTCGAAATGAAAAGGTAATATCAGTCGGTGTTGCACAATTCATTCCGAGCAGTTGGCACATAATCTTGATCTTATTTCAAACATATTTATTTATGATGGTTTTATTGTGCATGAGTCCTGACTGGCTTGCAATTCACAATGCTTCATAACCCGAACACATTCGGGCATAAAACCATTTTTATAAAACGTATAGGCTTAAAAAAAGCCTCCGAGGAGGCTTTCAAAATACTTAGTGTTTACTGCGGTTGGTAATCAATGTACCCACACCATGATCGGTGAAAATCTCCAACAGTGTTGCATGTGGCACACGACCATCCACAATATGCGCGCTCACCACACCGCCTTTCACCGCATCTAGCGCACAACCCACTTTTGGAATCATCCCGCCATAAATCACGCCCGTTTCAATAAGACGGTCAACTTCTTGGGTGGTAAGTCCTGTCAGCAGATTTTTATTTTCATCTAAAACGCCTGAAATATTAGTCAACAAAATTAGCTTTTCAGCACCGAGGGCTTCAGCCACTTTTCCAGCCACCAAATCAGCGTTGATGTTATAAGTATTGCCCTCTTCATCCACACCTAAGGGTGCAATCACAGGAATAAAATCACCACTGCTAAACATTTCCAATACATCGGTTTTAACACTGGTCACTTCACCGACTAGGCCAAGATCAATTTTTTGTACCGTACCATCTTCAGCAGTTTTTTCCATCAGTAACTTTTGTGCACGCAGTAAGTTACCATCTTTACCCGTTAAACCAATAGCTCGACCGCCATGTTGGTTAATCAAGTTCACGATAGATTTATTCACACTACCACCCAACACCATTTCAACCACTTCCATGGTCGCTGGATCAGTCACACGCATGCCATCAATACGGTCAGACTCACGTCCCAACTGCTTTAAAAACGAGTCGACTTGTGGACCTCCGCCATGGACTACAATTGGGTTCAATCCAACGGTTTTTAACAAAACGATGTCACGTGCAAACGAGCTCTCAAGCTCAGGATCGGTCATTGCATTGCCACCATACTTTACAACTAGCGTTTTTCCAGCAAAACGTTGAATGTACGGCAAAGCTTCAGTCAGAACCTGTGCTTTGTCGAGGCCAGTATGTTGATGTGGCATGTGCCTCTCCTTAATGGGCGTCTAATATGTCTTGTGCAATCTGCGGATAATCTGCCGTCAGCATGTGCACAAAGCTATGGCGAATTTGATTGAGCCGCTGATCACTGTCCGCGTCGAAACGCACGGTAAAATACTCGCCCGTATTCGATGCTCGAATAATGCCAAATCCGTCCTCAAAATCAAGTCTTACACCATCAATTTTACTGATTTCTGCTTGAAAGTGCTGACTTTGTTTTTCTACATTCGCTAAAACCAGCGCAGGTGAAATTTGATGGGTACTGATATAAATATCTTCAGTACTCGAACGTTCTGGGTAATCTGCCAGTGCTTCTGATAAAGTTAGCTGATGTAAGTTTAAATATTCCAATACTCGTAGTGCAGCATACAAACCATCGTCATAACCGAAACCACGCCCATCATTAAACACATAATGCCCAGCATACTCACCGCCAAAGATAGCTTGTCCTTTAGACTGCGCCAAATACTTACGTAGAAATGAACTACCTGTGCGAATCATTTTGGGAGTTCCCTGATGAGCCAGTACTGTGTTGCGAACCATCGTGGAGCATTTCACATCGAAAACGACTTCATGCTCGGGATGTTGAGACAAACACATTTGCGCAAACAGTGACAGTAACCGATCAGCTGAAATAATCACTCCGTTTTCATCAATTAAAACAACACGGTCTCCATCTCCATCAAAGGCAATACCGATATCCGCATGCTGCTGTTGCACGGCGTGGCGTAGCAGTTCTAGATGTTTGGCTTGAGATGGATCAGGGGCATGTTCAGGAAATTCACCATTGGCCTCACAGCGTAAAGGGTGAACCACACAACCTAACTTTTTTAGAACCAAGACTGCACAGCGCCCCGCAGATCCGTGTAGCCCATCTACCACCACCTTAAATGGTCGAGCTTGGGGCTGCAGTTGGATATCACTCAATAATGCATCTTGATAAGCTAAACAATATTCAGGCACGACCTCATGTGGCAACATCTGCCAGTTCATTTCTGCATGACGATCCAAGCACGCATTTGTATCGTATGCCACTTGCTGAATTGTTTCAGGTAAAGGAGGTTCACTCTGCACAATCCATTTAATACCATTATCCGACTTCGGGTTATGGCTGGCTGTCACCATAATGCCATTGCCATCAAACTGACGCGCTGCAAAATACAATACAGGGCTGGCACAACAGCCTATATCATGTGCTTCTAGCCCCTGTTTAATACATTCTTGATAAATAATTTCTGCAAATGCGGGACTGCTTAGCCTAGCATCATAACCAATCGCTAAACGGGTTTGGCCAGCATTTAAATATTGCATCGCTAGCGCCTGCGCAATGGCACGAATCAACTCAGCACTCATGACATCCAATTTGCCACGAATATCATAGGCGCGGAAAATATGTGCAGGGAAATTCGGCTGATAATGCATAGTTCTAACTTCTAATCTGTTCATTTCGAGCAGCTCATTTTCAACTGCCCTTGTTTTTATGGCTTTGTGCTTTTTTTAATTTTACTCAGGATTCAAAAACGAGGTGTAACTTTTTATGAACTAAAAATGAGCACTCAGCATAGAAACAATAAAAGCCCCTCAGATGAGAGGCTTTTTTACATTTTCACGGACCGTTTAGTTTTGACCTGTATGTCCAAAACCACCTGCACCGCGTTCTGTCGCTTCAAATTCTTCTACAATATCAAACTGTGCCTGCATCACAGGTACAAGTACATACTGTGCAAGTCGCTCGCCTGGTTCTAAACTGAATGCCGTTTGACTACGGTTCCAAACTGAAACCATCAATTCACCTTGGTAGTCCGAATCAATTAAACCCACCAAGTTACCTAAAACAATACCGTGTTTATGACCTAAACCTGAACGCGGTAAAATTAAACCTGCAAAATGTGGATCTTCAATATAAATAGATAAACCCGTTTTGACCAAAACCGTTTGTCCCGGTTCAATGACGGTCGCAACATCGACACATGCACGAAGGTCTAAGCCTGCTGAACCCGTTGTCGCATAAGTTGGCATTGGCCATTCATTGCCTAAACGTGAATCCAACACTTTAACCTGAACTTTCATTCTATTCTTCCTCGTACAATAAATTTCAAAAACAAAAAAAATTAGCGTTTAATCAACGCACGTAAATTGTCTAAATAGTGCTGCGCTTGTAATTTCGGATCGACATTGCCCGCCAGTTTCTTTTTCCGTCCTAGCCATTCCAACTCATCTTGCGGCAACTCATCCAAGAAACGACTTGGTGTCATTTGCTTCATCTGCCCGCCCGCTTTGCGTTGTTCTGCCAGCGTAATGGTTAACCCCTGACGCGCACGAGTAATACCCACGTACATCAGGCGACGCTCTTCCTCAACCGTATCTGCGGCAATCGAGTTTTTATGCGGCAGCAATTCTTCCTCAAGACCAATCAGATAGACATATGGAAACTCAAGACCTTTGGATGCATGTAACGTCAACAAGTTTACTTTGTCGGTGTCTTCTTCTTCTTGTTGCTGCTCTAACATATCCAGCAACACCATTTTACGAATCACACTTTCAATGTTTTTCTCATCAACATCTTCAGCACGGTTAATCAAACTTTGAATACTGCTATACAGTACTTCAATATTATCTAGCTTGGTTTTTTCCTGTGCAGGCGTCGCCGCAGACTCTTTGACATAGTCGATATAACCCGCTTCAACCATCATCTTGCGGATAATCGGCACTGGTTCATCATCCTCAAGCAACTCACGAGTAAAGGTGGTAATGAAGTCTGCAAACTCCGCCAACTGCGTGGTGGCTTTTTTAGGAATCACCATGGTGAGACGCTGATCACCCGCTGCTGAAAGCAAAGACAAATGATTTTCTTGAGCAAATAAACCCAGTTTTTCTAAAGTCACAGGGCCAATGGCGCGTTTAGGCGTATTGATGATCCGTAAAAATGCACTGTCATCTTCAGGGTTAATAATGACACGCAAATAACTCATCACGTCTTTGATTTCAGCACGCGCAAAGAACGACTGACCGCCTGATAACTTATATGGAATTTGCATCTGACGGAGCTGTGTTTCTAGTGCACGTGCTTGGAAATTACCCCGATACAAAATGGCATAATCTTTCCAATTTTTGCCATTCATCAGTTTATGCGTAATCAAGTCTTTCACCACGCGCTCTGACTCATCGTCATCATTGCGACACGTAATCACGCGAATGACTTCACCATGGCCTTTATCTGACCACAGTTTTTTATCAAAAATATGTGGATTATTACCAATCACGGTATTGGCCGCTTTTAAAATGCGACTGGTCGAACGATAGTTCTGCTCCAGTTTAATCACTTTTAAATTGTGAAAGTCTTCTTTGAGCAAAGCCATGTTTTCAGGTTTAGCCCCACGCCATGCATAGATGGATTGGTCATCATCGCCCACTGCGGTGAACTGCCCCATCACCCCCACCAGTAATTTCACCAAAATATACTGTGCAGTGTTGGTATCTTGATATTCATCGACCAATAAATAGCGAATGCGATTTTGCCAGCGTTCACGAACTTCTGCATTTTCCTGTAAAAGACGCGTCGGCATCACAATCAAGTCATCAAAATCGACCGCATTATAAGCACGTAAATTACGTTCATACAGTTGATACAAATGCGCAAACTGAACATCTTCAGCAGTTTCACAAGTGGTGTGTGCTTGCTCAGGTGGAATCAGATCGTTTTTCCAATCTGAAATCATCTTCATGGCTTTCGCAATCAGCTCTTTACTTTCCGCACCAGATAAATTGTCACGGTGCATCAAGTCCATCAAAATACGCTTACAGTCGTCTGCATCTAAAATAGAAAAATTATTTTTTAATGGTGTGTGTTTCAACTCTAAACGCAACATGTTTAGGCCGAAGGTATGGAAAGTCGAAACTGAAAGTCCTTTTGCCTCTTCGCGTGAAAGTAATTTAGTGACACGTTCTTTCATTTCGCGTGCTGCTTTATTGGTAAACGTCATCGCTGTGATGCGATATGCTGGAATACCGCAGTGTTTCACCAAGTAAGCAACCTTACGGGTAATCACCGAAGTTTTACCTGAACCAGCCCCTGCAAGTACTAACAAGGGTCCTTGAGTATATTTCATGGCTTCAAGTTGCTTGTCGTTTAACTGACTTGCCAGTGACATAGTCTTTCCTCTATTTCATTCCGAGCTCGATTATAGTCATCTCCACTCAAGATGCATAATGCAAATTCACATTTTAATCGTCATAAAAAAACCACCCGAAGGTGGTTTTTCAGTCTTCAATAAAAATTATTGAATTGCGTAGATGCTGATTTCTACACGACGGTTTTGCTCACGGCCTTCAGCAGTTGCGTTAGACGCGATTGGGTTTGCTGAACCTTGACCTTGCGCATTAATACGTGTTGTAGAAACACCTTGAGATGCCAAGTAGCTTGCTACAGATTGCGCACGCGCTTGAGACAGCGGAATGTTGATTGAGTCATTACCTGTACTGTCGGTATAACCTGTTACAAGAATACCGCTCTTGTTATCTTCAGTTAAAGTTTGCGCAACTTTGTTCAACGTTGAATAGAAGTTTGGCTTGATGTTCGATTTGTTGGTATCAAACGTAATGTTACCTGGCATGATTAAACCTACAGAGCCATCTGGATTACGGTTAACTTCTACACCAGTACCCGCCATTTGTTGACGAAGTTTTTTCTCTTTATTGTCAAGGTAAACGCCCGTTGCACCACCTAATACAGCACCAATCGCTGCAGCACGGTTGTTTTGACGGCTACTATTCGCATTACCTTTAGAAATACCATAACCCGCAGCAGCACCAATTAAAGTACCTAAAGCAGCTTTATCGTATTCTACACCACCAATGTTATTGCCAGTGCTTTGACAACCTGTAAGAACCATTGCCCCAACGACTGCGGAAATTGCTAGTGCACGCATCGCATGCCTCCTTCTTTGTGTGTTTTGTTTATAGAACAAATATTGTCGTAAAACGATAAACTAGACCATTGATTTTTTGTTAATAATAAAGCCTTTATTTACAATATGTAATAAAAAATTTCCTTTTCAAGGCTTTCTTCGTCACATTTCCTACACAGTTAATGTTTGGTGCTTTTCTATTTGATCATCCCGTACTATATTGACCTTTAGAAAATAGAACGAGTTGTAAAACACATTAGATTTCAGGGTTTATTTTTATGTCATCGCCAAACCAAAAACAACCTTTATTAAAAAAAATCACACGTGGTTTAACTGTTGGTTCAGTCATTACAGGAAGTACTTTTTTTCACGGCCCACCCGTACTGGCACTTGGTCTCACAAAACTGTTTAAACAATCAAAAAAAGTAGATGAAACCAATATTCAAATTACCAACAGCTGGCTAGGGGTGAACAATTATTTAATTGATCATATTTTACCTGATACCCAATGGGATATTTCAGTCGATGAAGATCTTGAGCTAAGTATGCAAGGTCGTTATCTCATGACCTGTAACCACCAAAGTTGGGTCGATACCACAGTCAATCAGTACTTCGGCTTAACCCGTATGCCCCTCACTCGCTTCTTTACCAAGTGGGAACTTATTTTTATTCCATTTGTCGGACAAGCCTTTAAAATTCTAGGTTTTCCAATGATGAAAAGGCATAGTAAAGAACAAATTGCGAAAAATCCTGCATTAAAAACACGCGATATGATTGAAGCGCGCAAGTCTTGTGAACAATTACTGAGTCAACCATTTACCCTATTAAATTATTTGGAAGGTACACGCTTTACCCAAGAAAAACATGACCAGCAACAATCCCCTTATCAACATTTGCTCAAACCCAAAGCAGGCGGTTTAGCTTTGGCCTTAGGGATTTTGGGTAAGGAGATTGATGCGTTGGTGGACATGACCATTGTCTATCCCGATGGTGTGCCTGGCTATAGTGAATTTTGGCTTGGCGAAGTCCCACGGATTGCAGTTAATTTGCGTAAAATTGACATCCCTGCGTGGGTACTTTCTGGAAACTATGAAGACGATGCTCGCTTTCGTGAACAGTTTCAACAATGGGTTGACCAACTTTGGGCTGAAAAAGACCAATTGATTGAACAAATGAAAACCAAATATTCACCTTCCCACTCAACCCAGTAAGGGTCTATGCATGATGCAGAATAACCAAGCCAAAAAATCAAAATATCATCAGGTCGATCCACAAAGTTTGTATTTCAAACTATTTTTGATCTATGACATTTTTATGGTGTTTCTCATCATTTTTAACTTGTTTTGCTTGTGTGCTAATTTTTTTATCATGAGCAATATTGGTGGATGGTTTTTCCATGCCATTCATCTTGAAAATATTTTAGCGTTTTATCGCGAACATTTGCACCCGTGGGTCATTACCACCGAGGCTTGGTTTATTCTGTTCTTGATTGCTGAATTACTGGTACGTTGGGGCATTGCTATTATTTATAGGCACCATCGTCGCTGGTTTTTCTTCCCTTTCATCCATTGGTACGAAATTTTAGCCATTATTCCTCATTTACGCTTTTTAAGGTTATTCCGTGCAGGAGTGATTGCTTTTCGCCTGCATGAATTAGGCTATAACGTCATTCCTCAATCGGTACAAGCTAAGGGCAAATTTTACTACCGCGTGGTGATGGAGGAACTGTCTGACCGCGTCGTGATTACCGTATTGGATGGGGTTAAGCACGAATTAAATACCAGCTCGACCCATAAAAAAATTATCCATGACCTTGTCGATCATCATCGGACTTTATTTGCACAAGCATTGGCCGAAATTCTACAAGAATCTCTCGCAACTGAACTGAAACAGCGTCAGTATTTTATTGCACAAAATGTCGGTCTGATTGTGAACCGTGCGATTGAAGATACCCCCGAACTCACCCAATTACTACGTTTAATTCCAATTGTGGGAGGACGAATTGAACAGCAAATTCAAAGTATCGGGCAACGTCTCGGTGAAAATATCACTCAAGGCTTATTAGAACCAATGGTTACGGGAAACCCAGCACAACCCAATGCAACCTACCGCTTAATTGCGGAAAAGGTCAGTGATTTAAAAATTGACAATCAGTCATTGGAGCAATTGGTTGAGTCTGTGGTCTATGAAAGTTTGGATGCAATTCGTAAGCAAGTTAAAGTGAAACAATGGCTAGAAGAGCTAGAAAAAGATGATCAAGCCAAAGAATAAGCATTAAGCTAAAAATATTACAAACGTAGCTAGTGCAATCCTTCATTTTGTTCTAGGATTTGCTCTATTTACAACATCACTTCTTTAGTAAAAAATAAATCTGAGAAGTCTTAAGGAAAAATTATGGCTGATATCCGGATAACCGGCAGAATGGTCAATGCAATTCGCATTACCCTTGACACCAATGATCATGATGCAATCCGACAGCAGTTAACTAAAACATTACAAAGTGCATCAACTGCTGGAGCTTTGGTGGTTCTAGAAAGTACTGTTGAGCAAGAGTTAATTTCGCTCATCCAATTACTGCTTGATCTGGATGTTCAACCAATGGCCGTACAAGATGGGATTTTGGCTGAACAAGCACGTGCCATTCAGTTCCCCGTAATTCCAGCCCAAGGTCATGCGGTAGGTGCACAGCTACAAGAAGTTAAAGCAACCAAAGAGCAAGTGGTTGAAGCCCCTGCTCCTGTTGCCACACCGTCTGCCAATGCTCCAGTTGCGGCAGCCTCTGTGATTCGTCATGCGACCTCATACCATGACGAAATTTTACGTACGGGCCAGTGCTTGGTCCAAAATCAAGGCGATATCATTATTACCGCGGGCATTAACAGTGGCTCGGAAGTAATTGCTTCAGGAAATATACATATTTATGGCAGTGCTCGTGGTAGAGTCATTGCCGGCGCGGGTGGAAACACTGCTGCACGTATCTTTTGCCATGCTTTAGAAGCTGAGTTGGTTTCAATTGCAGGAACCTATTGTGTCGCAGATGATATTCCAGCGCAGCATTTAAAACGCCCAACACATATTTACTTAAATGATCAACAAGAGCTTGTATTTGAAGCGCTTGAATTTTAATGTATAAATAAACACCAAAAGCCCCAAATGATAAATAAGGGGATTTAAACCATAACAGGAGTGGATTCGGTGGCGAAAATTGTTGTCGTAACATCAGGCAAAGGTGGCGTAGGCAAAACTACGACAAGTGCATCTTTTGCAACAGGTTTAGCCCTACGTGGTCACAAAACTGTTGTGATCGATTTTGACGTAGGTTTACGTAACCTTGATTTGATCATGGGTTGTGAACGCCGCGTTGTCTATGATTTTGTCAATGTCTTAAATAACGAAGCTCGATTACAACAAGCGCTTATCCGCGATAAAGATATCGAGAACTTATATATTTTACCTGCGTCGCAAACCCGTGATAAAGATGCCTTAACTGATGAAGGCGTAGCGCGTGTTATGGATGAGTTGTCACAAGAGTTTGACTATATTATTTGTGACTCACCCGCAGGGATCGAGCGTGGTGCGATTTTAGCAATGTACCATGCCGACGAAGCAATTATTGTGACAAACCCTGAAATTTCATCTGTACGTGACTCAGACCGTATTATTGGGATGCTCGATAGCAAAACCAAGAAAGTGGAAATGAACGAAGGTCGTATTCGTAAACACTTGTGTATCACACGTTTCAACCCTGAGCGCGCAGATAAACAAGAAATGTTAACTATTGACGACATTTCTAAAGATATTTTACGTGTGCCGACTTTGGGTGTTATTCCTGAATGTAAGAGCGTTTTACAAGCATCGAACGAAGGTAAACCAGTGATTCTCTTCACTGAAGAATCAGCAGGCCAAGCCTATGATGACCTTGTAGCGCGTTTCTTAGGTGAAGAACGTCCTTATCGTCACATTACCGTGAAGCCTAAAGGTTGGTTAGCACGATTATTTGGAGCGTAGACATGGCAGGATTTTGGAGTAAGCTTTTTAGTAATGATGAAAAACCGTCTAGTGCACAAACAGCAAAAGATCGTTTGAAAGTTATCGTAGCGTCTGAAAGTGGTTTAGGTAAACGTCTTAGCCAAGAAAAAATCGACCAAATGAAGAAAGAAATCATGCAAGTGGTGAATCGCTATGTTCGCGGTGTAGATGAACAGCACATTCAAATGGCTGTTCGTTCTGAAGCGAATATTGAAATGCTTGAAATGAATATCAATTTGCCTGAAGAACGTTAATCTGATTTTTGATTAGTCAAGCAAATTGAATCAAGGCAGAATATGCGCAGACACAAAAAAGTATTTTTTGTCTCCCATATTTTGCCTTTTTTAATGATTAAACCAGCAAGGAGATTGCTATGGCATTATCTCAGCCAGCAACGTTCAATGAAGAATGGTCAGATGAGCGTGTATTTGCCTATTTAACTCAGCTTCCTCCTGAAGGTGTGAATGGCGACTTTCATGTGTTGTACCATGCATTTAAACACATGCGCCCAAGTGATTATGAGCGTCTGCTCACCCAATTTAAAACGGATGGTCGCGATATTAACGCAACCAATCCAGAAGGTCAGCGCATTCATGACGTGATTGCCGCTTATCCACGTCAAGCGGCACCATTTTTAGAGGTCTTGGCTAAATTTGCCTAACTCTTCCAAAACAGCCATTTTAAAATGCCAGTTCAGCACAATGGAACTGGCATTTTTTTATACATGCAATAACCACATCCACAGTGGAAAAGTCAGACCAAAACAAATGGTTTGTAAACTAATCACAGCAGCCATGAGCTGACTGTCACCTTGGAAGTATTTAGTGAGGACATAGGCTGCTGATGCCGTTGGGAGCGAGAAGAATACCACTACAATCATGGTTTCAAATGAGGCTAAACCCATTAAACGACAGCCAAAATAAGCCAGAATCGGCACAAGGATTAAACGCCCGAAGGTATTTAAAATCAAAGCACGCCCAGCATGCCTCAACGCATTAAACTGTAATGCCGCACCAACACACAACAAACCAAGTGGAAGGCTCATTCCCGCCACCAGTTTTAAGGATTGACTAATGCTTTCAGCTAAGTGCATACCTGAGAAATTAAACATAATCCCCACGATACACGCCAAAATTAGTGGATTCTTCGCAACCGACCACGCAATGTTTTTATAAGACAGCCCCTGCCCTTGAGAAAAACTCAGTACCGACAGCACATTCACCAAAGGAATCACAAAGGCAATAATCATGGCAAAGACTTGCATCCCAGCAGCACCAAAAATCAGTGCCATACTGGTCAAGCCAATATAGGTATTGAAACGAATCTGGCTTTGTAAATACACACCAAACTGAGCGACAGGAAAGTGAAAGATTGCTTTAAGTATCCACAGAACTAAACTAATCAGCAAAGTCACTGCAAAAACAACCGCTAGCGGAGGCAGAACTTGTCCGATATCAAAATGAACTGTAGCTAAACTTGTAAAAAGTAGAACAGGAAATAGAATCCAATAGTTTAGCCTTTCAGCACCTTGCCAAAATTCCACCGTTAAAAAGCGATAACGCTTTAATACATATCCCATTGCGATCAGTACCACCAATGGAATTAATGCATCAATAATTTGCATGACTATGCCTAAACTGAATGATTAAGAAAAAGCCTGCTATCCGCAGGCTGACTTTTCTAAACTAAAATTTCTCGTTTACCGTTCGCACCTTGTGCGCTTACGATTCCGTTTTCTTCCATTTGGTCAACAATCCGTGCCGCACGGTTATAACCCAAACTAAATTTACGTTGTAGCGAAGATACCGAAACTTTGCGTGTTTCCAATACAAAGGACACACACTGATCATAAAGCGCATCACGGTTTGGATCACCATCACCATCTTCAAAGCCACGAGAACTTGGCTCTTCATCAAATGGCGTCAAAATTTCATCGACATAGTCTGGTGAGCCGCGTTCACGCCACGCATCACAAATGCGGTTCACTTCGTCATCGGCAATAAAGGCACCATGTACACGTTCAGGCTCAATTTTACCAGGCCCTAAAAACAACATATCACCATGACCGAGTAAGTCTTCTGCACCACCCGCATCCAAAATCGTACGTGAGTCAATTTTTGAGTTCACACGCAAAGCCACACGTGTTGGAATATTAGCTTTAATTAAACCTGTAATCACATCTACCGATGGACGCTGTGTTGCAAGCAATAAGTGAATCCCTGCGGCACGTGATTTTTGCGCCAAACGAGTAATCATTTCTTCTGCTTTTTTTCCGACCTGCATAATCATGTCAGCAAACTCATCGGCCACAATCACAATCGAAGGTAAGGGTTGTAAACGTGGTGCTCGCTCACCTGCAACAGAGTCGCTGGCTTTCCATGTCGGATCAATCAGGTCTTCACCATTAGCAATAGCCTCTTCCACCTTACGGTTGTAGTCTGCAAGCTTACGGATCTTTAAGAAAGACATCAGCTTATAACGACGTTCCATTTCATTCACACACCAATTCAAGGCACTGACCGCGTCTTTCATATCAGTCACAACTGGGGTAAGTAAATGTGGGATATCGTTATAGTTTGCAAGTTCTAACTGTTTTGGATCAATCAGAATCAGGCGCAGTTGCTCTGGCTTATATTTTAACAGCATCGACAAAATCATCGAGTTCACTGCAACGGACTTACCTGAACCTGTAGTTCCCGCAACTAACATATGCGGTGCTTTGCCCAAATCAGTAATCACAGGATTACCTGAAATGTCTTTACCCATTGCCATAGACAGTAAGCCAGCAGGATCTTCAAAGGCTGGGGTTTTTAACAATTCAATCAAACGCACCATTTCACGGCTGCTATTTGGCACTTCAATCCCAATATACGGTTTACCCGGAATAACTTCGACCACACGTACGGAAGCCATGGACATTGAACGTGCCAAATCTCGCGAGATATTGGTGACTTTAGAGGCTTTTACACCTGGAGCCAAATCTAACTCAAATCGAGTTACCACAGGTCCTGGTTGCGCCTCAACCACTTTAGCTTTGACATTAAATTCTTGTAGCTTAATTTCAAGCAATTCAGATAATCGGGCTAACTGTTCCGCGGTGAAATTGACTTTTTTATTCAGATCAACTTCATCGAGCAAATCTAACCCCGGGAGTGGTGATAAATCACGACGACGTTCGACCACTTGCATTGCCAAAGACATCGGACGACCAGAGGCATCCGTCAGTGGCGCATCAAAATCAAACTCGTCTTCATCCTGCGGTTTGCCTGCGGTATCTTGCCATGCTTCAATAAATGCTTCTTTAGATAAAACTTCTTTGACCGCAGCAGGTGTAGCATGAGTGCTCACCGTATTTTGATGTTGAATCGGGGCTTGGACAAAGGCTGAAGACTGAGCATAACTGCTAGTGGTGCGTACTTCAGGTGAAGCCTCTTTACGCTCTTCCCAGTCTTCAGCTAAGAAGTCATCAATATCATCCAATGTATCTAATGGGGCTATTTGTCCAGTCTGGATTGACCGTTGTGATGCTGCCTGAGTCACAGCAGTACTTATTGTTGCCACTGCAACAGGATCTTCAACGACATGTAAATGAGACACAGGTTCAGGCATATTGAATGGGCTATGAACATCCGTTGCTGTTTTGCCGTTAGGTACGGCAGCAAGCAACTCATCAAAGATTTCATCATCATCCCAATCGACATTTTTCTTCTGCGCAGGAGCATTGTCTTGGAAGTAATTTGGATCAGCAATGGGTGCTGTATGATCTTGCACCACTGCTTGAAAATGTTGTTCTGGGCTAAATGGGCGATCTTCTTCGGCAGCACGAAGTAAAGCATCAATATCATTTTTATGACGTTGATCCTCACCTGAGTTTAATGCGCGCCAAACCTCACCTGTCGCCACGACACGTTGGCTGTCTTGTTCTAATTGATGTGCTTTTTTAAGGGTTCGCTCAAGCTCTGCCTCATCATCAGCATCAAGTACTTGTTCTTGGACACGGTGTTCTTTCGCAACCATATCATTAAACAAATGCTCTGCTGAATAGTCGCGCTGAGGTGCTTTCACCGATGCCTCTTGCACAGCTGGCGCATCTGCCAATTCCGTTGCATCAATACCCTTTTTCGGTGCTGTTGCAATCACTTCTTTTTTTACACTTGGCGTCGTCCGATCAAAGGCAGACTCGCTTTCAGGCACGTTACGATAAAATAGATCTTGTAAATAAGCTGGGGTTGCCTTAAGTGTAGCGAAAGTACGATTCCACTTGATACCAAAAGCCAAGGTTAGCAAAACTAAAGTAAAAACAACCAAAAATAAAGTTGCACCATAAATACTTAAAATTTGCGACAAACTTTGTCCAAGTTCGTAGCCAATAATCCCGCCTGAGGCATTATCCAAAGTATCTGCGGGAACTTGCCAAAACAAGAACAGTAAGCTGGCCGTTGCAAGCAAAATAAAAAACTGGGCAGCATAACGAAATGGGCGGTTTAAAAAGCTATGTGGCCACCACACTTGAATGGCTTCAATAAACAAAAACACAGGAATAAGTAAACTTGCCCACCCCAAAAAGCCGAACAACAAATCAGCAATCCATGCCCCTGCAACACCACTGGCATTCGAAACTTGTAAGGTATCACTTGATATATGCATCCAGCCCGGATCAAATGGGGTATAGGTCACGGTAGCAAGGAACAAATAAATGCCAAACGAGACTAAAAATAATGTCATTAATAAGCGCTGTGCATAAGCACCCGACACCTCAGTCATATACTGTCCTGTAACAAATTCTTCATTAATGTTTTTGTTCGAAACCTAAAGCAAAAGTTTCACAATAAACGTCATATTATGCACCTCTTCTCTATAAAAAGATGCACTATTCTTAAATGCTTTATGTATAGCGAGTAGATGATTTATCCACTTTTACCCGCTCTACACCGCATATTTCTTCTATATAGCTCAAAACGATTTATATGATCAATAATATCGACATTGAACACACACAACTGTTATAGAGTTTCACGTATAATTCCACAAATTTCTAAATAAAAAAAGGATTCTACGTATGAGCGCTCGTCACTCACGTTTGATTATTCTCGGTTCAGGCCCTGCAGGTTACAGCGCTGCGGTATATGCTGCTCGTGCCAACTTAAAGCCTACATTGATTGCAGGTATCCAACTCGGTGGTCAGCTCACCACAACGACTGAAGTGGATAACTGGCCGGGTGACCCTGAAGGCTTAACAGGCCCTGCACTCATGGAACGTATGCAAGCACATGCGGAACGTTTTGGTACTGAAATCATCTACGATCATATCAATGAAGTCGATCTTTCTGTACGTCCATTCGTCCTTAAAGGTGATATGGATGAGTTCACTTGTGATGCACTGATTATTGCCACAGGTGCGACCGCTCAGTACCTAGGTCTTGAATCTGAAGCTGCTTTTATGGGCCAAGGCGTGAGCGCATGTGCAACCTGTGATGGTTTCTTCTACAAAAACCAAAAAGTCATGGTTGTGGGTGGAGGCAATACTGCCGTCGAAGAGGCGCTGTATTTGTCTAACATTGCATCGCATGTGACTTTGGTTCACCGTCGTGATTCATTGCGTTCTGAAAAAATCCTTCAAGATCATTTATTTGAAAAAGAAAAAGAAGGAAAAATCAGCATCATTTGGAATCACCAAGTCGATGAAGTGTTAGGTGACAACACGGGCGTAACCGCAGTTCGCTTAAAATCAACTCAAGACGAATCTACCCAAAACATTGATGTACAAGGTTTATTTGTTGCAATTGGTCATAAACCAAACAGTTCAATGTTTGATGGTCAATTGAACTTACGTGATGGCTATATCCAAGTTCAAAGCGGTACATCTGGTAATGCCACCGCTGCTTCTGTCGCAGGTGTATTCGCAGCAGGTGATATTGCAGATAGTGTTTATCGTCAAGCAATCACTTCAGCAGGTTCAGGCTGTATGGCTGCACTAGATGCGGAAAAATATTTGGATGCTTTAGGCGAATAATCTAAGCCTTTAAAAAAGACCGCCCACAATGGGCGGTTTTTTTATGTATGATCTAAGGGTCATTTTTTATCATGTTTCGACTTTACTATGCAGCAGTTACCGCCTTCTGAGTATATCTTTCCCGATCCGCTTGAAGTTGACCCCGAGGGTGAAGGCTTAATTTGTATCGGTGCAGACCTCTCCCCGTCTACCCTGTTTGAGGCTTATAGCCATGGTCTCTTTCCATGGTTCTCCGCAGGTGAACCCATTTGCTGGTGGAGCCCTGAACCACGTTGCATCATCCGACCGCAGGATTATCAGCCCAGTAAAACCCTACTTCGTAGCATGAAAAAGCAAGATTATCGCATCACCATCAATCAAGCTTTTGAACGGGTGATCCGTGCCTGCTCACTGCCACGTAGCTATGCCAATGACACATGGATCAGTGAAGATATTATTGAGGGTTATTGTGACATGTTTGATGCAGGCTATGGCTATAGTGTCGAGGTTTGGGATCAAACACGCTTAGTCGGAGGGCTTTATGGTGTCAGCATCGGCAAAGGTTGTTTTGGGGAGTCGATGTTCAGTACCGAAACAGATGTTTCAAAAATGGCATTTTATACACTGATGTTGATTGGACGTGAAAATGAACTACCTTGGATCGACTGCCAATTGGTCAATGATCATCTGTTGAGCCTCGGTGCTTGTACACTTTCTCGGCAAACCTACTTAAAATCGTTACAAGATGTTGTAAATCAACCTGCTATTGATTGGAAAATATATCAGGAGGGTGTATTTTCAAGTAAAACAATAGCGCAGAATGCGCGACTGATTGAATAAAGAATAATAGAGGGATTTACTATGAATTCGTATCACCCGAAGTCCCTACTGAATGATTTACAGTATTACATTACCCCACCGCATGACTGTAGCTATCTAGAAAAAAAGTCAGCTCGGATGGTGTTCCTCGATCCAGCACATCGTATTGATGTGGTTACACTGTCCGAACTTTCTCGTGTCGGTTTCCGTCGCAGTGGAGATTTTGTCTACCGCCCAGAGTGTCATCTGTGTCGACAGTGTTTGTCTAGCCGTGTACCTGTACGCGAATTTAAAATGAACAGCAGTCAAAAAAAGGCATGGAAACGCAACCAAGATCTTACTTTAAAGATTACTCGCACGGCAGATGCCACTAAAAAGCATTATGACTTATATGAGCGTTATATCTTTAAACGCCATGCCGATGGAGATATGTTCCCACCTAGTCGTGACCAATTTGATAAATTTCTCGTGCACAGTTGTACTGATAGCTTTTTCCTAGAACTATGGAAAGAAGACCGTCTCATCTGTGTTTCGACTTGTGACCCTTTAGATGATGGCTTGTCTGCGGTCTACACGTTTTTTGACCCCGATGAAAGCAAACGCTCACTGGGGGCTTTTGCCATCTTAAAACAAATTGAGCTTGCTAAAGCACGTGCTTTACAGTTTGTGTACTTGGGTTACTGGGTACCACACTCAGAAAAAATGAACTACAAATCGCAATATTTGCCTTTAGAGCTACTCATTGATGGCCAATGGCGTCGACTCAACCACAGTCTCAGTACAGAAGAAGTCGAGCAATTGGGAAACTCATTAATGACCACCCTGCCTTCAGGCTGGAATAATGCCATTATTAAATAGTCATCGTATTCAATTCAACTTTTCGATTATTTAAACAGTTCGGCAAAGTCATCACTGCACGATTTCACCATAATAATGGCATGCTCACGAGTCCCATCGGGTTTAGGATAATAATTTTTCCGCAGATCAATCTGATGAAAGCCCGACTTTTCATACAATGCAATGGCCGCCTGATTGCTCTCACGGACTTCTAAAAAGACTTGCAGTGGGTTGTTTTTGAGTTGTGCCAATGAAGCATCGAGCAGTTGATAACCCAGCCCTTTGCCTTGCTGACTCGGATGAATAGCCATCAATAGTAAATTGGCTTCATCAAGTACAGGTTGCAGGATACAAAATCCGACCACCTGCCCCGCCTGTTCAATCACGGTACTCTGATAAGACTGGATTGACTCTTGAAACTGTTGCAAGCTCCAAGGATGGGTTTGAACTAAACGCTCAATCTGAACGACTTGATCTAAGTCCGCAGTGTGCATTAAACGAATCATCTTCGTTTATCTTTCTAAAATAAGGATGCAGCATTATAAAAAATTTGTAGCTAAAATCGAATACAAAAATGAGCGATTTATATCGCTCAAAGTGTCAATACAACTTAAAAACCTAACTTTGCTTTCCACTTTTCCAGTAAAGCATCGGTATCGTGGTCATTGGGGTGAAAACCGGGTTTGAAATACATCATCATTTCACGCCCCATCCCCGTTATAATGCCTTTCGATGGGCTATATCCATAGGTATAAATATCTTTTAATGCCGCCATGTTCAACAGTTTGTCTTGTCGCAATAACCGAAATACGAAATACGACTGTACAAGGAACAGAATTGCCATTGCTGCAACCAAAGAACTGGTTCTTAAAAGATATGCTTTTAAGCCTTTACCAAAAACGCCTTCAAAAACATCATAAGCCACTGCTTTATGTTCATTTTCTTCAATCGCATGCCATAACCACATGGTTTTCATGGTTTCATCTGTCATAAGTTCTTGGATGTGTTTATTGACCAACAGTTGAGAGGCAATCGTTGCAGTAAAATGCTCTAACGCTGTAGTTGCGGTTAAATCGACCATTTCTTGAGTGATGCCCACAGGTTTACCTAAAAAAGCAAATACTTTACGCGTGGTCTGAATCGCACGATCAGTATAGCGATCAAGGGTTGCCACATCATGTCCATATTTTTGTGCTGATGCGTTAAAGCCTTCATGCTCTTGCGTATGCATCGCTTCTTGACCAATAAACGCTGAAATTTCCTTTTGCAGTTCAGCATTGTCTTTGATTGCTGGATGCTGGCGTACGGCACGGACACTGTCGATAAAAAACATCTCACCTGCCGGAAAGAGTGCCGATAACGCTGTCATAAAATGGGTCAGCCCTGCCGAACCATTCATCCAATATTCAGGCACATTTTCAAACTCAAAGTTCATTCGACGCACAGGGAAACTCGCACCTGCGCGATTGGTAATTTTTACCTTAGCATTCATCTTTCGGCTCCTATGAACATCCGATAAAGATATTCAATCCTTATATTTATTCTGTCTTTTTATCTTACGTGATTAGGCTCTGCCCATAAGTGCAGTTAAGGTCAGCAAAATATCAGTTTAGGACAGTTTTAGAGCTAAGTTGTTAGACAATCTACCCCACACCCAGATCCACCTAAAGATAGAAAGTTAGTACAAACAAAGATGATGAGCATAAAAATAAGGCACTAGGCCTCATTTTTTATGCTGCTACATGCACCAAATGCACGGGAACTTTTTCCTTTAAAAAGCCGATTTGCAAAGCAATATTCTTTTCAAAAACTTCACCTGAGCAAAGTTCAAAATGATTACTTTGCAGCATGTAATAGCGTGCATTTGGCATTTTATGGACCGCCGCACGTATTGCTGTTTCTGGAATGACTGTATCGTTTTGCCCTGAAATCACCAAACTTGGCATATTCAATTTATGCACGGAACGAATCGGGTTATATAATGGTACCTCTAAGAAGATACGGGCCCGAGTTTTGTTTTCCCCCAGTTCGCATTCTCGGGAAGTTGCGACAGATAACCCTCTCAGGCATCTGCTGTGGTCATGGCCGCATCATCCTGCACATGCCCAACAATTGGACGATAAACGGGTTTATCGAGCAAGCCACCCATCAAGTCACAAAGACCAGCAACACTCAAACGGGCCAATTTTGCCAGTGGAACACCTTTCAAACTGGATAAACCACTGACAAGCGCTGCTTGAAGTAATACTGCACAAATTTCTGGATGATTGGCTGCAGTTTGAATCGCATGCCCACCCGAGAAAGAATACCCCCACCACTCATAAAACTTAATTGTTTTATATTCATGCCCATATTCCCTTTTCGGCAATTAATTTTGGCGCATGTCTTCATCTACAGCATACGCCAAAGCCTTCCCCAACTTATGCTGCCTTCACTTTTCCTTTAGGCTTCTCTAAAACAACTGACCAAACCAGATTCGGACTATCAACGGATTGGTTAAACATTTCTGTATCTTTTTCAAGATTATGCCTAACAAACCATTCAGAAGACTTTCCTTGACGCGGCAAGACCCAATCCCCTCGTTGTACATAACCCGATTGCATGCCATATACGATACTATGCTCTGTCTTCTCATTAATTGGTGCAACCGCTTTAACAGCAGCCATTTGACGAACATCCAATTCATTGATTAAGCGACAAATATAA
This sequence comes from Acinetobacter sp. SW-226, assembly GCF_055632855.1. Taxonomy (NCBI): domain Bacteria; kingdom Pseudomonadati; phylum Pseudomonadota; class Gammaproteobacteria; order Moraxellales; family Moraxellaceae; genus Acinetobacter; species Acinetobacter sp. SW-226. The sequence continues at coordinate 677,160 of NZ_CM145752.1, read as the reverse complement.
TCACACGCTAAATCAATTTTGAGTGTCCAAGGCGCATTGGTATAACCAAATAAGTACGCAAAATTAGGAACATCCTGAATTAATGTTCCTTTATAACTCATTTTTTCATTCGGTTTAATCTGCTCTTTATCGACCGAAATTTGAATCCCCCCAAGCATCTGCAACTCAAGGCCTGTCGCACTTACAATAATATCTGCATCAAGCATTTCACCTGATTTCAACAAAATACCTTTTTCGGTAAAACACTCAATATGATCTGTTACAACAGAAGCTTTACCTTCGCGAATTACAGCAAATAAATCATTATCTGGAATAGCACAAAGACGCTCATCCCAAGGCATATATTTCGGTGTGAAGTGGGACATATCATAGTGCTCACCCAACGCTTTTTGCGCATTTGACAGCAAGAATGAGCGCATTTTATTTGGGAAACGACGTGATAATTTATAAATACCACGCTGCATAAAAATATTACGCTTACGGAAAATTTTATACACCAACTCTTCAGATAAAACTTTTCGGCAGGCATCAACCAATTTGTCGGTATTTGGCACATTAATCACATAACTTGGAGAACGCTGCAACATCGTGATATGCGCCGTCTCATTTGCCATCGCAGGAATTAAGGTCACCGCAGTTGCGCCACTGCCAATCACCACCACACGTTTGTTTTTATAATCTAAGTTTTCTGGCCAGTGTTGCGGATGCACAAATTGCCCTTTAAAATTTTCCAAACCTTGATACTTTGGCGTATAACCTTGATCATGGTTATAATAACCTGTAGCGGTGATCAGATAATTACAACCAAATTGACATACTTCGCCCGTTGCCTCATCTATCGCATCTACCGTCCAACGATTGGTTCGAGTGGAAAAATTTGCTGAGTTAATTTTAATACCGTACTGAATTTTCTGATCAATACCAAATTTTTCAGCAGTGTCTTTTAAATAGCTTTTTATGGACTCTCCAGCAGCTAAAACTTGATTACTATTCCAAGGGCTGAACTTAAAGCCAAAACTAATCACATCTGAGTCAGAGCGAATTCCAGGATAACGAAAAAGATCCCACGTCCCGCCTAAAGCCTGACGACGTTCTAAAATAGTAAATGATTTGTGCGGGCTTTGTTGAGTTAATTGGCATCCCATACCAATACCCGAAAGCCCTGCTCCGATGATGACGACATCATATTCCTTTTGCATTTTGCATCTCCTTGTCGCTTTTGTATTTTTCTTCCATTTATACTAATTCTTATGAAAATTAAAACTTGACATAATGAGACAGATATTTAACTCTAGGAGACAGGCTTAATAAGGGATAAGAATTGAATTTACACCTTCTTTACAGCACATAAGCAACTAATTTATATTATTTTTATTAAAAACAATCGTAAAACAAAACCATCTTATTACTAAATAAGTTTCATAAAAGCTTATCAATATTGCACTGCTGCAATAACTAACAACCCAACAAACAAAACATCTAACTAGACGCCATAAAAAAAGCGCCCCAAAGGGGCGCTTTTTCACACAATCAGATGATTATGCAGTTACTTTAGCAACTACACCAGCACCAACTGTACGACCACCTTCACGGATCGCAAAACGTAGACCTGGGTCCATTGCGATCGGGTGGATTAATTCTACTGACATCTCAACGTTGTCACCAGGCATTACCATTTCTACGCCATCTTGTAGTTTGATCGCGCCAGTTACGTCAGTTGTACGGAAGTAGAACTGTGGACGGTAACCGTTAAGGAATGGAGTGTGACGACCACCTTCTTCTTTAGAAAGTACGTATACTTCTGCATCGAATTTAGTGTGCGGCTTGATTGTACCTGGTTTAGCAAGTACTTGACCACGTTGTACGTCTTCACGCTTAGTACCACGTAGAAGAACACCACAGTTCTCGCCCGCACGGCCTTCGTCTAGAAGTTTACGGAACATTTCTACGCCAGTAACTGTTGTTACTTGTGTATCACGGATACCAACGATTTCAACTGATTCGCCTACTTTCACAATACCAGTTTCTACACGACCAGTTACTACTGTACCACGACCAGAAATTGAGAATACGTCTTCGATTGGCATTAAGAATGCTTGGTCGATTGCACGTACTGGCTCTGGAATGTAAGTGTCAAGCGCATCAACAAGCGCAACAACTGCTTCTTCGCCATACTGACCAGCGTCACCATTAAGTGCAAGAAGCGCTGAACCACGGATAACTGGAGTGTCATCACCTGGGAAGTCATAAGTAGAAAGAAGTTCACGAACTTCCATTTCTACTAATTCAAGAAGTTCTTCATCATCAACAAGGTCACACTTGTTAAGGAATACAAGAATGTAAGGTACACCAACCTGACGAGAAAGAAGGATGTGTTCACGAGTCTGTGGCATTGGACCATCAGTCGCAGCACATACAAGGATCGCGCCGTCCATCTGAGCAGCACCAGTAATCATGTTTTTAACATAATCGGCGTGGCCCGGGCAGTCTACGTGTGCGTAGTGACGAGTTGGTGAATCGTATTCTACGTGTGAAGTATTAATTGTAATACCACGTGCTTTTTCTTCTGGTGCAGAGTCAATTGCAGCGTAGTCTTTCGCTTCACCACCGAATTTCTTCGCACATACAGTTGCAATTGCAGCTGTTAAAGTTGTTTTACCATGGTCAACGTGACCGATTGTGCCCACGTTAACGTGTGGCTTATTACGTTCAAACTTAGCCTTAGCCATGAGATCTTCCTTTTTAAACTACTCATGCAGGATCACTGCATGAGCACTTGGTTTTTAACTATGAATTAGTTTGGGCTTATAGTAATCGAAAGATTACTCGTCGTCACCTTTTTTACCGCCAGACTGGAATTTAGAAATGATGCCTTCAGCCACGTTACGTGGAGTTTCAGCATATTTAGCAAATTCCATAGAGTATGTTGCACGGCCTTGAGACATAGAACGCATTTGAGTCGCGTAACCAAACATCTCTGCAAGTGGAACCTCAGCTTTAATTGCTTTAGTACCGCCAGGCAAGTCATCCATACCTTGAACCATACCACGACGACGGTTTAAGTCACCCATGATATCGCCCATGTAGTCTTCTGGAGTTTCTACTTCAACTTTCATGATCGGCTCAAGCAAGATAGGATCTGCTTTCATGAAACCGTCACGGAATGCGTAAGAACCTGCCATTTTGAACGATAATTCGTCCGAATCGACATCGTGGTAAGAACCGTCAAATAATGTAGCTTTAATGCCAACAACTGGGTAACCAGCAAGGACACCATTCTTCATACGCTCTTGGATACCTTTATCCACAGCACCGAAGAATTCTTTAGGAACTACACCACCAACAACTTCTTCAGCGAACTCGTAGTCTTTACCAGCATCAGGATCCATTGGCTCTAAACGTACGTATACGTGACCGAATTTACCTTTACCACCAGTTTGACGTACGAATTTACCTTCTTGTTCAACTGACTTTTTAATCGTTTCACGGTAAGAAACCATTGGTTTACCAATGTTTGCTTCAACACCGAATTCACGTTTCATACGGTCAACAATGATGTCAAGGTGAAGCTCACCCATACCAGCAATAATTGTTTGACCTGACTCTTCGTCAGTACGAACGCGGAATGATGGATCTTCCTTAGCCAAACGACCTAAAGCAATTGACATTTTTTCTTGGTCAGCTTTAGTTTTTGGTTCAACAGCCAATGCAATTACTGGCTCTGGGAATTCCATACGCTCAAGTGTGATGACATTTTTCTCATCACAAAGTGTATCACCCGTAGTTACGTCTTTAAGACCTACACACGCAGCGATATCACCTGCACGAATTTCTTCAACGTCTTGACGATCGTTCGCGTGCATTTGCACGATACGGCCGATACGTTCACGTTTAGATTTAACTGGGTTGTAAACAGAATCACCTTGTTTAAGAACACCAGAGTAAACACGTACGAAAGTTAAGTTACCTACGAATTTGTCGTTCATGATTTTGAACGCAAGTGCAGAGAACGGAGCTTCGTCAGATGCTTCACGAATCGCTTTAGTTTCAGCTTTGTCGTCAAGTACACCTTCAATCGCTTTAACTTCTGTAGGTGATGGTAAGAATTCAATTACTGCGTCCAACATACGTTGAACACCTTTGTTTTTGAACGCTGTACCACAAAGCATTGGTTGAATTTGACAAGCCAAAGTTTGAACACGTAGACCATTAACGATGTCTTCTTTAGAAAGATCACCTTCTTCTAGGTACTTGTCCATTAGCTCTTCAGAAGCTTCAGCAGCAGCTTCAACCATGTTTGTACGCCATTCTTCAGCAGAAGCTAGAAGTTCAGCTGGAATTTCACCGTACTCAAACTTCATACCTTGTGAAGCTTCATCCCAAATGATCGCTTTCATTTCGATCAAGTCGATTACGCCTTGGAAGTTTTCTTCAGCGCCAACAGGAATCACTACAGGTACTGGAGACGCGCCTAAACGAGTCTTCATTTGTTCAACAACACGGAAGAAGTTTGCACCTGTACGGTCCATCTTGTTCACGAATGCTAAACGAGGTACTTGGTATTTGTTTGCTTGACGCCATACAGTTTCAGACTGAGGTTGTACACCACCTACAGCACAGTAAACCATACATGCACCATCAAGAACACGCATAGAACGCTCAACTTCAATTGTGAAGTCAACGTGTCCCGGTGTATCAATTACGTTGATACGGTGTTCAGGGAATTGCTTAGACATACCTGACCAGAATGTAGTCGTAGCAGCAGAAGTAATGGTAATACCACGTTCTTGCTCTTGCTCCATCCAGTCCATTGTTGCTGCACCATCGTGTACTTCACCAATTTTGTGAGATACACCTGTGTAGAACAAAATACGTTCTGTAGTTGTGGTTTTACCAGCATCAATGTGCGCAGAAATACCAATGTTACGATAACGAGAAATTGGGGTTTGACGAGCCATGATTTCTTGCATTCCTAAATTTTGTTGTTTAAAACAGGACGCTTTAAGCTGGCAGACAGCTTAAAGCGATTCGATGACAGTTTGGCGTAAACCAAGCTGTCACCCTCCTGAATAGGGGCTGTTTTAGTCGCTTAGAAGCGGTAGTGAGAGAATGCTTTGTTGGCTTCAGCCATACGATGCACGTCATCACGTTTTTTAACCGCTGCGCCTTTACCTTCAGCTGCATCAAGCAACTCACCAGCAAGACGTAAAGCCATAGTTTTTTCAGAACGCTTAGCAGCAGCATCTACTAACCAACGCATAGCTAGAGCAGTACGACGGGATGGGCGTACTTCCATAGGTACTTGATAAGTAGCACCACCAACACGGCGTGCTTTTACTTCAACCATAGGACGAACTTTTTCAAGAGTAGTCTCGAAAAACTCAACTGGGTCTACTTTGTTTTTTTCTTGAACGCGGTCTAAAGCACCGTAAACGATACTTTCAGCAATAGATTTTTTACCATCTTGCATTACGTGGTTCATGAATTTAGCGATTGTTTGGCTGCTGAACTTAGGATCCGGAAGGATTTCACGAGCAGCAACTACGCGACGTCTTGGCATTTTAAACTACCTATATATATGACACTTCAGGTTAATCCAGCCGTAGCACAAAGTGTCATGTGCTTTCGCTGGCCTTACTACACGTCGCTTGAATTTCACAAAATTAATGCAGAAATCAGACAAGCGAGACGATAAAGGATTGCAGTTCTAGCGAACTAAGAAGTTAATCTCGAAAGATTATTTCTTAGGACGTTTAGTACCGTATTTAGAACGAGACTGGTTACGATCTTTAACACCAGCACAGTCTAAAGAACCACGAACGGTATGGTAACGTACACCTGGTAAGTCTTTAACACGACCACCACGGATAAGAACAACACTGTGCTCTTGTAGGTTATGGCCTTCACCACCGATGTAGCTAGAAACTTCGAAACCAGAAGTTAAACGCACACGGCAAACTTTACGCATTGCTGAGTTCGGTTTTTTAGGTGTAGTTGTGTAAACACGTGTATAAACACCACGACGTTGTGGACAAGCCTTCAACGCAGGAACTTTAGATTTTTCAACTAAAGTCGTACGACCCTTACGGATCAACTGATTTGTTGTTGCCATTTGGCAATTCTCCCGTTAATAAAAAACCCAAAAAAAGACGACTTTTTGAGGGCATGCAATTGTAAGCTAAGACGCAAAAATGGTCAACATTTCAAACTACATGTAATGCTGACTACATCAGGACTTTTACAAATTTTCATCTATTTTAAGTAGTTTATTTTTTACTTGGCGCATTTCGTCTTTTTGTAACCTTTTTTTCAGTCGGCTCTACAGTAGGCTTCGCAGCAACTTTTGAAGCCGTATTGGGTTCATTTTGTACAAAAGACGCATTATTGTTTTGTACGGTTTCTTCAACCTCATCCATAGGATATAAATCTGCAAGATCTTCTTCGACTTGCAGGGCTGGCTGTTGCGGTGCAACAGCATCATGGGGTTCAACCATTTGATCTGCAAGCTGCTCTAGGCCTTGTTGAACGAGATCATCGGTTGGTGTTTGTGTGCCTTTGTCTGACTTCTTCTGAACTTTCACTTTAGCAATATTTTGATGACCATCCAATGCGATTTCAGTGCCCATATTTAAGCTCTCTGTTTCCGCATCTGTTGCACTGCGTTGAGTAAGCAGTCGCGGCGATGCTTTAACTAAAAGCTCAAGTGAACGCTCATAAGCGGTCAAGGCACTTAGGCTATTGTCTTTTTGCTGAATGATATACTGGCGAGCTTGTGAAAAAATCAACTGCGCCTTTTGATGTGCATCATCCACTAAGCGCCAACTATAAGCGGCACTCACACTAGCACTGGCAATGGGTGAGAGCTTTGCTAGTTTATTGAGTAAGGATAGATTAGCAAGCGACTGCCCCCATTTCAGTTGACCATCGGCATTGGTCAACCATTTCTTCAAAGCTTCTGCATCATTGCTCGATCCCAACAACTGTTGTAACTGAGAAACATCATGGGTTTGCAAGGTACTCGAAATCGCTTTAATCGCCATCAATAAAGTTTGCTTTTCGGCAATTAAACCCAAATCAATTTGCTTAAAAATAAACTGTACGATGTCCTGATCAGACTCTTTATTTAAGTCAAAACCGTAAGAGCGCCCTACTTGATAGATCATTCGCAATGACATGACCAAAGAAGCAGGCACATCCACGGTTGAACCCACTAGACCTGTTGCCCCTGTCAATGCCCCCTGAACAATGGCAATGATCTTATTTTGTTCCGATAATGCCTGACTAATCCGCTTAGAACGGTCAACATCTTGAGTTAACATTTCAAGATCACGCACACCCGCTTCATCTAAAACAGCATCGACAGAACACATATTCGAACTAAATTGATTGAGCTGACCAAATAGATAATCAGCCGCTTTATCGGAAAGTTGCGGAGAAACAAAACTCGCCATACGGTTTGCTTTCGCATAATGTCGGCCTAATAACTGACGTGATACCGTCGGCAGGTGCTCACGTAAAACATGTTGCGGGCGCTCATAAGTTTTACTTTTTGATTTTGTTTTTGGAGTCGTGGCATCTCCTGTTGGGCTATTTGTCAGTGTTGACACCGCGTCTGGAGCCACTTGGTTTAAGAGATTTAAACCTGTATGACTGAGCTTTTTAGCCACTCCAAAGGCATTTGAAAAGAAACCACTGCGCTGTTTATTGTTTGAATCCGCCATTCCTTACCTCGTGCTTTATAATCTTTCATTTCTAGCTAAATACTAGGTGTAGTACGCATTTATCTCAATAACAATATGTGTCTTTTAGTAAAGTTGAAATGTGCTTTGCTTGATTTTAAGACAAGCTAAATTGGCATAGGATTTGCCATAAGAATTAAAAATTCTTTCTGCTATTATGATCTGCATTGAAAACATAAGAGTTGCAATTGGCTTAGAAATAAATTGTTGATTCATCTCTAAGCGCAACTCGGTAAAACCACCATATAAGGGATCTGTAAATGAAACGTGTAGTAATCACTGGCATGGGGATCAACTCATGTATCGGTAATACTTTGGAAGAAGTTACTCATGCATTACAAAACGGGATTTCTGGGACACGTTTTAACCCAACCTATGCTGAACTCAATTTTAAAAGTCATATCAGTGCTGCTGCTGAACAAGACTTTGATGGTATCGACCGTAAGCTAAAACGCTTTATGGGTGTTTGTGCTATGTATGCATATAACGCTGCGGTTGCTGCGGTTGAAAATGCAGGCTTAACAGCCGAGCAAATTGGTGGCAATCCACGCTATGGTATCGCAGGCGGTTCAGGTGGTGGTTCAACTGCATCTGTAGTTGAAATGAAAGAATTGTTAGACACCAAAGGCGCACGTAAAGTTGGTCCGTTCTTCGTACCACGTAATATGTCGAACACAATTACAGCAAACGTTGGTGTTGCTTTTAAAATGCAAGGTGTTGCACACACCATTACCAGCGCATGTGCAACCTCTGCTGATGCAATTGGTTATGCCTACAACCTGATTCAACTCGGCAAACAAGACTTAATGCTTGCAGGTGGCGGTGAGGAAGATCACTGGTCTCAAAGCTTGTTGTTTGATGCCATGGGTGCACTGTGCTCAAAGTACAATGACACACCAGAAACAGCGTCTCGTCCTTATTCTGCTGACCGTGACGGCTTCGTGATTGCTGGCGGTGGCGGTTTTGTGGTGCTTGAGTCTTTAGAGCATGCGCAAGCACGTGGCGCCAACATTTTGGCTGAAGTCGTAGGTTATGCTGCAAACTCTGACGGTGCAGACATGGTTGCACCATCAGGTGAAGGTGCGACACGTTGTGTACTGATGGCACTTGAAGAAGCAAAACAGCACGGCGTCGACAAAATTGACTATGTGAATACGCATGGGACATCAACGCCTGCTGGTGATGTGACTGAGTTAAAAGCAATGGAACGTGCATTTGGCGAAGGTCAAGTTCCTCCACTGAGCTCAACTAAGTCAATGACAGGTCATAGCTTAGGTGCAGCAGGCGTACAAGAAGCGATCTACTCTGTCCTAATGATGCAAAATGACTTTATTGCACCCAACATCAACGTGACTGAACTGGATGAAGGCGCAAAACCATTTGATATCGTGCTTGAAAAACGTGACGCAAAATTGAATACTGTGATGAGTAACAGTTTCGGTTTTGGCGGCGTAAATGCATGTCTCATTTTCAAAAAATGGGAAGGCTAAGCCGCCCATTTTAGGGTGACTTGATGGATGCTCCTTCTGATGCTTTCTTGTGGGTAAAAGCATTACATATTATTGCCGTGGTGTGTTGGTTTGCTGCACTGTTCTACTTACCACGGCTCTATGTTTACCATGCCATGAGTGATGATGCAGTCAGTCATCAACGTTTCGAGGTTATGGAACGTAAGTTATACCGTGGCATTATGTGGCCGTCGATGATTGCAACACTGATCACGGCACATTTCTTGGTCGATTGGGGTGATGCAACACGCCACTATCATGAAGCCCTGTGGTTCTACCTCAAAGTCGGTTTGGTTGGACTGTTGGTTATTTACCACTTTGTTTGCGGTTATTACCGTAAGAAATTGATTGGTCATGCACACTACAAGTCACACAAATTTTGGCGCTTCTTTAATGAAATGCCGACCCTCATTTTATTTGCTGTGGTGATTTTAGTCGTGGTTAAACCGACATTTTAAAATCCCACAGTTAAAAAGTCCCGATTGATTCGGGGCTTTTTAATGTCTGTAAAAATCAACAGTACAACTCAAGATCCACGCTATGACCGTATCCCAAATTGACGAATCTTCAAATTGAGCGGGGTCGAATAATATTTCTCAATCGCCCAACTCAAAATAAACACCGCGATAAAATAAACAGGCAACAACATCAGCTTTTCAGCCGCTAAAGTGTCTTTTGGGAAATACACCACTTTCATTAAGCCAAGAATAATCAAATGAAACAGATACATTTCATAGCTACGCTGCCCAATCCAGACCAAACTCCGTGCCGTGTGTGAAACAGGTTTAGCTTTCGGCTCTTGAGTAAAGCAAAATATGAGTAATGCCGTCAGTAACGCAAATACGCTGATGCCCCAAGTACTCACCTCTTTGATGGGTGCATAAAAATATAAAGCGGTCATTAGAAACGCTGTTACTGCAACAATCATTTTTTGATTATAAATAGTTCCCTTGAAATACTGTGCATACATTGCGGTGAGGCAGCCAATGGCAATTCCATCAAAGCTAGAGAAATAGTGATATAGATAAGCCCCACTTTCCTCTCCAAAATGCAGGGCACGAAAATACGGTGCATACGCGATGACGGCGAGCAGCAAAACAATAAAGCCTTTGCCCCGACCAAGCCCTAAACACAGGACAGGAAAGGCTAAATAGAAGACTTCTTCAACCGATAAAGACCACAATACGCCCAAAGCATAGTTCACCCAACCGTATTCAATAATCAGTAGATTCATCCAGAAACTCAAAGCTGAAAGAACAGTCACAGCATAGGACACCTCTACGCCATTGGGCGACTGATTGATAAAGGGTTGTAATCCTAAACTTCCGAGCACACTAACCATCGCGACCAATAACACCAGACACGGCATAATTCGGGCAATACGACGGATATAAAAATCTTTCAGTTTAATCTGCGCCAAAGAACCACTGCGCTGTAAAGTATGCTGGGTAATCAAAAAACCCGAAATGACAAAAAATATGGTCACACCATAGTTGCCATTTCTTGCAATCAAAGTACTTAAGCTCTCGCCCCCAATGGGAATGCCGAGAACCGTATCGTGTAATTTATACGGAATATTGAAATGGTGAATCAGCACCAACAGGATGGACACGCCACGCAGGATGTCAATTTTATAATTACGCATAAATCATTGTTAAAATTTTAAAGTGCTTCATTAAAAGTGAAACCATCAGATTTAAATAGCTTTTATATATAAAATCATACAATGATCCAACACTGAATTAGAACCCATTGATTCAGCTTAAGCAAAAAGAAAGCCCTGCTTATGCAGGGCTTTCTTTCAAACATCACGAGTACAGAATGAATTTACTTAGTTATCCAGTTGCTTTTCTAACAGACGTTTTTTCATACGTGGCTTGTACAGCAGTTGATAGGTCACGGCTAAAATAATCACCCATAGCGGACTGATCATCAATGCGCGAAGGGTATCCGCCTCTAAACTCAAAATAACCAACGTGAAGAATAAGAAGATTAAGACCACATAAGACATCCAAACACCGCCCGGCATTTTAAAGGTCGACTTTGCATGTAGCTCAGGACGCAATTTACGGTAGCGGATATAGCACACCATAATAATGCTCCAAATACTGATAAACAGAATCACACACAATGAGCTGGCTAATGTAAAGGCTTCAACGGTGTTTGGTACAAAATACTGTAGCGCCGCACCTGCCATGATAAAGGCACATGAGAAGAATAGGCCTTTTGCTGGTACAGCACGTTTTGACAGACGCGCTAGGCTCTGTGGTGCTTGCCCTTCTCTTGCCAAACCAAACAGCATCCGTGATGTAGAGAACACACCACTATTCATGGAAGACATCACTGAAGACAGTACCACCAAGTTCATAATGATGGCTGAAGTTGGGATACCCGCATGTAAAAATAGTGAAACGAATGGGCTTTGATCCGCAGGAATTTGATTCCATGGTGTCACCGACATCACGACAAATAGCGACAACACATAGAATAAAATAATACGGGTTGGAATCGCATTCACTGCTTTCGGTAAGTTCTTTTCAGGATCTTTGGTTTCAGCAGCCATGGTTCCAATCAGCTCTACACCGACAAAGGCAAAGAGTGCTATTTGGAAGCCTGCTAAAAAGCCACTACCGCCTTGAGGGAACATCCCACCATGCGACCAAACATGACTGAAGCTTGCAACTGAACCGCCCGGTGCTTGGAAATGGCTAAACACCATAAAGCCACCAATCACGATCAACCCTAAAATGGCTAAAATTTTGATTAAAGCAAACCAAAATTCAATTTCGCCAAAAAGTTTCACGGTCAGCAAATTTAGCCCAAGGACAAACAGCACACAGCCGACACTGATTAAAGCCTGTCCCATAGGCGTAAAGGTCATATCTGGCGGGAGCCAAAAGCCAAGATAGTTAATAATGGCTGCCAAGTCCGCAATACCGACCAAGACCCAACCGAGCCAATAGGACCAACCGATATAGTAACCCGCACCCGGCCCAATCAGATCATGAGCCATGTCGATAAACGACTTATAGTGCAAATTGGACAATAGAATTTCGCCCAATGCACGCATTAGGAAGAAGAACATGGTCCCGATAATCATATAAATGATCAGAATAGAAGGACCAGCAAGAGAGATAGTTTTGCCCGAACCCATAAATAGGCCCGTCCCAATCGCGCCACCAATGGCAATCAATTGCAGGTGGCGGTTAGATAATTTCCGTTGTAATTCATGCGATGATGCATTTGCACCGTCAGCTTGTGGTGTGGTCGTCATAATTTAACATCCTGTTAATGTCCTTTTTTGCGTATAAACCATGTTCATACAGTGCTCGTTTTCCTAACGGGCGGTATTTATACGCTGATCAGCCATTCAGCCTGAGCCAAAGGGCTGATACACACGGGGAGAGTTTAAAAATTAGTTTTGTGCAGCAGTTACTGCAATTTCGATCAACCAGTTTGGATTGACCAAATCAGCTTGAATCGTGGCACGTGAAGGCGCCACACAACCGTTCATCCAATCAATCCAAATCGCATTGACTGTTGAAAAATCAGAGAGATTTTTGATGTAAAGCTGAGCAGATAACAAACGTGATTTATCTGTATTTGCCAAAGCTAAAAGCTCATCAATCGTTGCTAAAATTTCATGGGTCTGACCTGCGACATCATTGTCGGTATTTTTTGGCACTTGCCCTGACAAATACACCACTTGATTAAACACAGTGACTGCACTCATGACTTCGTTGGTGTTGAATTTTTGAATGTCTGAATGTGACATAGGTCTTTCCTTGTATGAAACTGTCTAAAAATAAAATTTAATCTTGGATAAAATTGACACGTGCAGTAACAGCACACATCAGCTCATAGCCAATCGTGCCTGAACCTGCTGCGACTTCATCAATGCTAAGCACAGTACCCTGTTTCGAAGTACCCCACAGCACCACTTCGCTGCCAACTTGGGCATTGGGGAGGTGAGATAAATCGACTGCTAACATGTCCATGCTGACCCGTCCGACCAAGCTACTGCGTTGTCCATCGACTAAAATAGGCGTACCTGTTGCAGTAATCCGTTGATAACCATCGGCATAACCACAAGCCACAATACCCACACGCATGTCGCTTTCAGCAATGAACTTTGAGCCATAACCGACACTATCGCCTGCTTTTAACTGCTGAATGGCAATCAACTCGCTACGCAAACTCATGGCAGGTTGCAAATCCCAGTCTTCAATGGAGTGGCTTGGATAATCTGGAGAACTGCCATAAAGCATAATGCCGCTACGGATCACATCCGACTGCAACTGTTCATGACGTAAGATGGCTGCGCTGTTGCTGACTGAACGTGCACCCGGTAGATCATGGGTAATGGCATCAAATAACTGACATTGATGTGCAATGCCGTCACGTCCGAAACGCTCACCATCGGCATCTGAAAAATGCATCATATGGGTCAAACGTTGAACTTGAGGCAAGTTTGAAAGCTGCTGCCATACTTGACGGTACTGTTCAGGACGGAAACCTAAACGGTTCATGCCGCTGTTCATTTTTAAATAAACATCGAACTGCGCCTCTAAAGGAAAACGCGCTAACCATTCAAGTTGATATTCACTATGAATACTGTAGCTTAGACCTAGCTCATGGCAGTCAAATAGATCTTGCTCTGAGAAAATACCTTCGAGTAACAGAATTGGGCCTGTCCAGCCCAAAGCACGAATGCGTTTTGCCTCTGCCAAATCGAGCAGCGCAAAACCATCGGCAGATTTGAACGCTTGATAGACGCGTTCAATACCATGACCATAAGCATTGGCTTTGACCACCGCATAGACTTGGCTATTCGGCATTTTAGTGCGAGCAACATTTAAATTATGCTGCAGTGATTGGCTATGAATCACTGCAGTAATTGGACGTGGCATTTTTTTCTTCCTTGAATCAATACGGCCTAAAACGGATTAGGCTGCTGAAGGATAACGTTGAATAGAGAGACCTTCAGTACTGATATCTGGTTGATGATTCATCACCAAGTCACTGATGAGCTTGCCTGAACCACATGCCATGGTCCAACCCAAGGTGCCATGTCCTGTATTTAAGAATAAGTTTTTAAAACGAGTCGCACCAATGATTGGCGTTGAGTCTGGTGTCATTGGACGTAAACCGGTCCAGAAACTGGCTTCAGCTAAGTTTCCACCTGGGAATAAGTCTTGAGTCACCATCTCCAAAGTTGCACGGCGATCTTGGTTTAAACCGTGGTTGAAACCACTCAGTTCTGCCATCCCCCCCACACGGATACGTTGGTCAAAACGCGTGATGGCAATTTTATAAGTTTCATCAAGAACCGTAGACTGTGGCGCAAATGCAGGATCTACAATTGGAATGGTTAGTGAGTAGCCTTTGACAGGGTATACAGGCAAATTCAAATTCAATGGTTTCAAGAAATCACGTGAATAACTACCAAAAGCAAGCACATAACGGTCTGCTGTAAGCACTTGACCATCCACCACCACGCCTTTGATTTCATCCCCTTCAACCACTAGTTTTTCAACATTTTGGTTAAATTTAAATTCTACACCCATGTCTTTTGCAAGGTTTGCCAAAGCATTGGTAAATAGGTAACAGTCACCTGTTTCATCATTCGGTAAATGCAAACCACCGACTAATTTATCTTTAGCATATTCTAAAGCTGGCTCAACTTTGGCTAAGTCATCTTTTAATAATAGTTCGTAGTCAACGCCACATTCTTTTAATACTTGGATGTCACGTTGTACGGCATCCAATTGAGCTTCATTACGGAAAACCTGCAAAGTTCCTTTCGCACGGTTTTCATAGTGAATACCAGTTTCTTTACGCAGTTCACGTAAGCAGTCACGGCTGTATTCAGCAACACGCGTCATACGTTCTTTGTTAATGGCATAGCTTTGTGGATTGCAGTTTTTTAACATCTGCGCCATCCAGTTTAACTGCCACATGCTACCATCAATGTTAATGGCTAAGGGTGCATGATGTTGGAACATCCACTTTACGGCTTTAAACGGAATACCAGGTGCAGCCCACGGTGTAGAATAACCCGGAGAGATTTGCCCTGCGTTACCAAAGCTAGTTTCTTCAGCAGGACCAGCCTGACGGTCTAAAACCGTAACGCTTGCGCCTTGTTGTGCAAGGTAATATGCACTTGCAACACCGATGACACCACTACCTAAGACAATTACACGCATGACTGATCCCTTACACACACTAGTTTATTTCACTAGTATATTTTTAGGTTAATAGTTTTTTTCACTGTTTTTAATATTATAATCTAGGTAAATCACCACTTTTGTCGCGCTAAAATTCTAAACATAGGAAATTTATAATGCGTAAATTAGATCGGATTGATCAGCAGATTTTAGACATTTTGCAGCGCGATGGACGAATTGCAATTAGTGAATTGGCCTCTCGCGTTAACCTCTCAACCACGCCATGTTCGGAACGCGTCAAACGCTTAGAGCGTGATGGTATTATCATGGGTTACTACGCACGCCTCAATCCGCAACTGGTCGATCGAAACTTATTGGTGTTTTTAGAAATTAAGCTATCAGCCAAGTCTGGCGATGTGTTTGATCAAGTGGCGCGTGACTTGGTCGAGATTCCAGAGGTTTTAGAATGCCATCTGATTTCAGGTGAATTCGATTATTTGGTCAAAGCCCGTTTAAAAGAAATGAGTGCCTACCGACGCCTATTGGGTGATTTACTAAAAAAACTGCCCTCTTCAGCGTCATCGCACAGTTATATTGTGATGGAAGAAGTCAAAGAAAGTTTTTATTTGGACATTCGCTAAATTGCACAATAGCTTAAATCGGCATACAAGTATCTTGAGCTAAATACGCAGGGAGCTTTTGTTGTGGAAATGGCTGTTTCAAACAGAGCTGATGCCCTTTTTGATAATAATCATATCCTTCCCTATTTTTATTCAGCTCTTCTACCGATTCCTGCTTTTGTACCGCATTAAAAACTCGAATTTTATTGTCTAAAATTCGAGAACGAAGTGCATAAGGCCGCCAATCAACAACAGCTACTTGCGCTAAAATATTTCCCACCGAATTTTTCAAAACGTATTTAGAGCGCTTCTCAGGCTGAAAATGCTCATACTGTTGCAAGAAATCCAAATACGATAGTTCAGACAATGCAATATAAGGTTCGATGTCTTTAACTTGCTGATTTAAACTGCGGTTTGGTAGATAAACCAGACGGTATTGCCAATCAGACATACCTTTTGGTACTGCTAGACTTTGAAAGGAGTGTGCATTTTGGCTCACTTCATAACGCATACTTTGCCTTAAACTCAAAGCATGCTGAGTTAAAGGTGCGACATGCACGCTCGCATGCTGAGCCTTTAGATTGAGCATATCCAGACTCTGCCAGATAAAGTTCTGCATGATATATTTCTCAATCATAGAGAGTTTCTGTCCCTGCATATTTTGTAAAGCAGAGATGTACTGTAATAATGCAGTCTTTGACTCATCTTTAGGTTTTAAACTCAATTGAACCGCATGCAATAAATGAAGATCGCGCAGAGTCTGATAGTCTGGCAGTGCACCGTCAGCTGGAAGCAATAAAGAGACATAATCCGTACTGTTTAACCAGTGCAAATAACGCTGTATTGCAAATTGCTCTGTTGCAAGCATTGCAACAAACTGAGATTGATGTTGGCGAATAAAGGATTCACTTTGTTCTGGCGTTTGTAGTAAAACCTGATTGAGTTCATCTAATACTTGTTTTTGTTTTGCCGACAACGGGTGTTTTTGCAACTGCTGTATTTGCATAGGCGCTGCTTTATTTGCGGAAGATAATGACTTACCCTGCTGTTGCCACTGCTCATAATAGCGTAAACGACCCAAGCTTTCAGGCTCAACATCTGCTTTCGCATCCATTCCCCAGGCATAGAAAAATGGATGCTGTTTCAGATCGCTTTGAAAGGCATAGTCAGCATCTATCAAGGCTTTGGTTTGAGCAGATAACTCATCATCCTGCTGTAACCAATAAACCAATCCACCACTACCGAATGCCAATATAACCAAACCCAGCAGAACTTTTTTTATCATTATTCGCATAATCAAGTATTTTATTATTTAGCAATCATACTGATTTTACTTAATAAATTGAAGTATCTCAGCAAAAGTTTTAATTCGTGCTTTAGGCGCGGCTTCCGTCAACTCTTGATCAGAACCATAACCGTATTCCACCGCAATAGTCTCAATGCCGTTGCGACGTGCACCCAAAATGTCATGCTCTCGGTCGCCAACCATCAGACATTCTGCTGCTTTTAACTGCTCTTTTTCTAGAATATAAGCAATCAAATCTCCCTTATTGGTGCGCTCACCGTTCAGTTCACTGCCATAGGGGTGCACAAAGTATTGTAGTAAATTGAAATGCTCTAAGATTTGACGGGCATAGACTTCTGGTTTTGCTGTCGCCAAATACAAGTGATAACCCTGCTCGGTCAGTTTTTTTAAGGTCGGTTCAACATCGGCAAATAAATGGTTTTCATATAAACCTTTCACCGCAAAACGCTCACGATAGCCCAGTAGAGCTTGCTCTGCCAAAACATCGTCCACTGCAACATTTAAGAGTTTTGCCAAAGACGCTTTGAGTGGTGGCCCAATAATCCAGTCAATATTTAGATCATCGGCAATGGGATGCCCAACTTTGTTTAAGCCATAACGTGCGCTGGTGGTAATACCAACTTTCGGATCTGTTAATGTTCCATCTAAATCTAGCAAAATATGTTTAATCACAGCTGATCCTTCTTGGGCTTTAAATAAAATACTATCGAGAGTTCTGCTAAAGTTGCCTATACTATCGCAAATTTTCGCAACAAGGATATTTCTGTGCGTTCAACCGTACTGTGCTTTTCTGGTTTAGACCCTTCAGGTGGTGCTGGTTTACAGGCCGATATCGAAGCGATTGGTCAAAGTGGTGCGCATGCAGCCATTGCGTGTACAGCACTCACTGTTCAAAACTCGCAACAAGTGTTTGGCTTTGAAGCAACATCAAAAGAATTGCTGTTAGCTCAGGCGCACGCTGTTGTCGGTGATTTACCGATTAAAACCGTAAAGTCTGGCATGTTAGGCACCACAGATAATATTGCAGCACTAGCTGAATTTCTACGTGAACATCCTGAGTACCAGTATGTGCTCGACCCTGTTTTAGTAGCGAACAGTGGAGGTTCACTGGGCGATCAAGCAACCTTGGTCAAAGCTTTTGTTGAACTGATCCCATTAGCAGACATTATTACTCCAAATACAGTTGAATTACGGGCGTTAACGGGTCTCGATGACTTAGATGCCGCAACGCAAAAGTTGTTTGAAATGGGCGCCAAAGCGGTACTGGTCAAAGGTGGTCATGAAGACACACCAGACTATATTCGCAATGCTCTGTTTGTGAATGGCGAGCTCATTTCTGAAACTCGCTGCCCGCGTTTAGCAGGCGAATATCACGGTTCAGGTTGTTCGCTGGCGAGTTTTATTGCCGGTCGTTTGGCACAAGGTGACAGTGTTAAAGTCGCAGTACATCATGCCGAAACATGGCTCTTTGGTGTATTAAAACAGGCAGAAACACCTGTTGAAGGCGGTCAGAAAATTCCAAAGCGTTTCTAAGTACAAAACCCTGCATATGCAGGGTTTTGTTTAACGGTCTTGATGACGTTGTTTTAAACGTGCCACATGCTCACGGTTGGTTTTCCATGACTTCTCTAACACTTCTTTTTCAATCCGAAGCTGAATCCTTTTCAGTTTCATCGCTGGAATCACTTCTGTGTTAAAGGTCTTCATATAATCGACCCATGTTTTACCTTTAAATACTGTACTGGGCATTGCAGTTTTGAACTCGCATTCAGGCATAAACACCACAGCAGAATGGATATAGTCTACATCGACAATATCTTGCAACACACTGTGCAGTACTTTGACGTGTTTATAGTTTTGATGTAGCGGATTTTGAAATTTAAAGCTCTTTTTATAAATTTTCTGCGTCCACATCTTTTGACGTTCACCACCAAAAATCCAACCCTTGTAGTTTTTGGTTTCAATTACAAAAACACCAAAGGGACTTAATACAATATGGTCAATTTGCGTCGTCTCACCCTGCTCGTCAGGCAAAGTCACATCGTTAATTAGAATATAACGCTCATCCAAATATAATTTCACATGCGCTTGAACCGCGAACTCCCCAAACTTTCCTTTCAGATAAGGCTTAAACACTTTTAAAAGACCAATCCCAAACAAGATCAGTAGCATCCACCATAGCTCTGAAAATACATTCCCCACAATTTGACTTATCATATTATTCATCGTTGTTTGAGTTAGAGACACGATTCTTCAAAAGAAGATAGATTAAAACATAAGATTCTGATTTTTAAATTATTAAAATAAAAAAACAAGCTTAAAAACTCCGAAAAACAAGCTTAATTCGCAATTTTCTCAAGCCTTAATAAAATATCTTTATTGTCCAGACCGCCTGCGAAACCAACCAATTTTCCATTCGCCCCCACCACCCGATGACACGGTGCAATAATTGAAATCGGATTTTTGCCATTGGCTGCACCCACTGCACGAACAGCTTTGACATTGCCAATCTGTAGCGCAATATCTTTATAGCTTCGGGTTTCACCAAACGGAATTTGCAGTAAAGCCTGCCAAACTTGCTTCTGAAAATCTGTCCCAGCAAAATCCAAAGGCAAATCAAAACTTTGACGCTTTGCCGAAAAATATTCGCTCAACTGTCGTTCCGTTTCCAACAAAATCGGATGCTGATTCTGTTCAACCAACTCAGCTAATCGTACCCGTTTTGGGTTTTCATTTTCCCACAATACGGCAACCAAGGCTTGATCATGTGCCACCAGTCTCAGTACCCCGACAGGAGATGGCATATATTTAAAAAATAAGCGCATGCTTCACCACAAAAATTGTCTATGTAGCAACATTATGACGATGAAAGTTTCATCAGTACAAGTCCAGAAATGATTAAAACCGCTGCGAGCATCCGCATGGCATTGGCTGGTTCGCCCAAAATCAAAATTCCAACCAAAAATGAACCAATCGCGCCAATCCCTGTCCAAACGGTATAGGCAGTGCCCAAAGGTAAGGTCTTCATGGAATAAGACAGCAGCGCAAAACTGGCCACCATAAATACGAGGGTTAAAATACTCGGTGTCAATTTGGTAAAACCATCCGATACTTTCATCGCATAGGCCCAAACCACTTCGAGCAAACCTGCAACAATTAAAATCACCCATGCCATACGCCACACACCTTTTACCGAAACCAGAAACAACAAAGCTTCAAACGAAGGATCGCTTGAAGCTCGACAGATTTAAATGAATTTAGCTTGATGAGAGTTTCATCAAAATTAGGCCCGATACAATCAGCACCGCAGCAAACATCCGCATAGCCGTTGCGGGTTCACCTAAAATAAAAATCCCGACCAAGAAGGAACCAATCGCACCAATTCCAGTCCAAATGGTGTACGCGGTCCCTAGCGGCAATGTTCGCATTGCATAGGCCAGTAAACCAAAACTTAAAATCATGAACACAATGGTGATGATGCTGGGTGTGAGTTTGCTAAACCCTTCGGACAGCTTCATTGAATATGCCCAAACGATTTCAAACAGACCCGCAAAGATAAGAAAAACCCAAGCCATACTACCAACTCCATTTCACTAGAGTCAGGTCGTCCTGACGAATTTTCTCAATATGAGGGAGGTCGTTCCTCCTGAATATGCCTCAAATTATAGCAAAATACGCACCAAAATGAGCTATTTTTACACTTAAAAATCATTAAAGTGCAAAAGGAGTGATCTAAACCAGCAAATCACCCCTCTTTCAGCACAAATCTAGTGCAATCTCAGGTATTCACTTTAAACCTAAACGTTCGACTTAAAACTTAAAGCGAATACCCATTCCATACTGCCAACCTTTCTCTTCGTCACTTTCAACTTGCCAAGCCGTCGCTTCATTGCCTTTGCTATATTCATAGGCAATGTCCACATAAGGCATGACTTTTTTACTAATCTCATAACGTGTCTCAAGACCGACGGCTGCACTACTGAGACCTGATTTTTTGGCATATTTAGAGTCATCACTAAAAATAAGATTCAGATCTAAATAAGGTTTAAAGATCAGCTTTTGGGTCAATAACAAGTCCCGCTCAGTTTCCAAACTAAATGCGGCATAGTTGTCTGCACCAGCATACACATAGGCATCGGTTTCAAAGAAATACGGCGCTAAACCATGTAAGCCAAGCACCCCATCCACTTTTTCTTCCGTATCCCAGTCATGCTGTTCACGCTCCACTTTTTCAACTCGGTAACGTGCACCCGCCTGTACATCCCAAAAGTCTGAAATCATACGGCTATACAGTACTTTGGCATCATACTCAGCCTTATGCGATTCCTGCTTATCTGCATGTAGTTTGATAAACAGCTTATTTTCATCTGTCCCGATACGAGTTTCAAACTCAGACTTTAAACCACCATCACCGTCTTCATTCAGCAACCATTTGTTATCAACGGTGGTGACCGCATAAATTTGCGCACCGTGCTCTTTGCGGTGATCATGCGTATGTGCTGTTGAATCATGATTCATCTGCTGCCCATGTTGTGCACTAGACTGCGGAGCAACTTGAGTTGGAATGGTCATCGCCTGATGCTGTGCATGTTGTGACATCACAGACTCAGTGGTCATGGACATATTTGCATTTGCTTCAGCAGGCATATCATGCCCTTCATGCGCCATAACCGCAGCACTCATCAACATTAAAGAACTGCTCAATATGCTTTTAGAAAAAAGATTAATGGTGCGCATGATGATCTCCTTTCTGAGCCTTCGACTGCTTACTTGGTTGAGTTTGAGCTTGCTTCTCCGATGAAGGCTGACCCACCGCATTTTTCTGTTTCAGCATCTGAGCATGCTCATCGGCACTATGCTGATGATGCTCATGCGCCATTTCTTTGGACTGTGCTTGGCTTGTTGATTTGGCTTCTTGTTTTTCATGCTGTGCATGAGATTCGGCAGCCATCGCAATCGAACTCAATAACACAGTAACAGCTAAGGCAAAGCCTGAAAAAAGATTAGTGATGCGCATGTTCATCTCCTTTTGGCTCAGCTTGAGCTGCTGCTTTTTGTCCTTGAATTGGGGTGGTAGACACTTGAGCGTCACTGACATTGGCCACTATCAATTTATTCATCATGCCTGAACTCATGTGGTAAAGCAGATGACAGTGAATGGCCCATTCGCCTAACTCATCTGCGGTCAGTAAAGCGGTCACTGTTTTACCTGGTGGTACAATCAACGTGTGCTTATTCGGCATATCAACGGCGGCTTGTCCATTTTCCAGTTGCATAAACATCCCGTGCAAATGCATCGGATGTGCCATCATACTGTCATTAATAAATTTGATCCGAAGACGCTCGCCATATTTCACTTTCAGTGGTTCAGCATCGCTAAATTTTTTCCCGTTGATGGTCCACAGGTAGCGCTCCATAGTTCCGCCCAAACGGACTACCAACTCGCTCGTTGCTTCACGGGTATCTTTTTGGGGTTCTAAGGATTTGAGATCGCTATATTGCAATGCCTTATCACCTTTAGGCGTAGAAGCATTCGCCCAACCATAAACTGGTGTAACAGCTTCTTGTACCAAACTTTTTTTCGTGTTGTGTTGAGCGTGATCCATATTCGCCATTGCATCATGATTCATTTTCGAATGACCCATTTCAGACATCGCTTCAGGATTCATTTTCGAATGATCCATTGCAGGCATCGCTTCAGGGTTCATTTTGGAATGATCCATTTCAGACATTGCCGTATGGTTCATCTTTGAATGATCCATACCTGAATGTTCTGAGCCGTGCCCCATATCTTCCATAGTCAACAATGAACGTGGACGGGGTGCAGGCATATCTATGCCCTTGGTCATTGGGGTCAACTCATTGTGCAAAGTTCCAATGGCATAGCCTGAACGGTCAATCGACTCTGCTTCAATTTGGTAATGCCCTGCTTTCGGCTCCACAATCACATCATAAGTTTCGGCCGTTCCAATCCGAAACTCATCCACAGGAACGGGTTTAACAGGCTGACCATCTGCACTGATTACCGTCATTTTTAGATTAGGAATACGTACATCAAAAAATGACATGGCTGAGGCATTGATAAAACGTAAACGAACTTTTTCATTTGGCTTAAACATACCT
The DNA here is from genome assembly GCF_055632855.1 of Acinetobacter sp. SW-226. Lineage (NCBI taxonomy): Bacteria > Pseudomonadati > Pseudomonadota > Gammaproteobacteria > Moraxellales > Moraxellaceae > Acinetobacter > Acinetobacter sp. SW-226. The sequence goes on along the minus strand of NZ_CM145752.1, from coordinate 653,697 downwards.
GTCCAGTTCTGTTCAGGGGTTTTGCCATTGATGAGGAAGGTGTAGCCCGTGACATCGGACAAATCCGTTTTCAACATGCGCATTTGATTCCACATCGAACGGTCTTTCCATGCAGCTTTTAAACCATCACGTTGCACTTGCTTCCAAGTATCACCTAAGGTTTCGCGTTGATTTTGATAATACTCGGCAGAAATTTTCAGATTCTTCTGAATTTGTTCACTGCTCTGTTCATGGAAATCTGATAGCATCACCACATAGTCACGCTCGGCTTTTTCATGCTGCGCTAAAGGCTTTTTGTCTTTAGGATAAATGACCAATGCGCCATACAGCCCGTCCTGTTCTTGTCCCTTCGAGTGTGCGTGGTACCAATAAGTTCCACTCTGGCGAACTTTGAACTTATAGACAAATTCGCTTTTCGGCTGAATGCCGTTAAACCCATTAAAACCCGGAACACCATCCATCAACCCAGGCAAAAGCAAACCATGCCAATGGATTGATGAGTCTTGATTTTTTAGGTTATTTTTGACGCGAATGACTGCATCATCACCCTCCTCAAACTCAAGCAAAGGCGCTGGAAACTGCCCATTGACACTAATCCGCTTGAGCGACTTTCCCGTTAAGTTAACTGGGCTTTCATCAATCACCAATTGGTACTCTTTGACTGCGGCAAAGCTCCAAGATGATGACATCAGACACACCCCAAGGATGAGGCTTTGTTTAAATTGAATAGACATGACTAAATCCTAATAATTTTAAAAATAAAGTTTTAAAAATCAGGATTAGGCTTTAGGAGGACGTAGAATTTCTTGCCAATAGCCCACTAAATGTTGAGCGTGATAGCGGAAATGCGGGGTTGATTGTGCTACAGCAGCTTCAAGCTGAACCAATACGAGGGGTTCAACATCTAAAAGCGTCAGCGTCGTTTGGCAGTGATACTGTGCACACTCCTGACACTGAACTTGCTTGCTTTGCATAACATCCGACACATGACAGTTGCTCTTCGCTGCCATATCGGCTTGAGCCATATGCATTTGATGTCCAGAGGCTGGACTTGATGATTTCGCTTGATGGCAGTCTGGCATGGTTTGCATGCCTGTTGCATGCGCTGAACTTTGCTCACTGGTTGCAACCTGCATACTGAGTTGCATCATTTGATGCATCGGCGCCGCCGAAGCTTGGGCAATACCACTCCACCCCATTACCAAGGTAATGAGTAAGACAAACCAAGAATGTGACTTGAGCAATGAACGCACAATCAATCCTATTAAGTCAGTGAATGGAAGGTGGTATCTAAGCACGATCAAATGTTTATCGCCAGTAAATGGCTTACATTTTTTAGCTGATTCCTTACAGGATAAGCAAAGAATGGCTTATACACAAGATTATAAATTTAAATTCAATGACTGTGAGGGTTTAGTCTCCCAGCAGACTTAAACAAGAAAGTTATTTTTTAAACAGTACCATTTTTAAGCAAAGTTGAATAAAGCATCAGTGAAAATCAACTATTCAAGACATAAGAAAGGACTCAAATGAGTCCTTTTTATACATTTAATGTCTAAATACTAAACCATTGCTGTGTAAACGTTTGAATATTAATCAAGTTATCCACGTGGTTATCAACACAGATATCCACCAGCTTACCCACAAAGTTATCCACAACCCATTATGTATTTATACCTGTGAGCTTAAACCTTTACCGCACCGACTTTTGCAAGCTCTGAGCGCATATCATCAATCACAGCTTTATAATCTGGTTTTCCAAAAATAGCCGAACCTGCAACAAACATATCTGCACCTGATTCTGCAATCTCACGAATATTTGCAGGCGACACACCACCATCGACTTCTAAGCGAATATCACGACCTGAAGCATCAATAATTTTACGTGCTTCACGGAGTTTGTCTAAAGTCATCGGAATAAATTTTTGACCGCCGAAACCTGGGTTCACACTCATCAGCAAAATTTGATCGACTTTATCCAGTACATAATCTAAATAATGGAGCGGTGTTGCTGGGTTAAAGACCAAACCTGCTTTTGCGCCACCAGATTTAATCAACTGTAAAGAACGGTCGATATGATCAGTAGCTTCTGGGTGAAAAGTAATAATGTCCGCGCCAGCTTCCAAGAAGTCACCAATCATACGATCGACAGGTTTGACCATCAAATGCACATCAATCGGAGCTTTGATGCCGTAATTCTTGAGGGCCTTACAGATACCCGCACCAAAAGTCAGGTTTGGCACATAGTGGTTATCCATCACATCGAAGTGAACCACATCTGCACCTGCTGCAAGTACATGTTCAACATCTTCACCTAAACGAGCAAAGTCAGCAGATAGAATAGATGGTGCGATTAAATAAGGCTTGGACATGCGTGTACCTGGCTTATACAAAAGGGAATAGAGGTATTATAGCAAATTCAGCTTTTGAACTGCAGACTTGTCAAAAAAGAAAGCCCCAAGCTTTCTAAATTTGCAACATAGCGTTGCAACATTCAACTTTCCATTTGCGATGAAACTGCTATGTTGATAGATCAATCAACGAGGTAAATATGAAAAGTACAGCAGATATTGTCACGACAGATGCAGCTCGAATTGCAAAACGACTGGTGAATCACTGGAAACACAAATTTGATATTGAACAAGAAACAACGACATTTGGTATTATCATGCCTGAAGCACGCGTGTTATTAAGCCCTCAAGCCGAGCATTTACATGTCAGCATTGAGGCAAGTGAAGATAAACTGAGTCACTTAGAACACGTCGTCTTAGATCATCTGATTCGTATGGGGCAACAACCACTTACAGCCACGTGGACACAAGTTTAAGTAAGTGGCTAAATTGAATCTGTTTAATCAACGTTGTTGCTGTTGATTAAACTGACGAATAGCTGCGATACGCTCTTGAGTCGCTGGATGACTTTGGAAAAATGAACCAATGCCACCGTCCTCCTCTTCCTTAGACTTCTCTTGTGGCTGTTTTTCTTCTTCGCCACGTGCTTCGGCTTCCATACGCGCTAAAAAGTTTGCCAAATGTAAGCTGGAAATATGATTTTTATCCAGCACTTGCATGGCATACAAGTCAGCATCACTTTCAAAATTACGTGAATAACTGGCACCCACCAAAGCCACAGGCAAAGTTGTAAATAAGGCCGAACTGTCTCCCGTCACCGCAATCAACAGCACACTAAAACCTAAACTGGATAAGGCTTGCTGTAGACTATGTCGCTCAACCAAATGCCCTTGTTCATGCGCTAACACCCCAATAATTTCATGATCATCTTTGGCTAAATTAACCAGTTCATCGGTCAAAATAATCGTATTGTTTGGAATAGCTAAAGCATTGGCTCCAATTTTTCCACCTGAACGAAATAAGACTTTGGCAGGCCGACCATTGGCAACAAGATCCTGATAGCTTTTTATGATTTGTTTTTGACGTAATACGGGTACAGTCGAAGGCGCCGTCATATTGAACACTTGTTCTTGTGCTTCATCTCCCAGTTGATAAATAGTGTCCTCAGGCAGTTTCATCGCGACATAATGCGCCGCACTGGGAATGCCCCACCTTAAAATGGCGAAGATGAAAGCGGCAACAAACATCACACTAAATAAAATGAGACTTGGGGAGCGTTCTAATTTCCAAATCGAATGTTGCACATGCTTTTTGTTCAACTCAAACCACTCTGGCAGTGCCTGCGGAAATTCAATCCGTGCATCATCTTTCAACTCAATCACAGGTTGTATCTGCCCCAATGCCCCAATCAACTGCATATCGGCATAATAATAACGGCGCTGCTGCTGATTATAGCAAATCAACACCGTTTCACGGTCAATTGGAGAAATCGTCGCGGGATACGGTTTTGAGATTTGTCCATCGTAAAAGGTGATATCTTGTTCCTGCATTTAAGCCTCGTTACAACGAAATGTCGATGTCAAAAATATCACTCAGTTCTTCAGCAATGGCATTCGGGTCATCTTGAGCCAAATTGTACATACGGTCTGGATCATTTTTTAGGGTTAAAGTTAATGACTCAATTTGATACTGATATAAACGTACCGCAGCCCATGCAGATAACAAACCAAGCGAGAGAATTTTTAAAATCCAGTTGGTCATCACGATCCATGCATAATGCATCTGACCACAGTCCGTTTGGAAAGGACTACGCCCCAAAGTGGCTTTATTCCATGTGGTAATAAAAATTCGCGCCATCATCAGCGGCCAAATCATAAAAGCAGCAATCATATAAATCGCTGCCACGATGATCCCAAACTGGGTTGGAGAACTACTCCCCACTTGAAGGGTGAAGGCAACGAATAATCCTAAAACAAAGACGATTCCAATAAACAAAAACACCGGGACATACATGGCACGCATATAGTCAGGCCAATCGGCATGTAGCTCAAAACGTAACTGCCCCAGTTGTAAATTATCCATCGTGTATTTTTTAAAATACCAAAACAGCACTGGGAAAAAGATCCCGAGGGTAAAGATGTAAATCAAAATGCCTTTCAGCGCCAAGATATAGGCTTCTTTGGTTGTGCCTGTAAAATAAAAGCGGCTATTGCCAAATTTACTGTTTCTGGCACGAAAGCGAATAGTGGAACGTAGCAACCATGGCACCAATAAAAAAATCAGAACAAAACCAATCAGCGCTGCAGTCAGTGAAACCTTAGCCAAAGCTGAAGCACCAAAGTACACGCCCAATGCAATAATTCGACCAATTAAAATCCGTGTCGGTACTCCAGTAAAATCAAACTTACGCGCATAAAATACAGTGTTGCCATAAAAATAGCGTAAGCGTCTAACCTTTGCCCAAGGTGCATATAAACTGAAGGTCACAATCGTGAGTAGAATATTCACAATCCAAATGCCAAAGTACTCTCTAGCATTACCTTTGAACTGGAAACGAAAGGTCTGACCTAAGTATGTATTAGGTTCATCCGCTGGGACGACTGGCGGAGGTGGCCAACTTGCTTCAAAAGAAGCCTCTACAGGTGGCAATGATGCCTCAGAGTTTTGCATGTATACCCTATCTATTATTTTACTGTTTTATTTTTTAAGCACATCAATGAATCACCCAACCATGTTAATGCCAGTACTGGATGATTTCTAGTCAAAAATTAAGAATAAATATTACAAATCAATATTTAAGATTCAAGCTGTACCGCGTGAAACTGCAAATGGTCATCAATAAAACTTTGAATAAAGTAATAACCATGGTCATAGCCTGCATGTTCACGAAGGGTTAGTGGTTGACCCACAGCCTGACAGGCTTGCTGAAATAATGCAGGATTAAGCTGACTGTAAAATTGATCACTCAAACCCTGATCAATTAGAATATCGGCAAATTGGGAAACTTTTGTTTGTACTAAAGCAGTTGCATCATGGTTTAGCCATTCAGCTTGATCTGAACCTAAATAGTTTGAAAATGCTTTCTCGCCCCAAGGACATTGGCTAGGTGCACAAATCGGGGCAAAAGCAGACACAGACTTAAATTTCTCAGGATATTTCAACGCCAAGGTTAAAGCACCATGCCCGCCCATGCTCAATGTACTTTGTGTAGTATGCTTCTTCAACGTGCTGTAAAAACTATATGGAATTTATAGCTTGTTGTAAATAGATACTATTTAATGAGTGGGTAAACATGAGCAAAAAATTAGAGCCGTATTTTTCTAAATCTAAAGCCCATATAAATTTTATAAAAGAATATCGTCCAACCTATTTTGACTCCATAACAAATAGCTTTGACCAAATGGAAAATATCTATTGCCCAAGATTTCCGTCATTGATCAAAAGTGACAATACTGTATGGCATCTATCTTCAAATTATTTCAATCACTTACTCATTGATGAGAAAAAAAGCACCGCTCTATTAGAATCGGTTGCATCAGACTTAATAGATTTTTTAAGATTCTTAGAGGAAAATGAATTAGATATCTTGCACCTTCCTCCTAAGCCTGAAAAAAGAGTTACTTATCAATTTCATACATCGCTTTTGCAAAGAATAAGACTTGGTTTAATTTCACCAAGCACTGCTCGTCAACGGATGAACAGAATTTTACGTTTTTATGATTTCTTAATTGCAGAAAATGTATTTACTCCTGATGAATTAAAGAATCGGCCCTATGAAAAAATTAAAACCTATGTGTCATGTGTTACTTCTTCTGGTGATATTTATAAAAAACAGGTGAATAGTTCAAATCTGAAAATTCGGTATAGCCCTAATCCTCGATATGGAAATGAAATTATCGATGGTGGAAGACTTCACCCACTTTCTACAATCGAACAGCAAATTTTTCTTCAATATTTAGAACAATATAGTTCTAGAGATTTTCAACTTATTTGCTATATAGCTCTATACACTGGGGCAAGATTACAAACTATCTGTACGTTAAGAGCATTTCATATAAAAGAGTTACTTGCTAAACAAATGCCGAATAGTGTTGATGATACCTACAGCATTCGAATAGGCGGAAAATCAATTATTGATACTAAGGGGGGCTATGAACACAATTTGAAAGTACCAGCATGGTTAATCAAAGATATAGATCAATATTTATGCTCTGAATCTTGGAAGAAAAGAGCATCACAGAGCCTATATAAAGTTCAAGATGAAAATTATGTCTTTCTTACTCAACATGGAAACCCATACTACACATCCATCAAAGAAATTGAGGATCGTAATCTTCAATTATTTTCAAAAGAAATAAAGTCTTCAATACATAGAGGTAATGCAGCCAGACAAGCACTGACCAAATTGATTGATCTGATGCACAAGAATAAAGAAGACATAAAGACATTCACTCTACATGATTTACGTGCAACTTTTGGAGTCAATCTACTTCTATCTGCCTCGAAGCATGTCAATGATATTGATAAAATTTTACCGTATATACAAAGCCGAATGGGTCATCGAAATATCATGAGTACAATTCACTATGTTAGGTACATTGCTTATTCAAAATTTAATACTGAGGTGGATAAAAAGTTTGAAGAAATACTATTTAACTATCAAGGAATGAATTAAAAATCATGTTCGAAGAAAGAGACATTAAATATCTGTTCCCAGAAGATTATGACGCCCTATCTACTTCTTTTTTACCTAATGTCGTTTTAAAATTAAAAGTTGTTGGAAAAATTTCATACTTAGATTTTGGTACAATTTTTTTTCAAAATCATACAGCAATGAATAGACAAACACATTACGCGTTAGTCGATAAAAAATCATTGTTTATAGAGTTAATCTCGCCTTTACATGAGTATATTTTAGATATGACTCAGAGGTATTCTCATGCCTCAATTAAACATTATTTTAAAGTGATTAGAAATGTAATTAAGGAGCTATATTCTCGTTATGGTGTATTTGAATTACAGGAAAGGTCTCAAGCATTAAATATATATAGAGACTATACACAATATTTAATTATGGATCGAGCAACCAAACTTAAAAATTCGATTACAGATCTTGGCCAATACAATAGAAAACAACATGTTTTTGCAGAAATCCTATCAAGATCACTAGAAATTGATATTAAAGAAGTGAAAAACTCTTATATAGAAATTGCATCCAAGCATAAAAAACATAATATTCCTGTTGATGATTATAAATTTCAAAATTTCTTCGAAATCAATAAAACAATTTTTTTAACTTTTTCAGACTTTTTAATTAACAAAAAGAGTCTACCAATTCATTTAAGAAATAAAAAAAACAATGTTGATATTTCATTTTATGAAGAATTTAACAACAAGAAAATAGAGAAAAATAATATAGATAAGATTAATCAAAATAATGCAAAAATTTCCAATTTAGCAATCACGGCATTTATAAAATGTTTTGTATCAGCATCAGCACTAAACACATCACAAATATACAATTTGCAAGTCTCTGACGTAAAAGACTTACACTCTTCAACAAAAGGAATGAGAGTTATTACTACAAAGCCGAGAGCTGGCTATAAAAATATTGAATTAACTTTACCTTTAAAATTTAAAAAATTACTCTTGGAGTATTTAAACCTTAGAGAGTGGATAATAAAAAATCATAAGTTTAATGATGATATAGATAAAAGTGGAAATTTACTTTTCATAGGTTTAAATAACACTAAAGCTATTTATAAAGACAACTTTATTATATCTTATTCCGAAAACCAACATAATATATTTAGGACTTGGTTTGTAAAACATTTTTATGAAATAGAGTGGATTCCATTATCAAAATTAAGATCCACTATTGCAAATATTTATCATAATGAAAGTAAAAACTTAAATATAGTCGCTAAAAAATTAGGAAATACGCCTCAAATCGTTGCTAGCTCATACACAGAAGCTACTGAATCTCAAGTCTTAACTGAAATGACTAATACCTTTCAAAGTATCTCTACTTCAGCACCGATCATATCGAATACTGCTTCAACGATAAGGCTAAATTTGGCTAACACGTTAATTACTGACATGGGTCACTGTTTCACTAAAGCACCTAAACTTCAAAGTATTTACCAAGATATTGATCTAGATACACCAAATTGTTCCAACCCAATTTCATGTTTATTTTGCGAAAACTATGTCATCCATACAGACAAAGAGGATATTCATAAGCTTTTATCAGCTAAAAAAGTTTTTGAAATGGCACACTCTAGCCAGAACTCAGAAAATCTTTTGCTTGTTATTCAAAAAATAAATGATGTGCTGGATTCTATTCTTAATAATGATCCAAAGAATGAAAAAACTATTATGTTTAGTTCAAAATTAATAAGCACTGGAAAACTAAGTCCCTTTTTTGAAATTATGCTAAATACACTTACAGATTTAGGAGTAAGTTTTTATGAATAATATCCCTGCTATTGCAAATACATTCGGAACATCAGAACAAGAATTTAATCACCACCCTAAAAATAATACTGTCATTAGTTTAGATGAATTAGGAAACCCATTAAGCTACTTTGAAAGTATGATTTGGGAGTTAGGTTGTTACGCTCATAATTATACGAACCAATCTGAAATTGACTTTACTTTAAATCACCCATCAAACAATACAGACATTCTGTCACACCAAATAAAAATCACTTTGTTTTACATTTTATTTTCAAGAAAAAGAAGAGATAACAACATTACATTGGCCACTATTTACAATAATTTTGCCATGATTCGAAAAATTGCTTTTTTTTGCTTAGATTATAATTGTGACTTCACAAAAATGAGGGGAAATGGGTTACTTCTCAAAGCATTAAAAAACCATTTAACTGAACTTAGTTGGGAGAGTAAAAAGAAGTATCTCAGTGTATTAAACTCCATCAATAAAGCAGGTATGCTTTATCAAATTGATGAATTTGGGTTCGATGAAAAGTTTATACAAGAAATAAAAAATACTCAGCTCCCTGAAATGAAACAGCACAAGCAAACTCTCCTAATTCCGTCTAGAATTTACGCACTATTTATTGATAGTGGATTAAATTTCTTTCATGAAATACAGCAATTTATAAATGGAATTCATAATTTGATTCGTGAAAATGACTTTCACACATATAAAGAAGGTAATAATTTTCATGAGAAACCGCAAATATTTAAAGCAATGCTAGAAAAACATGGACTTACAGTATTAAGTGAAAAATACGACTTAAGGTTTAGTCAACGTGTCTTATTCTTCATTCAGTCTATTCAAAATTTAGGTGCCTTTCTACTACTATGCTTTAGCGGAATGCGTCGATCAGAAGCATTAAATCTGAATTATGTATCATATCAAGAAATAAAAAGAAGAAATTTACCATCGGCATGGGTACTGAAGGGAACTACTAGTAAGTTTACCCAAGTTGGAGCCGTTTCGACATATTGGGTGTCATCTAGTGTAATACATCATGTTATTGGTACATTACAAAAACTGGCAAAAATACATAAATCATGGAGTGCTAAACGAGGTGTCTTTTCACATTTAGACCTTGAATCGTATCCTCTATTTCCATCATTTGCCATTAAGCATGAAAAATCATTCCATCCCATTTTTGAGATGCCTTTAGGCGGATTTATGGAAGATCATTATTCAATTTATAGAGCGATAGATCCCATCATTTTCACAGAAGATGATTTACATGAGTTAAATATCTTTAATCCATTAATTAATTGGTTAGAAGACTATAAACTTGAAATTGGAAAACCATGGAAGTTTACTAGCCACCAGTTTCGCAGATCTTTGACTGTATACTGTGCTCGAAGTGGTTTAGTGAATATTCCAACACTAAAACGTCAATTGAAACATATCACTTATGATATGACGCTGTACTACGGCAAAAACTATATGAATGCTCAAAATATCATACAAGATCAAAATCTTTCAGATAGAGAGTATGAATCTAGTTTAATTAAAGAATATAGAAATCAAACCTTATATGAACAATTATCTGATTTCACAAAGGAGGTAGTACAAAAAGATACACCTTTATTTGGAGGTGAAGGTACTAGACTACAAGTACTTAAAGATCAAAATAAAGCTCCTGTATTTTTAACTGATAAAAAACAGACCGAAAAGTATATTTTTGAAGGAAAAATTGCTTATCGAAAAACAGTTCTGGGTGGATGCTCTCGTACCTCAGGTTGTAATAAGTTAGGATTTTCTTATATTACCGCATGTATCCCTTGCTCTTATTCAATTTTCAACGAAGACTCCATTGATGCTCTGGAATTAGCAAAAAACGCATACGCTAAAATTGCTGATGAAAAATTAAATACAAACGAGTCTTTGTTATATGAGCAGTACATGCAAGAAGTCAAAGCAGTCGAACAACTTCTAGAAAAACTTCGTAAGAAATACATTGAGGTAAAAAATGTCTAAAGCTTTGGTGAATCTTAATGAGGCGCTGAATCGTCTAATTGTAAATACGCCTATTAGAGTACCTAAAGGCTCAAAAATCAATAATGATACGGTAGCACTAGAAGCTGGTCTGAAAAGAGGTGCTGTAAAGCGCTCTCGTCCTGAACTTGCAGAGTTATTAGATAATATTAGGGAAGCTGAAGCAAAAAGACTTGGCAATGAATATAGTAAGAAGAACTCAAAAATTGTAATGCAAAATGAAGCTTTAAAGCTCAAGCAACAATTAAAAGAACTTCAGGAAAAATATGATGTTCAACTTAGCCAAATCAACTCTTTAATTTTCGAAAATCATAGGTTAAAGCGAGAAAACCAGTTCCTCAATGAGGAAAACGATAATAAAATCATAGGCTTTAAGATCAACAAAAATTAGAGGAATTCTTCATGAAAGACTGGTTGATTAATGAGTTTTATACATTTTTAGAAATTCTGCATAGACGGAAGGCAATATTATTTTTGCCTTGTTTTGGTATGATTTTATTTATTTTACTAGATGTATGGATGCAACATTTACTTCTAGAAGCTGCCAATAAAACATCAAAGTCTATTATTGATTTCACCCCTATTTTCGTAAAACACTACGAAAAAATGCGTCGTATCGCTTTTTTCGAAATAGTTCTTATAGGTAGCTTCTTATGGGCAATTAAAGAATATTTAAAAATGAGAAAAAGACATTATTAGAACAGAGCAGATGTTCAATTGAAGCATATGCTAAGGTATTAAACTTTTAATATCTACGTTTAATATCACGGCAATCTGAGCCAATTTTTCAACTGTCACACTCACCTCCCCTCGTTCTATTCTACCTAAGTAGCTCCGATCTATGCCTGTCAAAAGCGCCAATTGCTCTTAACTAATGTTCTCTTGCTTACGTACATTTCTGATTTGAGAACCTATGGATTGTGCAAGCTCTTGATTCATGGCTAATGCCCAAATACAAGAACTATCAGGAATTGAAGGTTTTTAATCCACGGCTTATAATCCTCATTTTTAATTATGAAACTACTACCATATCCTCAACTTCCATTTTTTAATGAAATAATGACAGTCCTTAGGAAAAATCACATTACCTCTTGGCAAGCTAATGATTTTTGGAAAAAAATTAGACAAGACTTTGATGTTGAAAAAACAAATATCAATTACCAGAATGTTTACAGGTTTGTACTTAGATTGGAACGAGGAAAATTTTTAATTATCGATGCTGATAAAAATGAAATGGGTTGTACCACCTACTCAGAGACATCAAAAATGGAAGAATTTCGTGAACTCTTTTGCTCAAAAGAGGATCGAAAGATTTCCACACTTGATGATCATTGCCAAAAGCTAAAAATCCGAATAGAAATTCTGACCAATCAAATTGAAGCTATTGAGGAATTGAAAAAGGAAATCCCTCTTTTTGTTTATGAACTAGATAACTTTTCTGTATACAAAACTAAAGAGTTGAATAAAGTTAAAACTAAATTAGATATATTAGAGGATTTAGTTAAAAAAGCCGAGATTAACTCGGCATTCTTGTTTGAAAATCAATAGCGAAATCAGATTCACTTCGTGGTTCGGTATTGTAGAATTTGAACCCTAAGCATTTGATTTCTTTGTAGCCATGTTGTTTAACTTCATTTAAGAAATCAACATGATTTTGATCATCATCGTAATCTGCATCAAAAGTAATTTCACATTCATCAGCTAAACTAATCAAGACATCTTCTTTCCAAGCATCCTTTTCAAGTAAATGACCGCCTTTTGGCTCAATTAAGCATTGATAATACATTTCGCCATTTTCAGCATCATTAATAATGAGCATATAATCTGGACTGAATCTACGACCATCTTTGGGACTAAACAACCAATAATCGAGTTCATTACGAATCAGGTAAATTTCTGCGCCTTTGTAGCGTGATTTAAGTTCGCCAATTTGAGTTGCAACAAACTTAACAAAGCGTTTTTCTTCACTTGTACCATAGTTTTCACTGTAGGCATACCAACCGGCATTTTCAACATCAAACTGTAGATCTGGATTATCATGATTTGACTGTGATTTTGCACGTTCATCAGGTGCGTGTTCACTTGTTTCACCATTTAAATCTTGGATAGGGAATGAAACTAAGTATATGTTTTTTTCTTGCTGAAAGATTGATGAGAGTGATTTAGGTTTAAAAATATGACTTCCTGTAATTTGTGGCATGTGCTTATCTATTGCCTTACGCACTTCCGGTAAAATCACACCGACTAATAATTGCAGTTTTTCATGTGCTTCAAGTTGATGAATGTCCTTACCTTCTGAATACGAGTATTTGATTTCATATAAAGGGAGATAGTTTTCGATCAATTCATCAATGCTCTTTATTCCAACAATATGATTTTTCAGGTTATTAAAGCGGAAAAAGTTATTTTCTGCCGACATTAACGCTTTGCGAATGATCAATGATGAAAAATACTTTTCAGTAAGATGAATCGTTTTATATCGAATACCCGCCTGGATATTGTTTTGTTCAGCATCCGTTAAACTTCTTGTATGAAGCCTGTACGTACTCGCTTTAATTTCACGTTTAAATGTGGCATCAATTTCCGTATCCGTTGTTTTGGTGCGGTACAACTGCTGATTAACCAAGACAAAACCTTTTTTATAGGTTTCGCTTTGGAGAAATTCAGACTTGAGCTTAATTGTCCGTTTCTCCATGCTCTGATTGACAATGCCTTCATCAAGTAGAGCATGTTGCAGATTTTCTAGGAACGTACCTGTTTTTACAAAGTGATAGAAGAAAGTTTCTAAAATGCGTCCATGCTCATGCGGGGCATTGTCAAATTTGCGCTTGAAGGGGTCAAACTCATAGCCGTGTTCTTCATCAAACAATCCACCACTTTGAGAAATCTTATAGGCTTTTGGTAGTTTATATGGGCACAATCTTGCGCCACGACCTATAAGTTGAATGTCCTGTAAAGATACTTTCTTGGTTTCAGAAATATCAAAATGAATGATGTCATACAGGCTGAGGACATCCCATCCCTCATTGAGCGCATTGACAGAAAAAATTGCTCGAATAACATTTCTAGGGCTATCCAATAGCGGAAGTAAGTCAGCTTTTTCTTTTTTCTGACTGTTATACGTCATACTGTTATCTTCACGGAAATGCATTTTGATTTCTGCAATGAACGCATTTAAACCGTCAGGGTCTTGAGCTGATACCAAACCGGATTTAAGCGAACCAATCCAACTAAACATCTGCGAGATAAAGCGGTTTCGATCTTCCTCTATTAAAGATTGTTGAGTACCTACACCTAGATTCTTTAAATGGTCTAAATCTTTTACTTTTAAGGAGCTAACGACTTTATGGAAAAACTCCCGATCTTCCTCACTTTTAGCAATCTTTGTTGATTTAACTAAGATAATCGGACTGATGTGAACATTCATTTCTCGTTCAGCAAGCAATCTGCGGTATTCGCTCAAAACCACCGCATTAATAACCAATAGCCGCTTTTGATCTTCAAGCTGTGTTTCTTCGTTATAAAGGAAACTAACTGCCTTGCTGTATCCATCCTTATTGAACTGTAGAAAATCATAACGATGAATCAGCTTGTCACGGTATTTTTTATGGATAAGGGGGTTTTCTAAATCTACGGTAGCAGTAAATTCCAATAACAAGTTATTAGGTCGAGCATAGATTGCAGATTGAACGGCAGTTTCCCAATTTCGTATATCCTCTTCATCCGTTTTCTTGAGTTTTTTACGAGTATCTACATTGAGACGATGAGCTTCATCAGCAATGACAACTACTGCATTATCCGCAAAATCCTGAGAAGTTAGGCTATTTTCCTTATCTTCTGTCAGACGGTTGTATAAAAGCGAAGTGCTGAAAAACATAAAGTTAATTGCATCTTTTTGAGCATCTTGAAAACGATCAATTGCACGAATACTGATTGTCTTACCATTCAATTTAACTCCTTTAGGGTTAAATAGGTACTTGGCGAACTTATAATCAGTAAAGTTTTTTATTGCCTGATCTTTAATCTGTAATTGATGCACCAAAAACACAAAATTACGGTAGCCTTTTTGGTATAGGTACAAGATTGCAGCAGCCATTGTTAGCGTTTTGCCTGTACCAGTTGCCATATTAAACAGCAGGTGTTTGGCTTTGCTTGGGTCTTGCTCAAACAGCCAAATAAAGTGCTTTATGGCAACTTCCTGATAGCCCCGCAACGTCTTTGAAAGATTGTCGGTAATATAAGATGGCAATTGATAATCTCTGACCCATTCTTGATATTCAGGATTCGATTCAATTTGATTGAATAAGAATTGTTCCAACGTATCTTTAACTTTAGTTTTTATACTCTTAGCCATTATTCGCTCCATAGAATAGGTCGGTTAATGCCATCTCTTGTTCTGTAACTTGGTAACGACTATCACGCATATCAGCGTAGTTAAGATAAAGTTGGTTTTCGTCCAAAATGCCAATCAGTAATTCCTTACGTTGATCTAAATCAAGTACACGGAAATTTTCATCTTTTTCAAATTCGTCTTTATCAAACCAAAACTTCAAGAAGGCATTTTTAGCCATGTCTTTATAGACTTCATCAAGTTCGCCCTTGGTTGTAGCAGCCATGATTTTGTCTAAGAAGTATTGGTTGTATTTTTTTAGCTCAAAATAGACAAATGAACCGCCACCTTGCCAATTCACTACTTTTGAAATACCACTTCGTTCGCCTTCAATAACACTTTTTAAGCGTTTTTTTGTGATGTCTTCGATATAGTCCATTTGTTCAATACCAATCCATCTACGCCCCATCTTATGAGCTACAGCACAGGTTGTTCCTGAGCCTAAACAAAAATCAAGCACAATGTCATTTTCAATCGTAGATAAGGCTATAATTCTTTGAATTAAAGCTTCTGGTTTTTTCCCTTTTTTTAATTTAACACCACCTTCTTTTGCAATTCCTTCCCAAGCTATATCAGTCCAAACATTTGTTAATAACTTTGTAGCTGTTAATTCACCATTGATAACGGATACATTTTTTTTATAGAAGATAAGTTGTTGTCCATTTATTACATAAACATCATCTAAGCCATTATCACGCTTTAAATAAAAAAATGTGTTCGGCTGTTGCAATGATTTTTCTTTTAATTCTAATATGGCTTGCCCTGCTCCTGAGTCGCTAATACTCGCTAAACGACAAACTCTATCAGCATTATTAAGGATAAATTTATTAAAACGCTTTAATTCAGTTAGTGGATTTCTATTTTGTTGGTTAGCATCTTTATTATATGCATCAACTACAGAAATAAATTTCCACTCATTTATATCATCTTCTGGATTTTCTAACCATTTATCATAAGCATAGTCAGGATTCCGTGCTACACGACAACTGTTTTCTGTAAAATTTGTACGATTTTTAGCATACCAAAGCATATATTCTGATGCTTTAAATACTCCTAAATTAACCGTACTAAATGCCGATGGGGAACGTGCATCAATATTAATTTGACTAATAAAATTGCTCCTACCGAACACCTCATCCATTAAAACTCGAAGATAAGCTAACTCATTATCATCACAATGAACAAAAATAGACCCATCATCACTTAAAAGTTCTCTAGAAACTTCGAGTCGATTCTTCATGAATGTCAGCCATGCTGAATGGGTAAAACTATCATTATATTGAAAACTGTCATTCTCTGTATTAAATGGGGGATCAATATAGATGAGCTTAATCTTGTTTACTAAATGATCACTTAATGAGTGTAACGCAAGTAAATTATTTCCTTTGATTAATAAGTTTTGCTGTAAATCACCATTTTCATCAAAGAAAGTAATGTCTTGTATATTTTTATCGCTACCAATTAGCTCAAAGTTAGTAAGTGTTTTAGCTTCAAATAAAGTATCAATATCTGCACCATCAATTACTTCGTGCAAGAAGCGTTCTTCACGCCCTTTATCTTCCTTACTCATTCCTGCTTCAAGCACAGTATCTTTAAATGGGAAACTTAGAACCACATCATTGTTATTGTTTAAAAAACCGATTCGATCTTGACTGGTTGAATAAAGACCAATCTTATTACTAAGACGAGTGTATCTGCCTTTTTTGAGTGAATTATCAGACATGAATAAATCCTAATCTTACAAATTGTGTGAGTATTTAATGCGTATTTCTAAACAATTAACGGCTGTTTATATTTGAAAACATTTAAGAAATGCCCCATTTTTATTTAACAGTAATCAACGTTAAATTATTAAGAAAAAACCTCGTTAGAGATTAATAAATTATTTAATCTTTGATGAGTGAAATTTAATATGATTTTCAATAAAACTAGCTATAAAGTAATAACTATGATCATATCCATCTCTCATGTTTAGAGTTATCGGATATTCTTTATCCCTACATGCTTTCTCGAATAGTTCAGGTTTCAATTGTTCTTGCAGAAAAGAGTCTTCCACACCTTGATCAACTAAAATAGGTATCTGCACAGAACTGGATTTAATTAGTTCAACACCATCATATTGAGACCATGAAGCTTGATCTTTGCCAAGATAAGCGGTAAATGCCTTTTGCCCCCAAGAAACTTGAGAAGGTGCAACAATTGGTGAAAAAGCAGAAATACTCTTATAAATCTCAGGGTTTCTTAATCCAATAACTAATGCCCCATGTCCACCAGCACTATGCCCCATAATGCTTTGAACTTTATTTGTAGGGAAATTTTGATCGATTAAAGCTCTTAATTCATCAACAATGTAATCATACATTCTATAATTTATTGACCAAGGTTCTTGAGTTGCATTCAAATAAAAGCCTGCGCCTTGCCCTAAATCATAAGCTTCATCATCTGGGATGCTCTCACCTCGTGGGCTAGTGTCTGGAGCAACAATAATTACCTTATGTTCAGCAGCATATTTTTGTGCGCCAGCTTTAGTTATAAAATTTTGTTCGTTACATGTAAGACCTGAAAGCCAATAAATTACAGGGAGTTTTTCATTTTCATCATGTGGTGGAAGATATATCGAGAAATTCATTGAACACTTCAATACTTCCGACTCGTGCTTATATACTTCCTGCGAACCACCAAATGAAGCATGTCTTTCTAATCTTTCCACGGATGACTACTCCTACAATTATGAATAATGGATATAGTAGCGTGGATATGAAAAAGTATGGAATTTTTGATAAGAAAATTTGATGTATTCTGCTGAAATATAGATTTTTTTATGGAATTTTTAACTTAGGTATTAAAACTTATAAAAATCAACAAACTAAAATATTTTCCATATTTTCAAAAAAACATTGTTTTGAGTGCCCCAAAATACCGATACGCTCAGCTTGTACGGCAAACTGCTGAATCACGAGATCATACAGTTCTTCAGCGACATAGCTTTCCATCTGGAAATGCTCAGCCCACGGCGCTTGGGTTGCATTGATATAAAAACCTGCCCCTTGCCCAATATCCCAATGATCACCTTGTGCAACCTGTTCACCACGGGGTGAAGTATCAGGCGTTACCAAAATCAGACCTAGCTGTGCTGCTAAACGCTGTGCATGCGCTTTAATGGCAAAAGTTTCTTCGGTACAGGTTAATCCCGCTAAGTAAAATAAGGCTGGACACGCTTGCCCTGCTAACGCTTGGGCAGGTAAATAAATACCAAACTTGCTCTCACCTTGGAGGCTGATGGAATTAAATCGGTAAATACGCTGTTCACCATCAAAACTACGGTTAGATTGTACTAATTCCATCAAGGTTCCTTTTTAGATCCAAATTAAGGGGTTGCAACAGCTTTAGGTGGGAACAAGCGCTGTTCAAGTTGAGGAAGCATCAGCTCCATATTTTTACCCATCGACCATTGTGGTTCTGACGGTTCAAAACCTTGTGCTGTTTCCCATTGGCTCACGGTTTTTTGTGCTTGGCTAAACGCCGTTTCTATGCTGTTTTGCTCACGCATCGCCTGATCAAAGAACGCCCGACCAAAATAAGTATAATCGGCTTCATTGGTACATCCAAAAGACTGACGATCGGCCGCCGATGCGGTAATGATCAAAGTATTGTCATTTTGCAATGCAGGCACAAAACTACCTGAAAAACACGAGGAAATCACAATCACACGCCAGCGAATACCCGATGCATCTAAAGTTTCACGTAACCATTTCGGGTCGACCTGTGTTAAGTCTAAAGGTGCATTTTCCATTTCGAACTGGTTCGGTAAACCATGCGAGGTCATGTATAAAAATAACACATCACTTTCGCGGTTCATCTGCTGTCCCATACGGCGCAGCGCCATTTCAATACTGTGTTTAGAGGCTATCGGAATTTCTGTCCGTGTTGCAGGGTTATTCACCAGCATCATCGAACGACCCAACGTACCAAAACGGGTATCGAATTGTTCTTTAATTCGCTCGACTTCCGAACGAAATACATCTTGATAACTCGCTCCTGCCACCCCAAGGAAGTACCAATGTGACTGCGCAAATTCGCCATATTGCACAGACTCAAGTGCTTTATTTAATAAACGACTTTGTGCATAGAAAGCATCTTCTGCAAAGGTTGGTGGCGTTTCTTCTACCTTCCAAATCGGCTGACTGGTCACTGACATTTGCCAAACCACAAGAGTAAACAGCGTGGCCAAGACAATCAAGGCACGCTCCCACCATGGCCATTTCAGCTCACGGGAAAACACCCACACCACAGCCAAACTCTGCCAGACAAACAACACCATGAACACATTCGGCAAGTAGTCATAGAAGAAATAAGGCAAGACATCAATCATGCCCAAATATTGGATAAAACTTTGCAATAACGCGATATGCGTATCCAGCACCAACCAAAGGAGTGCTGGTACCAACATCAAACGTGGATTATTCACCCGTTGAGACAGAAAAATCCCAACAATCAGGGCAATAAAGGGCCAAAGCGCATAACTGACCAAACCTTGCGGGTTAAAGTCACCAATCTCTCCTGCACTCAACCAGCTAAATAAAGTATTGGCTGAGCCACCTAAAATCCCCCAGAAAATGAGCTGCATAATCGAAGGATGGACAATTTGCAAAGAGCGTCGTGAACCTAGAAACAACCACATCCCCGCAGTTTGGTTGCTTTTAAAATCATGCCAAAAGTTGATGGAAGGTTTGAAGTCGATCATAAGATTCTAATTAAATTGTGACTTGCGTAGGGACACACTAAGTTTATGCTTGATCAGCATTTTATCAATGATGTTTTTAACTATATAACAAATCTTTGCATACTTTTGAAGCAATCTTCCACTTCAGTCTAAGCGTTCATGCTGAAAATAGGCATCAAAACGGCATGCATCCCCCAGCCACTGATGAGTGGTTTCTTGATTTGCCAAAAATACGGCCAAGCGCGGACGTTTGACCACCACCCGTTTTGCCACTTTTTGTGCCAAGCCAAGCAGATGATCACCCAAATCCATTTCGCCATCTTCAGGCAATAACATATGTAAAAGCTGCATTTGCTTTTTCACTTGCGCCTGTTTTTTCACGGCTTGCTGATTTTGATCCCGTTGCGGAAACATCGGGTCCAGATAAACCACTTCGACCGTATTGCCCTGTTCTGCTTGTTGCTGCAAATACTGCGCTGAATCTGAAAAAACCAAGTCAATTCGACTCACCACAGAGTTTAAAAATGCATCCTGCAAAGCCTGTTCCTTACTTGACTCTAGCAAGGTGAATAAAATGGGATGGCGTTCTACTAAAGTGACATTGGCCCCCAAATATGCCATGAGCAATGAATCATGCCCAAGCCCTGCCGTTGCATCAATCAATTTCGGTTTTTCAGTCAAGTGGCAAGCACGCGCAATCATTTCAGACTTCAACGATGCACGTTTTAAGCGTGGAACTTCTGCTTTCCAATCTGGCTGCATTTTCATGCCATTGGCACAAAGCCAAAGCCCATCGGCATCGGCACACAACCCCAGTTCAGGGTGAAAACGGAAAAAACGTGCATTTAGCTTCTCGGCGACTTCGATGCTGACATCTACACCACGAGAAAAAAGCACAGCAACATAGTGCTGTGCTTTTTCTAAATGCTCTTGTTCCACATATAAGCGCATTGGGCTTACCATAACTTCCAACCTGTAAAGGCAAACAATAGAATCACTAAGCCTGAAGCGATGCGATACCATGCAAAAATCATGAAATCACGCTTCGCCACATAAGCAACTAAAGCACGAATCAGCAGTAAAGCTGAGACAAAAGAAACAATAATGCCTGTTGCCAATACGATCCAATCTTGTTGTCCGTCAAACACATGCGCACTTTGGTACAAATCTAAAAGACCCGCACCAATAATTACTGGAATACCCAAGAAGAATGAAAACTCAGTCGCCGCTTTACGCGATACACCTAAGAACATCGCGCCAATAATAGTTGCCCCCGAACGTGATGTACCTGGGATTAAAGACAGCACTTGAATCAGACCAATCCACATCGCATCTTTCACACTTAGGTCTTCAACTTCATGTACGCGCTCTTGTGGTGGATGCTTTTCAATCCAAATAATAATCAAACCACCCACAATCAAACCGATGGCAATGGCAATATCATTAAATAAAAGCTCTTTCACCGTCTGACCTAAGGTCAAACCAATCAGTACAATAGGAATCGACGCTAAAATGAGTCCAACTCCGAGACGACGACCTTGGGGTTCACCACTAAAAATGCCCGTTGCCGCCCCCCACAAACGTGCCCAATATTCATAAATAACGGCTGCAATTGCCCCCATTTGAATGGCAATCACGAAGACATCACTTTTTTCTTTGGTCCAGAAATTCATGAGTTCAGAAGCTAAAATTAAATGTCCTGTACTTGAAATGGGCAAAAACTCGGTAATACCTTCAACAATACCCATAATTGCTGCTTTGAGCAGCAGTAAAAGATCCATAAAAAACCCTAATTATGCTTTACCCTGTTCTGGGATTTTTTTCCAAGCGTTATCACGCAAATAGACTGGAAGTGCCAATTCAGCACTGACCCATTGTTGTTGCTGTGCAAACTTGCGTGCAATTGTGGCAATATCTTGCGCACTTGCGCTGATATCTTTGTATTGTATTTGTGATGGGTCAATTAAGGTTGCGCCTGAACCGACTAAAGTAAAGCGAGCATAGGCCGTCGCATCAGCATAGTTTAAAAGTTGCTCTTCATTGGTCGCTTGCATGATGCCGTCTACATCTAATTGAAAACTTGCAATATAGACCTCACTCATTCGCGCATCTAAAACTGCTGTTACTTCCATTAACCCATGTACACGATGAGCAGCTTGAGCCAGAGCCTGTAAAGTTGAGACAGGAACCACAGGTAAATCATTTGACCATGCCAAAGCTTGAGTCACTGCAGCATTAATACGAACGCCACTAAAAGAACCAGGACCACGGCTAAAAGCGATACAAGATAAATCTTCTGTCTTTAAACCCAACTGTTGAAAACCTAGCTCAATCATTGGAAGAATCGTTTGCGTTTGTGCTTTTGCGCGCGTATCCAATTGGAAAAAAGTTCTTGATTTTCATCTACAATAGAGACGGAACACTGCTCATTTGCAGATTCCAATGCCAGCACTTTCATGCACAACCTTAATGATTTAATCTATAAAAACGTGGCTATGATACTCCACTCAAAAGCACTAGGCGAGTTGTTCTCAAAGTAGATATAAAAAAGCCTAGACAAATCTAGGCTATATTTTAAAAAGCAGATTTATAAATGTGCAGGCTCTAAGTCCATAAACTGTTTAAAGTGTTCAGCATAGTGCAAGGCACTCATTTTTAATCTGGCTGCCGTTGCTTCATCCAAAGTTTTGACGACTTTACCGGGTGAACCCATGACTAGGGAATTATCTGGAATGACTTTACCCTCAGGAATCAGTGCATTGGCGCCAATAATACAATTTTTTCCAATCACGGCATTGTTTAAAACCACCGCATTAATCCCAATCAGACTGTTATCCCCCACGGTGCAACCATGCAACATGGCTTGATGCCCAATGGTGACATAATAACCAATATTCATTTCAATTCCAGCATCGGTATGTAAAACTGCATTTTCCTGAACATTCGTAAAGTCACCCAAACGAATACTACAATTGTCTGCACGTACGACTGCTCCAAACCAAATACTGACCTGCCGTCCCAATTGAACTTGGCCAATCACTGTGGCATTTTCAGCAACCCAACCATCCCAAGGTTGATACGTGGCTTGCGGTGCATGATCTTTAAATTTGTACAGCATATCTCTTCCTTAAAATATTAAACTTACTTGGGCAACCGAAATGTCGGTGAATTGACTAAAAATGGCCATTCTTTATGGTAGTCCAAACCATATTGAAACAATGCAACTAGCATGCGCGCAGTGAGTCCCCACACAATTTCATTTTCCACCCGCATACTGGGGAAATAGAGCGACTGATGAGCAAAGCGAACTTCATAAGGCACCGCAGGTACTTCCATCAGTTGTTTTAACGAGGCAAAAAAAATACGATCAATTTCTGTCGGTTGAGCCACCAGTTCAACTTCAGGTGGAATCAGGCCAACTACGGGTTTAACAAGCATGCCATTACGGGCTTTTTGCATCGGCAAATCACCTAATAACTGTACATCAAAAGGATTCAATGCCGTTTCTTCATAGGCTTCACGTAAGGCGACGACAATATTACTGGTATCTTGAGGGTCTCTTTTCCCCCCTGGAAAAGAGACCTCTCCAGCATGATTAGATAAATAAGCTGAGCGACGAGTCAGTAGAACTTTAGGATTTGCTTCATTGGTGATCGCGATTAACACAGCTGCATCTGCCGATTTAATTTTTCTTGAAAACCGTAATTGTTGTTGCAATATGTGTGTTAATGAGTGTTCATCCATTCCACGTCATCTCTAATCTTTCTTTTTTTCATCATAGCTGAATTTCATACTGAAAAAAGAGAAATGATGCCAAAATTTAATTTTTCAGTTATGCTGAGTCTGAACTTTATCATTGATGATGAATATGGACTTTTGTAGCAATTGTGGGCAGAAAACAACAGAACAAATCCCTCTTGGTGACCATCAATTGCGTCGTGTTTGCACCTCATGTAACGCTATTCATTATGTTAATCCTAAAGTGATTTGTGGTGCACTTGCACTTTGGGAAAATAAAGTCTTATTATGCCGTCGTGCCATTGAACCACGTTATGGTTTATGGACCTTACCCGCAGGTTATATGGAATTGTTCGAAACCATGGAGCAAGGCGCTGCACGTGAAACGCGAGAAGAAGCTGAAGCTGAGGTAGAAATCGAACAATTGTATTGTATGTACAATATTCCACGTATTGGTCAAATTTACGTTTTATTTAAAGCAAATTTAGTAGATGGTAAATTTGGTGCAGGCGAAGAAAGTATTGAATGCCGTTTATTCGAAGAACATGAAATACCATGGTCAGAGCTAGCTTTTCCTAGTGTTGAACATACATTACGCCATTATTTTGCTGACCGTAAAAGTAATCTCTTTACGATGCATCTTGAAACACTGGGCACACGTTTAGACCATACAGGTTAATGTTCATAGAAATAAAAAAGCCCATCAGTGATGGGCTTTCATCTTTATACTGGGTTATTTCTGTAAGACACGATAACAATCTGCTATCTCAATAGAAACATCACCTTCACGGAAAGCTGCTGCTGCGCGATTGGCAACATTATTTTTCTCATAATACGCATTTAAATACGATTTGTAGATATTGGTCCATTTCACACCCGCACCACCAAAATCACTAAGTGAAATATAAGCACTTTCATTGGCATTTGCAGAGAGTAAATTCGCCAAATTAATACGTGCTCCACCACTCACTGTAGAGCTTTGTTTCCCATTACTATCTACGTCAGTAACAATATTCGTATTTACACCAATAGCCACACCATCAATGCTTTCAAATGTTGGATTTGCCAATAGAATTCGGAACGTTACGGCTTTATTTGTTGTATCGGTTGCCCCTAATGTCCCAATCCGATATTGCACTTGATTGGTACCAGTCATCAGCGTTTCACTTGTGCTGGTCAGTGGTGTGCAAGCTGTTGCCTTATTGGTATTGGACTGCATATCGGTACGAATATCTCCCGACTCATCAATTGCAATTCCTAAAGTCACTTTTTCACTCGAATCTTTGCCAGTAAAAATCAAATTAGCATAAAGCGGGAAAATATATTTCTGACCAGATTCAACATTATTTTTAGACTTAAAAACATCATTATCTAAATAGCCAATCGGGAAAATCTTAAATACATCAAAGGAACCCTTAAAAATATCCGTACCATAATTTTGTTGCCATAAACCATAAGAAGATGGGCTACCTGTTGTCGACTTCGTAAGTTGCTTGTAGAAACTCTCTGTTCCAGCAATCATATAATCGTTAAAAAGCTTGCCCTGATTAATGGTAAAGTCACTAGAATCAGGGTCACTCAAATTAAATTTAAAGGGTTGTTGAATGCTTTTAGTCAACGGGCTAATCCACGATGTTTGCGCCAATGCATTCATTTTGACTGGTTCAATATTTTTCAGTAAATCAACAGTGACACTCGTTGCCAAATCGCTCCCTAGTTGTTGTTTTAATGGACCACGCCACTGTACCCCTGAGCCAAAAGTATAACCTTGTCGATCCGTTAAAATTAAAAAACTACCAATTAAATGACGAAGGTTGGCGGGATTACTTTTACAGTCAGTAGCATTACAGCCATATAAGCCTTGCGGTAAGCCAATCCCTGTACTTTCAGACAATGCATTTGTAAAGATTGGAAAGTCGGCTTGATAAGTCGCTGAATTATTCATCAGAACCAATGTTTGCACCACTTTAAAAGCATCATCATTACTAATTTGACTGACATCTATCCATGGTTTAATTTTATCTGCATAGGCTCCTGACACATAATCATCTGCAGAAATAGAAGCCAAAAGTTTAGAAAGCTCTTCTTTCTTAGCAGTTGGGATACTAAAAGGTTGCACATCTCCAGCTACCCCTGCACTACGCTCTATTCCAAGTGCCTGAAAAATTTTTGCTAAAGACATCGCAATTTGTACAGTTTTATCTGCTGGACTTAAACTCGTTGCAGCTATACCACTATTGATAGCTTTTGCCATATTTAAAATACTGAGGCGGGGAAGAGCCGCTGAAACAGTACTTACATTACCAATCTCAGACAAGGGAACTGTACCAAGTTCAACTTGCTTATCTGAACTTCCTGTCAAGAAAAAATGAACTTTGTCGCCTTCAGAGCAACGCCCTGTTGCTGCATTGGTTTTCGGTTCTATGAGTGTGATATAGGTATTATCAGGATCGCTACTACAAACAAAATTGATCCCATCAATAGGATAGTCTAAAGCAAACTCAACACAATTTTTGTCCTGAACTAAGCAACTGCCATTAACAGAATTCACGTGGTTTGGCTCTGATTTCACATTTGCACTTTCACCACCACAACCCGTCAACGCAACCATCAAGGTGGAAAAAGTAAACGGCCATAACATTTGTTTTTTCATTTTCGTACTCTATTTATTTTTAGCGAATTGCGATGAGTTTTAACTGTCCATGATTGGTTAACACTTTATGCTCAACATCTATAGCTGAGGAAAGTGGGGTCAAAAGTAAATAATGACTTTGCTCAGGTACATGTAGAGTTCCTGCGATCATTCCATGAGATAACATTGAAGATGAGTTCTCATCGTTTTTAAATCCCCCCGCTCCCTCAATGACACAGGCCTTTTCATCTAAAAACACAGCAAAAGGCCAATAAAAGGTAGGATCATTTTGTCTTGAGGCATAAGAATTCAATTGAATATTTTGAACATTGTTCTCAATTTTGATAATTTCGAACTCAAATTTTTCTTTTAACGGTTTTTTTGGCCAAACGTTAATATCACGATTAAACTGCAAAGTTTTGGCTTTCTCCACCTTCTTATCGTTGAAACAAATTCGTCCCAAACTCTCAATCGTGTCTTGTTTAGGCATTCTGTAATATGTCGATGCAAGCACAATCGGTACTAAGTTTTCTTTTTGTTTCGGTTTCAATATGGAGTTCAGAACAGACTTACTTACCCCTTTTTCTCGTTCAATAACCTGAAAACGGGTAGCTCCTGTTTTATGGTCAATGACCCCCTCAGGCATAGTATAAAAACGTTTTTTACCCTCCAAATTAAATTCACGATCTTCCAAATATTCATTTCGTACATACTCGGTACCATCCATTTGGTTAAACATTGTTGACGGTACAGGTGCCACTTCATTGGCTACCGCAGCTGTGGTATTTGCTTTGATCACAACAGGTTGAGTTATTTGTAAAGCCTCTTGCTTTGCCTTTACCAACGGGCTTTGCTCGACCGTTTTTTGCTGTCCTTGAAATTGGTTTTCATGCTGTAGCTGTTCAGCATGAGGAGGAACTGAGGGATCTACTTGTTTCACTCCAGGAACACCCTTAGCTTGGGTTACACCTGCTTTAATCGTATGTGCTTGCTGTTTAATCACTTGTTGTTGAGGTTTCAATGGTACTGACTGTGGTGAAGACGTAGATAGACTAGACTGAGGTATGACTAGGTTTACCTCTGGCTTCATAACGTCTATACGTTTGGTTTCTTGCAGGGGTGGCTTCGCTTGCACCTCATTTGCTTTGCGTTGAACAACCATCGGTCTTCCATCTGGACCAATAATCGTAAAAAACTCGCCCGCAAAACCAATACTAAAAGCACAGCTCAAGATATAAAATGATGTAGACAATAAAATCCGTTTTCTTGTATTCAATGTGCTTACCACCTTGATCTATAGTTCAACCCTAAAATCGTAATGGTTGTATCTGTTTTTACATTCAAACCCGCGTATGGATTTAATAAAATATTATTCACCCCAGTTTGGTTCGCTAAACTACTGGTATTTGCTGGAATTTTATCTCGGCTTTGTAAAAATCCAATCGACAAATCCACATCGGTATCTGCATCAAACCGATAACCTACACCTAAACCAAACAAACGTGCATTATTAATAGGAACCATAGTGTTTCGCTTACCATCTGGAATTGCACTGGTGCGTGGCTCATAACCAGCGCGGAGCTTCAAACGGTCTGTAACGGAATATTCAAGCCCAATACCATAGTTCCATGGTGACTCAAACTCTAAAGGCAGTGCCAAACTATTATCTGTAATATTTGCCGAAAGCAGTTTTGCAATTTTGAGTGCTGAAACTTCACGATCGAACTCAAACTTAAACTTATTCCATGCTCTATAATCAGTCCAACCGACATCAATATTCACTTGTAAATCAGGTAAAAGCTTATACTTAATCCCTGTTTGGAAATGTGCAGGATATTCCAACTCCATTGACACTAAACCAGACTCACTTGCTGGTATAGAGTTTGGAAAACTTAAAATTGCAGCTAAAATTTGCCCTGTCGGGGATGACATTAAACCATTAATCAACTCACGTGGTGCTTTCGTATTTTCAATGTGATAGCGACCTTTCATCCTCATTTTGGCAGCACTCTGATAAACCACACCAAAGCTAAAGTCTTCTGTTGGCTCCCAAAGCACACCTAGGTTATAGGATGGACTCAGTGTCTGCTCAACTGAAAGATCTAATTTTCCAAAAAGCCCAAAAGGATTCATTCCCTCTTTGGCATTACACATACCCAATAATAAAATATCGGTAATCACATCTGAATTTTCTTTGAATGGTGTACATACAACATCATCTATCATTCTTAGCATCCCAATTAACTCATTGGGAAAACGCAAATCATTTTTCAATGCTAGCGCTTGATATGACATACCGATTGAACCACCAATCGAAAGTTGATCATTGATTTGATAAGCCATAGATGGAGATAAATATGTAATCCGCTCTAACGCAACCTGTTGCCCCATAAAGTTACCAGGATTGCCATCTTCAGCCCCAAAGCCTGCAATTAAAGGTGCATACATTGCGGTTGCAAATGTCATTTTGGATCCAGGAGGGGTATAGGCAATACCCGCCGTAGGGGCAGCAACTGGCATACCTTTACCTAAGTCCACCATTTTCTTTAAGCCTGGGACATATAGGCTTGGGTATTCAACATCTCCTCGAACTGGGCCTTTAAAATCAGTACAAATATCAGCATCAACCTCAGGTCCATCGTTACAGACCATTGGGTCATCAGAATAACCAAAAACGTTATAACCAGCTGGAACAGTAAATTCTCGCTCGATATTAAAATCAGCAACAATTCCTTGTACATCTGTCTGCAAGCCTTCAATCTTGGTTAAGGCTGCTGGGTTAAAATGAATCGCACTGATTCCAGGAGGATCAGCGGTCACAGCATTCCCCATGGACAAAGAGCGAATATCAACTGATAGGTTTTGCCCTAAAGCGGCAAAGGTAACACTAGAATAGCCCGTTAATAATATGGCAGACACCAAAGGGCTAAGTCGAAGATTGTTCATACGACTGCCCTTTTATTTAAGCTTTTTTCCAAAACCAAGAATATCTAACGGGAAAGATAAACCGAGTGATACATCAGGTGCATCTTCGGTCAAACCTAGACCGACCGTGCCATTCACAATTGTTTCAGGTGAAACACGTACCCCAAGTGAAATAGCAAACGTTGAACTGGTTTGATCTGCTGGGGAATAACTTTCACCAGAGCTATACTTAAACTCCGCACCCGTATTGAAACTCTGTTGGTAGGACATCGTCATTGATACATCGTAGTTAAACGAGTAAGCAAAACCTACGGCAAAACCACCACTAATTCCAGGTTCAAATTCTTCAATCACGCGGCTACCACGGCGTTGATCTAAACCAGACTCTTTAAAACCATAGTTAGCAGAAACGGAGGCAAACAACACCACAGGATCAATGTACTTACGTGTACTTGCTCCAACACCTGCCGAATAATATCCTTTACCCGTTGCTAAGTCTGAAGTGGCATTAATTTCATAAGGACTATCGCCTGTTTTAGTCGAAATATTACCGAATAAAATCAAAGGTAGACGACCAGCTTTAAGTGGGAAGGGTTCCCAACGAGCACCAAAAGAAATATCCCCTAGCCCAGCCGTAGAGGTATCTTTTAATAAATCTGTTTTAGCAACCAAAGGCAATGAAGCCGTTAAGGTTAAGTTATCTCTCAAACCATATTGGGCTGTGAAGGTATTGGTCAAACTATGAGTTGCATTTTCTTGGACACGAAGCTGATAAAGCTGTCCTTGTGCCATTTCCAGATCGAGTTGAGTATCTCGGTAGTAGGTATAATCAATGTCGTAATAAGATGAAATTTCACCTTGTTTAATCAATGAATATTGACGTTCATTAGAAGTAAATACTTCTTGAAGATTCGTCTCTTTGGTTGCATCTCCTTCCTGTTGTTGTAAAGCAGAAGAAGCTGCTTGCTCATTACTGCCACTCTGAGCAACCACTTGTGCTTCAGATACAGTAGTATCTTGAGGCTGAGCAGTCGCTTGTTCTACTGCAACATTCTCATTGACAGCTTCATAGCCCCCCAAAGTTGGTTCTTCTGCTGCATAAGCCACCCCAAGAATCATCTGCACACTTACTGCGAGCAGTGTCTTATTCATCCATTTATTCATCATTGTCCCTTTACCTACCACCAATTGTTCTTGTTTTAATTTTTTTCACACTTTATTTGTTTTTGTAATAAAGCCTGAGAAAATTATATGTCGGCTGTCCATAGTATTCCGACTCTTTATTTTTATTGCGCTCTAGGCGAATTGTTGAGGCCCGATCAGCTGTTTTTTCCATGTAATGTTGAGGGTATTGGATATCGACCAATGCATAACGATTGACAGTAGCATCATCGACATGTCGCATATCAGCCTCTTGTAAAGCCAACATATTTTTTCGTTTCTCAGGGGCTACATTAATTAAAAACAGTGTGTTGTTTTCCCAAATATCCTTAAAACGCTGCTCATCAAAACTAATGTTTCCCAGTGCAGGATCAGCAACATACACACGACCATCTTTATAGCCCTTATACACAACAAAGTGCTTAAAACCGGCATAAGAAATTGGAACAATTGCGGGTTGACCCTGTTTAACCAGATCCTCAAACTCCCCTTTATATCCTCCACTTTCTAGACCAAGTGCGGTCACAAAACGCTTCATATCCAATAAAGAAAAACTACGACGTTCAATGATGCGCTCATACTCCCCATAGCGAAGCAAGCCATCCATAGTTTGCTGTTCTGTAAGTTGAGCACCGACATAACCATTAATGAGTGTCGTCAGTGCAGCTGAACCACAACTATAGTCATAGGCTTGACGAACAATGCCTCGAAATTGGTCTTCGACAGCAGGATTAATTAAGACTGGTTCATGGTGCATTCTTGTAAAAGATGCATTCCGAGAATCTAGAACTTCAGTATAGTAAACCGCTTCCGCAGGTTTCTTCTTTATATCAAAGGCTTCGGTGGCAAAGTAATACATCATTGCTGAGCCCAATGCGATCTCTAACATAGCTTTTACTTTTTTTAATAATTTAGGCATCCCGCCCATTTTTTGTTTTTAGAGTTAATACTCTATATCCATACATTCAAGAAGATACTGCGTTTTCTTAAAAAAAAATAGTCTTTTTTGCATTTTTTATGAATATATTTTAGAAAAAAAGCGCGTGAATTCACGCGCTTTTTTTAGTTCTAAGCTTAGTGCCCAGAAATAGTAATCACAGCACCTGGCATATATACACCAGCAGCAGGACTAAAGTATGTTTGCATACCTTGAACTTCTACATCACCCATTGACGCAGCACTACGGCTACCTAAATGCACACCTTTAACATAAGTATCGTGCGCACCGCTTGTGCTAATCATACGAATATAACCCTTATTCGCACCTTCTTCACCAATCACGCTAATTTTTTGATTTAGCGTTAAATCAAGAGAGTTAGCATCTGCAACTTTAATACTTTCAACAAAGATTTCACCTGCAGCACGTGTTGCTGTTTTCGTTGAGTTATCTAAGATACCCAAGTCTTTAATTTCTAAACCACCCACCATCGTTGCGTTCAATTGGATCATTGCGCCTTGCGGTGCAGCACCCAATTGGATATTTGCAGACATTGGACCCGTTTTAAGTGATAAGCCACTTAAGATTGGGTTTACAGTACCTGTACCACCACGACGGATAGATGTTGCCCCTGTTGTTGGTATATCAGCTGAAGCCACGACACCAATTTGACCAATTTTAATATCTAAACCAGAAACTTGAGCTGCAACGTTAATAAATGCATTACCGCCGTTTGCATCAGAGTCAATTTGTAGATCAGCCAAATTACGAGAAGGCAGTAAGTATGCTCCCGCGTTGTCATAGTTTGCACCGATAATAATACCGTGATTTTCGAGCACATCACCCGCTTTACCATTTCCTTGAATCACAATAGCACCAGCTTTGGCAGTACCGCCATTTGCAACTGCTAGACCATCATTATCGTGGACAAAGACTTTACCAATTTCGATTTTAGAAATACCGATGCCGATATTTAAACCATCTTGACCTGTAGCGGCACTGAGCGAAGCGTCATCCATTGCTTGCATTGCCATTGCATTTGCACTGATTGCCATTGAAGAAACTAAAGCAAGTTTAGTAATAATTTTCATCTTGTTCCTCTCCTAAGAGCTTTATTTTTGTGATACCAGTCACTCGATGTTAATTACTGTTTTTTTTATTTTGACCCAGTATCAACATCTATCCTTGAGTGACCTAACTGCCAGAACTAAGTTATATGTGCGTGCTTTTTTGATCAACTGCTGTTGGTCGTAATCCCCAGCTTACCGATAAACGGTATTTACGCTGTGCACATACTCACAATGCGGTAAAATAGACTGAATTTTTTGACTCTATTTGCGTTAGCATGACTCTAAACCCATCATTTAAAAAGACAATCTGTGATTCCAGCATTTCAGTATCAAAACTATTACATGCCTTGAATGAACTCACGCAGTTAGTCTATTTACAAAATGTAGATGCACCTGTCATTGCTTTCCTGCCTGAGCGTTATCAAGTTTTTCAGGAAAAACAGCACTTTTTCTTTCAACGTACTGCTGATTTTTGTTACATATCTGATGATCAGGCAAGTGAACTTTCTACTGAAATCAAACCAATATCTACTTCCAAAACAGATTCTTTCAATGGGGGGATGATTGGATTTATTAGTTATGATTATGCAGCACAAAAACAAATTAACATTCAAATCAAGTCTCAACCCAGCTTATTTTTAGGGCTATATAGCACTTATCTCAAATGGAGCAATGCAGGCTGGGTCTTTTATAGTACGGATCCGCAAGCAGAACGTATTTTCAGCAAAATAGAACAATGCATCAGTACAATGCCTGTTCTTCCCTCGCCTTTACAGCTTCAATCCACATGCCAAGCTCGCTGGACCCAAACCCAATACCAGCAGGCATTTCAGCAGGTGCAAGAGTACATTAAAGCGGGCGATTGCTATCAAATTAATCTCACACAAGAATTCACAGCTAACGCAGAAGGTCAGTTACTCAGCGCCGTTGAGCATTTT
This sequence comes from Acinetobacter sp. SW-226, assembly GCF_055632855.1. NCBI lineage: Bacteria > Pseudomonadati > Pseudomonadota > Gammaproteobacteria > Moraxellales > Moraxellaceae > Acinetobacter > Acinetobacter sp. SW-226. The sequence goes on along the minus strand of NZ_CM145752.1, from coordinate 620,344 downwards.
TGGAAACTCACGGATGCACCCTATTCAGGATACTTACGTCTTGATGATTTTGAACTTCTAAGCTGCTCTCCTGAACTGTTTATCGACTTTAAAGAACAGCGGAAAATTGTCACAAAACCAATTAAAGGGACAATGCCCCGCTATGCAGATCCAATATTAGATGAACAATCAAAACAACGTTTGATGGCTTCAGAAAAAGACCAAGCTGAAAATGTAATGATCGTAGATTTATTGCGAAATGATTTAAGCGTTTATGCTGAAACAGGTTCAGTCAAAACACCTAAGCTGTTTAATATTGAAAGTTTTAACCAAGTCCACCACATGGTCAGCGAAGTTGAAGCCACACTTAGAGCAGATATTCATCCCTTTGATGTTTTACTCTCTGCACTGCCCGGTGGCTCAATTACAGGTGCACCTAAAATTCGGGCTATGCAAATTATTGACGAGCTGGAGAGTGCTCCACGTGGAGCGTACTGCGGTTCAATGGGGTATTTTAATTTCGATGGTACAGGCTCTTGGAACATTCTGATTCGCTCAATCCAAAAATCACAAGACAAACTTTCACTTTGGGCTGGTGGCGGAATCACCATTGCATCAGAGTGTGAGGCTGAATATCAAGAATGCTTTGACAAGGTCTCCGCCCTTCTTAATTTACTCAATACCTTTGTAAAACAGGATGTCGAATAGCCACCAAAATAAAAAAGTGAACCTTCACATCAATGAAGGTTCACTTTTTCCACGGGCAAATTCACTGAAAAGTTATTTTAAAATATCATTTTTCAATGTATCGACAAGACGCTGATTTTGTTCATCAGTTCCAACCGTGATACGTAAAAACTGGTTAATACGCGGTTTATTGAAATAACGTACAATAATACCTTGTTCGCGTAATTCAGCTGCTAATTGTCCCGCATCTTTGCTAGGCAATGATGCAAAGATAAAATTGGCACTCGATGGCAAAACGTTAAAGCCCAGCGCGGTCAATTGTTCAACCAATCGTTCACGACTCTTTATGACTTTTTGATTTTGTGCTTTGAAATAAGCTTGATCTTCAAATGATGCAACCGCAGCGGCAATCGCAAAACGGTCCATCGGGTAAGAGTTAAAGCTATTTTTCACCGCCTCTAAGGCAGCAATCAAATGTGGCTGAGCAATCGCAAAACCTACACGTAAGCCTGCCAATGAACGAGATTTTGAAGTCGTTTGACACACCACCAAATTCTCATATTTTTCCACCAAACTGACCGCAGACTCTGCACCAAAATCGACATAAGCTTCATCAATCACCACGACTGAATTTGGGTTAGCTTGAAGTACTTCCTCAATAGCTACCAAACCGATATCTATACTGGTTGGTGCATTTGGATTGGTGATAATAATGCCACCATTGGCTTGCTTATAGTCATCCATCACGATTTCAAAGTCATCATTAAGTGGCAAAATTTTGGTTTTGACTCCAAAAAATTGGCTATAAACAGGATAAAAACTATAAGTAATATCTGGATAAAGCACAGGCAGCTCTTGCACAAAAAAAGCTTTAAAAATATGCGCTAAGACCTCATCTGAACCATTTCCGACAAAGACATTTTCAACGGCAACATGTTGTTGTTTCGCAATCGCCTGCTTTAACGCAGAAGCATCTGGATCTGGATATAAACGCAGTACATCTGCAGAATTTGCCAAGACCGCTTGAACTGCTTCCACTACTTTTGGTGAAGGTGGATATGGGTTTTCGTTGGTATTGAGCTTCAATAAGTTTTGAATTTTCGGTTGTTCACCTGGCACATACGGTTCTAATTCGCGTACTTCAGGGCTCCAAAAACGCATTTGTTCTGTAGTAATGTTAGACATTGTCTATCTCATTTATGCACTCAACTTACTTTTCTGTAAGCCCTTTCCTTCTAGGAGAGGATTTGGGAAAGGTTTATGATGTCCCAAACTGAATTAAATATTTTCCCCTCTCCTAACCTCTCCCATAGGGAGAGGAACATTCATTACTGAACAAATGAGGGATCTAAATTTATATTATTGATAACGATAACGTGCTGAACGCGCATGCGCATCTAAGTTTTCTTGTTGCGCTAAGATATCCGCAGTTTTCGCCAAAGTTTTCACACCTTGCTCAGAGCACATAATCAAACTTGAACGCTTTTGGAAATCATAGACACCCAGCGGCGAGGAAAAGCGTGCTGTACCTGAAGTTGGCAAAACGTGGTTTGGCCCTGCACAATAGTCACCAATCGCTTCTGGGGTATAACGCCCCATGAAGATTGCGCCTGCATGGCGAATATCTTCGGCCATTTCCTGCGCTTCGTCTAGGCAAAGCTCTAAATGCTCAGGCGCCACTTGATTAATCAGTTCAACAGCTTCGGCACGGTCTTTCACAAGCACCAATGCACCACGGTTGGCGATCGAAGTACGTGCAATCTCCGCTTTAGGTAAAGCTTGTAAATGTGCTTCAATCGCTTGTTCTACGTCATTTAACAACTGTGCATCTGGCGTGATAAATACAGCTTGCGCCACAGTATCGTGCTCAGCTTGAGACAATAAATCCATCGCCAACCATTCTGCATTATTCACGCCTTCAGCATAGACTAAAATTTCAGACGGCCCTGCAATCATGTCGATACCGACCTGACCAAATACTGCACGCTTCGCTGCAGCCACAAAACGGTTGCCCGGCCCTGTAATTTTATCCACCGATGGAATCGTTTCTGTACCATAAGCTAATGCTGCAACTGCTTGTGCCCCACCAATAGTGAAGACACGATGCACACCAGCTAAATAAGCTGCCGCCAACACCAGCGGATTCAACTCGCCGTTTGGTGCAGGTACAACCATAATAATTTCAGGTACACCTGCGACATGTGCAGGTACAGCATTCATCAATACTGACGACGGATAAGATGCCAAACCACCCGGTACATAAATCCCGACACGGTCGAGTGGTGTGACCTTTTGTCCGAGCGTATTGCCCAAGGCATCCACATAAGTCCAGCCTTCTTGCTTCTGTGCTTGGTGAAACTCACGAATACGATTTGCTGCAAGCTCTAAAGCTTCGCGAACTTCGCTACTCAAACCATCAAAAGCGGTTTTTAATTGTTCTTGAGTCAGCTCTAAATCTGAGAATTGATGCGCGGGATGTCGATCGAACTGTTGAGTGAGTTTAAGAACATGAGCATTACCATGCTGACGGACATCAGCAATGATTTGATCTACGGTTTTTAAAAGTTCTGGGTCACTCACGGTTTCAAAAGCCAACAAATCAGCAAAGACTTGTTTAAAGTTCTGATCTTGAGTCGATAAACGTCGCATCAATTTATCCACAATGAAAATAAAGGGAAGCTTTAGTTTACCTTGTTTCCTTTATTTTGTGGGCAACAATCCTACAGCTTAAGATAGAGTTTAATGAAAAATTACTTTTAAGCGCATCGGCAAATAAGTAGAAATCTTATTTTTGAACTAGAATGATTTTAAGAATTAAAAAAATAGGTGAACGTTAATGACGATTACAGATATAGCCCAAAGCTTTTCCATCGGGCAATTCAGCCAAGTTCAGCCGTATTTTTCACAAAATATTGTATGGGAAATCATCGGCGAGCGACAACTCTCAGGCATCGACCAAGTTCTAAAACATTGCCACTCTATTGAACATTATTTTAAGCGCATATCGCATGAGTTCCAAATCCAAGCGGTTCATCAAGTAGCTCATCATGTAATTATTCAAGGTGAAGCGCAATTCCATGATGCCAAGCAGACATCCCGAGTTTCTGCTTGTGATGTCTATACCTTTGATGCTTTAAATCAACTGGTTCAGATTCAATCCTATTGTATTTCAATCCAATAAAAATATTAAAAATGAGTACGTACAAAAAAACCGCCATCATAGATAGCGGTTTCTTTAAACAAAAAAGATCAACTTATTTGTTTTTTAACGCTTCACGTTCAGCGACTGCTGTTTCTAACTGTGCAAGAATTGGGTTTAACAATGCTTGCTTACGCTTGAAACTTGCCTTGTTCACGATCAAACGTGAAGAGACTTTACAAATTTCTTCCAAAGGTTCTAACCCATTGGCACGTAAAGTATTCCCGGTATCGACCACATCAACAATGTAATCGCCCAAACCCACCAACGGTGCAAGTTCCATTGAACCATACAACTTAATCACATCGACTTGCTCACCTAAGCTTGCATAGTACTGACGGGTTAAATTTACATATTTGGTGGCAATTTTTAAACGCCCTTTGGGACGCTCCATGCCAACTTTACCTGCGGTCATCAGTTTACATACTGCAATTTTTAGATCGAGTGGTTCATAAACGTTTTGCGCGCCATGCTCCATAAGCACGTCTTTACCCGCAACACCAATATCAGCCGCACCATTTTCCACATAGGTAGGTACGTCAGAAGCACGTAAAATTAAAATACGGACTTGTTTATGGGTGGTGGGGAAAATTAACTTACGTGATTTATCAGGATCTTCCAGTAAGTTAATTCCAGCCGTTTCAAGTAAAGGCAGGGTTTCTTTTAAAATACGACCTTTACTCAATGCCAATGTTAAACCATGATCAAAATTGCCCATTACGTCAAAATTTGGATCATCGTTTCTCATATCGCTCATGAACTTACTCGCTTAATTTGGGCGCCTATACCTTGTAATTTCGCTTCGACATCTTCATAACCGCGATCAATATGATAGATACGATCAATCAACGTCTCACCATCCGCAGCAAGTGCCGCTAACACCAGCGAGAAAGAAGCGCGTAAATCTGTTGCCATCACAGGTGCTGCAGAAAGTTTCTCCACACCCGTCACAACAGCATCATTACCCTCGACCTGAATATTGGCACCCATACGTGACAATTCAGGTACATGCATAAAACGGTTTTCAAAAATCGTTTCTGAAATGGTGGCAAAACCACGGCCAATGGCATTGACTGCCATAATCTGTGCTTGCATATCGGTTGGGAAGTCAGGATGTGGAAGCGTTTGGAAACTCACTGCTTTCGGGCGTTTACCCATCATATCCAGTTCGATCCAATCATCACCACGGGTCACTTCTGCGCCCATTTCTTCAAACTTTTCTAAAACAGATTCCATCAACGTTGGATCAGTATGTGTAGTTTTTACACGACCACCTGTAATGGCCGCAGCAGCCAAATACGAACCCGTTTCAATCCGGTCAGCAACTACAGCGTATTCACAGCCATGTAGTTTTTCAACGCCTGTTACCACTAAGGTATCAGTGTCTAAACCTTCAATTTTTGCACCCATCGCGATCAACATTTTCGCAAGGTCAGTAATTTCAGGTTCACGTGCCGCATTGCGAATCGTAGTCACACCATCTGCCAATGCCGCAGCCATTAAGATATTTTCGGTACCACCTACGGTCACCATATCAAAAACGACTTCGCCACCTTTCAGACGTCCATCGACTTTAGCGTGTACATAACCCGCTTCAACTTCAATTTCTGCACCTAAAGCTTCTAAAGCTTTTAAGTGTTGATCGACTGGACGCGAGCCAATCGCACAGCCCCCCGGCAAAGATACTTTTGCACTACCATAGCGCGCCACCAACGGACCAAGCACTAAAATAGATGCACGCATGGTTTTCACCAACTCATACGGTGCAAACTGATTGTCCAATGTTGAAGTATCTGCAGTGACCGTATCCCCTTCATAGGTCATGGTAATCCCTAAACCACCAATCAACTGCACTAAAGTATTCACATCTTTTAAATGTGGCACATTGGTAAGCTTGGTTGGAGTTTCAGGCAAAATCATTGCTGCAAGCAAAGGCAAAGCAGCATTTTTAGCACCCGAAATACGGACTTCACCTTCGAGCTTAGTGCCACCTTGAATTAAAAATTTATCCATCTAGTATTAAGCTCCGAATAAGCTTGCTTTACGCCATTCTTCTTTAGTCATTGCACGAATAGTCACCGCATGCACTTCGCCACTTGCGATATAAGAATTTAATGGTGCATAAACAGCTTGCTGACGCGCAACAGGACGCTTGCCTTCGAATTGATCATCGACAATACGTAAGTCAAACTTTCCGCCTTGCCCACTAACTGCAACCTCAGCTTCAGGAAAAGCAGCTTTTAAAATTTCAGTGAGCTGTTCACTATTCATCACAAAGACCTCTTATAGGACCAACGGTGTAAAAACCTGCCATTTTACTATAAATCTGAAAAATAAAGCATTAGACCCATACACTTTATATATAAAAAAAGAGGTTCAAAAAAACCTCTTTTTGCTTAAAAATCAAACTAAATGGCAATAGGTTAGTAAACTTGCTGCATTTTACGATGCTTATCGAGCTGTCTTTTGAGTTTTTCTGATAATTTTTTAATCGACGTATACATATCATCTGCTGAAGCCTGAGCAAAAAATTCAATGCCCGGTAAACGGATAATTGCTTCTGCAATATGATTGCTACTGCCTTTTTTAGTATGTTTATCGACCTGATGATCTTTGGTCAATTTTACCTGCATACTGTTCACTTGATCAATATGCTTGGTCATTTCTGCAAACTTGCAGCGAATAGTATCTTCAATAGCTGGGGTAATGCTTAAATGGTGTCCACGAATTGTTATTTGCATATATCTATCCCTCACCTTCATTAGGATTAATGAGGAAAAGCCAAGACGATTTAATGACTGCAAAACAACCAGTGCGTATAGAAACATCAAATCATTTTAGCCATTCCTTAAAGAAAAAAGAGGTTCATTATGTTGTCATAATGAACCTCTAGAATAGTCAGATTTTAAATTTTAGATCAAGACTTTTCGTTCAGAAGATGACGGAATATGTAACGATTCACGATACTTTGCCACCGTCCGACGAGCAACATCAATCCCATCATCTTTTAAAAGATTGGCAATTGCATTGTCAGACAAAGGTTTACGAGCATTCTCTTCAGCAATCAATTTTTTAATCTTGGCGCGAATTGCAGTTGAAGATGCTTCGCCACCTGAAGTTGTACCGACATGACTTGAAAAGAAATATTTCAACTCGAACAAGCCGCGTGGCGTCAGCATATATTTATTTGTAGTTACGCGAGAAACGGTCGATTCGTGTAATTCTACCTCTTCGGCAATATCGCGAAGGACCAAAGGCTTCATGCCTTCAGCACCAATTTCTAAAAATGCGCGTTGATGTTCAATGATACACGTCGCCACTTTCAACAAGGTCTTATGCCGTTCGTCGACACTTTTAATAAAGTTTTTCGCATCCAACATCTGATTACGTAAGTACTGATTATCATCACTTTGATCAGCACGTTTAATCATATTGGCATAAAAAGAGTTAATACGCAGTTTAGGCATAATGTCTGGATTCAATGCCACTTGCCATTGCTCATTTTTCTTCATGACCACGACATCAGGAATTTGATAATCCGAGTCTTTATCTTCAAATTCCAATCCTGGATGTGCTTTTAAAGTTTTTAATAAATCCACTGCACATTTTAATTGCTCTTGATTCAGCCCTGTTTGTTTAATCAGTTTAGCCAACTCATTGGTAATTAACAGCTCATAATTTTTCAGTAAAATCATGGCATCATTTCGACAAACAGTTTGTACAGGCAAGGCTTCTAACTGCACCATTAAACACTCAGCCAAATTACGAGAACCAACACCCAATGGATCTAAACGCTGAATATGTTTGAGCACGACAACGACTTCATCATCTTCCACTTCATCGTCATAGTCCATACTTTCTAAAAGGTGCTGAACTGAAGTCGTAATTTCTGAAATATCGCTATCTAAAAATCCTTTATCATCTAATGAGTCAATAATGCAATAAGCAATCAACTGATCCACTTGCGAAAAATGCAAAAGATTAATTTGCTCGAGCATATGCTCTTTTAAACCCAAATGCCCTTGGCGGTTATCTTCACGCTCTTCAAATTCTGCCGCACCGAGACTTGTCGGCTGATGTGTATAAACATCATCCCAATCTGTATCGACAGGTAAATCATCAGGCAAATGGTCAGCATTCAGTTCATTGGTTAAGTCTTTCTTATCTACTTCTTGCTCTTGTACACTAGATAAGCTTTCCATTGAAGATTGTTCTTCTACTTTTTCTAAAAGCGGGTTGCTATCGAGTTGGATCTGAATTTCTTGTTCAAGTTCAAGGCTCGACAATTGAAGCAATCGAATAGCTTGTTGTAATTGGGGGGTTAGCGACAAAGAGTTCGCAACTTTCAATCCAACAGATAACTTCATAGATCCCTACTCTTTTATACAACTTTTCTAAAGCACGCATTACAAGCAATTTTTGTGCCGTTTTATTTTTTATAGCATAAAAAATTCAAAAAACCTACAAATTTTGAGCATATTATTTTACGCAACCTGAATAACACAACATCATGCTTTACACAGATTTTTATCAATTAAGAAAAAATAAATCATCCCATCCTATTTTAATAGACTCAACGCATACTTTCAGTTCGCTATAAGGGCCAATTAAATAAAAACATCATCGTCATTCAACTTTGTAAAAACCTACGTATAGATATTTTTTAAAGTAATTTACACAACTCAAAAGTATTATTAAGAACCTCAAACATAGCTGTAGAACATAATGCGTAAATTCAGCCTCCTATTTTGTAGATTGCACAGTATTGAGCACAGCGAAATCTACACTGTCAAATAAAGAAAGAAGCTATGCAAGACCACCTCGGATACGGACTTAGCACACGCGCATTAAAAAACGATGGTTTTTTCATTATTCTAGGTGCATCAATCAATATTAATTGGTTAACCGCCATCACAAAACACTCGAAATTACTGGATGCTTTAGTCATGTAGCCAAAACATACTGTGATATATCATCTGCATTGAAGCTGAACATCTTTCCTTAAACTCGCGTAAAACTATATAATTTGATTTGGAAAATATGGGCAGGATTTGGGTCAATGAAGCTACCAACAAATGCAATACTCCTAGCTATTCCGTGATCAGCTTATGTGTCCCAGTAAATATCCAATCACTAGTCTTGAGCGAAGCTAAATCCAATCAATCTAATTAAAAGCTTTATAAAATAAAAAAGCCTGAAATTCATCAAGCCCTTGTATTCACTTTCTAAAATTACAGACTTTTTAAATAGGAGGCAATTTCTAATTGTTCCGCCATTTCAGCCAGTTGTAATGCAGTATATTCACCTTTGTACTGAACATTTGCGCCTTTTTCAACCAGTAGTTTCACCACATCTAGATAACCATTTTCAGCAGCAGCTTGAAGCGCGCTATAGCCTTCATCATCAGTAGAATTCACATCTGTACCGCTGGCAAGACTTTTTTCAACTTCTGCCAACTCACCTAAAGATGCCCAATAAACCAATTCAGGTAAATGCAGTTCATCATCGCTTTCAGGGATTGGGGAGAATGAACTAAGTTTCATTAAACCACCTCAAAATTTAATTTTAGACCGAATATATAAAAGCATATTCATTAAAGGTAATCCAATCCATGTTTAAAAACTTTCTATAAATTTAATTAAGTTAATATTAGCCATAGAGACCATCAATAACTCGAAACATCATTTTTATTTATTTTTTGATAAACCTCTTCCCGATTCACTAACCGCATAATAAAAAAAGCCCCCTAACAATTAAGTTAGGGGGCTTTTGAATAATGAGCTGGCGATGACTTACTCTCACATGGCAAACGCCACACTACCATCAGCGCTAAGAGGTTTCACTTCTGAGTTCGGGAAGGGATCAGGTGGTTCACTCTTGCTATTGTCGCCAGCACAACTGTTTATGACTATTCGTTTGGTCTTATTTACACATTGTGTATGCCTAACTTTCATCAAATGAGTTATTAACAGAACATCTGAGTTAATTTAATTTGCACATTGTACTTAGCTTTATAACTAAATCAAGGTATTTGCAGTGATTTGAACCACAACACCAACTGTTTGGGTGTTGTATAGTCAAGCCTCACGAGCAATTAGTATTGGTCAGCTTCACATATCACTATGCTTCCACATCCAACCTATCAACGTCGTAGTCTTCAACGGCTCTTTAGAGGACATAAAGTCCTAGGGAAATCTTATCTTGAGGTAGGCTTCCCGCTTAGATGCTTTCAGCGGTTATCCCTTCCGAACATAGCTACCCGGCGATGCGACTGGCGTCACAACCGGTACACCAGAGGTTCGTCCACTCTGGTCCTCTCGTACTAGGAGCAGATCCTCTCAAATTTCCAACGCCCACGGTAGATAGGGACCGAACTGTCTCACGACGTTCTAAACCCAGCTCGCGTACCTCTTTAAATGGCGAACAGCCATACCCTTGGGACCTGCTTCAGCCCCAGGATGAGATGAGCCGACATCGAGGTGCCAAACACCGCCGTCGATATGAACTCTTGGGCGGTATCAGCCTGTTATCCCCAGAGTACCTTTTATCCGTTGAGCGATGGCCCTTCCATACAGAACCACCGGATCACTAAGACCTACTTTCGTACCTGCTCGACTTGTGGGTCTCGCAGTTAAGCGCGCTTTTGCCTTTATACTCTACGCGTGATTTCCGACCACGCTGAGCGCACCTTCGTACTCCTCCGTTACTCTTTAGGAGGAGACCGCCCCAGTCAAACTACCCACCAGACATGGTCCTCGTCCCGGATTACGGGACAGAGTTAGAACCTCAATATTACCAGGGTGGTATTTCAAGATTGGCTCCACCGAAACTAGCGTCTCGGTTTCAAAGCCTCCCACCTATCCTACACAAGTAAGATCAAAGTTCAATGTCAAGCTGCAGTAAAGGTTCACGGGGTCTTTCCGTCTAGCCGCGGGTACACCGCATCTTCACGGCGAATTCGATTTCACTGAGCCTCTGCTGGAGACAGCGCCCCCATCATTATGCCATTCGTGCAGGTCGGAACTTACCCGACAAGGAATTTCGCTACCTTAGGACCGTTATAGTTACGGCCGCCGTTTACTGGGGCTTCGATCAAGAGCTTCGCTTACGCTAACCCCATCAATTAACCTTCCAGCACCGGGCAGGCATCACACCCTATACGTCCACTTTCGTGTTTGCAGAGTGCTATGTTTTTAATAAACAGTTGCAGGGGCCTGGTTTCTGTGGCTGCCAATAGCTCAAGGAGTAAATCCTATCACCGTCGGCAGCGTACCTTCTCCCGAAGTTACGGTACCATTTTGCCTAGTTCCTTCAGCAGAGTTCTCTCAAGCGCTTTGGTCTACTCGACCTGACCACCTGTGTCGGTTTCGGGTACGATTCCTATGTAACTGAAGCTTAGAGACTTTTCCTGGAAGCATGGTATCAGCCACTTCACTGTACAAGTACAGCTTGCTATCAGTTCTCAGCATAGAGTACCCCGGATTTGCCTAAGATACATGCCTACAACCTTCCACCTGGACAACCAACGCCAGGCTGACTTAACCTTCTCCGTCCTCTCATCGCATTACATAGAAGTATTGGAATATTAACCAATTTCCCATCGACTACGCCTCTCGGCCTCGCCTTAGGGGTCGACTCACCCAGCCCCGATTAACGTTGGACTGGAACCCTTGGTCTTTCAGCGAACGGGTTTTTCACCCGTTTTGTCGTTACTCACGTCAGCATTCGCACTTCTGATACCTCCAGCATACTTCTCAATACACCTTCATCGGCTTACAGAACGCTCCCCTACCACTTGCAATAAATTGCAAATCCGCAGCTTCGGCATATAGTTTTAGCCCCGTTACATCTTCCGCGCAGGCCGACTCGACTAGTGAGCTATTACGCTTTCTTTAAAGGGTGGCTGCTTCTAAGCCAACCTCCTAGCTGTCTATGCCTTCCCACATCGTTTCCCACTTAACTATAATTTTGGGGCCTTAGCTGGCGGTCTGGATTGTTTTCCTCTTGACTACGGACGTTAGCACCCGCAGTCTGTCTCCCGGATAGTACTCATTGGTATTCGGAGTTTGCATCGGTTTGGTAAGTCGGGATGACCCCCTAGCCGAAACAGTGCTCTACCCCCAATGGTATTCGTCCGAGGCGCTACCTAAATAGCTTTCGGGGAGAACCAGCTATCACCGAGTTTGATTAGCCTTTCACCCCTATCCACAAGTCATCCCCTGGCTTTTCAACGACAGTGGGTTCGGTCCTCCAGTTAGTGTTACCCAACCTTCAACCTGCTCATGGATAGATCACCCGGTTTCGGGTCTACACCCAGCAACTAAACGCCCTATTAAGACTCGATTTCTCTACGGCTCCCCTATGCGGTTAACCTCGCTACTGAATGTAAGTCGCTGACCCATTATACAAAAGGTACGCAGTCACCGAACATGTCGGCTCCCACTGCTTGTATGCATGCGGTTTCAGGATCTATTTCACTCCCCTCACAGGGGTTCTTTTCGCCTTTCCCTCACGGTACTGGTTCACTATCGGTCAGTCAGGAGTATTTAGCCTTGGAGGATGGTCCCCCCATATTCAGACAAGGTTTCACGTGCCCCGCCCTACTCGACATCATCATATAAGCCCTTTCGTGTACAGGACTATCACCCACTATGGTTGCACTTCCCAGAGCATTCCACTAAAACTTATATGACTTAATGGGCTTTTCCCCGTTCGCTCGCCGCTACTGAGGGAATCTCAATTGATTTCTTTTCCTAAGGGTACTGAGATGTTTCACTTCCCCTCGTTCGCCTCGTATGACTATGTATTCATCATACGATACCTGCCTTATGACAGGTGGGTTTCCCCATTCAGAAATCTCCGGATCACAGGATATTTGCCGCCTCCCCGGAGCTTATCGCAGGCTATTACGTCTTTCTTCGCCTCTGACTGCCAAGGCATCCACCACATGCACTTAATTACTTGACTATACAACCCCAAACAGTCGCTAATCCCTACAAGTAGGATATTGCGTCGCGAACTTAATCGCTACAGTTGGAGCCTTGTAGATTTAACTACGTACAGCTTCAATTCAATTCACATACCAAAACGCTTGATTCAGTTAATTTCGCTAGTAACTCATTTCTTCAATCTTCACCATCCAGTAATAAATCACTGTTAATGTCGATCTTAAAAACGAGTATGAACAAATTATTTCAACTCAAATATATTCTGTTAATGATTTTTCCAGCCTTCGTCAGGTCAGGAAACTGCGATAAATCACAGAAGTTAATAAGCTTTAACTTACTAATTTCTATAATCTATGGTGGAGACTAGGAGAGTCGAACTCCTGACCTCCTGCGTGCAAAGCAGGCGCTCTACCAACTAAGCTAAGTCCCCAGCTTATCAATAAGTCAATGTCTCTGTTTTTCTGTATTCAGCATTTAACAATGCTTGTTAGTCAGATTTGGTGGGTCTGACAAGACTTGAACTTGTGACCCCACGCTTATCAAGCGTGTGCTCTAACCAACTGAGCTACAGACCCTCAGATACATCGTCATGAAGAACAACTTGTTGTGGATTCTTACCAATCGTCAATCTTTCGTTAAGGAGGTGATCCAGCCGCAGGTTCCCCTACGGCTACCTTGTTACGACTTCACCCCAGTCATCGGCCACACCGTGGTAAGCGTCCTCCTTGCGGTTAGACTACCTACTTCTGGTGCAACAAACTCCCATGGTGTGACGGGCGGTGTGTACAAGGCCCGGGAACGTATTCACCGCGGCATTCTGATCCGCGATTACTAGCGATTCCGACTTCATGGAGTCGAGTTGCAGACTCCAATCCGGACTACGATCGGCTTTTTGAGATTAGCATCCTATCGCTAGGTAGCAACCCTTTGTACCGACCATTGTAGCACGTGTGTAGCCCTGGTCGTAAGGGCCATGATGACTTGACGTCGTCCCCGCCTTCCTCCAGTTTGTCACTGGCAGTATCCTTAAAGTTCCCACCCGAAGTGCTGGCAAATAAGGAAAAGGGTTGCGCTCGTTGCGGGACTTAACCCAACATCTCACGACACGAGCTGACGACAGCCATGCAGCACCTGTATGTAAGTTCCCGAAGGCACCAATCCATCTCTGGAAAGTTCTTACTATGTCAAGACCAGGTAAGGTTCTTCGCGTTGCATCGAATTAAACCACATGCTCCACCGCTTGTGCGGGCCCCCGTCAATTCATTTGAGTTTTAGTCTTGCGACCGTACTCCCCAGGCGGTCTACTTATCGCGTTAGCTGCGCCACTAAAGCCTCAAAGGCCCCAACGGCTAGTAGACATCGTTTACGGCATGGACTACCAGGGTATCTAATCCTGTTTGCTCCCCATGCTTTCGTACCTCAGCGTCAGTATTAGGCCAGATGGCTGCCTTCGCCATCGGTATTCCTCCAGATCTCTACGCATTTCACCGCTACACCTGGAATTCTACCATCCTCTCCCATACTCTAGCTTCCCAGTATCGAATGCAATTCCCAAGTTAAGCTCGGGGATTTCACATCCGACTTAAAAAGCCGCCTACGCACGCTTTACGCCCAGTAAATCCGATTAACGCTCGCACCCTCTGTATTACCGCGGCTGCTGGCACAGAGTTAGCCGGTGCTTATTCTGCGAGTAACGTCCACTATCCAAGAGTATTAATCTCGGTAGCCTCCTCCTCGCTTAAAGTGCTTTACAACCAAAAGGCCTTCTTCACACACGCGGCATGGCTGGATCAGGGTTCCCCCCATTGTCCAATATTCCCCACTGCTGCCTCCCGTAGGAGTCTGGGCCGTGTCTCAGTCCCAGTGTGGCGGATCATCCTCTCAGACCCGCTACAGATCGTCGCCTTGGTAGGCCTTTACCCCACCAACTAGCTAATCCGACTTAGGCTCATCTATTAGCGCAAGGTCCGAAGATCCCCTGCTTTCCCCCTTAGGGCGTATGCGGTATTAGCATCCCTTTCGAAATGTTGTCCCCCACTAATAGGCAGATTCCTAAGCATTACTCACCCGTCCGCCGCTAGGTTAGGTAGCAAGCTACCTCCCCCCGCTCGACTTGCATGTGTTAAGCCTGCCGCCAGCGTTCAATCTGAGCCATGATCAAACTCTTCAGTTAAAATCATTTAGTGACTTAAGGTCACAATTCTGGCTCATCAATTTTCTGACTAAAAATTCGCTCAAATAAACTTCGAGTAATTTCTACCATCAATCAATGAAATATTTTCGATCGATCAATCAGTAAAAATCCACACAAGTTGTTCTTCATAATCTCTTAATGATCTTCTCAATGGTTCGTCACCATCAAGCTAGGTCGGCTATATTACTCTCAATCTCTTAAAAGTCAACTGGTAATTTAAATTATTTTAAACTCTCTTTCTAAAACCCAACTCAATCACTTTCAACTAAGTTACTGTTTTATCAGAAGTTTTAATCTTAATCACCGCCGATGGATGTGCATTCTACAGCATTTCTATCCCCTTGCAACCCCTTTACAGCAATTATTATTTCGAGTGGGTGTTTTTTAGTCAAATTTGTTGTTTTTGACGATTATTAAAGCATTTTTTACTATCCTTGTTTATTTTTCGTTAAGATATGCTCTATCTCGCTGCCAAGCAAAATGAATAATGACAGCTTTTAAATACAGAATTTATTGTGTGCTCTTGTCTTGTGTAATGATTTCACAGGTACAGGCACAACCTCAACTTAATCTCCCCACGACCACATTGACTATCTTAAGCTATGTTCGATGGAATACCCCAAATCCTGTTTCTTTATGTATTTTAAATAACACTCAACTCTCTAATCAGTTTGCACAAGTCAATCAGCAACTCAAAAGCGCTTACCAAATTCAAGCTATTAACTTATCTGAACTCAATAAAGTGATGTGTAATGCAGTCTTTTTCTCAACATATACACCTCGTGAAGAGCAAAATATTATTAATAGTTTAAAAGATGCGCCCCTTACATTCAGTTCGAATAATGCTGAATGTGAATTAGGCAGTGCTTTTTGCTTATACCAGAGTAAAACTAGAACTTCTTTTAAAGTGAATTTAAGCAGCCTTTCTCAATCGCGTGCTCATGTAGATCCGCGTGTTTTATTATTAGCAAA
Organism: Acinetobacter sp. SW-226; assembly: GCF_055632855.1. Taxonomy (NCBI): domain Bacteria; kingdom Pseudomonadati; phylum Pseudomonadota; class Gammaproteobacteria; order Moraxellales; family Moraxellaceae; genus Acinetobacter; species Acinetobacter sp. SW-226. The sequence continues at coordinate 604,365 of NZ_CM145752.1, read as the reverse complement.
ATCTACGGAGCCTTAACACAATGTTTCGTAAGCACTACAACACATCTTTACAAAAGATTTTTAGTCAGTCCCAATTGCTAATTTTTTCACTGACACTTGGTATTTGTAGCTTAATTTTTATTGTTATTTCAAGTTACACCATGAACACCTATGCCAAGCAAAGCTTAAATATCTTGAGTGCAACCCTAAGTGAACAAATCCAACCCGCAGTCATTTTTAATGACCGTATTACACTACAACAAACACTGAACAACCACATTCAACAGTATCCAATACGCGCAATTGTGGTAAAGGACATGCAAGGCGATACTCTTGCAGCCGTGTACAAAAATCGAACTGAGTTTGCATGGCTGGAAAATCTATTTAATCGGGTCTTTTTTGCAGATCCTGTTAGTCAAAGCATTAAGCACAAAAATAACCAGTACGGCACTTTGATTATTCATGGTAGTGCAAATCAACTGATGAGTTTTTTCTTTCAGATGTTGATCTGCTTATCTATTGGTATTTTTATTATTCTATTAGTGATGCTGTGGTTAGTACATTCTACCTATCGAAAACTGATGCACTCTATTCAACCTATGGTTAACACCGTTGAAAGTTTAAATCTTGATACCAATTACCAAGCCCGGCTACCATCTTCACCCATTTATGAATTTCGAGTGATTAGTGGTGCTTTTAACAATTTGCTAGACAAGGTGCAACGCACCAATGAAAAACTACAAAGCGAAAATTCACTGCTATCTCATAAAGCTCTACACGACCAACTAACAGAGCTACCAAACCGACATTATTTCTACAATATTTTATGTAATCAGTTTGAAAATCTAGAGGAAAATCAAACTGCATTATTCTTTATTGATAATAATAATTTCAAATATATTAATGATGCTTATGGGCATTTAGCAGGCGATGCAGTTTTAAAAGAAATGGCTCTACGCTTAAAGAAGAATGTTCGTAATTATGATGTCGTTGCACGATTAGGTGGAGATGAGTTTGCTATTCTCGTTCGCAATATCAAACATTATGAGCACTTAGAGCAGATCTGTGAGCACTTAATTGCATGTAGCCGAGCTCCCCTGAATTTCGACCAACAACAAATTTATTTCAGTTTCAGTATTGGCGTGGCCTTTTCCAAATGTGCAACAACGCCCGAAGACCTGATTGCTGAAGCCGATAATGCCATGTATAAAGCCAAAAACTTAGCTCAAGGGTGGTATATCACCCCCTGTCAAGATATTTATTAGGAAGCCGTATGCTAAAACATCTTTATAAATTAATTATCGTCACAAGTCTTATGACCATCCTATCAGGCTGCCTCAGTTTAGGACATCTCAACTATAAACAGGCGCGCATGTTGAAGAAACAAGGCTTTACCCTGACCGAAGAAGGCTGGACGCTGAGACTGCCTGAAAAATTATTGTTTGGCTTTGACCAATCCGATATTCAAGCCACTCAAAAGCCTCCGCTAGAGGCACTATCAAAACAACTTCAACAATATAATCTGAATACAATCAAAGTGGTCGGACATACGGATAATATTGGAGACCCAGCATATAATCAAACACTGTCAGAAAAACGTGCAGCTAGCGTCAGTCAAATCTTTATTGAAACAGGATTCAAAACTCAAAATATTCAGTCCCTTGGTCGTGGTGCTTCACAACCACTGGTTGAAAATAACAGTGAAGAAAATCGAGCGTTGAATCGTCGTGTGAATATTATTATTATTCCTTAAACATTATCTGCTTCGCTTGTATCTTAAATTAAGCCTTCATCACGAAGGCTTTTTTTACGCACTTCACTAAATTTCAGGCATAAAAAAACCGCTTAACGCGGTATCTTTATCTCGACCATTTTAATAAATGGTCGGAGCAGTAGGATTCGAACCTACGACCCCCTGGTCCCAAACCAGGTGCACTACCAGGCTGTGCTATGCTCCGATTTCAACTTTTTAAAGTTGGGGTGAATGACGGGATTCGAACCCGCGACAACTGGAATCACAATCCAGGGCTCTACCAACTGAGCTACATCCACCATCATGTTTCGGTTCTTATATACCAAGCTACCAAATGGCGCGCCTGACAGGATTCGAACCTGTGACCATCCGCTTAGAAGGCGGATGCTCTATCCAACTGAGCTACAGGCGCATGACCAATAATACGAGGTATTATGGAAAACCTTGCCTTGAAGAATTGGTCGGAGCAGTAGGATTCGAACCTACGACCCCCTGGTCCCAAACCAGGTGCACTACCAGGCTGTGCTATGCTCCGATTCATCTCAGCTTTTCGTATCGAACATCTCGTTCGGTACGGTGTGCATTCTAGGCGCGACGCTTGATAACGTCAACACCTATATTTAAAAAAAGTAAAAAAATCACGTCAAATGTATATTAATCAAGCGTTTCAGCTGTTTTTTATACAAAATTTAACGTTTTAATGATGCACTGAAATCCAACATCCGATCTAAAGGTAGTTTTGCACGTTCTGCCAAAGCAGGATCAACAAAAATTTCTTGATCCCCTTTTTGTAAAACCTCCAAAATACCATCTAGCTCATTCATTGCCATCCACGGGCAGTGTGCACAAGACCGACAAGTTGCACCCTCACCTGCTGTCGGGGCTTCAACTAAAATTTTATTGGGTACGGCTTGTTGCATTTTGTAGAAAATACCCCGATCCGTCGCAACGATCAATCGCTCATGTGGCAAAGTCTGAGCAGCTTTAATCAGTTGTGATGTGCTCCCGACAGCATCGGCAATATCAACCACAGATTCAGGTGACTCTGGATGGACCAAAACAGCAGCATCTGGATAAAGTGCTTTCATTTGAGCAATACCGCGCGCACGGAACTCTTCATGCACAATACATGCCCCATCCCAAAGTAACATGTCTGCACCTGTTTTCTTTTGGATATAACGTCCCAAATGCTGATCGGGCGCCCAAATAATTTTTTCACCCAAACTATCTAAGTGCTCAATAATCTCAACTGCACAGCTTGAAGTCACCACCCAATCGGCACGGGCTTTCACTGCGGCTGAAGTATTGGCATAAACCACAACGGTATGATCAGGATGTGCATCACAAAACTGGCTAAACTCATCGACTGGACAGCCCAAATCTAAAGAGCATGTGGCTTCCAAAGTGGGCATGAGAATGGTTTTATTTGGCGATAAAATCTTTGAAGTTTCCCCCATAAATTTAACGCCCGCCACCACTAAGGTAGATGCCGGATGATCACGACCAAAACGTGCCATTTCCAATGAGTCGGATACGCAGCCACCACTTAACTCGGCCAATTCCTGCACTTCTGGATCGCAATAGTAATGTGCTACCAAAACTGCATCGCGTTTTTTCAGCTCAGCCAAGATTAGGGCAAATTTTTCCTGTTTTGCCTCCTCGCTCAGCTGTGACTCTTTGGTCTCACCCAAACGGTCCAAATGCGCCTGCACAATTGATTTTGCTTCATTGGCAATTAAATTGGTCGCATTGTTCATCATTCATCCATCCCTTCATGCTTATCAACAAGCAATTCCCACACTCAATTTATTGGTCAAATGGCATTTAGGCTTTTGACCAATCATTCAAAAGCACTCAAGATAAAAAAGCCTCCAATGGAGGCTTTCTTGAGCATGTTCAGATTAAGAGCGGTAGTCCGCATTAATCTTCACATAATCATAAGATAAGTCACAGGTATAGACTGTGTCTTTCGCCGCTCCGCGTCCAAGGTCTACACGAATGGTCATTTCCGCTTGCGACATTACACGAGCACCTTCTGCTTCCGTGTAATCAACTGCCGCTCCACCATCCTTACAGATTTGCACATCATCTAACCAAACTTGGATTTTTTCAACATCTAAATTTTTAACACCCGCATAACCAATCGCAGCCAAGATGCGTCCCCAGTTCGGATCTGATGCAAAAATTGCAGTTTTCACCAAAGGCGAATGCGCAATACTATAGGCAATATCGCAACACTCTTGTGTATCATTCCCACCTTCAACTGCAACCGTAATAAACTTAGTTGCACCTTCACCATCGCGTACAATCAGTTGTGCAAGGCGTTTCATTATACGGGTCAATACATCTAAGACTACAGCATAACGTGGATCATTTGTGGACTGAATTTCAATACCACCAGCTTGTCCTGTGGCTGCAAAGATACATGAATCATTGGTCGAAGTATCACCATCAATGGTAATTCTGTTGAACGAAACATTCGCTGTTTCACTCAAAAGTTGCTGAACCAAATTACGGCTGATAGGTGCATCAGTTGCAACATAACCTAACATGGTGGCCATGTTTGGACGAATCATACCTGCACCTTTAGAAATACCCGTCATGGTATAAATGATGCCATCTAGCTCGAACTGTTCAGATGCGCCTTTCGGAGTTGTGTCAGTCGTCATAATACCAGTAGCAGCGTCGACCCAAGCGTCAGCACTCAAACTATTTAAAGCAGGCTGTAAACCACTACACAAACGTTCTAAAGGCAATTGCTCACCAATTACCCCAGTTGAGAATGGCAGGATTTCGTTCGCCTTTACATCGGCAAGTTCAGCCAGTTTTGTGCAAGTGCTTTGGGCATTTGCTAGACCAGTTTTACCTGTGCCTGCATTGGCATTCCCTGTATTAATGACAAGGTAACGTGGATTTGCTTGTTGTAAGTGCGCTTTAGACACATGCACAGGTGCTGCACAAAAAGCATTTTGGGTGAAAACACCCGCAACGTTGGTTCCTTCAGCAAATTCGAAAATGACAAGATCTCGTCGGTTCTGATAGCGCACATAAGCTTCAGCCGTTCCGATTCTCACCCCTTTCACCACGTGCATTTGTGGCATTGATACGTCACCTACTGGCATTTTAAACGTCCAATTCATTTGTTAGAAAAACCACAGCTTATTAGAATTTTCAGAAAAAATCGAGCAGAAGACTTTGTTTGTTTTCACTTTTCAAAGTGAGTTCATTTTTGACATAAAAAAACCAATCCGAAGATCGGTTTTATATTTGAAAATACGATTAATTTGAAGCAAGCTGTGCCGACTCAGACAACAGTGCTTGTTTAGCATTTTCTTGGCTTATAGGGGAAAGTGCTGGATTTGAAGCCACGATACGATTCACTGTGACTGCATTCACCGGAGCAATAGCCGCTGTTTGTAATACGACAGGACGTTGATTTGGGTTAGGAAAAGTATAACGAATACCTGTACGTGGACTTTGTACCGTAATATTGCCATTGGCTTGTGCCGCAGGCGCTGTGGTTGTGCCACGTGCTTGTTGGACTTTAGCTGCGGTAGTGGTGTCTGCAAGTGCAAAAGTTGGAAGCACCAAAGCTACGATCATGATTGGTTTTAATACTTTTTTCATTGTCTTTCCACTTTAGAGATTTAGATAATGAGCAACTAAATAGCATTTAATGACTAAGACTGCAATTGCTATTCACATTCTGCAACGCTTTAGCTGGCATCATAAGCAATATGCAATTTAGCTCAATGAGAATTTTTTAGCCATTCCAATAAAAAGCAGAACCAAAGTTCTGCTTTTTATTACGCCATGTTTAGATTTTACCGTGACATTGTTTGTATTTCAGACCTGAACCACATGGGCAAGGCGCATTACGACTCGCAGGTGCAGCAAATGCTTCTACTGGTTCGTATTGTGCATCTACTTCTGCAAAGTGGTTTTGATCATCGGCCAATAAACCATCAAAGTCGGCATGTGACAAGTTCAATTGCATCGCTTCAGCTTGAGCTTGCTTCTGTGCTTCCATTTCAGCGAGCTCTTCAGCCGTTGGTACATGCACACGAGACAAATCAGTTACAACGTCTGATTTGATAATCGCCAACATATTTACAAATAAGTTGTACGCTTCTTTTTTGTACTCTTGCTCAGGATTTTTCTGTGCATAACCACGCAAGTGAATACCTTGACGTAAATAGTCCATTGCCGCCAAGTGATCTTTCCAGTGACGATCCAGCGAGTTCAACATGAAGTGACGCTCAAGCATTGCTGCTGTTTCATCCCCCATTTGTTCACGGCGATTACGATAGCGTTGTACCACTTCATCAGTAATACGTTCAACCAAAGATTCTTCATCTAAGCGACGCTCATCTTCCAACCATTGATTGATTGGCAAATCAATCGCAAGGTCTTCACGTAATGCTTTTTCAAGCCCATCAATATCCCATTGATCATGAATTGACTCAGGTGGGATATAGTTAGAAATCACACCTTGCATCACATCACGTTGCATCTCTTCGATGTAATCTTGCAATGTACTTTCTGCCAAAACTTCATCACGTTGCGAGTAAATAATTTTACGCTGTTCGTTGTTGACGTCATCGTATTTCAATAAGTTCTTACGAATATCGAAGTTACGAGCCTCAACCTTACGCTGCGCATTTTCAATCGAACGTGACACCATTTTATGCTCAATGGCTTCGTCTTCTTGTAAGCCCATCGCACGCATCATACCCACAACACGATCACCCGCAAAGATACGCATCAAATCATCTTCAAGAGACAAATAGAAACGCGACACACCTGGGTCACCCTGACGACCTGCACGACCACGAAGCTGGTTATCAATACGACGTGATTCGTGACGCTCAGAACCAATGATGTGTAAGCCACCAGAACTCAATACCATTTCATGGCTTTGTTCCCATTCTGCTTTTAAGCGCGCTTCATCTTCAGGGGTTGGGTTTTCAATTTTTGCCAGTAAAGCTTTCCAGTTACCACCAAGCAGAATGTCTGTACCACGACCTGCCATGTTGGTTGCGATGGTCACTGCACGCGGTGCACCCGCTTGCGCAATAATATCCGCTTCACGTTCGTGTTGTTTCGCGTTCAACACTTCATGCTGAATGCCTGCTTCTTTCAATTTATCCGAGAGAATCTCAGAAGCTTCAATCGTTGCAGTACCAATCAAAATTGGGGCTACACCAGACTCATGCACGCGTTGAATTTCTTGAATAATCGCATTGTATTTACCATTACGATTTAAATAGATTAAATCGTTTTGGTCGAGACGAATCATTGGACGGTGTGTTGGAATGATGACAACATCTAGACCATAAATTTCTTTCATTTCCGCAGCTTCAGTATCGGCAGTACCAGTCATACCCGAAAGCTTTTTGTATAGACGGAAATAGTTCTGGAAAGTCGTTGTTGCAAGCGTTTGGTTTTCAGGCTGGATTTCTAAGCCTTCTTTTGCTTCAACTGCTTGGTGTAAACCCTCAGACCAGCGACGACCAGGCATGGTACGTCCTGTGTTTTCATCGACAATGATCACCTCACCATCATTGATGATGTAGTGCACATTGCGTTGATATAAGTAATGTGCACGAATGGCAGCAGTCACATGGTGAACCAAGTTCAGGTTGGTCGATGAATATAGACTTTCACCTTCAGCCAACAAGCCCATCTCAATCAGTTCATTTTCAACCGTTTCAAAACCAACCTCAGTCATTTCAACAGAGCGTTGCTTTTCATCAATCCAGAAGTGACCACCATCCGCAACTTTTTCTTCTTTCTGCGCATGCAGTTTAGGTGGGATGCTGTTGATTGCAGCATACAGCTGTGAAGAGTCATCACTTTGACCTGAAATGATCAACGGCGCATGTGCTTCATCAATTAAGATCGAATCGACTTCGTCAATGATGGCATAGATCAAACCACGCTGCTTTTTCTCAGCAAGCGAGAACACCATGTTGTCACGCAAGTAGTCGAAACCAAATTCATTGTTGGTACCGTAAGTAATATCAGCACGATAGGCTTCAGCTTTCTCTGTTGGATCTTGCATGGAATAGATAATCCCGATGCTTAAACCCAAGAATTCAAAGAGCGGACGGTTTAATTCAGCGTCACGCTGTGCCAAGTAGTCATTCACAGTAATGACGTGAACACCTTGAGCACTAATCGCGTTTAAATAACACGCCAAGGTACCCATCAGGGTTTTACCTTCACCTGTACGCATCTCCGCAATTTTACCTTCGTGTAAGGTAATACCGCCGATCAACTGTACGTCATAGTGACGCATGCCCATCACACGCTTAGCTGCTTCACGGCAGACAGCAAATGCTTCTGGGAGTAATTTATCGAGGCTTTCGCCCTTGTTATAGCGTTGTTTAAATTCTTCAGTTTTTGCAGATAAGTCTGCATCGCCAAGAGCGGATATCGTCGGCTCGAGCGCATTAATCTTGTCTACGATTTTACGCATGCGTTTGAGTTCGCGCTCATTTTTGGTACCGAAGATTCCTCCGATCAGACTTGCCAACATGAATAGACTCTCTAAATCTTGCTTGTCAAATGAATATGTTTTCTTAGTCGTTATTATGGTGCTAGAAATTTGAAGTACAAGGGCTTTACACAAAACCATTTAAAAAATCTATTCATTGTTTCTAGCCCGTCGAATCTAAGGCAAACTAATGTAACAAATTTTAAACAGCCGACATAGAGATTTCATCCGAACTCATCAGGATTCAACAGTCTTTTTTAAAGTAGCGACTTTAATTGTTTGCAGTTGTTCAATGTTTTGCTTTCATGCGCTGGATTTTGCCGCAGCGAACCTTTCACTCCGTTGTTGGACTGACATGGATTCATGCTCTGTAGAAAATCTAAAAGCTGCTCATCATTGACTCGCATTGCAGTGAGAATTGGAACGAGCTGTACGCAGGTAATATTATAGACATTACTCGCATTCGTAGTCTGACCTTGAGCCCACTCTCGTTCGAGAGCCTGAGACAGTGCCACTTTCCGCTGTGTAAGACTCTTTTGAGACGCTAAATATTGGTCTGTAATTTGTTGTGGCGTTTGACGAGCAGTACTCACTTGGGCTTGTTTCAATTGCCCACTGCGCATGAGTTGAAGCACCCACACACAGCAACAAAGTCAGGGCGATACCTATTTTTTCTCATTGTTCGAATGCTCAAATTTGTTATATTTTTGGAATCACTTTAAAAAACCAATATAAATCAATCATAAAAAGAATTATAGCCGATCGTATGTGCGATCAATCCTATATAGTTACACACTTTAGAGCAGAAATAATTTCGTTTAAATACCGTTAGTAAACATGCAAATAAACGGTCTCTAGAGCAAAAAATGAGATCATCTTTGATATGCCTAAATACAGAACCCCTATCCGCCTCATTATGAGTATTTTGTATAAACAAATAATAAAACACTATTTTTCATGCAAAAGAAATTGCGCCATAGTGATGTTCATTCCATAGACATAAAGATAATTTGAGGTTTACTATGAGTTTACGTTTAAGCGATATCGCACCCAATTTCCAACAGGCTTCGAGCGAAGGCGAAATTGATTTTTATCAATTTTTAGGCGATAGCTGGGGAGTACTTTTTTCACATCCTGCTGACTACACGCCAGTATGTACCACCGAGCTTGGCTTTACCGCAAAACTCAAAGATGAATTTGAAAAGCGTGGTGTAAAAGCCATTGCCCTCTCAGTCGATGATGTCGAGTCACATCACGGCTGGATCAAAGACATCAATGAAACCCAAAATACTACCGTGAACTTCCCGATCATTGCCGACCAAGACCGAAAAGTGTCTGAGCTATATGGTTTTATCCATCCCAATGCCAGTGAAACATTAACGGTTCGCTCTTTGGTCATTATCGACCCAAACAAAAAAGTCCGTTTGATTATCACCTATCCTGCATCAACAGGTCGTAATTTCCATGAAATCTTACGCGTGATTGACTCACTGCAACTGACCGATCATCACAAAGTTGCAACCCCAGCAAACTGGCAACAGGGCGATGATGTGGTGATTGTGCCATCACTCAAAGATGAAGCGGAGATCGCACAGCGCTTTCCGAAAGGCTATAAGGCAGTAACGCCATATTTACGCCTGACTCCACAGCCTGAGCAAGGATAAAATATTCTGCTCTTGCAGCAGACAAGCGAAGCCCGAAGTTTTGACCGAGCAAACCGATTGAAAACAAAAATGGGCACTGAACTGCAAGCAATCCAAAGAGGAAACTAACCCATAAAAATACGTTCTGAGTTACCTTGTATGATCGTTTCAAACTCTAATGACGAGCCGAGTTTGAACTTTTGAAAGCCTGTCAATCGACAGGCTTTTTTCCGCTTAAAGCAGGCACACATGACTCTTTAACAAAATCAAACTGTTAAAACTCAAATCTTCCGCTATAACAGTCCAAACAACACGATAAAAATGACTTTATGATTTATAACATTCACCATTTACATTGTGGCACTATGTGTCCAGTTTGTGCTCCGCTCTTCGGCCAAAAAGGTTTTCAAGCCAAGGTGGTGTGTCATTGTCTTTTGGTTGAAACAGATCAAGGGCTGGTGCTGATTGATACAGGCTTAGGCATACAAGACTATCTACACACCAAACAGCGTTTGGGGCAGTTAGTGGCTCGGATTGGAAAAATTGAACAAAACTTAGAATTAACTGCAATTGCACAAATCCAAAAACTTGGCTTTAGCTCGAAAGATGTTAAACATATTTTGGTTTCACATCTGGATTTTGACCATGCAGGTGGCATTTCTGACTTTCCCAACGCAACGGTGCATATCCTGTCTAACGAATATAATGCTGCACAAAACCTGAAATCATTAAAAAATAAAGCGCGTTATAAAACACAACAATTTCAGCAGCATCGCCATTGGCACTTTATTGAGCCGATCCACGGTGACGCATGGTTTAATTTGACTCAAGTGCAAGGGTTTGACTTATTTCATAATGAGATTCTTTTGATTCCGCTGTTTGGGCATACTGAAGGTCACTGTGGTATTGCCATTAAAACCCAACAGGGTTGGAAACTCTTCTGCGGGGATGCCTACTACTCTCACTTAGAACTCAACCCTCAAAACAAACTTCGCAGCTTAAATGCCTTGGAAGTATTTTTTGCCGAAGATAATTCACAGCGTTTAAGCAACCTGCATAAAATTCAACAATTGGCACAGTCTGAACCCAGTATCGAAATCTTTTGTGCGCATGACCCTGTTGAACTCTCATACCATCAGAGCCTGATCCTATGATTATGCTTTCTCTGTGTGTCAGTATTTCTGGCTGTATGACTACACCTGCGCTGCCAGAGACAGAGCGCCCACAACACTGGGGACAGTCGATCCAACCTGCGCATAACTTCTATCAAATCAGCGAAACTGTTTTTCGGAGTGAGCAACCCGATCAAGATTTAGTTCCAAGTTTAAAAGCACAGCAAATTGACGTGATTATTAATTTACGCTCGCGCAATCAAGACCTAAAAAAACTGTCCAACCAAGGGTTTGAACTGGTGCATATCCCAATTCATACATGGGCGATTGACCGAGAAGACCTGTTAAAGGTGATGCAGCAAATTCAACATGCAGAGCAAAATCAGCAAAAAGTTTTACTGCATTGCTACCATGGTTCAGACCGTACAGGCGCCAGCGTGGCGATGTACCGCATTATTTTTCAAAACTGGTCTACCGCTGATGCCTTGGCTGAGATGAAACATGGTGGTTATGGTTTTCATCCGATTTGGCAAAATATTGAGCCTTTATTTAGCCCTGAAAATATAAAATGGATTCAACAGCAACTGTTGAATCCATCTTAGTGAAGGCAATTGGGTTAAACCCAATCTTAACGTTTGTCGAGTGGCACCCAGTCAATCACCCAAGCTGACTTCATGCCGAGGCTTGCATCTGAGGTAATCTTCTTGCGAGCTGCATCGGCAGTATCACGGTCTTTGGATGGTCCCACCATAATCCGCACGCCTTTAGAGGTTGGACTTTTAGTGACCTTATAACCCTTGGCACGAAGCTTGGCAGCCAGAGCATCTGCATTGGCTTCATTGGCAGCCAATGCCACTTGTACCATCCACTGCTTATCGCCATGCTCAAGCAAATCACGCGCTTTTTCAGCTTCCGCCTTCTTCTTGGCTTCATCAGCTTTACGCTTTTCATCTGCCTTACGTTTGTCTTCCGCTTTTTTCTCAGCATCGGCTTTACGTTCGGCTTCTTTTTTCGCTTCAGCCTTACGCTCGTCTTCTGCTTTACGTTTAGCCTCAGCTTCACGTTTGGCTTTATCTTCAAGCGCTTGCTTTTCCGCTAAGGCTTTTTGCTCAGTCAGTTTTTTTGCAGCAGCTGCTTTTTCAGCCTCAGTATGGGCTTGTAGCTTTTGCTGTTCCAACTTCTTTAGTTCAGCCGCTTTGTCCGCAACAATTCGTTGTTGCTTGGCTTTTTCATCCTCAACCAATTCGGGTGGAATGTTGTCCGAGCTTTGCTGTGCGGCATTGCGATGTGCATTCAGCGCAGCATACTCTTCTGCGGCCTTACGTGCAGCATCGGCTTCGGCTTGTTGCTGCATCGCTAAAAATTCAGCCGCACGAGCTTCTTGTTCAGCAACTGATTTTTCACGTGCGACACGTTGCTGTTCCAGTAAGCGTTTTTCTGTTTCAACATCAACCGTTAACGACTGAGGTTGAGCTAACTCACCTTCAGCATTACGTTGCACAGATTGTGTCGCAAGCTCTGGTGTTTTAATATTATTTTGATGTATTTCTTCTTTGCCTTTAAGAAGTAATGCTGCCAAAAGGACACCACCACCTAATAAAACAACGCCACCCATCCAACGCTGTTTGCTATTCATTGACATTCTTCCAAATACTCCCATACCGCTTCCAAGGTATGAAATGAACCACATACCAAAATCAGCTGATTATTCTTTGTTTCATCGAGCGCTGATTTAAAAGCCAATTTCACACTGTCAAAGTGCTGCACCTGTTGTCCTAGCAATGCTTGATCCAATTGTTCAATTGGTGCTGCACGCGGAACAGTTAATGCCGCAATTTTCCACATTTGTATGGTGTCTTTCAATAACTCTGTGACAGATTTCACATCTTTATCTGTCAACATTGAGAAAACACTGACTACTTCAGTGTACTGTTTATTGTATTTTAGGAAATTTCGCAATTGATTTAATAAAAAAGCAACACCGTGCGGGTTATGCCCTGCATCAAAAATTACGGTTTTATTCTGTATTTGGCGAATTTCAAAACGACCTTGCAATTTTGCATTTTGAATTCCTTTAGAAATAGCCGCTTGAGTGACAGTTAAACCACTCAATAAAACAGCAGCAACGGCTGTTGAAATATTTTCAACGGCCAATGTGCCGAGGGGCAAATTTAAAGTGGCGCCACTGGATGCAAACATCCACGACTGACCATGTTCACTAGGTTGATAAAAATAGTCACGATTCACTGCATATAATGTGGCAGCACAAGCATCCACTTTATCAAGAATCGCTTGAGGAATGTGTTGTAAGCCGCCGAACACCACAGGAATATTGGGACGGATAATACCTGCCTTTTCAAAGGCAATCTTTTCAATGGTATCGCCCAGCCAGTCAGTATGGTCTAAACCAATATTGGTGATCACCGCAACATCGGGTTCAATCACGTTGACCACATCTAAACGACCGCCTAGACCCACTTCAAGCACCCAAACATCACAGGCTTGGTCTTTAAAAATGACAAAAGCCGCGAGTGTCGTCGCCTCAAAAAACGAGAGGCTTAAATCACAATCACGGCGTGCTTGATCCACTTGCACAAAAGCATCAACCAAACTTTGGTCATCAACCTCTACCCCACGCAATTTAACTCGTTCATTAAAACGATAAATGTGCGGTGACTGATACAGTCCCACTTTATAGCCTTGTGCATTTAAAATGGCAGCTAATGTGGTGGTGGTCGAACCTTTTCCATTGGTTCCCGCTACAGTTAAAACTTTGGCATCAGGTCGTGTCACTCCAAGCTTTTCAGCTACTGGAATGACGCGTTCCAACCCTAAATCAATACCCGTAACGTGAACATGGCCCCAATAATCGAGCCATGTTGCTAAAGAGTCTGTTGCAAGTGGTGCTGTGTTCAAGACAAATTCATCAATTTCGCGACAATACGATAAACTGTATCACGTAATGCGTGACGGTGAACAATTTGATCGATTACACCATGATCAAGCAAGTATTCAGCACGTTGGAACGGCTCTTCTAACTTTTCACGCACAGTTTGTTCAATGACACGTTTACCCGCAAAACCAATCATCGCTTTTGGCTCTGCAATATGCACATCACCAAGCATCGCTAAAGATGCCGTTACACCACCGTAAACAGGATGCGTCAACACCACTAAATAAGGCAGACCTGCATCTTTCATTTTTTGGATAGCCGCTGAAGTACGCGCCATTTGCATCAAAGACAACATACCTTCTTGCATACGCGCACCGCCTGAAGCAGCAAAGCAAATCAAAGGTTGTTTGTCCGCAATGGCTTTTTCAGCTGCTTGCACAAAACGGTCACCAACTACCGTACCCATTGAACCACCCATGAAGTCAAATTCAAAGGCACAGGCAACCAAAGGAATACCTTTAAGCAAACCCTGCATCACAACTAAGGCTTCAGTTTCACCCGTTTTGCTCTGTGCTTCAGTCATACGATCTGGATATGGCTTTGAGTCAACAAATTTCAACGGATCTTTGGCTTTAAATTCTTGTCCCAATTCTGTTTGTACTTGGTCAAAGAACCAATTCAAACGATCCCGGGCTTTCATACGCAAATGTTCATCACACTGAGGGCAAACATAAGCGTTAAATGACATTGCAGTACGTGTAACAAGTGCATGGCACTCAGGGCATTCTATCGTTGGTTCTGTAAACGTCGCCTTGAGTGAGGTTTGCTCATCAGGTACTTGAATACCGGGTACACCACGTTCAGTCCATGGCGTCGATGGGCTTAGGATTTTCCCTGATTTAACATCTTGACTCATACTAACTCATCGAGCGCTGCTCGAAGCTCCTTGACTTTATTAACCGTTTCAACCACGGCTTGTTCTGGTGCTAAGCTTGCAAATTGCTTAACAAAAGCACTACCAACAATCACAGCATCAGCCACTCCGCCCATTGCTTTGGCAGATGTCGCATCACTGATCCCAAAACCAACACCGACAGGAATATCTGTTTCTGCTTTAATTTTTGCAATTCGGTTTGCAGCTTCAGCAACATCTAAAGTTGCTGCACCTGTGACCCCTTTTAAAGACACGTAATAGATGAAACCACTCGCCTGTTTCACCACATGTTTAATGCGTTCGTCCGTTGAGGTTGGCGCTAGTAAAAAGATTTGATCCATATCAAATTGCTTCAATACAACATCAAGCTCTGCTGCTTCTTCTGGTGGTAAGTCCACCAGTAGAATGCCATCGACGCCACATGCGTGCGCAGTCGATACAAACTTTTCATAACCAATCACTTCAACTGGATTCAGATAACCCATCAATACCACTGGGGTCTCTTGATCCTTTTGACGGAACTCTTTGACCATATTCAAAGCATCTAAGGTATTGGTGCCACCTGCCAATGCGCGTTCTGCTGCAAGGGCAATCACAGGACCATCTGCCATAGGGTCTGAAAATGGAAGACCGAGTTCAATCACATCAACACCCGCCTCGACCATCTGATGTAACAGAGGAACTGTTACCTGTGGATGAGGGTCACCAGCCATAACATAAGAAACCAAAGCTTTACGCTGTTGAGATTTAAGCTGTCCAAAACGAGTGGCTAAACGTGACATAGGGTTGTGCTTTCCTTAACTTGTTTAAAATTAAAACTACTGAGGAGTTGGCTTTGTAAAAATACAAGACGCTGCATTGTAACGCTATTTTTTACTCATTGAATAGAGCACATTGCGTTCACGTTCCAATTCATTTTTCGTCAAATATTTTCAGAACAACCGTAAAGCACCATTTACTGATATTTCGGTTTTTTTCTCAATGATCAAAGATGCCTAATTTTAGGAAATACCAAAATGTCTAAGTTTTAGATAAACTTATTTTTATTTGCAAAAAAATGATAAAAATAGGCGGTTTAGCTTTTACATTTAAAGTTTTATGAAATAGCAAAACCTGCATTATACTACGCACATTCTTTCATTTCCCTATCTCCTATGACCACCGATAACTCAGGTTTAGTGCAAGCACGTGCGCTTGCGCTATTACCGCTTATTGTTTTTTTAGCCATTTTCTTAGGCAGTGGTATTTACCATTCTGTGATTGGAACCGAGTTTGCGTTCTATCAAATGAAAGCGCCTGTTGCGGCCATTCCTGCTATTATTTTGGCAGTATTGATTTATCGCGGTGAGCTGAATCAAGGCATCGAAACCTTTCTGCGCGGTGCAAGTCACCCGAACCTCATCTTAATGTTCATGGTGTTCATGCTGGCAGGCGCATTTGCCAGTACCACCAGCGCCATTGGTAGTGTAGATGCTACAGTGCAAATGGGCTTGTCTGCGATTCCGCCGGCCTTTGTGCTGCCCATGCTATTTATTATTTCAGCGTTCATTGCAACAGCAATGGGCACCTCGATGGGCACGATTGCAGCCTGTGCACCGATTGCCTTTGGTTTCTCTCAAGCCACTGATATTGCTGCGGTCTATGCCATAGGCGCAGTCGTCGGCGGTGCAATGTTTGGTGATAACCTGTCAATAATTTCGGATACCACCATTGCCGCTACCACCAGTCAAAAAGTTCAGCTTCGAGACAAGTTTCGCGTCAATGTCTGGATTGCAGTACCTGCAGCTTTAGTCACGATCGCGATTTATGTCTTTAGCATCCATCAAACCGAAAGTATTCAATCCAAAGACTTTAACCCTTGGCTGGTATTGCCCTATGTGATGGTGTTTTTCCTCGCCTTCAGTCGTTTACACGTGCTTGCTGTACTCATGGTTGGTGTGGTGCTCTCTGGAGTGATGGGATTGATTGCACAGCCAGAATTTACAGTCATTCAACTCAACACAGCCATCTATGATGGTTTTGTCGGTATGTTTGAAGTGGCGTTACTGTCGATGTTCTTAGGCGGTCTTTCGACCATTATGCAAAAAGAAGGTGGACTCGACTGGCTTATTCAACGCATTTACAGCCTAACCCGTTTATTTAAAGTCGGTCGCGAGCGTGCAGGTGAAATTGGATTGAGCTTTTTAGTGGTTTTCTCCAACATTTTTGTGGCCAATAACACTGTAGCGATTATTTTATCGGGCGATATGGCACGTGAAGTTGCTAAAGAATATGGCGTAGACCCAAAACGTGCAGCCGCTTTACTCGACATCTTTTCATGTGTGGTACAAGGACTGATTCCCTATGGCGCACAACTTCTATTGGCCTGCTCGATTGCAAAGCTTTCTCCTGTTGAACTCATCGGCAGCATTTACTACTGTTGGATACTGGCGATTTTTGCCATTCTTGCGATTGCGTTCCGTTTTCCACGACTGAAATCGGTCTGATCCTTTCATACATTTCAGCGCCTCGCCAAAGGCGCTTTTTTATTCCTGCTGTTATTTCAGTTGTCGTTTCAACTGTAATAAGGTCTGTCCACTATGCTGTTTATAAGCACGCGCTAAAGCAGACTGCCCCGAGTAGCCGAGTTGAAAGGCAATATCAGTCAAACTTAAATCTTGTTGAAGCAACTGCTCACACTGCTTCATACGCTCACATTCAAGCACTTGCTTAAATGAACTGCCTAAGTCTCGTAGCTGGCGCTGTAAGGTCCGCGTAGACAAATGTAGCTCACTTGCAATGTGCTCGATTTTAGGGGCTTCCGCATGTGCTTTAAGATAATCCGCCACGGCGCTATGAATCTGTTGTAATACGCTTTCATAACGAGGCTTGAGGGCAATGGCAACCTCTGCTTGTTTCAGTAAAAGCTGTGTTAAGGAAGGATCAGCAAAGCCCGATTTTAAGCTCAAACTGTCTGCACTCATCACATAGGCATAGCAGGCTTGATTAAAGCTCACTTCACAGCCATAAAACTTTTGATAATGATAGAGTGCCATCTGCGCGGAATGGGCCATTTGAATTTTTAAGAACTGTAATTGATCGGGGAAAATTTGCTTAGCCAAATGCACCATCGAGGCCATGGTCATTTCATTCAGCATTGCATATTTTTCATGGTGGAACGGCCATGTCAGCCATATTTCATTGCCCTGCTGTTGCATGTGCATCGGCGTTACTTCCGCCCCATCAATCACCAAGCGACTAAAGCGCATAACATACTGTAAGGCTTCAGCCACGCTATTACTTCGAGTCGCCATATAGCCTAGCACACCAAAGTGTTCAGGCCGAATCAGCTTAGCCATTTCCATGGTTAACTGTGGACAGTCCAACTCCGTTTGCGTGAGCTGTAAAATCGTATGAAAAAAAGAAAAAGGTGACTGAGTATCAATCGGCAGTCTGAGCACATGCTCTAAGTTCACTTTATATGGATTTAAAATATCGAGATGATGAAAATCAATGCCCTGCTGTATCAGGTACATATTCCAGAGCTGAAAATAACCATTAGGGATTTGTAATTCTTGCATGACGGCCTACCCGCTATTTGACATGCGACATTTTCATATTGGCGTAAAATGTATAAAAAATGGCAATATCTGTCAAAACAAACTGCATTTTCTCCGACATACTGCAATCATCCAAGGCAAATGAAGTAAAACAAAATGAATGCCATTGTTAGTGCCCCTATTGAACCGATTGTGCGAACCCAACTTAATTTTAAGCTCGATGAAGTGCCACGTTTTTGGTTTGGCGACGACCCATTTCGGACCCGCATGTTTGATGCACTCAGCCTCACATTTCCCGATGGTGAACGCTATTTTATTCAAAGCGTGCGTTTATTTCGCGATCAGATTACAGACCCTGAATTAGCGCAGCGCGTAACAGATTTTATTAAACAAGAGGCGCAACATGGCATTGCCCATGACAAAATGAATCAGGTCATGCGAGAACAGGGCATGCCCGTTGACCAATTTATTCAACGTTTAAATAAAATCTTTAAATTTGAACTGAGTAAACGCTCGCCTCAATACAACATTGCGATGACTGCCGCTGCGGAACATTTAACTGCACTCATGGCGGAAACGTTTTATAGCCACAAAACAACCTTAGCAGAAGCCCATCCCTATGTACGTGCTTTATTTGCATGGCATGCCATTGAAGAAATGGAACATCGTGATGTGGCGTTTGATGTCATGAAACAAGTCGGACATGTTCCAGAAGCGACCCGTTTGTTTGCACTGGCCTTTACCACGGTGATGATGTTTGGTTTCACCACCTACCGCGCAGATGTCATGCTCAAACATGATGGTTTTAGCCGCCTGCAACGTTTGCAAATGATGCGTAAAGGGCTGCCATGGTTCTTTGGACAAAAAGGAATACTGTCTCGGATGCGTGGGCAATATTTCGATTGGTTTAAGAAAGACTTTCACCCAAATCAACATCCTGTGATTGCACAGTATGATGTTTGGATCGACACCCTAGCAGAAACGAATGATCCAATTTTAGCGGGCGAAGCGTTTTGGCAAGCTGGGAAATAACGTGAAAAACCATAACCAATAAAAAAACTGGCACTGAGCCAGTTTTTTATTTTCGCTGTCACCACTTTGCATAATGCTGTTCAAGTAAGCCATATTCATTGAGAAAGATAAGCTCTTGCTCACCCTGCTGGATCGTACCACTAATCTTGGCTTGCCACTGACTAAACTGGCTGCCGACCAGACGTAAATTGAGGTTTTCAAACCGACGCCAACCCGTAGTCACGGTTAAATGCAAACGCTCATCTAACGAACGAATCGTCCAGCGACCTTCTTCTTCCATCTGAAACAAAACATCACTCACTGTGTATAATTTTCCATTTATCCACAGACAGTTTTCGTTGCCAAAACTTTCATTTACACCAGAAGCTAAATTGAGCCCAATGCGTCTGCCCTCAGCATCCCAAAAATTGCATGATAACCAAAACCAAGCTGTTTCAGGTCTAAGAAAACCACAGGTATCGTCTAAAGAAGCCAATGTCCGATCATTGAATTGGATTATCTGACCTGCTTTATTGGTAAAAAATCCTTCACAAGCCAAAGTTGTGAGTTTTTGTGTGTAGGTCCAACCATTGATTCCTGTTGGGCTACACATACTAAGCGGTTCTGTACTGGCACAGAAAATACGTGCACTCAGTTTAATTTCACCATATTTAGTCACTTGCACATAACGCACCCCATTGGCATGCTGAATTTCAATTTGGAAAGGTGAATTTGCAAACACGCTTTGATTATATAAAGGCTGTTCATCCAATACGGTTTTACGTGCTAAAAAGTTCACCGCATTCCATTCAAGCACTTCATTTTTAAGATGATCATAAATATAAACAAAACCATGTCCTGCCCAAGCAATATCGGCAATTGCAAGACCAATGGTATAGTGTTCATGTTGAATGCTGCAAAACTTAAATTTTTTATATTTCAGTTTCTTACGCCATCCCGTAAGCACTTCACCATACGGAGTTTTATACTGATATTTATCTAAATCAATGGTTTTTGGAAGTTCACTAAACCGACCATAATGGGGTTGTCCATTGGACTGTATCAAATCCATTGATGCTCTATCCTTAAGCAAAAGTTAATTAATATCCGTATGCTTATTATGCCTATAATTTTGGCACTGAACAGCATTTAGTTTATTTTTTCATCAGCTTCTTATGAAAAGAAATCAGATTAACATTTTGATGTCTTTATGTTTTCATCCTAGCACTGAATACGCACTCAGCTTAACTCAACATCAAATACGTATTTTCCCATACATTCTGTGCAAACTCAGCTTCAACCAACAGCACATAACGTCCATGTATGCAATCAATCGCAATACAGTCATCGACGTCTAAAACACGATCTGTATGTTGCTTTTTCCACTTTTGATCAAAATGTAGTTTGCCAAGTTGTTTGGCTTCTACTGCATTGGGGGCAACAACGAGTACATAACGATGCAACTCCCCAAATTCACCTGTGTCATAGCCACCTAAATTTATGAGCCACAATTTTTCATCTGTGACTTGAGGCTGAGCATCACTAAACTGTATTTGGTATTTTTTCCCCGCACTTTCAACACCATTTAGCCGTGCCCAAGCATCTATATGTAAGCCTTTTTGTTCACCAAACCATGCATGTTTAAGTTGCGGGTAACTGTCTTCTAAACTGTCAGCGACAGCAAACACAACATCATGGACTTCGGTATTGGCACGTGCATGACGACCACCTAGCATAACCATAAATAGGTTGGGCATTCTATTTCCTTTCTTTTGAGATACTTTTTTATAGCTAACAGGCGCTTCACGGAAGCATCATTCGCAATTGTTCGAGGTAAACTACCCTTCAAGAGAAATGTTTTTGCAACTCCATTAATCACATGAAAGTATAGGACGAGTTTTGCGAATGACAATGCCTTTGGTTACTTTGAGCTTATCCAAAGTAACATTATGAACTCCTTACATTTGAGGTGTAAGCAGTAAGACTCCGTCAAAATTTAAATAACGTTATCACCAATACAATGAGATAGATTTGACCAAAGTTTTCATTGGCAGGAAATATCTTACTTTTGTTTCGGCAAAAGTAACAAAACCATCTTATTGAGCAGACATTACATCCCTGTAATGCTGCTCAACGGGCAACATCCATGTCGCCTTCCCTTATTCATGTTTTGGATAAACTTCTATTTCAAAAAAATCGTGCTGAGCTTTCACCCAACACGATTCTTTAAATCTAATATTTAAAGCTTCCCCTCAATAGGAAGGCTTTAAAGAAGTCATTACATCTCAACCATTTCCACGCCATCAATACGTGCCACAGTCATCAAATCTTTATCCCCACGACCAGAAACCGTCGCAATGATAATTTGATCCTTAGACATGGTTGGCGCAAGTTTAGTGACATAAGCCATCGCATGAGAACTTTCCAAAGCAGGAATAATTCCTTCAATATGAGTTAAATCACGGAAACCTTGTAAAGCTTCATTGTCATTGATTGGCACATATTCAACACGATGCATATCTTTCAGGAAACTATGTTCAGGACCCACACCTGGATAATCCAAACCTGCTGAAATTGAATGCGTTTCAATGATCTGACCTTGTTCATCTGACATCAAATAAGTACGGTTACCATGTAAAACACCAACATGACCTGCATTTAACGGTGCAGAGTGTTTACCTGTTTCAATGCCATAACCCGCAGCTTCAACGCCGTACATTTTCACATCAGCATCGTTTAAGAATGGGTAGAACAAGCCCATTGCATTTGAACCGCCACCTACACATGCCACTAAAGCATCAGGTAAACGCCCTGCTTGCTCTTGAATTTGTTTACGCGCTTCACGGCCAATAATTGACTGGAAGTCACGAACTAACTGTGGATATGGGTGTGGGCCTGCAACCGTACCAATCACATAATAGGTTGAATCGACATTGGTCACCCAGTCACGCATCGCTTCGTTCATGGCATCTTTCAATGTTTTTGAGCCACTTTCGACAGGCACAACAGTTGCACCAAGTAAACGCATACGGTAGACATTCATGGCTTGACGTTTTACGTCCTCTGCACCCATGAATACCACACACTCCAGACCTAAACGCGCCGCGATGGTTGCCGTTGCGACACCATGCTGACCTGCACCCGTTTCAGCAATAATGCGTTTTTTACCTGACAGTTTTGCCAGTAAAGCCTGACCAATGGTGTTGTTCACTTTATGTGAACCCGTATGGTTGAGGTCTTCACGTTTTAAATAAATTTGCGCACCACCCAACTCTTTCGACCATCGCTCAGCATAATATAAAGGACTAGGACGACCTACATAGTAGGCGAGGTCACGGTCGAATTCTGCCAGAAACTGCTCATCATCCTTCATACGGAAATAGAGCTTTTCTAAGTCTTCTAATGCTGCCATTAGAGTTTCTGACACAAAACGTCCGCCATGGATACCGAAATGCCCACGTTCATCTGGGTATTGGGTATAGTCAATCACATTACTTTGCTGATCCACGATGGACTCCTTGCATGAAGTTTTCTATAAGTTGTTGGTCTTTTATACCTTTAGCGGATTCGACGCCTCCGCTGACATCTACAGCATAAGCCCCAGTCGTCTTTATAGCGTCTTCAACATTAGTGGGGGTTAAACCACCCGCTAAAATTAAAGGAATATCAAGCGTAGGGAATTGTGACCAGTCAAAACTGTGTCCTGTTCCCCCTTTGAGTTCAGGATGCCAGGCATCTAAGAGCACTGCACTTGCCCCTGCTTGTTGGAAACGTTGAACTTCTGCCACCACATCCAATTCAGGTTTGACTTGAATAGCTTTATACCAGCGCCTTCCTACTTGTGTCCCAATCACCTGACAGTCTTCTGGTGTTTCATCACCATGAAACTGGATGATATCCAGTGCCACTTGTTTTAACACATCCGCAATGTCATCCGCAGTGGCATTCACAAAAAGTCCAACAGTTTGCACATAGGCAGGCACATGTTGAATCAATTCTTTGGCTTGAACTACACTGACATGGCGTGGACTAGGTGGAAAAAATACAAAACCAATTGCATCTGCCCCTGCTTTGACCACAGCTTGAACATCTTGGCTACGGGTAATCCCACAAATTTTGGCACGGGTTCGCATAGGTTATAACTCTGGCTCAACCCTATTTATAGCTGATCTATAAATAACAGGGCGAATCATTGTAATGCAATTTTTTCGCCTTGCGTAAAGTTCATCCTGAAAAATCTTTACATAGATTGTTTAATTCGCATACAAACCTTATACTTCGCCCAAATGCAATAAGTCTGAGCACTATGCTTTAGGGAAGTTGGTGAGAGTCCAACACTGCCCCCGCAACGGTAAAACGAAACGTATATCTTTATAAGTGTTTGCACTTACATCACTGCACTCGTGTGGGAAGATGGATATACCAATATTGTTCGCAATATTTATATTTAAGTCCGGAGACCTGCTTATTGCGCCATTTAACTCAATCATTCACGGGGGGTGAATGTATGGAGCCAGCATGCCAAATTTATTTCAGCCTACAGCTTTAGTGGGCGCAATCGCTCTTGCGATGGGTTTCTCCGCAACAGCATCTGCACAAGACAGTATTAATGCATCTTTAGACACACTCGTTGTAACTGCAACACGTTCTGAAGAAAAGATTAAAGACGTTCCTGCCCGTATTGCTGTGATTTCAAAAAGTGACATCGAAAAAAATCCAGCTCTTAACTTAAATGATCTAGTCAAACAAGATGCCGCATTAAATGTTGTTCAAACTGGTGGTCTTGGGCAAACAACTTCCATTTTCACCCGTGGTACAAATTCCAATCATACTTTAGTACTTAAAGATGGTGCTGCTTTAATTGAAGGGATTAATGGTAAAAATAATACCGAACTTTTAGATTTATCTGATGTCGGTCAAATTGAAATTCTTAAAGGCCCTGCTTCAGTTCAATATGGTTCTGATGCAATTGGTGGGGTAATCCAATTACTGACAGACACCCCAGAAAAAAATAGTGCATTCATTACTGGCTTATATGGTGAGAACAACACATATAAAGCACTGGTAGGATTAGATCTAGCTCAAGATGGTTTTTTTGCTCAAATTCGAGGTCAACGCTTAGAAAGTGATGGCACAGAAATCTTAAATACACAGAATAATGACCAAGCGAGCTATGACCAAAAAGGTTATAGCGCTAAGATTGGATACAAACAAGATAATTTTAAAACAAACGTATCTATTAGTGAAAATGAAGGAATCAATCACTATTTAGACTATTCTACAGGTACAAATACTGCTAAACGTGATTTTAAAAATCAATTGATCAACTGGAATGGTCTATACCAATTCACAGATGCATTAACTTTAAATGCCCGCTATTCAAATTATCAAGATGAAGCAACTTATATTGAAACGTATTCGTATGCCTATGATAGTGAGCGCAATGAAGGTGACATTAATTTAAATTGGAAGTTCACTCCAAAACAAAACATTTTGTTCGGTGTATCAACACAAGATACTGATGTGACTTATGATTACCTATCTGGGAAGAAAAACCTTGGGTCTACAGGGTATTACTTACAACATCAATATAATAATGCGGGCATACACACTCAAGCAGGTATCCGTTTAGAAGATGATGATCAATTTGGTCAACACACTGTAGGGCAAATAGCTGGACGTTTACAAATTGCACCGTTGACAAGTGTTTATGCCAATATTGGTTCTGCATTTAAAGCGCCAACAGCCTATCAGCTATATGCTGGTTTTTATGGGAATCAAGATCTCAAACCAGAAGAAAGTATTTCTTATGAAATCGGTTTAGATCAACAATTTAACTATGGTTTAAGTGCAAATGCGTCTGTGTATTACACTAAAGTCAAAAACCTAATTGGATCAAATGCCTCATGGCAATATGTCAATATTGATGATGCCAATATGACTGGTGGTGAGCTCGGTTTAAATTGGAAAAAAGATCAACTTTTTACATCTGCTGAATATGCTTACGTAAAAACAGAAGATGAATCTACTGGGTTTGAACTCGTGCGTCGTCCACGTCAAACCTTTACCTTTACAGCAGGATATGATGACGGAACTTATGGTGTAAATACTGCTCTTGTCGCTCGTTCTCATGCAAAAGCTCAAGCAAGCCAAAACTCCGTTAAAATTCCTGGTTATGCAACGATTGATCTCAATGCATTTTGGAATGTAAATCCAAATATCAAATTGTTCACCAATATCCAAAACATTGGTGATGTCAAATACAAAGCAGTCTACTCAAGCACTGATACGTGGTACATCAATGGCGGTCGTTTTGCCTCAGCAGGAGTCACTTTCCGTTATTAATTTAGCGTAAAGACTCAAAAAAACAATTTAAAACAGCGCAGTTTATGGATAATGTTTTGACCGACATTATCCTTTTTTTCATTCTTTAGGCAGGACAAATTATGGGCCACCGTTTAAGTAAAATTTATACCCGTACTGGCGACTCAGGCACCACAGGTCTGGGCGATGGATCACGTGTGACTAAAGATGATCTAAGAATTACCGCACTGGGCGATGTCGATGAGCTTAATTCAACAATTGGTGTACTTCGTGCTCAAATTAGTGCAAGCCAAATCACGGAAAAAGCAACATGGGATAAAAGCTTGAGCCTCATTCAACATTGGCTCTTCGATTTAGGCGGTGAAGTCTGTATTCCAAACTATCATTTGCTCCAACCAGTTTGTATTGAGTTTCTTGAACAAGAAATTGACCGTATGAATGAAGACTTACCCATGCTGAAAGAATTTATTCTCCCTTCAGGTTCTTTAGCATGTAGCTACGCACACCAAGCGCGAGCGGTATGTCGCCGAGCTGAACGTAGCTTAATGTCGGTACACACCCGTGATCAAAATATTCAAAGCACCGCGCTACAGTTGCTCAACCGCTTATCAGACTGGCTTTTTGTTGCATCCCGTGCCTTACAACGAGCTGAAGGCGGCTCAGAAGTGCTTTGGCAAAAAAATATTAATGAAACCATTTAAACGTTTCTAAGTTTTAGAACGAAATAGATTTTTTCAAAGTCTTCCCGTGATCAATTCACTGGAAGGCTTTTTGAAGTTACTTTTCTTTCGAGAAACTAACCCAAACCATTTACCCATCGTAAAACTCTTCGGACTTCATTGCTTATTGCCAATATCGCAGAGGCATTACACTCAAACTCAATCCGACCTCTAACTATTACACACGGCATTGACGTATATCTGATATTTCCACCTTAGAATCTATCCCCCAATCCGATGTTTTAGCGCTACAATCAATCAAAAGACGTATAAATCAGGTTCAATATGAGAATCATCGGACATCGTGGTGCACGTGGCGAAGCCCCAGAAAATACACTCGGCGGTTTTCAATATATTCATGATTTGGGCATCCGTGCGGTCGAATTTGATGTTCGTCAGCTCAAAGACCATGAGCTGATCATTATGCATGATGACAACATGCTCCGGACCACTGGTATCGACCAAGCACTCTACCCATTAAACAGCACAGAACTCGATACCTATAATCAAGCACATATTTGGTTAGACTGGGAAAAGCAAGGCACTCCAACTCTGCGACAAGCACTCCAGATTATGCAGGACTTCGAACATCTTGAGGTTGAAGTCAAAGCTGTAGCAACACAAGCAGAAGCGGAGCGACTGACACAACATCTCACACAGCAACTGAGAGACTTTGAGCAGAGTGCAGTCATCACCAGTTTTGATCTTAAAATCCTACAAGCACTCCAAGATCTACATTCCCCACTGAAATGGGGCTTATTAATTGAAGAAAATATTCAACATCTTGCAATTGAACAAGCGCTCAAATATGGCTGTTGCCAAATCGGCTGGATGAACCAACTGGCAACCGATGACCTGTTAAAAGCCACACAACAAGCGAATTTGGCGATTAGCGTTTGGACAGTAAATGACATCGAGCGCGCTAAACATTTACGTGACTGTGGCATTGATGGATTAATTACCGATTTTCCTAAAATGATGCTACAACATTTGGCAGATGTTCATTGAGCAAGCCAAAAATTGACTTGAATTTTACATGAGCAGTGGGACTGAAAATGTTCACTTTTCATATTGATCGCTCTACTACTATAGTGCCTAAAAATGCTTCGATAATTTCGATATCTAAACATTCTTATTCTGTTACTGTTTAGTACAATACATCTGTACAATAATGCTAGTGAATCACGGTTCGCTCATGCTAATATGCTGTAGCTTAATCCATGCAAAAAGTAATGGATTGACCTTCCATTTATACCTCCCAAGGTTTCAGGAGTGCTGTTGGAGATGAATGCTCCCCTACCCAAAGCCCCATTTAACTGGGTTGCAATTTTTGCATTGGTTTTTCTTCCCATTGTGGCTGTCATTGCAATTCCGTTATATGCCTACCATCATGATTTCAGCTTAGCCGCTTGGATCAGTATGTTTGTATTACTGGGTGTTAGTAGTTTAGGTATTACCGCTGGCTATCACCGTCTATGGGCACACCGTGCTTATGAAGCAAGCTTGCCTTTAAAAATCATTTTGATGATTATGGGTACATTTGCAGTACAAAACAGTATTTTATATTGGGGTTCAGGTCACCGTACCCACCACCGCCATGTCGATGATATCGAGAAAGATCCGTACTCGATTAACAATGGTTTTTGGTATGCACACATGGGTTGGATGCTTCGTGACTATCCATCAGCAGAACCTGACTTTAAAAATGCACCCGATTTACTCAATGATAAATTGGTGATGTTCCAACACAAATACTATGTGCCTTTAGTGATCATCGTCCACACGGGTATTTTATTACCAATTGGTTGGGCCGTAGGTGACTTATGGGGCGTGTTATTATTGGGCGGATTAATGCGTTTAATCCTCAGCCACCACGTTACGTTCTTCATTAACTCTTTATGTCATATGTGGGGCAAACGTCCATATACAGATGAAAATACCGCACGTGACAACTTCTGGTTAGCGATTGCGACTTGGGGTGAGGGTTATCATAACTACCACCACATTTTCCAATATGACTACCGTAATGGTGTGAAATGGTGGCAATATGACCCAACCAAATGGTTGATTTGGTCATGCTCAAAACTGGGTTTAGCTAAAAACTTACGTCGTATTCCGAGCTTTAATATCAAAAAAGCTGAACTTGCGATGAAGTTTAAGTATGCTGAGCAAGACTTAGAAGTTCATGGTCTGAATGTCAGTGATGACATCAGCTCAGCAAAAGCTCGTATTGCACAAGAGTATGATGCGTTCACCCAGACCTTAAATGACTGGGCAAAATTGAAAGAACAAGAAATTCAAGCCAAGAAAACGGCTGTAGCTGAAAAAATTCATCAAATGGATGAAAAGCTTAAAATTGAATTTCAATTGGTTGAACAGCGTTTAGGTCATCATCGTCAAACCTTAACCACGCTGATGCGTAGCATTAAAAAAGCGCCTGTTTCACAATAATTGATTTCTAATAATTGTTTCAAAAGAAAGCTCCGCAAGGGGCTTTTTTTAGCAGTTCATAAAGGATAACAACATGGATATTAAGAACATCCCTTTCGGTATCACCAACTGGGCCGAGATACCCACCACGCGCCATACAGGTGATCAAGGTTATGCTCTGTGGCGTACGCAGCAATTTGACGCGATTCGCGTGCGTATGGTGGAGTATTCGGAGAACTATTTGGCCGACCATTGGTGTTCTAAAGGACATATCCTGTTGTGCTTAGAAGGCGAACTCCACACTGAACTAGATGATGGTCGTAGCTTTATCCTTACGGCTGGCATGAGTTACCAAGTTGCAGATCAAGCTGAAGCCCATCGCTCATCCACCTCAAAGGGTGCCAAGTTGTTTATAGTCGACTAAAACAGTTGGATATATGTCTTAACACTAAAACTTTGCTATATTGATGGGGTCATGGCTTATCCCTTGTGATCTTTCACTATGCAATTCAACTCACGCTATTCCCTCCTTCCTTCAAAGCTTTATCACCATCAACAGCCCCTTCCACTAAAAGGGGCAAAAGCAGGTCATTTCAATGCAGCCTTAGCAGAACAGTTGCAATGGTCTGAAGCTGACAAACAGTCTTGGGTAGAGATTTGTAGCGGACAGAAAACCTTTAGTGAATTTGAACCTTTGGCAATGGTCTATGCTGGACATCAATTTGGTCAGTGGGCGGGACAACTCGGTGATGGTCGGGGTTTATTGATCGCACAAATTCTCGATCAACATGGTCAAACCATTGACCTGCATTTAAAGGGTGCAGGTTCTACCCCTTACTCACGTATGGGAGATGGTCGTGCGGTACTTCGCTCCGTTATTCGTGAGTACTTGGCTGGGCATGCACTGAATAGTTTAGGTGTGGCTTCAAGCAACGCGGTGGGCTTTACCTCATCAGCTCAAGGCGTGCAGCGGGAGAAATTGGAACTCGGTGCAATGATGTTACGTACATCAGACTGTCATATTCGCTTGGGACATTTTGAGTGGATCAATCAGTATCAACCTGATTTAATTGGCGAATTTACGCAAAAATGCATCGCATGGCATTACCCCGAATGTTTAGATGCGGAACAACCTGTTTTGGCATTTGCAACCCAAGTGATTCAACGGACTGCGGTCATGATTGCCAAATGGCAATTGGTTGGTTTTGCACATGGCGTCATGAACACCGATAATTTGAATATTACGGGTTCAACCCTCGATTTTGGCCCTTATGGCTTTATGGAACGCTTCCGTCCGAATTGGATTAACAATCACTCCGACTATCAAGGTCGCTATACCTATCAACAACAGCCGAGCATTGGACACTGGAACTTATGGACATGGTTGAATAACCTCATTCCGCTTTGTCCACAAGACTATGACAAAGAACAATGGAAGCAAGACCTTGCCACTTGCCTAGAGCACTATGAACCCACGTTCTTGGAGCACTATAAACTGGGTTTAAGTCAGAAAATGGGCTTGCCTCATTTCCATGCTGACAGTTTTGACTGTGCCATGACTTTCTTACGGATTCTACAAACCGAACAGCTCGACTACACGCAAAGCTTTATTCGTTTGCAGGATCAACAATATGAAGCGATTAAAGATGACTGCCTTGACCGCCGTCAGTTTGAAAGTTTCCTTGCGCAATATGAACAAATTCGTGCCAATCAAGACACAGCAGCACTCGATGCAGCCATGCAACAAGCCAACCCTGTTTATATCCTACGCAATCACATGGCGCAAAAAGCGATTGAACTGGCCGAACGAAATGATTTTTCAGAAGTCGAACGCTTATTTGACCTCCTCAGCCACCCGTTTGAGCGGAATGTAGCACTGGAGAAAGTGGAGGATTTAGCTCCATTAGCAAATGATATTCCTGAAGTGATGGTAAGTTGTTCCTCTTAAGCGTTTGGCTTAAACTGTGGATAAATTAAACAATATCCACAGGGCTTCGCCCATTGAGTGATGATCACCATGTCCTTACATCTTATTGCTGCAAAAGCTGCACTTGTCCTACCAGAGGTGGCGTGTACTCAGCCCTTTGGTGAGGGCTGTGATGTCTATAAAGTCATGGATAAAATGTTTTTGCTCAATTCATCTTTAAAGGGTGTGGCTTTAAGTAACTTAAAAGTCACGCCTGACCACGGCGCGATGCTACGTGATATTTATCCATATATTCATACAGGTTGGCATATGAATAAAAAACATTGGATTTCAATTTATGAGGATGAAGACTTAGATTCAGATTTAGTTATTGATCTAGTACAGAGTTCTTATGAGCTCGTGGTATCCAAACTGAATAAACGACAAAAACAGCGAATCGCTGCGCTTCAAGCCATCACCTAAATATGTATTGAATGAACAGAATTTAATTACTCCTTTTACATTTTCTAAAGCTCAACCCTATCACTGCATCAAGCAGATACATAGATTTGAACGCATATTGTCTCTGCTGCACAGCTTTACTACATTTTCTAGTATTGCCCACTTTGGAAGCAAAATTCGAAACGAAAAACGAAATGAGACATTTATAGATCATAAAAAAAGCCCGACATCCTGTCGGGCTTTTTTCGTATCACTTAGCTAGGTATAACTCCTGTCGTACCTCACATCCTCGTGCTGAACTTATTATTTTTGTTTTATGTTTTGGAACTTCCTGTTCTCTATGACTGCATCATATAAAAAATCTTGGGGCTGACCTAGACGCAATCCGCTTGAATAGTTGTAAGCCAAAACGTACATAAAAAATAAGCTTAATTAGACTTACCCCCAAAATTATCCGCAGAAATTGTGGATAGTTTTCAGTATGACCGCAGCTGAACCTTACTCATTCAATTTAGTTTTTGAGTACTTAAAAAGCAACTTGATAACCCACTGTTTCAATCTGTTGGAAATATAACCACTCTTTTCTCAATTTTGCCTATTTAATTATCTATACATATCAATCCGAAAAGATGAAGTATGAGAGTCGCTCACTCTCCACCCAAGTTAATCCAAAAGCTATGGTGAACCTCATACGAAGCCCCTCTGAGATTGAATGAAATCTAGGTCATTTAGCTGCTCAGTTGCTTATTTAAAAGTATCGTTGGAGAGTTTGGCCCGCATTTTTACCACCAAGCCCTGAATGACACACATGACCCGTGGAATGCATCACTGATTTGAATACAGACTCATCGACTTTGTCTAAAACAGACGTAAAAGTAAAAGGACACACTAAAACATTATTTAAAATCCTTATAATTTAACAATGAATCAGAATCCTAAACGATCAAAAGCCCAATAAAAAAGGACTCATATTGAGTCCTTTTCAACATCATCACCTGCGCTTTAACTCTTCTTCGGCTTCAATGTTTTAAATAAAACAAAGAGCACGAGGATCCAGACAGGAAGCATCAACACGGAAAGCATAAAACCTTGATTCCACATGATATATAAAATCATCAGCATGAACGCTAAAACAAAATAATTGCTAAACGGTGCAAACAGCGCTGGAAACTTGGTTTGAATGCCCTGTTTTTTCATACTCTGTCTAAATTTAAGATGGATCAAACTGATCATCATCCAATTCAACACCGCCGCACTAACCACAATATAAATCAGATAGCTGAGCGCTTTTTCAGGTAAGAAGTAATTTAACAGCACACAACCGAAAATCAGTAATGCTGAAAATAAAACCGCCGCAATTGGTGTCCCTTGTCGATTCACCTGCTTAAAAACTTGCGGGGCATTGCCCTGTTCGGCCAGACCTAATAGCATGCGACTATTGGCATACATGCCACTATTACAAACAGAAACTGATGCAGTCAGAATAATAAAATTGAGTAAATGCGCTGCCCAATCAATGCCCATTTGCTTAAAAATAAGCACAAATGGACTTTTATCTAGCCCACCCAAATCCAATTGATTCCAAGGTACCAAAGACAAAAGAATCGCCAGCGAGCAAATATAGAATAGGAAAACCCGAATCACCGTTTGATTGACGGCTTTTGGAATGTTCTTTTCAGGATCTTCGGTTTCCGCAGCCGCCATACTGATCAGCTCAATGCCGCCAAAGGCAAACATCATAAAGGCCAACATATAAAACAAGCCTTCAAAGCCATGTGGGAAAAACCCGCCATGTACCCATAAGTTCGTGACGGATGCGGTTGAACCGACATCAGCCGTCAACAGCAAATAAACCCCAAAGATGATCATGGCGATAATCGCCACAACTTTAATCATCGACAGCCAAAACTCAGACTCCGCATACAGTTTGACATTGGCAAGATTGGCCAGGGTGATCACCACAAAAAACACCAGCACCGAGACCCACGCAGGAATATGTGGCCACCAGTAGTTCACATATTTACCAATCGCGGTCAGCTCAGTCATTACCACCAAGATATACAGCACCCAGTAGTTCCAGCCCGTTAAAAAGCCTGAAAACCGCCCCCAATATTTAAAGGCAAAGTAGCTGAATGAACCCGTCACTGGCTCATGCACAATCATTTCACCGAGCTGTCGCATAATTAAAAATGCAATCAAACCGCCAATCATATAACCCAAAATAATCGATGGGCCAGCAGATTCAATAATATGTGCTGAACCTAAGAACAGTCCTGTACCAATTGCACCACCCATGGCGATCAATTGAATATGGCGGTTCTTTAAACGGCGCTGAAGTTTAGGCGTCTCGCTGCTCAAAACACATGCTCATCTGATAAAAAAGTGAATTGTACCGCTTGCACAGACGATCAACCAGTCTTGTCCTTTAAAATCGCTGATTGTCCCGTCTCGCTTTAGCAATTTCGCATTCAAACTGACTGTCATTTTTGCTTACTCCCTCCCCTGAATGCATAAAAAAGCGGATAAGCCTAAGACTTATCCGCTTTTTTATTGTTTAGACAACTGAATTAATCTTCAGGATATTCAAAACGGTAACCTACACCATATACTGCCTGAACCCATTCATGACGGTTGCCTGTTTCAGCTGCATCCGAAATCTTACGACGTAAGTTCTTAATATGACTATCAATCACACGGTCAGCCACTTCAAAGCTGTCTGGGTTGATATGATCTAGCAACTGTGCACGTGAATAGACTTGCCCCACATGCTCTAAAAACAACTCCAGTAAACGAAACTCGGTCGGTGTTA
Source organism: Acinetobacter sp. SW-226 (assembly GCF_055632855.1). Lineage (NCBI taxonomy): Bacteria > Pseudomonadati > Pseudomonadota > Gammaproteobacteria > Moraxellales > Moraxellaceae > Acinetobacter > Acinetobacter sp. SW-226. Next base: position 570,352 of record NZ_CM145752.1, on the reverse strand, counting down.
GGTTTAAAGGCTTTTGTTGATACCAAATGCGTTGCTGCGCTTTATCCATACGGAATAAAGACTGATCTTCAGGCTCAGCCTTGCGCTCTAAACGGCGTAACACGGCTTGGACACGCGCCACTAATTCTTTCGGGCTAAAGGGCTTACACACATAGTCGTCTGCCCCCATGTTCAAGCCAAGCACGCGGTCAATTTCTTCGGTACGTGCGGTAACCATAATGATCGGTAAATCCGACTGTTCGCGGACTTTACGGCAAATGGTTAAACCATCCATACGCGGCACCATCAAGTCTAAAATCATGAGACTCGGTTTACGCTGCGTAAAGCTATCAAATGCGTCCTGACCATCGTGAAACATACTGACTTCAAAGCCCGCTGCTTCAAGATAATCGCGGACCAATTGTGCAAGTTCTACTTCATCTTCAACCAGCATAATATGTTTCATACATACTTCCTTTTGTGTTTCATTTTTTTGGGAACGTTAACTTGCAACGTAAACCACCCAAAGGCGAATGATCAAAGCTCAATTCGCCACCTAAAGCTTGCGCCAGTTTAGCAGATAAAGCCAAACCTAAACCCGTACCACCTGTGCTCCGCGTCCGCGAGTCATCTACACGGTAAAAACGCTCACCGAGTCGTGCCAACTGTTCGTCACTTAAACCATAAGGGCTGTCATCAACGTAGACTGTCCAATCTGTTGCAGATTGTTCAGTATGAATACGAACCTGTCCACCGGCTTCAGTATAACGAATACTATTGCCCAACAAATTGACCATGATTTGCTTAAAGCGGTCAATATCAAGTTGTAACTCAGCCCCCTCACCTTCAACACTGATGCTTAAATGAGCTTGTTCAAATTTGGGCTTAAAGTTTTCCACTTCTTGCTCAATCACCGCCCATGGATTTACGCTTGCAAAATAACAGTTTAATTGCTGCGCTTCAGCTTGTGCTAAGTCTGCCAAATCATGAGTCAGCTTTTTCAAACTGGTCACTTGACGTAACATCGAGGCAAAATGCTCAGGCGTTGGTTTTCGGATACCGTCTTGCATCGCTTCAATCTGCGCTTGTAACACTGCCAACGGTGTTTTCAACTCATGCGAAGTATCCGACACCCATTGACGACGTGAAATTTCATGCTGATCTAAAATCACCGCCAATTGGTTGAGCTCATTGGACAAATCACCCAGCTCATCGTTTCGATTCACTTTAACTTGATGCTGAAAATTACCTTTCGTCAGTTCACGTGTACCATTTAAAAGTCGCTGAATCGGTTGTTTAAAATACGTTGCCAATAATAATGAAACAATCAAACTGGCAAAAACAGTTAAACCATAAGCCAATAATAAATAACGTTTCTGATTGCTAAAAAAGTTAATACTCAGTGCATCATCTTGATCAAGCACGGGTTTTAGGCCCAAATACCCGACTATTTTTTCATCCACAATTATGGGGCGATATGAAACTTGGTCTGAAGATGGCTCACCAACAACGAATTGTTGTTTGGCGTCATATAAAGATAAACGTGAGCTCAAACCTAAACGGTCTGGCATTGAGATAAATTGCTTTTTCTGATTTTCCTTTGGTGGTGCTTTGCCGTCTTTGCGTTCAGGGGGGCGAAATGCATTTTCATTCGACCTCAATGGAAATTTAAGCCCTTCAAAAGGTTGATATTCTGACGGTAAATTAAGCTCTAACCATTTCAATTCATCTTGATCAAGTAATGGTTTTCCTTGATCAGCTTTAGCCAAAGTTGGCGGGAGATTCGCAAAAGTATGTTCTTCAAAATAACGCTGCTGTAACGCAATATCATATTGCCGTCTTAACCACCAATGCGAGAGCCGGTCATAATCGTCAGGATCCGCTTTACCTTCAATCTGTAAAATCTGTGCTTGAATGGCATTGCCCCAATCATGATAAGTGCTATACACACCTGCCAAGTTGTCAATCAAATGATCAAGCTTTTGCATTTCCACATCTGCAACGTATTTAGCAAAATTCTTTTGCATCGTCCAATGTAACACGCCCAAACTCACCGTGGTAATCACCAACGTGGTCAGCAAGACGGTCAGGAATAAGCGTAAGGCAATCGGTACGCGACGAATTTTCAAAACACATATCTCAGTTTTTTCTTCTCATTTCGTATTGTATAGAACACTGTGCTAAAAAACTCTCCATTGTTTCTACATCATTATTACTTAATCTTTAATCATCAAAAATCACCTGCTCTTTATTGGGGAATTACACATGAATAAGATGACAAAAATTGCTTTAGCCACTGCCAGTATTTTATCTGTAGGCGCATTGACTGCCTGTCAATCAACCCAGCCTCCAAAAGATATGGACCAACCTCAACGCATGCATGGTCATGACAAGAACGACCGTCGAATGTCCCCTGAACAACGCGAGCAATTTAAAGAAATGCGCGCTGAACATAAACAAGTCATGCAAGACATGAAAAAAGCATGTGATGGCAAGGCAGTAGGTACAGCGGTACAAATTAAAGCAGGTGAACAAAACTTAGATGGTACCTGCGCCATTTCATTTAAACCAAACCGTGATGAAATGAAACGTGGCGAACGTCCACCAATGGAAGATGATCATGCTGGACAGGCACCTATGCAAGGTGATCGTGGTGAGTTCCGTGGCATGCATATGCAACACGGTGAGCCATTAACCGATGCAAAACGTGCTGAACTGACCAAACAATATGCTCAGCGTTTAGCTGAACGTCAAGCGCGCCAAGAAGCTATGGCTAAAGCTTGCCAAGGCCAACCAGATGGTAAATCTGTTCAAATAAAAGTTGGTATGCAGACCGTGGATGGTAAATGTATGGTTCACTTCCAACCAAAACCACCCGTTCCAGCTCCAAATCAAGCATCTTAAAAAGATAGTTTCAGTTCAAAGGCGCATTCTGCGCCTTTTTTCTTGGACATAACTTTTTACGCTTTTTGACTATTTATGTCATGCTAGAACAGCCAACACTGTTTACACTCAACCCACTTAGCGATTTTAAATAATATTTGTTTGACTTTACAGTCACCAAGAAAAGCCCCTGAAACGCTTGTACCAAATTAGAAGATGTTGCACGATTGAACCATTCCAACACGTGTCAATGAAGACACGTTTTTATGTTTATTAGGATTATAAGCTGGTTAAACCAGTATTGAGGAAAACGAGATGCCACAATACAAAGCGCCCTTACGTGATATGCAATTCGTACTGCATGAGTTACTTAACGCAGAAGAACATTATTCTAAACTGCCTGCATTTCAGGAAACCGTAAGCCGTGAATTGGTTGACCAATACTTAGACGCAGTTGCAGATTTCTGTGAAAACGAATTATCTCCAATCAACCAAAGCGGTGACCGTGAAGGTTGTACATGGAACGATGGCGTTGTTACCACGCCAACAGGCTTTAAAGAAGCGTATCAGAAATATATCGAATTAGGCTTCCCATCTCTTTCTGCTGAAGAGCAATATGGCGGTCAAGGTCTACCAGTTTCTTTAGGTAACGTGATTTCTGAAATGGTCGGTACTGCGAACTGGGCTTGGGGTATGTACCCTGGTCTTTCTCATGGTGCAGTACGTACTTTAGAACACCACGGTTCAGCTGAGCAAAAAGATGCGTACTTACCAAACCTTGTTTCAGGTGTTTGGACAGGTACCATGTGCTTAACTGAATCCCATGCAGGTTCTGACTTGGGTATTATCCGTACCAAGGCTGAACCACAGGCAGATGGTAGCTATGCAATCACAGGCGAGAAAATCTTTATCTCTGCGGGTGAGCACGACATGGCGGAGAACATTGTTCACATCGTCCTTGCTCGTCTTCCTGGTGCGCCTAAAGGTACCAAAGGTATTTCGTTATTCATCGTACCGAAGTTCAATCTAAATGCAGACGGTTCTGTCGGTGAACGTAACGCAGTACGTTGTGGTTCAATCGAACACAAAATGGGGATCCATGGTAACTCAACTTGCGTGATCAACTTTGATAACGCAAAAGGCTTCCTGATTGGACCTGAAAACCGTGGCTTAAACTGCATGTTTACCTTCATGAACACTGCTCGTATTGGTACAGCAGTTCAAGGTTTATCGGCATCTGAAGGTTCATTCCAAGGTGCGCTTGCTTATGCAAAAGACCGTTTAGCAATGCGTTCACTGACTGGCCCTAAAGCCCCAGAAAAAGAAGCAGACCCTATCATTGTTCACCCTGCTGTACGTAACATGCTTTTAACACAAAAAGCATTTGCTGAAGGTGGTCGTGCACTGGTTTACTTATTGTCTCTACATGCAGACGTGGTTGAGCAAGGTGCGACAGAAGAAGAACGTAAATACTCTGACAACATCTTGTCTCTACTGACTCCAATTGCAAAAGCATTCTTAACTGAAACAGGTTCAGAGTCTGCAAAACACGGTGTTCAAGTGTTTGGTGGTCACGGCTTTATTTCAGAGCATGGTATGGAACAAATCGTTCGTGATACACGTATTGCGTGTCTATACGAAGGAACAACAGAAATCCAAGCATTAGACTTATTAGGTCGTAAAGTTTTGGGTACTCAAGGTGCAATGTTGAAAGACTTCACTAAGATTGTTCACAAATTCTGCGAAGCGAACAAAGACAATGCTGCAATGCAAGAATTTGTTGAACCACTTGCTGCACTGAACAAAGAGTGGGGTGACCTCACGATGCAAATTGGTATGAAAGCAATGCAAAACCCAAATGAAGTGGGTGCTGCAGCAGTCGATTACCTCTACTTCTCTGGTTATGTCACCCTTGCTTACCTATGGGCACGTATGGCACTTGTGGCTCAAGAAACACTTGCTGCTGGGACAACTGAAGTTGACTTCTATAACGCGAAAGTTACTACAGCTCGCTTCTACTTCAAGAAGATTCTTCCACGTGTTCGCTCACACGTTGACGTGATTGCTGGTGGTGTAGAACCGTTACTCGCATTAGATGCAGAACATTTTGCATTCTAAGCTGAATATCTCAGTTGATATTTGAAATGTTGTACTCTTGAGTACAGAAATAGAGAAAGGACGGTCATAGCTTTGACGGTCCTTTTTCTTTATAAATAGAGCGTTATTTCGCTTGGGTCATCTAACAACATCCACCGTTGTCCATTAAGCTGTCCTAAGTCTACAGAGATTCAAACAATAAACAGGTGAACGAACATGCCAATTTATAATGCCCCACTTGCGGATATGAAGTTTATCCTCAATGACGTTTTCAATGCTGAACAGTTCTGGCAGTCTAATGAAAATCTTGCTCATGTAGACAGCGCAACGGCTGAAGCGATCCTCGAAGAAATGGCTAAATTTGCGCAGAACGTTACCCTGCCTTTAAACCGTACAGGTGATGAAGAAGGTGCAACTTATAGCAATGGTGCAGTCACCACACCTGCTGGTTTTAAAGAAGCATTTAAACAATATGCTGAAGGCGGTTGGATTGGCTTAGCAGCTGATGAAGAATGGGGCGGTCAAGGCATGCCTAAAATGCTGACCGTTCTTGCAGATGAAATGCTGTTCGCAACCAACCCATCATTCATGCTCTATCCGCTACTTTCTGTTGGTGCTGGTATGGCACTGAACAGCTATGCCTCTCAAGAGCAAAAAGAAACGTATTTACCTAAAATTTACTCAGGTGAATGGTCTGGAACAATGTGCTTAACGGAGCCACATGCAGGTACAGATCTAGGCATTATCAAAACTAAAGCTGAACGTAACGAAGACGGCACCTATAACATTACAGGGACTAAAATCTTCATTACTGGCGGTGACCACGACTTAGCTGAAAACATCATTCACTTGGTTCTAGCGAAAACACCAGATGCACCTGCGGGTTCACGTGGTATTTCATTATTCATCGTACCTAAATTCTTGGTGAATGCAGATGGTTCTGTCGGTGAACGTAATGCAGCAGGCCCAGGTTCAATTGAACATAAAATGGGGATCAAAGCGTCTGCGACTTGTGTGATGAACTTTGACGGTGCCAAGGGTTTCTTGGTCGGTAAAGAAAATGAAGGCCTTGCGGCGATGTTCGTGATGATGAACTACGAACGTTTGTCGATGGGTATCCAAGGTTTAGGTGCATCTGAATTTGCTTACCAAAATGCTGCCCAATACGCAACAGACCGCCTACAAGGCCGTAGTGCATCAGGTGTTCAATCACCTGCTAAGCTTGCAGACAGCATTCTTGTGCATGGTGACGTTCGTCGTATGTTGCTGAATGCACGTGCGAACAACGAAGCATCGCGTGCCTTTGCTGTCTATGTCGGTCAACAACTTGATATCACCAAGTTCTCAACAGACCCTGAAGCTGTGAAAGCAGCCAATGACCGTGTGGCACTGCTAACTCCAATTGCAAAAGCCTATTTAACAGATACTGCTTTTAATGCAGTGATTGATTCACAAATGGTCTTCGGTGGTCATGGTTATATTCGTGAATGGGGCATGGAGCAATGTGTACGTGACTTACGTATTGCACAAATCTACGAAGGTACGAACGGTGTTCAGTCTCAAGATTTAATTGGTCGTAAAACCATTAAATGTGGTGGTGCATTTATCGCAGACTACATTTCTGAAATCCGTGACTTTGCTAACAGCTTAGATGCGGACCTAAACTTCATTAAAGATGCAACACTCGATGCAGCAACTGAAGTGGAAGAAGTAACCAAGTATATTCTTGAACGTGCTGCTGAAAGTGCAGAGTTTCCAAATGCTGCAGCAGTGGATTACTTACATGCAGTCGGCTTACTTAGCTTTGCTTATATGTTTGCAAAAATTGCCAATGCGGCCAAAGCCAAAGATGGTGATTTCTATCAAAACAAATTGGCGCTTGCGGCTTACTTTACACAGCGTATTTTGCCTGAAATCGACTTACGTATTGCAAAAGTAAAAGCGGGTGCAGAAGTTATCATGAACTTCTCTGAAGACTACTTCACCAACCAAGCTTAATTAGTTTAAACACGATAAAAAACGCCTGACCAGTCAGGCGTTTTTTTTAACGTCAGCTTTTTATAATCAACTTCTCGTCATTTGCATGAAATTTGCATATGATTCAATATAATATCTGCAAAGTATGAGGAGGCTAGCATGACCAACCGTGATCCTAAAATAGAGAAAATTGAAACCCTCCTCGATAAATTAGGCAATACTGCAGTAGAAAGTTTTCACTATGTGGCTTTATTTATTATTGGCTGTATGGTGATTTGGTCGGCTGGTCATACTGTTTATGAGATCCTAACCGTTAAACAGTACGCCTCGATTGATGATATTTTACTGTTATTCATCTACTTAGAGCTGGGTGCAATGGTCGGTATCTACTTTAAAACCAACCACATGCCTGTTCGTTTCTTAATTTATATTGCGATCACTGCCCTCACTCGGCTACTCATTTCGGACATCCAACACGACCACAAAGCCGATATGGATTTAGTCATTATCACAGGCTCAATATTAATTATGGCTCTTGCCATTCTGGTGGTTCGTTATGCGTCATGGAATTATCCTTCGGTGATTCGGGATAAACATGCCGACAAACCCTTAGCTGAAGGCAAAACACCACGTCCACAAGATGATGAACTCGCTTAATTTTTATTGACCACTAAAAAACCCTCCGTCTAAACAACGGAGGGTTTTTAGTATCAATCAAAGATTCATTTATTTTGAATCTGGCTCTAAAGCGTAGCGTCCATTTTCAAAAATCCAGTGCATGCCTTCAGGTGGGTCTGGTAGCCCTAAACGTCGCCAATCGGTAATCAATACATAATCACGACTTTCAATGCTGGAATCACCATCCCCATACACATAGCTATTGGTTTCCTGACTATAAGTTGAATAACTAGGTGCTCGATAAATAATACTCACACCTGGTCGCATCGGATACCCGCCATGAGGAGGATGGTGCGGAGGTGGTCTGTGCTGAGGAGGCTCAATTGGAGGCGGTGATGTAGGTCGCGTGGTTAAACCCTGATAAGGCCCCGCATAAGTTGGAAAACGTTGCGTTTGCGAAGTCAGCGGTTTTCCATAATAACGCGTCACTGGTTGAGCAAAACTCAGTGCAGGAAATAAGCTGAGTAAACTTATTCCATAGATTATTTTTAAATATTTCATCATCTTCCTCCACTGAGGTGAATATTATTATTTTAAACCAATTTAATGGATAAAAAATGTACAAAATGTCGATTTTAGATCATTGCTGGTTATCGTCGCTATAAGGTGACAAACTGGATTTCTTTGAAAATCAAAAATCACAGGAGTTTTCAGTTTATACTTAGCCTTAGTTTATAATTGTATTGGATGATCACGCCGTGGCTGAATTAAGTTTTGATCGACTCTATGAATATTTTTGCAAAGTTCCCAGTATTCAAAAAAATCTGATTGATGCTTATGGTACAGATGGAAAAAGTGCGTGGTGGTTTAAGTTCCAAATTGATGTAGATCATCCTTTGGCATGGCAAACCGTGCAAGAACTTGGGCATGTGTTGAACTATATTTCTAAAAATGAGCGCCTCCCGACACAGTTTTTACCTGTCTCACCTCCACCGTACATGAATGGTGAAGCCAAGCAATTCTTAGCATGGGTCATTCAGTGTAACCACGCTGACTTTCCACCCGATGTGATTTGTGACTGGTTAGAAGCACGTCTGCCAAGTCCAGTAGAAGATGCTGAAAAATGGAAAATCAAAACCGATCTACATGAACTCGATAAGATGACCGATAAAGATTTGGATCAAATCATCCCGCCCAATCCTGAGCAGTAAAATCTTAAAAATTAAATCTCCCTCAATCCCTCTTTAAAAAGAGGGATTTTTCATCTTGCACAATATAGGAGAAGTACCGCTTTTCATGAAACGGCAAGAAATGGAAAAAGGAATTCGAAATTAAAACGTCGACAAACCACTCCACTCCATAAAGCGGTATAGCCCATATTTGAGTTTTGACTCATCTTTATATTGCTCATAGTCCACACTCATTTGACGACCATTTAAGTTCGACCATGCCCCATCAAAATATTGCTGAGCATCTGTAAACACCGCTGCTTTAGACTGACCAATCACACGTAAATTAGTCTCCAAGTTATAATTTTTCAAATTACGTGCAGTAAAATTCGCTGAACCCAAAATGAGCTCTGCTTCTTGCGCATGGCGTTTTAAAACCATTTTGCTATGACACTGTTCCCCTTGAGTATTACACCAACGCACTGTAATACCGGCATCGTTAAGCTCAGACGCAACTTGGCGGTTGGGGATTCCATTCTTTTGACGACCAAATGCATCTTTATTGGGATCGAGTAAAATCCGAAGTTTAACGCCACGGTTCTGTGCATCTTTTAAAGCATTGATAATTTGACGCTCAGACAAATAGAACATCGCCAAATCAATCTGATCATTGGCTTTTGCGTTATTCAACAAGTTGAGTGTTGCATCTAGGATTGCTTTTTCAGTCAGCACTTGAACTTGAGGCTGGGATGGACTGGCTTCAAACTCCCCCATAATCACCATCGGTACATCGCCCTGAGACATGTGAGCCACAGTTTGCTCTGTTTTCAAGACATCAATTGCGGTATTGCCTGTCACCAACAGCGCTACATTGGAATGTCGCGAACTGCCATCATGCGGATTCGCAGATGTCACCAAGGTCTTCCAACCTTGTGCGGTATCGACCACTAAAGTTTTGCGATGATTGGCTTTAAAATTAAATAGGTTTAAATAGCTGCGTAGCGTAATTTTTCCATCCCCAAATGGATTGCCTAACCAACCACCATCGGGATTATTGCCTGCATTTTGACAACAGATATACCAAAAACCTGACCAAACAGGGTTAGAAGCACGGAGCGGACGTAAATCAGTTTCGATCACATCCACACCCGCCTGACGCAGTTTACGGTAATGCTCAGGTAAGAGCCCGCCATAGACTGAGTTAATCGGGTCAGTGATGACTTTGATTTCAATATTCGGATGCAAGCTACGCTTGACAATCAATGCATCGGTCAACTGACGAGTCAACGCCCGTTGTGATACTTGAGATGTACCCACTTCATCATTAAATAAGAACATATCCAGCACAATCGTGGTTTGTGCATCTTCAATCAACTTAAACACTTCGTTGAAAATATGGTGATCTTGTTGCTGTTTACCTTGTGCATCAATATAGGTTTGATCTGCAATAAATTTGACATCGGCATGACGTAACTTGCCAGTATAGTCCAACCCATCAGGCAGTGGTTTAACAGTATGATAAACCGCTGAGCTTAAGTAAGTTAGAGCCAGCAAGCCCACCACGACACCAACGTAACGAGTCGCAGTCCAGTTGAGCTTTTGATGTAATTTTCGAAAGATACGCATAACAAAAAACCTAGTCCAATATGCTCAGACTAGGTTTTATTGTTTGATTTTTCAAGAGGATTTCTGTTGTCGATGTTTTGGCAACCTCTCCACAAAGGAGAGGAAGCACCTCTTCTTTACGGAAAAGGTTGGGTTGAAGCTTGAAGTAGCATTTTAGAAACTAAAGTCGAGCCCAACTGTGAAGTTACGCCCCACTTGTGGAATGGTCGATAGGAATGAAGCATGCGAATAAACCGTCTCATCCAAGAGGTTATTGGCTTTGAAATACACACGATAATCATTGCCCTGCATATATTGACCATTATACGCCAAGCCAAGATTTACCATGTTATAGCCCGCAGTTTCCGTTTCATAGCTTGCAATTCGATCTTGCTCAAATACATGGTAATACTCTGCCGTACCCGACCACGTATCACTAAAGTTTGCATTCACTTTGGTGCCTAAACGACCAGCAGGCACTCGCGGAGCATTTTCATTGTCAATTTTGCCACGTACATAGTCACCAAACACGCTCATCTTATACACATCATTGATGGCATAAGACGCTTCTGCTTCAGTCCCATAAAAACGCGCTTTGTCTTGGGTGTAGTCTACTAGACGGAAGTTTTCATAACGGTCAGTGGTTTGTGCATAAATATAGTTGTCATACCAGTTGTGGTAGACATGCACGTGATAATCAACTTTATCCGTGTCGTAATGGAAACCTAACTCCAAGTTATTGGATTTTTCAACATCGAGATTTTCATTACCACGTTCATAGGTATTGGTCGCTAGGTGGTTACCATCAGCATAAAGCTCTTGCGCTAAAGGTAAACGCTCTTGATGAGATCCAACCAAAGATAGTTTATAGTTGGGTGCAAACATCCAATTCACAGCACCCGAATAAGATACGCCATAATCATCATAGTCTTTTCGATCAGACTCAATATCAATGGTCTGCTGATCGACACGCGCACCGAATTCAAAATGGAAGTCCTTCCACTGCTTATGTTCTAAACCAAATACGCTCCATTTTTGCGTCTTGGTTGGGTCTAAAATAGACTCTTCACCAGTGATATCTAATTTTTGTTGATTGTACTGTACGCCAACCACACCTTCCCAATCTGCAATTGGCTGATGCACCAACTCTAAACGCGCATCATAACCCTTACTTTTAAAGGTGGTTGCAACACTATCGCCTTCAATTTCATCATGTTGATAATCAGTATAACTGGCATGAGCACGTAGTTTATCGAACCCTACAAACGGATTTAAGACTTCTGTACGGAAATCATAACGTTCTGACTTTAAGTCAACCCAAGGCCCTGCCTCGTGTTCTTCATGATCATGGTCATGCCCATCGGCACCACAATGTAAATGGTCATCGTGCGGATGACAGCTTTCATATTCATGATTATGCCCCGGTAGACCATATTGATCTTGACGATTGGTATAGGCGATACCCGCAAAACCGCGCTCCCCAATCCATGAACCCCCTATACTGACAGTTTCACCTTTGGCAAAGGTATTTCCAACACGGCGTTCTTTTTCGAGTTCACCCTCATGCTCATGGTAGTAGTTCGGGGCAATATAGTCATTTGCTTCACGCTTTGAACCCTCAACCCGTAGAGCAAACTGACTTCCCAACGCAACAGTCGCCCCAGCACTTGCCAATTTTTCGTCGCTACCCGTGTTATAACGTAACCCTGCCGTACCTTCGATACCCTTTTCAGGCATGCTTGTTGGAATTTTTTGGTCGGTCACATTAACCAAACCACCCACAGTGCCTGCACTATACAATAGGGTTGAAGGACCACGAATGATTTCAACTTGTTTCGCCAAAATCGGATCAACCGTCACGGCATGGTCCGGCGATAAAGCCGAGACATCAGCAGTTTCTGAGGCGTGTTGTAAGACCTTCACTCGTGGGCCATCTTGACCACGAATCACTGGTCGGCTTGAACCTGAACCATATTGATTTGAATACACCCCCAACTCATCTGCCAAAGCATCTCCAATGGTTGGTGCACGTTCTTTTAATGTTTTTTGCTCGATCACCTGATCGGCGACTGCAAAGTCTGCCGCTGTTTGTACCAAAGGATGGGCTTGACTGGTCAACGTTTCTAGTTGTGTTGTTGCTTCCTCTGCAAAAACCCCTGGTGCGACGACAGTAAAAATAGAAAGCGTAATCAAATTTTTATGAAAAGACATGGAACTGACTCAAGTTACAAGTTTTGAATATTGTTATAATATAACATTCCATTTTTATTGCAATAAAAAACATTTCTATTTTAAAAAGCAGTTAAACTGAATCATAAATTTTAAGTCTATGTAATTTAAGACATAACAATGCCCTTTACCATTTCACATGCTGTTCTCGCACCTCCCTTAGCCAAACTCAGTGGTGACCGATTGCCAGTTGCGGCGATTGCCATTGGTTGCATGACTCCCGATTTGTATCGACTGTTTACGCAGACCAATTCAAATATCACCCACTATTGGACGTCACTGATTCACCCTGATCTTTGGATTGGACTCAGTTTTTGTATTTTATGGTATGTGCTATTACGGCCCTGTTTTTATCGTTTTGTGGGCATTCAGCATGAGCTTAGGCTCGACAGTGCAATGCGTATTTTTAAATTTTTAACAGGCACCATTCTGGCAGTACTTCTCGGTACGGCCACGCATTTATTCTGGGATGGACTCACTCATGCCGACTTCCGAACCTTATTTTTTCAGAACTTTTTAAGCCAGAATGTTGCACTGCTAGGACACCCATTCCCACTACACCGTATTTTACAAATTGGGACATCGGCGTTGGCTCTGCCTTTGTTGGCATGGATGAGTTGGCGTTATTACCAAACATACCAGCAACATTTTCCTGTCAGTTTAAAAATCAGGCGCTTTGCCATTGGGCTGTTCATATTCAGCCTTTTGGGTGGTCTAGTGAGTGTTTGGGACTATGCGCGTTATATCCCTACGCAAGTTTGGCAGTCAGACCTATATTATTTTACTGGGCGGAGTATCAATGAATTTAGCCGAGTCGCTTTACTGATATTGATCTTTGGCTGCATTCTGTTTTTATTTTTAGATCGTGATCGCCGTTTAGGCTAAGTTTGCAGCAAGACTGGCAAGCAATTTTATACCTTTTTTAAGCTATACCTTGAGACTAGGTGTCCAAAGAGGCATAATCCTACCTTTATTTCTGGCGGTACGCTGTTTACGTATTCGCTACCTTTAGCCATATAGTTGGATTTTTAACGCCATGATGCGAACTCATTACTGCGGTTCTTTAACCGAAGCTCAAATTGATGAAACAGTAACCCTCTGCGGTTGGGTACACCGTCGCCGTGACCACGGTGGTGTCATCTTCCTTGATATGCGTGACCGTGACGGTCTTGTGCAAGTGGTTATTGACCCTGACACTCCTGAAGCATTCGCAACTGCGGACAAAGTACGTTCAGAATTCGTATTAAAAATTACAGGCCGTGTGCGTCGCCGTTATGCAGGCACAGAAAATGCCAATATGGTGAGCGGTCAAATCGAAGTTTTGGGCAAAGAAATCGAAGTTCTTGCGGCATCTGAAACACCTCCATTCCCATTGAATGATGACAACACCAATATTTCTGAAGAAATTCGTTTGAAATACCGTTTCTTGGACATCCGTCGTCCTGAAATGTTAGATCGTTTACGTTTCCGTTCTAAGCTAACCAACCTCATTCGTAACTATTTCGAAGACAATGGTTTCTTAGACGTTGAAACCCCGATTTTAACCCGTGCAACACCTGAAGGTGCACGTGACTACTTAGTGCCAAGCCGTGTATCTAATGGTAGCTTCTATGCACTTCCACAGTCACCACAATTATTCAAACAATTGTTAATGGTGGGTGGTATTGACCGTTACTACCAGATCGCAAAATGTTTCCGTGATGAAGACTTACGTGCAGACCGTCAGCCTGAATTCACCCAAATCGACGTTGAAACATCGTTCATGAGTGACGATGACATCATGGATTTAATGGAAACGTTGACAGTTAAGATGTTCAAAGAACTGCTTGATGTTCAATTCGATAAATTCCCACGCATGACCTATACAGATGCTATGCGTGACTATGCATCGGACAAACCAGACCTACGTATTCCGTTGAAATTGGTTGACGTTGCAGACCTGATGCAAGAAGTTGAATTTAAAGTATTCGCAGGTCCTGCTAAAGATCCTAAAGGCCGTATCGTTGCATTACGTGTTCCGGGTGCAGCTTCTTTACCACGTAGCCAAATTGATGAATACACGAAATTTGTCGGCATCTACGGTGCGAAAGGTTTAGCCTACATTAAAGTAAACGAGCTTGAAAAAGGCATCGAAGGTTTACAATCTCCAATCGTGAAATTCATCGAGCCGATCGTGCTTGATCTATTGAAACGTGTGGGTGCAGAAAATGGCGATATCGTGTTCTTCGGTGCAGACAAAGCTAAAGTTGTCAACGATGCCATGGGTGCTTTACGTATTAAAGTCGGTCATGACTTGAAGATGTCAACTTGCGAGTGGGCACCGCTTTGGGTGGTTGACTTCCCAATGTTTGAAGAAACCGATGATGGCAAATGGACCTCTGTTCACCATCCATTCACACTGCCTAAATCAAGCGTTGAAGATGTGAAGAACAACCCAGGTGCTGCGCTTTCTGTGGCTTATGACATGGTGTTAAACGGTACTGAAATTGGTGGCGGTTCGCTACGTATTCATAACCTAGAAATGCAAAAAGCAATCTTTGAAGCTTTGGGTATTGGTGAAGAAGAAGCCGAAGAGAAATTCAGTTTCTTACTCAACGCATTACGTTACGGTGCTCCTCCGCATGGTGGTTTGGCATTCGGTCTAGACCGTTTAGTCATGCTCATGACAGGTGGTGCTTCTATTCGTGATGTGATTGCATTCCCGAAAACAAAAACTGCTGAATGTCCATTAACTCAAGCGCCTGCACCAGTTGAATCAAACCAACTACGTGATTTGGGTATTCGTTTACGTGAAAAACCAAAAGCTGAAGAAACTAAATAATCTTTAGATTATGATTAAAAAACCCTGCCATGTGCAGGGTTTTTTTATTTAAGACAAGGCAGTCTCCTCCCCCCTAGATCCGATTTTTCGCTTCAAATTTTCCAAAATTTCCTTTGAACTTTTGATCTATCGCACTTACAGTGGGTCACGATAGTCTATATTTTATTGCAGCAGTTCTGGCACTAAAGCATTCTGTTGATTTATTCATTTATTTTGTTCTTAAGACGCTCATCTTTTTTTGATTTTATCTATCTTAGATTTTTAAGTTTCTTTGCAAAATTTTCTCTCATCACATCTTTTGCATAAGATTTCTGAGTTTAAATATGGCTATGTATTATTTACTTAAAAGCATTTCAATTTTGCCATTACCCTTTCTACAATACATCGCTCGCGGAATTGCACACCTTCTTTATTATAGTGATTCTTCAATCAAACGTATTACCAGCATCAATCTGCAATTGGCCTACCCTAAACTCGCTCCAACAACACGCCAGAAACGCGTTCATCTCAGCATTCAAAGCCAATGTCAGACCTATATTGAATTTTTAAAATGCTGGGGCATGTCACCCCAATACAGCCTAGATTTACTCAAAAATATTCACGGAGAATCTGTCCTCACAGAGGCTTTAGCCAATAAAAAAGGCGTGATTGTGGTTGTTCCGCATTTCGGCTGTTGGGAACTGTTAAATGCATGGTTAAACGTCTATACACAACCCATGATCATGTATAAACCCTATAAAACGAAGGGAGTGAACCGCTATATTTTAGAAGCACGCCAGAAGTTTAATGCGACGCTTGTGCCTACTGATGAAACAGGGATCCGCAGTATCTTCAAACACTTAAAACAAGGTGGCCTCACCGTAATCTTACCCGATCATCTGCCAAAACCGAGTGGCGGTATTTATTCATATTTTTTCCAACAACATACATTATCCGCAACTCTTGTCTCAAAAATGGCCGCCAAAACGCAATGTAATGTGATTGGATTAAGTTGTATTCGTAATACGGATGCAACGGGTTTTAATGTGTACTGTACTAAGTTATCTCAGGAGATTTTATCGAAAGACCTACAGCAGTCTGTGGACTGTTTAAACCTTGCCATGCAAGACATGATTAACCAAGCACCTGAACAATACATTTGGTCCTATAGACGTTTTAGAAATTGTGCAGGCAAGATCAATGCGTATAAAAAGTTGCCACCCGTATAAATGCTATAGAGCAAGACATGATCCAAACAGGACGATAAGATAAAATCAAAATTATTTAGTTTAGGCTTGATTGGCATACTTTTATTTATTTGAGATCAATTCTCAGCAATGGCATAATAGCGTCCTGTTTTATATCAGTTGTGAGCAAGCAAATGGCTATGCGTCCTGAAGTCCGTCGTCGCGGTATTGTGCTAATTGTTTTTGCTATCGCGCAATGGTTGTTCATGCGTTACATACTAGACAATCAATTGTTTAATTTAACAACCTATAATCGGATTGTCTTTTTCTGTGTAAGTAGTCTTGCAGGTGCTTTTGTGATTTTTGTCGGCCTAATTTATATGGTCTTGAAAGGCAATGCGGATAAACCACAGTAATCATATTACGACTCTAAATACACTTTTTGTTGATGATCAAGCTAGCAATTATGTATAGCAACAGTGCCGCTAAGGCGGTACCTATTGCTTTTTTTGCAGCATAAAAAACATGTATTCGCAAACCAAAGAAACTTTAATTTACCTGTAGTTCTTGGTTTAACTAAATCACCTATTACCCAATCATGGCTGATTATGCTAATTACACATAAACTGATCACAAGAAAATACTCCCAAGCATGATCTTATTTAGTCAGATTCTCAGTTAAATTTAGAGTACAGCCTAGAGAAATATCCAATAAATATAAACTGTTTTAAGAAGCGTTGCCCCCTCAGCCGTCGTATAAATAGGCCTAAAAATAGATTGAGACCCGTATGAGACAGACATCATGACCAACAAAATAATCTTAGTGATGCCCAGCCATAGTAATTTTGCGACAGCTATTCAGAAAAATTTAGAATTCCATAACTTTGAAGTCAAATTCATTAATAGCTCACCTGAAAATATCCAAAAAATTAAACTTTCACGATGGATGAATATCTACACGCTTTTCCGAAAATTATTCTTGGCTGATTTTTCATATAAGGATAAAGCAAAAGATGCCATCAAACAGCGAATCATTGCCGAAGAAATTTCCAAGGCTTTACAGAATAATACCTTTGATTATGTACTCGTCATACGTCCAGACTTAATTGATAATCAACATTTAGAATTATTAAAAGCAGGTTCGAATCACCATTTTATTGGCTACCAATGGAATGGCATAGAACGCTTCCCTAAAACATTATTATCTGTTGATTTATTTGACCATTTTTTTGTATTTGACCCAGAAGATTTATCAAATCCAAACTACAGTAGTTACAAATTTCAAGGTTGTACCAATTTCTATTTTGATGTGTACCCTCCAAAACCCAAATTACACACAGGTACTGTTGCCTACTTTGTAGGTCTACATTTTGACGACCGCTCTCAACCAATTGATCATTGTGCAAAAGCGCTTATTGAGCATGGTATTACTTTAGATTTCAATATTAAATTTCGCTATGGTGATCAAGCAGATGCGCAAACGCAATATCACACTTCAGAAATAAAATTTATCAGCCAAAATATTGACTATGAGGATAACCTTCAACATATTAATCAAGCAGATATATTGGTAGATGTAGTCAATCCAGTGCATAAAGGATTATCTTTCCGCACCTTTGAAGCACTGTATTATCAAAAAAAATTAATCACCAACAATGCGCAAATACGCAATTATGATTTTTACCATCCCAACAACATTCTGATTTGGGATGGTAAAAATTTAGATACATTGAAAGACTTTTTAGACAGTCCTTATGTCGCTGTAGATCCACAAATTCGTGAGAAATACAGCTTTGGCAACTGGATCAGGTATATTTTAAAAAAGGCTCCCTACCAGCAGATCCAACTCCCTCTACAGCAGCCCTCAACACCATTTACATGAGGTCTTGAAGTTCAAGCTGTATATCAATTCCCAATTGCTTTGCCCGTGCGTTAACAACCGCGTGACGCATCAAAATTTTTCGTGTGCTTTTTGCTAAAGTGGTTGAGCGCATAAACCAACGGTAGAACGCATTTCTACGCTGATATTTTTGCACCCAACGCATGTCTCTACTCGCCTGTAATTGTTCGATAATCGGTTCAACCGTATCCCCGTATGCTTTACGTGATGTGTCAAAAATAAAGTTATACTCGGGCGGTAGCTTTTTGAGTGTAACGCGTTTTTCTTCGACCCATGCATCCAGTAATTCCTGCAATACAACCTGATCCCAACGATCAGGCTCAGCCAACTGTCTTTTTTCCCATTCATCAACCAATAGACGTGCATTTGGGGTATCGTTGATAAACAACGTGGCACTAATTAAACGATTATTATGAATATAGTGCACCGCAATATCTTCTGTGATTGATTCAAAATAAGGTCGAATATCTTCGAGAATAATCGCATCGGCATCTATATACAAAATCGGCCCTTGTAGCTCATGCCGAACTTTTGCAATATAACATGGCTTAAAAGCAATAATTTTTTGCCAATCATCTTTGGAAAAGCTTTGAAAATGTACATCTATACCAAATTTATTTGCCGAGCATTTTAAAATATTCGCATGCTTCGTATATAACTTATCGTTCGTATGGAAACCAAAAACTGTTAACATTACCGATCCTGTAAAACCTGAAAAACACTCAAGGCTATTTTATATTTAATTACAAATACTTAAATCTATAAATCATCGAACACTTATACTTAAAATTTAACGTATAAATGCAAAAATTACAGAGAAAGTACTTCTATTCTCACTCAAAATATTCCGCCAAAATCATAAAATACAATGATGACCAAACTCAATCTAAGGAAGATCTCTAACTCATATCCAATATATTAGTTGAACCCACCAAACTCATCAATTTAAAGCGACCAATCACATCATATATCTCTAGCGGCACCGCATTCAGCAAGACACTATTTGCAAAAAACTACTACGCAGAACTAGCTTTTAGCACTTATAATCCTATTATAGTTATAGCGATGACTTTGTATTAAAATCTAATTATATAAAACGGTGTGTAAGATGACTCAAACAATTCAAGTATTTGTAGGTTGTGATCCCAATAATTGTGACTTAGAACAAATGATGGTTCTTGAATATAGTCTTCGTAAGCACACTTCGCATCCGGTAAATATTACTTGGATGCAACTGAGTCATGACACAAATAGTCCTTGGTACACCAATCAGGAGACTGGTGAGGGATGGCGTACTGAAAAATGGGCTACTCCTTTTTCTGGTTTCCGTTGGGCCATTCCTGAATCGTGTAACTTCGAAGGTCGCGCAATTTACATGGATGCCGACGTCATTGTACTTTGTGATATTGCAGAGCTTTGGTCTCATTCAATGCAGGACGATGCCATTGTTATCGCTAAGGGCGGCAAAAGCTCAGCACGTCTATGTACTTGTGTATGGGATTGCGAAAAAGCCAAACAATATCTTCCTGCATTGAAAGACATTCAAGCCAATCCAGATGCACATAAGAATTTAATGCGCCTTCTAAAAGAAAAACCAAATCTCGTACAACCTTATCAAGATTCTTACAATAATATTGATGGCGAAGGGATGTCGATTGAACAGATCAAAATTCTACATTACTCAGATATGGGCACGCAGTTCAGTCATAAGTATTCATTACCTCGTCTTGAAGCAACAGGCCAAAAGCACTGGTTTGATGGTGAAATCATGCCTCACCCTCGGGCAGATTTAATAGCACTTTTTGATCAATATTATGACGAAGCGCTAGCTGCTGGATACAAACCAGAACAATATATGATTGAACCTTTTGGCGCTTTTACCAAAGCAACTCAAGCCAACTATCACGGCAATAAAATTACACGCCCAGGGCAGAAAGAATCTTGGTTCACTCAAAAGCTCAATAAATTAAAGTCTAAACTCAGTGGCAACAAATTTAGACTAGATGACTAAAGCTTAAAGTGACTGCTTTAGTCACAACTTAGCCTATTTTTTAAAATGTTCAACCTGAATGATTTGTTTATGATTCCTAAAAAGCTACAGACCTTACAATTATTTTTTTCAAACTTGTGTTTTAGAAATATTTATAAAGTCGTTTACAAACTGAGTCATTCAAATCAATACAAACATAATCGCCGTTTTTGGCCGTATTATCAGGTTGAACGTGATACTGAAAATGGTTTACAAAAACTCTTTTTCAAACAGAAGTTGGTCGTCGATAATACACAAGCTGTTTGTACAGAAAACAAACTATGCATGATGATTGCAACTGGGCCATCAGTCCAACAAATCCCTCCCGAAGCTTTTACCCGCTCCGATATAGATTATGTTGGATTAAATGGCGCAATTTCGATGCCTAATGTTGTGTTTAAGCATTATGTCATTATTGACCATAATTTCGTTGAGAGCCGTTTTGATTTAGTGTTGAAAGTTCTCAATAGCAATTGTACGTTTTACACTACACCACGTTGCTTAGATCTGATTTTACGAAAAGTTTTATTTCAGGATATCCAATGTAACATTAGAGTCGTAGAACCTATTACTCGCGGTGAAATTGAACCAATCTTACAGCCTAAAAAAGCTGTCGACATGCAAAAAAATTATTTCTATACCAACAATCAATTGGGTTTTTCAACTCAAATATATACCGCGATCTTTGATTATTTTACTGTAGCCTACGTTGCACTACAGATTATTCACTCACTCCGCTATCAAGAGATTTACTTAGCTGGGTTAGACATGAATAATTTTACCCAACCCCGTTTCTATGAGAGTGCTGAAAATAAACAACCAACGCTTTTAGACAGATCATTGGATTTCACATTACCAGCCTTCGACTTAGCAGCACAGTTCTTTAAGGCTCAAGGAATTACCGTATATAACCTTTCTGAACATAGCGCTGTGGAAGCATTTCCAAAAATAAATGCAAAGGACTTATTTAAATCCCAATAAAATGCATCCGATTCAAGGTTATTTTTTCGAGTGCTGACTAAAAATCTAAGAGTGAGTGCTTGAAATATTGTCCTCGCACAAAATGCTTATCCAATATCTGACGCTCTTTCCCCGCAAGTTTTATGAGATTCGGATACTCATCTGGTGACTCATGAATAGCTAAATCAATGAGGGTCTTTTCTTTAACCCATTTATTTTTAACTTGATAGAAAAACGCATTTTTATCACAATTGATTAATACCATACTCGGTACTAAATCTCGCATCACCTTCTGACACGCGACATAAGCCACAAGATACTCTAACCGACCAATACGCTGAAAATAGTCTTGAGAATTATCATAGTTGGCTTGGATATATTGGATATATTGCTTTGGTCCAAGATCAATCGCCTTAAAAAGTTCATCAAACCATAATTGATAAAATGGATTCTTTTCTACACTCGCCAGTAACCAATTTTCAATCACGGGAAAATCAGCCAGCGTCGTATTTTTTTTCCGATAATAGGCAAAGCTTTGTGTTCCTGTTTGCTGGATGAGATTTTCAATCCAATCTAATTTTTTATAAACAATAATACTTGCATCCAACCAAATCCCACCATAATGATAAATCAAGTCAAAACGGATTAAATCTGCGCGTTGCTGGGATGTTGCTTTTTGCAAAATAGGTGAGGTTAGGTCAAAACTAATAAAATCTGCGACATTATTTGGATTTAACAGATTCACAGTATAGTCAGGATGTAATTTCTGAATATGATCAATACAATGCCGAACCAAAGCTGGCATGTTCCCTTCCCAATAGATCCATATCTTTTTAGGTAATTGAACGCTTTGATTCTCTGGCTTAGCCTGTAAAACGATCTGATCTGCATAGTTATCTATGGCATCACATTTATTTCGTTGTTTTAAATTAAGCAGCGTATAAAACTTAAAAATATAAAATAACTTTTTAAAAATTTTCATTTTAGTCGATCATTTAGCCTTGTATCAAAACACCTTAGGACAATTACAAATACTTATGCTTCACCGCATAAAATTTGTCACGCCACATTCGTTTTTGCTTTTTAACCCCATAAGAAAAACTTCGACCTTCTTTTTCTTTACGAGAAATTCCTTCTGCAGCTACAGTCCCCAAAATATCACTGTCCAGACCCGCTGGTTTGACCAATGCAGGCCATACTCCTAAACCTTTCCCATTTTTACTGAGCCAAGTTTGAAAGAAAATATCAACAGGCATGGTCATTGATTTTCCTTCTTGTATAAATGCTTCAGCACCTTTGCGTGACCAAACTAAACCGAGACCGCGAATAGGGAAATAAAAAGCGTGCCATAAGCTCATGCCATCAATATTCGTAACATCTTTGCTTAGTTTTTTCTTTTTGGCTGCAATATTGATCAAATACCAATCTAATTCTTTATGCTGATTTAGATAGGTAAGTACGCCATCAAGCTTGTCTTTAAACTCTTGATTAATCTTCATATCATCTTCAAGCACAACTAAATAATCAGCATCTGTCGTTAGAAACTTCTCCGCGCAACCGTAGTGACTCAAATAACACCCCAACTCTGAATTCATCAAACTACGACCCAGTGCTTGATTCGCACCATGATCATCATAGTTTGTAAACTCAGTGAGTGCTTTGCCTCGACCATCGACCGCAGAAAAGCGCTCAAAAGGCCAATTGACTTGATCCAACTGCTGTGTTGCTCGCTCAAGTCGTTCCTGACTGCCGTCCAAATTAATTAAATAAGTAACAACTTTCATCATGAACCTTTAAACCAAAACGGAATGGGGTAAATAGCCTGCTAATTTTTCATGCATTGCATCACTGATCTGCTTTGCAGCATCGCTACTCAGCTGATCCAAACTTTGAATACAACCATATTTAATTTCGGGATTTTGAAGCGCCTGTATAAAACTATTCAAACTATCCTGATTTTTAAGATACGCCAGTTCAAGATCAGGCTTCAACTCCGCCTGCTGTTTTTGAATCTTAATATGGTTCATCAGTGAAATTGGATTTAGCTGTTCTACACTTCGAAATTTAAACTTGATCTGTGTTTCTAAACGCTGCGGATGCGCAAGCAAATAGTCCTTTAATGCATCACGATCTACAATATGAGGATAATGATGAATTTCAAAGAACTTATTAAAGCCTAAAATATCCGCACCAAGCATCTGCGCAATCATATGCTTAGGCTGTATAGGTTGACCCAATTGACGACTCATAAACTGGCGATATTTCAGCTTGGCTTTAAGCGCAAAGCTACTTTGCCAGTGACCATAGACCACCAAATGATCATCTTTTAAGAAGTCTTCAATTTTTGCTGGCGAATTAAAAAAGAAATCATCATTCAGGTAGATAAAATAATCCGACAACCCCTCAATATTCCAAAGCATCGTTTCAATAGAACGTGTATTGAATGTGGGCAAGTGCTGTTCAAAACCTTTGAAAATTTCGCGGTGATCAACCACCCGAATTTTATCTTTAGCACATAGGCCCTGCGCGACAAACTCATCAATAAATTCAGGACGTTGATTGTCTGCTACAACATAAATATGACGACAAAAAGGAACATATTTTAAAATTGAAGCAATATTGTAATAAATTTCATTATTGCTGGCGAAACGCGTATCACTGATCGCATCAGAGGCATCTTCACCCGTCAAATATTTATGGCGCTTTTTTTTCAGTTCAATGTCATTACCATCTACCCAGGCAATCACAACATCAATATTTTGCATTCGCTTGATCACTTCAAAACATGAGTCTACTTAGTGGCAATTATTGCCACGCATCCTTAATCCACTGCGATGGCAATACATAGCGATACCATTTCCCACCGCCACCATGAATCGCGTCAGGTGGATTGATCTCACCATGGAAAATAATGATTTTAACGCCTTCAGGTTTCACAGGCGGCTTGAAATACGCCAAAGGAATCTTTTGTAGGCAGTGATATTTATAGCTCTTACACCAACTATCTGGCCAGTAAGACAACTTTTTCTCTTGATCGACATACCATGACAAATAGGCTTGCTCATTACGAAACTTCTGACGAATTTCATCAAAATGTTCACGGAAATAAGGCATTAATCCCGGGAAAGCGCCCAATTTAAAACGGTAAACCGAGCTATTACCTGTAATACGCCACGGGCGTTTCCAATCATGAATAATCAGAAAATCCCCTGGGTGGGTAAAGAAACTGTCAATATTGTCAACAATCACCACATCCAAATCTAGAAATAATGCATTCCCCTTTAAACCATACAAATCTGGTTCAAATGTAGACAGCTTATTCCACCCTCGTTCAGGACTCCCCGGTGGTAATGCCAATGGTGGAATCGGAAAACATTCAACTGCAGGGTCAATTCCTTCAGAACGATCTGTTAGGCAGACCATTTTGAAATCAACCGTGGTATGACGTTTCACCATATTATATAAACGATTGACGTACTCGGCCCCATATTTGGTGCCCCATTTCATGCACAACACAACATTTTGTTCTGCTTGGGTATCAGCCTGTTTTAACAGCGCATCGTTCACGTTTTCCTGCATGTTCTATCATCCACCAGCATTCTGTTTCATATCATAACATCTCTGACAAGAAGTTAGTGTATGGCTTTTTCAAAGCCTTCATAATACTCAAAATAGTTTGTGCTATGATACGAAGTCGCTTTTTACAAATCAGAAATGGTTTGAATCCAAGCTCCCATATGAAGAATATAGAATCAGGTTGATATGAAAATAGCAGTTGCAGGCACCGGTTACGTCGGCCTTTCTAATGCCATGATCTTCTCACAACATCATGAAGTTATTGCACTGGATATCATCGACACAAAAGTCGACATGTTGAATAAAAAAATATCTCCGATTCAGGACGCAGATATATCGACATTTTTAAGCAAGAAACCGCTTAATTTTCGTGCTACAACTGACAAATATGAGGCTTATCGAGGCGCTGATTTTGTCATTATTGCGACACCTACCGACTACGACACAAAAACCAACTATTTCAACACTCAAAGTGTCGAAAGCGTAATCCAAGATGTAGTTGGAATTAATCCTCAAGCAACCATGGTTATTAAATCCACGGTGCCCGTAGGATTTACTCAGAAAGTAAAAGCACAATACAACACCGAGAACATTATTTTTTCTCCAGAGTTTTTACGTGAAGGTAAGGCTTTACATGACAATCTTTATCCTTCACGTATTATTGTCGGTGAAAAATCAGAACGTGCTCAATTGTTTGCAGACATGTTGATTGAAGGTGCCATTAAAAAAGATAGTCCAGTATTATTTACAGACTCTACAGAAGCTGAAGCAATTAAATTATTTGCCAACACTTACCTTGCAATGCGCGTCGCTTATTTTAATGAACTCGATACCTATGCGCAGTCCTTTGGTCTGGATACCCGTCAAATTATTGAAGGCGTATGTTTAGATCAACGTATTGGCAACCATTACAATAACCCATCCTTTGGCTATGGTGGCTATTGTCTACCGAAGGACACCAAGCAACTTCTTGCCAATTACAATCAAGTGCCAAGCAACCTAATTCAAGCGATTGTCGATTCCAACAGTACACGTAAAGACTTTATTGCAGATTCCATTATTGCGAAAAACCCAAACACTGTTGGCATCTACCGTTTAGTGATGAAAAGTGGCTCAGATAACTTTAGGGCTTCAGCTATCCAAGGCATTATGAAACGCATTAAAGCCAAAGGGATTAATGTGATTGTCTATGAACCAACTTTAAATGAAGAGGAATTCTTTAAATCAAAAGTAGTCAATAATTTAGATCAATTTAAGCAGCAAAGTGATGTCATCATTGCCAATCGCAAGTCTCAGGACTTAAGTGATGTTGAAGATAAAATTTATACTCGTGATATTTTTGGAGGTGATGAATGAAAGTTTTAGTCACAGGTGCAGCAGGTTTTATTGGTTTTCATGTTGCTAAAAAGTTGCTTGAACGTGGTGATAGCGTTGTCGGCTTTGACAACATGAATGATTATTATGATCCTACACTCAAACAAGCACGTGTTGATTTATTAAATCAAACAGCCACCCAAAATGCAGGACAATTCGAGTTCATTCTAGCCAATCTTGCCGATAAAATAGCAGTTGATCAATGCTTTCAACAGCATCAGTTTGATCGCGTCATTCACTTGGCCGCACAAGCAGGCGTGCGCTACTCACTTGAAAACCCAATGAGTTATGTCGAAAGCAATATTATTGGCTTTACCAATATTATTGAAGCATGCCGTTATGCGAAAACACCGCATCTCACTTATGCCAGCACAAGTAGCGTCTACGGTGCCAATACCACCATGCCATTTAGTGAAAAACATGGGGTCAACCATCCTGTGCAATTTTACGCTGCCACCAAACGTGCGAATGAGTTAATGGCTCATAGTTATAGTCATTTATTCCAACTGCCAACCACTGGCTTACGTTTCTTTACGGTCTATGGCCCGTGGGGTCGCCCAGACATGGCTTTATTCAAATTCACTAAAAATATCATTGAAAACAAGCCAATTCCTGTGTTCAATCATGGTAACCATACCCGTGATTTTACGTTTATTGCAGATATTGTCGAAGGTGTGATTCGCTCAAGCGATCAAATTGCACAAGCCAATCCAAACTGGGATAGCAACCATCCAGATCCATCGACCAGCAATGCGCCTTTCCGTATCTTTAATATCGGCAATAATAATCCTGTTAAATTGATTGAATATATTCATGCAATTGAAAAAGCATTAGATAAAGAAGCCATTTTGGACTTATTACCTTTACAAGCAGGTGATGTACCCGACACTTTTGCTGACAGTACAGCCTTGGAACAAAGTGTAGGCTATAAGCCTTCAGTTTCAGTTGAAGACGGCGTCCAACAGTTTGTACAGTGGTATCGAAATTTCTACCAAGTTTAAAGACGAATGTGGTCATTAAACTGTACAAAATAAAACCCCTAATTTTTTTATGATTAGGGGTTCTATTTTCCATGATATTTAAATCGACAATCTTAGATATAATCAATTTTAATTGTCAGGCTTTTTAATCATTAAAGAGCATCTGCACAGTATTCAAATAATATCCTATTTCAGAATATCGAATAATCAAATATTTTTTTAAATTAATCCAATAATACTCTGTAGGCCACATTAAGAGCGCCATAAGGCTCCCAGTTTGATATCCCACTCAGCAGGAGAAATAACCATACGCCCTGCGTTTGGTGTTAATGTAATTTCGCTAAACAGTATTGCATCTTGCGACAATAAAAAATCTATTCGGCTATAGCCATATTCCAAACAAAGTTTTTCAGATAACTCCATCATCTTCTTCATCCTGCAAGGCTCAATAACTGGTTGCGGTGTATTTTCTTTCAAGTCAACGGTGAACGGCTGTAATGACCAAGAAGTATCATAAATATTTGAATATTCAGTACCATCATGCCCACGAACATCAACCTCAACATACATCGGTTGCCCTTCAAAACAGTGAACTCGGCAGGTCGTAATAGTCGCAAGTGTTTCAGCATCACGATATAAATCAACATAATGCTCCGCCAAAATAAGCGGCGAAATATTTTTATAGTGCCACTCGCGTTTGCGGTAGTACATATTCATCTTTAAACTATTTTTGAGCTTAATTTCTGTCCGATTAAAATCAAATGAATCTTTATCATGACAAATCGTAGCACTTCCACTATCGTGCGTGCATTTTAAAACAAACCGGTTTGGAAATTGATCAAAATTGATATCATTAAAATCACAATATGTCCCAATCAATGGAACCATATATTCTTCACCAATTCGATCTATCACCAGCTCTCTGACAGCGAATTTATCTGCTAATTTAGTGTGTAGTGCGCTTCTTTCAAAAATCATTCGCGCAGTCACTTTCTCATTAAAACTTTCTGGTTGATTAAAATTTGGGGTATATCCCAATTTATTAATAAACCTTTTTGTTAGATATTTTTCATCCGAAACAAACATCGTTCTAATTACTTTTGCTTGATATATAAGATTGTTAATCATTGGTTAAATTTTAAATACATCTCATTTTTACCAAATGATAACAAATTTATTCAATTGTGTATGCTTTGTGAATATTATATTTTTTCAGAAACTAATAGATAATGTGGTATTGATCATTTTAAAATCAAAATTAGTCAATAAAAATAAAATAGAGAAAATAAAAAAGGGCTCCGAAGAGCCCTTTTCACATCAAATTACTTATTTTACATAAGTCAACCAATGTGCATATTTTGGATCTTTACCTTTAACCGCATTAAAGAATGTGGTTTGAATTTGTTCAGTAATTGGGCCACGCGTACCTGAACCGATTTCACGGTCATCATATTCACGAATTGGCGTCACTTCAGCAGCCGTTCCTGTAAAGAATGCTTCATCTGCAATATAGAACTCATCACGGGTAATACGACGCTCAACCACGTCATATCCTAAATCTTTTGCAATGGTAATAATGGTTTGACGTGTAATACCATCCAGTGCACCACCTGCGATGTCTGGCGTATGTAATACACCATCTTTGACCAAGAATACGTTTTCACCAGAACCTTGACATACATAACCTTGTGGGTCGAGCAACATTGCTTCGTCATAACCAGAATGTGCCACTTCTTGGTGAGCCAAAATCGACAAAGTGTAATTACCTGACGCTTTTGCTTTACACATCGTCACGTTTGGATGGTGGTGAGTAAACGATGAAGTTTTCACACGAATACCTTTCGCCATCGCTTCATCACCGAGGTAGGCACCCCAACTCCACGCAGCAACAACAGCATGAATAGTATTATCTGTGGCAGCAATACCCAGCTTTTCCGAACCAATAAAGATAATTGGACGCAAGTAACAAGATGCTAATTTATTTTCACGAACCACATCAATTTGAGCTTGCTCTAGTGCTGCTTGATCAAATGGAACTTTCATTTGATAAATTTTTGCAGAGTTCAATAAACGCTTAGTGTGTTCTTTTAAACGGAAAATAGCCGTGCCATTCGGTGTTTCATAGGCACGGACACCTTCAAACACACCCATGCTGTAATGCAAGGTATGTGTTAAGACGTGAGTTTTCGCTTCACGCCAGTCAACCAATTGTCCATCTTGCCAAATAAAACCATCACGATCAGCCAAATTCATGACACACACTCCAAATTTATATACACAGTCATGTTACCCAATGCTCACAATTGAGCTTGGATCAATTAATCTTTGCCATAATTTGCAAACGATCACTCGGGTATCGCGCCAGTCCGCAGCATTTACTTGCATGGATTGATTCGCAAGGGCTAAGCGGTGGCTCTCGGCTCGTTCACTGAGATAAGCTTGAATCAATGCGGTCGCATCGTCGCTGGATAAGCAACTGGCTTTTGCGGCGTCTTCAAGGATTCGTACATTGTCGGAATAATGGGCAAGATCTGGATGAGACCCACTCCACGCCAACACAGCATACTGTGCCATAAATTCGATATCGACGATACCACCTGCGTCTTGTTTTAAATGAAAAATTCCATCTTTTTGTTGTTCTTTAGAAGAACCCAAATGGTCTTTCATTTTCTGACGCATGTTCAACACTTCTGCACGTACATTTTCTTCATCACGCGGTT
Organism: Acinetobacter sp. SW-226; assembly: GCF_055632855.1. Taxonomy (NCBI): domain Bacteria; kingdom Pseudomonadati; phylum Pseudomonadota; class Gammaproteobacteria; order Moraxellales; family Moraxellaceae; genus Acinetobacter; species Acinetobacter sp. SW-226. The sequence continues at coordinate 540,269 of NZ_CM145752.1, read as the reverse complement.
GCGTCAAAATTTGGCAACGCAGTGCTTCAAACTTATCACGTAGGCTGGCCTCACCTGCAATCGAACGAGCACGCACCAATGCTTGATGCTCCCACATCCATGCACTTTTCAATTGATATTGCTCAAAAGCCTTTAAACTCGTCACCAATACCCCAGCTTCCCCTGATGGACGTAAGCGGGTATCAATTTCATAAACCCGACCATCAAGCGTTTGAGTCGTCATTAGTGACATAAATTTCTGAGCTACCCGCATGGCAAATTCAAATCCACTGATGGCCTTTAACCCATCAGTATCAGCCTGCTCATCCATATAATGAATAAAGACCAAATCTAAGTCTGAGCCATAACCCAGCTCAATCCCGCCAACTTTACCGTAGCCCACGACTGCAAATGCCAAATGATCAATCGAACAACGTTGACCGTCCGTATCAAGCGGATAACCATGTTTCTTTGCGGTGATTTGGTAAGCCAAATTCAAAGTTGTACTGACCGAAACCTCTGCAATATCCGTCAAAGCATCAGATACTTTCATCAATGGGCTTTCTGCCAAGACATCGCTAGCCGCGACTGCCAACACATTGGATTTTTTGAATAGGCGCAGTACACGCATCAAGTCTTCAACATCATCCAGCTCAATGCGGAGTAACTGTTGACGTAGCGAATCTTCCAAATCTTGACGGCGAGGCAGCTCAAAATCCATTGACAAGAATTCATCCAACAGCACTGGATAATGGGTTAATTCTTCACAAATCCATGGGCTCACCGTTGCCATTTTGACTAAGCGTTGTAAAGCCCCTTTGCTCTCAATCAACATGACCAAATATACGGTGCGTCGCATCACTGACTCCACCAAGGGCATGAGACGTAGCAATGCGGCTTGTGGTTTATCTGACTGTAAAATCGCTTCAATCAAATGTGGCCAAAACATCTTTAAACGTTGTACCGCTTTGGCAGGCAATTTTTTTAACGCATGACCATGCCAAAACTCGTGTATAAGATTTTTCGCCCCCTCATCCAAGACTTCATTTAAACGCGTCTCAAGTTGACTAAAACTTTCCACAAAAGGGTCATGTTCTTTTTCTTTAATTAAATGCTCAAACTGGTAAATGACTTTGGCGCGCTTTTGGTTTAAATACTCAATAAATGTATCCCAACTTGCGAAGCCCAAAGTATCAATCATACGCTGACGCAGTTCAGGTTCTGTTGGTAAAGACTGGGTTTGTTGATCATTCAAGGCTTGAATCGCATGCTCTACACGGCGCAAAAACAAATAAGCATCTTCTAGCTCATTGACTGCTTGCCCATCCAGTAGACCCACTTCACCCAAATGATGCAAGCTGACTAAACATTGACGGTCTTGTAACTCTAATTTTGCCCCGCCATAAATTAATTGGAACACTTGTACAATAAATTCGACTTCACGAATACCGCCCGCACCTAACTTAATATCGTCTTCAATATTACGGCGTAGCACCTCACGCTCAATCATGGCTTTCATTTCGCGCATGGCTTCAAAAGCAGTGTAATCGACATACTTACGGAATACGAAAGGACGAGTCATGCCCAATAACGCATTCCCCTCTTTTCCACCCGTAACAATTCGCGCCTTGATCCACGCATAGCGCTCCCACTCGCGCCCATGCTGACTTAAATATTTTTCCAGAGCGGCATGACTAATCGCCAGTGCTGAACCGTCACCCCAAGGACGCAAACGCATATCTACACGGAAAACAAAACCATCCGCAGTGATATGGTCCAGCAAATAAATCAGCTTCTGTCCCCACAAAATACAAAACTGTTGTACATCAATACACTTGCGCCCATCTGTTTCACCCTGCTCGTCAAAGGCAAAAATCAGATCAATATCACTGGACAAATTCAGCTCTTGTGCACCGAGTTTCCCCATCGCAACCACGATTAAATCTTGAAGTTTATGGTTATAGCCTACAGGTTGCCCATATTTAGCAATCAAGGGTACTAATGCAAATTCTTTAGCAACGCATATCGCCGCATCAGCAAAATCAGAGAGCTCGCGCGTCAAGGTCATCACATCAATCAACTGATTGGCATCTTGCCAAATCCAACGAAACATGAGGCGTGCCCGTAAAACACGGAGTGCGCGCATCCATGTATTTTCATCACTTATATCTTGTAAAGTCTGCTGAACTACAGCAAAAATTTGTTCGGTCGTCAGTGGCTGAGAAAACTGATCAATAGCATAATCTTTTTCGATATCAATATGATGTATAGATAGGACTTGTTCAGCATATTGACTTGCGCGCAATGTCTTTTGCAATTGCTCAGCATTCATGATCGACCCTTTCACATTATTTTGGTTATTTATAACAGCAGATCATGATATTAAGCGAATTATTTTTATAAAGAAAACATGATTATTCAATAAATTCTTGTTGGGGCGAAACCAAAGACAAAGCTTGGTGTGCGCTGTTTGAGCGCGGTAAGCTGACGATGAAGGTTGACCCAACGCCCTCTTTAGACGTTACAGAAATTTCGCCTTTATTTAAGTCAACGAAACGTTTGCAGAGTACTAATCCTAGACCCGTACCTTTTTCCCCCGCTGTACCTTTAAAGCTAATCGTCAACTTCGGTTCAAATAATGATTCAATTTGCCCATGCGTCATGCCTAAACCTGTGTCTTGAATATAAATATCAATAAAGTCATCGCGCTGTTTGGCATCAATCGTTACCACACCATTGCCATGCATATGGGTGAATTTGAGTGCATTTGAGACCAAGTTCTGAATGACAGAAGTCACCATATTGATATCGGCAAAAATTCTTAAATCATCAGGGACACGGTCGATCAGTTGAATATTTTTATTGACCGCTAGACCATTTAGTACATCAAAGACAATTTGTGAAGACTGTTTAAGTTTATAATGAATCGGATGGTAGAAAGAACGCCCTCCCTCCGCCATAGCCCAATTCAGCAAGCTTTCTAACAAGCTATAAGTCGATTGGGCAGTATCATGTAAATAGTCTGCAATACTTTGTATACCCAACTCATCCAAACTCTCACGCTCTTCAGCCAACACCTCTGAGAAACCGATTAAACCATGAAATGGTGCTCTTAAATCATGTGCAATAATTTGAAAGAATTTGGTTTTACTGACATTCATAGCCACTTGCTGTTCATATAACTCCTTAAGTTCGGCATTTTCCATACGCAAATACAGAATATTAAGAAAACTCATTGCAAGCTCTTTCACACTGTCAATCGCATCTCGATCAAAAGCATCCTGTTGCTCATCAAACAAAATCAACTGACCAATCGACTTTGCATCCTCTTTTAAGTCTATTGCGACCATTCGATGATGCACAAAGCCCAAATCGGAGAGAGATTGCGACATTTTTTTATAATTTGGATGTTGTACATCTATAAAGAAATGGTCATCAAAATAAACTGAAAAATTGCTTTCAGCGGGTCGATGAACAGCGTTAAAGGAATTTTGAGCAACATACCAAATATAAGGCTCATCTATAAATGTTAAAATCGCTGTTCTTGCTCGCAAAATTTTTCTTGCAAACTTAAGGAAGCTTTGAATTTTGTTATCTTGAGTATTTACACCCAATAATAAAGATAAGTGACAAGCACTTAATTGTTCTGTATCAGACCCGATTTCCAGTAATTGAATACCCATTTCTGCCTCATCTTTTGTGATTTTATCGGCACAAACCCATTATTTATTCTATGTATTAGCAAACTTTCACTATTAAAACAATATAAAAACACAACAATACGATGATGGCATTTAACAAAAAAATCAACTATGGCGAGACTTTATCTTTGGATTTATTTTACTATTTGAAAAAACATGATTTATCTGTACTTTTATAATTTCAAGTCATCAACAGCCTCAGCCATAAATTTCCGGCAATAAAAAACCCCAAGACTGAATATGCTTGGGGTTTTTAATATCTTGGTCCCGAGGGTCGGACTCGAACCGACACGTCATCTCTGACAGCGGATTTTGAGTCCGCCGCGTCTACCAATTTCACCACCTCGGGAAGGTGTTGATGCGTATATTAAACTTTTTGAAAAACTTGTCAACGTAAGTTGATGACAATTGTCTATTTTTAAGTCACATGTGCTTTTTTAGCTTTATATTTGTGCAATATCAGCGTTCATGTCCAAAAAAGCATATACTAGCGCCAATTTTATATCCTCTATTTTGACGCTGCTTTTCCATCATGCAACTTTCTGATTTTAATTTTGACCTCCCCGATGAACTCATTGCTCGTTATCCTTTAAACACGCGCAGTGCTTCTCGTCTTTTACACCTCGATGCACAAGGTCGATACCACGACCACCAATTTACCGATATTCTCGAATTACTCAATGAAGGCGATTTATTGGTGCTCAATGACACCAAAGTGATGAAAGCACGTCTCAAAGGTAAGCGTGCTAGTGGTGGTGCAGTCGAAGTTCTGGTCGAACGCATGCAAGATGCATTTATTGCACACTGTCACATAAAAGCCAGCAACACACCCAAAGCGGGAGCTGAACTTTTTATTGGCCCAGATGCTGTTAAAGTCACGGTGCTAGGTCGTCATGAAAATTTATTTATTGTGGAGTTTTCGCAGCCAATTCTCAATGTTTTGGATTTATACGGCCAACTACCCATTCCGCCGTACTTTAACCGCGAAGCCGAAGCGATTGATACCGAGCGCTATCAAACAGTATTTAATGATCCAACCAAGTTAGCCAGTGTCGCGGCACCGACCGCAAGTCTACACTTCGATCAAAAACTGTTAGATCAGCTTGCAGCTAAAGGCATTCAAAAAACGTTTGTCACTTTACACGTGGGTGCTGGCACCTTTCTGCCTGTACGTACCGATGACATTGCCAATCACATTATGCATAGTGAATGGTGTGATGTTCCTGAGCATTCAGTTGAGCTTATTCGTCAAACCAAAGCGCGTGGTAATAAAGTCATTTCTGTCGGAACGACAGCGACACGTGCGGTTGAAAGTGCAGCACAGGCACATGATGGTGAACTGAAAGCTTGGACTGGAGATACCCAAATTTTTATCTACCCAGGTTATGAGTTCAAAGTGGTGGATCGTCTTATCACCAACTTCCATCTGCCTGAATCGACTCTCTTGATGTTGGTTTCAGCGCTGTCAAATCGTGATAATATTTTGATGGCTTATCAACATGCAGTTGCAAACCAGTACCGCTTCTTTAGTTATGGCGATGCCATGTTAGTCGACCAACTTCAACCCAAATAAGAAGAACCATGCCTCTCGATACGATCAAACATTCTATTCATATTCGACGTAAAAAGAATCAGGTCGTGTTTGATAATATCGACAGGCTTTGGGACATTGCTCGGAGTGCGGACACTGCCCAAGAAATCTTGGATCGGTTGCATCCATGGAAAGCACCGATTACCCTTAAATTTGAAAATGTGTTGCCCATTCTACTGGGAATAATCGGCATTTTTTTTATTGTGCCTGTGTTTTTTGCAGGACAACATATTTGGACATTATTTAGCTTTTTATTTGGCTTAGCTTGCTTGCTTTGGGCCTATTTAAGCTATGAACAGGATGATGCCCTTGAGGAAGTCATAGACCACCTCGAAAAGCAAATTATTCATAAAAAATATCAGCTCAATGAGTTCACACCACCGCAGTACATTGGTGTTCCGCTACAACCTGCGTATTTTATCCCACAACTCAAACAATTGTTTCCGATCTTTAACCAAGGAACCATCAGTAATGATATTCCCTACTATGCCAGCACGATTTGGCAGGATGAGGACGGACAACAACATCAGGTCTTATTATTTCAATATCACTTTGTCGATGAAATTCGGGTGCGAGACAAAGATGGCAATGAGATGAAAGTCAAAGAAGTGCACAAAGACTTATGGGGATGTTTTGTGTTTGATGTACCGACTCAAGGAATTGCCATCACAGCATACAATAAAAAATTTTATTATCCTTATAGCTTTCCGTGGCATAGCAGTGACATTCAAATCAACCAAAGGCTCAAATTTTTTGGTGCCGACCAAATGCACATGGCTAAACTGCTATCACCTGCTTTTGTATTACGTGTCGCTAACTTCTTCCAATCACGTGAAGGTGATTTACTCTTTCATCCTGAAAAAAATATTTTGTGCTATATCAGCCCGCAAGACCTGTTTGAAATATCCAGTAAAGCAAAAAAAGTCAATGACATTTCGACATTGCGTGGACACTTACGTACTTTTAAATTACCTTATCTAGAGCGTTTAGAATCCGATCTAACGCAATTTTTAAAATAATGATATTTTTGCCGTTAGAGGGTCGTATGGGGCTATTGATTTTCTTCTTGATTATTATTGCAATCGTGTTTGGCGTGATTGTCATTCGTAATAATATTGTCAGACACCACAATGCAACCATTCGCGCATGGTCAGATGTGGCTACTTATGAACGTCAAAAGATCAAAATTTTAGATGGGCTAGAACCTTTGGTCGAACAATATTCCAGTTTTGAAAAAGGCACCTTGGAAAAAGTCACTGAACTCCGTCAGAACATTCTTAACCTGAACTTGAACAATACGGATGTCAATCAATTACAGCGTATTGAAGCTTTAAACCAAGAACTAATGCGTAGCCTTAATGTCGTGGTCGAAAATTATCCTGAGCTCAAAGCCAATGATATTTATCTCAAAATGATGAATGAAATTGAGGAACAAAACGAAAATGTCGGTGCTGCGATCAGCATCTTTAACCGCAATGTCGAGCTGTTTAACAATCATATTCAAATTTTTCCAAACAACATTGTCAACACCATGACTGTCGGCAAAAAAGCGGTCCGTCCGTTCCGCGACTCAGTTGCGCTACAAAATTTTGATTACCGCCCAAACTTTAATTAGCAGGGTGATTACACCGATATTTGCTTAAAGGCACTTACTTTAAATGAGTGCCTTTTTTAACCTCTACGCTGACTGCACTGCTGACAACCACCGCTTGATACAATCTATCTCCACCCCGACAATACATTCAAATTAAAACCGTTGTCACCGCATACTATTTCGTACAGAAAAGCTTTGCTTTAAAAGTGTTACAACACTGGTGTTTATTTGCATAATCAAGGAAAATAGCCTCCTTTTAGCGGCGAACTGTTTTTTCGCTCTTGCACTGCAAGTCAAGCGGTGCTTTGCTCTTGTTTAGGATTTTTTATGAAGTTTGAAAAATTAGGTCAGTCGGGTCGCGCCCGTCGTGGTCGTTTAACTTTAGAGCATGGTGTGGTGGAAACCCCTGTGTTCATGCCTGTCGGTACTTATGGTACAGTCAAAGGCATGCTCCCACGTGACATTGAAGACATCAAAGCGCAAATTATTTTAGGCAACACCTTCCACCTTTACCTGCGCCCTGGCCTTGAAGTGATTAAAGAACACGGCGGTCTGCATCAATTTATGAAGTGGGATAAACCCATTTTGACCGATTCAGGCGGCTTCCAAGTTTTCAGCCTCGGTGCAATGCGTAAAATTAAAGAAGACGGTGTGACTTTCCGCTCTCCAATTGATGGCTCTAAAGTGTTTTTGTCTCCTGAAATCTCAATGGACATCCAACACACACTGAACTCAGACATCGTAATGATTTTTGACGAGTGCACCCCATATCCTGCAACGCATGAAGAAGCACAAAAGTCGCTACAACTGTCATTGCGTTGGGCAAAGCGTTGTAAGACTCAACATCATGATGTGCTTGAAAATAAAAATGCGCTGTTTGGTATCATTCAAGGTGGCATGTATGAAGACTTACGTGATGAGTCATTAAAAGGCTTACTTGAAGTTGGTTTTGACGGCTATGCCATTGGTGGCCTATCTGTCGGTGAACCAAAAGAAGAAATGATCAAAGTACTAGATTATCTTCCTGCGAAAATGCCAGCAGACAAACCGCGCTACCTGATGGGTGTCGGTAAACCTGAAGACATCGTGGAAGGCATCCGCCGTGGTGTCGACATGTTTGACTGTGTCATGCCTACCCGTAATGCCCGAAATGGACATTATTTTGTGACCGACGGTTTAGTCCGTATCCGTAACAGTAAATACCGTCATGATCAAAGTCCGCTAGATCCACACTGTGACTGTTATACCTGTACCAACTTTACCCGTGCTTATTTATTCCATTTGGAAAAATGTGGTGAGATGCTAGGTTCAATGCTGGGTACTATTCACAACTTACGTTATTACCAACGTTTCACTCAAGACATTCGTGACGCATTGGATAATGATCGCTTTGATGCCTTTGTTGAAGATTTTTATGCACGTCGTGGTTTAGAAGTTCCACCTTGCCCCCAAGATTAATTGTTGTGAGCATTTGCGCTTGGTAAAAAGACAAGGTAAATTGCAGAACAAGTCTATTTATGATCAATTCGTTGATCACCGTTTTTTTAGTTTAGGAATTTGAAATGAGCCTTTTTATTTCTACAGCTCACGCAGCGGGTGAAGCTGCACAACAACCAAGTATGGTCGCAAACTTGTTGATGATTGCTGTTTTTATTGCCATCTTCTACTTTTTAATTTGGCGCCCTCAAGCTAAACGTGCAAAAGAGCACCGTTCTTTGGTTGAAAGTCTTGGTGTAGGCAGTGAAGTTGTTTTTGCTGGTGGCCTCATGGGTAAAATCACTAAACTCGAAGGCGACTTCGCTGTGGTTGAACTGAGCCGTGGTGTAGACGTAAAAATCCAACGCGCAAGTGTGATTTCAGTTCTTCCTGAAGGCACATTAAATAACCTTTAATCAAAAAAATTAGTCGTGCATCCGCACGACTTTTTTCATTTTAAGAAGAAAACGAATGCGTTACCCAGCATGGAAATATCTACTGATTATCGTGGTTTTGATTATCAGTACATTATATGCCCTGCCTAGTTTGTATCCGGATGAACCTGCGGTTCAAATTTCTGGTGCCAAAGCTGGTACCCAAATTGACCAAAGCATCGTACAAAAAGCAGAGCAGATTTTAAAATCTGAAAGTATCTCAAGCCATGACAACAGCTTTAGTAATAATGCTGCACTGTTACGTCTTGACTCTAGCGAAGCACAATTAAAAGCCAAAGAGGCGCTACGTCGTGGGCTTGGTGATGACTATGTTGTCGCACTAAACTTGGCACCAACAACACCAGAGTGGCTACAAAAAATTGGTGCAAAACCAATGAAGCTCGGTCTGGATTTACGTGGTGGTGTTCACTTCTTGTTAGAAGTGGATATGGATAAAGCAATTTCTCAGCGCATGGAAACCTCTGCGACAGACTTACGTCGACAGTTCCGTGACAACAAGATTAAATTTAACAGTCTTGGATTAAACAACAACACGATTACCATTCAGTTTGCGAACAACGATGATCGCATGACTGCTCAAGACTACTTACGTAGCAATGGCAATGAGTTTAATCAGCAAGCGGTCGCAACTGCGACAGGTTCAACCTTACGTTTAACCTATACCGACGTTCGTCGCCAAGAAATTCAGTCTTATGCGGTAAACCAGAACTTAACCACCTTACGTAACCGTATTAATGAGTTAGGTGTGGCAGAAGCCTTGGTACAAACCCAAGGCAATAACCGCATCGTGGTTGAACTCCCGGGTGTACAAGACACAGCCGAAGCAAAACGTGTTTTAGGGCGTACTGCAAACTTAGAATTCCGTTTGGTCTCTGACCAGAATGATCAAGTCATTGACCAATATACTGGCAAGAGTAATGGGCAACCGCTTCCACCAGGCACTGAACTTTTTGCCTATCAATCTTTGGACAGCGGACGTGAATTACTGTTAAACCGTAATCGTATTTTAACGGGTGAACGCGTTCAAAATGCATCAAGTGGCTTTAGCCAAGACACGGGCGGTGCTGAGGTAAACATTACCTTAGACACAGCTGGTGGCAAACTGATGTCCGATGCAACCCGTAATGCGGTAGGTAAGCGTATGGCCGTGTTGTTCATTGAAAATAAACAACGTATTAGCTATATCACCGATCCTACCACTGGTGCGCAAACAGAAGTCCGTACCCCGTATGCAGAATCTGTAGTGATTAACGCTGCAACCATTCAAGCAGTACTCGGCTCACAATTCCGTATCACCGGTTTAGATTCTCCTCAAGAGGCATCTGAGCTAGCATTGATGCTGCGTGCAGGTGCACTTGCTGCACCAATGTACTTTGTAGAAGAACGTGTCGTTGGTCCAAGTCTCGGTCAAGAAAACATTGATAAAGGGGTTCTATCAACTCAAATCGGTTTCTTACTCGTCGCGATTTGGATGGTGGTCTTCTTCCGTCTATTTGGTTTAATTGCAAACTTTGCTTTGGTCTTCAACTTAGCCATGATTTTAACCGTCATGTCTTGGATTGGCGCTTCTCTTACCCTACCGGGTATTGCAGGTATCGTGATTACCATTGGTATGGCCGTCGATGCCAACGTCCTCATCTGTGAGCGAATACGTGAAGAAATGAAATGGGGAGCATCGCCCAAACAAGCTATTGTGGCGGGTTATGATCGTGCCTATAACACCATTCTCGACTCAAACTTAACCACATTCTTGGTTGCGTTTATCTTATTTGCTATCGGCACAGGCCCAATTAAAGGCTTCGCTGTAACCTTAATGATCGGTATTGTCTGCTCAATGTTTACTGCAATCACAGTAACACGTGCAATTGTACAGCTCATCTATGGCAAAAAACGAAACTTGAAAAAGTTGAGCATATAAGGAGATCGACGATGACTGATGTGACTCAACAAACTTCAAAAAAATACGGCCGTCCTGATGACGATCGCGTGATTAATTTTATGAAGATTGCGCTGCCTGCAGCCGTTCTTTCTATTATTTTAACGATTGGCAGCCTATTTTTCATTTTCACCAAGGGTCTTAACTTAGGTTTGGACTTTACTGGTGGTATTTCAGCCGAATTGAACTATAGTAAGCCAGTAAAGTCAGCCGATGTCTCTGCTGCACTAACCAAAGCTGGCTTTCATGATCCCGTGGTACAAACCATTGGTTCGGATCGTGACTTAATTGTACGTATGCCTGTACAAGAAGACACAGCAGCAGAAGACTTAACCAAAACCATTACCCAAGCAGTACAGCTTCCAGGTAACTTGGCTTCTGTCAACAAAGTTGATGTAGTCGGTGGGCAAGTGGGTAATGAGCTCTATATTCGCTCAGCAGGTGCTGTGGGTTTAGCTCTATTACTGATGCTGGTTTATGTCACCATTCGCTTTGAGTTCAAACTGGCAATGGGTGCAGTACTATCATTGTTCCATGACGTTGTAGTAACCATCGGTATTTTTGCCATGATGCAATGGCCGTTTGACTTAACGGTTTTAGCTGCTGTTTTGGCCCTGATTGGCTTCTCGCTGAATGACAACATTGTTGTATCGGATCGTATTCGTGAAAACTTCCGTAAGATTCGTGGTGCAACGCCTTTAGAAATCGTTAACATTGCATTGACTGAAACATTACGTCGTACCATTCACACCTCAATGACTTTATTACTGGTGGTGATCTCGATGATGTTACTCGGTGGTGATGGTCTGAAATGGTTCTCTGTAGCGATGTTTGTCGGGGTTTTTGTGGGTACCTATTCTTCAATCTATATCGGTACAGCCTTTGCCTTATGGCGTGGTCTAAACCGTCAAGACTTCATTGTACAAGTGAAGCCTGAGTTTGAAGAAGAAAATGAAATTCCATAAACTCATATAGCTACGTCAAAAGAAAAGCCTCTCAATCGAGAGGCTTTTTTATATCGGTATGAAGCTGTTGTATCAACTCAATCTGAGGCAACGCATAGCCACGGCAGGACTGCTCTGCCCGCCATGCCACAGTCAACATCACATCTCCCAACTCAAAATTTTGATAGGCGAAACTACCAATGAGCGGATGATTACACATACCACCATTATGCATTGGATGTGCTTGGGTATTCAGTTCATTTAAGTTTAAACGAATACCCAAACCTGATGCTTTAAGCACCGCTTCTTTGGTGGTCCAAACTTTAAACCAGTAGGATTTTTCCTGCTCAACCTGTTGCCATAGCTCAAGTTCATCAACATGAAAAGCATGTTGAGCCAAAGCGCCAAAACGTACTTTTCGACTTAACTCTTCAACATCCACGCCCAAATCAGCCACTTTTTCACTCATGGCTAAAGCATAGTAATTTTGACTGTGACTATGATTGAAATGAAAAGAAGGCTGATCAACCCAATAGGGTTTGCCTGTCTCGCTCAGTGCAATGGCATGATCATCAACGATCATTTGTCGTTGTTCAGATAAGGATTGATTGCGATATTGATAAATGGCTTGTTTTCGCTGTGCAATTTGCTCGACACGTGACAGATTGTAATCCACCTGTACAATGTCCTTAATCTTTTTCAGCTCAACACGTATTGTCCTTGCCACGTTGCCTTCCTATCATCATTTCATGCATCATAAAATAAAAAAGCCCAAAGATCACTTTGGGCTTTTCAGCATCAGAACATTAATGCCTGATTAACGTTTGAATTTCTTCTCTGCTTTCTTAAACTTCTGAACATAACGACGCTTACGCGCTGCTGTACGCTCATCCACTTGCGACTTACGTCCTTCAAATGGGTTTTCAGAGGTTTTAAACTCAATACGCACTGGCGTACCCTCAAGCTTATACACTTTACGGAATACGTTTTCCAAATAACGGCGGTAGTCATGTGGAGTCTTGTCGACTTTGTTGCCGTGAATCACGATGGTTGGTGGATTTTGTCCACCCATATGTGCATAACGCATCTTGATACGACGACCTTGTACCATAGGTGGTTGATGCGCATCGGTTGCATCATTTAAAATTTGTGTAATTTTCGCAGGTGAGACTTTCAAATGCGATGAGTCATAAGCACGGTGAATTGATGGATACATTTCACCAACACCCGTACCATGCAAAGCAGAAATCAGGTGGATCTTCGCCCATGGAATAAAGTCAAAACGGCGCTCTACATCCAACTTACATTGCTTACGATCATACTCGGACATATTGTCCCATTTGTTAATCGCAATCACCATCGCTCGACCTGCTTCAAGCGCATAGCCAATTAAGTGTAAGTCTTGTTCTACAATACCTTCACGCGCATCAACCACTATGACCACCACATGGGCATCTTTCATGGCTTGTAAGGTTTTCACGATTGAGAATTTCTCAATCATTTCATCAACCTTACCTTTACGACGAACACCTGCTGTGTCAATTAAGGTGTACTGACGACCATCACGCTCAAACGGAATATAGATTGAATCACGGGTGGTTCCTGGTTGGTCAAATGCTACCACACGCTCTTCACCCAATAAACGGTTGACTAACGTTGATTTACCCACATTCGGACGACCAATAATCGCTAAGCGTAAACCTGTGTGCTTATCATGTTCATCTGGGTTTTCATCTTCAGGCACATCATGTAGAACTTCTTCCAGCATTTGCTGAACACCGCGACCATGGCTTGCTGCCACTTGCAGAGGTTCACCCATACCGAGTTTGTAAAATTCAACCAAAGCTGCTTCAGCGTGTACACCATCAACTTTATTGGCAACCAAGAAAACTTTTTTGCCTAATGTACGCAGTTCGCGAGCAATTTGTTCATCTGAGGCTAACAAACCTGCGCGAGCATCGACTACAAAAACAATAATATCAGCCTCATTAATGGCTGTTTTAGACTGTTCTGCCATGTAAGAGTCGATATCCCCTTCATTTTCGCCGATACCGCCTGTATCAACCACAATGAAAGACTTATTTTGATATACAGCGTCACCATATTTACGGTCACGCGTCAGGCCAGCAAAGTCAGCAACAAGCGCGTCACGACTCTTGGTGATCTGATTGAATAGCGTTGATTTTCCGACGTTCGGACGGCCAATGAGCGCAATTACGGGTTTCATAGATTAACCTTTATTCAAGATCAGCCAGTAAGACTGGTCTGAACATCAGAAACTGGAAGAAAAATAAGGTGAAAAACCTGAATAAAAACTCGGGGTCTTGTCTAAACAAATACCCCGAGGAAATTTAAAAATACGAATTTCGACTAGTTTAACATAAGTCGAACAGAATTAACGATTCTGCCAAATGCTTAATGCACCCTTTCGTGTTGCAACATAAAGTTGATCATCAATCACACGTAAAGTACGCACTTCACCAGAAGTCTTAGCACGACCAATCAATTCACCTGTTGCAGGGTTAATCATGTGCAATACACCATCTAGATCACCCACAATCAGGTCTTGACCTAACATCACAGGATTACTCAATTGGCGATTCAGCAGACTGTCATTTTCCCACAGTTTTTGACCCGTCGTAATTTCATAAGCCACTAATTTACCATCGGCCTGTGCAACAAACACGCCATTGCCAACCACTTCAGGGCGTTGTGTACTACTCGAATCTTCACTCCATACCACTTGCTGTGAAGCCAAATCCGTCATAGTGACTTGACCTTGATAACTGGTGGTAATCAAATACTGACCTGCAACTACTGGGTCACCGTCGATATCATTTAAACGCTGAATATCCGAACGACCATCCGACACAGCTACACGACGCTGCATTCGTGGCACACCCGTAACTACATCTAAAGCATAAACATAGGCATTTGCAGTAGAAATGAGTACTGTGCGCGAATCAACAGGCACTGGTGCCGCATTACCACGAAGGCTAAGTTGAACATTTGGTAGGTTATAGGTCCACACTTGTTGACCTGTCGCCAAATCATGTGCAAAAACGGTTCCATCATTACTGACAGAAATCACACGCCCCGCTTGAACCAACGATGGCGCAAGTAGTGCACCCGTTAATTGTGCTGTCCATTTTTGCTCGCCTGTCGCTTGGTCTAAAGCAAACAATTGGCCTTTAGCATTACCCACTATGACATAACCATCAGCCGCTTCCACACCTGAGCTTAAGCCAGCCTTAGACACTTCTTTCTGCCAAAGTTTTTGTTTGCCTTTATAAGCCGTCACTTCACCTTTTGGATCAAGCGCAAAAACCACACCATTGTCTGCATCTAAACGTAACCGTAAAGGGTCCGCTGTCGAAGTTGAAGACACACTTTGAGAAAATACAGGGGTCAGCGTTTTCGCTTGAGTCAGTTTTGGAAGTGGATTCGGCTTAACTTCTTCTACTTTGCCACTACTTGCACAACCCGCAAGAGCCAAAGTCAATACGGTTAATGCGCACGAAATTTTGTATTTTCTATTCATTAAGATTCTTCCGCAACGGTTTCTATGATTGGACGTTCGATTTCAGGATCATCAACTAAAATACCAACACTTTCGAGTTTAATTTGTAAAATTTGGCGTTCTTGTTTACGTTCAACCAACTGATCCCATGCACTTTGGTAGGCTTTTTTGGCATTGTCGATATCATTTTTAGCCACATAGACATCACCCAAAGCTTCATCAGCCGTTGCTTTAAAAGCAGGATCAGTCACTTGCGCTAATGTTTTAATTGAATCATCAAATTTCTTTTGTGCCAATTGAGCATACGCCAAGCGTAGTTTTACAATTTGCACTAAACCATCGTCATCGACTTTCGAGTTTTCAACTTTTTTCAACGCTTTTTCAGCACTTGCATAATCTGCTTTGTCATAAGCTAATTTTGCCATCAACAATTGCGTTTGAATGGCCTGAGCCGAATCTGGTGCATCTTTTACGATTTTATCCGCAGTTGCTGACAAGGCAGTAAATGCATCACCTTGCGTTGCACGTGCTTCATCCATCAATTGCTGAACTTTAGCCGTGTTCATTTGGTTCTCGGCCAAAGTCTTCTTCTGCCAGTATTGCCATCCAAAAAAGGCAATCAGCGCAATTAAAATCCCACTAATAATGGCTGAACCATATTTCTTAGTAAAAGACTTTAAACTATCAAGTTGTTCTTCATCACTTAATGCGCTCATGTGACTACCCTTTCCTTATATTTTGGCTTATTTTGAAGAAAATTTTTCAATCATAAATGGCACGATGTCATCCATCGCAACCAAAGTTTGTTCAGCTGTTGCCAACTCTTTTACGGCAAACTGCGCAGCTTCCACTTCTCGCTCACCTAAAATAAGGGCAAACAATGCGCCAGACTGATCGGCTTTTTTCTATCTGTGACTTCATTGAACCCTGAGAGCCTACTTTCAAACGAATCGTGCTCGATGCTACATCCAACTGATTGCGAATTTGCTCTGCAAGGACTAAAGCTTTGCCTTGAGACGCTGGATCTGCCAACAAAAACATTTCGCAGTCACGTACAGGTGTAGCATCTTCAACTTGCTCAAGAAGCAATAATAAACGCTCTATACCCATTGCAAAACCAACGGCTGGCACAGACTGATCTGCTTTGCCTTTGAGCTGTCCAACTAGACCATCATAACGACCACCGGCACAGACCGTGCCTTGTGAACCCAAATGCGTAGTGGTCCATTCAAAAACGGTTTTGTTGTAATAATCCAAGCCACGCACCAATTTCTGGTTAATGACAAAGCTTACACCTGCATCCGTTAAATATTGCTGCAAGGTTGCAAAGTGATTCAACGTTTCCTCACCCATAAAGTCATGCAACTTCGGTGCATTTTCCAGAATGGCTTGAGTTTTTGCATCTTTAGAGTCAAGAATGCGCAGTGGATTGGTGGTTAAACGACGCTGTGAGTCTTCATCCAAATCACCCTTGTGTGATTCCAAAAACTCAACCAATGCCGCACGATAAGCAGCACGCTCGTCAGACTCACCGAGAGTATTCAATTCAAGTTGAACTTTATCTGCCACACCCATGCGTTTCCACAGACGTGCGGTCATCAAAATCAGCTCAGCATCCATATCTGGGGTTGCTACACCAAAGGTTTCCACGCCAAATTGGTGGAACTGACGGTAACGACCCTTTTGTGGCTTTTCATAACGAAACATCGGGCCAATATACCAAACCCGAGGAGTGGCACCACGAAGCAAGTTATGCTCAAGCATGGCGCGTACACAGCCTGCTGTTCCTTCAGGACGCAAAGTCAAAGACTCAGGCGGATTACCTTTATCCAAGAAGGTGTACATTTCTTTTTCAACGATATCCGTTGCATCCCCAATTGAACGTTTGAACAAATTGGTCTGTTCAACAATAGGTAAACGAATTTGTTGGTAGCCATAAGCATCCATCAATGATGCGAGATGCTGTTCAAGACGTCTCCATGCAGAGGTTTGCGTAGGAAGAATGTCATTAAAACCTTTGATTGCGACTATTGAACTCATGATCTACTCAGAAAAACTTGTGCGAATAATCTCTTTAGCTTTAGCGTCTTCAAGATCGCTAACACGTTGACGAACCATCGCTTCGATTTCGTCAACCAACTGATTTGTGTCAATTAAATGGCTCTTTTCGCCATTACGATACACCAGTGAACGTGGACTTGCACCAACTACACCAATATCGGCTTCTTTGGCTTCACCCGGACCATTCACTTTACACCCAATCACCGACACATCCATTGGGGTACGAATATCTTCTAAACGTTCTTCTAAAGCCTGCATCACTGAAATCACGTTAAACTCTTGACGTGAACAGCTCGGACAAGCAATAAAGTTAATACCATTTGAGCGAAGACTAAGTGATTTTAAAATATCAAAGCCAATCTTGATCTCTTCTTCAGGTTCCGCTGCCAAGGAAATACGCATGGTGTCACCAATGCCATCCAACAGCAAACCGCCCAATGCAATCGCAGACTTCACCGAACCTGTTCGATAAATCCCCGCTTCTGTTACACCAAGGTGTAAAGGATTATCAATTTGCTGTGAAAGTAGGCGATAAGCGTCCATGGTTAAGAACACATTGGATGCTTTCACTGAAACTTTGAACTCGTGGAAATCTAAACGATCCAGAATATCAATATGGCGCATCGCCGACTCTAGCAATGCCTGACCAGTCGGCTCACCATATTTCTTTTGAATATCTTTTTCCAGTGAACCCGCATTCACCCCAATACGCATAGAAATATCGTTATGGCGCGCCGCGGCTACCACTTCACGAATTTTGGCTTCAGAACCAATATTTCCCGGGTTAATCCGTAAACAGTCCGCTCCCAAGTCTGCAACACGCAGTGCAATCTTGTAATCAAAGTGAATGTCTGCAACCAAAAGGCACCGATGAACGCTTACGAATCTCACCAAAAGCTTCTGCCGCTTCCATCGTTGGCACAGAAACACGCATAATGTCTGCACCTACATCTGCACAACGCTGAATTTGTGCCAGTGTTGCCTCAACATCACAAGTTTCGGTATTGGTCATACTTTGAATGCTGATCGGTGCATCACCACCGACATAGACTGAACCCACACGAATTTTGCGAGTAGGCTTGCGTTTAATTGGATTTACAATCATGGCTTTTCCTTGATCCCATTAACGTGACAAGCGGAAATCTGCTTTTCCACCGACGGTATATGGTGACAATGAAATACTTTCATTATTTAAGCTGAGTGACACAGCAGCCGCATCATCAATACGAATTTGAAAAGGGGTCTCTCCAGACAACTCAAGTGTTGAAGCCTGACGACCTGTTGCCAAAACTTTACCTGTTGAATCAACAATATGCACAGATGTTGGGCGATTGAACTCAAGTTTCAACTGATCCCCTGTGGTTGCAGCAGCGCCATTCATATTAATAATTTGAACATCTGATTCTGCTTGTTGAGCTGTCGTCTCATCAGCACCACCTGACCAATTTTGAATGACACCAAATAATGCTGCCAAAATGGCAATAACAACAATTGCAACTAGTCCGCGTTTCAACCACTTACGATTGCGGTCGCGATTAGAACCTGGCAATTTGCCCATAATTTTAATTGGCGAATTATTCAAAGCATGATTCGGCAGAAGTCCCGTATCATTGGCATAGATGTCATCGAAACGTTGGATAATCGTAGTTGCATCCACTTTCAGGTACTTCGCATAGGTACGATAGTAACCTTTAATAAACGTAGCTTCTGGAAGTGCCGTATATTCGTCCTGCTCAAGTGCAGTTAATGTCTTGAGTGGAATATTGAGCTCTTTCGAAACGTCGCTTAATTCACGTTTTTGTGCAATACGAATTTGACGAAGATAATCACCTGGACGCTGGATATTTCCTAAAGCATTGCTAGAACCATTCGATTGTGGTGAATTAGGATTTACTTCCATACGGCCTCAGTAGTGTACTGTAATTGCAAATAACGTTTGTATTCTTGACTATCTGGGTACAAGGCACGTAGCTGATTGACCAGTACTTGCGACCCCAAAGTGTCATGGTTTGCACGCGCAATTCGGATACCGATCCAAAGCGCACGCGCATCTAAGTTTTTCTCGCCAACGGCTCGCACAAATTGTTCATAATATTGTGTCGCTTCAGCGTATTGTTGGCGTAAATATAAAATTTCCGCCATTTCGATCATGGCAAGATAGGCATTTGAACTCACCTGTAGGGCTTGTTTAAAAGCAGCTTCTGCTTCGGCTACTCGACCTACCTGAATATACGCACGACCTAAATTTTCGAATGCTCGATAACGTTGATCATAGCCCAAAGTTGAAGCAGCAACTTGAAGTTGATCAATCGCGTCATTATAACGCCCAATTTGATATAAATACGTACCGTAGTTGTTACGAGCCTGTGCATTTTTTGGCTCAGTCGCAATGGCATGCTTGAAATAACGCTCAGCTTTTGCCACATTTTGCGGACTACCTTCGCGTTGTAACAGCACACCCATCATCATATTTGCAGATGCATCACGTGAGTCGATGTCTAAGGCCTGATCTAATGTACGTTTCGCCGTATCATAATCGTTTGACTTAATATATTCAGCTGCCAACTGAGTTCTAACTTGTACTGCTTTCGTCGGATCACCTTTCGTATTCACGGTTTGGCAACCCACTAAGTACCACACAGACACACCCAATGTCAGTGCAAGGTAAAGTTTAGAAACGGGTTTTTTCAATTGGCATCCTCATATTATCCTTGTGAACGTAGAATTTCGTTTTTCCTCTGCTACTTTCTTTTTCCACTGCTCTGCACGACGAGTTCGATCCGCTACTTGGCCCACCAACTGTCCGCAGGCAGCATCAATATCATCGCCACGCGTTTGACGAATCGTACACACAAATCCTGCATCAGACAAAGTTTTTTGGAAAGAAATAATGCGGTTGCGACTTGAACGACCATAAGGCGCATGTGGAAATGGATTAAACGGAATCAAATTAATTTTACTTGGTAAGTTCTTCAACAATTTAATCATCTGCTGCGCATGCTCAGGATGATCATTCACCCCATCCAACATCACATATTCAATCGTGACATGCTTACGTGCACTTTCATTGCCATCTTTGGCGATATAACGCTGACATGCTGCAATCAGTTGTGCCAATGGATATTTTTTATTGATTGGAACCAACTCATTCCGCAGTTCATCATTTGGTGCGTGTAAGGAGATTGCCAATGCAACATCAATATCTTGTGCCAATTGATCAATTTTCGGGACCACACCTGAAGTCGATAAGGTCACACGGCGTTTAGACATACCATAAGCAAAGTCATCTAGCATGATACGCATTGAGCTCAATACGGCATCATAGTTCAGTAATGGCTCGCCCATGCCCATCATCACCACGTTGGTTACCGAACGCTCACGCTCAGCTACAGGCACATCTTCCATATAAGAATAGTTTGCAACCCACAACTGACCAATAATTTCATCTGGGTTTAAGTCGCGCTGAAAACCTTGTTTACCCGTTGAACAGAATGAACAATCCAGTGCACAGCCGACTTGAGATGAGATACATAAAGTACGGCGTAAACCACTACGATGTTCAGCAGGAATCAATACGGTTTCAACCAAAGAGCCTTCGCCCTCACCGACACGAAAAACCCATTTACGGGTACCATCTTTAGAATAATTCTTATGTACCACTTCAGGTGCTTTAATTTCACACAACTTTTCAAGTTTTTCACGTAATTTACCTGAGATATTGGTCATCTCAGCAAAATCAGTCACAAAAAATTGGTGAATCCATTTCATCACCTGCCCTGCACGAAATTTTTTCTCTCCCAGATCTTCGAAGAATTTTTCAAGCTGCGGACGTGACATGCCAAGTAAGTTCACTTTCGCAACAGAATTTTGCTGTGCAGGAGCGGATGGAGATTGTTGCTGTTCAGCCGAAACTGTAGAGACAGCGACCACTTCAGTACTCATGTGTATTACCTAAACCATGTCTAACGATGAAAGGAGAAGCTCAATAAACGAGCAGAAATATATTCAGGGAATAAAAAAACCAGATAAGTATAATAACACTTATCTGGTTTGAATACTTCGAATTAACGAGTACGCGGAGCAATCTCAGTTTGAGCGAAGAAGTAGTTCACTTCACGATCAGCAGATGCTACAGAGTCAGAACCGTGAGCAGCGTTTTCGTCGATGCTTACAGCGAAGTCAGCGCGGATAGTGCCTGGAGCTGCTTCTTTAGGATTCGTTGCGCCAAGGATTTCGCGGTGAGCAAGAACTGCGTTTTCGCCTTCAAGCACTGAAACAACAACTGGACCAGAAGTCATGAACGCAACTAAGTCAGCAAAGAAACCACGTTCTTTGTGCTCTGCGTAGAAACCTTCAGCTTCAGCTTGAGTCAAGTGTTTCATTTTAGTTGCAACGATTTGAAGACCAGCTTTTTCAAAACGAGCAAAAATGTCACCGATGTGGTTTTTAGCAACTGCGTCTGGTTTTACGATAGATAAAGTACGTTCAATAGCCATGATTGGCTCCTTAAGTCAATGTAGACATGAAAATTTTGGCGCATTATACCGAGATAATGCACAATTATCTGCTTTTACTCTGTAAAAAGTTGCTTTTTTCGATGCACGGATTATCGTGCTTCGTCAATCCATGCCATCTGAATTGCCTCAAGCAACCCTTCAGTTGACTTGTTAGGATCATCACTAAAGTCTGGTAAGGCACACACCCACGCATGTAAATCTGTAAAACGAATCCACTGCGGATCGACATCTGGATGAGCTTCATAGAGCTCAATAGCAATATCAATAGTGTCCGACCAACGTAAGCCCATAGTGGCGTCTCATCACAATATAGAAGATGCTGTACTGTAGCAAACTCTGAAATTTAAGCGTTAGTCTGTTTTGTGCAAAACTGCACTTTTTTACAACACGATATTTAAAAGTGGTGCACTACAAATTAAAGCCACTGCTACAACCGCGCCAATTGCAGCCCCGACCAAAACATCACTTGGATAATGTAGCCCCAAAATCATCCGAGATGCAGCGACCAAAACAGTAAAAGGCAACATAAGGATCAATAAAATTGGCTGTACGAAACCTAGCAATGTACTCACCATCACCGCATGTAAGGTATGACCTGAAGGGAAACTAAAATGATCAAGCGGTCGCTCACCCATTCGAATCACCTGATGCACTTGATAAGGTCGTGGACGAATCGTTTTTATTTTTAGAACCTTATAAATCAAAGTACCGCATAGTGAACCCAAAACCAAATACACAATTTGCAGACTATAGACCAGACCTTGCAACAGCCAAGTTAAAGCCAACATGGTGTACCAAAAAACACCATCGCCCAATCGGCTGATTCGTTTGAAAAAATTGGCTACTGTCTGTGAATGGGAAAAATGATTAAGATAAACACAGCCCTTTAGATCTAAATCTAATATTCTTATTTTTGCAGTTTTAAGATTCATACCACTTCTCCTTAACAACAACGTTGAAAGTTCAGCTGGAAAATCATTGTTATGCCGACGATTTTAGCCCGTCTAAGGGATTTTATTACGCTTCATTTTAAAGGATATTTTTGACAGTTTGATGATCTTCACTAAACTCATCCATAAATACCCGCACTCATTTACAATTTTAACCACGAAGCGATGATGATGCTTTTAGACTCGCCACCTGATATAAAGCTTGCTCAAACTGTTTCACAGGATATTGCCAACCAACACTTTCAATATCTTGACGCGCTTGAGCTCCCATGGTTTTAAGTACAGTTTGCGCTGGCAACTGTATAATCGTTTGCATAAAATGTGCCACCTGTCCAAAAGGACTCAGCCAACCTGTTTTTCCATGTTGGACATATCGCTGCGGGCTTGCATAATTATACGCCACCACAGGTAAACCACTTGCCATCGCTTCAAGTACCACATTGCCAAAAGTTTCTATTTGGCTAGCAAAAACAAAAACATCCGCACTGGCATAGGCCTGAGCGAGTGACTGTCCTGTTAAGCTGCCTGTAAAAATCACATCTGAACCATTGGCCATCTCCGTTAAACGCTTACGATCCGGCCCATCCCCCACAATCACCATTTTAAATTTGCGTGATGACTGCTTCTTGATATTCAAATAACTTTGAATGAGCACATCCACCTCTTTTTCAGGAGATAAACGCCCTACATATAAAAGCACAGTGGTATTTGCATCTGCTTGCCAATACAGACGCATTTGTTCCGAGCGATGTTCTGGCTGAAAACGTATGGTATCTACCCCTCGTCCAACCTCAACCAAAGGACAGGTCACTCCAAAATCCTGAAGTTGATTTAAGGTGGTTTGACTCGGCACACAAGTGAGTACCGTATGGTTATGAAACCAACGAAGATAGCTTTCAATCGGCTTTACCAGCAAAGCTAAATCAAAAAAGCGACTAAAATCATGAAAAGTTGAATGAAAGCCACTAGATACTGGAATTTGATGCGCTTGAGCGGCATACAGTGCAGTCAATCCCAAAGGGCCTTCCGTTACAATATGCACGACATCTGGACTGAAACGCTCAATCGCCTTGCTGACTTTGACATACTGAGGCATGCCAAATTGCATCTCCGTATATTTTGGAATACTTTTCGCCCAGACCAAACACTCGTGTTCGGCCTGAAACTCTGTGCATATATTTTTTTGCATTGGGCGGATCAACTGAATGCGGTGCCCCTGTTTTTGCAAGCCTTTACATAATTGTAACAGTGAATTTGCGACACCATTGATTTCTGGTGACCATGTTTCAGTCACGATAGTAATTTTTAATTTAGGCTTAAGAGTTTCTTGAAGCAGGGAAAGCTCTTGCTGAAAATTTTGTTGATGTTGTTGTTTTAAATAAAACCGCTGTGGTTCGGGGAAATTGTGCTGTTTGAATAATTTTGTTGTCATTGAACCGATCATACTACACCAAACTTTTCTTATTTTAAGTAAAGCTTAACTGAACTATTTGACAGTTTGATGATTGA
Source organism: Acinetobacter sp. SW-226 (assembly GCF_055632855.1). Classification (NCBI taxonomy): domain Bacteria; kingdom Pseudomonadati; phylum Pseudomonadota; class Gammaproteobacteria; order Moraxellales; family Moraxellaceae; genus Acinetobacter; species Acinetobacter sp. SW-226. The sequence goes on along the minus strand of NZ_CM145752.1, from coordinate 516,036 downwards.
ATGATGAAACTAATTTAACACTCCCCACGCAAAAAGATAGGCCACTTGGCCATATCTTTTATATATGAAGCATTACACTTCGTTTAAAACATTAAGTTAATATAAAGGTTATCTCGATAAACTCCAGCCGGCGTCAATGCCGTTGGTCGCTCCATCAATTGCACCAATACCACAAACTTACTTTGTGCAGTTGCAGGTTGTGAGATAGGACTATTCCAACGCGAAGCACTCGCACCCGAAATATTCATTTGCGTTCTTAGTTTATGATTTTTCTCATTCACTAAATAACTGCTACCCGTTGCATTCATTAAATTACGAGAATTAAACTTAATCGCATAATTACTATCGCATGCGACTGAAAAAGAAGTCGCAGCCTGACTTAGATAGGAAGAACTCAAATTCAGCTGGCTTGAGGTTAAGCGCTCAATTTGACACTGTTTTGCATAGGTCAAAGCTGATGCTCCTACACAAAACACGAATAAAACAACTCTCAGTTTCATGGCACTACTACTCCATCTATTTACAATGAAGATCCATTGCTGGTTGATTCTCTTCATTTACTGTATCTGTAATATTGAGTTCTGCTGAACAACTGCGCGCATCTTTGGTTTTAATCTGTATATTATATGTACCAGGAATCAAACCATAAAGCATGACACTACCATCAGTAGAAATCGGATAAACTTCCCCTTCACCATTATTATTAATATAAAGTTCAGAGCCTGGTGCAAAAGTATTATTATTACTGTCTAATGGTCTTATATTGACTTGTTTTGCATGAAAAACAGGAAAATCTATAATATAACCACGTTGGTTCAATGCTGTTAATTGTTTATTTGAATATTGTATTTTATCTTCCACAGGTAATTGATTTTGATCAAATGCAATATCATATTTTACATATGGAATAATATCATGAATAAACGCATAGCCTTTTTTATTGGTTTTATCAACATAAGTCAGTGACCTCAAAATATCAATATCCTGATAATCACCCACTTTAACCAATGTAAATGCATTGTCGACCATTTTAGTGAAACTGAGTTTATTACCTAACCAGACTACTGCACCTCGGTAGTTTAGTTGTGTTTCACGATCATCACGACCTTGAATATGATAGAAATCCAAATCACCCACGTCAGTTTTTACTACACCATTTGCATTAAACATCGTTTCATCATTACGACGATTGACCCCAACTGAATAGTCGAAACCAACCTGATTAGAGTCATATTTAACCAATTGAAGGTTGGTATTCTGATCTGCTGACTGACTAAAATAAACCGACTTATCATCAAAACTATAACTAAGTGACAGAATCCCGCCAGAATCCTTACGATCACCAAAAGCATTGAAATAACTTAAACCAAAGGAGACTCTACGTCCGAAATTTCGATTAAAGCCAATATTAATGACTTTCTGATCACTATTCGGAAAATCTGGGTCATCATAATATTTTTGTTCGGCATAATTAATATTAACATTCTGTAAATACGGCACATTACTCATACCAAAGTAAGCAAGATTTTCAAATTTTGGGTAATTAGAAGAAACCCCTAATTCATCTCCAAGAAATTTAAAATTCCTCTCTGTATATTTAGAACTTGCCCCCATTGAGAAACGGCCAAAGTCTTTACTTGCAGATAATCCATAAGAATAATTAAACTGGTTATCATCATCATGAGATGCAAGGACTACACTATCCAAAACAAAAATATTGCTAACAGCCTGCGTCCACATAAAGCCTACATTTTGTATATCTTTACTGTATGACAAGTTTGTTCCAAGCGTTGTAGAGTTTGTCAGTCCTTTTCGATAATAAGTATTTACAAAGAAATCACGATAATCACTACTGTCCATATTATAGTTATAACGTAATTTACCAACAGCAATACTATATTCATTCAAACCTGAGCGTAGCAGCCGATTGGTTACCATGATCGGAAAACTCTGCACACTTCGATTTCCAAGTACATCTTCAACGACAATTTGAGCATTACCTGCTTGTTGAATTTGCGCACCCATTAATAAATTATAATCACCAGGACTGACTTTCTGGCTGTATATATTTACTCCATTGATATACAAATCAACTGTGGAAGGAACCCGCGCACTGCCTTGTAAACTTGGCATATTCCAATAAATAAAGTTTGGTCTCTCGGTATAATTTGTTCCCCAATTCAATCCCGCAAAACGTAGAGAATTAATCAAGGGATTATAGGTTGTAGTGGTATCACCGATGGTTAACCGAGTCATATTTTTGGGAAATTCAAAATCAACACTACTACTGAGTCGCACCACACGTTCATCTGTAGGGGTGTTCTGGTATAGCATGGAGTTTTTCATGATCCAGTAATCTTTAAAAACCCCTAACTCCATCAAGCCACTATAAGAGTCATTATTATTGCTATTGGCATATACGAAATCATAATTAATAAAGCCACCAAAACTGGCCTTTTCAGGAATGATGTTATTGTTTAATGCATTAAAGTCCGTTTCAAAAAGTTCTGTTGGAATCGTGAGCTTAATGGATTGCGATGAATCATCAAAAGTTGACTGAACACCACTTGATGACACCAAGCAGAATTCTGGTCGCGAAGCTAAGGTTTTTAATTGCGCAGTTGAAATTTGACGTTCTGCCAGTACCTGACATTCAAGATAATATTGATCGCCCTGCTTTAATAAGGCGACATCTGTATGATGATCTAGATCATTAATCCAAAGGTTCGCAATATTTTCTTCCAGCACACCCTCACTGGCATTTACATTGAGTGCTAAAAAAAAATGAATAACGATCAGTATTTTTATTTTCGTATTCATTACACCCCCCACCTTGGACTAATCCGAGAATTTGAGTTCCACCATTTTATCGTTCTTATCTGTAAACAATTGAACGTAATAATTTTTAGGGTTTGTTATTCGTGTATTGTTTAGATCATAAGACATACTTTTATTTGCAAGCAAATAATTCATGGTTTCCGTTTTAAAAACTTCTTTTTTATTTGCATCTACAATTTTCAAATTTGCGATTTGAATATGCGATTTTGCATTATTTTTAACAATCAACTTATTATTTTCAACGTTGAAATTTAGTTTAACATCTTCCTGCTTGCCAACAAAGAGGGGTAAATTAAAGCTAACCAGAAAATTTACTGAAGATTCTTTTACAGCCTGTGGAATTTCATCAACAATCACACGCCATGTCCCTTCTTGTTGCCCTTCTAAAACCGACTCTACCGGACGATTAAAACCGACGCGAATGGTTTGCTTGCCATTGGCTTGTAAAATAAAATTCTTAGGGTTAATAATTAAACTATTGTCAGGCTCAAGCACATTCTCGCCATTGTCTTTTTGAGTCCACTTAAATGCTTTAACTTCAAAAATTCGCTTTTCTGTCTCATCTTTAGATTCTAGGGTTAATGTTGTTGTTCTTTGCTTTGCGGGATTTTGAATATACATTTGGACTGGGTCAACTGAAACACCAGCATGTGTTCCCGACATATACAGCATCGAAGACACTAAAATTGCTATTATTCTTTTCATGTTACACCCCTTATTATAATTTTAAAAAACCTAACCTGATACTGTGATCAAGTTAGGCTTAGTTTGACCAGATTAGTAGTAAACTTTAATTTTATAAGTATCGTTGTATGTACCCGCACGTTGGAAGGCACTTACTGCTGCATTTGTAACAGATACAGAGTATACATCATCAGCTAGACCATTGTGATTTGAGTTACCAAATGGAATCACACCACCGCCTGTTTTATTTGTAACAATTGTTGTTGGTACACGAACACTACCATCATCTTCATGTTTCACATAAGTGCTGGCACTTGTACCAGTGTTTGCTGTTTGAATGTTAAGCGTATAGTGGGTATTACTACGCACAGTGTAAGTTGAACTCTGAGTTCCGCCATTTTTATTCAACGTAATGGCACTACCACCGAGCACTTCACATTTTTTAGGAATTTCCAATTTAATTGGAATATCTTTTTCACAACCAAGTGAAGTACAGTTACCCCAATTATATCCGCCACCACCACGTGCTGCTTCGCCACCTTCATCATCAGCAAAAACTGCTGTTGAGCCAAGACCTAATGCAACTGCCATTAAAGATGTTTGAACTAACTTATTCATAGCCATTCTCCGGGACGTTTATTTTTAAAACCTGATTAATTGTTATGGTTACCCTTAATCAAAACTGGGCCTTTCTTGGCTACCAAGCTTTTTGTTAAGCGTGTTTTAATTGTAGTTATTCTGAACAAAAAACCACCTATACACCCCTTTTCACTCAAAAAGACAACAAGTACGCATTTTTAAAAAAAGTAAATTTAAATAACTATTTTTATTTATTTTTTTATATATCCTATATTTTTGAAGTCCCAAAAAATAGTTACACAACTTTCAGGGATGCACTTTTTTTGTGCATTTTAATATTTAAAATAGTTCCCTGTTTTATATTGGAAATTTATGACATTTTAGTTTTACATTTCATTACATCTTCGATTGAATAATTTCTTATTTTGCTGAAAATTTCATTTTTCATTCTTTTTTTAGTTGAATTTTCAACTATTTTATACATTTATAGCGATTACTTCATGAAAACCGAAAGTTTATTCACATCCTATTTACCCAGTTCTAGGGATTGAATAAGATGACCAAAACCTCACTTTCAAACTTAAAAATTACATGAATGTGCGTTTTAGAAAACTTAAACCGACACTTCAAACCTAAATGTAATCTCAAGTACTCTTTTCTAGGATTTTCTTTATGAAAAATAAAATCCACAAAAACATTATTAATCCAATAATTTTATAAAGAATATTGAACTAAGATATAGCCACAAAAACAGATCATTCATTTGTGGTTTTTCTATTGGAACTCCCCCCTAAGCACCCTCTTTTAGTGCTAAAACCATAGTGATGGCTCTATTTTTAGCATTGTAAGCTACTGCGACACCGTCACTAGAACAACCAATACTCAACGCATAGCAGAAAAATCTTGTAAAAACAAAGTTTTTAAAAATTAAACTAAAATTTAGTTTAATCTTTATCTACGATTTTGTTCGCTTGAATCCAAGGTACAAAAAAAGATAAAAGCACTGCTTTTATCTTGTTGAGGTACCTAAGCTTAAACATAAAAAAACCCACTCAAATAGAGTGGGTCTTCGCATTCAAATCAATTGATTCAAGAAATTAGTTCTTTTCTTTATCTACGATTTTGTTTGCTTGAATCCAAGGCATCATCGCACGTAACTTACCACCAGTTACTTCAATACCATGTGCTGCATTTTGACGACGACGAGCAGTCATAGATGGGTAGTTCAACGCACCTTCTTGAATGAACATCTTCGCATATTCACCAGATTGGATACGTTTAAGTGCATTACGCATCGCTTCACGAGACTGTTCGTTGATTACTTCAACACCAGTTACGTATTCGCCATATTCAGCATTGTTCGATACTGAATAGTTCATGTCTGCAATACCACCTTCGAACATCAAGTCAACAATCAACTTAAGTTCGTGTAAGCATTCGAAGTAAGCCATTTCAGGTGCATAACCTGCTTCAACCAAAGTTTCGAAGCCCATTTTCACAAGCTCTACTGCACCACCACAAAGAACTGCTTGCTCACCAAATAGGTCAGTTTCAGTTTCTTCACGGAATGAAGTTTCGATGATACCTGTACGACCACCACCTACGCCTGAAGCATAAGAAAGTGCTACGTTGCGTGCATTACCAGATGCATCTTGGTGAATCGCGATTAAGTCAGGAACACCTGAACCACGTTGGTATTCAGAACGTACTGTATGACCTGGTGCTTTTGGCGCAACCATGATCACATCTAAATCAGCACGTGGAACAACTTGGTTATAAAGAACAGAGAAACCATGAGCAAATGCTAATGTTGCACCTTCTTTGATATTTGGCTCGATCACGTCACGATAAAGTTGTGATTGGAACTCATCTGGAGTCAAGATCATCACTACATCAGCTTGCGCTACAGCCGCAGGAACTTCCAGCAACTTTAAGACCCGAATTTTCAGCTTTTTTCCAAGAAGTAGAACCAGCGCGTAAACCTACAGTTACGTCTACACCAGAATCTTTAAGGTTAAGCGCATGCGCGTGACCTTGCGAACCGTAACCAATGATCGCTACTTTCTTAGATTGGATGATAGATAAGTCGCAGTCTTTATCGTAAAAAATTTGCATTGCTGTCTCCGCTAAAATGCTTTGTATTCTGTAATTTCACCAAGAGTTTATTTTTTGATGAAATCCTCCTTTTGATCAAAAGGAGGTTGAATCGTGTTAATTAATTAAATGGTTAAAACTTTTTCGCCACGCGCGATGCCTGAAACACCAGAACGTACAACTTCAAGAATGGTATTCTCTGCTAATGCATCAATAAAACCATCAATTTTTTCAGTCGTACCCGCGATTTGAATGGTATAAGTCGTTGGGGTAACATCCACGATTTGCGCACGAAAAATGTCCGCAGTTCGTTTAATTTCAGCACGTGCCGAGCCAAGTGATTTGACCTTAATCAACATCAATTCACGCTCAATATGCGCACCTTCAGACAGATCAACCACTTTTACAACTTCAACCAATTTGTTGAGTTGCTTCGTGATTTGTTCAATTTTATGGTCATCACCATAAGTCGTTAGAGTCAAACGAGATAAAGTCGGATCTTCGGTTGGCGCAACGTTTAAGGTCTCAATGTTATAACCACGTTGAGAAAATAAACCCACCAAACGAGAAAGCGCACCAGCTTCGTTTTCTACAAGTACAGAGATAATGTGTCTCATGACGTGCGCTCCCCTTTACCTAACCACATATCTTGCATTGACTGACCTGCGATAAGCATTGGATAAACATGCTCGGTACGGTCAACCATAACGTTGATGAATACACATTTATCGTTGATTGCCATTGCTTCTGCAAGCTTAGACTCAAGCTCATCGGCATGGTTAATCTGAATACCTACATGACCATACGCTTCCATCAATTTAGGGAAGTCAGGCAATGAATCTACATAAGAACTCGAATGACGTCCTTCATAGTTCATATCTTGCCACTGCTTTACCATCCCTAAAGCTTGGTTATTCAAGCAGAGGATTTTTACGTTAAGGTCATATTGCTTACACGTCGAAAGCTCTTGGATACACATCTGGATGGATGCTTCACCTGTGATACATACTACTTGTTGGTCTGGGAAAGCTAATTTCGCAGCCATCGCGTAAGGTAAGCCCACACCCATGGTGCCAAGACCACCTGAATTAATCCATTGACGTGGACGCTTATACTTGTAGTAGTTTGCACCAAACATTTGGTGCTGACCTACGTCAGAAGTAATGATTGCTTCACCATTGGTGATTTTATCCAACGCTTCGACCACTTGCTGTGGCTTCATTGAACCATCAGTCGGTTTGTCATATTTCAAACCATGAACTTTACGCCATTCATTGATTTGTGCCCACCACGCGGCAATGTCTTCAGGATTTGGTTTAGACACATTCATCTGCTTGAGCTGTGTCAACATTTCTTGAAGAACAGGTTCTACCGCACCCACGATTGGGATATGCGCCATGATGGTTTTTGAAATCGTCGCAGGGTCGATATCAATATGAATCACTTTTGCATTTGGACAGAATTTTGCAGGATTGTTGGTTACACGGTCATCGAAACGCGCGCCAATACACAAAATCACATCGGCATTGTGCATGGTCATATTGGCTTCATACGTACCATGCATACCCAACATACCAATTGAACTGTGGATCATTGCCTGGAAAGGCACCCAGACCCATCAAAGTATTGGTCACTGGGTAGCCTAGAATATGCGCCAACTCAGTCAACTGTTCTGATGCATTACCTTGTACAACACCACCACCTGTATAAATTACAGGGCGTTTTGCGTGAATTAGCTCTTCAATGGCTTTACGAATTTGACCTGAGTGACCACGATGCGGTGGTTGATACGAACGCATCTTCACTTTTTCTGGGTATTCGTAAGCAAACTTTTCAGCAGGATTAGTTGCATCTTTAGGAATATCAACCACCACAGGACCTGGACGGCCTGAAGATGCGATATAAAAAGCCTTCTTAATAATCGAAGGAATTTCGCTGGCATGGCGCACTTGGAAACTATGTTTTACGATCGGGCGAGAAATACCGACCATATCTGTTTCTTGGAATGCATCTTCACCAATTAAATGTGACGCAACCTGACCTGACAAAATCACCATTGGGATTGAGTCCATATAAGCCGTTGCAATTGGAGTCACAGTATTGGTTGCACCCGGACCTGAAGTCACGAGCACCACACCCGTCTTACCTGTTACGCGCGAGTAAGCATCGGCCATATGACCAGCAGCTTGTTCATGGCGCACGAGGTAATGATTGATTTTGTCTTGTTGAAAGAACGCGTCGTAGATATGTAAAACTGCGCCGCCTGGGTATCCAAATACATGTTCAACGCCTTCGTCCGCCAATGCGCGAACGAGCATTTCACCACCAGATAAAAGTTCCAACGTGATTCACCCTAATCTTTTATCACTGCAATGGTGGGAGGCACCAGCAGTGTTTCATTCATTGATTGTCTGCACTGTTATAGCACACATATTTCTTAGTTTTCATAGCAATAGGAAAAAATTCTGATCTGTATGCTGTTTGAGCACTATGAGATCTAAAATGTGTTGGGATAAACACATTTTTTTTACTTTGTTCACGGTCTCGGCTAGAAAGCGTGTCCATTGCATGAAATGACACTTTATCGAAGGGTGATCGAGTAAAGGCATATAAAACTAAAGACAGCATTTTTAGGAGTTTCGTGACTAATGTCAAGTTTAAAAATTAGCTTTTTTTTGTTTATTTACAGACCGTTTATTTTTTATGCACCTTGATCAAAGAAACGAGGAAAGTTTTTCTTTATTTTTTAAAGTTCAAACCCATGATTTTCTATTGCTCTGAATTTATTAATAAAAAAAGGTCATGAAATCCATAAATAAGTTTAATAATAGGCAGAGTAAAACTTGAAGTGCGACATAAACCACCTAATTAATTTAAAGGGTTTATGGAGTATATAAAATTGTCATACCATCATCTTAACTTTGAAGATCGTACTGCATTAATGCTTGAGTCAAGAAAAGAAGGCTTTTCAGCCAGAAAATTTGCTGAACTTATTAAAAGACATCCTAGTACGATCTATCGTGAGCTTAAAAGAAATAGCATCAATGACGTTTATCAAGCTCAATATGCTTCTGATAACACTTTTGCTAGACGTAGACGTGGTCACAGAAAACTCAAAATCGATTCAATCCTCTGGAAATTTATTGTTGAAGCGATCCGTTGTTTATGGTCTCCTCAGCAAATAGCAAAGCGTTTAAAGACATTTCCTGATTTGGATCAAACAATGAATGTAAGCCATACAACGATTTATTCAACGATACGAGCATTACCCAAGGGTGAGTTGAAAAAAGACTTATTATCCTGTCTACGTCATGAAAATAAAAAGCGAAAAGCTAACGGTGAACCTAAAAAAGATTCTATATTACAGGATATTAAAACTATTCATGAGCGCCCAGCCGAAGTTCAAGAAAGAAAAATACCGGGTCATTGGGAAGCTGATTTAATTAAAGGTAAAGACAATAAAAGTTCGATAGCAACACTTATTGAACGAAATACACGGCTCTGTATCTTGGCAACATTACCTGATGCAAAGGCAGAATCAGTGCGCAAGGCTTTAACTGAAGCTCTGAAATATTTACCTGCAGAACTGCGTAAAACGTTGACCTATGACCGTGGACGTGAGATGTCAGAACATAAAATACTCGAAGAAGATTTAGGCATAGATGTATATTTCTGTGACCCACATTCACCCTGGCAAAAAGGCACATGCGAAAATATGAATGGTTTAATTAGGCAATATTTACCTAAAGGGATTGATTTAAATCAGGCAGATCAGCATTATTTAAATCAAGTTGCCATGTCACTGAATACTCGTCCTAGAAAGGCGTTAGATTGGCTTACACCATTAGAGAAATTTGCTCAGCTTGTTGATTATCATATGGCTTTTGAAACTGTCGCACCTCATGTTTGAATTCGCCATACCTTTGCTTTAAAACTATTTCGGCACTTTGCATATTAAGTTTTTAGGCTTAAACCCATTTTTATATACAGATTTTTATAAGTTTATTCTTCTTTCTAACTGCCTAACTGTGCCAGAACACATATATTGTGATGTCAATTGAGTATTACAGCTAAAAAACACAAAAAAACTTAGATGAAAAGACAGGCCAAACAATTTTTATTGTTCAAAAATAAGCATAAAATAGCCATAACGATAAACCCAATCAAATCGAATGATTAGGGATATAAAAAGGACAATCGCAGATGAGTTTTCCGTTTACAAAAATGCTTTTAGGTTTGGCTTGCATGGGGCTAACCGTGGTGACTACACAAAGCTTTGCCAAAACCTATTATAAGTGGGTGGACAGCCAAGGTTCGACACATTACACCACCACGCCACCACCCAAAACAGCAAAGAAGCAAGGTAAAATAGATACTTATGGTTGGAAGAACTCGCCTCAACAGACGACAACAGAAGCACCGACCCCAAGCAATGTCCCGAGTCCTACACCAGCAATACCAGATGCTGTACCCACTGTAACCCCCGCAGCACCCGTGGAATTCGAAAACCAACAACGCGACGCCAATAAAGCATTACAAAAAGGGCAACGGGCTCAACCTGCGATTTAAACAACTCATACAGTTTCAGCTATATTTTCAACTTCTTTAATTTCCTGCACAAATCATGGTGCAAAATTCACTTTTAGGTGCATTTTGCGCTATGCTGTGCAACAAACTTTTTTTAATCATTGTTCTTAACATACGTATATGACTACTCACATTGACCCCGAATATCAAGCGAGCGCGATTGAACCTACCGTCCAACAAGACTGGGAAGCTCGTAAAGCCTTTAAAGTTGCAGACACTGTAGAAGGTCCACGTCGTTATATCCTCTCGATGTTCCCTTACCCAAGTGGCAAACTGCATATGGGTCATGTGCGTAACTATACCATTGGCGATGTGATTAGCCGTTTCCACCGTCTCAAAGGGGAAACTGTACTGCAACCTATGGGTTGGGATGCATTTGGTCTACCTGCTGAAAACGCTGCGATTGCCCATCAAGTTGCGCCAGCAAAATGGACTTTTGAAAACATCGCATATATGCGTGATCAGTTAAAAAATTGGGGCTTTCTGTCGATTGGGATCGTGAGTTTGCGACCTGTACCCCTGAATATTACCGCTGGGAACAGTGGTTGTTCGTACAACTGTACAAAAAAGGCTTGATCTATCGTAAGCTTTCAACTGTGAACTGGGACCCTGTAGACCAGACAGTTTTAGCCAATGAACAAGTTGAAAATGGTCGTGGTTGGCGTTCAGGTGCATTGGTTGAAAAACGTGATATTCCAATGTACTACTTCCGCATCACCGACTATGCACAAGAATTATTAGACGATTTAGATACCTTAAAAGACGGTTGGCCACAGCAAGTCTTGACCATGCAACGTAACTGGATTGGTCGTTCAACGGGGATGGAAATCACCTTCCCTTCTGCCAATACTGAAATCTACGCAGATGGTTTAACCGTTTACACCACGCGTGCTGATACCTTAATGGGTGTGACTTATGTTGCCGTTGCAGCAGAACACCCTATGGCACTGAAAGCGGCTGCCGTCCAATCAGAAGCGGGCAATCCTGAACTTGCTGCATTTATTGAAGAATGCCGTATGGGTTCAGTCGCAGAAGCTGATTTAGCTACTGCTGAAAAGAAAGGGATGGCAACAGGTCTGTCTGTGAAGCACCCTGTGACAGGTGAAGACTTACCTGTTTGGATTGCGAACTATGTGTTGATGTCATACGGCTCAGGTGCTGTGATGGCAGTGCCTGCACATGACGAACGCGACTTTGAATTTGCCAATAAATTTAACTTGCCAATCAAGCAAGTGATTGATGCCAAAGGCGCTGATGATGCTGAATACTCAGCAACTGAATGGCAAGAATGGTACGGTTCTAAAGATGGCAAATTGGTGAATTCTGGCGAGTTTGATGGTTTGGAATTCCAAGCTGCGTTTGATGCTTTCCTTGCAAAATTAGAACCACAAACTTTAGCGAATGCTAAGGTTCAATTCCGTTTACGTGACTGGGGTGTATCTCGTCAACGTTACTGGGGTTGCCCAATTCCAATGATCAACTGTGAAAAGTGTGGTCAAGTCACCGTACCAGAAGATCAATTGCCAGTGGTATTACCAACTGACGTCGTACCAGATGGTTCTGGTAATCCATTGAACAAGATGCCAGAGTTCTACGAAACCAAGTGCCCTAACTGTGGTGGCGATGCGCGTCGTGAAACCGATACTTTAGATACCTTTGTAGAATCATCTTGGTACTATGCACGTTATGCCTCTCCAGACTTTACTGGCGGTATGGTTGATCCTGCTGCGAGTCAAACATGGCTTCCTGTAAACCAATATATCGGTGGTGTTGAACACGCGATTCTGCACTTACTTTATGCACGCTTCTTCCACAAATTGATGCGTGATGAAGGTGTAGTACAAGGCAATGAACCATTTACCAACCTGTTGACTCAAGGTATGGTTTTGGCAGACACGTATTACCGTGAAGCTGAATCAGGCAAGAAAACTTGGTTTAACCCTGCGGATATCGACCTCGAACGTGATGAAAAAGGTCGTATTCTGTCTGCGAAATACCAAGGTGACGGTCAAGAAGTCATTGTTGGTGGCCAAGAGAAAATGTCGAAATCGAAAAATAACGGTATCGACCCACAAGCTATTATTGATCAGTACGGTGCAGATACAGCACGTGTCTTCATGATGTTCGCTGCCCCACCAGATCAATCATTAGAATGGTCAGATGCAGGTGTGGAAGGTGCAAACCGTTTCTTGAAACGTGTCTGGCGTTTGGTTGCAAACTTCCTTGAGAAAGACAATACCGCATCTAGCATTGATACAACGCAATTATCTACCGAAGCCCAAGATTTACGTCGTAAAACGCATGAAACCATCCAAAAAGTGGGTGATGACATTGAACGCCGCCATGCCTTTAACACAGCCATTGCAGCAATGATGGAACTGTTAAATGCCAACAACAAGTTTGAAGCGAAAACTGATAACGATGTTGCTGTTGCACGTGAATCAATCACGACTCTATTAACCTTACTTGCGCCATTTGCACCGCACTTGAGTCAAACGCTATTGGCTGAATTCGGGTTGGATTTAACCACTGTATTATTCCCGACTGCAGATGAATCTGCACTGGTACGAAATACACAAACGATCGTGGTTCAGGTCAACGGTAAACTTCGTGGTAAATTAGAAGTGTCTGTCGATGTATCGAAAGATGATTTACTTGCTTTAGCTAAAGCCTTGCCAGAAGTTCAACAATTCTTGACGGGTCCAACCAAGAAAGAAATTGTGGTACCCAATAAATTAGTAAATTTGGTGGTTTAAAGCCTTTGAGCCTCCCTTTTATAAAGGGAGGCTTGGTGGGATTTTATTAGAAAATCTCCCTTGCGAAGCATTGCTTCTCACCTCTTTCAAAAGAGGCGGAAATGAAAAGGAATCAACAATTCCCAAACAAAGCCCGTTGCCAGTCAACGGGCTTTGCACATACAATCACGACATATTATTTTTCTTTTATCAAAAAGAGCAAAACAGAGGACAACACATGCATTTAGGCAAACGTTTGGCAGCCATTGTTTTAACTTGTGGCCTAGGTGCAAGCTTAGTCGGTTGTGGCTTTCATTTAAAAGGAACCAACCCAAGTACAACACCGATTGCTTATTCAAAAATAAATCTAGTTCTGCCAAAAGACACTGATGAGTTACATGAAAAATTAGCCATCTACCTTGGTGCATCTGGGGTTCAGTTGAGCAATGGTTCAGATGCCTATGTACTCCATGTTTTAGACTATAAACCACAGCGTTTAGAACTCAATGGTAAACTGATTGAAGTCATTTTACGACTAAACGTCACCTTCCGTATTGAAGATGCGCAAGGTCGCCCGATTACGGAGCCACGAACAGTTGTCGCGACACGTACATACCAATATAACGTTGAAACCGTCAACACCGATGATCAAGAAAAGACTTACTTGAACCAAGTCATCGTCGATGATATTGCTCAACAAATTGTTCGTCAGATTTCTTTGAATCGTTTACCCCCTGCCCAACAATAAGGTTATTGAATGAAACTTGACTATCTGCAAGCCTTAAAACGTGTCGATGAAGCCCGTGGTGCGTGGGTGATGCAAGGTCAAGAGCCATTACTTGAACAAAACTTACTAGATGCATTTCGGATCAGCTGGCAAAAACAAGAGATCGAACGGCAACGTCATGACATTAATAATGTTAATGATTGGAAAAATGTCTTTAATGCACTCAACAGCTTATCCTTATTTTCCAGCCAGTTAGCCATTGAAGTTCATGGCAATATTAAGCCTGATGCCAACGGCCTTAAGCTGCTAAAAAGTTATATCCAAAACAATGAACAGAATTTGCTTTTGGTCGTGATGCCCAAGCAAGACAGTGCTAGCCTAAAAACTGGCTTTTTTCAAACTGTTGAAGCCAATGGTGTGCATGTGGCCCTGACCGCGAATTATCCGCGGGATCGTCAGCAGATTTTAGGCATTGAAGCAGATAAACTGGGGATAAAACTCAGTCAGGATGCATGGCAATGGTTAGAACAGCATCATGAACATAACCTACTTGCAGCAAAAAACAGCTTGATGCGTGTCAGCGATACTTTTGCTGAAGTTGAACTGATTCAAATTGATCACTTACAAGCTTGTTTGCAAGACCAGTCCCGTTATAGCACCTTCGATTTAAGCGATGCCCTACTCGAAGGAAATTTAGCGCAATCCATTAAAATTTATCAATATCTGATTGCTTCAGGCGAACCTCTCAGTCTGATTTTGTGGAGTATCAGCAAAGAAATGCGTTTATTGATGCAACTATTTGAACAACCACAAAATGCGCTACAACTCGGCATTTGGAAAAATAAAGTTAGCGTCTATCAACACGCTTTACGTCGACTAAATCCGCACTGTTTTTTGACATGGCCCCATTTATTACTACGGATTGATGCTTCAATTAAGGGTTTACAACATGAAAATGCAGAACATGTCGTGATGCAAGCGATTGCCTCACTCTGTGGAAAATCACTTTTTCCAGCTTAAATTCACGGTATCTTCATTTTTAAAATAATAATCATTTCTATTTGTTCAAAAAATTCACGATTTATCCGTATTTCGCTTCTATAATGTTCCTAATTTTGTTTACTCCCTGATTCCAATGCAAAAAATAAAAGCTTTTAAAATGATCATAGCAGTACTCTGTATTGCTGTAGTTGCTTATGTCGCATGGACATACTTCAAGCCAAAACAAGAACAACCTCAATATATTACCGAAAGTGTTAGTCGTGGCGACCTCGAAAACACGGTATTAGCTACAGGTACTTTAGATGCGACCAAACTGGTAAGTGTCGGTGCACAGGTATCAGGCCAAGTACAAAAAATGTATGTGCAATTAGGGGACGAAGTCAAACAAGGACAATTAATCGCTCAAATTGATTCAACGACCCAAGAAAACAGCTTTAAAACAGCAGAAGCAAATATTAAGAATCTAGAAGCGCAGCGCCTACAACAAGAAGCCAACTTAAATGAAATGCAGTTGGCCTATAAACGTCAACAACAAATGTATGCCCAAGATGCAACATCTAAAGCAGAATTAGAATCTGCCGAAGCAAGCTATAAAACAGCCCAAGCCCAAATAAAAGCGATTGATGCACAAATTGAATCTGCAAAAGTGACCAAATCAACAGCTCAAACCAATATTGGTTATACCCGTATTGTGGCACCGACTGACGGTACCGTTGTTGCGATTGTGACTGAAGAAGGTCAAACGGTGAATGCTAATCAAAGTACACCAACCATTGTCAAAATTGCAAAACTACAAAATATGACCATTAAGGCACAGGTCAGTGAAGCGGACATTATGAAAGTGCAAAAAGGACAAGCTGTGTACTTTACAACTTTAGGGGATGACAGCAAACGTTATGCAAGTTTGCGTCAGGTTGAGCCTGCACCAGACTCAATTACAGATGATGACACCAGTACCAGTACATCTACAAGTACAGCTATTTATTATAATGCGCTATTTGATGTGCCAAATCACGATGGCAAACTTCGTATTGATATGACAGCACAAGTATATATCGTACTTGACTCTGCAAAAAATGCCTTGCTTGTCCCTTCTTCTGCGCTTTCTACCCGCACTACAAATGCAAATCGTAGTAGTAACTCTAATACAGAGGCTGCATCTTCTGCACAAAATAAATCTGATGCAGATCATCCACAAGCTCCTCGCTTAGAGCGTCTCAAATTAAATGCTGCACAGCAACAATTGGTCAAAGACGGCAAAGCAACGGTGAGTGTCGTTCGTGTTTTACAGGCAGATGGTTCTGCTCAACCTAAACAAGTCTTGGTTGGTATTAATAACCGTGTCAATGCACAAGTTATTGCAGGCTTAAAAGAAGGTGATCAAGTGGTCATTGCTGACAGCTCTGATACTGCCGCTGCAACCGCAAACAGCAGCAACCGTCGTCGTAACGGCCCACCGATGGGAATGTAAGCATGACAAAAAGAGCCTTGCTTGAAGTCAGCAATTTGGTGCGAGAGTTTCCAGCTGGCGAAAGTACTGTACAAATTCTCAAAGGGATTGATCTGACCATTTATGAGGGTGAACTGGTTGCCATTGTCGGGCAATCGGGTTCAGGTAAATCGACCCTCATGAATATCTTAGGTTGTCTTGATCGACCAACTTCAGGTAGTTATCAGGTCAATGGACGAGAAACTGGCAAACTTGAACCAGACCAACTGGCTGAGTTGCGTCGTGAGTATTTTGGTTTCATTTTCCAGCGTTATCATCTCTTGGGTGATCTCTCAGCCGAGGGAAATGTCGAAGTTCCTGCCGTTTATGCTGGAGTGAGCCCTTATCAAAGAAAGCAGAGAGCCACTGCGCTACTGACGGAACTAGGTTTAGGTAACAAAACTCAAAACCGTCCAAGTCAACTTTCTGGGGGTCAACAACAACGTGTCTCAATTGCACGTGCGCTAATGAATGGTGGAGATGTTATTCTCGCTGATGAACCAACAGGCGCATTAGACTCGCATAGCGGTATCGAAGTAATGCGAATTTTACGCGAACTGAATGCCGCAGGCCATACCATTATTTTGGTCACTCATGACATGCAAGTGGCAAAAAATGCCTCGCGTATTATTGAAATCAGTGATGGTCTAATCATTGCCGACCGAGTTAATCAACCCGAATACGACACAGAACTACATACAGATCCAGATGCAGAAACTGCGATTTCTGCCCAGCAAGAAAAAAATAAAAGCGTCTCAGCATGGCGCTCCTTGCTCGACCGTCTAGGTGAAGCTTTCCGCATGGCACTGTTGTCCATGAATGCTCACCGCATGCGAACTTTTTTGACCATGCTCGGTATTATTATCGGAATTGCGTCTGTCGTAACTGTAGTGGCATTAGGAAATGGCTCACAGAAGCAGATTTTGAATAATATTAGTAGCCTAGGAACCAATACCATTACCGTATTTCAGGGACGTGGCTTCGGTGACAACTCTAAAACGGCTAATTTCAAAACGCTTGTTCCAGGCGATGCCGACGCTTTAGCAACTCAACCCTATGTGAGTGCTGTCAGCCCCATGGTGAGTTCATCCAAAACGATTCGTTATCAAGAAAATGAAGCCAGTGCCACGATCAATGGAATTGGTGCCGACTACTTTACAGTCAAAGGTCTCACCTTTAAAAGTGGACAAACCTTTGATCAGCGTAGTGTACGTGATCGTACCCAAGACGTAATCATTGATACCAACACCCAAAAACAATTCTTTAGTGACGGATCTGATCCTGTCGGTCAAGTGGTCTTACTTGGCAGCGTGCCTGCGCGCATTATTGGAATCGTGGAACCACAAAACAGTGCTATGGGCTCTGATGACACCTTAAATGTCTATATGCCTTACACGACAGTAATGAGCCGTATGCTCGGTCAGAGCAATGTGCGCAATATTATTGTGCAAATCAATGATAAATATTCAACCAGTGCTGCTGAAAATGCGATTGTAAACTTACTCACCCTACGTCATGGTCAACAAGACGTATTTACCATGAACAGTGACAGTATTCGCCAAACCATTGAAAAAACCACCAGTACCATGACCCTATTGGTTTCTGCTATTGCGGTGATTTCATTGGTAGTTGGTGGTATTGGTGTGATGAATATTATGCTGGTATCGGTCACAGAACGGACGCAAGAAATTGGTGTTCGGATGGCCGTAGGTGCACGTCAGAGTGATATTTTACAGCAGTTCTTGATTGAAGCCATTCTAGTCTGCCTAATTGGTGGTGTTTTGGGTGTACTACTCTCCCTTGGACTAGGGCAAATCATTGAGAAGTTTGCAGGGGATAATTTTGCTGTGGCTTATTCCACCACGTCCATTATTGCCGCATTTGTCTGTTCAACTTTAATTGGTGTGGTGTTTGGTTTCTTACCTGCAAAAAATGCAGCCAAACTTGATCCTGTTGCAGCACTCGCTCGAGAATAAGGAAAAAATATGCCTTTTTTATTTACACGCCTTTGTACTGCAATGCTGCTTGGGAGCACATTGGTTGGTTGTGCAGCCGTGGTTAAAACCCCTTATCAAACGCCAGTCGTACAAACGCCGACTCAGTTTCAGTATGACAAAGCGACTGCACAACAACGCCAACAAGCGATTTATACCGACCAATGGTGGACGTTGTTTGGCGATACACAGCTTAATCAACTGGTCGATGCCGTGCTCGCAAAAAATGCCGATCTGGCCGTTGCAGGGATGACCTTAAAGCAAGCACGCTTACAAGCAGAACTTGCAGAAAATCAGCAAAAGCCACGTGTCAGCTCTACGGTATCTACAGGTCATCAGTTCGACTTAAACTCAGGCAATGACAGCTCAAGCGGTCTGTCTTTAGGTGCAGGTTTAAGTTATGAAGTCGATTTATTTGGTAAATTGGCCCGTCAAACTGAAGCAAAAAGATGGGAAGCTCTTGCCACCGAGCAAGATTTACAAGCCACTGCTCAAAGCTTAATTGGCACCACGGCGAAGCTATATTGGCAATTGGCCTATTATAATGAAAGCCGTATAACAGCTGAGCAAAGCCTTGCCACCTCACAAAAACTCTATGACTTGGTTAAAGTTCAGTATCAAGCTGGGGCTGTATCAGGACTGGACTTAACCCAAGCGGAACAGTCCGTACAAAGTCAAAAAGCCAGTCTAAGTCAAATTCAGCAAAGTTTGGTCGAGACCCGTACCGCAATTGCAGTGTTACTGCATATACCTGTGCAGCAGTTAAGTGTTGATGAACCACAGCGTTTACCACGTTTGGCTTTGCCAAGTATTGCAGCAGGCTTACCTGCCGACATTTTGTCACGCCGTCCAGACTTAAAAGCGGCTGAGCTACGTTTACGTGAGAGTTTAGCCACTAAAGATGCTACCACGGCGAGCTATTATCCTTCGATCAGTTTGACAGGGAATCTAGGATCAACGAGCACTTCACTCACGCAACTGCTCAAGAACCCTGCACTAACATTAGGCGCAAGTTTAAGTCTACCGTTCTTGCAATATAACGATATGAAACGCGACCTTGCGATTAGTCAATTGGACTATGAAAAAGCCATCGTGCAATATCGTCAGACCTTGTACCAAGCCTTTGCCGATGTGGAAAATGCACTGTCTGCACGAACTGAGTTGAGTCAACAAGTACAATTACAACAGCGGAATTTAGAACTGGCTGAAAAAGTGGAACGTTTGACCCAAGTGCGTTATCGCTATGGTGCCGTGGCTTTAAAAACCTTGTTGGATCAACAAGAAACCACGCGTACTGCTCGCTTAACCTTGGTCAATACCAAACAAAGCCAATACAACGCTTACGTGACCTTGATGCAAGCCTTAGGTGGAAGTCCTGTAAAAGAACTAGCAAAACAATAGTCCGAGCACTATTGTTTTGTTTTCTTATTCTTTCACCAGATCTGGATTATTCTGGATCTGGTGAATACGTTTAATATTGTCTTGATCATCAAAAACAACTTCATAGGAAAGTTGCTGACCATCGAAATACATCTCGGCTGGAGAGCCAATCACTTCCCATAGACCAATCGAGGCAATATCCGCAGTCGTGTGCCATAACGTACGACTGATTCTGGCTGCTTTTAAGTAGCCTTGTTGGAAAGTATAAATCTCTTTACGTTCTCGATTGACGTTTTCTGAGGTGACTGGCGCACCCAATTCAGAAATCACATAATTACGGTGTTTTCCAACCTCTAAAACCGTCAGATTCTTTTTATGCGGCTGGTTACTCGCCATCACTGCGGCACAACCTTGAAGTGAAAGAAGAGTGACTAATCCAAAAACAACAGTTATTTTTTTCACGCTTTTTACCTACCCCGAAAGCTAAAAATTATATTTTTATCGACATTATCTTTAGAATTTTAATTCAACAAAAACTAGGATTTATTAGCATATAAAATATTCGATGCCAAATGATTAGGTATATTTTTCGATATGTTTAAAAATATAGTTAATTATTGAATTAAGTTTCACGTCAAACCTTATGAAGTTATGTTAATCAGAGTTTTTTGTTGACGTACATATTGCTGTTTTATATGTTGATAAAAATATAATCATAATTAATAAGATACTCAAAATGGTTATACGGCAAGTCTGTCATATAACTGTGGCAAGGCTTATCGAATCCCACACGAAGATAGCAATAGGAGCATGATTTGAAGCTAAAGATGCCATGTATAAAGTGTTTTGATCAAGATGGAATTCGAGAACCCGTCTTCTCGTATCTAGAGATTGGCGACAGTAATATTCACGAAGCCACTTGCGCTCGCAGACACACTACGCTCGTTGCTCTGACTCAGCATAAGCACGAAGTTTTATTTGAGATTGGAGCAATGGCACTAGCTGATGGATATCCTAGAGAGGCAATCGCAACCATTGCAGCTGCACTCGAGCGGTTTTATGAACTATGCGTTCGTGTCATCTGTGCGAGTCAAAAAATTCCCGACGAACAATTAAACGCAGCATGGCGCTTAGTTGATGCTGCATCAGAACGTCAGTTTGGCGCTTTCATGTTTTGTATGCTCCTATGGTCAAACGAATCTCCAGAATTGATTGACAATATGAAGCCAACACTTCCAAACACCCCCAAAAGTAAAACAAAAACATGGAAAGAATTCCGAAATGCAGTCATCCACAAAGGACTTCTTCCTGCTGAGCATGTTGCGATAGAGTATTGTGAGCTAGTCTATGCACATATAAATCAACTCACGAAAAAACTAACGTCGGAGCATGAAGCGGAATGGCTAGCCCAAGCCCACAGGCAGGCAACAGAAGCACAGCAAGAGAACTCAGAAAAAGAGCTCGTACTTTATGCTGTTCCAACCACTCTATTCTTGGCTCGCGGTACAAATGCACCTGATAGCTTTATGGAGGCATTGAAGCAATTAGGTGGCTACAGAGAGATTTATACGCGCTGAATGGTACTATCAACAAATGTAACTCAATGAGACAACATTAAAAAGCTATACCTTCTCACTCCAATCAAGCTAGAGCGTTCTAATTTGAATATCTCACAATCTTAAAAAATAAAGCCGCTATAAAAGCGGCTTTATCAAATAATTTAGATCAAACTAATTATTCATCTAGCATCAAGTCTGGGCTCATCCCCACAGTGTTGAAACCTGCATCAACATACATGATTTCACCAGTAATACCATTTGCCCAAGGCGAGCAAAGGAATAATGCGGCATTACCGACATCTTCAATGGTCACATTACGTTTAAGTGGTGAAATTTTTTCGTTGACGTCTAACATTTTACGGAACGATTTAATACCTGATGCCGCCAAAGTACGGATTGGGCCTGCTGAAATCGCATTCACACGAATCCCTTCTGCACCCAAGCTTGAAGCCAAATAACGTACACCCGCTTCTAATGATGCCTTCGCCATACCCATCACGTTGTAGTTTGGCATCACGCGCTCAGAACCTTGGTAAGTCAAGGTCAATAAGCACCCTTGACGTGCAACCAATAATGGCTTCGCTGCACGTGCCATCGCAATGAAACTATATGCACTGATGTCATGCGCCACTTTAAAGCCATCACGATCCGTTACATCAGTAAAGTCCCCATCTAAGGTATGTGCAGGTGCAAAACCAATCGAATGCACTACACCATCTAAACCATCCCAATGTTTTGCCAATTCAACAAAAGTCTGTTCAATTTCAGTATCAATAGCCACATCACACGGTAGAACAATCGTTGAACCAAATTGTGCTGCGAATTCATCCACACGTTTTTTCAGTTTTTCATTTGGATAAGTAAACGCAAGTTCCGCACCTTCGCGGTGAAGCGCTTGAGCAATACCAAATGCAATTGATAATTTACTTGCAATACCTGCGATTAAAAAACGCTTTCCAGCCAATAGTCCTTGTGCCATGTGACTCTCACTCAAAATAATTTATCTGCATAATGCCAAGTTTAAGTTGAAACCGAAATTGCATAATGCGCCTTTTTTCAATTCATCAACATTCAATAACACATACGCCCCGATGAAGGGGCGTATGTGTTAAGACTCGAGCGATTAGTCATCGCCACGCAGCATGCTGAGTAGACGCAGGAATGAATAGTACATCCACACCAAAGTCGCTAGTAGTGCAATACCACACAGCCACTCCATCGCTTTCGGCACGTGTTGTGCCGCAGCACTTTCAATCAAATCGAAATCTAGAATCAAGTTAAGTGATGCAATCACTGCAACAAAAGCAGCAAAACCTAAACCTAATAAGTTGTTTTCAAATAAAAATGGAATACTTGAACCAAAAGCCAAACGCATCACCATTTGCACCACAAAGACAATTGCGATGGCAATTGAAGCCGACATCACCACAGATTTGAATTTTTCTGTGGCACGAATTATTTGAAAACGATACAAACCAAACATCACCAAAGTGGTGACAAAAGTTGCCAACAGTGCTTGTAAAGGCACACCGGGATATTTCAATTGGAAAATGACCGATACCCCTCCCAAAAAAGCACCTTCAAACAAGGCATAAGGAATAGCAAGAGTTCGAGCGGTATTCGGTTTAAAGGTTGCAATGAGACCTAAAATTAGACCACCAATCGCACCGACTAAGGTTGCAGCATAAGCCAGCGAAATATTTAAGCTCATGAAACAGTATAAAAACAGTGCCATACCGACCACAGCCGCAATCACTGTAAGTAATACAGACTTCTGAATAGCACCTTGAACAGTCATCGGTTGACTATAATCCGCATGTGTTTCCACGCGGTTCAAAATAGGGTTATTACTTTGCATAACTCAACTCTTTGTTATAATTTAATTAATTTACTTTATCATAAAGCTTGTTTTAAACTTGTATAGCAAAAAAGTGTTTCTTTTTTCTACACAAACACCCTCAGCTTTATTCTATTCGATTTCAATAAAAAAGAGGCTAACGCCTCTTTCTTTAGTACTTATTTATTCATAATAAAAAAGTATTCGCGATAATACTTCAGTTCCGCAATCGAATCACGAATGTCATCCATCGCTAAGTGTGAAGCATTCTTTTTCAAGCCACTCATAATTTCTGGACGCCAGCGTTTAGCCAACTCTTTAACCGAAGACACATCTAAATTACGATAATGGAAATATTGTTCCATTTCAGGCATTAAACGGTGTAAAAAACGACGGTCTTGGCAGATTGAATTGCCACACATCGGTGAGCTTTTTGGATTGACCCATTTCTTTAGAAATTCTAAAGTTTGCTGCTCAGCATCCTGTGCCGTCAATTTACTGCGACGTACACGTTCAATTAAGCCTGATTGACCATGTTGGCGGGTGTTCCACTCGTCCATTGCATTCAGCACGCGATCTGGCTGATGTACAGCAAGCACAGGCCCTTCAGCTAAAATATTTAAGTTATCATCCGTCACAATTGTAGCAACTTCAATAATTTGATCGTTATCTGTATCGAGACCTGTCATTTCAAGGTCAATCCAAATCAAACGCGTATCAGCGGTGCTGCTCATAAATGTGCAATCTTATTCGGCTTAAAAACGATGATAGTAGCAAATTAATTGCTTCGATGCTGTAACTGCTACCCTGCTTCGTGCTATTTTTGCCATCTTGAATTCATGGTTTTTTAGGATATGAATGGCTTTAATTCGTAAACGTCGTTTAACTGAACAGCAACAACGTCGCATTCAGAAACAACAGCAAACACGTCAAGAAGATATCGACACTTCAAATGACTTAGAAGGCTTGGTGGTACAACACTATGGCCGTCAGCTTGAAGTGCAAGCCCTTACGACTCCAGATCCACATCCCATCAAACCGACGGTACAAGCAGGCGAGCCTGAACCGTTTTGGAAACCGATTGAACTCGGCAGTATTTGGCGCTGTCATACACGTACCAACCTCGAACTATTGGTCACTGGTGATCGTGTCAAATGGCAAGCCGACCCAAATACAGGGCTGGGAATCATCAATGCCATACAGCCACGTCAGTCGCTACTGACTCGCCCAGACCGTTATCATAAAGTGAAACCTGTCGCTGCCAATATCAGCTTGATTGTGATTGTGTTTGCGCCACTGCCTGAGCCTGCACCAGGTCTAATTGACCGTTATTTGGTGGCCTGTGCCGATGCCAATATTCCAGCACTGTTGGTGCTGAACAAAACCGATTTGCTTAAAGACAATGACCCAATTTTAGCGTTGATTGCGGAATATCAAGCCTTAGGCTATGAAGTGATGCAAACACAAGCCGATGGTGACTTAACGGCTCTGACCCAGCGTTTAAAAAATGAAACGGTAGCCTTTGTCGGTCAGTCTGGTGTTGGCAAAAGCACCCTGATTAATGCCATCGTGCCTGACGCTGCACAAAAAACCAATGTGATTTCTGAAAACTCAGCCTTAGGGCAGCACACCACGACTTCTACCCGTTTGATTGGTTTTGGCGAAGGTGCCTCGTTGATTGACTCACCGGGAATTCGTGAGTTTGGTTTATGGCACTTAGATGCAGACAAAGTGCAACATGGTTTTCCTGAAATTGAAAACTTGTTGGGCTACTGTCAGTTCCGGAACTGCACCCATAAACATGAAAAACAATGCGCCTTACGCTTAGCTGCGGCAAATGGTGAAATTTTAACGCGCCGTTTAGACAGCTATTTACGTCTGATTGATGAAATTGCTGAAGCTCAGCAAAAAAATTAATTTTTATTCAACCTTAGCCCTTGAAGCGGTGATTTTGATCACCATATTTTATGAGCTATACTCTCTAGCAATTTTTGAATTGTAATTTAGGTGACTTGTGGAACGTTGGTTGGAGTTTATGGGGAATCACCCCTTCTTATTTGGAACACTTGCGGTATTGGTTGTTTTGTTTTTCGTACTTGAAGGACAACGCAATGGTCGCAAAATTTCACCACAATCTTTAGGTATTTTAGTGAAAGCTAAAAATGCCATGTTGATTGACTTACGTGATGCCAAAGATTTCCGTGAAGGTCATATCAGTGGAAGTCGCAACATTCCCTACAGCCAAATTACCAAACATGTTGAAGAGTTAAAAGCTGCAGATCGTCCACTCGTGTTCATCTGTAACTTAGGTCAAGTGGCAGGCACTGCTTTACAACAAGTTGCGCATACTGACAGCTATCGTTTAGATGGCGGGATTAGCAACTGGAAAGCTCAAGGCTTACCACTGGTCAAAGCTAAATAATTCGCACAAGGAGAAACTCATGGCTCAAGTCACTATTTACTCAACGACTGTATGTCCATATTGCGTTCGCGCAAAACAGCTCCTTGAGCGTAAAGGCGTTGAATATAAAGAAATTAATTTATCTAAAGAAGCGCCTGAAGTCCGCATTGAACTGATGCAACGTACAAATCACCGTACGGTCCCACAAATTTTTATTGATGACCAATTTATTGGTGGTTTCGATCAACTTTATGCTTTAGAGCGTGAAGGCAAACTCGACCAACTATTGGCATAATTAGCTCAGCATATTAAGGATTAGAAAATGAGTGAAGCTCAACCACAACTTGCTTTAGAACGTATTTACACAAAAGATATTTCTTTTGAAGTTCCTGGGGCGCAAGTTTTTACCAAAGAATGGCAACCAGAGTTGAACATCAACTTGTCATCTTCTGCTGAAAAAGTTGATCCAACTCACTACGAAGTTTCACTTAAAGTGGTTGTACAAGCAAACAATGCAGGCGACACGGCGTTTATTGTTGATGTCACTCAAGCGGGTATTTTCCTTGTAGATGCTGTTGAAGAAGAACGTCTTCCATACATCTTAGGTGCATATTGTCCAAACATTTTATTCCCGTTCCTTCGTGAAGCGGTGAATGACATGGTGACTAAAGGTAGCTTCCCACAATTGTTACTTACACCAATTAACTTTGATGCTGAGTTCGAAGCAAATATGCAGCGTGCTCAAGCCGCTGCTGTTGAAGGTCAAGCTTAAACTTTTAAGCCCTTCAAACATAAAAAAGACCGCTTTTGCGGTCTTTTTTATTGTACTGAATTATTTAAACGTTTTATGACCTTGCTGCTTAATGGCTTCAAACTTGGCTGAACTTTGTTTGGCTTCAGTCAACTTTCCTGCATGTACGAGATGTTGAGCATGTTCAATCTCTTGAGATAATACATCAAAACTTTGCTCATATTGCTTCACTTGAGCACTGTCTTTTGCTTGTTTCGCTAACTTTCCGGGCTTATTTTGTTTGGCAGTTACTGCGGCTTTTTGCATTTCAGTTAATGCGTTATTTGCCTCTGTGGCAGTCTGGGCTTGAGCAAAAGCCTTTGAGTTCTTCGCCAAAGATTTCATCGCGCCTTCTAGCACTTCCGATGCTTGTGCAAATCCTGCCAAACATATACCACTGCTCAACAGCACGACCTTTAATAGTGTTTTCATTCTTATTCCTATGAGTTTGCAAAAAAATGCAGCCTAAGGCTGCATTAAATATGGCAAAAACTAAGAACGATGTAAATTAAAAATCATCATCACTTTCAGGGTCTCGGTGTAAAGCATCATGAATCGCTTCAACCAACTGCAACGCAATTTCTTGTTTCGACGCTTTTTCCAGATCACGTTTTTGCATTTTATAATGTTCTGCAAAAAAGACTATCATCGCATTTTCATCAGAAGCAAAACCAATATCAGGGCGTGACACATCATTACAAGCAATCATATCGAGCTTTTTCGCGACTAATTTACCTGCAGCATATTCTTCGACATTGCGTGTTTCTGCTGCAAAGCCAACCATGAATGGGCGTTTATCTTGCTGTGCAATGGTCGCCACAATATCAGGGTTTTTGATTAAAGAAACATTGAGCTCATCCCCTGCTTTCTTAATCTTATGCTCTGCAACTTCTGCAACGCGATAGTCTGCAACAGCAGCAGTCGCGATAAACACATCACAGCCTTCATCCAACATTTGCATACTGATATCCAACATTTTCATGGCAGATGAAACATTGATCCGGCGTACACCATTCGGCGTATCTAAGCTGACAGGACCTGCAATTAAAGTTACTTTGGCTCCAGCCGCATAACATGCAGCGGCAAGAGCAAAGCCCATTTTACCCGTACTGTGGTTGGAAATATAACGCACAGGATCAATCGCTTCACGCGTTGGCCCAGCAGTAATGGTGACTTTTTTACCGGCCAGCATCCCAAATTTTTCAGCCATGGCACGCTGCGCTTTATGGAAGTATTCTGTCACTTGATGTGCCAAATCCTCAGGCTCAGGCATACGACCTAACCCAACATCACCACAAGCTTGAGCACCCGCATCTGGCATGATTACATGCACGCCATCGTCTACCAAAGTCGCTAAATTACGCTGCGTCGCTTTTGCTGCCCACATTTGTTGGTTCATGGCAGGTGCAACCCACACAGGGGCTTTGGTGGCTAAATATAAAGTAGAAAGCAGGTCATCAGCTAAACCCGCAGCAAACTTTGCAATGGTGTTACAACTAGCAGGCGCAACCAAAAGCAAGTCTGCCCAGCGTGCCAGCTCAATATGTCCCATGCCCGCTTCGGCTTCAGGGTCTAACAATTCAGTATGCACAGGATTGCCTGACAAGACTTGGAATGTTAATGGGGTAATAAAGGCTTGTGCGCCTTCGGTCATGACCACACGGATTTGAAAACCTGCGTCTTTTAAACGACGAACTAAGATGGCACTTTTATAGGCAGCAATACCGCCCGTAACAGCTAAAAGGATATTTTTATTTGGAATCACACTGAGATCAAAGCTCACGAACAGGCTACCTTTCTGTTGCAGTGGCGCTCACAATAGCATTAAATAGTCTTATACCCAATAATCGGTTGGGTAATGTTCCTCAAATTAAGAATAAAAAAGTATAAAAGAATGCACTTATCTATAAAAAAATGGCCCGAACAAGAACGGCCACGTGAACGCTTGTTACAACAAGGGCCTGCCAGCCTCTCTGATGCGGAACTACTGGCTATTTTTATCCGCTCGGGCTCAACACAACATTCTGCGGTCGAATTGGCCCGTCTGCTGTTACAGCATTTCGGCAGTCTGAATGCCGTTTTCGATGCTGAACTGCCCGAACTCAGCCAATTTCACGGCATTGGTCCGACCAAGTATTCACAATTAATGGCCGTCAAAGAATTGGGACGACGCTACAGTAGTCAGCAGCTCAAGCAAGAAAAGTTAGAGCTCAATCATTCAGCTCAGTTACTCAAGTTTTTACAATATGAATTTTCAAGCGAGAACCAAGAGGTTTTTGCCGTGCTCTGTCTCGACGCACATTTAAGAAAAATAAACTTTAAAAAGTTGTTTTTTGGCGCGGTCAATTCCTGTGAAATTTCGATCAACCAATTGCTCCGTTATTGTATTGCTCAACATGCTACCTTTGTCGTGATTGCCCATAACCATCCGCTTGGAAAAGCTCAGCCCTCCGCGGCGGATATCGGACTGACCGAGCGTATTCTTCAAGCCAGTCAGCTTGTGGACATTCAACTGATTGATCATTTTATTTTATCGCCCGAAGGTACTTTTTCTTTTGCTGAACACGACCTGATCCAACCCGCTTAAATATGCAGACAAATGATTGACAAATACCACGACAAATATGAAGATCAAGCAAAATTGTAAAAGAATTCTAATCACATGATTGTGCGTGATCAGCCCAGTATTTTTAAGGTGCTTTTTTCATGGCGTGGCACCATTCTTCCCAAAGTTTTACCCCCTTTGGGCGTGGTCATGTTGGTCTCTGCCATTATTGGCATTTTGTCCTATGTCGGCTATTTTCATTTCCCTGAACTGCCCTTGGTCGGCTTCACCCTCATTGGGGTAGTCCTTTCTATTTTCCTCGGCTTTAAAAATAGTGCCTGCTATGACCGTTGGTGGGAAGCACGGAAGCTATGGGGTATTTTAATTGCCAATTCACGTCACTTTGACCGTGACTGTCGTATCTTGACCCAAGGTCGTCGTGAACGTGTAATTCAACATGTGATTGTCTTTGCCAATGTCTTGCGTGACCGTTTACGCCATCAAACAGCCAATCCTACGGAACTGGTGGAAACCAGTGGCCTAAGTCAAAATGCACTGACTCAGCTGTATCAACAAGCCAATGCCCCGCAGTACACCCTCAGTTTGATTCAGTGGGAGTTAATGCAAGCATTAAAAGAAGGTGAAATTAGCGACATTGTGTATGCACAGTTGAATCAGCATGTTGCTGACCTAAGTGTAGTGCAAACCGGTTGTGACCGTATTGCGACAACGCCACTACCTTTTGCCTACTCGGTATTACTCAATCGTACGGTGTATTTTTTCTGTCTCATTTTACCGTTTAGCTTAGGTTCAACCTTGGGTATTTTCACCCCGCTATTGGTTGGTGTGTTGGCCTATACCTTTTTAGGACTCGATGCTTTGAGTTCGGAAATTGAAGAACCTTTCGGAACGCAAAGTAATGATTTGCCGCTGGACTCGATGGTACGTACCATCGAAATTGAACTGCTTGGGACTTTAGGTAAACCGACACCTCCCCCGATTCAAGCACAAGACAATAATCTACTCTAAGCGAACTCACACTTACCTTCTCTTAGGCCATATATAGCTCATGGAGAAGGTAGCGATCCTCAAAACATTTAGATAAAACTATCCCAAATCCCCACTTGTCCCTCTTTGACTCTGGGAATATTGCCCAATTTAATCCATGGCATATTGTCACCATGAAAATCACTGCCGACCGATACTTTTAAATCATGCTCGGCAATCATCCGATCCACCATTTGACGGGTAGATGTCGGTTCAACACTGGGTGGCAACTCAACCGCATCTCCACCAAACTGCGCAAAGATTTCAATCAGATAGCGAATATTGGTGGCCGATAAATCATAACGTGTCGGGTGCGCCAATACTGCAAAACCACCACTGGCATGAATCACCTGAATGGTTTCTTCTAAACCCAGCCCATCAAATTTCACGTAGGCTTTTTTGCCTTCCTTAATATATTTATCAAACGCTTGTTGCGCGCGACTCACATACTTTTTTTCAACCAAGGTCTTGGCAATATGGGTTCGAGTCACGCGGTCAGGCATCTGTTCAACTTTCGCCAAAACATCAGCATAAATGTCTTCACCAATCAGTGGAATCAACAAATCACAAATTTCTTTGGCGCGGCGCGCGCGGATTTGTTTTTGCTGTTCAAGACATTTTTGTAGTGGCTCTAAATCTTGCATATTCAATGCAACCACATGCACGCCATAGTTTTTCTTAGTCGAGGGTCTCGACCACTGACTGGAAATTTCTACACCTGAAATAATACGCATCGCATGCGACTTTGCAGCCAACTCTGCTAAAGCAAGGCCATCCATGGTGTCATGGTCTGTCAAAGCCAAGGTATGAATACCTTTTTCTGCTGCAGCATCAACCAATTGCTTCGGTGTAAAAGTGCCATCAGAAATATTGCTGTGAGTATGTAAATCTACGCCTTCCATCACTTATACTAGCTATTTATTTGAACAGATTTAGATACTCTAACATGAAAGCACTTTTAGACTTTGTGCCGCTGATCATTTTCTTTTATTTATATAAAACTGTAGATCCGAAAAATACTGATCACCCATTACTTCAATTGATTGGTTCTGCTGGGGGTGTCGATAATAATAATATTCTTGTAGCCACCACAGGTTTAATTATTTCGATGCTGATGGTTTACGGCGCACTGTTCTTCATGCAAAAGTTCCGTTTAGACAAACAACAGTGGATTGTGTTGTTTATGACGGTTATTTTCGGCGGTGTTACCTTAATGCTGTCAGATGACTTTTACATCAAACTCAAAGCGGCCTTACTGAATATAATTTTCTCAGGTGCTTTCTTACTTTCCCCTTATTTTGGCAAAGAACGCAAACCGCTGATCAAACGTTTGTTCGGCCCAATCTTCAATTTAACCAACGCAGGTTGGAAAAATTTAAACTTTGCATGGGCGGCCATGTTTGCTCTCATGTCTTTTTTACACGTATTTTTCGCATTTTTATTTATGGACGGAAAATATTGGGGAGAATTCACGGCTTTTGGTGACATGATCGTGATGTTTTCCTTTATCATTATTCAGTTTATTGTATTACGTAAATACTTTAAATCTTCTGAAGAGTAATTTAGCCAGAACATACATCGAGAATTCATATGCCGCTATTCGTTGTCACATGTACCGATCAGGAAGGGACTGTCGAAAAACGCCTTGCTACACGTCCAGAACATCTTGTTCGTTTACAAAAGCTCAATGATGAAGGTCGTTTAATTGTTGCTGGTGCAATGCCTAAAGACCCAAGCAATCCACAAGCGGGTTTTTATGGCAGTACGATCATTGTTGACTTTGACTCACGTGAAGCACTCGATGCATGGTTACAGGAAGAGCCTTTCTTAAAAGCAGGGGTTTATCGTCATATTGATGTTAAACCATTTAATAAAGCATTCCCTCAAGGATAAGGTCATGCGTGTCGTTGTCACAAGCTTATTGGGTTTATCTCTTCTTTCTTCTATGGCATGGGCGGTTGAAACCGCACCTGCTCCAAGTGTAGCCCCTGCCGTCCAAGCAACGACTGCGGCTCCACCACCATCTGGACACAACACCGCTACACAACCAAAAATTATTCCTGCTGTAGCAACCATTAGTCCAAATGGTCAACCACAGGAAGCCAAACCGCTCACCGCTGAACAATTGGCGAAAAACAAAGCCCTCCAAGATGCCAAAGTCAAAGCATTGGTCAAAGACCAAGCTTCTCGCTTAGCTCAGTTAGAAAAAGCCAATCTTGATGCTTTGGCACAAAACCAAGAGCTACAACTTAAAAATGACAGCCTCGGTGTACAAGTACAGGTTTTACAAAGCGAACGCAGTGCACAAATGTTTCTCTACGGTGCAGCAACCATCGCTGTGGGTGTCTTACTGGGTTTCTTAATTGCTAGTTACGTTTATACCAAACGCCGTCGTCAGTGGTAAGCTAAGCCCTATTAGAAACAATAGGGTACTGTGGCTTTGTCAAGCGCAATTCAAACTGCCGATTTAGAGTGGCAACAAGTTGATGGCATTGATGTGCCAGTTTCAAAACAATTTGGCGATGTCTATTTTTCCAAAGACAATGGTCTACTCGAAACACGCCATGTGTTTTTAAATGGCAACGATTTATCTGAGCGCCTGTCAAATCTTCAGCCCTTTGAATATTTTAGTGTGGGTGAAACTGGCTTTGGCACAGGGCTCAACATCTTGGCACTTTGGCAACTTTGGCAACAAGTACGGCCAAATAACCACAGCCATCTCCATGCCATTTCAGTTGAAAAATTTCCGCTATCTAAGGCTGATCTGATACGCGCACTCGATGCTTGGCCTGAACTTAAACCGATCGCCGATGAATTGATAACACAATACCCGCATCCGATTGCGGGTTGTCATCGCCTGAGCTTCCCTAATGAACGTTTTAGCCTAGACCTGTGGTTAGGCGATGCCCACGATGTTTTCCCTAGTATGGCAAAAACCAGTAGCATTAACGCATGGTTCCTCGATGGGTTTGCACCTGCCTGTAACCCAGACATATGGGAAGAGCAAGTACTGAATCACATCGTTCGCTTGTCTGACATTGGAACAACATTTTCTTCATTTAGTGTTGCAGGTGTACTTAAACGCGGCTTAAAACAGTATGGTATTTCTATTTCACGCCCACGTGGATTCAAACACAAACGCGAAATGCTCAAAGCCATCTGGTTCCCTGCTGAGCCTGAACATACATCAGATGCTGTAGACGCCAAATCGGTATCGGATCAAAACCGACCTGGTCAACGACCATACCCTTTTAAACAGCGCCATATCGCAATCATAGGTGCAGGGATTGCAGGTTTAACTAGTGCATGGGCCTTTGCTGAGCGTGGGCACCAAGTCACGCTCTACGACCAATCTGAGCCACTCGCAGGAGGTTCAGGCAATCCGCTGGCCTTACTCAACCCCAAACTTTGTCCGATTGAACAAAGTCATGAACATCTCATGACCTTGGCTTGGCAACATGCTTTACAGCACTATTCCAAATTTCAAGCTTTTCGCCCGATTCAAGTACATCAACTGGCGCTTAAAAAAGCCGAAGACTTACTCGATCTCGAACCACAATATCCTGCGGGTCTTTTGACAGCCGAAACCGCTGCTGATTCAGCGTTAATCACTGAATATTCCAGTCTGAATTTAACCGAAGCGGGCGCCGTTTCACCACATCAACTCAGAGATCAAATCTTAGCGCATCCGCTGATTCAGTTCGTACAAGCCAACATTACTCAAATCCATCCAGAGCACAATGAAATCGTAGATGAACAAGCTCAATCTCTAGGTCAGTTTGATCACGTGATTGTGTGTTGTGCACGCCACACGGCTACTTTCTTTGAGCAGTACCCTGTGCTGAAGCCCATTCGTGGACAAGTTAGCTGGGTGGAGAACACGTCACAAGCATTCGCACTTGATCAAGCCTATAGCTATGGTGGCTATTGTATGCAGCTTGATGCTCAACAGCTCATCTTAGGCGCATCCTTCTATCCGAATCGGGACGACAGCGATGTTTTGCTTGAAGACCATGTGCATAACTACGAGCTTATCCACAGTGTCTTTCCAGATTATGCACAATCACTTCCTGATGTGAGGACTTGGCAAGGCCGTGCATCCGTTCGCGCGCAAAGTTTGGACTATTTTCCAGTACTTGGTAGAATGTCCGAACAGTCTGAAGTTTATAGCTTTGCAGGCCTAGGCTCTAAGGGCTTCTTATTTGCGCCTTTATGCAGTGAAATTTTAGCGGCACAGATACTAAAAGAGGCCTGCCCTGTTCCTGAGTCACTGCTACAAAAGCTCAGTCCAACCCGATTCCACAAGAAAGTCAAAGCCAAAAAGCCTTATTTTAAAGCTCAGTCTTAGTTCTGCTTTTGACTCAAGTGCAGCGCATGGCGCTATAGAGAAAATTCATATTTCCAAGACATTAAAAAAGCGCCTTACGGCGCTTTTTTTGCTGTTGCTTAGTTGCCCTGCTCTAAGGCTAGACCAGCATCACGAGCAGCACGAGTACCGCCCATTAAAATGACATACTCACGTGCACTATCAAAACCTTCAAGTAGCTCTGCTGCACGTGGTGCTTTGCTTCCGCCGCCACATAATATATAAATCGGTTGACCCGTCGACACCTGAGTAAGGCTCTGTGCCGATAGTCCCGTGATGGGCTGATTAACCGCCCCTTTCACGTGTGCTTCGGCATAAGCATTTGAATCGCGTACATCCCAGATGATCGCATCCTCTGGGAACTCAAATGTTGTAATTTCTTGTTTACGGATCATTGCGCACTCCTTTGATGTAAACAACACTTGGCAAATGAAGAAAACATCCCTAGCATCTCAGATATTCTTTCTATTTGTAAAGGTCTAATCCATGCCATCTTTTGATATTGTTTCAGAATTAGAAATTTTTGAGGTAAATCATGCTGTTCAGAATACCCAAAAGGAAATTGCAACCCGTTTTGACTTCCGCGGTCAAGATGTTTCAATTGAACTCAATGAAAAAAACAAAGAAATTAAAATCTCAACAGAAAGTGATTTCCAGTGCGAACAAGTTTATACCATGTTAGAGAACCATTTCTTTAAGCGTAAAGTTGATATTCAAGCGCTTGATCCACAAAAAATGACCGCTTCAGGTAAAAATGTACTTCAAGTGGTGAAATTAAAAGACGGACTTGACTCAGATACCGCAAAAAAAATTAACAAAGCCATTAAAGAAAGCGGCATTAAAGTGCAATCTTCAATTCAAGGCGACAAAATTCGTGTGACTGATAAAAAGCGCGATACATTACAGCAAGTAATGACGTTTTTAAAAGAACAGCAATTTGGTCTGCCTTTACAGTTCAATAACTTTAAAGACTAATCCCCTTGTTCGATCATTTGAGGTAACTATGCCAAAGGCCAATCGCTTATCTAAAATTGTAAAAGCCACTTCTCGCTTGCCGAAAGCGTTGCTTACGCGATTATGGAGTCAAGCTTTTGGTCGCATAGTTCCCATGGTCGGCAGTGCTCATATCCGTTATTTACAAGTGAATCATAGTGAAGTCGTCGTCAAAATTGAAAACCACCGAGCTATGCAAAACCATATTGGTCAACTACATGCCTGTGCCATGGCCTTGATTGCCGAAACGGCAACAGGTTTTGTCACAGGGATGAATGTACCTGACCATTGCATCGTTCTGATTAAAAGCATGCGTATTGACTTTAAACGTCCAAGTAAAGGTGCCATGACAGCGACAGCCACCTTAACACCAGAACAACAGCAACTGATGCAAACTACCGCCAAAGGTGAAACTTTAGTTTCTGTGACAGTAATGGATGAATCGGGTGAAGCACCTGTTCAATGTGAAATGTTATGGGCTTGGCTCGATAAAGCATCATTAAAAAAATAAGAATGTAAATATAACTTACTGTTTGGTAAGTATAAAATTTACAACAATACGCTAAAGCCGCGACTAAAACTTACTATATCTTTGCTTCAACTCAGCTCAAAATCATGCTACATAATATGAATATTTGAGCTGACTTAATGAAAAAAAGACTAATTTTAGCAACGACCCTATTTTCTTTAGGGCTTGTCGCCTGCCAACAACACAACCCAGCCAACACATCGGTTTCAACAACGCCGAGTCACCATTCTGCCTCTGCTCTGACCGAACAGAATAAAAAAATTGTGGTGGACTTTTATGAAGGGGTTTTTAGCAAACATCAGGTTCAAACCTATTCAGACCGCTATATTGGTACACAATATATTCAACATAATCCCTATGTTGCAGACGGAAAAGCGCCTTTTGTAAACTATTTCACCCAGTATTTTAAAGAACACCCGCAAGCAAAAAGTACCATCAAACGTGTGATTGCCGATGGTGATTTGGTTGTACTGCACGTCCACTCCACCCAAAATGCACAAGACCGCGGAGAGGCTGTCGTTGATATTTTCCGTGTCGAACAAGGCAAAATTGTAGAACATTGGGATGCCGTGCAGAGCGTGCCTGCCGAATCAGCAAATAGCAACACGATGTTCTAAAGCTTAATCACTTTTCAAATAATTATAAAAAAGCCAGTATTATTACTGGCTTTTAGCTCGTCTCAAGCTTAATTAGCTTGATTGGCAAAAAATTTCTCTTTCACATCAGTTGGAATTTGGCGCTTATTGCCTTTGACATCCACTGCCACAAAGGTAAATACACCTTCAGTTACACGTACAGGTGGGCGTGAACTATCATGACTGTCCCATACCTCAATTTCCATTTGAATCGAGGTATTGCCTACTTTTAGAATTTTAGTATAACAACTAATCACGTCCCCGACTTTGACAGGGACCAAGAACGTCATCTGATTAATCGAAATCGTTGCACAACGCCCTTTACTAAAGCGTTCTGCGTGAATTGCGCCGGCCAAATCCATTTGTGACACAATCCAACCACCAAACACATCTCCACTCCAGTTGGTATCAGCTGGCATTGCAATCGTTTGAAGAGATAGCATCCCTTCTGGTTTCACATGAATCTCTGACACGTTGACTCCAATTTTCGTTATGACTGGGCTTGCAACTGTTGATCTAACCATTGTTGCAATTGTGGCGCACGGAGCGCGCCGCTTATTCTAGCAATTTCAGTAGTTTTATTCATTAAAACTAAGGTTGGAATACTTCGCACATTAAAGGCACTACTTAATCGTGGAGATTCTTCGGTATTAATTTTGGCAAAAATCACTTGTGGATTTTGTTTCGCCACTTCAGCAAAATGCGGTGCCATCATTTTACAAGGACCACACCACTCTGCCCATAAGTCAATCAATACAGGCAAATCACTATGGCTAATAAACTGACTAAAATTTTGTTCATTCAACTCAATAGGTGTAGCTGGCAGAAGCGTAGCATGACATTGGCCACAACTCGGATTAGCATTCAGCTTCTCTTCAGGGACACGATTTTTTGCCATACAGGTCGGACAGACGATAATCATTTAATTGACTCCAATATGTTGGTGTAAAAATTCTAATTGGGTCGAAATGGCTTTTTCAAACCAGGTGGCATGATAAATATCGAAATGTTGCATCTCCCATTCATGATATTGAACAAAGGGAGCAATATTGGTCGCCGCTTCACGACTCGATTCAATAGGTATGAGGCTATCATGTTTTGCTGCAATAAAAAGTACAGGAATATTAATTTGCCGTACATTTTGAATCGGACGATAACGGATTAAATTAAAAAATAGTCGTGCGGGAATCTCACCACTCCAATAATAGTCTAGATTGATAATCGAACGATAACCCAAATACGCATCTTGGGTCGGCATAAAACACAGCTTTCGGGGGTCAACTACGGGTAAAGTCGTTGGCGCTAAACCAACTTTGCCCCCCATATAATCTTGGCTGGACAGCTTTAATGCTTTCGGGAGTTGCTGTAACGGGTAAAGCTTGGCACTTTCAGCACCATCGACAAAAGGCACTTGTGCCATCACCGCCTGAACATTTTTGAACTCTGCAGCAATATCGAGTACATATCCACCGCTGAGTGCCGTCCCCCACAGCACAATACGTCGGCTATCAATCGACTTACGCTCTTTGACATGGTTAATCATGGTGCGCCAGTCTTCGAGCTGCTTTTTAATCGACACCAGCTCTCTTGGGCGCCCCGTACTCCCCCCCAATAACGATAGTCGAATAACACGACCGCATAGCCCGCTTGTGCAAACCGTTGCGCAAATTGAATCAGTTTGAATTGGCGAAGCCCAGCCAAGCCATGAGCCATCAAAATCACTGCGGGCTTCTCTTCAGTTTTCGGACGGTAAAAATCTGCAGCAATGACCTCTTGGCCACTTTTCACATACAGCGGTTCAACGGTATAGGCGTGCATACCTGCTCCATTGCGTTATTTTATGGTTGTAATCGCTTATAAATATTTCAACAGCATAGGCTGAGCTTTCAGCTTAATGCTATCATAAAGCATATCTCGATTATCTTAATTTTGGAGTGACAGGATGAGTGAAAATGTAGGCTTTGCAGGTCAAATTGGTCCTGAACATTTGGTTCAAGTGGTTGAAAAAGGGTTTAAATCTGTGATCAATAACCGCCCAGATATGGAAGGTGGCCCAGAACAACCCACCAGCGCTCAAATCGAGGAAGCTGCACGTGTAGCAGGCTTGGATTATGTCTACCAACCTGTAGTTGCTGGTCAAATCACCGAAATGGATGTTCGCACTTTTGCCAACCACTTTAATGAACTTCCAAAACCTGTTCTCATGTTCTGCCGTACAGGTAATCGCTCAAATAACTTGTACCAACTTGCCAAACAAATGGATCTGTTAGATGACTAAACAGTTGTTTAAACACGTCATCTGTACTGCTCTGCTTTTAGCAAGCAGTACACTTTGGGCAGCAGCGGAAACACTCAGTCAGTCACTGAGTCCGCAACTGAGTGTTTCAGGACAAATGACCACAGATAAGTTTCAACAATTGATGAAACAAGGTTTTAAGTCAGTCATTGTCAACCGACCTGATCAAGAACAAGGCAATACCGTTCGCGTTGAGCAACTACGAAGTATCGCAGAGCAAGCGAAAGTCAGTGTGATTTACCAACCAGTTACCAGCAGTAAAATTTCTGAAACAGACGTGATTGAATTTGCTAAATATTATAATGAGCTCCCCAAACCCATTTTAATGGTCTGTAAAAGTGGTGAACGTTCAAGTCGGCTCTTTCATCAAGCCAAACAATTAGGACTACTGCATGAATAAGCTCTTTCTTCTTTTACTCTGTTGTACGCTTATAACTGCATGTAGTTCAATGCATGTTCGACCTACTGTTGGTGTCAGCGTTGGTAGCAGTTTATAAATAATGACGGCAATCCATGCCAATTTTTACAAAATATAATCCCCAAGCCCCATGAATATGTTAACTATAGAGCAATCTTACTTAGGTAAACTCTGTGTTATGTATGATCTGATTATTATTGGGGCAGGAACTGCGGGTATTGCAGCCTACCAACAAGCCATTAAGTCCACACAAAATCTATTAATCATTAATGATGGACCGTGGGACACCACTTGTGCACGTGTCGGCTGTATGCCCTCAAAAGTCCTGATTTCTACAGCCAATCGCATGCATGATATTCAACATGCGGATCGTGTCGGATTAAAAGTAGAATCAAAAATTGACCGCAGTCAGGTCATGAAACACGTACAAGCACTCCGCGATCGCTTTACCTCTAGTACCCTTAAAACCGTAGAGAGCTGGCCTAAGTCGCACAAAGTTCAAGGCCGTGCTCACTTTGTCGATGCAAAAACGGTCGAAGTGAATGGGCAACTCTACCAAGCCAAAAGCTTTATTTTAGCTGTAGGCTCCACACCAAGTTTTAACCCAATGTGGAAAGATGAACTCGGTGATCGACTTATCACCTCCGATCAAATCTTTGAACTTGATG
Source organism: Acinetobacter sp. SW-226 (assembly GCF_055632855.1). Lineage (NCBI taxonomy): Bacteria > Pseudomonadati > Pseudomonadota > Gammaproteobacteria > Moraxellales > Moraxellaceae > Acinetobacter > Acinetobacter sp. SW-226. Next base: position 475,843 of record NZ_CM145752.1, on the reverse strand, counting down.
CTTTACCTAACTCCTTAGCCGTTATTGGGAGTGGCGTCATCGCGATTGAACTCGCGCAAGCCATGCAACGACTTGGTGTCAAGACCACGGTCTTTGCACGTAGCCGTAAAGTCGGCGTTCTGACCAGTCCTAAATTACAGCAGTTGGCACAAACAGAAATTGGCGATGAACTTGAAATCAAGTTCGAAGTTTTACCCACAGAAGTTAAGTATACAAACGATCACGTTGAACTTAGTTTTACTGAAAATGATCAGCCTAAAACACTTAACGTCGATTATTTACTGGTTGCTACTGGACGAAGTAGTCTTTTAAATACGCTTAAACTCGAAAATATCGACACATCATTCACAGACTTAAAACATTTACCTGTTGATCCTAAGACAAAACAACTCGCTGACTACCCGATTTTTATCATTGGCGATGCACATACTGATACACCACTACAACATGAAGCTGCACACGAAGGTAAAGTTTCGGTTAAAAATGCATTGAACTTCCCCACTATAGAATCATGCAAAACTCTAACACCTTTAGGCATCGTGTTTAGCAACCCAGAAATGGCAATGGTTGGACAAAACTTTAAGCAACTACAAAGTGCAAATATCAATTTTGTCATCGGCGAAGTATCCTATGCAAAACAAGGACGTGCATTGGTTCTGGGTAAAAACTATGGGGCCATCGAGGTTTATGTAGATAGAAGTAGCCGAAAGCTACTGGGTGCTGAATTACTCACAGAGTCTACTGAACATTTGGCCCATTTATTGGCATGGATGATTGCAGAAGAATTGACTGTCGATGAAATTTTGGAAAAGCCATTTTATCACCCAACCCTTGAAGAAGGCTTAAGAACGGCTTTAAAACATGCTCGTCGACAACTCAATCCCTAAGCTGCCAAATTCATGTTCTCTTGCTATAGGTACTTAGACGTTTACGGTGCGTGATTAAACGATTTCATCAACCGTCTTCAATGAAAAGCTGAGTTCTATTTTTTGAATGAGGTTGATCCAAACCAAAAACCAGATACTGATAAGACATCAGCATTAATCAATGACAATAAATTCACTATTTCGCTAACCGCATAATAAAAAAAGCCCCCTAACAATTAAGTTAGGGGGCTTTTGAATAATGAGCTGGCGATGACTTACTCTCACATGGCAAACGCCACACTACCATCAGCGCTAAGAGGTTTCACTTCTGAGTTCGGGAAGGGATCAGGTGGTTCACTCTTGCTATTGTCGCCAGCACAACTGTTTATGACTATTCGTTTGGTCTTATTTACACATTGTGTATGCCTAACTTTCATCAAATGAGTTATTAACAGAACATCTGAGTTAATTTAATTTGCACATTGTACTTAGCTTTATAACTAAATCAAGGTATTTGCAGTGATTTGAACCACAACACCAACTGTTTGGGTGTTGTATAGTCAAGCCTCACGAGCAATTAGTATTGGTCAGCTTCACATATCACTATGCTTCCACATCCAACCTATCAACGTCGTAGTCTTCAACGGCTCTTTAGAGGACATAAAGTCCTAGGGAAATCTTATCTTGAGGTAGGCTTCCCGCTTAGATGCTTTCAGCGGTTATCCCTTCCGAACATAGCTACCCGGCGATGCGACTGGCGTCACAACCGGTACACCAGAGGTTCGTCCACTCTGGTCCTCTCGTACTAGGAGCAGATCCTCTCAAATTTCCAACGCCCACGGTAGATAGGGACCGAACTGTCTCACGACGTTCTAAACCCAGCTCGCGTACCTCTTTAAATGGCGAACAGCCATACCCTTGGGACCTGCTTCAGCCCCAGGATGAGATGAGCCGACATCGAGGTGCCAAACACCGCCGTCGATATGAACTCTTGGGCGGTATCAGCCTGTTATCCCCAGAGTACCTTTTATCCGTTGAGCGATGGCCCTTCCATACAGAACCACCGGATCACTAAGACCTACTTTCGTACCTGCTCGACTTGTGGGTCTCGCAGTTAAGCGCGCTTTTGCCTTTATACTCTACGCGTGATTTCCGACCACGCTGAGCGCACCTTCGTACTCCTCCGTTACTCTTTAGGAGGAGACCGCCCCAGTCAAACTACCCACCAGACATGGTCCTCGTCCCGGATTACGGGACAGAGTTAGAACCTCAATATTACCAGGGTGGTATTTCAAGATTGGCTCCACCGAAACTAGCGTCTCGGTTTCAAAGCCTCCCACCTATCCTACACAAGTAAGATCAAAGTTCAATGTCAAGCTGCAGTAAAGGTTCACGGGGTCTTTCCGTCTAGCCGCGGGTACACCGCATCTTCACGGCGAATTCGATTTCACTGAGCCTCTGCTGGAGACAGCGCCCCCATCATTATGCCATTCGTGCAGGTCGGAACTTACCCGACAAGGAATTTCGCTACCTTAGGACCGTTATAGTTACGGCCGCCGTTTACTGGGGCTTCGATCAAGAGCTTCGCTTACGCTAACCCCATCAATTAACCTTCCAGCACCGGGCAGGCATCACACCCTATACGTCCACTTTCGTGTTTGCAGAGTGCTATGTTTTTAATAAACAGTTGCAGGGGCCTGGTTTCTGTGGCTGCCAATAGCTCAAGGAGTAAATCCTATCACCGTCGGCAGCGTACCTTCTCCCGAAGTTACGGTACCATTTTGCCTAGTTCCTTCAGCAGAGTTCTCTCAAGCGCTTTGGTCTACTCGACCTGACCACCTGTGTCGGTTTCGGGTACGATTCCTATGTAACTGAAGCTTAGAGACTTTTCCTGGAAGCATGGTATCAGCCACTTCACTGTACAAGTACAGCTTGCTATCAGTTCTCAGCATAGAGTACCCCGGATTTGCCTAAGATACATGCCTACAACCTTCCACCTGGACAACCAACGCCAGGCTGACTTAACCTTCTCCGTCCTCTCATCGCATTACATAGAAGTATTGGAATATTAACCAATTTCCCATCGACTACGCCTCTCGGCCTCGCCTTAGGGGTCGACTCACCCAGCCCCGATTAACGTTGGACTGGAACCCTTGGTCTTTCAGCGAACGGGTTTTTCACCCGTTTTGTCGTTACTCACGTCAGCATTCGCACTTCTGATACCTCCAGCATACTTCTCAATACACCTTCATCGGCTTACAGAACGCTCCCCTACCACTTGCAATAAATTGCAAATCCGCAGCTTCGGCATATAGTTTTAGCCCCGTTACATCTTCCGCGCAGGCCGACTCGACTAGTGAGCTATTACGCTTTCTTTAAAGGGTGGCTGCTTCTAAGCCAACCTCCTAGCTGTCTATGCCTTCCCACATCGTTTCCCACTTAACTATAATTTTGGGGCCTTAGCTGGCGGTCTGGATTGTTTTCCTCTTGACTACGGACGTTAGCACCCGCAGTCTGTCTCCCGGATAGTACTCATTGGTATTCGGAGTTTGCATCGGTTTGGTAAGTCGGGATGACCCCCTAGCCGAAACAGTGCTCTACCCCCAATGGTATTCGTCCGAGGCGCTACCTAAATAGCTTTCGGGGAGAACCAGCTATCACCGAGTTTGATTAGCCTTTCACCCCTATCCACAAGTCATCCCCTGGCTTTTCAACGACAGTGGGTTCGGTCCTCCAGTTAGTGTTACCCAACCTTCAACCTGCTCATGGATAGATCACCCGGTTTCGGGTCTACACCCAGCAACTAAACGCCCTATTAAGACTCGATTTCTCTACGGCTCCCCTATGCGGTTAACCTCGCTACTGAATGTAAGTCGCTGACCCATTATACAAAAGGTACGCAGTCACCGAACATGTCGGCTCCCACTGCTTGTATGCATGCGGTTTCAGGATCTATTTCACTCCCCTCACAGGGGTTCTTTTCGCCTTTCCCTCACGGTACTGGTTCACTATCGGTCAGTCAGGAGTATTTAGCCTTGGAGGATGGTCCCCCCATATTCAGACAAGGTTTCACGTGCCCCGCCCTACTCGACATCATCATATAAGCCCTTTCGTGTACAGGACTATCACCCACTATGGTTGCACTTCCCAGAGCATTCCACTAAAACTTATATGACTTAATGGGCTTTTCCCCGTTCGCTCGCCGCTACTGAGGGAATCTCAATTGATTTCTTTTCCTAAGGGTACTGAGATGTTTCACTTCCCCTCGTTCGCCTCGTATGACTATGTATTCATCATACGATACCTGCCTTATGACAGGTGGGTTTCCCCATTCAGAAATCTCCGGATCACAGGATATTTGCCGCCTCCCCGGAGCTTATCGCAGGCTATTACGTCTTTCTTCGCCTCTGACTGCCAAGGCATCCACCACATGCACTTAATTACTTGACTATACAACCCCAAACAGTCGCTAATCCCTACAAGTAGGATATTGCGTCGCGAACTTAATCGCTACAGTTGGAGCCTTGTAGATTTAACTACGTACAGCTTCAATTCAATTCACATACCAAAACGCTTGATTCAGTTAATTTCGCTAGTAACTCATTTCTTCAATCTTCACCATCCAGTAATAAATCACTGTTAATGTCGATCTTAAAAACGAGTATGAACAAATTATTTCAACTCAAATATATTCTGTTAATGATTTTTCCAGCCTTCGTCAGGTCAGGAAACTGCGATAAATCACAGAAGTTAATAAGCTTTAACTTACTAATTTCTATAATCTATGGTGGAGACTAGGAGAGTCGAACTCCTGACCTCCTGCGTGCAAAGCAGGCGCTCTACCAACTAAGCTAAGTCCCCAGCTTATCAATAAGTCAATGTCTCTGTTTTTCTGTATTCAGCATTTAACAATGCTTGTTAGTCAGATTTGGTGGGTCTGACAAGACTTGAACTTGTGACCCCACGCTTATCAAGCGTGTGCTCTAACCAACTGAGCTACAGACCCTCAGATACATCGTCATGAAGAACAACTTGTTGTGGATTCTTACCAATCGTCAATCTTTCGTTAAGGAGGTGATCCAGCCGCAGGTTCCCCTACGGCTACCTTGTTACGACTTCACCCCAGTCATCGGCCACACCGTGGTAAGCGTCCTCCTTGCGGTTAGACTACCTACTTCTGGTGCAACAAACTCCCATGGTGTGACGGGCGGTGTGTACAAGGCCCGGGAACGTATTCACCGCGGCATTCTGATCCGCGATTACTAGCGATTCCGACTTCATGGAGTCGAGTTGCAGACTCCAATCCGGACTACGATCGGCTTTTTGAGATTAGCATCCTATCGCTAGGTAGCAACCCTTTGTACCGACCATTGTAGCACGTGTGTAGCCCTGGTCGTAAGGGCCATGATGACTTGACGTCGTCCCCGCCTTCCTCCAGTTTGTCACTGGCAGTATCCTTAAAGTTCCCACCCGAAGTGCTGGCAAATAAGGAAAAGGGTTGCGCTCGTTGCGGGACTTAACCCAACATCTCACGACACGAGCTGACGACAGCCATGCAGCACCTGTATGTAAGTTCCCGAAGGCACCAATCCATCTCTGGAAAGTTCTTACTATGTCAAGACCAGGTAAGGTTCTTCGCGTTGCATCGAATTAAACCACATGCTCCACCGCTTGTGCGGGCCCCCGTCAATTCATTTGAGTTTTAGTCTTGCGACCGTACTCCCCAGGCGGTCTACTTATCGCGTTAGCTGCGCCACTAAAGCCTCAAAGGCCCCAACGGCTAGTAGACATCGTTTACGGCATGGACTACCAGGGTATCTAATCCTGTTTGCTCCCCATGCTTTCGTACCTCAGCGTCAGTATTAGGCCAGATGGCTGCCTTCGCCATCGGTATTCCTCCAGATCTCTACGCATTTCACCGCTACACCTGGAATTCTACCATCCTCTCCCATACTCTAGCTTCCCAGTATCGAATGCAATTCCCAAGTTAAGCTCGGGGATTTCACATCCGACTTAAAAAGCCGCCTACGCACGCTTTACGCCCAGTAAATCCGATTAACGCTCGCACCCTCTGTATTACCGCGGCTGCTGGCACAGAGTTAGCCGGTGCTTATTCTGCGAGTAACGTCCACTATCCAAGAGTATTAATCTCGGTAGCCTCCTCCTCGCTTAAAGTGCTTTACAACCAAAAGGCCTTCTTCACACACGCGGCATGGCTGGATCAGGGTTCCCCCCATTGTCCAATATTCCCCACTGCTGCCTCCCGTAGGAGTCTGGGCCGTGTCTCAGTCCCAGTGTGGCGGATCATCCTCTCAGACCCGCTACAGATCGTCGCCTTGGTAGGCCTTTACCCCACCAACTAGCTAATCCGACTTAGGCTCATCTATTAGCGCAAGGTCCGAAGATCCCCTGCTTTCCCCCTTAGGGCGTATGCGGTATTAGCATCCCTTTCGAAATGTTGTCCCCCACTAATAGGCAGATTCCTAAGCATTACTCACCCGTCCGCCGCTAGGTTAGGTAGCAAGCTACCTCCCCCCGCTCGACTTGCATGTGTTAAGCCTGCCGCCAGCGTTCAATCTGAGCCATGATCAAACTCTTCAGTTAAAATCATTTAGTGACTTAAGGTCACAATTCTGGCTCATCAATTTTCTGACTAAAAATTCGCTCAAATAAACTTCGAGTAATTTCTACCATCAATCAATGAAATATTTTCGATCGATCAATCAGTAAAAATCCACACAAGTTGTTCTTCATAATCTCTTAATGATCTTCTCAATGGTTCGTCACCATCAAGCTAGGTCGGCTATATTACTCTCAATCTCTTAAAAGTCAACTGGTAATTTAAATTATTTTAAACTCTCTTTCTAAAACCCAACTCAATCACTTTCAACTAAGTTACTGTTTTATCAGAAGTTTTAATCTTAATCACCGCCGATGGATGTGCATTCTACAGCATTTCTATCCCCTTGCAACCCCCTTCTCTCAATTATTTATAAAAAAACTTCCACTTGTTTATTTAATCGGCAAAATATTACTTTTTTCTTATTTCTTGAGTGAAAAGGGAACAATTTCTCCAATTTCATTGCGTATTTTTTCTTGTGAGTTATGTTCTTGCCACTTTAAAGCACGACAGTCGACATATTCACAGTAGCCACTTTCACCATTTTCCTCATAGTTATCAATTTTGACTTGATATTTAAAACTTCCTACATAACCTGCTGCTAAGCCAAACTTAAAGTCTCCACGGCTCTGTGCGCAAATATGTATCCGATATCCCTGCTCACCTTGATAACACCATTCAAACTCTCGTGGTAAATACATTTTTTGCCCATTTGGCGTTTTCACAGCAGGATAAACACGATGAACTTGAAAGCGTACCATTTGGTCAAACATGGAAGTCTGCTGCTTTTTTAAATCACGTAAATAAATCCGTGACTGAACGACTCGATTAAATGAATCCCGAATTTGCTCTAATAAGAGCTGACGTTGATCTGCTAGATTAATGATTTGATATGTAAAAAAAGCTAAAGGGACATAACTAAAGTCAACACTGCGCCCATATTCAAATGCGCCGAGTTGATCTATGTCATAGTGTTGTCCTTTGTATTTTACCTCGCCCTGACACTGACACATCACCGACCAATGTTCAGCTAAGCCAAAACGTAACTTGGTAAAATGAGAAATCAAGGGTGTGGTGATAACTTCTATCTCAAAGCTTAGTTCACTATCTTTTCGTTGAATCTGAAATTTAGGAAATGCACCTATAACGTGTTCTTTGTTTGCAAATTTAAATTGTTGTTTTTCAAAAGCACATTCAGCAGAAATAGAATAGCGACTCAGTTGACCTGCCATATGCGGACTGCTACTGGCTAGAACCGTTGCTGTGTCTAGTGCTGTGGTTCTAATCGCACTGTTATTCCGAAGCATAGGCGTGTTGGGCTGCCCGATCATACTCAAAAAATTTAAGTAATGTAATGGTGCAGGAAGGTTAGGAATGGTTACAGCCTGATGAATGATTTTGTATTTCTTATTGGGCGGATGGTAGGCAGGCAAAGACCGTGAAGGAGTTTGATTAAGTTGTTTAGACTGATCGAGAAAATCTTGGAACAACCACATATCGCACTCCTTCTACATATTATTAACTCATCATGGGTTTTGTTGGCTTCGTGCTAAAAATGTCGTAACAAATCCAGATAACGCATAAATCAAGGAAATCACCAAAATACCCACAGGAATATTGTAGGTCATTGCTGCAAAAATAAAGACTGCAATCGGCAGAACAAAAAATGGAACGCGCTTGCGATCTACTGTTTTAAATGAATAATACTTAATATTCGAAATCATCAATAGACCAACAGAAACAATCACTACAGCGCTGATCGCTTGGATACCGCGCTCACGAATATCAAAAATTTCAGGAAAATCGAGCCCGACCCAAACCAATGAAATAATGATAATGGCTGCAAGTGGACTAGCCACACCAATAAAGTAACGCTTATCGACTACACCAATTTGCACATTAAAACGCGCTAAACGGAACGCAGCACATGCGGTATAGACAAAACAGCACGCTAGACCGATACGACCCAGCGAATCCAAACTCCAGCTATACATTAAAATCGCTGGCGCAACACCAAAGGCAAGTAAATCAGACAAAGAGTCATACTGCTCACCAAAAGCACTCTGCGCACCGATTGCACGTGCCACACGGCCGTCTAGGCCATCCAACAATGCGGCTAAGAAAATAGCATAAATCGCTTGTTGGAAATTACCATTCATACTAGCAATAATGGAATAAAAGCCTGACAACAACGCTGCCGTTGTAATCAGGTTCGGCCACAAATAAATACCTCGACGTTTTACTTTTTGACCTTCCTGTGTATGCTCTTCTTCTTCCACCTCGAAAGTGATCCCATCAAAGCTGGGAACACTGCGTGGAGTAGATTCGCTTTCAGGTTTATTTATATTTGTCATTTTCTGTCGATCCTAATGTAGCCTTTTTCTCTTTAAGTCTGTCTTTATTCGCCAACTAACCAACGAACAGCAGCATGACCACCATTTTCACTCATACGTAAATGCGGGAATAACCACTGTAACGCCTCATCGGCATCTTCGGAGAACTTCCAAGGCGGGTTAATCACCAATAGACCACAGCCGTTTAAGCCCACTGGAGTGTCATCTGGCCAAACACATACTTCACAGATCAACTGACGACGAATACCCGTTTTAATCATTTTCTTTTCAAAACGTTCAATCATCGCGCGGTCTTTAATCGGATACCAAATCGCAAAGACCCCTGTTGACCATTTTTTATGTGCTGCTGCAATCAGGTCAACTAACTGTGGAAAGTCTTTACGTTCAACTTCATAAGGTGGGTCAATCATCACCAAACCGCGTTTTTCTTTAGGCGGAATGACACCGAGTAAGCCTTCATACGCATCGCGCTCATGCAAACCCGCGCGTTTATCACGAACGTTGTAATACAACTGTTGGAATACATCACGCTGCATTTCAAAAATAGTGGCTTTGTCGATTTCACGCATGCCTTCTAAGGCAAACCACGGCGAACCAGGATAGGCACCTTTACCTGAACCTTCACGCATTTTTTCAACAATTTTTAAATACTGCTGAACGCCTTCAGGCGCATTACGCTTGATTGAATCATCTAGTTTCACTAAACGATGGATGCCATTTAAAAACTCACCTGACTTTTGTGCTTCTGAAGTCGATAAATCATATTTACCAGCACCGCCATGCGTATCAATATAACGATACGGTTTATCTTTTTGATTGAGGCGAGTCAAAATCTGAAGCAAAAGAACATGCTTCATGACATCGGCAAAGTTGCCTGCATGGAAATGGTGACGGTAATTCATGTTTGTATTATTCCTAAAATCAATGAGTATTTTAGCATGAAAAATAGTTTCGTTCAGACAGCTTTCTTACACTAGAATAACAGCGGCTTTTCTTTGTCTTTTAGGTTTTATGTTATGGAAGCAGTTCTTCTCCCAAAGTCTTGGAATGTTGATCAAATCCTAGATGATTTAGATCAACATGGTTTTGCCATCATTGATGACGCCTACTCTGATGACTATGTACATCAACTCATTGAAGAATGCACTTCGAACTTAAACCGCTTTCGTGAAGCCGCTATTCAAAACGGTGTCATCAGTAAGATCCGTAGTGATCACATTTTATGGTTACATCCCGAACTCCACATTTCCAATCGACATGTACAGTCCCTTTTTAGCTTAGGTCATGAGCTCAACCGTGCTTTTTATCTTGGTATTCGGGACGTCGAAGCGCATTTTGCTTGCTATAACGCCGGCGAGTTTTATGCACTACACCGTGATAATCCTCAAGGTAAAAATGGTCGTATGATTTCTGCAGTTTACTACTTACATGAAGACTGGCAAGACAGCTGGGGAGGTGAGCTTCATCTACAAGATAAAAATAACATTTGGCATGTACTGCAACCCAAACCAAATCGTATCGCACTGTTTCAAAGTGACTTGCTACATGAGGTTTTAAAAGCCAAACATCAGCGTTTATCAATTACCGCATGGTTACGTAGTGACAGTACAATTCTGTGATTCAGGCAATAAGACTTTAAATTGTAAAAAGCATCCTCATATACTGAACATTCATTGAGGAGGATGTAACCGATGCGTGCCAACAGTCAACACATTATTCAGCGTATTGGTGAAACAGACCAACTCTACTTACAAGGCAATAGCCCTGAATTAGCACTTGAGCGTGCTGATTTGCGCTTACAGTTAGTCACACTGAGCCAACTGCGCCAAGAGCAAGTCCACTTCTTACAAGAAGCGGTGGTATTACTTGAGCAAGGTCGAATTGAGTTTGAGGAAATGCCTCTGTCTTTGTACCTCAATTTGTCTTTGCATCTTGCTAAGGCATATATGCTGTACTTTGAAATCACCAAAGAAGATCGCTTTGCGTTGATTACACAGCAAATTTTAAAACCACTGACCAGCTATGGTCAGGGTGATATTTACCTGTTTTTGGCCTACGCCTCTGTGAGTAGAAAAGAATCTGCATTGGCACGACACTGGCTTGGAAAATATGCAAAAAGTACAGAGTTTGATTTCATTTTACTGCGTGAACATGCCGCTTTTATCAGCTTCCATCAAGAAGATTGGTTTATCAAACTCATACAAAGTAAATTGCACTAAAATGTGGGCATCCAAGTTATACATCTAAAGAATAAAAAACGCCTGTGATCAGGCGTTTTTTATAGTTCAAAGACCGTGTTGCTTTCAGTTGTGATCATTCATTTAAGCTGTTTGAAGCTTATAAGCATCTAAGTGCAGTTGTTGATTGAGTTCATCGACCATAATCGCCCAGTCATCATCTTGCACCAAATGGCTGATGAGTAATGCACGCTGTGCTGGATTCCAAAACGCTGCATCATGTAAAGATTGATGAGCGGGTAGTTGATGCGTACGAATATATAACTCAATGGCAGCTGCACTATTAGCAAGTCCCAGTTGAGAAAATAAAAGCTCTAAGGATGGTTTGTGTTGATTGAGCATCTCGCCCTCCTTATCAATACTATTGTCAATTATTATTGAATTAACTTATATGTATTTTTAAAAAAAACCTAGTCTTAAAACTAGGTTTGTTGTTTCAATTTGTGATTATAAATGACACGAACCCGAAAGTTTATTTTCTGTGTGTAATTGCTCGTTTAACTGGTCAACGACCAATGACCATTCATCATCTTTTTTCCAATTGCTGATAATAAAATCATGCTGTGCTTTAGACCAAAAAGGTGCTTTATGCAATGGAACATCTGAAGTGAGTTGATGTGTGTCAATAAACTGATTTATCGCATCCGCACTTGCATCAAGCCCCAATTGCTCAAATAAAAGTTCTAAAGTCGGTTGTTGATCAAACATCATTGTTCTCCTCAAGCCCTTGATCATACCTTTACAGATTAAGGTATGCTTATTTTTTAGTCAGTTGTGTCTATATCTCAGCATGTTATTTTTTGTTCAATAAAACATTTGTATAAAAAAAGCACCCCGAAATGGAGTGCTTTTTCAACTTAATCAGTTCGATTAAATTATTTAACCATGTCAGCAACTGCTGCACGTTCTTCTTCTAACTCGTTCAGAGTGAAGTTGATACGCTCACGGCTGAATTCGTCGATCTCAAGACCTTCAACGATTTTGTATTCGCCATTTTCAGTTGTTACAGGGAAACCGAACATTACGCCTTCTGGAATACCATAAGAACCGTCAGAAGGAATACCCATTGTTACCCATTTGCCGTTTGTACCAAGAGCCCAATCGCGCATATGGTCGATTGCAGCATTTGCAGCAGACGCAGCAGAAGACAAACCACGTGCTTCGATGATCGCAGCACCACGTTTACCAACAGTTGGAAGGAACACATCTTTGTTCCAAGCTGCATCGTTGATTTTGTCTTTTAAGCTTTCGCCATTCACAGTTGCAAAACGGTAGTCAGCATACATTGTTGGAGAGTGGTTGCCCCAAACAGTCATGTCTTCGATGTCAGAAACTGCAACACCTGCTTTTTGAGCAAGTTGAGTCAAGGCACGGTTGTGGTCAAGACGTAACATTGCTGTGAAGTTTTTCGCTGGAAGATCTGGAGCAGATTTCATTGCGATGTAAGCATTGGTGTTTGCTGGGTTACCCACAACAAGTACTTTAACGTCACGGCTAGCAACTTCGTTTAGTGCTTGACCTTGACCAATGAAGATTTCACCGTTCACTTTCAATAAGTCAGCACGTTCCATACCTGGACCACGTGGACGTGAACCAACCAATAACGCGTAGTCAGCATCTTTAAATGCAACTTTAGGATCATCAGTACCGATCATGCCAGCCAATAATGGGAAAGCACAGTCGTCTAATTCCATCATTACGCCTTTAAGCGCAGCTTGAGCTTTCTCAAAAGGAACTTCTAACAATTGCAGAATAACTGGTTGGTCTTTACCTAACATTTCGCCACTAGCGATACGGAATAATAGGCTGTAACCAATTTGACCAGCTGCGCCAGTAACGGCAACGCGAACAGGTTGCTTCATGTACTTATCTCCATTTGAGGAACGTTAGATATGATTAAATAGCTGTTCTATCTAATCTTAATAATCATAAACGGCAAAGATTGTACTCCAATACTTTGGCAGATGCATGTAAAAGAGAATGAATTCCAACAAAAGTATGATAGGAAATATAAATTAATTTAGAAAAAGAGATTAGTAAGAACCTTTGATCGCAAAGGAACTTGGGCAGTTTTCTTGAATATTCTCTGCACAAGCTTTGTACTGACCGTTGGGTTTATAACAGACCTTGACTTCGGTCAAAATGTTGGTTTGTCGTTGTGTCCGACAGCTAAAACGTAGCCCACTTGCAGGTAGCCCTGGGTTTAAACGTTGAAATTGCCCTCGCAGTGTATTGAGCTGTGCGGTTTTATTTTCAGAAGAAGTCAAATCTGCAGGAATTTTTAAACGCTCTGCATAATTAATCACATTACGGAAATACTGACTGGCATTCATCGGCACACAACCGCCAATTTCTGCCCATAACTGGCGGCGCGCATGTTCATCAGGCATGACTCTCGCCACGACTTTGGTTTGAAGCGGAGAAAGGACCGCAGAAGAATTGGTCTGACACTCCCGTGTGGTGGTTTCAGGATATAAACCCGTAATATTGAGTGAATAACCTTCTAGACACTTCCGTTTTTTCAAGCCTTGGTTATCAAACATACACACGGCGGGTGTCATTTGAATTTCCATCACATAACCAAATACCGTCGGTGCAGCATGAGCAGATGTCGTAAAAAATCCCAAAACAAGACTACTACCAATCATCTGCAGTAGTTTTTGCGTTAAGACTGATGGGAGTGACATCAAAACCATAAAATGTCTAGACCTTTATTATTGACTTTTAAAAGGAATATTTTGCATGCGCTGAGTAATGGACTGTGATCCTTGGCCAAGCAAAACACCATAATGCGTGGCATTACTCATCACATGCTTGACGTAATCTCGGGTTTCAGTCAGTGGAATACTTTCCGTGTATTGATCCGCTGCAATGGCTTGATTTTCAGGCTGCCAACGACGTGCACGGTTCGGACCCGCATTATAACCTGCTGTCGCCAACACTGGATTATTGCTTAACTGACTTTGGATCATGGACAGATAGAAAGTGCCATAACGTACATTGGTATTCATATCACTCAGTGCGGCTGGATTATAGGTTTCACCCATTTGTCTTGCGACCAATTTTGCCGTATCTGGCATGATTTGCATCAAGCCACCTGCCCCGACATGCGAGCGAGCATGGGTGACAAAGCGGCTTTCTTGGCGCATTAGCCCATACGCCCATGCAGGATCTATGCCTGCATTACGACTGTGACTCACCACATAACTTTGGTGTGGCATGGCATAGCGATAGCTATAGTTATGTTGCTTGACTGTTCGATCGGCCGCATAGATCGCTCGGTCATACCACCCCATCTCCGTTGCCCGTTTTGCTGCAGCTAAAATTAAACCATCATCTTGTTTTAAATAAGCTTGTCTGACCGCCCAATTCCACTCACGGTTGACATAATTGTCTGGTGCGTTGACATTGCGCAGTGTAAAAGCACGGCTAAAATGAATATCCTGATTCAAACGTTGTATGTCAGCATTGCTCGGTTGGGTATTCGCAGGAATGGTCTGATAACGTTGTCCAATACGATCTTTTGCCAATAAGTTATGATAATCGTCACCTACTGACAATTTTTTGAAGATCTCGCGCGCCAGTGCCTTTGATTTTGCATCACCGCGTTGTTCTGAAGCACGGGCTAACCAATATTGCCAGCGATCTTCTTGTTTTTGCGTCACACTCATACCATCAACGGCACGAATCACGCTCTCCCATGCCCCAAAGCGAATGGCTTGGCGCGCATAAATTTCGGCTTCTTCTTCACTCAGTGCTAAACCATAACTCCGATCGAAGGCTTGTAATACCTCCACATTAAAATTATTTTTCATGACAGTTGTGCCACCGATATACCCCACAGCACGGTACAACGCTTTTTGCACCGACTCAGGGGTACCCTCTGCAGCACGCTTTACCGAAGCCAATGCAGTATTTAGATCACTATCGGCTAAGCGCCCAATGGCATAAATTAAATATGCTTGATCTACAGCCGATGCTTTCGGTGCTGACCATAGATAGTTCAGTGGATCAGCTTGAATGCTATTCAGCTGCGCCAAAGACAAATTCATACCGATGGTTTGTGCAGTTGCAATCGCTTGACCTGACTGCCCTGCACGTAGCTGCGCCCATAGACGTTGTTGCTTGTCTTGTTCCGTCATGAGAGGGCTCGACAGCATCATGCGTCCCAGCCCAGTACATGATTCAGGTTGTGAATTGGTCGCGAGCCAAACATCTTTATATTCGGCGAAAACCAAAGGGTCGCCCGACTTGGCGCGGACTTGCGCCATAGCACAGCTTTCTGCTTGGTCTGCATTAGACACATACGCCAATACTGGCTGTGCGGAAGTAAAGTCAGCCATTTTGACTTTTTCTTCAATATAGTCTGCTGCCAATTTTTCAGCCATCGCGGACTGAGGATAGCGCTGTGCAAAGCCCACGATATTGGCCGCTGGTTGCAACGCTAAATTACTGTTTAATAGCCAATATTCAGGGTAATAGCCCAAGACATCACCCTGCATACTGCTTTGATATTCTTGCAACAAGCTGGCATTACCCGTATTGGCTGCGCGTAAAGCATCATTGAATTGTTCATCTGCGGCATGTGTCGCTGCAGATAAACCCAAGGCAGCTACACCCAACGCAAACACTTGATAATATTTATTCTGTAATCGTTTTAACATGGGTGTGCCTTCTGTCATCTTTGTATAGCCTAGTCTCGTCTCATCATTTTGATTAGTTTAATAACTCAGAACAGACTCTATTGTTCTCTTATGTAACCTTATGATTAGACAATATTAATTTTCCTGTATTTTCACTTCACAAATCAATCTTTTTAGCTTCAGATTTAAAGCTATAAGTTTATTCAGATTTCCTGCTAAAATATGCGCCTTTCGTAGATTTCAAATGGTGCTTGATCGAGCATTTTTGTCGCTAGCCAAGCCCTGCTTTCGCCGCCACAGATACCGATCAGACACAAAAAACCTAGATTTATCCCCTTAGGAGCCTACATGACGGTTCAAACCTTCATTCCAAATGGTGCCCAAGCTGCCTCAGAAAACACTGTCACCCAGCCACAGCACACCCCAGCCACCGATGGATCAGTTAAAAAACTGTATATCGAAACGCAAGGGTGTCAGATGAATGAGTATGACAGTCACCGTATGGCAGACTTACTGGGCGACTCACACGGTTATGTACTGACCCAAGACCCGAAAGAAGCCGATATTCTACTGATGAATACCTGTTCGATTCGCGAAAAAGCCCAAGAAAAAGTGTTCTCTGAGCTGGGTCGCTGGCGCAAGCTGAAAGACAAAAACCCTGACCTGATCATTGGGGTCGGTGGTTGTGTGGCCTCTCAAGAGGGCGACAACATTCAAAAACGTGCCAACTATGTCGACATGATTTTCGGTCCACAAACCTTGCACCGTTTACCACAAATGCTCGATCAGCACTTTGATCAAATCGAAAAACCCAAGAAAGAAAAAATCAAATTGGTAGATATTTCTTTCCCTGACATTGAAAAATTCGACTTTTTACCTGAACCGCGTGTGGAAGGTTACAAGGCTTTTGTTTCAATTATGGAAGGTTGTTCAAAATATTGTTCATTCTGTGTGGTGCCCTACACCCGTGGTGAAGAAGTTTCTCGTCCACTGGATGACGTTTTAGCTGAAATTGCCACCTTAGCCGAAAAAGGCGTCCGTGAGATTTCGCTATTAGGTCAAAACGTGAATGGTTACCGCGGTGAAACATTCGAAGGCAATATCTGTACTTTTGCAGACTTGTTACGTCTTGTTGCAGAAATCCCAGGGATTGGTCGTTTGCGTTATACCACATCACACCCGCTTGAGTTTAATGATGACTTGATTCAGTGCTACCGTGATTTACCACAAATGGTATCGCATCTACATTTGCCTGTACAAAGCGGTTCAAATGATGTGTTGCAAGCCATGAAACGTAACCACACCATTGACGTCTATATCGACAAAATTGCCAAGTTACGCAAAGTTCGCCCAGACATGCATTTATCGAGTGACTTTATCATTGGTTTCCCAGGTGAAACCGATGCACACTTTGAAGAAACCTATCAATTTATCAAAGACATGGACTTCGACCATTCCTATAGTTTTGTTTACTCAAAACGTCCGGGTACACCTGCATCTGAGCTTGAAGACACCACTTCTGAAGACGTGAAAAAAGAACGTTTATCCAAAGTCCAAAAGTGGATTAAACAATCGAGTATTGAAAAGACCGATGCCATGCTCGGCACGATTCAACGCGTTTTGGTCGAGAAAGTTTCGGATAAAGATCCAAACCTACTGATTGGTACGGCGGATAACACTCGTTATGTGAGTTTTATTGGTGATGCAGCATGGGTCGGACGTTTCGCAGAAATCGAAGTGACAGAGATTAAAACTTTGAATTTTGTTTATGGCGAACTCTTGAATCTTGAGCCTGACGTGGCGTAATGTAAGAGAATAGATTCTGACTACTTAAAGGAATTCTCTTGACTGCAGCGATTCGACGTACAGTAACTTTTCCTGGGGTTTCAATAGAACGTTTAAAGAGCATGCTCGGTGCTTATAACGGTCATTTGAAACAAATCGAACAGCGTTTAGATGTCACTATTTCCCATCGAGGTGATGCATTTTATGTCGATGGTGAAATGGATGCAGTTGAGAGAGCAGAAGGTCTGCTTCATCGCCTGCATGAAGAAGCAGAAAATACGGTACAAATCAGTGCCGACACCTTACACCTCATGATTCAAGGCAGTCAGACTGACCGTGAATTGCAAGAAGACCTTGATGGGCAAGAGCACACTGGTTTAGATGAAGTGTGGCTCCAAACCCGTAAAGGTCGTATCAATCCACGCGGTGCTAACCAAAAGCGTTATGTGCAGCGTATTCTACAAAGTGATATTTCTTTTGGTATTGGACCTGCGGGTACAGGTAAAACCTATCTCGCCGTTGCAGCCGCAGTCGATATGCTAGAACGTAACGAAATTCAAAGGATTTTATTGGTTCGCCCTGCCGTTGAAGCAGGTGAAAAACTGGGTTTCCTACCAGGTGATTTAAGCCAGAAAATTGATCCATATTTACGTCCACTCTACGATGCCTTGTATGAAATGCTTGGCTTTGAAAAAGTGGCCAAACTGATTGAACGTCAGGTGATTGAAGTCGCACCACTGGCTTATATGCGTGGTCGAACCTTAAACCACTCTTTTGTGATTTTAGACGAAGCGCAAAATACCACACCTGAACAAATGAAAATGTTCCTCACACGTTTAGGCTTTGGTTCACGTGCAGTGATTACTGGAGATATCACACAGGTCGACTTACCACGTGGCCAGCAATCTGGTCTAGCACATGCTTTGCGCATCATCGACAAGATCAAAGAAATTCACATCACCCGTTTCCACTCACGTGACGTGGTACGTCACCAACTGGTGCAAAAAATTGTTGAAGCTTATGAGGGATGGGATGCAGAACAACATCGCTTAACCGCTGAAGCGCGTGCTGAACGCAAAGCGCGTCAAGAAGCCTTAGTGGCTGAAAATGATGCTGCTGCTGATGCTCAGCATTAAATTACAGCCTACTGACAGCTAAACCCTGTCAGTAGGCTTTATTATCTAAGGATCTATTTTGAAACTGAGTCTTTCTCTACAACAGGACTTTCAAGCCCCTGAATTGGTCTTGAAACGTGGCTATCTCAAAAAAGTTGTAGAAACTGTTTTACGTCATATTGGCACACAGAGTAACTGTGAAATTGGTATTGCTTGTGTTGACCATGATGAAAGTCATAAATTGAATTTGGAATATCGTGGCAAAGATAAATCAACCAATGTGTTGTCTTTCCCTAGTGATTTGCCCGATGAAATGGCACAGATTCTTGACTCATTTCCCATTGGCGATTTGGTCATTTGTATTCCTGTGGTGTTGTCGGAAGCAAAAGAACAAAACAAAGCGCCACTGACGCATTTCACTCATATGCTGGTCCATGGCACTTTGCACCTTATGGGCTATGACCATGAAACATCAGAAGCAGATGCTGAAGAAATGGAAGGCATCGAAATTGAAATTTTGGCTAAACTCGGTTTCGAAAACCCTTATTTAGAACAGTAACTATTAGATTTGAAACAACTTACCCGATTCATTTCGATGTATCGGGTTTATTTATGCTAAAAATAAAGCAAGATGAAAAAATAAATGAAGAGATTATAAAAATGCATACACCAATTTCAAAACTACTCTGCATGATCGCCCTATCCTGCACTACCTCTCTTTATGCCAAGAGCAATGATAAAAATCAAACATCCTGTCAGGAAGTAAAGTTTCTAGATTCAGCTCAGGCATGGGCTGGACATTATTATTTGCAGGGCGTTATGGAGGTCGGTTCCGAACTTTTACTAGAGCCCAACGGCAAATTTAAATGGTATTTAGCTGTTGGCTCTTTAGACCAATATGCCGAAGGGTCATGGTGGAAAAATGGCAACTGTATTGGTTTAAAAGCTTTGCCTAAATATAGCAAGCATTTAGAAATTTTTCCTATCCGCTTAGATGAAGAGGAGTCTCATTTAAGCGTAACTTGGATGGGTGGACATCAAGACGGCGCCTATGTCCGTGCAACTCAATAAACTGAGTTCACCCACATAATCAAAGCCTGATTAGAAATGCACAGCTCAACGCACTTCAAACTCTGCCTCTGCTGGGTCACAGACCACATGGCATAACAACTGAAAAACAATGATACAGCCATTTAAAGTTGAAATCTGAAACTTTGAACGCGCTTACTCAAGTCAAGATTGCATGTGAATAAGCCTATACTTATCCACATTTCCAACAAAAAACGGCTTTTAATAAGCCGTTTTTTATTTCTCAAGATTTTTAGAATTGATAGCGGAAAGTTAACGTTGCATTGCGTGGTGCGCCATACACCATACTATTCACACCTAAACCTTCGTAATATTTTTCATCAAATAAATTGTTCACATTCAGTTGAAGTTTAATATTTTGATCAACTTGATAAGCTGCCATTAAATTCGCCAACACATAAGCATCTTGAGTAATACGCCCTGCAGTCTCGTCTTTATATGCTTTGCTCTTATAGTTTAAACCACCACCCACGCTCCACTTATTTATTGTATATTTTGTAAATAGATTGGCCGACGTTCTCGCTGCAGTTGTCTGTACTTTGTTACCGTCAGCATCTTTTGCATTAAAATGAGCAAGTCCGAAGCTCATATCCCACTTGTCAGTCAATTTACCATCTAATTCTATTTCGAAGCCTTTACTCTCAACACCATCTGCGCTGCCATAAATATTTTTGACTTCATCACCATCCATAACTGTGCCTATGATCTCGGCTACATTATCTTGCTTGGTTAAAAATACCGACATAGACGCATTAAGTTGTTTATCAAAAAACTCTCCTTTCAGGCCAGTTTCATAACTTTTACCCTCACGTGGATCAAGATATTGACCATCCGCATTCTGCTTATCTTCTGGTTTAAAAATGCCAGTATAGCTGGCATACCATGAATAATCTTCTAAGAAATCATAGATTAATCCAGCATAAGGTGTCACTTTATTATTAAACTTACGATTACCATCTCCATCAGCACTTTCATACTCCCAGTTAGATACTCGTACACCTGCTACAAGTTTTAGGGGATCTAATAAAGTGAACTTACCTGCTAGATACGCACCTGTTTGTGTAGTTTTATTAGATGGGCTTGCAACATTATTATTAATAGAGCCGAGAAGTTTTGATGGTGTGAAATTGTCAAAATCAATCGTATAGTTATCTAGAGTAGGCGTTCCATAATAGCGATCAGTTTTTTCGCTCTGATTATACATAAACCCAGCGACAACTTCTTGTTGTAAGCCAGCCAAAGTAAAAGGCGCAGAAAAATAAATATCCGCATTATTTTGAGTGGTTTTTGACGTATCGGTATATGGGTATAAACCAGCACTACTATTGGTCGCTTTATCTACTGATCCTGACCATAAGTACAACAATGCTGTCTCTGCATCTATTTGGCGGTAATCATAATTAACATTCAGCGTGATATCATTAAATAACTTCTGCTTAAGCTGAGCAAAGGCAGTAGTTGTATTAGTATTCCAATATGTCCAATCACTGGTCACTGTTAAATCACGATCAAAATGCGTTAACGAACCATCAGTATAAAATGCTGGCAAGCCTCCCCATTTGATACCAGAACGTTCTAAATTCTGATAACTAGCACCCACTGACAGATAAGTGCTGTCCGTTAAATCTGCATCAAGCACACCATAAAATAAGTTATTTTCTTTTTCATACAAATCGGCAAAAGAGTCTGTACTTTCATGTTTGACAACAATTCGTCCACGTACACTCCCATCAGCATTTAAGGGTGCAGAAATATCTGCCATGCTGTTCCATGCATTCCACGAACCATAAGAACTGCTTAATGTCCCTGTTAATTCTTTAGAATTTGCATGTTTACGTACCATATTGATAGCAACTGCAGGATTGCCCGCCCCCGTCATTAGCCCATTAGCGCCTTTGACCACTTCCACGCGATCATACATGCTCAGGTCTGGATCGTTAGCAATATCTGCTTCGGCTGTACTTGGTACACCATCAAATAAATAATAATCCACATCAAACCCGCGTGCTGTCGGATATTGACGCTCATCCCAACGGTTGGTGGTAATACCAGTCACGTTATTGAGCATTTCTTGCAAAGAATTTGTATTGGTATCATCTAAATATTCACGGGTTAAAACTTTAACCGACTGCGGTGTTTCGCGAAGTGACAAATTTAATTTGGTAGAGGTACTGGCACTCTTCGCCGTATAACTCTTTGTCCCTTCCGTTACAGATGGATTCTCTTCCTCGGCTTGACTCGTAATCGTTTCAAGTTGTGCACTTTCATCGCTCGTAGTGGGTGCTGCAGACCCCAAAGTTGGGAGAAGTACTGTGGCTGCTGCCATAGCCAATATCAGTGGACTAACTTTGAAGCGCTTTAAAGTTGGGGAGTAATACATGAAACTATATCCTTATAACAGGGATCAAATATTAAAAAACATGCATGCATCCTCCCCCATTAACTTGCTTTAAGAAAGATTCACGAATGCTTTAAAATATTTAACAAAAAACATACTGCAAATGATAATTATTTTTATTATCAATTCAAGTTTTCACCTTTAAATATAAGATTATGTTTTTATTGAGAAAAAATAAATAAACCTCGGAATAAAAATTTAAGATATTGTTTTACATGTTTTTTTATAAATTAATTTAATCATTATAATTTCCCATAAAGAAGCAAGAATATCAATGAACTTCAAACTCTGCCTCTGCTGGGTCAAAACGCCATGTGCGTACAATGCGTAACTCAGAAATATCCTTCATTTTGGTATCGAAAGCGCCGAACGGGGCTGCTTTACGTACTGATGCCTTTGCTGCTTCATCCAACATCTCATGCCCTGAGCTATCAATCAGGCGAATGGCGCGGATACCACCTGAAGCATTTAAAATCACCATTAAACGTACTTCACCCGCCAGTCGTTGTTGTTTAGCTGCTTCTGGGTAGTAACGGTTGCCATAAAATTCTACTTTCTGACGAAACTTTTCAAGATAGGCTGCCGAAATATCTTGCTTGGCTTGAATACCATCAACTGTTTTGATTTTTTGCTGACGGCTAAAGTTTTGTTGACGTTGCAAATATTGCGCTTCAAGGCTTGCCACCATGGCTGCTTTGGCCTGAAACTGGCTGTTCATTTCTTCCATGGCTTTTTTGCGCTGATTATCTTCCGCTTGTTTTTGCCAGCTAAGTGTCGTCATTAACAACTTTTCTTCAAAATTTAATTCACGCTTTTGCTGGACCTGTTCTAAAGCTTCTCGCTGTTGTTCCCCAGCACTTTGCTCAAGCATCGGCACGGGCATATCACTCGACATCCGGTGGGACTCGCGAAAGGTGCCAGAACCCTGTTGATCCGCTTGCGCCAAGAAATCCGCATCTTCAATTTTTTGATCTGAAGGGCGTAAAGTCACTGCAATTTCTTTCACTGCGGCATCATTTTCTTGAGGCATGGCAAACTGTACAGTCAAAATCACCAGATGCAAAAAAGCTGCAAGCACAACGGTTGCTGTAAAAATTGGGTCTTTCCACCAATTATGCGCCAAAGGCATTACATTTATTTTTTTGAACATCACTTCAAACCGACAATTTGTCTTGTTCCCCTAAGCGTATGTACGCAGTATAAAATAGACACAGTTTTCATTTTATTGCTTAGAATGAGGCACTGTACCCTGTAGATTCACTGTTTCATAAAATCATGAAAATGGTGCAATTAATTTTGCTAAACTGCAAGCTTCATGAGCAGTATTTTTCAAACATTTCAACCAGAGATCTGATCGCTCAAAAACACTGATTAGCTAGGACGCCTCTTATGCAAACGCTTATTTCCAATATTTCTAATCGTTTACGCCAAGTTTATCAAAAGGCGGAAGGATTTATTGAGGATGAGCGCGAGTTTCCAATGTCTCAAGTCTTTTTAAACGCCACATTTCAACGATTTGTGACCGACAATGTGAGAATGTTAAAAGACTTACATGCAGACTTACATGATGACTGGTTACGCTTATATGCCACACTCGATTATAACGGTCTCAAACTGACGCTCTCTGTTGACTTGAAATTGGTACAAATGGAATTGAATAAAAAAACGCAATTGATTGTGTTCGAACAAATCAGTGATACCAGTGTGCTAGATGCTGAATACCCAACGGTATTTCATAAAATGGGCGTGCGCTGTGCCCTGTTTTTTTATCAAAAAATCCTAAACCAAGATCCTTTAGGTATGATTTTAGAAAAGCTGAATGTGATTAAGGTTAAAGATGAGTTACTACATTTAAATTTGAACCGTTGGTTAGGCAAAAACCGTTCAATCATCGACACGCTAGGCAAAGTCCATGTTAATCATGCTGTGCTACGTGAAGCCGAATTGGTCGTGATTGGTAACGTCAATTTAACTGCACTATTTAATAAATTCTCTCAAACCTCGATTGATGATTTGATTGAACCCAATTTGGATGAAAGTACAGTCTCTCCCATTCGACAAAAATAGCTGATCATTTGGTGACAAAACCGTAATTTCAAATATGTAAATGAAACATAAAACTACAGTTCCCCTTATGTTTCGAATTTTTTCTTCATAATCAATGTGCATAATAGTTATATGCAAAAATTTTGTGCCTACAACTAAATAGGAAACTTTTTCTTATGGCTAAATCAAAATTGAAAACAGCCACAATCGCGACAAGTATGAGCGCTTTGCTATTTGTCGGGTTCTCAAGCCAAACCTTTGCCATGAGTCCATTTCAGGCCAGTTATCAATTTAACTATAATGGCAAAAATTTAGGCTCTGCAACTCGGACTTTATCAAAGTCAGGTAATAACTGGAACTATGTTTTTGCAGCCAAAGCAGGCGGTATTGCCTCAGCAACCGAAAGTAGCCGCTTTAGTTTAAATGGCAAACAAATTCAGTCCAATAGCTTTAGCCGTAGCAGTAAAATTTTGGTGCATAACAACACCATGAGTATTAACTTCAATCCAGCAGCAAAAACCATCAATACCAAGAAAGACAACGAAACGCGTTCATTTGCATGGAAAGCGGGTGTCTTAGATGAGCTCAATGCAGAATTGCAAATTCGTGAAGACATTAAAAATGGTGGTTTAAAATCAACTTACTATTTGGCCGATGCTAAAGAGGTTGAAGCACGTAAATTTGTGAAGCAAGGTACTGAATCTATCAAAACAGATTATGGAACTTTCGAGACCATTAAAGTAGTCATGAAACATGATAAGCCCGGCCGTGAAACCATTTTCTGGCTAGCTCCGAAATTAGACTATCTTCCTGTTAAAGTCAGCCATGTTGATAAGAAAACATCTTATGGATTGCTCTTAACGAGCTATAAAGGTGCAAGCAATTAGTCATTTTGACGAATTTTACTTGCATTTTTTCAGGTGCTTCCTAAAATACGCATTTGCTTGAAAAAGCACCTGCCCTTAGAGGATTCTCCCGTGTACGCACTAGAACAGAAAATCTTAAGCGAAGGTATCGTTCTATCTGATGAAGTTCTGAAAGTTGATGCTTTCTTAAACCACCAAATTGATCCAGTGATGATGCAATTGATCGGCAAAGAATTTGCTCGCCGTTTCAAAGATGCTGGCATCACAAAAATCATCACGATTGAAGCATCAGGGATTGCACCTGCAATCATGACAGGTTTAGAACTAGGCGTATCTGTTATTTTTGCGCGGAAATACCAATCTTTAACCTTAAAAGATGAGCTTTATCGTTCAAAGGTATTTTCATTTACCAAGCAAACAGAAAGCACCATTGCCATTTCAAATAAACACATCAGCTCATTAGACAAAGTACTTGTGATTGATGACTTTCTGGCCAATGGTCAGGCTGCTCTTGGTCTAATAGATCTAATTCATCAAGCCAAAGCAGAAGTCGTGGGTGTAGGTATTGTGATTGAAAAATCATTTCAGCCTGGTCGCGATATTTTGCTTGAAAAGGGATATCGCATCGAATCTCTAGCTCGAGTTAAGTCACTAGCAAAAGGCACTGTAGAATTTGTACGAGACTAATCACAGCACCCTCCATAAAAAAAGAGCATTTTAAAATGCTCTTTTTTTATGACATTCATGACCCGCAGGTCATCCACACACAAGCGCCATATTTGCGCGGTAGATTACTTTTAATTTAAAGTAAAAAATATATCGTCTTTTATCAATTTAATTACATTTTTAAGTTGGAGAAACATGATTTATATAGCATGATCAAATTTAAATGGTCATAACCACTTTCTAAGACTAAAAATAAACAGCGATTAAACGAAATACTTTTTTATTGAGAAAGCCACACAAATGATAAAGAAGAAAGAAACGAGTGAACGATCGTTTGATCCAAATCAATTATCAGGATTTGATGGAGCTCACTCCATTCAACTTCCCGTCGACTTTATTCACGACCTAAGTAAAGCCAGCTCTTTACAGGTAGTATTAGATACAATTGCCTACTGGATTTCATACGTTTTCGATGCAGATCGGGCCAGCATCACCCTGCAAGATACTGAAGATTATCTCAAGCTATACTCAATTTCGGGCAATCATGCAATTCCGATGGATTTTAAAATTCCAATTGGACAAACTTTTGTAGGCCGAGTTTTTGCTGAGTCACAACTGATCATTTGCGATGACTTAAGCCTGTCGGATGAACTCGACTGTCAAATGCTTTCTGAACACGGTATGGGTAGCTGTATGGATGCCCCAATGATTCATAATGATATTTGTATTGGTACACTCAATGTGGCCGATGTGCGTAAACATCATTACACCCTACAGCAAGCCATCCTGTTACAAACCCTTGCAAAATGGTTAGCGTTAAACATCAAACTACATTTACAAGTTCAAGAGATGGCTATTTTAGCCTCTACCGATGAACTGACAGGCACTTTTAACCGAAGAGTATTTGTACAAGAAAGCCATCAAACCATGCTGCATTTTAGCAAATCCCGCGTACCGTTTAGCATTGGCATTTTAGATATTGATCACTTTAAACAGCTAAATGATTGCTATGGGCATACTGCAGGTGACTATGTGCTCAAAAAAATGGTGAAAAAAATACGAAGCATACTGCGTGATGAAGACTTTTTAGCCCGTATTGGTGGCGAAGAGTTTGCCATTATTCTACCTGCCTGCTTAGGTGATGAGGCTATGCGAATCTTTCGACGGATTTGTTCAACCATCGAAGCGATGGAAGTCAGTTATGAACAGGAAATACTATGTTTTACAGTTAGCATAGGCGTTGCAGAGGTCGGCAAACAAGATACCGATGCCGAAGATGTATTTAAACGAGCAGATAAAGCCCTCTACTGTGCAAAAGAAGCGGGACGAAATCGGATTCACTTTGCCAACTAAGTTAAGCCATGAACTTGAATGCCGAGAACAATGGAGTAAGACTCTACAGAAACAGCGTAGATATTCCCAGAAAATTACAAGTCTAATAAATATTCTCAACTCAAATTCAGCTAGTATTTACTCTAGATTCAGATGTTTAGAAATCTTAGATCTGAGGTAACACGGTTGTCATGCGTCATGAACACCATAATCAGGCTATATATTTTAAGTACAGCTAGCCCTTATAGGTCAAATAAGCTATGGAAAAAACAATTCTCTGCCCAAAGTGTGGCTCAAGTGATATCGAAAAAAGAAATCATGAGCAACAACTGACAAAAATTGGAGGTGTATTGCTCAGTTCTGCAGGTGCAACCGCAGGTACTGTTGGGGGAGCAGCATCTGGAGCCTCTATAGGCGCAGCGATCGGTGCAGCGGCTGGGCCTTTAGGAGTCATTATGGGCGGTACCATTGGCACCTTCGTCGGTGCAGTCAGTATTGGGGTCACAGGTGGTTTTTTAGGACATCGCTTTGGTAAAAAAGCAGGTGTGATTGTCGATAAAAATGTGTTTCTCGACTATAAATGCCTAAACTGTGGTGCCAAATTTAAAGAACAACACCTAACACCAATTGAATAATAAAAAAGCCCATCATTCATGGACTTTTTCATGTCGCAATAACTAGGCTTGCAATTTCTTTACAACTTCGCCAAGACGTTTTCCTTGTGCTTCGCACAACACTTTTTCATCTTGGCTTAAACTCTGGTCATGCCGAGGACCACTGACATGACTCGCCCCATAAGGCGTCCCGCCTGTTTTTGTATTCGACAGTGCTGGAATAGCATTGTTTAAACCAAGAATCATCATGCCGTGATGAAATAATGGGGGAAGCATGGTCAACAAGGTGCTTTCTTGCCCACCATGCATCGAACCTGATGAGGTAAATACACAAGCAGGCTTGCCATGCAAAGCACCATTGAGCCAAAGACTGGTGGTTTGATCGAGAAAATATTTCATTTCAGACGCCATATTGCCAAAACGCGTGGGTGAGCCTAGTGCCAAACCTGCACAGTTTTCCAAATCCTCTACGCTACAATAAATATCACCATCGGCAGGAATACTGGCTTCTGCTTCTTTCACCACAGTTGAAATATTTGGAACAGTTCGAATTTTTACAGCTATACCACTCGCCTCAATTCCATTTGCAATCAAATGCGCCATTTCACGGGTACTGCCATATTTGCTGTAATATAAAACTAAAACATAGGTTTGCATGAATAGAGTTCGGTGACAGAAAAAATAAAACTATACGGTATTTTTTCTATTTTTTGGTTAAGCTTAGAGTGAAAAATGTAGAAAAGATGAAGAAAACAAAGAGATACTTTGCCTATGTTAGAACAGTACTTAAAAAAACTTCCTTTCTATAAGAAAACTTGGTTTCAGTTCGTCTTATTTGTAGTACGGCGCTTTGAGGCCGACCGTTGTCGTGAACAAGCAGGTTCACTGACCTACACTACCTTGTTTGCGGTCGTACCAATGCTGACAGTTTTCTTGGTCATCATCTCGTCCATCAAAGCACTGGAACCTGCACGTCAGCAATTACAGCAATTGATTTATAGTAATTTCTTACCTAAAACCACCATTGCTTTTGATAAGGCTCTCAATGCTTTTACCGATAAATCGAGTAATTTGACCATTATCGGAATCTTATTTCTCTTCGTTACAACGGTCATGATGCTGACCAGTATTGAAACTGTCTTTAACCGAATTTGGCGAGTGCGCGAAACCCGTGGTGGCATTATTGGCTTTATGCGCTACTGGACCATTATTTCTTTAGGACCAATTCTCCTCGGTAGTGCCTTTGTTATTTCTTCTACTGTCGCCTCTTTAAATGTCTTAAGCAATAATTTTGCAGGCTATGAGTTAGATGGTGCTTTTATATTTTGGTTAATTTCATTCGCCTTAACGGTACTTGGTTTTTTTATTTTAAATTGGACCATTCCAAACCGAAGTGTGCCGATTAAATCGGCTCTCATTGCTGGTTTATTTAGTGCTATTGTCTTTGAATTACTGAAACATTTGTTCGGTTTTATTATGTCGAACTTTACCAGTTATGAAATTATTTATGGTGCGTTTGCCGCAATTCCCATTTTCCTGCTGTGGATTTTTCTATCATGGAATATCGTCCTGATTGGGGTTGAAATTAGTTATGCACTTACTGCATTTACCTCTCATAAAGAACAAAAGCGCCATCCTGTTATTATGTTGATGGATTTACTGGAACTATTTTATAAAAAGCAGCAACAAGGCTTAAGTGTTTCAGACGATGAAGCGCTTGATATCTTGGGGCGAGATGAATTGGGTCGCTGGCCAAGTTACGTCCTCATGCTTGAAACACAGAATTTAGTTAAACGTACTGATGACAATCAATATGTTCTTGTACGCAATCTGTCTCACGTTGATTTTTGGAGTTTTTATAGCAGGCTTCCCTATCCACTGCCACAGCGTCAGGACTTAGGCAATGTACATCCTGACGATGTCTGGATGCAAAAAATTGGTCCTGCCTTGGTGGAGTCAGATGATTACTTGGCGGCCAAACTCGCCATTCCACTTTCCAAAATTTTTGATGATAAATCCTAATAAAACCGTGTCTTATCTCTTCTATATAGATAAGACACGGTTTTTATACATCACAGGTAAAGCCTAACCTTAGTCCAAAACATACATGATTTTTTTACTGCAAAGCCGCTTTAAAGGCCTGTAAGTATTGTTTAATCTTGTGATGTAGACTCACCACCATTACCCCCATCAAGACAAAACCCGTACCCAATAAGAAATTCAGCTCCAACTGTTCTTTTAAGAACATCACCCCAAAGCACATCCCAAAAATCGGGGTTAGAAAAGAAAATACGCCCAACTGTGAAGCCAAATACTTTCTTAATAGCCAAAACCAAATCAGATAACTACCAAATGACACCACCACGGTATGAAACAGTAAACTACTGATCGACAGTGCGGACCAGTGAATGGTGGCCTGCCCCATAAAGAAAGAAAGTGGCAAGAGCAATAAAAATGCGATAAACAACTGATAAAACAAGGTCTGTGTCGCAGGTGCTTCAGCCAATTTGGTCAGCCGAACAGCGATCGTGGTGGCTGCCCATAAAATCCCTGCTAAAAGTGCCAATACATCCCCCCATAAAGCCGATGTCACTAAAGCTTGAGAATCAGAAGGATGAAATAAAAAGGCGATTACAATTCCAAAAAATGCCAATCCAATTCCTAACCACTGTATGACCGACAAACGCTCAGACGGCAGTTTCCAGTGTAAACCCAATGCCACAAAAATAGGGGCGGTATACAATAAAACCACGGTATGCGAAGCAGAGGGTAAAACGTAAAGCCTGTGCCACTAAAAAAAATTCGGCTGCAAATAATACCCCCACCAAAATACCTGCAGGCAAATAATCACTCCCCCATAATGAAGCCCCCTTTGCTAGCTTAATCATGGGATAAACCATCAATGCAGATAGACCTGATCGAAGCGCAATTTGCATCACTGTAGAAATATCAGGGGCTGCAAGTTTTAACACCACTTGTTGTAAGCCCCATAACACGCAAAGCCCCAGCATAATACCTGAGGCTTTTCCGTCTAGCGCCTGACGACTGCTCACGATCTGCTCCACTAAAAAAGATGAACCCATACTATAAATTTGTCTGAAATAAAATATATAATCTAAAACAGACAAGAGATCTTCTTATTCAGGCAATTTCAGCCATGCCCTACAAACAACAAAAAAACAGTGCACCACTCAAACAACTACCGACCAATGATCATATTGATAAATTATTGTGGATTCATTTTCGCGATGATCCCGCTCAGTCGGTTTATCCCGTACATGGACATGCATGGGGTGAATTTGTCTATGCATTTAATGGAGTCATGGAAGTCCATATTAATCAAGTTGACTATCTCACTCCACCGCCCTACGGAATTTGGCTACCACCCCATGTCGCACATAGCGGTTTAAACCGTACCGATGTTTCTCACGGTACGCTCTATATCCATGAAAGCTTATGTAGCCACTTACCACAGCAAGCCGGTATTATGCTGAGCTCACCTTTAGTCACCGCGCTCTTTAAACATTTAAAACAGCACCACTTGGCAGATGATTCAGCTGAGCATTTGCGCTTACTTTATGTCTTACTTGACCAACTACACCATGCAGAATTGGTGAGTAGTTATTTACCACACTCCGAACATCCTGTACTCAAGAGTATTTTAGATTTTTTACATTTACACCCTGCCGACAACAGCGCTTTGCAACAACTGGCAGTACAACACAATATGACTGAACGCACACTTGCGCGTTATAGCCAAAAAGAACTCGGCATGTCTTTGAATGAATGGCGGCAGCGCTTAAAAGTCATGAAAGCCATGAGCATGCTAACCGAAGGGAAAAAAGTGGAAAGTATTGCATTAGATTTGGGCTATGCCAATGCATCGGCCTTTATCAACATGTTTAAGCGCTGGATGGTGTATACACCCGATCAATTTCGAAAACTGTATCATAGTCACCAACAACGCTAAAAAAAGACCACCATGGTGATCTTTTTTTAAGATATTGCAGTTAAAACCAATTAGGCTTTGACAAAAGTTGTCCATGTATAATCTTGAGATTTACCGTTCAAGGTCATTTGTAACTGTTCACCCGGCTGCAATGCTGCAACCCCTGCTGGTGTGCCCGTCATAACCACATCGCCTGCTTCCAAAGTGAAGACTTGGCTAATATCAGCCAACAAGGTACCAATATCAAAAATTAGATGTGCCGTATTACCTGCTTGACGCAGCTCATTATTGACATGAAAGGTATAGTGCACATCATTCCAATCTTGTACCACATCGGAAACAGCAACCCAATCTGCCAGTACACACGAACCATCAAAGGCTTTAGCACGCTCCCACGGCTGACCTTTGCCTTTCAAATCATCTTGTAAATCACGTAAGGTTAAGTCTAAGCCTAAGGTCACTGCACCTACCACTTGAATAGCCTTGAGAGGGTCAGCTTCTTGAGTTAAACGTTGATCTATACGTAAAACCAGTTCACATTCATAGTGACAACTGCCCCACGCAGGATTCCAAGAAATACCCGCATCTAAACTGAGCAGACTACTTGGTGGTTTGATAAATAAAACGGGACGATCAGGAATCGCATTGCCTAATTCTTTGGCATGGTCTGCATAACTACGACCGACACAGACAATTTTAGATGGACGTGTACTCATGATCTTCCTCTTGCTTGGCGAATAATTTTATCGTGTTACGGTCAATACTCTTATTTTTTAAAGGTATTCTCAAACTTCGTTTGATCTGCACTCTCTATGAGTGCGCGCTTAGGCACAATCACCACAGTACGGTTTTTCAGCTCTAACATATAAGTTAACTTGCCGATGGCAAATTTCTGTACTTCATTATAATGGACCACCTGCTTGCGGCCATTGGCATAAATTTCCGCATAATCTTGATATAAATCTATGCCCTGCTCACTTTTACCAAACTGATATTTCACAAACTGACGCTTAAACATCATTGGAAGAAACCAATAACGCATGAGAATTTGTAAAACCAAGAAGAATACACCCAATGCCACATAATAACGCCCGACACCTGTAAAGCCGAGCATAAAGCCCCACACAATAATCCCGATACTAATCAGAGGTGTAATAAAGCGCGTAATTTGCTTTTTACCAAAGGTCGCTAAAGCAAAACCATCTTGCGACTCTTCTAAAGTGAGAAAATAACGTGTCGATAATGCAGGTTTGTTCTCTGACATAAGGCTAGATCAAATTACTAAAAATATTGATCTCAATACTACAACACTATTTGGTATTTTCTTAGGACTTTCATACACGCAGCTGAATGAGCTGGTTGTACACATGCAGTACGCGGTTAACTCTAAAAAAGAATCTGAATGAATATAAAAAGCGCCAATACGCACACGTACAATAGAGAAAATGCTGCGAAATGAAACCTATGTTTTGCATATCAAAGTGAACAAAAACAATAGGCACAAAAAAACCGCAATTAAGCGGTTTTTTCAATATTGATCAAGTTGGTGCGCTCAGAGAGATTCGAACTCCCGACCCCTTAGTTCGTAGCCAAGTGCTCTATCCAGCTGAGCTATGAGCGCGACGTCTTGATGGGGTGCATTATACGTGAATCCTATTTTTTGTTAAGTCTTATTTCCATAAAAGTCGATCAACCGCCCACTTATTAAGCACAAAAGGTGCGAGATGCTGTATAAATCAACAAATTGAGGTTCCATAGCAGAATAGATAGGCAATCATGCAAGACTAAAGCTTTATTGATATCAAATCTTTCTTGATGAATCACTTTCTCAAGCAAAGCATTTCACTTTTTACAGACACAAAAAAACCGCAACATGTGCGGTTGATTGTTCAAGTTGGTGCGCTCAGAGAGATTCGAACTCCCGACCCCTTAGTTCGTAGCCAAGTGCTCTATCCAGCTGAGCTATGAGCGCATTACTTGTGTGCCAATTCAGGCGTTACGTTACATACAGTTTACTTATTGGTGCGCTCAGAGAGATTCGAACTCCCGACCCCTTAGTTCGTAGCCAAGTGCTCTATCCAGCTGAGCTATGAGCGCGACATAAGTAAAGTTGGCGGTGAGAGAGGGATTCGAACCCTCGGTACAGTTACCCGTACGCATCCTTAGCAGGGATGTGGTTTCAGCCACTCACCCATCTCACCGTAACGTGCCGCCATAATACAAACTTCATGCTAGCACTGCAAGCACAGACGCTGCCTTTTTTGCATATTTTCGTTCAATTAAATACTTTTTAAACAATTTAGTGCTGATTCATCACAATTTCTTCTTTTCAACGCATCGCTGTGCTGAATAAAACAGCAAATATCCTAAATTGCCGACATAAAACACAATATTGCAATCATTTGCGTGCAGTCTGTCTTCGCATGACTTATGCTAATCCTATCTACTGAGATACAGCCAAAGACATTATGAAAAATTGGGTCGATCCTGAAGCAAAAGCTGAAGCTGAACGTTATGACAATCCTATTCCGAGTCGCACGCTCATTTTAGAAACCATCGAAGAAAAAAAGACGGCGCTTTCACATGCGGATCTGGTTGAGATTTTTGAAATTGCAGATCAAAAAAGTATTGATGCGCTCAGCCACCGCCTGATTGCAATGGTTCGTGATGGCCAACTCATGAAAGATGGTTTCAAGTTCCTTCTTGCGGAAGAACAACCTGAACATGAAGCAACGGTCTACATTAATAGTAAAGGCTTTGGTACGGCGAATATCACAGGGCATGAAGACCTTCTTCTCCCTGAGCGTGAACTTCGTCAAGTCTTTAATGGTGATCGTGTTAAAGTGCGCCAAACCTCAGTAGATCGTAAAGGTAAAGCTTGGGGCTTTATTACCAAGGTAGTGCAACACCGTGTGAAGCAAATCATTGGTAAAGTGTCGATACATGACGGTGAATACTTTATTCAGCCAGCAAATCCCAATGCGCACCAACCAATTACCTTAGAAAAAGAGTTAATCGAACACGCACAAGTCAAAGTGGGCGATTCGGTTCGTGTGGCAATTGATGACTACCCAACCAAAGAAGAGCTCGCCACTGGTCATATTGTACAATCTATGGCTGATAAGGCCGACACCGAAATCATCATCCCACAAACCATTTTAGAGTTTGGTCTGCCGTATGAGTTTCCTGAAGAGGTACTTAAAGAAGCAGAAAGTTTTAAAGAGCCATCAGAGCAAGACCGTGAAGGTCGTATTGACCTACGTGATTTAGCCTTAGTCACTATTGATGGTGAAGATGCTCGCGACTTTGACGATGCTGTTTATGCAGAAAAACGTCCAGGTGGAGGTTATCGTGTCGTGGTAGCCATTGCGGACGTCAGCCATTATGTCCGTTCGGGCAAACCGTTGGATGATGAAGCCCAGGAACGCGGTACATCGGTGTATTTCCCGCACTTTGTTTTACCTATGTTACCTGAAGCCCTGTCGAATGGCTTATGTTCACTCAATCCACATGTGGACCGTCTGTGTATGGTCTGTGATTTAAACCTGTCCCGTGCAGGTCGCGTCACCAAGTTTGAGTTCTATCCATCAGTCATGCATTCAAAGGCACGTTTAACCTATACCAACGTTGCTCAATACTTTGAAGGTGACAGCAGTGCCATCCCAGAAGACCGTGATGTGCGCAAATCCTTAAACACCCTGTTCCAACTTTATCAAGTCCTCAAAGGTTTACGTGCAGAACGTCATGCTATGGAATTTGAAACCGTTGAAACCTACATGACCTTTGATGAGCTAGGTGGGATTAAGGAAATTTTACCGCGTACGCGTAATGATGCGCACAAGCTGATTGAAGAATGTATGTTATTGGCAAATGTGGCCGCGGCTGAATATGCACTCGAACATGACGTGCCAATGCTATACCGTATTCATGAGCCACCTGAGTTCTCACGCATTCAAAAGGTACGTGACTTTGTCAAACTACTAGGTCTACCGTTTCCAGAACAGCCGACTCAGAAAGACTATCAGGCCGTAATTGATGCAACTAAAGACCGGATTGATGCTCCTAGTATCCATGCAGTACTGTTACGTTCGATGATGCAAGCCTACTACGGCGCGAATAACGCAGGTCACTTTGGTTTGGCTTATGAAGCGTATACGCACTTCACCTCTCCAATTCGTCGTTACCCAGACTTGTTGTTACACCGTGCCATTAAAGCCAAGTTAAAACATAAACCTGCACCTCTTTCAGGGGCTGCTTTGGATGATGCGGGTCAACATTTCTCCGCAACTGAACGTCGTGCAGATGAAGCGTCTCGTTCTGTCACCACATGGTTGAAATGTCATTATATGCAGCAGCATTTGGGTGAAGAGTTTGTCGGCATCATTTCTGCCGTAGCAGAATTTGGTCTGTTTGTAACGCTCAAAGACTTATATGTTGATGGCATGATCCATGTCAGCCAACTGGGCGATGACTATTTTGTCTATGACCAACCAAGTCAGAGCTTGATTGGGCAGGCACGCGGTCAAAGCTTTAGCTTGGGCGATGAAGTAAAAATCAAAGTTGCAGCAGTGAATTTAGAAGATCGAAAAATTGATTTTGAATTATTGCAACAACTCTCACATGGTGGTCGGCCCATACGAAGTCGAGCGCCCCGTGTTGGCAAAGCCAAAACAGCACGAAGCGAAAGTAAAGAAGAAGTCTTTAGCGAGTCGACAAACGCCTCTCCCAGTAACAGCGGAGACCAGCCCATACGACGCAAAAAAGATAAATCCCAACCTAGCTCCTACAGCAAGAAGCCTGGTAAAAAATCTTCATCAAAGTCTGAAACAAAGGTTAAAGATAAAGTGAAGAAAAAGTCGAAACCTAAAAAGAAAAAATCCAACGCAAAAGCGAAAACTGAGTAAATGATGTAAAAGGTGCTAGGGCTTCATGTTCTAGCACCTTTTTTCATAGGACCAACATGAATTTTTTGCGTTTATTTTTAAACAAACCCATCAGCCAATATCATCCCTTGCTTTATTTCATGGCTACACGTAGCCGACGTATGATGCGCTATTGGCAGTGGAAAACAGATGGGAAAGACTATGCACATTCATTTTCTAACGTCCCTTTGGCTTTTCGCGTCAAAAAGCATCAGTCCGTTCTAATTCGTAAATTAGGCGATAGCGATCAACACTGGCAACACAATAAAGTCATCAATCTCAAAATTGCCAGTCCATGTATTTCTGGGATTTTAGTCCATCCACAACAAACGTTTTCTTTTTGTCAGTTGGTGGGACAACCAACAACTCAAAAAGGCTATGTCGAGGGAATGGAACTCAGCTTTGGGCAGGCTCGTGGTGGTATTGGTGGTGGTATTTGCCAAATTGCCAACCTCATCCACTGGCTTGTCTTGCATAGCCCGTTACAAGTGGTACAACGTTCACAGCATTCCTTTGACCCTTTTCCAGATCATGGTCGAGTGCTCCCTTTTGGGAGCGGCGCTGCAATTTTTTATAACTATATTGATTATCAATTTTACAACCCCACTCCGCATAGCTTTCAAATTCGGCTTTGGTTTAGTGAGAAATGCCTAGAAGGTGAACTGCGCTGTTCCGCCGATTTAGACTATGTCTACCATGTGTTTGAACAACAGCATGCTTTTCTTAAAATCGGGACGGATTACTATCGTCAAAACGAAATATGGCGACACCGTAAAGAAAAATATAAAAGTGGTGAAATCTTAGCAACCGAGTGTATGACCCGTAACTTTGCCAAAGTGCTTTATCAACCCTCACACATTGACCTGCACTATGCATCATGGACTGAATTTCAAACGGCGCAAAACATCAAAACCAATTAAAACTTGATTTCCCACGGCATCACCCTTACATCTAGTGATAACTCAACATTTTATTTGGCTTAACAGCATGACATTAGAAAAAGCAACTTTGCCTGTTCCACAGTTTGATCAAATCACCTTAGTACAACTCCAACAACAGATTGAACAAGCCATTCAACAGGGTCAACATTTCTTAAAAGATCTGACCTTGGTTCCGGAGTCGAATGAAGAACAACTCGCCGTCTTAGCGCAAGTCGATACTCTAGAAAACAATATGAGCGAAGCGTGGGGCGTACTGTCTCACCTCAATGCCGTGATGAACAATACTGAAACCCGCGAGGTCTATCAGTCTTTATTACCTGCATTAAGTGAGTACTATACCGAACTGGGTCAACACACAGCACTGTATCAAACCTATCAACACATTCATGATGCTGCGCAATTTGATCACCTCCCTGAAGCCCAACAAAGTGCGATTAAACTTGCGCTGCGCGACTTCAAACTGTCTGGGGTGGCTTTAGAAGGTGAAGCCAAAAAACGTTATGCAGAAATCTCGGCACGCTTATCACAACTGTCATCGGACTTTTCCAACCATGTTTTGGATGCAACCCAAGCCTACTTCAAACCATTAACGAAAGATGAACTGGCAGGCCTCCCCCAAAGCAGTGTTGAGCTGTTAAAACAATATGGTCAACAACGTGAACTGGATCAACCCGTCGCCACTTTAGACTTTCCGTCGTATTTGGCGATTATGACCTACGCAGAAAACCGCCCTTTACGCGAAGAGTTGTATCGTGCCTATACTACACGTGCATCTGACCAGTCTGAACATGCTGAGTTTGATAATACCGCGGTGATGGAAGATATTTTAAGCCTACGTCAGGAAATGGCAGCACTGTTAGGTTTCAACAATTATGCCGAGCTTTCATTGGCCAGCAAAATGGCGCCAAATGTAGCCACGGTGGATCAATTCTTACGTGATTTGGCTGAACATTCACGTGCCCCTGCGCTCAAAGAAGTAGCTGAGCTAAAAGCGATTGCCGCTGAAGATGGCATTGAAGAGTTAAAACCGTGGGACAGTACGTATTATTCAGAAAAACTGAAAGTCCAACAGTTTAATTTATCTCAAGAAGCGCTCAAGCCCTACTTCCCTGCACCTAAAATTTTGCAGGGCTTATTTAGTATTGTGAACCGTCTTTATGGGATTCAAATTGTCGAGCGTGAAGCTCCCGTATGGCATCCGGATGCACGCTATTTTGAACTCGAAGATCAAGGTACTGTGGTTGGTGGATTCTATTTTGACCTTTATGCACGTCAGGGCAAACGTGGTGGCGCATGGATGAGTGGTTTCCGTTCACGTACCCAAACAACGCAAGGCCTACAAAAACCGATTTGCTATATGGTGTGTAACTTTACCCCACCTGTCGGTAATCAAGCCGCACTATTGACTCATGATGAAGTCATTACCTTGTTCCATGAATTTGGACATGGTTTACATCATATGTTAACCGAAGTCGACAATATTGCTGTTGCGGGCACACACGGCGTAGCATGGGATGCAATTGAACTACCAAGCCAATTCATGGAGTTTTGGGCATGGGACACCGAAAGCTTAGACTTACTCAGTGCTCATATTGACACCCAAGAAACCTTACCAGAAAATCTACTCAAAGCCTTGCTGGATGCACGTTTCTTCCAGTCTGGCATGCAAAGTCTACGTCAAATTGAGTTTGCCCTGTTCGACCTCAGCATTCATAAAACAGCCCCTGCTTTAAAAGCGGATCAAATCCAAGCCACCTTAAATGAGATCCGTGCACAGTATGCTGTTTTAGAAACCACGCCTTATAACCGCTTTCAACATAGTTTCAGCCATATTTTCGCAGGTGGCTACGCGGCGGGTTATTATTCTTATAAATGGGCGGAAGTTTTGGCGAGTGATGCCTTCGATCGTTTCGAAAATGAAGGAATTTTTAATACTGCCACTGGCAAAGAATTTCGCCAATTTATTCTAGCAGTTGGCGGAAAAGATACTGCACTTGATGCATTTATCAATTTCCGTGGACGTGAGCCAAAAATAGATGCTTTACTTCGTCATCAAGGTTGGACGAACCGCTAAAAATGTGAGTAAACTAAGCGCCTAAATTGTTCAGAAGGTAAGTCTAATGACTCTTAAACGCCGTTTCATTGCAGGTGCAAAATGTCCTAAATGTCAGGCAATGGATCGTGTCGTTATGCTTACCTCGAATGACGATGAATGGATTGAATGTATCGACTGTGGTTATTCTGAGAACCGACCTACCCATGTAGACGAGCCTCAGATCCCAGCTACCCCAGACGAAGTTGGGGTCATTCAATTTAAACCGCGTCAATCCAAAGAATAAAAGGTCGAGTCGAATGTCACCCGTACAACACAACAATCCTAAATTGCTCTGGGGAATTACAGCAGGTCTGGTCGCAATCATTGCGATTTTTGCGCTGTATCAATGGATTTTTGCCTCACAAGAACCTGAAACACCCCCTCATCAAGCAGAATTGCTTCAACCCACTGTGAAAGCCATTCCAGAAGTGCAAAATGCGGCATCAAAGGCAGCAGCAGAAAATACGGTGAAATTGGTTGAAGAGGATATTTTAACATCCCCTGTGCCTGAAAATTCATCTTTAGCCAAAGAAGAAGTAGCCAAACTGGACGACATTCAAACTCAACTCAAAGAACAAGAAACTACCTTGCAAGCGCAGCATAAAGATGCTGATGAATTAATGAAACTCAAAGAAGAACAAATTAAACTGTTAGAAGCCCAACTGGCAACACAGTAATCCCCCTTTGCACTTTTTAAATACGCTAGAATATCAACCGATACTCTAGTGTATTTTTATCATGTCTACTCAGACCACCTCATCTAGCGTGCTTAAAGCCATAGCCCTACTCATTGTTTCAGCGCTGCTGTTTTCTTTGATGGGGGTGTGTATTCGCTATGCTTCACATACAGTGGATAATGCCAGCATTGTTTTTTTCAGAAACTTCGTGGGTTTATTTATTTTTTTACCGCTGATTTTACAGCGAGGACTGGGCTTTTTTAAAACAGAACGTTTGTGGATGCACACTTGGCGCTCCATGGTTGGGCTTGTCGCGATGTATGGTTTTTTCTACGCGATTGCTCACTTAAAACTGTCAAATGCCATGGTCTTTACTTATTCGTCTCCTATTTTTATTCCTTTGATTGCTTGGCTATTTTTAAAAGAAAAAATCACGAGATCAATGCTGATTGCCGCGTTGATTGGGCTTTTAGGCGTCCTATGTGTGGCGAAACCTGATGCTGGCTTATGGAATCAGTTGTCCTTCATTGGCCTCAGTGCTAGTTTTTTAGCGGCCATGGCTTTTGTCACAGTACGTGCACTTACTGCAACCGAACCGCCTGAGCGCATTGTCTTTTATTTCTGCTCTATTGGTACCCTGATTTCCATGATTCCCATGTTTTGGCATATCCGTCCTTACACATGGACAGAACTAAGCTTCCTGATTGGAGCGGGCCTACTTGCCAATATCAGCCAACTGGTGATGTCTCATGCCTATCGACTGGCGCCTGCAGGTCAAATTGGGCCTGTAAATTATGTCGCAATTATTTTTGCAGGCCTCTGGGGTTATTTATTTTGGCGAGAAACTCCTGATTTTTATAGTTTGATTGGCTTTGCCCTGATTTTATTGGCAATTGTGGTTTGTAGCCCTCTGTTGCAAAGACGACTACGTCCCTAGCAAGCTCTCCAATAAATCCAAAGCATAAAAAAGCATCCGAAGATGCTTTTTTAATGTTCCAAGTTTATTTAAATCTTAGTGATACCAACCGAATAACTTAAAGAAGTAAGGCACATAGGCAATGATCAACATTGCTGGGAATAGTACAATTAAAGGCAAAATCCAGCGCTCATAACGATAATAGAAAGACAGATGACGAACCTCTGCATCGGCCTCATTCACCTCTGCATCACCTATAGATTG
This sequence comes from Acinetobacter sp. SW-226, assembly GCF_055632855.1. Taxonomy (NCBI): domain Bacteria; kingdom Pseudomonadati; phylum Pseudomonadota; class Gammaproteobacteria; order Moraxellales; family Moraxellaceae; genus Acinetobacter; species Acinetobacter sp. SW-226. The sequence continues at coordinate 434,448 of NZ_CM145752.1, read as the reverse complement.
CCTTGCCAAGAGATGATTAAGTGCAACAGGTGGTGTCACATAGCCCAACTCAAAACCAATCAAGGTGATCATCCAGAAATGTACAGGATGAATACCATATTGATAGGCCACAGGGGCAACCGTCGCAGAAATCAAAATCACGGCGCCAAACGGATCCATAATCATCCCAACAAAGACCATCAATCCCACAATCAGAGTAATGACCAAGAATGTACTGCTAATATCGGTTGGGAAGAAACTCATCACCTCCGTACGTTCAAGCAATCCACCTACACTGACTGAAAGTGCCATTAAAATGACCAAAGCACCAATATGCCCAACCGTTTCACTGGTCGAGATATGCATCGACTTCCAAAAACCAACTTGGCGCAATACATCCATAGAGCTCGATTGAACCACGCCATGATTCACCACTTGTCCATCATCTGCTGCATTGCCATGTAGCCCTTCACGATATTCTGCATGAGCAACTTGCGCACCCGCTAAAGCAGGCTCATTATTGGAATTATAATTTGCAGTCAGCGTTTCATCCCAGTGCCCAACCGCAGGCAGTGGCGCAGGTTGATGACGTAATTTATCAAATAACACGATCATCAATAAAATGACAGGCATCATCACTGGCGCTGTAAATTCATTCAGATCAGTGTCTAATAGATACTTATAGAACATCCAGATCAGAACAAAAATTGCTATATACGGAACCACAGCAAGGAAAGCACGCCCTGATTTTGGCGCTGCCACACTCGGTGATGCGATGCGGAATTTACTTTCAGCAAAGAACAAAGACACAACCAAGAATAAAGTTGAAGTCAGTAAGAACGTATAGACACCATATTGATAAAGCAGATCTGTAGTTACTTCTTTATTTAATGATGCTACGACAACAATCAATAAACACGGACGTAGCACGACACCTAGCGAACCAGACATTGCCGTTGCAGCTAGAGCAAACTGGCGACGACCACCCGCATTCCAGACTTCTTTATAAATAATCGCCCCTGCTGCAATCACAAAGATCCCTGAAGCACCTGTATATGCAGTCGGTAAAGCTGCAGCGATTAAAATCAACCATGTGAGTGTTTCAGGTGCCAAGTTCCATGGGCGTAAGATATTTAAAAACAGATCCACAACGCGTGTCTGTTTCAGTAACATACCCGCCCAAATGAACAGCGCTAAATTAAGAAAAATACTCGAGAACTCAACCAACTGACCAAGATAAATCCCTTGCCCCATTGGGTAGTCCATAAAGAAGATAAAAGCAACACCCGTGATCACCGCCATGTAGGCATATAAAGGCACACTCAGAAAAGCAAAACCAAGACGCCCACCTGCTTTAGCCTCTTTCGGTGGGATAAACAACTGCCAAACACTGATCAATGTGAGTACTGAAAACAAAATCATCCACAGCCAATAAATCAGCTGGGTTTCGCCATTCATTGGCACACCCGAGTCTTTGACTGAGTTAAATTGACTAATGCTTGAGTAGGTTAATAACCCATTACCCAGTGTCATCAGTAGACTATAAACACGATAATCCAACTTGGTTGCAGGTCCACGTAAACCAATATGATGGATTTTTAATGTCGCGCTAATTGCAGCTAAGACCACCATAAAAATCAACAGAATGGCACGATTTTCTGTCCCAAATTTAAAAATACCGAAAAAGGTCGTTTCAAAATTACGATAGGCACGAATACTTGGATGTGCCTCCATGTGTAGCATGGCTTTATCGTAAAATTGATACTTTTCCTCACACTGTTGCACACCTGCCAAAATAGACGCACGCACATCCGCTTCTGAAGCAGTACCAAAAAAGTCTGCAAACTCATCGGCAGCATTGGCTTGCATTTGAGTTTTGACCATTGCATCCACATTAGGGTGACGATTACATTCGGGTTTGGTCGGTTCAGCCCTTAAAAAAGAGTACTGCATGCCTGTGGCAGGGTCACCATACAGGCGCTCTCCCATACGGAGTAACTGACCATGAATCATTTCACCTGTACCTATTAATAGCGTAAGTAACAGTAAAATCAGAATTAAGAAAGTGGAAATCCACTCCGTCCATATATACTTCAGCAGATCGAGTCCTGATCTGCTCTGTCCATGATTCTGCATGTTGTTTCCTATTTTTATTTGCAGTTCTATTCGGCGTAATACGCTGTAGAACCTGTCGTTTTGTCGGCTTGAGCTTGTCCTTTCTCGATGCCTTTAGATTTTTGTTTTGTTTATCTTTGCATCAAATTTATATTTTTGAATATGACAATCTGGATTTTCTTTTTAGAATTTAGGTCAATAGATTACTCATCAAATAGATTCACCCCGATTAAATACATAGCTGCAATCACAATCCCCCAGATCACACCCAATAAATGTGCTTCGACTAAGACTGGACTCCCGATCAGTTCAGCCGTAGCACTCGCCCCAAGGGTATTTTCCCAAATCAGTTTGCCTAAAATGAGAAACAACACCAAACTCGCAAACATCCGCTCTTTACGGTAAAGCAAATGGACGATGGCAATCGCAGTGAACATCCCATGCAATACACCTGACAGCCCAGCATAGGCTTCAATATCGGCCAAAAAATAATAAAAACTGAGACTAATTAATGGCGGTAAAATCAGCAATAACGCCACAAAATGCCAGACACGCACGCGTGGGAAAATAAAAGGCAGACACATAAATGCCAACATATTAAGGGCAAAATGAATCCATCCCACATGCACCCAGTGCGCAGTCCACAAACGCCAAACTTCAGGAAAAATATCCACACGCCAATAAATAAATTGATCTTTAAAAATCTGTAGGCATGCCGAAATTGATACGACGAACGCAATCAAAATGATTTTTCTATATAGAAATTGATCTTGCATCGCATGCCCTTATGCTGTGACTCATTTATTTATTGTTATTTTTTTGACTACATGGCTCAGTTTAAAATTGGTTAACTTTCATTAAACAGTTCATCCAACTCTGAACGATCTTCTTTTTCATCCCAGAAATGCGCCATACCACCATCACCTGTTCGTGTCCCTGTATGTTCAGTCCAATAACGATCAGAAATGCCTTGTACCATACTCGAAGCCATACTATCAATCAGCTTAAACTGTGGATTAGTCTGTTTTTCATCACTATGTGCAGCCGCATAACTTTTCAAGGCATCACGAATTTTCGCATCATCACCACTGGCTTGCGCTGCAATAGCATACATCGCATGGGCTAAACGCACCCCTTTTTGCTCGCCGATTTGCATAGATTGTTTTAAAGTCTGATATGGATCAGGCTTACCTTCACCCGCACCTGGCAATAAGGTCCAAATCACCGCACGTGTTGCATTCGGTGCACCCCAAAACTTTTCATTGTCTAGACACACCATGCCACGCTCGACAATAGCCGCAATGTCTTTAGGAACATTGACTGCACCACCTGAGTTAATATCATTGGTCATCGCTTGTAGACCGCTCAACATTCCCAGCATATATACAGTTTGATCCAAATCGCTGTTCATTTTTGGGCAACCTTCGCCCAGTTGCTTTTTATACTTTTTTTCCCAACGGTTTTGGAACAATTGATAGCCTGTATATTGACGCTGTGCAGCAATAGCAGCCCAACGTTTTTGTTCAATACGCGCATCCTGTGCTTCAGAAACATTACCTGCTTTAGAGGCACGTAAATAACGAAGCTCAGACTCTAGCGCCTGATTCTCCGCACAAATACCTGAAGCCGAATAGAGTAAAACCGCAATACGTGTTGGGTCTGCGCCCATATCTTTGGTCGACATAATCGCAGGCGTCAAAGCATTGCCTGAATTGCAGACCATCTCTGCATCTTCCATAGCCAATATAGGCGGAACAATATGTTTTTCACTAAACCCAAGTGCAACATTAGCACCTGTTTTAACCACTTGTGAACAACCCGAAAATAATAAACTTGTAATCGCTACAACAGCCATACCTTGGCCTATTTTTTGGACTTGCGACATTTTCCTGTCCTCTATTTGTATAATTGTATGCGTCCGTGCTGACAAACATAGCAGAAGCAATTTCCGAAGAAAAGAGTATTTACTCTAAATCCGACTACTACTCTGCCATGAAATAAAAAGCGGAAAATTGACTTAAATGACACCCATATTTTTTTTCAGGCAAAAAAAAGTAGCATAGCGACGGTTCGGCACATGCTACTTATGAACTGAGAAGCCTAGCTAGGCTTTGTTTGGTGCAAATCGTTCCTTCAGCACTGTTCCTAATCGTCCTATAACAATCGCTAACACAATTGCTACCACTAGAAACATCCAAGTTGGAATCATCATAAGATTATCCTTGTTTGCTGTTGGTGATTTGAATGTACATTTTAAGAACAACAAACTATAAGAATGTTGTCTGACAATTTGAAAATAGCGTTAAATTTGTTCCGAACTGTCAGACAAAGAGAGATGAAATCAGTTTATATTTATTATTTTTCAATAGTTTGGTTAGAGTATAAAAGCTAATATTGTCCAACAATTACTGCATTTTGGTGAGTATTTTCAACGCTTTCCACTGTCTCAAGGATAACTGATCACACCAGACCAACATCGGTTTGGCACGGAAATGTTGAAAATAGATCACGATATACGCACGATGGTCGATAATATGACTGATCTGCACACGCTGCACATCGCTTTGCGTTTTATGCGACAAGGACCAATCTCGACCATCCAAATACTGTAATTGAAAGTGTTGCGGCCCACGTAGAAAAAACAGATATAAGATAAAACCTGCGACCAAAGCAATCAGCCATAACCACAAAGGCAATAGCTGATAGAGTACAAACATTAAAATGGCATAAATTGACAACTGAAATACATAAGCCAAACGGCTAGGTTTCAGTTGAAAATGACGATTATCCATTACACTTATCCATGTACATAATGCTTTAACTTTTGAATCAAGGTTTTCATTTCAGGGTGCGGTGGTTCAGACACTTCCATGAACCAGTCCAATAAATCTGGGTCTTCTTGTTCAACCAATGCTGCAAACATGGCCTTTTCCGCAGGATCCGCCTGAAGATAATAATTTTTCACATAAGGATCAAAGTACACATCAATTTCTTTTAAACCACGACGTGCACGGTAGATTACTTTACGCTCTTCCAAGCTCATTTCTTCAGTCATTACATTCCCCAGATGAATTACAACGGCTTAGTTTAACCGATCACACCTCCCTCGCCACTAGTTAAATGTCGCAATTTTTTCAACTGGCAAAACCCATCAAAAAATCAACCGCATTTGAGCATTCAGTCCATTGTCGCATGTCCTGCTTTTCACTAATCTTCTAGCAAAATAACAACATCAGGATGAGCTTCCATGCAATCAGGCGCGATTCGCCCGTTAACCAATATGCTGCCGCGTAATTTATTTAATGCTGAACATGAGGCATTTCGAGAAACTGTGCGAAAGTTTTATGCCAAAGAAGTTGTTCCCAATATTGAAAAATATGAACAACAACAACATGTCGATCGTGAGCTATGGAATAAAGCAGGCGCCATGGGACTACTGTGTGCCACCATGCCTGAAGCTTATGGTGGTTCGGGTGTAGACCGTTTATACAGTATGATTTTGATTGAAGAACAAGCCTATGCCATGGATTCCTCGACAGGGTTTTCACTACACTCTGACATTGTCGCGAACTATATCAATAACTTTGGCAGTGAAGCACAAAAACACTATTGGTTAACGCGGATGGCTTCGGGTGAAACCGTCACAGCCATCGCGATGACTGAACCTGGCACAGGCTCAGACTTACAAGCGGTACGAACAACGGCTGTTTTAGAGGGAGATGACTATATTATCAATGGCTCTAAAATCTTCATTACCAATGGCTATCTCTGCGATATGGCGATTGTGGTCTGTAAGACGGGTGACAGTGAGAAAGGTTCAGCTAATCTCTCATTAATCATCGTTGAAGCTGATCGTGTAGGTTTCAGTAAAGGCAAACCTCTCAATAAAATTGGAATGAAAGGACAAGACACCTGCGAATTATTTTTTGATCATGTCCGAGTCCCTAAAGAGAACCTGCTCGGTTTGGAAGGCATGGGCTTTATGATGTTAATGAAGGAATTGGCTTGGGAGCGTATGCTAGTGGCGATTATTTGCCAAGCGGGTGCAGAAGCAGCACTGGCACATACTGTTCAGTACACCAAAGAGCGTAAAGCCTTTGGAAAAAGTATCTCTAGCTTTCAAAATACCCGCTTTAAACTGGCAGAGTTGCGTACAGAAATTGACTTTTGCCGGGCTTATCTGGATCGTTGTATGCAATTACAACTCGAAGATAATTTGGGGGTTGACGCAGCAGCAGCAGCTAAATATAAAATTTCAGAGATGTTTTCTAAAGTTGTGGATGAATGTCTGCAACTACATGGCGGCTATGGCTATATGTTGGAATATCCAATTGCACGTGCCTATTTAGATAATCGCGCCAATCGTATTTACGCAGGCACCAATGAAATCATGAAAGAACTCATCTCACGTTCTCTTTAACTCAAATAGCCCATCTCTAGATGGGCTATTGCATTTATATATTTGCTTCAAGAAAGTCCGCAATCAACGCAACCACCAAATCGGGTTGCTCTTTATGCGGCATATGATGCAGTCCCTCTAAAATTTGTAATTCGGCTTGTCCTGTGACCCCTGAAAAAATTTGTTGTGGTTGTGCCGTGGTTGCATATTCATCTAGTTCACCATGAATAACCAACGTCGGACAACAGACACCGCCTATTATCTCAGCCAGACTCCAATCCTGAAAAGCGGGGGCCAACCATGTTTCAGTCCATGCATCAAGCACCCACTGTGCTTTGTTCGGGTGGTATTTGGCTAAACGCTCTATTTGCCCTGCTTGTTGAAAGCCTAGTTTTGCCTCTCGAATGCCTGCTAGAGTCAGCTCTTCAACGGTATACTGTGCAGAGATAGTAATTAAGGCGTGGCAACATTCTGCATAAATTGCTGCAATCGCAATCGACATCCCACCTCCGACACTGTGCCCAAGGATAATAAAATCCTGTATCGAGAAATAATCCAAAACTGCTTTAAAGCACTGTGTGGCTTCCGTGGATACAAAACTATATGCCAGTGAAGTCGGATGAGCATCGGATAAACCAAAACCCAGTCGATCATAAGCATAAATCACACGGCCTGTTGCCTGAGCCAGCTGTGCAGGAAAATCTCGCCATAAGCTCACTGAGCCTAATGAATCATGCATTAAAATTATGGGTGCCAAAGATAGATCGCCCGAATCAGTTTGCCACTTTTTGGCGTGAATCCTATATTCTGTATATTGAATTTGATGGACTTCTTCTAAGATTTTCAACGCATTTCCTATTCTTTGTTTTCTCAGTGTTCAAAATCATCTAATAGTTCAAACCTGAAAGAAAGCCCCAAAAGAGAACTGCTCAAGTCATTAAAAAAGGAGCCTAAGCTCCTTTCATATCTATGTCGTTTTGCAAGTTAGGACACTAGTTTGGGTTTCTGATCCAATGCTAGCTCACGTTTAGCAAATTTCAGTATACCATCCTCAAAAGAAGCATTCTTTAATGCTTTACGATCAGCTAAATAGTTATTCGACACTTTCCAAGGTGCATGCTTGCCTTGTTTTGGCATAACACCTGCTGCACGTGCGATATAACCAGAACTTAAACTTCCCATCACCGTATCTTGCATTAGCTCAGTCGCATCCCCTTGAGGAATCACTTCAGTCCATTGTTTTTGATCCATATAGTTGAGTAAACGACAAATGTATTCTGCGGCAATATCCACCTTTAAAGTCCAAGAGGCATTGATATAACCAATAATCATCGCCATATTCGGCACATCACTGACCATCACGCCTTGATACAACATATGTTTAGATGTGTCTAAAGGTTCGCCATCAATCGTTGCTTGAATGCCGCCCAAGATTTGAATTTCTAAACCTGTCGCTGAGACAACAATATCCGCCTCTAAATGCTGACCAGACTTTAATTGAATACCCGTTTCAGTAAAGCGCTCAATCTGATCTGTTTCAACACTGGCTTGACCTGAACGAAGAATTTTAAATAAATCACCGTCTGGCACCACACATAAGCGCTGATCCCACGGATTATAGTCAGGGGTAAAATGTTTCATATCCACTTTACCTTTGAGCTGCATCTTAATCGACTGTAACAGCAGTCGGCGTAGCAGTTTCGGTTGTTTCTGCGCGAGTGCATAAATTCCACGTTGCATCCCAATGTTACGCGCACGAGTCAGTTTATACGCTACATCTTCAGGTAACACTTTACGCATTTTGTCATATACAAAATCAATAGATGGCACTGAAGCAATATAGGTTGGCGAACGCTGTAACATGGTCACATGACTAGCCCCACCCTTGGCCATCGCAGGTACTAGCGTAATTGCTGTTGCGCCACTACCGATGATCACTACTTTTTTGCCGCGATAATCTAAGTTTTCAGGCCATAACTGTGGATGAATAAACTGCCCTTTGAATGCCTGTTGATTTGGAAACTCAGGTTGGAAACCATGATCATAGTTATAATAGCCTGTGCAACCAAACACAAAGTTTGCAATCCAGTTCTCTTTTTTACCTTTCGCATTCTCAATCACCACCTGCCATTTCTTTAGTGCAGAATCATAATTGGCGCTTAAAACACGATGCTTAAAATGAATTTTTTCTTTGAGCTTTTGTTCATCTATCACTTCGGATAAATAGCCTTTAATCGACGAACCATCAGCCAGTACACTCGCCTGCTGCCATGGTTTAAAATTAAAACCAAAGGTCGACATATCAGAATCAGAACGAATTCCGGGGTACTTAAATAGATCCCAAGTACCACCAAAGCTATCGCGACGTTCAATAATCTCAAAAGAACGTTGTGGGCAATGCTTGGTTAAATGTGCTGCAAGACCAATACCAGAAATACCAGCACCTACAATCAGTAAATCGACGTGCTTATCCATGTTGTTTTTATCCTGTCTTATATTCTGTTCCTATTAAACCACAAAGCTGACAATACACAATGTCAAGTTTAAGCATATTTCCCACAAAATGTGTCAATACGGGTCAAAATAAACAAATTGTTAAACAATAAGACATAAAAAAGACCGGTGAAACACCGGTCTTTTTTTAAGAACAACTGAATAGTTCTACGAAATTATTTAACTTCGCGATCTACTAGTTCAACGTAAGCCATCGGCGCAGCATCACCTGCACGGAAGCCCGCTTTAAGAACACGTAGATAACCGCCGTTACGTTCTTTGTAACGAGGGCCAAGAACGGTAAATAATTTACCAACAGTTGCTGCTGAACGAGTACGAGCAAACGCTAAGCGACGGTTTGCAACAGTATCGTTTTTAGCTAAAGTGATTAAAGGCTCAGCTACACGACGTAACTCTTTTGCTTTAGGCACAGTTGTTTTGATCAACTCGTGCTCAAACAAAGAGTTAGCCATGTTTTGAAACATCGCTTTACGATGGCTGCTGGTACGGCCTAATTTCACACCACTATTACGATGACGCATGGTGATAGTCCTACTTAATTAACGGCTACGATAGGCGAAACGATCGTCCATACGGAGACTAGCTGGTGGCCAGTTCTCTAAACGCATGCCGAGTTGTAAGCCTTTTGAAGCCAGAACATCTTTGATCTCAGTAAGCGATTTTTTACCAAGGTTAGGAGTTTTGAGTAACTCAACCTCAGTGCGCTGTACTAGATCACCAATGTAGTAAATGTTTTCTGCTTTCAAACAGTTAGCAGAACGAACAGTAAGCTCTAGATCATCTACTGGACGAAGCAAAATTGGATCAACTTCTTCACGAGGTTCTTGAGCAACAGGAGCTTGATCTTTCTGAAGATCAACAAAAATTGCAATTTGTTGTTGCAAGATTGTTGCCGCTTTGCGGATCGCTTCTTCTGGATCAACTGTACCATTGGTCTCAAGATCAATGACCAATTTATCAAGGTCTGTACGTTGTTCTACACGAGCGTTTTCCACTGTGTAAGACACACGTTTGATTGGGCTATAAGAAGCATCTAACTGTAAGCGACCTACAGGGCGAGTTTCGCCTTCCGGGAAACGCGAGTCAGAAGTTTCATAACCACGACCTTGAGAAACTTTCAAGCGCATTTTTAATGAGCCTGAAGCACTTAAAGTACCGATCAAATGTTCAGGGTTAACCACTTCAACATTATGAGGTAAACGAAGGTCAGCGGCAGTTACGTCGCCAGGACCTTGTTTCTCTAATGTCAAATAAGCTTCATTTTGATCGAACAGCTTAATAGACAATCCTTTTAGGTTCAGCAAGAGCTCGACGATGTCCTGCTGCAAGCCTTCCAAAGTACTGTACTCGTGCTCGACACCTTCAATCTCAACTTCAACCACAGCAGCGCCAGGCAAAGAAGAAAGAAGGATGCGACGTAAAGCATTGCCCAGAGTATGACCAAAGCCACGCTCTAAGGGTTCTAGAATAACTTTTGCCGAGGTCCCGCTAACCGCTTCGACCTTGATCGCTTGCGGAGTTAGAAACTCATTTGCAGTACGCGTCATTATTGCTACCTCAAGGATTATTTAGAATACAATTCTACAATCAAGCTTTCGTTGATTTCAGCAGGTAAATCTGAACGATCTGGTGCAGCTTTGAACGTACCTTCCAACTTAGAATGGTCAATTTCCATCCAAGCAGGGATACCACGTTGTGCAGCTAATTCAACTGCGTTTTTGATACGCAATTGTTGTTTAGCACCTTCATGTACAGCAATTACATCACCAGCTTTAACTTGGATTGACGCGATGTTAACACGACGGCCATTCAAAGTGATTGAGCGGTGAGATACTAACTGACGAGCTTCTGCGCGTGTAGAACCAAAACCCATGCGATAAACGACGTTATCAAGACGGCTTTCAAGCAATTTCAACAAGTTTTCACCTGTTGCGCCTTTAACACGAGCAGCTTCTTTATAGTAATTACTAAATTGACGCTCTAAAACACCGTACATACGACGTACTTTTTGTTTTTCACGTAATTGTAGTGAATACTCAGATTGTTTACCACCACGAGCTCCGCCATGTTGGCCAGGAGCTTTAGCAGCTTTTTTAGTTTTGACGTCAAATGGTTTAACGCCAGATTTTAATTGCAGGTCTGTCCCTTCGCGGCGAGAGAGTTTGCATTTTGGACCAATATAACGAGCCATGAATGTTTCTCCTTACACGCGACGTTTTTTAGGTGGACGGCAACCGTTGTGCGGGATTGGCGTCACATCGGTAATGCTGTTAATTTTATAACCCACTGCACCTAAAGCACGAACCGCAGACTCACGACCAGGACCAGGACCTTTTACAAGGACGTCCAAGTTTTTCAAACCGTAATCTAAAGCAGCTTTACCAGCAACTTCAGCAGCTACCTGAGCAGCAAACGGAGTTGATTTACGTGATCCACGGAAGCCTTGTCCACCAGAGGTAGCCCAAGCCAGTGCATTACCTTGACGATCGGTAATAGTCACAATGGTGTTATTAAAAGAAGCGTGAATGTGTGCAACACCTTCAGAGACGGTACGAGTGACCTTCTTGCGTGCGCGAGTATCTTTAGCCATCTTTTAGCTTCCAGAAATCTTATTTCTTAATAGGTTTGCGCGGACCTTTACGGGTACGTGCGTTAGTTTTGGTGCGTTGACCACGGACAGGCAAGCTGCGACGATGACGAAGACCGCGGTAGCAGCCTAAATCCATTAAACGTTTAATGTTCATGGAAATTTCGCGACGTAAATCACCTTCGGTTGGAACCTTAGCAACTTCTGCACGAATCGCATCAAGCTGAGCGTCATCTAATTCACGGATCTTAGTAGTAGTAGCGATGCCTGCAGCAGCTAAGATGTTCTTAGCAGTGTGGCGACCAATACCAAAGATGTACGTTAGAGAGATAACAGCATGCTTGTTATCCGGAATGTTTACACCGGCAATACGAGCCATTCAATTTTCTCCAAAAAGGCAGTTAAGACAATCAACCGCCCCACAAAAATCTTGAGGGGCGGATAATAACCTAATTAGCCTACTGAAATCAACAGGTCTTGATCAGATTAACCTTGACGCTGCTTATGACGAGGTTCTGCGCTACAAATTACGCGAATAACCCCATTACGACGGATAACTTTACAGCTACCACAAATTTTCTTTACAGAAGCTTGTACTTTCATGATGAAACCTCAAGTGCGCTTATCCCTTAGGATGAGCAGTCGTTTTTCTCATTAACGTTTGATTATCGTACTGATGCGAGGTGAGATGTGCTTGCAGCTGAGCCATAAAGTCCATCACTACCACCACAACAATCAGCAAAGATGTTCCACCTAAAGAAAATGGAATACCAAATGAGCTTTGTAAAATCATCGGCATTAAGCAAATGATGGTGATATAAATCGCACCAATAAATGTCAAACGGTTAAGAATATGATCTAAGTAACGAGCAGTTTGCTCACCTGGACGAATACCAGGTACATAAGCCCCGCTGCGTTTCAAGTTTTCCGATACTTCTTTCGGGCTAAATACAAGCGCTGTATAAAAGTAACAGAAAAAGATAATTAACGCACCAAAGAGCACCAAATACAACGGCTGACCAGGCGAAAGCACCAATGCCAAATCTTGCAAACTACGTTTGATAATACCCGCATTCGGATCTGCACTACCCACCCATTGCCCTAAGCTCGCAGGGAACAAAAGCAATGAACTTGCGAAAATCGCTGGGATCACACCCGCCATATTAATTTTTAATGGCAAATGCGACTGTTGTGCAGTAAACACACGACGTCCTTGTTGTTTTTGAGCATAGTTTACTGGAATACGACGTTGCGCCTTCTCAATAAACACAATTGCAGCTAATACAGCCAGAGATAACACACCAAAAATAACCAAGCCGATTAGACTGGTTTGACCATTATCTACTGATGATAGTGATTGCAGAATCAAATTCGGCAATCCTGCAACAATACCGGCGAAGATGATCATGGAAATACCATTCCCCACCCCACGTTCGGTAATTTGCTCACCCAACCACATCAAGAACATTGTACCTGCAACCAAAGAGGTTACAGCTGGTACGTAGAAAGCCAGACCTGCAGTTAAGGTAATGCCTTGACTGATCAGACCAGCACACATCCCAATTGCCTGCACAAGTGCAAGGAACAATGTACCTTGTCGCGTATACTGATTAATCTTACGCTTGCCTTGTTCGCCTTCTTTTTTTAAAGCTTCCAGCGAAGGAATAACTGTAGACATTAACTGCACGATAATCGATGCAGAAATGTACGGCATGATCCCAAGAGCAAGAATGGACATACGCTCTAATGCACCACCTGAAAACATGTTAAACAAACCAAGGATCGTGCCTTGGTTTGCATTAAAAAGATTTTCAAGTGCGGCATTATTAATGCCTGGTACTGGAATATGTGCTCCTAGTCGAAAAACCAATAATGCACCGATGAGAAACATCATACGGCGTATAATTTCACGGTATTTCACATGAAATGGCTGGCCTTTCATCATATTGACATGACCTGAAGAACTAGGAGACATAGACACTAGCGATTACTCCTCGACTTTACCGCCAGCAGCTTCAACAGCAGCTTTAGCGCCTTTAGTCACAGCAACACCTTGAACAGTGAATGCACGAGTAATTTCACCAGAAAGTACGATACGAGCACGTAACATATCTTTACGTACAACGTTTGCAGCTTTTAAAGTTTCTAGGCTAACGATGTCGCCTTCAACTTTAGTAAGCTCAGATAAACGTACTTCAGCAGTTTTTAAAGCGATTTGGCTAGTGAAACCGAATTTAGGTAAACGACGATATAACGCAGTTTGACCACCTTCAAAGCCCGGACGAGTACCACCGCTCTTACGTGAATTTTGACCTTTGACACCACGGCCACCAGTCTTACCAACGCCAGAACCGATACCACGGCCTAGACGACGATTTTCACGTTTTGCACCTTCAGCAGGTGCAAGCTCATTTAAACGCAGAGTCATGGCTTATTCCTCTACACTAACCATATAGTAGACTTGGTTGATCATACCACGGTTAGAAGGCGTATCTTGCACTTCTACAGTATGACCAATACGACGCAGACCTAAACCTTTAAGGCTAAGCTTGTGATTTTTCAAGCGATGCGATGAAGATTTAGTCTGGGTAACTTTAATCGTTTTCATGATTGATTACCCTTGAATTTGTTCTACTGTAAGACCACGTTTCGCAGCAACCTTCTCAGGAGAAGTCATATCACGCAGACCATTAAAAGTCGCGTTTACTACGTTCGCAGCGTTAGTAGAACCATAACATTTTGTTAATACGTTACGTACGCCAACAGCTTCTAGAACTGCACGCATAGCACCACCAGCGATTACACCAGTACCTTCAGAAGCAGGCTGCATGTAAACACGGCTTGCACCGTGACGCGCGTTAATAGGGTGTTGTACAGTACCGTTAACAAGGTCAACAGTAATCATGTTGCGACGAGCAGCTTCAAGTGCTTTAGAAATAGCAGCTGGAACTTCACGTGCTTTACCACGACCAAAACCTACACGACCATTACCATCACCTACCACAGTTAGTGCTGTGAAAGAGAAGATACGACCACCCTTAACAACTTTGGCTACACGATCAACGGCAACCAGCTTTTCAACAAGACCTTCGTTTTGTTCAACTTTAGCCATGATTAGAACTCCAAGCCGTTTTCACGAGCAGCATCAGCCAAGGCTTTGATACGACCATGATATTTGAAACCAGAACGGTCAAATGCAACCTTAGTAACACCAGCTGCTTTAGCGCGTTCTGCGATTAAAGCACCTACTTTAGTAGCTGCTTCAACGTTACCAGTTGTACCAGCACGTAAAGTAGCATCTAAAGTTGAAGCTTGCGCTAAAACTTTGCCACCATCTGCTGAGATAACTTGAGCATAGATGTGACGCGGAGTGCGGTTTACACACAAACGAGTCGCACCCAATGCACGAATGTGCAAGCGTGTGCTTTTCGCACGACGCAAACGGGATTGTTTCTTTTCGTTCATAAGAACCTCGCGCCTTATTTCTTCTTAGCTTCTTTACGAAGTACAACTTCGTCAGAATAACGAACACCTTTACCTTTATAAGGCTCTGGTGGACGGTAACCACGGATATCTGCAGCAACTTGACCTAAACGTGCTTTATCAGCAGATTTAAGAATAATTTCAGTTGCTGTAGGAGTTTCAGCAGTTACACCTTCAGGAAGCGTATAGTCGATCGGGTGAGAGAAACCAAGGTTAAGGTTAACAATGTTACCTTTAACCGCAGCTTTATAACCAACACCGATAAGTTGTAACTTACGTTCGAAGCCTTCGCTCACACCTTTTACAAGGTTGTTAAGCACAGCGCGAGCAGTACCAGCTTGCATCCAAGCGTCTTTCGACTCAGCTTTTGGAGCAATCGCTAGAATACCGTCTTCCTGTTTAAGCTCGACCAGCGCATGCAGGGTGAAAGACAAAGTACCTTTGCTACCTTTCACTTCGACCTGCCGGCCGTTCTGAGTAACTGTTACACCGTTAGGTACAGTTACTGGGGCTTTAGCCACACGAGACATGAGGAATCACCTATTAAGAAACAAAAGCAATAACTTCACCACCGATACCTGCAGCACGTGCAGCGCGATCAGTCATGATGCCTTTGCTTGTAGAAACAATTGCAATACCTAAACCTTGCTTAACGCTTGGAAGTGCATCTTTACCGCGATACTGACGTAGACCAGGACGGCTTACGCGTTTCACAGTTTCGATAACTGGTTTGCCTTCGAAATACTTTAAAGTCAAAGTAAGCGTCGCTTTGCCTTCAGCATCAGCAACTTCTACATTTGAAATGTAACCCTCTTGTTGAAGAACATTTGCAATCGCAACCTTCAACTTAGAGTTTGGCATAGAAACAGTTTGCTTCTTCGCCATTTGTGCGTTACGAACACGAGTTAACATGTCGGCAACGGTATCTTGCATACTCATCTATAGTGCTCCTTACCAGCTTGCCTTAACAACGCCCGGTACATCACCTTGCATTACTGTATCGCGTAATTTGTTACGGCTTAAACCGAACTTACGGAAGTAACCATGAGGACGACCAGTTAAACCACAACGGTTACGTAAACGTACTGGAGATGCATTACGTGGTAATGCTTGTAATTTCATCATCGCTTCGAAACGCTCTTCGTCGCTTGCATTTACGTTTGCAATAACAGCTTTTAATTCAGCACGTTTTGCAGCGTATTTAGCAACAGTAGCTTCGCGTTTCAATTCGCGATTAATCATACTTTTCTTAGCCATATCGACCTCTTATTTGAACGGGAAGCCGAATGCACGCATAAGCGCACGGCCTTCGTCATCGGTGCGAGCAGTCGTAGTGATGGTAATATCCATACCACGAATACGATCAATCTTATCAAAATCGATTTCAGGGAACATAATTTGTTCCTTAAGACCCATTGAGTAGTTACCACGACCATCAAATGATTTCGAAGAGAAACCACGGAAGTCACGGATACGAGGGATCGCAATCGAGATCAAACGGTCTAAGAATTCGTACATACGTTCGCCGCGTAAAGTAACTTTACAACCAATCGGCCAACCATCACGGATTTTGAAACCCGCGATTGATTTACGAGCTAATGTAAGAACTGGTTTTTGACCAGCGATAGCTTGCATATCAGCAAGAGCACCATCAAGGAGTTTTTTGTCAGCAGCAGCTGCGCCAACACCCATGTTGATCGTGATTTTAGTAATGCGAGGAATATCCATCACATTTTTAACGCCTAAAGTCTCTTGTAATTGAGCCTTAAGTTCGTCGTTGTAACGCGTTTTAAGTCTGGCCATTGCCTTTTCAACCTATTACTTCGCTACCGCCACTGATTCACCATTTGATTTATAAACACGAGTTTTCGCGCCATCAATCACTTGGTAACCAACACGGTCAGCCTTTTGGGTTGTAGCATTAAAAATTGCCACGTTAGAAATATGAAGCGAAGCTTCCTGTGTAACGACAGCGCCTTCAGCACCTGTTGCACGGTTTGGCTTTTGATGCTTCTTAACCAAGTTAAGGCCTTCAACCATAACACGGTCATTTGAAACAGACAGAACAGTACCCTGTTTGCCTTTTTCTTTACCTGCGATCACAATTACTTGATCGCCTTTTTTAATCTTAGCCATGATTGCCTCTTATAGAACTTCAGGAGCCAGTGAAATAATTTTCATGAACTGTTCAGTACGAAGTTCACGAGTCACTGGTCCGAAAATACGAGTTGCAATCGGCGCTTTGTTGTTGTTCAAAATAACAGCAGCGTTATCGTCGAAACGAATCACTGAACCGTCTGGACGACGGATACCGAATTTTGTACGTACAACTACAGCATTCATCACGTCACCTTTTTTAACACGTGCGCGTGGAATAGCTTCTTTTACAGTAACTTTAATAATGTCGCCAACAGAAGCATAACGACGATGTGAACCACCAAGTACTTTAATACATTGTACGCGGCGAGCACCACTATTGTCTGCTACGTCTAGCATACTTTCGGTTTGAATCATTGCCCTACTCCAAAACCGAGCATCACCGGTCACAATTTCGAAAGGCTCAAAGAGTACTCGAAATTAACCGATGATGCAACAGATACGTCTAATTACTCAGCAGCAGCTTCAACAACTTCAACTAGAGTCCAAGACTTAGTTTTAGAAATTGGGCGGCTTTCTTTGATAGTCACAACGTCGCCAGTTTTAGCTGTGTTGTTCTCATCGTGAGCGTGTAATTTAGTTGAACGGCGGATTGATTTGCCATACAACGGGTGTTGAACGCGGCGTTCGATAAGTACTACGATAGACTTGTCCATCTTGTCGCTTACTACTTTGCCGGTTAACGTGCGAACTGTTTGTTCACTCATTGTCCGTTCCCCTGTTTTTCGGTAAGGAGTGTCTTGATACGAGCAATTGTCTTACGAGTAAGCGCAACTTCATGCGATTTACCCAATTGACCAGTTGCTTTTGCCATACGAAGACGGAATTGGTTTAGCTGTTGCTCATCAAGCAAAGCTGTCAACTCTTCTACCGACTTTTCACGTAGATCTTTAGTTTTCATTACATTACCGTCCGAGTCACGATAGTGGTTTTAAACGGAAGTTTAGCAGCTGCAAGCGTAAACGCTTCGCGAGCCAATTCTTCGTTAACACCATCAATTTCGTACAAGACTTTACCTGGTTTGATTTGGCAAACCCAGTATTCCACAGAACCTTTACCTTTACCCATACGCACTTCAAGAGGCTTAGAAGTAATCGGCTTGTCTGGGAAAACACGGATAAAGATCTTACCACCACGTTTAATACGACGGCTGATTGTACGACGCGCTGCTTCAATTTGACGAGCAGTCATTTGACCACGCTCAACAGATTTAAGTGCGATTGTACCAAAAGATACTGAGCTACCGCGGTGAGCTAGACCAGTGTTACGGCCTTTCTGCACTTTACGGAATTTAGTACGTTTAGGTTGTAACATGGATTATTCTCCTTTTTCAGCAGAACGATCATTGCGACGACCACGACGCTCTTGACCTTCACCACGACCACGACCGCGTTTAGCTGGACGTTCTTCAGCTGGAGCTGGGTTCATGACTTGTTTCATGCCACCCAAGATCTCACCACGGAAGATCCAAACTTTAACACCAATGGTACCGTAAGTCGTTTCAGCACGCATAGTTGCATAGTCGATGTCTGCACGAAGTGTATGCAAAGGTACACGACCCTCACGATACCATTCAGTACGAGCAATCTCAGCACCACCTAAACGGCCTGATACTTCAACTTTAATACCTTTAGCACCAGCACGCATTGTGTTTTGAACCGCACGCTTCATAGCACGACGGAACATTACACGTTTTTCTAATTGAGAAGCGATTGCTTCAGCAACTAAACGAGCGTCTAAGTCTGGGCGATCAATTTCATTGATACTTACTTGCGCTGGAATACCCATAATCTGAGTAAGTTCACGCTGTAATTTCTCAATATCTTCGCCTTTTTTACCGATCACGATACCAGGACGTGCAGTGCTAATTGTTACTTTAGCAGCGCCCGTAGGACGTTCGATAAGAATATTGCTGATCATCGCATTCTTAAGTTTTTTAGTTAAAAACTCACGAACTTGAAGATCTTTAAGCAAGTATTCAGCGTATTGTTTCGGACTCGCATACCAGTTGGCGTTATGACGTTTTACAACACCAAGGCGGATACCGATTGGATGAACCTTCTGACCCATATCAAACCCCTACCTTAACGGTAATGTGACAAGTACGCTTAGTAATACGATCTGCACGGCCTTTAGCACGTGGCATAATACGCTTAAGGCTAGTGCCTTCATCAACGTAAATCGTAGTAACCTTAAGGTCGTCTACATCTAAACTGTTATTGTGTTCAGCGTTTGCAATCGCAGATTCCAATGCTTTTTTAACCAAAACTGCAGCTTTTTTGTTGCTAAAGTTAAGAATATTAAGCGCGTGAGCAACAGATTTGCCACGGATTAGGTCTGCAACCAAACGAGTTTTTTGTGCCGAGATAGCGGCACCGCGTAATTTAGCAGTAACTTCCATCATAGCACCTTAACGTTTAGATTTCTTGTCAACACCGTGACCACGATAGGTACGAGTTGGCGCGAATTCACCAAGTTTGTGACCAACCATATGTTCAGATACGATCACTGGAACATGGTTACGGCCATTATGTACAGAAATTGTTAAACCAACAAAATCTGGGAGGATCATCGAACGACGCGACCAAGTTTTGATCGGCTTACGGTTATTAGCCGCGATAGCCGCTTCAACCTTAGCGAACAAGTGCGCATCGACGAATGGGCCTTTTTTCAGAGAACGAGGCATTGTCAGATTCCTTTACTTGTTACTTAACGCGACGGTCGCGAATAATCATCTTAGTCGTACGCTTATTGGTACGTGTTTTGTACCCTTTAGCTTTTTGACCCCATGGGCTTACAGGTTGAATACCTTTGCTACGACCTTCACCACCACCGTGCGGGTGATCTACTGGGTTCATCGCCATACCACGAACGGTAGGACGAACGCCACGCCAGCGTGCTGCACCTGCTTTACCAAGTGAACGAAGGTTGCTTTCTTGGTTAGAAACTTCACCAAGAACTGCACGGCACTCAACGTGAATTTTACGCATTTCACCAGAACGTAAACGAACGATGGCGTAAGAACCGTCACGACCCAACAACTGAACTGAAGTACCAGCAGAACGAGCTAATTGCGCGCCTTTACCAATTTTAAGTTCAATGTTGTGAAGAGTAGAACCGATAGGCATGTTGCGAAGCGGTAAACAGTTACCTGGACGAATTGGTGCATCGTTACCAGATTGAACTTTATCGCCAGCGCGAAGGCCTTTAGGCGCGATGATGTAGCGACGCTCACCATCAGCATACAATACTAGTGCAATGTGTGCTGTACGGTTAGGATCGTATTCAATACGCTCTACAGTTGCAGGAATACCATCTTTGTTACGTTTGAAGTCAACTAGACGATAGTGCTGCTTGTGACCGCCACCAACGTGACGAGTCGTGATGTGACCGTTGTTATTACGACCACCAGTACGTTTTTTAGCTTCAACCAACGGAGCATAAGGCGCGCCTTTGTGAAGATGGTCGTGAACGACTTTCTCTACAAAGCGACGTCCAGGAGACGTTGGCTTACATTTTTGAATTGGCATAATTCTCGTCCTTATTCCGCTGCGCTTTCAGCGGTATCGCCCAAGTCAGCCATTTCAACATCTTGGCCAGCTTTCAGGGTGACGTATGCTTTTTTAACATCAGAACGACGTCCTAATGTTTTACCAAAGCGTTTAGTCTTACCTTTAGTGATCGTTGTGTTAACTTTAACAACTTGAACACCAAACAATTGCTCAACCGCTTTTTTGATTTCAAGTTTGTTTGCATCAAGTGCAACTTTAAAAACTTGAACACCAGCAGTTTCGCCTAAAACTTGTGCTTTTTCTGAGAATACAGGTCCTTGTAGGACTTGATAGATACGTTCGTTGTTCATCCGAGTTCTACCTCAATTTTCTTAGCAGCAGCTACAGACATAACAACTTTATCGAACGCGATCAAGCTAACAGGATCGATAGCAGCAGCATCAACCACATCAACGTGTGGAATGTTGCGCGCTGCAAGGTATAGATTCTCATCTACAGCTTCTGTAACGATCAATGCGCGAGTAGCATTCAAGTCGTTAAGTTTTGCAAGCAACTCTTTAGTTTTTGGAGCAGCAACAGCAAACTCTTCAACTAATACTAGACGATCTTGGCGAACAAGTTCAGCTAAGATACATTGCATTGCACCGCGGTACATTTTGCGGTTAACTTTTTGAGACCAATCTTGTGGGCGAGCAGCAAAAGTTTTACCACCACCTACCCAGATTGGGCTACGAATAGAACCCGCACGAGCGCGACCAGTACCTTTTTGACGGAATGGCTTTTTACCACCGCCAGAAACGTCTGCGCGTGATTTCTGAGCTTTTGAACCTTGACGGCCACCAGCTAAATAAGCGGTAACAACTTGGTGTACAAGAGCTTCATTGAATTCACGACCGAACGCAACTTCTGATAATTCAACAGCAGAGCCGGAAACAGTATTTAAATTCACGTTATTTCCCCTCAGGCCTTGATCGTAGGACGAACAGTTACGTCACCGCCAGTAGCGCCAGGAATCGCACCTTTTACTACTAAAACTGAACGTTCTGCGTCGATAGATACAATTTCTAGACCCTGTACAGTTACGCGTTCAGCACCTAAATGGCCAGCCATTTTTTTGCCTTTGAATACGCGACCAGGAGTCTGGTTTTGACCTGTAGAACCTAGAACACGGTGAGAAACTGAGTTACCGTGAGTTGCGTCTTGCGTACGGAAGTTCCAACGCTTAACACCACCTTGGAAACCTTTACCTTTCGACTGACCAGTTACGTCAACAACTTGACCCACTGTAAACAAGTCTACACCGATAGTTCCACCAACTTCACGACCTTCAAGATCAGCTTCTGTTGCACGGAATTCTTGAACTAAACGACCAGCAGCAACACCCGCTTTAGCGAAGTGACCTTTCTGAGCGTTAGTTACGCGAGATTCGCGACGTTCACCAGTAGTGATTTGAATCGCTTGATAACCATCAGTTTCAAGCGTTTTGATTTGAGTGATGCGGTTAGGATCAACCTCAATCACTGTAACAGGCACAGAAACACCAGCATCTGTAAAGATACGTGTCATACCGCACTTGCGACCGACTAAACCAATAGCCATGTGCATAAACCTCTAAAAAAGCGGCCTAATTAACTTAGAGCGTTAATTAACCCGAAAGCCTTAACCCAATGCGATCTGAACATCAACACCAGCTGCAAGATCCAACTTCATCAATGCATCTACAGTTTTGTCTGTAGGTTGAACGATGTCGATCAAACGTTTGTAAGTGCGGATCTCGTATTGGTCACGCGCATCTTTATTAACGTGTGGTGATGTTAAAACGTTAAAACGTTCAATGCGTGTAGGCATTGGAATTGGACCACAAACCTGTGCGCCAGTACGTTTTGCTGTTTCTACGATTTCTTGAGCTGATTGATCAATTAGACGGTGATCAAAAGACTTAAGACGGATACGAATTCTCTGGTTAGACATACCAGTAAACTCCAAGCCAAATATATAAAGAATCACTCTTGACGCATCTCACCCCACTATTTAAGGTAAGTGTCAAGAGCAGTGAAATATCACTAAGGTCATGATCGATGCCACGACTGTCACGATGTTAACTACTTTATTCGTAGCCAACCCCCTTTCATTAAAGGGTCGCTCATTATAGCCATTGTTTAATGCATAAGCAAATTGATTTTCGAGTTTTTACAATATTTTCAATTTGTTTGCATTTTCAGTAGCTTAAAAAATCATCAATATATTGTTTGTCGGAGCACATATTCAATAGCCCTATTAAGAATCTGATTTCCTTCAATAAAATTTAATTTAGGTGTTTTTTTCAATTCTGTTTCTGCGGTGACATAACGCCCTGAAAATTTACTCAACTCATCATCATTCTCTAAAAATAAGTCTAATGTTTCAGGTGTGATTTCTGGGTGAAACTGAAAACCCAATACGTTTTTGCCAATTTGGTACATTTGATTACGACAGATGGTATTTTCTGCCAAATGAATAGCTCCTTTAGGAATTTCAAACGTTTCGCTATGCCATTGCATTACATTAAATTGTTCGGGTAGCTCAAAACATTCTATTGGCACATGTTGAATTTTCCGTACTGTTGTCCAACCTAGTTCCTGTTGTTCATTTCGACTCACAGCAGCCCCAAGTGCATTTGCAATCAACTGCCCCCCTAAGCATAGCCCAATGACAGGTTTACCTGATGCCAAATACCGACGTAACCAACGTTTTTCTATCTTTAGCCATGGATAATTTACTTCATCATTAACGCTCATTGTTCCCCCCATAATGATAAGTAAATCCACATCTTCAATGTTGGGTAAAGCTTCAATTTCCAGAGCCTGATCAACGGGTAATGCAAAAAACTCCGTTGCACTTATAACAGCACCTTGCTTTTTCAAATATTCATAACAACTACCGAACCCTTCACCAGCAATATGCTGAAAATAATGTACTTTTAAATGCGACTTCATGCGCTTAAGCCTTCTTTTATGCTATCTCTTCAGATGGTTTAGCAAAATTGAAGCCAACTTTTTTATTTTGCTGAGCTTTACTTACATTTACTCAATTTTCTAGCCTATTTCATCACTTTCTCTTAAGCTAAAACAATTTAGCGCTTTATGTTGAGTCGATTCGTGAAGAAAAATCCGCAAACCGCTTTAATCCATGCACCAAGACAAGCCCCGCAATCCATTTCAACCATTCAACCTCCCCTCTATCGTGCATCAACGATCATTTTTAAAAATACCGATGCACTATTTAATCGCCATTGGACAGATGAATATGATTACAGTTATGGCACCCATGGCACTCCTACCACATTCACATTGGGCGATAACATTGCACAAATTGAAGGGGGTAAATATTGCTTACTGGCACCCAGTGGTTTATCCGCCATTAATCTAGTCAATTCATGTTTTCTCAGTCAGGGTGATGAAGTTTGGGTGGCAGACAATATTTATGGTCCGAACATGGAGCATCTGCGCAATCTGGAAAAGCGCTATGACATTACGGTCAAAGTCTATAACGCCATTGATGTGAACTCATTTCAACCAACGGAAAAAACAAAACTAATCTGGTTAGAGGCAGCAGGCTCAGTCACCTTAGAGTTTCCCGATTTAGTTGGACTTGTTAAAAAGGCAGAAGCACATAACATACTCACCGCTTTGGATAATACTTGGGGAGCAGGTCTTGCCTTTAATGCTTTTGATTTTAGTGATGCACATTTAAGTGTCGATATGACCGTACATGCCCTAACCAAGTACCCCAGCGGTGGCGGTGATATCTTGATGGGTTCTGTGGTCACACGTAAGCAACATTTGCACCATCAATTATTTCGAATGCATGCCATTCAAGGTATTTGTGTATCGGGAGATGATGTTGCTCAAGTGCAGCGCAGTCTGGCCTCGATGCGTGTTCGCTATGCCGCACAGTCTCAAAGTGCAATACAACTCCTCACTTGGCTAAAGCAACGACCTGAATTTGTACAAGTTTTACACCCAGCAGATCCGAATACTGCAGGTCACTCCTTCTGGAAAGATATTTGCATAGAACAACACAGTGCAGGTTTGGTCAGTGTGATTTTTAAACCAGAGTTTAACTTACAAGATGTTCGTCATTTTTGTGATGCCTTGTCTTTGTTTAAACTGGGTTTTAGCTGGGGTGGTCCCGTCAGTTTAGTGATGCTCTATGATCTCAAAGACATGCGTCTGCTTGAACATACACATTTACAACAAGGTTTATTGGTTCGCTTTTGTATAGGACTGGAACATCCTAACGATTTAATTCAAGATATAGAAAACGCACTAAAACAATTGAATAGCCATCACAAGAAAACCGAATAGGAAGAAATATGAGTACACCGATTATCATTGCAAAAAAAACCAGTGATACCCAACAAGACGTGGTTCTACATTCAAAATTTGCTAACCGCCATGGCTTAATTGCTGGTGCAACAGGGACAGGCAAAACCATCACTTTAAAAGTATTAGCTGAAAGTTTTTCACGACTCGGTGTACCCGTGTTTCTCGCTGATGCCAAAGGTGATGTTTCAAGCTTAGCCCAAGCAGGAACAGCCAATGCTAAGTTTGATGAACGCATCAAAAGCTTAGGTATTGATAGTATTCCGTTTGCCGCATCCCCTGTAGTGTTTTGGGATTTATTTGCTGAACAAGGTCATCCTATTCGTACAACAATTACAGAAATTGGCCCATTACTTCTAGCGCGCATGCTGAATTTAAATGATACTCAGGAAGGTGTCCTTTCTGCGGTGTTTCGTATTGCGGATGATCAAGGTCTACTATTGATCGACTTTAAAGACTTAAAAGCCATGATTAGCTATGTCAGCGAACATGCTGCTGAGTTTAAAGCAGAATATGGCAATCTATCGCCTGCTAGTCTTGGTGCCATTCAGCGCAATTTACTGGCTCTAGCCGACCAAGGTGGTGATCAATTCTTTGGTGAACCTAGCTTAAATATTCTCGACTTTATTCAAACCGACAGTAATGGACACGGCTATATCAATATTTTAGCTGCAGACAAGCTGATGAATACGCCGAAGTTGTATGCAACCTTTTTATTGTGGATGCTCTCCGAACTGTTTGAACAGCTCCCTGAAGTGGGTGATATGGACAAGCCTAAACTGGTGTTCTTCTTTGATGAAGCGCATTTATTGTTTGATAATGCCAGTGCAGCACTACAAGAAAAAATTGAACAGGTGGTCCGTCTAATTCGATCTAAAGGTGTGGGGATCTACTTTGTCACCCAAAATCCTCTTGATTTACCCGAAAGCGTTTTGGGGCAGTTGGGTAACCGTATTCAGCATGCGTTGCGTGCTTTCACCCCAAAAGACCAAAAGGCTGTAAAAACAGCAGCAGATACCTTCCGTGCCAATCCTGAATTTAAGGTTGAACAAGCCATTACCGAACTAGCTGTCGGGGAAGCGCTGATTAGCTGCCTTGATGAGCAAGGTACACCGCAAATTGTAGAACGTGCATGGGTCATGCCTCCCTACTCATCGTTCAGCCCGATTAGCCCTGAACAACGTCAGGTCTTAATCTCACAAAGTATTGTCGCTGGCATTTATGAGAAAACATTAGACCGCGAAAGTGCCTTTGAATTGTTACAAAACAAAGTCGCTGAACGCCAACAACAAGCGGTACAGATAGAGCAAGAAAAACAACAAGCCAAAGAACAAGAGCAGCTCGCAAAACAACAAGCCAAAGAAGCGGAAGCAATTGCCAAACAACAAGCGCGTGAACAGGAGCGTGTTGCCAAAGAACAGCAAAAAGAAGCTGAGCGCTCAGCTAAACAGCGTGAGAAGCTAATTCAAGACACAGTCGGAACCTTTGCCAAAAGTGCAGCACGTAGTCTGGGTGGCAGTACTGGACAGAAAATTATGCGTGGTATTTTAGGGTCTATTTTTGGTAAGTAATGCGCGCCTAACTGCTTACAACCTTCATTCAACGTCACCAATTTTTGGTGACGTTTTTTATGTACGACGATTAAATACTCCATTACAACATGACGTCATCTGCATATAACTTGGCATGATCGGATGTCAGAAAGCTGGACTCAATCACTAAAATTCAATCATCAAGTTAGATCAACAAAGTATTGAGGATAGTGAAATGAATAAAGCCCAAGAACAAGTGGTATTAATTACAGGCGCATCATCAGGCATGGGTAGAGCATTTACACGCGCCTTATTACAACAAGGCGCCCTCGTATATGCTGTAGCACGTCGTCTTGAAGCAATGAATGAGCTAAAAATACTCGGCGCTCGTACATTAAAAATGGACATCAGCCGATCTGAAGATATTCATCAAGTCATCCAACAGATTGAACGAGAAACCCAAGGTGTCGATATCCTGATTAACTGTGCAGGATTTGGCTTATACGGTGCCATGGAAGATACGTCGATTGCAGACGCCCGCTATCAATTTGAAGTGAATCTGTTTGGCATGGCTGAATTGACCCAACAAGTTTTGCCCGCCATGCGCCAAAAAAATAAAGGGCGCATCATCAACATCTCCTCTATGGGTGGCAAAATTTATACGCCGCTCGGCAGTTGGTATCATGCCAGTAAACATGCTGTTGAAGGCTGGTCAGATTGCCTACGTCTAGAGCTGAAAGCTTTTAATATTGATGTGGTTGTGATCGAACCCGGTGCGATTAATACTGAATTTGCCGACGTCATGCTCCAACCCATGCTCTCACGTTCAGGTACAGGTGCTTATGCCCACATGGCGCAATCGGTTGCCCATGCTACCAATGAATCGGTGCGTAAAGGTGAGCTCTCAGATGTACAAGTCGTGGTCGATATGTTGATAAAAGCCGTTAATGCAAAGCAACCAAAGACCCGATATGTGGGTGGCAAGTATGCCAAACTCATGATTTTTGTGCGCAAATGGTTTGGGGATCGTATTTTCGATATGATGGTCATGTCAGTCGTTAAATAAAGCCAGCGACTCATTCACATGAAATCGCAATATCTAATGCAGGGGTTGCCGCCATGAAATATGCAACAAAGTTTGTACTGCAACCTAATTGGAGGCTTTTTTTGATCGATTTAGGCATCCGACCTGAAGATGTAGTTCGACAAGCTGCCCTGCCATTAGATGCGTTTAACCGTGAAAAAATGGAACTCACACCACAACATTATTTTCAATTTTGGGAAGCTGTTGAGCATATTGCAAATATTGAGCATTTACCGCTTAAAATCGGGCAAATGCTCTCAGTAGAACTTTTCGATCCCGCCATTTTTGCGTGTATATGCAGCCCCAATTTAAGCGTTGCTTTGGAACGCATAGCGCTGTTTAAAAAATTGATTGGTCCTATTCATCTAAATACAGCGACCGATGCTCAGCAAATGCGCTTAGACATTGAGTTCTATCAAGTCGGCGCAGCCATTCCCCAAAGTCTGATACTGACAGAATTGGTCTTTTTTACGCAGTTGGCACGATTATGCCTGCGTAGCCATATTATACCACTAGCAATCACTTTACCTGAGCTCCCCGAACAACTCGCGCCCTATCGAGACTACTTTGGTGTCACCCCAAAGAAAGGCTCAAAAATTTCGATCAGTTTTTCACACGTAGACTGCACCAAACCCTTCTTGACAGCAAACCCAACCATGTGGGCATTTTTTGAGCCCAATCTCAGACAAAATCTGCTGAATTTAAACAATGCGGTGCAAACCCAAGAAAAAGTAAAAACAATTTTACTAGAAAATTTACCTGCTGGATTTAGCCGAATTGAGGATGTCGCAGAAAAACTGGCGCTCAGTAAGCGTAGCTTACAACGACTTTTAGAGGAAGAGCAGACCAACTTCCAAAGCATTTTGGATAACACGCGCCAAGCTCTAGCCGAACACTATCTCACCTGCTCCTCAATTAGCCCTAGTGAGGTCTCTTATCTACTCGGTTTTCAAGAAGTGAACTCTTTTGCTCGCGCCTTTAAAAAATGGACAGGCGAAACTCCCTATGCTTTTCGACATCGCTATTCATAATCAAATAATAAAAAGACCTCTTGATGAATTAATACCTCACGCCTTGTCACCATTGAACACTAAAGAAAATCTACGTAATCAGTTGAAGAAACGCTAAATGAAACATCAATTCCATATAATGTTTCATAGAAATATAAAACATTCCTATAGGCGCAATAATAAACATCCCAAAAGAGCAAACTAAGATATTAAAAATGTTAAAGAATTCACCATCACATCAAAAACTTTCCTATACGCCTGAAAATATTTTATCCTTTTAGCATAAAGATGTATTTACATTACATCTTTAAAGGTATATTTTTAATACATCTTATAAATGATAGCCAAGAGAGATCAACCATGACTCCGCAGCAAATTGACCTTGTAAAAGCAACTGTTCCTGTCCTCCGTGAAAACGGTGTCGCGCTCACAGGTTATTTTTATAACCGCATGTTAGGTAATAACCCTGCTTTAAAAGAAACCTTTAATATGGGTCACCAACGCAGCGGTGCTCAAGCTCAAGCTTTGGCTGGCGCAGTGTTAGCTTATGCCGAAAACATTGAAGATCCTTCTGTATTGCTTCCAGTGGTTGAGCTGATTGCACATAAACATGTGAGCTTGAATATTCAAGCTCCTGATTACAATATTGTTGGGGAAAATCTGCTACATTCCATCAGCGAAGTTTTAAGTATTTCAATGGAAGACCCTTTAATTGGTGCGTGGGCTGCTGCTTATGGTCAGTTGGCTGACTTATTCATTAGCACCGAAAAAGCAATTTATGAACAGCATCAACAAACCAAAGGAAGTTGGTTAGGCTGGCGCAACTTTAAAATCGCGAAAAAAGTGGTTGAAAGTGAAGAAATCACGTCTTTCTATCTTGCCCCTGTAGACGGTGGTGATTTACCACAATATGAAGCGGGTCAGTACATTTCAGTACGTGTATTTGTTGAAGAACTTGGCCTAAAACAACCACGCCAATACACCCTTTCAACGAGTCCTCAAGCAGATTATTTACGCATCTCAGTTAAACGTGAAGATGAAAAAGGCGACTTGGTTGCAGGCTGGGTTTCAAATACTCTACATGGTCTGGACGTTGGTGCCGAAATTGAAGTCTCTGCACCAACAGGTAACTTCTACCTGATTGATCCAAACAAACGTAATGTCTTTATTAGTGGTGGTGTGGGTCTCACCCCAATGGTGGCAATGCTGAATCAATTGGTGACTTTAGATATGCCTGAGCCTGTAACCTTCATTCATGCATGTCGTAGTAAACAAGTGCATGCCATGAAACAGCACATTCATGACTTAAAAGCGAAGTACCCTCGCCTAAGTACCTTTACTGCTTACGAGTTTCCACATCAAAGTGATATTTTAGGTCAAGACTTTGATGCGAAAGGTCGTCTTGATTTGAGTACCATTGATAGTGCGATTCTACCAACGCAAGCAGATTATTATTTATGTGGTCCAATGCCATTTATGGCTGAGCAACAAAAAGCTCTGATTGCCCGTGGTGTTCCTGCCGAAAATATCCACAGTGAAGCTTTTGGTACAGGTGGTGTTCATCACTAACTGATGCCATCGGCATAAAATAGAGTGGGTTAGTCAGGTTATGCTAGACTAGCCCTTTGTTTTTTGCGTATCGACGATTAATACCCTCATGCAGCTCAATAAATTTACAGATTATGCTTTGCGAATTCTGATGTATGTCTCTCAGCCGAAAGCGCTGCCACATACCATTGCAGAACTGGCTCAAGCACTTCAAGTGTCTGAAAATCACTTGATGAAAATCGTGCATTTTATGGCAAAGCAGCAATGGATTATTACCGCACGCGGTCGTGGTGGTGGGATTCGACTCAACCCAGAAACCCTACATTTAAGACTAGGGCAGATTGTGCGGGTTTTACAAGCCGATCAAAACATAGTTGAATGCAATACCCCGCCCTGTGTACTCCGCTCTAACTGTGGTCTGAAAGGTATTTTAGATAATGCCTTAGATGAGTTTTACAACAGCTTAGACCAATACACCCTAGCTGATGTGCTTGGTACCCCTTCGCAGAATAAGTTTGCAACACACTCCCCGATTAGCTTGATCAATCTTGTAGACTGAAGTCTTTTCTCGACAAGATTGCCGACTTTATGTTGCAAAGGTCGATTGCCTGCCCGACTTCTATTATAATGGCTGATTGTAGATCATAAATTGAAGTTGAGTTATGCACCACAGCCGAGGAAAATCCAAAAACAGTAAGATTGCTGCTGCCCCAAAGCAAAAAATTAGCTATGAAAAAAAGGTAGATTCTGCAGTTACTGAATATGCTGTGCGCGCTCTCAACTGGCTGCGTAAAGCAGAGTTTTTAATGAGTGCCCCGAAGCTCAACCTGTGTGTTGAAGATACAGGTTATGAAATTGCCTTTGCAGGTCGTTCAAATGCAGGTAAGTCTAGTGCTATCAATGCCTTAACCAACCAAAAGCAATTAGCTCGTGCCTCGAAAAGACCAGGTCGTACGCAGATGATTAACTTTTTCAGTCTAGGTAATCCTGACCAACGTCTGGTCGACTTACCTGGCTATGGTTATGCAGCTGTGCCTGAAGCGATGAAAATCGTATGGCAAAAAGAGTTAGAAAACTACCTAATTCAACGTAAAAGCTTACAAGGTTTAGTCTTGTTGATGGATATTCGTCATCCGCTACAGCACTTTGACGTGATGATGTTGGAATGGGCTTATTCGCGTAAATTGTTTGTGCATGTACTACTCACCAAGTCCGACAAACTCAACCGTGGCCCTGCCTCTAAAGCATTACAAGAAGTTAAAGCCCAATTGAAAAAGATGAAACTTGATTTCTCGATTCAATTGTTCTCTTCCCTCAACAAACAAGGCCTAGAAGAACTGGCGAGTGTGATGGGCGGACGACTCAATTTTACGTTAGACCAAGCCCAACACTTTGACTTAAGCAGCATTCCAGATGCGACAGCCGATGAGCTGGATGCAGACGAATTCGATGAAGATACTGAAGTAGCTATGGATATTGACGCTGAAGATCGTATTGAAACCAAAGGCGATGTTGAAACCAAACCACAGTCTGAGGCTTAAGTTTTAAACGCCATTCAATAAAAGCATCATCTATTGCTGTATCTGTGTCCCCTATTGCTAATCACAATCGGGGACTTTTTTTTATACTGAATTTATTCAACTCGTGAAAAAGTTCAACACATATAAAAATAGGTCAGCATATGAAATTATGGTCTCGATTGAAAAAAAACAAAATTCGCTCCTCGATTGCCTACACCATTAAGCCCCGCAAAGTTAAATTTGAATGGCAAGACAGCCCGATTGATTGGATTCCCAACCAACCTTTTGCCAGCTATTTCATCAATGAAATTAATATGATCCTACCCGCAGGTGAGTTCTGGTTCTGCCGCCTCTACAACAAAGTCTTACCGCAAATTAGCGATGAAAAGCTGAAGCAAGATGTACAAGCCTTTATCCGCCAAGAAGCCATGCATGCGCAAGCACACAACTCAGCCAATAAAGAGTATCTCAGCCAAAGAAAGATTGATGTCTCCCGTAATCTAGAGTTGATGGATTTCTTATTTGGAAAATTACTGGCCGATAAACCCCTTGATCTAACTGTACCCAAAGCACTTGAACACCAGTGGGATTTGTTTCGACTTGGCATTATTGCAACGGTGGAACACATGACCTGTGTCCTTGGAAAATATGCACTGTATAACACTGAATGGGAGAAAATGGGTGCAGACCCTTCCATGCTGGACTTAGTGAAATGGCACGGCGCAGAAGAAATTGAACACCGTACCGTCGCATTTGATTTGTACCGACATTTAGGCGGTGGCTATATTGCACGTTATTATTTGAGTCTCGTCGTGATTGCTGCCGTTCTGGGTTTATGGGTCGATGGTGCAGCCCATATTATGAAACAAGATGACCGCTTTAAGTCGATTCAACCCAGTCTGTTTAAACCTTGGATTTGGCGTGAATGGTTCTCTATTTCCAAGCGGAATCATCAAGTACTACCAAGCCCGCTCTGGTTAGTGTCACAACAGTTCGGCTATTTGGTGCCATGGTATGACCCTGTACACGAAGCCAAAACAGAAGATGCGATTACCTACTTAGACCAATCCCCTGCGGCAAAACGTGCCATGCTCAAAGTCGCTTAAATCCAAAATAAAAAAAGCAGCTCAATCGGCTGCTTTTTTATTCTAGAGCAAGACTTAAGATGAATTTGATAAATTCGGTAAAGGTGCATCCAGATCTTGGGTATGTCGATCGACCACCACACTAATCATCATGTCGCCTTGTACATTGACCACGGTACGCACAGTATCCAGTAAGCGATCAATCGGCAATAAAATCGCAATCGCTTCCGCAGGAAGCCCGACAGACTGCAAGACCATAATCATGGTGACCATACCTGCACTCGGAATCCCGGGAGCTCCTAAAGAAGCAATCATCGCGGTCAGACACACCACCAACTGTTGACTCAAGGTCAAATCGAGTCCCATCAAGTTGGCAATAAACAAAGCTGCCGCCGCCTCATACAGTGCAGTACCATCCATATTGAGCTGCGTCCCCAATGGAATCACAAAGCCCGCCGTTTGCGGACGTACACCGAGATTTTCTTGCGCACATTTCAGTGATAAAGGCATAGTCGCCGAGCTTGAACTGGTGGCAAAAGCAGTAATTAAGGCCACACGCGTGCCTTTAAAAAAGGTGATCGGATTCATCTTGCCAAAAATCCACAGCAATAGTGGCAAAACCACCAGACCATGAAAAATGGTGGTGCCCGTTACCACAGCCGCAAACTCAGCCAAACGGCTCAATACCGAAATGTCTTCAGTGGCAATCAATTTGGCGAGTAAGGCAAAAATTCCCAGTGGTGCCAGTTTCATCACCCACCCAATCATCAGCATCATGATGTCAAAGAACTGTTGACTCAGCTTACGCACGGTACGGAATTGCTCTCCACCTTTAACCAGTGCCACACCTATGAACAACGCAAAAACCACCACCGCCAAAACATTGCCTTCGGCAAAAGCTTTAAACGGGTTAATCAACGTATTTTGAATAAAGTTGGTGAAGAACGAAGATGGAGTGAGGGTATCTGGAGTTTGATGATTCGCGATGGCATCTTGGAACATGGCAATATCGACACCTTTGCCGACTTCAAATAAATGCGCGCAGCTTAAACCCAATATCAAGGCCAATGTCGTGGTAGTGACACAGCATGCCACCGTAATTTTCCAAACACGGGAGAGCTGTCCGCCCGCCTGTAAGTTGGATACCCCCACCACAATTGAGCTAAAAATGAGGGGAATCAGAAGCATTTTTAATAAACCGATAAAAATACTACTGACCACTCCAATTCCATACAAACTCATTTCTAAAAAAGCGGTTTCAGGAAATAGATTTAAAACAAACCCGAAGATGACCCCAAAGATCGCTGCAATTAGAATTTGCGTATTTAAGCTCATAGCTTCATGCTTTTCAAAGATTTCTTTGGGAAACTATGCCATGTGAATCGGCTAGAATCGAGGATTTTTTTGTCACAAGTACTGCACATTTCTCTATATGCCTCTGCTCAAAAGGCGAGACCATGACAATTCAAGCTCAACTCTAACCACCTTTCAGTCATAAAAAAAGCTGAGTCATATCACTCAGCTTTTTCTATACTCAGGCTTTATTGGGCTTCGATTTCACGGAGCCGAATCAAACCTTCTTGCGTAGTACTACACACCAGCTCACCATTTTGCCACATCCGACCAAAGTTTAAACCACGTGAACTGGCACTCACTGTGGCGTCCATGTCATATAGCATAAACTCATCTACGCGAAAGGGTTTATGGAAATACATAGCATGGTCGATACTCGCACACTGCAAACTTGGAGACAAATAGCTTAAACCATGTGGACGCAGTGCCGTAGTCATTAAGGTAAAGTCTGAATAGAATGCCGCAATCGCTTGATGTAACGAAACCTCATCCACCTCAATTGCAATGCGGTCATGCGTACGAATATAGTGTGCATAGACAGGCGCTTCTGGCTGCGGTTGATATGGGTTTTGTGGATTGATGGGACGAATCTCCACATGCCGATCTCGCATAAAACTTGCACGTACATTTTCAGGCACAAATTCTACCATCATCTTTTTCAGTTCAGCCTCAGACTTTAGCGACTCTGGTGCTGGGTATTCAGGTTCGCTAATTTGATAGTTCAGCCCTTCTTCATTGTCAGCAAAAGACACCATACACATAAAGATAGTTTTACCATGTTGAATGGCACGCACTTGACGGCTGACGAAACTACGCCCATCACGAATCCGATCGACTTCATAGATAATCGGTGCGTTTACGTCACCACCAAATAAAAAGTACGCATGTAAAGAGTGTGCAGGACGATCTGTGGTATATGATGCTGCACGCAGTGCCTGACCTAAGACTTGCCCACCAAAAACACGCTTCCCAACCAAATTACGGCTTTGTCCACGAAAGATGTTTTCCTCAATTTTTTCGAGGCTCAGTAATTCAACCAACTCTTGGGTTAAAGCATTCATAAACAACCTACTTAATGGTGAGATACCCAATATTTCTGTAAAGTAATAGGTATCATATATAGAGTATAAAACCTATTTTGCCATAAATTCTGACTAAAACCCTAGAGATTGCTTGACTGAGATGTCACAACTTTTTTTCGTTATTTTTGACTAAAAATACGATTTTTAACGATAAAATTCACCATATAAAACAAATTTGTCAGGAAATGACATACGGTTTATGTTTACAATTACGCAAAATAAATACCCCTTCAGGCAAACTGCGGGAATGGTCATTTAAGCAGGAGTGTATATGTCCAAAAGTGGCTTTGGTCAAATGTATAGAAAGCTTTCAAGTAAGCTTCTTGACCTAATCGTAACCCCACATGTATTGGGTGAGGTTCCAACAGAACCGACAGCAAACGATGCTGACTCAGCAGCTTCAGACCATCCCAAAAAAATTGTCTGTTATGTACTCCAAAACCACTCTCGCAGTAATGCGCTGTTGGTGGATGGTGAAACACGTCGCTTAAAGCTTTCCCCTGCACTAGACCCTTTAGTCTTGGGTACACATCAAGAAAAAGCATCAATCGTGTTTCTACAACATAACGATGAAAATAATTTACTTAACGCTCTATCCCACACCTTTCCACCACGTCTTTTACGTTTGGTTGAAGCTTTAGAAAAACAACCCGACTTAGACGTAGAGCTGGTGCCTGTGACGGTACTGTGGGGGCGTTCACCAGATAAAGAAGACTCTTGGTTTAAATTGTTATTTACTGACACTTGGGCGACACCAAGTACAGTGAAACAGCTGATGAATATCGGTTTACATGGTCGCCAGTCATTTTTAGAGTTCCATGAAAGTCAGTCTTTACGTGCTTTAATTGACTTTGCAAAAACCACCTATCCGAACTTATCGCCTGCAACGTATATTCTAAACACCCTAAATAATCAGCTCGATGCACACCGTGAAGCAGTACTCGGCCCTGACCTTTCAGACCGCCGCAACGTGATGCATTCATTGATTAAAGCTAATGATGTACAAGATGCCATTCGTCGTGAAAGTATCCGCGGCAAAATTAGCATGTTGGATGCAGAGCGTCGTGCCATTGGTTATGTCAATGAAATCGTATCGGACTATTCACATTCCACCATCCGTTTTGCTGAAATGGCGCTAGCACGTTTATGGACGCAGCTCTATGACGGGGTTGAAGTCCATAACTTCAATACGGTTCGTGAGTTGGCAAAAGATTATGAAATTGTGTATACCCCATGTCACCGTAGCCATATCGACTATTTACTGCTGTCTTATGTGGTGTATAACCGTGGTTTGATGGTGCCTTATATTGCCGCAGGCGATAACCTGAATATGCCATTTGTTGGGCAAATTTTACGTGGTGGCGGTGCATTCTTTATTCGCCGTACCTTCCGCGGTAACGCGCTCTATACTTCGGTCTTTAAAGAATACCTATACAGTATTTTGTCGCGTAACACGCCTTTAGAATACTTCATCGAAGGTGGTCGTTCACGTACAGGTCGTCTGCTACCACCAAAGACAGGCATGTTGGCGATGACGGTGCACAGTCACTTGCGTGGTCGTGCCAAACCGATTGTCTTTGTTCCGACCTATATCGGTTATGAACGCTTGATGGAAGGTGCAACCTACGTCGGTGAGATGAACGGTAAACCGAAAGAAGCAGAGTCTGTCTTTGGAATTCTGCAAACTTTACGCAAAATTGAACGTATTTTCGGTAAAGTCCATCTCAACTTTGGCGAACCAGTCTTCTTAGATGACATGCTGAAAAAGCATGGCGCTGAGAATGTACACATTGCTAAAAATGATGATCCGATTCCGCAAGAAGTCTCTGATGCTGTGAATAGTTCTGCACATGCGATTTTAGAAAATATTAACCGTGCCGCTGTGGTGAACCCTGTTTCATTACTGTCTTTGGTTCTGTTGGCTACTGAGAAGCATACGCTTGATGAAGAAATCTGTATCAAACAGCTTGATACCTATCGCAAGTTGTTAACCACACTTCCTTATGATGAGCGCCTCTTGGTCACGCCATTATCAGGTAAAGAAATCATTGCTTATGGTTTAAAGCTGAAACTGATCAAACGCGTCAATCACGTACTGGGCGACATCATTGCGATTGCGGACAATCAAGCGGTACTGCTGACCTACTTCCGTAATAACATTTTGCATGCCTTTGTATTGCCATCACTCGTTGCCGCTTTGGTTGAACACAATGGAACCATTGGCCGTGGTGATTTAATCAATGTGATTCGCACGCTCTATCCATTTTTAAAAGCAGAACTGTTTTTAAAATGGGAAGATGCTGAGCTCAAAGACCAAATTTGTGCCTATGTAGATGGTTTGATTCAAGCCAAGCTGATTTCTGAAGATGCCGAAGGTCACTTGATTTCCCCTGCTCCAAACAGCGAAGACCATAACCAATTGGTAGTTTTGGCAGCGCCAGTCATGCAGAGTCTTGAGCGTTACTACATGACGCTTGCGCTGATTACACAGCGCGGTTCTGGGAACATTTCAGCACGTCAGGTTGAAGAGCTCAGTCATTTGGTGGGTCAACGTCTGTCTGTCTTATATGAGTTCAATTCACCTGAATTCTTTGATAAAGCCCTGTTCCAGAGCTTTATTAAAGTGCTCACGCAACAAGGTTATATCAGCACTAACTCGGACAACGCGATTGTGTTTGATGAGAACTTCCAAAACGTTGCGCAATATGCCAACTTAGTGTTAGATGATGTCACGCTACAAATGTTGCAACACATCACCACTTTCAGCGATGAAGAGCTAAAAGACACGCTAGACAAAGTCGCTGCTGAACAAGCGAAGAAACGTTTGAAACGTAAGAAGAAGTAACTTCTTTTTAAAAGCATAGGTATCTACAAAAGGTAGGTGCCTATACTGTAAGTCTATGAATAAAAATTAAGTTCTATTGCGTATAAGCGCCATTATGTTAAATGGGCGTAGCCTATATGTATTCTCAACATAAAATTACTCTAGGCATTATTTTCTTAAGTCAATTGCTTTTTTTATTGCTATGCCCATAAAAGCTATAGTTAATAAAATCATGAACCATACATTTTCACCTATATCATCTCCTCTTAATGAAAGTAGTCCTATAGCTAAGAGAGGAGAAGTTATGGCTAATAATGTTGCTCTTATAAGTTGCATCTTTTTATCATCTTTTGCTACATCTGGTTTTCGACTTTTAATCCAAAATTCACTAATACAAATTAAACTTACAGATATTATTAGAAACCACATATATCATCCCCCCATTTTTAAATTATCTAAAATCAACATCATACAAATTATTAAAATTTTCTTATAAGTATCAGAATCTTAATTAAATCCACTCTAAGGTTCAGCACACTAGAACGGATTTGTCATGATTCTTCACGTTCCACAGCCATTTTTCATTAGTCAAAGTTAAAAATTATTTTGACTCACGCTCTTCTAACAATGCCAAATAATCATCAATACAATGTGGATGCCGTAATCCAAAATTCATCAGCTGCATCCGCGTAGCATAAATTTGCTTGCCTGAAGGCACATCACTTTCTAACACCAAAGTTGGTAGCCCTAACTGCTGTTGAAACCATTGAATGATTTCATGTAAAGGTAGCGGTTGGTTATTGCTACAAATGTAAGACTTTTCAGTATGTTCCACGTGAAGCAAATGCGCTAGAAAAGCAGCCAAATCCTCAATATGAATTCGGTTCGACCAATGCAGTTTTGGATAAGACTTTGTAGTTTCTGCAAGTTTAATCATACGACTAACTGAGGTTCCATAAATTCCTGTTGGACGCACAATCACACATTCAGATGGATAAGCCTGTTGCCATGCTGCCTCCATGTTTAATAGTACCTGCCCTTGCACATCGCTCGGTTGGGGACAAGTGTCATCATCAACTCGCTCGCCCGCACTTTCACCATATACACGCGAGGAAGAAACCACGATCACTTTTTTTAAAGGATGGCTTTTTAAGGCATGTAGCATGGGTGCAATCGAGTCTACAAAAGTTCGCTGATACGCCTCCACCGTACTGCCCTCAGGCGAGAGTAAGACATACACAGCATCAACCGGTACGACTTGGGACAGATCCAACTGATGAATATCTTGAGTTAAATGCTCAGCCCAATCATCGGATTTCGGACTTCGGCTAATTGTGGTAATTTGGTGGCCTTGCTGAAATAACTGTTTAGCAACACGCTGAGATGTTTTACCATAACCTATAAATAAAATATGCATTTAGCACCAAATCACAGACAAAGTTGAGGGGACATGGCTGCAGTCCATCAGTTGCAGGGGGTCGGATCTGCCTCTGCTGCACTACTTGAAAAGTTGAATCTCTTCACTACAGATGATCTGTTGTTTCATCTGCCACGAGACTATGAAGATCGTAGCACGATCATCCCCATGAACCAATTGACGGTTGGGCGTAGCTACTTACTCGAAGGCACGATTCAAGGTGTGGACTTTCCGCCGGGTAAACGAAAATCAATGGCGATTGGACTGCAAGACGACTTTGGCAAAGTGACTTTACGCTTTTACCATATTTATAAAGGCTTAACGGACCGCGCAAAGATCGGTAATCGTCTGCGTATTTTTGGTGAAGTCCGCGTGGGCGCGCGTGGCTTGGAAATGTATCATCCTGAAATTCAACTCATTACAGAGCATACGCCACTTCCACAAACTCAACTGACTGCGATTTATCCCAGTACAGAAGGGCTGACTCAACCGAAGTTTCGTGAATACATCAAACAGGCTCTCGCCAAGCACAGTGATGATTTACCTGAACTACTGCCCGCAAAATTTACCAATGGCTATGCCCTTAAACAGGCATTGGACTACATCCACCACCCTCCTGTAGATGCCAATATGCTGCAACTGAGCCAAGGCTCACATCCTGCCCAGCAACGTTTGATTTTTGAAGAGTTGGTTGCGCATCAGGTCAGTCTATTAAGCCGTCGTGCCTATATCCAACAGATTGAAGCCCCACGTATTTCTGCCAGTCGTCAGTTTGCCAAACAACTGCTCAGTAGCCTGCCTTTTGAAATGACCAATGCACAAAAGCGCGTCTCCAAAGAAATTGTACACGACTTAAAACTCAATAAACCGATGTTACGTTTGGTTCAAGGCGATGTCGGTGCAGGCAAAACCTTGGTCGCAGGCGTCGCAGCCTGTCATGCCTTAGAAGAAGGTTGGCAAGTGGCGTTAATGGCACCGACTGAAATTTTGGCGGAACAACATTATCTCAATTTTAAAAAATGGTTTGAGCCTTTGGGACTCAGTGTATCTTGGCTTTCAGGTAAACAAAAAGGCAAAGCCCGTGCCACAGCCGAACAAGCCATTGTTGACGGCACGGCGCATCTGGTGGTGGGTACGCATGCCTTGTTTCAAGACAATGTCCGCTTTGCCAAACTCGGGCTGGTGATTATTGATGAGCAGCACCGCTTCGGGGTCGATCAGCGCTTAGCCCTGCGTAATAAAGGTGCGCAGAATATGACCCCACATCAATTGGTCATGACCGCAACGCCGATTCCACGAACTTTAGCCATGTCCGCCTATGGAGACTTAGATACGTCCGTGATTGATGAACTTCCACCCGGACGAACGCCGATTCAAACCGTGACCATTCCACTCGACCGCCGTGAAGAAGTCCTGCAACGTATTGCCAGTAACTGTCTAGAAGGAAAACAAGCTTACTGGGTCTGCACCTTGGTTGAAGAGTCTGAAACCTTAGATGCCCAAGCCGCTGAAGCGACCTATTTAGAAATTAAAGAACGCTTCCCCGAGCTCAACATTGGCCTCGTACATGGCAAAATGAAAGCCGATGAAAAACAAGCCGTGATGCAACAGTTTAAAGCCAATCAATTACAACTGTTGATTGCTACGACAGTGATTGAAGTGGGGGTCGATGTACCAAATGCCTCGATCATGGTGATTGAAAATGCGGAACGTTTAGGACTGTCTCAATTGCACCAATTACGTGGCCGTGTCGGTCGAGGTGCCAAAGCCAGTTTTTGTGCACTATTGTATAAAAACCCGCTATCTCAAAATGGGCAAGAACGCCTACGCATCATGCGTGAAACCAATGATGGCTTTTTAATTGCCGAAAAAGATTTGGAAATTCGTGGCCCGGGTGAATTACTCGGCACCAAACAAACCGGGGATATGGGCTTTCGTGTAGCCAAACTAGAACGCGATGATCATTTGCTCAATCAAGCCCACTTTGTCGCAGCTCAGATTTTAAAAGACTATCCTAGAAATGCCGAAGCCTTACTGAAACGCTGGCTGCCTGAAGCACCACGCTATGCCTATGTTTAGGCATTTACTGCACACCGCCAAACAGTTTTTACACAAAACACAGCCTTGTCAGTTGTGTGGCATTGTACGTGCAGATCTGCACTCGGTCTGTCTGGACTGCTGGCAACAGCTTCCTCTGCATCCACAAACCATTGAAAAGCAAGCGCTGAGTATTCATGTCGCAGGACAGTATCAATATCCTTTAGATCATTTGATTCAGCAGTTCAAATATGAACAACAACTGCATTGGCAACCTTTACTTTCAGGCATTCTTCAGCAAATTCGCTTACCTAAAGTGCAAGCAATTGTTCCGATGCCGATTTCGAGCCAACGTTTAGCGGAACGTGGCTATAACCAATCAATGATCCTCGCCAAAGACTTAGCCAAGCAGCTAAATGTTCCCATTTGGCAACCTGTGATTCGGCTGCATCAACATTCGCAAAAAGGACTCAGTCGACTAGAACGCTTAGATCACATTCAGCAGCAATTTAAAATTGATCCACAGCAACGCCAATATGCAAAACGTTACCGACGTGTTTTGATTTTGGATGATGTCGTGACCACAGGCAGCTCCATTCAGGCCCTGACTTTACAACTTGAACAATTAGGTTGTCATAAAGTCAGCGCCGCGTGTATTGCCTACGCACTGGAATAGTTAAACGACTTCAATCAGCAAATGTTCCCGCACCCAAGGGATGACCACCTCTGTGGTTAACGGTGCAAGTGCAGTTTGTTGATCATCCAAGTTCAGCCACTTCATTTCCGCAATTTCAGCCGCAATCTGTGGCGCTTGCTGAAGCTGAACATGGTAAACGTAGCTGACCAATTTAAAATCAGGCTCGTTAGCTGTGGCTGTTTCAAAACGACCGACAAACTGTTTAATAATCGCATCTGTGCCTATTTCTTCCTGAATCTCACGCAGCATGGTTTGCTCAGGTGCTTCATTTGGCTCAAGCTTACCGCCAACTTGCATAAAACACGTGGTGTTTTGCTTGCGCACCAATAAAAGCTGCTGTTGTGCATTTACAATAATGGCTGCAGCAACCGTAATCACCTTCATGCTTTGACATCCAACAACTCAGGATCAACCATGCCCCACTTCGGTTCAGGTGCTTGGAATTGATCCATTTGCTTTAAAATTGTTTTCACTGAGTCCGATACAATCAGGCTGT
The DNA here is from genome assembly GCF_055632855.1 of Acinetobacter sp. SW-226. Lineage (NCBI taxonomy): Bacteria > Pseudomonadati > Pseudomonadota > Gammaproteobacteria > Moraxellales > Moraxellaceae > Acinetobacter > Acinetobacter sp. SW-226. Next base: position 391,653 of record NZ_CM145752.1, on the reverse strand, counting down.
CGGTAAAACGTGTATGGGTAAAACCTTTGCTGGTTGTCATTTTTAGAAACTTGATTAAATCATCATAAAAGCCATTTACATTCAAAAAGGCATTTGGCTTGAGGTGAATGCCGAGTTGAGCCCATGTCCATTGTTCAAAGATTTCTTCTAAAGTCCCAGCACCGCCTGGCATTGCAATAAATCCATCCGACAAGGCTGACATTTTCAGTTTACGCTCTTGCATATCTTTGACGACATATAACTCGGTGAGGCCTTGATGTGCCAATTCACGATCCACCAGCACGTGTGGAATCACACCAATCACTTGACCACCCGCTTCTAAAGCACTGTCAGCCACGATACCCATTAAACCTGAGCGACCCCCACCATAGACCAAGGTTTTGCCTTGTTCAGCGATGGTGTGTCCAACCTGACGAGCTGTTTCTGAAAAGATTTGATCTGAACCTAATGCGGAACCACAAAAGATCGCAATTGAATTTGTCATTTTTTACTCTGATATTTAATTGTCATGCAACTTCACTAAAATGAATGGATATTTTTTAGCAATTTAACCATTCGATCAGTGTTTTTATTGCAATCCTTGTCTAAAATACACCCATCCACCTCAACCATTACTGCGCAAAGGAGAAAGACGGCATGCTTGAAGCCTTTTACGCCACAGAGCGCGGTAGCTTAGAAGACATCACCATTAATGGCGATTTCGATCTTCAGCCCGATTTGGTCTGGCTTGACCTCATTGCTCCCTCACAAGAAGAACAACAGTGGATTTTAGATGCATATGAACAAAATTTACCTACGTTAAAATCACTCGAAGACATTTCATCTTCAGCTCGATTCTACCGTGATGATGATGGTATTTTGCATATCAGTACGTATTTTTTAACGAAAAATAAAAATTACCAAGTCGATGGCGAAACTGAAGAAAGCAACGGAGCGCTTGCCACGGTACAAACCGTGGCTTTCATTTTGCATAAAGAACGACTCTTCACTCTTCGTGGTGAAAAATTAGTCGCATTTCGGGCTTTTCGTGCGCGTGCACGTCGCAATGACTACGAAATCGACTATAAGGATCCAACGTGGATCTTACTCGGTTTACTCGAGGCGAAGCTGGACGAGCTTGCGGATATCTTAGAAGATATCCACAAGGACTTGGAAAAGTATTCCACAGAAGTGCTGAATAACCGACACCGTGAGATGATTCTCGACTTGGATGACATGATTACGCGTCTGGCCCACTTGGAAGATATGCTTGGAAAAGCACAGCTGTGTTTGATTGACTTACGTCGTGTACTGACTTTTTTATCACGTCCACGTGCTTTAGGCAGTCATATTTATGATGCGGATATTCGAGAGCTCAGCGAAGACGTCCGCTCACTGGTTGAACACGATGCCTTCTTGTTCCAAAAAGTACGATTCTTGCTCGATACCACCTCAGGCTTCATTAACACCGAGCAGAATGACACAATCCGTCGCTTCTCCATCTTACCGAGTATGCTCGCTCCACCGATGCTGATTGCCAGTATTTATGGGATGAACACCGATGTATTGCCTTTTGCAAGAGGAACGACCAGTTTTGTGATTGTCAGCTTAATTTTGGTGGCTTTCTTGATTGGCCCACTGATTTACTTCCGCTGGAAAAAATGGATTTGAGTACACCTTAAGACACTGCTTTTCCTCATAGATTTAAGAAATGCAATAAATAAAAAAAGCACCTCACGGTGCTTTTTTTATTTAAGGGATTAACTTGAGGTCATCCTGTAAATGACAGGCTTGAATGATTTTCATCATTTTTTCAGGCACCGCTTTAAAATGTAAACTGTGCGCATTTGGTGTTTGACGCACCCAACGTACTAAAACCGCCAGTGCCAATGTACTGCCATGCTCAAGCTGGGCCAAATTCACCACCACAGGATAAGACTGTGACTGCATCACCTTCAAACCTTGCTGATAGTAACTTTCAGCATTGTCATAGGTAATCTGACCTGAAAGCTGCATTTCCTGATTGCTAAAGTTAATCACCTTTCACCTACTTATTTTTTCTTTTCAACCGCGGCTTCTGCATCAGGTTGGAAGTTTGCAATCGCTTTATCTAGGTCGCCACCATTACGTTTAACCGTTGCCGCGAACTGATTACGGAACTGTAAACCAAGGTCGATACCCGACACATTAATATTACGGATTTTCCATTGGTTGCCTTTATCCGCTAACTGGAAAGACACTGGGATTTTTTCGCCTTTGTTATTAAAGTCGATCGTCACCACAGGGTTCTTGCTGTTCGTTTCTTTATACGGACGGATGGTATATGTCTGATTACTAAACTTCGCGAATGCAGTACCGTAGTTCTCGATCAAAGTTTCACGAAAGTTATTTTCAAACTTCGCACGCTGTGCAGCAGTACTGTATTGATTGGTCGCATAAGTCCCCATCACGATACGTGAAAACGCTTGTGAATCGACATACGGATCTAGATTTTGACGAACAATCGTTTTCACAGCAGCTGGGTTGTTTTGTAGCTTGGCATGATCTGCTTTTAAACGCGCAATCAGGCCATCTGCCACTTTTTTAACAAAAGCAGGTGGTGCTTCACTTGGCGCTGCAAAAGCAGTACCTGCAAGCAAGGTTGATAAAATGCTAGCTGTTAGTGTTTGTTTCAATAAAGTATTCACTACAATTGTTCCTCTTCAAATCATTCAACAAATGACACATTGGCATCTGTTGTTTCAGCGGTTTCAGGTTGCTCAGTCTTTGCTGTAGCATCTTGCGATTTACCTGCCCCACCCGTAATAAATTTAGTAATTAAGTCTTCTAGATCCATTGTACCTTGGGTATTGCCAATGCTTTCACCACGTTTCACGTAGTTCAAGCCACCCCCTGGAACAATTTTCAAGTACTTTTCACCAAGCAGACCATTGGTTGCCACCATAATATAAGCATCTTCATCTATGCTGGTAATGGACTTCATGTTCGCAATAAGTTGCTTTTCCATTTCTTTTTGTTGCGCAGCATCCGCAGCGGTATAGTCGCTACTGTAACGAAGCTCTTCAAGTGCATTCTTTTCAACTTCTTTGAGCTGTGTTGCATTGAAAGATGTCAACTTCCCATCTAAAGAAAAAGAAACCGTGGCTAAACGTGTCACAGGGTCTAAGCTAATTTGATCAACTTGACCAATTTTCACCCCACTCATCGTCACTTTCGCACGTGGTTTTAAACCATTCACGTTATCGAAGGTTGCACTCATTTCATAGCGATCACTGAGATTTGAGCCCACCAAGCCACTTACTCGCATCGCAATAAAAAACAAAGCGATACCGAAGAGAATGACAAATATGCCGACTGCCAGCTCACTTGCACGTGATTTCATTAAACACCTCCAAACATGACCGCAGTCAACACAAAATCAAAACCTAAAACACAGAGCGATGAATACACCACAGTGCGTGTGGTTGATGTCGCAATACCTTCAGATGTCGGTTCACAGGCATAGCCTTGATACACCGCAATCCATGTACAAATTAAAGCAAAAACAAAACTTTTAATGATGGTGCCATTCAGGACATCTTTATAGAACTCTACGCTACTTTGAATGCCACTCCAGTAAGAACCTTCATCTGCACCCAAGAAGTCCACACCCACCATTTTACCGCCCATAATCCCAACCGCAGCAAAGATGACAGACAGCATCGGTAAACTAAAAATACCCGCCCAAAGTCGCGGTGAAATCACACGTTTGAGTGGATCAACCCCGATCATTTCCATACTGGACAACTGCTCTGTGGCTTTCATTAAGCCAATCTCAGCTGTTAATGCCGAACCTGCACGGCCTGCAAACAACAGTGCAGCAACCACAGGTGCTAACTCACGGAGTAAAGTCAATGCAACCGCAGTACCTAGCATCGCTTCGCTACCAAAGGTCACCAAGATGCTATACATCTGTAGACCCAAGACCGCACCAATAAATAGCCCCGACACCACAATAATGAGTAGCGACAATACGCCAACACGGTACATTTGGTATACAAATAACCGAACGCCCTGTACCGTTGGCATCGAAAATAAGATTTGCAATAACATTAAGCTCGCAACACCTATGCCGCGAACCCGTTCAATCACACGTCGACCTAAGAGTGCTATCGCATTCATGCTTGCACCTCAGTACTTAGATATGCCTTTTGGCTAAATTGATAATCGACAGGTCCTTCAACTGAACCTGTTAAAAATTGTTTCACGAATGGAGATGCATTCGCCTGTAACTGTTCAGGCGTCCCCTCACCTTGCACTTTGCCCTCAGCGACAACATAGATATAATCTGCTATCGACAAAGTTTCAGCCACATCATGTGAGACAATAATTGTTGTTAAATCAAGAGCTTCTCGCAATGATCGAATCAGACGTGTGAGTACACCCTTCACAATCGGATCTTGTCCTGCAAAGGGTTCATCGTACATAATCAGTTCAGGATCCAGTGCAATCGCACGCGCCAAAGCCACACGACGGTTCATCCCGCCTGAAAGCTCAGAAGGCATCATCAGCTCTGCGCCGCGCAGGCCGACAGATTCCAGTTTTAAAGACACAATCTCTGCAATCAAATGTTCAGGCAATGCCGTGTGTGCGCGAATTGGAAAAGCTACATTTTCATAGACTGACATGTCAGTAAACAGCGCTCCACTTTGAAACAACATGCCCATACGTGCACGCGCAGCAAATAACTCTTTGCGTGACATTTTCGCAATGTTTTGTCCATCTAGAAGCACTTCGCCCTGATCTGGTGTCAATTGTCCCCCAATCAGACGCAGTAAAGTGGTTTTACCTGTTCCCGATGGTCCCATGATGGCCGTGATTTGACCCTGTCGTATTGTAATACCGACATTGTCATAAATAACACGTTCCCCTCGCTTAAAGCTCAGGTTTTTGACCTCAATGAGGGCTTGAGCAGTCAGAGGCGCTTGATTATTCATAGCTGTGCGTTTTCCTGCATTTTTTCAGCATGCATACTATAAAGGATTAAAAAACGATATGTTAGCGTATTCCATGCCTAATTTTGTGCACGAATTGATTTCAATTGGTTGTATTTATATTTATTTAATGGAAGAAAACAACCTAAATAAAGCGGATCACTTCATCCATAGCGACTATAGACAAAGAAAAGGATATTGCAAATCAGTAAAAAAAATCCAAGATAATGTGCCATATTGACCTCTTTCGCGTCAGAGTGAGTGGCGATTGATTCAACCTCATTATTGTGCATCATTATTATCAATGTAATTAAAATATGACTCAGTATACATTTTAATTTTCGGATTGAAAGCAATAGACATAAAAAAAACCAGTGTTTCCACTGGTTTTTTTAATTTTAGTTCAAATTAGTCATTGAACTTACGACGTGGGCGGTCAAAACCACCTTCAGTGCGTGGACGATCTGAGTTAAATTCACGCTTTGGACGATCTTCACCAAATGTACGCTTAGGGCGGTCATCACCACCAAACGAACGCTTAGGACGATCTTCACCAAAAGAACGTTGTGGACGGTCACCAAAACCACCTTCACGGCGTTGTGGACGATCACCAAAATCACGTTTAGGACGGTCACCAAAAGAACCTTCACGACGTGGTTTATAGTCTACACGGTTACCACGGTTATCATCATTCGAGTCAAAACGCGGCTTGTCGTTGAAACCACCTTCGCGACGCGGGCGATCGTTGTTAAATTCGCGACGTGGACGGTCTTCAAAACCACCTTCACGACGTGGACGATCATTGTTAAATTCGCGACGTGGACGGTCTTCGAAACCACCTTCACGACGTGGACGATCGTTGTTAAATTCGCGACGTGGACGGTCTTCAAAACCACCTTCACGACGTGGACGATCATTGTTAAATTCGCGACGTGGACGGTCTTCACCACCGAATGAACGGCGTTCGCCATCACGACCACCTTCACGACGTTTAAAGTTGCTTTCGCCTTCAAAACGACGACCGCCACCAAAACCGCCACGACCGCCATCACGACGACCACCGCCATTGCGACCACGACCACCATCACGACCAGAACGTGCTGGAGGTGGAGATGGCTCTAAACCTTCAATTTCAGATACTTCTAAACGTGCATCTAAGTAGTCTTCTAAAGCACGGATTTTACCGCGTTCACGGTAAGTTGCTAAAGTAATTGCTTTACCAGTACGACCCGCACGACCTGTACGACCAATACGGTGTACATAGTCTTCGTTCTTCATAGGAAGACCAAAGTTAATAACGTGTGAAATTGTTGGTACGTCTAAACCACGTGCAGCAACGTCAGTTGCAACCAAGATTTTTGCACGACCTTCGCGGATGCTACGTAAACGACGGTTACGAACGGTTTGTGGCATTGCACCGTGAAGTGCAACTACTGAGTGACCCGCTTCAGCCAATTCTTCAGCAAGCATGTCTGTGTCTTCTTGTGTAGACGCGAAAACAACTGCTTGATCAAGATCTTCTTCGCTCAACCAGTGAGTTAAAAGTTTTTTCTTGTGCTCGAAACCATCAGTCCAGTGTAAAGTCTGAGTGATATCTGTATTGGTAGAATGACCTGTCTCAATTGCAATACGTTCAGGATCATTCATCATGCGTTCAGCAAGTGTGATGATACGTGGTGCAAATGTTGCAGAGAACATTAAAGTTTGTTTACGGTTTGCAGCAAGGTCGCTAATCGCTTCTAAGTCTTCAGAGAAACCTAGATCAAGCATACGGTCTGCTTCGTCAACAATTAGAGCATCAACTTTGTCTAATTTGATTTGACGACGGTTCACAAGGTCAAGTAAACGACCTGGTGTTGCAACAACAACTTGCGCACCTTTTAACTGTTGGATTTGTTTACCAAATGGCATACCACCCATGATTGCAGCAATACGTGCACCTTTCATGTGGCGAACAAATGCAATTGCATCTTGGCTCACCTGTTGCGCCAACTCACGTGTTGGGCAAAGAACTAAGATATTCGGTTGAGTAATTGCTTTCATACGTTCTTTGAACGGAACGAAAGTTTCTTGGCCTGCAAGTGCGTTTAACGTTGGTAATAAAAACGCTGCAGTTTTACCTGAACCAGTTTGGCTCGATACTAAAAGGTCTTTACCGTCTAAAGCTGCAGGAATAGATTGTTCCTGAACTGGCGTAGGAGACGTAAATCCTAGGCTTTGTAGAGCTTGTTGTAACGATTCGTGTAAAGGAAATTCAGCAAAAGTCTTGCTCATAGAGTATTTCACCCGAAAAATGGGTGCTCCATTAAAAATAAAATCAGATGGACATCGGCAAAAAGCGGCACAGCAATAATCGCTGAAAATATAGAATCAGCGGCGATCCGAGAACGACGATGCGTATAACGCACATTTGATTACAGCCGCAACCTGAAGGAATCGCTTAAGCGATTGGGTGGGGCGCGAAATAATGTCCTCTCTTTGGACCGGACGCGCATACACAATGATAGAAGAGAATGTTCAGGTAATGAACGAAATTTAGTGCGTGGGCGGAGTATAGCAGGATATTTTCAAAAGTCACCTCTTTTCTTAAAATTGATACAATATTTTTATCAAACATTGAATAAATACAGGTTTTCACTTCAATTTTTTTGACCATCTAGGAAAAAATTAAATAGCATTCTTCGTTCTCCCCCTCCACTATCAACCATAAAACGCAATTAATTGTACTAGCTCTTGCTCTAATGCTGCCACGATTTGACACGGCAATTGATCGGTGATGACGGTCCTACACGGCAAACTTAAATAGTGATCTATACGCTTATTGATTTTAGTGCTCTCTTTTTCTTTATTTGCCTTTAAATAACTGCGCCCCATTTGTCGTTTCACAATTTCTTGAATACAGCATTGCTTGTCTAATGATGGCAAAAATAAAAAAGTATAAGGGTCTAAAATGATCTGTTGTTTAAGCCTTATATATGTATCACTAAGCGGATGTGTATAGGTCATAAATCCAGATGAACACACCAAAATATGATGTTGCTGCGGACTAAGTGATTTTCCAAGTTGTATATATAATTCAATGTTCCGAAGTACGTAAGCATCGTAACCATAATATTCAATATAATCGGAAATATCCCCCTCTCTATGCATGAAGTATTCATCTAAATCATGGCTCTCTACCTCCATTTGTACTGAAAGTAGTTTAGCAACCGTTGTTTTTCCTGCTCCACCAGGACCGATAAAATGAAAGAGCATAAATACCTTTACTTGTTTTTATTTTCCGCATCATAAAAGAAAAAGCCCTCTTGTGAGGGCTTTTTCAATGTCTTAAACTCAATCTACATGCTATTACTTAGCAGCTTCACCCCAAGCAGGTACAACTGCTTTCATTAGAGGTTTCAACAGCTTCATAGAACATGCCAGTACTTGGCCATTTTCCATAGATTCGCTACCACCACGTGCATCAACCACTGTTCCGCCCGCTTCTTTCACAATCAACTCGCCAGCTGCGATGTCCCAAGGCTTTAAGCCGAGTTCGAAATACGCATCGAAACGACCTGCTGCCACATACGCCAAATCTAATGCTGCTGAACCTGTACGACGGTATTGCGCGCCAGCTTCAGTCACATTTAATAATGAATCAAAGTGATTTTTTGCATAAGAAATCACTTCACCATTACGTTTTGCACGGTAAGCATGACCCACAGACATGAATGTATTTTCAAGGCTGTCTTTTACATTTACACGGATACGGCGTTGATTCATCATGGCACCACGACCACGACTTGCAGAGAACAACTCATCTTTCACAGGGTCATAAATTACACCGTGTTGAGTAATGCCTTTATGTTGAACTGCAATAGAGATACAGAAGTGAGGAACACCGTTAATGAAGTTTAGCGTGCCATCAAGTGGGTCAATGATCCAACACCAATCTGCGTCGTGACCTTTACCTTCTTGAAGACCAAACTCTTCACCAAGGAAGCTGTGATTTTTATAACTTTTACGTAGGGTATCTATCGCCAATTGTTCCAAATAACGGTCTACACGCGTTACCGGACCATCAATTCCTTTTTCTTCGACTTGTAGATCGAGCTTATGACGATTTTGATGCGCTTTTAAAAGCTCTTGACCGACTAATTGAGCCGCACGCGCAGCCATCACCACCATAGGTTCCATTGAACACCCACTACAATCTGAAGATATTGATAAAGAATAATGCATAAAAGCCCGCATATCTTAGCAAAGATCGGGGCTTTTAGGGAAAAAATGTTTCTAAAATTTAAAAACGGCGTTTACACCATATGTACAAGTTTTAACCACGCTTGGCGTACTGAACGTTCAATGCCTTCGGCATCCAGTCCGGCCTGATGCAACATTTGCGCATGCGTGGCTTGATGCATAAAGGTATCTGCTAAACCAAGATTTAACATCGGTTTCACGATTTGAGCCTGTGCCAAATATTCATTCACTGCACTACCCGCACCCGCCATCACCGCATGTTCTTCAACCGTCACAAATAAAGCCGTTGAGGGCGCTAAAGTCGTAATCATTTTTTCATCAAGCGGCTTCACAAAGCGCATATTTACCACACGAACCGCCAAATCTTGTTCAGCCAATTTCTGTGCTGCTTCTACTGCGGCCTGAACACGACTACCAAAGGCAAGAATGCTAATAACGTCATCTTGGGCATCATTAAAACTCGCGACAATTTCAGCCTGACCAATTTCCATCGGGGTCATCTGTTGTTGAATCTCAACTCCGAGACCATTGCCACGCGGGTAACGCACTGCGGCAGGACCATTGTATAAATAAGCAGTATGCAACATTTGACGACATTCATTTTCGTCTTTTGGCGCCATAATCACCAAATTCGGTACGGTGCGCATGAAAGCATAGTCATAGGCCCCAGCATGAGTCGGTCCATCTTCACCCACTAAGCCTGCACGGTCGATACCAAAGGTAACATCTAGGTTCTGTAGGGCCACATCATGAATCAATTGATCATAGCCACGTTGCAAGAAAGTCGAGTAGATTGCAACCACAGGTTTTAAGCCTTCACACGCCATGCCCGCCGCCAAAGTCACTGCATGCTGTTCTGCAATTGCGACATCAAAAAAGCGCTGTGGGTACTGTTTGGCAAAACCCACCATACCTGAGCCTTCACACATGGCAGGGGTGATCGCTAACAAACGCTCATCTTGTGCGGCTTCATCACATAACCATTGACCAAAGACATCTGAGTACTTCGGTGCAGTATTGCTAGATGCTGTAGCATTTATTTTTGTAATTGCATGATATTTAATTTGGTCAGCTTCAGCTGGGGCAAAGCCTTTGCCTTTTTTGGTATAGACATGAATTAAACGTGGCCCTTTACGTTTTTTCAATGCGGTAAAGACTTGTGTCAACTGCTCGACATCGTGCCCATCGAAAGGCCCAAAGTAATCAAAACCAATCGCTTTAAAAACGTTGTCGGCCGCATCTGTGGCTGCACTATGTAAGCGCGAGTTATAAGTCCATTCAGGATGTGGCTGCACATAGGCTTCGCCATCATCTGAAATATTAATGGACTGTCCACTTTCCCAAATTGAAGCCAGATGTTTTGCAAAACCACCAGTACTACATGAAATCGACATATCGTTGTCATTCAGTACCACCATCAGGTCCGCATCATGCGCAACTGCATCGTTCATGGCTTCAAAGGCCATACCTGCAGTCATCGCCCCATCGCCAATGATCGCGACCACTTCACATGGATTGTTTTGATAACGACGTGCCAGTGCCATCCCCAAACCTGCTGAAATCGCAGTCGAAGAATGTCCAACACCAAAAGTATCAAATACCGATTCATCACGTGCAGGAAAGGCAGCTAAACCATCTTTGGCACGAATCGTCGTCAACTGTTCACGACGCCCAGTCAAAGCTTTATGCGGATAGGCTTGATGACCGACATCCCAAATTAAGCGGTCATTTGGTGTGTTAAAACAATAATGCAATGCCACGGTGAGCTCGACCACCCCAAGGTTTGCACCAAAGTGTCCCCCACTTTGTCCTGCGGCATACAGAATAAATTGACGTAGCTCGTCTGCCACTTGTGCTAATTGACTTTGCTCAAGCAAGCGAAGTTGTTGAGGATGATCAATCGTATCCAACAACGGTGTTACAGGGCGATGAGCTGGTATTTCTGTATACAACATAATATGGCAAAGCCTTCTAAAGCCTGGCAAATCTAGCTAGGTCAAATGGGTAATTCGATCATATCGTCGAATGCTATCACCTTCAATCAGCCATATTTCTAGCGATGCAGTTTTGAGCAGTGCTCTCACTGGGTGTTCGTTTAGTGGATGTGATTATCCTGAATAATCTTACTATTTATCAACTATTATCGTTCGCTTTATACAAAAAAGAAAATCTTCTGCATAAATTCATGGATGCAATTCTACCAATGTCGATGCATTACGCTATACTTTAGCCAATTTCTGAACTATTTACAGGTTTAGCTGTGCCGATTGAATTTGTTGCTACATCCCGTTTACCGACTGCTTTTGGTGAGTTTAACATCACCGTATTTCAAGATCCTAAGACCGGTGAAGAACATGTTGCACTCTCAAAAGGTCTCGATCAGCCGATCACAGAACCCGTTTTAGTCCGTGTTCATTCAGAATGTCTCACAGGCGATGCCTTTGCGTCTTTAAAGTGTGACTGTGGCCCACAATTGCAAGCCACGCAAAAACTGATTAATGAAGCTGGACAAGGGGTGATTCTGTATTTGCGTCAAGAAGGTCGTGGCATTGGTCTCACCAATAAAATTCGTGCTTATGCGCTGCAAGACCAAGGGCATGACACCGTTGATGCCAACTTGATGCTCAACTTACCTGCCGATGCGCGTCGTTATGACATGGTCAGCATTATGTTGAATCATCTGAAGATTCAACAGGTGCGCTTGATTACCAATAATCCACTGAAGATTGCAGCACTGCAAGAGCAAGGGATCAATGTGGTGGATCGTGTACCATTGACGGTTGGTTTAAATCCCTTCAATGAAGAATATTTAAAGACCAAACATGAGCGCATGGCGCACTTGTACAAGAAAGATGATTTTTAAACTTTGAAAACATGCTCTAAGCCTGCTTTTTTAAAGGGCGACTTAGAGCACTCCAATCATATTAGATGGTCATGGAGAAAATACGACTCTCGGGTCGGCGGCGTTTTAAATGCAAATCAAAAGCCATACAAATATTGCGTACAAAGGCTTTGCCTTGCTCAGTCACCCGTATACTTTGTGGCTTAATCTCTAATAAACCATCGTCCTGCATTTCTTCTAGTTGTCCCAAGACCTCAACCAATTCTGGAAATTGCATCTCTGGTTCTGTCCACGACGTTTGAAAGCCACACATCAAATTTAAAATGTGACGACGAATCATCAAATCTTCGGCACTTAAAATATGCCCACGATAGACAGGAATTTCATTGTTTTCGAGTCGCGCATAATAATCTTCGAGTTTTTTTTCATTTTGCGCAAAGCTATACCAACTGTCGCTGATTGAGGAAAGCCCTAAACCAATCATCACTTGGGTTTTCGAAGCGGTGTAGCCCATAAAATTGCGATGCAGAGTGCCTGCCTGAAATGATTGGTACATCGCATCACTTTCTAAGGCAAAGTGATCCATGCCAATTTCATGATATCCCTGTGCCAGTAATTTATTCTTTCCTTCTTCATAGCACTGGCGTTTTATTTCATCTTTCGGCACATCATGGTCTTTAAAACCACGCTGTCCATTGCCCTTAATCCAAGGCACATGCGCATAACTATAAAATGCCAAACGGTCTGGGCGTAAACGATTGGTTTGATTAATGGTATTGAGGACATCATCTAGGTTCTGAAAAGGCAGACCAAAGACCAAATCATGTGAAATTGAGCTATAGCCTATTTCACGTGCCCACTGCGTCACTTGCTCGACATGTTCAAAAGGCTGTATCCGATGAATGGCTTTTTGTACGGTTTCATTATAATCCTGCACCCCATAACTGACACGGCGAAAGCCTAGGTCATACAAGGCTTGCAAATGCGCCCGTGTGGTATTGTTGGGATGCCCTTCAAAGCTAAACTCATACTGTTCAGCAATCTCTGCTTGCGCAAGAATACCTCCAATCAATTGAATTAAATGCATTGGCGAAAAGAAAGTTGGCGTTCCGCCACCCAAGTGAATTTCTTTAATGCGGGGTTTTTCTTCAAGCAAGTCACAATACAGTGACCATTCCTTTAAAACCGCCCGAATATAGGGCTGCTCCATCTCATGCTTTTTAGTCACACGTTTGTGGCAACCACAAAAAGTACAGAGGCTTTCGCAAAAAGGCAGATGAATATACAGACTGATGCCTTCAGCTGAATTCGATTCAGCAAACGATGTTTTCAGCGTCTGTTTCCATTGCTCTAAAGAAAACTGCGCCTCTTCCCAATACGGCACCGTTGGATAACTGGTATAACGTGGACCAGGAACATTGTATTTTTGAATCAATGAATCGCGCATATTTACCATCAGTTCTTCCGCATTCAGAAGATGCAGCCCATTCTGCATCATCAAACTCGGGTCTGTACTTGGGTTATTCTGCTGAGCTTGGAATCAGAATTCAACCTAGCGAATTAGTCAGATTATTTTTCACATAGCTGTATTTCTTTTTTACTGCCTTATCTTTAGCCCGACTTCTCATTAGCAGTCCGAAGGAAAATATTCTTAATCTTTTTGCTATTTTATGTTTTGATGTAGGCAGTTTTCATCTCTTCCCTTGAGGCTTTTCATGCAGCACCCAACGTCTGCGGATATCCAACGCGTTCGCGAATTTCTCCTCGATTTACAAGCACGTATTTGCTCTGCACTTGAACTGCAAGAACATACTGGCGGTGGAACAGCGCAATTTGAAATAGATGACTGGGAACGTCCTGAAGGCGGTGGGGGGCGTTCACGCGTTTTACAAAATGGCACAGTGATTGAAAAAGGCGGGGTGATGTTCTCACACATCAACATTTCTAAACTCCCCGCTTCAGCGACTGAACGCCATCCGCAAATTGCAGGTGCTAAAGCACAAGCCATGGGTGTGTCCTTGGTGATCCATCCGAAAAACCCGAATGTCCCGACTTCACATGCCAATGTGCGCTTATTCGTGGCTGAAAAAGAAGGGCAAGACCCCATTTGGTGGTTTGGGGGTGGTTTTGACCTCACCCCATTTTATCCCAACGATGAAGATGTACTGTCATGGCATCAGATGGCGCATGACTTATGTGCTCCCTTTGGCGCTGAAGTCTATGCCGAACATAAACAATGGTGCGATGACTATTTTTACTTAAAACATCGTGATGAACAGCGCGGTGTCGGCGGACTGTTCTTTGACGATCTTAATCAATGGGACTTTGAAACCTGTTTCCAATATATTCAAGCTGTGGGCAATGGCTATCTGAATGCCATTCTTCCAATCTTCCAGCGCAACCAAGACAAGCCATATAGCGAAGCACAACGCGACTTTCAAATCTATCGTCGCGGTCGTTATGTCGAATATAATCTGGTCTATGACCGTGGTACGCTTTTTGGTCTACAAACAGGGGGACGGATTGAGTCGATTTTAGTGAGCTTGCCGAATTTGGCGGGTTGGTCATATCGACCTGAATGGGAGCTTGATTCCGCTGAGAAAAAACTCACCGATTATTACCTCAAACCCCAAGATTGGCTCAACCTGCTCAAATAGACACACAGGCTTACAATTCTATACCCTCTACGCATGCCCTTTTCACTAGATTAGGGCAGCTTATACATTAAATTTTATATATTTCCCGATCAATTCCCCGTAGAATGACCACTACACAAAGCGTCATTTCTTTGCATTTATTAAAGCATTGTCACAGGTTTAAAACAGCAATTGGGTTCTTTTGAGTTCGCAAAAACCGTAAGCTAAATTAAGTCATTTTCAATGTATTCATTTTAATGACATCAACATTTAGTATCCTCCTTTGCTGTTCTCTGAGGTCCCAAACATGTTCGCAAAAAGAGTTAGCTCGACCACCATGGTTCTTTTCTGCTTTGCTATAGTGTTGCTAAGCTCGATCAGTACCACTATTTTTTCTGAAAGTGCATTCAATGATAATGCTTCCATCAGCATCACCGTATTTGCAGGTATCGGCTTAACCCTGACTGCGGCAAAGCTATTGTTTGATACGATTCACAACATCTGTAATCCATAAGCCCTTCTGCTTCAGAAAAAATAGTCTAACGCTTTAGCCTGAGTCTAATTTGCCGTATATTGAACGGCATTTCTCACATGGACTTGGTGCGATGAGCAAACAATTCGCTGTCATTGGCAACCCGATTGAGCAGTCTCGCTCACCTGAACTGCATCATGCGTTTGCACAAAAAATGGGGCTCGACCTCAACTATAGTAAACGTCTTGCACCGCTCGATGGCTTCCTCGCCAACATCCAAGAATTTTTCGCCCACGGTGGCATAGGTCTAAACGTCACAGTTCCATTTAAAGAGCAAGCTTTTTCTGCCTGCGCAGTCCTCACTGAACGCGCCAAAATCGCAAAAGCAGTGAATACTTTATGGATGGTCGATGGTCAACTGCATGGAGACAACACCGATGGTCAAGGGCTAGTTGATGCCATTCATGCTTTGGACTGGAACTTAGACCAGACTGATGTGCTAATCATCGGTGCAGGTGGTGCAACTCGCGGCGTTATTTATCCACTGGTACAAGCAGGGGTAAAAAAAATTGTGATTGCCAATCGTACCCTTGCACGTGCAGAGCAACTGGTGAGTGACTTAAAAACAGCTGTCCCTCAAGCTGAACTCCAAGCTATCGGCTTAGATGCACTCGATGGTCAATTTGATCTAGTGATTAACGCAACCTCCGCCAGCCTAAGTGGTGACGCCCTCGTTCTGCCCGAGACACTCCTGTTTCAACATGCCTATGAAATGACCTATGGCAAACCTTCGACCTTTTTAGACCAAGCCAAAGCACGTGGCGTACTCACCTCAGAAGGCTATGGCATGCTTGTTGGTCAGGCGATTGAATCTTTTTCCATTTGGAATGGCGTCAAACCTAACCTGAAAGATTTTTTATAAAACTCAATAAAAAAGAACCTCCGCAGAGGTTCTTTTTTCACATTACTTCATCTGCTTTTGTACGGATTTATACGTCTCATAATAAGTCGACTCACTAAAGAAGTCGTCATGTTCAAGCTTCAAACCTTGCAATGATTTTTCTGTCAATTGACCTTTTAAGTCATCGGCAAATGCTTTAGCAAAAATTTGTGCCGCCTGCGCTAAGTCTGCTTTTTGCTCTGGCTCAATCTCATAGCTATCGGTAAATTTTTCTTGATAGACATGTGCAAAGAGTGCCTGCTTGGTCTTGTATTTTTTAACCAAGTCTTTCCATTGCTGACTTTCTTGTGCTTCGTCTAAGACATCTTCAACAATATTCGCGACACGTTCGCCCAATTCGTCAAAGTCTTGTTGGTGCTGTAGGACATGTTTTTGACGTAACTGATTCAAACGTTTCAGTGCTGAACCTTTCGGCTCTGCAATATCCATGAACTCATAGGCATACACTTCTGAAATTTCATTGATGGTCGCTGGGCTATAATAACGAATATATTCTGGACGTTGCGCAGCGAATACCAAGGCAAAGGTTGCTTGATATGCTTTTAACTCTGAATGATGACGTGCATAGCTTTGTTTGGCAACTTGCTGGTAATAATCAGAAATGTCTTTAGGTTGCTCTGCCGTATCTGACAATGTTGTCTCAACACTTTGAGATGCGCTAGCATCTGCACCTAATGGTCCAAGCATGCCTTTCACTACGTTTTCCAGTAATGAACCTTTAGACACTTCCTCAATAGATTTGGCGTTTTTTAAAGCTTGACGGTCAATCGCTGTGGCATTGCCATAATTAAACACCTGATTGGTACTCTTAATTTGTAGCTTACCAATTTGCTCATCGCTGATTACAATGTTGTAATCCATATTTTGCGCACGGCCTTTTTGGTCGAGTGCAACATCCATCACAAATGGTGAACGCTCTGTTCCCAATTGTGCCATGATCGGTGTAATTTCAGCCTGATGTTTTTGCCAAAGTTGTTTAAAACCTTGCGCATCGACCAGTTGCTCAGTTTGATATGCCGTAAAGAGTGGTTTTAGCTCTTCCAAAACATTGATCGCGGCTTGACCAAAACTCTCTGTATCTACCGATTGAGTCACGGCTTTAGGCGCAAGCACATCAATATCTTGATAGTCCCGACATGCCGTCACTTTGCCGATAGGAATATTCTTAGTGTTGATGAGCGCATCACAAGCTTCTTCAGAGAGAGTATTAGATGATGCAGAAGCAGAGACTTCCTCTGTATCCTCTGTCTCATCCTCTGCATAGGCAACATCAGCAGCCGCATCTGTAACCGCATCACTGACAGCATCTACCGCGATGCCCTGCTCATCCCCATCTGTATGTGAACCTAAGTGATGTATTTGTTGATTCACTAAACTCGTGACACGCTCAAGTGAGGCATAAGCAGGGTCTTCAGTTGCTACACCTGCGGCAGCCATCTCCGCTTCTTTCGCTGCTTGCATCGCATCATCTGCTGCGCTTGGCGTTTTTTCAGCGTCTTGAATCAGACGCTCGGCATCAAAAGCTTGTATCTGCTGGGTATAGTGCAGTTTGTTGACGTATTCAAATAAGCCCAATTGTACTTGTGCTGTTTCTAAGTCGCCGATATAGCGAATTTTCTTACTCAATCCTGCATCTTTTTCTTGTTTACTCAAACCCACACTATGCACCTGATTTGGCTCTGCCAATGCATAAGGTAAGGCATTAATTTGCTTTAAATATTCTGCAAATTTCTTAAAATCAATATGGCCAAATGCATCTTTATGCTTGGAAAAGTCAATGTATGCAAAACGATCCTGACTTTCACGGTTCACCATGAATGGCATAAAGGCAAAATAGTTGGTGTAAAACTTATAGTCATTAAAATCAACCACCATCGGCAACTGCGCTTGCACTTGTAAGGTTGGCTTTTGATAACTCAACTGCAACGTCAGTGCAGCCAGTTTTTGACGAAAATGTACGGAACCGTTGTAACTAAACTGCAAATCATTGAGTAAATTCACCAATGATTCTGCAATTTGCGTGCGAGCTGAACGTGACTCACCCGTGCTATACAGTGATGCATACGGATTTTGTTCACGCGCAAGCGCATCATACAAGGCCTGCTTCTCTTTAGCTGTAAATGGAATCTTTTGATTTTTTAATAATTGATCTAATTGCTTTTTCAACTCTGGATCTAAGTTCGTTGCATTTGATTGAGCATTGGACTTGGAATTTGACTGAGCCCTAGGCTTTGACTCATTAAAATTAAAATCCGACTGAATCGAGAACTGCCCTTTAAAATCATAACTGGCATTTTCAAACATGGCATTTAGACCATGCGTGGCTTGTTGCCCCAACTGCTGATCTGAAGAGGCATTGGATTTAATGACATGCTGAGTACACCCACTGATACTCAAACCCAATAAACAAAGTGTTATATATTTTAAGCGCATAATACTTGCTGAAAACCTGAGTTAATTATAGTTTATTAAAAAAGTACATGATCAAAAGACCATCGAGTCAGTGTAACAGAACTGTCTTTTTAGATTGATGATTTTATCTACCAATTCGCCTTTCTGACATTTTTTTAGGTCTGATTTATCAATGTATTTTGATACGATGTATGAATAATGAAATGATCGTTTTAAATAATCCAATACTATTTCTAAATTAGGATTACACACATGCCTGCATATAAAGCTCCCTTACATGATATTCGCTTCTTAATGAATGAAGTGCTGGACTATCCTGCACATTATCAAACCCTATCGAATGGTGAAGCTGCCGACGCTGACACGGTAGATATGATCTTAGAAGGTGCAGCAGATTTTTGTGAAAATATTTTATCTCCTTTAAACCAATCGGGTGATGAAGAAGGTTGTACCTTCGACAATGGTGAAGTAAAAACACCAAAAGGCTTTAAAGACGCGTATGACCAGTTTGTCCAAGGTGGCTGGCAAGGTTTGTCTTTCCCTGAAGAATTTGGCGGTCAGAACCTGCCACAATCATTAAACCTGATTAAATCGGAAATGATGGGTACAGCAAACTGGTCTTTCCAAATGTACCCAGGTTTAAGCATCGGCTGTATGAACACCATTTTGCAGTTTGGTACAGACGAACAAAAAAATCTATATATGCCGAACTTAGTGGCTGGTACATGGTCAGGCACTATGTGTTTGACTGAACCACAATGTGGTACCGACCTAGGTCAAGTCAAAACCAAAGCCGAACCGAATGCTGATGGCACGTATAACATCTCAGGCACTAAAATTTTCATCTCAGCAGGTGAACAAGATTTAACCGAAAACATCATTCACATCGTACTTGCGCGTCTTCCAGATGCACCTGCAGGCACCAAAGGAATTTCACTGTTCATTGTGCCTAAATTCTTGGTCAATGCAGACAGTAGCCTCGGTGAACGTAACCCTGTGACCTGTGGTTCAATTGAACATAAAATGGGTATTCGTGCTTCTGCAACAGCCGTTCTCAACTTTGACAATGCTGTCGGTTACTTGATTGGTGAACCAAACAAAGGTTTACATGCCATGTTCACTTTCATGAACACCGCACGTATCGGTACAGCAATTCAAGGCATTGCACATGCTGAGCTTTCTTTCCAAGGTGCACTTCCATATGCCAAAGAACGTATGTCAATGCGTGCACTGTCTGGCAAGAAAGACCCTGAAAAAGTCGCTGATGCCATCATTCACCATGCCGATGTTCGTCGTATGTTGTTGACTCAAAAAGCGATTGCTGAAGGTGGTCGTTCAATGATTTATTATGCAGCGCAAATTGCAGACAAAATGGCCGATGCCTTAGAGCGTGGTGACACTGCAGCATTTGAAGCACATGATGATCACTTAGGTTTCTATACTCCAATTTTAAAAGGCTTCTTAACTGAATTAGGCTTGGAAGCTGCAAACCACGGTATGCAAGTTTATGGTGGTCATGGCTACATTAAAGAATGGGGTATGGAGCAAATTGCACGTGATGCACGTATTGCGACACTGTATGAAGGTACAACAGGTGTTCAAGCACTTGACTTAATCGGTCGTAAAGTACTGCTGACCTCTAAAGGTAAAGTCATTCGTGACTACACCGCTGAAATCCTGAAATTCTGTGGTCAACATGCTCGCAACAAATACATGCGCCGTTTTGCTTGGGACTTAACTAAGCTTTGCGCACAATGGAATGCTTTAACTGTTCGTATTATGCTGGCAGCACGTAAAGACCGTGACATCGTGTCTTCTGCATCTGTAGACTTCTTGATGTTCTCTGGCTATGTGATGATGGCTTATTTCTGGGCACAACAAGCAGCTGTAGCTTCTGCGAAATTGGCATCAGGTGAAGGCCAAGAAACAGCTGAATTTTATAAAGCTAAAATCAAAGTGGCTGACTTCTACTTTGAGCGTATGCTTCCACGTACCCAAGGTCATGCTGAAGCAATGGTCAATCCTTCAAAAACCATGACTTCCTTGGCAACTGAACACTTTAGCTTTGATTACTAAGCTTAAAATTGAAGATGTCATCTTGTAAATGCATTGCATAACATCGGATGACCTTCATCAAAATTAAAAAAATCCAACTATCTGATGATAGTTGGATTTTTTATTTAAGTCGTGGAATGAGCTTACTTTACAGTGACTGTAATACTGCCAGTATTTGCAGCACCAATCGCTGAGGTTTTGATACTTTCAACAGTGTTTTTGAAGCCTTTGGTATTGACTGAAGCATCAACAGAACCTGAATTAAAGGCTAAATTTGCAGCAGCGTAATTGCTCAATGTGCTATTCAGCTCTTGATAATATTCAGTATCCACACCTGCTGCCACAGAAGCTTCAACACCTGAGTCTAATTGTTGATAATGATGACCATCCATGTTTTTCCAAGCACTCATGGAGGCCTCCAGATCACCACTAAATGCACCAGAACTCACTTGATACACACTACCTTGTTCAAGGGTGATCTCACCCGTATTTACAGCACCAATTGCTGAGGTTTCAATTGTGCCCACGTCATTGATTCCACCCGCCGTATTCACCGTTGCGTCTATGCTATTGGTATTAATAGCTAAATTTAACGCACTTCCATTTTCAGCATTTTGAGCTAAAAGTGCTAGGGTGTCTTGCAAACCAGTATCCACCTGTACATGGTGTCCTCCTCCAGCCAATGCAGCACTTGATAAGAAAGCTACAGATACAGATAAGGCAATTGTTTTGATAGTCTTATTCATCGTTATTTCCTTATACACTCTAAAGTACTCCTCGCTAAGTACTTCTTTTTTATATAATAGGAGCGAGCCTATCTTTTCAATTCAGTTAATCTCGATTCGTTGTTGACCAATAATTTTCAGTGACTGCTGGATTGATATCCCAAAGCAGTTGTGCAGGTTCCTCTGTTTTCACATCGTCTTTCTCTACAGACTTAGACGGCATAGCTTTTTTCTTGCTGATATATTTAATTAAATCCTGCTTGCTCATTTCTGGTTCTGCATCAGGATCCTGAATCAACTCAGACTCTCTTTGTTTCGGAGGACGTGTATCTTTACTGGGTGTATCCGTTAATTTATTTTTTTCATTGGGCGCTGCCCCCTTGTATGGTTGGGCATCCAATAGACTCTTATTGGGGTTTTCAATCGTGCTGTTTTGCTGACTTTCTTTATATTTATGCAGTGCAACCGAACTGCGCGTTAAATTGAGACTGCCAAATTCAGGGGGAATCGCCGCTCTGCAACTCTCAAATGTACTCGGGGGAATGACCTGGCTTAACAGCTCAAAGGTTGCCAAATTCAGCATTTGGCGTAATGCAAAATTTGTTGCCTCACGCTCACCTTTGCCGATTTGAATATTCAGTAAAGTGTGTCCAGCAAATCGACCTGCATTCAGACCATAATCCTGTGAAACGATTTGCTTTTGCAGAGAGACGTTTGCAACCACTCGACTGCTACGGGTATCGGTAAGAGACAAGTCCAGACCAACCATTATTCGGGTTTGGCTATAGCTAGGCCCAACACCACCGACTTGCATGTCAAAACCCCCGCCAGGAATAAAATCCAAACTATTGATACTCCCTGTGACGTAATAATCTGAAGCGTGAATATTTCGAGGATCTCGAATCCCCCACTTTGCTTCACTTTCAATAATCCGCGGATCACGTCGGTTTAACAGGCTGACACCAGCTTGGAACAGGGCTGATTGCACCATATCCCCTGCGCCTTGGGTCACCATTTTTCCACTTCCGCCATTGGTGACCACGTCTTTCCCTGTCTGGTCTAAAATGGCCCCTACAGAAAAATTAACATCGGTGCGTAATTGTCCTTTTAAACAAGACAAAGCCATATCAAAAGGGGTAAAGATATCTGTAATTGGAGGGCCTTGTACTAAAGTGACAGGCTGTTTATTAGATGCTGCGAGTCCCGTACAACCTGTTAGCACTTGACTTAAGGCGACCAACACGCTCGCTGAAGATATTAATCTTCTATTGATTTGAAAACTCAGCATAATGAGACCCCCTGTTGGGTGCTCAAATTAGGGCATGCTGGATTATTTTGATTTGTGGTTGAATTCACTGCTGCTTCATTCACAGCATCACTAGAAATATCAACGCTGTTCTCAGAACCATTCACATTAACGTTACTGGTAGATGAATTTACGGTCCCAATTGAGCTGGTCGATGTGCTATAAATTGTGGTTTTTCCAAGACCTTCATAATAATCTGAGTCCATGAGCTCAATTAAATTCGCTTGGACTAAATTCTCTGTAGAACGTACTGTAGAAGCTTTCCAACGCGTACTCCATTCATCGGACGTTGCATAGGCATTATTCAAGCAAAATAAAAAACATAATCCTATATTAATTACTACTATTTTCATGAACTTAACCTTCCCTATTAACCCATATTATTTTCACACTCTCTGCTTCATAAAATTAAACTCAATACAAATTAAAACCCATTAAACCACATATAAAATTAAAATAACCCAAGCAGAATAATAAAATAACAGACAGCCAAAAAAAACCAACCCATCCCATTGTTTTAATTTTTATTGACTGAAACTTGGTATGCCATTTAAAATGTAAATAAAAATTTCAAAATAAATTAAAAACATATTAATAAAAAATCAAAAACATAAATAAAAGAAGAAAACATATTATGTAAACATTATTTATAATTCTATATTTTTATCCCATTAAACGGTTTAAATTCAGTCATTAAATAAAATACTCAGCAGAATTTCTCGCATCTCTAGTATCCTACTCAGCTCACATTTTGCGCTAAAAAGCTAAGACTCAACTGCTGTATAGCCAAGAGCCATGTACTGCGCTTTTCCACTTGCACTCATTTGATCTTGCTATGAAGACGCATCATTGCTTGAATTCATGATCCATTTCCTTTACTTCAGTAAAGAAAATAAAATTCTTATCGTCTTGATTATTGCCACCCAACCTACAGCATTATTTAAAATAATAAATATAAAACACAAGAACAAATAAAAAAGCAAAAATAAATATTTAAATTAAAAACTTTTATATTAAAACACAGCTATAAAATAAAAACATCATATAACCATTTATTTGCATTTTCTTTTACTTCATAAACTTAAAAAATAAATATTAAAAAATAAAACCATTAAAAATAAAATACAGAATAAAAAATTAAATTTAAAAAAATAAATTAGACTTATTTATAAAACCATTTCAGGCTAAATTTAAATATTATTACGCTTTATATAAAATAGAATGCTTTGCCTTTCTTATGGTTTCCACACTAGATAAAAAGTGTGAAAGTACATGGTTTGATGTACTCAGACGATGTGATGATGGCCTGTCTCTAGGTACGCTCCGTAGGTAGGTCTTAAAGCTGTTATCGAATGGCGTAAAATGAGATATTTTTTAGAGAGAAGGTTAAAGTGATAGACTATTTCTTCTTTGCAAGGCCGACAAAATCATGCACTCAGGCTAAATTGATCATAAAAGATGAGATCATTTGTAACAGGGTCGTGAATCAACTGATCTATACAAAAAAGACTGCAACTGCAGTCTTTTTAATTGAATATTATTGATCTACTGAACTTCAGCTAAAAGTGCCTGAGCAGCCATTTTCCCCAAAGTATTAGAAGCCAAAGGACTGTCTCCCGTAATTAACTTACGATCTTGAATACACTGTCCTGACATCTCTTTATTGACGACCTCTACACCTAGTTGCTCAAGTCGTTCTGCCAACAACCAAGGTAACTCTCCTGGCATATAACCAATCTCTAAATTAGCTCCCTGATCAAGGGCATCCGGGAAGACACACATTTTATAGCCCTTGAAAAGGTAGTTTTCTGGCGCTTCTTTAACCGCAGCAGCCAATAAGCCTGCTGGTCCATGACACAAAGAAATAACGAATTTATCTTTGGCTACCGCCCACTTCAGTAAAGTTTTTAGGTCTTCACTTTCAGGCAGCCCAATTAAAGCCCCATGCCCACCGGGAATAAGAACAGCCAAATAAGGCGAGTCGTCACCTAAACTGCTTTTCAATACCTCTGCAAGTTTTAAAGGCTTCTTAAACTGAGCAAGATACTTCTTAAAAGTTGCTGGAACAACGGGGTCTTCGTGTGGCATTGCCCACATTTCCAATTTGACAGGATTACCCGATAAAGTGGCGATATCAATTTCAAAACCAGCACGGTCTAAATGATACATCGGTAGCAATGTTTCCACAGGATGATTCCCTGTAGAGAAGAACTTACCGTTCTTCATCAGTAAATAACGCTCATCACTGGCAACCATCAGGATTTTTTTATGCCCGATATAAGGATTGGGATAATCTGTGCCATCAAAGTCTGTTTTACTGGCGGTATACTGGGAAAGTGAATAAGGTGAAGGGAAAAAAGCATTGTCTTCAGCTAAATCAGGGGTTGGATTACGATCTTGATGTGTCTGGGCCATTCTAATTCTCCTTGTTATTACTTTTTCATTTTCGATTTTTCTCAGTCTCAAACCCTGTGTTTCAGGTCATTTATTCAGCATAGCAAAGTTTACACAGGTCTCTGTTTTTAACATGTAAATATTCATTTTCATGGCAAGTATATAAAATTAAAGCAATAAAAAACCCCGACATCCTGTCGGGGTTTTTCGTATTAATTGCTGAGGCATGACTCCTGTCTTACCTTCGTCCCTGTGCTGATCTTTATTGTTATTCTATTGGAGCATCCTGCTCTCTATGGTTCTATAGTAGAAAAATCACATGCAGACGTATAGGCGCAAAAAGCGGGAATTGATGTAAGCCAATTCGTACAAAATAATGAACACATTTCCACATAGAAGCAGTGATCATTTTTGATGAAAGGAACTCAAAGAAACAACTCATGTGAATATGTGAAAAATAACGTTCACTAAACTCATGATTGTTTGATATCTTCAAAACTCGGATTTTAGCGAGTATAGATGATGATTGACCTATCTCAGATGATTGCTTTTGCAGGTGTCGCGCTGCTCATGGTACTCACGCCCGGTCCAAATATGATTTACTTGATTTCTCGCTCCATTTCTCAAGGAAAATCGGCAGGCTTAATTTCATTGGCAGGTATCATTTTAGGCTTTATTTTCTATATGGCTTGTGCTTCACTCGGCATTACCGCCTTCTTATTTGCCGTGCCTTTTGCCTATGACACCATCAAAATATTAGGTGCATTGTACTTACTTTGGTTGGCTTGGAATGCAGTGAAACCCAATGGGGTTTCTGCCTTTCAAACGGTGGATTTAAAACCTGATCGTCCGATGAAACTTTTTATGATGGGATTTCTCACCAATCTGTTAAATCCTAAAATTGCGATTATGTATCTATCCTTACTTCCTCAGTTTATTCAGCCCAATCACGGCAGTGTTTTTGTACAGTCGATGACTTTAGGCCTAATTCAAATTGTGGTCAGCGTTTTTGTGAATGTATTGATTGTCTACTCTGCGGGTTCATTAGCAGCCTTGATGAACCGCAAGCCGATTTGGACACAAATTCAAAAGTGGATGATGGGGACGGTTTTATCCGTTCTAGCCATTCGTCTTTTGCTGGATGAGCGAAAATAAGCATGTCGATTCAGAGATTTGGCCTGTATTGTAATGAAGCTTTATGATGCGAAAGAAACGCTAGATAAGAAGTTTCTTTTTGAGTAAAGCATCCAACCAATCCACAAAGTCCTGAAAATACTTTGGCCGATACTGCCTGTCAGTCAACAAAATATTGATGGGCAATTCAAGACTTGGAATATCTAGAAATAAACGCTTTAACTGACTTTGTTCTACATATTGCACAGCATCAAATTCAGGTATTTGGATTATTCCCATACCTGCAAGGCTGGCTTGAATATATGCTTCAGTATTGTCAATGAGTAAACGATAAGGCATCTTCATTCGATGATCACGAAAGACTAATTCACTCCATTCCCGATAATATTTCCCAACATGATAATCAACGGCAAAATGTTGATTCAACTCAGCCAAGGTTTTAGGTTCTCCAAACTGTGCTAAATACTCAGGTGAAGCTAATGTCCAAATTTTTGTTTGGCAAATTGGTTTCATGAGCAAATATTTATCCTGCACCTCTCCCACACGCACCACACAATCTAATTGTTGCTCAATCAAATTAGAAAAATCATCACTGCCGTTCACCAACACTTTTACTTTTGGAAACTGCGCATAGAACTCTGCCAAATGAGGGATCAGGATTTGTGTTGCTAATCGTTTCGACATGCCAATACTAATTGTTCCCTCTTGGCTTCTTACATGGGTTTTAAAGCGATTAAGCTCTTTTAACTGTGCAACCAGACGGACTGCTTCGTCATAAAACAGAATGCCTTCATTGGTCAAAGAGACTTTGCGAGTGGTTCTATAAAACAATAGCACTTCATATTCTTTTTCAAGAGATTGAATCGCATAAGTTACATTCGATCGAGGCAAACCCAATTGTACAGCAGCCTGCGCAAAAGACTTCTTCTCTGCCACTAAACAAAAAATTCTTAGTCGATCAATCTTATCCATTTTATTGTGCAACTTTTTCAGACAATCAGTGCAATTTTAACAACTATTTCATACAAATAAATTCTTTTAAGATCATTTCAAACAACTACATACAAACCGAGGCTAGGCCCATGTCACAACACGACCTGAAAGGAAAAACTGTATTAATTACTGGCGGTGCTAAGAATTTAGGTGGATTGATTTCACGTAAGTTTGCAGAACACGGCGCAAATTTAGTCATTCATTATAATAGTACAGCAACACAAGCAGATGCCGAAGACACATTCAATCTAGTGCAAGCATTTGGTGTCAAAGCCATCTTGGTACAAGCTGATTTAACAAATATTCAAAACATTGAAGCACTATTCGTTCAAGCTAAAACTGAGTTTGGTGGAATTGATATCGCAATTAATACCGTTGGTCGCGTCCTTAAAAAAACCTATCTAGATACGACTGAACAAGAGTTTGATGACATGAATGACATCAACAATAAAATTGCATATTTCTTTATTCAATCAGCAGGACGTCATCTGAATGAAGGTGGGAAAATATGCAATATCGTAACGAGTTTACTCGCAGCATATACGGGTCTTTATTCAACGTATGAAGGACTAAAAGCACCTGTAGAACACTATACACGTGCAGCATCTAAGGAATTTGGAAGTCGTGGTATTTCTGTTACTGCTGTTGCACCAGGTCCAATGGATACGCCTTTTTTCTATGCTCAGGAAGCCCCCGAAGCAGTTGCATATCATCAATCTGCCTCAGCACTGGGCGGACTCACCAAAATTGAAGATATAGAGCCATTAGTACGCTTCTTGGTTACAGATGGCTGGTGGATTACAGGACAAACTATTTTTGCCAATGGCGGGTATACAACACGTTAATCGTGTAAGCAAAATGAACAGCTGTTTTGATTCCATCATGCACAGCCGATATCCCCTTTCGTTTAAATTTAGAACCATGATTGCCCACGCAATCATGGTTCTAAAACTCAGAGAAATGATTCCAGCACTGAATTTAAAAATACATGCCCCTGCTCGGTGCACGCTAAACGCGTCGCATCATCCACCATTAATTTTCGACTGCGTAATGAGTCCAAAGTTTCGGCCAAACTATCCAAATTCAAACCTGTACGCTGCGCATAATTTTCAGCTGCAACCCCATCATTTAAACGCAAAGCATTCATCATAAACTCAAATGGAAGTTCGTCGGCTTCAATCCGCTTAAACTGTACATGCTCCGCAGGGACTTTAGCCAAATAATCTTTCGGTAAACGAGTTTTCTGGAAACGATAGACCCCATCTGGCTGGGTCACTTTAGCATGTGCACCAGCACCAATCGCCAAATAGTCGCCAAACTGCCAGTAATTCAAATTATGTGCGGAAGGCTGCTCTTTACGCCATGCCGAAACTTCATAGTTGATAAATCCCTGCGCTTTTAAATAAGCTTCACCCTGCGCCTGAATCTCTTCAAGCACATCATCCACTGGTAAAATCGGCTGGGTTCTAAAAAACACCGTATTCGGCTCAATGGTCAGTTGATACCATGAAATATGCGTGGCACCATTTTCCACAGCGAGTTTTAAATCCAATAAGGCTTGTTCCAAAGTCTGCTCAGGTAAGCCATGCATCAGGTCGACATTAATGCGTTTAAAACCTGCATCACGTGCTAAACCAATGGCTGAAATCGCATCACTATTGCTATGAATACGCCCCAGTTTTTTTAAATGTTCCGTGTTAAAACTTTGCACCCCAATCGAAAGCCGATTAATACCTGCCACCAAATAATCGGCAAAAGGATCATGTTCCACTGTACCCGGATTGGCTTCTAAGGTAATTTCACAATCCGCCTCAAAGGGCAGTAATGCTTTGAGCTGAGCAAATAACCATTGATATCCCTGCGCTGAAATGAGGGACGGTGTTCCGCCGCCAATGAACACACTATGAATGTGACGCCCTTGAGCAAACTCAAGCTGAGTTTTAAAGTCCTCAACCAAAGCATGTAAATATTCTTGCTCTAAATCTAGGGACAGTTTGCCATCTGGCACTGCGTGCGAGTTAAAGTCGCAATAAGGACACTTACGCACACACCACGGCATGTGGATATATAAAGACAACGGAATATTTGCAGGATGTAAATCGGTCAAGGACGAGACTCTAAAGCACAGCGATAATCTTGCACATTTTAACATGACTGCATCAAGACACTTATGAAATCTGTGGCTATTTGGATTAGACTGATAAAAAGACAAGAAGAATGAATGGTTTAAAATGATGAAAATATCGAACCAATTGCTGTTTATGTTACCACTGGCCTTTGGTATTGGTATTGCTATGACCTTTCAAACTGCCCTGAATACACAACTCCGAGAATATCTATACTCACCCCTGCAAGCTGCACTGTTATCCTTTTTCGTTGGAACCTGTGTGTTAGCGCTTTTAGTTTTGTTTCAGCCTGTCGACAAACCACAGTTACATGCTTTTTCCAATATTCCGTGGTACTTATGGCTCGGCGGATGCCTAGGGGTTTATGCCATCAGTATAAGCATCTATACTGCGCCTCAATTAGGCTTTCTCACGTTTTCAGGTTTGGTTATTTTTGGACAAATCCTGACTTCGATGATTTTTGACCACTATGGTCTACTGGGTACCGAAAAAACACCTGTCAATTGGCAGCGTTTACTTGGTGGCGTCGTAATTTTTATTGGTGTGCTTCTCACTTTACAACGCTGAATTTATTTAGACCAAGCACATGATGAATATGAGTAATTTTTGTGTCGACTACAAATAAAATCACCTCCCATCGTTTCGAATTAAAAAAGTTATTGGTGTTAATGCTCCCCATCCTGATCACGCAGTTTTCTCAAGCGGGTCTCGGGTTAATTGATACCATCATGGCGGGGCATTTATCTCCTACTGATTTGGCCTCAATTGCTGTCGGGGTCGGTTTATGGATCCCTGTGATGTTGCTGTTCAGCGGCATCATGATTGCGACAACGCCGTTGGTGGCAGAAGCCAATGGTGCACGTACCCCTGAAAAAATCGCCACCATTGCCCGTCAATCCCTTTGGGTGGCCTTTATTTTGGGCAGTATTGCGGGTTTAATTTTACAAGCCATGCCACTGTTATTGCCCCTCATGGGTGTACCTGCAAACTTACTGCCTAAAGCCAGTTTATTTTTACATGCGATTGGCTTTGGTATGCCTGCGGTAACGATGTATGCAGCACTGCGTGGATATTCAGAAGCGCTCGGCCACCCACGTCCTGTTACCGTGATTAGCTTAGCGGCTTTGGTCCTTTTGGTTCCCCTAAACTTTGTCTTTATGTATGGTTTCGGCCCGATTCCAGCGTTGGGTTCAGCAGGCTGTGGATTTGCCACTGCAATTTTACAGTGGATCATGTTTGTCACTTTGGCCACTTATATTTTTAAAGCCTCGGCGTATCAAAAAACTCAAGTGTTTGGTACTTGGGAGAAGATGGATCGCTATTGGATCGAGCGTATTTTAAAACTTGGTCTACCCATTGGTTTAGCTATTTTCTTCGAAGTCAGTATTTTTAGTACCGCTGCAATTATTCTCAGCCCACTGGGGGAAACCATTGTGGCAGCACATCAGATTGCAATGTCGGTCACCTCTCAGTTATTTATGATTCCGATGTCCCTTGCCATCGCCCTCACCATTCGTGTTGGGACTTACTATGGCGAGAAAAACTGGATCGCAATGCGAAAGGTGCAAAAACTCGGGCTCGCTACGGGTACGATTTTGGCGCTGATGACCATGTTGCTGATTGCGCTGTTCCGTCCTGAAATTGTGGCAATTTATACCTCTGACCATGAAGTATCAAAAGTTGCGATGTATTTACTACTGTTTGCACTCGCCTACCAACTGATGGATGCTTGGCAAATTAGCGCCGCAGGTTGTTTACGTGGTATGCAAGACACCAAAGGTCCAATGTGGATCACCATGATTGCCTATTGGATTGTGGCTTTTCCAGTCAGCATTTATTTGGCACGTTATACCAACATAGGTGCAGCAGGCGTGTGGATTGGGTTGATTGTTGGTTTAAGCGTAGCATGTGCCCTACTCTTGCTTCGACTTTATAACAACAATAAACGTCTCAGTCAGGACTATCACTAAAACTTTGCGGTGAATAGGAGGGTTAAATACTCTCCTATTTCTCTCTTACAGTTGTGCCAAAGCATCTTTCAGACCCTGTGGTACTTCGCTTTCATCCTCAACTTCTTTGACCACCACCTGCCCTACGATCACTTCATTGCCATTAAAGGTCATGGTCGGTGAACCATACAGGCTATAGCCTTCATTCAGTGCTTTGGTAACACGTGCACAAAACTGCACATCATCCTTGCCTGTAAAATAACGATAAACTTTCATTTATTTCATACTCAACATTTTTCGCACAGTGTAACGCGATTTTTAAATGCAGCGAAATCCAGCGTGCAATTCACTCAATTGACCACTATTATTTAAATAGAAACATCAGCTTAACAATTTAAAGTAGGCAGTTTTGCATTTGTCGCCTATGATCAAATCTGAGATGTAATGAAGATGCCCCGAGGAATATCGCATGGCAAATACGACTCGTACGCCCGGTCGTCGCTTTATGAAACTTGCCAGCATGACGGCAAGTATCGCAACCAAGACTGTGACCAATTCAATTAAAAACTTCAATGCCGATGAAGATAAAAAAAATGCGGCGCGCAGTCAGCTTTTTCAGGACATTGGACTTCAAATTGCAGATACCTTAGGTGAAATGAAAGGTGCCGTAATGAAAGTCGGGCAAATTGCATCTCAATACAAAGACATTTTCCCGCCTGAAGTGGCACGCGCGATTAGTAAATTACAACGCCAAGCGCCAGCGATGCCTTTTAGCGAAATCAAAGCGCAGGTAGAAAAAGAACTAGGCAAACCGCTCAATCAAATTTTTACAGCCTTTGAAGAACAACCCTTTGCCGCAGCCTCAATAGGCCAAGTACACAAGGCCACTTTGCCGAGTGGTGAACAGGTCGTGGTTAAAGTTCAGTATCCGGGTGTAGAAGAAGCCTGTGAAAGTGACTTAAAACAAGTCCGTTTAGCGCTACGCTTAATGGGTGTGCTCAAAATTGACCGTAAGCTACAAGATCAACTCTTTAAAGAAATTCAGGACAGTTTGGATAACGAACTGAACTATCAAATAGAAGCCCAAAACTTAGAGGTCGCACGAACCTTTCATCAGGCCCTAGACCCTAAGATTATTATTCCTCAAGTCTATAAAGATTATTCGAGTCGGCATATTTTGACCTTAAGCGTGGAACAAGGTGAAAGCATTGAAACTGCCAGTACGTGGTCACAAGACACGCGTAATGAACTGGGACGTCGTTTATTCCGTGCCATTGGTCGTGAGATTTTCTTTTTAAAGCGCTTTCACTGTGACCCCCATCCGGGCAACTTTGCCTTTCGTGAAGATGGTAGCGTGATCGTGTATGACTACGGCGGTGTCAAAACCCTATCGACTGAAATCGTGATGCATTTTAAGCAGCTGATTCAAGCAGCGCGTGACAGTAATATCTTGGCCATGGAGCAACAACTGACTGCTTTGCACTCCATGTCTGAACAAGGAAAATTTCCTGCCGAACTGTATGAAGCATGGTTAGAGGTGCTGATGCGCCCCCTTACGACCATGTATGACTTTGCTGAGAACTCCGCGCATCATGATGGCATTGAACTGGTCAAACCATCGCTGAAATATTGGGATGTGTTTAAACCCTCCCCCGATACGCTGATGGTCAATCGTACGGTGTCTGGACATTACTGGAACCTGATTCATCTCAAAGTCCACGACAACCTCAACGATCTGTTTGAAGAGTTGGTACCGCCCACAGCTTAAATAATGACGATAGCTGAGAACAAAACCAATTCAACTCCAATAAACCCAGTTACATAAAGTCACTGGGTTTATTTTGACTTTAATATTGTTATATTATAACATTTCAAAAATAATAGATTTAAGGAGATGCCGTATGCGTGCCAATATTCATCCAGAGTATCGCGAAGTGCTATTTCACGACACCAATGCCGATGCATTTTTCATTATCGGTAGTACATTACAAAGTAACCAAACCCGTGAGTATGAAGGTAAAACGTATCCTTATGTCAGTTTGGATATTTCAAGTGCGTCACATCCGTTTTATACGGGTGAGCAACGTCAAACCAGTAATGAAGGTCGTGTTGCAAGTTTCAACAAACGTTTCGCGCGTTTCAAACGCTCACAATAATTTCATTTTTCTTTAAGCTATACGCGTTATAGTAAAGATATCAAGAAGCCTAAGACCTCCTCCAGCTTAGGCTTCTTTTTTTATGTCTTCAATTGCGACAATGACGCTCTAAAATATTTAAGGCTTAAAAAGGCTGTCGAGTAAATAGAATCCTATTCCCAGTACAATCACACCCACCACTAAACTTGACAATGCATAACTCAAAGCGAGTAGCATTTGCCCCTGTCTCAGTAATTGAAACGTTTCGAGACCAAAACTTGAGAAAGTGGTAAAACCGCCCAATACACCCACCATTAAAAATAAACGTGCTTCTTGTTGAAGCACTGGATATTTTTGACTGAGCGCAAAAAATAGTCCCGCAGTAAAACAACCGATAATATTGATCCACCACGTCGGCCATGGAAAGCTCATATTCGGTTTGAAGAGCAATAAGCCTGCACCATAGCGTAAACAGGCCCCTATTCCACCGCCCAAAGCCACCAAGATCCAATTCATTTAAGTGCCCTATTTTTCGCAAAAGCTGTATGGATAAGTCCAAAGTTATCCACAGTTCATCAATACTAGACCTATTAAACCCGAATCAATCTATCGACATCAAGGCTTTTCAAGCTTGAGCCGATTCTTAAAATAAGCTCAAAAGTTTTCTCAAATGCAAAACTCACAAACCTACACTTTTTGGGTATGATGTGAGCATAAATTTAATCGGACATATACACATGGCACAGGTCTTATTGGCTCAGCTTGCAACGGGCGAAGCAAAATTTTCAGATGTACTGGCTTTTATTGAAGCTGCTTATACACATACGCCAACTGCGTTTAAAAATGGTTTACAACACAATGCGGCAACTGAAAACCAAGGCAGTGCCAAAGTGTTTTCGTTTGCACAGCTTCAAGGGCTCGATCAAGCACAAACCTTAAGCTTATTTGCAGAACACTATGCCTCTGTTTTAGCGACACCTGATGCAACGGATCATCAAAATATTCGTCAGTTCATGTTGAATGGTTGGGATGGTATTGCGTTTGATGGTACGGCATTAACCGCAAAATAAAGATAAAAAACCACGTTCAAACAATTTGAACGTGGTTTATCAATAAAATAGTTTAAAATTACGTATCTATAAGCATTTACAGCATATATTAAATAACCCGAATCGCGGATAAGAAATTGACTTGAAAAATAAGAGGACTAGAGCTATCAGTTGAGTTACCACACCAAACTCACAACTCTAGTCCTTATGTTCGATAGTACAGAATTATTTTGTGTAATTGATGATTTCTTCTTAAAATTTGAAGCGACTTACTGGAAATTTCTTAAAGAATGTAACCATTGTCTAAGAATTCGAACCGCTCAACTGAGTATTTCAGAAATCATCTTCATTGCGATTTGGTATAAATGTTCTCATTTTAATAACTTCAAAGCATTCTTCTCATCGTTGAAACAAGACAAAAGCCATTTATTTAAAAGTTTACCCTGTTATCAGCGCATGATTTATTTAGTGAATACACATCAACTCGCTTTACATGCCTTGCATTTCGCTGTGATGAAAGATCATCAAAGTTCGTATTTATGGATTGATTCAACTACTTTGCCAGTCTGTAAAAATCAGCGTATTCAGCGACATAAATCCATATCATCAATTGCAACGCGTGGTAAAAGCTCAATGGGATGGTTCTTTGGTTGTAAGCTACATTTACTGATGAATCAATCAGGTGAGATTGCGAACTCAGTTTTATCTAATGGACATACAGCAGACATCAAAATGGTTAAACCGTTGGTAGAAGGATTAAAAGTAAAGCTTTATGCTGATCGTGGCTATATTAGTCATGAACTAAAAGCTAGGCTTAAAGAACAAGATATTGATTTAATTACATATCATCGTAAAAACATGCAGGCAGTTCAATTGTCAAAAGAAGATGAATATTATCTAAAGCAGCGCAACAAAATAGAAACGTTATTTAGTTTGCTCAAAGGGAAATATAATTTGGTAACAAGTAACGCGAGAAGTGTTGAAGGCTATTTAGCTGGTATTTATGCCTCTTTATGTGCTTACCAATTATGTCATCAAAACAAGCCAATCATTCGGGTTGTGGAATCATTGGCTTAAACAGGATTCGGGTTAAATAAGTTTCACGTGGAGCAAGACGATATGGTTTGTTCCGCCCTGCAATACTGTCAAACAGCATAGTCTGAAGAACTCGTTTAACCTGATTTATGGCTTATCCTTTCACCCGTTCAATCCATTGGATTGAGCTGACACGAAAGACTTCACAAGCGCCATCGCCAGTGTCGGTTGGGGTTAAAGAAGACGTCCAGACCAGATCTTTATCTTTGATTTCAACCAAATCACCTTTTAAACGAACCAAGTCACCACGTTTTACATGTTTAATTTGTTTCGCAATTTCAGGGTTGGCTGGAATGATGTGCATATTCGAAACCATCTGCATCGCTTGCTCAGCAGGTACAGGCAGGCGATCAATTTTCCAATTGAGATAACGGTCGTATTGGTTCACAGTAATATGTCGTGCAATTTCAGGCTCAGCAAATAACCCCCAACTCACTGCATAGTCTATCGGTGAAAATTTGGCTTGCTCATCTTCCGAATAGGTCTTTGAACCCAAAATTCGAAAATCCCCTTTAAACGGTTTCAACACAGAAATAGATTGATCCTTTGAAGCTGGTGCAAGACCTTTAGCAATGTTGTAATCTACAGTGGCACTGGCACTAATCGGCAACAGTAAACTTGAGAGTAAACTGAGTAAGATAAATTTAGATTTCATTGCAAACCTCATTCCCATCAACCTAGGAAAATATGAATCAATTTTCATCTTAGTCGAGTTTCCTGAAAAGAAGCTTATGAACTTAGTAACATTGTGCACGAATTATGCAGTCTACTTTTAGCTAGAGCATTTTTCAGTTAGGCTAGAGCTGAAGACCAGCACCCCAAAATAATCATGCTTTATAAATATTATCAACAACACATTTTTCCACATATATTAAATCAGGTCATGCAAGTGCCCAGTTTAATGGATAAGCGCCGCGAACTACTTTTACCGATTCAGGGAGATGTATTGGAAATTGGTTTTGGTACAGGGCTGAATCTGCCTTTTTATCAAAATGTCGATACGCTCTATGCCCTTGAACCCAGTCCTGAAATTTATCATTTGGCTGTAGAGCGGGTACAAGCAGCAGCATTTGAAGTGCATCATGTACAAGCCCGTGCGGAAAAGTTGCCTTTTGCTGACCACAGCCTTGAACATGTAGTCAGTACGTGGACGCTGTGTAGTATTGCAGAGCTAGAACAGGCTTTGCTAGAAATATTACGCGTGCTCAAACCCGGCGGTGCCTTACATGTAGTGGAGCATGTGTTAAACACCAATAATCTGTATATTCAGCGCCTACAACACTTACTCACGCCTGTGCAAAAGCGTTTAGCGGATGGCTGCCATCTCAATCGAAATATTGAACAGTCCTTAAAAGCAGCAGGATTTAATGTGATAGAACAACACTACTTTTATGCTGAGGGAATCCCGAAACTCGGACAACTGATGTACTTTGCTCGTGCGCAAAAACCCAATTAAGATAATCGCAATATTCATATCATGCTGTATTTGAAGTTGTTCAATTGAATGGACATGTTTGTTGCTACTTGGCTTATTCCGTCGTATCAAAGTCGATGCGTACCGTTTCAAAACGAACTCGCCCTGCTTGAATCGCTTGCGCAATGGCCACTTGTCCTTTGGTCAGCCTCGCCCCACCGCTTTTAATATCAATAAGCACAATTTCAATATCTTCCGCTCTCCCCTCACCATCACGCAGGTCGGTATAACCATCAAACACCACATAGTCGACAGGATCTCCCAAAAATTTAGCATCACTGGGTAAGTATTCAAACTGTGGCATAATCGGTGCCAGTTGCTCTGCCATTTTGCCTTTCAACACTGCACGACTGGTATTGACACTGCGCTTTTGTGCTTGAGCCAAAGCCTGCTGATGCTCTAATTCTAATTCGGCAATGTAGCGCTCATATTCTGCTTTGATGCGTCCATTTCGGCTGTGACTTAAAATAAGGGTGGTCAAGACCACACCAATTACTGCACCGATCAACATTGCCATCCATATGGACATGGTTTTTTCCTAATTTTGTGCTACTGCTAGCAAGATTTAAGCTTATAACTTTGGTCATGTGTCATATCC
Source organism: Acinetobacter sp. SW-226 (assembly GCF_055632855.1). Classification (NCBI taxonomy): domain Bacteria; kingdom Pseudomonadati; phylum Pseudomonadota; class Gammaproteobacteria; order Moraxellales; family Moraxellaceae; genus Acinetobacter; species Acinetobacter sp. SW-226. The sequence continues at coordinate 354,103 of NZ_CM145752.1, read as the reverse complement.
AGCACACAAAAGAATGATATGCTAGGGATGAGCAGAATAAAATCATTTAAGGTCATGAAAACGATATTAATTGCAAACCAAAAAGGTGGCTGTGGCAAAACGATAACCGCAATTAATTTAGCGTCAGCACTTGCACAGAAAGGTTATAAGGTCGCATTGGCCGATGCTGATAATCAAAAGTCTGCCCGTCAGTGGTTAAAACAACGCCCTGACCACGTAGCACATATTGAAAGTTTGGATTGGCGTCATGAAAAATCAATTGGTGAAGTCCCTAAAAATATTGAATATTTAATTATTGATGCACCAGGCGCACTGTCTGGTGAACATGCGGAACAACTGGTGAGTGAAGCACATGCTATTGTGACCCCACTGCAACCTTCATTTTTTGATATTGACAGTACACGACGTTTTTTAAAACACTTGCAAGAGATTAAACGTATCCGTAAAGGTAAAGTTCAAATTCTCCTTTTAGCCAATCGGGTCAAAGCCAACAGCGCCAGTGCCAAAGACATTCAAGACTTTTTTGAAAAGATTGAACAGCAACCGATCGCATGGATTTCTGAGCGTACCGCGTATGGTCAATTGGCAATGCAAGGCTTAAGCATATTTGATAAAACACAAAAAAATTATTTAACCATCCAAAGCCAATGGCAACCTTTGCTCAATGCAATTGTCGATGATCCAAGTGCATGGTTCTAAGGCATTGAAGATAAAGATAAGCCAATGAACTCTGCTTTTATGTTCTGTAATTCACGAGAACTTACCAAGGGTAGATTCTCGTTCGCATTTTTTTCAGTTAATATGACTTTGACCTTAGAGATATAGCAGTGAATACCGTGCAACGATACGCACCAGCCTTACAAAAAGTATTGTTATTTGGACTGATTTTTATTCTGTTCTATTTGAGCTTTCAAGTCCTGAAATACTTTATTGTACCTGTGCTTTGGGCTGCGATTATTGCCTATATCACATGGCCTTTATATCACTCCGTGCAGAAGCTCTGTGGACCGCGTCCGACTTTAAGTGCAACCATTATGATCAGCATGGTTATATTGGTAGTCGGAATTCCATTGACCTTTGCAATCTTTATGCTGCAACACGAAGGTCGGAGCTTATTTTACGAATTACAAAAACAGGTCTTTTCTGGTCACTTAGATGTGCCTCAATTTATCCGTGACTTACCTTTTATCGGTAAGGAAGTCACACGGACCTTAAAAGAAATCAATACTGACCCCAATAGCATCGTACAAAATGTTTCAGGTTGGTTCCAAAGCCACTTAAGCTATGGTCGTTTAGTTCTCAGTGAAATCAGTAAAAATATTTTCAAACTCTGCTTTGCAGTCATGTCTTTATTCTTTTTCTACCGTGATGGACAAACCATTTTAAGTCAGGTTAGCAAGGCACTTGAAATGGTGATTGGACCACGTATTCATCACTATTTAGATACCATTTCTGAAACAACACGCGCCGTGCTGTATGGTGTAGGGCTTACAGCTGTTGCTCAAGCACTCTTGGCAGGCATTAGTTACTTTGTTGCAGGTGTTCCAAATCCAATGGTACTCACCATTGTTACCTTCTTATTTGCGTTGATTCCATTTGGCCCTCCTGTCGCTTATAGTGCCGTATCACTGTGGTTGTTCTCACAAGGTCAAACCATTGAGGCTATAGGTGTGATGGCTTGGGGTGTTTGTGTCGTGAGTACAGCGGACAATGTGATTCGCCCATTGGTGATCTCAGGTGCAACTCAAATTCCATTCTTGCTCATCATGTTTGGTGTGCTAGGTGGTTTAGCCAGCTTTGGTATGATCGGTTTATTTATTGGCCCTGTGATCCTAGCCGTGCTGTTAGCTATTTGGCGTGAATGGTTGCATGAGCAGGTCAATGAACCCTTGATGATGCCGAAAGCGACATTGGCTTATGATCCACCTGAAGAGCCATTGGACACGCCAAAAAAATAACTTTAGTGAAATAACTTAAACGCATGCTTTCACCGAGAGCATGCGTTTTTTTATGTCAGATACAAAAACACTGTACGGAGAACATTGAACCCAAGCCTTGCCTTTGTTTGAATGGTTCTGAATTTTAAGGAAAAAGGATCTAATATGTTGTCTTCTACTTTAAAACTAAGTACGCTCATGGCGTTGATTGGTTTAGGGACTGTGGCATGTAGCACGACTCCAACTGAAAGTAACACGATGGTCAAAAATGTCGATGTTCATGCGGTTTCAACTGCAGGTGTGGGACAAAAAATTGGTACCATTCGTTTTACTGACAGCCCTGCTGGCCTAGTTATTCAAACCAATTTAAGCCAGCTTCCGCCGGGCCCACATGGTTTTCACATCCATGAAAAAGGCTCATGTGATGTGGCTGAAAAAGAAGGGAAACCAGTTGCAGCTTTAGCTGCTGGCGGACATTTTAACCCCGAAAAAGCACCCAACCACGGTACACCGCTCAACGGTCATCTGGGTGATTTACCCATCTTGAATGTCGACTCAGCAGGTAATGCGAAAGTCAATTTACTTGCACCTCGTTTGAGTTTAGCAAACATACAAGGTTTAGCGGTGATGGTGCATGCAGGTGGCGACAACTACTCAGATAGTCCTAAACCACTCGGTGGTGGTGGCGATCGTATCGCCTGTGGTGTAATTCAATAAATCTATCGCATCCTTAGCATGTAAACAAAAAGTGCTTCATCTTCGTTTCTGTGGATAAGTTCTGACTTATACACATAGCACAGCGGATGAATTTTCTGCTGTGTTTTTATCGCTTTTTACTCTCTTTTTCATGTGATGTTCAATCGCATTAAATTGACAGTATGCTAAAAAACGTTCAGGCTAAAAGCAAAATAAAATCAAGCCTAGACAATGACATCGTGAATAATTTTCGCCAGTGGTTTCAATCTTTTCAGTCCAATGCAATTTTTATGTATTGCCTGCAAATTTTTATCGTGCTGAGTGGTACAACCTTAGGGCTCTACTTTTTAGGACTGGAACAACTGATCGTACCGACGACTTTAGGTGCGATTGCAACTGCCTTAACAGACTTCGATGACCGACTTAGTATTCGTCTCAGAAACCTAGTCTATGTCTGCGTGCTGTTCTTTAGTGTCAGCAGTATTTTAGATTTCCTGCATCCCTATAAATTCATATTCATCATTTACTTATCACTTTCTAGTGCTTGTTTTATCTTACTGGGGGCACTTGGACAACGCTATGCAGCGATGAGCTTTGGCACCATTTTACTCTCCTTATACAGCATGTTTGGCTTAGGAGAATATTCAGTTTGGTACTTTCAACCCAGTTGTTTTGTCTTGGGCGCATTGTGGTATGGCTGTACCGCCATTGTGTTTTATCTGCTAAAGCCAACTTTGGCCGTTCAGGACAATCTAGCACACTGTTTTAAGCAAATTGCAGATTTACTCAATGCCAAAGCACGTTTGTTTGACCCTGATAATCAAAACAATGTTGAAGCATTACTCTACGACTTATCCTTACAAAACAGCACAATTATTCAAAGCTTTAATAGCACCAAAAGTTCGCTGCTCACTCGACTAAAGGCCTCACGTGCCAACCAAAAGACGATTTATTGGCTGAATTTATACTTTCTGGCTCAAGACATTCATGAGCAAGCCAGCTCTAATTATTTACACTATGAACAGCTACATCAGAACTTCAGCCGTACAGATCTTATTTTCCGTATTCAAAAAAATATTCGGCTGCAGGCCCTTGCCTGTCAGGCATTGGCACGCTGTATTCTCAGCAATCAAATCTATGTGTCAGATCCCAATACGAATCAAGCATTGCTGAATTTACACAGTTCGATGCAAGACTGGATTCGAGACAATCCACATAATATTGAAGTCAAAAATCTACAACTGATTTTAAATAACTTAGACAATGTGCATGAACGCTTTCAACACTTAAATGAACTGCAATTACGCCAAGAGCAACGCTATCAAGAACACATCGACAACCTCAACTTATACGATGATGATATTCATGGTTGGCACGATCTGTGGCTCAAACTCAGCCAACATCTCACCCCGCAGTCGGCACTGTTTCGACATGCGGTACGTATCGCCTTTGTCTTTGCTGTGGGTTATGGCATTTCTCTTCTGCCTTTTGCCCAACATGGCTATTGGATTTTGCTCACCAGCTTATTTGTTTGCCAAATGCGTTACTTTGCCACCAAAAGCCGCTTAAAAATGCGAACCTTAGGCACTATTTTGGGCGTTGTTTTAGGGATTCCACTGCTGTATTTCGTCCCAAGTATTGAAGGACAGTTACTGCTGACCATTATTTTTGGGGTGTGCTTTTTCTATCTCAGTTCCAAGAAATATGCCATGGCAACCCTGATGGCAACACTCATGGTACTGCTGATTTTTAATTTAAAAGGTGCAGGCTATGCCATTATTTTACCGAGGATCATGGATACTCTAATGGGTTGCGCCATTGCGTGGTTCGCGGTCAGTTTCATCTGGCCTGATTGGGACTTTCGTAATATTTCCAACACCATAAAAAAAGCTTCTGATAGCACCCTCAACTATTTTGATGCCATTTGTGAACAGTACCAACAGGGCAAAAACAATAGCATGGCTTATCGCGGAGCACGGCGTGCTGCACACAATGCCCAAACTGAACTTGCAAGCATGATTTCTAGTCTCAGTACTGAACCGAATCCAAACCCAGAACTGATACACCATGCTTTTCGCTACTTGGTATATAGCCACAGTCAACTCAGCTATATTTCTGCTTTGGGCAGCCATCGTGAACTGGTACAAGACAACCAAGTACTGGAACTCATGCTCTGGTGTAAAAGCACGCTGAATGACGTACTACTTCAGCATAAGACCTTACCCGAGCGAGAGATTCAACAGAAATTGGCAGAGATCAAACACTTAAATACACAAGAAACAATGAGTCAGCACTTGCACTTGGTCCTCAAACAAATCAGCCTACTACTGGAAACCCTACCAGAATTGCTCAAATTGAAAACCGAACTACTCACCCGAGATATTAAATGAGTCATTAAATAATCCATGTCATCCGAAGCCCTCAAAGTGTTTCAATTTGGCCCAAATGGCTCAGCTTGGCTATGTATCTTAAATAGTTCATTTTTCTTTCATTCTTGAGTACACTCGAGCTTCATTCTCATAGATTTTTGACCATGAACATTCAGACATTACGTGTTGTAGGATTTTTAGAAGGGATTTCTTTTTTACTGTTGTTATTTATTGCGATGCCAATGAAATACATCTTTGATAACCCGATCCTAGTCAAATACGTGGGTATGGGGCATGGCGTATTATTTATCCTGTTTCTCATCGTGCTGTTTGTAGTCTGTGAAAAGCAAAAATGGTCTTTGAAGATGTTTATTCTAGGTTTGATCGCATCCATTCTACCCTTTGGGCCTTTTGTATTTGATGCCAAAATTAAAAAACTAGAACCTGAGCAAGCGGAAGCCTGAGTTTTAATACCATTTTTAAATACTGGCTTTAAAAGGATGTTTTAAAGCCATAATAAAAAAGCGCCCATTCAAATGAATGTGCGCTTTTTTATTATGTGAACTTAGCTGAATGCAACAAATAAAATCTTAGTAGACACCACTCTCAAGACGGCTTTGTATCAACTTCTTCACGGTCACACGAGGAAAACTAAACCACAGGGTAATTAAAATGAGGCAGACCAAACTATAAGCCCAAAGACCAAATTCCACATACGCCATACGCACCAGTTCAATCACAAAGAAAAACGTAAACATCATCAGGACCGAAACGGCTGCGGCAACTGTCCCTTTGGACACTTCAGATGACATCAACGCAAAGCGGTATAACACTGAAAAACTAATACCTTCGCCAAAGCTCACCAAAGTCATCCCCACAATCAATAACGGTAAGAAATAGCTTTGGAAAATCGTGCCGAGCACCACCAACAGCGTACCGATGAACATCAAGGGCAAACCGAGTAACACGGTTTTACCCAGTGCCATTTTGTCGATGACTTTAATCAGCACAATATTACCTAGAATGAGACCACCCAAGACAGGGAACTGCGCCAAGCCATATTGCATACTGCTTAAGCCAAGTTCCTCGACCAAGATTACGGGTGACAGTGCAATCCACAACATCAATGGCATGGCCACCATAGGCAAACCAAAGGTGAGCGCCAAAAAAGTCTTATTTTTATAGACCGTTTTATAATCATCCCATATATAACGTAGTGGCTTTTTAGGAATACTGTGCTGTGTCGCAGGCATTTTGGCTTTTAAACCAAACCAACTTAAAAAAGCCAAAAAGGCGATGCCAATAAAACCCCAATGCCATGACACATGGTCAATCATAAATGCCCCGACCACAGGACCAAGTAACGGTGCTAGCAAAGAAATATTCGCCATAAGAGCCATGACTTTAATAGCATCACGCTCTTCAAAACTTTCCTGTACTGCGGCATAACCCACCGCAGAAATCATCGACAGCCCCACACCTTGTAAAAAGCGGAGTGCCAAAAAAGACTCAATATTTTGAGTGAGTAAAATTGCAAGGCAGGTCAGCACAAAAAATGCCACACCCGAGAGCAGCACTTTTTTGCGGCCTAAACGGTCTGAAAGCGGCCCAAGCAACCATGCGACACAGGCACCGCCCAATAAATAAAAAGACATGGACGATGGTGCCCATGCACTGCTGACCCCAAAATCTTGGGTAATGGCGAGCATGGCAGGTTGGACTAAATCATTACCGATATAGACTGAAAATTCGAATAAAACCAATGCCAAAGGAAACATCAATGTGGCACGGCTTAACTTTAAAGTTTGTACGTTTTGCATTGTTATCTACATATAAAATGCGTACAAGCCTGAGCGAAGTCCGTTGGCGGGAGAGACGACTAAGCCCAATGGCAAGCACTGTAAAATTGAATAAAAAATGTAATGGGTGCGAGAAATGCACACTGGTTTTACGCTGTATTCACAAAGCGTTTTTAGAAAAGGTGTTATTAAAATAGACTGAGCGGTGACACCGACAAAGCTCAGTTAAGCTATTTTAGCAGTGTTGCATCAGTTTGTATTGTTACTTTTTTAAGTTTCATCTGTCACATTGGATTTTATACGAGGTGCGATAAAATGCCCTTGTTTTAAGTCCTCATACGCCTGTAAAACTTCGGTGAAGGTGTTCATGACAAAATAACCTCGTCCATAAATCGGTTCATTTAAAGGCTGCCCACTGAGTAATAAAAAAGCGCTGTCTTGTACCGCTTGTATTTCAAGGTGCTCGTCATGATTAGACATGACCGCCATCTGCTGTGCTTCTATCATTTCTCCGCTATTGAGCTGAAGACGACCCCTACGGATATACAGCAGTGTCGTTTCGCCTTCCAATGCGGGTAAAACCGTTTTCATCCCTGCTGTGAGTTGCACATCCAACACGGTCATAGGGCTATGTGTTTGAGCAGGCCCTGTCTGGTTTTCATACGTCCCTGCAATCACCCTGACCTTTCCTTGAGCTTGCGCGAGTTCCAGTTCTGGAATCATGGTACGACTCAAGTGCTGATAACGTGCAGGATTCATTTTGTCTTTTGCAGGCAAATTGACCCACAGTTGGATCATTTCAAATGCCCCGCCTGTTTTAGAAAATGCCTCACTAAATATTTCTTCGTGCAGTACTCCAGCCCCTGCTGTCATCCACTGTACATCCCCTGCGCCAATCACACCGCCACCGCCTGTAGAGTCCTGATGGGTAAGCTCACCTTGATAAACGATGGTCACCGTTTCAAATCCACGATGCGGATGTTCACTCACGCCTTTTTTTAACTGGGTCGGCTGTAAATAACTCGGGCCGATATGATCCAGCAATAGAAAAGGTGAGACCGAATTCCCTAGTTCATAGTGTGAAAACACGGAGATGACTGGAGCAAAGTCGCCTACAGCAGAACGTGTACTTTCTGAGTGAATAAAAGCAAGGGTTTTCATTTTATTCTGCTTATCATTTGAATAATTTGATCATAGCCTAGCAAACAACCCTGTTCGATAGGCTAGATGAGTTATTGTGTTTTAAATTTAGGATGCCTGATCTACATCTGGGCTCTCTTGAGCGAGAAATTTAATTTCTGGGTTAGGCCTAAAGCAAAGCCATTTATTTTTCATCCATTGCTCAACTTTACCTTTACCCAAAATAGCCAGCAAATTATTGAGTAATGAAAACTTTCCAGTTTTACCAAAGTAATAGACTGTAATGCGAACATTTCGATCTATATCATCATTTAAGCTAAATAGATCTACAATATAATCCTTGTCCGAGACATCTAGTGAATGTCCCCAAATTATAAAGTTCAAATCTAAAGTAGTAGCATTACTACCTAACCCTCTCTTTATAGATCTTGTTCTTATATCACTTAATGCATTTGCGCTCATCAATTTAAGATCAGCATCAAACTCCTTTTTACCATCTTCTATTATTCTTTTGAACTCATCTAAGAATATGTAATCTGTATCTTTAAAAAGTTTCTGATGATATTTGGTAAAACCATATGCCTTAAGCTTCTTCAAAGACACATCATCTAAATCAGAAATACCTAAAACAATATTTTGATTTTCTCCATGACTACCATGTAAATATTCCACATTCACAGAATTATGAAGGCGCTGATAAGTATCAGTATAATTGAATGAAAAAATTTTATCAGGATAAGTCCATCCATCAGTTTCAAGAGAAATACTATTGATTGATGATAATTTATCCACAATCAATTCAAGATATAAGTTAAATACTTGAATAAAATCTTCCAATTCTTGCTGTAAAAAATCAAGGAATGCCGTCGCACTAAACCCATTATCAATATTTTCCCCATGACAAAACTTCGCACTTATATAAGCTTCTCTTTGTATATTTGTAACTCTTCCTCCAATTTTGACTGTACCTCCGACATTATTTGAAAAACCAAAAAAATTTAACGTATCAATATGTTTTTTACTTAGAATATCTAACAAGTCAAATTGATCATTTATATTCATTTCTACTTTTTCAATTTGAACTATACTTTTTGCTAATACAATCAGTACTTCTTCAATTTTCTGTTCAAAATCAATCCAAGTTTTTATTTCCTCAACATGATTTTTAAAATATTGATACCAACCATTTTTCTTTAATTTGTTTTGAATTTCATAAATTTGTACTGCTGTTAAATAAATACTTGATACATCATAATTTCCCTTCGTTTTATGAATAAACTCCATGTCCCTAGACTGCTTAAATTCAGAAAATAATTGCTCAAAATTCATTTGATATGACTTCTGATCAAGTGCATGAGTAATTTTGAAGTACTTGGTTATAAGATGTATCGGATGTTCAAATGGAGAATACAAAACATCATTGATTGGTTTATTTAAATCTTTTTTCTCAATAGCCTTCATCACCAACATAAAATGATCGTACTTCGTCGGCAAGTAGTGCGACAAATCAAAACCGTTCCCAACAATCAAAATATTCATTTTTATAAAATCCCAAAAACAAAAAAGCGCATCAAACGATACGCTTTTTATGAGGTAGACTCGCCTACATTTCAACCATAAATCAAAGATTTATTATGCACACTTCATTGTTTGGAAGTTCTTGGTGTTTTTACCACGCGCACATTGGTAAGAGGTTTTCGTCGCAGTTTTTTCCCAGTCACCACCAACCAACTTAAAGTTATACACAGTACGCACCGACTTCACTGAGTCATCCAACAAACCTGTTTCTGTCACTTTGACTTCTGCCGCAGTTGGGGATTCCACCGTATTAAAGTATTGGCGGATTTCAACCGTAGCCAACTCATTACGCAAATCTGGACGCTCTTTAAGTACCTGAGCCAACGGTGTATCTGACGAACCGACTTTATTTACTAACTCTTTGGTCGTCGCACAACCTGACAATAATCCCACACATACGGCTGAAGCTAAAATAAGACGCAACATAAATCCCACCCAAAATTCATTATTTATCAGTCCATCATGCCTTTTTTAGGTCTATTACACTATTTAGTAAATGTAATTCAGTCCCATCAACCATAAAAAAAGCGCATCACCATGGATGCGCTTTTGAAACCCAATTCGAACTTAAAGGTCGAATAATTTACCCGGGTTCATAATGCCGTTTGGATCGAAAACTTGCTTCAAGGCTTTCATATATTCAATCTCTTCCGCCGAACGGGTGTAGTCAAGGTATGGCTTTTTAGTCATACCGACACCGTGCTCAGCAGAAATTGAACCGTCGTATTTTTTCACGGTTTCAAAGACATATTTATTCACCACCTGACATTTGGCAAAGAACTCATCTTTGCTTAAGTCAGCTGGTTTTAAAATATTTAAGTGTAAGTTCCCGTCACCAATATGACCGAACCAACAGATTTCAAAGTCTGGATAGTTGCTTGCCACAATCGCATCAATTTCTTTAATGAATGCAGGAACATGCGTAATCAACACTGAAATGTCATTTTTGTATGGTGTAAATGGTGCAATTGACTCAGAAATGTCTTCACGTAAACGCCATAAGCTTTCCACTTGATCGAGGCTTTGGCTCAACACGCCATCTAGTACCCAACCTTGTTCCATACAGTGCTCAAAAATTTCCATCGCCTTGTCCATAATTGGCTCAAATGGCGCTTCAAATTCTAACAATACATAGAATGGACATTCGGTTTCGAATGGACGTTGCACATGACCATTTGCCAACACTTTTTGCATTGCCAGTTCACCAAAGAACTCAAATGCAGTCAGGTCAATTTTGGCTTGGAAAGCATGCAATACAGGCATTACAGCATCAAAATCAGGTACACCCAATACCATTACTTGAAGGTCTTGCGGTTGGCGTTCCAGTTTGATTTCTGCTTCAGTCACTAAGCCCAGTGTCCCTTCACCACCGATGAACAAATGTTGTAGTGCATAACCCGTTGCGTTTTTGATCATGCCTTTGTTTAGACGCAGCACATCACCCTTACCTGTGACTACAGTTAAACCGAGTACCCAGTTACGCGTCATGCCGTATTTAATGACTTTGATACCGCCAGCATTGGTGCCAATGTTTCCACCAATTTGACTCGAACCCGCAGAAGCAAAATCCACTGGGTAGTACATGCCTTGCTCTTCCGCATAGTTTTGTAGCTGTTCAGTCACCACACCTGCTTGGACACGAACCATACGGTCTGCTGGGAAGAATTCCAAGATATGGTTCATCTTGTCCATGCTCACCACAATTTCACCATTGGCAGCGACTGCACCGGCAGATAAGCCAGTACGACCACCCGATGGTGTAATTGCAACATTAAACTCATTTGCAAGTTTTACAACCGCTTGCACTTGTTCTGTGCTCGATGGAAAAACGATGACTGACGGGTTTGGATCAAAATGTTTGGTATGATCGCGTCCCCAATTTTCAAGGCTATCCGCATCGGTTTTAATGCGGTTTTCACCTACAATTGCTGTCAATTGGGTCAATAACTCTGGGGTTAAAGCGACTGGAGCATTCATCGTTTTCAGACCTTGCAAGAAGTAAACAAGTTGTTTGTGGCGCTAGGGTTCTATGCAGGGAAAGTGTTTGATTTCAGTCTTTGCATACCCTAAAGCTTAGGCAGTTCGTGAGGATTTCAGTAGCAGTGCGCAACTGAGTTATTTTCACGGAGTCATATTATAAGGCATTTTTTCTGTTTCCCGCAGAAAAAGCTGTTTTATTCAGGATACCTTTGAAATGATTAATTTAATTAGACCAAAAAGCCTTTTTTACGCACTATAGCGACTAAAAATACCCAATAGAGTCTGTATAAAGGAAATGTATATCGAGCGCGGTACGTGCTATTATATCGCCACTAAATTTGGCCTTTGTAGCGGAGCCGTAATGAGCCAACATCTTTCACTTCCTAAAGATAAAATTCGTTTCTTGTTGTTAGAAGGCGTTCACCAAAACGCAATCGACACACTAAATGCTGCCGGATACACCAACATCGACTATCGTAAAACTGCGCTTGAGGGTGAAGCGTTGAAAGAAGCGGTTAAAGATGCACATTTCATTGGTATTCGTTCCCGTACACAACTCACTGAAGAAGTGTTTGAAGCTGCGAATAAATTAATCGCGGTCGGTTGTTTCTGTATTGGTACCAACCAAGTGAACTTAAATGCTGCGATGGTTCGTGGTATTCCAGTATTTAACGCACCTTACTCAAATACACGTTCAGTGGCTGAACTTGTACTTGCTGAAGCAATTCTTCTTCTTCGTCGTGTACCTGAAAAATCAACAGATACACATGCAGGCGGTTGGAACAAATCAGCTGTTGGTTCGTTTGAAACGCGTGGTAAAACTTTAGGGATCGTCGGTTACGGTTCAATCGGTTCACAACTTTCTGTGCTTGCTGAAAGCATGGGTATGAAAGTGATCTATTTCGACACAGTGACCAAGTTGCCTTTGGGTAATGCGCGTCAAGTCGGTTCTATGGGTGAACTTCTTGCAAATGCTGACGTGGTTTCTTTACACGTACCAGACGTTCCGTCTACACGCAACTTCTTCGGTAAAGACCAATTTGCACAAATGAAAGAAGGTTCAATCTTCATCAATGCTGCACGTGGTACATGCGTACTTATCGAAGATTTAGCAGATGCCTTGAAATCAGGTCATGTGGCTGGTGCTGCGGTTGACGTATTCCCGAAAGAACCAAAAGCCAATGGTGAAGAGTTCGTTTCTCCACTACGTAACATTCCAAACGTGATCTTAACCCCTCACGTGGGTGGTTCAACCATGGAAGCGCAAGCGAACATTGGTTTAGAAGTGGCTGAGAAATTTGTTTCTTATTCAGATAAAGGCATGACTTTATCTGCAGTAAACTTCCCAGAAATCGCTTTACCATTGACTGAAGGTAAACACCGTTTACTTCACATCCACAAAAACGTGCCAGGCGTGTTGTCAAAAATCAACAACTTGTTTGCTGAGCACGGCATCAACATCTCAGGTCAGTCTCTCATGACCAAAGGTGATGTCGGTTACTTGGTGATGGATGTAGACGCAACTGCATCTCAAGAAGCGTTAGATACTCTACAAGACGTTGAAGGCACAATCCGCGTTCGCGTATTGTTCTAATTCAACTGTATTTAAAAACCACAGCTGCCAAGCTGTGGTTTTTTTATTTTTGAATACTTGTTAAAATTTTATGTGTAATCTGAGCACATACTCCGCTACTTTTTCCAAGTATTCACTTCCCTATCTAGTATTCTAATAATGCCAAATCTAAAAAGCACTCCCCACCTCCAAGCGACCTTTTTATTGCTAATTGCAATGCTCAGCTTGCAAAGTAGTGGTTCACTGGCCAAAGTCTTGTTCGATCAATTTCCCATTTTAACCGTTTCAGCTATGCGCTTGCTGTTGGGATCAATCATCTTGGCCGTACTGTTTAAAATTTGGCAGATTGACTTTAAGCAAGTTAAATACAAGGCCATCATCAGCTATGGTTTTGCTTTGGCAGGCATGAACCTATTGTTTTATTTATCCATTGCTCGCCTGCCGCTCGGCATTGCAGTATCGTTTGAGTTTATTGGCCCACTCAGTGTCGCGCTGTTTTATGCCAAACAACGCTTTGACTTTGTTTGGGTCGGGCTGGCTATTTTAGGCTTGGTTTTACTGTTTCCTTTCGACCAAGCAGCTCAACCTTTAGACCTTCTTGGGATTGTATTTGCACTAGGTGCAGGTGCATGTTGGGCACTGTATATCGTGGCGGGACAGCGCCCATCGGGTATTTCAGGCAACCATACCGTATGCTTAGGCATGTTTGTCGGTATGCTGATATTAATGCCTCTCGCACTGTTCAGCGGTCTATCTGCAAATGTATTTGAACCCTCAAATCTAATTTATTTTATTGCCTTAGCTGTTTTAGCCAGCGCCTTACCGTTTAGTCTGGAAATGATTGCACTGCGCAATTTAACCGCTTTAAGCTTCGGCACGCTCATGAGCCTAGAGCCTGCGATTGCAGCACTATCTGGTTTTGTATTTTTAGGTGAGAAACTGCTGTGGTCTCAGTGGCTTGCCTTGAGTGTCATTATCATGGCATCCATTGGTTGTACTTATACCGCGCAAAAAGCACGTCAAATCCCACAGTGAAGATCTTTAGTGATATTTGAATTTAAAAATTAGCATCATGCCTGCGTAGACATTATTTTTAAATTCATGTTGTTGCATTTAAAAAAATTCAGCTGATTTCGCATCCCCATGCAGAGCGAAATCGCTATACTAATCCACCTTCTAAAAATAACAGGTCACCATGACCTGATGCATGCATGATGCCTAATTCTCAACTGATGGCAGTGATGTTCATGGTCTTGTCCATGCTGTCCTATCAAATCAGTGCTTCTTTTGCCAAGCAGTTGATTGCAGTGCTGGATCCCCTCACCGTGGTGACCCTTAGACTGTGCTTTGCCGCAATTTTAATTGTGCTGATGTTCCGCTCATGGAGCATTATCAAACGCCTACCGCATTTAAAATGGAAAGATTTACTCAGCTATACAGCAGCTTTATGCCTCATGAATATTTTATTTTACGCTTCGCTAGGTAGACTTCCTCAAGGTATTGCCGTCGGTTTAGAGTTCTTAGGTCCTCTGACTTTGGCACTACTCTCGATCAAGCAACGGCGTGATTATATTTGGGTCGGATTGGCCATTTTAGGCATTACACTCATGGTGCCGTGGCATCAGGCCAACGCCAGTAATTTTTCTTTTTTAGGCGCAGTATTTGCAGTGTCGGCAGGAGCCTGCTGGGCACTGTATATCTATTTTGGGCAAAAAGTCGTCCGTCAAAATATCGGCATGCATGCTCTCAGTATTGCAATTGTGATGTCAGCTTTATTGCTGTTACCCATCAGTGCCTCACATAATCCAACAGCCTTGATGCAAACCGAATATTGGCCCAAAGCCTTATTGATTGCCCTATTGGCAACCGCAATTCCCTACGCCCTAGACCTCATGGCCTTAAAACGCTTGAGTAAACTCAGCTACGGTACTCTTTCCAGTTTATCCCCGGCCTTAGCCGCTTTGGCTGGTTGGTTGTTACTCAAAGAACAAATTAGCCTGTGGCAAACCTTAGCGTTGCTTTGCATTATGGTGGCCTCTGTCGGCGTGACATTTAGAGCTAAATCTGACACAGATGAAAGCGTCTAAATCAGCAAAGATCACAATCGTACTTTATTTGAAAACAGCCTTAGGCCAAGCTGTCTTTGTCGATTTTTTTATATTTTCTATATTCACGCTGATATTGCTCCGCAAGTGTTATCTTCTGCGTGTCAGCTAAAATTTTTCCGGCTTGCTGAAAGAAACCATGTTCCTCTTCTTGTAAGTGATGATGTACAGTTTCCGATAGTTTTTTTGCAATTGCCAACCAACTTGGATTTGAGAATGCTATCTCGGTCAGTTGTTCCAATAGCTCATCCATTTTATGGTGCTCTGCCAAAGCATGACGGGTAATGTTGAGGCCTGAATCGGTCATCATTAAAGGAATATAAAAATAACGATCTTCTGCAACAGCATGAGCAAATAATTCATTTTTGAGGCGCTCAAATAGCTCACGGCGTTCTGGCGTATCGCCCGAGGTACTTAACAATTGTTCTGCCAAATTACGTTGTATGACATGACTTTCTCTTAAAGCTTCAAATATATTCATTCTATGCTCCAGTCCAATTCAAGCTAAAACATCTCTTTTTTTTGCAAAGAATCTCTACACAGCGTTAAGCACGCTCTATTGATATTAAACAAAAAAGATGAAAAGTCAGGTCATGGTCTGCACGCTTTTTGTAATAAAAGTTTGAATGAATCTACTGTGTCTTTACATAAAGAACATTTGATAGCTGAGCCTTAAAATCAGAATCGTAACTAAGATGAGGAATAAAATACGGATAAAGCCACTACCATATTTCAGCGCCATTCTTACGCCACAAATTGACCCGATCATATTCGCCACCGCCATGAAACCACCAACGACAAAGAGCACATGACCCGAGGGAATAAAGAAGCTCAAAGCAGCTAAATTGGTCATTACGTTACCAATTTTAGCCAGTGCTGCTGCATGTAAAAAGTCGACCCGTAAATATCGGATAAAATAGAAAATAAAGAAGCTACCCGTACCAGGGCCAAACAGGCCATCATAAAAACCGATGGCTAGGCTACCAACACCTGCTAAAAGCAAAATTTTCGGTGTAACCTGTTGTGCCATATGGACTTGTCCAAATTGCTTTTTCATGAGGGTATATACCGCCATCACAATCAGCATGACCAAGACAAAAGGCTGTAAAATTTCTTTCGGAATCATCGCAACACTGGCAGCACCACCAAATGAGCTGATCGCTGCGCAAACTGCGACTACTGCTAAAAGTTTCCATTCAAAGCGGACTTTACGTGCAAAAGAGACTGCAGAAGTCGCTGTTCCCACGACTGCCGCCAATTTGTTAGTGCCAAATAAAGTTGCAGGCGCCATAGAAGGAAAAGCATTCATCAGGGCTGGAATTTGGATCAGCCCGCCACCACCAACAGCAGCATCAATTGCCCCTGCACAAAAGGCAAAAAAGATCAGACTGATAATAATGTCAATATCCACACCCTTTCCTTTTTACCAAGTGATATATTTTGATTATAGATTTAAAACACGTTTAGGAACCAATCTTTTCTTCTCGGTAATTTCAGCCAAACCTAAGCATTTTTCTCCATCGAAAACCAAGACCTGTGCTTCTGCTGTATGCTCAATATTACTTTCCATACCGCGACTGAAGTATTCACTGCGCCCTGCTGGAACTTGTACTTTCGGAAAATGATCTACAGGAGCATACGCAGGTAACAACAGTGCTTCACGCTCTTGTTCAGACAAACTTTCTAAATACTCGATGCTATAGCTTGGAATCAGATCAAAATGACCCGTTTTAATGCGGTGTAAATAAGTCAAATGACCATAAGTACCCAATGCTTTCGCAATATCTTCGCCTAAAACACGAATATATGTGCCTTTGGAACAAGTAATATCAAGGGTTAAGCTTTCTGCTGTGAATGAAAGCAACTCAATCGCATAAATCGTAATCGGGCGTGACTCACGCTCAATCTCAATTCCTTTACGAGCTAACTCATATAAAGGACGCCCATCTTTCTTCAAAGCGGAATACATCGGTGGTACTTGCTGAATATCGCCCATAAATTGAGCCAAAATGGCTTCAATCAGCTCTTCGCTTAACTCAGGTACAACCTGCTCTAACAGCCGTTCGCCCTCCACATCACCTGTGGTGGTACTGTGACCTAGTTGGATTGTAGTTTGATAGCGCTTCACAGAGTCCAACAAAAAGTGCGAAAACTTGGTTGCTTCACCCAAACAAATCGGCAACAGTCCCGATGCTAATGGATCAAGTGCTCCTGTATGCCCTGCCTTTTGCGCACGGTACAACCAACGTACTTTTTGCAGTGCCGCATTTGAACTCAGCCCCAGAGGTTTATTCAATAAAAATACCCCATTGACTGCACGGCGCTGGATTTTTGAAGTAGATGATTTCATAACATACACATGTCTTAAAGCTGTCGTCATACTATCAACCGTTCATCAGTTTTTACAACTTTTCTGTTGTTTATTTGCATTCTCATTGCAAAATAAAACATGTTCAGTCATATGAACATCATAAAAAATACAATATGGACGTTTAGGCATAGGATATGCAAAAAAAGAAATTATGGTTGCTCTTCGCAGTCATCGTTATTGTCGTGCTTGGCTTTTTAATTTGGCTTGCGCCAAATGCTACAGATGGCTCAAGCAACGAGCAAAGCACCATGCGCTCATCAGGACATGATATGAGTGCAGCATTGACCAAATCAGGATTACAATCCTCCACAGCACTCCCTTTTGTAAGCAATAGCCAGCAAGACACTGAAGTGAATTGCCAACTTGCACTCGATCCAAGTAATCATTTGATTGTGAATGAGCAAACACGAAATTGCTTTGAATATTTTATTACCCAGTACGGTGAAAAAAATATTGACCAAATTAAACAAGATTTTAAAGCCTATATAGAGCAAGGCTATAAGGAACCTGCTTTAAAACAGATCTTAGACCTCTGGAACCGCTATCTAAACTACCGTGTGCAACTGGGTAGCTTAAAAGAACCAAGTCTAAGTAAAGAAGACCCTGAATATTACCGTAAGATTTTTGGTCTCATGAAAAACTTGCGTAGCCAGTTTTTTTCAGACTATGAAATTGAAGGCTTATTTGGTGCTGAAAATATCTACCATGAGTACACCTTAAATCGCATGAGCATCATGGCAGATAAATCATTAAACGAAGTACAAAAAGCACAAAAACTGAAGGAATTATTTGCTCAGCTGCCAGAAGATTGGAAAGAGAATTTAGAACAACTTTCTAAACTCGAAGATTTGCGCAAACTCACTTCAGAGATTAAAGCCCGTGGCGGGTCTGTAGAAGAGCTACGTCAAATGCGCATCAATCTGGTCGGTGTGGAAGCTACAGGACGGCTTGAGCAACTTGACCAAGATCGCGGTAACTGGAAATCTCGGGTCAATAGTTACTTAGAAAAACGTGATGGTATTTTAAAAAGTAACATGAGCCAAAGTGCTCAACAGCAAGCCATCCAACAACTTCGAGATCAAGAATTTAGCAATTCCCAAGAACAACTTCGACTAGGAGCATTTGAAACCACTCATGATTCAGGGGGAAAACTCCCTTACGCAGAATAAATCTGTACGGCACGACTTTTTTCAGGATGAAAAAAAATGTTTAAAACGAAAATAATGAAACAAACAATGACACTACTCAGCTTGGTTGCAGGTATTGGACTCGGCTCAACAACAGCAAACGCAGGTCTACAAACGGTAACGGCAACCGTAAAAAGTACCTATGCACAAACAAAATATCCCCTCCTGTTTACTCACGGGATGTTTGGTTTTAGTCGTGTGGGCGTTGCAGAATTTGGGCTTGATTATTGGTATCAAATTTTACCCGATTTAGCTCGAAATGGCGCAACGACTTTTGCTGCACAAATTTCACCGCTTGAATCGACTGAAGTACGTGGTGAACAACTGCTACAACAAGTTGAAGAAGTGATTGCCATTACTGGAAAAGACAAGGTTAATTTGATTGGGCATAGTCATGGTGGGCCTACCATCCGCTATGTTGAGGCAGTCAAACCGCAATATGTAGCATCTCTTACAGGTGTTGGAGCAACTTTCCGTGGTTCGAAAGTAGCAGATAAACTTCTTGCCAATGAAGGTGGAACACAACTGCTCAGTCTTGCTGCGGATTATATTATTGGCCCATTAATTGCCTATGGTCAAAACAATCCATCATTAAAAAGCAACTTAACCGCATCACTGACATCTATTAGTGAACAAGGGTCTAGTACTTTTAATCAAACATACCCAACCACAGCGCTTGCCTCAGACTGTAATAAGAGTGGTGCAACTTCAAGTAATGGCGTGTATTACTACTCTTGGACTGGTACTTCACAAGTCACCAATATTTTAGATGTCGCAGATAGTGCAATCTCACTATTAGGACCTTTAGCATATGGTAATTTAGACAATGATGGGCTGGTATCCCGTTGTAATACACACTTTGGTAAAGTCATTCGTGATGATTATGATTGGAATCATTTAGATGAAGTCAACCAAGTGATGGGTTTACGCGGTCTATTTAGCTCCGACCCTGTCGATGTTTACCGTCAACATGCCAATCGTTTAAAACTTCAAGGGCTTTAATTATATGCTTCTCTTCAAACCCCATGCGTTTTGAAGAGAAGCGCTTTATGAATTATCCAGTTACAAATTGTACTTAATTTAATCGGATTTCTTCTCGCTGTGACAGCGCACATTTTATACTCATCTTGACAACTTAAATTGTCGCCAAAAAAATAAAAAATGAGGATGATCAATGAAATATGGACTATTGATAGCTGGACTGCTATCGACCTGCGCACTGACCGCAACACAAACTCATGCGGCTGCTTCGCAAATTAAATCAAACTATGTTGCCTCTAGCTACGCAAAGACCAAATATCCTTTAGTCTTTGCACATGGCATGGGAGGTTGGATTCGTGCAGGTACGGATGAGCTGGGTGTGGATTATTGGTATCAAATCTTGCCTGACCTAGCCCGTAACGGTGCAAATGTATGGGCAACACGGGTTTCTCCATTTAACACGTCTGAGGTTCGTGGCGAGCAACTACTACAACAAGTTGATGAAGTTTTAGCCATTACAGGCGCCGCTAAAGTTAATTTGCTTGGTCATAGCCATGGTGGGCATAGCATTGCCTATGTCTCCAATGTTGCTTCCAATAAAATTGCTTCAGCAACGGCTATTTCCAGCCCTTTAAAAGGCTCTCCTGTTGCAGATCTGATTATTTCTGCACAAGGAACCCCATTGGAACAGCCATTGGTGGCGCTGATTAATTTTGGATCTAAGGCGATTGTATGGGCACAGCAGCAAGACCCTAACTCTCTACCACATGACGCACTTGGTGCAGGAAAAAGTTTAAGTCAAGCAGGATCAAAAGCATTTTCACAAAAATATGCTTTAGGTATGCCAAAAACAAGCTGTGGCGAAGGTACGGCCATGGAGAAAGGAATTTACTTCTATTCTTTTTCGGGGAACTCAACATTAACCAACATTCTTGATCCAGACTCATTATTAGGTGCAACAGGTTTACTCATGCAAACACCAAATGATAACGATGGCTTGGTCTCACGCTGTAGTGCAAAGTATGGCAAAACAGTTCGCGATAACTATAACTGGAACCATTTAGATGTCATTAACCAGTTCTTTGGTTTACGTTCTATTTTTGCTCCAGACCCTGTTGATGTCTATCGTCAACATGCTAATCGCTTAAAACTTCAAGGGCTGTAAAACTTAAACATAAAAAATGCGCCTAATGGCGCATTTTTTAGCAAATAAGCAAAGTTAAAATTAACCTTGTTTACGTGCTGGTAACTTTTCACGAATACGTGCAGCTTTACCAGACAACTCACGTAGGTAGTAAAGTTTAGCACGGCGAACGTCACCACGACGTTTCACTTCGATTTTAGCAACGATTGGAGAGTGAGTTTGGAATACACGCTCAACACCAACACCGCTTGAAATTTTACGTACTGTGAACGCAGAGTTCAAACCACGATTTTTCTTCGCAATTACAACACCTTCAAATGCCTGAAGACGCTCACGGTCACCCTCTTTTACTTTAACCTGAACGATTACTGTATCGCCTGGTGCAAAAGCTGGGATGTCTTGTTTAAGCTGTGCATTTTCTACAGCTTGTACTAAAGGATGCTTACCGCTCATGGGGTATCTCCAATATGTGTGGGTCAGAAGAGGTCTGAGATCCACTGGGTATAGAGGCTAAAACGCATAGACCCGATTAGCTTTCTCTTTATGCCTGACCACTTCAATGCATAAAGAGCCTATTAAAAGGATACTTTTATTGAGTATCCAAATCTTTTAGCCATTTCTTTTGCTGCTTGCTCAACTCAACATTCTCCACCAACTCAGGTCGGCGTGCTTTGGTTCGTTGATAACGCTGCAAAAACCGCCATTTCTCAATATTGGCATGATGTCCCGACTTTAAGACTTCAGGGACATCCAAACCTTCAAAATGGTCTGGCTTGGTATATTGTGGGCAATCCAAAAGACCATCCACAAATGAGTCTTGCACATGAGACTGTTCATCAGACATTGCACCCGGAAGTCTCCGAATAATACTGTCCAATAAAACCATCGCAGGAAGCTCTCCACCTGACAAAACGTAATCCCCTATAGACCATTCCTGATCTACATATTTTTGGATCAGACGCTCATCAACCCCTTCGTAACGACCACACAACACAATCAATCCATCATAGTCGACAAACTGTTGTACCGCATGCTCATTTAAGGTGTTTCCTTGCGGTGACATATACACCACAGGAACATGAACTGCACCTGCTTGCACTGCAAGCTCTTTGGCATGTTGAATCGCTTTCGCCAAAGGCTCAGCCATCATCACCATACCTGGACCACCACCAAAGGGACGTTCATCCACTCGTTTGTAGTTGCCCTCAGCATAATCACGAGGATTAATACAAGTCACTTGTACTAAATCACTTTTTGCTGCACGCCCGCTAATACCGTAGGCTGTAATCGCTTCAAACATTTCAGGAAAAAGCGTAATGACTGCAAAAAACATCGCAGACCCCCGTATTTCCAAAAATAGTTAGTAATCCACGCCCCAATTAACGTAGATACGACCAGCTTCGAGATCAACGCGTTGTACCACATCTTTATGCCATGGGATCATGCGCTCTTCGCGATCAATGCTGTCTGGTGTTGCGTGAACCACCATGACATCATTCGCTCCAGTCTCAAACAGCTCATGGATTTTACCGAGATTTACTTCTTGTTCCTCATCATCCAAACCTAACACTGTTAGGCCTTTCAAATCAGACCAGTAAAACTCATCCACACCCGCTTGAGGTAATTGCGCTTTTGAAATCCATACATTTGCACCAACTAGGTTATCTGCTGCAGTGCGATCAATCACACCTTTCAACGCAACAACCAAGCCTTTGCCATGTGGTTTCCAACGTTTTACATCAACTGTTTGCCAACCTTCTTTGGTCTCAATATACCAAGGAAGATAGTCAAAAATGTTGCTCATAGGTTCTGTATTGGAATAGATCCAGAGCCACCCATTTAATCCATATGCTGAACGCAACTGTCCAATCTGAATACGATCTTCAGGAACATTCTGTGTTGGTGTCATGGGCTACCTACTACTTAATCAAAAATTATGCAGTAGCTGCAGCTTTCTTAGCTTGAGCAGCTAAAGAAGCAACACGTTCAGATGGTTGAGCACCTTGAGCAACCCAGTGCGCAAAACGGTCAGCATCTAAACGAAGTTTTTCTGCTTTACCTTGAGCTGTTGGGTTGAAGAAACCAATACGTTCGATGAAACGACCGTCACGTGCATTACGGCTATCAGTTACAATAACTTGATAGAACGGACGTTTTTTAGCACCACCGCGTGCTAGGCGAATAACTACCATGATACAACCTTATAGTTTTTACGGATTATCCCTGTATCGACCACCGATACATTTCAAACCCCTTTCATAGAGGGCAGTATTTTACGTTATCTTTAGAGCGAAAGAAAGATCAAAATTTGTTTATCCACAATTTTGAATTTGGATTTTATCTACCGTCCCAACTTGACGTTGAGGATAATGCACAAGCCGTCGCACCTTTCTCCCAGTATTTTTGGGTTTCTTGATTTAAACAAAGAACACCATTATCTGCTTGAATTGATGTTGCAATAGGAGTTGCGGTCAAAACGTAACCTAAATTATCACCATCTATTGCTAAATCAATCGCATATACTGCATCATCTGTAACTGGGTAAGTAGATGAACCGCCGATACCCGCTAAAGTTGCACCAGAATAAGTGTGATTGACCAATTGATATGCTTGCAAACGTTGTGCTATACGAATCAACTCTACTTGCAAATCTGCACGATTAGTCCGAATTTTATACTGTGTATAGGAAGGATAAGCTATCGCAGCTAATATAGCTATAATAGCAACCACAATCATGAGTTCGATTAAAGTAAAACCCTTATACTTTTGAATTACCATTCTTCAGATCCATTGTCTGTTGTGCTACAAGAATCAAATGTAACGACTGCTGATGTTTTGTTCTTACATTTAAGTCCAGTACTTGTCTGCAAGAAAGTATAATTTTTCGGGTCAGAAGTCTCAGCTTTAATCGCCCATCCTTGTCCTATTGCGGAGTTAGCATTCAATGCAGGATTACTCGTAGAATTATCAACTATTGAAATGGTATATGGAAAACTAGAATCCTGAGCCACTGTTGTCGATGATATCGAAAAACCTCTGTAATTAAAATTACGCGCCTTATGACGATCTAATAGCACAGCTAATCGCTGAATTTCTTGTTGTGCCTGAGACGCTGTCGCACGGCGCGCATACTCTAGATATGAAGGAATTGCGATTGCTGCAAAAATTGCAACAATCACAACAACAACCATAACCTCAATCAAAGTAAAACCTTGACTACTTTTTATTTTAGAAGAGTATTTCATTATTTATCCCGTCTATTTTCCGGTCTCATACCAACGAATTGGAACAAGGGATAGCGGAGTTGAATAATCTTTTGATGCACCACCAGCTAAAGAACCTGTAGTTGAGATCAGTGCACGGTTTGAGCCATTGTTATTATTTGACCCTACCGCTGGTGAAACAATACCAGCACCTAAACCAGAACCATTTAAGAATGTTGATGCAGTAATTTGTGCTGCCGTACATACACCATAAGGCATACAGAATTGATACACATAACTTTCGCCTTTCACACCCGCTCCACAATCTCCCGACAAACCATCTTTACTACCATCAAAAGTTGTCACGTACATGTCTGAATCTAGAACAATTGGCGTACTTAATACTTTTGCATCCTGAATCAGTTGTGAAGTGAAGTAATAGTACCAACCATTTGTTGTACTATATGGCGCGACTGCAGTCGTATTTGCATTTGTTGTGAGCTGACCAAGGGTTGAGAGTGTTGCATTTTGAGTATTAAGAGCTGCCCCCTTACAATCAACAGTAGAGCCAGTATTCTGAGCTGCACAAACCTGATAGGTCGCATTAGTCATACTGTACAAATCTGAACGCGCTACATCTTTGTCATAAATATTATAAATAGCATCATTTTTATAACTTGTAGATGATGAATTAAAACGAGGTAAACTTCTATTACCACTACCAATAGAGGCTACACCAAAAGTGGTCCCGCTATTACTATAGGTTGAAAATGCTGGCATTTCATAAAAACGAGGACTATATATACCATTATGCAAATTCAGTAGACGAACTGGAGTTTTAGAAAATGAATCCTTATCAAAAGATGACAGGTTATTGTTTAAATCTACTCGCCAAAATTGCCCACCTAAATCACCAAAGTAAAGATGATCAATTAAACCATCAGAGTTTCTATCTATTCCCTTAATTTGACTAGAGATACTAAATTGCATATTTGACGCTGTACTATAGCCTACACCACTTGTCGTATTTGCATTCGTCGCATTTGCACCGGTCCACCATAGCAAAGCACCTGTTTCAGCATTAAACATATATACGCCGGCCCCAATATTATTGGTTTGTGTATAACTGCTTCCTTCATAGCCACTAAAACCAGTTCTTTCGCCTGTTGTACTATCAAATGATCCGTCGCCATTAGTGCCACCAGCATCATAACCACCACCAACAAACATCACTCGCGTTTTTTTACCATTCCATTTAACAAAGCCAATCGTCGGTTTAGACCAACTTTGCCCCATATAGGATAATTCATTGTATGATGTAGAACTGCCATTATAGTAAACAGCACTTGTGTTTGGGTCGATACGGAATGCTAACTTAGGGGCATTCATATCTTGTAAATTCAAGGCATAATAACTCCGCCCCCCCATACGCAAACCACCATAGGCCATTTGCACACCCGTAGATGTTCCAATCCCAGAACCAACAGTCATAGTCCCATCAGATTGCACTACATATTCCGAGTATTGTGTCCAAGGTGCATCAACACCATAGTAGAAAGGTTGATATGTTGAGGTACTAAAACCACTTGTAGTCGTGTATTCAAGAAAAGCCTTTTTCTGCGAAGCAACCATTTCATTTGGTACAAAAGCAAATTTCTCTTTCCCCGTCGTAGCATCTACTACAGATAAAACCCCTTGAGTCGTACCAAACAAGATATAGTCATCGCGATTCGATGTCGTCACAGTACCATCAGAACTTCCAATCGTTCCCGATTGTGTCAACAATACTGGACTTGAATGCATCACTGCACCAACTTGCCTTAATTCGTTTAATTGACCCAATGCTGTAGTTGTAGTCGGTAAACTTGTTGTATCTGCAGGCGTATTAATAATATAACCAAGTAAAGACAATAAGTAGCCACGACTACTATCAGTTGTATTCGTCACATAACTAGAACTAATTTGGTTTAATTGAGTGGCTGTTGCTGCCCCGCTAGTGTCTCGATTCATCAACAGCTTACGATTCGCAACAAATGCTGTCGTCATTCCCATTGGTAAATTTGCTTTTACACCACCCACTAACTTTAAAGCAGCACTATTCGTTGCGCTACTTGAAACATACTGTGACCAATAATCATAATTATCTACAATTTTACCGCTAGAGTTGGTAATAGCATCACCGTTCACATCTTTAATATAACCATCTAAAACTTGATATTTTTTAAGGTTACCCGCCCACAGTTGATATGTCGCATCTGGTGTTGGCTGGAATTGTGATGAATAGGTATAATTTTGTACTACAGTCGGATTTAGTTGGTCATCAGGAATATAAGATGAACCCGTTGTGACAGAAGGAATATCTGTTGCCAGTGAACTAATAAAACTGTTCACACTCTCAACGACATCTGCAGAGCTTGAACCCGAGTACCAACCGCCTTGTCCATATACGCCCCACTTCGCAGCATTTTTAACATCGACACTTGCAGAAGATGAATCAATATTGGCTAAGTTTTGTGCCTGTGACAATGCGCTGTTATATGAAGTCAATCCATTAAAATCACTACCAAACCCAACCACTGCTGTTTTAATGACTAAATTTTTAGGATTCAGCTGTGAGGTTGACGTCGTCCCATCAATACTTCTGTTAAGCAATAATTGAGAAAGATCACTAATACAGTTCCAGCCATTTCCTGTGTATCGTGCACCTGTACCATTAAATAAAGTGCCTGAACAAGTCAAATTACTACTATAACTACTCGTCAGCGCATTCTGCATCAAGGTTTGCACAACGGAATTACTCGCACCATTTGGCTCACCATCCGTTAAAAGATAGATGCCTTGCCCGCTACATTCAGCATTATCTGTCGTTAAAGGAGATGTATAGGCTGTTTGACTATCATTTTTAGAGGTACTTACCGAATAAGAAAAGCCACTGCCCGATGGTATAGTCGTTATTTGTTTTGTTTCATATACACATGCACCACTTGTACCACTAACCGTACATGAAGTTGAATAGCTGGATGTGGTTGGGTTGGTTGTACTTGCTGTTCCCCATGTTGTACAGCCGCTTGCTGTGTATGCTGTACAACTCTTATAATTTGTTGTGCTTGTTGTGTTACTTTGATAGTAATATGTATTGTTTCCGCTAGTCTCGGCGGTATAACCAGTTAATGTTGGAGCTGTACTTAATTTTGTAGCACAATTACTTGTAGATGCAGATGTTGTGCCAGCTGTACAACTATAGTATGTAGAACCATTCTTACGATAAGAGTATGTTTTTGTCGTTGTTGATACTGAATATTTAAAATACATCGGGATATCTGCAGTAACAGTACTTGTGGTACTTGTTCCCAACATATAAGCAGCAACTTCTGCATAGGCTTCACCAGTTGGCGTACTATAGTTTCCCGTCCACGTACTCATCTCCTTCAGCAACAACGTCCGTTGGTCAGTAACACTAATGGTAGCGTTGTTATAATATAGTCTACATGCACGACCATTTACATAAGGACAGGCTTCATAATAACTTGCACTACTTGACGGACTTGTTGTTGCGGCGCCCCATGTCGTACAAGTTTCATAGCTAGTCCAAGCTGTACAAGAACTATAGGATAAAGTATTGGCCTTACTGCTTGCATAATAAGACTTATAAACTGGCTTTTTAGCTGTATAAGCCCCACCATCCGTAATCCCTGTACTTAATGCTCGAGCAGGCACCAGAACATAACCAGATGAGCTGTTATAAAAAGAGGATAAACCAATGATTTTATCATCACTGAGCGCAGAAACACCGCTACCACCAGCCAAAACATCAATCATCCCACTACGAACTCGCTCAAGTCGACTGACACCTGTGCTATCCGTACTTCCCATACTGCCCGAGTTATCTAACATAAACATCAGGGTAATATTTCCAGTCTGTGCAGCACGATAAATACTAATATCACTGGCTTGAGTCACACTGGTACAAACTAGATTTGTCATCAGCAGGGAAGCTAAAAATACCAATTTTTGTGTTGTATTTCTTTTCATCACTTTATCCTCTATTTTTAGCTACCAACAACCGATTGCGTCAAGTTGTAAACGGTGACATAGGTTGTATAAGGCACATTTAGGCTAGATAAGCACTCAGACACACTTGCTCTGAAAGATGTACTCGTAACACTATCCGTTGCAACTGTTACACCTGTTGGAATTGAAGCCGTTGGATTTGTCATGTGCGTTGATAAACATGAATTAATTTGTGCATTCGAAGCTGTTGATAATGTTGGCATTAACGACACAGCCGTAATAATTGCCATCTCAGGGCTAATGACTTTTGCCGCATCAACATCTGTACCTGTAACATAACCAACAAAAGCCTCATCACTACTAGAGGACGACTCGACAAACTGGACTGTAACTTGGGTCATCACAGCACTTCGCCCACTGGTATAATCATTGCTATTACTCAAAGAACAATACCCTGCGGTCCCTAACTCATTATTTGTAGGTTTCGTTTTACTATCTTCCCAGGTTGAAACACTTGCATTGTTTAAACTAAAGAAACTGGTATTCGTTCCTCTATAGCAAAAAACCAACTCTTTGCCTTTATTATTAGCGGTTCGAATATAACCAAACATACCATTTGCTGCTAACTGCACTGCAAGCTGATCCGCATCCTCTGCATTAAAGATTGCCGCATCAGAATTCTGATTCATTAACTGTTGTGCCTGAGCATTTGTTGCAATATTTAAAGACAAGACACCTTGACGTATAGCTAGAGTACTAATAACAATAAGTAGCAATACGACTACCAGAACAACGATTAAGGTTGCACCTTGTTGTGATTGTTTATTTATCATGATGCGCGATCTCCAAGTGCATTACGAATCGCAACAGTTTGGGTAATCACTTCTCTCAGATTTCTTGATGAGGCACTTTGAATTGAACTTTTTAAAGA
The DNA here is from genome assembly GCF_055632855.1 of Acinetobacter sp. SW-226. Lineage (NCBI taxonomy): Bacteria > Pseudomonadati > Pseudomonadota > Gammaproteobacteria > Moraxellales > Moraxellaceae > Acinetobacter > Acinetobacter sp. SW-226. Next base: position 325,098 of record NZ_CM145752.1, on the reverse strand, counting down.
AACAGTTTTATCTAAAACATCAAATTCTCTTGAATTATCAATAATAGATTCTGGACCAACCGTTTGACTAGAACGAGCTAAAACCCCAATTTTAACACCCAATATTCTTGGCTCAGTTCCCGATGCTAAATAGTTGGCTATCGTCATATCTCGAAAATTCCCCGCACTATTCTCTGTCACTAACAAGACATGAAAATAGTCAACGCGTTTCATAATGATTTGACCATCATCGCCAAAATTAGTTGCCGTATCCCCACTATATCTACCCGCATCACAAGCCAATGCCAATGCCGTATTAGCGGTCTCTGAATCATTAAAGTTAGTATCTTTTCTCACAAAATACCGCTGTATCACATATTCAGAGGTACTGTTGATGGTATTCCCTTCACAATCAAAACCGCCTGTCGCTATGGGTAAATACTGAATAACCAATTGGTCACTCTCTATATCAACATTCGAACTTCCATCTACAGCACTTCTCGAAAAGTATTTTGTCTCAGTACTATCTGTTGCCGATAGGTTAGTACTTGTAAGTACAATCCCACCATGTACAACACTGCCAGTCATAGCAGCCGTCGCATTTCCTAAATGGGCAAAGCGAATGTCTTTGGTAATATAATTGAGAGCAAAATTAGAATTATCCTGTAAATCTGATGCGCCTTGTTGTATAGCAACACTCTTTTGCCCCGCAAGGAATAATACGAGTGCTGCCGCAACAATAATCAAACCGATTACTAAGGAAATCATCAACTCGATTAAGGTAAAACCTGTTTGTTGAGAACTTTTCATATTAAAATGCCTCCATCACTACACATGTGGAATTATCTTGATATGAAAAAGTCGAATTTTGGCTTTCAGTACATGCAATTTGTCCATCTTTAGACGTAGTATTATCTGTTGCATCAGTCTTATTCCAAGCAACATAAATACACGTCCTACCATTTGCTGTACCTGGGCAGTCCATCATATTCAGAACCATACCTACACTTTGAGCCTTTAAATAAGCTTCATTTACATCAAAGGCAGCTTTGGTTGCAGGAGTACACGTACCACTATAACAACTTGAAACACTCGCTGACTGTTTATCTTCATCTGCCAAATTTGCTTGGTATACACTTAATGCTGCATTGCTACTGTTCATTCTTATTTTTTCTGCCAAATCTCTGGCAATATTCATCGCTTGAATACGATTTCCACCTTCTGCCGTTGCTTCAACAGCACGTAATTGCAAAGCTGCAAAACCTAAGACAGCAAGAGACAGTAAAAGTAACGCGACTAATACTTCCATCATACCAACACCAGTTTGATTCCTTATTCTCATGAACAATCCCCATCATTTTGTGGTGTTACATAGGTATTTCCAACAACCGAAAGTGAAAATGTTTTCGTGGTAAGCGAACTAGAACTACAAACAACAAATGATGTGTCGCTTGCAATACTACTCGTTGTCCCATCACTCCTAAAATTAATAGAACTGAGACTGGTCGGACTTGTCAAATTCGTGTTTTCCGCAGGAGACCAGAAGTAAACAATTGAAGTATTCGTACCCGTTGTATTTAGATTGACTGTTGTTGTTGTTCTCAATAACACTGCCTGATTTCTAGCTTTCGTTAGGGTTTCCATTAATTCTTTTGTCGTAGAGTTTAATCTTTGTTTCGCAAGCATATCCGCAAAAGAAGGTGCAGCCATCATCGCGATAATTACCATAATCGCAATTGTCACCATCAATTCAATTAAGGTGAACCCTTTATATCTCTTTTGCATACTCCCTCCCCAAGGCAACAAAACTTTACCCTATTTAAAATCATATTCTAATTCTTTACACAACCAACACAATACAGGATAAAAGGCATAAAAAAACAGATGATTGCCAATTTACAATCATCTGTCAATTTATCAATAAAATTAGAATGTTAACTAATACACCTTTTAAGCTTGAGTTACCGCAATACGTAACTCTTTTGGCAAACTAAAAGTAATATTTTCTTCACGTCCAGCCAACTCTTGCGGTGGGGTTGCACCCCAATCCTGTAACCGTTGGATGACTTGTTTAATTAAAATCTCAGGTGCGGATGCGCCCGCTGTAACCCCAACTTTAGCAATATTTTCAAACCATGCTTGTTGGAGTTCGTCTGCATTATCAACCAAATAAGCCGATTTACCCATACGCTCTGCAAGCTCACGCAGGCGGTTCGAGTTTGACGAATTTGGTGAGCCAACCACGAGTACCACATCACATTGGGTCGCTAAATCACGCACCGCATCTTGGCGATTTTGAGTCGCATAACAAATATCATCTTTACGTGGTCCTTGAATCTCAGGAAATTTTTTACGCAAAGCATCAATCACTTTAGCAGTATCATCAATCGACAGCGTGGTTTGTGTCACAAAAGCCACATGCTCAGGGTGTTTAACTTGAAGCTCAGCGACATCCTCTTCATCTTCCACCAAATAAATTGCACCACCATTTTTTAGGTCGTATTGACCCATGGTTCCCTCAACTTCAGGGTGACCTTCATGGCCGATTAAAATGGCCTCCACACCCTCACGGGCATATTTGGTCACCTCAATATGAACCTTGGTCACCAATGGGCACGTTGCATCAAAAACTTTTAAACCCCGGCGCTCAGCTTCAATCTGTACTGCTTTCGAAACACCATGCGCACTAAAAATCACAATATTGTCGTCTGGTACTTCATCTAGCTCATCAACAAAAATTGCACCACGTTGACGTAAATCATCCACAACGAATTTGTTATGAACCACTTCATGACGGACATAAATGGGCGGATTAAAGCATTCAAGTGCACGATTGACGATGGCAATCGCACGGTCAACACCTGCACAAAAACCACGTGGATTGGCCAATACAATTTCCATATGTTCCTCGATACCACTTTTCAATCAGCGGAAACTAATAAAATAAATGCAAACAAAGTGACGCCTAGCTATTTCGTTTAAACCTTGTCTGCTCTAAAATAGAGAAGATATTTTATCATATCAGGAAAAATATCATGTCGGGTCTCTTGTTTGTCGTTTCTGCAGCTTCAGGAACAGGCAAAACATCCCTCGTAAAAGCCCTCCTTGACCGTGTAACGAATCTTCACGTTTCTGTTTCTCATACTACACGTGGGCAACGTCCCGGCGAACTTGATGGTGTTCACTACCACTTTACCGAAAAAGACAACTTTTTAGCATTGGTTGAACAAGGTGGATTTATTGAATACGCTGAAGTCTTTGGTAATTACTACGGCACAGCACAAGCCACTGTGAAAGAACAATTGGCCAAAGGTCATGACGTCCTACTGGAAATTGACTGGCAAGGTGCACAGCAAGTTCGTAAACTTTTTCCTGAATCTAAACAAATTTTCATTTTACCACCAAGCCAATTTGACTTACGTCAACGCCTATCGAACCGTGGCACAGACTCGGTTGAAGTGATTGAGCGTCGTTTAGGCTGTGCGGTTGAAGATATGCAACAATATGTCAACTTCGACTATGTGATTATTAATGATGACTTTAATAAAGCCTTGCACGATCTTGAGTCTGTGATTATTGCCAATCGTCTTGTTCTTTCTCAGCAAGCCAATCGTCATCAAAAAATGATTTCTGAACTGATCACCCCTGTAGAGAAGTGATTAAAACTTGAGTCTACAGACAAAGCGCCTTATACTGCACAGTCTGTTTTATTTTCCCATTCATAACGAGAACTCTTATGGCACGCGTAACCGTTGAAGATTGTTTAGACCATGTAGACAACCGCTTTGAGCTTGTACTAGTGGCAAGCAAACGCGCGCGTCAATTGGCACGTCAAGGCATTGAACCTACTGTTGAGTGGGACAATGACAAACCGACTGTTGTTGCATTACGTGAAATCGCAGTAGGTCATGTTTCTAAAGATATTTTGAAACAACGTGAGCAAGACTACCAAACTTCGAGTCTTGATCTTGCCCTTTCTGCAAACAATTTGAATTTAGATGGTTTTTCTTTCCAATAAGAAAAATTTATCGTTTAAAAGCCTAGTTTTTAACTAGGCTTTTTTATTGGATAACTTTTATATTTCTGCAATACACGTTATAACTAGAAGATAAGATTCATCGTGGTTTAGGTGTATCTTTTTTGCTTTTATTCCAATGAAAAAATTGACAACTCATGCAATATGTTTTTCATTAGATGATCAGTAAAATTTTCTTGTAATTGCTACGTCTTAAAGGTGTTTTATGCCAGGCCCAATGGTCAGCCAAGCTAAACAACAGCTCAAAACTATTATCGATGCTTACTTAACTGAAAGCGATGTCGAGCGTGTGCTTGCGGCCTGTGATTATGCGGATATTGCCCATGATGGTATTACCCGTAAAAGTGGCGAACCGTATATTTTACATCCGATAGCTGTAAGTTGTATTTTAGCGCATATGCGTCTAGACGCAGAGACACTCATGGCCGCACTTTTGCATGATGTCATTGAAGACACTGACTTTAGCAAAGAAGATATTGCTGAAAAATTCGGCAAAACCGTCTCAGAGCTTGTCGATGGCGTCACTAAGCTCAGCCAGTCGAGCGATAAAGAATATAATAAAGCAGCTTCATTCCGTAAAATTCTGCAAGCAACACTACAAGATCCTCGTGTCATTATTATTAAACTGGCTGACCGTTATCATAACATGACCACCTTGGATGCACTGCGCCCCGACAAACGCGCACGTATTGCCCAAGAAACCTTTGATATTTTTGTTCCAATGGCACGTATTGTTGGTATGAATGAGATGGGCGATAACCTTGAACATTTGTGTTATCAAAACCTCGATCTCGATATGTATAACAATGTCCAAGAGGCTTTATTACAAACCAAACCCAAACGCTGTGAATATCAAAGTAAATGGGAACATAATCTAACCGAATTACTGAAAACCCATCAAATTTCAGGTCGTATTAAAAAGAAAAATAACAATATTGAACTACTGCGCCACTTTGTCAAAAATGACATTGATCTACATGAACTCACCCACAGCCATGCCTTTGAAATCATTTTAAATAGCATTGCAGACTGTGACCGCTTAGCCGAGGTATTACGCGAGAGTTTTCAAGTTTTGCATTTTGCAGACCATATTCGCAAACCGCTCCCTGGTGGTAACCAATCATTACTACTACGTTTGAAAGGTGAAAATACGACACTATCAGTAACCATTCAAACAGAACTGATGCGTAAAGCTGCGCGTTTTGGCGTGGTGCTTGGTGACAGTGCACCACAAGCTTGCCGCTCTGCAATTCAAGCCTCAATGCAGAACTTAAATGTCTTAATTGATGGTGCCTGTGCCAAGACCACCTTTAGTGAATTACTCGACTATCTACATCAAGAGAAAATATGGGTCTACACTCCACAAGGTCATTTACATGAATTACCACAAGGAGCAACAGTAGTCGATTTTGCTTACTCTGCCAGCTTATTTTTAGGTAACCATGCAGTAGGTGCAAAAATTAATGGGGAAACCAAGCCCCTTTCTACACCATTGCACAGTGGCCAGGTGATTGAAGTGATCACCGATGTCTTAGCCACCCCAAACCCTGACTGGCTGAGTTTTGTCAACACGCAAAAAGCCCGTCGTGCTTTGCAAAATATTTTGCGCGATCAAGATATCGAAGAACAACGCTTGGTGGGTCAACAAGCTTTAAATCGTGCCTTAAAGCTATTTAATGTCTCCATCAAAGACTTAACTGAAGCCGACTGGTTAGAGCTTCTACAATGGCGTCATATCGAAACTAAAGACCAACTGTTTGAGCAAATTGCCGTAGGTGATTTATTACCACAACTAGTTGCGAATCATTTATTTGCACATGATCAAGGGCAACAAGAGTCTGATCGACTGATCCAAGGTACTGAGGGAGTCGATGTTAAATATGCACATTGCTGCAATCCTGTACTCGGTGACCCAATTCAAGGACACTTATCCCGTCGTGGTCTGATTGTCCATCGAGCACGTTGCCACAACCTCTTACATGAACAACATCTGCACCCTGAAAACATCATGCCATTACAATGGACGAATGAAAACGAAGAAGAAATTAGTTTCACTGCATATTTACTCATTAATATGGCAATGGATGATGAGCAAATTTCCGATCTAATCTACCAATGTCGTAAAGAAAAAATCGGGGTAGAGATGGTTCGCAACCAAGATGATAAAACCTATGTCAATGTGGTCGTGCATAACCGCAAGCAAATTGCCAAAATTATCCGCGATTTACGCATGCATTTTGGCTTCCCACGCATCAGTCGACTGGCTCAACCTGTCAGCCTTTCTGAAACCTCAGTTGCGAGTTAATTATTTAAATCTGCACATTTTAATGCCAATCTAAGCTATGATTGATGGTGAATGATAATAGGAGAACACGATGTCCCGCCAAGTAATTCATACTGAAAATGCCCCTGCTGCAATCGGCACTTACTCACAAGCGATTCTAGTCGGCAATACACTTTATCTTTCTGGTCAGATTGGTTTAGATCCGTATAGTATGGAATTGGTTGAAGGCATTGAAGCGCAAATTCGTCGTGTTTTTGACAACCTAAAAGCCGTATGTGAAGCAGCAGGTGGAACTCTGGCTGATATCGCTAAATTAAATATTTTTTTAACCGATCTCTCTAATTTCCAACTCGTTAACCAAATTATGGGCGAATATTTTGCACAGCCCTATCCTGCACGTGCTGCACTCGGCGTGGCGAGCTTACCTAAAAATGCACTCGTTGAAATGGATGGCATTGTAATTATTAATCAATAAGTTATGATTTCAAAAAAAAGCCACCGATCAAGTGGCTTTTTTTTATCCAAAATCTCAATAAAAACGAATGGAATTCCAAATGATTTTTATTGACAAACGATAACAATTATCAATAATATCACTTATCTTATTTATTTCATGTGGCTTGCTGAAATGTACGTGTGCTTATGCCGTGGTATTACAGATCAAGATATTAAAGATGCCGTTGAAAATGGTGCGGGAAGCTATCGTGAAGTCCGCGAGATGCTAGACCTCGGCACATGCTGTGGGCGCTGTGCACCAGAAGCACGTTCGATCATTAGCGCTGAAGTATCAGCGATTGCCTCACGTTTGGCGATTGCGGCATAAATAAGTATTTGTTTCATATTTTAGAATAATCATAATTATAAAATTACTCTTTATGAGTAACTCCTCCCCCGCTTATGACTCTAGGCGGGTTTTCTTTTCTTGAAGTAACCAGAAAATTCAACTCTCATTCCGCATGCTTTTGATTGCGATTTTCATTTGCTGTTCTATAAATTACTCGCCAAAGATCGCATTGTTGTTTAAGATATTTCTCATAAGTTATTGATATTATTTTTTTAGCAGCAGTTTGAATGGAGCTTCCTCATGAAAGGCAATCGTGATGTAATTAATCAGTTAAATCAGGTGCTTTATCATCATTTAACTGCAATTAACCAGTATTTTCTTCACTCGCGCATGTTTAATGACTGGGGTATTGAGCAACTTGGCTCTGCCGAATATAAAGAATCTATTCGTCAAATGAAACATGCCGATAAAATCATTGAGCGTATTCTTTTTTTAGAAGGCTTACCAAACTTACAACACTTAGGCAAACTTTATATCGGGCAACACACGGTTGAAGTACTGAACTGTGATGTACGTAAGGTCAATGAGAACATTGAAGCCATTCAAGCTGCTGTGAAGCTCGCTGAGGAACAGCTCGACTATGTCACTCGTGATCTTGTGCAAGAAATCTTAGAAAAAGAAGAAGAATGGTTAGACTGGACAACCACACAGCTTGATTTGGTTGAAACTGTGGGTATTGAGAATTATATTCAGAGCCAGATGTAAATTTTTATCAATAAAAAAACCTGCTTCACGCAGGTTTTTTATTATTTTCAAAATTTATTTCCAAGGGCGGAGATCAACAATTTTAACCACCTCACCTTTCTCTTTATTAATCAAAACAACCATATCAACAGCATTGGCTTTAAGCGGAACAAAACCCGTTGCTTCAGGATACTGAGCCAATATTTGCGTTACATCCATTTTTGCATTGTATTTATCCAATTCTTTTAACGCAATAACATGACTTTGTATCTGCTTTTTTGCTTGCCCTAAGTCCACATAAAGCTCAGGCCTTTGTGCAACATCCACACCTGAAAAAACAGCCTCAAAAGTAATCGCATTTCTTTCATTCACATTTTTAGGCGGAACTGCTGCAACCCAATTAGGAAATAAAAAACTTACATTTTGGTACTTAGGAAGAGCTTTTTCAACCTTACGCAAATCTATCTCATTAATACGCACAAGGTCAAAGCGATCCGCATTATAAACCAACCATGCAGGCTTTCCTTGATAGACTGTAAAAAGTCCATAAGTTAATGCGGCTAACTGTAATAAGCAAATAATTGTTAAGTCAAGCTTTAGGGTTTTTTTACCTGTTTTATAAACGAGTAATGTTAAAAGTGGACCTATTACCACATCTATACAGAGCATCAGAAGAAAGATATGCATTACACCTGTGGCCACCGCCAAAGGTGCTGGATACCAAATGAAATAAACCAAGCCCATAGATAATAAAGCAATAATGATTGAGACCAAACCATGAACCAAAAATGCTTTTATACGTGCCGACATATGTATATCCCGCCCCCAATTAAGAGCGCCTATTTTATGCTTTAAAGCATATAACGGCAATTGCTAGGTATGTACTTATAGGCTGCAGTTGATCTTACCCCACACCCCCACACTATAGGCTGTCCAGGAATTATGGCAGCACTTGGACGGGCTGAACTTACATCCCCAGAACCTGGTGTTAGAACAATATTAGATTCCAAGACTGTATTAATTACACCATCATACTCAATTTCAATTTGCCCCTCATCCATAACTGGCGCAGCTAAATTCGCAATACCAGCAATACTCATACTGCTAACATTTTCAGTTGGGGTAAATTGAAAAGAATACGAACCAGCAACATTGGGACCTGTACCGCTATAGGGTGTAATAGTTCCACTGATCATATAACCAAGCATTTCGACTACTGCCAACTTTGCTTCACTTGATAGAACAAGCCCTTCTGAAACCTTGCTTCGTATTGTGTAATTTTGATATGCAGGGATAGCAATGGCGGCTAAAACCCCAATGATTGCAACAACAATCATTAATTCAATCAAAGTAAAACCTTGCATTCTACGCATGATATTTCTCCCTTAGCTTCATATTCTTATTCTATTACTACAATTTTAATGCCAACTATTTTTTTACATATATAACAATAACTTGAGGTAAGACATAAAGTTTTAACTAACATTTTTTGTCAACAATTCACAATTTATTGACTCAGCTTATAAAGCAGCAAGAAATAAAAAACGCATCTAAAGATGCGTTTTTTATAATTGAACTATATATTAGTCATTAGCATAACGGCAGTTTGAAGGTACATATTTAAATGCTGCTTCAGCACCTTTTGCTAAAGTACAGCCCCAAACCACTGGTGCACCTTGAGCTAAAGCTGTATCAGGTAAGCCAGTTGTGTCACTTAAAACTTTACCACTACCTGGCACTAAACGAAGTGCTGAACCTAATGATGTTGCCAATTGACCATCATAAGTAATTGTAATAACGCCAGATGAACTGATTACTGGAGCAGTTACATCATCAATCGCAGCAATTGCAATAGATTTTACATTTTCGCCAGCTGTATATTCATAGCCATACGAACCTGCCTTAGATGTACCAGTACCATCATATTTAACAATCTTACCATTATTACGTGTAGAGAAAGTTTCCGCTACCGCTGTTTTTGCAGCATTTGCAAGTGTTAAACCTTCAGTAATTTTAGTACGTACTGTATAGCTTTGATACGCAGGAATCGCGATCGCAGCAAGAATACCGATAATCGCAACTACGATCATTAATTCGATAAGGGTGAAACCCTTTTGAACTGATTTCATAACATTCTCCACAAATGTTTTGTTAATTTCTTATAAGCTTTTAAGGCTACTTTGTAATTAGCATGTATTATGCCAACTTTTATTATATTTATTTTCAAATAAAAAACAGCACTTTATTTCACTATTTAAAAAATTATTTTTTGTGCTTTGTTTTTTTATGTGACAAAGTGACAAAGAATGTCAACTTTATCACATTTTAGTTCAGCATGATTGGGGCGTTCTCAAGTTCATCGTTTTGGTCCTGTATTTTGTTGGCATAAAACCGATCCAAAATTACCCCAATTTGAATTACACCATCAAGCAAAGCCTGTCGATACTGCTGTTGTGCCATTTTCGCAATAATGGACTGACAAACCTCATCCCATACCAGCTGTGTCGTGGCTTGTTGTATGCCACGATCTATAACAATTTCAACCTTACGCTCACACAAATTAAGGTATAACAAAATCCCACTGTTAAACTCAGTATCCCACACTCCAAGCTCAGCAAAAAGCTGTTTGGCACGTCCACGTGTGTCTAGATAATAAGCCTCTCGAGCAGGCATGTGCCCTTCGATCACCACTTGAATCTCCCCAACATGGCCCTGTTCAGCATTTACCACGGCTTGCGCAATTGCATGTTGATCTTGCTGATTAAAAAAACGTTTACTCGCAGGCAGATGCAATAAATGCTTTAACCACCGTTTAAAACTGGGTTGTATTGCTTCATCTAACTTTGGTTCAGTGACGATTTCCGTCGTTTCTGTTGTTGTTACCATGACCCTGATGCTCCTCCACCGCCGAAGCCGCCGCCCCCGCCACTATATCCACCTCCGCCAAAACCACCGCCACCACGACCTCCACGCCCACCTCCACCGCCAGAGGAGAGAAAAAGCTGAAAAATTGTTTGGGCTAAGGTGGTGATGAGTAGAAAGAAAATCCCTCCACCAATCAGTAAGCTGGTGATTAAGCCTGCTCCATTCACTAAACCTGCAACTATTCCTGCAACTGCAGCAGTTGACGCACTTAAACGCTTCCCCACCACCAAAGATCCAATTGCCCCTGCAATGAGAATAAATAAAGCAGTACTCAACGTTTTACTTTTGGCTTCTTGTTCCCGATTGGCTTGGTCTTGACGTTGTTGTAGCTCTTGCGCTGCTTGAGCTGCAACTTCAGGGTCAAGATTTAAAATACGTTCAATTTCAGTCAGTCCTGCGTTAATCCCTTGGGCATACTGACCTTGTTTAAAATAGGGGGTGATTTGTTGGTTAATAATACGGTTCGCAATAATGTCAGGAATGACCCCTTCCAAGCCATAGCCTGTAAGAATCTGAATGCGCCGATCATTAATAGCAATTGCAATCAATAAACCATTGTCCTGCTTGGCCGAACCAAGTTGCCATTGATCTGCAATACGCATGGCAAAACTGAAAATATCCTCTTGCCCTGTGCTCGGAACTATCACTACGCCTATTTGTGCCTTTCCTGTATCATGTAAAGCACGAATTTTTTGACCAATCGCTTGTTGTTCTTCAACACTGAGGACGTGAGCTTGGTCGATTACTGGCGCATTTAAAGTCGGTAAGGCCCGTATCGACTCGCCCTCTGCCATATCATTCGCAACAGGCGGTTGAGGTTGAGATACAGCATCAGCGCTTTTAGAAGTCACGTTATTAGAGGTCTCTGCTTGCTGATCTTGAATCATCTTTCCAGCGATGACTGTTTCAGTCGCACTATCTGTTGCAGTCGCAACCTCCGCCCACGTTAATGAACTTAGACACAACAGTCCTGATAAAATGAATGCAACCATCCATTGATACGGAAACCGTTTCCCCTGTTGTGCTCCCTTCATTCATTCACCCTCTATTCATAACGACAAGAAACCCGACTTAGTTAAATGATACCGTTGGTGCTTTTTGTGCACTTTGCTCCGCACTAAAGTTCGGTTTGGTGTCCATACCAATCACCTTCGCGGTCATGACTTGTGGGAACTGGCGTGAATAGGAGTTAAAGTCTTGCACCGTAGTAATATAGCGATTACGCGCGACAGCAATACGGTTTTCGGTACCTTCGAGTTGAACCTGTAAATCACGGAATTGCTCATTGGCTTTTAAGTCAGGATAGTTTTCTGAGACTGCAATTAAACGCGACAATGCGCCTGTCATTTGCGCCTGCGCTTCTTGATATTTTTGGAATAATGCAGGGTCTTCTAATACCTCTTTATCGACTTTTAAACCTGCAACATTGGCACGAGCCTGTGTGACTTCGGTTAGGACTTGTTCTTCATGTTTGGCATAGCCCTTTACCACATTCACCAAGTTCGGCACCAAATCTGCACGGCGTTGATATTGGTTTTGTACTTCTGACCATGCTGCTGTAACTGCCTCATCTTTGACCTGCAAGGTATTATAACCACAGCCCGATAGGGTTAAGGTGCTCGCAAGGGCAACAACGACAGCAGTTTTTTTCATAAAATTCATTCAGCTATCCTCTTTCTTTTGTATTTATTGCAATAACCTGATTGTAAACACATTTGAATATCCTTTTGTTGCATTTAGTTAAAGCTTTTAAAAATGAAAAACCGAGTGATCTTGACTCGGTTTTGATTATTCGTTTTTTAAACTTAAACTAAACAACCGCATGCAACTCCTGCTGAAAACCTTCTAGTTGATAGTCTTCTGCCAAACGGGTTTTCCAGTATTTCAACAGTTGGGTGTAATCAATGTAAGAGGGATGAAAATTACTTTTGTAGTAAGACAGATATTCAGGCAGCAATTGCACAAACATCTTCACCAATAAATACAATCCAAAGAGATTCCCACCCAATTTCGGCATACTCTTTTTACGGTCTTGTAAAAATAATCGACTAGCCGAGTAAAACGTTAAACTGGCAAAACCTGTCGTTACACTGCGCATGATTAAACGACGAATCTTGTCATCGCCATAGACATCTTGATAAACATCAAATGCAACCGCACGATGCTCAATTTCTTCAATAGCATGCCAAACCCAGAGTTTAACGGCATCATCATCCAAGGTACTCAATACCTCAGGATGCCTTAAAATATAGCCACCTAAAAGTGCGGTAAAATGCTCAAAAGCACAGGTGATCGCGAGCTGAATTTTAGGATGCAGGTTTTTCACATAATCATCTTTACGCACCAACCACGCCTGAAAACGATCGAGATTATAATCATCACGGCGCCAAGCAGCGTTAAATGCCGTGTGTGCTTGAGAATGCATCGCCTCTTGACCAATAAATGCCGCAATCTGCGCTTGCAGATTTTCATCCTTCACTTGATCACGGACATTGCGCACACTATGCACAAAGAACTGCTCACCGATGGGAAAGGTCGAAGACAATGCTGTCAGCAAATGCGACATGACTGGTGAATTGGCAAAATAATGTCGGCGAATGGCTTTGGGGTTGAATTGCAAACGTCGAATTGTAATACCCTGAGCTTTTGGACGATGTTGATATAATTTTTCTGTCGTCACTTGAGTCATGTCTCTTTCCTAACATTTAACCGAGCGATCTTCAGTATCTGAATTTATCAATGCGACACATATGGCAAAAATGCTTAGTACATTTGCAAATTCATCCATTTTTATCGGACTCTCGACCAGATCTTTTTCGATTTATCCCGAACCACCTCATTCATATCATATCAGGCAACTAGTAATAATAATAAAACCCGCCGTAGCGGGTTTTTATGTTGAACGATTTAGATTAAACGTCTAAATAATCCAAAATACCTTCAGCCGCTTGACGACCTTCCCAAATCGCTGTGACAACAAGGTCTGAACCGCGAACCATATCACCACCTGCAAATATTTTCGGGTTTGAGGTTTGGAATTTATAGGTTTGCTGTTCAGCCGCAACTACACGACCCGAACCATCAAGGTTAATATTCACATTTGTAAACCAATCCGCAGGGCTGGTACGGAAACCAAATGCCAATAAAACTGCATCTGCAGGTAAAATTTCTTCTGAACCTGGAATTGGTTCTGGGCTGCGACGACCACGGCTATCAGGCTCGCCAAGTTGAGTCGTAACCACCTTAACACCTGTAACTTTACCGTTTTCGCCTACAACCTCAATCGGCTGGCGGTTAAACAAGAAGTTTACACCTTCTTCTTTGGCATTTTGCACTTCACGACGTGAACCTGGCATGTTTTCTTCATCACGACGGTATGCACAGCTCACCACTTCTGCACCCTGACGGATCGAAGTACGGTTACAGTCCATTGCAGTGTCACCACCACCAAGAACAATCACCTTTTTACCTTCAACACTGATGTACTCGCTTGGGTCTTTTTCCCAACCTTGAGTACGGTTGACATTGGCAATCAAGAAATCGAGTGCATCGTAAACACCATCAAGGTCCTCACCTGCGAAGCCACCTTTCATGTAGGTATAAGTACCCATACCCATGAACACCGCATCATATTCTGCAAGCAGTTGATCAATAGTGACATCTGTACCAATTTCAGTATTTAAGCGGAATTCCACGCCCATGCCTGTGAAAATTTCACGGCGCCGCTTCATTACATCTTTTTCCATTTTAAATTCTGGAATACCAAAGGTTAATAGACCACCAATTTCAGGGCGTTTGTCGAATACAACAGGTTTCACCCCGTTACGCACCAAAATATCAGCACAGCCTAGACCCGCGGGGCCCGCGCCAATGATCGCGACTTTTTTATCAGTCCACTTTACATTTGACATATCTGGACGCCAGCCGAGTGCAAAAGCGGTGTCATTGATGTATTTTTCAGCATTACCAATCGTTACTGCGCCAAAACCATCATTTAAGGTACAAGCCCCTTCACATAAACGGTCTTGCGGGCATACGCGACCACACACTTCTGGTAGCGTGTTGGTTTGGTGACACAATTCTGCAGCTTGGAAAATACGACCTTCAGCAATTAACTTTAACCAGTTTGGAATGTAGTTATGTACTGGGCATTTCCATTCACAATACGGGTTACCACACCCTAAACAACGGTGAGTTTGGTTTGCTGCCACTTCCGCTGTAAAAGGTTTATAAATTTCCACAAACTCTGCTTTGCGGACCTGAATCTCTTTTTTCTCTGGATCTTGGCGTGCTACATCCAGAAATTGAAAGTCATTGTTTAGGCGCTCTGCCATGTCTCTCTCCGTGGGTAGGTGCAGCCCGTTTATCTATCGTCTGCACCTGCCTATGTATCAGCAGTAGTGGAATTATTGTGGATCAGCTTGAGTCGTTTTCAACAACGTCTGTAAGTTGGCAGCTTTTGGTTTCACCAACCAGAATTTACGACTGTAGAAATCAAACTCGTTACGGATCTTGTACGCCCAAGCACTACCAGTCTCAGCAATGTGTTCATCTAAGATACGGCTTAAGAACTCTTTATGTTCTTCCATCGACTCAGTCGAGATACGATTCAGCTCAATCAGCTCGTGGTTGTAATGATCAACGAAGTCATTATCAAGGTCAAGAACGTAAGCAAAACCACCTGTCATCCCTGCACCGAAGTTGTGACCTACTTTACCAAGTACAGTCACGATACCACCTGTCATATATTCACAGCAGTGATCGCCCGCACCTTCAATCACAGCAAAGGCACCTGAGTTACGCACTGCGAAACGTTCACCTGCCGTACCCGCCGCGAACAACTTACCACCCGTTGCACCATACAAACAGGTATTACCAATGATTGCTGTTTCTTGGGTTTGGAAAGGTGAACCTTTTGGTGGGAAAATCGACACACGACCACCCGCCATGCCTTTGCCCACGTAGTCGTTCGCATCACCCTCTAAACGAATGTGCAAACCACCCGCATTCCAAACGCCAAGAGATTGGCCCGCAGTACCCACTAAATTCAGCTTAACAGGATGTGCTTCCATGCTGAGGTTGCCATAACGACGCGCAATCTCACCTGAAATACGTGCTCCAATTGAACGATCACAGTTACCAATGCTGAAATGATATTCACCTGTGGTTCCTGCTTCAATGGCTGGCAACATTTCAGCAATCATTTGCTCAGCCAGTAAACCTTTGTCAAACGGTGCATTACCTTCAACTTCACAGTACTGAGCCTTACCTTGTGCAGAAGGATGCGACTCCAGTAATGCGCTCAAATCAAGGTGTGCATGCTTTTCAGTTTCACCTGGAAGCATTTCAAGCAAATCTGTACGACCAATCAAGTCTTTTAAGCTCGAAACACCCAACGCTGCCAACCACTCACGTGTTTCTTCAGCAATAAACGTGAAGAAATTAATGAGCATTTGTGGCTCACCAATATAATGTTCTTGGCGTAAATGATCTTGTTGAGTTGCAACACCTGTTGCACAGTTATTCAGGTGACAAATACGCAGGTATTTACAACCTAAAGCAATCATTGGCGTTGAACCAAAACCAAAGCTTTCTGCACCTAAAATAGCTGCTTTCACCACATCCAGACCTGTTTTCAAACCACCATCCGTTTGAACACGGACTTTACCACGTAGGTCATTGACACGAAGTGCTTGATGCGCTTCAGAAAGCCCCAACTCCCAAGGAGAACCCGCATGGTGAATTGAAGACAATGGCGATGCTGCTGTACCACCGTCATAACCTGAAATAGTAATGAAGTCGGCATAAGCTTTTGCCACACCTGCAGCAATAGTACCCACACCCGGCTCAGATACTAATTTCACTGAGACCATCGCTTGAGGATTGACTTGTTTTAAGTCAAAGATCAATTGCGACAAATCTTCAATTGAATAAATATCATGGTGCGGCGGAGGAGAAATTAAGGTCACACCCGGTACCGAATAACGTAAACGTGCAATTAAGCCATTCACTTTACCCCCTGGCAATTGACCACCTTCACCCGGTTTCGCCCCTTGCGCTACTTTAATCTGCAAGACTTCAGCAGAGGTTAAATACGCAGGCGTTACACCAAAACGACCTGAAGCAATCTGTTTGATTTTCGAGTTACGAATGGTGCCATAACGCGCTGGATCTTCACCGCCCTCACCAGAGTTTGAACGACCACCAATGGTATTCATCGCTATCGCTATCGCTTCGTGTGCTTCTGGAGACAATGCCCCCAAAGACATGCCAGCAGAGTCAAAGCGCGGTAAAATCGCTTCTACAGACTCGACTTGATCTAGAGCAATCGAGTTGTCTGTTTTTAACTTTAACAAATCGCGAATTGTCGCCACTGGGCGATTATTCACCAATTCAGCATATTCTTTAAAATCTGCATATTGACCAGAACGCACTGATTTATGCAAAGCATTGATCACATCTGGGTTGAATGCATGGTATTCCTTGTCAAAGACAAATTTCAGCAAACCACCTTGATCAATTGGTTTACGTGTTTTCCATGCAGTTTCAGCCAATTTCTTCTGATCATTTTCCAGATCAACAAAGGTTGCACCTTTGATACGGCTCGGTACACCAGTGAAGCATTTTGAAACCACTTCTTCAGACAGACCCACCGCTTCAAATAGTTGACCACCACGGTAAGAGGCAACCGTAGAAATCCCCATTTTTGAAAGCACTTTTAACAAGCCCTTTTCAATGCCTTTACGGAAATTCACTTGTGCTTGGATTGGGTCACCCAATAGCTCACCTTTTGCAACCAAGTCATTGATCACATCATAAGCAAGGTAAGGATAAATTGCTGTCGCACCAAAGCCTAGAATAACCGCAAATTGATGCGGATCACGTGCCAATGCTGTTTCAACAATAATATTGGCATCCGTACGCAAACCGACATTAATTAAGTAGTGATGCACAGCACCTGTTGCCATTAACGCATTTGCAGGTAAGAAACCTTGGCGGATTTTCTTGTCAGACAACACCAATAAGGTTTTACCGTCACGAATTGCCTGTGCTGCTTCTTCACAGATACGCGCAATCGCTGCTTCTAGACCTTCAGATTCAGCATAATTTAAATCAATATCTGCAATTTCATAGCCTGTACGACCTAACGTACGGATTTGATGCATTTTCGAATTTGACAACACTGGACTTGAAATAATCAAACGATCTGCATGCTCAGGACCTTGTTCAAAGACGTTCTGTTCACGCCCCAAACAAGTTTCCAATGACATCACAATTGATTCACGCAATGGGTCGATTGGTGGGTTGGTGACCTGAGCAAACTGTTGACGGAAGTAGTCCGACACATGACGTACTTGGCGAGACAAAACTGCCATTGGCGTATCATCACCCATTGAACCCACTGCTTCCTGACCGCTTTCAGCGATTGGACGAAGCAATTGGTCACGCTCTTCAAAGGTCACCATAAACATTTTTTGTGATGCTTTCAGGTCATCACCTTTTAAGCCTTGATCACATAAATATTCTTCTAGCTCTGGACTACCTTGTACACGAACTGAGTTTTCACGTAACCATTCACGATATGGACGCATTTTTTTCAAATGCGTGCTGACATCTTTAGTATCGAGCATTTTACCTGTGAAGGTATCAATCACTAAGATTTGACCTGGACCAACACGACCTTTAGAAATCACATCTTCAGGCTCGTAACCCCATACACCAATTTCAGATGCCAGTGTGATGTAACCATTTTTGGTAATCACCCAACGTGCTGGACGTAAACCATTACGGTCCAACATACAAATTGCATGACGACCATCTTGGATCACGAGACCAGCAGGACCATCCCACGCTTCCATGTGCTTCGAGTTAAACTCATAGAATGCACGTAAATCGGCATCTAAAGTTTCAACGTTCTGCCATGCTGGCGGAACCAACATACGCAATGCACGGAACAAGTCCATACCGCCACCCACAAGAATTTCAAGCATGTTATCTAAGCTTGAAGAATCTGAACCAGTACGGTTCACAATTGGGTTGAGTTCAGTTAAACCTGGCAATAATGGGTTTTCAAACTTCGGCGTACGCGCCATCGCCCAGTTACGGTTCGCAGTAATGGTATTAATTTCACCATTATGCGCCAGATAACGGAATGGCTGAGCCAGAGGCCAACGCGGTAAAGTATTGGTCGAGAAACGTTGGTGGAACACCACAATATGCGACTCAAGACGTGGATCTGCCAAATCTGTATAGAAGTCAGCAATCGCTTCAGGCATCATCAAGCCTTTATAGCTAATCACTGTTGAACATAATGTAGTCACATAAAATGATGGGTCATTGCTTAGCTGCTGTTCTGCACGGCGACGAGCCAAGAAGAGTTTACGGTTAAACTCAACTTCAGAGACACCCATTGGGCAGTTCACAATAATTTGTTCAAATGCAGGAAGTGACTGCATCGCAATCGAACCCAAAGCATCGTTATTGGTCGGGACTACACGCCACGCCAAGACTCGACAGCCTTCAGATTCAATTTCTTTATTTAGAATTTGTTTCGCATGTGCTGCAATTGCTGGATCGAGGCTTAAAAACACCGTACCGACAGCAAAAACTTCACTGAGTGTAATATCACTGAGTTTTTTCGCTTCTTCGCGGAAAAATTGTTTTGGCATTGCTAAGAGTAAACCGCAACCATCCCCTGTCTTACCATCTGCAGCAATACCACCACGGTGGGTCATACAGCTCAGACTATGCATAGCAGTCTTCACAAGGTCATGGCTTGCATCACCCTGCATATGGGCAATTAAACCAAAACCACAGTTATCTTTAAACTCATCCGGTTGGTATAAACCTTGAGCGGGAGCTACAGTATTAGGCGATGGCATGTGCATAGCGTACCCTTCTTTCTACAGGCCCTGTCGGGCGTCTAACAATCTAATTACTTCTTGCCGATTCGTTCAATTGACTCATATTCAGATTCTGATTGAAGTACAGCATTTTTTCCTCATACCCAAGATAGACTGATTTTCATCTTTATGCATGTCTTAATTGAAAAAATGTATGCAACAGTCACGCACTTTTTTAAGGCGCTTGATCGCTACTATTTCGCTCATAAATCGAATCTTTTTTGCGCCAAAACAGTGACATCAACTCAATTCATGCACCATTAAAGCAAATTTTATGCCAATAATTTAATACAAGCATTAAACACCTTAGTTTTCTTAGGTTTATGTTTTTTACTGTAAATTAAGCTCAAGATTTGGCTAATTAATCGCACCAAATTAATGCAATATAAGGGTTGCGAAACTTTTTTGCTCCATAATGACCCAATTTTAATTAAATGGATCGGTCACTTCTGGCTCAATTGTTTTATTTTGCGACGCACCATCCACCGCACTTTGCGACTTCTGCACATCAACCACATTGCCTTCTGCATCTCGACGAGTAACCGTCGTTGTGGTGGTAGACTGGTTATTTTGCGTAGCAACACGTGCTGCCTGTTGACGTGCTGCTATGGTTGCTTCATCAATTACAGGTACAGCGGCTGGTTTCAATTGTACTGCATAGAGTTTATTACTCAATCCAAGCTCATCAGCCCCCATGTCATTGACATACTCTGCATAGCTTTCAATTTTTTCGACTTTGGGTTGTACCGATTTTGGTAAAATTAGCTTTAATTCGCTCAGCGCATTTTTCGCTTCGCTCACATTTTTATAAACTCCATAGAGCAGAACATATTGTTCGATCTGGTTTTCACCCGTCAACCTTAAGTAACTAAAAGCTTGACGATCAGATTGCCTTTGCAAAAAACGCTTAATAATCGCTTCTTCTGATACTCGAAACAGTTCAATTGTGCTGTTCTTTTTATTTTCCTGAATGAATTTGCTGCCACGAAATTCAGCCTCATGTTGTGCAACTACGGCTACACGGGTAGTCATATCCAAAGGCTTTACTTCATCAATGAATGAGCCTAAATGTGCGGTTGTCGCGACTTTCTCTGGTTGAATTTGCAGCTCAACTTCTGATTCTGCTTTCTTCTCCACCTCAACCACAGTTTTTTGATCTGTGATTGCCCAAAAAACCAAAGCGCCAAACAAGCACGCTCCTCCGAATGCAAGCCAAATATAATTTTGCTTTGTCTGCCACTTGGTTCGAAGGGTTGTTGCCATAGTAAGGTTATGCCTGTTCTTGGTTGGCTAAAATCGCCTGTTCCATCAATTCTACATCAAACGCTCTCGTAATGATGGCCTGTCCAACAGCTTGCATCAAGACTAAGCGAAGTTGCCCATTAAGTACTTTTTTGTCATGTGCCATATATGCCAAGAAGTCATCAAGGGGAATCTGCGGACATACTATCGGTAAATTTGCACGTTGAATGATATTTTTTGTACGTAGTACATCTTCAGCACTGATCCAACCCATACGCTGAGAGAGATCCGCCGCCATCACCATACCTGTCGCAACCGCCTCACCATGTAACCATTCACCATAGCCCAGATAAGATTCAATCGCATGACCAAAGGTGTGCCCTAGGTTCAATAAAGCTCTTTCGCCTTGCTCTTTTTCATCATTTGCAACGATACGGGCTTTATGCGCGCAAGAACGATACACAGCTTCTGCCAGTGCAGCTTCATCGCCCTGCACCAACGCATCCATATGCTGTTCTAGCCAGATGAGAAAATCAGCATCCCCTAAAAGCGCATACTTAATGACTTCAGCCAAACCCGCAGATAACTCACGTGGTGGTAATGTTTTAAGCTGAGACATATCTGCCAAAACCACTTGGGGCTGTTGGAAAGCCCCAATCATATTTTTACCGAGTGGATGATTAATCCCTGTTTTTCCACCCACACTGGAATCGACTTGCGAAAGAAGTGTGGTTGGCACCTGAATAAAGTAAACTCCGCGCTGAAAACATGCCGACGCAAAACCAGCCATATCCCCGATCACACCGCCACCCAAAGCTAAAACCGTACAATCACGATTAAAGCCTGACTCTAGTAATGCATCAAAAATCAGGTTCAAGTGCTCAATGTTCTTATATTTTTCACCATCAGGCAAAATACAGGTTGCTACTGTTTTTCCCAACGCTTCAATCGCTGTAACATAACGGTCTAAATATAACGGCGCAACAGTCTCATTACTCACAATCATCACTTGTCGACCGTGAATATAAGGCTCAAGCAAGGCTTTCGGATCTAGATCACTACCAATAAAAATCGGATAACGGCGTTCGCCAAGTTCAACATATAAGGTTTGCATGGATCAAATCACTTCAAAACTGAATCAAAATTACTTTACAAGAATCAAGCTTAAAATACGCTGCGCAAGATCACGAGCAGCCCCTTGATTAGTCTCTATAATATAGTGTGCAACTTCACGGTATAAAGGATCACGAACGTTCAACAAGTCACGTAACTTTTGTTCTGGATTCTCCACTTGAAGCAGTGGGCGATTTTTATCACGATAGGTTCGTTGCAGTTGAATTTCTACAGGAGTATAAAGATAAACAACAATACCACGTTGTTTTAAAAATGCGCGATTGGAAGCCTGAGTTACTGCCCCACCCCCTGTGGCCAAGACCAAATTAGGTCGAGACGTTAACTCATCTATAACAACTGTTTCACGACTACGAAAACCCAGTTCACCTTCTTTTTCAAAGATCCATGGAATCGTTGCCCCTGTTTTGCGTTCAATCTCATGATCACTATCAAGAAACTCTCGCCCTAACAGTTCAGCTAAATGTCGTCCTACAGTTGTTTTTCCTGCCCCCATAGGCCCTACCAAATAAATATTTGGTAGGGTTTCAAACTCTTTGCTTGGCAAGGAGTCACCTTTTAGATTTGTTCAAATTGAAAATATATTAATGATTTCTTGAAACAGTGTCATTAACAATTCGTGGTGTCACAAAAATCAATAGCTCAGTTTGTATCGTGGTTTTAGTACTACTCTTGAATAAATTACCCACTACTGGTAAATCCCCAAAGAATGGCACTTTTTGATAGTCACTACGCTTTGTGTCATCAAAAATACCACCAAGCACTACAGTTTCGCCATCATCTACAAGTACGTTAGTTTGCAATTCACTGGTGTCAATTGCAAGACCGTCGTTGGTAATATCACCAACCGAGTCTTTTTCCACCAACAATGCCATCTCGAACTTTACCATCAGGGGTAATACTTGGCGTAACTTCTAATTTTAAATTAGCTGCGCGGAACTCAGTTACCAATCCTTCAGTTGCACTCCACGTTTGATATGGAATTTCTGTACCCCTTAAAATATAGGCTTTTTGTTTATCCCCTGTCAGTACTTTCGGTGCAGACAAAACCTCACCATGTCCATCTGCCTGTAGTGCCGTTAATTCGAGATTCAACATATAATCAGAAATTTTTAATAGACCAAAGCTAAAAGTTCCAGCTGTTGATGTTGTTAAATCTACACCTAAATCAAAACTTGGCTGATAATCTCCGCCCCAAGTTGTAGTACCAAGCTTCTCTGCACTCCACTTAATCCCCAACTCACGAGAAAAATCTGTAGTCGCAGTCACAATACGGGCTTCCACCATCACCTGCTTTACCGCCACATCAAGCAAATCAATCATACGGCGAATTTTATCAATATTCTGTTGCGTATCATTGATAATTAAAGTGTTGGTACGAGAATCAGAAACAGCACTACCACGAGCACTTAACAAACTTTCCAACGCCAAAGAATCTGTGCCTGCCGCATGGTTTGCTACGCTTCCTTTGCCATCACGAGAATCTTCTAACAGCTTCAACACATCTGCTGCTTTTGCATAGCTTAGTTGAATATAATCTGTTTGAATCGGTGCAAGTTTAAGGTTCTGTGCAATGGCTTTCGCTTCATCTTCCTCAGATTTAATCAATTCGGCTACAGGCGCAATCCAAATTACATTACCATTACGTCGCTTATCCAAATTCTTGGTTTTCATAATGATGTCAAGTGCCTGATCCCAAGGTACATCCTTCAGGCGTAAGGTAATATTGCCTTGTACCGTATCCGAGGCCACCATATTAATGCCCGTAAAATCAGCCAATAGCTGTAGCACACGTCGCACTTCAATATCTTGAAAATCTAAAGAGATCTTTTTACCTGTATATGCACTTGGCGCTTTCGGTTTCAGAGGGTTCTTATCTTCAGGACGCTTCAAACTAATCGTAAGCTTATCTTCTGCTTGATAAGCCATATATTCAAAACTGCCATTAGATTGAATCGTAATCAATCCATTTGAACCATCATTTTGAGCATCAATCGTTGAGACAGGCGTTGCAAAATCGTTCACATTCAAACGACGTGATAAATGCGCAGGAATTTTATTCCCTAAAACGCGCACCACAATTTTACTGCCTTGTTGCTTCACATCGACAGGAGTGTTATTACCTTTTAAATCAATAACAACTTGACCTTCACCGTCTGAACCGCGTTGAAAGCCAATATTTGAAATCCCTTGTTCATAGCGTGGTGCTGCTATAGGCGTTGCTGCAGTCGGATTTGCCGAATTAATCTTTAAAATAAAAGTATTACCTTCAACTCGTGTCGTAAATGCACCCGCATCTGCCAAGTTCACTGTTAAACGCGAACGTTGCGCATCTGAAGTTACATCTACTGAACTTGCCTCAGTCGTTGCAACTGCAATGCTACCTTGCTTCAAATTTTGTTGTGCTTTATCAAAGTCTAATACCAGTCGAGATGGCTGTTCTAGTTGATATGCTTGTGGTTGGGGTGGCAATCCGTTAAACATGACACGAATTTCGGTTCCCTGTCCTGGAATTTGCATCGGGACAATATTGGTAATACTCACTTGCGCATTTGCAACCTGCATGACCGCTATTGCAATTGCACCCATTGAAAACTGACGGAACATATGGTTCATCGTATTGCCATCCCCAAATATAGAATCTCTAACACTATTTTTCATTTTTATTCCTTTTCCTTTTTTAAGGCGTCGGCCCAATTAACACTAGGCTTCTTGGGCGCTCGACATAACCCTCACGCCCATCTGGAATAATTTCAACCAAATCAATCTGCGTTGCGGTGATATTGATCACGCGACCATGATTCATCCCCAAATAACTTCCACGTTGTACACGCTCAATTTCCCCATCTGGCGTTTGAATCAGCGCCAAAATTTGTCCATTTTGACCACGCATACTTCCCTTCATATTGAGCGTTTCAATCGCATAACTTTCTAAAGGCTGTAATTGACGAGACAAATTTGGATAAACCCGCTTTCCAGCCATAATTTTCAATTCAGCGGCCAAAGAGCTTGGCATAAATGGACTCTTTAATTGATGTGCAGCATAATTAAACGTAGGCACTGGAGGAAAGCTTGGCGCAGGATCAATCGCTAAAGGAGGTTGATTGCGAATTTCTGCCATTTGCATATTGACCGCATCGATACGTGAGTCACAACCAACAACAAATAGCCCTATGCAGAGACTCAGGAAGAGTTTTTGATATTTCATTACTTAGTACCTCCTGCGTCAGCTTTCGCATCATTCTTTGCTACTTTCTTATCATTTTTTTTAGCCTTTACATCTACATCTGTAGTTTCTGTCGCTCCTACATAACGATAGGTTTTAGCTTTTACACTATATGAAATTTGCGGAATATCGGTCTTTTTATCATTAACACTTGATGCCGAGATATCAAAATCATGCAAAGTCACAATACGAGGTAAAGCAGCGATCCCACTAACAAATGAGCCAAAGGAATGATAATCACCCGTCGCTTCAATTGAGATCGGTTGTTCTATAAAGAATTCTTGGCGAACTTCAGGCTCTAAACGAATATTTTTAAATTTAAGACCTGAATTTACACCACTGACATTAATATCTTCAACCAAACCTGGGATTTCGGTTTCTTTCGGCAGTTGTTCTAACTGCTGATTGAAATTCGCTTCCATCTCCTGAAGCTGTGCTTGATATTGTTGTAAATTACGTAATTTTGAATCTTTTTCGCGAAATTCATTCAGTAAATTTTGCTCTTGTGCTCGCGCATTAGATATTGCATCAAGTTTAGGCTTGATCGCAACAAAATAACCAAAAGCACAAATCAGTAAAATAATAAAAATCCAGCAAGTCAGCTTGACTGAGAATGGCCAACTTCCATAATTATTCGGATCCAGCGTGTTAAACTGCTGAAAAAACTTATCAACAGTCATCTTTTTCTTTGGCGCAGCATGGCTTTCTGGTGTTAATTCTTCAAATTCATCGCGACTCATTGTGCTGCCCCCGCTGTTGAATTATTCACTGCATTTGCCTGTTCTGGTGCGGTTTCATCGGTTGCAACTGGCTGAGCAATCTCACCCAAATCTGCTGTAACCACAAATGTGCCATACCCCTCTTCCACACGTGGCACAATTGAACTTGGCGCCTTATCTTTCTTCTCATCAACAGCCAAGAACGAATTCATGAATGCATTTCGATACCAAGCAGACGCCTCTAGGTTACGTAAGAATTCAGCCACCGTATTTGGACTTTCAGCCTTGCCCTCAATGGTGAATTTATCCCCAGTACGAGAAAATTTAGTAATATACATATTACTTGGGGTGACACGTACCATTTCATCGACTAAGCGAACTGCTACAGGGCGTTGACCTTGTAAACCTTGAATCAACTTCATTCGCTCTACAATTGCATTACGCTGTTCTTGTAGACCTTCCAATGACTTTAATTGCACATCTAAGTTTTGATTAGTACTCATCACCAACTGATTGGCTTGCTCTTGGTCTTCAAGTTTTTGACCATAATAAAACCAAGCTAAGGCAACGGCTAAAACCCCAACAAATGCGGCCCCAATACAGTAAGCAATAAATTCTTTTTTTCGTTTCTCTCTTAACGCATCACGCCAAGGGAGTAAATTTATTTTTGCCATTAATCAAAACTCCTCAATGCCAATCCACATGCCACCATGAGTGATGAAGCATCATTTTCAATTTTTTTAATGTCGATTTGTGGAGAAAAGCCCATCTCGTAAAAATGGGTTGGCAATGGTGACCCGATAACCTAATTTTTGTTGTAATAATTTCGCCAGTCCTGGGATATTGGCATTCCCCCCTGCCAATAAAATATGGTCGATCTCATTGAATTGAGAAGATGAAAAGAAGAACTGTAAAGAACGTGCAGCTTGCTGTACCACAGCCTCAAGAAAAGGCTCAAGTACTTCAATGTCATAATCATCAGGTAATGTACGACTTTTTTTGGCGCGCCCAGCTTCTTCAAAAGACAAACCATAACGGTTTTGAATTTCTTGGGTCAATTGTTTCCCCCCGAAGACCTGCTCACGTGTATAAATCACTTTATTGTTTCGCATGACAGAGAGAGTGGTCATGGTGTGACCAATATCTAAAATACCAACTGTATTCACACCCATCGGTAGAGTGTCAGAAAAGACCTTAAATGCATTTTCTATGGCAAAACTTTCAACATCGGCAATCTTCGGTGTCAAACCCGCAAGCTCTAATGCTTCAGCACGTGCTTCAACATTCTCAATGCGTGTTGCAACAAGGAGTACATTGACACGATTGGGATTGGCCAAACGGTCTGGAAGAACTTCAAAGTCCAAACTCGCTTCATCTAATGGGAATGGAATATATTGCTCAGCATCATCACGAATCTGAATTTCACGTTCGTCATCGTTCATATCGGCATCCATTTCAATGATTTTAGTAATCACCATGGAGGTCGGAACAGCCAACGCGACATCAGTGGATTGGACATTGGCCAAATTTACCGCACGCTCAAGGGCATCACCAACTGCTTCTGGATTCAATATATTTTTTTCGACCACACTTCCTTCTGGTAAAGGGACAAGCGCATAGCTCTCCACCCAATACCGATTGTTTTTAACAGAAAGTTCCAAAACCTTAACAGAAGTCGAACTAATATCTACTCCTATTAACCCCTTACTTGGCTTACGATATAACCTGAGCACAATATCATTCCTATTATTTTTTTATCCCCAAAAAAGTAACCCACTAATTAGTCTACGTCTATATTTTTATACGGATACAATAACTCATCTAACATTCCGTATGTGTACAGGATATACTGACCGCTAATTAGTTTGCCATTAGCTCTTATTAAAACTTACTTGTTATGAAAAAGCTATCTTGTTCGGGCCGTGTTCATCCATTTTTTTTGATCATTATTATAATGTTGGTCTCAATTCCAATGGGTTTTTATGGCATGTATCTCTATATTGCCCCATCTTTGCCGCAAATGACAACTCTAAAAAAGGCACCATTACTAAAACCTTTACAGGTTTATAGTGCGGATAACCAACTCATTTCGGAATATGGTGGCAAGCTATCTGTACCCGTTGATTACGATCAGATCCCACAAAGTTTTATTCATGCCTTTTTAGCGGCGGAAGATTCTTCCTTTTTTGAACATAGTGGCATTAGCTTTAAAGGTTTAGGCCGTGCTGTGAGTGAGAGCATTACAGGCTCAAATGTACAAACGGGTGGTTCGACCATCACCATGCAAGTAGCGAAAAACTATTATCTCAGTCCCGAGCGCACATTAAAACGTAAATTGACTGAGGTTTTTCTGGCACGAAAAATTGAACAGAATTTGACGAAAGAGGAAATCTTAACCCTCTATGTCAACAAAATTTTCTTGGGTAAAAATGCCTACGGTATCGCAGCGGCAGCTAAAATTTACTACAACAAAAACTTAGATGAGCTTAGCATCGCACAAATGGCGATGATTGCAGGTCTGCCTAAAGCGCCCTCGAAATACAATCCAGTGGTCAACCCAGAACGTGCTTTAGAACGTCGTAACTGGATTTTGGGTCGCATGCTCCAACTCGGCTACATCAATCAAAGCCAATATGAAAAAGGCATTGCAGAACCGATTAACCTCGATATGCCTGATCGCGGGGTAAGTAACCGATTTCCCTACATCGGTGAAATGGTCCGTAGCGAACTGATTGAAAAGTTTGGCGAGCATGCCATTGACTCTGGTTATAAGGTTTACACCACCATCAACAGTGAACGCCAAGCCTATGCTGAACAAGCGGTGCAAGATGGTTTAGAAGCCTATGACCGTCGTCATGGCTGGCGTGGTGCAGAAGCTCATGACAAACCTTTAAGTAACTTTAGTGCGTTTGCCAACACCTTCCCTGCCGAAGTCACCCGTGTCAATCAAAATAGTTTTGATGCCTTAATGCAAGATGGCTCAACAGTAACAGTGCCATGGTCTGGTATGTCTTGGACACGCCCTTATCGCAATGCGAATGCGGTAGGTGGTGCACCATCAAGAGCATCCCAAATTGTTCAAGTGAAAGACATTGTACGCCTGCGCCCCAATGACAACAAAACCTCATGGGCTTTGGTGCAACTACCTAAAGTTCAGGGCCAGCTGATTGCACTGAACCCAAACAATGGGGCTGTAGAAGCGCTGGTCGGTGGTTATAACTTTTATCAGTCTAAATTTAACCGAACCACACAAGGTTGGCGCCAACCCGGTTCAATTATTAAACCCTTTGTTTACGCACTCGCTTTAGAACGCGGTATGACACCGTATAGCATGGTCAATGACAGTCCGATCACTATCGGGAAATGGTCACCGCGTAATGCTGATGGTCGCTATTTGGGTATGATTCCCCTGCGTCGTGCATTGTATTTATCGCGGAATACCGTTTCTGTTCGACTCTTACAAACAGTGGGGATTGAGCGGACACGCCAATTATTCATGGACTTCGGCTTAACCGATGAACAGATTCCACGCAACTATACAATTGCACTCGGAACACCTCAGGTTTTACCAATTCAAATGGCTACAGGTTACTCAACCTTTGCCAATGGTGGTTATCGCATTCAACCACACTTCATCAATCGTATTGAAGATGCTTATGGCAAAATCATTTATCAGAACAACCCTGAATATGCATGTATCAGTTGTATTTCTCAACAAGAATCAAACCCTCAATCTGCTGAGACCATAACACCTGATGATGAAGTGATTGAAGTCACCAACCAAGATCTAAACTCTGCTGAAAAATCAGCGAATCCAGTGGAGATCAATAGTGACTATCGCCAAGCACAACGTATTTTAAAATCCAGCTCTGCTTATGATATGGCCAATATTTTAAAAGACGTGATTCAACATGGTACAGGTCGTGCTGCTCTACGCATTGGGCGGGATGATTTAGGGGGAAAACAGGAACCACCAATGATGCGAAAGATGCTTGGTTTGCAGGCTTTAATAGTAAATTGGTAACTGTGGCATGGGTCGGTTTCGATCAACCGACGACTTTAGGACGCCGTGAATACGGTGGTGTAGCTGCCTTGCCAATTTGGACAGACTTTATGGCTAAAGCCTTACAAGGTACACCTTCTTCTTGGGTTCAACTGGACGCCAAAGCCAAAGCACCAGTTCAGCGCCATCAAAAAGGAGCTGTTCAAAGTAATTTAGGCCCGACCCCGCCTTTAGCACAGCCCTTGTATCGACCTGCACCAGTGGTGGTGCCGCGTTCTCCTGAACGAGACTTTGATGATTTACCGGGTGAAGAGGAAACACTGGTTCCACAGAACAGTGCTCCGCCAACCATGCAAACGCCACCCAAAGAACAACCCAAACCGAAAGCCGATGCACTCGATCATTTGATTGATCAAGTCCAATAATAAAAATGCCCGCAGATTAGATTGCGGGCTTTTTTATACTCATGCTTTTTTCTGAAACAGTAAAATTTGATACTGGGCGTGTAACTCAAAAGCTGTTTGCGCCTCCAAAGCTTCACGGCGCTCTGATTTTGCCTTATAGGCATAAGGCGTCATCGCAATCAGGTTTTTTAAGTCCTGCTGATTAAGCTTAAATTCAGCATCAACCACATCATCACTCACCAAGTCAAACACATCACTCAACTGTTCTACAAATTTGCTTGGTTCATGCGGCTTGACCTCTTCAAACAAGGCCTCACGCATTGCATATAGATGCTGAGACGCAGGCGTCACCACCAACAAGTATCCTTGTGGCTTGAGCACCCTTAAAATTTCCTGTTTTGGAATCGGACTAAATAAACTGCTACATAAATCAATTGACTGATCCAGTACAGGTAAGGTCGCCCCAGTACCCACCACCCACGTGATATTTTTATTGATTTTCGCAGCCACTTGCACTGCATTTTTCGCAATATCAACACCAACACATTGCAGCACTTCTGCCTGCATCGCGTCTGTGTAATAACCTTCACCACAACCAATATCCAGTAAGTTTTCAATCCGAAGCTCGCGTACTTTGTTCACCACGGCTTGCTGTAAAGGTGCATAATACCCTGCACTTAAAAATGCACGGCGTGCTTGTACAGACGCTGGTGTATCCCCCGGGTTCTTACTGTGCTTGTGTTGTACGACATGCAGATTGACGTAGCCTTGTTTTGCCACATCATAACTATGTGAATTCGCACAGCGCCATGTTCTTTCGTTTAAAGTTAAAGCCTCACGACACACAGGACACATGAGCAGATTCATTATTTTCTCCAAGACATTACCTCAGGCATAAAAAAAGCCGGCAAATGCCGACTGTTTTCATCCTTTTGCTTAGCGCAATTTTAAGGTCATTAGCCCTAAAACTACCAGCATAATTGTGATAATCCAGAAGCGAATCACCACTTGAGTTTCACGCCAGCCTTTTTTCTCATAATGATGGTGTAAAGGTGCCATCAGAAATACCCGCTTATTGCGCATTCTGAGTGAACCAATTTGTAAGAAGACTGAAATGGCTTCCACCAAGAACACACCAGCCATAATGGCAAAGACAATTTCCTGACGAACCATTACAGCGATTGTACCGAGCATTGCACCCAATGATAATGCACCCACATCACCCATGAAGACCTGTGCAGGATGTGCATTAAACCAAAGGAAAGCTAAACCTGCACCAATCATCGCAGCACAAATCACTACCAACTCTGAAGCAAAGCGCACATAAGGAATATGTAAATAATTGGCAAACCGCACATCGCCAGCCAAATAAGCAAATACCCCCAGACCCGCAGCAACCAACACCACGGGCATAATTGCTAAACCGTCCAAACCATCAGTGAGGTTTACAGCATTAGAAGCACCATTAATCACCAAATAGGTGAAAATGATAAAACCAATCCCCAGTGGAATCACCGACAAAGGAATACTTAAATCTTTAAAAAACGGGATCAGCAAATCCAGCATATTTGCAGTATGCACAGGATTGGTCTGTTGCTGTGCAATCACATACAGTGCAATACCTGCCCCTAATGACGCAACTGATGTCCAAAAGAATTTTTTACGTGCAGGTAAACCCGCATTGTCTTTATAGCGAATCTTGATCCAGTCATCGGCCCAACCCACGGCACCAAAAATCACCATCACTGCCAAGACGATCCACACATACGGATTGGATAAATCTGCCCACAACAGTGTTGAAATACCAATCGACATTAAAATCAACACACCACCCATAGTTGGTGTGCCCATTTTTTTGGCATGATTTTCAGGAGCATATGAACTCACGGCTTGACCATATTTGAGTGCTTGCAACTTGCGAATCATCACAGGACCGAGCACTAGACCAATGGTCAGTGCGGTTAAAACACTGAGCAAAGAACGCAATGTCAAATAACGAACCACCTGAAACGAGCTATGGTAGCCCGCCAGTTGTTCAAATAACCATAACAACATTTAGAGTTTCTCCATCAAATCAGCCATCAACGTTTCCATATGGGTATAACGAGAACCTTTAAAGAGGAAACTCATTGACTGGGGTTGATGTGTTTCAATTAAACTATGTAAAAAAGGCAATGCCTGCTCTTGAGTTAAAAAAGCCTGCATTTTTTTACCATATTGAGTGCTGCGTGCACCTTCTTGTGCAGCAGGTGCAAACTCACCTACAGCAACGACGAAATTCAGCCCTTTCACCGAAACCAAATCACGTCCCAACATATAGTGTTGCTGTGCCGCAGCACTGCCTAGCTCACCGATATCACCCGTCACCATCACACGAATACCATCTTGCTGTGCAAGTACTTCGGCAGCAGCACGCATAGAGGTTGGATTGGCATTATAGGTATCATCAATAAACAGATGCGCACCCTGTTGAATAAAGTTTAAACGCCCCTTCGCCCCGACCGCTTGCTCTAAACCCAGTACAATATCATCTAAAGCAATACCAATTGCCAAGGCAAAAGCGGCCGCAGCAGTTGCATTTTGAACATTATGTTCCCCAGCAAACGGCAAATCCACCTGACGCACCCCTTGAGGTGTGTTTAGGCTAAAGGTTGCCGATTGTGCATGTAATTCAATCTCAGTGGCAAAAATGTCACCACCTTGACCAAAACTGAGCACCTGTTCAGTTTGTACAGCTTGGCGAATGCTATCGGCAAAGTCATCGGCCGCAGGAACAATCGCTGTACCATTTGCAGTAATATGCGCATAAATCTCAGACTTGGCACGGCAGATACCATCGCGTCCACCGAATTCACCCAAGTGTGCTGTACCAATATTGATAATGCCTGCAACCAAAGGTTGGACCAAGTTCGAAGTATAATCAATTTCACCTTGATGACTTGCCCCTAGCTCCATCACCGCATATTGATGTTCAGGGCGAAGCTCAAGCAACATGACTGGTACACCCAAGTCATTATTCAGATTGCCTCGTGTCACCAAGGTGGGTGCTATACGTGACAAAATACTGCCTAGCATTTCTTTGGTGGTGGTCTTACCACTACTGCCCGTCAGCGCAATCACTTTTAACTGTGGATACTGTGCACGGCGGTAAGCTCCTAGCTGCCCCAGTGCCAAACGCGTATCAGGTACCACCAACTGGCAAATCTCTGCATCAATAGGCTGGCTCACAATGGCAACTTGGCAACCTTGTTCAGTAACATGTGCAATAAAAGTATGCGCATCAAAACGCTCACCTTTGAGTGCCAAAAATGCATCACCCACTTCTGCATGACGTGAATCCGTCAAAATACGCTTAATCTCCGTATTGGGTGCTTTGTCGTTCAACCAATAACCTTGGGTTGCTTCGACCAATTGTGCTGCTGTCCATGGCATTAAAGGCACTGTGCTTGTTGTAGAGGTATGCATACGACTTCCTTAGTGTGCAGGGTAAGCAGAATCTGTAGTGTGGGTTTGGGTATCAATGGCTGACTGGACTTCAACGACATCATCAAACCAATGGCGTACCCCCTCTATTTCTTGATAATTTTCATGACCCTTGCCTGCAATAACCACAATATCACCCGCTTTGGCATGCTGAACGGCAAATTTAATTGCCTCACGACGATCACGGATTTCATGCACCACGCGATCTGCAAAATCAATGCCTGCTTTCATATCTGAAAAAATTTGCTCAGGATCTTCGGTACGTGGATTATCTGAAGTTAACATCACCACATCTGCCCCATTTAATGCAGCTTGGGTCATGAGTGGGCGTTTACCGCGATCACGGTCTCCACCACAGCCAAATACGGCCCAAAGCTGGTGTTCTACATGACGCTTCAACGTGCTTAAAACTTGCACCAGAGCATCAGGCGTATGTGCATAATCAACCACGAACAAACGCTCATCATCTCGAATCACTTGCATACGGCCTGGTGCACCTTCGAGCTGTGCTGTTGTTGCAACAACAGTGGTCAGATCGAACCCTGCTTGTTCCACCACAATTAAACTTGCGACCAAATTTTCAATATTAAAATGACCGAGTAATGAGTTTTGTATGTGATATTCAGCATATTCCGTACACAAGCTAAAATTTGCACCTGTCAGGCTATATTGAATATTCTTCACCTGATAATCGGCAGGCTGGGTAGTTGAGTAAGTCAATATTTTTGGTTGAGCTGGATTATTTTGTGCGGCTTGCATCATGACCCCAGCGTGCTCATCATCCAGATTGATCACAGCGACCTTCAATGATGGAAATTGAAACAAGCGAGATTTGGCTTCGGCATAAGCCTCAAGTGTGCCGTGATAGTCCAAATGGTCACGACTTAAATTGCTATAGGCTGCAATTTCAATTTCACAACCCGCTAAACGGCCTTGCTCTAAACCATGTGAAGAAGCCTCAATAGAAGCAAATTCCGCACCTTGAGTCGCATAGGTATATAGCGCATTTTGTAAATGCACAGCATCTAATGTGGTATGTGAAGAGGCTTCTAGATTCGGCAAAATACCATTGCCTGTGGTTCCCATCACCGCACATGATTTGCCTTGGAGCATCAACAGTTCTGCAACCAAACGAGAAATCGTGGTTTTACCATTGGTTCCCGTGACCGCTAAAATCCGCGCAGGCGTAAAAGGATGACACGTCAACAAATATCGTTTCTGCCACTCTCCCATGAGGTGACGCACATTCGGCACTACAATGCTGTTTTCAAGCCCGAGTTCAATTTCACTCACCACCGCCAAGGCACCTTTGTCTAAGGCCGTTTGTGCAAATTGAGCTGTCTTTTCAGGTTGTGAGAACGAGGTCAGGGCAATAAAGATTTGTCCTGCCTGTACTTTACGACTATCAAGAACAAAACCCTGAAATGGCTGCGTCATCCATTCAGCAGTTGAGTTAACGGTGTAGAGTTGTTGAAATGTAATAGACATTCATCACCTATCTCTTGATTTCGGGAGAATCTAAGGGTTTATCTAAAGGAACGTTCATTAAACGCAAGGATTCTTGCATAACACGGGCAAACACAGGTGCCGATACAGTACCACCATAGTAAGTGCCTTGTGGGTTTTCAACCACGACCACCATCGCCAAACGCGGATCACTCACAGGTGCAACGCCAGCAAAAAGCGCACGATATTCGTTGGTTGAGTAACCTTTACGGTCAGCACGTAATTTATGTGCTGTACCTGTTTTACCACCTACACGGTAGCCCGGAATGGTCGCACGAGTCGCTGTACCACCTGGCAAGGTTGCAGTTTCCATCATCAGCAAGACTTGATCCGCAATTTTTGGATCAATCATTTGCTCACCTTGAGGTGGTGCATCCAACTTATACAAACTCAAAGGCATTTTTACCCCTTTGTTTGCCAACATGGCATAAGCATCCACCATTTGCAGCACAGTGGCATTCAAGCCATAGCCATAAGCCATTGTTGCAACTTCAGAAACATTCCATTTACTTGGTGGTAAGATTAGACCACCACTTTCACCCGGAAATTTCACTGCCGAACGTTGACCAAAGCCCAAACGCTTATAAAACGTTGGCAAAGTTGAATAAGGGAGTGAAAGCGCAATTTTTGCCACACCGACGTTCGAGGACTTTTGAATAATGCCACCCAAAGTCAATGGGCCATAGTTATGCGTATCACGAATGGTATGGTTGCCGACCCGCATCGAACCTGGAGTAGTATTCACCACGGTATTAGGTTGATATTTTCCACTTTCCAAAGCCATAGAAATGGTTAAAGGTTTCATGGTTGAACCTGGTTCAAAAGAGTCAACCGCTCCACGGTTACGCATGGCATCTTTATTCGATAAACTATTTTTATCATTCGGGTTATACGATGGCCATGATGTCATCGCTAAAATTTCACCCGTTTTTACATCCACCGCGATGGCTGTTGCAGAACGGGCATTGTTCGCTACACCCGCAGCAGTCAACTCACGGTACATGATGTACTGCAAACGCGAATCTATACTGAGGGTAATATTTTCCCCTGGCTCAACTTCTTTGATTACTTCTGGATCTTTAAAGCGATTGCCTTTTTTGTCACGAACGACTTGCTGTTCACCATCAATACCTGAAAGACGTTGATTGAGCTGCATTTCCAGACCTTCAATGCCTGAACCTTCACTGTTGGTCAAACCAATAATCTGTGCATTCGGCTGGGGCTGAGGATAATAGCGCTTGTAGTTCTTTTCGGTATACACCCCTTGGAAGCCTCGCTTCATAATCAGCTCTGCCTGCTGTGGCGGGACTTCTTTTTGCAAAACCAAATACCGTGAACGAGGGCGCTCGTTCAACTTTTGCTTTAACTCGGCCCGATCCATGCCAACAGCATCAGCCAACTCATCTAAATTTAAATTTTTATCAGGCAATTGACGTTTCAATTTACGATTATGCGGATCATTGGCTAATTCAGCGGTGATTTCATCAAATAACTTTTTATTATCAAAATAATCACGAGGATCAATCACCACTTTCATAATTGGTGTACTGATCGCCAAAGGTACACCATGACGGTCATAAATTACGCCACGCATGGCCTTAATTTTTTCAGTTCTTAAAATATTGGCATTGGCTTTGTTTTGTAAAAATTCAGTATTAATCACCTGAACATAAAAAGCACGTCCGACCAAAGCAAAGAAGCAGGCTAAAACCACTGCCCACATCAGATAAAAACGCCACATCTCAACCTGTAACGCTGATTTTTCAGTCACCGCTTGCTGTTTTTTACGGGTGGGTTTACGCTTTTCTACCATGTTGCAGCGGCCTTATTTTTTATTTTCTGAAGTCGTGGGTAAAGAAATTACTACGGTTTGTGCCGCAGGAGGTGAATACATTCGAAGTTGTGTCACTGCGCGCGTTCCAATTTGTGCAGTTGCGCCAAAGGTTTGCTGTTCAATCAACAAACGCCCCCATTCTGCATTCAGGTCATCGCGCTCTCGCATAAAAGAGCTCATTTCACGATAGTCATGTCGATATTCAAAAACTTGTAAGACCACCATCATGGCACTGATAAACACCAGCACCAATAAAATGGCATAAGCAATGAACTTCTTAAACTTTAACTTTGTTGGAGTTTTTTCAACGACTTCAGTTTTCATTATTCGCCTTTTGCTACTAAGCGTTCTGCAACTCTAAGCCATGCACTACGTGAACGTGGGTTGGCTTTCACTTCGGCATCACTTGCTTTCACACGTGATACTTTCTTTAAACGACGCGTATCTGCGCGTTGTTGTGGCATGCCCCAGCCCAAATCTTCTTCAAGTGTCGACTCTTTTTGAATAAATTGTTTAATTAAGCGATCTTCTAGTGAATGGAAGCTAATGACCGCCAAACGACCATTCGGCTTTAAAACATCTACCGCCTGTGGTAGAAAAACTTCAATATCTTCTAATTCTTTATTAATGGCAATACGAATGGCCTGAAAAGTTCGGGTTGCAGCATGTTTATTTTTTTCCCATTTCGGGTGTGCCACTTTCACAATCTCGGCCAGTTGAGCTGTGGTTTCAATCAACCCTGCAGCCTTGATAGCTTTCGCAATACGCCGGCTATAACGCTCTTCGCCATATTGGAAAATAACATTGGCTAAGGCTTCTTCTTCAATATCCACTAACCACTGCGCTGCCGTTGGACCTTGCGAGTTGTCCATACGCATATCAAGCGGACCATCTTTCATAAAACTAAAGCCACGCTCCGCCTGATCGAGCTGCGGTGAAGACACACCCAAATCTGCCATGACTCCATCAACCAAGCCAATCCCACGTGCTTCCAGCTCATATTTCAGGTCAGCAAAGCTGGCATGAATAATTTTAAAACGTGGATCTTCTTGTTCTAAAATAGCCGCTGTTTCCAGTGCTTGTGGGTCTTTATCAAAGCCATAGACACGCGCATTTTCATCCAGTTTAGATAACAATAAACGGGTATGTCCGCCACGACCAAACGTGCCATCAATGAAAATTCCTGTATTGCGATCTGCTACCAAAGCA
The DNA here is from genome assembly GCF_055632855.1 of Acinetobacter sp. SW-226. Taxonomy (NCBI): domain Bacteria; kingdom Pseudomonadati; phylum Pseudomonadota; class Gammaproteobacteria; order Moraxellales; family Moraxellaceae; genus Acinetobacter; species Acinetobacter sp. SW-226. The sequence continues at coordinate 286,686 of NZ_CM145752.1, read as the reverse complement.
TCAACAGTTTCGTGAAGTAATACAGAAATATGCGACATAAAGACTCAATACGATCGGAAGGAAAAATGTAACTGCACATTATTACCTTGTTTTAACAAAGCTCCAAACGACTTTTTGTACGGAAATATTACTTTTCATAGACAAAACCGTTTTAAAACAGCCACCGTCATAAAAAAAGCCTCCCGTAGGAGACTTTTTAAACAGCATCGGCAAAGCGAGCCTAACTCATTTACGGTTATTTGAGATCTGATCGTAAATTGCCCCATTCACAAAGTGAGTCTGTTGCGCTTTCGCCCAGCCCCCAAAGACCTCATCAATGGTGAAAGTTTGTAAGGGTGGGAATTGCGCTTTATATTTTTCTAAAATCGCAGCATTACGCGGACGGTAAAAATATTTCGCAGCCATTTCCTGACCGATCGGTGAATATAAATAGTTAATATAACCTTTGGCTAACCACTTATTGCCATTTTTCTCAACGGTCTTATCTACGATTGCGACAGAAGGCTCAGTTAAAATCGAGATCGAAGGATAAATAATCTCGGATTGGTCTTTACCTAATGTTTTTTGTGTCACTAAGGCTTCATTTTCCCACGTCAATAACACATCACCTATGCGACGTTCCGCAAATGTCGTCATTGAAGCACGTGCTGCAGAATCCATGACTTTTACATTACGGTACATTTTACTGACAAACTCTTTCGCTTTGGTGTCATTACCACCAGGTTGTTTCAATGCATAACCCCAAGCGGACAAATACACCCACCGTGGCAATCCGCCTGTTTTTGGATTTGGCGTAATAATTTGTACACCCGGTTTGGTTAAATCAGACCAGTCTTTAATTTTTTTCGGGTTACCTTTACGCACCATAAATACAATGGTCGATGTATAAGGTGCCGAGTTATTTGGAAACTCTTTTTGCCAGCCTGGTTGAATTTGACCAGACTTCACGATTTCATCAATATCATTGGCCAAAGCCAAAGTCACTACATCGCCTTTTAAACCATCCACCACCGAACGTGCTTGCTTACCTGAACCACCATGTGACTGTTTAAACTCGACCGTTTGTCCTGTACGACTTTGCCAGTAAGCAGCAAAAGACTGATTAAATTCATCATAAAACTCACGTGTTGCATCATAAGATACATTGAGCATAGTACGATCCGCAGCTTGTGCTGAAGTAACACTCAATGTCAGGCCTGATGCAAATAAAGCAGCAGTCAGAATAAATTTTAAATGGGTTTTCATAGCAACATTAAATTAAATATCTAAAATTATGCTAAATATATGAAACAAAATCACAAACCACAATTCGTGTTTCATGATTAAATTGTTGCGACCTTTAATTTAAACAGGATTAATCCACTGTTTTTATTCAAAATAATAATCCGCTCTTTATTTCTTCCAATTAAATAGATTTTTATGCTTTAAATATGCAGAAAGTGAATATATAACTATTCACTTTCACTGATCAAACATTCATTTATTAAGCTAAGCTACTTATTTTTCAGTATAAATTTGATCAAAAATCGCACCATTCACAAAATGAGTCTTTTGCGCTTTAGCCCATCCACCAAAGACATCATTAATATTAAATGTTTTTTGTTTTGGAAATTGTGCAATATATTTATTCGCGACCTGTTTATTTCGCGGGCGGAAAAAATGCTTCGCAGCCAACTCTTGCCCTTTAGGCGAATACAAATAATTTAAATAGCCTTTGGCCAAATTCCGATTGCCATTTTTGTCGACGGTTTTGTCCACAATCGCAACTGATGGCTCAGCAAGAATCGAAATAGACGGGTAAACAATATCATATTTGTCTTTACCCAAACCTTGCGTTGCCAGTAAAGCCTCATTTTCCCAAGACAAAAGCACATCGCCAATCCCCCGCTCAGCGAATGTGGTTAATGAACCGCGTGCGCCTGAATCCAGTACTTTGACATTTTGATACAGCTTTTTGACCAACTCTTTGGCTTTGGCATCATTTCCACCTGGCTGTTTCAATGCATAACCCCAAGCTGATAAATAAATCCAGCGTGGAGCCCCTCCCGTTTTGGGATTAGGGGTAATAATTTCAACATCTGGCTTGGTTAAATCATTCCAATCTTTAATGTGCTTTGGATTACCTTTACGTACCAAAAACACAATGGTTGAAGTATAAGGAGCAGAGTTATTTGGAAATTCTTTTTGCCAGTTTTTATCAATTTGTCCCGTATTGACGATTTCATCAATATCATTGGCCAATGCTAAAGTCACTACATCAGCTTGTAGCCCGGTTGCAACCGCCCGTGCTTGCTTGCCAGAACCACCATGCGACTGCTTAAAGTTTACCTCCTGACCTGTTCGGGTTTTCCAATATTGCCCAAAAGCTTGGTTATATTCTTGATAGAACTCACGAGTCGGATCATAAGACACATTTAAGAAATCTTTTGCTGCATACGTCGTTGCAGCCCAGCCCCCCAGTAACACAAAAACAGATGTCGCTAATATTTTTTTCATTGCTTTATACTCTTAGTGAATTTTCCCACTATATAAACAACAAAAAATCAATACAATCATCTAGTTATAATTAATTATGACTTCAAAATCGAATAAAAAGATATCTTTTGAATGACTAAGCTCTATACTTTTTCTCATAATCATCGCGGAGCAAACACTGATTTACGCACTTAAAATTTTGAAATCTTCATGTTATCTCCACACTTGTTTGGTACAAAAAGCCAAACGATTTGTATTTTCTATTTAGAAATGTCAATTTAACCAAACTTTCTTTATATTTTTGTAAATTTTGTGACACAGTTACACTTTTTTATTGGTAAAACTGGTTAAATTGAAACTAGATTGAAAAAGACTTTTAATAAAAATCTGTTCTAATACCATGTTGAGAGGGGGAATAAGGACATGAAAGCAACATTTTTACACAGCGTTACTTTAAGTATCGGCTTGGCATGTATGAGCCAAATAGGACACAGTGCCGCAATTCAAAACAACGATAAAGTTGCAATGCCTGCTGAAAAAACATCGTTGATTGAGAAAGCGCTCAGCCAACAAAAAAGTGGTGAAAAAAACACATTGACGGATACTGATTTAAAAATCATGACCTCAATTAAAGTTGCACCGACACAAAATTTCTTTGCTACACAAAACCAACGCTTCAGTCGTTTTGTGCAATCGCTCTTCCTCTAAATAAAAAAGCATCACATCAGCGCCTCTCTCAAGCGATGATGTTGCCGATTAAAAGTCTGATCACGGAATGTTGAATTAAGCATTAAGTGGTCGGGCTTTTTCGTTATAATAGACCTCAATTTACATTCTGAATCATTATTGGCCATGACTGTTCGTACTCGTATTGCTCCCTCTCCAACAGGCTTCCCACATGTGGGCACAGCGTATATCGCATTATTTAACTTATGCTATGCCAAGCAACACGGTGGTGAATTTATTCTACGTATCGAAGATACCGACCAACTGCGTTCAACACCTGAATCTGAAAAAATGATTTTAGACTCTCTTCGTTGGTTAGGCCTGAATTGGTCAGAAGGTCCAGACATCGGTGGTCCACATGCACCATATCGCCAGTCTGAGCGAATGCATATCTATAAACAATATGCTCTTGATTTGGTTGAGAAAGGTCATGCATTTTACTGCTTTGCAACAAGCGAAGAACTTGATCAAATGCGTGCTGAACAGCAAGCCCGTGGTGAAACACCAAAGTATGATGGTCGTGGTTTAAAACTATCTGCCGAAGAAGTTCAAAGCAGACTTGCTGCAGGTGAGCCACATGTGATTCGAATGAAAGTACCTGAAGAAGGGATTTGTACAGTCAATGACTTGCTACGTGGTGAAGTAGAAATTCCTTGGGCACAAGTGGACATGCAAGTTTTATTGAAAACAGATGGCTTGCCAACCTATCACCTTGCCAATGTGGTCGATGACCATCTCATGCAAATTACTCACGTGTTCCGCGGTGAAGAATGGTTGCCTTCTGCACCGAAACACCAGCTCCTTTACCAATATTTTGGCTGGGAAATGCCTGTACTGGGTCATATGCCTTTGCTACGTAACCCAGACAAGTCAAAATTGTCAAAACGTAAAAATCCAACATCAATCACGTACTATAAAAACATTGGTGTCTTGCCAGAAGCCCTATTGAACTATTTAGGTCGTATGGGCTGGTCAATGCCAGATGAACGTGAAAAGTTCAATCTGGCTGAGATGATTGAGCATTTTGATATTCACCGTGTTTCTTTAGGTGGCCCAATTTTTGATGTAGAAAAACTCAATTGGCTCAATGGTCAATGGATCAAAGGCTTAAGCCCAGCTGAACTATTAGATACACTACTGGCATGGAAATCTGACCGCAAGATGCTCGAAGACATCGCAGCAGCGATTCAACCGCGGATCAACTTACTTTCAGAAGCCGTAAACTGGTCTGCGCACTACTTTAATCAGTTCCCCGCACTGAGCAAAGAACAGTTTGAAAGCAAAAAGTTGACCGAAGAGCAAGTTCGTCAGAGCCTTCAATTTGCGATTTGGCGCTTAGAAAGCATGTTTACGTGGAACAATGATACAGTAAGCCAAACATTGATGGACTTAGCCACCCAGATGGAGATTAAGCTGCGTGACTTTATGCCAGCGTTCTTTATTGCGATTGCAGGTTCGACTGCTTCAACCCCTGTGATGCAAACCATGGTCACCATCGGTCCTGACTTAACCTTCGCGCGCTTACGTCATGCGCTTGAAATTGTAGGCGGTCCAAGCAAAAAAGAAGCAAAAGTATGGGAAAAACTGAATGAAAGCTTAAAATTGCCGAAAAATGATGCAGTTGATAACGCTTAATTGATTTTTTAGTTGACGCATGAACGTTATATCCCTAATATAGCGCTCACACAGAGAGACGGTGTTAACCACTCAACGTGATGCCTCAATAAGTCCCTATCGTCTAGAGGCCTAGGACATCGCCCTTTCACGGCGGTAACCGGGGTTCGAATCCCCGTAGGGACGCCATATTTAAGATGGCAACATCTGATAAAAAACCCAAGCATAATGACTTGGGTTTTTTATTGCCTGAAATTTCTTAGCCATCCATTCCAACGCTTTTTTTGGCTTTCTGTACTAATCCGATTAGAATACAACATAGATTAGAATTTCGGAGTCGTCATGCAATACCGCTGTCCTCAATGCCAAAGTCCAAAAATTATGCCTGTTGCTCAAGCAGGCGCTCCAGCAGCACGTCCAGTTGTGCCTAAAAGTTTAGTTTTTCTAATCCCTGCTATCTTTGTGTTATTACTTCTGGTGTTAATTAGCATTGCAATGTGGATCTTTGGGGATGGTGCGGGCTCAACACTTCAAATTGCAACGGTTGTCGTGTTTATCGTATGTGTAGTTGCGGGTTTCTTGTTTTACCGAGATCTTCCAGATTTTAAAATTTCGATGCAAGGCTTTATGCAATCCCAAAAAAAATGGAAATGCCGCGAATGCGACCATGAGTGGGAAATTTAAATCCCCTCTTAATATCAGCAGATCAAGGAGAGGCCAAGCTCTCCTTTTTCTTCAGGCAAATTATAAATAATAATTATTATCAAATGGTATTTTTTCTCGATATAATCAACCCACTTTTTGATTTTATTCGGAACTTTATTGCCATGAGAAATATGCTCTTTTGTGCGCTTGCTCTAAGCACTGCGACTCAAGCCCATGAACCCTATGTCGCACCCTTAGCCTATCTCACAGAGAATACCCAAGTTCCTGTTCTCAGTGCTTATGCAGAACAAGCTTTTCATCCTGAATACGCTTTAAAAGATACATCCTTCACTGTTTTTCAGCCCAACCAAACTCAAAGTACCGTTCAACCCGTAAAAAATTTAGACTCAGCAGCAACGTTTGATCTCAAACTTCCTGAAAAGGGTACCTATACCATTTTCGCAAAGACTTCGTATCCAATTGATTACGTACAGCACAATCGTCAGTGGAAAATTTTTGCCGATGTAGCAGCAGACAAAGTTCCTGCTCTGAGTGAGCGTGACTATGTCATTCCAAGTGACTTTAAAGGTAAAGTGCCAAGCAAGGTCTCTACGGTTCGTGAATGGAGCATTCAAAGCTATGTCAGCAAGGACAGCACCTCACCTGTCGCTATAACACCAGCCCCAATTCAAGTCAGCTTTAAAACCCATCCCAACCAAATCAATGTACAACAACCTGTACAACTGCAAATTACGCAAGCAGGCAAAGCTCTTGCGCATGCAGAGCTTATGGTTCGCGCTCAAGGTGAGCTTGAACAGCAAGCAAAAAGCACACCTGTTGATGCACAAGGCAATGCCACGCTCACTTTTGAACAGGCTGGACAATACTTGATTGAAGTGAGCGAAAAGGTCGATGCCAAAGCAAAACCTAAAAATCAGTATTACAGCATTATCAGCTTACAAGTGAATGCCTCTAAAACACCTTAGAAAACAATTAACAAACATAAAAAAACCAGCCCGAAGGCTGGTTTTTTTATTGGCTAACGACAGTATTAACCGCCAATTTTCTTGTATTTAGTACGTTTTTGTACAGCATCTTCACCTAAACGAGCCAAGCGGTATGCTTCATACTCGGCATAGTTGCCTTCATAAAACTCAGGCTGTTCGTTCTCAAACGACAAGATATGTGTTGCAATACGGTCAAGGAACCAACGGTCATGCGATACCACCATTACCGTGCCTGGGAATACAAGAATTGCATCCTCAAGTGCACGTAAAGTTTCGATATCCAAATCGTTCGATGGCTCATCCAGTAAGATGACATTAGCGCCCATTTGCAGGATTTTCGCCAGTTGTAAACGGTTACGCTCACCACCTGACAATTCACCTACACGTTTTTGCTGATCTTGGCCTTTAAAGTTAAAACGGCCAATATAAGCACGTGATGCAATTTCGTATTCGCCAATTCTTAGGATATCCAAACCGCCAGAAACTTCTTCCCAAACGGTTTTGTTGTTATCCAAAGTATCACGGATCTGACCCACATAAGCGACTTTAACCGACTCACCTAGTGTCACCGTACCTGTATCAGGCTGTTGTTCACCCGTCATCATACGGAATAGTGTGGTTTTACCTGCACCGTTTGGTCCCACAATACCCACAATTGCTGTAGGTGGTACGGTAAAGCTTAAGTTTTCGTAGAGTACGCGACCATCAAATGATTTACTGATGCCTTCTACTTCAACCACTTTATTGCCTAGACGCGGACCAGGTGGAATATAGATTTCAGACGTTTCGTTACGCTGTTGGAACTCACGTGAGTTAAGTTCTTCAAAACGCTCCATACGTGCTTTGTTTTTCTTTTGTTGACCTTTAGCATTTGAACGAACCCATTCCAGTTCTTTTTTCAATGCTTTAGCAAAAGATTCTTCTTGCTTCTGTTCTTGCTCTAAACGTGCATTCTTTTGCTCTAACCAAGCAGAATAGTTGCCTTGATATGGAATGCCCATACCGCGGTCAAGCTCAAGAATCCATTCAGCGACGTTATCCAAGAAATAACGGTCGTGCGTAATCGCCACAATCGTGCCCGCGAAGTCTTTCAAGAAACGCTCTAACCAAGATACAGACTCTGCATCCAAGTGGTTCGTCGGCTCGTCTAGAAGCAACATGTCTGGCTTAGATAAAAGCAAACGACATAATGCAACACGACGACGCTCACCACCTGATAGTAAAGTTACGTCTGCATCCCAAGCTGGAAGGTTCAATGCTGCAGCAGCTTGATCCATTTGGTTACTCAGGTTATGTGCATCCCATGAGTGAATAATCGCTTCTAATTTTTCTTGCTCTTTTGCCAATTTGTCAAAGTCTGCGTCTTCAACCGCATATTCAGCAAATACTTCATCCAAGCGTGCCAAAGCATCTAATGGTTCACGTAAACCATCTTCAACGTTACCGCGAACATCTTTATTTGGATCGAGTGGTGGTTCTTGCTCTAAATAGCCGATTTTGATACCCGGTTGCGCACGAGCTTCACCAGAGAAATCTTTGTCTACGCCAGCCATAATACGAAGCAAGGTCGATTTACCTGCACCGTTTAAACCAAGCACACCAATTTTTGCACCCGGGAAAAATGACAAAGAGATGTCTTTCAAGATTTCGCGCTTAGGCGGAACCATCTTAGACACTCGGTTCATCGTATAAATATATTGGGCCACGCAGGACTCCTCAATAGAAAACCAAAAAATCGCAAAACAGCGAAAAATATTTTGGGGCATTATACGATGAATGCGCTGAAAAAATAAGGCATTAAACTGATCTTCAATGCAATGTTACAACTTTCAGTTCGAGTGTTTTTTAAACGCTTGTTTTCAGCAGTTTTTATATGCTTACCAAGTTAAAACTTACACTTCATTATGAAAATTTTAGATAAACATTCATATTTTTTGCAATTTCACTTATATTCATTAATGGTAGACTGTGTAATATTTAACTCACGCAGATGAAGTCACATGACCTATAAAGACGAAACTTTGGCTATCCATGCTGGTTATAGCCCTGAGGCCACCACTAAAGCTGTGGCTGTGCCGATTTACCAAACGACCTCGTATGCCTTTGATAATACGCAACACGGCGCTGACCTATTTGACCTGAAAGTCCAAGGCAATATTTATACCCGTATTATGAATCCAACCACTGCGGTGCTCGAACAGCGTTTAGCTGCACTCGAGGGAGGTATTGGAGCTTTGGCTTTGGCTTCGGGCATGGCTGCCATTACTTATGCTATTCAAACCATTGCTGAAGCAGGTGACAACATTGCTTCAGTATCGACCTTGTACGGTGGCACTTATAACCTGTTTGCCCACACTCTGCCGAAACAAGGCATTGAGGTACGCTTCTTTGATTATCAAGATCCAGAAGCCCTACGTGGCTTAATTGATGAAAAAACCAAGTTGGTTTTTGTTGAATCCATTGGTAATCCACTGGGCAATATTATCGACCTAGAAGCAATTGCCAAAATCGCCCACGAATATGGAGTACCTGTAGTGGTCGATAATACGGTTGCAACCCCTGCTTTGCTTAAACCGTTTGAATATGGTGCTGACATCGTGATTCACTCGCTCACTAAATATATTGGTGGACATGGCAATTCGATTGGCGGTGCGATTGTTGATAGTGGCAAGTTTCCTTGGGGCAAATATCCTGAGCGCTTTAAAGTGCTGAATACACCCGACCCAAGTTATCACGGCGTGAACTATGTTGAAGCTTTGGGCGAAGCAGCCTATATTGCTCGCGCTCGTGTCGTTCCATTGCGCAATACTGGTGCTGCGATTAGCCCACTCAGTGTGTTCCTGATTCTGCAAGGCTTAGAAACACTCAACTTGCGTATGGAACGTCACATCTTCAATGCGCAGAAAGTCGCAGAATATTTACAAGCCCATCCCAAAGTAAAATGGGTTAACTATGCTGGATTGAAAGATCACCCTCAGCATGGCTTGGCACAAAAATATGTCAAAGGGCAGCCTTCCGCAATTTTATCTTTTGGGGTACAAGATGGCCTTGAAGGTGGGACACGTTTTATTGATGCCCTACAACTGTTTACACGCTTAGTTAATATTGGGGATGCCAAAAGTTTAGCGTGCCACCCTGCAACGACCACGCATCGTCAGTTGAATGAAGCGGAACTGCTATCAGCAGGCGTGAGTACCGATATGGTGCGCCTATCCATAGGGATTGAACATATTGATGATTTAATTGCAGATTTAGAGCAAGCCTTAGCCCAAGTCTGAAATGCATCCTACAAAATAAAAGCCTCAATCACATGATTGAGGTTTTTTATACAGCTGTCTTTTATATTTATAGCCCTTTAATTTCATTTTGATTCGTGATAAAAGTTAATTATTAGAATAAGCAAAATAGAGTTTTTACTCTAAAATTATTTATTAATTCAATAACTTATGCCGTGATATTTTGAAGCAGTTTAGGTATCATATTGTTAAGGAAAGCAGCTGCATTGGTCCAAAAATCCAGCATAAATAATCGAATACAAAAACAGCCATAACCCTCAAATATTCTATTTAGATCAGGAAAGATAAAGTGAATTCAAGAATTGATAGACTTTTTAAAGAACGTGTAAACGGAAAAACCGTCTTAATTACAGGTGCTTCAAGTGGTATTGGTTTAACAGTTGCACATAAACTGGCTGATGCAGGCGCACATGTACTATTAGTTTCACGCACCAAAGAAACCTTAGAAGAAGTCAAAGCAGATATCGAAGCCAAAGGTGGTTCAGCTACGGTTTTCCCTTGTGACTTAAATGATTTAGATTCCATTGATGAAGTTTCTAAACAAATTTTAGCTTCAGTAGATCATATTGATATTTTGATTAACAACGCAGGACGCTCAATTCGCCGCGCGGTACATGAGTCAACAGAGCGCTTTCATGATTTTGAACGCACCATGCAGCTCAACTACTTTGGTGCCGTGCGTTTAGTGATGAACATCTTGCCACAAATGATGATTCGTCGTGATGGTCATATTATTAACATTAGCTCAATTGGTGTATTGGCAAATGCTACCCGTTTCTCAGCGTATGTAGCATCTAAAGCTGCTTTGGATGCGTTCAGCCGTTGTCTCTCAGCCGAAGTACATTCACATAAAATTGCGATTACGTCAGTGTATATGCCTTTAGTCCGCACGCCGATGATTGCACCAACAAAAATTTATAAGTACGTACCCACGCTTTCACCTGAACAAGCAGCAGATTTAGTCGCGTACGCGATTGTGAAGCGTCCGAAGAAAGTCGCAACCAACCTCGGTCGTTTGGCATCTATCACTTATTCAATTGCACCAGACATCAACAACAAACTCATGTCGATTGGCTATAACTTATTCCCTAGCTCTAGCGCATCGGTAGGTGAGCCACAAAAACTCAACTGGGTACAAAAAGCGTATGCACGCTTATTCCCAGGTGAACACTGGTAAGTTTCCTGATCATGACCCAGCTTTTCATTGAACGGCTGGGTTTACACATTTTGTAAGTTTTAACAGATCGTTAAGAAATAAAATCCAATATAAAAATAAGAAGAAAAGGAGATAAAAATGCAGGCACTTTATATTTTCAAACTCTTTTGTTTCATTTTTGCCTCACTTATGGTTTTTAATCTATATATAGAACTTCGCCTTCCTGATCATTCAATTTGGCAAGTTATGGTTTATGGTGGGCTAATGATAATTTTGATCGAATTTGCTTTCAGTAGCCGACTCACTGCCCAATGCTCAAGCTCTCATTTAAACAATAAAAATCACACAGACTCTACACCAGTAAAAACTCCCCCACCGTCTCGTTTATATAGCAATATTTTATTAAAAATAGGGCTGATATCGACGCTTTCAGGGCTACTTGCTCAAAGTGTAATAAACTAGAGACCCACTATTTTTTATAGACAAAAATAAAGATGACGATGCAATCTCACATTTTGTGTTATAAACAGCCGTCATTTTTTGTTTTGTGAGTCTATGCGCACTTTTTCTTTCGTCCTGCAATACGTATGTATCGCCTTTGCGATTTACCTCAGCTACCGCGTAGGCAGCAGCCTGTATTTACAAGATTATGTGATGATGGATGTCGTGGCCAATGTCGGCACAATTCTGATCTGTATCGACCTTGCTGTTTTCCTTTGGCATAGTCGTAGCACGCAAGCTATGAGCCTGAAAGATTATGCGACGAGACTAGAACAACCTGCACCGACTTTTGTCAAAGTATGTCGAAAGCTAGGGCATTTTGGCATTATGCTAATCATCACCAGTTGGATCGTGCCAATCATCAACGGATAAAAGAAACCATAAAAAAACCTCCCAATTGGGAGGTTTTTTTATTTAAACATTAAAGATTATTTAGAACCTTTAATCCCCGCTTGAAGCAACAATGTACCTAAACCACCAATTTTATTTTCTTGAGGTTTAGTCTCTTGTGGCTTCTTGTTTGTTTGAGTGCGCTCGCCTTGCGGACGTGCTTGTTGTGGACGTTTACCTTGTGGTTTACGTTCACTACGCTCTGCATTTTCACGGCGTGGTTGACGTGGAGCTTTAGGCGCATCAGCACCTTCAGGGCGCATCGACAAATTCACACGATTACGCTCCGCATCTACACTGAGTACACGCACTTGCACAATTTGACCTGGTTTCGCCACTTTATGCGGATCTGCAACAAATTCATTCGCCAATTCTGAAATATGGACCAAACCGTCTTGGTGTACACCCACATCCACAAAAGCACCGAAGTTCGTCACATTGGTCACAACACCTTCAAGCTGCATGCCTTCTGCTAGCTGCGCTACTTCCGTAATGTCTTCACGGAATTTTGCGGTACGGAACTCTGGACGCGGATCACGACCTGGTTTTTCCAGTTCATACAGTACATCTTGAATGGTTGGTAGACCAAATTTCTCATCTGTAAATTCTTCTGCATTCACTTGGCGAATAATTTCAGAGTTACCAATGATGTCTTTCACTGTTGTCGCTTTCGCTTCAACAATTTTAGCAACCAATGCATAAGACTCTGGGTGAACAGCAGAAGCATCCAATGGCTCTGAACCATCTTGAATACGTAAGAAACCTGCCGCTTGTTCAAAAGTACGCTCGCCTAAACGTGGTACTTTCTTCAAATCTTGGCGGTTGTCAAAACGACCATTTTCTTTGCGGAAATCGACAATTTGCTGTGCAATCGACTTATTCAAACCTGCGATATAACCCAAAATAGCAGATGATGCAGTATTAACATCCACCCCCACCGAGTTCACACAGTCTTCAACCACCGCTTCAAGCGTTTTTGCTAAACCAGTTTGGTTCACATCATGTTGGTATTGACCTACACCAATCGACTTTGGATCAATTTTTACTAGCTCAGCCAATGGGTCTTGTAAACGACGTGCAATCGACACAGCACCACGAATCGACACATCTAGCTCTGGTAGCTCCGCAGATGCCAATTCAGATGCTGAATAAACTGATGCACCCGCTTCTGATACTGAAACACGGGTCAGTTTTAAATCACTGTTTGCAGCCATCATTTCAGCTACAACGCTTTCTGTTTCACGGCTTGCTGTACCATTGCCAATGGCAATCAGGTCAACATTGAATTCACGGCATAAACGAGCCAGTTCTGCAATTGAACCCGCTTTATCGTCTTTGGGAGCAAATGGATAAATCGTGCTATGTGCAAGTACATCACCCGATGCATTCACCACAGCCAATTTCACCCCTGTACGGATGCCAGGGTCTACACCTAAGGTTGTACGTGCACCTGCGGGTGCAGACAACAATAAATGACGTAAGTTTTCAGCAAAAACATCCATGGCTTCAGATTCAGCTGCAAGACGTTTTTCAGTAAGCAACGAATGTTCGATACTTGGACGAACCTTGCCTAACCAGAACAATTTAGCCGTTTGTTTTAAATAGTCTTGACGTGCTTGCGGCTGTGCAGTTTCAAGGCTGTATTCAGTTTCAATACGCGCCAATGGTGCATCATCTTCGCCATCAACTTTTAAACCTAAAACGTTTTCTTGACGACCACGTAACATCGCCAATAAACGGTGTGACGGGACTTTGTTTAAATTTTCAGAAAAGTCGAAGTAATCGCGGAATTTTTTGCCAACTTCTTTTTTCTCGTCACTTGCCACTAAACTTTTTAAAGTGGCCGTTTTTGCAAACGTGGCCTTAAGTTCAGTTGTCAGTGCAATATTCTGCGCCCAGTCATCAATTAAAATATGTTGAATCGCATCCAACTGACTTTCTAAATCTGGATAATCTTCATGACTAAAGCCTGCCAATGCTTCAGCAGGATCAACCGCTTCTGCAAAGATTTTTTCTGCAATCGGGCCCAAGCCTGCTTCTTTGGCTTTAAATGATTTACTGGTTCGTTTTGGACGGTATGGTGCGTAAATTTCTTCTAAGGCATTTTTAGTTTCAGCAGCATTTACACGTGCCAATAAATCATCAGACAATTTGTCTTGTTCTTTTAATGATTCGATTACCTTTTCGCGACGTTCAAATAAGTCACGTAAATAAGCCAAACGTGTATCGAGCTGACGTAACTGCGCATCATCTAAGCCTTGCGTGACTTCTTTACGGTAACGCGCAATAAATGGAACGCTAGCACCTTCATCAATCAACTTGATGGCAGCCTCGATTTGATTTGGACGTACGGCAATTTCTTTTGCCAACTGCTGAACTAAGTCAGTCATCGTATGTGATCCCACAAGGATATGTACTAAAAGCCATGATTATAAAGACCAAGACTATAAAATCCACAACTGTTTTTATTAATTTAATGGCTTAAATGTGACATATTTCAGGCAAATTTCATAAATCCATCTTATTTTCAGTGTTAAATCTTATTTTTAGGTATTCTTTGCCATTTTTTTCTATGGGCTAAGATGTATACATTTGGTATCTATGTCTTGATTTTACCTGCAATATTTGTTGCTTTAGAGCATAGTAAAGACATACAAATGAGTCGTATACTCAAGACTATCCCGACTTTTGTTTACGATGACAATAAAGAATAAAGGAGCACTTCAATGAGTTTAGTTGTACCTGCTGAAAAAACAGATGCCGTACATAACGACGCAGATCGCGTTGAACGCATTTTAGTGGTAGATGACGATGTGCGTTTACGTACGCTACTCCAACGCTTTTTAGAAGATAAAGGCTTTGTAGTGAAAACAGCGCATGATGCAACCCAAATGGATCGTCTCTTACAACGCGAACTGTTTTCACTGATTGTGCTCGACTTCATGCTCCCTGTTGAAGATGGCTTAAGTATCTGCCGTCGTCTACGCCAATCAAATATTGATACCCCTATTATTATGCTTACCGCACGTGGCAGTGACTCAGACCGTATTGCAGGTCTAGAAGCGGGTGCAGATGACTATTTACCAAAACCATTTAATCCAAATGAGTTGTTAGCACGTATTCGCGCCGTACTGCGCCGCCAAGTCCGTGAAGTTCCAGGTGCACCAAGCCAACAAATGGAAGTAGTCAGCTTTGGTCCATGGTCACTTGATTTATCAACACGCACCTTAACACGTGAAGGTCAAGTCGTAACCCTAACTACAGGTGAGTTTGCGGTACTAAAAGCCTTGGTACAACACCCACGTGAGCCTTTGACTCGCGACAAATTGATGAACCTTGCGCGTGGCCGTGAATGGGGTGCAATGGAACGTTCGATTGATGTTCAAGTATCGCGCCTACGCCGTCTTGTAGAAGAAAACCCTGCTCGTGCACGTTATATTCAAACGGTTTGGGGTGTAGGTTATGTCTTTGTTCCAGATGGTGCGGAATAATTCAAAACTGAAAAATACGGCTTTGGTCTTTTAAAGCTGAGTAGCAATAATAGGCACGACGGAGTCCTAAAATTAAGCTCAACTTTATCGATTAACCTGCGGTTCGCCTTACTTTTGTTTCGACAAAAGTAAGCAAAACCATTGCCATCTGCAAAACTCGGCATATTTCTGCATTTCAACATCATACTCGCAGAAACTTTATAACATTCAGAGCTCCTGCCTCGAACAATTGCAGATGACTTTTCGCGTATCGCATACCTGTCACCATTGAACTATGTCACTTACATAGAAACAGGAAATCACGTGAAACTCGAACCCATCGACCCTCAAAAATTTACAGATTACGAAGCTTACTCAGAGAGAAAGCGCACGCGTTGGGAACGGTTTCTCGACAAAATTAAGCCACGCTCTGCTGCCATGCGCACCACTGTGCTGGTGTTGTTTGTGGTGTTCTTTAGCTTATTTATGTCCTTGTGGTTCTTTTGGCGAACTTTATATCTACCTGAAATTCAACAACACGCCCGCTATCTTGCGGTTGAATTAGAAATACTAAACAACCCTGATTTGCGTATTTATCATAAAGATGCGGAAGTTGATGTCGATGACTGGCTAAGAAGTCGGGTGGGCATTGAATACGTTACCAACCCCAAAGAATATCCAAATGTCAAAGACAAGGTGATTGCTGAATTCTTTACCAACCAAATTGAAGCCAAGCTCGCCAAAGAGCTGAATGTAGAACATGCTACAGTTTATTTTCAATTTAAGCCCAGTCCGCGGATTTGGATTCAAACCCCAGAAATGAATGGTAACTGGGTACGTGAACCACTCAAAACCTATGCCAACTATAGTCCAGAGCTGATTTTTGGCTGGTTACTTGGTGTTCCCCTGATTGCAGCGGCCATTATTTTAACCCTTGTTCGCCAACTTAACCGCCCGCTACGTCGACTGCAAAATGCTGCCAATAATTACAGTAAGACAGGAAAAGCCCCTTATCTCGAGACCAACCATGGGCCACAAGAAATCCGTGAGGTCAATCAGGCTTTTAACCACATGATCTATACCTTAGATCAAACTGAACGTGACCGTCGAATTATGTTGGCAGGGATTTCCCACGACTTACGTACACCATTGACCCGCATCCGACTCAGTGCAGAAATGATGCCTGATGATGATTTTTTAAAAGAAGGTCTGATTTATGATGTCGAGGACATGGATGCGATCTTAAATCAGTTCATTTCCTATATGCGCGACGGTTCAGATGAGGAAATCCAAGACACCGATTTAAATATGTTGTTACAAGAATTGGTGGTGCAGTTCAAACCTCTAGATATTCGTTTTGACGCAACAGAACTCCCCATTATTCAAGCACGCAGTTTATCTCTCAAACGCCTAATCGGTAATCTCATCAATAATTCAAAACGTTATGGTGCTGAACCTATTGAACTCTCCGCAACACTTGAAAATGAACACATTTTAATTAGCGTAGCGGATCATGGCGAAGGGATCCCAGAAGACCAAATTGAAGAGCTCATGCAACCTTTTGTCCGTGGTAATGAAGCCCGAACCGTACAAGGTAGTGGCTTAGGTCTCGCGATTGTGAAGCGAATTGTGGATATTCATCAAGGCGAATTGATTATTCATAATCGTGAACAAGGTGGACTCGAAGCAATTATTTCTCTCCCCTTAAATACTCAGCAAGATGTTGAAATTTCAAACAACAATCCGCTCGAAAAACTCAAGCAAACACTAGTAGAGCATTTTTGATATTGAACAATAGTTGAGCAAATGATTTTGTTCAACTATTCAACAATTTAATTTTACCAAATATATTTCAAATACTTACAAATCATCAGAAAAGCTTATACCCACATTTTTTCAAAAATTAGACCTTAGCCTAACAGGTATGCACAATGTCGTTCTTGATCGGTACAATCGGTGCCAGATCCAGAATATTAACGAGAGTAAACCATGTCTTTAGATCGTATCCGTTTAGCTTCACTTCACGATAAAGTCATCAGTGCAGAAGAAGCGTCTGCTTTTATTGAAGATGGCATGACTGTAGGGATGAGTGGCTTCACTCGTGCAGGCGAAGCGAAAGCTGTACCTTTGGCATTGGTTAAACGTGCGCACACAAATCCTTTAAAAATCACACTAATTACAGGCGCTTCTTTAGGCAATGACCTAGACAAGCAATTGACTGAAGCAGGTGTATTGGCACGTCGTTTACCGTTCCAAGTAGACAACACTTTACGTAAAGCAATCAACAAAGGCGAAGTGATGTTCATTGACCAACACTTGTCTGAAACTGTTGAACAAATGCGTAACCTTCAGTTGAAAAAACCTGATATTGCTGTGATTGAAGCAGTCGCAATTACTGAAGATGGAGGCATCATTCCTACAACGTCTGTCGGCAACTCTGCAAGCTTCGCCATTTTTGCTGAAAAAGTCATTGTTGAAATCAACACCAACTTAAGCCCTGCTTTTGAAGGCTTACACGATATTTATATTCCAACTTACCGTCCAACACGCCAACCGATTCCACTAACTCAAGTCGATGAGCGTATTGGTACACATGCAATCAATATCGACCCTGCAAAAATTGTCGGTATCGTCATCAACAACGACTTACACGACTCTCCATCTACCGTAACGGCACCAGATGATGAAACTCAAGGTATTGCAGATCACCTCATTGCTTTCTTTGAAAAAGAAGTAGCTGAAAATCGCTTACCTAAAAACTTAGGCCCATTACAAGCAGGGATTGGCTCAATTGCCAATGCTGTACTTACAGGCCTTAAAGATTCAAACTTCGAAGACCTGGTCATGTACTCAGAAGTACTCCAAGACTGTACCTTTGAATTGATTGATGCGGGTAAAATGAAATTTGCATCAGGTTCTTCAATTACCCTTTCTGCTAAATATGGCGAGAAAGTATTTAATAACCTTGAAGCATACAAAGATAAGTTAGTACTGCGCCCACAAGAGATTTCAAACCACCCTGAATTGGTTCGTCGTCTTGGCATTATCGGCATCAATACTGCACTTGAGTTCGACATTTACGGTAACGTAAACTCAACTCACGTTTGCGGTACGAAAATGATGAACGGTATTGGTGGTTCAGGTGACTTCGCCCGTAATGCACACTTGGCAATTTTCGTGACCAAATCAATTGCAAAAGGCGGTGATATTTCATCAATCGTTCCATTCGCCTCTCACGTAGACCATGCTGAACATGACGTTGATATCCTAGTCACTGAACAAGGTTTGGCTGACCTTCGTGGTTTAGCACCACGTGAGCGTGCACGTGCGATTATCGACAACTGTGCTCACCCACTTTACCGTGATGCATTAAATGACTACTTCACACGTTCATGTGAGAAAGGCGGTCATACCCCTCATATCCTTCGTGAAGCATTGTCTTGGCATTCTAACTTTGAAGAAACAGGTCACATGCTTCCTGTACAAGCAGAAGCAAAATCGGCTTAATTCAAAGCTTTAAAAAACGCCCAGTTGGGCGTTTTTTTATATCTGATGAAAAGTGTAATAAAACACTTATCAAAATAAAAAAACTCAATTAATCTAAAGGCATCCAAAAAATAAAAATGCCAAGCTCATGTTCATTATTCGCCCCTATTTCGAAACCGATTTAGAAGACGTCATTGCCCTCTGGGAAGTGTGTGACCTCACTCGCCCGTGGAACAACCCTGAAATTGATATTTTTAGAAAGACTGCACAAAAAGATGGTCTGTTTTTATTGGCCGTCAAAGATGAGCAACTGATCGCAACCTTGATGGGGGGTTATGACGGTCACCGTGGTTGGATTAATTATTTGGCGGTACATCCACACTTCCAACGTAATGGGGTCGCAACCGCACTCATACAGCAGCTAGAGAAGCGCCTGATTGCTTTGGGCTGCCCCAAACTACAGTTGCTTGTACGTAAAGAAAATATCGACGTGCAGAGCTTCTATGAACAACTGGGCTATGAAGAAATTGATGTGGTCTGTTTTGGGAAACGCTTGATTACCGATTAAGCATAGACATTTAATGCACCGATACCGCTAGACGCCCCAATCTTACAAAAATTGGAAATGTAAGTTCAAAGATTTGGCTCACATGATCATCAAGCGCAAAAAATACTTTTAACTCGTATAAAGGGTCATCGGCATTTTTCAGTCGATAATGCTTCAACGCAGACCAAGTATTGAAATAATCCAACAATTGGTCAGCAGACCACTGAAACGACATCGACAATTCAGGCATGGGAATTTCTTCATAGGGAAAGGGAATCGTTTGATAGGCCTCGTCGATATAACATCGCTCAGCATCCCAATAGCCTTTCAATGTTTTAAAATAGAGTCTTTCGATACAAGCTTGTAACTCAGGATGTTGCAGTTGAATGAGGCCATAGCCAATGACAGCGAGAACTCCATCTGATTTTAATGTGCGATTCACCTCTGCATAAAACCGATCAAAATTAAACCAGTGAATGGCTTGTGCCACTGTAATTAAATCAAAACTCTGCTCAGCAAAGCTGGTGTGCTCTGCGGACTGAACTTGATAACTGACATTTTCAAAATATGGCGCATGCTGTAACTGCTGGGTACTGATATCTGTCGCCACCACGGCATCAAAATAAGGTGCCAACAGTTGAGTCAGCTGTCCCGACCCCGCACCACAATCCCATGCAAATTGCGGAGTAACTACATACTTGAGTATTTCTTGAATCAAACTCGCTGGATAACTCGGACGTGCCAATTGATAAAGCGAACTTCCTGATGAAAATAAATCTTTCATAAGCCACCCTCAATCTTATTTTTGATTCGAAATTAACACACCCTCCAGCACGAAAAGCATAATTTTGTCCAACATCCAATCAGATGGAATTTTTATTCAAACGAAAAAAAGCCCCAAACAATGTTTGAGGCTTTTTTGAATATGGTGGCGAGACCCAGGATCGAACTGGGGACACACGGATTTTCAATCCGTTGCTCTACCTACTGAGCTATCACGCCGATGCCGTGTATTAAGCCGTATCTCGGATGAATAGTCAATAAAAATCATCACTTTTTTATTTGATCGAATAAATTTCAGGCAAAAAAAATCCCTGATGGGATCAGGGATTGAAATCTTTAAATTAGATTTAAAATATGGTGGCGAGACCCAGGATCGAACTGGGGACACACGGATTTTCAATCCGTTGCTCTACCTACTGAGCTATCACGCCGATGTCGCGTATTAAACAGTTTAAGCCGTGTAGCGTCAAGTGTGTTTTCACAAAAATCTTTTGAATGCTTACTTTTACAGCAATATTCAACACCCTTTGCACATTTTTTGATTCACCCTGTGTACTTAAACTAAGGCTCAATCACTTTCCATGAAGAAAAGCAGCTTAAAACGACCTCAAAAAACTTAAATTTTGCCAATGTGCTCTAAGCAACGATGAATCGCGCCACAGCCTGGCTCAAACACTTTCACACCTTTACTTTCTTCCATGCGACACGTTTCTTCAACCAGTCGCTCCGCAACCCCTCGCCCACGATTTGCTGGATGTACCACGATATATTCAAGCGTTTTATTTTCACCCTGCCCGCTACACCAAAGTGCACCAATGACTTTAGTATTAAATTCTGCAGTGTAAAGTAAGGTATACTGAGCTAGATTTTGCTCAAGTTGTTCTACGGCATCATGCCCATCGCCAAATTCAGGACTGGTGTCGTACAGTCGCTCTAGCTGGCTGCGCAACTCTTCTTTTTCCAGTGAAGTATAAGCGTGTACGGTAATAGGCATTGATAAACCCTCCTGAGCAATCTAATATGCGGTGACTTCGTTACGGCGAAACATTTTACATCAATTATTTGACGTCTTTGAGGAACGTGTCTATGACAGAACGTATCAGTGAAGTGGTAAGAAATACCAACGAAACCAAAATTCGAGTTCGTGTAAACCTCGATGGTACGGGTCAAGGCACGCTCAACACAGGTATTCCCTTTTTAGATCATATGATTGATCAAATCAAGCGACATGGCTTATTTGATATTGATATTGAATGTGATGGCGACTTGGAAATTGATGATCACCACACGGTTGAAGATTGTGGTATCACGCTTGGACAGGCTTTTGCCAAAGCTTTAGGTGACAAAAAAGGTTTACGCCGTTATGGTCATTTTTATGCACCGTTGGATGAATCCTTGAGCCGTGCTGTGGTGGACTTATCGGGCCGTCCGGGTTTGTTTATGGATATTCCATTTACCCGCGCCATGATTGGTCGTTTTGATGTGGATTTATTCTCTGAGTTTTTCCAAGGCTTTGTGAACCATGCTTTAATGACAGTGCACATTGATAATCTCAAAGGGAAAAATAGCCACCACCAAATTGAAAGTGTGTTCAAGGCTTTTGCCCGTGCGCTTCGTATGGCATGTGAAATTGACCCACGTGCAACCAACACCATTGCTTCAACCAAAGGTAGCTTGTAATGACCCGTATTGCCCTTCTTGACTATGGTATGGGTAACCTACACTCAGCAGCAAAAGCGCTTGAACATGTCGGTGCAACAGTCGATGTGACCAATGATCCTAAACTGATTGCTCAGGCCGATAAAATTGTCTTCCCTGGCGTAGGCGCCATGCGTGACTGTATGCAAGGCATGCATGAAGCCGGGATTGATGAAGTCGTTCGTCATGCGGCATTTAATAAGCCAGTCTTGGCGATCTGTGTCGGCATGCAAGCGCTGATGCAACGCTCTGAAGAAAACGGCGGTGTCGATGCTCTCGGTATTTTTGAAGGAACGGTAAGACGTTTTCCAGATGTAGATGGCTTAAAAGTGCCACACATGGGCTGGAACCAAGTTCATCAAGCTGACCCAAGCCACCCAATGTGGAAAGACATTGAACAAGATGCACGTTTTTACTTTGTTCACAGCTTCTATGTTGAACCGAAGAATAGCGACATTGTGGCTGCAACTTGTGACTATGGTTTAGAGTTCTGTACCGTGATTCATCAAGAAAATTTATTTGCAACACAGTTCCACCCTGAAAAAAGTCATACCGCAGGTTTGCAACTGCTAAAAAACTTTGTGGAATGGAAAATTTAATTCATTCCAGCCTCTGTTTGATTTTAAAAAGCTCAACTTCGGTTGAGCTTTTCTCTTATTATCTACAAATAACAGTTTAGAAATATACAAAATGCTCCAATTCCAATTCTTTCCTCGCTCTTGCCCCACACCACCAAAACTTTTAGAGGTTACTGAAGTCTTCAAGCAGCACATTACTGGTATAAGTTCACAAACACATCAACTTTCCAGCAATGAAGTTCTTCTTACTATTGCAACTGGGCTTGAAAAAATCGGGTTCAAAGTTGAAAAAAGTAAATCTTCCGAAGATAAAATCCTTGTTCCAGTCCTATTCGGTTATAACAACCAAGCTTCTAAAAGTTTCTTAGCCGATGCCATTCATTTCGAGCAAAAAATCGTTATTGAAGTCGAAGCTGGACGCGCAGTCGCCAATAACCAGTTTTTAAAAGATGTATTTCAAGCCAGTATGATGGTTAATATCGACTATCTAGTTTTAGCTGTGCGAAATACTTACCGCCAATCAGATGATTTTCAAAAGGTATATCAATTTTTAGATACGCTTTACACGTCACAGCGTATTATTCTTCCATTAAAAGGAATTCTAGTAATCGGGTACTAATTTAATATTGATAGAAAGTTTTTGTTTTACAGCACACTACTACACACCAAATAATTACAATGCCTTTCCATTGTCACCAAATTTGATTATGATTTGCCTGCTTTTTAGACATTTTTATTTATAAAAAATTTAATTTACAACGATAAGGTAAGTCACTATGACTCAATATGTACAAGAATCTGCGCTGAACGCCGCAGGTCGCTTCGGACGTTTTTCATATCTCGCATGGAACTGCCTCCTTGCCATCGTCGCTGTGATTATCATTGGTATTTTTGCCGTGATTTTTCCAACGACTTTCATCAACATGGAAACAGGCAACTTTGGTGGTGGCATGATTTTTCTTGCTGTGATTTATATAGCAATTTTCTATTTCACCTTCGTATTTACCATTCGTCGCCTACATGACCGCAACCATACGGGCTGGTTATCGCTGTTAATGCTGGTACCTCTTGCTAACGTGATCTTAATGCTTTACCTGATTTTTGCACCAGGTGATGATCGTAGCAATAGCTATGGTTCGCCACGCCCAACCGCAGGTTGGGAAACAATTCTAGCGTGGATTTATATCCTGCTATTTGTCGTTGGTATTTTAGCAGCAATTGCTTTGCCTTCTTATCAAAGCTATATACTGCGTGCCAATCAATCACAGATCGAAATGCAACAGCAATAAAAATGCATTCTGTTATCTTGGATTGTACTTAAAACCTGCTTCTTGCAGGTTTTATTTTGCCTTTAAAATCAAAAACCACTAGTCTGAGATAAAAGCATGCCTCAGATATAACATGAATAATTCCCTACCCAGTCTCCCTATCCCCAACAAAGAACACATTCAAATTTTGCCTCGTTTTCAAAATTTGCCAATGCAAGCGATTCATGTCATTCAGAACGTAGAACAGTGTGAAGCCATTCGCACTGAACTGGAACAGATTGCCATCTTCGGTTTTGATAGCGAGTCCAAACCGACCTTTCAAGTGGGAGAAGTCTCTACTGGGCCACATCTCATTCAACTGGCCAGCGTCGAGCGTGCTTATTTGTTTCAAATGAGCCCTCCCATTTGGAGCTTCCTTGCGCCATTTTTGGCGAATCCAGACCAGCTCAAAGTGGGTTTTGGTTTAAAAAATGATGCTCATCTGTTCCGTAAAAAAGGCTTTGAGTTAAATGGTATCGTTGAGCTGTCAAAATGCTTTGCAAGCTTTGGGTTGAGCAACCCTGTTGGCATTAAAAATGCCATCGCCCTGCTGTTTCAACTCAACTTCCCGAAAAGCAAAAAAGTCAGCACGTCAAATTGGGCAAGGAAAGTCCTTACGCCTGAACAAATTAACTATGCTGCCGCCGATGCCTACGCCGCCCTGTTGGTTTTTGAAGAATTGCGGCATTTGGAACAACTACCGAAAGAGATTTTGCAAAAACTGGAAAATATCATAAAACCTCCTCGTCATGAAAAGCTGTAACAGGTGCTTAGAAAATTGCCAATACTTTGCTAAGATGACTGACATTGATTTTATTTAAGATTTGGCTAGGAGCGAAAGCATGCTGATCATCCCTGCAATTGACCTGAAAGATGGCAAATGTGTTCGTTTAAAACAAGGTCGTATGGAAGACGATACGGTTTTTTCTGATGATCCTGTTGCAACTGCACAGCACTGGGTAAATGAAGGCGCGCGTCGCTTACATTTGGTCGATTTAAATGGTGCTTTCGCGGGTACGCCAATTCATAAACCTGTGGTTGAAGCGATTGCTCGCGCACAACCTGAACTGCCCATTCAAATCGGCGGCGGTATTCGCTCACTAGAAACCATCGAACACTACCTAGAAGCGGGTGTATCTTTTGTCATTATTGGCACCAAAGCAGTTCAAGAACCTGAGTTTGTTGAAGAAGCTTGTAAGAAATTTGCAGGTCATATCATTGTCGGGATTGATGCCATGAATGGCATGGTGGCCACCGATGGTTGGGCCAATGTGACCGATGTGAAGGCAACTGATTTGGCCAAACGTTTTGCCGATGCAGGCGTATCAAGCATTGTCTATACCGACATTGCACGTGACGGCATGATGCAAGGGGTCAATGTTGAACAAACTGTTCAACTGGCACAATACTCTGGCCTACCTGTGATTGCATCAGGTGGTGTGACCAACCTTGATGACGTACGTAACCTCAAAGGTCAACCTGGTATTTTAGGTGCAATTACTGGTCGTGCGATTTACGAAGGCAGTTTAAACCTACGTGAAGCACAATTGCTATTAGATGAACAATCGCTCTAACTGTAGAATTTAAAAAAGAGGTCTATTGACCTCTTTTTTATGCATTAAATATTAGTTTGAAGATCTGCTTCTTAATAAATTGCATTACGAATAAACTTTAACGATACATTGCCACGGTTGATATATTGGTATTCAATGGCACTCGAAAAAACGATCGACTCTCCTACACCCAAGACTTTCATGTCGCCTGCCAAATCCAAAGTTAGTTCACCCTCCATCACATAGAGCATCTCACGCCAGCCTTCTGGGTCAGGTTCAGCACTATAGTATTCATTTGGAGCAAGTACCCATGTCCATAGCTCTACTTTTTGTGTCGCTGCCGCTGAAGCCATTAATTTTGCTTCACTGTGTGCTTGTGTGCCCTGCCAAGCCAAAACGTTCACCACCGCTTGCCCTTGCTGTTCAGGCGCAGCAATAATTTGTACAAAATCGACCTCAAGCACATCGGCTATCAAGCTGAGCTTTGCCAGACTAATATTGTCCTGCCCAGATTCAACCCCAGCTACCATACGACGGCTTAATCCAGCTAAATCAGCGAGTTGCTGCTGACTCAGGCCTTTTAAACTTCGATAATGACGCACATTTTGACTGACGTGTTGTAGCACCGCAGGAGAGTTCATACAGATAAATCAAAAAAAATATTGAGCAATATATTGCACACAAAAACAAAGCATGACAAGCTATGTGCAATATATTGCACATTAATTCTTTTATGTTGAATACTCAGCTCGGTTCTAAAGCGCCTGTGATTGCGCTGATTCTCATTACTTTTATTTGGGGCGGCACCTTCTTGGCCGTGAAATATGCCTTAAATTTTAGCTCCCCCATGTTCTTTGTCGGTTGTCGTTTCGCCTGCGCTGCGACCATTATTGGCTTATTTTCCTATCAGCATTTAAAGCACATCACCCGACAGGACTTGTGGGCAGGTGCACTCATTGGCTGTATGGTCACGATTGGCTATGGCACACAAACGGTCGGACTACAAACAGTCAGTAGCAGTGAATCTGCCTTTTTAACGGCACTGTATGTCCCCCTAGTCCCCCTACTATTGTGGTTGATCTTTCGTAAAGTGCCCCATTTTATGATTTGGATTGGTGCACTCTGTGCGTTTATAGGCTTAGTCCTGCTCACAGGCAATAGTCTGAACTCAATCTCATTGAATTTTGGCCAGACCTTAACCCTGCTCGGTGCAATTGCTATAGCAATGGAAATTATTCTGATTGGTTATTTTGCCCCAAAAGTTGATATTGGTCGGGTGACGGTCATTCAACTGGCGGTTGCCTCTGTGCTCGCTTTTGCATCCATGCCACTGGCTGGTGAGCAACAACTACCTGCTTTTTCATGGCCATTATTAGGCATTGCTTTTGGATTGGGGCTTGCCAGTGCTGTGATTCAATATGTCATGAATTGGGCACAGCGCTCAGTCAACCCATCACAAGCAGCGATTATTTACGCAGGAGAGCCTGTGTGGGCAGCACTATTTGGGCGCCTTGCAGGAGAACGTTTAGCACCACTGGCTTTGTTGGGCGGCCTCTTGGTGGTGTTTGGCATTATGATGAGTGAATGGAAACCTAAACTGTTGAAATCAAAAAAGAAGCTGAACAGCGCTAATTTAACATTCAAATGCGGTGTCTGCTGAGTCTAAACATAAATTGTATAGATTCAGCAGCACAAGTTCATGTTTAGAACGATACCATCTTACCCGGATTAATCATTGCTCCTAAACCATACATACTTTTGGCAATTGGAATCACTAACGGTGCCAATGCCCGACCAAAAGGAATGTTCTGATGTTGAATTCGGGTCAACATATTAAAATCATCACATTGACCACAGAAATCATCGGCAATGGCTTTACCAATACGTACCGTTTGCGCAACACCATGCCCACTCCAGCCCTGTACGGCATAAATGGGATATTGATGACCAAATTTTCGACTGTCTGCCGCACCATTAACGGTTAAATCTGTCGTTCCACTCCACACAAAGTCAAGTGCCACCTGCTCTAGCTGAGGAAATACATGCTGAATACGTCCCAGCAAATAGTCATGGGTTTGTTCAGGACTCCAACACGAGCCAGTGCCTTCGCCCCCAAATAACAATCGGTTTTTTGAAACGCCACGGTAGTAATCAATTTGAAATTGCGTATCGTATACAGGCAGATCCGTCGGCAATAGCTCTTTCAAATCTAATGCTAAAGGTGCTGTGGTACACACGTAAGTATAAAAAGGAATCGTAGTTTGATTACGTTCTTCTAATAGTTTAAATGAAGCATGGTGTACAGCCATCACCACGCTTTTACGTGCTTTAATCACCCCTTGCGCTGTGGTCACATAAATACCATCGGCACGTTCCTGAATCGACTGCACTTCTGTTTGCTCATAGATGCTACCACCCTTTTGGCAAAAGCCATACGCCAAACCACGTGTCAATGCTAAAGGATGAATATGTCCACCTAGATGATCCAATAAGCCGCCAAAATAGTTATCCGATTGCACATGCTCTCGTAATTCCTCTTGGGTCAGCATTGAGGTATTTTTTTCATCTAAGTACTGACGTGCTTGCATGCCTTCACGCAAGGCATCTAAATGCCCTGGGTGTACTGCGGCCGTTAGATGTCCACGTTTACGTTGTAAATCTAAATCATATTTTTCAGTAATGTCATCAATCAAAGTCATGGCTTCAGTTGAGGTAAAGTGCCATAACTTTTTTGCCTCTTCAAAGCTGAAGTGCTCGATCATGGTTTCGGCTTCCCAACGTGCCAATCCCGGTGTGAGTTGCCCACCATTGCGCCCTGAGGCAGCACTGCCCACTCGGTTCTTTTCAACCAAGACCGTATCTACACCCTGCTCCGACAAATGCAGTGCTGCCGAGGTTCCCAGTAAGCCACCACCTATCACTACGACATCACATTCGATATCTGCATTTAAAGCATCAAACTCATGCCATACATGCATTGAACTTTCATAGTAATTAGCAGGATGATCAAACGCACCATGTTGCGGGTTTAACCAATTCCACTCTTTGCCGCTTTGTACAGCAAAACTGGCTTTGTATTCAACGTCATCTACAAATGTCGGTTTATTCATATTCATTTCATTTACACTCAATATTACTTTCATTTTCATGCAGGGTTTAGTATGCATTTCCAATTACAATGTTTTGCTTTTTCAATTTCTTATAAATAAATAGCCCAATACCAATTGCTAGCCAAGAGCACCCAAAAATCAGGGCATTTCGTTCTAAGTTGACCCACAGGCAAAGCATCACCAATACGGATAACAGAGGCAGGATCAAATTGAGACATTTGTTTTTGACGCCTTGAGTTTGTTTTTCCAACAGATAAAACTTCACAAAAACCGAGAAGTTCACCGCCGTAAAGGCAATCAATGCACCAAAGCTAATCATGCTGACCACGGTCGCAAGATCTAAGAAAATGGCAGACAATGAGATCAAGCCAATGCTCAATACCGCGTACAAGGGGGTACCCAGTCTTGCATGTAATTGCCCAAAGGTTGCTTTGGGGAAAATGCCATCTTTCGCCATAATATGAATTAGGCGTGAAGCACTCGCATGAGTCGCCAGACCTGAAGCAAAGGTATTCATGATTTGAGCACACAGAAATACAGCTTGGAACAATGCCCCTCCGACATAGAGAACAATCTCAGGTAAAGCTTCATCAGGTTTGTTAAAACGAACATTCGTTGGGAAGTACAACTGAATAAACCATGATGCTGTGATAAAGATGGCCCCCCCAGCCAATGTGGTAAGTAAAACCGCGCGCGGAATGTTCTTTTGCGGATCTTTGGTCTCATGCGACATGGTCGTAACTGCATCAAAACCCAAAAATGAAAAACATAAAATGGAGGCGCCCGCAATCAAAGGTAAAACAGAGCTGTCCCCATTAAACAATGGCGCTAAAGTCAGTACATGATCATAACCTTGCTCTGACCCCACCCCTTGAATGACCAAATAAATAAACAGAACCATCAACAGTAAGGGCAAAAGCACAAACACCAAACTCAAGTTCGCTAAAATATTGATTCTGAAGCAGTTGATTAGGGTGACTAAACCTGTAAATAAAACCACCCAGACCCAATACGGCACGCTCGGAATGACCGCTTCCAAATAAATACCCGCCAGTAAAGCATTAACTAAAGGCAGTAAAATATAATCGAGCAGTGAACACCAACCAACAAAAAAGCCCGCTTTAGCTCCACAGGACTGTGCGGTGTAGTTATAAGCAGAGCCTGAGTCACCGCTGACCCGACTAAAACGTGCATAACTAAATGCCGTTAATAGCATTGCAAACAACGCCAGAATATACGCCAATGGCACACGACCATCGGTGATCCCAGACACGATACCAAAAGTATCGAACACCACCATTGGGGTCATGTAGGCCACACCAATAATGACCACTTGCCATAGTGACATTTTCTTTAAAGAAAAATCTGCATTTTTCACCGAAATCACCATCTTTCATTTTTCAATCTAGTGATTTTGGTTTTTGCAACAACTATGCCATATAATAGCATCTTCTGTATTTTAAGAATATTTAATAAAATGCCTAAATACGATTTAGAAACTCGAAAAGCAGCAATTCAACGCTATAAACTCACTGATTATAAGGTTGCTGTTTGCAAAGAATTCAACATCTCACGTGTGACCCTCGATGCATGGATTAAGCTAGAGGAAGAAACTGGAGATTTATCTCCAAAAGCAGTTAGTAATCGTGGAGCACCTAGCCACATTAAAGACTGGAATGAATTCCAAGTATTTGTTAAAAATACAAAATTTCAAAATATTAGCGATTTAGTTCCACTTTTTGAACAGCACTTTGGCTATTCGGTTTCTTATGCCGTACTGGTTCGTGCCATTCATGTTTTAGGCTTGCGTCGTCGTCGTGGAAGATTCTATGCCTAGCCAGAATCATGCTATTTTTTTATAATCAATATCGAACATATTTTTATATAAATAACTGTACATTAATGTATAGTTATTTTATTAAAAAAGTAAATTTAAATTATTAAATATGTAAAATATATTAAATAAAAATGTAAATTATAAATATTAAAAATGTAAGATTTATTGAACAAAAATGTAAAACATAAAATTTAATTTGGTACAGTGCTTTTTTAAAGCCTGCGCAAAAATAGTGAAACTGCTGCATTATATGGTTTCATCTCAGTGCATAAATCCCATCTCAAAAGATACAGACCTAAAAAAAGGGCAAACTGCCCTTTTAAAGTCATCTGGTCTTATTGATACATCGGCTCATTATCATTTAAACGAATGATGCCTTTAATGGCACGATATACAATCCACACCCATGACAGTACAATCACGGCGACGCAGAAGGTTGAAGCGCCTAGTGCTACACCTGCAAATGCCGTGGCATTTTCACCTGTAAAGAGTAAGAAAAGAAACGGCACAAAGGCAATTACGTTCCAAATTAAATACCACCAAAACGTGCGAATCTGCCATGTAAAATGGCTCTCAAAAATAGAACCACGGACTGCATCGCGCTTGATGTAATTAATGACTAAAGCGATCACTGCTAAAATTCCTGCGGAAAAAATCGCAACAATATACAAAATATAAAGAATAAAGGTCAGGCTACGATTCGGATCTTGATCGACTGAATAATTCATATTGTCCCTCATAAAGTGGGCTTTTGACTTTAAATAGGCAAACTATTGAAAGGAGAAATAAGCCATAAAATTAAAAGAATATTGAAAAAGATTGTACAAAAGTAAATCTTTCTAAAGGGTTGTTTTTGTGTTTTATGACGTAGTTTTTGCTGTGCCAGCCATGCGGCAGGCCATCCGCCTAAAAATGAAAGCAGATGCAACGTATTTTCAGGTACGCGGTGCTGCCCATTTTGCGCCGCTTCTTTGTCTTGTGCATAGAACCAATAACTGGCTGCATTCATTAAACTAATAAAGAGCAACACCAACCCACTTAAACGTCCCAGCAGCACCAACAGCGCTAAAACAACAATGTACGCCACCGAAGCGATTTGCATTGGACGCAAATTTTGGCCTTGTACGGTCTTTTTCAGGGGCTTCTTTTGAGTCCGATTATTTTGGGTTTGTGATGCTTTTAAATAGCTAACTTGCTGTGCACGATAACGCCCTTGCGCATCTAAAATCGCATTATATTCCAATGCACATCCTACTATGGGGCGAGGACCTTGCCGCGCAAAGTCCTTGATATGTAAAAACACGCGATCTTTGCTGTCATCGTTAGGCTGAATAAAGCCGTAGCCCTTATCATCAAACCATTCAATGAGTCGTCCTTGGTCACGCATTTTTCTTTCCTATTTAAGTAGTTACAAACTTTAAGCGGTCAATCACCATATTACGCATTTCGACAGGATTTTTCTGCAAAATATCCTCCCCAGTACGGCCTTGTTCTGCATTTTTTTGTGCCACTTGTAAACGCATCATCCAAAAACGTGCAGCAGCCATTGCGAGATACAACTCTAGGCAAGATTTTTCATCAGCAGTTAAAGGACGAATGCTTTCATAGGCGTTTAAAAATGCGATGGCCTTGGCTTCATTTAAATGTACACTTGGATATTCGGTGCAGAAGTCATTCAGCGTAATCGCAATATCGAACAAGAACTCATCTTTATTCAGTTCATAAAAGTCTAAAATGCCCTTGAGCTGATTGCCCTCAAACAAAGTGTTGTCTCGAAATAAGTCCGAATGAATAAAACCTTTTGGACGATTCGGATAAACTGCCGACAATGCATCGTATAGACCCAATAATTTGCTCAATAATGCTTGATCCGCTTCAGTTAAAGTCGGTTTCATGTCTAATGCCACCGCCAGCCAGTAATCATGGTCACGGTATTCTGCACGTTTCAGTGGAAAATCTTGCAGTGCTACATGCATTTTCGCTTGTGCAACGGCAATTGCCTCAGTTTGCTCAAGGGTCGCAGGCATAGGGTGTTTGCCCATCATCCGTGGGGCAATTTGTGCCGGCTTCTCTTTTAAGCTATGAATGGCTTTACCTGAATGACTTAATGGCACGGGTACCGTTAAACCTGCTTGGCCCAAATGCTCAAGTACAGGAACCAACTCGCCTGCGCCTTGTTCATCCATCTCTTCAAATACAGTTAACACGTACTGCACAGCATTTTCACACACAATAAAATAGTTCGTATTTTGAATACCGCCTTGAATCGGGATCAGATCCATCACCTCTAGTCCATAAGGTGCTGCAAACGCCTGAACTTCCTGTAAAGTCAAAGTGGTATAAACCGACATATAAAACCTGCGAAAAAACTTACATAAGTTTGATAGAATACCTGCTCCGACTATTAAGGTGTAGCATCTAAGTCGCGAAGTTTCATAATCGGCTGTTATTTTTGGAAAAAATTATGCTAGCTAAACGTATTATTCCTTGCCTCGACGTAGACAACGGTCGTGTAGTGAAAGGTGTTCAATTCCTTGATATTCGTGATGCAGGTGACCCAGTAGAAGTAGCACGCCGATATAACGAGCAAGGTGCTGATGAAATTACCTTCTTAGATATTACAGCAACCTCAAATGGCCGCGACACAACCTACCGTACCGTTGAACGTATGGCTGAAACGGTTTTTGTTCCCTTAACCGTCGGTGGTGGGGTACGTAAAGTTGAAGACATTCGTCTCTTACTCAATGCTGGTGCAGACAAAGTGAGCATTAACTCAGCAGCGGTATTTAATCCTGAATTTGTCCAAGAAGCATCGCAACGCTTTGGCGCACAGTGTATTGTGGTTGCTATTGATGCAAAAAAAACGGGTGAAAATAAATGGGAAATTTTCACTCATGGTGGACGTAAACCAACAGGCATTGATGCCATTGAGTGGTCAGTGAAAATGGCTAACTTTGGCGCAGGTGAACTATTGATTACCTCGATGGATGCCGATGGCACCAAAGCAGGATATGACCTCGAGCTGATGCGCCAAATCAATGACCGTGTCACTATTCCAACCATTGCTTCGGGTGGTGTTGGCAACTTACAGCACTTGGCCGATGGTATTTTAAAAGGTGGAGCCGACGCTGTACTGGCTGCTTCAATTTTCCACTTTGGGCAACACACCATTCCTGAAGCGAAGAAATACCTTGCGGAACAAGGCATTGAAATGCGTTTATAATTGACAACATCATTCTGAAATGATTAAAAGAGTATCGAAAGATGCTCTTTTTTTATGACTTCAGTTTTTTATAACTATTTAGAACAACAATTAGAGATCAAACAGTGCAAGACTTACAGGTTATTTTTCTTATCTTTGGCATCGCTTTCTTATTTCTATTACTGTACCTATTAAGAAAATACACAGATCATCCTTTTACCATGTTCGCCATGATTCCCTTCTTAGGCTTGTGCATGTTTAGTTATGTAATGTTCTCAGAATACCAACTCACACAGTATTATAAAAAAGCCTTTACCGCTCCTGAGCAAATTCGTTATTGCGGAACTTTTCATCAATGGGTAGAAATCAGACAGCAAAACCGACACAACGTCAGCATTGAAAAAGCCTTTTATTTTCAAAATGATCGACAAGGGTTCATATTTACCAACAGTCTACAAGCCAGACAACGCTTTCCAGAGCTGAACACATTAAAAGTGAATGACCCCATTTGCTTCCAGTTTTCTCCACAGTATAAGGACGAAATGGATCGCTATATTTTAACGGGCTTTAAAAAACAGATAAATTAAAAAGCTCAATTCCACTGTACTCATTCACAGCTAGTGCCATTGCCTCAATTATGCAGCAGATGTTAAAGCTTAGAATGCTCTCTGGATCTTGTTCGAACCTACACTCTCAATTTTTGAGATAAAAAAAGGGAGTCTTGCGACTCCCTATAAACCTAGAATAACGACTATATTGCTCTGTTAAACTGGAAAATGAAAAATGACGTACTAAGCTCATGAAGTGAAATCACCTCATCAACAGCTTTACTATAAGATGTTCAAATGATGAAATATTGACAATACATACCAATTTTATTGACAAATCACGACAACTCTCACATTAACCCTATTATCCAGCGATAGTTTCTGTCATCTGCCTAGGCTTACTCTCAACAGCTTCTGGTGCCTTAACCCATTTTGCAGGAAAGACCTGATTTACCCATTGAGTTAAACGCTCAGACACGCCTTGAGGCAAGGTAATGCCCAATGGATTTTGTTCTTGCAAGTCCAATGATGAAATCACGCGAGTCCCTAAAATATAGTCAAACCACGGCTTAGTCACACACCAGTTGGCATCCTGATTAGAGTTCATGTGGTGGTCATAGTGCCACGGAATTTTACGCATTGCCCAGTCAGGTTCTAAGTGCGCACGGCGGTGAATATAATAATAGTTTCCAGCAGAATACAGCACAGATAAAGTCATCCCTTTGGACACTGGATAAAATAATGTTCCAAATACACCCGCGACTACAGCCAGTGAAATGATCTCATTTTTAGTACGCCAGTTACTCCAGCCTTCAACATACCCGTGGTCGTGAAACGCCGTTTTACGTACTTCTCGGTGATGCTCCCAATGTGACTTCATGCTGTCAGGCACAGGGCTGTAGCGTGGCTTACCCGCACGGTGTGTACCATGCAAAATATATTTATGTGCCACCCACTCAAAGGCATTGGCCACCACCAATCCCGCGACAAAACCCTTCCACATGTCAAATCCCTCCTGTTTTCAGATTGAATATAATGTGGAAACTATGCTAAATATTGACCCTAGCATTCCAATTCATTGACAAATCACGACAAGAACAATAGAGCGAATAAATGCAACATTTCAAAGACTACACAGGTTCAGTATACGGCGGACTAGGTCATTTACTTTATGCCTATTGCCAAGCGGTGGGCTATCCAATTTCTGAAAAACTTGAGAAAGTTCAGAATCTAGAACGTTTTGATTATGCTCTGTGGTTAGCGTTGTTGAATGATCTCGACAGCCATCTACAAACGCCGGCTCTCGGACTCGACATTGCTCAATATGTACAACCTAAGCATTTAGGTATCTTGGCCTATATTGCACTATCCTGTGAGACGCTTGGTGAAGCACTGACCCGTTACCATGACTTTCATCGGCTGATTTATGATGGTAGCTCATTATATGTTGCCGTTGAAGGTGAAAACCTATGTTTTGGTTGGGTGGAAATGCCGATTGAACTCACCACACAACTGAGTAATGAAGTGGCAATGGCACTGATGATTCAATTTATGAAGCACTTTGTCGCCCATGAAGATATTCAGCTTTATGAAGTGCACTTCACGCATCCTACCCCTAAAAATACCCTACAGTATGAACAATATTTTAATTGTCGCGTTCGCTTTTCCCAAAGTCGACCGATGATGATGATTCCACTGCGTGAATTATCTATGCCTTTTCAACAAGGCGATCAAACCTTACAAAAACTACTGTTACAGCAAGCCGAAGCCCTACTGGAAAAATTGCCCAATTCCACTCACATTGACCAACGGCTACAACATGCTATTTTGACAGGACTCCAAAAAAACCAATATCAAATTGAGCATATTGCGAAGCAATTGAGCTTTTCAGTACGACAACTACAGCGCCACTTACAACAACAAGGCACGACTTATCAACACAGAATGCAAGAAGTAAGACGTGTCTTGGCAGAACAATATTTAAAAGATCCACACTTGAGCTTACAGGAAATTGCCCTCTTGCTCAGTTATTCTGAACAAAGTGCTTTTCAGCGTGCCTTTAAACAATGGACTGAGCTCACCCCGCAACAATGGCGACTACAACACGTTGACTAACAATCCTCGAATTTTCTAAGGTCATCAAGATGTCACCCTTTTTTTGTTAAAATTGATTGAAAAACGATCGCTTTCTCGTTAAATATACGTTGTAAACAAATAAAACATCAATAACTACAAAAGGCGCATTATGAATAAATATCTTGCTGAGTTCATCGGAACATTTTGGTTGGTCTTCGGAGGTTGTGGCAGTGCTATTTTTGCTGCAGCTTTCCCTGAATTGGGCATCGGCTTTCTAGGCGTTGCTCTTGCCTTTGGTTTAACCGTTTTAACGGGTGCTTTTGCACTCGGACACATCTCAGGTGGACACTTTAACCCTGCCGTCAGTATCGGTTTATGGGTCGGTGGTCGCTTTGAGAGCAAAGATCTGATTCCCTATATTATTTCTCAAGTTATTGGTGCAATTTTAGCAGCTTGGGTTTTGTATTTGATTGTACAAG
Source organism: Acinetobacter sp. SW-226 (assembly GCF_055632855.1). Lineage (NCBI taxonomy): Bacteria > Pseudomonadati > Pseudomonadota > Gammaproteobacteria > Moraxellales > Moraxellaceae > Acinetobacter > Acinetobacter sp. SW-226. The sequence goes on along the minus strand of NZ_CM145752.1, from coordinate 250,202 downwards.
GGCAAGCCGGGTTTGTTGGCACAGGAGGATTTGCCAGCAATGGTTATGCCGAGCTCTCTCCTGGTCAGTATTCTTTAATCTCAGCTTTAATTATTGAAATTGTCCTAACAGCAATGTTTTTAATTATCATTATGGGTGCGACCGATAAACTTGCACCTTCTGGTTTTGCCCCAATCGCGATTGGTCTGGCTCTGACACTTATTCACTTGATTAGTATTCCTGTCACCAACACTTCGGTCAATCCAGCCCGTAGTACAGGTGTTGCCCTCTTTGCCGAAACCGCTGCGTTAAGCCAACTTTGGTTATTTTGGGTGGCACCTATTATTGGCGCAATTATCGGTGCCATCATTTATAAAATTTTGGAAAGAAAGGCTTAGACGCTGTTCCCATTCCCTACCAGCATAACGCCCACGAATGTGGGCTTTTTAAATGTTCCACATGGAACATGCTTAGAACTTATAAAAAAGGGTTATCAATTTCCCCTGTCTCTGAACGCTGAATTTTTTCAGGAAGTTGAACCTCGCTTTCTAGCTGTTGCACGATGGCATTGATATAGCTCTGTAATGCTTTGGCTGCGGCTAAACCCACTTGGTCTTTGGTGAGTTGTAAATTGCCATAAATACTGACACAGTCCACGTCATTATCAAGAGTCAAGTCATGAATGGCATGTGACTCCGCTCCCTGTATAAAAGGTTTAAACATATTATTTTTACTCTTATTTATGCTTCAGTCATCGAATAAAGCAGCTGAACCTATACACATCCAGCTGCTTAGAACTTTAACGTAACAGCTGCAAAATATATTGCAACAATACGTCAATCAATTGCTTCACAATAGCATCCTGTGTAGCCGAATCAATGCCTGTACTGTTGGTCTGATCTGTGCTTTTTGCACTCGACTGACTCGACCCCGACTTGAAATCTTTTTGTAACGCTTTGAGCTGCTCTGATGAAACATCTTCCGCACACTGGCTTTCTGCATCCCAATGCGAATATTGAATGGCATGTTGAGCTTTGACAGCATTTGCTGTCAGCGGGAGCTTGTAGGTATTGCGCTTTTGTTCTTCTGTCAGTTGCGGAAACAGATTCATTCCCAACTGCTCTTCCAAATAGCAAACACTGACAACTTTTACCTGCTGTGAATTATCATTCGGTGCATAATACGCCCCAATCGCCCCTGTTTTTGGCATATACACAGCCTTATAAACCGCACTCGGAACAATCACTCCCTGTCCAATGGTTTTAAGCTTCTTGCCCTGAAATACAGGTCCAGTCACTACAAAAACATCAAGCTTTTGTTTGGTCACAATTGCGCGCGTCGCCTCTTCTAGTTCACGCCAGACCTGCTGATTATTTTTAGGGGCTTGCGGTACCATATTGGCCAAAGAAAAACTGTCAAATTGTGCATCTTTATTCGGCATATCGGCATTAGGCGCCATGTGTCCACGGTCATAGCCTGAGCCTCGATAGTCGGACAATGTCGCGCGATGGGTTACCGCAACATTTGATTCCTCATGGAAATTATCCTCGCGCGGGATTTTCTGACTCAGACGTTGTGGCGTCAACGCTTCTGCTACCCACAGTGGTGTTTTTGAAACACCCGAATACATGACATTAAAACCATTAAAGCACAGTGCATAACTGTGTTTGCTCAAACTATCTTTCAACAAATAGGGCGGAGTTTCTCGGTAAAACTGCTCTAAACAGGCTGCATTGGAACTTGGACTTAAAGAGACGTATTGCTGAATTTTTTCCTGACCAAAGGCAATTGCAAAACTTCCTGTTGCCACTAATCCCAAGATGAATTTCAGCCCATTTTGATTAAACATTTTAGATACAGACTGACCTGAACCGCTTTTCTTCTTCGCCATCACAACTACATAAACATCTATTTTTCACGAGCTTAACAATCAGCGTATACGAAGTATATCGCTCTAAAGCTATTCGCATAACAATTAAACAAAACTGCAAATTTAGATGATTTTGCATGTAACAAAATGTCTTTTTTGTAGAGTTTTTCTACGGCAACGTGATGCGATTGCGTATCTTTCATTGCTGTCACTTCAAATTATATGCCAAGGTAAAAAGGAATCGAACAAATAATACATGCCTTTTACGGAGTTCTTATGCATTCTAAAATTTTAATGTCAATTGGTTTAATCGGTACACTGGTCAGTGCTTCTGCTTTTGCTGAACCACCTATTCAACCCGGCGATACTTTGGAAAGTCTATCTCAAGCCAAAATAACCACAACAGTGAACGGTCAACCAGGCTCAATTCAAGAACTCGTAAATTCAGGGCAAATTAAATTACTTAAACCGAATGTTGCAAATGTTCCCGCTCCTGTGAATCAAGCTACTCAGGGTACGCCAAATGACCAAGCTATGATGCCAACTACAACTCAGACTGAGGCGCCCGTACAACAAGTGATGCCTGATGCATCAGCTCCACAAGAAATCGCCGCCACGCCTACTGAACAACACCCTCTAGCACCGAATGCCGCACTCTCAGTACAACAAGCTGAAGCAGCACTTAATGATGCTGTCGCACCTGCAGCAAATGCAGATATGAACACTGCACCAGCGGCTACACCTCAGCTCGATTCTTCGGCTGAAGCACCTGTAAATGAAGTTGAATCTGACTCATTGCCGTCACCTGATGCACCCGCTCAAGCTTTGCCAGATGCTTCAATGGAACAACCCATGCAAGCGATGCCTGAAGCACCAGTCAATGACCCAATGAACTAAGATCACAATTCATTTATCCTCCAAAAAAACCAGCGTAAACGCTGGTTTTTTTAAAGTTTAAATCTCGATTTGACTACCTAACTCAACCACACGGTTCGGCGGGATTTGGTAGAAGTCACTCACCGGACTGGTATTTCTTTGCATCGAAATAAATAATTTCTCACGCCACGGCATCATGCCCTCACCCACCGTACTGATGATCCGCTCACGTGAAACGAAGAAACTGATTTGCATCAGGTTATATTCAAGCTCAATCGCTTGATAAACGGCTTCAAGTGCATAAGGAATGTTCATTTCGTCTTTAAAACCATAATACAATTCAACGCGATAGAAATGTGGATTCATGGTTTCAACATGGAAACGATTTTGTTCCTCTACATACGGCACATCCTGAATTTTGACTGTCAAAATGATGTTCTTTTGATGTAACACTTTATTGTGCTTCATATTGTGTAGCATCGCATGCGGTACAACAGTCGGTGTTCCAGTTAGGAAAACAGCCTCACCTTCAACCCAGTTGGCCTGTTCACCAATACTTTGTACAAATAAATCCAGCGGTAGAGTATCTTGCTGAAGTTTAGCAAAAGTTAATTCTCGACCTTGCTTCCACGTCATTAATAATAAGAAAGCAATACCACCAATCAGCAAAGGGACCCAACCACCTGAAAGCACTTTAAGTGAGGTTGCACTGACCAAGACCAAATCTAAAGTTAAGAATGGAATAATCAGCAGTACCAATTTTGGCATGCTCCATTTCCATGTATAACGAATAAATACAGCAATCAACAAAGTGTCACACAACATAGTCATCGTCACGGCTAAACCATAGGCATGAGAAAGCTGCGAGCTGGTTTGGAAAATCAGAATCAGAATAATAATTGACGCTAACAAGACCCAATTCAGCAAAGGAACATAAATCTGCCCCTGCTCTAAATCTGACGTATGTTTAATATTCAAACGTGGCAAATAACCCAATTGAATCGCTTGACGAGCCAAAGAGAATACCCCTGAAATCACGGCCTGAGAAGCAATGACCGCAGCCATAGTAGCCAAGAAGATCATAGGGTACAAAGCCCACTCTGGCACTAAAAGATAGAACGGGTTTTCAATTGCTGTTGGATCGCGAAGTAATAAAGCCCCTTGCCCTGCATAATTGAGCAATAAACAAGGTAAAACCACAATAAACCATGCCAAGCGAATCGGTACTGGTCCAAAATGTCCCATATCTGCATACAGTGCTTCACCACCCGTTACTGTCAGTACCACGGCTCCCATAATAAAAAACGTCATTAAAGGATGGGTCACAATAAATTGAATGGCCCAATGCGGACTGAGCATGCCTAAAACCAAAGGCGTTTGAATAATGCTCGAAATTCCAAGTATGCCGAGGGAAAAAAACCATAATAAAGTGATAGGCCCAAAGAATTTACCGACAAAAGCGGTTCCATATTTTTGCATCACAAACAAAGCTGTGACCACACTAATTGCAATCGGCACAATATAAGGGTCTAGAGCATCTGTTGCGATGGATAAGCCTTCTACAGCAGATAAGACTGAAATAGCTGGGGTGATAATACCATCCCCAAAGAATAGTGAAGCCCCAATAAAACCAATCGAAATTAAAAGCAATTTTCTACGATCACTAAAATTCGTATTGCGTAAATTGAGTGCAAGCAATGCCATGATGCCACCCTCACCATTGTTGTCTGCACGCATCACAATCGCAGCATATTTAATGGTAATGACCATCGTCATAGTCCAAAAAATAATCGACAGAATACCCAAAACATTCTCTGGGTTAATTCCTAGACCATGTGCAGCATGAAATGATTCTTTCAATGCATAGAGTGGGCTGGTTCCAATATCCCCAAACACAACCCCTAAAGCTGCCAAGGTAATCGCAGGCAGTGCGGCTTTTTTTGCAGTACTTTGCATAATCTTGTCTTCAATTATCGACACTATTTTTGCGAATCATATCATTGAGCTAAAACTTTTGCTCGAATTCAATTGTTTCACCTTGTCGATAGCCCTGTTTTTCGATATTATCCTCCGCCATGGTGAAGTGTCCGAGTGGCTGAAGGAGCACGCCTGGAAAGTGTGTAAACGTTTATAGCGTTTCGAGGGTTCGAATCCCTCTTTCACCGCCAAATTAACTTCCTGTAGCATCCAATAGGGTGCTGAAAGGCTTAAACCACTATGGTTTAAGCCTTTTTTATTGTTTTGTGAAATCCTAACTCATCCATTGCAATCCCCCATATCGTGGGGGATAATTGGGGGACAGACTTTCTGAGTTACTTTTCGTCCCCCAATTTGCACGGATATCATTAAAAATACTTACTGATGCTCAAGTTAGAAAAATAAAGCCACTTGATAAAAAAAAGCGCTATTCTGACGAAAAAGGACTATATCTGGAGGTTACACCTTCAGGTGGAAGGTTCTGGCGTTTAAAATATAGATTTAATAGCCGAGAAAGCACCCTAACTATTGGGAGCTATCCAGAGATCACCCTTGCTCAAGCTCGCCGTGCACGAGATGAAGCACGTATTCAGCTTTACAATAATATTGACCCTAATGTTATAAAAAATGAACGCTTACAACAAATAGATGAAAGCACTCTTTTCAAATCTTTAGCTATGGAATGGATGGAAGATCGAAAGTCTGTTATTAAAGAAGGTACATATTTACGCGACTTGTCTGTATTAGAAAAAGATCTTTTCCCTGCATTAGGACATATGCCTATTGATCAAATTAAGGGTAAAGATATCCTTGCTTGCGCTAAACAGATTGAAGCCCGTGGGGCTCAAGAAATGGCTAAACGCTCAATTCCTTTAGCTGGTCGTATTTTTCGTTTTGCGATTCGCAAAGGTCTGATCGAGAATGACCCAACACCCCACCTTCAGGAAGCCCTAAAGCCTCGTAAAGTGAAGCACATGGCTCGCCTAGATATTTCTGAATTTCCACCTTTCCTAGAACGGATGGATCACTATCACGGTAATATCTTAGTTAAAACAGCCTTACAGTTTATGACTTTAACTTTTGTGAGGACGGCAGAACTCATAAACATGGAATGGGATGAAATTGATTTTGAAAACAAATTATGGCGTATCCCTGCCTATAAAATGAAAATGGCTCTACCCCATATTGTTCCTTTATCAAGACAAGCTATTGCACTCATCAAAGACCTAAAACCTCTTACAGGTAACAAACAATTTGTTTTTTATAATCACAGTACTGCAAAGCCTTTAAGTAACAATGCTCTTTTAAGTGCCATTCGTACTATGGGCTATACAGGTAAAATGACAGGACATGGATTTCGTGGACTCGCATCTACCACTCTACATGAGCAAGGCTATATGCATGATGCTATTGAAATACAACTAGCGCACACTGTTGGTAATGCTGTATCTCAGGCGTACAACCATGCCCAGCACTTAGAATATCGAATCAAGATGATGCAGGAATGGTCTGATTTTATTGATCGTCTACGAGATAAAAATACTATTTTATAAAACATAAAGGCAATTTAAATTAAACATTAATATATTGATTTATTAAAATTTGCAGATAATAGAAGTTAAACCTACAACTTATGCCTTCTATCCACAAGTTTTTTCCTAATTAGCCCAAGCCTATTATAATCCCTATCTGACAAATCTGAAAAATATTTCTCTAAAAGCCTTTTATCATTATAAGAGCATATTGCTTCTATATTTAAATTATCGACAAACATTTTATTTAATAAATATAATTCACTTTCATCAGCTTCAAGATAAGGTATTGGCAATGACTTAAACTCATTAGGAGTTAACTCTAAAACACCCCCACCATAATACCTACCTTGGATTTCTGCCATAATTAGAGTTAATGAGTTATAAAATGATGAGACAATACCATTTTCTGAAAAAGAGGCTCTTGGAGTAACATAATAAGCACTATCTGTCGCATAAATTAGTGCATCATTCTTTATTAGTCTAGGGTAAAGATGCGAACGCTTAAAAAAAAGAAGAGGCGCAGGAAAACCAATATGAGGTATATTATACCATATATGTCTGTTTAACATCTTATATCTTAAATTCAGTTTATCTAACTCACCTTTTTTTATATATTCCATCAATCTAGGGTAAGAATGTATTTCCACACCATTTAAATCCAAAAGATAGCAATTCATTCCTTTTGAAATTAATTCACTAAAAAAAACATCATCAATAATTATATCTTTTTTTAAAAAGAAGATTTTTGAATAATAGGCTTAAATAGCATATCAGGAACATCTAAAAAAAGTTTTAACTCTTCTGGAATAATAAAAAAATTATTTGCTGCTGATACAATTCCTGTTTTTGATGTACAGACATCAGACATTATTGGGATTTTTTTTACCAATAATTGTAAAAAATCAAGCTCATCAGAATTAAGTATATGGCTTGTCCATTTTAAATTACTATCAACATTATGCTTCTCAAAAGAAGGTTCAACATTATTCAAAGAATGAACATCATTTACATTATAAAAATATACACCATGTCTATCCTTGTTTTTTATCACTTTTTCCCCAATTACAATGACAGTATCCTGTCCCTTGCATGCCTTAAAAAGAAGCTCATTGAAAGTTATTATTTCTACTCTATCAAAACATTTTGTAAGTATTTCCCTTATTGGCTGTGCATATTTAACCTGCAGTATTTCAGCTGGCAAAACGAAAGCAAATATTCCCTTATCACTCAGCAATTTTATACTTGATAGCAAAAAATATGGCCAAATATTTTTTATAGTTTTATTATCTAGATCAAACTCTTTATTCAGCTCATTACATAGGTTAATTTGAAAATCACTCAACAAACTCCTTTTTATATAAGGAGGATTTCCAATAATAAGATCATATTTTTCCTTATCATTAACTTGATAAGATAAAAAATCAGATTTAACTATTTTTAAGCTAATATTCTTATCTTGAACTGAGATTTTATTTAACTCATTTCCATCAATATCAACTGCTGTTACAGAAAGCTTTTTGAACTTTTCAGCATTCACCTTCTCCATTGAAAAAACAAAACTACCATCGCCAGCACTTGGTTCTAATACTTTGACGCTATTAAACTCAATTCTAGAAAAAATAATTTTACAAATAAAATCTGAAATTACTGAAGGAGTATAAAAAGATCCAGTTAAGCGTATATTCATATTTAGAGTTCAATCCCTAAATATCTTTCATATTCACAATAAACACCATCTAATTCGGCTAATAACATTAAAATATCCTTATCAACATTGGCATAGCCACCTTGTGACTTGCAATAGTCATGGATTTGCTTTTTCAATTCTCTCAATTTCTCAAGCATCCAAACAATTCCATACCTTTTTAAATACAAAGATAAAGACTGATAAATTTGCTCTGCATGATTCGATTCTGGAATAGGCAAAATATTACCATAACAATCTCTACCAAAGTGAAGATTCCAATCAATATCACATGGATCAAGCATCTCAAACTCAGCATCTGACTTTCTTATATTTACATAAGAGCATGAATAAGCTAAATTTTTATAATCATTGCTTAATTTGGGAAATTTCTTCTTTGGCTTTATATGATCAATATGAAAGTTTCTTGCACCACCAAAGAAGCTATCTGGACAATCAGTGTATGCGCATCGTTGATTAAAATCCTGAACAATATATGGCTTGTATGACCTATAATCACTATAAATTTTTGTGCATGTTCTTTTAGGCTCTAACTTACGAAAAGGATAAACAACTTTTAAATTATCCATCATTTTTCTTAACCCTAGTTAACAGCTCTTCTGTCCGCACTATTAGTTGATTTAATAATTCTGCATTCTTCTTCAACTTAAGATTAGATGGTGCTTTTGATCTATTATCTAATACACTCTCTAATTTGCTATCTAGCTCAATTAATTTATCTTCCTCCTGATAACTTAAGGTATCCCCACTTTGATCTTTTTTGATTAATGCTAAAAGCTCACTTTCCCATTGTAGAATTTGCTTCTTATACTTACTTGATTGTATTTGCATTTTCTTAAACATAGAAATATTATTTCCACTCGTTTCATCAAACATGCTTTCAGATTTTTGAAATACTATATTCACATCCTTAGTATATTCATCACCCAATCCATCATTAATTAAAGCAGTATTTAGATATACTGGAAAATCTGGTCTAATTTTCAAAAACTCGTCTATTAGTTCAGATCCAGAATATGGTATTGAAACCTTGACATTTTCTTTAATAGCATTTAGCTGCCAATCACACACCAAAACATCAGGCATTTTAATAATAATTTCATCAATAGTTTTATTTATATCCTCACATGGAAATATAGCTATGACCTCAACTTCTCTTGCACGAATATGAGGTTTTAACCTTCTTTTAAACTCGTCATGCTGATCACTTTCTTCATCCACATAAACTATTTTCATTTCCGACCCCCTTATTTAGACTTTAATGGAAAACTTAGACGAATTCCGAATCCAGAATGGCTGTGATTGTTAATTAAAACAATATTTCCCTTATACTCTTCAATCGTCTTCTTTATAATCCACATACCTAATCCTGTACCAACAACTGAACCATATTCATCCTTTTTTGTAGTAACTTGAGGGTTAAATATTTCCTCTGGATCTAAAATAGATGAACTTAAACCAGGTCCAGTATCCTGGCAGAGTAAAACTTGAAGTGCGACATAAACCACCTAATTAATTTAAAGGGTTTATGGAGTATATAAAATTGTCATACCATCATCTTAACTTTGAAGATCGTACTGCATTAATGCTTGAGTCAAGAAAAGAAGGCTTTTCAGCCAGAAAATTTGCTGAACTTATTAAAAGACATCCTAGTACGATCTATCGTGAGCTTAAAAGAAATAGCATCAATGACGTTTATCAAGCTCAATATGCTTCTGATAACACTTTTGCTAGACGTAGACGTGGTCACAGAAAACTCAAAATCGATTCAATCCTCTGGAAATTTATTGTTGAAGCGATCCGTTGTTTATGGTCTCCTCAGCAAATAGCAAAGCGTTTAAAGACATTTCCTGATTTGGATCAAACAATGAATGTAAGCCATACAACGATTTATTCAACGATACGAGCATTACCCAAGGGTGAGTTGAAAAAAGACTTATTATCCTGTCTACGTCATGAAAATAAAAAGCGAAAAGCTAACGGTGAACCTAAAAAAGATTCTATATTACAGGATATTAAAACTATTCATGAGCGCCCAGCCGAAGTTCAAGAAAGAAAAATACCGGGTCATTGGGAAGCTGATTTAATTAAAGGTAAAGACAATAAAAGTTCGATAGCAACACTTATTGAACGAAATACACGGCTCTGTATCTTGGCAACATTACCTGATGCAAAGGCAGAATCAGTGCGCAAGGCTTTAACTGAAGCTCTGAAATATTTACCTGCAGAACTGCGTAAAACGTTGACCTATGACCGTGGACGTGAGATGTCAGAACATAAAATACTCGAAGAAGATTTAGGCATAGATGTATATTTCTGTGACCCACATTCACCCTGGCAAAAAGGCACATGCGAAAATATGAATGGTTTAATTAGGCAATATTTACCTAAAGGGATTGATTTAAATCAGGCAGATCAGCATTATTTAAATCAAGTTGCCATGTCACTGAATACTCGTCCTAGAAAGGCGTTAGATTGGCTTACACCATTAGAGAAATTTGCTCAGCTTGTTGATTATCATATGGCTTTTGAAACTGTCGCACCTCATGTTTGAATTCGCCCCTTATAAGTTATTTGCAATGACGATGATATTTCTGATGCTGTAATTTGAATCTCTCTAACATTATTAGAATTAGGTCCATCAAATGCTTCTATTGTGTTTGTAAACAAATTAATAAAAATACTATCAAAATCAACTTCGAATGCTTTAATTTCCAAGCTATCAGATATATCTAAAACAAATTTAATATTCCTTGACTGAAATGTAGAACTCCAACTTTCATTCAACCTTTCAAAATAGCTTTTTAAATTTAACAATTTTCTTTTTCTTTTATCTTTTTTTATAAATTCTAAAGAAAATCCCAGCCAAGTAAAAATCTTATTATTATCTTTCTTTAATTTCTCTAAAGTATAATAAGGATTAAATACATTATCTATAAAATCATGATTTTCACTAACAAAATCTGCTATATTTTCTTTTAAATCATCAGCATAATGTATTAATCTACCTCTAATTTTTTCGACATCATGACTCAAAGCTGCTGACACAATTCCACTACTAGCCATTGCTCTCAACATTTTTTGCTCATCTTTTAGCTGTTCTATTTCCTCATTTTGCTTATCAACCAAACTGGCTAGAATCTGTGCTTGAGGGTTAACATTTTTCTCAGAACCACTACTTCCATCTATGTTTTGTTTTGAAGAATCTTGATCTCTTTTTTTCTTATTTAATTCTTCCGCAAGTTTCCAAGCTTTTTCTAGCTCTCTTTTTTCTCTAAATCTATCATCATCAAATTTCTTTAACTCAGATGACATAAAAGCTCTATCTTTTTCAAGTATCGAGATTATTTCAATAAGTAAATTTTGAAAAATCGTGAAACTTTCACTTTCTTGTAAGCCTTCACGGCTTGATTTATCCTGAAAGTCTGGATTATTTAATCGTGAAATTTTAACTACCCCTGAAATATTTTCAGGCTCAATTCTATATCCACCTTCCGGTTTTGCCACACTCGCTGGGCTTGATGCTTTTCTTTGCCCTAAACCAAGCCAATCGAATGCTGGACCAGACACTTCACCATACGGACGAACTCTAAATCCATCACGATAAATTTTAATACCAGCAAAACTATCTAACCACTGTTTCCGGCTTCTTGAGTCAAATTTTTTGTAGAAAAATATTTTTTCATTTTGTGAGGTTGCTTGTTTTTTTTGAAAATATAAAATAAATTCAAAATTTCCTAATTTCTTTAAAGTTTCATCATCTACTTTTTTACCTAAGTGGTCCTTAATATTAATAGTTCTTGTATATTTTTTTCTAAACATATTTCTTTATTGTGATACTTTGATTCTATTAATCTTGGTCGCGTAAAGAATTCATCAGGAATAATTTCAATATCATACTCCTCCCTATGGATGGTTACTTCTACCTTCCCATTATCATCCCCAATCGCCACCATTTTATAGTCATAGTCATCACAATAACTTGTTAAAACCTCACCATAATCTTGGCTGTTTTTTTCAGGCAAAATATGTATGCTAAAATCATTAATTTCTGCTGGAGGAACCAATACTTCTAACTTATTAAAAAGATTACTTACAGCTCTGTTATTCCATAACTCATGTAAATTAGATACTTTAATTATTGTTCCAGTTGAAAAATTAATTAAATTTTTCCATGAAAATTTTGTTGTGGAACTAGATTTAATCTTACTTATAATTTCATTGAAAGATATAGGGTGTATTGTATTATGACTAAGATAATCAAGCCCATCTTTTAAGCTTGGAAGAGGAATATTCAGTAACTCTGCTTTCACTTGATCAATTGTTGCACTAGGATTTTCAAACTGTGTCCAATCAACTGACCAATATACTGCTGAATTAGTTTCGTCACTATTAATACTAATAAGTTCACATTTACCGCCTAACTTATCTAAAGCAAAGCGACCTATCCCTTTAGCACCAGATTTAACACGTTTTTTACTATCTGTTATTGCATAATCACGCTTATTTGCAGTTCCTATTGTCATCCAATTGTCTTTAATAGTTTTCATGGACATACCTGAACCATTATCTATAAGGTATATAGACGATAGTGCCTTCAATCTATTAATAAACTCCTTTTCCAACTCCAATATTTCAGCTTTATCAGTTAATTTTTTATTAGTAAATATATAGTCAGATCCCTTCTTTTCATATATTTTTAAAAGAATATCTTCTTCTATGTTGGAGTCAAAATTCGTTATGTATTCATAATCACTTAGGCTTATCTTTTCTGGTAAAGAGGTAAAATCATTATTAATTAAAATAAAAACAAAGTCGGAGTCAGCATCATAACAGTTTTTAACTAACTCTATCACCGCCCCTTCTGCGTTAGCAATATTCTCACGACCAATAAGTATCGCCGCCCTTGCAGACACATTAAACTGTACCAAATCCATGATGCCCCCTATTCTTTTAATTTAAAAAACATAATACAAAAAGCACTAATAAACTACTTGACAAAATACTGTATTATAACAAATGTGTATAGTATCAATTCTGCCTAAAAAAATAAATAACATTCAGGCTTCATAACTATTTAATACATCAATCTATCTAAGACATATAACTTGTATCCACATCCGTATTTTTTTACTTTTCATCTTTAATGTAGGTAGCAATTCGCTCAAATGATTGAGCGATTCGAAAAAATCAACTTTCAGGTCTTGCTTAAGTTTCAATTCAATGCGCTAACAGACTGTTTCAAATCTTTCTGCACATTCTGCACTTGCGTGAAGTCATGCATCTGTTTTTGGTCCTGCTGTTGATTGCTCTCAGCATATAATTCCTCAACAATTTCATCCCCATCCACTTCAAATTGTGCATTAGCAAAACCCTGCAAAGCTGTTTGATCCAAAGCAGCTTGATTAAAACCCGACAGCTTACTCTTCTGATCAATTTCTTTGGCGGTGTGTATGGCCTCTTGCAAATGAATTCCATCTCGTAGCGTTAAATCGACGTAGTACACAGGTGTTCGATAGCTTTGAGTGGTACTCTTGCCTCTTAAGGTCAGCTGTAAAGGCAGACATGACAGTAAACCATTCGATGCTGCATGGTAGTAGCTGAGTCGTGCGGCTAAGGTGCGAATGCTGTTAAAACCCGTGGTTCTAAAAACGAAAGTCCCGAACTCATCTGACTCATCAAGATTCACATAAAGCCTGCCATATGGTTTACATAGCCCACCTTGTGCCAATGGGCATAAATCAGGAGATGGACATGGATGATGCTCAACGCCTTGATTGGTTAAACGCTGACAAGTTGCACCATTGCCGATGCAGACTGGACGCCCTGTCTGTCGATCAAATAAGCTGTACTCTGCACGCAGATTCAGTTCAGGACCATTGAAGATCATACGGACTGGGATTGAACGGAGTTTTTGATTGGGTGCTTTGGCACGGAGCTGTTCATCGAGTGGATGTTTCACCCAACCCTCTTTATTTTGGGTTTGGGAAGTTAAGGTAAATTGATCATCTTTTTCAGGGACACGTTTACCATTCTTCTCAACCATTTTTCCGATACTAATGCGACCTAATATCGGTGGTGTAATTGCTAAACCTTTAATCATGTTAATGCCCTCAAGTTATTTCTGACTATTGTCTGGTTAATATGTAGAAATCATTTATTTTTCAGATGTATAAAAATCTTCGCAAATCAGTCCATTTTGTTCCCTGTAAGTACTTCGGTGCTTACAGGGAACGAGGGCTGTTTTGCGCTTTTTTGCAGATATGTACTTATTGAATAAATAGGCTTATTCATCATTGCAGTAAATATTGAAGCGCCGTGTACCCTGCTTGTTTTGTGGATACTGGCTGAGATATTCAGGGTGTGACTTAAGCAAGGCCTTCGTGTCTAAACTGATTGAGTCTTTCGACTTCTTCCACGTGACTGAACCCGTTTTAAAGGTGGCGCGTTCGGCCTCTTGCATCTGGCCTTGCAATTGGTGTTTGAGCAGGTCAAATTGCTGTTGATATTTCTCAACTTGGTTACGCACTCGAATCAGTTGTTCAAACTGTTGATTGGCTTGTTCGTCTTCACTCAGGTCTGTAGTACTGAGTGGTACATGTTCTGGATAAAGCAGTTGTAGTGCTTTGGCTGCCGATTCACTGGCATCCGCTTCTGGTGGGGTATCCTTTTCCACACAGTCCCAGAAGTAACGTTCCGCATTGACGATATGTTGAATCACCGACTCTGATCGGGTGACTTTAAAGATGCGGGTTTCATGCCCACAGATCAGCACACAAATATGCGCGGCTTGTTTACCTGTGACTGCCAATTGATGTTGCACTTGGCACAGCACATAAAGAGGCACACCCTCTCGCCACAGCTTGGCCCCATATTCCCCTGCGGTTTTACACTCCAGTATTTGCACCTCTGCATGACCGACTACGGAGTAATCCAAGTTGGCTAACATGAAATGTTTATCAGGGTCAGGGTGCTGAAGTACTGCATTAACGCGACGGACCTTATGCTGGGTGTGCATGCTGTAGTATTCAGCCACTAAGGGTTCAAGTCTTTTGCCCCAGTACAAAGGTGCATGACCTTCGCTTTCCTCTTTAATGTTTTGTTGAATCCGTCCTGTCTTGATCATCCACAGTTCAAGCATCGACATATATGGATTCAGACCACAGGCTGCAGCACAATCACTGCTACCAATACCCTTGCGTCTGACTTCCAACCATTCAGCTTGACTGAGGTTTTTGGTATCGACAAAGCGCTTTGCGGTAAACAGTTTTGGACGGTCGGCATGAATATTGGGTTTGCTATTATTTGGATGAATCACGGCTGAGTTCATAGAGAATTCCTGTCATTGTTAAATTTTGGGCATAAAAAAAGCCACATCTGGTGATGTGGCAAAGAGGTGTTCAAATTGAATAAGACCGACAGGATCATCTTGATCTCATGTCCTGATCTTAAAACCTGAATCTGAATTGAAGCTTAAACAACTAAACGCAGTGCTTGTTCGAGTCCACGTTGCTTTAAGCCCGCGCCTGCACCGAACCATGCAGAATCCAAACGGTGGTCCTGACTCATGGCACGACGTTCGTGATCTGCAAATTCAGTAATCGAACACAGTAAGCCATAAGCGGTGTCTTTGGCTGAACTGAGTTCTGCCCCACAACCATGCCCATTAAACATAGTCATGACTTTAGACATCGCTCGTCCATTCGGTTCGGTCTTGTTTTCAGCTCTATTTGTGTGGTTGGCTTGGGTGGCGACATTACGGTAGAACTGAATAATGCCCTCGTCTTGCTCCACATTGCTTAGGCTAGTGTTGTTAAATACCGCATCAAAGTAAGCTGCTGCTTCAGTCTGGGTGACTTTACGTTGGCTGAGTTGCTTCATTTCATACATGTGATCCTCCCATGTACGCACTGAAATACCGAGTTGTTGTTTAATATTCTGTGCGTCGAACTTTGTGCTGTGTGGCACTTTGACTACGCCTGCACTTTGATTCTGACCTTTTAAGGCAATCGCCAAGGTGTTGTTGCACACCACACGGATCGAGGTGAATTGAGCGGTGGTGGCTAAGGTGCCATCACAAGCCGTAGCTAAGAGGATGTAGCCATTACTGACATCTTTACCCTTGAGTGCTGAAGTCTGCCCTGTTCGTGCCAATGCCCAGAATTTCTTACCACCTTTCAGTACCCCTGCTGTTTCTAACTCAAATCCTGATTGTTCAGTTAAGTCACGATAAAACTCTAAGATCTGTTTGGGTTGAACTTCCTGATAACGCTGACTGACCACAGATAAAGGTGCATGGGTATCAGAGCGATATAATACCCGCTGTTCCTCATAGGGCATGATGATGCTTTGCCCACGATCATTTTTAGCCATATAGCTGACATTAGAAGATTCGATGCGCCAGTCCATGCCCGCTTGCTGTGCCCAGACTTCAATCGGTTGATTCTGTGTGAGCGGATTACCTAAGCCATGCCAAGGGGTTTCACCGACATAAGCCATGTGTTCAATTTGATGTGCCATAAAAGATGTCCTTATTTAAATCATGAATATGTTTTTGATATACAAAGTGTTGTAAAGACTACGTTTACGACTTACTAAAAGGTGGTCGGGTTTGATCAGCAATCACCAGAATCACTCCGCCGAGCATCGCGCCTGCGACCCCACCAATAAACGGTGAATAGCCCAATGACTTAGCCAGTGACATGCCCAATACTGCTAAAGTCGTTGGAGAGTTACTTAAACCCAAGTTCTGAATCATGGGCTTTACCGCCTCAGGTCGTGTGAACATCAAATCTTCGTCTTGATCAAAATCTCGAAACGGCATAACTAAACTCCTGAAAAGATATAGGTGCATATACAGAGCATCCGCTTGATTAAACGGATGCCCTGTTTCTGCTTCATTCAGGTGTTATATATCTGAAATTATTTGCAATCTGATCGCTGATTAATTTTTAGAGTTTTGAGCTTATGTCGAACTGAAATCAAATTGACCCCATCCATACTTCGCATTATGATGAGCGTGCTGGCCTACATTGCCGGTTGGTTTTGACAGACCATAGATCCATGGCGGGTTATAGATCATCTATAAGTCGTTAGAACCCTTGCGTCCCCCTTTTGTTGCGGTAGGACGGGAGGGGGACGCCCTGTGCGTGCTGGTTCCTTGGATCCCAGTCTGTCAACCCCTTCTCGTTCTGCCACCATAATCAATTGACAGTGATTCGGTAGAACTTCTTATAATTCCAAGGAGTCAATCATGACTGTTTTCAATTTTCTTATCAAAAACCATATTCCCATCACATCGTCTCTCTCTGAGCTAAAGGATCATCCTTCTTTGCTTAAGCAATGAAGATTCTTGCACGTCTGATTCTTATCTTTGGAGTATTGATCTGGCTAGGCCCTGCTGTGATTGGCTTTGTCTTGATCATGATGATCTTTTGGCTATTGGTTTCATTCGCAGGTTGGGACAATCCACCGCGTCGCTAAAAATCACTTCACTCCAATTTTTGTTGCGAATCAGGCACTGATCATCCTCTACTCATACGAGAATCATCATGTCTATTTTATCTGCAATGCCTATTCTGGGCAGTGCCATGCTGCTTGCTGTTTCCTTGGCAGGTTGTGAAAGCAAATCTAAACGTGAGTTCAATGCTGGCTGCCAATCAGGTGGTACAGATCGCTCAACCTGTTCCTGTGTCTACGACCAACTCGAAGGCCAATACTCACCTGCGGTCATGGAAAAGCTTGGCAAACAAAACCTCAGCAATTTTGATCTTCCACAGGACTTCATTGAAAACATGGCGCTTGCTGCACAGTACTGCCAATCTCGCTAAAGGAAAGAATATGCAAATTAAACATTATGTGATTGGGGGCTATATCGCGATTGCCCTGCTGTTTTCTTTCTACTTAAAAGGATGCAGTGACACCGCACATCAAAGCTATGCCTACAACTTAGGCAAGGCTGTGGTTTGGCCGATCTCGATGTTCAACTGAGTTTAAGTTGTCATCCACCACCCACTATTTTTAAAACAATCTGGGGATTTTTTAATATGAACACTTTGATAAAAACAGTTTTACACAGCAGTGCCATATCGGTCTGCTTATTCACCACAAGCCTAAGTCATGCCAACGTAAAAAGCATGACGCAAATGTATAACCACCCACAAAGCGCTCCAAAAGTTCAGCGCTGTAAAGGCAATCAAAACTGCAATGCCTTTTATGCCCTTTCTAAGCAATGGCAATCCATTCCTGAGAATTTCAAAATCAGTGGGATCAAGCTCAAGCCTTATGCCAAATCAGGCGATGGTTATGGACTTTGGAAAGGTTTTACGCTGAAAAGTAACCGTTCTATAGACTTATCCGAGGCAGGTGATGCAGTGTTTTACAGTGGTGGGAGAAACTCTGCAGCGGACGAACGCATCTTTGCGCAAGGCTTAGCGGTTTTACTTTATCTAGAAAATAAAAAATAAGAGGACACGACATGAAAAAAATCATTCTGGCACTTAGCCTTGTAGCTTTCGCCCCACTTACGTTAGCGAAAACAACCCAAGTCACCGTCGTCGTTCAGAAGATTGAAGGTTTTGGGGAATCAGGCGATGCCTTTACCTTTAAAGCTCAATCAGGCAAGCGCTACATGGTGTACAACGCTGGCGGTGAAAGCCCGATCAAAGGTGAAGCTTTCATTCAGCAATCAGCGAAATCAAAACAGAAAATTTGCTTAGAACTCGATGCTTATTCAAATGCGCCTCAAATGGTCAATGCCGTAAAGAAAGGTGCTTGTAAATAATCTTAGCTCAGCCTCGGACCAAACATCCTTTTTAAAGGTCTGGGGCTTGAAGCTTCACTTTTGAATATTGGACAGTCCTATGCATCTTTTTAAAACATGTCTATTGGCAAGCCTCATATTCACATTATGCGCTTGTCAGGATAAACCTGCTGAACCGAGCTCAGCAAACAATACTCATACTGCCTCTGACCCCGAGTTAGAAGCAGTACGTAACACGCCAGTCAGTGAAATAGATCCGGCAAGCGTAGAGCACTGGATGCCTGAAGAAACTGAACCCGTGGATGAGGACTTAGTCGAAGCAGCACCTCAGCCGAAGGAAGAGTTTGAACTCAAAGCCTATCGAGAAATGACGGAATCAACCATGACAGGCTATATTGATAAGATTGACATTCTCTCGCTCAATGATCACCCAACGACCATTAAAAGTGTCGTGGTCAATCGAGGCAATTGCCGGGTGATTAGTTTGTACGATCATCACAATATGCACTATGGTTCAGTTGCTCTGGCTTATCCGCGTTGTAATGCAGCACATATTCGGGAAGTGAGCGTGAATACCAATTCGGGCACCTATACCTACAAGTTTAGCTAATAGGTAGTGCATGATTTTTCAGGTCATGCACTAAACATTGCGTAATACAGGGTTATTAAACAGTAAAAATAAGCATGTGGAAATTATTCCAACATATTATTTTTATTCAACAATCCCCTATGATTGATAGCATTGACTCGAATCTTTCCTCCATTGATAGAGTTGATCAGAATAAGTTCTCCATTAATACTTAACTGTTCTTTTAAATGTAATTCAAGCCGCCACGTATCAAATTTTCCACTCTTTTTATAACTCTTTAAAAGTCCAATATTTCCAAAACCAGCAATCAAATAGGTGAAAAATTCGTCATTAAATTTTATTTTATCTTTTCTTAAAAACTTAGGTGCAACTACAACATTATCTTGGAGGCCTTGTTTCAATTTAATTTTTTGCTGTTTAATAAATCTAACCTCAAAATCAAATAGCATTAAACTGTTCATTATACTAGCAGTAGATTTACCATTTTTTACAACATCATAAATTGTTTTTTGGTTCTTGGGCAATGCAGTAAACATTGCTTCTAATAAGCTTGCAACTTGCTCAAACTGCTCTAACTTTTCCCCTCCTCCATTTTGGATTATTTGATGAATTCTCTCTGCCGAGTGTAAACCAGTCATCTGATATTTTAAAAAATGCCAGTGAACCAAATGATGTAAATGCTTAAATAAGAATTGCAAGATAGTATCAATCAAAGTAATCGGTTGATGCTCAAGTGAAAGATACGTGACTGATTGAGTAACTGGGTCAAATTGGGTCATTTCGACATTAAATAAGCGCCTAAGCTTGCATACAGTGAAAAGTTTTTTACCAAATTGCTCCCCGCTATAACTTTCCAATTCAGTAAACGATTGCATACTAAACGGAGAAAAGTAAGGGATTAAACGAATCAAACATTTAAGTGCAATCAAACATTTATCCTCTGTGATAGACGGGTCCTCAAACAATTTTAAAATTTCATAATACTTAAAAAAAATCTGTTCAAATTGATCCGGAACTAAAAAAGAATAAATGTTGTAATGATCTTCAAAACACTTTGAGTTCTGAACTCTTGGCCTAATTTCAGGTACAAAATCTATATGTATCTTAGTAATCCATTGATGAATCTGTTGTTGCTGATAGCCAAGACTTTCAAATATCTCAGGGTTATGCGGCTTAATTCCATACTGGTGGAAATTCCAAAAGTATCGAACTAACTCCTGCTTAAACTCCATTAGAAAATTTTCTGTGTCTACATGAAGCTTATCAGTATCTATCTTCGGGGGACATGAACTTAAAAAACTGTCAGCGGCGGATTCAATTTCAAAGTTTTTTGCTTCATACCATAAACAATCTTCAATATAGGTTTGTCTAATTCTCACTCGTTCAAATGAATAAACAACGACAATTCGCATCAAAATTTCAAAAATTTTTTTTGTAACTTCAGGCCCTTCGCTTTTAAATTTATGATTTCCCATAGTGTAAAGTTTTTAAGGATTGTTCTTACACTTTATACGTCATTTAATTACTCAACAACAATTTCGTTGTGTAATCAGACAAAGTATCCATGCAAAATCACCACAATATAGAGGACTTAGCACCTACTTTAAAAATGCTAAAACTTAAAGATGTTGCAGAAAAATGCAAAATTAGCCGATCAACCATTTACGACAAACTAGATACTAAATCTAAACGTCATGATGAAGAGTTTCCTAAGCCTTACAAATTAGGCATGAGTAGTGTTGCTTGGCTTGAAAATGAAGTTGAGCAATGGCTTAAGACTCGACCTAAACACTAATCCTGTCAGGCATAACTTTCCTAAAAAACTACCCCACTCTTTTTCTTAGATACAAGGGATGATGCTCATGCCCATCCCTGTAGAACAGCCATGTCTGCATTTCGTGAATTTAGGTTTTTTAATTTAATTACTAATACATTAATCAAATATACAAAGGACATAGCAAGTGAACATATCGCTAGATGACCAAAGCATATTTAATGCTATAGAACTTTCAACATATCAAGAAGATGATAGACATTTTCACATCGTAAATGACCCTGCACTTTATATGCTTTTTACAATCATTCGTATTGTAAAAGCTATAAGTAAAGACCCTATGCATAACCTTTTTCTTTTGGATAAAACTGGAAAGTCTATAGTTGCTCATAATCGCTTCCTAGAAAAAGCTCTCTCTAGTTTCATTTCAATTCGAGATCTTTGTGATTCGAATTATACCTGCGAACACTTAGATGTTTTTATTGAAGCATATCAAGTTGCTGTCGCGCCATATATTCACCCTGACGATGAACATATATTCTGGAATGCTAAGCCCAACCAACAATTCGTTATCTTAGCAAATGATAATGGCTTAGTTAAAGGCTCTAGGTCGGCTGCCGTACTTAAGAATAGTTTAGTGTATGAGATCACACTTCGAACAGATCAAGCTAAATTTAAAACAGCGCAATATGAGCGAGCTAGAAAAGCCAAACGTCAATACGAACGTGCAACCAAGCTCGTGAATAGCCTGAAAAGAAATTTTAGTAAGCTTTTGATACTACGTATAGACTTTTGTTGGAAAAACAAATCTACATCGACCATTGATGAGATAAAAGTTCATTTTTCACGGTTCATGAAAAGATTCCATCACGACAAAAACTTACCGAATATTGTAGGTTATATTTGGAAGCTGGAGTTTGGTCAAAAAAAAGGCTATCACTATCATTGCATCTTTTTTATGGATGGTAATCGATTCAAGAATGATAGTTATTACGCCAGTACGATCGGTAAATACTGGAACCAATTAACTTTAGACCAAGGCTTTTATTACAACTGCCATCTCGACAAAATAAAATATCGCCATCTGGCAATTGGTTTAGCTCGTCATTATGACAAAGAATTCTTTACCAACCTTGATCAAGTCTTACTGTATATCTGTAAACAAGACCAGTTCATCATTGATAAGCGTCTGCAATCTGGTGAAATTCGTGTCTTTCAGACTAGTCAGCCTCCAAGTAAAACAAAAACTTTAGGTCGCCCAAGAAAATTTGTGCAGGTGCCCGAAATAATTATACATAAGTGGAAAAGCAAAAAGAGGAATTTAACCAAAGGACTTGGAAAATCAGCAACAAAAGGTAGCCAACATGAATATTGATCAATTAGCACAAATGAATGCCATTGAACCATGCACTGATTTCGCTCATATTTCGGCTTTAAAGTGTTTAGAAGAGCTAGATAATCTTGTCGATAAAGTTAGCTTAAGAAATTCAAAACCATTTCATGTTAGGAATGAAATACTGACCCCCACACTCCAACTCTATCAATTTGACTTAACACTTCGTAAGCTTATGAATACAACGGCTCAGTCAAACTCCTTTCTAACATTAAACGAGCTTGCTAATGGGAAGAGTACTTCACTTTACGTACTCCGTAAAATTCAAAATATGCTCAACCAAAACAAATGGTTTGAGCTGTCAAGCATCAACCAACATTTTTATAAGGCACAGATACATTCTGAATTGGATGCATTATGGAATGAAATCCGCGGTTATAAATCGTCTAGAGATGTGCAACTTGATAACGCCTATAGAAGCAAACTTATTAGGGAGCAGCGCACTGAAAATTCTAAAATAGTCAGTCGTTTACTTAAGAAGTATTCTAAGTTACAAGTAAGAAAACTATTTTTCAATATGAACTTATTAGGTGATTGTGCAAACCTTGCGCCAAGTCAAATTGAAAAGAAAATTTATGAACTTAAAACGCAGCTTATTAGCCAGCTTCAGCGATTAAACAATCACAACTTGTATTGCATCCAATGGCGTGTTCAACGATCGTTATCAGGAGTTTATTATTTAAATTTACTAATTTATTTTTCAGTAGAAAAACAATTAAGTCTCGAGGTTGATTACAGCCAATTGATTGATAAATTCGGTAATGATGAATCATCGTCAATTGCCATGAATCAAGGCTGGTACAGCATGCATACCATTGGCTTAGAAAATAATCCAGGCCCAATCATTAGTTTAGAGCAATGGAAAGTTTTATTTCACCAAATGCTCTATCCTTTGAATTATTACTACTATCAATCTAAAGTAATTTCTCCAAAATTTAGTAGTATCATTTACTAAGATCAACAAATCTAAAACGATTAGGCCTAATGATCAAACATTAGGCCTTTTGGCGTTATATCTGATAAAATTCTAATCTTAAAAAGATATTTTGACCAAAGTTTAAAGAAAATATTACGCATAAATAAACAAATAAATTTCTAATCAACGTTAGATTTTCAATTCTAAAGGTAGCAGTACCATTCAGATGTAATACAAAATTAACTCAAGAAATTATACAATGGGGGATGATTGGGGGACTAATATAATAAAAATTATTTTTATTTAATATATTACAATTAATTAAATAAAAAATATGAATCCCTCTTTCGCCAAATTAGTTTCTCGTAGCATCCAACGGGATATCAAAAGGCTTAAACTGCAATAGTTTAAGCCTTTTTTATGTCTAATCATATCTAACAACATCTATTGAAATCCTGTAGCTATTGAGGAATATGAATAAGAAAACCCAATTTAAACTAAAATACAAAATATCTTTTTATGACAAGAAATAGCGAATAAGACAATAACTCAATGAAGTATAAGAACAACTATTTTCAAATACAGACTGTTAGAATAAAAACAGCTTTAAGCCGTATATCACCCATCGCTAAAAATAGCTGATCAATTGAACAAAAACATCCTAAAGCAATGAATTTATGATAATTATCTCATCACATCCAAAGTACAAATAAATCAAATCAAATCATGCATTAGAGTCAAAACCGACTTATACGCAATAGTCATCTCGCTGATGTTCAATCAGCGACAGAGCTGCATTCCATGCTTTCAGCATCACCATTTCAATCATTTCACTTTCAAACTGTTGGGCCGTGTGCTGACACACGGTTTCAGAAGGAAGATGCAGTTCCACACCACCCACCATCGCCTTAATCTGAGCTTGGCAAGCACGTTCAAGAAAGTAAATTTCATGGAAAGCACGTTGAACCGAATCACCAGTCGATAACAAACCATGATTTCTTAAAATCATGACTCGATTTTGCCCTAAGTCTTTAACCAGACGTTCACGTTCTTCGGTTAATAACGCCACACCTTCATATTCGTGATAGCTTACTTTTTTATAAAACTTTAACGCATGCTGTGATAGAGGCAATAAGCCCTGCTTTTGTGCAGACACAGCTATACCATCTGCAGTGTGAGTATGAATCACACAGTGCACATCTTGTCGCGCATCATGAATAGCAGAGTGAATTACAAAGCCTGCTGTATTGACTAATTTTCCCTGATCATAATCAGCAACAGTATGGCCTGCATAATCAATTTTCACCAAATGTGAAGCTGTCATTTTCTCAAAAGGAATACCATATTGATTAATCAGAAAATGTCCGTCTGCATCGGGTACGCGTAAACTAATATGAGTATCAATTAAATCGGTCATACGAAAATGTGCAATTAAGCGGTACAGCGCTGCAAGCTGACAACGCGCATCCCACTCTTTTTCAGATACAACATCTTTTATACTTTTTATCGCATTTAAATTTGTCATTTTTATATCTCTATGTTGATCTATCCATGATGTTGGTATGACGCTCTCAAAGAAAAGTTTAGCCGTGCCAAACTGTTAATCCCTCCAGACCATCAACGCCAAACAAAAGCATTGTTTCTAATACACACTTATAAGTCTTGAATGATTCTGCTATTTCAAGGAGTGATAAAATGCTTGCTCAAGTTTGTTTTTCCCTCATTTGAAATTGCATCACTCACAAGAAGGGTCTTTGCTTTTAGCATAGACGGGGCAAAATCGACCATGCTACGCAGGGTTCGCGTATAATGCGCCTGATCGGAAAAACCCGCTCCCAATGCAATCTCAATTAAGCTCTTTCCTGCCGCCCAAAGCTTTATGGCATAGCGAATACGTAGCCATAGAATGTAGCGTCGCATCGAAATTCCCAACTGCTGGCTAAATAAATGCATCAACCTCGATTCAGATAACCCTACATGAGCAGCGACTTCAGCCACTGTGGGGTGCTGCTGTGGAACACATTGTTGAATATAGCGGCAGCTCTGTAACACTCGAATATCCCAAGGCAAACTCGGTAACGTGTTTGGATTTAAGCAAGACAATATATCCAAAACCAACTGTTTGGCCTGATCGAAACTGAACTGACCTGCGATGAGTTGCTGAAACTGAGGATGTAAAGACGCAAGACTTGATGCAGGCAAAGAGCGAAAAGATTCCCCATTTAACAAGGGATGTAAGTAACGATACAACGCATGATCTGGGTCAATTAGAAGAGCAAGATAAGGCTGGTTTTCTGAGTCGGTGCTGTGATTTACATTCGGCGCCATAACGACAATATCGTGATAACTTCTAACGTGTTGACCCAAAGTAATCGCAAACGGTGTGCCTAGACCAATTTGCAATAACGCAGGAAAATGGGCATGGGCATTATTTAAGTGTTCGCGGGTCACATACAAAATACACCCGTCCCAAGCATAAACTTGGCTTTGGTTTTGCGACACTACACTCGACTCCTTCCTTGGAAATAGCATATTCGTTCAAGACCATGCGCACTAAGCTATTTAAAAATACATCTTGTAAATACTAAAGGAAGAGCAAATGTTACATAATACCCAAACCCAAGTTAAAAATAATACACAAGATCTCGTGAACAGCGCCGAGCTTTCTGCAACTCGGGTTCAGAACCCTACTGTACAAATGATTGGAAGTGATGGGCGTTATAAAACCCTCAAAGAATTCTATCCTTTCTACCTTTCACAGCATGCAGATTCCACTTGCCGACGTTTACACTTTGTTGGAACAACGTGCGTGATTGGAGTTGCTGCCATCGCAACGATGACTAAAAATCCAAAAGTCCTGTGGGCTCTGCCTGTTGTCGGCTATGGTTTTGCGTGGATCGGTCATTTCTTTTTTGAACATAATAAACCAGCCACGTTTAAACAACCATTCTTTAGCTTAGTCTGTGACTTTAAAATGTATAAAGACATATTACTCAAACGCGTAGATTGGTAAGTCAAATCGCAACGGTCCCCTATCTTAATCAGGCCGTTGCATCAATCCTACAACAGCCAAACTTGTTGGGTAAGTTGTTTAATTTCGTCCATGTCATGGCTAACATAGAGCATTGGAATTGCAGTTTCCTGCTGAGCTTTCTGAAAAAAGGGAATAATTTCTTGTTTATGGGCTGCATCCAGTGCAGATAAAGGCTCATCTAATAACAATAAATTAGGTGAATATAATAGTGCTCGACCTAAGGCTACCCGTTGCTTTTCGCCCCCCGATAACTTGGTTGGCATACGACTCAGCAAATGATTGAGTTTAAGTAATTCAACAATATAATCTGGGTCAAATCGTCGACTGTCAGGCTGTATACGTTTATAACCAAACAATAAATTCTGCATGACGTTCATATGCGGAAATAATTGCGCATCCTGAAACACCAAACCGACACGGCGTTGCTGTGGCTTCAAGTTGATCTTACGTTCTGCATCAAACCACGTCTGATTTTTGATTTTAATCCAACCACTTACTGGTGTATTTAAACCTGCAATTGCATGCAAAATACTGGTTTTGCCTGAACCCGAAGCTCCAAATAAACCCACTACATTCTGTTCGGACTTAAAGCTTTGCTCGAGTTCAAATTTGCCTAAATTGAGCCGAATATGACAATCAATCATGGCCTTAATGCCCTCGCTTATTTTTCTGATAACGATGAAACCATTGGGCAAACCACAAAGCAAAAAAAGCCACCGTTAATGACAATATAATCAGCCGCCACACCGCAGGTTCGGTATCAGGTTGTTGCATTAAACTATACATGGCTAAAGGTAAAGTTCGCGTTTCTCCAGCAATATTGCCCACAAAGGTAATGGTTGCACCAAACTCGCCCAGACTGCGACAAAAACACAAAATAGCCCCCACCAATATCCCACTACTGGCCAGAGGCAACGTAACATAAAAGAATGTGCCGAAGGATGAAGCGCCTAACGTTTTGGCCGCCATTTCCAAACGTTGATCCACCAGTTCAATGGCCAAACGAATCGACTGAACCAAGAGTGGAAAGCCCATCACGGCTGAAGCCAAAACTGCGCCTTTCCAGTTAAATGCAAAATTCAATCCAAACGGTTCCAGATACCTCCCCAAAATACCATTACTTCCAAAGACTTGTAGAAGTAAATAGCCTGGAACAACAGGTGGTAAAACCAGTGGCAAAAAAATCAAGGTTTCAAATAAAGATTTACCAAAAAAGTCTTTACGTGCCAACACCCAACCCACCGCTAATGCAGGGATCAGGCTAAAGGCCAGACAGGTGGCAGCAACCTGACAGGAAAGTTTGAGTACTTCAATTTCTTCAGTGGATAAGGCAAGCATCATCACTTCGCTGGCGATAAAACAGTAAAGCCATACTTTTTAAACACTACATTTGCCTGCTTCGTTTGTAAGAATTGATAAAAAGCTACAGCGTTTGGGTTGTTTTTGACTAAGCCTAAAGGATAGATAATTGGAGTATGGGTATTGATCGGAAATACGCCAATGACCGTCACATCTTTACTGATCGCGGCATCTGTCGCATAAACAATCCCAAGCTGACATTCACCCCGTGCCACAAAGTTAAGTGCGGCTCTGACATCTTCAGTTTCAACCAAACGAGGTTCCAGTTTCGACCACCAGCCCAGCGATGTCAGTGCTTGTTTGCCATATTTTCCCACAGGGACGCTTTTGGTATCGCCTGTACAGAGTTTGCCTTGAAATGCGGTAGATGGATCAAAACTTTTATCCATTTTAATTTTTACAGGTTTCGATTTAGGTGAAATCAAAACCAGTCGATTACCCAGTAAATTCACTCGTTTATTTGGCTCAATGAGCTTTTTATTTTGTAAATAATTCATCCATTGTTCATCAGCAGAAACAAATACATCTGCTGGTGCACCCGCCTCAATTTGTTTTGCTAAAGTCGACGATCCTGCATAAGAAGTTTTGACTTGGATGTTCTTCTGTTTTTCAAATAATGCATCTAAATCTGTCATTGCATTGGTTAAGCTGGCTGCAGCATAAACAGTAATGGCTTGCTCTGCGTGTGCTTGCACACCAACAATAAGCCCACAACATAATAGCATTTGAATACTTTTCTTCTTAAAGTTTAGCAGCACCATCTTCCCCTTTTACATTACAAAATGACCGATATGTTTTTAAAAATATATGGATATATATGCAACGTCAATTCCAGACAACGATTATTTATCATTCAAACGAGATGGTTAGGGTTCTAATCACGTGATAAGTATTGCGCTTATAAGCTGACAGATCAGACAAAGGTCTTGTATTCAATCTGACCCTCATAATCTTTAGACGGCTGCATGTTAAAAACATTCAGCTGTCTAAAGATTATTGTTGGATGTTATCCACTATTGTTTAAGAAATTGGGCAATCGCTTGAAAGTCATACTCAATGACATGACGTGCGTTTTGTTCCATCTGTCGGTATTGGCTTAAAATAGCTTCACCAAAATTGGTAACATGAGCTCCACCACCATGTGTTCCTCCTTTTTGAGTTTCCACTAAGGCTTGTTGAAAACTATGATTCATGGTTTCAACCAACTGCCATGCACGGCGATAGCTCATATTCATACTTTTTGCGGCTTGTGAAATTGAACCTGTACGTTGAATTGCTTCTAAAAGTTGAGCCTTGCCTGGGCCTATGGCAATTTCTTCATCCCATAAAATTCTAAGCTGTAATTTTAATTTGGCATCATGCATCACTGTCACTCAAATAAAAATAAGTCATTGAAACAAATAGCTATGATTTAAAAAATAAATCTAACTTAAAGACAAACTATTTTGTTTTCTATAAAAGTTAACTTTACAACATAAAGTTAAGGTCTGTTCGAAATAAATCTTGATATAAGGCTAACTTACGTCATCTTGCCCTGGGTTTGAAATAGATTTAAATCACATTTCAATTCGACCTGTGTGATTTTTAGCACACGAGGCTTTCGGGATAAGTTAGAGATCATCCAAGCGCAAAAATACTGAGCAACCACCAACTCGACAAATACCAATAAGCCTTTAATATTATTTAAAAAAATATATACAATATGATTCAACCTCAAACAGTGTAGCGAATGCCTCCGCATAGCCTCTGTAAGGTATTTTCTCTCAGATTCAGCTTAAGTATATAAAACAAAACCATCCCCACGACAAAAACTTGCCAACTGCAACCCAGATCTTTTAGCCATTTCTATGGCCATTGAGGTCGGTGCTGAAATACACGCCAATAAACCAATATTGAGTTGAGCACATTTACGAATGAGTTCATAACTTGCCCGACTGGTCATGACCACAAAACCCTGACGCACATCATGATGATTTTGCGCCATATATCCCAGTAACTTATCTAAAGCATTGTGCCGTCCGACATCCTCAAATAGCGCCACAATTTCCCCCGCCTCAACCCATGCCGCCGCATGTGCCCCACCCGTCATTTGGGTAATTTTTTGGCGAATATTCAGTTGTGAAATTGCATAAGGAATTTGCGTCAGCCATACATCTGAAACGACAGTGGTAATTTTTGGCAGATTCAAATGTAGCTGTTGCAAACTTTCAATACCGCAGAGTCCACAGCCTGTTCGCCCCACCATCATGCGTCGATGTTGTTTCAGCATCATAAAGGCGCGAGTAGAAATATCCATCTCGACCTGAATCCCAAACTGGGTATCTTGAACATCCAGTGTATATAATTCTTTTAAACTACTCAAAATACCTTCTGACAAACTAAATCCTTTCGCAAACACTTCAACATCTGCTGGTGTTGCCATCATCACCGCATGAGGAATACCGTTATAAACCAATGCAATAGGATACTCTTGCACCACAAAATCCGACTGTTCTACTGCTTTATTTTCATTTAAACGCTGGATCTCAACGGTTTCATACCCTTGTGAATTCAACATTTTTGTCTCAATATCCATGCTGTTTTTTATCTTCCATATTGCAAAGCACTTCATTTAAAAGATTGAAATGACAGCATATAAAATAAGTGCCATTCCATTGGCTATGGTCTAACCCACTCGATTCATAATTTCATTAGCGTGCTCAGGATCAACCTCTTGTGCCAAATTAAAATGCTCAGGTGCATGGCCCGCATGCAAAATCACAGGCACACTTTTCGAGGCAGGAATCTTGGCGTACTTATCATGGCTACTGAGTGCCACCAGTGGGTTTGTTTCTGGGTAATAGGCCGCCAAACTGCCTCGTGGAATGTTATATGGCACGATGCGAAAGCTCTGTACCACACGTTTAATCCCATCGGAGTAGATACTTTCAATATCTACCCATTGGTCGGCCATAAAACCTGCTTCTGCAATATCATCAGCATTCATAAACAATACACGACGCTGACCAAATACCCCACGATAACGGTCATCGAGTCCATACAAGGTGGTGTTGTATTGGTCATGAGAACGCGTAGTCATCAAGGTATAGACTTTAGCTCCTGTATATTGTTCAGCGTATTTATTCTCTTTATCGGCATACACTTCAGCCAGTGGCGTAATTAAAAACTGTGCCTTACCAACAGGCGTATTCCACACATGCTGATTGGCAGGATGCTCTAAGTGAAAACCACCCGGCTGATAGACCCGAGCATTAAAATCATGGAATTCATCAAACACGTCTTCAATCGAATCGCGTATACGGTCATAGCTTTCTACATACCATTGCCACTTGATATCACTCTCTGGCAAGACGGCTGCTGCCATACGCGCCACAATGTCAGGCTCTGAAAGTAGATTCTCGGACGCCGGTTCATTACGCCCTGCAGATAGATGCACATTACTCATTGAATCTTCCACACTCACGGCCTGCGCGCCATGCAGTTGCATATCAATTTCGGTACGCCCCAGACAAGGTAGAAGTAATGCCTCTTTACCACAGACCAAATGGCTACGATTGAGCTTGGTAGCAATTTGTACCGTTAAATTACAACGGCGCAAACCTGCTTCGGTATAGGGTGTATCTGGTGTTGCAACAGCAAAATTTCCCCCTAAACCAATAAAGACTTTGACCGCCCCTTCATACATGGCCTTAATCGTATCCACCACACCAAAACCATGATGACGTGGGGATTTAATCCCAAAAACACGATCAATATTGTCGAGTAATTTTGTGCTGGGTAATTCATTAATCCCCATAGTTCGGTCACCTTGCACATTACTGTGACCACGAATCGGTGCTAGACCTGCGCCAGATCGACCAATATGCCCTCTTGCTAACATTAGGTTTGCAAGCATGTGAACATTCGCAGTCCCGTGTCGATGTTGGGTAATCCCCATACCCCAACAGAAAATGGCCGTTTTCGCATCCAAATACATTTTAGATAAAGATTCTAAATGTTGAGGACTAAGTCCCGTGTGTGCATGAATATCGGCCCATGGCGTTCGATCTACTTCTGCCATCATGGCATCAAAACCGACCGTATTCATTTCGATAAAAGATCGGTCAAAAACACTCTTCTTGCCAACTGCCAGTGCTTGAATGTCCCACTCACGTAAATGTTTCAACATCCCGAACATGAGCGCATAATCACCTCCCACTTTAGGTTGGAAATAATAACGACTAATGGGTGTACTGCCATTGGTCATCATTTCAACAGGCGCTTGAGGGTCTTGGAAACGTTCTAAACCGCGTTCTTTTAAGGGGTTAATGGCCACAATATTGCCACCACGTCGCGACACTTCACGTAAAGTCCCGAGCATACGCGGATGGTTGGTGCCCGGATTATGTCCAAAGCTAAAAATCGCATCGGCGATATCAAAGTCTTCCAATGTGACAGTGCCCTTACCGAGTCCGATCGAGTGCAATAAGCCAACACTGGTGGTTTCATGGCACATGTTCGAACAGTCGGGGAAATTATTGGTTCCATAAGCACGAACAAAGAGCTGATACAGGAACGCGGCTTCATTACTGGCACGACCCGAAGTATAAAACGTTGCTTGATCTGGGTTGTCTAAAGCATGTAGATGTTTTGCAATCAAGGCAAAAGCTTCATCCCAAGAAATTGGAATATATTTGTCAGAAACAGGGTCATAACGCATTGGGTCAGTTAGACGACCTGAATCTTCAAGGAAAAAATCACTTTGTTCTGAAAGCCAACTGACCGTATGCGTGGCAAAAAAATCAGGCGTAACACGCTTGGATGTGGCTTCAAAAGCAACCGCCTTCGCCCCATTTTCACAAAAGTTAAAGGCATGTGCATCTTTTTTTTCAGGCCACGCACAGCCGGGACAGTCAAAGCCTGTCGGTTGGTTAATATTGAGAAGTGTAATGGCGCCTTTTTTGAAGACCTCTTGTCGTTTTAAATTTCGGGCTACACTTAATAGCGCTCCCCAGCCACCCGCAGGATTGTTATACGGCTCTATTCGTGCATAATTCGTCTGCTCATCGTCATGCTTTTTGTTTTCAACATTTTCCATCTGACCGTCCTCTATCCATTTTCTAAACTATAAAAATGACTTGCTCATATCATTTGCGAATTGCTTGGACGTGTTATCTATTGATGCCGTTTTCCTGCACTTTTAAAAACTCTTTGACTTGTGTGGCACAACCCTGAACAACACTTTTGATAAAAAATATCCCCCT
Organism: Acinetobacter sp. SW-226; assembly: GCF_055632855.1. NCBI lineage: Bacteria > Pseudomonadati > Pseudomonadota > Gammaproteobacteria > Moraxellales > Moraxellaceae > Acinetobacter > Acinetobacter sp. SW-226. The sequence goes on along the minus strand of NZ_CM145752.1, from coordinate 217,190 downwards.
TTTAGGATTAAATTTCAACACTCTATTTATTACAAACACCCTCTCTCACATGTAGCTCCATTTAAAGGAAACCACTCAAGTTATTGAAAATAAGGATAAATTTAATTCAATCTATCGTTTGTTTGATATTTAAAATAAAACATTTCATACTCTTCTGATCACAACCCAAAGGTGTGTTTATACCCGTGGAGTAACTATGGATGGTTCGACTACAACAACAGTAACACCCGCTCTTGGCATGAGCAGACTGTCACAGTTGGTCGATCAGTTCGGCCGTCATAAACATAAACTCAGAATTTCACTGACCGATCGTTGTAATTTTCGTTGTAGTTATTGCATGCCAGACACCCCAGAGTGGTTGGCTAAAAAAGATATCTTGAATTTTGAAGAGCTCTTACAATTTTGTGCGGTTATGGTGCGTCTAGGTATTCGACACATTCGCCTTACAGGTGGCGAACCGTTAATGCGCCAAGGTATTGTCAATTTTATTCATGATTTAAATCACCTCAAAGCCCATGGTCTACAACGTATTTCTATGACCACCAATGCTTTTTATCTTCAAAAATATGCTCAAGGGCTAAAGCAAGCTGGTTTAGATGATCTCAACATCAGCCTCGACAGCATCCATCCAGATACGTTTAAAGACATGACCCAGCGCCCACTTGAGCCTGTGTTAAGGGGAATTTCTGCGGCGCAACAAGCAGGTATCCCAATCAAACTCAACTGTGTCTTGGTGGCAGGAAAGAATGATCATGAGATTGTCGAACTCACCCAATGGGCCTACCAACAAGAATTTGAATTACGTTTTATTGAATATATGCCTTTAGACCAACCCGATCACTGGCGTGCAGAAAAGGTGATTACTGAAGATGAAATTATTCAAAAACTTAGATCTCATTTTCAAGTTGAAATACAAGCCAGACAACATGACCCTGCAACGCTTTATTTACTCAATGGGCATTATAAACTAGGCATCATTTCCACCATCAGCAAACCTTTTTGTCAGAGTTGTGATCGTTTGAGATTGACTGCGACAGGCGAACTTTTTAGCTGTTTATTTGCCAATACAGGCACTCCGCTACGGCATTTACTTCAACAACCAGATCTTTCTTTATTGCAAACTCATATTTTGAATGCGGTATGGCATAAAAAAGCCGGCTTTATCGAACATCAACAGGCTCCAACACGCAAAATCAGTATGCATGCCATAGGTGGTTAATAAGTTGATTAATTTTGAGTTCGACAGTCATTCGACTATATCCGCATTTATTTTTGTGTTATCTAAATACGTCATAAACGTTGTCTACTGATCAAACTGCTGAACTGCCTGTCGGTTCCTTAATGTTTCGGAATATTTTATGAAAAATGTTGGCATGAAGCCAGAAAGCTACCGAGTGGCAACAGCAAGTGCTGAGTTACTTGCTCCAGCACATTGTTTACAACTTCTTGCCGATGGCAATACTGAAAAAGGCGATGCGCTGAAAACTGCACGCATTGCAGGCATTTTAGCGGCAAAACGCACCGATGAACTGATTCCACTATGTCACCCCCTACCCATTTACCGTGCTGATGTCGACTTTGAGCTTTTGACCGATCGTGTCGTGATTCGAGCAACAGTTGAAACCATTGGACCCACAGGTGTAGAAATGGAAGCACTCACTGCTGCCAGTCTTGCTGGATTGACCATTTATGACATGCTTAAACCGCATTGTGAACCACATGAGTTGATTATCCAACAGTGCAAATTAGACCTGAAAAAAGGTGGAAAATCACACTTCAAACGCCATTTACGCCAGCCAGTCTCGGCAGCCGTTTTGGTACTATCAGATACAGTTGCAGCAGGCCGTAAACCTGATACAGCAGGTCGTTCAGTCGTAGATACATTAACCGAAGCAGGTTTCGATCCTATTCATTATCAAGTTTTACCTGACGAAGCAGTTCAGCTAAAAGATTTGGTCTTAGAGCTGACCCAATCCTATGCCTGCGTGATTACTGTAGGTGGAACTGGAATCGGCAAAAGAGATATTACGGTCGATACCTTACAACCTTTGCTAGAACGTGAGCTCAATGGACTCATGGAAGCTGCACGGGCTTTTGGTCAAAAACGCACTCCTTATGCAGCAATGTCTCGAGGTGTTGCAGGTTTTATTGACCGCTCATTGGTCATTACATTGCCGGGAAGTCGTGGTGGTGCCAGTGAATCCATGGCTGCGATTCTACCTGCATTGGTTCATATTTTTGATGTTTGCCGTGATCTACCTCATCCGGGAGGTTATGAATGAGTTGTTCAGGTGTCGGTTTAATTACCCTTGATCAAGCCCTTGCGCATTATCGTTCAGTCAAAACACTACCTTGCGTGACTTTACCTTTAGCACAGGCGCATCGGCATGTTTTAGCCGTAGATGTAGAATCAACGGTTGCCCTGCCACTCTTTACCCAAAGTGCAGTCGATGGTTACGCTCTTCGCTCGGAGGACTTGCTTGCAGGGGTCACAAGTTTTGAGGTCATTGGAGAAATTCGGGCAGGTGTTGCAGAGCACATTGAAATACAATCAGGACAAACTGTTCGTATTTTTACTGGAGGCAAACTCCCCCATTCAGCAGATACCGTAGCACGACAAGAAATTATCACCCGTAGCCATAATCTCGCTGTTTTAAATCAAGCTTTAGAAAAAGGTGCAGATATTCGTTACCAAGGCGAAGAACTGAGTATTGGAACTCAGCTTGCACAAAAAGGGCAACGCTTAGGCAATGGCCTAATTGCTGCACTCAGTATGGCGGGTGTTCAGGATGTACAGGTTTACTGCCAACCCAAAATTGCCGTTCTGATTACAGGGGATGAAGTCAGTAGCCAATTGGATAATGAATCTAAAGTTTTTGATGCCAATGCCCCAATGATCTTGGCATGGCTTAACGAACAAGGTTTAACAGATGTGCATTTAGAACATGTGATTGATGATGAGAGTCTACTCTCTCAATCGCTTTCCAATGCAATGAATGGTTATGATCTGGTTATTACCACAGGTGGCGTTTCTGTTGGAGATTATGACCTGATTCGTCCTGTTTCTATGGCCTTAGGGGCAAAAGAAATCTTTTGGCAGGTGGCACAAAAACCAGGAAAACCATTATATTTTGCTGAATATCAAGCAGATAACCATATCTCTTACTTAATTGGTTTACCAGGCAATCCTGCGGCGGTACTGACCTGCCTTGCCGTACATGTTTCTACAGTATTGGCGGCACTGCAAGGGATCGACTCCCCTGCTCCTGTATGGAAAAAAGCACGTTTCACTGATAGCGTAAAACAAGACAGTCGCGAGCAGTTGTTACGTATGGTGTTAAATGTGAACGAACATGGACAATTGACGGTTGCCAAACTCGGAAAGCAACAATCACACATGTTGAGCAATTTGAATCAGGCCAATGTGATTGTTCGAATTCCTGCCCGAGCCGATGCTCCCGTTTCAATGGACTATGTTGATTTTATTTCGATATGAGGTCGATTGATGGTCTTTATCTCTAACCAACAATAACAATGCTGCCGATGCATAATGACAATCAAAGCTTTAACTTTGATTGCACATCATCGCAGCACAAAAGATTTCAAAATGAGAGAGACTCTCTCATTTTGAAAATCAGGTACATGCAATGCAACCTTACCCAGCGACAGCTTTGATCATCTTAGCTGGTGGACAAGCCACACGTATGAATGGCGTCAACAAGCTCCTGCAATGCTTTGATCACGACATTCAACTGTTAAAAATATATAAAGCTTTTCAGGACAAAGTTCAGGAAGTTTGGATCAATAGCCATTGTGACTATGCCAGCTATCTGGCGTTAATTCCTGATATTCGCTATTTCAAAGATGATACAGATGGTTTCTTAGGCCCCTTAGTCGGCATGAAAAGTGCATGGTCATATGTTCAATCTGATTATATTTTATGTGTTCCATGCGACATTACCGAAATTCCACAAGACATCCTGCTTCAGCTGCATCAAGCACTCAAACACCATCCTTTATCTTCCGTTGCTTACGTCGCGTTCAATGGGCAAGCACTTTATCCTTTTTGTTTATTGAAACGCAGCAGTCTCGATACATTCAATCAGCATTTAGAGCGCCAACAGCTTAGCTTAAAACAATGTTTTGCAAATCTATGCCCTCAAAGAGTGAATATTCAAAATCAGCATTCAACTTTTCATAGCTTAAATTCGTTTGAAGAAATGCAGGCCTACCAGAAAAGTGGCATAAAATGACGCTGAGTGACTCAATTCAGGCGGTCATTCTGAAATAGCAAATTTGAAGCAAAAAGTCGAATATGAATCCATCTGAAGACAATGACCTTTGAGATTTTGAGGAGCGAATTGAATAGTGCTAAAGTGCATCCAGACCTATTGAAAACGACTGAATCACAAATTGTTTTGAACCCATTAAACGGAACTCATCATGCAGGACATTCATATTAAAATCGAAGCTTACGGTGCCATCGAAAAACACCTGCCTGCTGATCTAAACTTGAACTGTGCATCAAACAGTTTAGTTACGGATGTATTAAACCAAATTAAAACACACTATCCATCTGTGGCTGACATGATAGAACGCTGTGCCTGTGCTATAGGTGAAGACATTATTCCTCGTCAAACAGTCTTGACTCAAGACTGTACTTTGGTTTTACTTTCGCCAGTCGCAGGAGGCTAATATGCTTGTGTTTCCACGTATTCAAGACACAGCTCTTGATTTAAATCATTTTGATACAATTCAGGCTTTTCCTGAATGTGGTGGAACTGGGATTTTTATCGGAACCGTCCGCAATCATCATGAAGGGCGAGCGGTTCAGGCTTTAAAATATACCGCCTATGCTCCTGTTGCAGAGAAGATGATTCGAGCCATTGAACAGGAAATACAAGAAAAATATGGTCTGTACTATGTTCGCGTTGTGCACCGTATTGGCAAGTTAGATATTGGAGATAAAGCAATTATTGCGGTTGCTTATGCTCCACATCGCAGAGAAGCATTTCAAGCCTGTGAAGAAGCTGTTGAACGTGTTAAGCACGAAGTGCCCGTGTGGAAAGAAGAATTCTATACAGATGGAAGCAGCCAATATGTTGCAGGCTGCTGTATACGACAAGATTATGATGAGCATGAACATAAGCACGGACACCATCATCACCATCATTAATCCTGCATAGGATGAACGCGACACTGAGTATCACATCATAAAACACTGAGCACTACACAACATTCAAAAAATGGTGCTCAGCCTCTATCCATAGGCATTTAAAACCCTAATCCACATGTAAAGAATAAACTGAATTCCAACTCCTCCCTTTCAATCTATACATTCCTTTTGCATTTCTGCTCATTTCACTCCTCGTCTTTTAGCATAAGTGTGACGCTCTTCATTCAGATTCAGACTCTTTTTATGCAGATATAAGTGCAAATTCAACTTGGCATAAAGTCTGCTTTATGAAACACAAGCTTTAGCCATTAGGAGAAATTTCACCACAAAAATAAAGATTCATTAAAGAATAAATGCTTGAACCTAACTGAAAGTTGGGCTAAAACAAATAAGCAGGGAGGTTAAAAATAAATCATCACTTATCATCTAGATGCAATGTTCATCAAGCACAATGAATTTGCGGTATACAACTAGCGAAACACGAAATTGACCAATAAAACTGCTATTCGGGAGTCGGAATGAATAACAGCACCAATTATGTCAAACAAATTAAAAACGCTAAACGAGGCGGTTATACCCCAACCCTTGCAAAGGATGTCAACAAACACAAAATTCAAAAAGCAATTCGTCTGATTGAACAATGGAGAACGCTGGCCAATGAACTCAAACCTCAAATGCAACTCGATATGGCTTTTACGTTGGAAGAATGTGCCCAAGACCTCGATCAAATTTTAAGGAGCAAATAAGTTCCATGTACTCACTTAACGCTTTTTAAAAAAACAGTTTCATTCTAGCTTACTGCTTTATTCTGAACGTTCACCCACCCGATGGTGGGTGAACGTTTGTACAAAAGATGATGTGTATTTCAATCGCTCACTTTTTGGCTTGCGTTTTCAACAAAATCCGCTATTATTCTTTCCACGTTGCCGGCATAGCTCAGTTGGTAGAGCAACTGACTTGTAATCAGTAGGTCCACAGTTCGAATCCGTGTGCCGGCACCATTTTATACTTAGCCTCGCTTTTTAGTGAGGCTTTGTTGTTTCTAGTCTTTAGGTTTTTATTTCGTTTTAAATATCTTTAATTGCTGTAATTTGAGCATAGCGCACGATGCCCTGTTCAAATAATTTTTGGCAAAGTTTAGCTGTCATTTGAATTTTCAAATCATCCAAGTTTTTAACTACATTTTGCGCCAAGTGCTCATGATAATAATTTGAAAAACCTGAGAATACCGCACCAGATATATCCTCAATTTCAATCTGCTGATAACCCTGTGCTTGAATGCTGTGCATCAAGTCTGCTTCTAATTGAAGATGACCTAAATGAACGTCCGCAGCTTTTAACAGCATTTTCAGTTGAAGCCTCTCAAAACGATTTAAATTCAAAAATGCATCGCTTAGCATCAGATAATGAAATCCAATCCGGCCGTTTAAATTTAAAATAGAATGGGTGGATCGCAGGAATAAATTTAAATCACAGTGATAAGCAGCATCCAGACACAGCACCACATCAAAAGGTCTAGAGAATGTCTTTGAATTTAAATTTAAAAAAGAATTTTGGATGATCTGTATATTTGAATTTAAAGTGTGTCGTATGCGCTGCACACATTCGACTTGTAATTCAACCGCGCAAAGTTGCTGAACATGGTAATGCTGTCGCCACAGCAATAGGCTCGCACCCTGCCCACAGCCCAAATCCAAAACCCGATCATTGGCATCTAGCTGTAACCGATCTGCAAGGCGCATGGCCAAAGCTTGGCCAGCCTCAGGGTAAGATGATTGACCATCCTCCCAATAGCCGAGATTGCTCCAAGCCAGTACAGCGTGATCTCCCAATTGTTTGGCATCAATTGCATACTTATGCTTTGGAAAATATTGCTGTAAAGTTTGGAGCCATTTCATGCTTTAGTAGCCGAGTTGTGGGGCAACCTCAACTTTAGGTTTTAATCCTACAAACGGCAATGGTGCACCAAAAATTTCTGCAATATGCATTGCAGAGGTCACTGCTGATTCTAAAATCGGTAAACCATCACACGACCATGAACCACAGAAAAAGACTTTTCGGTTTGCCATTTTATGACGCTGTTGTAATTCTTTATTCAGCGCGACGGTTTTTGAATCCACCACGGCACGGGTTAAGGTTACGGTTGAAATCACTTTTTTCGGATCAATTTCCGTCACGGGCTGCCACGTTTGGAACACCGCATTTTTACCAACCAGACTTGGTTCTACTGAGTTAAGCCAGACTGTGAACTGTTGACGAGTAAACTTACGATCCATCATATAACTGAGCACTGACCAATCTTTACGCTTTGGTGGCATCACAGAAGAATCGGTATGAATGACCAGTTGACCTTGCTCAAAACGGAATTGTCTTAACAATGCAATATCATCGACAAATTGTGCAGAATCTAAAAATTCTTCAATTTTGGTCGTTGGGGTTGCAACCACCACACGATCAAATAATTGCTGTTCGCCCTTGTTATTTTCTACCAAAACCTTTTCAGCTTGCTCTGTAACTTTGGTAATGGCCGAGCCACTTTGAATATTGATATTTTCAATCAACTTATCCACCAAAGCTGGGGTTCCGCCTTGTAGACGTAGTAAAGCATCGCCATCGGTCAATTGACGTAAAAAGATCAACAATGGTTTGGCAGGCCATTCACCAATGGTTTTTGGATTGCAAGTACAAATGGTATAAAGCACTGGCATAACTGCACCATGCCAAAATACTTCTTCAATCTCATGCTGATTAATAAACTCAGCCAAAGTCATGTCTTGATCTTTAGATTTGAAGAACTTAGCAATCGCAGTTTTAAGTTGCAACATGCCTTTAACCAAACGCCATCCATACTGTTGGAGACCTTTGCGATTATTAATAATTGGAAAATTGCCGATGCGACTTCGCGTCGTGGTTAACCACGTTTCAGTACGATCTTCAAACAGCCAACTACATGCCATATAGGTACGCACAGGATAGGTTTTAATGCCCAAATAAGTCGCAAGACTCAAGGTATTTTTCCATAAGTGCGGGTTCATGACACGTAAGGGAGCATCAATCAAACCACCTTCAAACTCTGTACTGTGGCTATCCATACCACGCCCAGTCAGCGCTTCGAAAATAGTAATATTATGCCCTGCATCCTTCAGAATTCTTGCGGTAGCAAGACCAGCCATGCCGCTACCAATAACTGCAATATCCAAAATTATGATCCGTCAATCTGACTTATATTGACTGAAATTATGACCCAATGTCGAAAAAATAGGGCTATTAAAAAATACCAGAATCACATCTTTTCATGCACCTTGTCTAAAATACACAATCAGCTGAAATTACATTCCATTACACTAAAAAGAAGCATGTAAACAAATTTATGCTTTTCTGAATCTTGTTCCAAATTAAAATTTAAGTTGTTTAAAAACAATAGATATAAATTAACTATTTTTAAAATAGATGTTTTACAACATCCGCAAAAGGCGCTAAGATACGCCACACATAAAAATGATAACTACATCACACAATATTGCATAGGTAACTATGCAAAACGAGCTAAAACTAGAAAGATACAGCGCATAAAAAATCCCTACTCTTGACCGAGTAGGGATTTCTTCTTTTAGACAGTCAGTGCTTAGTCCACCACAGCAACTGGAATTTCACCAAACTTTCCACGATTAAAATCATCAAAAGCCTGCACTATTTCCTCTTTGCTATTCATCACAAACGGACCATAACCTTGGATAGGCTCATTGAGTGGCTCACCCGTCAACACCAAAAATTTAGTGTCTGTGAGTGCTTGAAACTGGATTGCAGCTTCGCCATCTTGAGCGAACATCACAATTGAACTATCCACCACTTTTTGTGTGCCATTAATCAGCACTTCACCACTGAGCACAACCACAATGGTGTTATGAGTCACAGGAACATGCACAAAAGTTTCGTAGTCTGCTTTGAGTTCTCCATCCCATACATTGACTGGGCTGAAAGTTTGCGCTGGACCATGATGACCGCCAAACTCACCCGCAATAACACGGATATGTCCAGCATTATCATCCATTTCAATCCGTGGAATTTCCGCAACAGTCAAAGCTTGGTAACGTGGCGTAGTCATTTTATCTTTGGCTGGCAAATTCACCCAAAGTTGCACCATTTCAAACAGACCACCATGTTCAGCAAAGGCAGGTGAATGAAACTCTTCATGCACCACACCTGCACCTGCGGTCATCCACTGTACATCACCTGTGTTAATCGTACCGCCACCACCACTCGAGTCTTTATGTGTGACTTCGCCACTATATGCAATAGTAACGGTTTCAAAACCACGGTGTGGATGTGAACCCACACCACGTTGAGTCGTAGTCGGATCAAATTTGTATGGTGCAGCATAGTCCAACAGTAAGAACGGACTAATGGCTTGGCCTAAACGGTCGTATGAAAACAGGTTTTTAACTGGAAAACCGTCACCGACCCAATGCATGTTTTGATTGCGATATACACCTATTACTTTTTTCATCTTGGAACTCCTATATGGATAGGATGAATATGCAATCTATACTACCCCTTTCCTCAGTTCACTTATAGCTCTGTGCCAATACACACAATCACACCAGTAGGACAATATCATTAGAACCATCCTGCTTTTATAAAAACCATTTGAAAAACAAAGCCATCTTTTATTGTGATGGCATATTTTTGCTCAAATTTTCCTATTTTTAAGATTAAGCATCTCGTTTGGCTTATTTTATTGTCCCATTTTCATCACTAGGATGGTGCTAAATCGAGAAGCGAAAATAAACAGATCTTTGGCTTTTCGGTTTTATAGATAACCACATAGAGGATAGAAAAATGACTCAGCCATATATTCGTTTAGACAAAGATAATGCAGCAGTGCTGTTAGTTGACCATCAAGCAGGTTTGCTGTCATTGGTCCGTGATATTGACCCTGATAAATTTAAAAACAATGTGCTTGCCCTTGCCGCAGCAGCAAAATATTTTAATCTTCCCACCATTTTAACCACCAGCTTTGAAGATGGTCCAAACGGCCCTTTAGTCCCAGAATTGGTCGATATGTTTCCAGATGCTCCTTATATTGCACGTCCAGGACAAATCAACGCATGGGACAATGAAGACTTTGTCAAAGCAGTCAAAGCAACAGGTAAAAAACAGTTAATCATTGCAGGTGTGGTGACAGAGGTCTGTGTGGCATTCCCTGCACTTTCAGCACTTGAAGAAGAATTTGAAGTATTTATCATCACTGATGCTTCAGGAACATTTAACCCCATCACGCGTGATGCCGCATGGGATCGTATGTCACAAGCCGGTGCTCAACTGATGTCTTGGTTTGGTGCAGCTTGTGAATTACACCGTGACTGGCGTAATGATATTGAAGGCTTAGGCGCTCTTTTTGCAGCACACATCCCAGACTATAAAAACCTGATTCAAAGTTATAGCAAAAATACAGCGAGCAAATAATCTGCTGAGCGAAGAAGCGATCTTTGGATTAATGCCAATCAGTTCAGAAATTGATTGGCATTTTATTTTTAAATTCATCATGTTATTTGATAGGTAGAACTTTTATCTGGCACGATTCAAGGCAAAAACAGTTTAAACAAGTCAGCGTCCTGCGATCTATTTCCGCATCAAAGGAATCTGGCAAGTTCTGCAGTGAAACACGCTATGTTGCAAGATACTTTTTTACGGACTCAAAAATTAAGGGGCTCATGACAAGAAAACTGAACAGGCCAGCATTAGATCTTCAGATCACTTTTTCGTCGTGCTTACCCATCCGCAATGATACAGTGTAAGACATTCATAACAGACTGCGATATGTCGTAAATCTATACAGGCTTAAACACATCATGCATTCATTTGACGACTATTATTATTTCTATCTTGTGGTCAAACACGGGGGGTTTAGTGCTGCAAGTGAGGCCTCAAATATCACCAAATCGAAGCTCAGTCGCCGCATTTTAGACCTTGAAGCTAAATATAATGTGAACCTCATTCAACGCTCAACCCGTCACTTTAAAGTGACACCTTTGGGTCAGGAATTATTTGAAGAATGCCAACAAATTATTCAGCAAGTTGAAACTGCCAACAACGTTTTACTGAAACAGAAAAGCGAACCTCAGGGTTTAATCAAACTGAGTTGCCCTTCGGTCATGATGCGCTATCAAATTCGCAGTTTGCTCAATCAGTTTCTAAAACAATATCCCAAAGTTCAAGTTGAAATGGAGCTCACCAGTCGTCGTGTGGATGTCCTACATGATGATATTGATCTGGCGATTCGTACCAATTTCACAGCCAATGAAGACTCCAGCATTGTGGTACGTGATGTCGTAAGAACTACACATTGCCTAGTTGCCAGCCCTGAACTTCTACAAGGACGCAACATTCAATTTGCGACAGAATTGAATGATTTCCCAACCCTCGCGCTTGGGGTACAAAAGAACCAATATCAGTGGCTATTACATCATATTGAGACCCAAGAACAAATCGTCATTCCTTTGACCCCACGGATAAAAAGTAATGACGTAGCAGGCATTTATTATTCAGCCTTAGATGGTTTAGGCATTGCCAATCTGCCCTACTTAACCGTAGAAGATGACATTACAACTGGTCGATTGGTTCATATTTTACCTGACTGGTGTTCCAATATTGGCACCGTGCAACTGGTCTATGCTTCACGCAAAGGACAGCGCTTGGTCATGGAAAAACTGATTGAACATTTGATTCAAGGCCTACGCGACTTTGCCACCAACAGTAAAGGCTATCACCTTTAAAAAATAACCGTACTCAACATAAAAAAAATCAGCCACTGGGCTGATTTTTTTATGCGCATCGCTCCAATAGATTGGAACGATGCACGACCTTGTATCATTCGATCTACTTAGATTTTACCGACCAAATCAATTGAAGGAGCCAACGTCGCTTCACCTTCTTTCCATTTTGCAGGACATACTTCACCTGGATGCGCATGTACATATTGCGCAGCTTTCACTTTGCGTAACAATTCAGAAGCATCGCGGCCAATACCGCCTGCATTAATTTCAATAATTTGGATTTTTCCTTCGGGATCAATCACAAATGTACCACGATCAGCCAAACCATCAGATTCAATCAGTACTTGAAAGTTTTTAGACAATGTCCAAGTCGGATCCCCAATCAATGGATATTGAATTTTACCAATCACATCCGAAGTGTCATGCCATGCTTTATGGGTAAAATGAGTATCTGTAGATACACCATAAATTTCCACACCCAATTTTTGGAATTCAGCATAATGATCAGCTAAATCGCCTAATTCGGTTGGACAAACAAAGGTAAAGTCAGCAGGATAGAAAAATACAACAGACCATTTGCCTTTAAGGTTTTGTTCAGACAACTCAATAAATTCACCATTTTGGTACGCTGTTGCATTAAACGCTTTAACTTCAGTATTGATTAAACTCATGTATTTTTCCTCAAAAATGAATGAATGTGCTTAAGTAATGAAGCTAGAATACGTGCAAATTAAAAATTGGTGAAACAGTAAGTTTTTATGAAATTTATCGGTTTTTTAGATTAGAAAACCCTCGTTAAGTTTTACCCTTTTCACAGTTGTCACTATCAAGTTTTACATCTGAAATGCGTTTAAAGACTGCCATGCTGCTTGAGCTAAAACGTTTGCATAATCTGTAGGTAAAGGGCTTACTCGACCAGATAACCAAGCACGGCAGTAGCTTTCTGTTGGTCCAATCATCAGAGAAAGGCGAAGTTCAACTGGCACAGCAGTCATGTACTCGGCATCAGGCTGAAGCGCCAGCCACTGACCTAATTGCAAATTACGCTGTAAGTTTTCCTGCTTTAACGTTTCGGCATGTATCCCTTGCTGCACACTGTAACTGGCTGCATATAAAAATCGTGCAAAATCAGGATACTGCTCTACCCAGTCCAGATAACTATGAATAACGGCATACAGTCCATGTTTAAGGTTTTGACTCTGTTGCAAAGCGTGCATACGTTGAGTCGCTTGATCCTTTAAAGCCGAAATATATAAAGCCGAAACGATGCCTTCTTTATGTTTAAAATGATGATAAATCGCCCCAACACTGGTCTCAGCAGCATCTCGAATCATCTCTATGGTCGTGCTTTCGATACCCTGCTGAATAAACTGTTGTAAAGCACAATTTAAAATCTGACGTTTAAGCTCCGCACGTCGACCAGGATAAATTCGTTCAAGTAAGGCTATGTTTTGCATCATCATTCCTTTTTTATTGTGCTCATCATAAATCAAGACTCGCTCTTTTGTGTAGCAGAGTCGTCAAATCAGCCAAATACAGAATAATATTCTGTATGAGAATATTATTCTTCAAATAATGCATGAAGGACATCACCATGAGTCAAGCCTTAAAAATATGGAAAACCCTAGAAGCCAAACCTGCTGGGAAATGGACATTTTCAAAATTGCTGTGTTTAAAGGCGCCTTATTTCAGCAGTATCTCCCCATTATTCGAACAACTGCGCCCAGACTACTGCGAAGTGAGCATAAAAAAACACCGTGCTGTGTTGAATCATATTGGTACTGTACATGCCATTGCGATGTGTAATATGGCAGAACTCGCCGGAGGCACCATGACCGATGTGACCGTACCCAATACGCACCGCTGGATTCCAAAAGGCATGCAAGTAGAATATATACAGAAAGCATCGACTGATTTAGTCGCAGTGGCAACACCAGCACAGTCCAATTTTGTTTGGAATGAAGGCAGTGATTATGTGGTCAATGTTGAAGTTAAAAACACTGCTCAAGAACTGGTTTTTCGTGCCACAATTACAATGTGGGTTTCACTGAAAAAATAAAATTTGCGACCAAAACCCACTATTCGATGGTGGGTTTTCAATCCGTTCATCTTAAATGCGTACAAACTAACAATGATCTTTTTCAAATGAATTTGCATACACTCTGTTAAGATGAATGATGATCTATCCCCATTAATTTCATTTTAAAAAATAGAGAAAGTCATGGCCCAAATTAAAATCTATGCTTTAAATAAAACCATAAAAAGACATCGAGATCATCTAAGTATTGCCATTCACCAAGCGTTAACCAAAACACTGAAATATCCCATAGAAAAAAAGTTTCAACGTTTCATTTCATTAGAATCAGAACATTTTATTTACCCATCAGACCGTACAGAATCTTACATCATTATCGAAATCTCTATGTTTGAGGGCAGGACAAAAGAAGCAAAAAAAGCCCTTATTAACACACTATTTCAAAACATTAATGATTTATGTGGAATTGATTTCAATGATATTGAAATCACAATATTTGAAACCCCAAAAGAAAACTGGGGAATTAGAGGTAAAAATGCTGATGAATTACAATTAAATTATCAGATCAATATTTAGAAAATAAAATACAGTATAAAAAAACAAATATTTAACTGTGAGTTTCCAATGAAGACACTTTAATGCAGGCACATCCATAACAGAAAAGCCCTTGAAAATGCAACTGTATAAATTCATTGATACAAGATCTACGATATTAAATGATCACTTTAACTTATTTAATTATCAGAATAAAAAACATCGCAGGGAATATGACACCTAATAAAAAAAATACAAATGGGGCAACATACCTATCCACCCATACGGGGCTATTTCCATGCCCATCTGTAAATAGACGCTTTTTCCCTATAGATAACGTAACTAAGAGAAAGGCCAAAAAATACAGTATATTTTGATTAAATAAAGCAAGATTTTCAAAATAATGGATGCCATGTGTTCTTTCTGAGAGCAAAAAGAATATAAAAACGGTATAGCCGATAAAGCCTGTCCCACAACACATCCATCCAGAGGCTTCGCTTTTTGATTGTCTTAATTTCAATTTTTAAGCCCTTTAAAATAAACAAAGTGCCTTATCCAAAATATCTGAGTTTCTCTGCACATAAAAAAAGAACTTGATATCAATCAAGTTCTTTTTGATCACTTTGTACAAGGTTTATACCTGATACCAGTTAAAACGGAAGGTCATCATCCATATCCGCTGGTGCTGTTGCAGGCGCAGACTGAGGTGCTGCTTTTGGTGCAAAACCACTTGGGTTATTGTTCGCATAACCACCTTGTTGGTTGTTACCACCTTGATTGCCACCATAACCGCCTTGGTTGTTATTGTTATAACCTCCACCTTGGTTATTGTTGAAACGTGGTTGTGCATAACCATCATTTCCGCCTTGCATTTGCTCACCTTGCTGACGGTTGTTGTCTAGCATCTGCATTTGCTCACCACGGATTTCTGTGGTGTAACGCTCTTGACCATTTTGGTCTGTCCACTGGCGCGTGCGCAATGAACCTTCAATATACACTTTTGAGCCTTTGCGCAGGTATTGTTGCGCAATTTCACCTAGACGGTTGTGTAACACAATACGATGCCATTCAGTTTGCTCTTTACGCTCACCTGTACTTTTATCTGTCCAAGAGTCGCTGGTTGCAATTGAAAACTGAGTCAACGAACCACCATTTGGAAAAGTTTTCGTCTCTGGATCTCGGCCTAATGTGCCCACTAAAATAACTTTATTTACACCGCGCATCTGATGTTTACTTCCTATCTATTTCTATTATTTACTTTATAAGAGTTATGCTTAAATGGCTACCTCTTTCCCTAACAACTGCGTTAAATCTTGTCGCGTCGCATCATCTATTTGCTGCTTATCGACCTTGACATACGCCACTTGCTGATCAGACATCACCACGACCTCTTCAATACCACGAATCGCTAAAAGTTGGGAAGTCCATTCATCTGTTTGTTTATGTTCAGGTAAACGTAGCACCATCGAAGATAAATAGCGTGGCTGCGCCAAACCAAAACTAATCAATAACCAAATAATGGCAAGTCCAGTCAGAATACTCCAGCCCAAAGCAGTATTGTTTAATAACAATAATTGTCCACCTGTAACGCCACCAAAAAAAGCGCCTAAAAACTGGCTGCTGGCATTTACGCCCATCGCGGTGGCTTTAGACTGAATTGGTGCGGCTTTCGATAACCATGAGGGCAACAACGCCTCCATAACATTAAAAGCAATAAAGAATAAGCCCAAACCCGTGAGCAAAATATACTTTGACTCAAAACCAAAAATTAGAATGCCTAGGCCTAAAATAATACCGCCAATCGCAGTTAAAAAGATGCCACGCATCTTGCGGTATTTTTCAGCCAATACAATACTTGGGAAAGCAAAAAACAGGCTAATTACCAACAATGGCAAGTACACCCAACCATGCGAATTTAGTGGAATTTTGGCAAAATCAATCAACTGTGATGGGACATAAATAAACATTGCTGTCAGCAATAAATGTAAGCTAAACACTGATACATGCAGGCGGTTCAGATCACCCATTTTTAAAACTTGTTTGAGCTGAGCCAAATAACCTTGATCAAAATTTCGATGGTGGCGGGTAACTTTTGGAACCAACAGCAACATTGAAATGGCGGCCAAGCCCATGATCGTCGTTACCCAAAACAAACCTGAAATACCCACCAAACCTGTAAGCCACGGCCCCAAACTAAAGGCTACAGCAAAAGAAACCCCCGATACTCATCCCCATGGTTGCCATGGCTTTCATGCGGTTTTCTTCACGGGTCACATCGGCGAGGAGCGCCATCACCACAGCAGAAACAGCACCACCACCGGCAATAGCACGACCAATAATCACCCCATAAATAGTGTCTGACATTGCCGCAATTGCACCGCCCAAAGCAAACAGAAGCAGCCCAAAAACCACCAAAGGCTTCCGACTATAACGGTCAGCAATCAGACTAAACGGAATCTGTAGAATAGCTTGGGTTAAACCATAAATCCCCACAGCTAAACCGAGCAGTGCAGGTGTTGCATATTCATAAGTCTGCCCTGCTACAGAAAAGACAGGGATGATCATGAACAAACCCAACATGCGTAAGGCAAAAATACTGCTTAAGGCAAAAGTTGAACGACGTTCTAAAGCATTCATCATAAACGAAGACAGACTGTATTGAATTAATCTTGGATCAAGATTATAGGCTATTCAATCCGACTAGCGACATGAATTTTATATTTAATAAAAGCGTTCCTGATCTGAAAAACAAAAAGCGCAGCCTGAGCTGCGCTTTTCTTCGGTTCAAAACAAGCTGCTTTAAACGGCTTGATGTTTTTGATATTGGATAGACGCAATCACGGCCCAAACAATAAAGGCTACACCAATTAAACCTGTAACAATTTCAGGAACATGAAGACCTGTACCACTTGCCAGCATAATAAATGCCAAAGCACCAATTGCATAGTGCGCACCATGTTCAAGGAAGACATAAGCATCCAAGGTGCCTTTTTCGACCAAGTAAATGGTCATCGAACGCACAAAGATCGCACCAATGGCAAGGCCCAACATGATAATCACGACATCAGAAGTAATGGCAAAGGCACCAATCACACCATCGAAACTGAACGATGCGTCGAGAACTTCGAGGTATAAGAAACCACCGATACCCGCTTTAACGACACCTGTCGTTGCGCCATTGGCATCATGCACAATTGCATTACCATCTTCATCAATTTCAGGCTCGCCACCGAGTAAATGGCTCAGTACCTGTACACCAATATAAACCACGATGCCCCAGATTCCTGCCATAGTCACGACTAGACGTTTGGCTTCATCAACATTCGCCGCCATCACCAAGAGTGCAATCAAGGCCAAGAATACAGACATTGCAGGGACATTGGCCAAGTTTGCCAAACGACGCTCCAACCAACGGAACCAGTGCGTATCTTTACCTTCATCCAAAAAGAAGTTAAGAAACACTAACAATAAGAACGCGCCACCAAATGCAGCAATTTCAGGATGATGATCCATCAAACGTTGTGAATAAGTCTTCGGATCATTTAACGCCAATTGAACGACTTCAACGAAGCCCATATCTGCAGTTACCGCCACAATTGCGACAGGGAAGATTAAGCGCATACCAAATACAGCGACTAAAATCCCCACGGTAAGGAATAACATTTTCCAAAAATGATCCCAACCACGTAACACGGACGCATTGACCACAGCATTATCAAAAGATAAAGAGACTTCCATCACCGCTAAAATGGCAGTAATAGTCAGTGCAGTAAACATGGTCTTTAAGCCCGCTTCTGGTCCATGGGTAAAACCCCAGTACGCAGACAACGCAAGACACACGATCGTAAAAATGATAGAGAAACCAAAATGTTTCATCATGACAGATCGACCTTTAAAAAATTTGGAAATTAACTAAAACTTAAAAATCAGGTTGAGTTTTATGGTCGCAATTATGACCGTTTTTGTAGATGAAACCAAAACATCTTCGTTAATTTTTACTTATTTCCTCACCACACAGTGTTGGATTGTTCTTCCGAGTCAACAGTTGTTATAGTCTTGCCCATATTTCGGCTTTTCTCAGGATAAATTAATGGCTTTTTCTCAAGATGTTTGGCAACGTAATGTCGACTTATATCAAAAAACATTGGCTTTGCCTTTTAACCAAGAATTGGCTTCAGGTAGCTTGAATAAAGAAGCGTTTTGTCATTATGTCATCCAAGATGCACATTACTTGGTGGCTTATGGTCGCGCGCTCGCCGTATGTGGCGCCAAAGCTTATGATGCTGATGACATTATTCAGTTTAGCCAAGGGGCCAAAGAAGCAATTGTAGTCGAACGCAGCTTGCACGATGGTTTTATGAAAAACTTTGGGATTTCAAAACAACAATTTGAAGAAACCCCTTTGACTTTAGCTTGTCATCATTACACTTCTTTTTTAACCGCAACAGCATGGTCTGAAAGCTATCCTGTGGTGTTAGCAGCACTCTTACCTTGTTTTTGGATTTATGCTGAAGTCGGTAAAGACATTGTGGGCAACTCTATCGCTAACAACCCATACCAAGCCTGGATTGATACTTATGCAGGAGAAGAATTCAATCAAGCTGTGCGCAATGTGATTGCAACCATTGATAAAGTAGCTGCACGTTGTGATGCTGACACCATTGAGAAAATGCATAAAGCCTACCGTAAAGGGGCTGAACTGGAATGGTTATTCTGGGACAGCGCTTACAAACAACAGCAATGGCTCGGTTTAGACCACGCTTAAAAGCTCAAATGATCCCAAAAGCCCTGAACCCTTCAGGGGCTTTTTTATGGAACAAACATTGTATTTTTTCAGATGACGCGATTGCTATTTTAAGGATTTAAAACTAAACTTTACCAATGATAATAATTATCATTTGCATAATTAACTTTCGAGGGCCATTCCCATGCATCCTGATACTCTAGGTACTGAAGCCATTCGTGCATTTTTTACCGTACAATGCTGCTGGCTAAATAACGAAGAAATTTATCTTGAAAAAGGCTGTTTACACTGCGGTTCTGCCGCGACCTATCTGATTTATTATACCAATCCACACATTCAAAAACTGATGTTAGCTTTTATTAAAAAATATCATTGTCTTTTAAGTCGGCAACAAGATTTACTCGACTTACCTGACTTTGAAAATGACTACGACACTTTCTTGCAAACCCTTGAGCATGAGGTTAATTTTTATGCGCGAATTCATCATGACATCGCGCGTCCTTTTGCTTTTGAAACAGTCGATTCAATCTTTGAACGTAGCTATGCCATCGCATGTTAGTCGCAGCATAAGAGCATCACTATTACGATCTCATTCAGGCGTATGACAAACGATACAAATGACAACAGCATTTTAGCTTTGCCATACACCTGACATTTTTAATGTTTCTTCTATTCCTATATTTATATCAAACTTTTCATCTCCAACTCTCAGTCTGTCACTCTACTTTGAGACTTGTCTCGACCATCAAATCTAGCTACAGTCTATCAGCAGCATTTTTTTCTTCTAGCCGACATAATTTGTCGCTATAAAATCATCTGTAACACTTGAACAAAGCATAAGTCGTTATCATATACCTCCTTTATCTGCACAATTTCGAGATAGTTTTATGAGCCAAAGTCATATCCGTATTCGAGGCGCACGTACCCATAACTTAAAAAATGTGAACCTTGATATTCCCCGCGACAAATTCGTGGTGATCACGGGACTTTCTGGTTCAGGTAAGTCGTCGCTTGCATTTGATACACTGTACGCCGAAGGTCAGCGTCGTTATGTCGAATCGCTCTCGGCCTATGCGCGCCAGTTTCTATCACAAATGGAAAAACCTGAAGTTGACTCAATTGAAGGCTTAAGCCCTGCAATTGCGATTGAACAAAAGTCGACCAGCCACAACCCACGCTCTACGGTGGGCACCATTACCGAAATTTATGACTATTTACGTCTACTCTACGCACGTGTCGGCACACCGTTTTGCCCAGAACATGATTTGCCGATGGTGGCTCAGACTGTGTCGGAAATGGTCGATGCAGTAAAAGGATTAGATGAAGGGACCGCCCTGATGCTGCTGGCGCCAGTCGTGCGGGAACGTAAAGGTGAATATTCAAACCTGTTCGAACAACTACAAAGTCAAGGTTTTGTGCGTGCCCGTGTCGATGGTGAAATTGTAGATCTCGACCCGATCCCAGAACTCGATAAAAAGAAAAAGCACACCATTGAAGTGGTGGTGGATCGTTTCAAAGTCCGTGATGACCTCGGCAACCGTATTGCAGAATCTTTTGAAACTGCTCTACGTCTCGGTGGTGATATTGCCATTCTCTCGTGGATGAACGGTGAACATCCCGATCGGGTCTTTTCGGCTAAACACTCGTGTCCTGAATGTGACCGTGCTGTTGCAGAACTGGAACCACGTTTATTTTCATTTAACAACCCCTTTGGTGCCTGTCCAACCTGCGATGGTTTAGGGACTCGTAGCCATTTTAATGCTGAAAAACTCATTCCAAGCCCCGATGTTTCGATTAGCCAAGGCGCGATTCGTGGTTGGGACAGACAACGCCCGTACTACTACAGCATGATTGAAAAAGTGGCGGCGCATTTTGGTTTTTCTTTGGATACGCCTTGGAATGAACTAGATGCCGATACCAAAAAGAAATTCCTCTATGGTACAGGCAAAGAAAAAGTTGATCTCAGTTACATAGATGAACGTGGTCGTAAACATAACCGCGTACAAGCCTTTGAAGGAATTTTGCCGCACTTAGAACGTCGTTACCGCGAAACTGAAAGTAACTATGTTCGTGATGATTTGGCACAGTATTTATCCAATGCGGCCTGTGATGCCTGCGGTGGCTCACGTCTGAACGAAATTTCACGTCATGTTCGTGTCAAAGACAAAACCATTGCCCAAATTACCAAAATGTCGATTGGCGATGCTGAAAGCTATTATCAGGACTTAAATCTTGATGGGGCTAAAGGTGAAATTGCCGATAAGATTTTTAAAGAAATTCGTGAGCGCCTGCATTTCTTGGTCTCTGTGGGTCTAAACTATTTAAGCCTATCGCGTTCAGCAGAAACCTTGTCTGGTGGTGAAGCGCAACGTATTCGTCTAGCTTCACAAATTGGCGCAGGTTTAATGGGCGTGATGTATGTCCTCGATGAGCCATCTATTGGTCTGCATCAGCGTGATAACGACCGTTTGCTGGAAACTTTGGTTCGCTTACGCGACTTAGGCAACACAGTGTTAGTGGTTGAGCATGATGAAGATGCTATTCGGGCAGCAGACCATATTATTGATATTGGCCCAGGTGCAGGGATTCACGGTGGTCATGTGATTGCTGAAGGGACGTATGATGAAATTCTCGCGAATACAGACTCGCTCACAGGTCAGTATTTATCAGGTAAACTGAAAATTGAAGTTCCGAAAAAACGTACTGAACCACCAAAGCCTGATGAACAAATTAAATTGATGGGTGCTGCGGGTCATAACCTACAAAATGTAGATTTAACTATTCCTTTAGGCGTGATGACCTGTGTCACAGGCGTGTCTGGTTCGGGTAAATCAACCTTGATTAACCGTACATTATTGCCTTTGGCAGCGACTCAACTGAATGGTGCAACCACTTTAACTGCAGAAAAGTTTGACTCGATAGATGGTCTGCAATTCCTTGATAAAGTGGTTGATATCGACCAAAGTCCGATCGGTCGTACACCTCGCTCCAACCCTGCAACCTATACTGGTTTATTCACCCCAATTCGTGAACTCTTTGCACAGACCCAAGAAGCCAAAGCACGTGGCTATGCCGCAGGGCGTTTCTCATTTAACGTGAAAGGTGGTCGCTGTGAAGCCTGTGAGGGTGACGGCATGATCAAAGTCGCAATGCACTTTCTACCTGATATGTATGTGCCTTGTGATAACTGTCATGGTAAACGCTATAACCGTGAAACCTTAGAAGTCGGTTATAAAGGCAAGAATATTTCGGATGTGTTGGAAATGACGGTGGAAGATGCCATGCATTTCTTCGACGCGATTCCTGTCATTCACCGTCGTTTGGAAACCTTGAATCAAGTCGGTTTAGGCTATATTCGCTTAGGCCAGTCTGCAACTACACTATCAGGTGGTGAAGCACAGCGTGTGAAGCTGGCTCGTGAACTAGCGAAACGTGATACGGGTAAAACGCTGTATATCTTGGATGAACCAACTACAGGTCTACATTTCCATGACATTGCTAAGCTTTTAGATATCTTGCATGAACTGCGTAATAAGGGCAATACCATTGTGGTGATTGAACATAATTTGGATGTGATTAAAACCGCAGACTGGATTGTGGACTTAGGTCCAGAAGGAGGTTCAGGTGGCGGGATGATTATCGCGGAAGGAACGCCTGAACAGGTTGCGAAGAATAAAATTTCGCATACAGCGAAGTTTTTGAAGCCGATGTTGAAGTAGTAAATCCTCCCCAACCCTCCTTTTAAAAAGGAGGGAGTTCCCATTACTAATCAAATGGTGTTCCCCTCTTTATCAAAGAGGGGTTAGGGGAGATTCAATAACTGTCGCCTAAAAAAATTACAATTAATGATTTATTCAATTTCATTTTAAAAATATCTACAAATATAGAATAAGGAAAAATAAGAATGGTTATAGATACAAATAACTGGAATACAATTAAAAATGTTTTTTCTAAAGCACAGCAAGCAAATATGCATGCGAATATTGCTAGTGTTTCTCGCGATGGGATACCAAATATTACTCCAATTGGAACTGTCTTTTTGAATGATGATGGAACAGGATTTCTATTTGATGCATTCTCTCAACAATTAGCAGAAAACTTAAAGCAAAATAAAAATGTTTGTATCAGTGCTGTAAATTCAAGCAAATTATTTTGGCTATCATCTTTTATTAAAGGAGAATTAAGGCCCGCGACAGAAGACGAGAAATTACGAGTGAACGCTCGCATCCAGTCTCTAAAATGGACCAAAGGAAGTAAATTAATTTGGTCTGATTTCACCTATGTTAGAGAGTTTAATGTTAATTCTTACCGATGGATAAAGTACCCGCATATGATGGATCATTTAAAATAATGTTACACTAAAGCAGAATCCACTTTAAATAATATTTATCGACTTATTATTATGCAATGACACCCAAAATAGTAAAACTTTAAATTACATTTAAAATAGACCTCTTCCATAAATAAAAAAATGATCATCTTTTTATTTATGGAAGAAGTCTATTTTTACTCATTATGTGGATATAAATATCTCCGATACATTAACTCGCCACCTTATTTTTCCCCTGCTCTTTAGCTTGAAACAAGGCACGATCGGCTTTCTCCAAAAGTTCAGTCCAACTCGCAGCTCCAATCGCAACACCAATACTTATGGTCACACTCAAATCTGGACTACGTGTTGAATCCATTGATGCTGCTTCATAAATTTCACAGCGAATCTTCTCAGCAATTTTTAAAGCACGTTCCATGCTAATGTTTTCAATGAGTACAATAAATTCATCGCCGCCATAACGCACCAACAAATCAGAAGTCCGAATATTATCTTTTAATTTCTCAGCCACAAACTGAATGACTTGGTCACCCACCAAATGCCCATGAACATCATTCACTTGTTTAAAATAATCAATATCCATCATCATTAAACAAGTTTCAGAAAACTGCGTCGGCTGATTTTCCAAAAGCTTAATGTACTCGTTAAGCGCATAACGGTTTGCGACGCCTGTTAAAGAATCCAAATGTGCAATATTTTTCAACCGAAATTCCAATGCATCCCGTTGCTGAAGCGTGTGTTTAAGCTGCTGTATCGCTGTAAACAATGAATGTACATTGGCGGATTGATCTTTAGACTCTAAATCGTTAGAACGCATACTCGAATTAGACAAATCGAGAAGGATTTCCCGCGCCTGAATTAATGGAGCAAAAACTCTTTTTTGTGCATAAATCATAGTGAATAACGCAGCAATAATCGAGACTAATGAAATACTTACAGTCGTGAGCAAGACATTTTTAGCCTTACGTTTTTCAAGTGTGGCTTTTTCCACACTATATTTGAGCAAATAATTCTGCAAATCCACAACCGTAGTGAACTTATCAACAATCACCTCGGTAAGTTGTGTTCCCGTTAAATAATATGGCCGATGATAAATACTTTCATTCATCAATCGCTCAACAATCAACAATCCTTTGGCTAAGAACTCATTATAAACAGCTTGATGTAATGCCTTGAACTCAGGGGTTTTATCACGTTCAGGTTGGAGTGTATCAATCAGCTCCCACAAGTACATGACTTGCTTACGTGTTTGTAAGGAACGTGCCAAGTTGGTTTCAGGAATCGGTTGTTCAAAGGTTACATGCGCCATGACATTTGATGCTGCCCGCCCAGCTTGATCCCTTAAATCTGCCAATAACAAAATTTGCGTATAAAAATTTGAAATGGCCGTGTCTTTTCCTTCTGAAACGGCAATTACATCTTTTAAAACATCATGGCTACGTTCCCAAGCCGTAAACATTTTTAAAATAGCTTGATCCATTTTTTCTGCATTGCGTTGCTCACGTGGCAAAGCTGCATATTGATCTACTTGCTGTCTTCCCTGTGCTAATGCTTGTTCGAGCTGAGAAAATAAGTCTAATTTTAAATTAGAAAACCCCGATTTTTTAAGAATTTTCTGGGTACTACGCATTTGTTCATCGACATTAGCCCGATATGCTTTTAGCTCCAAGACATGTTTAGCAAAGTCTTGTTGATTACTCGACATCACTTTGTTCGCTGGTGCACGCTCTCGCGAAATTTTATTGGCAAGGTCAGCTACTGCTTGCAAAGCTTGTATCTCAATGAGTGCTTGGTTAGCTTTTATATAATCATTATAACTTTTGACCATCAAGGGAATAGAAAGACTACACAATGACAAAATAATAATGCTCATTGCGACATATAACTTTTTACTCAGATGTTCAGAGCGTACTTCTCGCATACTTAAACTACGCCCCCTATTCTGAAAAAAGAAAAAAATATAATCAATAATGCTCATTATACAAACAATATATATCTTATTTAAGTCATTAATTCTTTGTTTTGCCTAGTTTTTAGTATTCATTCATGCAAAATTCCTTGAGGCCCATACTCAAATACAAATGAAAGCTAAGGAAATCAATCATTAATAACTTTCATGTTAAAGATGAATTTCTTTCAATATTTTTTTAGACGCTTACATTTGAAGATGTCATATTTACATACGCAACATTATGGTGCATAATGCACAACATTGGGGCGAATTAGAATATACTCTCAGCAAATATTCTAATTTTCCCACAAGTTTTGGCAAGAAAACCCAATCTCCTCAAAAGATTGGGTTTTTTTTATGCCATGTTAAAATATGAATGAATGTATCGAACAAAATAATGCACAATTTTGGTTCAAAAAATATTTTAACCCCTTGCCTGCTTATAAAATAAAAGTCTCTGAATTTTAAATAAAAAAAAGCCCAACCTTGGGGAAAGTTGGGCATATAAACAAAAACTGTTTGAGGAGAATTAGCTTCTCAGAAAACAACAATATTGTTAAATGATTCGCTAAAATAATTATGAAATAAATCTGCTCGATTGTAAAGCCAAGTAAAGCACTATGAATTGATATAATTGCACAAAAATTGTGAGAATTCTCACAAATGACTTGCAGATATGTACATTATGCAAGCAAAAAACCGTTTTAATGCACTAAATTTAAGCATTTACATGATTTATGTCACAAAATTGAAGTGTTTAAAGGGGACTTTATTAGTTTTTTTACCGTTTGTTATTATTAATTCAATCTAATTTATCAATTAAAGAATCAGTTCAGGATAATTCAATATTGCGCATTCTCTGTTTTATAAAATAGATATACCCTATTGTTCTGACATAAGTTTTTTTTGGTTGACATGGATCTGTTTATTTGAGCATTTTTTACTCAATATCATAATTAGAGTATTTACTCAATATTATAATGTCATTAGAGTTCATTGACTTAATAAATTGTTACAATAGAATGTTCATTGTTTAATCCAATGTTAACAAACTGGTAAATATCATGAAAAAACTCGGTTTAGCCACTGCTTTATTATTAGCCATGACCGGTGCTCAAGCATACCAATTCGAAGTACAGGGTCAATCTGAATACATCGATGCATCTGATGCAAATGACAAAGATTTTACTGGCGGTTTACAAGGTACTTTCTACTTTAAAGATGTTGATTCATCTAAAGGTCCTTTAGCTGAAGCTGCTTTTTTAAACCAAGCTTCAAATGTTTCTTTGGCATATAACTATGCTGAATTAGGCTCTGAAGGTACTGATTTCATCGCTCACAACTACGGCGCAAAAGCTGAAGCGTATATCCCAACTAAAGTTGTTCCTGTATATGCAAGCGCATCTTACAGCCACACTATTTTAGATGGTAAAAACAGCGAAACACCTGATGACAATGGTGACCGTTATGCACTTGAAGTGGGTGCTTTAGCTGCTCCGAACTTCTTGGTTGCTGTAGGCTATACTAGCGTTGCTGACCAATTTGCTCTTGATGCGTTCAATGTAATGAGCAATGGTGTTGTTAAAGCTGTTGGTGAAACCGCAACAATTGGTGAAGACCAAGACGCAATCACTGCACGTACTAAATATGTAGGTAACATCGACGGTACAAACATGGCACTTGGTTTAGAAGCTGGTCTTGTTTATGGCGACGACACTGCTTACCAATTAAAAACTGATTTGTACTTAACGCCTAAATTGAGCGTAGGCGCATCTTATGCTGAATCAAGCTTTGCAGGTACTCCTGACTCAGCTTGGGGTGCAAACGTTAACTACTTCATCACTCCAGCAGTTGCTGTAGGCGCAAGCTATGTAAATGCTAACGCTAAAGAAATCGAAAATCTCGATACACAAACTGTTGGCGTAAATGCTAAATTCCGCTTCTAATTCAATTTAGAAACTGAATAAAAAAAAAGGACGCTTGAAGCGTCCTTTTTTTAGTTTGTGGTTCTGACTAAATTTAAGAAATGTAAATGACGTTCGTACTGGTCAATAATATCTTGCAGTAGATCTTCTAAAGTCCAATCCATCACATCATAATTCTGCCCACCTTCTCTTAAGAAAACCTCAGCCTGATAAAACTGCTGTTCCTCCAGTCTATCCGCCATAAAACTTGGCGGTTGCGTTTCACGGGCAACCACCTGATAGATGAAGTTAATTTCATTATGGTGATCTACGCGTAACTGCAAGCCATGCTCAATCTGTTGAATGGTCACGTCTAATTGACGACGCTGGAATTCCTTTTGTACCGCCGAAAAAGCAGCTTGCACCCGCTGTTCAATAAACTGCTCCACCTCAAGCTGAGTATGCGGATAATGCATAATCAGACCTAGACGCTGTTGCCAACTGCGTGGATTTTGAATCGCACGAGGGGTAATTCGCGCATCTTGCAGTGCACGCATTTTGGTGACATCTAAACGTAGTGCTTTCAATAAGCCCCAGCAGACCAACAGCATAATCAAAGTAAACGGTAAAGCACTCATAATTGTGGCCGATTGTAAGGCGGACAGCCCACCTGCCATCAGTAGGATAATCGACAGTAAAGCAATCAGAATGGTCCAAAACAACCGTTGCCATAAAGGTGAATTTTCTGTTTCTGCAGTTAAGTAATCAATCACCAATGAACCTGAGTCAGCAGAAGTGACAAAGAATAACACCACCAGAACGGTCGCAATCAGACTTGATATTTGAACGAAAGGCAAATGAGTTAAAAATTCAAATAGTGCAACCGATGAATCTTGTTGTACCGCAGTAATTAAAGAAGTGTGGCCTTCTTGAATAATACTGAACAGTGCCGCATTTCCCATAAAGCCCATCCAAATCAGCGTAAAACCTGTAGGAATGAACAGCACCCCAACAATAAACTCGCGAATGGTTCGACCTTTAGACACTCGGGCAATAAACATCCCCACAAAAGGCGACCACGAAATCCACCAAGCCCAATACATAATCGTCCAACCACCAATCCAACCATTCGGTTGATAGGCATATAAGTTGAAGGTCATGGCAAATAAGTTGGAAACATATTGCCCTGCATTTTGAATGCTAGTTTGTAGGATATAAATAGAAGAACTGGCAAAAAAGACAAACAGTAATAACACCAATGCGAGTACTAAGTTCAGTTCAGACAGACGTTTAATGCCTTTATCTAAACCAAAACCGACCGAGAGTGAAGCCAAAAAAGTGACAAAGATAATCAGTCCGACCTGAATCCCGATATTTTGCTGGATACCAAATAAATAATTCAGTCCCGAGTTAATTTGAGTTACCCCAAATCCAAGTGTAGTAGCGATCCCAAAAATAGTGCCTAAGGTTGCAAAAGTATCAACCGCATCTCCCGTTGCACCATAAATTTTTTTACCGACCAAAGGATATAAAGCGGAGCGAACTTTTAAAGGCAAATTATGTCGGAAAGAGAAATAAGCCAGTGACAAGCCCACAAGCGCATAAATGGCCCATGCATGTAATCCCCAATGGAAAAAGGTGATGCGCATCGCTTGTTGTGCAGCATCTACAGTTTGTCCATCGCCCGTGGGCGGATTGACATAGTGCATCACGGGTTCAGCCACACCAAAGAACATGAGACCAATCCCCATACCCGCGGTAAATAGCATGGCGAACCAAGAACCACTGCTATATTCAGGTAAACTATGGTCTGGACCAAGTTTGATCTTCCCCATGTCGGAGAGTGCAATAAATACCAGTATGATGAGAAATAATGCAACGGCTAAGACATAAAACCAGCTAAATGAATCAATAATCCATTGATTTAAATGTTTGGTCAAAGCCTCAAACCCGCTTGGGTCAAAAAGAATTAAGGCTAGAAAAAGCACTAGAATCACGACCGTGCTAAGAAATACATTCTGTTTGACGTTCGCAAACAATGATGGTTTTATGGAAGGCATAATTCCCCCAGAAAATTATTTTTAATACAAAGATATAACCAAGATGGTTAATGAGACGAGTCTGATTCAGACTGAAAAGTGAATTGTTTAAAGTTTAACGATTCAGAACCATCATAATTTATGTTTAAAAATAAGGCAGTGCGAATCCTGTAACAGTTTAATTTTCTTTATGATCATTGGGTCGATGCTGAATATATTGCAATGCGATTAAACGAGAGACAATTAGCGCAAAATACATGACGCCACAAAACATCTGTAACATGGCAATCATACGGGCCAGTGGTGTTAGCGGCATTAAATCAGACAAGCCCGTTGCCGACTGCAAACTAAAACTTAAAAATAATAAATCTAGCCATGACTGTGCGCCCACCACATTGGGATTTAAAAAGCTATTGGGCTCCAAAATCTGACAAATGCTATATAGAAAAGCAAAGCCCCATGCGATAAGGGTAAACACTGCACCCGCTGCAAAAAGCTCATCTTTGGTCAGATAACGGTCTGCGAACATATAGCGCAACAAGCCATAGGCCGCAATAAAATACGCCATTGCTTCAAAGGCATGACTAATCACCAAGAGCATCGGATGCGTGGCACCCAACAAAATCAATAAGGAAAAGAACAGGGCTCCACCGACAAAACTCAGCCCTAGAATGGTAAATACTGGGGTTTGGCGTATGACTTTGGCAATCATCAATAACACCAATACACCTAAGCCCCAAACCAAGACACGCAAAGACAAACTATGTCCACTCAGCATCGCCAAGATCAGCATCATAAATTGCAGTAACAGCAGCCATGCTGAAGGGAGTAAGCGGAAACCTTTCCAAAAGTCGACCAATACCTGCATATCTAGCCATCCAAGTTATTATTTTTTAAAGCCCAGTGTGGTTCATTTTTGTTCTACGTGGTTAATTTAACATGAATAAAATAGGAAGCTCATGGTTTTTGTAGATGTCATCACGTTCCTTTTCATCTTACTTACTTTTCCGCTAATACCTCCATCTAACAATGTCTAGATAAAAGACAGTTTGCGGTCAAAAGTTCAGAGCTACCCACAAAAAAAAAGCCCCATCAGTTGGGGCTTTTTTATCAGGTTCAGATTAGTGATCTGAAGCACCTGAGATACCAATACCTGTTTGTGAACGTACATACTGCGCATCAAATGCTTTACGTTCTGCTTGAGCTTGTGCTGAATTATCAGTCACAGAGAACAACCAGCAGCAGAAGAACGCCAATGGCATAGCAAAGATTGCTGGACCATTGAATGGGTTCACTGGGGTTTCAGAGATAGCCAAGGTATCTACCCAAACCGCTTTAGATAAGATAATCAATGTTACTGCAGTTGCTAGACCAACCACGCCACCAATCACCGCACCACGTGTGGTTAAACCTTTCCAGAACATTGAAAGTACAAGTACTGGGAAGTTTGCACATGCTGCTACAGAGAATGCTAGACCCACCATGAAGGCTACGTTTTGCTTCTCGAACAGAATTCCTAAAATCATCGCAAAAATAGCAAGACCTAAAGTCGCGATTTTAGACATACGAAGTTCAGATTCAGGGGTTGTTTGACCTTTCTTGAATACGTTTGCATACAAGTCATGTGAAATTGCTGAAGCACCAGACAATGTCAAACCAGCTACTACGGCAAGAATTGTTGCGAATGCTACCGCTGAAATGAAGCCCATGAACAAGTCACCGCCAAGAGCGTCAGACAAGTGCACCGCAGCCATGTTGTTACCACCTACAAGCTCAAGCTTGCCAGTTACTGCCATTTTCGCAACATCAAGGAACTGAGGGTTATTCGATACATAAAGGATCGCACCAAAGCCAATGATGAAAGTTAATAGGTAGAAGTAACCAATGAAACCTGTTGCAACAACCACTGATTTACGTGCTTCTTTAGCATCTTTAACAGTAAAGAAACGCATCAAGATGTGTGGAAGACCTGCTGTACCGAACATTAATGCAAGACCTAAAGAAATCGCATCAATTGGGTTCGCTGCAAGTTTACCAGGGCCCATAATATTGCCCGCTTCTGCTAAAGAAATATCATGAACTTTAGAGAAAACTTGAATTGATTGAGAGAACATTTCAGAGAAGCTGAAGCCCACGCCTTTCATCACCATGAAAGCCATGAATGTTGCACCAGACAAAAGCATTACAGCTTTAATAATCTGCACCCAAGTCGTTGCCAACATCCCACCGAAGATCACGTAAGCCATCATTAGAAGACCCACAATCACCACCGCAATGTTATAGTTCAAACCAAATAACAGTTTGATCAGCTGACCTGCACCCACCATCTGAGCGATCAGATAGAATGCAACCACCACCAATGAACTCACCGCAGCAAGTGTACGTACTGGTTTTTCAGCTAAACGGAATGACACCACGTCAGATAAGTTGAACTTACCTAAGTTACGTAGACGCTCAGCAACCAAGAACAATACGATTGGCCAGCCCACCATGAAGCCAAGTGAGTAAAGCAAACCATCAAAGCCTGAGCTGAAAACCATTGCGGAAATACCCAAGAATGACGCTGCGGACATATAGTCACCCGCAATTGCTAAACCATTTTGGAAGCCCGAAATACCGCCACCCGCTGTATAAAAGTCAGCAGTATTGGTAGTTTGTTTTGCTGCCCATTTAGTGATCAGCAATGTAAAGCCCACAAAAATTGCGAACATGATAATGGCATGCCAGTTTGTCGCCTGCTGTTGAGCCTCACCTAAATCAGGGCTTGCGATTGCTAGGCTTGAAGCCAACAGTGTTATCGTAGCGACTGTAAGCGCTTTCAATGAATTCCATTTCATTAGTGCTGTCCTTTCTCTTGCGCAATGGCTTCAACTTCACGCATTGCTTCTTCATTTAATGCATCTAGTTTGTTATTCGAAATATACGAATACACACCACATAAAACAAAAGACAATACAATAATGCTTAGGCCTAATGGCATGCCAATCGTGGTCACCCCACCACTGACTGAAGTCATTAGAAACTCTTTGTTGTAACCAACTAACAACATGAAACCAACGTACACAACCAACATAATGCCCGTTAATGTCCAACTGAGTTTACTTTTACGACTAACCATTTCCTTGAATTTGGGATTTTGTAGAATCTGTTCTACTTGTCTCTCGTCCATAACCACACTCCTGTCTGTATCCAACCGTAGATACAATTTTTTAATTCGAATTATTACATTTGCTAAATTAGCAAGCTTCTGTATTGGTTGTAATTTAGACTTTGGTCTCTAAATTTTAAACAAGCACAGCAGGCTCTCTCCGAGATGCGTTATGATGCAACCATGGTGGAAAAACTTTAGGTAAAATGAACAGCTGGCTCATCATAGGGGTCTTGGCCCTCTACATTGCATTACTCTTTATCTGCGCCTTTTTTGGTGAAAAACACGCCAGTCGCCTGAGTACGCGTGGGCGCATGCTATTGTTTAGTTTAACTTTAGGCGTCTACTGCTCATCATGGACTTTTTATGGTGCTACAGGTGCGGCAGTTCGTGAAGGCATTATCTTTCTGCCCATTTACCTTGGTCCACTACTCTTCGTTGCACTGGGCTATGACATTTGGCGTCGTTTAGGGCGTGTCCGCCAGCACCATGCGATTTCATCCATCGCAGACTTTGTCGCAGCACGCTATGGTAAAAGCGGACCTTTAGCCTCAATGGTGACTATCCTCGCCGTCATTGCCATTATTCCTTACCTTGCCCTTCAGCTGCGGGCCATTGCCCTCAGTGCTGCGGTAATTTTAGAACCAACAGCAGGTAGCATTGCCTCAACCACCAACGGTGTCCTGTTCCTCACTGGCATTTTGGCCATTTTGGCCATGATTTTTGGAACCAGACAGATTGCCAATACCGAACAACATGGCGGTCTGATGTTAGCAGTTGCCTTTGAGTCTTTTGTCAAACTATTTGCTTTACTCTGTGTGGCCCTCTTTTTCGTGTTTGCTGCACCTGAAAATGTCCATCAAATCTCTAAAGACGTCGCAGAGACGTTCCATCAAGTACAGCTAATCGGTGTGCCCGATACCTTCTGGATTCAAACCTTATTAGCAGGGTTAGCGATCATTTGTTTACCGCGTCAGTTCCACGTCGCTGTGGTTGAACTCCGCGATGAAAAGCACATTCGCGGGGCACGGCGCTGGTTTGCTGTCTATTTAGTTTTAACCATCATTGCGATTATCCCGATTGCCAGTTGGGCGCTGCATGCAACGCCTGGTTATTTAGCGATCCCGGATGTCGCAGTCCTGTCTTTACCTTTGAGTTATGGACAAGACTGGTTAACTCTTTTGGCATTTTTAGGGGGATTTTCGGCCTCTACGGGTATGTTGTTGGTATCATCCGTCGCCTTATCTATCATGCTGAGTAACGACCTAATCATGCCAGCTTTATGGCGCACAAATGTGCTATCACGTCATGACAAGCGTCTACCTTTGGTACTGAAATTCACCCGTCGGGTCTGTATTTTAGCCGTCATGCTTCTGGGCTTTTTGTTCTTCCATTTCTTCAATGACATTGACCAATTATCAGTCTTTGGCTTATTGGCCTTTAGTGCTGTGGCTCAATTCTCACCTGCTCTCATTGGTGGTCTTTACTGGCGTGGTGGTAGTAAACAAGGGGTCTATGCAGGTCTATTGGCAGGTTTTGGCATGTGGGCCTACACCCTGCTGTTACCCACTGTATTACGCAGTTTACCGGCTGAATATGCACACTTCACCGAAAGCTTCCTCAATTTCGGACCAATGGGCATTAACTGGTTACGTCCTGAAGCCCTGCTCGGTTTTGAATCCTTTGCCGCGCTTACCCATGGCGTGGTGTGGGCACTCGGTCTGAATATTATTTTATACATTTGGATTTCCCGTGTATTTCGTCCAAGCGTGGCTGAACAAATTCAGGCTGAAAGCTTTTTCTATTATGAAACCAAGCCACTGCCAACACAAAGCACGTCAACGGACATCAACTACATTCATCACGATGTTGCACGTTTGAAAGTCGGTGATTTGATCACCTTAGCCAAACGGATTACAGGCGATGGCGCAACCATGCGCGCATTTCAACAGTTCTGCGCACAAAACAATGTGGTGCTGAATGAAAACAGCAATGCCAACGGTATGTGGTGGCGTTTTACCGAACAATATTTAGCAGGCACTATCGGCGCTGCGTCGGCGCGTACCCTGCTCACCACCGCGATGGTCAACAATGGTCTCGCACTTGGCCAAGTGGCAAACATTCTAGACCAAGCCTCACAATGGCAACGTTTTAATCAAAACCTGATCATGACCATGATTGACCACATGACCCAAGGGGTGAGTGTGGTCGATGAAAACATGTGTTTGGTGGCATGGAATAACCAATATTTAAAACTGTTTGATTATCCTAAAGACATTGTCTATGTCGGTTGTCCAATTTCTGATTTGATTCGATATAACGCAGAACGCGGCGAGTGTGGCCCAGGTTCGGTCGAGGAACATGTACGGAAACGGATGCACTGGATGCAAGTTGGTAGCGCACATGAGTTTGAACGGATCCGTAAAGATGGTCGTGTCATTCAAATGCGCGGTAACCCGATTGAAGGCGGTGGCTTTGTCACCACCTTTGCCGACATTACCGCCTTCCGTGAAAATGAAGCCATGCTTGAGGCACGGGTTCAAGATCGAACTCAACAGTTGGCAGATGCATTGTCTGAACAACAACTGGCACGTGAACAAGCCGATAAAGCCAATATGTCAAAAAGTCGCTTTATTGCCGCTGCCAGTCATGACTTATTGCAACCGATGCATGCTGCACGTCTGTTCAGTACCGCTTTAGAACAAAGCGTACAAAGTGAAGAAGACCGCAAAACTTTACAACAGCTTGATCGTGCCTTACATGGGGCGGAAAGTATGTTGTCTGCATTATTAGATATTGCCCGTCTTGAAGGTGGCACTATTCAACCCAACCGTCAGGCTTATCCGCTACATGATTTACTCAGTGACCTTGAATTGCAGTTTAAATCTATTGCCGCACAACGAGGTATTCGTTTCAGCGTACATGATGCGCAATTCTGGATAGATACCGACCCACAGTGGATTCGTCGTATTATTCAAAACTTTGTGAGTAATGCCCTGCGCTATACTGCCAAAGGCAAAGTGGTAGTGGGCGTACTTCGTTCCAGTGATCAACCACGTCATATTCGAATTGGGGTTTGGGATACAGGCCCCGGTATTGCAGAAGAACAGCGAATCAAACTGTTTCAAGAATTCGAGCGCTGTGGTCATACCTCGCCATGGGGTGAACAAGGTTTAGGTCTAGGTTTAGCCATCGTGCAACGAATGACCAGTCTGCTCGACTACCCTGTACATGTCTATTCAGAATATGGCAAAGGTTCCTGCTTTATGATTGAAGTCCCGATCATAGACCCACCAAAAGTGGTTGCTGCACCTGTACAGGCCGTTCCACTCAAAACCAAAGCCTATAAAATTCTGTGTTTGGACAATGACGAAACGATTTTAGAAGGGATGTCGACGTTACTCACTAAATGGGGCTATCAAGTGTTTAAAGCGACTGAACCTGAACAAGCGTTTGAAATGATTCAGCAAGAAAACATTCAGGTCTGGTTGGTCGATCAGCACTTGAATCATGACAAAATCGGGTTGGACTTTATTTTAGCCAACCGTCAAGAAAACGTGCCTGTTGCCTTGATCACAGCAGATTCAGATCCTGAACTGCCTCAACGGGTCAAAGACATGAATATTGTATTGTTGAAGAAACCATTAAAACCCGCCTCATTACGCGCATGGCTCTCGGGTTTAAAAATTTCAAACACTGAATAAATTCGCTACATGTATTCACAAACCTCAAGTGATCCTATTTGAGGTTTGTCACTTTGAACCTCAAAATCTTAAGCCAAATGACTAAAGTTTCGCCCCCACTAACCAAAGTGATCATTTTGAGTATATTTGAGCCCATTTAAACTGGCTAAAAATTACACATTTACTTTTACTATGGCAAAATACACCAGTTACATTAGTGAACACTTGTATACTTAGTTACAATTTTTTAAACCATTGTTTTATATTAATTAAATATATTGAAAAATCAAAAATACGACTTTAGTCGTATTCATATCCATAAGGCATTGGCAGATAACTAGGACTAAGAAAAGATCAGTTTTGTCTAAATGTGTGCCTTCTTTCTTTAGCTCAAGAAACTGATCATCCATATCTCATATTGGAGTTTTACGATGAACATTTCTAAAGCCATGCCACACGGTTCAGATCAGTCACAACAATTCTTACGTCAATATAGTGCCAATGCATTTTTACCAACAATTGACTGGCGTGAACTATTTAAACAAAGCAAGCTCAGTGAAACCCATGTTCAAGCCTTAGACACCTTGTATCACAGTGCTGTCCCACTCGCATTGCAAGTGTTTGAACAACTCGATTTTGATGTGTTCCAACCAGTAGCCTACCAGCCACAAGGCTTAGGTCTGTTTGAAAAGCTGCAACAACAAGAACAGCAATTACTGCTCGCCTTAGAGGCAGAAAGTAGCGGTTTAAATGAAGATGTGCGTCATCAGATATGGAGTATGCTGCTCCGTGGCGGTGCAGTGCTGGTGTTTAAAGCATGGCTTGGTAAAGTCAAAACCGATCAGGATGAACTCGACACTACCCAGTTTGACCAACTTTCGGATCTACTCTTTATCAAGACCCCACCACAAGTTTTAGCGGAACGCTTAGCTATTAATGCTCAAGGGACTCAAGATCATATTTTCCTGATGTATGACAACGAAGTTTATTTAGACCGTTTCAACAGCCTCGAAACTGCTGCACTTTTTGTCGATCTTGGGGTATATGATGCAGCCTTTTTAAGTCTAAGGGATGATCGTGTCGCAGCCTATTTAAAACAATTGGGCTATGTCTCTGACGAGCAAATTGATGACCTGCAATGTGCTTTAAATCCTCTGTTCTGTACAGATGTTACCAGTAAACAAAATTGCTTGGCTTAAGTCCAAAACATAAAAAAAGCGCTGATGTTTCAGCGCTTTTTTTATCTCAATGATTTTAGATTTTCTTTTCTTCAATATTTAAAGCATTGATCGCCAGCACAGCTTGAGTTCGGTTTTGTACTCCAAGCTTACGGAAAATAGCAGTCACATGTGCTTTAATTGTCGCTTCTGAAACATCAAGTTCATAGGCAATTTGCTTATTCAACAAGCCTTCTGCCACCATCATCAATACACGGAACTGCTGTGGGGTCAAAGACTGAATACGCTCAGCCAAAGCTGTTTCATCCGCTGCACGTGGGTCAAAGTTCATGTTCGCAGGTAAATTTGGTGGTAACCAAATTTCGCCATCTAAGACTTCACGAATGGCTTCGCCAATATGACTTGGGTGTGCTGATTTTGGAATATAGCCCATTGCACCATGTGCAATTGAACGTTGAATAATCGAAGTTTCTTCATGTGCAGAAACCACAATAATCGGCAATGATGGATACTGAGCACGGACATGTACCAATGCTGAAAAGCCTGAAGCACCAGGTAAGTTTAAATCCAATAACACCAAGTCAGGTTCAGGACCTTTTTCAAGGCGTTCATAGAATTCGTTTACTGCAGCTGTCTCATGAATCTGAGCTTGCGGTAAGCTATAACGAACAGCTTGGATCAACGCATGGCGAAACAGCGGATGGTCATCAACGATTAATATATTCATAAGCAACGAGAGATTTCGAGTGCACTAGTCTTGACTATTCTAACCATACAAGTGCCGATAAGGATATGCAAAGTATAACTTTTTTTCACTTTATCACGCTTTATGCACTAAAACGGCAGCAAATTCAGTTCAATCCCACAATATAAATAACTAATCACATTTTGATATAAATTTTATACTCATAATGAAAAACCTTATTTAAACTAAATATATATTTTGATTTCAAATGTTTGAAAAAAAATTGGAGTCCATTTGAAACACAAAAAAGATATATCTTAAAATCTGATAACTTAACGCTATTTCTTTATTTTACAGTCTAAGCCGAGATATTAGATAAATAAGCCCATTCCGAGATACAACATTTTAGGGCTTTTCTTATGTCAACTTTACTGCAAAAACCACTCAATATTGTCGCTGTGTCAGGTGGTTTAAATACCCCGTCTAAAACCGAAGCGCTAGTGCAAGAAATTTTAAATGAACTAGGTGAAGCAACCCCAATCCATGTACATTTTATTAAGTTTAGTGAAATTGGACATTTACTTGGTGGCGCAATTTACCGCAACCAACTGCCACAACGTGTGCAAGATGACTTAGCCGCGGTCGAAGCTGCTGATGCATTGATTGTTGGAACACCAGTTTACCGCGCCTCTTTTACGGGCTTGTTTAAACATTTTTTCGACTTTGTTGAACAAACAGCACTGGTCGATGTACCAGTACTACTTGCCGCATCGGGTGGCAGTGAACGCCATGCACTGGTACTTGAACACCAACTTCGTCCACTCTTCAGTTTCTTCCAAGCGCAAACTTTACCGATTGGCGTCTATGCCACAGACAAAGACTTTACCCCAGCGTATACCATCCAAAGTGAATTATTACGAGATCGGATTACTCTTGCGGTAGCTCGTGCTTTACCCATCCTAGAGTGGGCCCCTGCGAAAGGTCAGCGTGCAGAAGTGGTGAAAGAAAAGACCCAACTAGCCAATCAGAACTTGGGTATCAACACGCAAATTGAACAAGACGATGTACTGCCTTCAGCTGCGGTCCCAAATTTAGATGCAGCTGAGTCTCGCTTGCATCAGAAAAAAGCCAAACCACAAGTCGCTTAACGCAAAAAGCATGGAGAGGGTTTTCACATGTCACAACAGAATAAAAATATTACGTTTGCTTATTGGGTTCCCAATGTCAGCGGTGGCTTAGTGGTAAGTAATATTGAGCAACGCACAGATTGGAGCTATGACTATAACGTCCGTTTAGCGCAGACTGCGGAAAAGAATGGCTTTGACTATGCTCTAACTCAGATTCGTTTTACTGCGGGTTATAACGCAGAAAACCAACATGAATCGGTCAGTTTTAGTCACGGTATTTTAGCCAAAACCAGCAAACTCAAAGTGATTGCAGCCATTTTACCTGGCCCGTGGAAACCCGTGCTTGCCGCAAAACAGCTTGCAACCATCGACCATTTAACTCAAGGACGTATTGCGATTAATGTGGTCAGTGGTTGGTTCCGCGGCGAATTTGATGCCATTGGTGAAGCATGGCCTGAACATGACCAACGCTATGCCCGCTCGGAAGAATTTATTCGTGCATTAAAAGGTGTTTGGACCCAAGACAACTATAGTTTCAATGGAAAATACTACCAGTTCAAAGACTACACCTTGTCACCCAAACCTGTGCAGAAGCCACACATTGAAATTTTCCAAGGCGGCAGTTCTCGTGCTGCACGGGATATGGCATCGCGGGTTTCAGACTGGTATTTCACCAATGGCAATACCCCTGAGGAGCTTAAAAAACAGATTGATGATATTCGTGCAAAAGCCCAACAGAATGGCCATCAGGTCAAAATTGGGGTGAATGCTTTTATCATTGCCCGAGATACCGAGGAAGAAGCGCAAAGTGTTCTGCAAGAAATTATTGATAAAGCGAATATTCAAGCGGTTCATGCCTTTGGCGATGCCACCCGTGAGGCGGGTGCTGCAACACTTGAAGGTGAAGGCAATTGGGCCAAATCGACCTTTGAAGATTTAGTTCAATACAATGATGGCTTTAAAACCAATTTGATTGGTACACCAGGCCAAATTGCGGAACGTATTGTGGAATTAAAAGCCGTTGGGGTGGATTTAATCCTTTCAGGTTTTTTACATTTTATCGAAGAGGTTGAATACTTCGGTGCCAAAGTGTTGCCATTGGTTCGTGAGTTGGAAGCTCAACAGCAATCCGTTGAGACTGCCAAATCTGCTTAGCTCGGTAAGCAGCAGACACGAACTAAAAAATAATAATGATAGGTGACTCTATTCTTCCCTCAAGGCTCGGCTTGAGGGTTTTTTTATTGGTGTATAATCCGTACAAAGTAAAAAATAACCCCTTGATATGAACAACAACCCACTCTTGAAATTCATCAATCTCTCTTTGGCCTTTTTATGGGGCTATCAGGGTTTAGTCCCTAAAATCCTCTTTATCAATCCCGATGAAATTGCCATTTGGCAAACTTTTGGGTTTTCCTACGCACAGGCCCAACTGGCAGGTCAGCTCTCAGGTGTGCTTGAGTGTGTTTTTGCTTTATTGTTCCTATTTAATTCAAGTAAATATCTGCATTACCTCAGTATCTTCAGCTTAGTGTTTTTATTCGCACTGGTCGCTTTTCTGATACCAGACAGTCTTGTTCGTGCTTTTAATCCTGTGGTCATGAATATTGCCATGATTAGTTTATCCGTTTGTTATTGTATGCTTCGCAATCAGGAAACGGCTTCCTTTAGTACACAAAATAAAGGATCAATATGACTTCAAAATCAGGTTGCATCGTCATTACAGGCAGTTCTAAAGGTATCGGCTTGGGTTTAGCTCATGCCTTCTTAGAACAACAAGCCGTGGTAATATCTAGTCGAAATAGCACAGATTTGCAGCGCACCCTGCAACAGTTGCGACATCGCTTTCCCACTGCGCAGATTCATGCCGTCACGTGTGATGTCACGCAGATCCATGAAGTACAAACGCTTTGGGATGAAGCTGTTCAACAATTTGGCGCTGTTCAGATTTGGATTAATAATGCAGGCAGTTGTACGGCGACTCTGGACTTTAAAGATCTCGCAGCAGCAGACATACAGACGGTGGTTCAAACCAATATTCTCGGCAGTATGTTCGGCTCACAAGTGGCCTTAAACGGCATGCTGGCACAAGGCTATGGTCAAATTTTCAATATGGAAGGTTGGGGTACTCGCGGCGAGTGGAGTGCAGGCATGACGACCTATGCTACCACCAAACGTGCCGTAGGGTACTTTAGTCAAGCCCTGTTTAAAGAAACCAAACAGACCCACATTCAAGTCGGCACACTCAGCCCCGGAATGGTAGCAACCGACCTACTGGTATCCTCATGGCAAAATGGCAATGTGCAGCACTGGAACAAAATGAAAAGGCTATTCTTTTTTATTATTGATCCACCTGAAGTGGTCTGTCACTATTTGGCTCAACGCATTTTAGAGAATAAGCGTCGCCATAGTCGCATCGTATGGATGACGCCATTACGTCTGTTGCTCCGATTTTTGCGGCCCTATTATTGGCGACGGAATCCCATCAAAGATACAGCTTTAGCGCATCTCCACTCAAAATAAT
This sequence comes from Acinetobacter sp. SW-226, assembly GCF_055632855.1. Classification (NCBI taxonomy): domain Bacteria; kingdom Pseudomonadati; phylum Pseudomonadota; class Gammaproteobacteria; order Moraxellales; family Moraxellaceae; genus Acinetobacter; species Acinetobacter sp. SW-226. The sequence goes on along the minus strand of NZ_CM145752.1, from coordinate 175,359 downwards.
GCCACATCAAGTGATAGATCATTTACATTAAACATAAACCCCGAATTAGGAAGACTTCTGATGTACACAGGTATCGTACAAGGCTTAGAGAAAATCTTAGATGTCCGTCAAGGTGATGGCTTTAGCACCCTTGTGGTTTCAAATACCCACAACTTTTTTCACGATGTCTTCATCGGTGCAAGTGTAGCCATTAACGGCACCTGCTTAACTGCGACGCATATTGATCTTGCCGCCAATCAAGTCCATTTTGATGTCTCGGATTTGACTCGACGCCTGACCACTTTAGGGACTTTACAGGCAGGAGATGAGGTCAATATCGAACGTTCAGCCAAAGTCGGAATGGAAAATGGGGGGCACAACTTGTATGGACATATCGAAGGAACAGCCACGGTCAAGCAGCTGAGCCGTCACGGCGAGACCTTACATGTGGATCTCCACATTCCAGAGGGCAATATCAAATACTTTTTCTTAAAAGGCTTTATTGGTCTGAATGGTTGTAGCCTCACCATCAACCGTGTTGATCGTAACAGCCATGAAATTTCAGTTGATTTGATTCCTGAAACCTTACGTTTAACCACGTGGGCATCGGTAAAAGTGGGGGATGCGGTCAATTATGAAATTGATCAAATGACACGGACGATGGTCGATACTTTAGAGAATATCCATCAGCGTTAAGATCGCTCTTCTATCTAATTCGACTGCATCCTATATACATGTTTATAGCGCAATCCAGACCTGTTGTTGCTTATGCTTAAATAAAAATACCGTCTGCTTAAGACGGTATTTTTAGGCCGATTTTAGCCGTTTGGATATACTTCTTTAATCAACACCTCGACCACTTGTGGTTCAGCCAGCGTCGAGGTATCGCCCAAACTATCTAACTCGTTCGCCGCAATTTTTCTTAAAATACGTCGCATAATTTTGCCTGAACGTGTTTTTGGTAAAGACGGCGCCCAATGTAAGGCATCTGGGGTCGCCACAGGACCGAGTACCTTTCTCACCCATTGAATCAGCTCTGCACGGAGTTCTTCCGTTTGCGCTGTGCCCGCTTGTAAAGTGACAAAGGAACAAATTCCCTGCCCTTTGATGTCATGCGGCATCCCCACCACCGCAGCCTCAGCCACTGCCTCATGTGCCACCAAAGCACTTTCCACTTCAGCCGTACCCAAGCGATGCCCTGACACATTCAGCACATCATCCACCCGTCCTGTGATCCAGTAGTAACCATCTTTATCACGGCGTGCGCCATCACCCGTGAAATATGTGCCTGGATAGGTTGCAAAATACGCTTCGATAAACCGCTCAGGGTCCCCCCAAATGGTTCGCATTTGTCCCGGCCATGAATCCTTAATCACCAGATTGCCTTCAGCCTCTCCTTCTAACTCGTTACCTTCAGCATCGACCAAAGCAGGTTGAATCCCAAACAAAGGACGTGTTGCAGACCCGGGTTTAAGTGGGGTCGCACCCGGAAGTGGAGAAATCAAAATCCCGCCTGTTTCGGTTTGCCACCAAGTATCCACCACTGGGCAACGACTTTCCCCTACCACGGTGTAATACCAATTCCATGCTTCTGGGTTGATCGGCTCTCCAACAGAACCAATTAAACGTAAACTGCTACGATCACTCTCACGGACAAAGGCATCCCCTTCACGCATCATGGCACGGATCGCTGTCGGTGCCGTGTATAAAATTGTCACATTGTGCTTATCCACAATATGCCCTGTACGTGCCCACGTTGGGTATTGTGGAATTCCTTCAAACATCACCGTTGTCGTTCCATTCGACAAGGGTCCATACAGCACATAAGAGTGCCCCGTAATCCAGCCCACATCGGCGGTACACCAAAACACATCATCTTGTTTTAAGTCGAATACTTCACGGAAGGTGCTATTCACATAGGTTAAATAACCCCCTGTGGTATGCAGTACGCCTTTCGGTTTACCCGTTGAACCTGATGTATATAAAATAAACAGTGGATCTTCTGCATTCATCGGTTCAGGTGGACAGATCTCGTTGACGGTCATGATTTCCATGTGATACCACAAATCACGTCCTTCTTTCAGCGTGATCGGATTACCTGTCCGATGTACCACAATCACGTTTTGTACCGAGTCTGTACCGGGTAGGTTCAATGCCGCATCTACATTTTCTTTCAACGGAATCGGTTTACCCCCGCGCATTCCAGAGTCTGCGGTAATCACAATTTTAGCTTGGCTGTCATCAATTCGGCTTGCCAATGAGTCAGGCGAAAAGCCACCAAACACCACACAATGCACGGCACCGATTCGGGCACAGGCCAACATCGAAATGGCTGCTTCTGAAATCATCGGCATATACAGCACCACACGATCGCCTTTTACCACACCATGCTTTTTCAGGACATTGGCAAAACGACATACTTCATCATACAGTTCAGTATAGGAAATAATCTTATGGCGTGAAGGATGGTCACCTTCCCAAATAATCGCAGGTTTATACGGATGCTCTTTTAAATGTCGATCAAGACAGTTGGCGCTTAAGTTCAGTTGACCATCTGCAAACCATTCAATTTTAAAATTGTCTTTATCATAACTGGTGTTTTTAACTTGACTAAACGGCTTGATCCAATCCAGCTTCAAAGCTTGTTCAGCCCAATATTCATCAGGTTGTTCTAGTGATTTTTGATAACGCTCAAAATATTCTTGCTCATTGGTGCGTGCAGTTTTTTCAAATTCAGCAGGTACAGGATAGACTTCTTTCATATCATACTTCCTTATATTCTGGCTCTCATCGCGAGAGCTTATGCCACAGTTATTGGTTTTTTATTGGACTGCATAACCACAGTATGACGATTGTTTTTTAAACAGATCAACACGGCTTTGGTCGTATATTATTTCTACAATTTAAAACACATTTTATAGTGATCTTTCAATGAGTTCCTGTGTCAAATCCGTAACATGAACAGCCCAAGAGGCTGTAAATAGGTGCGATCTGATCTTTTTTAAGTATATTGTTACATTTAAGCATTCTATGGCCGATATAGCAGCACTAAGCACACCTTAATCCAAAATTTAACCGAGTTAAAAATGAAGATAATGGTTGATTTAGCATTGTCATCAGCCAATGCGCCAATCTCATACGTTTTTCTCTATTAAATACACACAATTTTCAGGCAAAATATGCCAAATTTTCAGTGATTGGAAGACCAGTGTCAGAACAAACCCCTACCTTGAGTGAAGTTGCGCAAGGTACGTCAGAGATGCTACATGACGCGACTGCAAAGACCACGCAAAGCGTAATCGCACATACTGCAAAATATAATGATGCCTATTCGACGATTGACAAATTTGTCGATGGTTTTTGGGAACGTATGCCTTATTTTTGTATTGCGCTGATTACGTTTATCATTTTTTATCTACTCTCTAAGCTGTTCAAACTGTTTGTTCGTAAAGCACTGTCTGATCGCTCCTATACCAAGCAGAATCTTGTTCTAGTCCTAAACCGTGTCGGCAGTTCAGCCATCATCTTTATTGGTTTTCTGATTGCTATGGTGATTGCAATTCCTGGTTTCACACCCGGTCAGCTGATGAGTGCTTTAGGGATTGGCTCAGTTGCCATTGGTTTTGCTTTTAAAGATATCTTCCAAAATTTGCTTTCGGGAATTCTCATTTTATTGAGTGAACCCTTTAAAATAGGTGATGACATCATCGTCTCGGGTATGGAAGGCAATGTTGAGGATATTCAAATTCGTGCCACTTACTTACGCGCCCCAGATGGTCGTCGTATTGTGATCCCAAATGCAACTGTGTATACCAGCGCTGTTACGGTCAACACTGCCTATCCACGTCGTCGCTGTGAGTTCTTGGTCGGTATTGGTTATGAAGATGATATCAAAAAAGCCAAAGATATTATTTTAGGCATTTTAGACCGAGATACGACTATTTTAAGTCAGCCGGGTTTTAGTGTGAACGTCGCTGCACTTGCAGATTTTTCGGTTAACCTTAAAGTTCAATGGTGGGTTAACACCACAGAAACCACGGTATCTGGCTCAATCAGTGCTGTACAAGAATATGTCGTGGAAGCCTTTGCTGAACATGATATTTCTATCCCATACCCTGTTCAAGAAGTTCGCGTAGCGAAGAATGACAGCTATCCAATGGATGCTTCAACCGCCAAATAAGCGCCCTAAGACATAAGGGATCACGGTTTCAGTCCGAATAATACGGTTGCCTAAGCTCATCGCTTGGCAGCCGTTTTTTACCAGTAATTCAACTTCGTAAGGGATAAATCCACCTTCAGGCCCAATCACAATTGTACAGGGATGTTGAATTGCACTCGGCATTTTGGTCTCGCTGTAGGGATGTGCCACATAGGCAGGACAATCGGCCGAAATCAGACTTGGCAATTGATCTTCAACAAAAGGCTTAAAGCGTTTATAAATTTCAATTTTTGGTGAAACCGTATCACCGGCCTGCTCTAACCCCAAAGTCACATATTGATCCAACTGTTGTAAAAATGGGGTTTGCCAATAACTTTTATCGACCCGATAACTGTGCAATAAAATGATTTTCTCGACACCCAATGTCACGGCATCCATAATCAAGCGACGTAGAACTTTAGGACGTGGCATTGCGACAATTAAAGTCACTGGCAGTTTGGCAGGTACAGACTCTTCATGTAAGGGTTTTATACGTACAGCTGTTTCGGAAACATCAACCACTTGCGTAAGATAACGCTTTCCGTTTTGTATCCCGACTTTTAAAGTATCGCCGACTTTAAGCTCTAAATGACGATGTAAATGTTCAAGCTGACGCTTGGCACTAATGGACCAGAGTTCAGATTCAGTGTGGCGCGGGTCTAAGAGAACGATATTCATAATAAATAGAAAGAATCCAAACAGTGAAGGCCTAATCAGCACATGCCATCGTGAACGGCGACAAGGATGTCGCCCGCTGTGCTGAGGTACAGGATGTACCTTCAGCACAGCAAAAGATTTTTGCTACTTTTCATCTTTGAAAAGTAGGAGCCACTTACGCAAAGCCATCCATAAAATCTACAGTATTTATAGTAATGACAAACTCACTCAAATTTTATAAATAAGCATCAATCACTTGAATATGCTTTTTCAAAGAACCCGTATTCAACTGCATAATCTTTTGTGCAGATTGATTCAGTGTATTCGCTTGCTCAATATCCTCTAACAGTGTCATCAACACTGCGGCAGCCTGTTCAGCATCATCAACAACTTTCACTGCATCGGCTTGTACAAACTCATCAACAATACTTTGGAAATTAAAATAGTTTTTGCCCAAAACTGTTGGCACATTTAACGCAATCGGCTCTAAAATATTATGCCCACCCCCGGGTTCATTCAGCGAGCCACCGACAAAACAGGTATTCGATAAGGCATACCATAACCACATCTCTCCCATTGAATCGGCTAAATAGACTTGAGTTTTTGCTTCTATTCTTTGTCCCGTACTTCTGCGAGTGGTGTTTAAATTTAAACTTTGCGTGACATTAAAGACCTCATCAAAACGCTCTGGATGACGCGGTACCACAATACACAACAGTTCAGGCTGTGCATCCAAATATGGCTTAAACGCACTTAACAATTTTTGTTCTTCAGGTGCATGAGTACTGGCCATAGTGATGATCTTACGTCCAGCCAATGACCATTCTTGCCTGAGCTGAGCCGCCTGTTTAACAAATGATTCAGGCGCATGAATATCAAACTTAATACTCCCCACCACCTGCGTCTTTGACTGAACTGCACCGAGCCGGATAAAGCGCTCCGCAGTTGCACGATCTTGTGCCAAGAGCTGATCTAGTCCGTGTAACATTGGTTGCGTCAGGCTAGATACTTTGGCATAGCCTTTGGCTGATTTTTCAGAAAGACGAGCATTCATCAAAATACATGGCACCTGACTCTGCCCCGCTTGGGCAATTAAATTTGGCCACAGTTCCGTCTCCACCAAAGCCAAGAGTTTAGGCTGATACAATGCAAAGAACTGACGAACTAAGGGCTTTTGATCTGCAGGTAAATATACCGCTTGGAACAGGTCTAAATAAGGTGCTTTTAAAAAGAGTGATTTAGCCCGTGCCTGACCCGTTTTGGTGGTATTGGTCACCAAGACTGGATGACCCGCTTTTAAATAATGCTCGATGAGAGGCTGCGCTGCATTGGTTTCACCCACCGACACCACATGGAACCAAATCGCTTGGCGATTTTTAACGGGTTGAAATGGCCCGAAACGTTCGAGACATTCTTGTTGAAACTGCTCTGTACTCTCTGCACGTTTTTTTATTTTAGACTTATACAGCGGTTTGATCAGCGCAAGTGCTGCGTTATACCAAAAAGGAGTAGCCAAATACGTGCTCCAAAAATCAATGCAAAAATAAAACAGCGCAACTCATGCCATGAAATGAATTGCGCTGTTATCTTGTCGCGAATTTAACGGAAAAGCAATTTAAACCGCAGCAGTTTCCATTTCAGCTAAAGTCGGATAGTCCACATAGCCTGCCGCGACATCCGTTCCAATCATATTTTCCAGTTTCAGTTCATTCAGTGGTGCATCTTGCAGCAGACGCTCATACAGGTCTGGATTGGCAATATAATCTTTACCCCAAGACACTGCATCGGCCTGACCCGATGCCAACAGATCAACCGCATCTTCACGGCTTAAACGCATATTGGCAATCAATGGCACACCACCCGAACGTTGTTTGAGGTACGTACTGATACTGTCATCAGCCAAATATTCACGGGTAAAGAAGAACGCAATCTGACGTTGACCCAGTTGCTCTAGTGCATAACCAAAGGTTTCACGTGGATCATCATCGCCCATGTCATGCTCATCACCACGTGGGGCTAGATGCACCCCAACACGACCTGCACCCCAGACTTCAATCAATGCATCCACCACTTCAAGCAACAAACGCGCACGATTTTCTACACTGCCACCATATTGATCTTTACGTAGATTGGTTGAGCTTTGTAAAAACTGATCAATCAAATAACCATTGGCCGCATGCAGTTCCACACCATCAAAGCCCGCCGCTTTGGCATAAACCGCTGCTTGCTTGTACTGCTCAACAATGCTTTGAATTTCAGCAATCTCTAATGCACGAGGCAGCACATATTCACGTTTTGGACGTAATAAACTGACATAACCCTTTTGTTGTACGCTACTTGCAGAAACTGGGGTTTCGCCATCCAATAAATCAGGGTGCGATACACGACCGACATGCCACAACTGCGCCACAATTAAGCCCGCTTTGTCATGTACCGCTTGAGTCACCTGTTTCCAGCCTTCAACTTGCGCTTCATTAAATAGCCCCGGTGTATTCAAATAGCCATTGGCTTCTTCCGAAATCACGGTCGCTTCAGAAATAATCAAACCTGCACTTGCACGCTGTGCATAATACTCTGCCATCATGGCTGTGGGCACACGGTCTGCTGTTGCACGACTACGCGTTAATGGAGCCATAATGACGCGGTTTTTTAAGTGTAAATCACCCAAAGTTAAAGGAGTATTCAGTTCAGCCATAGTCGCCTCGATCGCCACTTTTCTCAATTAAAGTGAACGTTGCAAATGTTCGATATATTGCTGAATCAACGCTTCATTGCGCGAAAAATATGACCACTGTCCATTTTTCTCGACTTGAATTAAACCGGCCTGCTGTAACACAGATAAATGGTTCGACATCGTCGATTGCGACACATTGCCCAACCGCTCGATATGACCTGCACATACGCCCCGTTTAAAGTCACCACATTCGTCGCTCGATAAAAATTGTTCAGGCTTTTTTAACCATTCCAAAATTTGACGACGCGTCGGATTAGCCAAGGCTTTAAAAATTAAATCTATATCCATACTCAAGACACGTTTAATGGGCAGCAAAGCGTGATTCAGTTTCTTTTATCTAATATATCGTATTTTTTCGATTTTAATATCGAATTTTTTAGATATATTGTAAAATAAATTTTAACGCTTTGCTTTCATTCATTATTTAAATTACAAACCTTGTTTTAAGCTGGCTTCAATAAACTTATCAAGGTCACCATCTAGTACTGCACCTGTATTGGAATTTTCAACACCAGTACGTAAGTCTTTAATACGTGAGTCATCCAAAACATAAGAACGAATCTGACTGCCCCAACCGATATCTGACTTCGAGTCTTCAAGTGCTTGAGCCGCTTCGTTACGTTTGCTCATTTCCAACTCATACAACTTCGCACGTAACTGTTTCCATGCATGATCACGGTTGGCATGTTGTGAACGTTGGTTCTGACATGCAACCACAATCCCTGTCGGTGCGTGGGTTAAACGTACCGCAGAGTCTGTTTTGTTAATGTGCTGACCACCAGCACCTGAAGCGCGGTAAGTATCTGTACGCACGTCAGATGGGTTGATATCAATTTCAATATTGTCATCAACTTCTGGCGACACAAACACAGCAGAGAACGAGGTATGACGGCGGTTACCTGAGTCAAATGGCGATTTTCGAACTAAACGATGCACGCCCGATTCAGTACGCAACCAACCATAAGCATATTCACCTTCCACACGAATCGTTGCTGACTTAATCCCGGCGACATCACCGTCTGACTCTTCCATCAATTCAGCCTTAAAGCCATGACGTTCAATCCAGCGCATGTACATACGCAGTAACATTGAAGCCCAGTCTTGCGCTTCTGTACCCCCTGAACCTGCTTGAATTTCCACATAACATGGGTTCGGGTCCATTGGGTTGCTGAACATACGGCGGAATTCAAGCTTCGCTAATTCTTCTTCTGCAGAATTCAATTCAGCCTGAACATCAGCCAGCAGACTCTCATCATCGGCCTCGACTGCCAAATCGAGCATCGCTTCTGCGTCTTCAAGCTGTGTTGCCAAACCATCTAACACGTTTAAGACGTTTTCAAGTTCGCCTTTTTCTTTGGCCATCGCTTGCGCACGGCTTTGATCATTCCAAATCGCTGGATCTTCTAATTCACGGAGAACCTCTTCTAAACGCTCTTTTTTCAGATCGTAGTCAAAGATACCCCCGTAATGTGAGACCACGGTCGTTTAAGTCTTTTAATTGGTTTAGATACGGATTAATTTCCACGTGAATTACTCTCAATCAATATAAAGCGAAAAAATAGTCGCTGATTATAGCACACTCAGTGGCTGTGATTATTCATCTCAAACCCGACACAACTGGCTCTTCTTCATAAGATGGAAAGCTAACCTTCAGTCAAGAAAGTGATTACTTCAATGAGCAAGCAAATCTCTATATGCTTCAGCAACCACATAAAACAAATCTGAGAGCATTTCTCAGCAGACAAATGGGCTAAACATTTTGACCTAAAATTGTATAAAATATGGACAAAAATTATGAGATCCACAGAATCTACACAATTTTAATAAAACAAAACATTATAAAAATATAATTTATTATCAATTATTTAAATATGAAAAATTACATGATGTAACCATGGATACAGAGCATTAACTTTCCATTGGTTGACGCTTTTTTATTTTGACCTAGACTGAAGTTGTAACAAAAAATTTAAATATCGGTCCACTTTCGAGGGGTACATTCCATGAAAAAATTAGCAATTGCTTCAGCACTTCTTTCAGCTTTGGCAATCACAGGTACTGCGCATGCCTACCAAGCAGAAGTCGGTGCTTCTGCTGGCCTAATTGATCCAGACAATGGTAGTTCAAGCGGCTCTTTTGGTGTGGATGGTACATACTACTTTAACCCCGTACAAACTCGTAATGCGCCACTTGCAGAAGCAGCATTCTTAGATCGTGCCAGTAATGTAAATGCCAAATACCAATACGATGAAGTTGGTGATGATGAACGTCAGCAATATGGCATTGGTGCAGAATTCTTCATTCCGAACTCAGACTTCTACCTCGGTGGTAAAGTTGGACGTGATGATTATTCTTTTGATAATGGCGGTGACTTTGATACTACAGTCTATAGTGCTGAAGTCGGTTATTTACCTGCTCCAGGTTTATTAATCGCTGCGGGTCTAAAGGGTTATGATAACGATTATGACGATGGCGTAGACCCAACTTTACGTGCCAAATATGTCACAACACTCAGTAATGGTAAAGACATAAACTTAGAAGCAGGTGCCGCTTTCGGAGACCTTGATGAATACAACCTTAAAGGCGATTATTTCATCGACAAAACTTTAAGCTTAGGGGCTGACTATTACAGCAATGATCTCACTGATACCAATGAATTCGGTATCAATGCTCGTAAATTCTTCACTCCACAAGTCAGCCTTGAAGGCCGTGTTGGTTTTGGTGAAGTCGGCAACAACGACTACAACAAATTCGGTGTAGCTGCGAAATACCGCTTCTAAAACCACTCAATTAAGGTTTGAAAACAAAAGCCCATTCTCGAATGGGCTTTTTTCATTTCTATAAAGCATTGTTATAAATAAAGATTGACTCTCTGCTACTTTTTTGTACACTGCGTTGCAACTGTCATAGAACAGTCATTATTCTTATAACAAAGAGAGAATCTCTAAAATGCTTAAAAAACTTGCGCTTACTACAGCACTGATTGCGAGCTTCGGGACTGCACATGCTTACCAAGGTGAAATTGGTGGCACCATTGCTGTCGTTGATCCTGATCATGGGGATACTGCAACAGGTTTTGGTGTAGATGGCATCTACTACTTCAACCCTGTTCAAGTCAAAAACAATCCGCTGAATGAAGCTGCTTTTTTAAACCGCTCCAGTAATCTCAATGGCGCAGTTTCTTATATTGACTATGATATCTATGAAGTCACTGCTTTTAATGTTGGACTCGAATATTTTGTGCCAAACTCAGATTTTTATATCAACGGGAATATTGGACAAACCAAACATGAAATGGATGATGTTGAAGATCTAGATACAACAATTTATTCTGCTGAGCTTGGCTACCTTCCCGTTCCAGGCCTATTGGTTGCAGTCGGTTTATTCGGATATGATAATGATTATGGCGACGATGTCGATCCAACCTTACGTGCCAAATATGTTACTCAAGTGGGGGCTTATGACATGAATTTTGAAGGTAGTGCATCTTTTGGCGATATTGATGCTTATAACTTAGCTGCTGACTTATATTTAGATAAAACCTTGAGCGTTGGTCTCGGTTTTTCTGATACAGACGAAGAAGATGCTGACATATTTACCATTCGTGCGAAAAAATTCTTCACACAACAGGTTAGCCTAGAAAGTGCAATTGACTTTGCTGATGAAGGCAATATATTCGGTTTACGTGGTGCTTACCGCTTCTAATTGAAACAAAAATGTATTTAAAAAACCGCTCTATAGAGCGGTTTTTTAATGTTGTTCTAAATACAAAATGCGAAGTTGTACACTGACATTGCCACGAAATTCATTTTTATCCAACTCATAGACCAAACGAACTTGATGGTTCATCTCATTGAACTGGTATTTGTCCGCCGCATTAAAGGCAATCGCATCCACCACCTGACCATTATCTAAAGCAAGGCGTAATTTTAAATGCACTTCTTTCAACCAACGGAAATCTAAAATCTGAAAATTTCCTTCAAAAATCGGGGCTGGAAACTTTTGCCCCCATGGGCTGAGTTGTTGCAAAATATTGACCGTCTCAACCTGAATATTTTGCGCAGGGAGCTCACCATCAGTCCATAAAGTGGCTGTAAATAAACGTTCATCCTGAGCTGCCATCAGTGCTTCAAAAGCCTGTTTAAACTCTTCAAAATGGCTTTTTTGAATGGTTAATCCTGCTGCTGCTGCATGACCACCAAAGTGGCTGACCAAATATGGATATTGCTCAGCAACACACTCAATGGCATCTCGAATATGAATCCCTTCTATCGAGCGCGCTGAACCTTTGATATGTATCCCGTCTTCATCTGCTGCAAACACAATACTTGGACGGTGAAACTGTTCTTTTAAGCGCCCCGCAACAATGCCTATCACCCCCTGATGCCAATGTGGCTCGAACATCAGTAAGGCCGCAGGTAAAGCCGTATCATCCAGTTGAATCTGATCTAAGGCTGTTAAAGCCTCCTGCTTCATCGTCGCTTCAACCTGACGACGCTCCACATTCAACTGATTCAGTTGCTCCGCCAATGGATAAGCAGTAGCAAAGTCCTGTGCCAATAGACATTCAATCCCGATATCCATGGTTTCCATGCGACCTGCCGCATTAATACGTGGTCCCAGTACAAATCCCAAATCTTGCGCTTTTAAAGTTGTAGCCTCTCGCCCTGCAATCTCGAGTAATGCACTGATGCCAGGACGACATAAATGCTGCTGAATTCTTTTCAGCCCGACATCGACCAAAATACGATTATTGTAATCAAGACTGGCAACATCGGCATAAGTTCCCAAGGCCACCAAATCCAGATACTGACTCATGACGGCCGAAGACTTATTGAGTTTTTTACGATAGCTCGATAAGTTGGCTAAAACATAAAAGGCAACCCCCACACCAGCCAAAGCTTTACTTGGAAAACCACAGCCCAACTGGTTTGGATTGACTACCGCTTCAGCATTCGGTGTGGGTTTAGTGGTCAAGTGATGATCGGTAATAATCACTTGCATACCATGATCTTGCGCTTGTTTCACACCGTCATGGCTGGAAATACCATTATCAACCGTAATCAATAAATCAGGTGTAAAGGTGGTAAATGCCAAATCTGCAATCGCTGGGGTTAAGCCATAACCATATTTAAAGCGGTCTGGAACCAGATACTCTACCTGTGCCCCCATCTCACGCAAAGCCAAGACCATCAAAGCCGTACTGGTTGCACCATCTGCATCATAATCGCCGACAATGACGATTTTATGATGCTGATCCATTGCAGCATCTATCAACTGAATAGCTTCGTTTAAGCCTTTCATATTAGGTGCTAGTAGATGCTTAAGCTTTAATTCCAGTTCTTGTGCTGACGCTACACCACGACGAGCTAAAATTTCTGCAATAAACGCAGGAACATCCTGAAATAATTCAGGACGGCTAATGAAGGGTCTTTGCTTAATTTGAATGGATGACATTTATGGCATCAAACGCTTCAACACCCAAACATCGTGCTGTTTTTCATAACTTAAGCGGTCATGCAAACGGTTCGGGCGCCCCTGCCAAAATTCATAGTAGTCTGGCTCAAGACGGTAGCCACCCCAAAATAGTGGTTTATTCAGTTCCGATTTACCTTCAACTTGGCTTTGCAATTGCTCAAAACGTTGTTGCAATACCTCACGACTTTCAATTACGCCACTTTGGGGTGTACTGATATGTGCCGCAATTTGGCTATCTCGTGGACGCTTATGATAGTAGTCTGTCGATTCCGCTTCAGAAATTTTGACCACTTTACCCCCAATGCGAATTTGACGCTCCTGCTCCTGCCAATAGAAAAGTAACTCTGCATACGGATTTTCAGCCAAATCATTGCCTTTTTGGCTATCATAATTGGTATAAAAATCATATCCAGCTTCGGTTGCACCTCGTAAGAGAACAGTCCGCACATGTGGACGACCCTGCCCACTCGCTGTTGCCAGCGACATCGCATAAGGCTCATGCAATTGTGCTTCTAGTGCATGGTTGAACCAAAGTAAAAACTGGGCATGTGGATGGGTTTCTACTCGTGCTTCGTACAACTCACCTTTTTGGTAACTTAAACGAAGTTCGCTGAGATCTTTAATTAAATCAGTCATTTTTCAACTCCTTTCTAAGCTGCATTCGCACGTACGGCATCAGCCAATGTATGAGCTAAAGTACTAACTTCATCGAGATCATCCCCTTCCACCATGACACGAATCACAGGTTCAGTCCCTGACTTGCGGATCAACAAACGACCACGACCTTTGAGTTGTTGCTCTGCTTTATCAAATTCAGCCACCAAAGCAGGCACTGCATAAGGATCAAACATCGCCTCTAAACGGACATTCACCAACACATTCGGTAAAAGCTTAAATTCAGCAACCAGTTCATGCAGGGCTTTCTTCTGCTCAACCATCACCGTCAACACTTGCAACGCTGCAATGATGGCATCGCCTGTCGTACTTTTATCTAGTGTTAAAATATGTCCAGATGGCTCACCACCAATAACCCAACCTTTTTCCTCTAGACCTTGTAGGACATAACGATCTCCCACTTTGGCACGTAATAATTCAACACCTGCTTTTTCTAAGGCAAGCTCTAAGGCCATATTCGACATCAGAGTACCCACAATTCCTGCTGGCTTTTTCTGCGTTTGCGTTGCGAGGATATAGAGGACATGATCTCCATCAATCAACTTGCCTGTTTTATCCACCAAAATAACCCGATCGGCATCACCATCAAATGCAATACCCAAATCAGCTTTATGCTCAACAACAGCTTTTTGTAAGCTTTCTGGATGGGTCGAACCACAACCCTTATTGATATTTAAACCATTTGGTTCATTGTGAATAGCAATGACTTTCGCACCCAATTCACGAAAAACTGCTGGTCCTACATGATAAGCAGCCCCATTGGCACAATCCACCACAATCGTTAAGTCATTTAAATCGTAGTGGTATGGAAAGGACGATTTACAAAATTCAATATAACGACCTTGTGCATCATCAACGCGAACACTTTTACCTAGGTTTTCAGTATCTTCAATTAAAATATCATTTTCTAATTCAAGGTTGATTTCTTCTTGTAGCGTATCTGGGAGTTTCTTCCCTTCACTGGAAAAGAACTTAATCCCATTATCAAAATATGGGTTATGCGAAGCAGAAATGACAATCCCTAAATTTGCATGTAGAGCACGAGTCAAATGAGCAATAGCAGGGGTTGGTAGAGGCCCCAATAAATGTACATACACACCCGCAGCATTAAGACCCGATTGAAGTGCAGATTCCAAAATATAACCAGATAAACGCGGGTCTTTTCCCATGACCACCACCGGTTTAGCTTTTTTACTATGACGCTTAATCACTTTACCTGCGGCAAATCCTAACTTCAGCGCAAATTCAGGAGTAATAGGGAGAACGCCAAATTTTCCACGAATACCGTCGGTACCAAAATAACTCATGTATGTCTCACTTCTTAATGGGTGATTTGCATCATCCTTTTTCATTGTGAAATACTTTACACCAAAACGAAAAAGCCGTCATTTTTATGACGGCTTTTACATTAAACAATTGGTATAGCTGAATTAGCCAACGCGGTAGTTCGGTGCTTCTTTGGTAATTGTCACATCATGGACATGTGACTCAGACATGCCCGCAGATGTAATTTTCACAAACTTCGCATTTTGACGAAGATCTTCAATCACAGATGAACCCGTATAGCCCATAGAAGAACGTAAACCGCCCATCATTTGGTGTACGATGTTACCCATCGGGCCTTTGTAAGGCACACGACCTTCGATCCCTTCTGGAACTAACTTTTCCGCACCTGCTTTAGAGTCTTGGAAATAGCGATCCGCAGAACCTGTTGCCCCTGCCATCGCGCCCAATGAACCCATACCACGATAGGCTTTATAGTAACGACCTTGGAAGAATTCAACTTCACCTGGCGCTTCTTCAGTTCCTGCAAGGAGTGAGCCAACCATAATCGTGCTCGCACCAGCGCCAATCGCTTTTGCCATATCGCCAGAGAAGCGGATACCACCATCTGCAATCAATGGAATTTGGTCTTTCAATGCATTGGCAACGCTATCAATCGCAGAAATCTGCGGCATACCAATACCAGCCACAATACGAGTGGTACAGATTGAACCTGGGCCAATACCGACTTTAACTGCGTCAGCACCTGCATCCAATAAAGCCAAAGCGGCATCGCCAGTGGCAATGTTACCGCCAATCACTTGGACTTGCGGGTAATTCGCTTTTACCCAACGTACACGCTCGATTACACCCGCAGAATGACCATGTGCAGTATCCACGACAATCGCATCCACACCCGCCTCAACCAGTGCTTCAACACGGCTTGGTGTTTCTGCACCTGTACCAACTGCAGCACCCACACGTAAACGGCCGAGGTCATCTTTACAGCTGTTTGGATAGCTTTCCGCTTTACGGAAATCAGTAACCGTAATTAAGCCTTTAAGTTCGTTGTGTTCACCCACAACCAAAACTTTTTCAATACGATGCTTTTGCAATAATGCTTGAATATTTTCTTTCGATTCGCCTTCACGCACTGTCACCAAACGATCTTGGCCCGTCATGATATTGCTTACAGGTTGCTCAAGGTTCGTTTCAAAGCGTGTATCACGACCAGTCACGATACCAACTACTTTGCCATCCTTCACAACAGGTACACCGCTGATATTGTTGGCTTGAGTAATCGAGATCAATTCACGCACTGTGGTTTCAGGTGTTACAGTGATTGGATCTTTCACCATTCCTGCTTCAAATTTTTTCACACGACGGACTTCTGCAGCTTGTGCAGCAATATCCATGTTCTTGTGTAAAATACCAATACCACCATTTTGCGCCATCGCAATCGCCATACGCGATTCAGTCACCGTATCCATTGCTGCTGACACAAGTGGGATATTTAAATTAATGCCGCGCGTGAATCGTGTCTTTAAAGAGACATCTTTTGGGAGAACAGTAGAGTAGGCAGGGAGTAATAGGACATCATCAAAAGTTAACGCGTCTTGAACGATGGTCAACATAACAGTCTCACTGGTAATTTCCGTGCGCTATTATAAACAAAAATAGCCTTAAATTTCATTGCAATTGCAAAAATTATTTTTTTGTCTTAGAAAAGAATATGATAAAACACGTATTTTATTTTTGAGCTATCATTTTCACGCTTATTTTTTTTATTTCTTATTTTGCAAAGGATTTAGGTCATATTTAAAAATGAAAAAGTAGAGCCTTAGCTCCACTTTTTGCAATTAGCATACCTGATTAAACCCTTCATCATTGACCGATAAGCCTGCGTCTAGTTGCACAAAAGGAATCATATTGTGTGCACGTCGTGCTTTGTTGCATTGATCGTCAGCAATCTGAACTTCTTTACATGATGAACTCCGTTGCTCATACATACCACAACTCACCTGCTCACCAATGGTTCCATCTAGTGCAATACAACGCGGGTTTGCTTGATTCGTTCCCACCATACATGAGTACACAGCCGTCACAGGCTCGACATAGTGCTCAGGCATGGGAATACCTTCGGCCCAATAAAATGAGACTCTAAAAAAGGCACAACATGCCCCACAGCTTAAACAGGCATCTTCCGTCGGAACTTGAGACAACATCCTTTATATTCTCGTTTTCAAAAAACTTTTTTGGAAGAAAATATTAAAAAAATTGTGGTCGCCAAACAAGCAAAATTTACGACTATTTTGTCACTTAAGTGGGACAGGTAAATACACTCTCGTCCATCAAATCTGTGCCACATTCCAAACCTTCAATCCAGTCTAAGAACTGATGGATCTGCTCTTGACCAATAAAAGGAGTCCCATGTTGTGGTACGATCATTTCGATATCCATCGTGCGGACCATGTTGACCCATAAACGGATCACTTTGTTATTACACATATAACGCTGATGGAAGCCTTTCATTTTAGGAATATGTGCAGCAAAATTTTCCAAAGGTTTAGATGCATCATCCACCATTGATGCCCCCATATCACCTGAAAATAAAATCTTGGCAATCGGGTCATAAAACTGAAAATTGCCTACCGAATGTAGAAAATGGGCAGGTACAGCAATAATGGAAGATTGACCCAAAGTGATGACTTGACCATGATCAGGCAATTCCACCAACCGATCTAACCAGTTGCCTTTCATCCGCTCACTCATAAATGCAGAGTTCAAATGCGGTAAAAAACGTGCCCACAGTTTAGAAGCCACAACTTTTGCCTCGGTATACACTAACCAACGTGGCATTGAGGTGATAATGTCCGGATCTTGATGTGAAGCCATGACATAATCAAGATTGGTCAAACGAGTATATTTATTCAACTCCATCGTGAGTGGTACATAGGTTAAATCCCCACCCGGATCTAACACTGCAGCACGTTCATGGTCAATAATTAAAAACTGGTTCGCCTGAACGCCTTCACCTTTGACCAAGCTGGTAAAGCTAATACATTTATGTGTGCCATCATCATATAAAACCTGTGACGTTGTACGGTCAAATGCCATACCAATCCCCTCAAAATACTGTTTTTCTTAAACGACTTTTTAATGCCTACAACATATATGGATTTACACAAACTTACAATGCATTTGCGACCAATATCATTTGATATATCAATAAATTGAGGATGATTTAACAATAAAAAATCCCGATTTTTTAAGTCGGGATTGGTGATTTTTATAGTGAATTAGAAGAAATAATGCTGTACTAGTGTAGAAATACCCACAACTAAAAAAATCGCTGCACCAATTTTATGAATCAACGAAATCGGTAATTTATCTGCCAATTTATCGCCAATAAACACAGCGGGTGCATTGGCCAACATCATACCGAAAGTCGTACCCAACATGACCCAAAAAATACTGTCAAAACGTGCAGCCAAAGCTACTGTCGCAATTTGAGTCTTATCGCCAATTTCCGCTAAGAAAAATAAGATAAAGGTTGCGCCAAATACCCCAAACTTTTGCCATTTATTAATGCTTTCAGTTTCGTCCCCTAATTCATCGGGGATCAACATCCAGATCGCCATCCCAAGAAAGCCAAGTGCAAGTATCCACAATAGAATTTCGGGGCTAAGTACTGTCGTAATCCATTGGCCCAACACCGCAGAGATACCATGATTGATCGTCGTCGCAAGTAAAATTGCAATTAAGATCGGGATGGGTTTACGGAAACGCGCTGCAAGTAAAAGCGCAAGCAATTGGGTCTTATCACCCATTTCAGCAAGGGCAACAATTGAAGTGGAGATGAGGAATTCATACATAGTTGAATGCTCTGGCTAGCAAAATATACCGATGACCTACCCCTCCTGCTAGCCAAAATCAAATAGATTGATGCAGAGTGGTAAATCAAAGGTCTTGCCAACAAAAGCACGACTGAAAAGTCGTTTTTGGTTCTTTGCTATGATGACCATGTTCTGTTGAACAATTATGTTGATCATCACCCCTTTACTTTGCGTAAAGAGCGGCTACTCCCCAATGAAGTGATAGCATTTTACCAAACAATCAGAACTTTTTGAATCTCTATATCCAAAATTTTTGGTAAGTCCACATCAACACACGAGCAATACCCAATATAAATGCTAAATTTACACTTAAACAAAAAAAACCAAAAATACCCCAGCCACTTGCACCACCAACACTTTGGGCTTGATACTCCATGGCCAAAACCATAGTCGCCGCAAGCACCTCCAACCCCATGACGATATACATCACCCAGTCTGATGAAAAATCTAAGAAACTTACCCACAAACCCATTAATACAAAAACAATCAATAATATAGGCAATACAATTCGATAGATCACCAGCATCCTTGCACCTCATCTCAAATAGAATCGTTATCAGTCTAAAATTATTTTAAAAGAAAGCCTGAATCAATAAAATCACACTTATTATTATCCCAAAACATAAAAACCCCGCCTAGGCGAGGTTTTCTAAATTTAAATCATATCAGATCAACAAGCTACGGATGTCTTTTAGTAACTTGGTGAGTTTATTGGTAAAGCGTGCTGCATCTGCCCCATTGATCACACGGTGATCATAAGACAAGGACAATGGTAACATCAGCTTAGGATCAAAACCTTGCCCATTCCATACCGGTTGCATCGTTGCAGGTGAAATACCCAAGATTGCAACTTGCGGCCAGTTCACTAATGGCGTAAATGCTGTGCCACCGATTGCACCGAGACTTGAAATGGTGAAGTTTGCGCCTTGAAGATCTTTCGGCGAAAGCTTCTTATCACGGGCTTTTTGACCCAATACACCGAGCTCCACCGCAATTTCTTTGATAGACTTTTGGTCTGGATTACGCAGTACAGGAACAGTCAAACCATCTGGTGTTGCTACAGCAATGCCCATATGAATTTCATTACGCAACAGTACAGACTTGCCATCATCAGCCAAGTGACCTGCAAAATCACGCTCTTCTTTCAACAGGTGCGCAACAGCTTTAATAATGAAAGCCATAATGGTCAAGCTAATGCCATCTTTCTTAAAGTTACCTTTAAGATCATTACGCCAAGCTTCAAGCTCAGTAATATCCGCCAAATCAAACTGAGTGACTTGCGGAATATAGTTGTTTAAAGACAACTGAGGAATAGAGACTTGTTGCAGACGTGTCAGCACTTTCTCTTCTACACCACCAAACGCACTAAAGTCCGGCAGTTTCGGTAAGCCCGCAGTGGCAGCAACCGCCGCAACAGGCGCTGTTTGCGGTGCTGTCAAGCGACCTTTCACATAAGCAAAAATGTCATCTTTCATTAAACGTGCATGTGGACCAGAGGCTTTGACTTCTGCCAGTACTACCCCCAACTCACGCGCCAATTTACGTACCGCAGGACCCGCATAGACTTTAGCATTGGCTGCATTTTGCTCTTTGGTTAGCTTATCTGCGCCTTGAACTAGTGGTGCAGTCTGTACAACAGGCGTCTCTACTGGCGCAGTTGTAACTTGAGCAGTTATAGGTTTCGCTGGTGTCTGAGCAACAGCTTGAGCTACTGGTGCAGAGGCTTGCCCCTCAGCTTCAATAGTCACCAAAGCCACGCCTTCTGAGACATTTTGACCCAATGCAACATGAATCGCTTTAATCACACCTGCTGTCGTACTTGGTACTTCAACCGTTGCTTTGTCTGACTCAACCACGATGATACTCTGGTCTTTTTCAACCGTATCACCGACTGACACCAAAATTTCAGCAACAGCCGCTTTGTCTACACCCAAGTCAGGCACTGCAATTTCAACTGCACCTACAGGCGCAGCAGCAACTTGTGGTGCCGCTTCAGCAGGCTGAGCTTCAGTGGCTTGAGGCGTTGCAACTTGCGTAGGCTCAGCAGTCGCTTGTGTAATTGAAACTGCTGTTTTTACAGTCAGAATCACCACACCCTCTTTAACACTGTCACCCACTTGAATGCTAATTGATTGCACTGTACCTGAAACCGTACTCGGGACTTCAACGGTGGCTTTGTCTGATTCAACCACAAGGATGCTTTGATCGACGTCAATTTGATCGCCAACCGACACCAAAATTTCACCAACGGTTGCTTTTTCTACACCGATGTCTGGCACTTGCACATCAATCACTTGTGATGCTGTAGTCGCAACTGGTGCAACCGTTTCAACAACAGCAGGGACAGGCTTTTCTTCAGCTTGTACAACTTCAGCCTGTGCTTGTGCCGCTGGCGCTTCAGTTTGTCCCTCGGCTTCCAGCTCAATCAGCGCTGCACCTTCGGCAACCGAGTCACCTAAGTTCACCAAAATACTTTTCACCACACCTGCTGAAGTGCTCGGCACTTCAACAGAGGCTTTGTCGGATTCCAGTAAAATAATGCTGTCATCGACACTAATGCGATCACCAACTTTCACTAAGATTTCAGCGACGGTCGCCTTATCTACACCAATATCAGGAGTCGTAATTTGCATGATTATTTCTCCTCTTTGTAGTCTGCAACAGCGTGAATCTCAGGTGTTGCTTGCGGTGCCCACGCCACAGGACGATCCGTATCTAATTCAAAATTAGAAATCGCATCTTTGACTAAACGTGCATCTACTTCACCTTCATCAGCCAATTTCTTCAAGGTAGCAACCACAATGTGCGCCGCATCTACACCGAAGTAGCTGCGTAAGTTCGCACGTGTATCAGAACGACCGTAACCGTCTGTACCCAATGCTACAAATGGACGACCATCTGGTAAATACGCACGGATCTGTTCGCTATAAGCACGCATATGATCGGTTGCAGAGACTACAATACCCTCTTTCCCACGCAACTGCTGAGATACCCAAGACTCTTTCACATCTTCAGTCACAGGGTGTAGGCGGTTGTATTCTTCACATGCCATACCATCACGTGCTAATTCGTTGAAGCTGGTCACACTCCACACATTTGAGTGAATTTGGTATTCATCACGTAAGATTTTCGCAGCCTTGATGACTTCACGCAGAATTACGCCTGAACCCATGAGCTGAACCGTAGCTTTTTCATCTTCTTGGAACAAGTACATACCACGTTTGATGCCTTCCTCAGCGCCTACTGGCATTTCAGGATGCTCGTAGTTTTCGTTCATGACTGTTAAGTAGTAGAACACACGCTCTTGGTTGACATACATACGTTGTAAACCATCATGCACAATGACCGCTAACTCATAACCGAAACATGGGTCATACGACACACAGTTTGGAATGGTGTTGGCTAAAATGTGTGAGTGACCATCTTGGTGTTGTAAACCTTCACCGTTTAGCGTGGTACGGCCCGCTGTTGCACCCAATAAGAAACCTTGCGCTTGTGCATCACCTGCTGCCCATGCAATGTCACCAATACGCTGGAAACCAAACATTGAGTAATACATGTACATTGGAATCATTGGCAAGTTATTGGTTGAATAACTGGTTGCCAACGCCGCCCACGCACTCATCGCGCCCGCTTCGTTGATCCCTTCTTGTAACATGTGACCGTCTTTGGCTTCACGGTAATGCATCAATTGTTCTTGGTCTTCAGGTGTGTATTTTTGGCCGTGTGCGGCATAAATACCCAACTGACGGAACATACCTTCTAAACCAAAGGTACGCGCTTCATCAGGAACGATTGGCACAACACGGTCTTTAATCGCTTTTTCTTTCAAGAGTGAAGAAATCAAGCGCACCATTACCATAGTGGTTGACTGTTCTTTACCTGCTGAACCTTTTAACACCGCATCAAATACGGACAATGCAGGAATCGCGAGCTGTTCACTTTCTTTACGACGTGCAGGTAAATATCCCCCCAAAGCTTCACGACGTGCTTTCATGTATTTCAATTCAGGAGAGTTTTCGCTTGGACGATAGAATGGAACTTCTTCTAGCTGCTCATTGGTAAATGGCAAGTTAAAACGGTCACGTACATATTTCAAAGAGTCAATCTGCATCTTTTTGATTTGGTGCGTCTTGTTGACTGCTTCAATTTCTTCAGACAAACCATAGCCTTTCACCGTTTTCGCAAGGATGACCGTCGGCTGACCTTTGGCTTTCATCGCTTCTGCATAAGCAGCAAATACCTTGTACGGATCATGACCACCACGGTTGAGGTTATCAATATCCTCATCACTCAGGTCTTTGATTAATTCTTTTGCTTCAGGATACTTACCAAAGAATTTCTCACGGGTGTATGCACCACCTTTGACTTGGTAGCGTTGGTAATCACCATCCACCGCTTCTTCCATTACCGCTTTTAAAGCGCCTGTGCTGTCTTTAGCAAGTAACGGATCCCAATGACGACCCCATACCACCTTAATGACACGCCAGCCCGCACCACGGAATAAAGATTCTAGTTCTTGAATGATTTTACCATTACCACGTACTGGGCCATCCAGACGTTGTAAGTTACAGTTCACCACCCAGATCAAGTTATCTAACTTTTCACGACCAGCCAATGAAATTGCACCTGTACTTTCAGGCTCATCCATCTCGCCATCGCCTAGATATGCCCAGACTTTACGATCTTCTTCTTTAATTAAACCACGGTTCATCAAGTACTTTTGAATATGTGCTTGATAGATCGACATGATTGGCCCTAGACCCATAGATACCGTTGGGAACTGCCAATAATCAGGCATGAGGTATGGGTGCGGATACGAAGGTAAACCAATCCCACCAACTTCACGACGGAAATTATTCAAATGCTCTTCGGTTAAACGACCTTCAAGGAATGAACGTGCATAAATACCCGGTGCACAGTGACCTTGATAATAAATCATGTCGCCGCCAAAGCTGTCATTATTGGCACGGAAAAAGTGGTTAAAACCGACATCATATAAAGTTGCTGAAGATGCAAAGCTGGCCAAGTGACCACCTAAGTCATCACCCGTTTTGTTGGCACGAAGTACCATTGCCAAAGCATTCCAACGAATCAACGCACGGATACGACGCTCCATGTCTTGATCGCCTGGCATTGCAGGTTCTTCAGCCACTGAAATTGTATTTAAATAAGGCGTGTTTAAACGCTGAATAGGGACATGTTTAGCGATTGCTTGTTGATACAGTTTTTCCAGTAGAAAAGCTGCACGCTCAGTCCCCATGTGTTGTAAAACGGAGTCAAACGCATCTTGCCATTCTTGCGTTTCTTGCGCGTCAGTATCACCATAAAACGCCATAATTCACCTATTTCGATATCCTAATCTTATGAGTTAATATGTATCATACTTTCGTCCTATAAGAGTATCGCTACAGCTGAATATGGCCCACCCCTACTATTTAGCAGCTAAATAGTCATTGACCATTCGTTACCCAAGTTAACAAAAAACCGCCAATTTAGGCGGTTTTTTATACATTTAATGCGATTTTTTGATGCTAATTTAGGTTACGTCAGACCTGTATTCCTTTTCAAACATCAGGCCAACGGTAAGTTTGGATCATCGTTCAAAACGGATTAAGGCAACATTGCGAGATAAGTCGATGGGTTTTTACGTTGACCATCTTTAACTACTTCATAGTGTAAGTGTGGGCCAGTACAACGACCTGTACAGCCCACATTGGCAATATGCTCACCAGCGTCTACACGGTCGCCAACACGAGCGATTAAACGTGAGGCATGTGCATAACGTGTGATATACCCGTTACCATGGTTAATTTCAACATATTGCCCATAACCTGTACCCCAACCAGACTTGGTCACAATCCCTGGGCCTGTTGCGTAAATTGGAGTACCACTTGGTGCAGCAAGATCAAGGCCTGAATGACGTTCTGCACGACCATTCATCGTACGACCGCCATAATTTGAACTGACCCGTGCGCTTGGTAATGGATGCGCAATTAGCCATGAATGAGGGTTGTTTGAAAAACCTTTTGAAGAAGATTCTGAGCCGTATTTTTTAGCCAGTGAAGCATTGTTAAGCTCAACTGTTTTCTCACGGAGCTGCACTGACATTTTCGTTTCAGCAGGAAGATCAATATCATCTGCAGTATAAGCACCTTCTGACAAAGTGCGTGTCAGTTGCTCAATTCGATCCGAAGATGCGTTATTTGTATTGAGCTCAACTAAATCGGCGAAGGCCACAGACGCAGCCGATGCCGCAAAAGAAAAAGCCAACAAAATACGTCGCATATGCATAAAAAAACCTCTTCAAACTGTTCTTACAAACATTTCTTGCGTGATCTCGTCCTTGATATCTACTGAAAAGAACGCATAAGATTAAGACATCAACATGAAGGAAATATGTATGTCCGAACCAGTGAATCTCTTTCAACAAACAAGAAAACACATAAAAACAGGAAACTTAACGTTTCTCTCAAAGCAAGTTGCTGCATGGCAGAAACTCACTAAACTGATCCAACCTATCCTACCGCAACCAGAGCAGTGGCAGGTTGTTTGTTATCAATATGGTATTTTGACGATTACCGGCGAAAATCAAGCGATGATTAGTCAACTTGGTTACCTTCAAAAACAATATATTGCACAACTGTCGCAACTTGACGAGTTTAAGGACTTACAAAAACTCCAAGTTCGTTTGAGAATCCCATCCCAAACACCCGCAAAAATACAATCTATTTCAAGATCGCTCAGCACCGAAACTCAAGATCTAATTCGAGGTGCTGCTGACTTTGTGAGCGACCCTAAGCTTAGCCAAGCAATGCGCCGTTTGGCAAGCAAAAAAAAGTAACCCAGCTTTGAATACGGTCTAAACCCAATTACTTAAATGTGAAATACATCACAATATCAAAAGTTACAATATAACATCACATAGCAAAGACAATGACTTAAGTCACACTCACGTATGGAATTGGACACTGATCTTCGTCATCAAATGTTACAATTTCATAGCTACTTGGGTCACTTTTAACATTGCGTAATAACTGATTATTCAAAGCATGGCCTGACTTATATCCATCAAATTTAGCAATAATTTGGTGACCAAGCAGATAAAGATCACCGACGGCGTCTAATATTTTGTGACGAACAAATTCATCCGAAAAGCGTAAACCTTCCTCATTCACTACGCCTGTTTCATCAACCCCAATTGCATTATCTAAACTGGCCCCCAAAGCCAAATTATTGGCCTTGAGATAATCCAAATCCTTCATAAAACCAAAAGTACGGGCTTCACTGACTTCATAAACGAAGGTTTCAGTTGAAAAATCAATAGTGGCTGATTGATATTCTTTCTTAAAGGCGGGGTGATCAAAATCAATAGTAAAATTCAGTTGAAACCCTTTATGTGGGCTGAAAATGGCGCGTTTGTCGTCAATGAGTGCTTCAACAGGCTTTAGAATTTTTATAAATTTTTTAGGGGCATCTAGTTCTTTTAGGCCGCCTTGCATGAGCAAGTAAATGAAAGGGCCAGCACTACCATCCATAATTGGCACTTCAGATGCAGACACTTCAATAATCAGATTATCAATGCCCAGACCAGCTATCGCACTCATGACATGTTCAATGGTACCGACCTTGGTATCCTCTTG
Source organism: Acinetobacter sp. SW-226 (assembly GCF_055632855.1). NCBI lineage: Bacteria > Pseudomonadati > Pseudomonadota > Gammaproteobacteria > Moraxellales > Moraxellaceae > Acinetobacter > Acinetobacter sp. SW-226. Next base: position 148,836 of record NZ_CM145752.1, on the reverse strand, counting down.
AACCAAGTTAGAACACATAAATGCTTCTTGAATTAGCATTGCATTGGCAAGAATGTCTACAGGTGGGTTAAGATCAATACGACGAAATACAATTCCACCGTCCGCATGATGTGGCACAAAGTTAATTAAAACTTTTTGCCCACTATGCAGACCAATACCGCTTGCTTTTACGACACGTTGTAAAGTTCTTTGTTTCAACATGTTTCATATCATCTCACCACTAAACCGCTATACGTTAGCATATTTAGCCATTGATAAAAAACAAAAAGGTAGTCAGAGACTACCTTTTCTTCAAATAATGCGGAATTACCACACGGGCAAGCACTACTTACGTTGTTGATTTTTCAAATAATCTTGAATACTCATTGGTGTTGGGCGCGCCGCACTCACAGCAGATGCAGAATTTGCTGTCGCAGCCGCGTCTTGGTTCTGACGCTGGATTGCTGGTACATCATCATCTTCAACTACCGCTTGCGTTGTATGCCCATGTTGTGCTACTTGCACATGTGCATTTGGACGTTTCACGGGCTCAGCAGAATCTGCTGAATTTCGAGTCAAGCCAGTTGCAATCACAGTGACACTGATTTCATCACGCGCATCTGGATCAAATACTGTGCCGTAGAACACTTGGCCTTCGTCTAGATCGACAATTTGGTTCACAACATCGGTAATTTCTTCGATTTCACCAAAGGTGACATCATCGCCGCCCGTTACATTGATCAGAATACCTTTGGCATTCATGATGGTCACATTATCTAGCAACGGGCTACGGATCGCTTGTTCAGCCGCTTGACGTGCGCGGTTCTCACCACGACCTAAACCAGCACCCATCATGGCATAACCACGTGTGCTCATCGCTGTTTTCAAGTCAGCGAAGTCAAGGTTAATATGACCTGGGCGTACCACCAAATCAAAGATACTACGTACCGCATTAAGAAGAACATCATCGGCTTTTTTGTAGGCATCTTTCATTGAGATGTCACGGAAAACTTTCAACAAGCGTTGGTTTGGAATGATGATTAAGGAATCTACATGCGCTTCTAATGCTTCAATCCCTTGCTCAGCAGATTGAAGGCGACGCTTACCTTCAAAGTTAAATGGTGTCGTTACCACGCCTACGGTTAAGATACCCATTTCTTTGGCAATTTCAGCAACCACTGGTGCTGCACCTGTACCTGTACCACCGCCCATACCCGCAGTCACAAACACCATATCAGTGCCTTCAAGGTGCTGACGAATCAAGTCACGGCTTTCTTCAGCCGCTGCTTGACCCACATTCGGATTGGCACCAGCACCTAAGCCACGAGTACTTTGTTCACCCAACTGGATTTTGAATTGTGCATTCATACGGTCTAGCGCTTGCTTGTCCGTATTGGCACATACAAATTTTACACCTTGAATGTCTGACTCAAGCATGTGTTGTACGGCATTACCACCTGCACCACCAACACCAAACACAGTAAAACGGGCTTGACCGTTGCTATCGGTTTGATCATCTTCTAAAAATTCAAATGAGGCCATGACCTATAGATTTCCTAATTCGTTATTGGCAGTCACTTAAGCCCGTATACTGCCTTGATCTTAATAAACAAAATTGCTTTTAAGCATGCTGTGCAAGCCATAGCTTGTCAAGTTTAAGCGATGCGTTGTACAACTTCTTAACAATATTCCAAAAAAATTCAACTTAAAAAACAGATTTCAGCTTGTCATTGAGTCCAGACCAAGCACGCCCAACGCGTTTGAATAGCGATAGTTTTTCTGTATCTTCAGGCTCAACAATCGTTTCTTGTGTTTCACTTTGACTAAACATCAACAAACCCGCTGCTGTGGCATACTGCGAACGACGTAATGCTGCAATATTTTGCTCGTCTGCTGTCACATGCACAGGCGGATTACCCAAATGTGCTGATACGCCCAACATACGACGTGCCAACGTCACCATGCCTTCAATTTGGTTGGCATCACCGGTTAGGACCACACCATGATACAAACCATGGATTGCACCATTCCGCTCAAGTTCTTGGCGTACTTGACCTAAGATTTCCTCATAACGTGCAACCACAATCTCAGTCAACTCAATACGGCTAATCGTTTGCGGACCATCAATCCCTTGAATCTGAATCATATGGTCTGGTTTAACCGATTTAATATCAACACAACCATAGAGTAGTTTAATTCGTTCCGCTTCTTCAGTGGTTGTTTGTAACACAGCAGCAATATCTCGGGTGACATGCTCACCACCACGCTGTAAAGTATGCGTCAGTGCTAAACGCCCATCTAAATACACCGCAATGTTGGTGGTACCTGCACCAATATCAACTAAACAGACGCCATACTCTTTTTCATCTTTGAGCAGACTTGCTTCTGCCGTTGCCAAACAAGATACGACCAACTTTTCCACCCCGATATTGGCACCTTTAAGTGCGCGATCAAGGTTTTGCATAGTACTAATTGGTAACATCATCAGTTGATAATGACCAATCATACTATGTGCAGACATACGTATTGGGTTCTGTACCCATTCTGGTGAGTCATCTAGCTCAAAGCCCAACGGAACCGCACTGACCAGATAATGATCCGAGGTCATGTGGCTAGCTTTGGCCAACTCTAATGCACGAACCACTTCACTTGTTGTAATTGTATGGTCAGTATTTTCAACTGGTGTTCGTCCCGATGCATAAAAGCTCTTTAACTCTGCACTGGGAATAGATACCCATGCGGAATGGACACGGCATTCGGCCATATCTTCTGCTTCTTGCACGGCATTTTTTATTGCTGTAATGACTTTATCAAGACTTACCATTTTTCCTTTATTCATGCCTCGGTTACGAGCAGTTGCCATTCCTATCACTTGGATATTATCTGGCGCATGTACCTTACCAATCAAAACTGAAACTTTGTGCGTCCCAATGTCAATCGCAACAACTGAGGGAACCGCTTCATTCATTATTTACTACTACCATCACATGTTTGTTTAATTTATGGCTTTATGCCTCTGTTTTAAAGCCAAGTATTATGGCTTTGCTGCCACTCCACCTGCAATGCTTGTGTCATCAATCGTTACAACAAAATGACCATTTGCTATCTTTGGTGCAGCAGTATTCTTCCATTGAATGGCTAAGCCATTCCGATAACGCAAATCAATAGCGGATACTTTGTCCCAAACTGGCTTCAAATCACTTTGAGCCAAATAACTCAAGCGTTGTAGTTTACTCATGGTTTGATCCTGATCTACGATAACACGTAAACCCGAATCGAACTGCATAAACCAAGTCATCCGCTCCGTTAAATATAATTCTTTTAAACGCAGGTTGACTGGTTGGAATAACTGATTAATTTCATTATAACGGCGCATCATCATTTTTGATTGACTGATTGGGCCATGCAATAACGGTAAATTTTGATTATTTTTCGGTGTCACTTCGCTAAACACATCACCACTATCACTTAAGAGACGCCCTGTCCCCCAACGTGCAATAGCATGCTTTGGCATGACACGAACGCGAATCGCATTCGGCCACGCACGCGAAACCACCACACGATCAATCCAAGCCAACTCTAAAGTTCGATCGCGAATGTCTTCTAAATCTGAGGTGAAATAGTTATGGGTGATGGTCGGTGACACATGCCCCATGACCTGACTCTTTTCCGCGTCAGAACGCACGCCAACCACATCGAGTTCAGCCACGCGTGCATCTGTCATGACTTGATATAAGCCATAAATACCAACCAACAAGACCGCTATTGCAACGACCAACATCACCCAACCACCAAAATTCGCAAGCTTTTCCTTACGCGTTGGTGGTTTATCGTGTATCGACGTAATCGCTGCGCGTTTGCGGCGCATAGAAGCTGGTAATTGCGCCATTTAGTGAGTCGCACCTGTCAGTGTTTGCTCTAAAATTTGCACACAAAGCGCATCGAAGCTGTAACCCACTGCATTTGCCGCTTTCGGCACCAAAGAGTGACTGGTCATACCCGGTACAGTATTCACTTCAAGGAGCCAAAAGTTGCCTTGCTCATCTTGCATCGCATCAATACGGCCCCAACCACTTGCACCTACCGCTTGGAATGCACGAAGGCAAAGCGCTTGCAACTTTTGCTCTTCTTCAATGCTTAAACCGCACGGAATTCCGTATTCCACATCATTACGTTGATATTTTGCTTCATAGTCATAAAACGCCACATCCGCAGGCGGTTGCAGGCGAATCACAGGCAACGGTTGACCGTTTAAGAATGAAATGGTGAACTCACGTCCCGTAATCCATTTTTCAGCCATCACCACAGCATCGTGTTGCGTCGCTTTGGCAATTGCAGCCGCCAAATCTTCTGCTTTTTCAACCTTACTCATGCCAACACTTGAGCCTTCATGTACTGGCTTGATAATCAACGGAAGCCCCAAGCTCGCCACTACTTCAGCCAAATCTGACTCTTGGCTAATAATGCGATAAGGTGCTGTAGGTAAGTCGGAACCCTGCCAAACTTGCTTGGTTTTCACTTTATCCATTCCGATTGCAGAACCTTGCACACCAGTTCCCGTATATGGAATATTCAACCACTCCAAGACGCCTTGAATTTGACCATCTTCTCCACCGCGACCATGCAACACAATAAACGCACGATCATACCCCACCAATTCGGTCACACTACGTTCTTGCGGGTCAAAAGCTTCAGCATTCACGCCCGAACGAACCAATGCGTCAAGTACAGCAGTACCACTATCTAGAGAAACCTCACGCTCAGCAGATTTACCACCAAGCAACACAGCAACTTTGCCGAATTTTGAAGCATTTGACACGTTGATATCCTTAAACTTTATAACTGTTTTATTGATTGAGTAATCACAAAGCGTGATTATTTTAAATACAAATGATTGTTTGCCAGCTCAATCGAGATAGCACCCACATTACCTGCGCCTTGCGTCAATAACAAGTCATCTGCTTGTAACACTTTTTTCAAGGCATGTTGCAGATTACCTTCAACGGGATCAATCAAGATCGGCTCTACATCGCCACGTAACCGAATACTACGTGCCAGTGAACGACTATCTGCACCGACAATCGGTTTTTCACCCGCAGGATAGACCTCAAGTAGCAACAACTGATCAACATGTGACAGTACATCCACAAAGTCATCGAAACAGTCACGCGTACGGCTAAAACGGTGCGGTTGGAACATCATCACTAAACGACGGTCTGGATGGCTTGCACGTGCAGCTTTAATGGTTGCTTCGACTTCTTTTGGATGGTGACCATAGTCATCCACCAATTTCACATTGCCACCTTCAATGTCAAATTCGCCCTGTACTTGGAAACGACGACCCACACCGCTGAAACTTTCCAACGCACGAGCAATCGCAGCATCAGATACACCTTCATCGGTCGCAATTCCAATCGCTGCTAGTGCATTTAAAATATTATGCAAACCTGGCAAATTGATGGTTAAACGCAAAGGCTCACGATCTTTACGCAAGACGGTAAAGTGCGACTGCATACCTTCTTGTTCAATATCCACGGCACGAATGTCATTGTCTTCATTAAAACCATAGGTGATCAATGGACGACCAATACGCGGCATGATTTCACGAATGTTGGCATCATCGCCACACACCACAGCCAAGCCGTAAAATGGAAGTTTTTGTAAGAACTGTACAAAAGTATCTTTTAAAACATCGAAGCTACCGCCGTAAGTGTCCATGTGGTCTGCATCAATGTTGGTCACGATGGTGGCCATCGGTTGCAAATGCAGGAATGAAGCATCTGATTCATCCGCTTCAGCCACGATAAAACGACTCGCACCGAGCGCAGCATTCACACCAGTACGGTTCAATAAACCACCAATCACATAGGTTGGATCAAGGTTTTCTTCTGCCAACATACAAGTGACTAGGCTTGTGGTCGTGGTTTTACCATGCGTTCCCGCAACAGCAATCCCATGACGGTAACGCATCAGCTCACCCAGCATTTCTGCACGGCGGACCACTGGTGTACGGGTTTCAAGTGCTGCTTTGATTTCAGGGTTTTCAGCATCAATCGCAGTTGACACCACAATCACGTTGGCACCTTGAATATTTTCAGCCGTATGACCGATATAAACTTTGATGCCATTTTCTTCAAGCTGTGCTGTTGTCTTTGACGCCTTGATATCCGAACCTGAGACTTTATAGCCTTGGTTCTTGAGTACTTCTGCAATACCACACATGCCCGCACCACCAATTCCAATAAAATGGATGTGCTTAATACGACGCATTTCTGGCACTTTAATAAGTTTTTTTGCTTGATCAGCAGGTGTAGATGGTGACATAAAATACTCGGTTTACAATGCTTGAATTAAACGAACCACTTGTTGGGTTGCATCGGGTTGTGCTTGCTGACGTGCTTTCACTGCCATTTCAGACAATAACTGACGGTTCATCAAGGGTAATAATAATTCTTTTAAACTTTCGGACGTCATACTTGCTTGTGGGCAAATTTTGGCTGCACCGATATTGGCTAAAAACTTTGCATTGGCCGTTTGGTGATCATCCACTGCACTCGGCAGCGGAACAAACACTGCAGCCACACCAGCAGTGGCAATCTCAGTCACGGTTAACGCCCCAGCACGGCAAATAATTAAGTCAGCATCGCTATAGGCTTGAGCCATATCTTCAATAAAAGGTTGAACCTCAACTTGAAGCTGTTCAGGTGCATCGGCATAGCGCGCTTGTGTCGCCTCTGCATGGTTTTGACCACACTGATGATAAACGCTTAAAGGCACATTGAGTTGCTTCAATGCTTCAGGAATGCGTTCATTTAATGCTTGTGCGCCCAACGAACCGCCAACAATTAAGATACGCAGTGGCACGCCAGCTTTTTGACGCTCTTGATAGCGCCAAGACGGATTTAAAATTTCCGTAATTTCTTTGCGGACTGGATTACCCGTGGTCACAATTTTATCTTGTACAGCAAAGGTATTTGGAAAAGCTTGACATACTGTTTTTGCAATACGTGATAGCTGCGTATTGGTAAAACCCGCAATCGCATTTTGCTCATGAATAATCACTGGAATACCCAGTGCACGCGCAGCCAATCCACCCGGCCCAGCAACATAGCCCCCAAAGCCTGCAACCGCATCGACTTTGAGCTGCTTCATATAGCGCATTGCGCTTAGCGTGGCTTTTAAAATTTTAAAGGGTGCCAATACTTTGCGGACTAAGCCATTGCCACGCACACCTTGAATGTCAATTTGATAAATCGGGATATCGTGATTTTTAAGTAGGCGATTTTCCATACCTGTAGGCGTAGCAAGCCATGAGACTTGGCAGCCTTGTTGCTGTAATTCCTTAGCCACAGCAAGTGCTGGAAAAACATGTCCACCCGTTCCGGCAGCCATCATCATTACATGTTTCGGCTTTGTTTGTGTTGCTTCGGTCACAGTCTAATTCTTCAATTCTAAAATATGGAAACAAAATTCAATTTTAAGCGATCAATTGTAATCACAAACGCATAACCGCGAAAGATTATTTACTTTTTTTCAACAGGCATTTGATTGTTTTTTTCTACTGATTTTCGAGTTTAAACTAGATTTGTTATCAGATATACATTTTTACTCAAACTATCACACACATTTAAGCTCGACAGCACCATGTTTTATATCTAAAAATAAAACATTGAAGATGATTTTAATCAATTATTTAATATAACTCTAAAAGAATGGGAACCTCATTTTTAGCAAATAGAAATACCCTCTGAGCTGAAACATTTGAACAGAATGAAAATTTGTAATGCCATGTAGCACTGTGTGATTTATCTTCAACCCAATTTATACACTTTGCGGTAAGCCATGTCCTTATTTCAAAACTTGCCTATTCATTGAAATAAAAAAGGAACCTTTTCAGGTTCCTCTTTCTGTGGATTTAGCTGGCTTTACCTGCTTCCAAGACATCAAATAAAGTATCGGCAATCGAAGTACCAAATTGTGCATCAATCTCACGAATACAGGTTGGGCTAGTCACATTAATTTCGGTCACATAGTTGCCAATCACATCGAGTCCAACAAAAACCAAACCTTTTTCACGTAAGAAGGGTCCCACTTTCGCGGCAATCGCCTTATCATTTTCAGTCAAGGGACGGGCTTGACCCAAACCACCTGCAGCCAAGTTCCCACGCACTTCACCGTTTTGCGGAATACGCGCCAAACAGTAGGGAATCGGTTCACCATTGATCAGCAAGATGCGTTTATCTCCTTCAACAATTTCAGGAATATACCGCTGCGCCATAATCGGACGTGTACCCATTTCAGTCAGCATTTCTAGAGTTGAGCCGATGTTCACACCATCTTGATATAAGCGGAAAATTCCCATGCCACCCATCCCATCGAGGGGCTTCACAATCACATCACCATGTTCTTTGATAAATTCACGGATCAGGCTTTGTTGTGAAGTCACCAGTGTAGGGACTTGGAGTTCTGGGAACTGCGTGGCAAACAATTTTTCATTACAATCGCGTAAAGACTGTGGCTTATTGATAATCCACGCGCCTTCACGTTCCGCTTGTTCCAAAATATAAGTGGTATACACAAAGTTCATGTCGAACGGTGGATCTTTACGCATCAAGATCACATCGTAATCCGCCAAGGACTCTTTTTGTGGTTCGCCCAAATCATAATAATGATCGTAATCTTCAAACACTTTTAAGGGAGAAATCAGACCAAAGGCTTTGCCTTGGTCGATATATAAATCGTGTTGTAATGCATAACCCAGCTCGTGCCCGCGACGGCTTGCTGCCCATAACATTGCCATCGTAGAATCTTTTTTCAGATTCACCGTTTCAATCGGGTCCATCACTACCAGTACACGCATAAGTCTCACGCTCATATTTTTAAAACTTGGCAAAAAGTATAGCGAAGTTTTCAGCTTTGGGCACAACAAGTTGTGTATTAATTAAATATTAAAAAATCTATTTTATTCAATTAGCTACAATACATTAGCATTATTAAATAAATTCAAAGTGCTTACTTGGTGGAAAGAAACAGTAAATCTACTGCTATTTCCACCTTCCTCGCAAATGGCTTCAACTTAAGCCAAAAGGCGTTGAATATCCTGAGCAATTTTTTCAGGTTTAACGATCGGCGCATAACGTTTCACCACCTGCCCTTTTTGATTAATCAGAAACTTGGTGAAATTCCATTTGATCCTTTGGCTGCCTAAAATGCCTTTCGCCTCAGACGTTAAATACTGATACAGCGGATGCGCAGTAGGACCATTCACATCAACCTTAGCAAACATCGGGAAAGAAACCCCATAATTACGCTGACAAAAACTGCCGATCTCTTCATTACTCGCAGGGTCTTGCTGCGCAAATTGGTTACATGGAAAACCTAAAACTAAAAGACCTTGTTGTTGGTAGTCCTGATATAACTGTTCCAAACCTTCAAATTGTGGGGTTAAACCACATTGGCTCGCGGTATTCACCACCAATAAAACTTTGCCCTGATAGTCGGCTAGATTTTTTTGCTCGCCTTCCAACAGCTCGGCCTGAAAATCATAAATTGTCGTCATTACATCTCTTCCATTCATCAAAATATCATTCGTTAAAGTCGCTTCAAGGGTTGACCTATAGCGGCAAACAATATTGCACACAATTAACTTGTGTGCAAGATTATTACACGCAATATACTTCCACCTCCATTTCATTTATACTGTTTTCTAACTACTAATCCTCAAGGACATGCAACATGGCTGACACCCCACTTTTAGAAAACCGCGTGTGTTTTGCCATGTATTCCGCAACCAATGCCATGGTCCGTCAATACCGCCCACGCCTACAAGCCTATGATCTGACCTATCCGCAGTTTATTGTTTTATTGGCTCTATATGAGCAGGACAATGTGACGTTGACTGAAATTGGACAAAAAACTTTTTTTGACTCAGGCACCTTAACCCCCATTATTAAGAAGCTAGAAGAAAAACAATTTTTAAAGCGTGTCGCAGTCAAGGAAGATGAACGTATGAAAAAAGTCGTGCTTCTGGAAAAAGCACTCCTAGCTAAAGACAAAATTATGGCGATTCCATTTGAACTGGCATGTTCTTTAGGTCTAGATCCTCATGATTTGGCGACTATCCATCAACTGTGTCAGCGTTTTTTAAATGGTTTAGAACAGACCCAACACGCTGGTCGAGATGCTTAATGCAACAAGCCATTATTGGTTTTCATCTCGATGAAGAACATCATTGGGTAGCGGAGCTTGCCTGCGGTCACACACAGCATGTCCGCCATACGCCACCATGGCAAAACCGCCCGTGGGTACTAACTGAGCACGGACGCCAAGAAAAAATCGGCGTTCTTTTAAACTGTAAGAAATGTCTGGAAAATCCTGTTCAATAACGCTTTTCCAATGTCCTTCTGATTTTAAATTTATTACTTATCAACTAATTAAAATAATTAAACAGCACCTTTAGCCATTCTTTTAAACCCAATCCAATTATGTAGGAAAAATGAATTTTCCACGAAGTCTTGTTCATTTTTAGTAAATGATTATAATTCTCACTTTTATTACCCATTTAATCTCTCTGAGCCTTCCCCATGACCAAACTTCAAGCCTACCCACTCCGTGGCTCCGCTCTATTCAAATATAGCTTACTCAGCTTTATGATTTTAAGTGCACATGCAGCCTATGCAGATGAAGCAATACTACAAAATAATGAGAACCCACCCTCTCAAGCGATGACAAACAAATCGGGCACAGCAGCAGTTCTACCCACCTTAAAAATTGAGGCAATGAGTGAACTTGATCCAATCAAAAGCTATGTCGATTATGATCAGGCCAATGTCACCCGTAATGGTCTAAAGAAAAAAGACATCCCTCAAACCATTGACACCATTGATGTACAGAAATATAAAATCTACGGCTCTAATGACCTCAGTGTCATGCTACAAGGCACACCAGGGGTATCCACCAGCTACGATATGCGCGGTGATGGCATCACCCTCCGTGGCTTCTCTGCCGATTCGGGTGATATTTACCGTGATGGGATTCGTGAAAGTGGTCAAGTCCGCCGTAGCACAGCCAATATTGAACGGATCGAAATTTTAAAAGGCCCTGCCTCGGTGTTATATGGTCGTAGTGCGGGCGGTGGTGTAGTCAACATGGTCAGTAAATACGCCAATTTTGACTCGAAAAGCTCAGTCGGTACCTATGTTGGCTCATATGACACTTATGGCGCGACAGCAGATATTAACCAAGTATTAAATGACAATTGGGCTGTCCGTTTAACAGGTGAATACGGCGAAGCAGATAGTTTCCGTTCAGGCATCGACAGTAAAATTGAGATGATCTCGCCAAGTTTCACGTATAAAAATGATGAGGAAACCCTCACGTGGACCACACAATATACCTATGACAAATTAGGGCGAGTACCTGACCGTGGTCCAAGTTATAGTATCTTGCCTAGTGGAACATCCATTAAAACAGGCTTTGCACAAAATGGCGATTATGTCGACGATGTATTACAAGTCATTCGCTCAGATTTAAGCTATGAATTTGCGCCAAATTGGATTTTCCATTGGGCTGCAAGCTATAGACAAGCAGAACAAAATTTTGATCATTTTTATTTAGGTGGATACTGTGCAACAGCGACTACTGTAATCCGTAATGCAGGTACATGCCAAGGTCATGTAGGTGACATCTCTCAAATTTATTATTGGCAACAAACAGACAATAAAACCACCAGCAACACCTTTGATATTAAAGGTGAATTCAATACAGGATCAATTAAACACAATCTTGTATTCGGCAGTGACTGGAGCTATGAACAACGAGAACCACGTTTAGCCAATACCAACCAAAACGGTTCTGCAATTTATGGTTATGTAGACCCAATCACAGGTGAGCGCCAATCTAGTCGCGGTACAGGCCCACTTAAAATCAGTCAACACAATTATAATCAAGGCACAAGTTTAGGCTTCTTTGCCCAAGACCTAATCAGCTTGAATGAACAATTCAAAATCATGCTTGGTATGCGCTACGACAGCTATGATTTTTCTACCACCAATAAACTACCAAATGTCGCTGCAGATAAACGTAAACGATCTATTAATGATGATTCATTTAGCCCAAATGTCGGCGTAGTCTGGCAACCAAATGAACATCAAAGTCTGTATGCATCATACAGCAAAAGTTTTGCGCCCTTTGGCGGCTCTATGGGTGTCAATCCAATTTCATCAGCAAGCCAAGATATGAACATCTTTAATGCTGAGCCACAATATAACGAACAATACGAAATGGGAGTCAAAAGTGATTGGTTCGATGAACGCCTCAATACCCAGTTCTCTGTTTATGACATTCGTAAAAAGAATATCCGTTACCGTCCAGACCCAGATGTTCCAGACGTATGGGCTGTGGGTGGCGAACATCAATCCAAAGGCTTAGAATTTAGCTTTATTGGTCGCGTATTGGATAATCTTTTTGTCCGTGGTGGTTATGGTTACACCGATGCTCAAGTCAAAAAGGACAAAGAAAAGCCTGAAAATGTAGGAAATACTCTTTCTAATACCTCTAAAAATACAGGCAACCTGTTTGTGCGCTACTTACCTACCGAAAAGCTCTATGGTGAAGTTGGTGTAACGTATGTTGGCTCTTACTATCCAAACATCAACAACTTGACCAAGATGGATGGTTTCAATCGTGTCGATGCTGCCATTGGGTATAGTGCTGATCCATGGAACCTAACCTTAGCTGTCAGCAACCTGACCAATAAAGAATACTGGCGTTCAGACTCTATGCCAGGTACACCACGTAGCTTCTTGATGCGTTTAAACTACCAGTTCTAAACTGCCTTCAATAAAGTTTTAACTCAAGCGGAACAGGTCACTGTTCCGTTTTTTTATGCTTGCCGAAGGACGACTGAGCCAATCCATACACACTTTGAGCCTTTTGTTATAAAGCGCAAGAAACGGATTTTCAGGTCTCACTCGATTTGTTACTGTTTTCTTAAGTTAAATGATTTCCGTGAGTAATCATGACAGAACATACCAACTACACACGTGTGGCAAGGGCGATTGAATACATTGAACAAAACTTCAAACAGCAACCCAGTTTGACCGAGATTGCAGAACACGTACATTTAAGTCCCACCCATTTTCAACGCATATTTACCGAATGGGCAGGCGTCAGTCCAAAGAAATTTCTGCAATATATTAGTGTGGAATATGCCAAGTCTGTTTTGAAAAACCACACAGAACATAATATTTTTGCAGCAACCTTTGACACGGGCCTTTCTAGTACCAGCAGATTGCATGATTTATTTGTTCAAATCGAAGGTATGACGCCCGCAGAATACAAACATGGCGGTGAAGCACTCCACATTCACTATAGCTTTGCCGAAACCATTTTTGGCTCAGTCATGATTGCCTCAACCCCTAAAGGTATTTGCCATATGGCCTTTACCGAAACAAATCAAGATGCATTGATCTATCTAAAAACACAGTTCCCACGCGCGACATTTATTGAAGATCAGGATGAATTACAACGTAAAGCGCTCGCAATTTTTCAGCAAGATCAAAACAGCCTATCAGAGATTAAACTGCACCTGAAAGGCACTGACTTTCAGCTCAAGGTTTGGCAAAGTCTGCTTAAAATCCCCATGGGACGGCTCAGCAGTTATGCAAAGATTGCTCAAGAGATTGGGCAAGAACGTGCCTCACGAGCGGTCGGAACAGCCATTGGCAACAATCCTGTTGCCTTTTTAATTCCCTGCCATCGGGTCATTCTGTCTTCAGGGCAACGTGGTGGCTATATGTGGGGAACAACACGTAAAACTGCGATGATTGGCTGGGAAGGTGCGCATAGCCAAACATCAACCGAAAAAGAGAGCGAATAAGAAAGGAAGCAGTAGCTTCCTTTTTTTATTTCAACGTTCAGACGCCATATTTCACACGGTAGGCTTCCATTTTGGCTAACGCTTCAGTCTCACCTTTAGCCTCTAAATAATTCATCAAATCTTTCATGGTCACCAATGCATGTACAGGAATTTCCAACTCTTTTTGCACTTCTTGGATCGCAGACAAATCACCTTGACCTTTTTCTTGACGGTCTAATGCCACCAACACACCTGCAATCTGCGCACCTGCATTTTTCAAAATAGTGACCACTTCACGGATCGCTGTGCCCGCAGTAATCACATCGTCAATAATCCAGACTTTTTTGCCTGCAACAGATGCACCAACCAAGACCCCGCCTTCACCATGATCTTTGGCTTCTTTACGGTTAAACCCCCAAGGCACACTCACGCCATGGTTTTGCGACAACGCCACAGCTGTCGCTGCAACAAAAGGAATTCCTTTATATGCAGGACCAAAAACCACCTCAACATTGTTGCATTCTGTCAGTTTGGCTGCATAGCCAGAAGCCAAGAGAGACAAGGCTTCTCCGTCATTGAGTAGACCTGCATTAAAAAAATAAGGACTCACACGACCCGATTTTAAAGTAAACTCACCAAATTTAAGCACGCCACGTGATAATGCGAGTTCGATAAAAGCTTGAGGGTTAAATGTCGCTTGCGTTGTCATGCGGTGCTCCGAATTTTCAAATTGAGGTAAGACTTGCGCATGATACCAAAGAGTAGCTATCCAAGTGATCAAAAAATTTTACGTGTGGTTTCAATTAACGTAAATGGTCTACGTTCTGCAGAAAAAAAAGGGATTTTTGATTGGATCTCCACATCAGATGCTGATGTGATTTGCATGCAAGAATCTCGTATCACTCACGAACAATGGACGGATAAATTTAAACCTGAAGGTTGGCATACCCACCTGTTCCCTGCCGAACGTCCAGGTTATGCAGGCACTGCCATTTATAGCCGTCTACCCTTTGTTTCAGTCACGGATGGGCTTGGTTTTGAATTGGCCGATTCTCAAGGTCGCTTTATTTCCGCTGAATTTGACTTAGGTTTAGGCCAAACCGCACATATTTGTTCACTCTATTTACCCTCGGGTTCTTCTGGCGAAGAAGCACAAGTACGTAAAGATCACTTTTTAGAAGAATACAAACAAATTTTGAAACAATGGCGTGAAGAAAATAAGTCCGTGATTGTCTGTGGTGACTACAACATCGTGCATAAACGCATCGACATTAAAAACTGGTCAGGCAATCAAAAAGCCTCAGGCTGTTTACCGCATGAGCGTGCTTGGCTTGATCACATTTATGATGAACTTGGCTATGTCGATACTTTCCGTGAAGTTCGTCAAGAAGCAGAACTTTATTCATGGTGGTCAAACCGTGGGCAAGCCCGTGCCAAAAATGTGGGTTGGCGGATTGACTATCAAGCTTGCTCCCCTGACTGGAAAGCCCGTACAGTCAATGCTTGGGTCTATAAAGAGACTTGGTTTAGCGATCATGCACCCGTTATTATTGACTATCAAATCTAGTGAAATATCCACTTTTCACCCATACTCAGTGAACAAGTGTTTACTGAGTATGGGTTTTTAACTTACATTATCTGCCGTTTTTTGAGTCTTTTTCTGATCAATCAATCAGTGCATTATGTTTCCACGGCAAAGGGACGATGTCAGGATGACAGCACAAGGACAGGAAGCCGTAGGATGAAATTGAACAAGCTATAGTTTTAGTTTGCTCTCAAGGATGTGACAATGGACGTTGTAATGAGACCCGCATGATCAGGATGATTAAATGCGGGTTTTCTCTTTTTTAGTCTCTTCTTTTTTAATTATTATTCTTAGATTAGCATTTTAACAATTCTCTTCTTCTTGATTTCTATTTTAAATACCTTTTATGACAAACACATGACGTTTTCAGATTAAAACACGGCACTAGAGCCATCCTCTTTTTTCAGCTACTCTAAACCCAGATTAAAAGCAAAAGGGTTTCCCATGTTGAAGGTTTATGGCATTAAAAATTGTAACTCGATGAAGAAAGCATTCGACCTACTGAGTGAATTAGGTTTGGCCTATGAATTTCATGATTATAAAAAGCAAGGGATTGATGCTATAACCGTAAAAACATGGCTGGATCAACTAGGTGCTGATCTCGTTCTGAATAAAAAAGGCACCACTTGGCGTAAACTGACCGAAGCAGAACAACAGACCGCTTTAGCTTCAGAGCAAGGGTTGATTGATGCACTCACCACTCACCACAGCCTGATTAAGCGCCCTTTCATTGCGACAGCAAATGGTTTCGTTGTGGGTTTCGATGAAGATGCGATTCGCGCCTTAAAGGCATAACAAAAACAAAAAAGCCGAGCAATTGCTCGGCTTTTTTAGACTATATATTAATTCACACGAATCCATGTTTGGTTACGACCTAAAGCAGCAACGCCAAGATAACCACGGAGTTCAAGCTTTTTACCCCCCGAAGTTAACTCACCTTTTAAGCTGTAAGTTTTACCATTTTTCGGATCCAAAATTTTACCATCATCGTATTTTGTACCACCGACATTTTTTAGACCATGTACGATTGTCAAACCTTTCAATGATTTGTTTTTATACGGACCTTCACATTTCGTACATGCATTTTCTTCACCAGGTGTCAAAATGCTTTGAATACTGCCAGTTAAAGTTCCATTTTTCTGCTCAGTGAATTTCACAACCGCACGCGGTTGCTTCGTTTTGTCATCAATCGTTTTCCAAACTGTGCCATTAAGTGGATCTGCTGCGTGAGTTAGAGCGGCCAATCCCAGTACGCTTAATGCAAGTGCAATTTTTTTCATTTTTTGTCATTTCCCTAGTCTAGTATAGACGACTATCATTATTAAAAAGTCACAACAATTTTTCAATTTTTCAATGTGACTAATTAGTGTAACCTTGTAAATTATGTTGGTAAATACACAAACTCAAGGTAAAACAAATAATAAAATGGAATAACTATGAAGATTGCCGATCCATGGAAACAAATTATTACAGAGCAGTTTTTAAAAACCACGATTCGAACCCCGAGTCGATTTAGCCTCTCTCCCAGTAGTCAGCGTTTTCTCATTGAACAAATGTGTCGTGCATTCCCACTCAATAAATCCGTTCAAATCCGCCCTCTGCGTCTTGCAGGCTTGCGTGCGGAAGAACTGAAAGCTGAAACCGAGGCCACTCAGCTCATTTTGCACATTCATGGCGGGGCTTTCTTTTTAGGTTCAATGAATACCCACCGCGCATTTGTCTCAGACCTTGCTGCAAGCACGCACATGCAGGTGATCCATCTGGATTATCCTTTGTCACCTGAGCATCCTTATCCTGAGGCCATTGATGCACTATTAGATGTATACCAAGTTTTATTAGCACAAGGGATACAAGCCAAAGACATTATTTTATCTGGCGATTCTTGTGGTGCAAATCTAGCATTGGCTTTAGCACTGCGTATTCGCGATGAACAACTCTCACAGGTTAGTGGACTCATTCTACTCTCGCCTTTCTTGGACTTAAGTTTAACCAGTGAATCTATTCGCTATAACCGCCAGTTAGATGCGCTGTTATCCATTGAAGCCCTTGAAACAGGCATCGAGTACTATCTACCCAAGCAAATTGATTCTGCTGACCCACTTGTCTCTCCATTATTTGATGATTTATCCGATCTGCCTCCGACTCTCGTGCAAGTCGGTTCAAAAGAAATTCTGTTAGATGATGCACAACGGTTTAGAGATAAAGCAACAAAAGCCGGTGTGGACGTGACCTTTAAACTCTACACGGGCATGTGGCATAACTTCCAAATGTTTAATGCATGGTTTCCCGAAGCCAAAATGGCCTTGGACGATATTGCCACTTTTGCTCAATCACTCGACCAAGACTAGATATCATTAGTTCAAGAAAAAAAGGTCAGCCTAAGGCTGACCGAGTGAGGAATCATGAAACTGCTTTTTATTGTGATTAGATGGTTTTTACCTGTGCCAATGCCGCTGTAATGGCTTGATCTTTCAACTCTGGCCCCATATTCACACCCTCTGCACGAATGATTTCAACATCTGTCACACCAGTAAAGTTAAACACTGTTTTCAAAAAACCTTCTTGGAAATCAACAGGGCTGTTGTCGCCATAAACACCACCACGACTACTGGCGATATATGCTTTTTTGTCACCAGCCAAACCTACAGGACCATTTTCTGTATATTTAAAAGTACGACCAGCAACACTAATGCGGTCAATCCATGCTTTTAATGTTGAAGTAATCCCGAAGTTATACATTGCTGCGCCAATCACCACGACATCTGCATCGAGGTACTGTTGAATAATGCGTTCACCTAAAGCCGATTGCTCTGCATTTTGCCCCATCAAGATTTCCGCATCCAAATGTGGAATTGGTTGTGTCGCCAAATCCAAATACTCAACTTGGGCTTGAGGATGCTTTTCTATAAGTTGCGACACAATGGCTTGGCTTAACTGACGAGACACAGAAGCATCAGACATAATACTTGAATCAATGTGTAAAACTTTCATGGGATATTCCAGACTAATCTTTCTTTAATAGGAGCATATTAAAAGAATTGCCCTACCAGAATAATGCACTTCAGTAAAACACTATGTTTCAAAAATAGAACACTTTTCCCTTTTTGTAGGGATGTTTTTACTATGATTTTAGGTGCTATCTTGTATTTCAATTTTAAAATTAATGATAATGATATTTAAATTAAAAAATAATACGAAAATAAAAGGATAAGAATATTGAATGAATTCACTAGCCGTTGCCTCTAAAAAATTAACGAAAAATAAACTTTCTCGCTATCTACTTGAAGAGGAAGTCATTATGAATTGGAGTACATTGAAAAAATGTATTTTGATGCTTATTTTAGCCTGTACCATCCATATTGCTTGGCTAGGCTGGGATACGTTTATTCTAATGAACCCTCAATACTGGCAGGTGGTCAATATCGAGTTTGTTCGCATTCAATTTGTGCTGAATTCTATTTTTTGTTTGGTGCTCTTAGGGCTGATTTACCCCTGCTATGCTTTACAGGATCGCGCATGGGTGCAACGCTTTTTACCTTATGTCGCCATCGGTATCTTTGTGATTTCACTTTGCCAAGACAGCTATTTTGTTGGGGTTTTAAGCCCAATGACCATGATTGCCTACATTTGTTTACTGACGCTGGGTTTAGTGCTGTTTAAACGCAAAATCATTTATATGATGCTGATTCCTGCCACGAGTTTTTTAGTTTTTTCAGGATATCTGAGTTTTATTGACGTTGTCCCTTACTCCCCTCTTTTTATCATTGATGGGAAGCTTTTTCTTAATGGCTTCTGGTTATTTTCGATGTTGTATTTCATTACTCCGATCTTAATCACTTGCTTAATTTTATTTGAAATTTTACTTAGCCAGTGGCGTCATCGTGAACAACAGATCCAAAGTTTAAGTCAGATTGATCCCCTCACCAACACGCTTAACCGACGCAGTATTAGCCAAAACTTAGAAAACTTAGGTCATGAGAAACATTCTCCTTATGCAATTGTGCTACTAGATCTCGATCTGTTTAAAAATATCAATGATCAGTTCGGACACCATATGGGAGATGCAGTTTTAATTGCAGTCGGTCAAAAATTGAGTGAGCATTTACGTGAACAGGATATCGTAGGTCGCTATGGCGGCGAAGAGTTTATATTAATCTTAAAGCGTTCTTCGCAACATCGTGCGCGCCGTATTGCAGAACGTTGTCGGGCAGCCATTGAATCTTTGGTTATTGAAAATGAAGATGGACGTTCAATTCGTATCACCGCCAGTTTCGGTATTGCCCTATCTGCACATAAATTAAAACCCCAACAATTATTAAACCAAGCTGACAAAGCACTTTATGCAGCGAAAGCCGGAGGACGGAATCAAATTAAATGCTATTTTGAAATCGGTGCTTCTGAAATTGAATACGAGTCCAAATGTCGTGATAACCCTCATATTCCACGTCATTAGACAGCTTCTTCTAATCCAGAATGGATCCAAGCACTGACAGCAGGATGCTTGATTATCTGTTGCATATACTGCTGGCTTTGCTCAGATACGGGCAATGCATAACTCTTGAGACGCATCACCACAGGTGCATAAAAGGCATCGGCTATACAGAAATTGCCAAATAAAAAAGCATGCGCGTCTGCACGTTTAGCCCAAATGTGTTCAATCCGCGCAACATCTGCTCTTAATGCCGCATGCTTCTTCCAAAGTGCTTGACCTTCGGCTGTGCTGTATTGCATCTGAAGATTCATTGGGCACAATTCACGCAGTGCCATAAAACTACTGTGCATTTCACCACTGATGCTTCGTGCTTGCGCTCTTAAGGCTTTAGCTCTTGGCCAAAGTGCTAAGTCTGGATGTTGCTCAGCCAAATATTCACAAATCGCTAAAGAGTCCCAAATTCTAAATTCTCCTACATCTAAAACAGGTACTTGAGCATTGGCATGAATATGGGATAGTTGCTCTTTAAAACTGGGGTTTGTCGCATCAAAGCGAACAAGTACCTCTTCAAAGTCGATGTTAAATGCGGTTAAAACCAACCACGCTCGCATTGACCAACTGGAGGAGTTTTTATTGGCAATATATAAACGTTGCATCACCCTTCTCCCTCAGGTTTAAAAACGTTGTAATTGAGCTAAAAGTTCAGCCTCAGTAAATGCACCTGTTAAACGTAAACCGCGAATTTCTTGTTGTGAGGCATCTAAAAATAAATAGGTGGGTGGCCCTAAAATATCCCACTGGTTTAAGAGCACTTGATGGGTTGCATCATAATGACTCAAATCCAGTTTAATTAAATAATACGGCGCAAGTGCCTGTTGTACTGTGGCAGATTTTAAAATACGGTGTTCAATCGGCTGACAGGCAATACACCAATCCGCATAGACATCAATCACGATTTTTTGGCCTTTCGGTGCTTGTGCTAATAACTGCTGAAACTCTGCCGCCGTACTTGCGACATGCCAATGCGCAGAGTCTGTCACTGGTGACTCAAAAAAACGTTGACTCTGTTGATATTGGCTATAGCCAATATAAGACCCGCCAATCAGCAACGCCACGATATATAACACACGTAACTGGGTTTTATTCCACATTAAACGATATAACACATAACCAATAAAGCTTAAGCCTAGGACTAAACTTAGCAGTTGCATCCATGTCTCAGAAAGCATTGGGCGAATAAAATACAGCGCCAAAGCCAACATAATAAAAGCAAATAACACCCGAATTTGATTCATCCATAACCCTGCACGTGGCAAGATTTTAGCCCCCAATATACTGGCAAGCAGAAGTGGCGTTCCCATCCCAAAGCCTAAAGTGAACAATAAAACTGCACCTTGCCACTGGCTTTGCGTTTGTGAAATGAACAATAAAGCACCAGCCAAAGGGGCTGTCATACAAGGGCCAACCAACAAGGCAGAAATCATACCCATGATTCCCACACTGATCAGACTACCCCCTTTTTGCATGGACTGAATATGATCAAGCTTATTGACCAGCACTTGAGGCAGTTTAAGCTCAAATAGTCCAAATAAATTTAACGCGAATAAGACAAAAAGCAGGCTAAAAGCAATGAGGGTTGAAGGCTGCTGCAACCAACGCTGAAAATTCAAACCTGCGGAGGATGCAACCAACCCCAAAATGGCATAAACCATCGCCATGCTGCAGACAAAGACCAAAGCAATCATCCATGCTTTAAGACCTTTACTGTCTCGTATAATGAGAGAAGTTAAAATCGGTAACATGGGTAAAGAACACGGTGTAAACGCGAGCAGGATGCCGAGCCCAAAGAACAACAATAAGCCATAAGCCAACGAGCTCTTAGCCAATTCCTCTGACCACATTTGGTCTTGGGCTGCGGAATCATCAGCGCTTAATGTTACTTGTTCAGATGTCACATTTGTCTCTAAGGACTGCGCTTGAGTATTCGACTGCGCTGCCAAATCTAACAGCCGTTTTGAACCACTGGCCTGATCTTGCAGGCTGATCAAGCCATTAACATCAGTTTTAAATTCAATGGTTTGTGGTGGATAGCAAATACGATCTTTGGCACAACCCTGCCAAGTCACCTGATAGGTTTGCGAAGCTTGTGTATTTAAATCAAATTGTACGTGTTGATAATAAACTTGGGTATGCCCATAGTTTTCATCATATAAATCATGGGCTGGAGGTAGCTCTAACTTAAGCACCTGTCCTGCCTGTTTCACTTCAAATTTGTGCTGATAGATATAATAGTGTTCAGGGATATCCCAATGTAGCTGAGCGCTATGCTCAGTTGTGGACTCCACTGTAAACGGAAACGCATCCTTGGCTGAAAGCAGTGGAGTTTCTGCATGAACGTTTAGAATACTGGCCCAAATACACAGATTGATAATCAATACTGATAGCACCAGATACCACGTTCTTCCGTTCTTCCCCTGTTCCAGATGAAGATGCTTTTCCATAATGTTTTCTTTTTCTAATTAAAATAAGTATGAAATGCCAAGGGCTGAGTAATAGCTTTTATCTGAACCATCTAAGTCAACGCCAACACTTGCATCCAGTTGCATCCGCTGATTGACCGCATACATTAAACCTGTACCCAGCGCATATTCATTGTCTTGGCTTTCTGCTTTACGGTAAACCAATTCAGAGAAGCCACTGAGTTTATCGGTAAATTGGTACTCGAGTGTCGGAATTGCAGAAATTGCCCAATCACTATTTTGAACTTCATAACGCATGGTGATAGATGTTGTCACAAGATCGCTATAATCATAAGACACAGCAGAAGTCAGGCTATAAATATCATCTTCATTGGTGAAACCATCATTGCCTGTAGCAATAACCGCTTCAGCTAATACGGCCATACTCAAACGTTCATCATCCAGTGGAATAGCCGCTTTTACACCCACACTGACATCACCCAAACCATCTGTTTCAGACTTGTTACCCGCCACTTTCACTTGCTGCCACGACGGACCTGCCCAACCCAATTGTAATTCGATGTTTTTTGCTAGACCTGTGCGGAACAACATATCTGCATTTAAGTTGGTGGTTTTTACTTTTTCCCCATCGGCAGTGGTGGACTCAACATAATTTGCATTGGCTAAGCCCTGCTCCCATGCCAACTGACCCACAGGCGTAATGCCAGTGCCCATACCCGAGCCAGGGCGGTCAAAGGAAAAATCTGCAGCCATCGCATTCATACTGAATCCAGCTGTGACACATAAACCCAAATGTTTTAATTTCATCATGATTTTCTCGCTGTTTAGGCTAATTCTTTTGACATTTTTGCACCGTGCTGACGAAGCAACTCTAAAGTTTGCTTTTCTTCAGCTAATGCTTCGGCCCAGTTAATTTCATCAAATTCACAATCAAAGAACAAATCGCTAATCGAAGATAAAATAGTCAAACCATCTTCATCTTTGGTGTTTGGATCGACTTTCTCATCCAATAAGCGTTTGACTGCGGGCGCACATGCAGCACTTGCAGCATCCCAAAGTGGGCCATAAATTTCCTCTGTATCCCACAAATGTAAATTCGCTTTTGCTTGAATTAACTGTTCTAAAATCTCTAAATGTACCGCTAGGCTATCTTGCTTTTCTTGTTCTGATAAAGGTGTACCCGCTTCATACGCTTCGCAAATTGCTTCCCACCATTTAAATAAGCCATCTGACCAAACTGAAATCACAGGTCCTTTTTCAGAGTCAATAAAATTTGGATTTAATCCATCTGCTAATAAACGTTGAACTTGCTGAAGATCTAATTCTTCAAGTGCTTGCACGAAAGCTTGTTGTTGCGCGGTTAACATGGAGAGGACGCTCTTCAATTCAGTTTTATTCTATTATGCCGAATAAACGGAACATTTGTTATCCGTAATGTTGGATAAAAGTGAGTGCCAAACATGAAAAAAGCCCCAAATCTGGGGCTTTTTAAAATTCCGTGAGGTTTATTCTTCCTCATCCTCTAGGCCATCATCCTGATCTGCATAAACAGGTTGCCCAGCACGTGGTTTATCATTCCTTTCAAAGGTATGTTCTAGGCTACGTTTGAGGCGATCAATCGCACCATGAATCGCCGTATCGACATTATGACCTTTATGATTTACAACCACGGGTTTTAAACCTGCAGGACGAGCTTCAATCATACATTGAATGTCGTCATCTCCGCCTTTATGGCTATTGGCATCACTCAGATGCACTGAAAAATGGGTAATACGTTCACTGTGACGTTGGAATTCTTGATTGAGCTCTGCACGTACATAACTAATTAAACGGTCACTATTTTGAATGTTTTTATCTGTACGGATTTCTATGTTCATAAAATAACATCCTCTCTTTATTTGACTCTTTTCTGTGCAAAACTTTTTTATCTTGGCACACTTGTAGCTTACTGTTTTAACAGCATACGACCATCTTCAATTTCTATTGGAAAGCAACCTCCCCTGATTGAATGATGAACACTTTTGAGTCTGCAGATCTGTGTCCTTCTACTTTGAATATCGGGCCTAACTCAAAATTATGCAAGTGATATTTTAAAAAAAATATGAAAAGGATACTTATTGTGACAAGCACTTACTTACGTGGCCAAGAACTCATTGATTCTATTCAAACTTCTGCCTATTCACGTGACCTAATTGGCTATGCAGGAACCCCACCACACGCTCACTGGCCCAATCAAGCACGCATTGCACTACAGTTTGTTTTGAACTATGAAGAAGGGGCTGAAAACCATGTTGAGCATGGTGATGCTGGTTCTGAGCAGTTCCTATCTGAGTTGGTCGGTGCAGCGAGTTTTCCTGCTCAGCATCGCTCCATGGATTCCATGTATGAATATGGCTCACGAGCAGGTTTTTGGCGCATCCATGCGGAGTTTCAAAAACGTGGACTCCCGATGACCATCTTTGGGGTAGGTATGGCACTGGCACGTAATCCACCTATTGTCGAAGCAATCAAACAAGCCCAATACGATGTGGTCTCTCATGGACAACGTTGGTTGCACTATCAAAATGTCGATATTGAAACCGAGTATCAACATATGGATCAGGCCTTGAGCGTACTTGAAACATTATTGGGTCAAACTCCCATCGGCTGGTATACGGGCCGAGACAGCCCCAATACACGTCAATTGCTCGCAGCGTTTCCACAGATTCAATATGACTCGGACTACTATGGCGACGATTTACCGTTTTGGACCACATTAACGCAAACCGATGGCACCACACGTCCGCATCTGATTATTCCCTATACACTTGAATGCAATGATATGAAGTTCAGTTCCGCAGGTGGCTTTAGTACAGGAGAGCATTTTTTCCAATATTTAAAGGACAGTTTTGATGTGTTGTATAACGAAGGTGAAAGCAGTCCGAAAATGATGTCGATTGGCATGCACTGCCGTCTTCTCGGTCGTCCGGGTCGCTTTAAAGCCTTACAACGCTTTCTCGATTACGTTCAGAGCCATGAAAAAGTTTGGATCTGTCGTCGCTCAGAGATTGCTGAACATTGGTATCAACATCATGCCCCTAATATGTGAAGCATCATGTAAATAGGAGCCTCTTTTGGGCGCTTATTTAGCTATTTTGGGGTGTAAATTTGTCTGTATTTGGCACTGATATTGCAAAGTTTTAGCTATTCTTTTTAAACATCAGGTCAAAATAGTGCATCTGAACGAATTTAATCAATCCCCCCCTGCCGAACTCGAAAACCGATTAAAACACTGCGTGCCTATTCAAAGTTGGGGGCAAGCCATTATTGCAGCCCGCCCCTTTTCATCTATACAAAAGGTACTTGATTACGCAGCTCAACTCAGCCAGACATGGACATGGGACGAGGTTCAATCTGCTCTAGATATGCATCCAAGGATTGGAGAGAAGCGAGCCAAAACTGAACTTAGCCCAACCGAACAAGCTTTTTCAGAACGTGAACAGGCCCAACTCCAAAGCAATAAAGAGACTCAACAGGCATTGATCACCGCCAACATCGCTTATGAAAAAAAATATGGCTACATCTTCTTAATCAAGGCTTCAGGTTTAAATGTGAATGATATTTTAACGGCACTGAACTATCGACTAAAAAACGACCCTGAAACGGAACAACGCATCGTCAAACAGCAGTTATCTGAAATTGCCATCCTTCGCCTTACACAGGAGCTTACCGCATGATCAGCACCCATATTTTAGATACTGCTTTAGGTCAACCTGCAGCTCAGGTCGATGTGAGATTATTCAATCATGTTGG
This sequence comes from Acinetobacter sp. SW-226, assembly GCF_055632855.1. Taxonomy (NCBI): domain Bacteria; kingdom Pseudomonadati; phylum Pseudomonadota; class Gammaproteobacteria; order Moraxellales; family Moraxellaceae; genus Acinetobacter; species Acinetobacter sp. SW-226. The sequence continues at coordinate 122,710 of NZ_CM145752.1, read as the reverse complement.
CGAATTATTGGCTTGTGCACAAACCAATATAGATGGTCGTATTCAAGCAGCAGATTTTGGCTTAGAAGCACTCATTTCTGGAGAGTATGCACTTGAGTTCAATACAAAGGATTATTTCGAAAAACAAGGCCTTGAAACATTTTTCCCCAAAGCTGTGATTCATTTTTATATCCAAAATACCGAGCAACACTATCACATTCCTCTGCTGATCAGCCCTTTTGCTTATTCCACTTACCGTGGAAGCTAAGCACAACACAAACCAACAGAATATGGGGAAAAACAATATGACAAAACTCAATAAAAGCCTCTCTCCAGAACATGAGTATTTGGGGGCGACTAAAAGTGTAGCTTACGGTTTGCAACATGTGCTCACTATGTATGGTGGAATTGTTGCACCCCCACTGATTATTGGTACTGCAGCAGGCTTAAACGCGGCACAGATTGGTTTACTCATTGCTGCGGCGTTGTTTGTCGGCGGTTTAGCCACTATTTTACAAACCATAGGGGTGAAGTACATTGGGGCGCAACTTCCTTTGGTGCAAGGCGTTTCTTTTGCAGGGGTCGCTACCATGGTGGCGATTGTCACTACAGGTGGAGGGCTGCCCGCAGTTTATGGTGCAGTCATCGTTGCATCATTGATTGGCTTTTTCTTAGCCCCTTATTTTTCCAAAATTATTCGCTTTTTTCCCCCTGTCGTCACAGGTTCCGTCATCACCATCATTGGTTTATCCCTCCTGCCTGTCGCTGTCCGTTGGATGATGGGTGGCAATAAAACGGCACCGAACTGGGGAAGTGTTGAAAATATCAGTTTGGCTCTCCTAACTTTAGCAATCGTGATTGGACTGAATATGCTTCAAAGCCCGACCATGCGCCGGTTGTCGATTCTAGTATCAATCATTCTAGGTACATGCATCGCCTATATTCTAGGTTTTGGTGACTTTAGCCACATCACCAATGGTACTTGGATTCAAGCCCCGAGTGTTTTTGCTTTTGGGCTTCCTGTTTTTGAATTCACCGCAATTCTTTCAATGCTGATTGTGACTTTAGTCATTATGACGGAAACCACTGCCGACATTATTGCAGTATGTGAAATTGTTGGAACGAAGGTTGATTCTGAGCGCATTGCAGCAGGTTTACGTGCAGATATGCTATCGAGTGCGGCAGCACCCATTTTAGGTTCCTTTATGCAAAGTGCTTTTGCGCAAAACGTCGGTCTGGTTGCCATTACAGGAATTAAAAGCCGCTTTGTAGTGGCTGCAGGTGGTGGCATTTTAGTGATCTTGGGGTTATTACCGATTATGGGGCGCTTGATTGCAGCTATTCCATTCCCAGTTTTAGGTGGGGCAGGTTTAGTTTTATTTGGAACAGTAGCTGCTAGTGGCATCCGAACATTGGCTAAAGTTGACTATAATGAGCAAAAAAATCTAATTATTGTTGCAACTTCAATTGCAGCAGGCATGATTCCAATCATAGATTATTCTTTCTTTATAAACTTCCCCAAATGGGTGCAAACCCTGTTCCATTCTGGGATCAGTTCGACCTGTATCATGGCGATATTATTAAATTTATTATTCAATCATCTTCCTTCTTCAAAAAGAAAGTCTGTCACTAAAAATAAAATACTTCAGGAAGCCCACCACTAAACCATTTGGTAAAAAAAGTGTAATAAATAACCTTTTTTTATGATCCATCTCCATCACGTTCGTCAAATTTGGCTTTATTTTTGCTTAATAATCGGTATCCTTGTATCCGATTTTTTGGGGAATATTCATGAAACTGACTCAAATTGCTGCTTTCGTAGCATTATCTTCTGCTGCGGCAATTTCTCAAGCTGCGCCGATCTGGCAAGACTTTAGCCTCACTGCTTTATACGGTGAAAACTATGCGCATCCTGTAAATATGGATGACAATAACCAGCAAACAACGGCTACTGTCGAATATACAGCTAAATTGAAATATGGTGACTTTTTCGGCTTCGCTGACCGTGCTCACAATGATTTCGAAAACAGCACATATTTCGAGCTTTCGCCTCGCCTAAGCTTAAGTGCTGTTACAGGAACTAAACTAGAAGCTGGTCCAATTAAAGATATTTTAATTGCGGGAACATGGGAAGCAAACAGCTCGAATTACTCAGGTGCAGACTTCAACAACTACCTCTATGGTATTGGTTTTGATCTTGCTATTCCTTATTTCCAATATGCACAGTTGAACTTCTATAAAGCGGATAATGAGAAAGGAACAACTGATGACTACCAAATGACTGCTGTCTATGGTATTCCAGTGAAATTAGGTTCTGAAGATTTCCTTGTTGATGGCTTCCTTGACTGGTCAACAGGTGAAAATGCAGGTCATGCAAGTGAATTAAACTGGACAACACAATGGAAATGGAATGTTGGTAAACACATTTCTCCAGATACACGTCTTTATGTGGGTGTTGAACACTCTGTATGGAACAACAAATACGGCATCAAAGGTTTAGACCAAAATGACGTTAGTGCATTAATCAAATACCACTTCTAATTCACTTTTGTGAATATCCAAAAGCAAGACTTCTGTCTTGCTTTTTTTTATGTAAAAGCAGCATGATAAAGCTCCAATACAACGACTCAGCCTTCCATGTCTTTTATCATCCGCCCTGCTACTGAACACGATTTGCCTGCCATTCAAAATATTTACAATGCTGAAGTTCTACATGGTATGGCAACGTGGAATGAACATGCATATGATTTAGCGCATTTTCAAAAACAGTTACAACACTTTAAAAATCAGCAATTTCCATTTTGTGTAATGGAAGACCAAGAGAAAAAGGTGATTGCAGGATTTGCAGACTATGCCACTTTCCGTAATTTTTCAGGCTATCGTTTTACCGTTGAGCATTCTATTTATATTTCACCCAACTATGAACGTCAGGGTTTAGGTAAACAACTTTTAGCCTATTTGATTGAACAAGCAAAAATACAGCAAATGCATGTCATGGTTGCAGGAATTGACCATGCCAATCTTGCATCAATTGCATTACACGAAAAATTCGGCTTCGTACAAACAGGCTATATGCCACAAGTAGGACAAAAATTTGGCCAATGGCGTGATCTAGTACTGATGCAATTGATGTTAAATCAGTGAGATTGGCGTTAAATTGTCACTGGTTACACTGATCACAGCGTAATTATGCTTTGCTGCTTGTTCATAAAAATTTTTGAGTTGAGCAAACAGCAAGCTCAACTCCGCAAATTGCAGTTCTATCGACTCAGTCCGAATCCCATGCTCCTGCTCTAGGCGCTTTAAACACGTAGTTTGCATATGCTTTTTAAAGTCATCAATATCGAGTTTCCCTAATGCTTCTTCGACTTCAACTACACGAACTGCCGTGTTATAGCGCACCTCTGTGAGTTGTTTCTGACGTTCCGATAAATGATGTTCAGCTTGTACACTCAAAGCCAGTAAGGAAGTTCCAGACTTAAAACTCCCCTGCAACAACGTTTGTAAGATCTTCCAGTTTGAGCCTAAAAGCAGACGTGATTCAAGCTGTTGCGAATCCAATACATCTTGCACATCAGTCGACTCTAAAATCAGCATTTCTAAAGCATTGGGTTGAATACTTAATAATAATGTGTCCATATGGCTGCTCTTATTGTTGTTACTTTCCATTAGCTTAACGCGTCTGAAATCCAACTGCTCAATCAATTTGTATGAGTAATTTTCACAAAAACGCAAAGGACAGTGGTCCTTTACTCCGAGCTTAAATACGCCACAAAAAATATCCCCTAATCCAGCGGATTACCCACAATATTACTAATAATTCCCTTCATGATATGAGGGCCTTGCTCAGTACGTAAGTCCTCATACCATGCCTGGGTTACACTTTCATCTTTCATATGGGTCACATCACAACGTTTACGTGCGCGTAGCACCATTTCTCCTGTGCGTTCGTTGCGTTTATTTTGATAACGACGTAACGAGTCTTGTAAGCCCAAAGTATTAATTTGTAGTGCGCGTGCCAAATAAATAGCATCCTCCATCGCCTGACAACCGCCTTGCCCAATATCAGGCGTTGTACTATGTGCTGCATCTCCGACGATCACCACACGACCTTTATAGAAGTCAGTAAATGGCTCAATATCATGAATTTCGACACGATTAGTCTGCTGTTCATTCATTGCATTAATGAGGCTTTGCACAGGCGCACACCAATTTTGAAAATACTCTTTCAACTTTTTTTTATATTGATTTCGATCATTTTCCAAACCAACTGGTAGAGGCACATCAAAAAAGAAATAGAAGCGATTGTCAGAAACTGGCATAAGTGAAGCACGCTTCCCTTCGCCAACAAATGTCGTCCATTGATCTGCTGGTGCTAAATCACTAGATATTTCAACTAAACCATTCCAGTTGACGTAACCAGCGTAACGGCGTTCAACTTGATCACCAAGAACATACGCTCGAGTCAAAGAGTGAGTTCCATCTGCTCCAACCAATAATTCTGTTTGGATTTCTGTTCCATCTGCAAAGCGAACTGTGACCATATCATTGTGCTCTGCTAAAGACAGCATTTTTTTACCGAGCTTGATATCCTGACGCCCAAATTCATCCATCAACATGTTTTGTAGTTCGGCACGCGAAACAGGATACGGTCGCTGTCCAACCTCTTCAATCAAAGGATACAAGCTGAACTGGGTCATGACATCCCCCGTTAAACCATCAACATAAGCCAAATGGTCCATCTGCCCACCTAGGCGTGCGACTTGGTGGGTTAAGCCCAAATAATTCAGGCACTTCACACCATTTGACCACAATGAAATGGCTGCACCTACAGGTAAAATATGCTCTGTTTGCTCATAAATGGTGACTCGATGCCCAAATTTCTTCAATGCGATTCCTGTCGTTAAACCACCCATCCCTGCACCAATAATTGCAATTTCCATCTGTTCCTCTTTTTCAAATTTGTATCATTCAGATTGAAAAAGCGAAAAGCATGCCATCTTTGAGCCCTTCATTTATGTCCATCAAAAGTTGGCATAAGCTGTGCTACATAAAGGAAAGAAAGTAATTTCATTTTCGTAAAATTGGCAGATAAATTTCTTTATTTTTAAAACGAAAAATCACCTATTGATGACCCTAAACACGGACCTATTTCATGGCAACCTTATTTGCACCTAGCTTTGAGCTTCCTACGAATATACAACAATTGACCAATCTGGCAGATCTGCGTATTGGGGCTGAAGTGATTGAATGCTCGGATGATTTTTTTGCTGAAGCCAAACGCATGTTGCAATTTGACGCTCCAGTTTTTGTGGAGGATAAATTTGACGATCACGGAAAATGGATGGATGGTTGGGAAACACGGCGTAAGCGCCATGCAGGTTACGACTGGGCCATAGTCAAACTTGGAGTCGCAGGAAAAATTAAAGCTTTTGATATCGACACGACATTCTTTACTGGCAATTATCCTGCTTCCGCGGCTATTGAAGCCTGTTATGCACCAAAGGGTAACTTTGAAGATGTGGAATGGCACCAAATTTTACCAAACAGTATATTGGGACCTAGCCAGCACCATATTTTTGAGGTTAAAACTGAAATGGTGTATACCCATATTCGTTTAAACATTTACCCTGATGGTGGCATCGCGCGTCTTCGTGTTTATGGTGATGTGCAAACCCAAATTACCGGCCACAATCAAATATTAGATCTGTTGGCATTGGAAAATGGAGGACGCGTCATTGCATATAGTGATGCCCATTTTGGACATCCCCGTAATTTAATTAATCCTGGTAGAGGGATCAATATGGGCGATGGCTGGGAAACTAAACGTCGTCGGGCACCTGGTTTTGATTGGTGCATTTTAGCCTTGGGGCAAGCAGGCTCTATTGAAAAAATTGAAATTGACACTGCACATTTTAAAGGCAATTACCCAGCTGAAGTTTCAGTTCAAGCCATTTATATTGAAGATGCTACCGACCCACAACTGATTCCACAAAGTATGTTTTGGCCCTTTTTATTAGAGGCGAAAACCATGCAAATGGATCATATCCATTGTTATGCCAATGAAATTTTAACACAGAACAAAGTGTCCCATATTCGGGTCAATATGATTCCCGACGGTGGCATTAGCCGCATTCGTCTATGGGGTAAAATTGTCTAATTTATATTCAAATTGACATGATTAGCTCAATTATTATTTTAGATTTATGCTGTTATATTTTCATATATGCATCAGTTTTGAAAATACAGTTTTCATTTGGAAGAAACCCATGCCACATCATATTTTGATTCAACCGATTAGCAATGAAAATTTTGCCGAGTTTGGTGATGTGATTAGCTGCCGAGGGCATGATTTTTTCCATATTAATGATGCACACACTGAGCGCTATCATGCCTTGGCTGAAACTGAAATTATGGGCCATGCAAAAGTTGGTATTAGTATCTTTCGAAATATCCAGACCACTACACTTCCTGTTGAAATTTCAATGTTGGAACGTCACCCCAAAGGCTCTCAAGCGTTCATCCCGATGCACGGTCAAAAATTTCTAGTGTTGGTTGCGCCAAGTTTGGATACGGATCGACCTGATATTTGTAAATTACAGGCTTTTATTACAGATGGTTCGCAGGGTGTGAATTATCATATAGGGACATGGCACCATCCACTTTTAACACTGGAATCTCCTAGTGATTTTGCCGTTATTGATCGAATTGGGACTGGACATAATTGTGATATTTTTCAGTTTCCATCACCTCTCTTTATCGAAGAGTCGGGAAACCCCTAAATATTGTCCCTTTACTTTGAATAGCTCCCTATGTTCTATTCAAAGCATAACGAAAATGGGATCAAATCATGCTCAAGTATCCATTCTTGATTGGACTTTTGACTGTAAGCACACTCGCTTCAGCAGATGAGACCTTTGAACAAGAACTTCGCCAAGGTTGCGCCAAAGTCAAAATCTCTGCCAATGCTGGTAAGAAATTTTATGATCAAAAACAATATCAAAAAGCGTTAGAGCAATTTCAGTATCAAGCGACGTGGTCTTCTTTTTGTTTAATGAATCAACCCGAAAGTGGTGTATCCCTTACTGAACGTGATGTCGAAATTGCCAACAACAATGTCGGTTTAAGTTATAGCAAGTTGGGAAAACCGCTTTGGGCTAGAGCGTGGTTTTTGCATGATGCTAAGTCTAAATCTAGTCAATTTAATTTAAAGCAACTACCACCGCCTAAAAAATCAGCAACACTAGCGGGCAAATATGTACAGTATGCAGGCTTTGGGCAGTGGAATCAGATTGAGGTAAAACCGCTTAAGCATGTATATCAAATTGAATTTAATGGTCTTTATATGGGAATACGCAGTCTCATCTATGGACCCAATATGGGTGAGTTTGAAACCACCATGCCGCTCAATCGAACTCAAGCGCAATATCAGGTCGATGACTGTAAAATTAATTTAAAGTTTGCCTTCGATCCCAAAATTGGACATACCATCCGTGTCAGCGAAACCAATACCATGAGCTGTGGTTTTGGGCACAATGTTTCAGCAAACGGTGTATTTCTAAAAGTAGAATAAGATCCATATCTAACATTCAATGTACTAACCTCCCCTTTAGCAGGGAGGCTTTTTGTCACTTGTTCAACAGAGGGGAAAATAACGAGACTTAAATCGCCACCAATTCTCGAATACCTTTTGCAGGCATTTCACTGCCTGCCCCTTGTGCAATCACTTGCCCACGGGCCATAACGGTATATGTATCAGCCAATTCTTCGGCAAAGTCATAAAACTGCTCAACCAAAACCACCGCCATCTCACCACCATCCGCCAGTTTACGAATCACTCGGCCAATGTCTTTGATAATAGAAGGTTGAATGCCTTCTGTGGGTTCATCCAATATTAACACCCGCGGTTCTGACGCTAAAGCACGCGCAATCGCCAATTGCTGCTGCTGTCCACCCGATAAATCTCCACCACGACGATGTTTCATTTCATCTAATACGGGGAATATTTCATACAAATGTTCAGGTACTTTTCGGGTTTTAGCCCCCTTAAACTTGGCCATGCCAATCAGGATATTTTCTTCAACAGTTAGGGTCGAAAAAATATCACGGCCTTGTGGCACGTAAGCCAAACCTGCACGAACACGTTGTTCAGGATTCATCTTCGAGATGTCCTTGCCATCAAGTAAAATTTGGCCCGACTTGATCGGTAAAATCCCCATCAGACATTTCAGTAAGGTGGTTTTTCCAACACCATTCCGCCCCAACACCACCGAGCACTCTCCCACAGGGGCCTGAAATGAAACATCTCTTAAAATATGACTGCCACCGTAAAACTGATTGACGTCTTTGACTTCTAACATGGTCGGCTCCTTAACGTCCTAAGTATTTCTCAATCACATCTTCATTGGCCTGTACCTCTGCCAATGTGCCTTCAGCTAAAATCGACCCTTGAGCCAGTACCGTCACTTTTTCACTGATGGTGTCGATAAAGCTCATATCATGTTCAACCACCACCAAAGTGTGATTTTTCTTCAACTCTAAACACAGCTCAGCCGTGCGTTCTGTTTCGGCATCAGTCATGCCTGCCACAGGTTCATCAAGTAAAATCAGCTTAGGACGTTGCATAAGCAACATGCCGATTTCCAACCATTGCTTTTGTCCATGTGACAACAGCCCCGCAGGTTTATGTACCCATTCTTCTAGCCGAATTTGCGCCAAAGACTCATCCAAAGCCAACTGCGCATCTGGATCCAGTTTACTGAAGAAACTTTTTTTGACGCGCTTATCTTTTGGTGCCGCGAGTAGCAAGTTTTCCATCACTGTAAAATTTTCAAATACTGTTGGTTTTTGAAATTTACGACCAATGCCTGCTTCTGCAATTTGCTCCGTACTCATCTTGGCCAAATCATAGTTTTGCCCAAAAAAAGCTGAGCCTTCGGTCGGTCGGGTTTTGCCTGTAATCACATCCATCAGTGTTGTTTTACCTGCCCCATTGGGTCCAATGATACAGCGTAGCTCACCTTCTTTGATGTACAGCGACAGATCATTTAAGGCCCGAAAGGCATCAAACCAAACACTGACTTTTTCCAAGTACAGTGCAATACCGTGGCTAAAGTCAGCGCCTTGTTCTTTGGGACGCCCATAGCCGTCTGAAGCATGGCCACCATGAGGTTGTATTAGCTCACTCATTCGCTACGCTCCTTTTTAAAACGGTCAAACAGACCAATGACACCTTTGGGTAAGAAAATGGTGACCACAATAAATAAAGCACCCAAGATTAATAACCATGCTTCTGGATAAGCCACGGTGAAATAGGTTTTCACGCCATTAATTAACCCGGCACCCAAAATTGGGCCAATCAAAGTCCCACGCCCACCCGCAGCCACCCATACCGCCATTTCAATCGAATTGACGGGGTTCATTTCACTTGGGTTAATAATACCTGCTTGGGGAACGTATAAAGCCCCTGCAATACCTGCAATGACCGCCGACAGCACCCATGCAGATAGCTTGTACCAAAGTGTGCGGTAGCCCAAATACTGTAAGCGATTTTCGCTGTCACGAATTGCTCCCAGTACACGGCCATAAGGTTTATTCATAAGATGACGCAATCCCACAAAGCACAACAGCAGCACAACAGCGGTGAGAAAACAGAGTGTGGCACGCATGGATGCTGAGGTAATGTCCATGCCAAAAATGGTTTTAAAGCCTGTAAAACCATTATTTCCACCAAAGCCTGTTTCATTGCGGAAGAACAACAGTGCCGCCGCAAAAGTCATAGCCTGAGTAATAATCGAAAAATACACGCCTTTAATTTTGGAGCGAAACGCAAAGAAACCAAAGATGAAAGCCACCATACCAGGAACCAATACCACCAAGGCCAAAGCCCATAAGAAATGATTGGTACCCACCCAATACCATGGCAGTTCAGTCCAACTTAAAAAACGCATAAAGTCAGGAAGTGCATCCCCTGCAGATTGGCGCATCAGATACATGCCGAAAGCATACCCCCCCAGCGCAAAGTACAAGCCGTGACCTAAACTTAAAATGCCTGCATAGCCCCAAACCAAGTCCAGTGCCAAAGCCACCAAAGCCAAGCACATGATTTTACCAATCAGGGTGACCCAATACGCAGAAAGATAAAATGCCGAATCAGCAGGAAGTAAATGTAACCATGGGAGCAATAACATGACAGCAAAACACGCCGCTATTGCCATTGCACTGATAGGTTTATCAGATAATAAAGAAGTGATTTTCATGCGCTTACTCCACAAAACGGCCTTTGATGGCAAACAAACCTTGTGGACGTTTTTGAATAAACAAAATCACAAGAACCAGTAGAATAATTTTCGCAAGAACAGCGCCCATGCCAATTTCAAGAATCGTACCACTGATACCCAAACCGAGTGCTGCCAGTACCGCTCCCCAGACTTGTCCTACACCACCAACAACAACGACCAAGAAAGCATCAATGATATAATTCTGACCTAAATCAGGCCCAACATTACCTACTTGCGCTAAGGCACAGCCTGCCAGACCAGCTAGGCCTGAACCCAGTCCAAAAGCCATCATGTCAATACGACTAGAACGAATGCCTACAGCTCGTGCCATTTGGCGGTTTTGCGTCACGGCACGAACAAACAAACCAAAGCGTGTTTTATTGAGCAGGTAAACCAACAGCAGTAGCACCGCAACCGTAAATACAATAATGGCAATCCGGTTATACGGCAGCATTAAACTGGGGCTCAGCGCAATACCGCCCGATAACCATGAAATATTGGAGACTTCGACATTTTGCGCGCCAAAAATCATCCGTACCAATTGCATCAAAATCAGACTGACCCCAAAAGTTGCCAACAGCGTTTCCAACTGACGGCCGTACAGTGGACGAATTACCGTCCGTTCAATCAACATGCCAATCAGCGCACTTACCACAAAGGCTGCAGGAATAGCTGCAATTAAATACCAATCAACATAACTGCCTAAGTAAGTCTTAAACAGGCTTTGCACCACATAGGTGGTATAAGCCCCTATCATAATCAATTCGCCATGTGCCATATTAATCACACCAAGCAGGCCATAAGTGATGGCTAAACCGAGCGCTGCTAGCAGTAAAATGCTGGCTGTACTAAAACCAGAAAATACATGTCCAGCCCATTCACTGGCTTGGATGCGAGTTTTAATCTGACTTTTGCCATCCGCCAAAATAGCTTTGAGATCTGGATTCAGATTAGGCTGGGTGAGGGTTTGTTCTACTAAGGCTAAAACATCGGGGCGATTTGACTCAGCGAGTACTTTTGCTGCTTGAATCTGTACCAACACATCTGGATTTTCAAAATCTAAACGTGCTTTAAGCTGTGCTAAGCGCTGTTTGACTTTGTTATTTTGCTCTTTCAAATAGAGCTGATTAATCTGTGCAATATTCAATTCAGACAGGTTATTTTCTAAAATATCAATCGCTTCTAAACGTTGAGAAAAGTCTTCAGATTTTAATTTTGCTTGTGCCTGACCAAAGTTTAAAGCTTTACGTAAAGTATTGACCAATGTCACTTGAGATAAATCACCCGGCCAAGTTTCAATCACTTGCTCATCAGGATAACTCAATAATTTCTCATTATTTTTTAAAATATATGTCGTGCCTGCACTGTCTTTGTATAACTCATCATTTTCAATAAATGCAACGAGACGATCAAACTCTTCAATCGTGCCCGGCCACTGGCTCAGCATGGCACGACGCTCTGCAAATTCTGCTTTAACAAAACGTTGAATGGCATCATTAGATGCTGATGCACTTTGTGTAGCAGAAGCGGGTTCAGTATTTTCAGCCCAAACACTGTTACTCATGAGCTGTGCCATTGAGCAGAGTATCGCGACACAAAAAATCTTTGGATTCATAAAATATTCCCTTAAGGTTGCTTAAAAAGTCCCGTATCGGGATGTTTTTATTTAAGAGCCCACAGCCGAAGCTATAGGCTCAGTACTTAAGACAATTATTTAGGAATGTATGGGCTCCACGGCTCTGCTTTAATCACACTTGGTGTTTTGTAGACCACATCAAACTGACCATCTGCGCGAATCTCACCAATCATGACTGGTTTATGTAAGTGATGGTTTTCTGCATCCATTTTTAAGGTGTAGCCAGAAGGTGCTTTAAACTCTTGACCAGCCATTGCTTCACGAACCTTATCAACATCGGTCGTTCCTGCTTTTTCAACAGCTTGCTTCCACATATTGATCCCCACATAGGTGGCTTCCATCGGATCATTGGTCACGATTTTGTCAGCATTCGGCAGTTTATATTCCACTGCATACTGCTTCATTTTATTGACAAATTCGGTATTGGTTGGGTTCTTCACTGACATAAAGTAGTTCCACGCCGCCAAATGTCCAACCAATGGCTTGGTATCAATACCACGGAGTTCTTCTTCACCCACAGAGAAGGCCATGACAGGAATGTCAGAGGCTTTGATACCTTGGTTCCCCAATTCACGGTAGAACGGCACATTTGAGTCGCCATTGATGGTTGAAATCACTGCTGTTTTCTTACCCGCAGCGAATTTCTTCACATTGCTCACAATAGTTTGATAGTTACTATGACCGAAGGGCGTGTACTCTTCCATGATGTCAGCATCTGCCACACCTTTGGACTTCAAAAACGCACGTAAGATTTTATTGGTGGTACGTGGGTAGACATAGTCTGTGCCCAATAAAACAAAACGCTCAGCTTTACCGCCCTCTTCGCTCATCAAGTATTCCACCGCAGGAATCGCTTGTTGATTTGGCGCAGCGCCCGTGTAAAAAATGTTTTTAGACTGTTCTTGCCCCTCATATTGCACAGGATAGAACAGTAAACCATTTAACTCTTCCACTACGGGCAAAACTGACTTACGAGAAACGGATGTCCATGCGCCAAAAATTACTGCCACTTTGTCTTGGGTAATCAGCTGACGTGCTTTTTCTGCAAATAAAGGCCAATCAGATGCAGGATCAACCACCACAGGTTCTAATTTCTTACCGAGTACACCGCCATTGGCATTGATTTCATTGATGGTCATCAATGCCGTATCTTTTAAAGACGTTTCAGAAATGGCCATCGTGCCTGAAAGTGAATGTAAAATCCCGACTTTAATGGTGTCACCACTCGCTGCTGTGGCAACAGGTTCAGATGCTGCTGTGCTCGCTTTATCTGCAGGTTTTGAACAACCTGTTAAAGCAATACTCCCCATAATTGCAGTTGCAAGGAATGTCTTCGTTAATAATTTTTGTTGGAACATCTCATTTTCTCCAAACTTGAAACTTAGGGTGCATTTTTCAATGCATGATTGTTATTAGCGCTATAGGTGCCAATTCAATTTCTATGCCAAGCAGGTCTAAATGAAGGTTTCAACATTCTTCAAAACACATATTTTTTAATATTTATCAATATCTTAAATAAAACAAAAAATCACACTACGCACCCTAAATTTACCTCATTTTGTTGTTTTTATGCATACAAGCTTGTATACAACATTTGTTCCAAATCAATCCATCTTGCCCACTATTGCCCTTTTATTTTAAGATTTGTGCACAAATTAGGCGCACCCGAAGATTAAATATGCCCATAAAAAAGCACCCTCTAAGTTAGACTAAATGTGTCCAACTTTCGGGGTGCAGTTCAATATGCGGGCTTTTGATGCACTTATAATAAATTTAAACCACTAGCTCTGCCAAATTGCCTTTTTGCTCTAACCACTCTTTACGGTCACTCGAACGTTTTTTAGCCAGCAATTTATCCAATAAACCTGCGGTGAAATGACTATCATCCAAGTCCAACTGCACCAAACGGCGTGTATTCGGATCCAGTGTAGTTTCACGTAGTTGGCTAGCATTCATTTCACCCAAACCTTTGAATCGGGTAATTTGTGGGTTCTTGGTTTTACATTTTTTCAAAATGCTTTCCAGCTCTTCATCATCCAAGGCATAGTGCACATCTTTGGCATCATCAATTCGATACAGCGGTGGCATCGCCACATACAGATGTCCTTCTTCAACCAAGACAGGAAAATGCTTCACAAACAAAGCACACAGCAACGTCGCAATGTGTAGACCATCCGAGTCAGCATCGGCCAAAATACAGATCTTGCCATAACGTAGTTCAGATAAATCATCCGATCCCGGATCGACTCCTATGGCAATGGCAATATTATGCACTTCTTGTGAAGCCAAGACTTCATCGGAAGAGACTTCCCAAGTATTTAAGATTTTCCCACGAATCGGCATGATGGCTTGGAAGTTTTTATCGCGTGCTTGTTTAGCTGACCCCCCCGCAGAATCCCCTTCCACAATAAACAGTTCAGACTCTTCTAAGGTATGTCCAACACAGTCTGACAATTTTCCGGGTAATGTTGGCCCTGCCACAATCTTCTTACGTTCAACCTTTTTCGCAGCTTTCAGACGACGACCCGCTTTCGAGATCGCCATTTCCGCTAACTGCATGGCAATATCAGAGTTTTGGTTTAACCACAGTGCAAAAGCATCTTTGGCGATATTTTGGACAATCCCTGCTGCTTCACGACTGGATAAACGTTCTTTAGTTTGCCCTGAAAACTGTGGCTCTTGGAACTTGAGCGACAAAATATAGTTCACACAATCCCAAACATCTTCAGCAGAAAGCTTCATGTTTCTTGGCAATAAGCTACGAAGCTCACAAAACTCGCGCATTGCATCGGTCACGCCTGAACGTAGGCCATTCACATGGGTTCCGCCCTGCGCGGTTGGAATCAAGTTCACATAACTTTCTTGAACCAACTCACCACTATCAACATTCCAGCAAATGGCAAATTCGGCACTGGCACGCTCAGCATCTCCTGTAGCCACAAAGGCTGGATGAGGCAGAATCTCACGATCTTCTATTTCATCCATCAAATAATCGACGAGGCCATTCTCAAACTGCCAAACAATTTTTTCATCATTGATTTGGTCAACATAATTGATTTGTAAGCCTGCAGCCAAAACGGCTTTGGCTTTTAAATTATGCTTCAGCGCTTTCAGGGCAAATTTCGGTGAATCAAAATATTTGGCTTCAGGCCAAAAGTGAACAGAAGTCCCTGTCGCACGCTTCGGTGCTTTACCTTCTAATACCACCAAGGGCGCAGTCGGCTCACCCTGCTCAAACGCCATTTGGTAAAGGTTGCCCTGACGTTGAACTTCCACTTCAACTCGGCTAGATAGCGCATTGACCACGGAAATTCCAACACCATGCAAACCACCTGAGAACTGATAGTTGTCAGTACTGAATTTACCCCCTGCATGCAGTTTGGTCAGAATGATTTCAATGCCGCTTTGACCATATTCAGGGTGAATATCGACAGGCATACCACGACCATTGTCTTCCACCGACAGCGAACCATCTTTATAAACGGTGACAGTAATTTTATTGGCATGACCTGCAAGTGCCTCATCGACCGCATTATCAATAACCTCTTGCGCCAAATGGTTTGGGCGTGTGGTATCGGTATACATGCCAGGACGACGACGTACCGGATCTAAACCAGATAATACTTCAAGGGATTGGGCCGTATATTGAGACACGTTGTACTGTTTCCTTATTTTAAGCAGTCCGATAAAAACTGTAATGCCATCGGTATTTTGTCTGCGAAATCTTCCATCGCATGATTGCCTTTCGTTTCCGAAATCACAAGCGCTGCGCCATTATAATAGCGCTCTGCGTCACGATAATCCAAAACTTCATCGCCTTGTTGCAATAACACTAAAATTTTGTCTGCATCTTGCACAAATGGCAGTTCGATCTGCTCAAGATAATCCAACTGTGCATCATCCAGCGTCCAATGTTCATTCACCTTATAAGGCAACTGAGCCACACCAAATAAATCTCTGAACAATTGCCATGGTTGCATAGCAGGGTTAATCAGCACAGCAGGGACTGCCAACTTCGCGACCAATTGTGTCGCATAAAAACCGCCTAAACTGCTCCCCACGAGCACCACTTGATCCAGCTCTTGAATCAAAGCCGTTAATTTTTCCAAGGCCAAATGCGGAGGCATATTCAAGTCAGGTAAATGTACTTGCCACCCTGAATGGGCTTCACAGTAGTGTTTCAGCAATTGACCTTTTATTGATGAAGAACTGCTTTGAAAGCCATGTAAATAAATTATATTCATGCTGTAAATTTACTCTTCCACATCATCATTTATATTGTGCACTCAAAGGAGATCCTTTTAACTGACTGATTTTTTTTGTATGTATCGAATATTGTCAGACAAAAAAATAAGATCAACCTTACATTCATCGCTATTGTAAAAGTTATTCGAGATGAATTAGATAAGCTAGAGTGCTAAGAATTTATACCGTGATCGTTGAAAAAAATAAAGTCCCTGCCGACACAGAAACTCAAGGGTAGAAAAAATGCCAAGTTTAACGCCTCTGCACGAGACCTATTGTAAATGGGATCGTACTCCTCCCAGCCAAGCCGATGTGCTTGAAGGGGTTGCTCAGCTGCTTACCACGCGCCTAGGCGACGTTGTCCATGATTTAATTCAGGCCATTCAGCGTGAAATTTTAATCAGTTTGTTTGGGATGAACGAGGCCAGCTCAAAAAAGTTTCTATCTACCCGCTACATTGAGAAGCTTTACCAATTTTCTTTCAATACCCTACAAAACTACGGTAGTTATTTATTGGCACCGAGTTTACGCCATATTATTGAAAAATTTCCCAATTTACACCATAAACCCTTAACCCCAACCTTGCATTATTTAGTTGGGGCGCTGAATGGTGTTTTGGGTGACTATTTACTCAAATACCATAACCCTGTGGCACTACCGATGGTGCTGTATGATCATTATGGCGCTGTCCAACAAGGTGAGTTATCTGGCCGTGTGGTAATTATGGTTCATGGTCTATGCATGAATCATTTGTACTGGAGTACAGCGCGTTATGGCGGTATTGGGGAAAAGCTGTTGGCACAACGTGCCCAAAACACGATGTTGTATTTGAACTACAACACAGGGCGTCGTATTTCAGCCAATGGACGTAGCTTTTCTAATACTTTACAAGACTTGCTCAACCGTAACCCCCGTATCAGCTCAATTGATCTGATTGGACACAGCATGGGTGGGCTGGTTTCACGCAGCGCACTGTTCTATGGCAAACAGAATATGCAAAGCTGGATTCATGTAGTGGAAAACATGGTCTGTATCGGTTCTCCACACCATGGCGCAGTTTTAGAACGCTTTGGCTTTCATTTACAAGATAAACTCGGGCGTTTCCCATTTGTCAAAATTATCGGGCATGTCGTCAATATTCGCAGTAATGGCATTCTAGACTTGCGTCATGGCAGTGTGCGTGATGACGACTGGGAGCACAATGAAGCACGTATTGGTCAAGTTGATGACAACCGTAAACCTGCCCCATTGCCCTCACATATCAATACATTCTTGATCGCAGGTACGATTGAATTTGAAAAGCGCAAATATCGCGCGCTGAATGTGATTGGCGATTATCTAGTTAGTGTAAAAAGTGCTTTAGGCGAACACATGAATCCACGCTTTCAATTGAAAGTGCCTGATTCGCATAAAGCGATTTTCTATGGCTTAAACCATTTTGAACTGCATACCCATGCCAGTGTGGCAGAGCAAATCGTACATTGGTTCTATCCAAATCCAACTGAAACGGAATATGGTCAGGTGCATGAATACATGGTTGGGCTGGATGATTTTGAGGGTATTGCGCTGACCTAAGCCCCTCATACAGCTCATAAAAAAGCCAACATGACGTTGGCTTTTTTATCTTTATTATTTTTTCTTTGCGTGGTTCGGATATTTACGGAACAGCTGCCACAAGCTAATCAACGCCAGTGCCACAAAAAACACCAAAGACCATACCGGTAAAGACTGACCCAAGAACGTCCAATCTACAAGTGCACATTCACCAGAACCTGTCAGTACCTGTTCAAACACTGAACGCAAAGGCAAGGTGTCTAACCAATAATCCAGACCTGGCCCACAACTCGGCACTTGATCAGGTGGTAAGTTTTGTAGCCAAACATGACGTGCTGCCACACCTGCAGACCATAAGACCGATACACTACCAAGAAACGTATAAAAACGTTTAAAACCATTTGATGCCGGGTTATGTAAAAAGGCAATCAGTGAAATTAACCCAAGTCCAATCAGTCCCACACGCTGGAACACACAGAGTGGGCAAGGGTTCAACTGTGCAGGGCCATGCTCTAAATACAAGGCAAAGGCCATACCAATAATACTGGCTAAAACCAACACACCACTCACGAAGCGATAACTCCATTGCATGGTTAATCCTCTTAATTTTTTATCTAAATTGTGCAAGATACTGCTCAAAACTCAGTTGGCTGTCTTGCTCTAATTGTGCTTGCTGTTGTAAAGATACCGTAGCCAAATCATCAAAATAAGCCCATGTCTCTGCACTCAGCTGATGACGCTCATAACTTGATGCATGTTGTGCGGCCATTTGGCTACCAAAGCCCCATGTCCCACCCGCTTCCAAAGTATCTTCGATCATCTGCGCCGACAAAGTATCATCAACTTCGGCCACTCTCTGTTGCATGACTGTCATTGCTTTACTGTAGAGTGTGGTGTCATAGCACTGATCTAACAACACAACCAGTTCTTGCATAGCCTCTAAATGAGACTGACTCCATGCTTCTATTGGGAACGATTGCTCACCCACAGCAATTGCGGCATTCGGTGCGCGCCCACGATTGACCACTTCCGCTTGGTTTTTCTCGATTTGATCTTGCTCTGCGGACAAAAGTTCTGGGCTATCTAACAGTAAGCAATACAGTGCCAGCACTTCTAAGAAACCAGCGGTATCTTCATTGATTCCAATCGAGCTATACGGATTGATATCCACCGCGCGAAGCTCGACATAACCAACGCCTCGATTACTTAGCGCTTGGGACGGTGTTTCCCCTGCTTGTGGTACTTGCTTTGGACGTACCAAACTGTAGTACTCATTTTCTATTTGCAAGACATGATCATTAATCTGAATCGGTTCGCCCTGCGCATCATTGAGGCCTAAACGACTAAACGGTGCATAAGCTGTTTTGACTGCTTTTTGTAGACCTTCGAGATAACCGTCGATATTGTTATAATGAATCCCGAGTTGCTTTTGTGCTGAGTTTTGATAACCAAAACGTCCCATCCGCAGAGCAGTTGCATAGGGCAAATATAAGGTTCCGCGCAACAACGGCAATAGGTGGTGTTCACGTCCTGTCATAAAACACTGGCAGACCGATGGGCTTGCCCCGACCAAGAACATCACCAATGGCGTGAGACGAATAAAGTTGCGGATCAAACCAAAATAACGATGACTGCGATAATCCTGTGCAGACAAGGCTTTCAGCGCTTCATCTGTCTCATGATGTTGTAATTGTTCAAACAGCTGATCGGGAAAGGACAAATTATAGTGCAGTCCTGAAATGGTTTGCATCCGTCGCCCATAACGAACACCTAAACCATGACGGTATAGGGTTTTAAACTTTCCAATATTAGATGTGCCATATTGAGCGAGACGGATTTTTTCGTCATCGTCATCCAACATACAAGGCATTGACAAGGGCCACAATTTTTCACCGCTTTCCAAGTGTCGATGTGCCACCGTATGGATATCTTTTAGATAATCCAAGGCCTCAGTAATAGTCGGCTGTGGTGGGGTAATAAATTCTAATAACGCTTCTGAATAATCTGTCGTGATGTGTGGGTGCGTCAGTGCAGAACCCAAAGCTTGGGGATGATCAGCTTGAGATAAAAAGCCATTACTTTGCATACGCAAACTTTCACGCTCAATTCCGCGTAACATCCCTTGCAAAAGTGATGAATTGAACCAAGTCGGTAACACAGCTGTAGATTTAGATGCGGGTTGACCCATTACAATCTCACTTTTTGGAAGAAACAACGACCACGACGAATAAAATAAAATCATCAGTTTAAATCAGTATAACGTGATTTTAACTCGGCACATTACACCCAGTCCTATTTTCAAGTAAACCATCTGTTCTATTTTTCGGAAAATATTTATCACAAAGTTACGCTATTAGACATGTCAAAAGTGTGATTCTATTGAAGAATAAATGCTAAAGAATTGTAAACTTTATGAATTATCAAGAAATTTTAGACTTTTGGTTTGATCATCAACACCAAACTTGGTGGTTTAGCCAAAATGATGCCTTTGATGCCCTGATCGAAGAAAAATTTAAGAGCATTCATGAGCAAGCCATACATGCTGAGCTCTGGTCTTGGCGCAGTAGCGCTGAAGGACGTTTGGCTGAAATTATTGTACTCGATCAACTGTCGAGAAATATGTATCGCAACAGCCCTTTGGCCTTTGCTCAAGATGCACTGGCTTTGACTTTGGCACAAGAAACGATTTCACTTAAATTAGATATCGAATTATCAGCGACGCAACGCAGTTTTTTATATATGCCTTTTATGCATAGTGAATCAAAACTTATTCATCAATATGCTTTAAAATTGTTCCAAGACTTGGGTAATCCGATCAATCTCGACTTTGAACAACGTCACAAAGTCATTATTGACCGTTTTGGACGTTATCCTCATCGTAATCAAATCCTTGGACGTAACTCAAGCCAAGAAGAACTGGAATTTTTGACGCAACCCAACAGCCATTTTTAACTGTTCGGTTTCTCCCTCTGTGCTAAGGAGTCTACCTCATGACAAAAATTTTAATTGCCTGCGCATTGGCCACTAGTCTGAGTTTAGTGGGTTGTGCCTCTACCCCCTCAAAACCCTTAACCTTCGACCAATTGGGGCGCTTTAGTAACACACCTTTAAATAGCTCAACCTACCGAATCAGCTTTCAAGCACGTCCCAATATGAGCCATGGTACAGCTGAAGAAATCACGTTGGTTAAAGCCGCACAAACCACCGTACAAAATGGTTATCGCTTCTTTAAAGTGTTGAATGACCCAAGCAACCAGAATCAAGCACCAAGGCAGGCCGTGGTTTACTCTAACCCAATGCCTTATTATCCCTACGGCTATTACTCACGCCACCCAGGTTTCTGGCCCGACCCATTCTATGACACACCACGTCTTGTAAACATTGATCCTGTACAAGTGTCATACAGCATTCAATGCTTTAAAGACCAAAAATCGGCACCAAGTGATGCCTTTGACGCCACGCTGATTTTACAGTCATTGGGTGGAAAGTATGGCCTAAGCCCAACAGGTGAGGTTTTGCCACCACCTGAACCCACAACGCCAGCGCCCACAACCAAAACAAAGTAAGACATAGAGTTCGCCTATGAATGAAACACAAACGACGTCTTCTAACCTACAACGCAGTAAACGCTTTGCCACTATTGCTCTCATCACTGCAGTCGTGACATGGCTTTTGCTGATGGTGGTTGCTAAGTTTGTCCCGACAGACAAAGTGTGGATCATTCATATTTTGATGTTATCTGCTGAAGCAGGTGTGGTCGGTGGTTTAGCAGATTGGTATGCGATTACTGTGCTGTTTCGTAACCCTTTTGGGAAAATGCCCATTCCAAAGTTTTTGCGCGACCACACCGAAATCATCCCTCGTAACAAAGCACGGATTGCTGAATCCATGGGGCGTTTTGTACAAGAGAATTTTCTTTCACCCCAAGTGGTGGAAAAAAGCTTACAAAGTACCGACCTATCTTTGGCAGTGGGTCAATGGCTCGCCAACCCGCAAAACAATCTACAAATCACCCAAGTGATTCAACAAACCGTGCCTAAAGTATTTGAGTTTGTGGGGCAAGAACAAATTGGCCGTTTTATTCAAAGTAATAGCGTGCAATGGGTGCGTAATACCCAAGTTAATCATTTGGCCAGTGAAATGCTACGCGCCGTACTGGAAAATGATTTCCATCAGGATGTATTACAACGTGGCCTCGATTTAGCACATGACTGGATGACCCAACACCCTGAACAAAGTCGCGAGCTGACTCAAACCTTGTTCAAAGAACTCGGCGTCTGGAAGTTGGCCAAAGGAGCCAGTTGGATTGGGATAGATGTTCAGCAAAGAACCATTGACTCACTCATTCAACGAGTAGAGTCAATGCTGGCAGATCCAGAACATCCATGGCGTCAAAAAATTGAAGCGATGGGACATGAACTCATGCTCGAACTGGCAGATGCCAACAGTACAGCCAGCCAACGCTTGAACCAAACCAAAGATGCTCTATTGGATAGTCCACAAGTTCTGAATTTTATTAGTGGTGCCGTCGCCATTTTATGTGATGCCATAAAACAAGATCTACAAAAAACCGACTCAGGCATTGCACACAACATCCGTGTATCCATTCAACAGATTGGTGAAAATATCATCTCCAATCAAGCTGTACGAGATCTACTCAATCAGCGTTTAAGCGGCATTGCAGTCAATCTAAGCGATCAATACAGTGAAAAAGTGATTCGTTTTATCAGTGAACGCATCCACGAATGGGACTCCAGTGTCATGATCGACAAAATCGAAAATGAAGTTGGTGGTGACTTACACATGATTCGAGTCAATGGCGTGGTGGTCGGTGCATTTATTGGCTTAGCGCTGGGGATTATTCGCGCGGCGGTTGAACTGCTCTTATAAAAGCAATCCACAAAAATGCATGCTTCACCCCTGCCCTACATGCAAAATTTGCATAAGAAAAAGTGGCCTACTGTGCTATTTTGGATGAATATTTAAATACTTATAAAGATTTATGCTTCAATTACCTACATCCAAACTACCCGCACAGGGCATCACTATTTTCAGCACCATGACTGCCATGGCACAGCGCTTAAATGCCCTAAATCTATCCCAAGGTTTTCCAGACTTCGAAGCCCCCTCTGAACTGCTGGATGCTTTAGCACAGGCCACACAAAGTGGGTTCAATCAATATGCTCCGGGCGATGGGGTCTGGTTATTACGCGAACAACTGGCACAGCAGTTTGCACAGCGCGATCAGATTCAGCTTGACCCGATGACTGAAATTACCATCACCCCAGGTGCAACCATTGGCCTTTTTGCCACCATTCAAGCCGTGGTTCATGCGGGCGATGAAGTCATCATTTTTGACCCCAGTTATGACAGCTATGCACCCAGTGTCGCTTTGGTTGGGGGTAAGGCCGTTCACCTCCCTCTGCATGCACCACATTTTTCGGTGGATTGGGAGCAGGTCAAATCCGCGATTACAGCCAAAACCAAACTGATCATTATCAACACACCACATAACCCGAGTGGTGCCATTTGGAACAAGCAAGATTGGCTCACCCTGATTGAACTGATTCGCGACACCAATATTTTAGTCCTGTCCGATGAAGTCTATGAACATCTAGTATTTGATGGTCAACGTCACTATTCGGCACTGTCTTTTCCTGAACTGCGTGAACGCAGTGTGGTGGTGGGTTCCTTTGGCAAAACCTTTCATGTAACGGGTTGGAAAACTGGCTACTGCATTGCCGCACCAGCACTCATGCAATTATTCCGACAGGTCTATCAGTTTGCCAACTTTTGCGGAGTCACCCCTGTACAACTGGCTTTGGCCAATTATATGCAACAACATCCTGAACATATTCAAAACTTAGCGGGATTCTATCAAGCAAAACGCGATCGTTTTATTGAGGGTTTAACTGGCTCACGCTTTCAATGGCTACCTTCTCAAGGCACTTACTTTCAAAATGTGGACTACAGCCACATTCGGCCCGATTTAAGCGATGTTGAATTTTGCCACTTTCTGGCAGAGCAGCATGGCATTGTTGGCATCCCTGTTTCGGTGTTTTATCAGCAGGCACCCGAAGCACTACGCCTGATTCGCTTTTGCTTTGCTAAGACTGACCAAACGCTGGCACAAGCGACCGAAATTTTGCAGAAAGTCTAATTTTTTGACCGCCACACTCTATTCGAAACTCGCCTTTGCTTACTGAAATACATCGGTTTTTCAGCACAGAACTATGCTAGGGTAAGACTGAAAAATGTAATAAAAATGACCTTCAGGATGACTTATGTCAGCACACAACCCATTGGTGCAACAACAAAAGCTATGGAAAGCCTTTTTCATTTTCTTGATGCCTTTAATTGCGACCAATATCCTGCAAAATCTGTCTGGAACCATCAACACTGTTTTCGTCGGACAGATGATGGGGGTACAGGCGATTGCTGCAGTTGCTGTTTTCTTCCCCATTCTGTTTTGCTTAATGGCATTCGTGATTGGTCTTTCTGCGGGTTCTACAGTCCTCATCGGCCAAGCGTGGGGCGCACAAAATATTGAGAAAGTTCGTGCAGTGGTTGGATCTACGCTATTCATGACCTTGATTGGAGGCAGTTTTATTGCCTTTTTAGGGGTAGTTTTCGCACGTCCAATTTTATCGGCTTTGGGCATAGATGAAAATGTCATGCACCTATCCTTGCCTTATGTACGATGGATGTTGGCTGGAAGCCCACTATTATTTATTTATATTATTTATACCTCAATTTTACGTGGTGTCGGTGACAGCACCACGCCACTCATCGCCTCTGGCATGACCATTTTGATTGGACTTTGTGTCACACCGATCCTCATCGCTGGCTATTTTGGTTTTCCTAAACTCGGGATTGTTGCACCTGCCATTGCAACAACCTTAGGTTTCGTTTCTGTTTTGGTGTTTTTATATTTCTATTTGGGCTATAAGCAGCACCCTCTAAGACTTGATGCACAAATGCTCAGCCATATTCGCTTTGACCGTCAACTGAGTAAAATTATTCTGCGTTTGGGGATTCCAACTGGCATTCAAATGATCACCACTTCCGTGGCAGGCCTTGTAATTGTTGGTCTGGTTAACCGTCACGGCGCAGATGCAACAGCTGCTTATGGCGCAGTCAACCAAGTCCTAAACTATATTCAATTTCCTGCACTTTCAATTGCGATTGCCGCATCCATTTTTGGTGCTCAAGCCATTGGTGCGGGCAAGTCCGAGTTATTGGCCAAAGTCACGCGTACAGCGCTCAGCATGAACATCATTATTACAGGCTCCTTGGTGGTGTTGGCCTACCTCTTTTCCAAATATCTCATGGCACTCTTTATCACTGACCATGCGGTAGTTGAGTTGGGGCAACAGTTGTTGTTTATTGTACTGTGGTCGATTTTATTCTTTGGTGCCAGCGCCATTTTTGCCTCCATCATGCGGGCTAGCGGTACAGTCACCATGCCAATGGTCATCAATATCGTGGCGATTATTGCGATCGAAGTGCCCTGTGCCTATATGTTTAGTGAATGGTGGGGACTACAAGGTATTTGGTATGCTTATGCACTGGCCTTTGTCAGCTTATGCATTATGCAAGGACTGTACTATCAATTGGTCTGGAAGAAAAAGACTATTGAAACGCTCATCTAAAATAGGATTTTTGCTGCCCTGCTTACACGCACGCCACGCATCATTCTTTCAGATATCCATCAAAAATGAAGCATAAAAAAACCCGCCAAGGCGGGTTTTTTTATCACGATATTAAGACTTTCTTTGGCTTAATTTGGTCGCAAAAGCGGTCACTTTTTGGTAGCCCGTCGGTAAAATACGCTGGATCAAATCTAGCGTTTTCGCATCATTGCCAATCAATAATCGGCGTTTATCTTTTTGCACCGCCTCTAAAATCTGGCGTGCCGCTTCTTCTGGTGGGCAGCGTAGTAGTTTATTGAAAGTCTGTGCAGACTTGTCTGGATTCATCCCGATACTACGCAAGCTGTCATTCACTTTGGCAGCATTGGCAATATTGGTTCGAATCCCGCCTGGATGCACACACAAAGCACTCACACCAGAGTTTTCCATGTCCAGCTCTTGGCGTAGCGACTCGGTAAAACCACGTACTGCAAATTTAGTTGCATTGTAGGCAGACTGGGTCGGTTGAGCAGTCAAACCAAACAAGCTTGAAATATTGATGATATGCCCATCGCCTGTTTTCTTAATAAACGGCAGAAATTCTTTGGTACCGTAGACCACCCCCCAGAAGTTGATCCCTACAATCCATTCTAGCTCTTCATAGGATGCCCCTTCTACCGTTGAACCCAGAGCCACCCCTGCATTATTAAAAATCATATTCACTGAACCATGATTCTGTACCGTTTCTTCAGCCCATGCTTTCATCGCCAAACGGTCAGAGACATCTAATTTTTTCGTGGTAACCCGTACATTGCTACCTTGCAGTAATTCAACTGTTTTCGCCAACCCTTGTTCATTGACATCACTCAACGACACATGACAGCCCGCCTTGGCCAATAAAAGTGCCAATTGTTGTCCAATACCCGACCCTGCACCTGTAATTGCTGCGACTTTATTCTTAAAATTCTTCATGAGATTTTGCTTATCCTTTATCTTTGTACATCGACTGTAGATGCTTTTTTTATAATTGACAATATCAATTGTCATAAATTTGATAGCTAAAAGTGTCAAGTCCATGAAAACCCAATAAAGATCTTTGCTTACGCATAGGTACAGAACTTGTTTATTGTTAAACTACAGCAAATCTTGGCTTTAATAGGGCGATGAAACCTGATGACTGCATCTGAACAAATACAACAAAACAGCGATCACAATAAAACCAAAGAACGCCAATTCAAAGGCTTATCACTTTCTGAGCGTAAACAGCTACGTCGTGAAAAACTGATTGAAGCAGGGATCGAAGCCTATGGTACGCACGGTTTTTTTGCTGTAACAGTGAAAGATATTTGTAATGAAGCCAAACTCACCGAACGTTATTTTTATGAATCGTTTAAAAAAAGTGAGCAACTGTTTCAAACCATTTTTCTAAAACTAATTGATGAGTTACAACACAACGTCATGCAAGCCATCATGCAAGCCTCATCTGATCCACATAAAATGATTGATGCTGGACTACGTGCTTTGCTCACCACACTAAAAGACAATCCCCGCATGGCACGGATTATTTATATTGACGCGATGTTGGTCCAAGAATTACATAATCAAGCCACCATTCATGAAACCATGACCCGTTTTGACCGAATGATTCAAGCCTTTGTGATGCTGATGATGCCGCAAATTAATCGTTCTGAACGTGAAATTTCACTGGTTGCGACAGGCTTGAATGGTTATGTGACTCAAATTGCAATCCGCTGGGTGGTCAGTGGCTTTAAACAATCCTTTGAAGAGGTTCTATCTTCAAGCCGTATTGTGTTTATTTCACTCTTAGAAACCTTTTCAGACCCCAATACACGTGCAAAACTAGATATCTAAGACGCTCAATTTGGATTGCATCTGCACTTTTAAATAAATTTTAGATTAAACTTCCATTAATTTTTTAATCAAATATGACGATTTTTTGTCACATTTTTTTGCAAATTTCATCAATCGTCTGTTTTTTGCAATGATACTGTCATAATTAATCTTTGTAATAAGCCTGTCATAAAATTAAAACGGCCTGCCGTTACCTACAATAGGATATTGCGTTGTGAAAGATGACTACATTTTAATCGTCGATGATGAACTTCCCATTCGAGAAATGATTCACACCTCGTTGGATATGGCAGGCTTTCAATGCTTACAAGCAGAAGATGCAAAACAAGCCCACCAAATGATTGTGGATCAGCGTCCTGCATTGATCTTACTCGACTGGATGATGCCTGGCGGGGTCAGCGGTGTAGATCTATGCCGCCGCCTGAAACGTGATGAAAATCTCTCTGAAATTCCAGTGATTATGCTCACGGCGCGTGGTGAAGAAGACCATAAAGTACAAGGTCTGGATGCTGGTGCAGATGACTACATGACCAAACCGTTTTCGACCCGTGAATTAGTTTCACGAATTAAAGCAGTTCTACGTCGTGCCAATGCCCTCAGTGGTGAAAAATCAATTGATGCCAATGGCTTAATCTTAGACCCTGTCAGCCAACGAGTGAGTTTCGGTGACCATATTCTAGATATGGGACCAACAGAATACCGTTTATTGGCGTTCTTTATGACCCATCCTGAGCGTGCTTATACCCGTGCTCAACTTCTTGACCAAGTTTGGGGTGGAAACGTGTATATTGAAGACCGTACCATTGACGTACATATTCGTCGTTTACGTAAAGTGCTTGAGCCTTATGCCGCTGATCGCTTTGTACAAACAGTGCGTGGTACAGGTTATAGATTCTCTACACGTGCGGATATCGCTCTAGGTTAATTTTCTTTTATGTATGAACCCTACCCAGTCCCAGAACTTGCACGCGAACATAAAAAAACGCGATACAGCAGTTTATGGGGCTTTGCCAAACAGGACTTACGTCTGCTTGCCTTTTTCTTGCTGATTGCGAGCTTGATTGG
Source organism: Acinetobacter sp. SW-226 (assembly GCF_055632855.1). Classification (NCBI taxonomy): domain Bacteria; kingdom Pseudomonadati; phylum Pseudomonadota; class Gammaproteobacteria; order Moraxellales; family Moraxellaceae; genus Acinetobacter; species Acinetobacter sp. SW-226. The sequence goes on along the minus strand of NZ_CM145752.1, from coordinate 94,448 downwards.
CTTTGGTGTTGGTTATTTTTGGACGTGTATCGCGGTTGCCTTTGCCGTTTTTTTTATTCTGCAAATGCGCTCTTTGTATTTGGTCAATGACTGGATTTCTAACCGTCCCTATGAAGTTCCACCCAACTTGGGGGGCATTTGGGGAGCACTATTGTTCAATGTCTACCGTGCCCAGCGCCAAGAACGAATCGTACAGGCGGAAATGGTCGGACTGATTGATCGAGCACAATCATCCTTGGTCGCTTTACAAGAAGCAGTGGTACTGGTCGATGACATGCAACAAATTGAATGGTGGAACCCTGCCGCAGAGCGTTTATTGGGCATTGAACAAAATGATCGTGGCCGCAATATTTTGACTTTATTACGCCAACCGAATTTTGTGGATTATTACAATAATATTGATGCTGCACCAGACGGCTTAAAAATGAAGTCATCCAGCTTTGATGAACATTATGTTCAGGTCAAAATGACTCGATTTGGGGGTGAAAGTCGCTTACTGGTCGCCTATGACGTGACCCGCATGCACAATCTTGAACAAATGCGTAAAGACTTTGTCGATAACATTTCGCATGAACTACGCACACCACTCACAGTACTCAGTGGTTATATTGAGACTTTTACAGACCAAGAAGACCTCAACCCACGTTGGAAGCGGGCTTTTGACCAAATGCAAGCCCAAGCCAAACGTATGAATGCCTTGGTGAATGATTTACTGTTATTGTCACGCTTAGAAAACGACAAGCAGATCGCAAAAAATCAAATCATTGATATGCCTAGTTTGATGAACCAACTCTATGATGATGCACATGCCTATAATATTGATTATGGTCATACGCTGAATCTTGACATTGACAGTCACTGCGACTTGATCGGTTCTGATATGGAGTTGGCCAGTGCGTTTAGTAACCTGATTACCAATGCCATCAAATACACACCAAAAGGTGGAACCGTGACCATGGGCTGGCACGACAATGGTGAACAAGCTTATTTCACGGTGGAAGATACAGGTATCGGTATTGATCCCAAACATATACCACGTTTAACCGAACGTTTTTATCGGGTCGACAGTGCACGTAGTCGACAAACGGGTGGCACAGGTTTAGGACTCGCAATTGTGAAACACGTGTTGATGCAGCACCAAGCACATTTAGAGATTGAATCTAAAGAAAACCAAGGCTCTATTTTTAAAGTGATTTTCCCCAAAGAACGCACCTATAATCCTGAATAAGCCTCTCTTCAAAAGTATGAAAAAAGCACCGATATCGGTGCTTTTTTGTCACTCATCTTCCGTTTAACAAAGACAGAGACCGAGAGCTGAAACGATTAAAGCGTGTGTCCCATCGCTTCGCCCATCACCACAGTCGAATTGGCTTTAAAGGCTGCATCCCAGGTCATTTTGTCTTTTTCAAACAGTACCACAGCGGTTGAACCCAAATAGAAGCGACCCAGTTCAGCACCTTTATCCAAGAACAGCTGATGCTGATTTAACTCTAAACGGCCCGTAGGTTTCACCTTGCCAGTTGCAACCGTTTCAATCCCCGCCACAATCATGGCACCGACTAAAACCACGGCCATACGACCGATTTCTGTATCAAATAAACAGACCATGCGTTCATTGCGGGCAAATAGGCCCGGAATATTTTCAGCAGTTGTTTGATTGACCGAGAACAATTCACCTGGCACATATAAGGTTTCAGTCAATGTCCCTGCAAATGGCATATGCACACGATGATAATCTTTAGGTGATAAATATACTGTTGCAAACTGACCATTTTTAAACGGTTCAGCCAACTGCGGATCCGCAATCAAATTATCAACGGTAAACTTCTGCCCTTTGGCTTGGAAAATATCACCTTCTACAATTGGACCCAGTTGCGAAATAGCCCCGTCGGCAGGCGACACAATGCTGGTCACATCAGTATCAATATCACGCACACCCTCTTTTAATGCACGGGTAAAAAACTCATTAAAAGATTTGAACTTCAGTGCATTACTTTGCTCCGCAATCGACATATCAATGCCGTACTGCGCTTTAAAAGCCGTGATGACTGCATTTTTCACAATCGGGTTTTCACTGGCTGCAACTTTACCCACGACACGTGATAATTGATGTTGCGGTACAACACGTTGTGCCTGAATGAAAATTTGTTTTTTTAAGCGTGATGTGAGGCTCAAGACGGCATCTCTCCGGTAATGATAGGACTGTCGAGGCGGTTGCCCCATTCACTCCACGCACCGTCATACGCCTGAATATTCCAACCCAATAAACGACCTAAAATATAAGCCAGTCCTGAACGGTGATGTGACTGACAATACACCACCACAGGTTCATTTAAGTTAAAACCCAATTGCTCTAAGCGTTGCTGCGTGCGTTCTAAAGGGTGCAATCTTAAATGATTTTCACGGTTAAGTGCAGTACTCCATTCAAAATGTAATGCATTTGGAATGTGACCACCGCGTCGCGCTGCAAGGCGGAGACCCGTATATTCATCTTCTGTTCGGCAGTCCCAGAGTTGGACCTGACTACTTTGAACTTTGTCTAATAACTCAGTATATTCAATTCGATACTGCTGTATTTTGGCTTGATCGACCTGTACCAAAGTACTAACAGATTCAAACTGCTCCACCTCAGACGTCGTTGGCAATCCTGCCGCAAGCCATGCATGAATTCCACCATTCAGCAGGCTAGTATTTTCAAAACCTAAGCAGTGTAAATTCCAAATCAAACGCCCAGCCCAAGCACCACCTTCATCATCGTAAACCACCACATGATGCTCGGGTGAAATATTCAGATAAGAAATCAGTTCTCGTAGCCCCTCAGCATCGGGTAGTAAACCCGTAGCCTGTTCGTCTTGGCGTACTAAAAATTTTGGCTTTAAATGCAAAGCATGTGGAATATGCAACTGGTCATAGACCGAGGCGCGACTTAAATCTACGATGCGTAGTTTTTCATTGCCTAAATGCGGAACCAACTGTTCTGCTTCTATCAGTAAGCCAAAATTAAAGGCAGAATGTGTCATATTATTTCGTATATTTTCAGGTCATGCTTTGATCTTAGCACAACTCATTTTTACAATTATTCTGATTTTTTGCATTCCTTTAGCAGAATTATAGATATCTCTATTTGTCTCATTTAAAAAGCGTAATGCCAAAATGAATTCTGGCATTACAAACACTAGAGTTATAGAAACTTATACCTCAGTAATCTCAAAAATTTGACGTAAATAGGCCAAAAAAGTATCGTTATCAGTCATGGTCTTACCTGGACTATCTGAAATTTTCGCAACCGACTGACCATTACATTCAACTAGTTTAAGCACAATATTTAATGGCGTTTGCCCCATGTCATTGGTCAAATTGGTGCCTATCCCGAAACTCACTTGAAAACGGTCTTTGAAATAGTTGTGTAAATCCCACGCTTTCTCTAAATTCAGTCCATCACTAAAGGTCAGCATTTTGGTTTTACTGTCAATTTTCAGCTTTTTATAGTGAGCATAGGCCTTATCGCCCCATTCATACGGGTCGCCACTATCATGACGCAAACCATCGAACAGTTTGGCAAAGTACAGATCAAAATCACGCAGGAATGCATCCATCCCCACCACATCCGTCAAAGCAATGCCTAAATCACCGCGGTACTCTTGTACCCACGTTTCCAGTGCTGATTTTTGGAAATTACGTAAACGTACATCCAACGCTTGGAAGGCTTGTAGGAATTCATGCGCCATGGTGCCAATCGGGGTAAGACCTAATTGCTTCGCAATTAAGACATTACTGGTACCACGGAAAATATGTGGTGCAGCTTGATTAAAGACTTCAATCACATGTTTTTGCCACGCCAGACTATAGCGTCGACGTGTACCAAAATCAGAAACTAAAAATGGGGGATCATTTGGGGTTTGCGATGTTTCATAGTGTTTTAATAAGGCCACTTTAGCTTGTAGTCGACGTTCGCCCTCAGCCATGACCTCATCTGTCCGAATACGACGGAAATACAACTCATTGACGATGGCAAGCACAAAGATTTCAAACATCATGGCTTGAACCATCGGCCCTTCAATCCGAATATCTAAACGACCTTGGTGATCAATACTGGCCACAATAAAACGACGTTTGAGTTGAAACAACTCTAAATAATCAACAAAGTCACTTTTGATAAAGCGCAAACCGCGTAGATATTGCAGTTCATCATCTTGAAAACGCAGTAGGCAAAGCAAATCTAATTGGTGATTTAAATCATCCAGAATGTCGACCAAAGGATAAACCGTGTCATCCAAATTACGGCAACGAAACTGGTACACACTATGTGCTTGAGGGAACTTATGCAGTACCACCTGTAGCATCGTAAATTTGTACAGATCAGTATCTAATAAGGATTGGATGATGGCAGACATATCATTTTCGGTTTTTAGCAACTTATTGCATTAAAGCACATTTTTTTAAACTGCATAGCCATGTTTTAGTAATTCACTAGTGCTATTCGACCAAGGTTCAAAGTGAAATGTGCTTTTTACTTTTGTTGAGACTCTGTTTCTATCCATTTTTCCAGCTGTTGTTCTTGACCAATCACTTTTGCAAATTCTCGTACTGTTTTTTGACCTGTCTGTTTGGCCTGTACATCACAATCAACTTGGCGTAGCTGATTGGCAATCGACCATTCCAACTTAAATATTGCCCCCATAAGAGCCGTATTGCCTTTGTGATCGCGTAAACATCGGTCAGCACCATGTATTAATAACAGCGTTACGACATCTTGATGACCATAATAACTGGCGATCATGAGCCCAGTAAAACCTGCGTGGTTTTTCTGATTGACTGGAAAACCATACTTTAAAAATTCACTCATCACATCTTGATTGCCAGTTCGAGCTGCAGCAAAAAATAGATCTATTAAAGCTTGTTGCGATTGCGCTAAGGATGCTGTCGAAGTCGTTTGTTCTGCATAGACAACCGAAGTACTTAGACTGAGCACTGCAACCATTAAACCGTTAAATAGAAATTTCATGACATATCTTCCACTGTTTAGCGGTTAAAAATACAATGCCTGTAAAACTCGCCCTAGGGTTGCAGGAAAGGTTCTGAGTTTTACAGGACTTTTGGGAGGTGACGTCCTCGCCCTAGTCACCAATTTTGTTCAGACGTGTCCATTAGTCTTGTAGCAATGCTGCTTTAGCTTCTACTTGCTTAAGATTTCCTTTGGTTGCCACAGTTAAACGTCTGCCATAATCTGCATCCGCTTTATAAAAATATGACAACATCACATTTTTGGTTTCTGGATCTTTGACTTGACCTAAGTCGGCCGCAAGGTTCCGAATCAAATCATTTTTTTCCTGTGTTGAATAAGAGCGGTATAACTCACCAGCTTGTTTAAAAGGCTGTTCTTTTTGAATCGCCTGTTGCAACACTTTTTCACCCAGAGGTGTATTCACAGCCTTGGCATGTAATACGACGGACTTAGGCTCGGCACGACTGGGTTCATAGTTCACATCAGAATCACGATGCGACATATTCATCGCGCCTTCCTGATTGTTATTTTGGACAGCGACAAGCGGACGGTTGACAGGAATTTGTTGATGGTTTGCTCCCAAACGATACATTTGCGTATCTGAATAAGAGAAAATGCGACCTTGCAACAAACGGTCTTCTGATGGTTCGATACCTGGGATTAAATTTCCTGGTGCAAAAGCTGATTGTTCCGTTTCATTAAAGAAGTTCTTTGGCATACGATTCAGTGTCAATGTTCCAACTTTGAATTCTGGAACTAAATGAGTTGGCCAAATTTTAGTTGCATCCAATGGATTAAAATCAAAATTATTTAAGTCTTTAGGATCAATCACTTGAATATACAAGTCCCATTTCGGGAAATGACCTGCATTGATATTGTTATACAAATCATTGGTTAAATGGTTGAAGTCCTTCGCCTGCATTGCAGCCGTTTCTTCCAGATTCATACCTTTTACCCCCTGCTTCGTACGGAAATTAAATTTCACGTACTTATATTCACCTTTAGCGTTATAAAGCTTAAAGGCATGTACCCCAAAACCATCCAGATTACGATAGCTCACAGGTGTACCCAAATTTGAGTAAACATAGGTCAACATGTTGACTGACCAAGGTTGGCTTTGTAGAAAATCGAATACGCGATTGGCATCTTGTACATTAGACACAGGACTTGGCTTCATGGCATGAATGAAGTCTGGGAATTTGATGGCATCACGAATAAAAAACACAGGAAGATTATTTCCCACTAAATCCCAATTGCCCTCTTGTGTGTAAAATTTCAAGCCAAAACCATGTGGATCACGTAAAGTTTCTGGTGAACCTTTCGGATGAATGACGGTAGAAAAGCGTAAAAATACAGGGGTTTTAGTGCCTCCCTTAAACATGGAAGCCACGGTTAAATCGGATAAATCTTTGCTTGCAACAAACTCACCATAGGCCCCTGTACCACGCGCATGTACGACTCGCTCAGGAATACGCTCTCGGCCAAAGCGTTGCAGTTTTTGAACGAGTTGAACATCTTGCAGTAAAGTCGGTCCGTATTCGCCCGCAGTTATTGAGTTCTGATTGTCTCCGACTGGTGCACCATTATCTTTGGTTAATGTCGCTGCTTGTGTAACACCCGTCGCAGTTGCCAACATTGCAACTAACAAAGAAAACTTAAACATCGTTTCTATCTCACTAAAATTCCTACCTTTCCTGCGTCAGCCAAGATACAAAAATTACACAAATTGTTAAAACGGATAATTTTCATAAATTTAATCGGTTTATGGAATAGTGTGATCTTTATTCGCTATTCTTCAGTCATTTATGTGCAAAATATGCTTGATGATCTGCTCAGGCAATATAGGTTTGCTACAATTCCACTTTGCATAATCAAGCGATAGATCAAATCAATCATGCGAGCCTTATTACAACGCGTTCTCGAAGCCAAAGTGGTCGTCAATGGTGAAACCACTGGCGAAATTCAACACGGTATCTTGGTTTTCTTAGGTATAGGAAAAGATGATACCTTCGAAAAAGGGAAGAAACTGGTCGATAAGATCTTAAAATATCGTTTCTTCGATGACGAACAAGGTAAAATGGGTTGGAACGTGAGTCAGGCAGGTGGTGGAATCTTACTGGTCTCTCAGTTTACCTTGATGGCGCAGACGCAAAAGGGCTTGCGTCCTGACTTTGGACCCGCTATGCCACCAAATGATGCCCAAGCCTTATATGAACAATTGGTTGACTATGCCAAGGCCCAGTTTGAAACTGTACAGACAGGTATTTTCGCCGCCGATATGAAAGTACATTTGGTCAATGATGGCCCTGTGACTTTTAATTTAGAAGTCGAATAAAAAAGCAACGTATCAAAAAGCCCTCAGTTGAGGGCTTTTTGATAGGATTAAATTTGCTTGATGAATTGTGCTCGCGCCAACATATCCTTAGGTACTTCATCAATGAGCATAACGGTAAGATTTTGATTGTTTTGCATCTTGTTACTTTCAGTATTAGAAATCTCTAAAAGTGTATTCACATCATTAGGGCTTAAGCTATACATAGCACCAGTAGCAGGATCAACAATCAAAAAGCCAACTAATCCACCAAAAACGATATTAGCTATATACCAACCATTCATTTTTGCAGTGACATGTACGGTTTTCTGTTGATAGCCTTCTTTTGAAAATGTAACGTCATAACTTGCGGGTTTAAAATACCCATTACCACGTTTAAGAGTGACCGTTGCAGGGGTTGAGCCTGTATGAATTTTCTCACCCAGTTTATTTGTGATCACAATATTTGCTGTGTCAGGAACTGACTTAAATGTCAGTGTCTGCGTTGAGCCAGACATAATACTCGCACAACCTGTTAGTGCTAAAGATGCTGTCATTAATGTTGCAGTTAAAAAAGTTTTCATAAAAAAATTACCCCCATAATTTGGGGGCAATCATATTGATAAATATATTATTTTTCAATAAAACTTACTTACCCGTTTTTTCTTTTAAAAACGCACGAGCGGCTTTAATTTTTGCTTTCACAGGCTTTGGTAGCTTTGGCGGAACCAATTTTGCAACTTGGTTAAACCAAACCAAGAGACCAAAATCACCTTCCATTTTAATGCTGCCGTTTTGCATGCCAGTCATAAATGCGGTTGGATCACCTTTGATTAAAGTTTTCACACCCTGCTCACTGTCCGCAAACTGTAAAATAAAATCGGCTTTTTCAGCATCACCTGAAACCGTATCAATCTGTCCATTATTGACAATAATTTGGCGGGCCATACCCAAATCCGTACCAATCTGAATACGGAACTGACGCTCATGAACCAATTCAATAAATTTTGGGCTAGTGCGTGCCAGTTGTTTCATACGCAGTGCCAGACCTGTAACCATTAAATCCAGCGGATCCGTGCTGACATCAACCAATGGAAGTTTAACCACAGGAATTGAAGATAGTTTCATGACATGTAAGCCTATTGTAATTGTTGATAAATTGACTGTTTCCAATCCTACCACAAGTTGCCATTTTTACTGCTAGGCTTTGTATAACAATCATGTAAGAACGTAAAAAAGATGCCCTAGGCCACTGCTGTCCCATAGTTTGCTTTAAATAAAAAAACCTGAGTCCTAACAGTTAAAATATGAGTGTAAACAAACACTTTAACGACCAGGATTCAGGTTTTGTCACATCAGAATACCGTATTTTATGAGCTAATTAAACCTGTTGTGCGACAGGATTTTGAACAACTTGCTAAAGTACACCATGTTGGACAGAAATTTAGAGCGACTTCCCGTTGGGATCAGTTTATTGCCATATTGATGTCTCAATTCTCTTGTAGGCAAAGTCTGAGAGATATTCAATCCAATTTGGAGTGCCAACAGGAAAAGCTAAGTCATCTCGGAGCAAAATCTATTCCCCGAAGCACGCTGGCACGAATCAATGAGCAGCAGCCTGCTGCCTTGTATCAACAGCTATTTTACAAGTTGCTTAAATACTATGAACACTCAAAAGTAGCTCATAAATTTCGCTTTAAAAATCCCTTGTATTCCTTGGATGCCAGTCATATTGACCTGTCGCTTTCCTTATGTGAATGGGCCAAAGTTCATGACTCAAAAGCCAGCATGAAACTCAGCATAGGATTGAATCACAGCAATGATATTCCTGAGTTTGTTGCAGTTGAAAATGGCAAAGAAAATGACATGGTACAAGGTCGCAAATTCCAGTTTCCTGCTGGCAGCATTGTAGTTTTTGATAAAGGCTATGTCGATTACCAATGGTATGCAAATCTGACTGCTCAAAACATTGGATTTGTCACACGTTTTAGGCCTAAATCTGTGTATCAGGTGATCCAGCAACATCCAGTGCTTGAATCCAAAGGTATTCTAAAAGATGAAACCATTCAGCTGAATAGCGCACATGCCCTAAAAAGAAAAGCCCCAGTGTTAAGAAGAATTGAATATAGAGATCAGCAAAGTGGCAAGCACTTTAGCTTTCTCAGCAATAACTTTCATTTAGCCGCCTCCACCATTGCGGCGATTTATAAAGATCGTTGGAAAGTTGAGCTGTTCTTTAAGGCGATTAAGCAGAATCTCAAATTAAAAGCGTTTCTAGGCCGCAGCAGGAACGCAATTCAGACACAAATCTGGATTGCGATGATCGCCTATTTATTGGTGAGTTTCGCTCAACATTTAGGGAAAACAGGTTGGACAGTTCAACGTTTACTCAGAATAATTCAAGTGAATTTGTTTGAAAGAAGAACTTTAAAAGCTTTATTTTCACCCGATAAAATACCCATAAAACAAGAGGAAGCTCAAATGAGCTTCCTCTTGTGAAAAATTGTGGGACAGCAATGGCCCTAGGCATCTTTTTGTACGGTATGTACTTATGACTTAGCGGCTAGAACATTGCTGTTGGTCATCTTCATATACAGGTGTATGTTCAATACAACGGCGCTGCGCCAATGCACGTTCTGCACGACGGTCTTCACGTAGAAGTAACATCGTCACAATAAGCATCGCTGAAGTTAAAGCAGTTAAGTAGCTATAAGTGATTGGCATTTCAAAGACTGCTTGCACACCTAGGCGAATGACTTCCAGTATTCCCCAAAACACCATACCCGCCACCATAAAACTCAACCAGCGACGATAAGGCGAAAAGAAAACAGCAATCAACGCAGCGGCGACTAAACTCAAGCCAACGATGGTAGCTAAATTCGCTGTTACCATAAAAACCTCCGTCTAAGATCAGTTCAAGCGATCTATACACTGCGCTGAACCCATCCCCTATACCGTTTAAAATTAATGGATTGTGTAGCTTTCAAACTCTATGCATGCATTATGAGCAGTTTTGAAAAGAAAAAAAGGCTTGTATTTTTAGAATGCGACATACCTTGTCGCCATATTATATTGTCATTACATTTTTTTAGATTTGAACTTTTCCAAAACAAAGACACGCTCGGTCTTGGCGTGTCATTACAAAATAAAACCCTTAATTTCAGCAGTTAAAAATATTTTTTTCGATTCTGTTGATCGTTGTTTTTATCAACATTTTTCACTGACCACTCATCGCTTTTTGCTTAAATTTGCAACAAAAAAACGCAGCTCAAGGGCTGCGTTTTTTATCCTCACAAATGCTTTTAGGCACGATTCAAATCTTTATCATGCACGCCCAATAAATACAGAACACCATCTAAACCAACACTTGAAATGGCTTGATTCGCGTTTTGTCTTACCAATGGTTTCGCTCGGAATGCGACCCCTAAACCCGCAATCGACAGCATCGGTAAATCGTTTGCACCATCGCCTACAGCAATGGCTTGTTCAAGCGAAATCCCCATCTTTTCAGCTAATTCACGCAGCAATAATGCTTTACGTGCACCATCGACAATGTGGCCTTTCACTTCACCTGTCACTACGCCATTTTCAACATCTAGGATATTGGCATGCACTTCATCAATGCCCAATTTCGCTTGTAAATACTCAGCAAAGTACTGGAACCCACCCGACAAAATCGCGGTACGGTAACCTAATGCTTTTAAAGTTGAGATTAAACGTTCCGCACCCTCTGTAACGGTCAAGCGCTCCGCAATCTTAGGTAGAACAGAAGCATCCATTCCTTTGAGCAGTGCGACACGTGCACGGAAACTTTGTTGGAAGTCCAACTCACCCTGCATGGCACGTTCTGTAATTTCAGCTACTTGTGCGCCGACACCTGCTTCAATAGCTAACTCATCAATCACTTCTTGCTCGATTAAGGTCGAGTCCATATCAAAACAGACCAAACGACGGTTACGGCGGTAGGCATTGTCTTCTTGAACCGCGACATCGACATTCAACTCATGTGATAAGCGTAAGCAAGCCGCACGCATCGCTGCAGCATCCAGCATTTGTCCGCTTAAACCAAATTGGACACAAGCGCGCTTTGGCCCATCCAATTCGCCATTTAAGACTGGACGACCTGACAAACGGGTCACAGTTTCAATGTTGAAACCTTGGTTGGACACAATATTTGTAACTGCTTGTAAGTGTGCAGCCTCAAGCTCTGGCGCCAAAGCCGTGACTATATAGCGCGTCCGTCCACCTTCGCTCACCCACTGGTCGTATTCAGTTGTAGTGATTGGTTTAAAACGTACAGTTAAACCAATATCATGTGCTAAAATTAGAATTTCTTTCATCGCCAAAGCCGTTGCGGTTTGGTCATCTGAAGAAACAACTATACCCAAGGTCAATTGGTTATGAATAACTGCTTGTCCAACATCTAAAATTTGTAGTGAATGAGTGGACAATACCTGCATTAATCGAGTGAACTGATTAGGCTGGTCTGGTCCTAAAAATGAAATAAGAATGATTTCTCGCATGAATTGACTCGGGTCTGAGCTACGACTATTGTTAGAATCATAATCGAAATTGAATATATTTTCTTTGGAAGTTTACGTTGAATGCGCCTAGACAAGGGCTATTTGCTAGCCTATTAATTGTAAGTTTTGCTTTACATACCTTTTTATTGGTATTGGCAACGACTCATCAACTGAATGAAAACCGTGCCAGCCAAGGTCAACTGATGACCTCTCAATTGGTGACAGACAGTCTTACAGAACTGGAACCTGCCAACACGGTTTCTCTCGCGCTTTTGGTGGATCGCTATGCGACCAACCCAAGCGTAGCTTCCATTCGTATATTGGATGCCAATAATCAAGTGCTGGCAACTGGTGGTCAGGTGCGAACACGAGATGGTGAAGTGTTTGTTCGTGATGCGCTACAAAACGAAAAGAAAGTGGGTAGTATCGAGATCACACTCATCAAACCAAGTATGGGTGAAATTCTACGGACACAATGGTTAGCAATTTTATTGTCTTTGGCGATTCATGGTTTACTGTGGTTGGCTTATCGTGCGATTGCTCGCCCAAGCCGTACTGAATACTTAGCACGGATCAATAATGAATCTCGCTTAAAACACGAAATTCAAGTGTTAACGCAAACACTAGAACAAGAAAAACATCATGCTGCGGTCGCGATTGCTCAAGCACAGCAACAACTCAAAACCAGTGCTAAGCCGAAAGAGCAAAAACCTGTGATCGTGGACAACCATTCGGTCGCACTCAATATTCAATTCTATGACCCAAAACAATTGATGGACTCAGTCAATACCACGGTCTCAATTCCGTATTTTAACTTGTGCCAAATTTTTCTGAATAAAAGTACCGAGCTTTGCTTAAAGCACTTTAAATTAAACAGCTCAGACGTCAGCACACATCAGTCATTTAATGAACATGGTGCAACCCTCACCATGTCGACCGACACGCCGAATGCCGTGCCATGTCTCATGATGATCAGCAGTGTGTTCCAGCTATTGTCTGACGTTTTATATAAACGTTACCGCGAAGAAAAGCGCTTTGTTTTGCAAACACGTTGTGGTATTTCAACTGCAGTTGATGCAATGCAACTGTCTGCCACTCAAGCATCTGAACGTTTAGTGCAACAACTATCTGCCAAAGAAAGTGCGGTGCATTTAAGCAATGAATTATTGAAAGACATTTCCGAAAGCTATCAATTGATCAATTTACCGAATCCAACCAATGTCTTGACCCGTCATGCCTTTATGGTCAATGGTATGGGTTCAGAGTCTGCCGAATTGGCACAAACTTTAAGAACTGAAATTCTAAAAGCAAAACAATCTAAAGCCTCTTAATTACGTCCGAGCAGAAAAAAAGCCTGACACATGTCAGGCTTTTTTTCTCTGTCGAACTCAAATTTTCAGTTGCTTTTGGGCAACCAAATGTTGCTGTGCACTATAGCGCTGCTCTGGATCAGTACAGGCTACTTTAAGCCAATGACCATCGGCCTGTAGCTCCCAAGCATTTAAACAATCATTCAGGTAGCTTATTAGCCCATCTTTATAAATTTGTTTTTTCAAAGTGCGATCTAATATTGGAAAGCAGGTTTCCACACGTGAAAATAAGTTGCGTCCCATCCAGTCTGCACTGGCGCAGTACAGCTTTTTCTCACCGCCATGTTCAAAAAAGTAAACTCGCGTATGCTCAAGAAAACGACCCACGATCGAACGTACACGGATATTCTCAGACATACCCTGGACCTGTGGAATCAAACAGCAGATCGAACGAATAATCAGATCAACCCGCACCCCAGCTTGTGACGCACGATACAACGCAGCAATCAGTTGCGGTTCAGTTAAAGCATTAACTTTAATGATAATACGTGCGGCCTGACCAGCTTGTGCAAACTCAATTTCTTGCTCAATCAGCTTTAACAGTTCACTGTGTAAAGTAAAAGGCGCATGTAATAATGCCTTCAACTTGGCCATCTTACCCATCCCCGTCAGTTCTTGAAACATGCGGTGAACATCTTCACAAATATCAGGCTGTGTAGTCATCAGCCCATAGTCGGTATACATACGGGCATTACCCGCATGATAATTGCCTGTGCCTAGATGAGCATAGCGAATCAACTGAGCATTTTCACGGCGTACAATCAAAATCATTTTGGCATGCGTTTTATAGCCCACAATGCCATACACCACCACCGCGCCCGCCTCTTGCAAAATATTGGCCACAGTAATATTCGACTCTTCATCAAAACGCGCACGCAACTCAATCACTGCCGTGACTTCCTTGCCATTTCGTGCTGCCTCTGCCAAGACCTGTACAATTTCAGAGTCGGGCCCACTGCGGTAAAGGGTTTGTTTAATCGCTAGTACATTTGGATCTTTCGCGGCTTCTTTTAATAAGCCAATTACAGGCTGAAAAGAATCAAACGGATGATGCAACAATACATCCTGTGCTTTTAAAGTATCAAAGGTACTTTTTTGTTTGCGCAAAACTTTGGGAATAACGGGAATAAAAACGGGATGTTTCAATTCAGGTCGATCACAACTGGTACTAAGACGTGAAAGATTGATCGGCCCATCAATGCGATAAAGCTCCTGCTCAGTTAAATCAAACTCCTTGAGCAGATAATCAATCACCGCTTCGGGACAGTCATCTTCAATTTCTAAACGCACCGCGCGCCCAAAGCGACGTGAAGACAATTCATCTTTTAGCGCAACCGCCAAATCGTCAACATCTTCCGACAAAATCAAATCGGCATTACGTGTCACACGAAAGGCATAACAGCCTGTAGCCTTCATACCTGGGAACAAATCGCTGATGTGCTGCTGAATCATCGCAGTTAAGAAAATCTGCGTGTCTACACTGCCTGAAACTGCTTTGGGCATCGAAATCAGGCGAGGCAAAGAACGTGGCGCAGGAACAATTGCCATCTCAATGCTTCGCCCAAAAGCATCCTTACCTTGTAAACTCACAATGAAATTCAGACTTTTATTCACGAGACGAGGAAAAGGATGGGAAGGATCTAGACTGATCGGGGTTAAAACAGGTTGGATTTCTTTGGCAAAATATTCTGCAATCCACGTTTTATGTTTTTCTAAGATGTCTTGGAACTGAAGGAATTGAATACCGTGAGCCTGTAACTCGGGTAAAATCGAATGATTGAGCGTTTCAAATTGTTTTTGAACCGCAGTATGAATAGATTGAGACAGGTCTTGTAATACGACGTCTGTGGGGAGCGCATCAGGGGTTCTGGCAATGGCATTCATATCGCGTTGTTTCATCAAACCCGCAATACGAATCTCAAAAAACTCATCCAAATTACGTGAAAAAATAATTAAAAAATTTAAACGTTCTAGCACAGGCAAACTCAAATCTAATGCTTGTGCTAAAACCCGCTGATGAAACTCAAATAACGATAGCTCTCGGTTGAAATACGTCACCGATGAATGCTGAAAATTATCCATACCCTCTCAATGCTGTTTAAAACAGTCTGTTATGAAGTGTTTGGCAGGGATGTTAGGCAGTCTTTATGACAGTTTAGTTACAATCACAGCCCAAATAGAAAGTTCATCCTGACTTTATGCTTAAAGCTTGAACAGCGTACAGTATTTAAACCAAAATATGTTCTTTTTCACTTTTTTTTATTGAGCATTGAGTCTGCTTTTGTTGCCCAATAGCTGGCTAAAATAGGTCCTGAAATGTTGTGCCATAAACTAAAGATGGCGCTGGGGACCGCTGTAATTGGAGAAGCAGCAAAATGCACAGCCGCCAAAGCCACGCCGAGACCTGAATTTTGCATACCCACCTCAATCGAAACCGCTTTACAGTCGGCATGTGGCAAGTGAAATAACTGTGCAGCCCCATACCCCAGTAAATAGCCAATAGCATTATGCAAGATGACTACAGCTAAAATCAGTAAGCCCGATTCTAAAATTTGTGCTTTTGAGCCACCAATAATCGCTGCCACAATCAACACAATTGCGACCACTGAAATTAAAGGCATCACTGAAATATAGCGTTCAACTTTATGTTTCAGTACAGCACGTACCACCAGCCCCAAAACAATAGGAAACAACACCACCTGTAAAATTGAACTCAGCATCGACCATGCATTAATTTCAATCCATTGGCTGGCTAACAGATAGAAAATCGCGGGAGTCAACACGGGTGCCAATAAAGTCGATACCGTGGTACATGCAACAGACAATGCTGTATTGCCTTTCGCCATGTAAGTAATCACATTAGATGCCGTCCCTCCTGGACAACAGCCCACTAAAATGACTCCTATGGCAATTTCAGCGGGTAAGCGGAACAACACACATAACACATATGCCACACTTGGCATCACCACAAACTGGGCAGCCACCCCAATCGCAACTGCTTTTGGACTCTGCATCACACTTTTAAAGTCGTTCAACGTCATGGTCATGCCCATACCAAACATGATCAAGCCCAACATCCACGTGATATAAGCTTTCATCCAGACAAAGGTTTCAGGACTCAAAAGTGCTATCCCTGCAAATAATACGACCCACAAAGCAAAGGTTTTTTGAATCCAAGTGGTAAATCTTAAAAAAGTGCCCATGACCTTTCCCTACAGCATGTCTTATGATTTCTATGTTGATGATTACAGAGTCTCGATTGGATCAATACATCCTTTGTGCATATTGTTGTGCAATGTCTTTGCAATAGAGACGTTTTACGCCTTGCGCCAGCATGTCTTGCCATGCATGCTGTAAAGATCCCTGTAAGTCGATACCTTTGGTGGCATCTGCAATGACATAAGTTTGAAAACCGAGTTGCGCAGCATCTATTGCGGTCCACGCAACGCAAAAGTCTGTTGCAATCCCAACAATAAATACCGTATCAATCCCACGCTCTCTTAAATAGCCTGCGAGTCCGGTTTGAGTCTTGTGATCCGCTTCTAAAAAAGCAGAATAACTATCAATGTGTGCATGACATCCTTTCCGGATGATCAACTGCGCTTTGGCAAGGTCAAGATCAGGGTGTAATTCAGCATCCTGCGTGCCTTGTACACAGTGGCGTGGCCACAGCACTTGTGTGCCATAGTCCAATTCAATGGTTTGAAAAGCTTGCTTTTCAGGATGATTCTCTGCGAAAGAAATATGATTTTCTGGATGCCAATCTTGGGTGAGTACAATATTGTCAAAATAAGCGCCCAACTGATTAATTTTAGGAATAATTTGATCTGATCCTGCCACCGCTAGATTTCCGCCGGGGGTAAAACCATTTTGTACATCCACCACAATCAGTGCCATATTCTTCTGCATTCTTCTCTGTCCTTTTTGTTCTGTGCTCGAAGGCCAAGCTTAGCTTAATTTATAAAACAGTATTCATCCTCGCGGGTCAAAATTAAATGACTGTAGCCTTGAGTGCAATGGATATTGAAGCAAATCAACAAGTACGCTACGCAGCATTGTCATTTTGATGAAAAAAAGCCTGCTTCTAGCAGGCTATTTTCCAACTCATGCTTATGGATGATGTCATACGCCCTTCATACGACGGGTCAGTAACAACATCATCACCGCTGAAATCACAATACATGGAATCGCTGCTGAAATGACTCCTGCTGCACCGAAACCTGCGTTTAGTAATGCTCCAGCAATTGCAGGCCCTAGCATTGCGCCAATCCGCCCTACGGCAGAAGCGACGCCAATACCTGTGCCACGTACTTCAGTTGGGTAGACAATTCCACCAAAAGCATACAATACGCCCTGACAGCCAATCACAAAAGCACCAACCAATGCTGCTGCCAAATACATTTGATTCAGTGAAGAAGCCGCATTTAATGCCAATAACCCCGCCAAGATGCCGCCATACATCAGTACGATGACATAAGCTTTCTTCCAGCGGTCTGTCAGCATCCCTAAAATCACGGTCCCCACTGTCGCACTTAGCATAAAGTAGAACTGCGCCGTTGCACCTTCCTTACGTGAAAAGCCTAACTCAGTAAATAGTGATGGCAACCAACTGAGCATGATGTACACCACCATCAGGGTGAAAAAGTAGCTCACCCAAATAAATAAGGTTCTAAATAAATTATCCGCGTTCAACAGCTCTTTAAACGCGGCTTGAGGTGCAGCCTCAGTGGCAGATTCTGGGTTTTGGGTCTTTAAAAATTCCTTCGACTCAGGCAACAACCACATCATCACAGGAATGACAATAATCGGTAATAAACCACCCAAATAGAAAATATTCTTCCAGTTGGCACCAAACTCAGTACTTGCAACCAATGAAAGAATGGCAGCACCCACAGGCATACCGCAGTACATCAATCCAACAGCACGACCGCGGTTTTGTAGTGAAACTGCCTCAGAGGCTAAGGTAATTAAAATCGGCATCGCCGCACCAAGACCAGCACCTGCCAAGAACCGCACCAGCAATAAACTATTAAAGCTGTTGACCCACACCGTACAGAGTGTAAAGACCGCAAAAATAGCCACTGAACCAATCAACACTTTTTTACGGCCAATTCGGTCAGCAAAACGCCCGCCCACCAGTGCACCGGGCAATAGACCCAGAATCCCTGCACTAAAAAACACCCCCAACTGTGAACTATCCAAACCGAAATATTCACGAATGCCTGCGGCTGCAATACCTGCTGCTTGAATATCCAGCCCTTCAATGACTGCAATTAAGAAGCAAATCGCAACCGTGACAATTGCATGTTGCCTATCTGATTTTTGCATTGGGAAATCCTTGTTCAATCAGCGTTCCAAAAACGCCATCATCTATGAGCAAGGTCGGAGAAATAACTATCAAAAGGTGGAATGAAATCATACAAATGGCTAAAATTAGTGGATTAGTCCTGTATTAACATCCGTTCAGATATAGTCTTAAAAACAATAAAAATAAGGAAAAAATTTAGACTAAAATGCTGAAAATAGGCATATCACCGATTTAATAAAAGCAAGTTTCCCCCTTTTAGTGATAGCTGAAATGAATGATTAGGCTGCTTTTTAGCAATGATTCTTTTGTAGCAAACAGATTTGCAGAAATCACATTTACATCTTGTATGAGTTTTAAAAGGTCTTAAATTCTGACTTTTATACACGGAATATCAGGTTTGATAGACTTTTAAGCCTCTTTTTCATCTAAAAAACCACTTTTCGATGGCCCCAAACGACTCACGTCTGCCTTGCGAAATACTATTTTCAGGTTCTGGATGAAAAGCATGTTCTTTGTACAGCATTTAAACAGGCTTTATTTTTGTAGCAAAAGATAAAGTTTTTATACACTTTGACTAAATCATATTGTTCTTCATGTTGTGTTCGTTCATAATTTGCATAAGCATTATTCAATGCATCAGCGCTTTGAAAATGCTATAAATTAAAATACGTACCCATCCAATCTTATGTTTTTCTGGCCTAACTGGATGGACAAATAGGATATTTTTTAAAATGACTCAGCAAGCACAGACCATCCAAGGCTCAATTGTCGCAATCGTCACCCCTATGTTTGAAGATGGCAGCGTAGATTGGAAGGGTCTAGAGAAGCTCGTTGAGTGGCACATCGCACAAGGCACAAATAGCATTGTTGCTGTCGGTACAACGGGTGAAGCGTCTACTCTAAGCATGAAAGAACATACACAAGTGATCAAAGAAATCATTCGTGTAGCAAACAAACGCATCCCGATTATTGCGGGTACTGGTGCGAACTCAACTCGCGAAGCCATTGAGTTGACCAAAGAAGCCAAAGCACTGGGTGCAGATGCTGCCCTTCTTGTTACCCCGTATTATAATAAACCGACTCAAGAAGGCTTATACCAACATTATAAAGCCATTGCAGAAGCGGTTGACCTGCCTCAGATCCTTTATAACGTTCCAGGCCGTACTGGCGTTGATATGACAAATGAAACCGTTATTCGTTTGGCAGATATCCCACAAATTGTAGGCATTAAAGATGCCACAGGCGATGTTGCTCGTGGTCAAGCTCTGCTTGAGGGTCTTGCTGGCAAAGATATGACTGTGTATTCAGGCGACGATGCAACAGCCTACCAACTGATCTTGTCAGGTGCTCAAGGTAATATTTCTGTGACTGCAAACGTTGCACCAAAACAAATGAGTGATGTTTGTGCAGCAGCACTTGCAGGTGAAGCTGAAAAGGCAGAAAGCTTAAATACTCAAGTTGCAAATCTACACGAAATTCTATTTTGCGAATCGAACCCAATTCCTGTGAAATGGGCACTTCATGAAATGGAGTTAATCGAAACGGGTATTCGTTTACCATTAACACCACTTGCAGAACAATATCGCACACCGCTCCGTGAAGCACTCACAAAAGCGGGTGTCATTCAATAAAGAGCACATTAATATGCAATTACGTTTAGGTCTTACCCTCGCACTTTCAGTCGTCAGTTTAGCGGGTTGTAGTTCTCTTGCAGTCAATAACGGTAGTTTGGACTATAAAGAAACAGCAAGCTTGGAACCTCTTAAATACCCTGAAGGCTCAATGGTTCGACCTGCAACGCCGTTGTATCCAGCTCCAACGGTTGAGGCACTTGCTTTAGAACACGCACCAGTACTTGAAAACAAGCGTGGTAACCGTTTCGCAATGCCTCGCCCAGAATCAACTCAAATTACCAACCAAACAGA
Source organism: Acinetobacter sp. SW-226 (assembly GCF_055632855.1). Classification (NCBI taxonomy): domain Bacteria; kingdom Pseudomonadati; phylum Pseudomonadota; class Gammaproteobacteria; order Moraxellales; family Moraxellaceae; genus Acinetobacter; species Acinetobacter sp. SW-226. The sequence goes on along the minus strand of NZ_CM145752.1, from coordinate 74,006 downwards.
ATCAACTGAAACCGTAGCTGTAGCCGTAGGTCGCCCTCAATTGATTATTGACGGAAATAAGAATCCGCTGCTCAAAGTTGAAGGAAATTCTGCTACAATTTGGCAATACACACTTGCCACCCTCAGCAGTCTCAACCATCAAATCGTTGGCCAAGGCAAAAATGGTTATGAAGCAACCATTAAGGTCGATCAACAGACCTATGTGTTAAGACTAACCGCTGTCGGTACAAGCAATAACCTTGCAGTGTTCAATGCCGATAACAGTTTTGCAGCGCCTGAAAAAGCCACAGAATTGTTAACTCAGATTTACCAAAATTGGCCAGCCTAGTCGTACTAGGCATTTTTTTTTGAAAAAGGTTCCCTCATGTTAAAACAAACCTTGCTCTATACTGGTAAAGCGAAATCTGTCTATGAAACAGACAGTGCAGACCACCTGATTTTAGTCTTTCGTGACGATGCTTCGGCATTCAATGGTGAAAAGATCGAACAACTAGATCGAAAAGGTAAGGTGAACAACCGTTTTAACGCCTTTATCATGGATAAATTGGCTGCGGCTGGCATTGAGACTCACTTTGAAAAACTTCTTTCACCAACAGAAGTTTTAGTGAAAAAACTCAGCATGATCCCTGTTGAATGTGTGATTCGTAACTATGCAGCAGGTTCTTTATGCCGTCGCTTAGGTGTAGAAGAAGGCAAGGAATTAACTCCGCCGACTTTTGAATTATTCTTCAAAGATGATGCTCTTGGCGACCCAATGGTGAATGAGTCTCAAGCGATTGCTTTAGGTTGGGCAACTGCTGAGCAACTTGAGCAAATGAAAGTCCTCACTTACCAAGTGAACGAAGTGCTTAAAAACTTATTTGACCAAGGTGGCATGCTACTTGTGGACTTCAAACTTGAGTTTGGTGTATTCCACGACCGTATTGTTCTTGGTGATGAGTTCTCTCCAGACGGCTGCCGTCTATGGGACAAAGAAACCAAGAAAAAACTCGACAAAGACCGTTTCCGTCAAGGTTTAGGTGGTGTGGTTGAAGCGTACGAAGAAGTTGCTGCACGTTTAGGTATCGACCTTTCTGATATCTAATCTATTACAGATTCAAAAAAACCGAGCTTAAACGCTCGGTTTTTTTGTTTAAACTTCATCTATAGTCTGCTCGTTTTCAAACCACGTTTCACTCAGAATACACTTTGTGGAACATCGAAATTTGCTAAAAAATCAACAACGCTGTACGTCATAGCGCACAAGACTTCAGGTATATTTCAGCTATGTATCAGATATGTTTTTGAATATGATAAAAACTTATGAACAGGACGTTCTTTAGATAAAAATTTTCCAACCGAAACAGTACGCTTATTTCCTCCTATCTCATGGCGAAAGATCAACTCATCACCAACGATCGGAAAATTGGTATAAATATTGCTTTTATTCAAAAGTAATCAGTAGGATAAGTTCTATCTTCGTCTTATTTTTTAGATTTGATTTTTTACGGATGGCTATATTTACAATGAAAAACTGGCAAAAGAAATTACTCCTTTCGACCACATTCGTACTCACTGCGTTGAGCGGCTCTGTTCAAGCCAAAGAATGGAAAACTATTCGTTTTGGTACAGAATCCGCATACGCTCCTTTTGAATATAAAACCCCTGACAATAAGCTGGTCGGTTTTGACATCGACTTGGGAAATGCTATTTGCGCCAAATTAAAAGCCAAATGTGTTTGGGTAGAAAACTCCTTTGATGGAATGATTCCTGCCCTCAAAGCCAAGAAATTTGATGGAATTTTATCATCCATGACCGTGACGGCTGATCGTTCAAAACAAATCGCGTTTAGTAATAAAATTTATAATACTCCAACCCGCATGGTCGCGAAAAAAGGCTCTCCTTTACTTCCGACACCCGCTTCTTTGAAAGGAAAACGTGTAGGTGTGCAACAAGGGACCATCCAAGAAAGTTATGCAAAAGCTTATTGGGCACCTAAAGGTGTGAATGTGGTTCCTTATCCAAACCAAGACGTGCTTTATCAAGACATGGTTTCTGGGCGTCTAGATGCAACATTACAAGATGCAATTATGGTTGATGGTGGTTTCCTGAAATCAGCAAAAGGTAAAGGCTTTGCTTTTGCAGGCAATAATGTGGTCGATGCCAAAACACTCGGTGTAGGGGCTGCCATCGGCTTACGTAAAGAAGACGTCGATCTGAAAAAGAATATTGATAAGGCTTTAGCTGAAATTATTGCCGACGGCACCTATAAAAAACTCGAGAAAAAATACTTCTCCTTCAGCATTTATTAACCTATAAAGTGTCGGTTCAATACCGACACTTTTTATATATAGCTGATTTACAAAATATTATATTTTTACTCGGAGAAACTGAGTATGTTTTTGTCTGGCTATGGTCCCGTATTACTCAGTGGCACTTGGATGACCATTCAGCTTGCATTGTTATCCCTTGTACTTTCGATCATGATTGGATTGTTTGGTGCAAGTGCCAAACTCTCCCATATTAAAATCATACGCTATGTTGCGACTGTTTATACCACACTCATTCGTAGTGTTCCCGATCTGGTGATCATGTTGTTGTTATTCTATAGCCTGCAACTTGGACTGAACTCCATTACCGAATCTTTGCAGATGGAGCAAATTGATATCAATCCCTTCGTGGCGGGGGTGATTACTTTGGCATTTATTTATGGGGCCTATTTTACTGAAACCTTTCGTGGTGCATTTCAAGCCGTCCCCAAAGGTCAACTTGAAGCCGCATATGCCTACGGCATGACCCCATTTCAAGTTTTCAGGCGTGTCCTCTTTCCACAAATGATGCGTTTTGCCTTACCAGGCATTGGTAACAACTGGCAAGTCCTCATCAAAGCCACCGCTTTGGTGTCCTTAATTGGTTTGACCGACATTGTCAAAATTACCCAAGATGTAGGTCGAAGCAGCATGCAAGTGTTCTATTTTAGTATCGTTGCGGCAGTCATTTATTTGGCCATCACCACCCTTTCAAATTTAATACTCATGTGGCTGGAACGTCGTTATTCTGCTGGTGTGAAAAAGGGACAATTATGATTGAGATTATTCAACAATATTGGCAGTCTTACCTGTGGACCGATGGTTTTCAAATGACTGGCGTTGCCATGACCGCATGGTTGTTGGTGCTTTCTATTGCAATTGGCTTTGTTTTAGCTGTGCCTCTATCGGTTGCCCGCGTATCAGAAAATCCTTTTTTACGTCTTCCTGTTTGGTTTTACACCTATGTATTTCGTGGTACACCCCTCTATGTACAACTGCTGATTATTTACACGGGAATTTATAGCCTTGAATTTGTCCATGCCCATGAACGGCTCGATGAATTCTTTAGAGAAGGGCTTAATTGCACCATTTTAGCGTTTGCACTCAATACAGCGGCTTATACCACTGAGATTTTTGCTGGCGCAATACGTTCAATTCCCTACGGTGAAATTGAGGCAGCAAAAGCCTTTGGAATGTCGCCGTGGAAACGCTATACCCGCATTATTATTCCGTCTATGCTACGCCGAGCACTGCCTTTTTATGGCAATGAAGTCATTTTGATGCTGCATGCAACCACCATTGCCTTCACTGCAACCGTGCCTGATATTCTCAAAATTGCACGAGATGTCAATGCTGCCACTTATGCCACTTTTGACGCCTTTGGCATTGCCGCTGTGCTATATGCCTGTCTGGCATTTATCCTCATTTGGATCTTTCGTAAATTGGAACAACGCTGGCTGGCGTTTTTAAAACCATCGAATCATTAGGAGAAAAAATGGAAAATTCAGCAAAACTGGTGATTCGAGATCTTTGTAAAAGCTTTGGCGATCATGAAGTCTTAAAAGGGGTTTCACTTGAGGCACATGCAGGCGATGTGATTAGTATTATTGGTTCCTCGGGTTCAGGTAAAAGCACCTTTCTTCGCTGCATCAATTTTCTAGAGCAGCCAAGCCAAGGTAGCATTGAACTCAATGGTGAGCAGTTAGAGATGAGCTTGGATAAAAATGGCAATCTCAAAGCAAAAAATCCCAAACAGCTACAAAAAATGCGCACCCAACTGATGATGGTGTTTCAACATTTCAACCTATGGTCACATATGACGGTATTAGAAAACATCGTTGAAGGGCCCATTCATGTTTTAGGTTTAAAACGGAGTGAAGCGGAAGAACGGGCTCGTAAATATTTAAGAAAAGTTGGACTCGCAGAAAGTGTAGAAACAAAATACCCCTCTTTTCTATCTGGTGGACAGCAACAGCGTGTCGCGATTGCTCGTGCCTTGGCAATGGAGCCTGAGGTGATGTTGTTTGATGAACCAACCAGTGCTTTGGACCCTGAGCTGGTAGGTGAGGTGTTAAAAGTGATGCAAAGTTTGGCTGAAGAAGGCCGAACCATGATTGTGGTCACCCATGAAATGGGCTTCGCACGCCATGTGTCCAACCATGTTATATTTTTAGATCAAGGTAAAATTGAAGAACAAGGCGACCCGAAAGAAGTCTTGATTCACCCGAAAAGTGAACGCCTAAAACAGTTTTTAGAAGGTAACTTTAAATAATTGAATAGCCCTCAAAACCCTGATTCAAGAAAAACCCGTTTTAAACAGAATGCCAGTCAGTTCCGAAACTGACCGGCATTTCCTTTTTAAACTCTAGATCTTATTTGATACTGGTTAATGTCATCCGCCATCCGAACAAAAATAAAAACATTGCTTTTATCTGTGGTGCAAGACGAAGTCGTCAGCATTAAAAATGGACTGCTTTTACAGCAAAAGTTGTTTTACATATATAAATTGAACAAATTCTGTGGTCGAGCACATCGCATTGCAAGATTTTTTCTTACTAAACCTCGCTTCATCAGAAACAAAACAAAGACCGAAAATTGAACTTAAAAACGCTAAGGCTCAGCAAAAAGGAGCTAAAAGTTTAAGGAAATGAATATGGAGCGTATTTACTGGCTGACATTTTCTTTTTAATCGGGCCATTTTATTATAACCCTAAACCAACACTGTCAACTTGGCACATATATAGGGCCGATAGCTAACGTTTTATCGCGGTACACTCAAACAGACAAGAATACTTCAACATCAACGCACGACTGAAAGAGTTCAACTCGCGAATAGCGATTCATGTTAAAAACCTCGCTAGAACATTCGGTGTCCTATTGACACGTTATATATTTGCATACTGATTTTTAGTGGTTTCCATCACTAAAAAACTGGTGATGGAGGTAATACAAGGAATCGTCCCCAAAACATCCGTATGGAACTTTTTATACGCTTTAATATCTGCCACTTCTACTCTAAGTAAATACTCAACCGAGCCCGTAATGGTATGACACTCGGTCACTTCATCCGCAGCAGAAATCACATCCTCAAACTGAACCAAACTTTCTTTTGAGTGACAAGACAACCCGATAGTCACATAAACCGTTAAACCAATCCCCAAAAGCGAACGGTCAATCACCGCTTTATATCCGCGAATAATGCCTATTTTTTCTAGTTCTTGCACGCGTCGTAAACAGGCCGAGGCTGACAAACCCACGCGTTCTGCCAGTTTAATATTGGTTAAATGTGCATCGCGTTCAAGCTCACACAATATCTTTCGGTCCAAGCGGTCTAATTCAATCATTTATTGCATAAAATTCATTTTTAAAGATCAATATACAATCAAATTGTGCTAGATCAACAATAAAATAATATTTATTTTGACCTTTCAGCCATTATGAATATGTCTCTCTTTGCACCTTATCTGCTGTTTTGTATTGTTATGACAAGCACACCTGGCCCTAATAATGCACTGGTCATACTGTCTGGTGCACGATTTGGAATATATAAAACTGTACCGCTCATTCTTGGCATTGCCTTTGGGGTTGCCGTACAACTCTTCACCATTGGCATCGGATTGAACCAAATTTTCCTTACTCTGCCTCAGCTTCAATTTATTTTAGGTTTTATTGGTTTTATATATATTCTTTGGCTTGCATGGAAAATTGCATCTAGTGGGCCACTCAACATCGAATTAGAGCAGAAACCATCCATGGGCTTTCTGCAAGGTGCGTTATTTCAGTGGGTCAATCCCAAAGCATGGATCATCTCTATCAGCACAGTCTCGACTTATTTTGCTTTAAATCCTCCTGTCAGCGAGATCATTTATGCCACCCTGATTTTAATGTTGGTTTCGATTCCCTGCGTTGGCATTTGGGCGGTGAGTGGACTTTTCTTACGTCAGCACCTCATCAAACCTCAGTTTGCTTTTATCTTTAATATCACGATGGCAATTGCCTTGCTGGTCTCTGTTTTACCTACTGCATTGCGATTGATGAGTAGTTTAACGCCATGAGCATATAAAAATCCCTACACATGGCTACAACGCATACATCAACCACTCCAACAAAAAAGCCCGATCTTTCAATCGGGCTATGTTTACTGTTGTTGCTGCTGTTGTTGCTGTTGTTGCCAACGTCGCTGTTGTAAGCGCTCTCCTTCAACCTCACGCTTATTGCGTGCTGACTCATATAGCTTGGTGCCTTTCAGTTCAGATGGTAAATACTCTTGCATCACAAAATGCTCTGGATAGTTGTGTGGATACAAGTAGTCGACACCATAGCCCTGCTCTTGCATCAACTTAGTTGGTGCATTTCTTAAATGCAACGGCACAGGTAAATTTGCCGTTTTTTCAGCCAAATCTAAGGCTTTATTGATTGCAAGATATGTACTATTACTTTTTGCACTGGTCGCCAAATACACCGCACACTGCCCTAAAATAATTCGGCACTCTGGCATACCCACAGCTTGAACAGAGCGGAAGCATTCGCCCGCCAGAAGTAAAGCATTCGGATTTGAGTTGCCAATATCCTCAGAGGCAGCAATCAACATACGACGTGCAATAAAAACGGGATCTTCTCCGCCTTTGAGCATGCGTGCCATCCAATATAAAGTAGCATCAGGGTCACTGCCACGAATCGACTTGATAAAAGCCGACACCAAATCATAGTGCTGCTCACCCGATTTGTCATAACGGGCAATATTTTGCTGTGCAACTTTGACCACCATTGCATTGGTCACGATATTTTCAACGTCTGGCTCGAAAGTTCCTGCAATCAACTCAATAAGATTCAAAGCTTTACGTGCATCACCTGCGGCAAATTGCACCAAAGCTTCAAATTCTTCGATCTGAATGTAGCGCTCTTTTAAAAATTTGTCGTTCTTAATCGCTTGTAATAATAAAGTTTGAATCGCATCAGCATCGAGTGCATTTAAGGTATAGACCTGACAACGTGACAGTAGCGCGCTGTTCACTTCAAAAGATGGATTTTCTGTGGTGGCGCCAATGAGGGTAATTTTGCCTTTCTCCACAGCATTCAGTAGCGCGTCTTGCTGTGATTTGTTAAAACGATGAATTTCGTCAATAAACACCACGGGTGGCATTAAGTCCCCGCCATCGGCAATGATCTCACGGAGTTCTTTGACCCCCGTATTGAGTGCAGATAGACTGACAAACGGTCGGTCGATCGCTTGTGCCAACAGTAAAGCAATCGTGGTTTTCCCCACCCCAGGTGGTCCCCAAAAAATAATAGATGGCAAATGTCCTTGATCAATCATTTGACGGAGCGGTGCCTGCTCACCCAATAAGTGATCCTGCCCAATAATTTCAGACAAATCACGCGGGCGTAAACGTTCAGGCAGTGGAATATTGCTATCGGACATAGGACTAAGACTTAAATGCGTTCATCGAATGCTTATGTTATGGCAAATTCAGGTAAATGACACAAGCTTTTCATGCAATTTCACGCCGCTTTTCTCCGCTAGCGAACCCAACGCACAATATAGTCTTCGATCTCTTCTTGATTGATCTCATCTTCAGAAATACAGCGTCCCGCCGCAGACTTTTTGGCTTTTAGAATGCTCTCACGTGAACCCGTGTTCAGATAGTGCCATCTGGGTAAATTTTTACCTTCATGTAAACGACGATAGGCACAGCTCGGTGGTAACCAATGAATCGTGTCTAAAAGTTCGGGGGTGAGCTGGATACAATCGGGTACATGCTGCTTGCGGTTGGGGTAATCACGACAACTGGCCGTTTGGCAATCCAACAGCTTACAAGACACTTTGGTATAGGCGACTTCCTGACTTTCCTCATCTTCAAGTTTCACCAAACAACACAGACCACAACCATCACACAGCGCCTCCCATTCTGCTGGATGTAACTCAGCAAGGGGATAATGCTTCCAAAACTCTGGGCGTAATTCGTGTGCCATGGGGGCTGCCAATAAACTCAATGACCTATTATAACCGATCATCAGCTTAGTTTTTAGCGTCAGATCATTTTCAAGATTTACATCATATTCATAAACTTAAAATAAAAACAGAACATTTTTTAAACAAAAGCAACACAGTGAGTTTGAAGGATCTTTTTATACTCAATAAGTAATCAATAAAAACATCCATGGAGAAGAGCTATGTTTCGTTGGGCGATTATTTTTGCAGTGATTGCACTGATTGCAAGTTTACTTGGCTTTGGTGGTGTCGCAGGTTTATCGAAAGACTTTGCAATTATTTTATTAGTGATTGCAGTCATACTTGCTATTGTCGGCTTCTTGTCCCGTGGCAAAGTATAGGGAGCTTAAATGCTTTACTGACAAAAAAGAAGGAATGATTTCCTTCTTTTTTCGTTATGGCATTTAAAAAATAATTTCTCACATTTCTTCTACAAATCAGGCTGTTTTTCAAATCCTTGTAAAAGTTTTTATGCTTTAATCAGAACATATTATCTAACAGGATTTGAGCATGACGATCAGTATTCAAACTCGGGAAATTCAATATAACACAGCAGATGGACAACGCTTAGTCGGTTATTTTGCAGCACCCAATGGCCAAACACCCCATGCAGGAATCATTGTTGCACCCGAATGGTGGGGTCGAAATGAATATACTGAACAACGTGCTCGCGAACTAGCTGAACATGGTTATGCTGCTCTGGCGATTGATATGTACGGCGACAAAAAAGTCACCACTGATGCCAAGCAAGCCTATGAATGGATGATGCAAACTTTTGCCGATGCAGACACCATCGTCAACCGTGCGCAAGCTGGTTTAGAGACGCTTGCAGCCCAGCCTGAAGTGAATGCCGATCAACTGGCGGCCATTGGTTTTTGTTATGGTGGCAAAGTGGTTTTAGACTTGGCACGTTCTGGTGCTCCACTCAAAGCTGTCGCAACCTTCCATGCAACTTTGGCACCGAAAGCCCCTGCGGTCGAAGGTCAAATTCAAGGTGAAATTTTAGTTTTACATGGTGAGTTAGACAGCATGGTCACCTTGGATGATGTTGCAAGCTTCCGTGAAGAAATGCATGCAGCGAAAGTAAATCATGAAGTCATTATTTTTGAAGATGCGAAGCATGGCTTTAGTAATCCATTAGCCGATGAACGTGCCAAAGCCAATGATGTAGACTTGGGCTATAACCCTGAAGCAGAAAGACAGGGTCTTGAAGCAATGTATGACTTGCTAGAACGCAATCTCAGTGCTTAACTAGAGACGAGCAAGCAAATATCACTTGCTCATATCCAGTAGGATAGATAATTAGATTTTAGAGGAGATAACAATGACTGAGACCCAATGCCAATATTGTAATTTTGATGAATTTGATGTGCTTGATAAAAATGAGTTTGGGGTGATTTTACCCGAACCCAATGCGCTCTCTAAAGGTCATTGCGTCATTATCCCTCTACGCCATATCAGTTCATTCTTTGATATCACTGACAAAGAACGTAAGAGCTTAATGTCTTTGTTAGAACTGGCACGTAATGAACTCCAATTGCGCCATCAACCGTCAGGTTTCCATATTGGGTTTAATGATGGTGAAATATTTGGAAATGTGTCTGAACACCTGCATATTCATATTATTCCACGCTATAAAAACCAAGAGCTCAAACTCGATGCACGCTGGGGCATGACACACGACTAAATGCTCATTTGATCAATGGCGCTTCGGCGCCATTTTTTATAGGCAAAATACATGCGTATAAAAGACATTCCGTTATACTAAGTCGAATTTTTTGTTTGTGCTTCAGATGTCTCCTTTCTCTTTTTCAGATGCGTTACTGACTTGGTTCGACGTTCATGGTCGACATGACCTACCATGGCAAGTGGCCAATGACCCCTACAAAGTTTGGGTGTCTGAAATTATGCTACAACAGACCCAAGTCAAAACCGTACTGCAATATTTCGAGCGTTTTATCGAACGCTTCCCAACGGTTGAAACTTTAGGGACAGCATCATGGGATGAAGTCGCACCTTACTGGGCAGGTCTCGGCTACTACGCACGCGCGCGTAATCTGCATAAAGCGGCTAGTATTGTGGCACGCCATGGTGCTTTTCCTCAAACCTTGGAAGGATGGATTGAGCTGCCCGGTATTGGACCCTCTACCGCAGGGGCACTGATGTCTTTGGGTTTACGTCAGTACGGCGTCATTATGGATGGTAATGTAAAGCGCGTTATCGCACGTTTTTTTGCTATTGATGACGACCTGAGTAAACCCGCGCATGAGCGTAGCATGTGGCAACTGGCTGACGAACTTTGCCCAAATGAACGTAACCATGACTACACCCAAGCCATCATGGATTTGGGGGCAACCGTATGTACACCGAAAAAACCGTTGTGCCTCTACTGTCCCATGCAGCAACACTGTAAGGCCCATGCACAAGGGCTAGAAACGGAATTACCCTTTAAAAAACCCAAAAAAGCTGTCCCAATAAAGTCGGCTCAAGTATTGGTGCTGCGTCATCACAATCAATGGCTGTGGCAACAACGCCCCAATAGTGGACTGTGGGGGGGGGTTATGGTGTTTACCTATTTTTGAAAACTGTGATGCATTCACGCAACTGTGCCAAAGTTTAGGGCTTAAACGAGCTACACAACGCGCCGAAATTTCACATAGTTTTACTCACTTCACTTGGCAACTGGAAGCACTTTGTTTTGAGGTCGATGCCGATCAACTCGAACATTTAAGTATTGAACTGGCAGGCATGTGGTTCGATGTACAAAATGTCACAGAAATGGGCATCCCAACCGCCATGAAAAAATTGATCTCAGCAATTCAACTGTGACATAGTGATGTCATCAATTTGATTGATGATAAAACTTAAAATTAGCTCACTTTAAAATGAGATCACAGAGATAAGAAAGGATTGTTCGTGCGTTATTGTTTGCCTCGCATTTCTGCCATTAGCAGTCTAAGTATTCTTCTCCTTTTACTTGCTGCTTGTCGTACCACACCCCCTGTGCCCAGCGGTAGCCAATTACCCGCAGCTCAAGTTCAGCAGCTTAAAAATATGCGTTTAGCCCAACAATTCCCGGTACCAGTTCAGGGCATCAAACGTCATGCGCTCAAAGACACTTGGGGTGCCTCACGCAGCAGTGGGCGAACGCATGAAGGCATCGACATTTTGGCACCAAAGGGAACCAAAGTTTTTTCCGTCACAGAAGGCCTAGTCGCGGACTTACGTAATAACAATTTGGGTGGTAAAGTGGTTTGGATTATGGGACCCGCTGGCACATGGCATTATTATGCTCACCTTGATGATCATAAACGTGGTTTAAAGGTCGGAGACTATGTTAAAAAAGGCGATGTGATTGGCTATGTTGGCAACACAGGCAATGCACGATACACCGCCCCACATTTACATTATGGACTGTATTTACAAGGCAAAGGTCGTGGTGCAGTAAATCCCTATCCTTATTTACGTTAACTTTAGGAATTTTTCATGTCAGAAGCGTTGATCAACCGTCTGGTCGAATTTGCTGAATCAGGCAATCAACAAAAAATTATCTTGGCAGGACAAAGCCACCAAGGCTGGATCATGGAAATTACTGAAGATGCACTCTTAATCAGCACTGGATTTGCAGAAAAGACCGGAAAAGATGTTTGGATTAACTTCTCCGAGCTCGAACACGCCCAATTATTTTATTGGGATAATCAACTCGATCAATGGGCAACGTTTACCCTATAAATAAAAAAGGAGCATTTCCAGATGACCACTCAACGCTGCGGATGGTGCTCCTCAGACCCGCTCTACATCGACTACCATGATCATGAGTGGGGTAAACCACTACATGATGAAAAGCAGCTCTTTGCGATGCTCTGCCTCGAAGGTCAACAAGCGGGGCTGTCATGGATTACCGTCCTGAAAAAACGTGAACACTATCATCGCCATTTTTTCCAGCATTCCATCGAGCAAATTGCAAGTTTTAGCGAAGCAGACTTAGCCACTAAAGTCCAAGACGCAGGGCTAATCAGGCATATCGGAAAACTCACTGCGATTCGTGACAATGCGATTGCATGGGTTGCACTGAAACAACAAGGCATCAACCCTGTGGAATGGCTCTGGAACTTTGTCGAGCAACATGCCATCAACAATGATGTTCCTGACTACCGCACAGCACCTGCACAAACACCTCAAAGCCAAAGCATGTCAAAAGCACTGAAAAAACAGGGCTTCAAGTTTGTTGGCCCGACCACCTGTTATGCCTTTATGCAAGCGGTCGGTATGGTCAATGATCATGAAAATGGCTGTCATTTTAAATAAAACCATCTCAAACGATAAATAAGGACACCGAATATGACTGACAACACCATTCGTGCCTATGCGGCGATGCAAGCAGGCGAGGCCTTACAACCCTATCAATTCGATGCAGGCGAACTGCAAGCACATCAAGTTGAAGTGCAGGTGGAATATTGTGGACTGTGTCATTCTGATGTTTCGGTCATCAATAATGACTGGAATTCATCGGTCTACCCTGTGGTTGCAGGCCATGAAATTATTGGTACTATCATTCGCTTAGGCTCAGAGGCCAAAGGCTTAAAACTGGGGCAACGCGTAGGTATCGGTTGGACCGCTGAAAGTTGTCAACACTGTGACCCATGCGTGTCGGGGCAGCAGGTGCTCTGTACAGGCGGTTCAACAGCAACCATCGTAGGGCATGCAGGTGGTTTTGCCAACAAAGTTCGGGCAGGTTGGCAGTGGATTATTCCCTTACCTGAAGATCTGGACCCTGAGTCAGCAGGGCCTTTGCTGTGTGGCGGGATTACTGTTTTTGATCCAATTTTAAAGCACCAAATTCAAGCTATTCACCATGTTGGTGTGATTGGCATTGGTGGGCTTGGTCATATGGCGATTAAGCTTCTGAAAGGATGGGGCTGTGAAATTACGGCATTCACGTCCAATTTAGACAAAGCTGAAGAGCTCAAGGCTATGGGGGCAGACCATGTCGTAAATAGCCGAGATGTGGATGCACTTAAAGCACAAAGAGGCAAATTCGATCTGTTGCTCAGTACGGTGAATGTCACGCTCAATTGGCAAGCATATTTAGCCACACTTGCTCCGAATGGTACGGTACATATGTTGGGACTGCCCTTAGAACCGATGCAAATTTCTGCGGGTAGTCTAATTGGTGGGGCCAAATCTATCACAGGTTCACCGACAGGATCTCCTGCGGCATTACGCCAACTCCTCAAGTTCGCTGCACGTAAAAATATTGCGCCACAAATTGAACTGTATCCCATGTCGCAGTTAAATGAAGCGCTGGAACGTTTACATTCAGGACAAGCACGTTATCGTATTGTCCTCAAAGCTGACTTTTAAACGATGAGCGCCTCAAAAGAGGCGCTTTTTAGACCGCTTGTTTAACCCCTACCGAACGATTAATTTGCGCCTTGACCCAATCGGCCAACAAGCTAACGGCCTCCCGAATATCTACCGAAAGTTCATGTCCAGCATTGAGACGGATACAGTTTTTATAACGCTGCCCTTCTCCAAAAACCTCTCCGGGCACAATATTGATACCATGTTGTTGCGCAAAATAGTACATGTCTAAACCATCAATACTTTCGGGAAGTTGTAGCCATAGCGCATATCCTCCCAAGGGCTGATTGATCCGTAACTCTACCCCGTCAAAGGCATGCATGATCATGTGTCGATATTGTTCAACTTGCTGTTTCAAAATCGGTTTAAGCTGCTGTAAATGTTCGCGATAGGCACGGCTATAAATCAGGTCAGCCAGTGCCAACTGCAAAGGTGTATTCACGGTGATATTTTGCATCAGCAAAGTAGCCTTCAAATGCGCTAAGCGCTGCGGAATACAGAACCAACCTACCCGATACGCAGTTGAAAGTGACTTGGAAACCGAACCACAGAAAATCACATAACCCTGCTGATCCCAATATTTAATCGGCAGCGGACGACTCGAGCTGAAACTACATTCACCATAAATATCATCTTCAATTACATAGCATTGATAACGTGCCGCCAGTTGTGCAATTTTTTCTTTTTCTGCATTGCTTAGGCAAAACCCCAAGGGATTTTGATAATTGGCCGTAAGTAAGCATGCTTTTGCGCCTGAACTTTGCATGACTTGCTCTAAACGTTCCAAATCAAAACCTTGAGTATCGGCTGGAATTTCAATGATTTTTCGCTTTAAGCTAGCCAACATTTGCAGCTGACCATTAAAATTCGGTGTTGGGACAATCACGCTGTCCCCTTCTTGGCTTAAGTTTTGAATGATTACCGACAATGCAGGCATACAGCCATTGCTGATGTAAATATCATCCTGCGAAATGTAAAAACCATCTTCAGCCCAATGCTCCGACAAAGCTTGTCTTAGGCGAATATGACCTTGCTTATCACTATATAAAAAGTCTTCAGGTTGGCTATGCTTTAGTGCACGTTGGATTGAACGGCGGAGTGCTTCTACAGGCACATGTTTAGGCGAAAGCTGAATAGCACCCAAATGAATGAGACGACTGTTAATAGAAGACTGTTGAATTTCAAGTTGCAGTTCTAAATTTGAGATCTCACGCTCTTGGGACTGAAAGTCTGGATGCTGTGGCACAGGAATAGAGGGACTGGATTTTTTCTGATAGCTGACAAAATAGCCTGATTTATTTTTTACATGAATATAGCCCTGCGATTCGAGCAGTTCATAACAACTTTTGGCAGTATTTAGACTGACCTTTTGTAAAGTTGCAAACTGTCGCAAAGACAGCAATTTCTGTCCTGCGGGTAATTCCGCATTTTGAATTTTCTCAAGTAACTGCGTCGCCAAGCTCTGATACTGAAAAGCCATGCATCTGTACCTATTTTTTTAAATTTTATGTATCTGTATCCATTATGCGCACAGAATTATGCTCCTGTCATCCGTCAACGAACGTCAATAGGTGCCTTTATGAAAAAAATAATGATTTCTTTATTTTGTGTATTGAATTTATCTGCATGCCAACCGCAAAAGGTTTCACAGCAAGTACAGCAACAGCACTTTATTTGTAAAGCGCTCATTGAAGGGTTTCTCAAAACACAGAACTTAAATGACTACCAATTTTTAAGTTTACAGCCGAGCTTGACGGAAACAGCAACACAGCGAACCTATGAATATCGGTTGAACGATGAACGACAAATGCAGATAAATTTACCCAACAAGAAACATTTAGAATTTCAATGTGATCAAAGCAGTGCCAAACATTTCACAATCTCACTTGCTGGTGAAGGGCATGTCATGCTGAGTTTAATGCACCTAGATTTACCTCAGGCGTCGACTTTACAGCAACTGACTACTTACCAACAGCCTGAATAAAACCACCATCAAAATCAATTGCCTGTACCGCAGTGCAGGCTTTCAGCAGTTCTAACGTAAAGCCACAGGTAACTGCACAGGCAGATCACGCTGTTCCTGCAATTGCTTTTTCATTTTCTGTAGCATTTGATAAGGCTGCTGTTGGACGAACATGTTCACGATACTCAGTGGAATCGAGCCTTCAGGATTGGCATAACCCGAAGTGGAAACTCTCACTTTGTTTGGTCCGAGTTTTTGGAAAGTCCAATCGCCTTCATAGTGGTTTAAGCGTACATAGTCTGGATTTTTCAGAATATTTTTATCAATGGCTTTGTTTTTAATACTTATCACCCCCTGACTGTCCTTGATCATTTTGCCTTGCACCACCAAGTCGCGATCTTTTAAAGGAAAAGGAAAGTCGAGCACCATATACAACTGGAATTCACCTTTTTTATCATCGCGGGACAAAACTTTGACACTGCCCATATACGGTACCCATTTCACTGCGTGATCTACATCCAAAATCAGTGAAACGGCTTTTTCAATCGGCACATCAAACGTGGTTTCAGCCTTATATAAAAAAACGGGGTTTTGTGCATTTTGATAAGTCCAAACTTTAATATTATTTTTATGAATACTCAGTTTGGCTTGATCCATAGGCTTGGCTTGTGCTGTGCTCATTAAGGCAACAACACAAGCCATATACATGACTTTTTTCATTCTATTCTTCGTCTTATTTTCGTTTTTATCTTGTTTTTATTACGAATGAAACTGGTTTTATACTTGGATATCGTTAAAACCTAACACATCTTTCATATCATATTTACCTGCTTCACGCCCGATGACCCAAGCCGCAGCGCGTACGGCACCTGAAGCAAAGTTCATTCGGTTGGTCGCTTTATGGGTAATTTCAACACGCTCGCCATCGGCAATAAACATCGCGGTATGTTCACCGACAATATCGCCACCACGAATAGTTTGGAAGCCAATGCTTTGACGTTCACGAGGCCCTGTATGACCTTCACGGCAGTATACTGCATCCGTTTTCAAGTCACGCCCTAAAGCTCCAGCAATCGCTTCACCCATCATCAGCGCTGTGCCTGATGGCGCATCGACTTTATGACGGTGATGTGCTTCAATCACTTCAATATCCACGGTGTCACCAAAGACTTTAGAAGCCAATTCCAACAGTTTAATCGAAACGTTGACACCCACAGAATAATTGGCTGCATACACCACAGGTGTTTGAGTCGCAGAGTCATCCAAATAGGCTTTTTGTTCGTCATTCATGCCAGTAGTACCAATCACAATGGCTACACCCGCTTCACGACAAATTTTTAAATGCTGAACAGTCGCTACTGGTGCAGTGAAATCAATCACCACATCACACTCTTTCACTACCGCTTCTAGGCTACCCACCACCTTCACCCCAAGGCTACCAATTCCTGCAAGCTCACCTGCATCTGCACCAATCAATGAACTTTCAGGACGTTCAACGGCTGCAGCCAATTGATAGCCTGCTTCGTTTACCGCTTGAATAAGGATGCGACCCATACGACCGCCTGCACCCAAGACACCAATGCGTGGAGCTGCTGACATAATATATTCCTAATGTAGCTTCAAAATTGTTCTTACTATAGCAAAACTCATTGCCCAGACTAAGTTTTGTTAGCCATTTTCATCGAAAAAATCGCTTTATTTTCAAACATCATTTCTCGTCATTTTCACAAATTTGCAATCAATATTACGCAGACTAGGTTCGCGTTAAAAAACAACTTTAAAATGAGGAAAATAGAATGAAAGCAAAGGTACTTTTTCTAGCGATCGCGTTTGGGGGCTGTCTGGCAAATGTTCAGGCTGAACCTGCTGTTCAAGCAGGCGACACTTTGGAAAGTTTGTCACAAGTCAAAATTAGCACCAGTACACACCCAAAGGTCAATACTGAACAACAAGCACCATCTGTTGCACCTGTTGAAGAGACCGTCTCTGTAGATCAGATTGATCAACCTGAACTTCCAACAGAAGTGCAGTAACATAAAAAAAGCGGGAAAATTTTCCCGCTCTTTTCAATCTTATTTAACCGATATGACATTTTATCAGTCAAACAGACGGTCAAAGAAAGACTTTTTCTTCGGTGATGATTTGTGATCATCTCCATCCAGAGTTTCTTGCAACTCTTTTAACAACTCACGTTGACGTGCTGTTAAGTTGACTGGCGTTTCGATCACGATACGGCAGAGTAAGTCACCTTGCATACTGGTACGTACAGGTTTAACCCCTTTGCCACGTAAACGGAACATTTTACCCGTTTGTGTACCTTCAGGAATTTTCAAACTCACGCGACCTTCGAGTGTCGGGATTTCAATTTCTTTACCCAAAGCAGCATCGGCAATGCTTACAGGCACATCCATATACAGGTCTGCACCATCACGTTGGAAGATTTCGTGTTCACGCACGACCACTTCTACGTACAAGTCACCTGACTGACCGTCACGAATCGCTTCACCTTTACCCGTTAAACGAACGCGGTCACCATTGTCGACGCCCGCAGGAATCGTCACTTCAAGGGTTTGTTGACGGTCTTTAACACCTGAACCATGACAAGTATTACATGGGTTTTTAATGATCTTGCCCTGACCACGACAAGTGCTACAAGTCTGCTGTACAGAGAAGAAACCTTGTTGCATGCGAACCTGACCTGCACCATGACAGGTTTTACAGGTTTCAACATCATTCGGGTTTTTAGAACCTTTGCCATCACACGTTTCACACGGTGCTGGTGCAGTAAAAGTAATGGTTTTCTTCACTCCTTTTACTGCTTCTTCCAAGGTCAGTTCCATTACATAACGTAAGTCAGAACCACGGCGCGCACGCTGTTGACCACGACCACCGCCACCACCAAATGCGCCACCGAAAATGTCACCAAATTGACTAAAGATATCTTCTGCGCTGAAACCACCACCGAAGCCACCGCCGCCGCCCATACCACCTTCAAAGGCTTGATGCCCCATACGGTCATACATGCTGCGCTTTTCGCTATCCGACAAAATTTCATAAGCTTCAGCAGCTTCTTTGAACTTCTCTTCAGCTTCGGCATTATCAGGGTTACGATCTGGATGATATTTCATCGCCAACTTACGGTAGGCTTTTTTAATTTCATCATCACTAGCGGTTTTAGCAACACCTAAAACCTCATAATAATCACGTTTAGCCATGTCTGGCGATGCTCCTCACGGAATTTATTTAATACTGGGCTGTGGTCTGAAATTGGGGGTCAAACCAAGTTTTACAAGGGGATGTTTGAAAAAAAATCAGTATGTTTAGAAAACAGCCTTATTTTTCAAAAATTTAGAGAAGCCTTTAAACCATGCATTTAAAAGAAAAAGAAATGCAATACAGCTAAAAACGACACCTGCAACAGTACATGCGGTGACCCACAATGCGCTGTCCCAAGTGAAAAACATGAGCGGAATAAACCACAATGCTGCAAACAAAGCCAAGATGCTATAAATCACAATATTACGCATCACCCAAAGGGCTTGGGCTTGTAACCAGACCTCAGCGTGATCAATCTGCGTGACTTTCCGTGCATACCAATATGAAAATGCGCCACTAATCACAGTAAACAAAGCTAAAAACATGAAGACATAAGAAATCGCTATAGAGCGGCGATACTTGGTAATATTGTCTTGCATCATGCGTTTAACCCCATTTGCTACATCGTTCGTTTTGTAATGTGTAGCAAAAACTGCTTTATAAAAATGCCATAAATTTCAGGTGCTACTATATTGAAATTTTCAATGTTTCGCACCTGATATTGGCATAAATTTACAGCTTATGGCTAATTTTTTTTACTTTAAACCACTGCGCATACAAGGCAGGTAAAAAGAACAGGGTTAATAGCGTCGCTACAATCAATCCACCCATAATCGCAACAGCCATGGGACCAAAGAAAATACTTCTGGACAGTGGAATCATGGCAAGGACAGCCGCCAATGCCGTCAGCACAATCGGACGACAGCGTCGCACGGTTGCATCAATGATCGCATCCCATGTTTCATGCCCTGCTTGAATGTCTTGCTCAATCTGATCAATCAAGATCAACGAGTTACGCATAATCATCCCCGACAGGGCAATAGTGCCTAACATTGCAACAAAACCAAAGGGTTTATTGAACAGCAGCAAGAATAGCACCACACCAATTAAGCCTAAAGGTGCGGTAAGCAGTACAATTGTCGCACGCGACATACTGCGCAGTTGAATCATCAGCAAGGTCATGACCACGGCCAAGAACAAAGGCATGCCCGCTACAACCGATTTACCACCACGTGCAGACTCTTCCACGGTACCACCCACTTCAACCAAATAACCATTTGGCAATTCGGCACGTAACTGATCCATCTGTTCAGCCATTTCATCCACTACAGTGGCAGGCTGTAATTTGGTTCGAATATCTGCACGCACCGTAATGGTCGGTAAGCGGTTACGGTGCCAGATCAATCCATCTTCAAAACCATAATTAATTTTCGCAATTTGCGCGAGTGGCACTGTGCCACCACTTGAGGTTGGAATAGCCAGACTGGAAAGGGACTCTACTTCAGCCCGTTCCGCTTGGTCTCCGCGTAAGCGGATCTCAATCAGTTCTCGCTTTTCACGGTATTGGTTAATCGTGGCACCCGAAATAGAACTGTTCAAGAAATTGGCTAAATCTAAACTAGACACCCCCATTTGGCGGGCACGGTCTTGATCAATCTCTAAGCTAATCACCTTACTTGGCTCACCCCAGTCAAGGTGTACATTCGTTGTGTTCGGGTTTGTGCCAATGAGCGCAGCTACTTTGTCCGCCCATGCACGAACCTGTGTCAAATCTTCACCTGATACTCGATACTGGATTGGATAACCAACAGGTGGCCCATTTTCAAGCAGAGAAACGCGAGTACGAACATCTGGCAGTAACTGACGGATTTGTGTATCTAAAGACTTGCGAATTTCATTTCGATCATCCAATGAAGAGGCCAAAACCACAAACTGTGCGAAACTTGCCTGTGGCAGTTGCTGATCGAGCGGTAAATAAAAGCGCGGTGAACCTGTGCCCACATAAGCCACATAGTTATCAATCCCCTTTTGCTTCGATAGGAACTGTTCGACCTTTTTCACTGCATTTTCAGTTGCGGTTAAAGACGCACCTTCCTCGAGTTTTAAATCGACCAAAATTTCTGCGCGATTCGAAGGCGGGAAGAATTGTTGTGGTACCAATTTAAACATGAGCACCGAGAGCACAAAGATCCCAACCGTTGTCGCAATGACCGTTTTTCGATAAGTCACACACAGATTGACCCAACGACGAAAACCTTGATAGAACTTGGTTTGATAGGGATCATGCTGCTCACCAGGATGATGCACCGTTGACTGTGGCTCAGGCTGCTGGCGCAATCGTGCCCACAACCGGCTATACCACGGTGCTTTTTGGATGAGATCCTTATTGAAATCAGGCAATAATTTGTCGCCCAAATAAGGTACAAACAATACAGCCGCAAACCACGACACAATTAAAGCAATGGTCACCACTTGGAAAATAGAACGCGTGTATTCACCTGTACTTGAAGCTGCTGTTGCAATTGGCAAAAAGCCCGCAGCGGTAATCAATGTTCCCGTCAGCATTGGGAAGGCCGTGGTTCGCCACGCATGCCCCGCGGCTTGTAGCCGACTATAGCCCTGCTCCATTTTAATGGCCATCATTTCGACTGCAATAATGGCATCATCAACCAACAGTCCCAGTGCTAAAATCAAAGCCCCCAACGAAATTTTATGCAAGCCAACATCAAAAATATTCATGCCTGCAAAGGTCATCGCTAAGACCAGTGGAATGGAGAATGCCACCACCAGCCCAGTACGGAAACCCAGTGAAAAGAAACTCACTAGCAGGACAATAATGACCGCTTCTGCAAGCACTTTCATAAATTCGTTGACACTGCGCTTCACCGCAACGGGCTGATCTGAAACTTTTTTCAGTTCCATACCAAGGGGTAAGGTTTTTTGCAGATTAGAAAACTCAGTCTCTAGGTTTTTACCCAAAGCCAAGATGTCGCCACCTTTGCGCATCGAGACCGCAATCCCGATACCATTTTCGCCCATAAAACGCATACGGGGTTGAGCTGGCTCACTAAAGCCTCGATAGACATCAGCAACGTCACTAAGCTGGATGGTTTTTCCATTGACCAAGAGTGGCATACGTTGCAGTTCTGCAACGCTTTTAATCTGCCCTGTGACTCTCAGTTGAATGCGGTCAGACTTCGTTTCAAAGAAACCTGCACTGGCCATGGTATTTTGCTGTTGCAACGCTTGTTGAATAGCTGTGACGGGAATACCTAACTGCGCAGCTTTGGTGTTGGAAATTTCAATCCAAATTTTTTGGTCTTGTAAACCAACAAGGTTCACCTTAGCCACATCTTTGACACGTTGTAGTTGTAACTGCAAACGATCGGCATATTCTTTCATCACCGCATAGTCAAAGTCTTTACCAGTCAATACATAGATATTACCGAAAGTGTCACCAAACTCATCGTTAAAGAAAGGACCCTGAACACCATCTGGGAGTTCATGCTTAATATCATTGACTTTTTTACGAACATCATACCAAACATCAGGTATTTCACTCGAGCGCATGGCATCACGTGCTACAAAAGTGACCATGGACTCGCCAGGTCGTGAATACGCCATAATACGTTCGTATTTACCCGTGGTCATCAGTTCTTTTTCAATACGATCTGTGACTTGTTCCGATACCTCACGCGCAGTTGCACCAGGCCAGTATGTCTGCACTACCATGACTTTAAAGGTAAAAGGCGGGTCTTCACTTTGAGCAAGTTTGGAATAAGACACCACCCCAATGATCCCGAGTAACAACATAAAATAGAGGATCAAACCTTTATTTTTAAGTGCCCATTCGGACAGGTTGTAGTTCATGCTTAACTCCCTGCCGCAATCTGGACCGCTTTGTTATCACGGCTAATCGGTTTAATTTTCTGTTTTTCACGTAGTAAATGGACTCCGCCCACCACCACATAGTCTTTTGGCTGTAACCCTGAGCGAATAGTGACCGTATCGCGACCATACTCGCCAACAACCACAGGCACCTTACGAATACTGTTATCGCTGTTTACCACCCAGACATAGGCATTTTTCCCACTCGCTGAAACACTGGCTAACGGCACACTCAGCACATTACTCTCGGTGGAGCTAAAGAATACACGTGCACTTTGCCCCAACTGAATCGCATTTTGCCCTTCACGCAGCGCCACTTTGACACTAAAGGTTCGGGACTGATCGGCGGCAGGGGAAATTTCACGTACATAGGCTGCAAAACGCTGATCGGGCTGAGACCATAGCGTAACGACGGCATCCTGTCCCACTGTAATTTTAGGAATAGCTTGTTCAGGGACACCGATCACGACTTCGCGATCACCAGAAATCGCCAGTTGAAAAGCGGGCTGTCCTGCTGAAATCACTTGCCCAATTTCAATATTTCGCTCGGTAATCACGCCATTTTTATTGGCAATCAGTTGGTTATAGCTGGTTTGGTTTTGTGTAACATTAAAATTGGCTTGGGCTTGTTTTAAGCTCGACAGTGCTGCTTTATATTGATTTTCAACGCTGTCGTACTGTGAACGACTGACCGCATTACTGGGTAATAATTGCTTAAAACGGTTAAGTTCATCCTGTGCATTTTTCTCAGCCGCTTGTGCATTCTCGAGTTGGGCTTTGGCAGAATTTAACTGTAACTGAGCATCTTGCACATCTAAGCGTGCTAAGACTTGTCCAACTTTGACTTGATCCCCCACATCGACCAATCGCTCTGTAACTTGCCCCCCAACACGAAACGACAGTGCAGTTTGTTGGCGGGCTTGTACTTCACCCGCATAACTTTTTTGTTCTAAATGTGTGGTATTCGGTTGGCTCACCATAACTAGAGGGATGGGTTCTGATTCAGCCGTGTCTTTGCTGCATCCCCACAAGGTGATACTACACACCACCATCATACTTGCCACAAGGGTCTGAATTCTGCTCATTGAAGTCTGCTCTTCTTCCAAAATCACCTGCTCATCAGGCACAATATCCAGATGCAACATGGTTATTTTTTAATTAATATACTGCATAGTACACTAATTAAAGATAGACTAAGATGTAAATGACTTTTTGAACTTTTTTTTAGGATCACTTGTGCAAGCTTCAGCAGGACGTCCAAAGGATTTAGAAAAACGGCAACGGATTTTGAATGTTGCACGTCAGTTGTTTTTACAACATGGTTATCATGGCTCCAGTATGGATCAGATTGCCAAAGAAGCCCATGTCACTAAACTGACGGTATATAATCATTTTCAGGATAAAGCCAACCTGTTTAGTTGTGCCATAGAAGAAACCTGTGAAAAGCTGATGCTGGGTCGTTCATTTCAATTGCAATGTGCAGAAGACTTCCAACCTATGCTCAAACAAATCTGTACGCTGTCGATGTATATTATTAACCTGCCCGAAGCAATTAAACTGGAACATTTGTTATTACAACTAGCGGCAGAGCAAAATCCTCTTTTACATAACTTTTATAAAGCATCTCATCTTAAAATGCAGACTATTTGGGAGCAATTTTTTCATCAGGCCCAAACACTAGGCGTACTTCAGTTTGAACAAGTCAATGATGCCATCACCTTATTAATGTCTTTGCTCTTTGGTTATCGTCATCAAGAAATGCTATTGGGGATGAACGAAGTTCCTAGTGCAGAACAATGTGAACAAATCATTCAAGAAGCGATCAGCATTTTTTTATTCAGATACCCGATACAAAAACACGAAAAGCAAATAGAGTGACTTTGAATTTTTTAATAACAAATTCAGTGATTTGTCACTTATTCATGTGATTGAATCAATAGAAAGCAGCGATATAAGTCTTTCATTTGTTTCTAAATTCAGCAATTAATCCCCTACTTTTGTCTGCCCCTACTTGGATTGTCACCGAATCGGGGTATAGTCAAATTAAGAACAACGAGGGAATAATAATCATGATTCAACAAATTGATGCTCCACTACGTGAAGATGTCCGATTACTCGGCAACTTGTTGGGTGAAACCCTCAAGGAGCATGCTGGACAAGATTTGTTTAATCAGGTCGAGCAAATTCGTGCCTTATCCAAAGGTGCTCGCGACGGACAAGTTGAAGCTGAAAAACAGCTCGAACAACTTTTTTTAAGTCTTGAAGATGATGAAATTCTCCCACTGACTCGTGCTTTTACTCACTTTTTGAATTTTGCCAACATTGCTGAACAATATCACGTTGTACGTAGCCGTCGTCAAAGCGAATTTGATGTAAACACCCCGTCTCCCAATCCGCTCGACCACCTCTTTGAAAAATTCAAGAATAATGACATTCCCACTGATACGCTATTTCAGCAAATCTGTGATTTGAATATTGAACTGGTGCTGACTGCTCATCCAACAGAAGTCAGTCGCCGAACCCTGATCCAAAAATATGATGGTATCAATAACGCTCTCTTTAAAATGGATCAGCAGAAACTCACCCCACGTGAGCGCCAAACAGTCCTTGAAGATTTAAAACAATTGATCTGTTCGGCATGGCAGACCGATGAAATCCGTCAACATCGCCCAACCCCTGTGGATGAGGCAAAATGGGGCTTCACCACCATTGAGCAAACCTTATGGAATGCCGTACCGAAGTTCATGCGTGAACTGGACGACATGGTGATTGAGCACTGTGGGCAACGTCTGCCTCTCCATGTCGCACCTGTTCGTTTCGCTTCATGGATGGGCGGTGACCGTGACGGCAACCCAAATGTAACCCACAATATTACTCAAGAAGTCCTGTGGCTATCCCGTTGGAAAGCAGCTGATCTGTACTTACGTGACATTGAAGATTTACGTTGGGAACTCTCGATTCAAAGCTGTAGCGATGAACTGCGTCAAGCCTTGGGTCAAGACCATCCTGAACCGTACCGTGAATATTTACGCGATACTCGCGAACGGCTAAAAGCTACGCGCCATTGGTTGGCAGAAAAACTGCGCGGTGCCGATGCCGATGACAGCCGTGTCATTAAAGCTAAAGATGAACTGTTACAGCCTTTACTACTGTGTTATCGCTCTTTAATTGCCAGCAATCTACCTGAAATTGCCAATGGGAAACTGCTCGATTTTATCCATCGGGTGAACTGTTTCGGGATTGAACTGCTGAAATTGGACATTCGCCAAGAGTCAGGACGGCATCGCCAAGCGATTTCCGCGATTACTGAATATCTGGGTCTGGGTAATTTTGAAACGTGGACTGAACAAGCGCGCCAAAATTTTTTATTGCAGGAACTACAAAGCAAACGTCCGCTGTTGCCGAAACATTTAAATGAGCCTACACAAAGCTTAATTGAACAACCCGAAGTACAAGAAGTGTTTGCCACCATGCGCACTTTGGCAGCGCAGCCTCAAGAAAGTTTAGGTGCCTACATTATTTCGATGGCGGAGTACCCAAGTGATGTACTGGCGGTACTACTTTTGCAAAAAGAAGCAGGGATCCAACATCCGCTGCGTGTGGTGCCTTTGTTTGAAACATTAAAAGACTTAGATGGCGCCGCAAGCACGATGAATACCCTATTCAATATGCATTGGTATAAACAGCATATTCAGGGCAAGCATGAAGTGATGATTGGCTATTCGGACTCGGCAAAAGATGCAGGCTTTATGTCAGCCAATTGGGCACAGTACCGTGCGCAAGAAGAATTAACTGCGGTTGCGAAAAAGCATGACGTCCAACTGACCCTCTTCCACGGTCGTGGCGGTTCCATCAGTCGTGGCGGTGCACCAACACAACAAGCCCTGTTTTCACAGCCACCCGGCTCAATTTCAGGTGCCATCCGAGTCACTGAACAAGGCGAAATGATTCGCTTCAAGTTTGGCCTAGAAGGTATTGCACTACAAAACTTAGAGATTTATACCGCTGCTACTTTAGAAGCCACTTTACTTCCACCACCTGTTCCTAAACCTGAGTGGCGCGAGTTGATGCACAGCATGACCGATTTGTCGGTGCAGGTGTATCGCCAAACCGTGCGAGAAAACCCGCACTTCGTCAAGTATTTACGCACAGTCACCCCAGAGCTAGAGCTACAAATGTTGCCGCTTGGCTCACGTCCGGCAAAACGTAAAGTCAGTGGTGGCATTGAGTCTTTACGTGCCATTCCGTGGGTATTTGCGTGGACACAGATTCGTTTGATGCTACCAGCTTGGCTCGGTACAGGCGCTGCAATTAACCAAGTGATTGATCAAGGGCATAAAGCGACCTTGGATGAAATGCTGGCGACATGGCCGTATTTCCAAACCCTGATTGATATGTTGGAAATGGTGCTCTCAAAATCGGATGGTCATGTGGCGCTGTATTATGAATCACACCTGACCAATGATGAAGATTTGAAAGTGCTTGGGGAACATCTGCGTCAACGTTTAAAATATGCAGTGCAAACCCTGTTAGCACTTAAAGGTGAATCGAAACTACTGAGCAGTAACGAAGTTTTAGACCAGTCCATGCGTGTACGTAAGCCGTATTTATTGCCGCTACATTTGCTTCAGGCAGAGTTAATGAAACGTCGTCGCCGTTACTTAGAAAGTAGCCAAGAAACCAATACACCTGTAGACCATGCTCTGATGGTCAGTATTGCAGGCATTGCGGCTGGATTACGAAATACTGGTTAAAATTTTAAGCCTGTTTAATTTACAGCACATCACTATGGTGTGCTTTTTTATTGACCGCATGGTCAAACCTGTTAAAAAAATTTATCAATCTAATCATAATTATTTATGAATAAATAATTGGCAAAAATTACCAATTAAGCCTTGATTTATCGTTATTTTTAAAAATTAAAACTTTTACCATGCGGTAAAAAGTTCTGAAAAGTCATAAGATTAGTTTGAACAATTTTTTGTATCACTGATTAAATCTTCTAAAAAACAAGAGTATGATGTGCACAATTTATCTTTAGAGTGCTCAAAAAATGTCCAATTGGTTCCCCAAATGGCGCCCGTACGAAGGCAACATAGATGCACGCCCTGTTGGCACAAGTGAATATCTTCCAGCTTCACAAAGTGCAATTTTAGGTGTTCAGCATGCCTTTGCTATGTTTGGTGCAACAGTTCTTGCACCATTCTTAATGGGTTTCGATCCTAATCTTGCCATCTTAATGTCAGGGATTTGTACCATCTTGTTCTTTATTATGACGGGTGGTCGTGTTCCAAGTTATTTGGGTTCAAGTTTTGCCTTTATTGGCGTGGTGATCGCTGCAACGGGCTATACTGCATCGGGCACAGGCGCACTCAATCCAAATTTAGCCATGGCGGGTGGCGGGATCATCGCTTGTGGTCTACTTTATACATTGTTTGGCTTTATGGTTATGGCAACAGGTACCAAGTGGATTGAAAAACTGATGCCACCTGTAGTGACAGGTGCTGTAGTCATGATCATCGGTCTAAACCTTGCCCCTGTTACAGTCAAAGGCGTTGCTGGCAATACCTTTAATATGTGGATGGCACTGGTTACCGTGTTATGTATGGGCTCAATTGCAGTCTTTACTCGTGGCTTATTGCAACGCCTATTGTTATTAATTGGTCTGTTAATGTCTTATTTAGTCTACTTTATTGTGACCAATGTCATGGGCTATGGCACAGCGATTAATTTTGCCCCGATTCAACAAGCCGCTTGGTTTGGTTTACCGACTTTCCATGCACCTGAATTTAATGCCAATGCCATGATGATCATTGCACCGATTGCTTTGATATTGGTGGCGGAAAACTTAGGTCACATTAAAGCTGTAAGTGCGATGACAGGTGAAAATCTTGATCCACAGATTGGTAAAGCATTTGTTGCTGATGGTATTGCAACGACTTTAGCAGGTGGTGTAGGTGCTCCTGGCATGACCACCTATGGTGAAAACATCGGGGTCATGGCAGTCACACGAGTTTATTCGACCATCATTTTTGCCATCGCAGGTGTATTTGCCATTTTCTTGGGTCTGTCCCCAAAGTTTGGTGCGATTATCCATACCATTCCGACTGCAATTTTAACCGGTGCGTCGATTGTGGTCTTTGGCTTGATTACCATCGCGGGTGCAAAAATCTGGATTGAAAACAAAGTTGATTTCTCACAGAACAAAAACCTGATGGTGGCTGCGGTAACCATCATTTTAGGTACGGGTGATTTTGCCTTACAAGTTGGCAGTATTAACTTGGGTGGTATTGGTACTGCAACCTTTGCAGCTTTGTTCCTCAACTGGTTCTTCAGCTTAGGGCAAAAAGATTAATCGGCCTTATTTTTGAGTATTCGTTTTTGATCGCAGCCTTCGGGCTGCTTTTTTTTGGTCGGATGCGCTACCTTCAATTTCATATGCCACTCTGCTAAAGGGATGTCTCAAAACGCAAAAAGGACTAAGATAAAGCAACATTTTCCGCTTT
Organism: Acinetobacter sp. SW-226; assembly: GCF_055632855.1. NCBI lineage: Bacteria > Pseudomonadati > Pseudomonadota > Gammaproteobacteria > Moraxellales > Moraxellaceae > Acinetobacter > Acinetobacter sp. SW-226. Next base: position 44,909 of record NZ_CM145752.1, on the reverse strand, counting down.
GACCCTGCCATGCGCCTTGATTTTTTTGATCTGCAATTGTTTATCAATATCCTGAGTACAGGCAGTCTCACCAAAGGTGCGGAACGTTCCGCCATTTCTTTACAGGCCGCCAGTGAACGGATTAAAAAATTAGAACACCATTTTGAAGTCAGTCTATTTACCCGCCATGCAACAGGGGTAAAAGCGACCCTTGCTGGACAAACTTTTGCTGAACATGCACAACATTTGCTACAACAGCAGCAACAATTACAACAGGCTATGTTGCCCTTTGCCCACAGTGCAACGAGTAACATTATTCTGTGGTGCAACTCATCAGCGCAAAGTGAGTACTTACCCCATTTATTGCCACAGTATTTGATGGAAAATCCAAAACTTCATATCGAATTAAAGGAAGCTGAAACCAATGACATTATTCAGGCCCTCAGCATAGGCACGGCGAAGTTGGGACTGATTTCCAGTTTTTTCGATGCAGGACAACTTGAAACCCAAGAATTTGCTGACGATCCGTTGGTGCTGATCTGTCCAAATCAGCATGCACTTGCCACTGTGGTTCAACTGGAACTGGGTGAATTAGTGCAACATCCTTTTGTAGGCCTCATGCCATACCATTCCCTACAACAGTCAATCGAGGCTCAAGCCAAACGCTTAGGCTATGAGATTCACTATCGGCTACGGGTCCCGAACTTTGCCGCAATCGCACAAGTCGTTGCCAATGGCGTCGGCATTGCCATTATTCCCAAACGGGCAGCACAGCGTTTAAACGTGCAGTATGACTTTCAGCAGATTGAACTACTAGGCAAATGGGCCAACCGCAAGTTGCTGCTAGCGACACGGTATTTTGATCAGCTCCCCGCAGATTACCAACGCTTTAGTCAATTCCTCTTGAGCCAACATGATCAACTCATTGCGCATTAAAGCCAGCCCAATTGATGTAAAACCATATAACTGCCAAATAGCACTAAGCCCACAAAAAACACCTTACGAAAGGCTTGCTCAGGGATGCGGTAGCGAATTTTAGTGCCCAACCACATTCCGAGCAATGCAGGCAGTAGTGCGATCAACGACAATTGATAGTCAATTGGGGTATCTTCAACAGGATTCAGATGTAAATATGCAGCTAGACACAAAGTTGAAACGGTAAAGGCAAGGCCAAGCGATTGTACCAAATCATCCCGCTTTAAATGCAAAGACTGCAAATACGGCACCACAGGAATCACCACCACCCCTGTCGCGACTGTCAAAGCACCACCCAAATAGCCCATGATCGGCGATAGATATTTTTCATAGGGGGCTAAGTTGGGCATGTTTTTGGCAAACAAACCATATAGACCATAAATGGCCAGCATTCCGCCCAACAACGCTTCACTTTGAAATTCGCCATGTCCGAGCGTAGGAAAAACACTCCAAACTGAACCGATGATCATGCCCACCAACAAGGGCCAAAAGCGCTGTAGCAGTCGCAGTACACGCCCTTCTGCGAACAATTGCCAAACGTTCGTGACCATGGAAGGGATTATGAGCAAAGTTGCCGCTTGAAATGGGCTAATCACCAAAGATAAAAGTCCCATCGACACGGCGGGCAAGCCCAATCCAATGGTGCCTTTAATCATACCTGCGACAGCAAAAACAAAAATAACAAAAGCAAGCATGACGATTCTCTCTAAACACTTAGTGCCATGCTATAAAATTTGAATGCGGGGTCATATCACTGTTTTTAGAAGTAAGCCTCAATCAAAGATTGAGGCTTACTGGAAAGCATGCTCTGGACTCAACTGTTATTGAATCCAGATGTGATGCGCTGTGATTCTGCTTAGTATTTGAAATTTAGGCTGAAGCGGAAAGTACGTGGATCACCCCAATTCACCAATTGTGCATTTGGCGTGGTTCCGACTAAATACTCTTTATCAAACAGGTTTTTTACGCTGAATTTTGCGCCCCAATTTTTCGCTTCATAACCTGCACTGACATCGTAGATGTGTATAACTCGATAACGGTACATAATAAGTCCCGCGTTGCGCTGTACGCTCACCCTGATAAGTTGCAGCTGCACCAACATTCCAGCCCAGTTGATCACCACCAAAGAAATATTGAGTTGATAAAGAGGCCGCATTTTTAGGCACATGGTTAATTCGCTTGCCAATATCACTGCTGGTTTCACTTTCAGTAATTTTGGCTGTAGGAATATAACTATAGGTTGCGGTCAGGTTCCATTGATCAGTTAAAGCTGCTGATAACTCTGTTTCATAACCCTTGGTCTTTTGCTCGCCAATTTGTACAGAATAATCACCTGTTGTATCCGTCTCGGTTACGTTTTGACGGGTTAAATCATAATAAGCTACATAACCTTGCAGTCTTTGATTCAGCCCTTGGAACTTCACACCAACTTCATATTGTTCCCCTTCTTCTGGGTCCAGCAGCGTACCATCTGCACCAGCATCACTCACAGGAAAGAAAGAGGTTGCATAACTCACGTAAGGGGCAAACATATCATTAATCTGATACATCAAAGATGCATTACCCGTAAAGGCATTATCTGAATTTTTTAATTTCGTATCATTGAAAAGATCATCGACCTCTACTTGAGTCCAGTCATGACGACCTGATAAGCCCAAGATCCAATGATCATCAATTTTAAAATTATTACGTAGATATACACCCATATATTGGGTGTCGGTAATTTGGTGAGCAATTGTTGTTGTTGCTTTTGGAATTGCAGTGTAAACAGGATTATTGGCATTAAAAGATGACAAACTATTGCGACGGCGTTCATAGTCACTACGCTCATGCATCATATCTAAACCAATCATTAAATCATATTGGGTTTTGCCCCAGTCGAAATGACGTGACACATTATTATCTAATGCAAAATTTACATCATCTTTAATCTGTCTTTCCACCGTCCGTTTGATGGTCGGTAATGTGTTATTACTCCCCGCCAATACAGGATTATTATCTGCATCGGTTTTAGTGACTGCAAAATTTTGCTTAAAGGTCCAGCCATTATCAAAATAATGTGCATAGTTCGAACCTAAGCGCAAAACATCAACCGTATTGCTTAAATTCGGCGCGCCAAAAAACAAACTCTGTGAGTAATTTTTATAAGCACCATTACTATAAGGAATCCCTTGCTGACGAATAAAATCACGATGTTGATAGCTCGCTATCACAGACAACTCATCTTTTTCGCCTAAATCAAAATTATAAGAGGGCGCAATATAATAATTTTTATAATAAACATAATCTGTTGGATCATCCTGATCAGAGGCATGACCCACTACACGAAACGCACCCTTTTCGCTGTCATTTGGTGCATAGTTAATGTCAAATGTTCCATCAATCAAAGCATTACTACCATAGCTTACACTGCCACGATAAGAAGTCTTTGCCTCAGGACGCTTAGTGGTTAAATTGACTAAACCACCTGGTAAGGCAAAGCCAAAACCTGTCGATGTTGGCCCTTTCACCACTTCAATCGACTGCAAGCCAGTGATGTCTTCTGAACGTAGGGCATTATCCGAAGTTTGAATACGCAAGCCATCGACATAAGTCTGCGCGCTGGAAACTTGTCCACGAATAATAAAGTCATCCCAGCCACGACGCCCATACTGTCCTGCAGTGACCCCTGCTACACCCTGCAAGGCTTCAGACAGTGTTTTCGCTTGTTTTTGTTCGAGTTGTTTTGCACTAATCACGCTGATTGATTGTGCCGTTTCAAAAAGTGGGGCATCTGAACGCAAAACAGCTGATGCAGTTTTTGCCGCATACGCGTCTTTCGCATCTTGTTTTTGAGCTTCAAATTGTAAAGTGGGCAAAACCTTCGATGATGTCGTTTCCTCTACCTCGCTCTGAGCAAAGGTCGGCGTGGTCATTACAGCAAGAATGGACAAACTCAGATAAGAAATATGAAAACGCATAGCATCAATCAACAAACAGAAAGAATCTCAATTATAATCATTTTCATTTGTAAACATATTAATTAATAGAATTTAACAATGATTTAAACTGTTAACACTCATTAAATTTATAAATAAGAATTCAAGTGCCTGAAAAATAATGATCCAGATTAAGCATGTTGCTTATATCGTAGGGGCCTTGCCTTCACACAGATTAAACAAGCATGCCCTCAAGACAACTGAAAACGTTTTCAGCATTAGCAAACTAAGTATTTATTTTTAAGATAAATTTTATCATGCAGGTTCAAGCGCACTTTGAACCCAACTTAAACACAATAAACCGTTTAACCTTGCTGTTCATCAGCACTATCTGCTTTGTACTGGTCTTCCAGTACGTTACTGAAAATACTTTCAATCATCCAAACCCGATACAGACTATTAAAGACATAGCTCTGACCATCAACACGCAGTTCAAGCACGGGAAAATCGGGTTGAGACTTCATTTCACACAAGATATCGTTTTCTTTGAGCTTGGTCTCTACATTGTCAACACTCAACGCTGTAATATCGAGCTCCTGCATCAACTGATCAAAATGTGCTTTATAAGATAAATCCTTACCTTGAGTCCAAACCGCTTTCAATATCCGATACATGGCATCAATACGTTGCTCTTCGGGCACACTATAAAATAACTGTGCCATCGCCAAAGTTGCCGCTTGAGTCGGGCGGCAAAACGGCGTGAACTGTACTTCTGTTCGCTTAGACAAACGCGTTGCCAAACTCCAGTCAAACCAGTCTCGACCATGATAACTCAGTGGGTAAACATTAAGCTGAATATTATAATAATCTGCCAGCTCTTCTTTGATATAAGCCAACAATAACCATGAAATCGGATCTTCAAGTGCAACGTATAAATCCAACTCAGGATCAAGTGCCTGAATTTCATTTAACTCTTCCGCATCACTAATCAAATGCTCACGCCAATCTATATGATTGATTAAGAAAATCGGATTATCGGTAAATAGTTTTTGTTGTTTTAAACGGCGGGTTAAACGTAGTAGATCATCAACAGCATGATATTGGCGGTCACCGAGTTGAAAGTAGCTCGCCAGCACCACATCATCATTAAAAATACGTTCTGGAAAGTTTTGCTCCTGATGATGACGACTGGCCATCGCATATAAAGTCCGCAGTTTCCCCTCTTGCTTTTGCCATAACATATGAAACACGTCTTCGAGCAAATACAAAAAGTCCTGCCCACGTAGCGGCGTAAGTCGCAAAATAGTTTCTGCTTGGCTTAATGCCTCTATACTGGGTTGCTCCGGGGTTTCATGAAAACTAAAACGGTGCTGACGCGACAGAATTTTGGCATCATTTAAACAATAGGTCTGCCATTCCAATGCTGACATCTGATTTGGCGGTTCAGCAGCCTGACGAGAAATGACCACCGTCAATGGTTTTAGTTCATCCGCTAAAATTTCTTCAATTTGGGGTAACTGCTGAACGGCTAAATAGCTGTATACATCGTCGAGGCGTAAATGAATACTCAAGCCTTGTTCTGTAGATACGACCGTTTGACGAATCGGTTTTTGGTAAAACCAACGCGATCGAATCGGATCGAACCATCGACGCAACAGTGACATGAGCAAAGCCTCTACATTAAACCCTTGAAAGTACTACAAGGGTTTATATCAATTCACAGCAAAATGATCAATTAGACATCTAAATTTAGATCAGTTACCGCGCCTTTTTCTGCGCCAGTGGTCAGTTTTGCAAACTTGGCCAAGGCCCCATAACGATAATTCGGCTGCGGTTTCACCCAAGCCGCTTGACGCGCAGCGATCTCATCTGCCGAAACATGCCACGTCATTTCGCGGGTTTCTGCATTAATCGAGATTTTATCGCCATTTTGCACCAAACCAATTGGCCCACCTTCATAGGCTTCTGGGGTTACATGACCAATGACAAAACCATGACTGCCACCAGAGAAACGACCATCGGTGATCAGGGCCACAGATTTACCGAGACCTTTACCAATAATCGCTGAGGTCGGTTTCAGCATTTCTGGCATGCCCGGCCCGCCTTTAGGCCCTTCTCCACGAATCACCACCACTTCACCCGCTTGAACTTCGCCGTCTAAAATGCCGCGCATCGCACCGATTTCACCCTCAAAGACACGCGCTGGCCCTTCAAAGTACAGGCCTTCTTTACCCGTGATTTTAGCCACAGCACCTGTTGGAGATAGGTTACCTTTAAGCACCACCAAGTGAGAGTCTTTTTTAATAGGCGCGTCGAAGGGTAAAATAATCTGCTGACCTTCAGGGTAATCTTCAACCTCAGCCAAATTTTCCGCCAAGGTCTTGCCCGTTACCGTTAAACATGAACCATCGAGCATGCCAGCATCCAGCATGCGTTTCATCAACGGTTGAATGCCCCCAATCGCAATCAGCTCAGACATCAAATATTTACCCGATGGACGCACATCTGCCACTACGGGAATATCTTGCCCGATACGGACAAAATCATCCAAACTCAGTTCAACCCCAGCAGTATGTGCCATTGCCAGTAAGTGCAGCACGCCATTGGTCGACCCCCCCAAGGCAATCAGCACTTTAATCGAGTTTTCAAATGCAGCTTTGGTCATGATATCGCGTGGCTTCAAATCTAAGCGCAGCAAATTCATCACCGCTTCACCTGCTTTTTGACAGTCAATCCGCTTGTCATCTGAAACCGCTTCTTGTGCAGAGGAGCCCGGCAAACTCATGCCCAAGGCTTCAATCGCAGAAGCCATCGAGTTTGCAGTGTACATACCGCCACATGATCCTGGCCCCGGCAGCGCCACTTCTTCAATCTGTTTGACTTGAATGGCGCTGATTTCACCTTTGGCGTGCTGACCCACAGCTTCAAAGACTGAAATCATGTCAGTATGCCCTGCGCCCGGCTTGATTGTCCCACCATAAACAAACAAACCTGGACGGTTTAAACGGGCTAAGCCCATAATACAACCCGGCATATTTTTGTCACAACCACCAATGGCAATCACCCCATCATAGGCTTGACACCCCACCACGGCTTCTATCGAATCAGCAATAATTTCACGGCTCAGCAATGAATACTTCATGCCCTCAGTGCCGTTAGAAATACCATCTGAAATGGTGATGGTATTAAAAATAATGCCTTTGCCGCCAGCTTGATTGACCCCTTTCTCAGCCTCACGCGCCAGTTCATTAATATGCATATTACACGGCGTGACATTGGCCCACGTAGACGCAATACCGACAAAGGGACGGGTAAAGTCGGAATCTTTAAAGCCTGTTGCACGCATCATGGAACGTGCAGGCGCATTTTCAATGCCCTCATAAACAGGAGCTGAATGTTCGCGGATATTGTCTTTACTCATTGTATTTGTCCTTAGCGATGGCTGCGTATTGCTCTACAGTCTTGGCAATTTTTTCTGTTTTTATTGTATAGAAAGCAGGCTACACATGAAAGCGACTCGCTAGGTATTACATAAACCCATTTATTGTTGTTTTACCCAAATCAAGTCACATGATGAAGCGACATGGATGTCGCTGTTTCACTGTATGGCAGGGATGCCATATCAGGGAAACAAAGGCATTTTGTTACTTTTGTGCCGTCAAAAGTAAAACCTCGTCTACGCAATAAAAGTGCAAATCGTAATGTAAAATGCGACTGTACTATTTTCATCAATCAATAAAAAAGCACCCCAAATGGAGTGCTCTTTTTAATCAGTCAAAGACTAGCGATTAAATTTCACGAACCGCACCTTTAGACGCACTGGTGGTATGCATCGCATAAGCTTTTAAGGCTTTAGAGACTTTACGTGGACGCTGTTCAGCAGGTTGCCAGCCTTTAGCTTCTTGCACTTCACGGCGCGTAGCCATGGTTGCCTCATCCACAGCTAAGTGAATGGTACGGTTTGGAATATCAATTTCGATACGGTCGCCATCTTCAACCAAGCCAATCGCACCGCCTTCAGCTGCTTCAGGAGACACGTGACCAATAGATAGACCCGATGACCCACCTGAGAAACGACCATCGGTAAGTAAAGCACAATCCTTACCAAGCCCTTTCGACTTTAAGTAACTGGTTGGATACAGCATTTCCTGCATGCCCGGACCACCGCGTGGACCTTCGTAACGAATCACTACCACATCGCCAGCAGTGATTTTTCCACCGAGAATCGCTTCTACCGCAGCATCTTGGCTTTCAAAAACACGTGCGGTGCCATTGAATTTCAAAATGGAATCATCCACACCTGCTGTTTTGACAATACAGCCTTCAAGTGCAATATTTCCATACAGGACAGCCAAACCACCATCTTGAGAAAAAGCATGTTCCACATTACGAATGACGCCATTGTCACGGTCACCATCTAAACGAGAGTAGTAACGATCTTGTGAAAATGCCGTTTGCGTCGGTACACCGCCCGGTGCTGAACGGAAGAATTGATACACTTCTTCATCTTCCGTACGGATGATGTCCCACTTATCCAAAGCATCTTTTAGCGTTTTTTCATGAACGGTCGGTACAGATGTATCCAACAATCCTGCACGATCTAATTCGCCCAAAATCGACATGATGCCACCTGCACGGTGTACATCTTCCATGTGTACATCTTGTTTTGCAGGGGCAACTTTACACAGTACAGGCACTTTACGTGACAGACGGTCAATATCTGTCATGGTAAAATCAACTTCTGCTTCATTCGCAGCGGCCAATAAGTGAAGAACGGTATTGGTTGAACCACCCATTGAAATATCAAGGGTCATGGCATTTTCAAAGGCAGTTTTAGTCGCAATTGAGCGTGGCAATAAGCTGTAATCATTTTGTTCGTAATGACGTTTGGTGATTTCAACAATCAACTGACCCGCTTTTTCAAATAATTTTTTACGATTTGCATGGGTTGCTAAAGTTGAACCATTGCCTGGAAGTGATAGACCCAAAGCTTCGGTTAAACAGTTCATTGAGTTTGCAGTGAACATGCCTGAACATGAACCACAGGTCGGACATGCTGAACGTTCATACTCAGCCACTTCTTCATCAGTAAAGCTGTCATCTGCTGCGACAATCATGGCATCGACAAGGTCAATCGCGTGTTCATTGCCACGAATTTTCACTTTACCCGCTTCCATTGGTCCGCCAGAGACGAAAACCACAGGAATATTTAGACGCATAGACGCCATCAACATGCCTGGGGTGATTTTGTCACAGTTTGAAATACACACCATGGCATCGGCACAGTGTGCATTCACCATGTATTCCACCGAGTCTGCGATTAAGTCACGTGAAGGCAATGAATACAACATGCCGTCGTGTCCCATCGCAATCCCATCATCGACCGCAATGGTATTAAATTCTTTGGCTACACCACCTGACGCTTCAATTTGACGAGCCACCAGTTGACCTAAGTCTTTAAGATGAACGTGACCTGGTACAAATTGAGTGAATGAGTTAACCACTGCAATAATCGGCTTACCAAAGTCTTCGTCTTTCATCCCCGTTGCGCGCCATAAGCCACGCGCACCCGCCATATTTCTTCCGTGTGTCGATGTTTTTGAACGATAGTCAGGCATTATATTTTCCAACAAAGTGTGCTTGAGATGAATGTGCACATTCACTCTGGCTAAAATCTGAGTTCGATGAGTGTCAAACAGTTAAACATAGCATCTCCGTATTCTTTCCCAATATCGTTTCTAGGCATCTCGACCGAAAACAGATCAGGCATCTAGGCTAGACACTACATTTTAACCAATGAGTTGACATTCAATTGCATATTGAAGCTACTATAACCCGTTCACTGACCTTTCAATACAAAACTTCTATGAATAATTTTTAAATTTTGCATGAGTTTTATTTATATAAAATGCAAATCCCCCCTTGATCTATGCCGAATACCCGCAACTTTTTTCTTCATAAAAATATTAATACATCATTCATTTAGACGGTCTTAGTCAGCTTTTTATAATGGTAAAATCAGTAACTGCTCCAGTTTTGTTATAATTGATCTAATCTTGTCATTTTTTTCGAGTCTTTATTGAAAATCATCTTCGCAGGCACGCCCGAATTTGCGGCTGTAGCCTTAGACGCGTTGCTAAAAACAGAACATGAGATTGTCGCGGTCTATACACAACCTGACCGTAAAGCAGGTCGTGGGCAAAAACTGACTGCCTCAGCCGTGAAGCAGCTGGCTTTAGCGCATCAAATTCCTGTCTATCAACCACTGCACTTTAAGTCTTCAACGGAAGAGGGTTTGGCGGCTCAGGCTGAACTCAAAGCCTTAAATGCCGATGTGATGGTCGTAGCTGCCTATGGTCTTATTTTGCCACAAGTGGTTTTAGATACGCCTAAATATGGTTGTCTCAATATTCACGGTTCGCTCCTGCCGCGCTGGCGCGGTGCTGCCCCGATTCAACGCGCAATTTCTACTGGAGATGCAGAAACTGGGGTCACCATTATGAAAATGGCGGCAGGATTGGATACTGGCGATATGATGTATAAAACCTACTGCTCAATTGAAGCCACAGATACATCTGCAAGCTTGCATGACAAATTGGCGATTCAAGGGGCAGAAGCTATCGTTAAAGTGTTGGCCTCTGAAAGCACATTACAGCACCATTTAGAGCAACGTGAAGTACAAGACGAAGCGTTAACAGTTTATGCGCATAAGTTGTCAAAAGCAGAAGCGCATATTGATTGGTCATTAACTGCAGCGCAAGTCGACCGTAATATTCGTGCCTTTAACCCATGGCCTGTGGCATTTATTGCACTGGATGAAAATAATAATTTACGCGTTTGGGGTTCAGTACTGTCTACAGAAAACCCCCAAAACCAAACCGCTGGCAGTATTTTAGCCATCGACAAACAAGGCGTGCATGTCGTGTGTGGAGATGGACGAGCGGTGTGTTTAACCGCACTACAATGGCCAGGGGGTAAAACGCTTAACCCTGTACAAATCCAGCAAACTCAAAAATTACAGGTAGGACAAGTTTTCGCATGAGTAAAATTGAACCCGGCACGTCTCACCTAAACCTACGTGCGCAAGTGATTCGCACACTTTTAGCTGTACAACAAGGTCAGTCTTTAGCAAGCGTGCTTCCTCAGCATTTGCTTAAAGTCGCCGATCGTGATCGCGCACTTTTTCATGAGTTAGTTCTCGGAACATTGCGCCAATGGTACGGCTTAAAAAGTATTACTTTGCCACTCTTGGTCAAACCGCTGAACAATGAAACAGTTGAAACCTGCCTCTATGTAGGCCTGTATCAGATTTTATGCACCCGTGTTGCAGACCATGCAGCAATTTCAGAAACGGTGACTGCAGTCAAACAGCTCGGCTATCAAGCCTTAAGTGGTGTTGTCAATGCAATTCTTCGCCGTGTTTCACGTGAAACATCTGAATTTCAACACAGCTTAGAACAAGCACATGGCTTACCTAGCTGGCTATTTAAGCGCCTGAAAAAAGATTGGGGCGTCGACACACTTGAACAGCTTTGCCGTGACTTAAAAGGTGTTGCACCTCTAACCTTACGCACCAATGAGCGCGTGGTCAGCCGTGAAGAATACCTCGAAATTTTGACTGAAGAAGATATTGATGCTCATGCCTGTCAGCTGTCTGAAGTAGGGATTGTTTTAGAACAAGCTGTACAGATTCCTGCACTCCCAGGATTTGAGCATGGTGGCTTTTCCGTTCAAGACGAACATGCGCAGCTCTGTGTAACGCTTTTGCCCAACTTAGATGACAAATTCGTCGTTGATGCTTGTGCGGCACCTGGTGGCAAAACAGCACACTTACTGGAAAAATATACACCGAAGAAACTCATCGCACTTGATCAGGATGCTAAACGGTTAGTCCGTGTGGCTGAAAACCTAGAACGGCTTGAGCTCAACCAATTCACCGAGGTTGAAATTCTCGCGGCCGACGCAACGACTTGGGAAACATCTGAACCTGTAGATTGCATCGTTTTAGATGCCCCATGTTCAGCCATTGGAGTGATGCGTCGCCATCCTGATATTCGTTTACTGCGCCAATCTACCGACATCCAGCAAACGGTTGAACTACAACAGCAGATCTTGGAACAGATGTGGAAACAGCTGAAAGTTGGTGGCACCTTGTTGTATATCACCTGTTCAATTTTAAAAGCTGAAAATGAACAGCAGATGCAACATTTCTTCGCACAACATGCAGATGCCACAGAAGTGAAAATTCACGCAGATTGGGGTATTGAGCAGATTCACGGTCGTCAGCTTTTCCCGACACCTGACCATGGTGATGGTTTTTATTATTGCCGTATTGAAAAGATTTAAATAAAAAAGGAGCCAAAATGGCATTGCTGTCCCACAATTTTTCACAAGAGGAAGCTCATTTGAGCTTCCTCTTGTTTTATGGGTATTTTATCGGGTGAAAATAAAGCTTTTAAAGTTCTTCTTTCAAACAAATTCACTTGAATTATTCTGAGTAAACGTTGAACTGTCCAACCTGTTTTCCCTAAATGTTGAGCGAAACTCACCAATAAATAGGCGATCATCGCAATCCAGATTTGTGTCTGAATTGCGTTCCTGCTGCGGCCTAGAAACGCTTTTAATTTGAGATTCTGCTTAATCGCCTTAAAGAACAGCTCAACTTTCCAACGATCTTTATAAATCGCCGCAATGGTGGAGGCGGCTAAATGAAAGTTATTGCTGAGAAAGCTAAAGTGCTTGCCACTTTGCTGATCTCTATATTCAATTCTTCTTAACACTGGGGCTTTTCTTTTTAGGGCATGTGCGCTATTCAGCTGAATGGTTTCATCTTTTAGAATACCTTTGGATTCAAGCACTGGATGTTGCTGGATCACCTGATACACAGATTTAGGCCTAAAACGTGTGACAAATCCAATGTTTTGAGCAGTCAGATTTGCATACCATTGGTAATCGACATAGCCTTTATCAAAAACTACAATGCTGCCAGCAGGAAACTGGAATTTGCGACCTTGTACCATGTCATTTTCTTTGCCATTTTCAACTGCAACAAACTCAGGAATATCATTGCTGTGATTCAATCCTATGCTGAGTTTCATGCTGGCTTTTGAGTCATGAACTTTGGCCCATTCACATAAGGAAAGCGACAGGTCAATATGACTGGCATCCAAGGAATACAAGGGATTTTTAAAGCGAAATTTATGAGCTACTTTTGAGTGTTCATAGTATTTAAGCAACTTGTAAAATAGCTGTTGATACAAGGCAGCAGGCTGCTGCTCATTGATTCGTGCCAGCGTGCTTCGGGGAATAGATTTTGCTCCGAGATGACTTAGCTTTTCCTGTTGGCACTCCAAATTGGATTGAATATCTCTCAGACTTTGCCTACAAGAGAATTGAGACATCAATATGGCAATAAACTGATCCCAACGGGAAGTCGCTCTAAATTTCTGTCCAACATGGTGTACTTTAGCAAGTTGTTCAAAATCCTGTCGCACAACAGGTTTAATTAGCTCATAAAATACGGTATTCTGATGTGACAAAACCTGAATCCTGGTCGTTAAAGTGTTTGTTTACACTCATATTTTAACTGTTAGGACTCAGGTTTTTTTATTTAAAGCAAACTATGGGACAGCAGTGGCCAAAATGGCTCCTTTTTTATTGTGATGAAATACAAATCCCCATGCCAATATGCACCGTAATCTTCGCGTTTTGTCTTGTTATAATACCGACTAAACTTAAAGCGTACCGCAGTTCTCAGACAAATAGATCGCTTGATCCATCAGACGCTCTGCTGAGGCAAAAATCTCACGCGAATGACGCCAACCCAATTGACGGTATTCAGCAGCGGCCCAAACCAAATTCACTTCCGCTTGTGCCAGTTCTTTATAGGCACACTGAAACCCCGTTTGTACTTTGATGCGTTCAGCGCGCGTCCATAAATCATGACGCATGACTTGGGAAAACGGCAGTATTGCTGTTTCTACACTTAAATTTGCACGCGGATCTGCATATAAGATGTCTAAGACCTGTTGGTAAATCAATTCAATATTTTGACGCTTCGCTTTTGCACTATAGGCATGGTCAGCATAGCTCAGCCACGCTCGCGCTTTTTCTAACTGATATTTTTCTTTTATATCCGTTGCTTGCCCAAATGCACTTTGTAATTCTACATGCACCTGCTGCTGCGAAGCCTGATAGGTTGAAGGATCTGGGGCTTCGCTAGCATGTGTCAGCACAACACCCACTGCTGTCAGCCATAACAGATGCTTAGTCGCGACTCTCAACATTATTTTGGCTCCAAAGCTTTATTGACTGAGGTTTTATTTTTATTAAATAAGTTTTCGTCAAACTTGAAGCGGAAGCGGAAATATGCGCCATCCATCGTTGTATCACTATCAATTAAATCTTTATCTTGATAGCCAACAAAGTTATACCCCCCAGAAACCCAAAGATTCGCTGCCAGTAGATAACCGACTTCCACTCCAGCCATATATTTGGTTCCATCCGAAACACTATTCCACATTACTCCAGCATTGACACCTGCATCCCAACGCTCATTAATGTCATACATAAACCGGCTGTTGAGCATTTGCGTCATACCACTGGTTTGTAGAAGATCATAGGTTTCATCGAGGTATTTAACAGCATATTGCCCTGATAAATGAATAGAACGTGTTGGGTGATAATTCATATGATGAGACATGATATAAACATTACGTTCATACGGATCATCAAGCGTTGTTTCATTCTTTTCATAGCGATATTCAATTTTGCTCAATGAGTCAAAACGATTGGTCGCCAAATCACGATATGCAGCACCAACCTGAACACGATCAATGATGCGATCGCCAGAGTCCGCAGACTTATTGTCGGTAATGTTCAGTACATTCTTAGCCAATAAAGTCACTTCGTCTGAATACTTGTACGCGGTACCTAAAGTATTTAAATAACTATCACTTTGATTCGACCAACGCCCTTCTATGCGTGCCACATTTTTCCAGCGTGGATTAGACAGATGTTCAAAGCCGAAGGTTGCCGCAGTTGACTCTAAAGAATTTTTATTTTCACCCTCAAACACTTTCACTTTTTCAAAGCTGGTATTAAAGAATAGGCCTTCTTTGAGCTGCCAACGGTTACGCACCCCCATCGCGGCTTCAGCTTCACGTGCACTCATACCATCACGTACACGGTATTCACTGAATACTGAGCCATCACGCATGTATTCGCTGTCTAAACCAAAAACAGTCGTATTACGTTTTTGCGTGTCATTGAGTTCGTATAATCCACCAATACTTGAAATGAACTCATGGCGCGCATAGGCATGAATATTTTTATAGACTTGAGCATCACCACCAACAGCAAATACACGGCGGTCACTATCAGCGATATCTTGCTCATATTCTAAGAAAGCACTTGAGCCATCAAAAGGGAGCGCTGTTTTCAATTTAGCGCGAACCGTGGTGCCGTCATACGGCGTTTCAACACTTTGCGTTGAAGCACTCGCTGCACTCGCCGATTCGTTATAATACCGTGTACCCAGTTCCAAGCTCACTATGCGGTTAATTGCTTTTTCAATTGACGCACTGACGCCATAACGAATACCTTCGTTGGCAATATCTTCAGTCCGTACTGCTTCAACACGTAAAATCCCAAATTGATCTAAACGTGCATTCAGTTTCACTGCGCTTTCTTTGCGTCCTGAACTAATCGAAGATGCGGCGTTACGGAAGTTTTCATCCGCCTGTTGATGGTAAGCCCGTAAATCAACCTTGTCATTTTTGTAATCAAGTTCAACGCGAGCTGCGGTGCCATCGCCAGATTTGTCTGTACTATTTGATGCATTCACATCGGTTAATTGATCAAGGTTTAACGCATCGTGATCAGAGTAGGCATATTCCGCAATGAGTTTAGTTTTATCATTCCAACGAATCACGGTATTGGCACTGGCAATTTTCTCTTGATCCATTGGATCATCATTTTGCACATAAGAACCACCCACCGTCACTTTATCATTCAGCTTATAACGACCATTCACACCTGCAACTGTATATTCTTTACCACCTTGGTCAGACTCAACCGTGATACGTAAATAAACAGGGTTCAGGTTCTCATCAATGCTGCTTAAAGGTGAAGTCAGGTAAATACTGTTGGTATAGGTATCAACTTCATAGTCACTAAAACGGGTTAATGTGCGCTGTGAAATAATCAAGCCAGGATTGTTACGATCACGGACTATCACTTCCACTTTTTCACTATTTTCTAAAATATCATCACTATCTATACCCAAAGAGTACGGACCAGAAACCCCCATTGCGCGCAATTCATTCACGATTTGCGTTGCATTGGTACGAGCTGCAAAACCAGAAACTTGGTAACGCTCCCCTTCAGCAGTAGACTTCAGACCTGTCAATGAACGGCTATACTGACCCAATGAAAGCCCTTCATCGTTTTCTGTACGTGTAACATAGTCACCATACATCGCATAAGAGCGGCCTTTATCTACACGGACATAAAGTTTACTGGTAGATTGCGCATCAAAACCTTTGGCAGATGCATCACCATACACGGGATAATATTCATCTGGACGAATATCACGAAATAAGCGCTGATTATTTTCTTTGCTTGAGTCATAAGCCAAAGTCAGTAAATAATCCCCACGCACTTTTCCTTTCAGGAACAATGCGGCGCGACCACGAATGGCCGTTTCACCATCGCCTGAACTGGATAAATCATTCAGTTCTTCTTCAAAGCCATCTTGAGTCGAGCTTTTCGACAGATTTTTTGGGTCGAACTTATTCAGTGCAAATGAACCTTCGATAATCCCGGCAACTAACATTGGACGCAGTTCCGCCAAGAAATGTACAGGTACAGTCTGTTCATAAATACCACTACGAATACGTAGCACACCTGAACCCGCTTCCAATGGCGCGAGTACTGGAACAACAATAGAACCGCCTTCTGCAAAAACTTGAATACCCGGTTTATCAGGGTCTAAATCTTTGAGCTGAATCGTGCCTACCGATGTTTCTATAGTGATAGGGGTACGCGTTGCAACAGGCGTGCCATTACGATCCAGAATCTTCACTACAACTTGATAAACGTCCTTACCATTGGCATAGACCACTTGCTCTACAGACTGTGTGGCCAATTGGCTCATTGCATCGGGTGCAATCACAGTCAATTGCTGTTGGTCACGTAAATTGCCAAAGCTGTCGTACTGACGCACAGAAACCGTATTTTTTCCTGCCGTAAGTGGCACACCAATAAAATCTAAACCCGCAACGCCATGCTCTTGATAGGTGGCTTTTTTACCAATGCGTTTTTCCGAAATTTGCTCGTCATTGACAAACAAACGGATATCCGTACCTAAAGCCCCTTTCACCTGAATGGTGGCTTGTTGGGCTGGCAAGACTTGTTGTTCTTTTAGATTCAAAATGGCAAGTTGGTTCGATTCAGAACGTTGTAATTCCTGTTCTAAATCTAAAATTACGGGCGCTTTAACTGGTTCAAGCTGAACCGTTTTCACATCTTTAATCTGTTCTTTTTTATATTCAATATTACAGTTTGCCGAAGCTCCAGAAGCACTAATACAACCACTGGCAGGTTGACCTTGAACATCGGTCACATAACTACTGAGCGGATCTACCGTTAAGTCCTGACGTAAAGTTTGTTCAAGTGCATCCAGTTGCGCATCAATTTTGCTACGGCGTGCCTCAATTTGTGTAGCCAAAGCTTGGCTACATTCACCCGCAGTATCCGCAATCGCAAAATCGGCACGGTGTAATTCGCCACGTTTTAAATCGACAAAACGGCTGGCAGGATCACCGGCTTGACGGTTACTAATCAGTACCAATTCAGCATTATTCGGTAAAGTGGTATTGTCGACTTTCAGCACATGCGTAATGGGCTTAATGCCATAGAAGTTATATTTCCCTTCACGATCAGTGACCACAAAGTTCCCATCTTCCATGTAAATACGAACGCCCGGTACACCTAGCTCACCTGCATCTTGCACACCGTTGCGGTTACAGTCGGTAAAGACTTTACCCACCACAAAACCATCTGGACTAAATACTCCAGGCGTAACCTTAACCGCCGCACGTGCTTCATTTGAAGTCGTATTTTTATTGTCCTGCGCATAAACACGGTTAATCCCATCGCCACTTAAAGCATTTGGGCCAATGTATACACGGTATTGAATCTTCGCTTCTTGTTTCGGTGTCAGTGTCCCTAAACCTAAAGTTAAATAAGGACCTTTGCCACCCTGTGGGTCATTACTCTTTTGACCATTGACACGCGTAGTGCCTGATACATACACAAAGCCACGTGGCAGAGTGTCTTTCATATCGACATCATATAGCGTTGAGTCACCCATATTGGCAACCGTTACCATATAATCTTTAAAGTCACCAATTTCAGCCGTTTTATCGCCCACCACTTCTTTCTTGATGACCAATTTGTCATTAATTGGCGTCACAATATCAACAGGGTCAATTGGGATATCAATATTAAGTGCCGCATCACCCGTTTTTAAGGTAAAGTTTCCGCCATAAGACCATGACGCATCAACTACGCGATTGTTAAAATTGTTATATACCGTTTTATCGCTGGTAAATTTATAGCTGGTTCCACCCGCAATCGTTGAGGTGTCGATATATAAACTATAAGTACCATTCTCGACATAAGGATAAACAAACTCACCATCGCTATTGGTGACTTGCTTTGCAGGAATAGCAACTTTGTCCCCTGTCGTTTCATCTAGTTTATAAGCGACATTGTCAGCAGGCTTACCATTGGCATCCAATAATGTCACGGTTGCACCCGCAACAGGTTGATTGGTTTTCGCGTCAAAAACCACACCATATGGATCAATCAACACATTGGTATCGACATCACTGATGCTGGCCGTAGAATTACCATTTTCATCTAAACAATCAGTTAAACTCACCAGCACTTGATCGCGCTTAACCGTCTGTAAAATTTGGTCATTTTGTATTGCAGTTGCAGATTCCTGCGTTGCTAAAGAGAACCGAAATATGCCTGTATTGATACCTGTTTCAATACCTTGTACGTATTCAATATCACCCGTTTTCGTCGACTGAACTTTAATTTTAACTTTATCGGCACTGCTACGTGTTGCATTACACATGGCACTATTTGCTGCGATATACAACGGCTTGCTTAAACTACCTGTTGCTAAAATACTGGAATAATCTTTGCTGTTATTACTGATGGAAGAACTTCCCCCCACAGTCGTCACGACTTCATTCGACAGCGTTTTTTTAATATTTGAAACTAAGCCATGCTCGACACTAAAGATATTGGAAATCGAGGTACGACTAATATTCGAGTTCATGGTCACAACCAATTCGACACTTTCAGTCGCATTGGCTGCTAAAGCCTGCGGATAAGCCACCACCAAGGTATTGATGAGTGATTTATCGTTCGGAATCTGCTGGGTAAATTTATCTTGCCCTAATGGATATAAAATCAAGGCATTGGAATTATTTGCTTTTGCCGATTTAAACGTGGTGTTGGCAGGTAAATCATCTAATAACACCACTGCATTGATGGTCTGTCCATCGACCTCAATCGGTTTTGTACCCGAATTACGTGCAGAGGTATTTTTAATATTTAAGGTATAAGTTAAATCGTAAGACTGCCCAGCTTGTGGTTCAAAACTGCTTTTATTTACAGATTTGGTTGCGATGAGCTGTGGCAAGAAACTCACCAATCCATTCACTGCATCAGCAACTACTGTAGGCTCTTGAATAACATAAGCACGAAGTGGCAGATCAACGTTTTGACTGTCTTTTAAACTAGTTGATGAGTCTGCAACGACCCATAAGTCAACTTTTTGACCACTTTCTAAAGTGAGATGCCCCGTTACCAATAAGTCTGAACGATCAAACTCACCATTTTGGTTACTGTCGACATATATTTTTATATTGGATAATTCTGCAACCAAAGTAGGATCAATTGAAATCTCGGCTTGCGCATTACTATGGTTGGTTAACGTATTTAACCAAATGACTTTATCACCCGCATTGATTTCTTGTCGCGCAGGTGAAGTCAGACTAATCACGTACTGTGGTGTAATCGTGACTTGAACAGTATTTGAAACGGCCTGACCAATCAAACCGTCCCTTTGTACAAAACTTGCATACGCAGTATTGGTAATATTTTGCCCAGCAGCAGGCATCACAGCATAAGCGTGATTTACCAAAGCCATAGCGGTCGCTAAGCTTGAGAAAATAAGCTTGATCTTATGATTCTGTAACGGCTGAACTCGTTTAATCACGAAAATACCCCAATACCGAGCAAAAGCAAGTGAATGGGATAGGCACGAAAAAATGCCTATCCACAAAAGTTGTTATTAATGTTATGGCTTAATTATTGTCCATCGACCTTGACGCTGAACTTCATCGTCACGGTTTCAGAAGGTGCCAAGGCAAATTTCGAAGACTTCAAATTATTTGTAGTATTCGTCACTGTCCCTTTTGACACAGGTTCTAAAGCCGCAACTGGCGTTGAGCCCAAAGTGGTGTAACTTGGCACTGCATCGGTAATTTCAACATCAGTTACTGCTTGGTTACCGTCATTCACCGCTTTAATTTGGTAAATGATACAAGCACCTGGTTTTGCCTGAAGAGTCGAAGTACCAAAGCTACCATCTGGCGTACCATCACAAGCAGCATCAAGTGCTTGTAGTTTTTCCAAACGTACCTGACCAATGTTGACTGTGGTCTTATCTGTTACAGTAACCGCTGCTGGAGCTACCGTACCATTGAGATCACCTGTTGGTATTACCGTAATGATCGACAAGTCGGCCTGACCCGCAGTTGCATTACTTGGCGCTTCAACTTTGACCAAGATGTTGATACTTTCTTTTGGAGAAAGACCATCTGTACCGTTGGTTGCCGTTAACCATGCATTAAGGTCAGCACCTGTAACCAACTCACTCGCATCTGCAATACCGTCATTGTTTTTATCAACATAAACAGAAGTTACAAAGCCTGTGTTTGATGGATCATGCGTAACTGTAAACGGAAGTGTGCTACCACCAGAAACACCCTCCACAACGTTACCGTTGTTGGTTAAAGTGTGTTTATAAACAATGGTACCACCTGGTGCTACCTGACCTTGTTGGTCGGCCAAGAACGACAGTCCACGTACTGCTTCTACCGTCAAGTGATCTTTCATCTTGTCGGTTAAGCCTGTCGCAGGAGAGTTAATCGTAAAGACGATATCTTGGCTATTAGTAGGCGTCGCATCCGCTGAAGGTGTTACTTTGGCACAGAAATAAGCCGTTGCATTTGGCTGAATTGCGCCTGTGTTGGTTACTTTAGTTGATGTACATACACCACTTGAGTCCGCAACAAAGTATTCAACTGTCCAACCAGATGGCAATGCTTGCTCAGTACCAAAATTATAGTTATCTGATGTTGAACCATGATTTGTTACAGCAATAGGGAAGGTAGCCGCCACACCAGGTTTAGTTGTTACGGTAGTTACAACATTACCAGAAACGTAAGCACCCTCACCCGTTAAGCCTGTATCGTCTTCAGTATAGTTTTTATTACCTTTACCGTTACTTAAATCGACTTTTGACGCTGTGATATTGGTAATTCTTAAAGTCACCGTATCTGAAGATGCAGGGGCATGTACAGGTGTAATGGTTAAGATTGTATCTAGACCAGGTGCTGTAATCGGGCCTGTATAACCATTTGGCAAAGTAATACGTGCAGAGATTTCAAGATGACCACCAGATGCCAATGGACCACTATCCACACTTGCATCACCATTAGTATCAGTTAATGGGGTATTACCATCTGATTTTAATAGCTCAACAATAGAACCCGCAGGTAATGCAGATTTATTAACTGTAATGTTATAGGTTTCAGATACGTTACCCAGATTGTGAATCCAGATATCTTCTGTAGAGCTTGAGGCACCAAATAAAACAGGAGAACCTTGTACTGCTGTTGTAGTGATCAAGTCATCTTTAGCGGTATTACCAGATACTTTTTGTG
This sequence comes from Acinetobacter sp. SW-226, assembly GCF_055632855.1. NCBI lineage: Bacteria > Pseudomonadati > Pseudomonadota > Gammaproteobacteria > Moraxellales > Moraxellaceae > Acinetobacter > Acinetobacter sp. SW-226. Next base: position 23,005 of record NZ_CM145752.1, on the reverse strand, counting down.
CATCCGAATAAGTATCGGTCGCGTTATCGTTGATCGTACCTGTATAAGTAGACTGTACAGTGACATCATACGGGTTAGTTGGTTGAGAAGTCTCAGTGCCTGGACCATCTGGATCAAATGTCGCAATGTTGGTAATTTTTCCTGCAGGAGCGGTACTATCTACCGTCACTTGGAAGGTTAATTTGCCCGTACTGTTGCGCGCCACAGAAGCAAGTACCAACTGTACTTTATTACTCGTAAATTCGTATTTCGCTGCTGCCGCCGCTTCATCACCAGTCGCATCGGTCAATGCCGCAGTCTGACCGCTCCAACGTGCTGAACCTGCAACATAAGTCACACCTGTAGGTAAAACGTCTTCAATAGTTAAATTGGTTGCGTCTGCATTACCTGTGTTTTTATAGGTTAATTCATACGTTACAGTATCGCCACGTGCCACTGCCGTTACATTGGCAGACTTCGTCACTTGAATGACCGCACCTGAAACAATCGTTACGGTGTCCGTATTCTTTTTGGTTTTGTCTGCTACGACAGTAATGTACGTGCTTGCTGCAGACAGTTCTAATTGACCCGTATTGCCAGCTGTAGCTGTTGCGGCTGTTGTACCAACCACCACCAAGCCTACAGACTCACCAGCATTTAAAGTCACTTTTTGCCCAGCCAAATTCGTACCATTGTCTGGCACACCATCCTTATTCGCATCTAAATAAATAGCAATGTTCGAGAAGTCAAAATTATCCCCTGTCACATTCGCTAAACTTAGCGTGAATTCATCCGTTCCGTTACCCGTATTGGTCAATACGTGCGATAAAGTCACTACACCATTCGGGTTAGCAGTTGCGGTACGGTTCTGCTCAAGTGTGAAGCTACCCACTTGTAATACAGTCGTTTTTACTTCATTCGACGTCACTGTACGTGTAGTCGATGTGCCATCCACATACGATGCCGTAGCAATGTTACTAATATTCGTTCCCGCAGCAGGTGCAGCTGCATGCGTGGCACCTGTAGCGAAGAAAGCAAAGCCACCTAGAACTGTCGCAATAGACAAATAAAGGTTATTTCGCTTTTTTGTTTTCAAATTCATAGACATGAAAGTCCCCCGACTCCATCGGAATGATGTGTGTGAAATTTAGAAATTAATCGTTTGAAGTATTTACTTTGGCTTGCGCGCTGACCGTTACGGCTTTCTTTGCAGGTAGTTCAGCAATTTGCCACTGTAGAGCGCGGTATTCTTTCAATGGGACATTGACTAATTTGCCGTCTACTTTTTTCTTTAATGGCATTGCGGCAAAGTTGACCCCATCTGTGCTTGCTAGTGCACCTGAAGGTAAACTTGAACCCAAATATTGAGTATCCGCAGGGATAGGTAATGTTGCTTTTAAGCTTTTGATATTCCCTGTGGTGTTGTTGGTATAAGTCGCACGATATTCAATGACATCCTGCGGCTTAATCGAGTCTGCAGCTTTAAACTGTGCATTCCCTTTGTTATCGACAACTTTTTTGAAAGCTTTAAGCTGAATAGAGACTGGCTCATTATTGGTTGCTGCAGCTACAGCCATCGCATTGGCTGCAACTCCAACAAACATCAGAGCAATTGTCATTTTTTTCAGCATAGAATTTTTGTTTAACATGATTTTATCCATTGCAAACCAATGCGAATTTTTTGTGACACTAATCACTTTCTTTTAAATTAATGCAACAAATCTCAATGCAATATTAAACAAAAAACACACAAACAACCATACATTATTGAAAAAAAATGTTAACTGGTTCTCTTTAATAAAATACAAAGGGATACATACAGTCACACAATAATATTTATCTTATTGTTATTTATTAATATTTATTTTTTTAGTGAGTTTACATAAGGCAACATTGCTGTGCGATACAAAAACTTACATATATAAAAAAAATACAAAATGTGTAACTCTAGCCTGAATTTGTGCTTTTTATGTGCCACTCTATTGCATAAAATAGGAGCAATACCTGTCTTAAAATCACTCACATCAAATCTTCCATTTAATATATTTTTCAAACAAATACGCACAAATACCACTGAAAAAATATCAAGACGGATGGATAAAAAAAGCCCCTTTATCTTACTCAGAAAAAGGGCTTTTCACTGCTCAGATGAACTAATTTGGAATCCTGACACAGAAACCAACTTGTCCTTTTTGCTTCGGTGCTAACACACCTGGAATCGTCCATTTTAACTGCCCTGAACTTTCCTGAGTTTGACACCCAGATGCCGTACAAGACATCGTTCCATAGACTGTACCAATTGGGACACTATCCTTTAAAACAATATCAACTAAATTTTTATTTGAATTATTGGTATAGGTGATTTGGTATTCTAAATAATCCCCTTTTGCTGCTTGGTTCGATACTGTAAATGGCGTTGTCTCATTACTCGGTGCTGGGCATGCTGTCGTTTTACGAACCAGTTTACTGATGTTTAAGCCAGCCGTTCCAATCGTCGTAATATCATTAACACTATTCGTTTCCTTCAGCGTTGCTGCAGCATAAGAGGCTTTTGCGTTCACTTTAAAGCTAGCAATGAAACGATCTCCTCCTTGAGCAGTTGTCGGAGAAATCACACGCTGAATCAAACAGACTTTTTCATTGGCTTTCATCGTTCGGCTCGCAAGCAAACTCTCGCCTTGATCTAACTGCCCATTACAGTTGCTATCCACATAAACCAAACTCTGCCAAGGCTGATTATTAGCGGGCTGTTGTTCTTTAGTTTCCGTTAGCGTTTGAACATTCATCACACTCTTAGCAGTTAACTCGTGTGGATAATCCACCACATCTCCCGCCACAATGGTTTTTTGTCCATTTTGGGTGAGAACTAACTGCAACTCGGCATCCCCAAATAAGAAGCCGTCATAACTGGTGACATTGTTCGCTTTAGGAATAGTGAACTGATCATTGCTGCTATCAGCGGTCGCTGTGACCGTGCTTGCTTTTGCAGAACTTACCGAGTCAAAACCTGTCACATTACGTTGTACAAGACAAACATTACTACGTCCAGAAAAGACATCTTGTAATGTTTGGATTTTAAAATCGCCATTTGCATTCGTTGTAGTCGAGGCTAGAACCGTTTTGGTACTGCAGTCTTGCAACTCAACCACACTACCCGCTATGCCCACTTCACCTGTATCTACAACAGCGTTATAAGCCTTAGATGTATCTGAGGTCGTTCCGCTATTGTCATTAAACACTCGTCCAGAGAATACATAGCCAGCATTTTTGCTGTTGGTCACACGACAAACAAACTTGGACGCAAATTTCACATTAGCTGCTGGAATCGTTTGAGTCAACCCACTTAAACTACCCAAATTACCTGTACTATTGCCCGAAACAGCTGTATTCGTATCCGTACACTCTACGGTCTTGAGCGAATATAGCGTTGAGGCAGATTCAGCAAAACTAATTGCGGTATTCGGTGTCGCATAAGCCAATAAAGAACCTTGCTCGACAGGAGATGTACTTTTCTTTAAGCGTACCGATTGTGCCGTTCCAACCACTGTTGTCACCACCTCACCACTGGTAATAGTTTCAGCATTGCTATTGGTCAAATTTGTAAAAGAGCCAAAGTTGAAGCTATCTGTGCCATTTTCAGATACTTTGTTTATCGCAAACGTTGGCTTTAAACAGGCATTGACTTCATTTAAACCAATACCAATATCATCCCCTGCAACACCAGAACTGGCATAGCTCTGAAACTCTGTGCTCACGACTTTTACACTTGTCACTGTCGTCGGCAATGTAATGGTAAAATTAATTGATCCAGGATCTGTTTGGTAAGACGTCAAAGCATATTCTGCTTGTGCAACTTGTGCTCCATTTAAGGCATTAAAAGTTGCCGTAGTGTTTGAACTTTTACCTGGGGTAACCAACACTGCATAAATAACGCCATCAACCAGCACTCGCATAGTTACACCTGTCGTATTACTACGCGGGCTACCATAAGACCAACTGAGTCGACCTTTTACTTGTAAAGCACCATTTGCTCCTGTGCCATACATCACCGTATTTGGCAGTATGCTTGGATTAGTCCCCGCCGTTTTCAGATCATAACTCTTAGCGGTCAACGTGTTATCAGCATCATAGCTGGTAAATGCGGTATTCGAGACAAGATTGACAGCCTGACTAGATAGACACTGATTTTGCGAGTTTCCAGTTGTAATGGGTGTATTCTGCGTAATGGTCATGTTCGCAGTTGCACTGTTGTTAGCAGAGTTTCGGTCAAAAACAGTGGTTGAAATAGATGCCGTATTGGCTACAGCCCCAGCTTTATAAGCCAATCCTGTTATGGTGAACTCTAAATAATTGACATCTTTCCCATTTGCGGGCAGGTTCAACCCAGTCGCAGTTAAACTATTGCTACTTTCTGAAGTGACCATATTTGCAGTTGTTGGGCAAACAGCCGTGCCATACTTGGTACATGTCCAACTTAAACCCGCAATATTTGCAGGAACAGTATCTGTTAATATCGCATCGGTAACTGCCAATGCACCATTATTCCAAGCTTTAATCGTATATTTAACAACATCGCCCGTATTGTAAGTAGTTTTGTCTGATGTTTTTGAAACTTCTAGGTCGGCAGAGGCAAGGACGGTATCTTGGTCTGCTGTTGTACATGCACCTGTGGTGGAGTTAAATGAACGGGTAATACCGTTTGCATTTAAGGTCGTACAACTAACACCAGTGGATGAACCAAGTGTTGGCAGTTCAACTGTCGCTGTATTAGTAACTGTACTGCCTGCGGCCGCATCCACACGTGCAGTAACTAAAATTTCATAGAATTCACCAGCAGCTAAAGCTCCAGTATCAATCGAGCCCAAACCACTGAGAGCTGGGGCAGTGGTACATTTATTATTGGCAACTGTACTACAGGCCACAGCTGTGGCGGTTAAGCCTGTCCCGACTACATCTTTCAGCAAGGTTCCTGTATACGTATCAGGCCCAGTGTTGGTCACACGAACGGTATAGATCGTTGAGTCGCCTGAATAGACTTGAGTGGTGTTATTGGTTTTTGAAACGACCAAATCTCCAACCATAGAGTCAACACTTGAAGCACTAAATACGAAAGCGTCTCCAGCACTACTTCCCCAACCACTAGAAGAAGATGTACTATCCGATGCAATATAAATACTAAATCTTAAGGCTGTAATTGTATTTGCATTCTCAACTTGCACACTACCACTGGCACCACCATTTGCACCAGATTGGTCATGACTCGAGTTATTATTCCCCCCTGTTGTTGCTCCATATCTAGTTGCACTATTTTTAATATCAAAGCCAGAGACTTGTAAATTACGCCCTGATAGTACACGTATACTAGTTCCTGTAGGTGGCGAAACCAATTTGAAATTGGCAGAAATACCAATCCCACCAAAGGTTCCTCCCATACCAGATAAATTAATCACAGGATTCTTTACAGGACGATTAAAAGTTACGACAACATCACCAAAATAATATCCTAACCCCCCATATTGACTGGTTGTATTCCAAGAGGAATTTCCCAGTAATTGGGATTGAAGCAATACTCGTGTACCATAATTTAAACTGGCATCAATACCTGTTCCCATACTTGGATTTAGGCGGCTCGAGGTGAAATCGGAACTGGCAGGACTACCCTGACCATTTAATGGAATAAAAATTGTCGATGAACCAGATCCTCCAAATACCAATCCGTTTGTATATTGTTGATTTTCTAATGTATATGTAACAGTAGTCTTCGGAAAATAACTTTGACTAAAAGTATTCGCAGTCGGGTTATCTGGATTGAATAAATAAGTATTGGTTTGCGAAGCCGTACTTGGTCCTGTTGCAGTAGTATTTCCACTAGCCCCAACAATTTCTAACGTAGGTACTGCAGCAATTACTGCCGAATTTAACATCAAACCAAGACCTAGGCTCGCTGAGAATGCAATAATGCGCTTCATTGACTTAGTTCCCCACATATTTCACCCCAAACTCTAAGCTATGACTTTCATTGCTTTTTATTGCCGCAACTGAACCCTTAATTGCACCCGACTGTCCAAGTGTAGGCGCGCTGAGCGAACCAGACTCACAACTTGTACAAGTTGGTGCTTTACTCATCACCATCGCTTCAGGGGTGTAATCATAAAAATTAAATCGCCCAATGGCCGAAGCCCCCAAGTTTTTCACTGTCAATTGGTACAAAACACATTGCCCAGAACCATCTGAATTACGCGTGATCGGTAACACATTTGAGGTATACGCCGTATCCGCTACACCATCACAATTATTATCCTTGGCTTGTAATTTAGTTAGACGCACAGGCGCACTGGTGATGGTGGTAATATCTGTTGCTGTGTCTAATAACGTACCTGCACTATTTTTTAGGCTAATCACAGAGGTATTTACCACTCCGACCGTGTTATATGCGGTATTCTCAACTTTATTAAAAATACGAATCTGTGCTTTGCTGCTAAGAATAGAAGCATTCACAATAGATAAGTTTTGAATAATCGGGTCAGACGCGTCTAACTGCCCATCATTATTGGCATCATAATAAAGTGTTGTTGTAAAACCAGTTCGATCATTCACTATGCTTAAAGTATCTGTTGTAGATAGCACAGACGTTCCCCACGGTTTTAAGGTGTGGGTATAAACAATACTGCCCCCCGGTGCAATTTGCCCTCGCAAATCAGGTTCTAAACTCACACCCCCTTGACTCGCATTTGAGTTAATCGTAATGGCGTTTTGAATCACGTCATAACCATTACTTGGCGCTGAGGTCGGCAAACTAGAAGAGGCCACTTTAAAATAAATGGGAATCGGTTGTGTTGTCGTTTTGGCATCTGCCCGAATTTCAACCACGGCACAATACAACTGTGACTCGCCGTTATTGAGCAAACGCGTTGAAGCAATTTCTGCCCCAAGTACCGAACAGTCTGTAGTCGATGTAGCAAAATAGCGTACCGAGCTGACATCGCTTGGCAGTGCCACAGTTGCAAAATTATTGTCTGCATCAGCGCTAAAGTTATATGTGGTCGCTTGACCTGTATGACGTACCGTGAGTGGAAACACCACCGTTTGATTGTTTACCGCAGCTAAGGTTTTCCACGGCGAACCTCCATTCGACACATTGCCATTTCCTGTACCATTTGCGCTGGTTTCTGGACTATTCATCAAGTCCACCAGACGAGAAGCTGTACTTTGAATCAACGATGTCTGATCTTGTACTGTATCTGTTTTACTACTGTCCGCAATTGATTGTGCTTTAGGTACAATGCTATAGGTCGTGTTGGCTGTATCCACAAAATCCGCGGGGAATGTAAGTTTTACAATAATCGGAAGCTTCGCGCCCGCATCGAGTGACCCCGTATCAACAATGCCGTCATTGTTACTATCAAATAGTGGCGTAACCCCATCTGCACGATAGAGTTCCAACACACTGCCTGCAGGTAAATTATGGCTGTTAAAACTTAAATTGAACCGATCGGCCACCGTTCCTGTATTCCAGACATAGTTTTCAAAGACAACTGTTCCACCACTACTCACCGCTGATTTAGTTAGTGTATCTGCGCCACTAACACTATTTGCATCAGCATTGATCACCACCCCATAAGTAGGCTTAATGGTTAATACGGCGGTGTTCGACTGTGTGTTTAAATTTGCTGTTGTGGAAAGACCGTCATGGTCATAGTCCATATTGGCCAAGTTTGGAATTTCACCCGGCGCTGTACGCGCCACGCGAACACGGAACTCAATATAACCTTGCGCATTGGCAGGTACATTGGTGATCTGTGCGCGAATCGTTTTACCATCCGTATCAAGATAATAATTGATGCCTGTCGGATCATTTGTCCCTGTCGCAGAATTCAGTGCTTGTCCATTCCAGTTTTCATTACCCGTGACATAGGTCAATTGCGTCGTATCCAACAGGTCGCTGATATTGACTACACCACTGTTATTGCCGTTATTAAAATAGGTTAAACGAACCGTTGCAATATCACCATTTACAACACTTGTTTTATCAAAACTCTTGGTTAAGCTTAAAACCGCCTGATCGGTGATACGAGATGTATCAATATTATTTTGAGTCAAGCTCGGCTGTTGTGTAGACGTCGCTACGAGTTGAATCTGACTGGTGCTATTTACGGCTGCTGTTGAAGGGATGATTGCTTTAATAATCAGGGCAACCGCTTCGCCAGCATTTAAGCTATATTGGGTAATTGGTGTCGTATTATCTGGGACACCATTGCGATCTGCATCCAAATAAATTTCAATATTGTTATGGGTAAAACTGCCACCTGTAACTTGACTTCCCAACAAATTATAAAGATCGCGTTCATTGCCTGTATTGGTTAAAATATGGTGATAATAAACCGCCTGACCCGGACGTACATATTCCGTGCGGTTATCCTTTAAACTGAGGTTATAAACTGGAATCACCGTCGTTTGAACCAAGTTGGAACGTGCCACTTGAACTACGGTAGAGCCTTCTTCTTTGTATTCACCCACCGCCATGTTACTGATGACCAAAGCATCAGCTAAAACCCACGTCGACGCAGTTGCCCCCAATAAGCCCAACATCGCCATACGCAAATTTCGAATCATTTTCTTTTCTGCAAACATTTTCCGAACCTACGCTTAAGGGTTAACACGAATAACAAAGTAGAAATTGGCTTCTTGATTTGGATCTAAACTACTCACCAAAGCGGAAACTTTGTCACCTGAAGATAAATTTGTTCCAGTCGGAACAATGACTGGCGTGCCTACTAGGCTGGTATAGGCTGGGACAACATCATTAAATTGCACATTTTTCACCACGGAACTACCATCATTTTTCAGCGTTAGCTTATACACTACACACTGATTCGGCTTAACCGAAACCAACTGAGTGGAATAACTCAAAGATGCTAAATTACTGGTTGTACAGCTACTATTCACAGCTTGTGTTTTCAGTAGTTGCAGATGCCCTGTTGCAACCGTGGTTACGTCAGTATTTTTTAAGTTCTCTAAATGAATGCCATTAAAGTCAGAAATCTCGACTAAAATATCAGCCTGACTCACGACCCCTTCCGTTGCAGAAGGCGCTGCTTGAACTTTGAGTAATAACTGAATATCAGCCTGAGCCACTAAACCCGCACTGCCCAAAAGCTGATTTAAACTGGTTGTTGCGCTTATAATTTGGTCTGCACTATCAATCTGCCCATTTTTATTCGCATCATAATAAAGGGTATAAACAAAGCCATCATTTTTCAGTGGAACCACTTTCAAATTCACTTGAGAACCTGCGTTTGCACCTTCTGCCATATTGCCCAAATTCTTTAAAGTATGCGCATAGACAATTGTGCCGCCCACACTTACCTGACCTTGCTGATCATTGGTTAACGTGAGTAAGCGTGCCACATTACTTTCAATTTGGTTCTTAATGGAGTCCGCTTGTTGATTGACAGGCGATTGAATCGCAAACCAAATTGGTGCTGTAAAATTCTGTTGGCTTGCATCAACATCAACCACCGCACAATAGCTCTTGCTCGCACCCGCAGCTAAAGTACCTGTATTGGTAATCTGCTTACCCACCGTTTGACAGCTGGCATCTCCCTCATAAAATTTGACGCTAAAACCCGTTTTGCTGGTCGGCATGATATTGGCTACATCAATCACGCTAAATGAAGCATACACATTATAGTTATTGGCTTGAGTTGAATTATTCTTTGCCACCAAAGGAAAAACGGCTTTCCCGGAAACCACTTTAACGGTCCGCAAAGGTTGGCCTGCATTATCCACAACACCCACACCTAATCCCGACTGATCGGCGTTGTATAAGTCACTACTGCTGGATGCTGCTGTTAAGCTTGTAATTTGGTTTCGAATTGGGTCAGAGGCGGAACTCGAAGCAATGGATGTCGCAACCACATCAATATTGATATCACTGACACTGCTGGTACAACCCGTAGAAGCAGACACCCCAAGCTGAATTTGTTTCACTGCTGCATTGGAAATTGAACCCGTATCCACTTTACCGTCGCCATTGGTATCTGTGAGTAAGGTTTTTCCATCCTGTGTGTAAAAATTAACTTTGGCACAGCTAGGCAAATTACTTGAGCTATAGCTTAAATTATAAGTATCTGTCGTATTCCCAACGTTCCAAACATAGTTGTTAAAGAAAACTTCTTGGCCGGGTTTTAAACTCGCTTGGATCACCAAGTTATCTGGACTGCTATTCGGGTTGCCTGAGTTCGTTGCTGAACTGGATTTATTATTTAAAACCACACCATAGACAGCCGCCAAGTTATAAATCACGGTATTGGAAAAACTGCTTAGTTTTACAGTGGTGTTATCCGTGTCATATTGCACAAAACCTGCTGTGTTTGGAATTTTATTGGCAGCACCTTGTTTGACTTTGGCTTTAAAACTGAGTGTGCCTGATGTGAGTGGTGCAACCGCTACAATATTCGCTTCGAGACTCTTTCCATCCGCTTTGAGCTGATAAGCAATCCCTGTATTGGCCGATGCTTCTGTATCATTAGCATCGGTTAATGCCGTGGTATTTTGGTTCCAGATTGCTGAGCCTGCGACATACTCTAAAGAATCATCCAATACATCTTGTAATACCACACGACGTGTTGCTGTCCCTGTATTTCGATAGGTCAAGGTATAGGTAATCTGATCCCCTATATTTCCTTCGCTTGCACTCTGGGCCTTCATCAATGAAATCACAGCATCATCGACTACGCGAATCGTATCTGTGACTTGTGCAGAAAGCGTCGTATTTTGCTGGCTCACCGCTTTAAGATCTAAACTACTGAGCTGATTAAACGACACACTGGTCGGAATACTGCCCACTATCACGATAGCTAAAGATTGACCCGCATTGAGCTCAATTGAACCTGTCAATAAGTCTTCGGTATTGTCTGGTAAACCATTTTGATCGCGGTCTGCATAGACCTTAACATTACTTAAATCAAAATTGTCGCTATTACTTTGCACCAAGCTAAGTGAATATTGATCAGTCGTGTTACCCGTATTGGTTAACACATGTGGAAGGTTTACCACGCCACCAATCACACCATATTGGTTTTGATTTTGTACTAAAGTTAGTGCATAGGTTTTTTGCACTTCCAATGCCACAGGATTGGAATTAACCAATAAGACATTCCCCATCTCATCAGTATAGTCCCCAGACGCAACGTTAGAAATATAGCTTCCAGGCTGCGGAAATGCGTGTGCTTCTAATGAAAAAAAAAATATAAACGTCAGAGCAGAAAATTTCTTTTTGTTAATTTTCATATGAATTAGCCAGCAAAAGTACAAACTATGTCACAATTCTATACTATTTTGTATCATAGTTGTTATTGTGTTTACACATTTATGAGATAAATTTTGTACAGCGCCATTTCATAATTTATCCATCATTCAAAGCTGGTCGAACTACAGATATAAATGACCGATATATCCAACTCAACATCCCCCCTTCAGCCGCTTACAACCTCCAAAGCAGAAGGCACATAAAAGCAAACCCTGATTCTCATCCTCTGCCTTGCGCAAAAAACAACGCCCAATGAAATTCATTGGGCGTTGATGTGGAACAAGACTCAATCTAATTCGAAACTAAGCCTTCTAGCGAATAAGCTTACAACGTATGTTGATCCTTGACATCTTCAAGAACATCATCGAGCTCTTCTGGATTTTTCATTAAATGTAGAATAGACAAAATCAGTCCACCCCATAAAAATACCATTGAAATAATCATCATCACGATTGCTGAAGTATTCATATATGCTCTCCTAGCGATCTTTCATTTTACTGAGTATGACTGCAACGACAGCACAGAAAATCACACTGCCCCACCCAAAGACGCCTTGTAGACTCATGCTATAAGTATCGTAACCATTTTTCACCAAGTTAAATACAGTCATGCTCAACGTGATTAATAAGATCAGCGAAGTAATAACTGTTAAAGTGAAATCCCAGCCTTTACCCAATTGAATGGTCGAAATACGGTTTACGTGATCACGAAGCTCACGTAAAGCAGAGCGCTTAAACCAAGCCACACTGATAATCGACAACAATGCACCACCGATAATCCCAATATTATTGATAAAGTGATCCACGATATCTACCAATTTAATCGCATTCACACTTGAGAATAAGATCACCGATACCAGTGCACTACCACCACCAATAATGGTCACTGCTTTTTTACGGCTCCATTTTAGCTTGTCCTGCATCGCAGCAATTGGTACTTCCAAGATACTTACCATGGAAGAAATACCTGCGACAAACAATGACGAGAAGAACAACAGACCGAATAAATCAGCACCTGCACCCAAGCTTGAAATGATTTTTGGAAACGCAATAAATGCCAGACCAATACCACCACTGACGACATCTTGTACTTCTTTACCCGCCGCATGTGCCATAAAGCCCAATGCTGCAAAAATACCAATACCCGCCAAGATTTCAGTTGAAGCATTGGCAAAACCAACGATCAGACCCGAACCCGTTAAGTTAGTTTTCGGCTTTAAGTAAGAGGAATATGTCACCATGATCCCGAAGCCAACGGAAAGCGAGAAGAAAGTATGACCATAAGCCGCCAACCACACTTTATAGTCCATCATCGCCGACCAGTTCGGTGTAAAGAATGCATTTAAGCCTTCTGCTGCACCTGGTAAACGAAGCGATTGCACCACTAAAATGGTGAATAAAACAAATAACAGAGGCATGAAAATCTTATTCGATAATTCCACACCTTTTTTCACCCCACCAAACAAAATAATTAAGGTCAGTGCCCAAATTCCCACGATTGGCCAAAATAAATGACTCACAAACTGTAAATCGAAACCCGTTGCTTTCGACGTTTGTAAGTAGGTATTAAAGAAGAAACTTTCAGGGTCGCTGCCCCAAGCCTGACCAATCGAGAAGTAAACATAGCTTCCCGCCCACGTCAGTACGCTGGCATAGTACAAACCAATGATGATACACACACAGACTTGCCACCAACCTAATGTTTCACCGCCTTTAAACAAAGCCCGATAGGCTTTAGGGGGAGAACCTGTACTGCGATGCCCTGTTGCATAGTCTAAAAATAACAGGGGTAAACCTGCCGTAATCAACGCCAATAAATAGGGGATAAGAAAGGCACCACCGCCATTTTCATAAGCAACATAAGGGAAACGCCAAATATTACCTAAGCCTACAGCCGAACCTACAGCTGCAATAATAAAACCAGATCGTGATGTCCAGTTTTCACGAGTTCCTGACATAAAACACCTAAACCTAGACACTTTTTAACTGCTTTTTATTTGCTTATCTCGCAAGTAAAAAGTGCCATACAATATTAATCTTGAGTGTTTGATTTAGCTTCGACCTTTTGGGTACCCGGTTCTAAATGACAAACAGAGAAGTTTTCACAAGACCTTGGTTAAAGTGTGTCGATTAAACTTCCCTTTTATATGGTTCAACAATACTCACTTTTATAAAAATATTCTGTAATTTCTGCTTCAAATATTCCATTTTTATAATATGTACTGATTCAACCGTTCAATTTATCAGCTTATTTATTGTACTGTTTTGGTTATGAATTAACAAACTTTTTAGAATGATTTGTTTCCGTTATTTATTAGCTAAACTATTTAGAGGAATCACAAAAGCCAAAGTAGCAATGAGCACATCTCATATATTCTAATTATCTCTATTACGCCATATTTGAAAAATATATTTTTCACGTTTTTATTCAAATATTATCAGAGAAGAAGATAAACCCATGATCATGTGACCTATGTGTTAAAACTATAAACCATTGTCCTCCCCTTATCTCACCTACATTATCCATATCCTCATTTCTTTAGTATCGAACAGATATTGAGCAGTCCATTTCATTCTGAATAAAATTAAAATTGCTTAAAATAGAAGCTCTCCAACATCAGTAGATCTTCTATGATCCCAAGTTAAATCGCTCCAAAAGCCTATTTATTTACATGAAGAATATTCCTATTTTATGAAAAAATCATTTTTGTCAGTTTAGGCTTACATGCATCGTCGTTAAACCCGCTATGACACACATCGCTCATCACGTATATTTAAAACATCAGGAGACAGGACGTTTCCCAAACGAAAAACAACAATAATCAGTTTGAGCATCAGGATGTGAGATATGACAGGAGTTGTATCTAAGCACTGAAATACAAAGAAACCTCGACAGGATGTCGGGGTTTCTTTTTATTTACCTATATATATTATGTCTCTTGCGAAAGTTAATTTTGAATCATCCAGTTGATCAGTCCAGCAATTAAATTCATCCTTAAACCAAATCGTTTCCTTCGATTTCGATAACGTTCACTAAGAATACGGAAAACTTTAAGTTTTGAATTGATATGCTCAATTGTTATTCTACGACGATTGATCTCTCTATTGATGCTTTTCGCTTCTTTCGATAACTCCATATTTTTAGGTTTCTTTATGGCTATTAGCAGCTTACTCTTTATTTCTTTAAAGCCCTTATAGGCTAAATCAGCCATAATACACTTAAAATTTACAAACTCTTTAGCATATTTTCTTGCTATCGTTAAATCATGTCTGCGTCCAGTAGCAACTTGAATACTGATGATTTGATTCAGGTTTGGACTAAAAATAACTTGTGTTTTAAGCGTATGTTTTTTCTTTTTACCGCTATAGTAATTTACTTGTTTTTTTAGGACGCTCTATCTGTGATTCAGTCACATCTACAATCACGAAATCAAGCTCTTTTATTTTGGGATCTCTTTTAGGTAGTGAAAATTGACGTGATCGCATGAGTGCCGTTTCGACTTTATGAATCGTTCGGTTTACATTACTTTCTGCAATATCATAAGCTGCTGCTAACTCAATTTGAGTGCTATATGAGCGTAAGTGATTAAAAGTTAATAATAATTGGTCTTCAATCGTTAATGTGTGTGGACGACCAGATTTTTTCTTTGCTCTTTCTGCTTCTTGCAGAATAGTAACCATTTGGACAAATAAAGGACGTGGAACTCCAACTAATCGTTTGAATTCCTTATCATTAAATCGTGTTAAATTTTCATATCTCATCTGTTCAGTATAAACCACTTCTTACTTTCGCAAGAGATCTATTAAAGTTTAATATAGGTTCGAAAGCCTCGGCTTGCATAGTATGAGGCAGCACCATTGTGATAGCTAAATGTCCGCCCATAACGTCGATCACAGAAAATCGCTCCACCCTGTTGGCGTAGTTCATTTGGTGTTTCGACCCAACTGGATGTTTTCAAATCAAAACTGAACAATTGCTGTAAAGCATAATACTGAGATTCAGTCATAAGCATCACAGCATGTTCTTTAACCCAATCCATCACCGTATTTTCAGGAGGATGATCTTTACGCGTGAGTAAAGCCTCCTGGTCATAGCACATACTCCGCCGCCCTTTTGGCGATTCAAGTGCACAGTCAAAGAAATACAATGCTTGAGTATTCGGCAATACAGCCACATCTGGCTCACCACCACTAAGCTCCATGTGATGTAATGACCATAACTTATCTGGCTGCCCTAAAAGTTGTTCATGGATATCTGCCCAGCGGATATGCTCATGACGTTCCATATGTGTCTGAAAGCGTTGTTTCAAAATTTTGAATAGATTATTGGCTTGTTGAGGGTCGAGTTGCTGATGCACTTTAGTCATTCTTCTTATCCTGCTTATTTTAAGCATCTATGAGCATAACATTGGCCATGCAAATTGAGCACATCACTCGCATTACGTTGTTGTTCAAAAATAAAAGGCCCTCTGTTTGAGAGCCTTTTATTTCATTCATATCATCAAGACGGTGCCTTGACTGAGCTTGAAACTTTCACTTGAGACGTTACAGTTTCTTCAGCGTTATTCAGACGAATGAAAGAGACGGCAATTGCAGCAATAATTGCTGGAATAGCAACTGCAATAAAGTTCATTTTATGCGGTAGCTCCATTCCCAGCAGCACCCCAATGACAATTGGTCCGACAATCGCACCAACACGCCCAATGCCAGATGCCCAACCTAAACCTGTTGAACGAACAGCCAGCGGATAATACTGCGCTACATAACTGTATAATAAAATACTACAGCCTATCGACGCAGCTCCTGCAAGAGCAACCAATAGATAAATCACAGGCTGGGGTGAATTAAAACCTAAACCAACAAGCGCGACTGCGCCAACAATCAACATACTGATAATGACAGGTTTCAAGTGGAAACGGTCTGCAAGAATACCCCCTCCTGCTGTTCCAATCACCGCACCAATATTCAAAGAAAGTAAAAACATCAAACTACTCCCCATCGAATAACCCGCAGCCATCATTAGTTTTGGTAACCAACTGCCTAAGGCATACACCATCAATAAGCACATGAAAAAGCAGCACCAAAATAAGATAGTGCCTCTAGCACGGCCATTCTTAAACAAGGCAGCGACAGACGCATCTGGCACTTTTGCTTCATTCAAGATTAAAACAGTATTTGGCGACACCGTCTCGTCAGGAACCAAACGTTGAATAATATTACGTGCTTTTTCAGTTTGTTGAGCTTTCACCAAAAAAGTGACTGATTCAGGTAAGAATTTCCATAAAATTGGGATAAAAAGTAATGGAATACCTGCAATGAAGAACATAATTTTCCAGCCAAACGTCGGGGTGAATGCTGCACCTAACAATGCCGCCATAATGCCACCCATGGCATAACCACTAAACATGGCTGTCACCAAAGTGCTGCGAAATTTTTGTGGAGCATATTCCGAAGTCAGCGCAACCAAATTAGGTAAAACCCCGCCAATCCCAAGACCAGCAATAAAACGTAAAATACCAAACTCAGTAGGTGTTGATGCAAAACCACCTGCAAACGTGAAACCGCTAAACAAGGTGACACAGATAATAATAACTTTTTTTCGGCCAATTTTATCCGCCAACATCCCAAATAGCATTGCGCCAAACATCATACCTGCTAAAGCAGTACTGGCCAGCATACCAGCCTGTACTGCCGTCATTCCCCACTCTTTCATTAAGAGCGGTAAAGCAACGCCATTAATGGCTAAATCATAACCGTCAAATAAGACGACAAATAAACACCATAAAACAACCGTTAGATGAAAGGGTTTAAACTTCGCCTGATCGATTACAGCATTTACATTCATTGTTGTCGCTGTCATTTTTTCCTCACCTCCAATTGTGAGCTTTATTATAAAAAGTGAATCATTGTTCACTTTTATATAAAATGAATCATTATTCATTTTTTGTCTATAAATAAAGCAATCAAAACTGCACTTTTTGGAAAAACTAGACTAAAGTTGTATAAAAATGCGGTAAAACGATTTGCACTTTTTCAAATTCTTTGATAAATGGTAGATATTTCACATAATTTTAATTTATATAAATGTATTTTTGTATAATTTAGCGCATATTCTCCGCTCTCATTCTCTTCTTTCCTCTATATTTCGCTAACCGCATAATAAAAAAAGCCCCCTAACAATTAAGTTAGGGGGCTTTTGAATAATGAGCTGGCGATGACTTACTCTCACATGGCAAACGCCACACTACCATCAGCGCTAAGAGGTTTCACTTCTGAGTTCGGGAAGGGATCAGGTGGTTCACTCTTGCTATTGTCGCCAGCACAACTGTTTATGACTATTCGTTTGGTCTTATTTACACATTGTGTATGCCTAACTTTCATCAAATGAGTTATTAACAGAACATCTGAGTTAATTTAATTTGCACATTGTACTTAGCTTTATAACTAAATCAAGGTATTTGCAGTGATTTGAACCACAACACCAACTGTTTGGGTGTTGTATAGTCAAGCCTCACGAGCAATTAGTATTGGTCAGCTTCACATATCACTATGCTTCCACATCCAACCTATCAACGTCGTAGTCTTCAACGGCTCTTTAGAGGACATAAAGTCCTAGGGAAATCTTATCTTGAGGTAGGCTTCCCGCTTAGATGCTTTCAGCGGTTATCCCTTCCGAACATAGCTACCCGGCGATGCGACTGGCGTCACAACCGGTACACCAGAGGTTCGTCCACTCTGGTCCTCTCGTACTAGGAGCAGATCCTCTCAAATTTCCAACGCCCACGGTAGATAGGGACCGAACTGTCTCACGACGTTCTAAACCCAGCTCGCGTACCTCTTTAAATGGCGAACAGCCATACCCTTGGGACCTGCTTCAGCCCCAGGATGAGATGAGCCGACATCGAGGTGCCAAACACCGCCGTCGATATGAACTCTTGGGCGGTATCAGCCTGTTATCCCCAGAGTACCTTTTATCCGTTGAGCGATGGCCCTTCCATACAGAACCACCGGATCACTAAGACCTACTTTCGTACCTGCTCGACTTGTGGGTCTCGCAGTTAAGCGCGCTTTTGCCTTTATACTCTACGCGTGATTTCCGACCACGCTGAGCGCACCTTCGTACTCCTCCGTTACTCTTTAGGAGGAGACCGCCCCAGTCAAACTACCCACCAGACATGGTCCTCGTCCCGGATTACGGGACAGAGTTAGAACCTCAATATTACCAGGGTGGTATTTCAAGATTGGCTCCACCGAAACTAGCGTCTCGGTTTCAAAGCCTCCCACCTATCCTACACAAGTAAGATCAAAGTTCAATGTCAAGCTGCAGTAAAGGTTCACGGGGTCTTTCCGTCTAGCCGCGGGTACACCGCATCTTCACGGCGAATTCGATTTCACTGAGCCTCTGCTGGAGACAGCGCCCCCATCATTATGCCATTCGTGCAGGTCGGAACTTACCCGACAAGGAATTTCGCTACCTTAGGACCGTTATAGTTACGGCCGCCGTTTACTGGGGCTTCGATCAAGAGCTTCGCTTACGCTAACCCCATCAATTAACCTTCCAGCACCGGGCAGGCATCACACCCTATACGTCCACTTTCGTGTTTGCAGAGTGCTATGTTTTTAATAAACAGTTGCAGGGGCCTGGTTTCTGTGGCTGCCAATAGCTCAAGGAGTAAATCCTATCACCGTCGGCAGCGTACCTTCTCCCGAAGTTACGGTACCATTTTGCCTAGTTCCTTCAGCAGAGTTCTCTCAAGCGCTTTGGTCTACTCGACCTGACCACCTGTGTCGGTTTCGGGTACGATTCCTATGTAACTGAAGCTTAGAGACTTTTCCTGGAAGCATGGTATCAGCCACTTCACTGTACAAGTACAGCTTGCTATCAGTTCTCAGCATAGAGTACCCCGGATTTGCCTAAGATACATGCCTACAACCTTCCACCTGGACAACCAACGCCAGGCTGACTTAACCTTCTCCGTCCTCTCATCGCATTACATAGAAGTATTGGAATATTAACCAATTTCCCATCGACTACGCCTCTCGGCCTCGCCTTAGGGGTCGACTCACCCAGCCCCGATTAACGTTGGACTGGAACCCTTGGTCTTTCAGCGAACGGGTTTTTCACCCGTTTTGTCGTTACTCACGTCAGCATTCGCACTTCTGATACCTCCAGCATACTTCTCAATACACCTTCATCGGCTTACAGAACGCTCCCCTACCACTTGCAATAAATTGCAAATCCGCAGCTTCGGCATATAGTTTTAGCCCCGTTACATCTTCCGCGCAGGCCGACTCGACTAGTGAGCTATTACGCTTTCTTTAAAGGGTGGCTGCTTCTAAGCCAACCTCCTAGCTGTCTATGCCTTCCCACATCGTTTCCCACTTAACTATAATTTTGGGGCCTTAGCTGGCGGTCTGGATTGTTTTCCTCTTGACTACGGACGTTAGCACCCGCAGTCTGTCTCCCGGATAGTACTCATTGGTATTCGGAGTTTGCATCGGTTTGGTAAGTCGGGATGACCCCCTAGCCGAAACAGTGCTCTACCCCCAATGGTATTCGTCCGAGGCGCTACCTAAATAGCTTTCGGGGAGAACCAGCTATCACCGAGTTTGATTAGCCTTTCACCCCTATCCACAAGTCATCCCCTGGCTTTTCAACGACAGTGGGTTCGGTCCTCCAGTTAGTGTTACCCAACCTTCAACCTGCTCATGGATAGATCACCCGGTTTCGGGTCTACACCCAGCAACTAAACGCCCTATTAAGACTCGATTTCTCTACGGCTCCCCTATGCGGTTAACCTCGCTACTGAATGTAAGTCGCTGACCCATTATACAAAAGGTACGCAGTCACCGAACATGTCGGCTCCCACTGCTTGTATGCATGCGGTTTCAGGATCTATTTCACTCCCCTCACAGGGGTTCTTTTCGCCTTTCCCTCACGGTACTGGTTCACTATCGGTCAGTCAGGAGTATTTAGCCTTGGAGGATGGTCCCCCCATATTCAGACAAGGTTTCACGTGCCCCGCCCTACTCGACATCATCATATAAGCCCTTTCGTGTACAGGACTATCACCCACTATGGTTGCACTTCCCAGAGCATTCCACTAAAACTTATATGACTTAATGGGCTTTTCCCCGTTCGCTCGCCGCTACTGAGGGAATCTCAATTGATTTCTTTTCCTAAGGGTACTGAGATGTTTCACTTCCCCTCGTTCGCCTCGTATGACTATGTATTCATCATACGATACCTGCCTTATGACAGGTGGGTTTCCCCATTCAGAAATCTCCGGATCACAGGATATTTGCCGCCTCCCCGGAGCTTATCGCAGGCTATTACGTCTTTCTTCGCCTCTGACTGCCAAGGCATCCACCACATGCACTTAATTACTTGACTATACAACCCCAAACAGTCGCTAATCCCTACAAGTAGGATATTGCGTCGCGAACTTAATCGCTACAGTTGGAGCCTTGTAGATTTAACTACGTACAGCTTCAATTCAATTCACATACCAAAACGCTTGATTCAGTTAATTTCGCTAGTAACTCATTTCTTCAATCTTCACCATCCAGTAATAAATCACTGTTAATGTCGATCTTAAAAACGAGTATGAACAAATTATTTCAACTCAAATATATTCTGTTAATGATTTTTCCAGCCTTCGTCAGGTCAGGAAACTGCGATAAATCACAGAAGTTAATAAGCTTTAACTTACTAATTTCTATAATCTATGGTGGAGACTAGGAGAGTCGAACTCCTGACCTCCTGCGTGCAAAGCAGGCGCTCTACCAACTAAGCTAAGTCCCCAGCTTATCAATAAGTCAATGTCTCTGTTTTTCTGTATTCAGCATTTAACAATGCTTGTTAGTCAGATTTGGTGGGTCTGACAAGACTTGAACTTGTGACCCCACGCTTATCAAGCGTGTGCTCTAACCAACTGAGCTACAGACCCTCAGATACATCGTCATGAAGAACAACTTGTTGTGGATTCTTACCAATCGTCAATCTTTCGTTAAGGAGGTGATCCAGCCGCAGGTTCCCCTACGGCTACCTTGTTACGACTTCACCCCAGTCATCGGCCACACCGTGGTAAGCGTCCTCCTTGCGGTTAGACTACCTACTTCTGGTGCAACAAACTCCCATGGTGTGACGGGCGGTGTGTACAAGGCCCGGGAACGTATTCACCGCGGCATTCTGATCCGCGATTACTAGCGATTCCGACTTCATGGAGTCGAGTTGCAGACTCCAATCCGGACTACGATCGGCTTTTTGAGATTAGCATCCTATCGCTAGGTAGCAACCCTTTGTACCGACCATTGTAGCACGTGTGTAGCCCTGGTCGTAAGGGCCATGATGACTTGACGTCGTCCCCGCCTTCCTCCAGTTTGTCACTGGCAGTATCCTTAAAGTTCCCACCCGAAGTGCTGGCAAATAAGGAAAAGGGTTGCGCTCGTTGCGGGACTTAACCCAACATCTCACGACACGAGCTGACGACAGCCATGCAGCACCTGTATGTAAGTTCCCGAAGGCACCAATCCATCTCTGGAAAGTTCTTACTATGTCAAGACCAGGTAAGGTTCTTCGCGTTGCATCGAATTAAACCACATGCTCCACCGCTTGTGCGGGCCCCCGTCAATTCATTTGAGTTTTAGTCTTGCGACCGTACTCCCCAGGCGGTCTACTTATCGCGTTAGCTGCGCCACTAAAGCCTCAAAGGCCCCAACGGCTAGTAGACATCGTTTACGGCATGGACTACCAGGGTATCTAATCCTGTTTGCTCCCCATGCTTTCGTACCTCAGCGTCAGTATTAGGCCAGATGGCTGCCTTCGCCATCGGTATTCCTCCAGATCTCTACGCATTTCACCGCTACACCTGGAATTCTACCATCCTCTCCCATACTCTAGCTTCCCAGTATCGAATGCAATTCCCAAGTTAAGCTCGGGGATTTCACATCCGACTTAAAAAGCCGCCTACGCACGCTTTACGCCCAGTAAATCCGATTAACGCTCGCACCCTCTGTATTACCGCGGCTGCTGGCACAGAGTTAGCCGGTGCTTATTCTGCGAGTAACGTCCACTATCCAAGAGTATTAATCTCGGTAGCCTCCTCCTCGCTTAAAGTGCTTTACAACCAAAAGGCCTTCTTCACACACGCGGCATGGCTGGATCAGGGTTCCCCCCATTGTCCAATATTCCCCACTGCTGCCTCCCGTAGGAGTCTGGGCCGTGTCTCAGTCCCAGTGTGGCGGATCATCCTCTCAGACCCGCTACAGATCGTCGCCTTGGTAGGCCTTTACCCCACCAACTAGCTAATCCGACTTAGGCTCATCTATTAGCGCAAGGTCCGAAGATCCCCTGCTTTCCCCCTTAGGGCGTATGCGGTATTAGCATCCCTTTCGAAATGTTGTCCCCCACTAATAGGCAGATTCCTAAGCATTACTCACCCGTCCGCCGCTAGGTTAGGTAGCAAGCTACCTCCCCCCGCTCGACTTGCATGTGTTAAGCCTGCCGCCAGCGTTCAATCTGAGCCATGATCAAACTCTTCAGTTAAAATCATTTAGTGACTTAAGGTCACAATTCTGGCTCATCAATTTTCTGACTAAAAATTCGCTCAAATAAACTTCGAGTAATTTCTACCATCAATCAATGAAATATTTTCGATCGATCAATCAGTAAAAATCCACACAAGTTGTTCTTCATAATCTCTTAATGATCTTT